>NZ_CAKKMZ010000001.1:487500-3900000 GCF_918741265.1 Rhizobium sp. CECT 9324 | reverse complement strand
ATTGAATGTGCGGTGGAGCGGTTCCAGGAAATAGCTCCACCCTATAGACCGTACCCGAAACCGACACAGGTGGTCAGGTAGAGTATACCAAGGCGCTTGAGAGAACTATGCTGAAGGAACTCGGCAAATTGCACGCGTAACTTCGGAAGAAGCGTGACCCCATTTTACGCAAGTGAGATGGGGTGGCACAGACCAGGGGGTAGCGACTGTTTATCAAAAACACAGGGCTCTGCGAAGTCGCAAGACGACGTATAGGGTCTGACGCCTGCCCGGTGCTGGAAGGTTAAAGGGAGAGGTGCAAGCTTTGAACTGAAGCCCCAGTAAACGGCGGCCGTAACTATAACGGTCCTAAGGTAGCGAAATTCCTTGTCGGGTAAGTTCCGACCTGCACGAATGGCGTAACGACTTCCCCGCTGTCTCCAGCATAGACTCAGTGAAATTGAATTCCCCGTGAAGATGCGGGGTTCCTGCGGTCAGACGGAAAGACCCCGTGCACCTTTACTATAGCTTTACACTGGCATTCGTGTCGGCATGTGTAGGATAGGTGGTAGGCTTTGAAGCTTGGACGCCAGTTTGAGTGGAGCCATCCTTGAAATACCACCCTTATCGTCATGGATGTCTAACCGCGGTCCGTTATCCGGATCCGGGACAGTGTATGGTGGGTAGTTTGACTGGGGCGGTCGCCTCCGAAAGAGTAACGGAGGCGCGCGATGGTGGGCTCAGACCGGTCGGAAATCGGTCGTCGAGTGCAATGGCATAAGCCCGCCTGACTGCGAGACTGACAAGTCGAGCAGAGACGAAAGTCGGTCATAGTGATCCGGTGGTCCCGCGTGGAAGGGCCATCGCTCAACGGATAAAAGGTACGCCGGGGATAACAGGCTGATGACCCCCAAGAGTCCATATCGACGGGGTTGTTTGGCACCTCGATGTCGGCTCATCGCATCCTGGGGCTGGAGCAGGTCCCAAGGGTTTGGCTGTTCGCCAATTAAAGCGGTACGTGAGCTGGGTTCAGAACGTCGTGAGACAGTTCGGTCCCTATCTGCCGTGGGTGTAGGAATATTGACAGGATCTGTCCCTAGTACGAGAGGACCGGGATGGACATATCTCTGGTGGACCTGTTGTCGTGCCAACGGCATAGCAGGGTAGCTATATATGGAATGGATAACCGCTGAAGGCATCTAAGCGGGAAACCAACCTGAAAACGAGTATTCCCTATCAGAGCCGTGGAAGACTACCACGTTGATAGGCCGGGTGTGGAAGCTCAGTAATGAGTGAAGCTTACCGGTACTAATAGCTCGATTGGCTTGATCGTTCTCATTGATCAATGTTCATCAGACCGCCAAAGGCGGTCGATGATGCAAAAACGTGTTCAAAAAAACGAGGTCCAAAGACCTTTACCAGCTTCTCACTATATTGCCCTTAGCTGACCTGGTGGTTATTGCGGGGTGGCTGCACCCGTTCCCATTCCGAACACGGCCGTGAAACGCCCCTGCGCCAATGGTACTTCGTCTCAAGACGCGGGAGAGTAGGTCGCTGCCAGGTCTGCTAATGGCAATATAGAAGGTGTTTAAACACAAAATACCGTATCTTCTCATTCCATCGTCGGCCCTGCCGAAATCATAGGGCCGCCCTCAAAGCGGTCCTTCTGCTTGTCGCAGAAACAGTGCGTCCCTTACCCGAGACAAATCCTAAAGGATTTGCTCGCCAATACGCGTAAATCCCAAACGGATTTACCCGGTCGGTATTTGCCTTCGGCAAAACCTTATAACGCGGGGTGGAGCAGCCCGGTAGCTCGTCAGGCTCATAACCTGAAGGCCGCAGGTTCAAATCCTGCCCCCGCAACCAAAATTACACATATACAAACCGCTCCCATCTGATGGGGGCGGTTTTTGCGTTTAAGGGGTTTTTGTCACCGGGCAATCTCGAGCGACACTCTTCTGTTACAGCCTATACGCTCATTGCAGCGACTTCAGGTAGGCTATCAGGTCCGCCCGGTCCTCTGGTTTGGCTGTCCGTATCGTCATCGTGGTGCCACGCACGAGTTTCGCCGGCGCTTCGAGATAGGCGTCGAGACTTGTTTCGTCCCATCGGATGTTCGATTGTGAGAGTGCCTTGGAGTAGCGGGCTTCTTCCACCGCCCCGGCGTTGCGGCCGGAAATGCCCTGAAGCGTTGGGCCGATTTTCTTGCTTCCATCCACGGAGTGACATGCGCTGCAGCGGCCAAACAGGGTTTGTCCTCTCGCAACGTCGCCCGCCGCAGCGGCCAGACCGGGACAGAGGAGCAGGCAGGCAAGCAATACGGTTGCGGCAGCTGAAGGGTTTTGCATATCAGAATCTATCCTTGGCGAGTTTAGCGGTGCCCCCGACAGATAGGCGACCGCATGAAATGCTGTTAGTCCGATCCTGCGTCATTCTTGCCTGATTCTCTGGCATTCAAGAAAAAGTGATAAGACTTGCGGGCTGTCGCGCGATATGGCGCAGTCTCCAGGAGGGGTTTTCATGAATGAATTGGTCCGCGAGCGTCAGGCAATGCGCCATGCAACCGAAGCCATCCGCGAGCAGATTCTCGAGCGGTTGTCGACGCTTGCCTGGGATGGAACGACATATCAGCATCCTATCCCGAATCTCGATTTGTATCGAGTTGTCGAGCCTCTCGGTCCCGCCTCCCTCGTCTACGAGCCCAGCGTTTCTCTGGTCATCAAGGGCAGCAAACAGATGCATGTGGGCGGCGAGACGTTGGTGTATGACGAATCCAGCTTCTTTCTCATTGCCGTCGGATTGCCGTTGACGGGCCAAGTCTGTGCGGCCAGCTGCGACAAGCCTTATGTGGCGGCGCGTCTGCGTCTCGATCTTGAGAAAGCCCGGCGCATCATTGCAGACCATGATCTGGCCATGCCGGATGTGCCGCAACACGCTTTGGGCGTGGCCGTGGGTACAGCAACACCTGAGCTGTTCGATGCCCTGCTGCGCTTGATTTCCTTGGCTCATGCACCGGGAGACCTTTCCTTCCTCGCCGATCACATCCACAACGAAATTCTCTACAGGTTGCTGCGGAGCGACCAGGGTGGACAGTTGCGCCGGGTGGCGCTCGCTGGCAGCAACGGGCACCGGGTTGCCCGGGCCATCGCCTGGCTGAGGGAAAACTACGCCCAGCCATTGCGGATGGAGGAACTGGCCGGCAAAGCCAATATGGGCGTGTCGACTTTGCATCATCACTTCCGCGCCATGACGGCGATGAGCCCGCTGCAATTCCAGAAGCATCTTCGGCTCTACAATGCGCGGGAGATGATGCTGGCGCAGTCGGTGGACGCGTCCACGGCGGCACTCAGGGTTGGCTATGAAAGTCCGACCCAGTTCAGTCGAGAATACCGGCGCATGTTCGGTCACCCGCCTTTGCGCGATATCAAGTCCATTCTGAATTCCAATGAGATCCCCCGGCGCAATGTCGGAGGCTGAGGCGGCTCGACAGCATCCCTCGTGACTTCAAGACGATCGGGCAAGAATGAGGCAGGATCGTGCCTACCTCAATCGCCAGCTGTCGCGTAAGTTAGCATGGCAGTTTTGCGCCTGGAGAGGCCGTGTGGACCGGTCCGCCGGTGTTATGCGACTTCATCCCGCGCCCCAACCCAAGGGAGACAACCACCATGGTGACTGTAACCATCAACGGAACCCAGCACACAGTCGAGGCAGAGCCGGACATGCCGCTGCTCTGGGCTATCCGCGACCTCGTCGGCCTGACCGGCACCAAGTTTGGCTGCGGCATGGCGCAATGCGGTGCCTGCACGGTCTTCGTGGACGGCACACCCGTGCGATCGTGCCAGACTTTCATCGGCGACATAGAGGGTCAGGCCGTGACCACGATCGAGGGCCTCGACGGCAAGGTCGCAAAGACGGTGCAGACCGTCTGGGCGGACATGGACGTACCGCAATGCGGCTATTGCCAGTCGGGCCAGATCATGTCGGCGACCGATCTGCTGACCAGCAATCCTAAGCCGACCGACGACGACATCGACGCGGCAATGTCCGGCAATCTCTGTCGATGCGCCACCTACCATCGTATCCGTGCCGGAATTCACGAAGCAGCCAAGCGCTTGGAGGCCTGAGCCATGATCCCGAAACTGATGCAATCTTTCGCCATTCCCGCAACCCGCGTTCAGGCGTCGCGTCGACAGTTCCTGCTCGGTGTCGTCGCGACGGGCACCGGACTGGCCATTGGCTTCCGCATGGCCGGCATCACGCCAGCCGTGGCCGCCGAGACCGCTGGAGACGAAGCACACGCCTTCTCGCCGTACCTGACCATCGATTCGAACGGAAAGGTGACAGTCCTGTCGTCGCAGTTCGAGATGGGGCAGGGCTCCTACAACGGCTTGGCGACATTGGTCGCCGAAGAGCTGGAGGCAGATTTCGCCACCATCGAAGTTCAGGGTGTGGCCGGGGATGTGAAGTCCTATGGCAATGTCGCATTCGGCGGCACAATCCAGGGCACCGGCGGTTCGACCTCGATGATGACGTCATGGGATCGCTATCGCAATGCCGGTGCGGCGGCGCGCATGATGCTCATGGCCGCGGCTGCCGCGGAATGGAATGTCCCGGTCGCCGAGATCACGGCTGAGAACGGCGTGCTCCGGCATGCCTCCGGAAAGCAAGGCGGCTTTGGCGAGTTCGCGGCTCGTGCCGCGACCATGACCGTGCCCGCGGAGGTCGGCCTCAAGCAGCCGGCGGACTGGAAGCTGATCGGCAATGCCGGCCTCAAGCGCTACGATAGCGCCCGCAAGGCCAATGGCACCGAACAGTATACGATCGATGTCAAGCTTCCTGGCATGCTGACGGCGGTGATGATCCACCCGCCGGTGTTTGGCGGCAAGGTCAAGTCCTTCGATGCGACAGAAGCGAAGAAGCTGAAAGGTGTCGTCGACGTTGTCGAGACGCCGCGGGGCATCGCGGTTGTCGGGGACCATATGTGGGCGGCACTCAAGGGCCGTGATGCGGTGACGGTGGAATGGGATGAGAACTCCGCCGAGAAGCGCAGCACCCAGCAGATCGTGGCGGAATATCGCGACCTCGCAGGCAAACCGCCGGCAGCCATGGCGCGCAACGAAGGCGACGTGGCAGCAGCCTTCGCCAAGGCGGCGAAGGTGGTCGAGGCGACGTTCGAGTTTCCCTATCTGGCGCATGCCGCCATGGAGCCGTTGAACGCGGTCGCGCGCAAGAACGAGGATGGTACGCTTGAGGTCTGGGGCGGCCACCAGTTTCCCGATCTCTATCAGGCGCTGACGGCCGGTATCGCCGAGGTGACGCCGGACAAGGTGCATCTGCATGTGATGAAGACGGGCGGCAGCTTCGGTCGGCGCGCCGTGTTTGATGGCGACGTCGTGGTGGAGGCCGTCTATGTGGCCAAGGCGCTCGGCTTTCGCGCACCGGTCAAGGTACAGTGGACGCGCGAGGACGACATGCGAGGCGGTCGCTATCGGCCCGCCTACGTGCACGCCATCAAGGCAGGTCTGGACGAGCAAGGCAAGCTGATTGCCTGGAGCAACCACGTCGTTGGCCAGTCGATCGTCTCCGGCAGCATGATGGAAGGCATGATCCAGAACGGCGTCGATCCCACCTCGGTGGAAGGTGCGGTACATCTGCCTTATGCCATTCCCAACCAGTCGGTTGGGCTTACCACCACCCAGACCGGCGTGCCGGTGCTTTGGTGGCGTTCGGTCGGCTCGACCCACACGGCCTTCGTGGTGGAAACATTCATGGACGAACTGGCGGAGGCCGCAGGTCGCGATCCCGTTGAATACCGTCTGTCGATGATGGACCCTGGATCACGACATGCCACGATCCTGAAGCTTGCCGCCGAGAAGGCGGGCTGGGACAAGCCGGCAGCGGAAGGTCGTTTCCGCGGCGTTTCGGTTGCCGAAAGCTTCGGGTCCGTGGTGGCGCAGATTGCCGAGGTGTCGCTCGACGGTTCGGGCGGTATCAAGGTGGAGCGTGTGGTGGCTGCCGTCGATTGCGGGCTGGCGATTAACCCCGACCAGATCCGGGCTCAGGTGGAGGGTGGCATCGGCTTCGGTCTCGGCGCTATCCTCGGTGAGGAGATTACCTTGACCGACGGTCAGGTGGACCAGGGAAACTACGATCTCTACACGCCGCTGAGGATTGATGCCATGCCGCAGGTGGAGGTGCATATTTTCGCCTCGGCCAATTCTCCGACGGGCATCGGTGAACCCGGCGTTCCGCCCATTGGGCCTGCTGTTGCCAACGCCGCGTACAAAGCGCTCGGCAAGCGCATCCGTGTCATGCCGTTTGTGAAATCGCTGAACGCTTGATGATATCTCTCCCCGGTCGGCATGTTCCGGCCGGGGAGAATCGCGTTGAAACGGAGCGCGGGTGTCCGCCGGCAGTCCTGTCATCCGTTCAAGGCGTGTTGGTGTTTGTGCCGCACAGAGGCGGTTTTGTTTCCATATTATGGAACAAACCGATGTCGAAGCCATTGTCCAATCGAGGACTGGCGTCAGCGGTGCGCTCCCTTCCGATTAGTGTGGTTGTCGACACGAAGTCTAGCAACACCCGCGGATCGGACCTCTATGATATTCATGAAATCAGCTATGGCTGGTGCAACTCTTCTAATTCTAAGCGCATCCACGAGCCTTGCTGCCTGCAACATTTCCGACGCTCAACTTGAGGAGGCAGTGTTGGAAAACGCAGAATTGCGGGATCCCAGCAATCGCCACCTTGTGCTTGATCTTCGTTCACTCAGGGATGCCGCCTATCTGCTTTGGGGATATGGCCTGGTGGAGGATTGCGAGCGGCTACTGGGCAATATTCGAGAGCTGATTGCGTCGCCGGAATTGGGCAAGATGGGCTCTAACGACGAAGATGCCGCTGACCAGCAGCTTGCAGCGGGCGAGCCCCAGTGGCATCGCCTCGGGCAGAAAGAGGGGAGCCGTGGTGCTCCGGGAGAGGACGCCCTAGTCAGTATCAATGATCTTGATCCCGGCCTTTTGGTCAACGAGATCGTCGGCGCAGAAGTGCGCACCTCGGACGATATGATCGTCGGAGAGGTTCGCAATGTGGTGATCGGAACAAAAGATCGGCAGGACTATGTCATCGTCGCCTCCGGCGGTTTCTTTGTCGCCGGCAAAGACAGCCTCGTTGTGCCGCTCCGTTATCTCTTCATTGACCAGGAGCGTAAAAGTTTCTTCCTTCGTATTTCAAACAGCCAGGTGAAAGCTGTACCGCTTATGCCGGATCAGGATTACCGCTGGCTGGCCGATGAGAAATGGCGCTCGACAAACGATGCCATTTTCAAAACGCTCGTGCCTGAGGTTGCCAGCATGCATATGCAAGGCGCAACCGTCGACAGCACAACAGAATGAGTAACCAGGTGAAGATTGCCCTGCTGGTGGAAGATGAGCCGCTCATTGCGATGATCGCCGCCGACATGCTGGACGAACTCGGTTATCAGGTTTTGGAGGCTCGCACGAAGAGGGAGGCCATGGACGTGTTGGCGGTCGAAGACGGGATCACGCTGCTGTTTACGGATATAGACCTTGCCGATGGCTCGTCTGGCACCGAGTTGGCCATAGAGTTTGCGCGGATGTATCCGAGCGTTACGATCGTTGTAACCTCCGGCCGGTTTCAACCGACCCTGCTTCCCGCTGGCGCCCGGTTCTTGCCGAAGCCCTATAGCGATCATGATTTGAGCGAGGCAATCTTTCCCAGGGCTGGTGTCAGCAAGCGGCGGCATGGCTTGGAGCTCGCAATCCTATAAAGCCCAACGTGGCGCGCGGCGTGCACATGCCGTCCGCCGTCGTCACGTCCCCACACAGAAAAGCGGACCCCTTGGCCAATTCACTCAACGACATCCTGCCTCAGGACATCATCGACACATCGCGCGACGCGCTTTTGATCCTCAGTGCGGATCTCACTGTCCTGGCCGCCAATCGCAGCTTCTACACAAGCTTCCGATCTGCGCCCGGCGACACGATCGGGCACAGGCTTTATGACCTGAACGACGGTTGCTGGAACATCTCGGCCATCAAGCAACTTCTCGAGGAAGTCGTGGGTGTGAACGCGATCGTGGAAGCGTTTGAAATCGACACCGTGTTCCCTCAACTTGGCCGCAGGATCCTGCTTCTCAATGCCCGCAAGGTGCATGATGACGGCAATCAGCCGGGCCATCTGATCCTTGCAATTGACGATGTGACCGATGTTCGACTGGCAAAGATCGAAGCCGAACGCAACTGGATTCTCGCACAGAGTATAGTCGATACCGTTCGGGATCCGTTGCTGATCCTCGAGTATGACATGAGCGTCGTATTCGCCAGCCGTTCCTTCCTGACGATGTTCGGCGTTGAGGCGCATCAAGTGGTCGGACGCCAGCTCAACGCGCTCGGGGACGGCCAGTGGAATGTTGTTGCCCTTAGCGAGTTGCTCGAAAGGGTTCTTCCTTACGACGAACATGTCGAAGGGTTGTTGCTGGAAGATGATTTCGCCGGACTTGGCAGGCGTGTCTTCAAGATCAACGCGCGCAAACTGTTTCGACCGGGCAATCATGTCACGCGCCTGCTTGTTGCCTTCGAGGATGGAACAGAGGCCGTTATCCTTGATCGTCACCGCGACATTCTCGCTGCCGAGCTAGCCCACCGGATCAAAAACAGTCTGCAGATCATTTCGTCTTTCGTGTCGCACGAAATACGACGCGCAGCGGAGCCTTGCGTTGGAGGCTACCACGCGATGCAGGCCCGCATCCGGGCAGTGGCTGAGTTGTATGACGTGATTGCCCAATCGAGCGCTTTCGGTCCCGTGAACATGGATACCTATCTGAGAGGGATCAGCAGTACGATCCGCAAAAGCCTGCTCGATCAGAACTCCGAGATCACGATCAGCACAAAGACAGAGCCGCTGAGCATCCTTCCCGATCATGCTCTCTCGATCGGTCTCATCGTCAACGAGTTGGCGACCAATGCGGTGAAATACGCGTTTCCGTCAGAACTGGGCGAGATCAACCTGGGTTTCCAACGGAGAGACGATGAGTTGATCCTGACGGTCAGCGACAACGGTATAGGCTTCAGCGGAAAGTCGGATGGGACCGGATTGGGTACACGTTTCGTCAAGGCCTTCGTCAAGCAGCTTGGGGGCACCCTGGCGACACTCACAAGTTCCAACGGCACGACTTTCACGGTGCGGCTGCCTCTGTCGATTCTGGCGCCATGAATTGGCACGGAATACCTTAGGGGCAGCCGAAACGTGGGCGAGATTACTGAACCTAATCAGCTCAAATCTGTTAGGCTGAAACTGGTCCCAGGACGGCGTGCGGGTGAATGACAACATGCGGGGAAACGATGGAAAGTTCAAAGACTAGCGGTACCGTTTCCCTCAGCATGCTTCCTCGTAGCGAGCCGGCGACGGTGGCCAAGTTCACCGGCCGGACTATTCTGATCCTGATCGGCATTGCGGTTATCTTGCGGATTGGTCAGGAGATCCTCGTTCCGCTCGCTCTCGCGCTTCTTCTGACATTTGCGCTCGCACCCATTGTATCATTCCTGCGGAAACGCTCCGTTCCGAAGATTGTCGCTGTGCTTTTCGCGGTTATCTCGGCATTTTCCGCAATCGCCTTGTTCAGCTTTCTCGTTGCCACGCAGGTGGCGAACCTGGCGGAAAACATACCAACCTATCAGCGAAACATTGTCGAAAAGGTTCAGGCTCTCAGCCAGGCAGGTTCTGGCAATGGCGTTCTCGAGCATCTGAGCAGGGTCGTCGAACGGGTAGGGTCGGAAATGCAGACGAGTGCCGCCGTCAGCCAGGAGGCGCCGTCCCCCACGGCGCGCGAGCCGCTGCCGGTTGAAATCGTGACGCGATCCAATCCGATTCAGACCCTTGGAAACTTCATCCTTCCGCTTATCAGCCCGTTTGCCACTGCAGGCCTTGTGGTCATTCTGGTGATTTTCATGCTGCTTGAGCGCGAAGATCTGCGTGACCGATTTATTCGTCTTGTCGGACAAGGCGACCTTCATCGCACGACGGCCGCTCTGCAGGATGCCGGAAAACGCGTCGGAAAATACCTTCTGATGCAGTTGGTTGTGAATACGCTCTATGCGGTGCCCATCGCTCTGGGGCTTTGGATCCTTGGCATACCAAATGCCATGCTTTGGGGCCTCCTCACGCTCGTCCTGCGGTTCGTCCCCTATATCGGACCTGTCATCGGCATGGTGCTGCCTTTGTTCCTGGCGCTGGCAATTGCGCCGGGCTGGTCGCTTGTCCTTTGGGTCATCGCGCTCTTTGCGACCATAGAAATCATCAGCAACAATGTGATCGAGCCTTGGCTTTATGGGTCCCACACAGGTTTGTCGCCCCTGGCAATCATCATTTCCGCGATCTTCTGGTCATGGCTCTGGGGGCCGCTCGGACTGATATTGTCAACGCCTCTGACCGTCTGTCTCGTCGTTCTCGGTCGGCACGTGCCGCAGTTCGGCTTCCTTGACGTGTTGCTTGGAAACGAAGCAGTTTTGGAGCCGCATGAGAAATTGTATCAGCGGCTTCTGGCTGGCGACCCCAGTGAGGCCACCGACAATGCGGAAGACTATCTGGAGGAGGAGTATCTCAGCGAATACTATGAAAAGGTCGGACTTCCCGCATTGATGCTGGGCGAGGTCGATCGGCAGCGGGGCGTGATGACGGAGGAGCAGATTGCGCTCTTTGCCTCGAGTTGCCGGTCCCTCGTTGATAACCTCTCCGACATCGCGGAAGAGGAAGAAAATGAAGACAGCGACATCGAAGACACCGATCAAGACATTAGCTTGGAGCTGCCGGACGGGCAGGGGCGCTCTGTTCTCTGTGCCGGGGGGCGTGGCGAAATGGACGATGCGGCCGCTGCGATGCTGGCCCAGGTTCTGGAGGTCCAGGGGGCAATGGTCAGAACGGCTTCCTATGCCGACCTGGTTGCGCGGGCCTTTGTGCCCGTCGCGCTGGATGACATCGAAACCGTGATCATCTCCTACCTCAACGGCAATTCCAAATCGCACGCCCGTCTGCTGGTGCGGCGGATCAAGCGGCTGAAGCCGACTGTGCGTGTTGGACTGCTGGTTCCCGCAGCAAACGGGCGTGACAATCCGCTCATCGAACCCTCTGCCATTGACGCGGATTTTGTCTGCCAGACACTGTCCGAAACGGTCGTCGGTGCATTGACGATAGCCCCGCCGACCGCGCTGAAAGTCCCGGTCCGCAAAGTCACACGCCCGCGGTTGAAACTGGCCAGCGTTGCGAGTTGATATCTCTAGCTCTTATGCATTTGAACATGTCGTGACCGCCCATCTGCTACATGGGCGGTTTGATCAAGCCACTCCTGCATACGTTGTTCAGGATTGCGGTTCTGCGTGATGTCGGACACGACGGCTGCGATGTCTGCGCCATGGGAAAAGACACCCGCCAGCCGATCGACCCGCAGCCCGCCAATCGCGACAAGGGGCAGGGCTCCGATCCTGCGTTTCCACAAGCCCAGCTTTTCAAGACCTTGCGGTGCCCATTTCATCTGTTTCAGGGTGGTCGGATAGATCGGCCCGAGTGCGATATAGTCGGGAGTGATGGACAGTGCCGCTTCCAGTTCTATCTCGTCATGGGTCGAAATGCCGATTTTCAGATTTGCCTTGCGGATCGCCTTGAGGTCAGCATCGACCAAGTCCTCCTGGCCAAGATGGATGAAATCGCATCCCTCCTCGATGGCCACTTGCCAATAGTCGTTGATGATCAGCTGGCAACCATGTCTTGCGCAGATCAGTCTGGCGTGGCGGATGTGGTGGCGCACCGTCGCAAGCTCGACATTCTTCATGCGCAATTGCACGAGTTTCACGCCGAGAGGAACCAAACGCTCGATCCAGTCGGCGCTGTCGACAATCAGATAAAACGGATCGAGTTTCATGCGAATACGCCTTTTCCAATTGTCGGGGTGGAGGGAACCGCCATGTCGCGCGGTTCCAGCATGCCCGCCTTGTAAGCCTGCCGCCCGGCCGAAATTGCATCCGCAAAGGCTTGCGCCATCAGCGGAGGATCAAGCGCGACGGCGACGGCGGTGTTCAGCAGCACGGCGTCGTAGCCCAGTTCCATGACGGCTGTTGCGTGCGACGGCCTGCCGATGCCGGCATCGACGATCAGGGGGATATCGGGAAATTCCGCGCGCATGGCCCGGAGGCCGGCCGGGTTTTGCGGCCCCATGGCACTGCCGATGGGCGCGCACCAGGGCATCAGCACCCTGCAGCCGGCGGCGAGCAGCTTTTCACCGACCACCAGATCGTCGGTCGTGTAGGGAAAGACGTCAAAGCCTTCCTCACTGAGGATCTTTGCTGCCTCGACAAGGCCAAAGACATCGGGTTGCAACGTCTCTTGATGACCGATGACCTCGAGCTTGATCCAGTTGGTGGCGAAGACTTCACGCGCCATTCTTGCCGTCAGCACGGCTTCCGATGCACTGTGGCAGCCGGCGGTGTTGGGCAGGACGTTTACGCCAAGCTCCTTGATGAGCTGGAAGAAGTTGCCGCCAGTCTTGCCGCCGGCTGTTTCTCGGCGAAGCGAAACGGTGATGATCTCTGTGCCAGACCGCTGGATTGCTTCGGCCAGAATGGCTGGGGACGGATAACGCGCCGTCCCGAGCAACAGCCGCGACGAGATTTCGGTATCGTAGATCGATAGGGTCATGTCATCATCCTCCCTGCATGGGCGAAAGGATTTCGATCCGGTCGCCTGGCCTGAGCTGGTGTTGATTTCGGTCCTCGCGATGGACAAGGTCGCCATTGACAGCGGTTGCGAGCCAGTCGCCTTCGTATTCGAGAGTGGTCAGCAGTTCCGCGAGTGTCGCGGCGGGGCTTTCCTTCGGTTCGCCGTTGACGATGAGCTTCATGCTGATTTCCTTTCACCGTTGATCCGCTGCTGCTGAAGCCGCTCCGCAACCTGCTGGGCAAGCGCCGGCGCAAGCAGAAAGCCGTGGCGATGCATGCCCGCTACGGCCAGACCATCCGGTGTTTCGATGACGCGGGGCATGTTGTCCGCAAAGGCCGGGCGAACACCGACCCCCGTCTCCACGACGCGTGCTTCACCGAATGACGGATGCACGGCACAAGCCATGATGAGCAATTCCATCAGCGAGCGAACGGCAATCGGCCCATTGTCCGCGGCTTCGATCATCGTTGCGCCGAGCATGAAAAGGCCGCGTCCTCTGGGCACGATATAGAGAGGATGGCGGGGATGCAGCAGACGGATCGGTCTTGACAACGCGATATCCGATGCGTGCAGATAGAGCATCTCGCCGCGCACGCCGCGCAGGCCCGGCAAGGTTTCGATTGCGGCCGGGCCGGTACAATCGATTATGCATTCGTGGGTACGAGCTTGCGTTGTCTCGTCATAGGAGAAGCGGAACAGGACCCCGCCCTCCCTGAGGTTTTCATAGAGCCTCTTCATCGCCCGTCTTGGATCGAGATGAGCTTCTCCGGCAAAAAAAAGGCCCTTGTGAAACCGTCCGCCCAGGTCTGGTTCTAGAGCGGCGATGGCATCGGCATCAACCCATTGATGGTCCCGCGTGCGGGCGGCAAAGCGGCTGAGTTCGGCCATGTCTCTAGGCTGAGCGAGGACAAGCGTGCCCTTGCTGATGATTTCGCCGGGTAGGGTGCGTCGCCACCAATCCAGACCCTGAAGGCCGAGTTGCAGGACGGGTTCGGTGGCCGCCTCCCGCTCGCAGTAGGGAGCAAGCATGCCGCCGGCAAAATGAGATGCACCACCACCGACCACATCTGCGCGCTCATGCACTTCGACGGTGAAACCACGTCGCCTCAATTCGTGCGCGGTGACGAGGCCGGCTATGCCGGCCCCTTTTATGACAATGGTCATGTCACTCTCCCAATAATGGCGGTGCTGTTTCGGCCAGCGGCACATAGAGTTGCCCGCCCTGGCGGAATTTCTCCGCCATCGCCTGCAAACCTTCCTTCTGCGCTTCGGCGCGAATGTCATGCGAAATGCGCATCGAGCAGAATTTAGGGCCGCACATCGAGCAGAAATGCGCGACCTTGTGAGCCTCCTTCGGAAGGGTCTCGTCGTGGAACGAGCGGGCGGTGTCCGGATCGAGCGACAGGTTGAACTGGTCCTCCCAGCGAAACTCGAAGCGTGCCCGCGACAGGGCGTCATCGCGCAGTTGCGCCGCGGGATGACCCTTGGCGAGATCGGCGGCATGGGCGGCGATCTTGTAGGTGATAACGCCGATTTTCACATCATTGCGGTCGGGCAGGCCGAGATGCTCCTTCGGCGTGACGTAACAAAGCATGGCCGTGCCGAACCAGCCGATCATGGCGGCACCGATCCCGGAGGTGATGTGGTCATAGCCGGGTGCGATATCGGTGGTCAGTGGTCCGAGCGTATAGAAGGGCGCTTCGCCACAGACCTTCAACTGCTTGTCCATGTTCTCCTTGATCTTGTGCATCGGCACATGGCCGGGACCTTCGATCATCACCTGGCAATCCTTGGCCCATGCGATCTGAGTCAATTCGCCCAGGGTCTCCAGCTCGGCAAACTGGGCAGCGTCATTGGCATCGGCAATGGAACCCGGACGAAGCCCGTCGCCGAGCGAGAACGACACGTCGTAGCTCCGGCAGATGTCGCAGATTTCCTCGAAATGCTCGTAGAGAAAGCTCTCTCGGTGATGATGCAGACACCACTTGGCCATGATCGAACCACCGCGGCTGACGATGCCGGTGACGCGATTGACGGTCAGCGGAATGTAAGCAAGCCTGACGCCGGCATGGATGGTGAAATAGTCGACGCCCTGTTCGGCCTGTTCGATCAATGTGTCGCGATAGACCTCCCAGGTCAGGTCCTCGGCAATGCCGCCGACCTTTTCCAGTGCCTGGTAAAGAGGAACCGTGCCGATCGGTACCGGTGCATTGCGGATGATCCAGTCGCGGATGTTGTGAATGTTGCGGCCGGTGGACAGGTCCATGACTGTGTCGGCGCCCCAGCGGATCGCCCACACCATCT
Organism: Rhizobium sp. CECT 9324; assembly: GCF_918741265.1. NCBI lineage: Bacteria > Pseudomonadati > Pseudomonadota > Alphaproteobacteria > Hyphomicrobiales > Rhizobiaceae > Rhizobium > Rhizobium sp. CECT 9324. The sequence goes on along the minus strand of NZ_CAKKMZ010000001.1, from coordinate 3,884,991 downwards.
TTTCAACTTCTTCCGCCATCGAAGACGTGACGGCGGAATTGCCGATATTGGCGTTAATCTTGACGAGAAAATTGCGGCCAATGATCATTGGCTCGAGTTCGGGATGGTTGATGTTGGCCGGGATGATCGCGCGGCCGGCGGCCACTTCCTGGCGGACAAATTCCGGCGTGACAAAGTCTGGAATATGCGCGCCAAAGCTCTCGCCATCGCGGGACATTGTCTGGGTTTCAGCCTTGCGGCCCAGGTTTTCGCGGATCGCGATGAATTCCATTTCCGGTGTGATGATGCCAGCATGGGCATAGGCGAGCTGGGTGACGGCCTTGCCGTCGGTTGCACGCAAGGGCGGGTGACGCACGGGGAATTCCGGCGTTAATCGGTCGTTGGAAACGAAGCCGTTGTCTTCCGGCTTGATGTGTCGGCCGTCATATAATTCGACATCACCGCGGGCGCGTATCCAGGCGGTGCGGTTGCGGGGGAGACCCGCATCAATCGCGATCGTAGCCGCCTGATCGGTATAGGGGCCTGAGCTGTCGTATAGGTTGACGGGAGGCTCACCCGAGGTCGGATGAAGCGCGATCTGTCGCATGGGCACGCGAATATCCGGGTGGTGTTCGCCGGCCAGATGGATCTTTGTCGAGGCAGGAAGTGGCCCGGTGGTGACTTCGGGTTTCGTAAAGTTTTGGGCAATGTTCATCGTGAGGCTCCAAGTTTGATGTTGGAGACCCAGTCATGTCAGCCGGAAAGATGGATAGACGCCTGCCTTCAGTCCACAGAATGGACTCTTGGCATTGCAGCGCTCGCACCGTCCCTACGCCAGTATGAACTGGATCAGGTTCAACGGGTCACTGCGCTGCTTTCGAAAAAGCTCAGCAGACTCTCAGCCCCTTGACGGGACCCCCCTGGTGAATGACTTAAGGTTACGAACATATGGCTTGCCGCGTCAAGTGCCGATCGAAAGCGGTGGGATCGGCCGATCCCGATGCCGACGCTAATTCGATGACGTCGGTTGCGCGAGGCAGTGTCCGGGCATCATGATCCCAATCACCGTGCTTGTCGCAGCGGAGCGCTATTCGTATTCCATTTGGCATTCTTGCAATTGACAGATCGTTGTTTGCAGGCGTATCACTTCATTCTAATTGGTATGACCACTTGGCCACCTGTCCAGAAGGACGCTGCAGACCATGATTTTCTCCGCCGTTGAATCGCGCCGCCTGTATCGCCAGGTGGCGGACCAGATGCGAGGCCTGATCGAGCGCGGCGAATTGCAGGCGGGGTCAAGGCTGCCGGCCGAGCGTGATCTGGCGCAGAAGCTCGGCGTCTCGCGTCCGACCATTCGGGAGGCATTGATCGTGCTCGAAGTCGAGGGATTCATCGATATCCGCATGGGTTCCGGCATCTATGTGACGGCGCGCAAGGTGCCAGTCGCTGACCTGCCGCCGGAAGATTTTGAAGGGCCGTTTGAGTTGCTACGTGCGCGGGCGGTGGTCGAATGTGCTGTAGCCGAGGAAGCGGCACGGCTGGCCAGGCCCGAACACATCCTGGTGCTCGACGACAATCTGGCCAAGATGGACGCGGCACTGGATGATCGCCGTGCCGCCTTGGCCCTTGATCGCGATTTCCATGTGATCGTGTCGGGTATCATCGCCAATGCCACATTGAACCGTTTCGTCGGCAGCATTCACGATATGCGCATGACACCCTATTTTGAAAAGCTCGCCAGCTATTTCGAAAACAAGGATACCTGGAGGGCCGCGATGGAGGAGCATCGCGCCATTCGAGATGCAATTGCAGCCGCGGATCCAGTGGCAGCCCGGGCCGCCATGCGTGCCCATCTCGACCAATCACAGCTTCGCCTGTCGGAAAGTTTCGAGGAGGAAACGACCGACGGTTCGATACCGGCCGCATGGAGGCGTGCCGGCGGCATTTAGCCGATCGACTGACTTCAACTTGGGAGGAGAATAAGATGAAGTTCAAACTGAAAATGCTGATGGGCGCAACCGCCGCCATTCTGGCCTCGGCGCTGACCGCGCAGGCCGAAACCGTTCTGAAGTGGGCGCATGTCTACGAGACGTCGGAACCTTTCCATTCTGAATCCGTCTGGGCGGCCGAGGAAATCGGCAAGCGCACCGAAGGGCGCTACAAGATCGATGTCTTTCCGGCATCGCAGCTCGGCAAGGAGGCCGACCTCAACCAGGGCCTGAAGCTCGGTACGGTTGACATCATCATCTCGGGTTCAAGCTTTGCAGCGCGTGAATATGCGCCGATCGGCGTCACATATTATCCCTATACCTTCCGCGATCCGGCACACCTGATTGCCTATACCAAGAGCGATGTCTTCAAACGTCTTGCCCAGGGTTATGAAGACGCGTCAGGCAATCATATCACCGCGGTTACCTATTACGGCACGCGCCACACCACGTCGAACAAGCCGATCACCAAATGCGCCGACATGGCTGGCCTGAAGATCCGCGTTCCGGACGTTCCGGCCTATCTCGCCATGCCCCGTTCCTGCGGTGCGAACACCACGCCGATCGCTTTTGCCGAGGTCTATCTTGCTCTGCAGAACGGCACGGTCGAAGCGCAGGAAAACCCGCTGACCACGATCGAAGCGAAGAAATTCTACGAAGTGCAGAAGCACATCGTGCTGACCGGGCACATCGTCGATCATCTCAACACGCTGATTTCGAAAAGCCTGTGGGCAAACCTTTCTGATGCCGACAAGCAGATCTTCACCGAAGTGATGCAGCAGGCGGCTGAACGCAGCACCAATATCATCGCCGAACGCGAGCAGGCTCTGGTTGCGACCTTCAAGGAACGGGGAATCGATGTTGCCGAAGTCGACAAGGCCGACTTCGAAAAGACCGTGATGGAAAAAGCGGCGATGGAAGACTTCGGCTATGTCAAAGCCGATTGGGAGGCGATCCGCGCCGTCAAGTGATCCGTGTGCCGGCTCTTCCCGGAAGGGCCGGCATTCCTTCCTCTTTCGCGGATGTCTGCCATGTCAAAAGAAATCCACACGCCGATCACAGCGGAGGAGCTTGCGCACTCCTTCGATGAAGCTGCACCCGATATCGATATTTCGCACTATGCTGTCGAAGACTGGGTCACGCTTGCCATATTCTGGGTCATGGCGGGATGTGTCTTCCTGCAGTTCTTTACTCGTTATGTGCTCAATAATTCCTATGCCTGGACGGAAGAGATCGCGATCAACTGCCTGATCGGCGTGGTCTTTCTCGGTGCTGTGATGTGCGTGCGGGTGTCGCGCCATATCCAGGTTGACGTGCTTTATCACTATGTTCCGGCGAAGGTGGCTCGGGCGCTGGCGATCTTCGTCGATCTCGTGCGGATCGGGTTCTTCATCTACGCCTGCTGGCTGATGTGGCGCTATGTGTCGATTGTCGCGGACGAGCGCATGGTGACCGTCGACCTGCCGCGCAACATCGTCTTTTACAGCGTGATGGCAGGCTTCGTGTTGATGCTGTTCCGCTCTATCCAGGTTTTCATCGCCAATCAGCGGCGCGGCTATTCCGTGCTCGAGCGGCCGGAAGAATTTCAGAAGATCGAGGATTGATCCATGCTTCTGCTCGTCGGTTCCTTTCTTGTCCTGATGGTCGTCGGCGTGCCGGTCTCCATCTCCATGGCTGTCGCCTCCGTCCTCTATCTCGTCTTTTACAATGTCGCCCCGGATATCATCGCCGCACAGCGGATGATTGCAGGCGTCGAGAGCTTTCCGCTTCTGGCAGTGCCCTTTTTCATCCTCGCCGGCAATCTGATGAATTCCGCTGGCGTTACCGGACGCATCTATGCCTTCGCTGTCGCCCTTGTCGGCTGGATGAAAGGAGGCTTGGCACAGGTCAATATCATCGGCTCGGTGATCTTTTCCGGCATGTCGGGCACGGCTTTGGCCGATGCCGCGGGCATTGGCACGATCGAGATCAAGGCGATGAAGGATCATGGTTATCCGGTTGAAGTAGCCGTCGGCGTGACGGCAGCGTCGGCCACCCTCGGCCCGATCTTTCCGCCGTCGCTGCCCTTCGTGATCTACGGCATGATGGCCAATGTTTCCATCGGTGCCCTGTTCATGGCCGGTATCGTTCCGGGCGTTATCATGACGCTTCTGATGATGATCACCGTCGCGATCTTTGCCTATCGACGTGGCTGGGGGGCTGATACGCCCTTCGAAATCAAGCGACTGCTCTCGGCTTCTGTGGAAGTGCTTGTCGTGCTTGCGGTTCCGGTCACGATCTATGTTTTGATGTTTGCCGGCCTGTCGATGAACGTGGCAGTCGGGATTGCTCTGGTTCTTCTCCTCACGGCCGACTGGTATTTCGACTTTTCTGCCGTCATGGCGCTGATGACCCCTGTTATCCTGATCGGCGGCATGACCATGGGCTGGTTCACGCCAACGGAGGCAGCCGTTGCCGCGGTCCTGTGGTCGCTGTTCCTCGGCCTGGTACGCTACCGGACGATGACGCTGAAATCGCTTTCACGCGCGACCTTCGATACGATCGAAACAACGGCATCGGTCCTGTTCATCGTGACGGCGGCGTCGATCTTCGCCTGGCTGCTCACGGTAAGTCAGGCCGCACAGATGCTGTCGGGAGCCATGCTGTCGATTACCGACAACAAGTGGGTGTTTCTCATCCTGGTCAACCTGCTCATGCTGTTCGTTGGCTGCTTCCTGGATACGATTGCCGCGATCACCATCCTGGTACCGATCCTGCTGCCGATCGTGTTGCAGTTCGACATCGATCCGGTGCATTTCGGCCTGATCATGACTCTCAACCTGATGATCGGGCTGTTGCATCCACCGCTCGGCATGGTGCTCTTCGTGCTGTCGCGTGTCGCCAAGCTTTCGGTCGAGCGGACCACGATGGCGATCCTGCCCTGGCTCGTGCCGCTGTTCATCGCCCTCATCCTGATCACCTTTGTCCCGGCCATCACACTGTGGCTGCCGACAGAACTCGGTCTGATCCGCTGAAGGGAATAGAGTGATGCAAACGCGCCTTGCCCGGCTTTACGGCCAACGTGATCTCAAGATCGAAACGGCGGATGTTGGCGCGCCGGGCGAGGGAGAAGTCCTGATCAAGATGGCGGCGGGCGGCATCTGCGGCTCCGATCTCCATTACTATCAGGATGGTGGTTTCGGTCCGGTGAGGGTTCGCGAACCGATCATTCCCGGCCATGAAGCGTCAGGCTATGTTTCTGCCCTCGGCGCCGGTGTCTCGGGTCTGGCAATCGGCGATCTGGTCGCGATCAATCCCAGCCAGCCCTGCGGCCACTGCCGCTTTTGCGCTGCGGGCACGCCCATTCACTGCCTCAACATGCAGTTCATGGGCAGTGCGATGCGCCTGCCCCATGCGCAGGGCATGTTTCGCGACTGGATGATCGTTCCGTCGCTTCAATGCTTCCCGGCAGGCTCCCTGGTCACAGCCGGAGAAGCCGCCTGCGCCGAGCCGCTTGCAGTTTGTCTGCACGCGGTGGCGCAGGCTGGCAATCTCACCGGTTGCTCGGTGCTTGTCACTGGCGCCGGCCCGATCGGAGCGCTCGTCGTGGCGGCAGTTCGTCACGCTGGCGCTGCCGAGGTGGTTGTTACCGATCTTGCCGATGCCGCGCTTGAAAGGGCAGCGGCGATGGGAGCCACCCGGACGATCAATATTCGCCAGGACCCGGGTGCGCTTGCACCCTTTGAGGTGGACAAGGGACAGTTCGATACCGTCTTCGAATGCTCGGCCGCGGAACCGGCGCTGAGAGCCGCGATTGCAACGGTGCGGCCGCGCGGGCTGATCGTGCAGGTCGGGGTCACCGGCGATATCAGGCTTCCGCTCAATGCATTGGTCGGCAAGGAACTGCGCCTCGTCGGGTCGCAACGTTTCGACACCGAGTTTGCCGAGGCCGTTCGCCTGATAGCCGATCGCCGCATCGATGTTCGGCCGATCATCTCCCACAGTTTTCCGATCGATCAGGCGGTTGCGGCCTTCGATCAGGCCGGTGACCGTTCGGTTGCCTGCAAGGTGCAGCTCAGTTTTCTTCGCTGAAGGAGTTTTCCATGCGACATACATGGCGTTGGTTCGGGCCCGTGGATAGGGTCAGCGTGCAGGATGCAGCCCAGGCCGGCGCGCTTGGCATTGTCAGCGCTCTGCATCACATCCCCACCGGCGATGTCTGGCCGGTCGAGGAGATCGCAAAGCGGCAGGCGGAGATCGCGGCCGGCGGACTGCATTGGGATGTCGTTGAGAGCATTCCGGTTTCCGAAAGCATCAAGACCCAGACCGGTGCATGGCGCGAGCACGTGGCCAACTGGCAGGAAACTTTGCGTCGCCTGTCGGCCGTGGGTATCAAGACGGTCTGCTACAATTTCATGCCGGTGCTCGACTGGACACGCACAGATCTGCGCTGGACGGCGCGCCACGGCGCCAAGGCTATGCGCTTCGACCGGATTGATTTTGTCGCCTTCGACATTCACCTGCTGGAACGGCCAGCGGCACCGGCAGACTATGACCCCGAAACGCGTGACCGGGCGTTGCAGCGCTTTCGCGCGATGAGCGATGAGCGCAAGCTCAGCCTTTCGCGCAATGTCGGCGCTGGCCTTCCGGGATCTGCCGACGGTTACAGCCTGCCGCAGCTTCGTGCGCATCTGGAAACCTATGCCGGCATCGATCGGGACAGGCTGAAGCGACACCTTTTCGATTTCCTCTCGGAGGTGACGCCTGTCGCCGAAGAGGTCGGGATCAATATCTGCGCTCATCCGGACGATCCGCCATGGGCTTTGCTTGGCCTGCCGCGTGTGCTGTCGACGGCCGACGACTATGCCGACATGCTGGCTGCTGTGGATCGTCCCGCCAATGGCATGACCTTCTGCACGGGTTCGCTCGGGGCGCTTGCTGCCAATGACTTGCCCGCCATGGTGCGCCAGTTTGGCCCCCGCATCCATTTCGTCCATCTGCGCAATGTCCGGCGCGAGGAGGATCGCACGCCATGCTCGTTCTATGAGGATGAACATCTCGAAGGGGACACCGATATGGTCGCGGTGATTGCCGGACTTGTTGCGGAAGAAAAACGCCGGAAGACCGAGGGCCGCCCGGATCACCAGATTCCGATGCGCCCCGACCACGGGCAAGAAATCCTCGATGACCTGACGCGCGGCGCCCAACCCGGCTATCCGGCAATCGGACGCCTAAAGGGTCTTGCCGAATTGCGCGGTATCGAACGTGCTTTGTCACATCTCACTTACGGATTGTCCTGATCATGCAGCTGTCTTCATCCTCCACATTGGCCGGCGGTGTTCTCATGCCGCGCTACGATCGCACCAAGCTCAAACCCGGCATCGTCCATATTGGCTTTGGCGCCTTTCACCGGGCGCACCAGGCGGTCTACACCGACAGTGCGCTCGCTGCTTCTTTCGGCGACTGGGGTATTGTCGGGGTGAGCCTGCGCTCGATCGAGCCGATCCGGGATTTGAAGATGCAGGATCATCTGTTTTCCGTGATCGCACGCGACGCATCGGGGGCCGAGCCGCGCGTCGTCGGCTCGTTCATTGGCGGCATCTCGGCTGCCAGCGACCGAGATGGGCTGCTGGATCTGCTTGCCGATCCGGCAATCCGTATCGTTTCGCTGACGGTGACGGAAAAGGCCTATGGTTTCGATCCCGCGTCGGGAGGGCTTGATCGTCACCATCCAGCCGTGGCTGTCGATCTTGTGACGCCCGGTTCACCGGTGGGTGTGATCGGTTTTCTGGTGGAAGGGCTTTCGCGGCGCAAGCAGGCTGGGGTGCCGCCCTATACCGTGTTGTGTTGCGACAACCTGCCGACCAATGGGCGGGTGGTCGAACGTCTGGTGCTGGAAATGGCCGAGGCCCATGATCCGGCACTTGCCAGCTGGATCGCGGCGGAAGGTGCGTTTCCATGCACGATGGTGGACCGCATCGTTCCGGCAGCAACGGATGAAACCCGCCAGCGCGCGGCCGATCTCCTCGGTGTCGAGGACAAGCTGGCTCTGGATACCGAACCCTTCATGCAATGGGTGATCGAGGATCGTTTCGTTTCCGGTCGACCGGAATGGGACCGTGCGGGCGCTCTGTTCGTCGCCGATGTCGAGCCGTATGAGAAGATGAAACTCCGGATGCTGAACGGCCCGCATTCGATGATTGCCTATCTCGGCCAGCTCAAGGGGCTTGAATATGTCAAGGATGTCATGGCCGTGCCGGAATATGCCGAACGCGTGCGCCGGCATATGTCAGCAGCGGCTATGACGCTGGATCCGGTGCCGGGCATCGATCTTGGACAGTACCGGGAGCAATTGATCGAGCGGTTTTCCAACCCGACAATTGCGCACCGCACGAAGCAGATTGCGATGGATGGAAGCCAGAAGCTGCCGCAGCGTATATTCGCCGCGGCTGTCGACGATCTTGCAGCCGGGCGTGACGCAGCCGCCTTTGCCGAAGCGACTGCCTTGTGGATAGCCTACGTTATGCAGACGCCCCAGATCGAGGATCCCCGGGCTCATGAATTGCGGCAAGCGTCCGGTGTTGTGGATCCTGCCGATCCATCCGCCAACTTCTTTGCTTTGCCCGGTTTGTTTCCTCCGCGGCTGATTGGCGATCGCGACTGGCGTGATCGGGTCAATGCAGCGCTGGACCTTGTGCTGGCGGGGACGTAGAGGCGCTGGAGTGCCGGTGCCCGGCGTATTCGACGCGGGCATTAATGGCTTATCAATGGATTTATCATTTACTAATCCTAATAGACCGATTCGTTCTGCGGTCTCGACTGAACAAGGGTTTCTGCCAAAGGCGGCAGAAACGATCTTGGCTCGAGAATGCTCAATGAGCCGGCATTTCGGTCGCGGCTGCAGGTCGGCAGCACCTTGGGAGGACATGCACATGAATTTGACTTCGAACTCGAACGCTGCGGACTCGCTTGAGATCATCGCGTTTCGTCTGCATGAACAAGAATTTTGCGTGAAGACGACATCCATCCGGGAAATTCGTGGCTGGGCTCCGGTCACTCCTATTCCGCATTCGCCCTATGAAGTGCTTGGCGTCATGAACCTGCGCGGCACGGTGATCCCGATCGTCGATCTGGCGGTCAAGCTCGGTATGCCGGCAGCGCAGGCGACAGAGCGGAGCGCCGTTGTCGTGACCGAAGTCAATGGCATGACCGTCGGCCTTCTGGTCGATGGCGTCTCGGATATCCTGACCGTTGCCGGCAGCACGTTGCAGCCGCTTCCGGCCGCCACGGGCCCGAGTTCGGCCTTCTCGGACGGCATTATCGCGCATGACAAGAGCATGATCTGCTTCCTCAGCCTTGAGCGCATGTTCGGTGAAGACGACCCTTCCGGCTGGGGCATGGCGGCTTAAAACGCCTTCCTTCACGTCTTTCCTGTGCCAGCTTGATGCGGCGTGCATGATCGTGTGTGCGCTGGTTAGGTTTTGTTTGCCATCTTGGCAAATATGGTTGCACACCTCCCGCGCCACTCACGAAGAATTGCGACTTTTTTAAGTGTTCAAGGCCATCGTTGGCTTCTGAACGCTGGAAAAACACCCATCTTTGGCGCATGATGTTTTCGGAGGAGCCCGAAAGGTGACGCAGTCTATTCATACCGAAGCCGAAGATCTGATTGGTCGTCTGCAAGAAGCACTTGCAGGCACCCATGGCCGTGACTTTTCAGTCGCCGCAGTACGTTCGCTCGTCTCCATGGAAGTTGGAGAGTGGAACAGCGAACGCGACCCGCAGCCGATCAAGCAGGACTTTCCGCTGATCAGCCACAAAATCCGTCTCACCTCCGAATAAACCAATTTCCCCTAGCGAATGGCTGATATCACGCAGCTAATGCGTCTGTTGCCGTATAGCTCTGTAACATTGCCGCCGAGCTTCGAGTTCGACAGCGGCCTGAGGTCGGCAAACTCGCTTTCCAACTTCTTGTCATTGCTCAACGAGACATAGGGTTCGAGCCAACCGAGCGATGACGTGTTGTCCTTCAGTCCCGGTTTCACCGTCTGCTTGATGCCGGTAATCTTATGGACGATGGTCGGATCCTTGACCGCATCGAACGAGAATTTTGCCATGGTGGCCAGTTTCGCCAGGTCGGCGCCGCCCTTTCCATAACCCGCATCGCATAGCCGCGCGATCGAGGTGACCAGTGGCGACATGGCATGCAACTGATAGTGCAGCGCATATTGCTTGCGGTTCATTTCGAGAGGAAGGCTGCCATCGACCGATGCGCCGGCGATCATGGTCCTGTTGCTCAGAATGGCCCAATCGGTCAACGGCTTGTCCTCGTTGAGGATACCAACCTCGCCGACGGCAAGGCTTGCCCAGGCGCGCAGGTTGTTGCGGGCCGCACCCTTCGTCGCGTCATTGTCGAAGAAATCAACCGTTGCACGGCCCCGCTCCAGCAGCCATTTCTCAATGACACGCTGCCTGTCGGAAACGCCGCTGACCTGATTGCGGCTTTGGGCGTAGGCAATGGCAATGCCGCCGACGCGGGAGGGAACGGAGAGCTTGGCATTGTCCGTCCTCATGTCGCTGAGTGCGTTTGCCGCAGCCCATTGATAGACGGCATCAATCACACAGCGCTGATATTCCTTGCGAGTTGCCGGATCGGTCTCTTTCCCCGCCTTGGTCACTTGTTTGGCAAGGTTTTGAATGAACTGATCGATCGGCTTCAGCGCCTTGGTCACGGCAGCATCAGACTCTTCGTCAATGTCGGACCGTGTCGCGGAGGCTGTTTCGTAGCGGCTGCCGAAACCGAGGCTGACGACAGGGGTCGGTACGGTGAAGCAGGTTTCCTCCGCGGCATTGGCGGGGGATGGCACGCTGCTCAATGCGATCAGGGTGAATATTGATATAGCAGCCAGACTGCCTATTTTTACGATGGTGAAATCGGTCAAAGGCTCAGCCCTCCGTTCCAGCTTTGGTCAACATCAAGACATGGGCGGCTTCGGGATAGCCAGCCTCGGCTGACTTCGCCATCCAGTATTGGGCGGCATCGAGCGCCGGCCTGGTCCCCGTGCCGAAGGCATAAGACTGCGACAGCAGATACATCGCTTCGGCATCGCCGGCTTCGGCGGCCTTCTTCAGCCAGACAAAGCCATCGACGACCGCCCGGCTTTCCTTCGGATCATTGCGCAGGAGCTTGCCCAGTTCCCGCATCGCGACCGGCTGACCGGTGTCGGCAGACCGCTGGTAGAGATCCCTGACATTGATCCTGAGGTTCACCTGACGCCTGATTTCGGGCTTCATGTTGGCCAGCATGAGGAGTTTTTCGGGCATGCTGTTGAGGTCCGAGCGCTGCACGAGATCGACGAAGATTTCGCTCGCCGCTTTCGGATCATAGGCGTCGCCGGCATTGTTGGCGTAATATTTCACCAGTCGGTAGAAGGCAGCCGGTTCACCGCCGCTACGAGCCTCGGCATATAAATCAAGCGCCGTCTTTTTGGTGTCCGGCGTATTCAGTTCCATATACATGTCGGCGATCTTGACCTTGCGCCATGCATCGTCAGTGGCAATGTGGCTTGCGATCGCCAGCCAGCGCTTGGCGTCTTCTCTGTTGTGACGCATGGCGAATTCGGCCAGCGACATGCTGTCGTCGTAGTCGCAGCGCTGCGAGCCTATGGCGCGCTGATAGAATAGCTGGCGGTTTTCGTCGTCAGGCGCTTTCTCGGCAAGCAATAGTTGGGCCGCCATATCGCCTTTCTGCTTCATCACGTCGCCATAGTAGCTGACGGGCGAAGAAAGCGGGTCGATGCTTTCTCCCTCCAACTCTTCCAACAACCGGATGGCACGGCCATAGCCACTTTCAGCCAGGGGCTTGAGGATTTCCTTGGCAAGCTGGACGCTATCTTGGTCATCGGCATAGTTCTCGATCAGGAACCGGGCGAAGCTCAGGCCGGCATCGACGCTCATCGCCTCACTGGTCAGTCGAATGCTCTGCTTGGCCTCCGCAATGCGCCCTTTTTCGACATTCTGTTTGAAGTCGAGCAAGACGGCCTCGACGGTTGCACCCCGGCGCACCTCGGCGCGCGCCTCCCAGAATTTGAGAACCTGATCCGAATAGCCGGCGCTCTTCAGATAGCGTTGATAAAGAGCAAGCGCGCTGGCGCGACCGTATAGCGCCTGCGTCTGGATTGCCGCGATCACCAGCGGATCCTTCAGGGCAGGCAACTGGTCGATTTGGTCGGCTTTTAGATTGAGCGTCTTGTTACCGGCGCCCGCTTCGATATCCGACCAGTATGCCGCGGCCTCAAGGTCGGGTCCTTTCGGGTCGATGCAGAGGAAGACACGCTGCAGCTTGGCGATGGCATTGATCTCGCCATTGCTCTGAATGGCTTGGCTTAGGAGGTCGGTGGAGCGTGCCAAGGTGGTGGCGCTGGGGCTCTGCCTGACAAGAAGCTCTGCGAGGTCGATACCGCCCTCGATATCACCACGCTTGACCGCCTCTTCCAGCAATGGCCTCACATTTTCTGCCGATTGCCAGATCCCTTCGCGGTCCTGGATGAGGCGCGCAAGACGTGTAAAGGCCCATGGTGGCGGGTCTGCGCGTTCGATCAGCTGACGAAGTGTGTTTTCGTATGCGGACGCGTCGGCAGGCGATGTATCCTTGCTCTGTTCATAGAGCTGGGCCTGCTTGACCAAACCCGCCTGATTGCCCGCTTTTTCCGCTATGGCGTAGTAGTGAAGCGCTTTTTCCCGATCTCGCTCGACGATTGCACCTTCGGCATATAGACGACCGATTTCGAGGATTGCGGCCATGTTACCGCCGTCTGCGGCCATCTTCAGATATTTGACCAGAACATCATTGTCCTTGACGATCTTTTCGCTGAGCAGATTGTATTCGGCCACTTCCCAGGCGGCGGCCGTGTCGCCGAGATCACCGGCAAACCGGTACCATGCGAGGCTGACATTGGGATCATTCTTGACGATCTCGCCACCATCATATTCGCGTGCGACGCGGCCGATGCGGTCGCAAATTCCTTCGTCGAGAACGCCGACAAGCGAACCGAATGCCATGTTGACGGCCAGTTCGGGTTCGATTTCCCAGTTCTCGATCTTTTCGCCGTTTTTCGTCATGCGTGCCAGATCGAGGATCGCATCGGCGTTGCCACCATAGGCGGCCTGGACCTTAAGCTTCAGACCGCTGGCGCGATCCGTTTCGACGCCTTTGCCGTCGATCAGGTAGTCGGCGAGCGTGTTCAGCGATCCCGCTGGATGGTCCTTGTTCTCCAGGAGCTTGGTGACAAGGCCCTGTTCACGGACCTTGTCACCCTCGCTCATGGCAAGCATCAGCTTGACCTTGTCGAACAAGGCATCCTTCTCGCTGTAGTCCGACTTGATGGTCGGCAGCAGCTCCTGCATGCGGGTGAGGATCGGCTCGAAACGTCGAGCATCGATATCGCGCAAACGGTTCATGTCGCGGGTGATGGAATAGGTCTCCCGCTTGGGCAGGGCCTTGCGGTCCCATGCCGTCCAATCGGCAATCATGTCTTCGTCGCGGATGCGCGGCGTGCAGACTGCTGATTTGGGGACATCGATGTCCGGCGGTAAAAACCGGACATCGATGGGCTCGCTTCGTCCCGGAGTTCCGGTGGCAACCGTCATCACACCTGCCATGAGCAGCGATTTAACCAGTTTTCCAATCGTCATGATAAACCTCCGGAGCTCTTTCAGGAATTAACGCGCAATGGTGCTGGGAACGGCGACTGCGGTGACGTCATCGCCCGTGCCGGTGACAACGATTGTCACACCGGCAAGCCGCTTGAATTCGACAGCGTCGATCTTGGCGATTTCCTTTTCGCCATCGCGGACCACGAGATCGACTTTTAGCGGAGCGCGCAGGGCAACCGACTTCGATGCACCGCTGTCGACATCCGAGACGGCATCCGACCCTGCCTGTGGAACGAAGAGGTCGAGTGCCGCCTTTTCCGTCAGGTTGTAGAGGGTCAACGTGGCCTTGGATGGATTCTTCGTCATGTCGTCTTCGACCGTGACAACGCCATCCTGGGTAATGACGGCCGAGTAGAACTTGCCGGCCGCCGCCTCGACATTTGCCTGGCGGAAGCTGGATGACACCGCAATGTCGCCGGGTGCCACCGCCACATAAGGCGAGACGCCGTCGTTCAGCTGGCTGAACGAGCTGTTCTTGACCGAGGCAATCGATGAACCCGGTGCGATGACCCTGACAAAGGCCGAGTTCGGATCGAGTGGCTTTTCATACAGACCGCCGTCGTCGGCAAGCGATGGCAGTGCGAAGGCAAGCGTTGTTGCCATCGATACCAAAGCGAGGTTGAAGTGGGTTTTCGTCATCATGACTCTTCTCCGAGTTTCGTCTTGCAGACAGAGAGGGAGGTGTCTTCGCCGACAGGAGCATCGAACGAGACGGCGACCTTGCTGAACGATCCGGCAGGAAAGCCGCCCAGCGAGAAGTAGTAGCGACCGGTGGAGCGCAGGCGGTCGCCGCGATCCATGGCGCGAGTGCGTGTCTGGCCATCCGCACCGGTGAACTTGAACGTAACGTTGCGGCTGGTGTCTGAGCCGATGTCGGCGAGCAGAACGTCATTTCCACTCAGCTTGATCTGGGCAAGATCCGCTTCGACGGTCTTGCCATCAGCCGATGCCGTCGTCAGTGGCGGGCTGCATTCGCCGAGGGACGCCGCAATGATTTCTTTCCAGGGTGCGGCGCCGAATTGGCCGAGATTGTTGTAGATCGGATTTTCCCAGATCAGGAAGCGTGGACGCTGCTCCTGGAACTCTCGCGACGTGATGTAGGAAAGGATCGAGCCGAACTGGTTGCCGCCCGAGATCGAATAATTGTCCACCGGGACTTGGGTCCAGTGTTCGAGATAACCGGAGAAATTGCTGATCGGCTTGTCGGAGTAACTTGTGCCGATCAACGCTATGGTGGCTTCATCACCGCCGCCGAAAATGTCCATGGAAGCACCGTCGGTGGACGCTTCCTCGGCGCGCACTGCACGGTAGGCATGTGCGGTGACCGTTGGAACATTCGAGATGCAGTGTTTTTGCAGAAGCTCGCGCATGCTCGAATATTCGGGATCCGGCTTGACCTCTTCCATGTTGAACTGCACGGGCGTTACATCGCCAAAGGCAGGCAATTGTTTCATGCGGTCGGCGATAGCCTTTGCCGCAACGCTCGCACCATGGGCCGTCCAGTGAAAGTCCGACTGAAAGAAGGAATGTTCGCCGAAACCGTTGATGTTGTCCTCGCGCATGGGCGAGGCAATGTCGACCGCCGCCACGCCTCTTTCGCTCAGGCGACGAATGACATCGCTGTAGATCTGCACCGCGATATCGGCATCAAATCCATAGAGTGCCGCCCTTGCGGGTACGAGCTCAGGCAGAACCTGGGATTTCGTCGGCAGTGGCACATAGATCAGTGTCGTGCCCTTCTGCTCGAGCGCCTTAGCCATGGCCGCCAGATTGTCGGCGGTCTGATCGGTAAATGCGTGCTGCAGGCGCAGATCCGCGAGAATGCGGAAGAACATGCCGTCCTTGCCCTCGATCATCTGCAGCTCTGAAATCTCTTCAAGATTGCGGCAGCCATAGGCGGATGAAGGCTCTGCGCTGGCCTGCGCCCATGCGGCCGAGGTGCTGCACAAGGTGAGTGCGGCGAGCACGCCGCCCAGATGGCCGTAGTGTTGTCGGGTGGTCATGGTTGTACCTCCGCGTGTTCTTCCGAGGGTGGGTTCTTGAGCGTCGCCAGTATGTTGCCAGCGGCGGCCTTGATGCCGATGCTGCCGCTGTTCTTGGCGATGGTGAGGTAGCGGCCCGCCTGGGCGGTCTGCTCGGGCGTGCGTTTATTGTTGGAAAGCAGCAGCACGGCGAGCTTGAACGCCGTTTGGCCGTTCTTTTCGCCTGCCCCAGACGAGAGCAGCGCCTCAAGTTCGTCGCGCTTTTCGCCGAAGGGATGGCCTTGGCTGTAGAAGCGGACAAGCGCGTCGACAGCCTTGTCATTGCCCTTTTTGGCCTGCGCGCGCAGGACGGCTTCTGCACTTTTCAGATGGGCGGGCCGGAATTGCGCGTCTGGCTTTTCCAGCAGATCGAGGATGTGACGCACCGCATAGCCGCGCCCCTCGAAAGCGGCGATGGTGAAATAATGCAGCGCATCTGTCGTGAATTTCGGGTCGCCATCCTTGGTGATCCTCTCGGCGAGCCTGAAGGCACCGATGCCGTCACCGGCATCGGCGAGCGCCTGCAATTGCCGGTAGCTGATGCGCTTGCCGGCGAGCAGGTCCTTGCGGACAGCCTGCAATTCAAGGGGCAGTTTTGACGCAGGTCCGGTTGGGGCCGGTTTTGGCACGACCACCGCGTCTTCCGCCTTCGGTCGCGGGAAGAACGGCTTGACGCGTGCGATACTCGGCTGGGCCGCCAACGCGCCGGCACACAGGACGAGAACCGCGAGCGGGTAAAGTTGCTTAGACATTGCCTTCTCCAACCGGGCCGTGATGTCCGCCTGCGCCGGAATTGTTCTTGCGCTTCCACAGGGTGTCCGTGCCGAGATAACGGACCGGGAATTCCCAGACGATCACGCTTGGCGGCGTCTCGGCCAGTACCTGACCCTCGAGCAGGTCCATCATCGGCACGCCGGGGCCAAGGCCTTCCTTGGCGACGTTGACGACATCGGAAGACAGCGTCTGTCGGAGGAAATCGGCGAAGGACCAGTTTTCGTTGGCGCTGTAGCTGGTGCCGACCAGCATGACCGGAACGGATGCCTCACCACCGAAAATGTCGCTGCCTCCTTCCGCTGGCGCTACCGAGGTTCGATAGATCGGAATGCTCTCGGGCTTCAGGCCGACGCGTGGCGCATAGTCGGGCGAGGTGATGTATTTGGTCAGGTCGCCCCAGACGTCGACCGGGGCCTGCCAGGCGGCCGTGACCTGCTCGGAGGCGAGCAGGATACCGCTCTGCTGGAATGTGCTTTGTACCGCTTCCGCTGTCACCTTGGCACCGGCAGGCGTCCAGTGAGTGTCGGACTTCAGGAACATCTCGTCCTGCGGCTTGGCTGCGAGCATGGCGGTGCGTGTATCAACGACTGTCATGCCGGCCTGTTTCAGCGCGGTCGAGAAGTCGCCATAGGCTGTCGCCATGGCGTCATTGCGCATCATGTCGGGCAGGTGTTCTGTATAGATGTCGGACTTGGCCGGCAGTGGGACCATGACCAGTTCGATCCCTGCATCGGCCAGTCTCTTGCGTACTTCAACAATCTGGCTGACAGCATCATCGATTTCCGTAGCCTTGACGCGCCGGAATTCCTCGCCGGTGAAGAACCAGCCGTCTTCGCCGACGATGACGCCCTTGCGGCCTGAGCCGAGCAAGGCAAAGCGGGCATTGCCGATAACGCCGACGGCGGCGTCGCGGTGTGGCAGTTCGTTCTTGTAGAGCGCATCGAGATCGCGGGTGGCTTCACCGTCGATGACATAGGAGAGCGAAAGGTCGTTGACCTGAGCGGCCTCCGCTTCGCTGCCAGCGGCAGCGAAGAGCATGGTTGAATTGGCATAGATCGCGTAACCGAAGAAGACGGTCGGAAGAAGCAATGTCGCGGCATGTCGGCGAATGCTGGCCATGTCTTATCTCCTGTCAGAACTGGAAGTAGAGGAAGGGCGAAACCGACTGTTCCGACAGGCGCGCCACGGTCACGACCAGCAGCAGGCTCATGGCAATCGGATAGGCGAGCGAGGGAATGGCTACGGCCGTTCCATTCGGAGAAACAGAGAAGCCATGCGCTTCGATGCCGTTCTCGGCATCGGTCAGTTTCTTGAAATAGGGTTCGGCGAAGACTGCACCGATGGCGAGTGCGAGGAAGAGCAGGTTTTCCCGCGTGACATTAGCGAGGAACTCGATGCTCGGGTTGATGCCGTTGAGGCCGATCATGCCGCCATAGACGGTGAAGGCGTCACCGACATTGGCAGCCCGGAACATGACCCAGCCGATCAGGACGAGAACGAGGGTGACGGGAAGGGCGATGGCGCGGCTCGGGACGTTCCTGGCCCAGCCGGTGTAGCGTTCGCAGGCAAGCCATGCGCCGTGCCAGGCACCCCAGAGGACATAGGTCCAGGCCGCGCCATGCCACAGGCCGCCCAGCAGCATGACGAGGAACAGGTTGATATAGGTGCGGGCCGAGCCTTTGCGGTTTCCGCCGAGCGGGATGTAGAGATAGTCACGCAGCCAGGTGGACAGGCTGATGTGCCAGCGCTGCCAGAACTCGGTGATCGACAGGCTGAGATAAGGGGTGTTGAAATTCTGCTTGAAGCGGAAGCCCATCATCAGCGCCAGGCCGATCGCCATGTCCGAATAGCCGGAGAAGTCGAAATAGAGCTGCAGCATGTAGGCGATGGCGCCGAGCCAGGATTCCACCATGGTCGGATTGGCCATGGCAAAGGTCTGGTCGGCAATCGGGGCGACGGTGTCGGCGATCAGGACCTTCTTCGACAGGCCGATGGTGAAGATATAGAGGCCGGAGGTGAAGATCGGCAGGCTGTGTTCGCGCTTGATGAACTGATCGGTCAGGTCGCGGAAACGCAGGACCGGGCCGGCGATCATGTGCGGGAAAAGGGCCATGAAGGCGGCGAAATCGACGAAGCTGCGGGTCGCGGGTGTATCCTTGCGGAAGACATCGACGATGTAGCCGATGGCATGGAAGACATAGAAAGACACGCCGATCGGCAGGATCAGCTGCCAATGATAGCCGAGATTCTCCGGCGTCGTGCCGATGAGGGCGGCGAAGCTGTCCATGAAGAAATTGAGATACTTGAAGATGCCGAGCACGATCAGGCATCCGATGATGCCGATGATCATGGTGGTCTTGGCTCTGGCTTCGCCTTCCCATCTGGCGATCAACAGGCCGCAGCCATAGGCCCAGGCGGTGACGGCGATGAACAACAGCAGGAAGTCGGCGCGCCACCAGCAGTAGAAGATGTAGGAACCGATCAGGATGGTCCAGGACCGCAGGCGATCCGGCGTCAGATAATAGGCCACCAGGAAGAGCGGTAGAAACAGGAACAGAAATGTCTCGGATGAAAAGACCATCGGTTTAGCTCCCTGACTGGCAGTCCGTCCGCGGGGACGACTGTTCATTGGCGTGGATGATGAGGGGTTGGGCAGCATGATCTGCGGTCGAGACGCGCAGGAGTTGCGGCACGTAGCTGGCAAATTCGCCGTCGAGCAGGATGGGGGACTGGCCGGCGAAATCATTGCGGGCCAGAGCCACTTCGCTTGCGGAGCCGCCGTGAAGGCCGGATTTGTTGGCAATAAAGTGATTGTCGCTGATTGTCAGTGTGGCTTGGGGACCCTGCTCGGTCACAGAGATGCCGGGTCCGGAATTGTTGATCAGCTCGTTTTGCGACAGCGCTAGCCGATCGCTGGTGCGGACCTTGATGCCGACCTGGCGATTGCCGATGACAATATTGCCGGCCAGATCGATGCAGGTGCCGCGCACGACCGAGATGCCGCCACGACCATTGCCCGAGAGCAGGTTGGCCGACACAGTGATGTCGCGCACACCGTTGGCAAGAAAGATGCCGCTGCCGCGATTGTCGAGTATGACGTTGTGCGCCACTTCGATATCAGAACTGCGATTTTGAACATTGATGCCCTGGCCCTGGCGAGAGCCAGTCACGATATTGGACAGAACACGCCCGTTGGTGACGCCTTTCATTGCAATCGCCGGGCCGGCCGCGTCACGAAACTGGTTTCCGGCGATCAGTATATTGTGCGTGTTCAGCAGGCTGACGCTGCTGACCTTGTCGAAATGGCTGTCGACAAAGAAGGATTGCATCCTGGCAGGCATAAGAGCCGCGCCGATGATCGAGATACCACTTGTCGACCCCGCGCCTTGAAAACCAAGATTGCTGAACGTGGCCTGTTTGGCCTGCAATGCGCCGCTCATTGCGGTGACGACAAATGGTTTGAAGTCGGTGAGACCGGCATTGCTTTCGGCTGAGCCGGATATTGCAGCATTGTCGAGTTGCAGGAGCCCGGCATTCAGCATGAAGGCACCAGCGCTGGTTGAGAGTTCCAGCCGGTTGCCGTCGTCAAGGATCAGACCGGAGTCCGACCAGATGATGATCGGCCAATTGGCCGTATAGGTGTCGCCGTTCTTTTCGAGTGCACCTGGAAACTGCGCTGCCGCATCCTGGGCGAGCTGTTTCAGCGTGATGGCGCCACCGCGGATGAACAGGGCGGGGGCGTTGGCGTTGGTGAGTGCCTTGCCCACGTCTGCATTGAAGCGTGCGCCTGTCTGAAGGCGAAGCTGCGCCAGCATGAAGTCGACGGGGATGGTGTGCAGGCCGGCCTTGTTTTCGATGGTGGCGAAAGCGGGCGCCTGAAGCGGAGTGGACGCCGCGATGCCGTTCAGCCTCTCCGTCAGCAGGGGTTCGAGGAACTGGACGCTCGCTCCGTCAGACTGAGCCTTGTTCTCGATGAGGCTGATCTGCCGGGTCAGCCTGGCAAGAGCCGCATGATCGAGATTTTCGGCACTTGCGCCGAAAGCGGTCGATGCGAGCAGTCCGGCGAACAGAAGGGAGAGGCTTCTTCGCATCGAGCCGTCCTCAGCTGTTCACGAGCTGGCGGCTGCCGGCCTGGGGTTCCAGTTTTGCGATGACCACTTCGCAGACGACTTCGACGAGCTGCATCTCCGCTTCCGGTCCGCAATAGATGACGGTGGCTTCACCCGGCGGCACTTCGAAATTATCACCAACATGGAGCGCGCGGGTGATCACTCCGGTTTTCAGCAGGCCGGAACCGCTGGTCACTGTCAGCATGCGGTGGGAAGTCAGATCTTCCAGCATCGGCAACATCGTGCCGACGCGCAGCGTCATCATGCGCAGTTCGTAGCCGGGGCCGCTCTGCACGCGGCGGATTTCGCCCCAGGCCATCTGGTTGCGGGCATGTTCGGCCAGTTCGCGGCGTTTGATGGTTTCGAGCTTTTTCACGATCTGCTTCACCTGTTGAGCCTGGTCGCGGGTGGTGATCAGCAGGGCATCGTCGGTATCGACGACAACCACGTCCTGCATGCCGATCACGGCGACGAGCTTGTTTGTCGAGCGGATGTAGGAGTTGGTGGTGTCTATGCTGATGACGTCACCGCTCAGCACATTGCCGTCTTCGTCCTTCTCCGCGATGTGGTGCAGTGCGTTCCAGGCGCCGACATCGCTCCAAGCGACATGCAGCGGCGCGATGACCGTGCGGGGCGAATGTTCGAAGACAATGGATTCGGTGGGAAGGTTCGACGCCGGAAACAGCGCTTCTGCATTGAGATAAAGGGCATGTTCGGTCTGCAGGCCAAGCTTGATGGCATTGCTGACCGCGTCATGGGTTATGGGATCGAGCCGCAGGAATTCTGAGATCAGCACATCGGCGCGAAACAGGCTGATGCCTGAAGCCCAGTATGCATTGCCGGCCTTGATCAGGGATGTCGCAATTTCGACCGGGGGTTTTTCGATGAAGCTTGCAACTCTGCGGGCGCAGTCAAGCGTGTCCAATGGGCCGCCATCGACGATGTAGCCGTAGCCCGTTTCCGGATATTCCGGCGGTACACCGAAGAGTACAATATGGCCGCTTTCGGCCGCAGCACGGGCGGCAAGAACATTGCCCGTCAGGTCGCCCTTGACGATATGGTCTGACGGGATGACGCAAATCAGCGCTGCCGGATCGGTTTCCGCAAGATGCAGCGCTGCGGCAAGGACCGCAGGTCCCGTGTTGCGGGAGATCGGCTCGGCGATGATGCGGGCCGGGCAATTCAGGTCGTTCAGCTGGCGCAGGACTGTGGCGACATGCGAACTGCTGACGGCGACGACGGGATCTGCAAAGCCCGGCATGCGATGGCGTTCAACGGTTGCATGAAAAAACGTGGTCTCCGAGTTGCCGTCGATACGCTGAAACTGTTTCGGGTGCTCGGTGCGGGAAAGGGGCCAAAGGCGAGTGCCGATGCCGCCGCACAGGATGAGGGGATGAACGTTTTGCATGACTGCTCCTGTGAATCCTGTTTGTCGATTGCGCGGGATTGTCTGCCCTGCTGCGGTTCTCAGCCGGCCGTGCTGTTGTAGGACATCAGGCCGAGTTGTTGGCCGATGGCAAAAATGCGGTTGCTGATGATGCGCACGGAGACCGGCGACCCGACGGCTTCACCACCGAGGGCGGCATTCGGGGCAATGACGGCGCGCATTTCCCCTTGCGCGCCGACCGGCGTCAGGGCCAGTGCACCGGCGGTGAGCTTGCCGTAGGCCACCACGCCATCGGGGAACTTGAGCTCGGCGATATCGCCGCGAACCAGAAGCTTGGCCTGGTCGGCACTGACGGTCGCAATGACGACTGGTGCCGTTTTCCCCGTGACAACTTCGGCCACGGTGTCGCCGGCCATGACGGTTGAACCTTCCATCGCGGCGCCTGGCAGGATCTTGCAGTCGCAAGGCATGTTGACGCTGAGCGTGTCGCCGGAGACGGCCTGCAAGGTATAGAGAACTTCACCCTTGGCAGCGCCGAGGTTGAGGTAGGAGATCTGGCCGCTTGCCACTGCACGCAGTGGCTGGCCGCCGGCGGAAAGTGTGGCGAGCTGGGCGACTTCCTTGGAGAAGATGCGCTGATAGACGAGGTTTGCAGCAACGGCCGCGAGCGCCAGGCTGAGGGCAGCTGTTGCCGCGACCCGCAGGCCGCGTCCGACATAGCCGCCGAATGTCGTCGATCCGCCCTGGCTCTTGGCGTTGCTCACGCCTGCCTTTTCGCGGCGGCTGATGATGCCGTCGATTGAGGTAATGTCGCCGGCGATGTGGCTGTTGAGCAGATAACGCAGGGTCGGCAGGTGTTCTCCGGTCGGCTCGATGAAGTCGAGACGCAGTTCACCGGTTTCGGCATGGATGCGGCTGATGTGAACGTCGACCTGCAACGCGATCGTGTAGCCGTCGAAATCGAAGCGTAGAACGGCAATCCGCTGCTTGCCTTCCAATTCCGGTCCCGACAGTCCTGCAACGGTTGCCGACACGAGGGACAGGCTCTGACCGCTGAACTGTCGACCGTCGATGATCGCAGAAAACGGAATATTGGTTTTTGGGTGCTCGGTGCCGTTGTCCAGGAGGACAGGGAGGTTTTCGGCCTGGGCGGCCTGAGCCTTTAAAGCGGTGTCTCGGGCGGGCTTCTTCTCGATGTCCATTGTCACGGTCCTTCGCTGGGGGTGTTGCGTGGCGCGGTTGGATGGGCGCGGTTAGATGAGGTTGCCGACATAAGCCACGCCAAGGATGAGCCATCCGAGGGCAAGGCCATGCATGTAGGTTGAACTGTGCGCCTTCAGCCGCTGGCCGAGAGGCAGGCTGAAACTTCCCGCTTTCGCCGATGACTGGCGGGTCCAGCGCTGGCGGTCGAGGCGAAAGAGGATGAAGCTCTTGATGATCGCGCCGCCGACCTGGCTGAAATAGAGCAGGAAGGGAAAGGTGACCGGGAAGCTGCGTTTGCGGAACGCCATGATGATCGTGCACATGCAATAACGGGTGAACATGACCCAGGCGAAATAGAGCGGCAGTATCCAGGGGCTGATGAAGAATGTCGCGAGCAGGATGCTGGCGGGGCCGGCGAGCGTGGTCCAGATCGAGATCGCCTGGTCGAGGATCGACCACCAGGTGAAGTAACCGATCTGCGAGGCGGGCAGGGCAAGCGCGCGGGCGTTGGTGCGCAGCATGTTGCCGAACCAGCGGGTCATCAGGACGGTGGCGGAGTCCATGAAGCCGGAATTGGGCTGGGTTTCGATCGAGACAGTGCACAGATCGGGCAGATAGAGCATCTTGTATCCGCGCTGCAGCAGCCAGTACCAGGTGGACTTGTCATCACCAGTCAGGAAGTGAACGCGGCCCAGGCGCCAGTGGTCGATGAAATCGTTGCGGACGAGATCGACAAAACCGCTGTCGGTGGCGAGATTGGCACGGAAGATCGACATGCGGCCGGTCAGGGTCAGTACGCGTTCGCCAAGCGACATCGACGACATCATCACATGGCGCTGGCAGAAGCGCAGGTCGAACCAGTCCCGGAACAGGCGACCGCCTTTGGTGTCACTGTATTCATCGGTGGTGACGGCGCCGACGGAAGGGTCGGTGAAGAAGGGCAGGCTACGGTCGATGACGTCGATCGGTACACAGCTGTCACCATCGACGAAGATGACGATGTCGTTGCGGCCCGGATTGAGCTTGGCGATGGAGCGCAGGGAGGTGGCGAGTGCGTCGCGCTTGCCGGTTCCGGCGATCTTGTCGATCTTCAGCGCGACCATCGCTTCCGAGCCCGGATTGCGGGAGGCGACCGAGGCCATGACCTGTCGGATCAGCCGCGCATCGGCTTCGTCGACGATCGAGGCGACGATTGTGGCACCGCCCTTGGCGTGGTAGGCCGCCTCGAAGATCGAGCGATAGACACGGGTCGAGATATCCGGGGCGATCTTGTAGGTGGTCACGAGGAAGAAGGTGTGATCCTTCAAGCCGCGGGCCTGGTAGGCCTCGACGGCGTTTTCGCGCCGGCGAGGATAGGCGAAGTTCAGGTAATAGGCGGCCCGCGCCAGGTTGATCCCCGCCCAGGCATAGCGCCATGCGCCAATCAGGCCGACGGTGATCAGGGTGCCGGAGACGGTCTGGACCGCCGGATGCGGCACGCTGAGCGCCAGGATCGTCATGATGAGGAGATAGATGACGTGGGCCAACATATCGGTGCGCTCCTTACCAGCAAATGCCTTGGTAGGTCCCGGCGGAACGAATGCCGGGCCGGATGCGCAGGAGGTCGACCATCGGGATCTTGTCACTCGAGGCATCAAGGACCGGCATTGCCTCGGCATAGTGATTGCCGACAAGGATGACGTCGGAACTGTCCACAAGGTCGTCGAGGTCGCTGACGAGCCTGTTCTTCAGGTCGATGGCGGTGTCATTGCCGCGACCGGCGCCGCTCATGCCCTCGGCATAGGCCTGATTGACGAAGGGGTCGTAGATCTTGAGATCATACCCCCGGTCGATCAAACGAGAGGCCAGACTTGCAAGCGGGCTTTCCCGCAGATCGTCGGTGCCGGTCTTGAAGCTGATGCCGACCATGCCGATCGTCTGACCGCCCATTTGCGAGACCATGGTCTCGGCGCGGTCGATCTGCGCTTCATTGGCTTCGAGCACCGCGTTGAGAAGGGCGGTCTCGACATGCTTTTCCTTGGCGAGATGACGCAGAGCACGGACATCCTTCGGCAGGCAGGAGCCGCCAAAGGCGAAACCGGGCCGCATGAAATAGGGTGAGATGTTGACCTTGAGATCCGAGCACAGGATCTTCATCACCAACTGGCCGTCGACACCGCTCGCCTTGGCGATGTTGCCAATCTCATTGGCGAAGGTGACCTTGACGGCGCGCCAGGCGTTGCTGGTGTATTTGATCATCTCTGCCGTCGACAGAGAGACCGAATGGCAGGGGCAGGGGAGCGTGTCGTTGATCTCGTGCAGGATCTTGTCGGTCTGCTCGTCGAGGGCGCCGAAGACGATCAGGCCCGGATCGTAATAGTCCTCGATCGCTGTGCTTTCACGCAGGAATTCCGGATAGTAGCCGACGCCGAAATCCTTGCCGGCGATCAGGCCCGTGCTGCGCTCGAGCGCCGGGATGCATACAGTCTCCATGCTGCCGGGCACGATGGTCGAACGAACGACAACGGAGTGGAAACTGCCCTTGGCGGCAATTGCTGTCCCGATCGCCTCGCAGGCCTTGACTACATAGGTCAGTCCGACCGAACCATCCGGTGCGCTTGGGGTGCCGACGCAGACGAAAGACACGTCGGTCGAAGCGATTGCATCCTGGATATCGAGTGTGGCGCGCAGCTTGCCGCTGGCGACAGTCTGCTCGATCAGGGGATCAAGGCCCTTCTCAACGATCGGTGCGCGTCCGTTGTTGATCGTGTCGACCTTGGCAGGGTCGATATCCACGGCCACGACCTCGTGTCCATCTTTGGCCAGGCAGGCTGCTGCCACCACGCCGACGTAGCCGATTCCAAATACGCTGATCCTAGCCATGTGCTGCCCTTGTTGTTGACCGCAGGCCTCGACGGCCGCCGGTAGTTAACAATCGTTTAAATCCGTCTTTAGGATTGGCAGCTATGTATTCTGAGTAAAAGTCAGGAAAGGCCCGACGCTTGTCAGGTAAATTCCCAATAAATATTTAATAAAAACAGCATATTAGCAATTGCGGTTTGATAAATGCAAAGCAACGCGATGGATTGTCATCCATCGCGTTGTCATTTTTTACCGATTCATGTTAGTATTGAAGCCAGCCTACACTGATTGCGTAGTTAACTATGTCTGATCGTGTTCGAAGCGATAGTTTTTTTGTTGCACGATATTTGTATGTTTCAACAGTTTTTGTGCTTAATTGAATGTCTGCTGCGATTTCTTTCATCGCCTTTCCGAGTGCGACATAACGCAGGACAAGTTCTTCCTGCGTTGAGAGTTTGCCTTGCTCGGGTTCTTGTGTCGTGTTGTTGCCATTTCCGTTGTCGGACAACGCGATCACGGATTCGTCTATGACGATGTCGCCCGCATGTATGCTCTTGATCGCACGCAATAGCTTCGGGCTGGCGACCGTTTTGGTGACTACCCCAGAATATCCCCTGGCGATGTATGTCTCTCCCGGCAATGTATCGCGTATATCACAGTAGGCGATGAGGCGCGCCAAGATGCGGAGTTCTTTCAAGTCCATCTCGCAATCGCGCAGAGAGCGATCGAGAAAACCTGGGTCGGCGACGATAACCTGTGGCGCCAATCGTTTGATTGCTTCTGCGAGGTTCGCGTCCCGCTGAGTCAGCGCCAGCGCTTCCAACTGTCTCGTCGAGTTTATCAGAAAGCTCAGGCCGTCCACCAGAACCGGGTTCTCGTCCAAAACCAGGACCCTTATCTTGCTAGTGTTTTCCATTGCAGCTCCAATCGACCGACCCTGCCACATATTCTCCCAATCGACCGATGTACTCGGGTGAACATGTTTGCAAATGCCAAGCTTTGGCTTGATCATGTTCGGAGAGAACGCAGAGGGTGTCAAGATGTTGCGGCGCGGCAGGAATCTCGCCAAAATTGCTGTTGTGCAACATAACCAATTCGTGACTGACAGTACTGATAGCGAAAATTCCTTTTTCTATCAATAATTTATGTTTTTCTTTTTCGAAGGTGACCGATGTCTCTTTCTGCAGCTGAACCGCTTCCGGTTGCTTTTCTTCGAGGTAAAACCGGGTTTTGTCTCGAAAATAGACATGACCTATAAAGAATGACAGGTGACAATTCTCCCGAATTTGATGACTTCAAGTGTAACCGACCAAGGCGAAATTGTGGTCGATCATTTTGCCTTCACGACATTCGGAATCCGCGCGCAAAGCCCCTCTGCGCGCTCTTTCGTGCGGGCCGCGAATCCTCGCGGCTGATTTGTAGTGTCATATCGTCGCTATCAGGCAAAATTGCAGCAAAGTGATTTGATGTGATCGGCGGGGCTGATCGGTCGTACCCGTCGGTGCTCCATCTTCTTGCGCGCTTACGGTCGGGGTTGGCGAGCCGCGTGACGCTTTTCCGCGACGAACACAGCTTCCCGGTCTGGAAAACCATTAACTGTAGAATCCATCACAAGTCGCATCGGGCCACTTTCGCAATTTGATGCGCTCTGAATTTACTACTCTTTTCACAGTGTCGGCTAAAGTGACCTCTACAAACGTGTGTAGGGTGTGTTGTGAAGCATAATTTCAAGCTTACGACAGTTGGTCCGGATTTGCGGACGGACTTGGTCTCAAAACTCCATCTGGCTCATTCCGCGATCGAGAAGTCATTCCTCGATGCAGGTGCGGTCCTTGTCTCGGTGATGGAAATTCTGAACGGGCTGGTCGATATCCTCGACCGCCTGACGAATACCCTCGATGGCGAGACCACAGCGTCGACGGTCAAGGGGCTGCGGAGTACCGTATCCAATTTGGCGCTGCTGCCGAAGATCGCCGAAGCGCGGCACACGAAGTTTGTCGAGATTTCCGACATCTGCCATTCAAGCAGCCTTCACCTCGACGATATGCGCGAGACCATCCGCTATCTGCGCACCTTCGCCATTACGGTGAAGATCACCGGTGCGGGGCTCGCCGAGTTCGCGGAATTTGCCGATGAAATTCGTGACCGGGTGCAGTTTGGTGCGGAAGAGGTGGACAAGTTCGTCGCGCAACTGAGCGTGATGCGCGCCCAGTTGCGGACCGCGCGTGATTTTGCCGAAGGCATCCGCAGCGATTTCGACACTACGGTTCCACGCATTGTCAGCAACCTCGATCAGAGCTCGAGCCGCATCGCGCAGCAATATGCGCAGATGTCTGCGGTTGCCAGCGATGTCAAACAGGTGACAGGCCGGGTCCAGGGCAAGATAGCCAGCGTGCTTTCGGGTTTGCAGATTGGCGACATCACCCGCCAGCGCATCGAACATGTGCAAAGCACGTTCGAACTCTTGGACGCATTTCTCGCTTCGCCGGAAGGCGGCGCGCTTTCGCCGCAAGAAGCCGACGATCTGAACACGGTCATTCTCCATCTGTGCCATGCACAGCTGGATGAAACGCTGGTCGACTTCCGCCGGCAGTGCCGTGGCATTTCGACCAATATTGCAAGCTTTTCGGCCGACGCGTCGCAGATCCTGGTTCTGCGCGACAAGGTGACTTCTGAAAGTGCCGGCGAAGATCACAATGTGCTCAAGTCGATGGAAGCGGATCTGAGGATTGGGTGCGAGCTCGCCGAGCGTGTTCGCGACCGCAGTGGTGAATCCGATTCCGTCGTCGGTTCGGTGACCGCAACAGCCCAGCATCTGCTCAAGGGGATCGAGGTCATTCGGTCGATCAAGACCGATATTCACTATATGGCTCTCAACTCCAACCTGCGCTGTTCGCGCCTGGGGGATGCGGGACGGTCGGTGAACGTGGTCAGCGGCGAGCTTCGGCTCTTTGCCGGCAAGCTCGAGACGCCAGCTGACGCGATCGTGACCGATCTTCATGCGGTTGAAGCCGCGACACAGTTCTTGTCCAACGAAGCGACAGCCGACATCGGCAATCTCGGGGAACCTCTGCGTGATGCGCTTGCGGCGGTACAGACCGTTGGCGCCGAAATGGAAAAGGGATTGCAGGAATTTGCGGTCGAAGGTCAGGCCGTCTTTGCCCGCATCAGCGCTGCCGTCACCAAGCTTGATTTCGAGAGTGAGCTTGGCGGTGTTCTGGATCAATGCCTGGGGCTTGCCTCCCATATGGCGGCCGGCGATCTACCGGACACACAGGATCTGACATCCCGAATCGAACCGCTTTCATCGGGGATTTTCCGGATCTACACGATGGCGCAGGAAAGAGACATCCATCTGCGGTATCTGGACGTAAATTCCGGTGGCTCGGCTTCCCAGATTGAATCGCCCAAGACCGAGATCATGGACGACGACGATCTTTTTGCCGACGCCCTGTTCTGATCAAACAGGCTCTAAGCTGCGTGTTCAAGCCGCCCGAGTGTTCGGGCGGCGAGCAGCACCTGCTCGGTTGTCTGCGCCAGCGGCACGAGCGTCAACACTTCATCCGCATAACGTTCGGCGTTCAGGATTGCCTTGGCGAGATTGCTGACCTTGGCCGGATCCATGCGGTGCAGGTAGGCGTGGAAATCGAACATGTCGCGATAGGCGGAGCGCTCGATAATCGGCGTGTCGAGCACATGCACGCGCTGTTCGGAAAGAAGATGCTTCACGGCCTGAAGCGCGCGCGTGGTGACAAACGAATTTACCCGCGACAAGACGACTGAATGGGCGATGCGGATGCCGGCCTTGCGATCAAGGTAACGGAGCAGATCCAGAACCTGCGCGCCACCCTGGGCATCCATGCTGCTTCCCTGCACGGGAATCATCACATGATCGGACAGGCCAATGGCGGTTGCCAGCAGGGGGGACTGAATTCCGGGAAGGTCTATGATCACATAGTCCCAGTTTCGCTGGCATTCGGTCACGGTCTTCTGGATGGTCGCCATGGACACGAAGGTTTCGACAGTCAGGTTTGCCCGTTTCTCGGCTGTTTCAAACCATCTTGAGATCCAGCGCTGCGGGTCGGTGTCCAGAATGCAGACCCTGAAATTGCGCCGCACGAGTTCCGTTGCGAGGAGAAGCACGGCAGTGGTCTTGCCGGCGCCACCCTTGGAATTGGCGAAAGTGATCACGGCCATGGTCTGCTCCTCGTCTGAACGCGTGAGCCAGAATCGCTCGCCAGGGCACAACCATCGTGCAGTCTCCACTCTTGCCAAACATGGTTAACAAAGGGCAAAGATGCGGGGGCACAAGTTTGCAGATGTTCCTGAAATACCGGGAAAATTCGCCGAACTATCTGTGCTTGTCGGCTGTCAGGATTTCTCTTGCGATGAGATCGAGAGAGACGACCTTGTCGACGCCGCCACGAGCAATCGCTTCCTTGGGCATTCCGAACACGATGGAACTTGCCTCATCCTGAGCAACGGTGAAGGCGCCTGCCTGGTGCATCTCCTCCATGCCGCGCGCGCCATCATCACCCATGCCTGTCATGATGACGCCCATGGCATTGGAGCCCGCAGCGCGTGCCGCCGAGCGGAAGAGCACATCCACCGAGGGACGATGGCGTGAGACGAGGGGTCCGCCACGGACAGAGACATGGTAGCGGGCGCCTTGCCGCTCGAGGAGGATATGCTTGTCGCCGGGTGCGATCAGAACATGACCGCGCAGGACGGGATCCCCGTCGACCGCTTCCTTGACCTCGACCTCACAGAGACTGTTGAGACGTTTGGCGAAGGCTGCGGTGAAGCGTTCCGGCATGTGCTGGACGATGACAATTCCAGGCGCATTGGCCGGCAGCCGCTCCAGCATTTCGCGCAGGGCCTCGGTGCCGCCGGTCGAGGCGCCGACGCAGACGACCATTTCAGTCGTGCGCGCCATGGCCTTGCCCGTCGGTGGCGGCAGGACTGCGTCGGCTGTCAGCTTTGCGGTCGGGCCGCTGGCGGCTGCCGAGCGCATGCGCCTCGTCGATCCCAGTCTCGCCTGGGCAGCGCTTTTTACCACGTCGCAGATGCGCAATGCTTGCTCGGAGAGATAGTCGGCTGCACCGATCTTCGGTTTCAGGATGACATCCACGGCACCTGCCTCCAATGCCTGAAGCAAGGTTTCCGACCCGGATTCCGTCAGTGAAGAACACATCACCACCGGGATCGGCCGCTGCGACATGAGTTTGCGAAGGAAGGTGATGCCGTCCATGCGCGGCATCTCGACATCCAGGGTGATAACGTCCGGTATCTCCTCCTGAATGCGTTTCGCCGCGATGAACGGATCCGAAGCCGCGCCGATGACTTCGATGGCAGGGTCAGATTCAAGGACTGCTGTCAGTGTCTGGCGCACAGACGCGGAGTCATCAATGATCAGGACGCGGATCTTGTTACTCATGAGGTCTTCAGATCCTTTTGAAGATCGTGTTCGCCACCTGGCGGACAGGGAGATCGAGGCCTGTCACGGATTCGGAATGGCCGATGAAGAGATAACCGTCTGGAACGAGATTGGCGCAGAGCTGCGACAGGACGTGTTCCTGGGTCTTCTTGTCGAAGTAGATCAATACGTTGCGGCAGAAGATCATGTGGAAGGGATCGCCAACCGGGTAGGTCTTGTCCATGAAGTTCAACCGACCGAAGCCGATTTTCGACCGTAGCGCCGGTGTTATCCTGACGTTGGTTTGTCTTTTGTCCTTTGGCAGCATGACGTATTTCGCCATCATGTGTGGCGGAACCGGGTCCAACTGGTCGGCGGGATAGATTCCCGCCTTTGCTGTCTTCAGCACATCCGTGGACAGATCTGTTGCGAGGATGCTGAAATCGCAGCCGGCATTGTTCTGGGCCGCTTCGGCCATGACCATGGCCATCGTGTAGGGCTCGGCACCGTTGGAGCAGGCGGCACTCCAGGCCCGCATGCGGCGGACGCCTTGTTCCTTCAGTTCCGGCAGGACGACCTCTTCGAGATAGGCGAAATGGTTCGGCTCGCGAAAGAAGTCGGTCTTGTTGGTGGTGACCGCATCAATCAGGAATATGCTCTCGTTCTGCAAACCGCCATGCTTGAAGAGGAAATCGCAGTAGTCGTTGAAGGTGGACAGGCCCGTGGCACGCAGCCGCCGGCGCAGTCTTCCCTCGAGCATTGTCACCTTGTTGGGCGGCATCTTGATGCCGCTATAGTCATAGATGAATTTCGCCAATAATTGATAATTGCGAGGACCCAGTGTGTCCTCGCCCCGTACCTGGGCTACGCCTGCATTCACCGGGTCACTCCTTAGCCAAAGGCCACTTGTTTTTCATCGCTGCCCAGCATGTTGACGTCCGCATGTGAGAACAGGCGCGCCAGATCGATGATCACGACAAAATCCGTCTCGCGTCGAACGACACCGGCGATGTAGTCCGAGCGCCAGCGAACGCCGATATCCGGGGCAGCTTCGATCTGGTCACGCCGGAATGGCGTGACCTCGTAGACCTTGTCTGCCACCAGGCCGATTGCGAGCGTCTTGCCTTCAATCGGAATGTCGAGCACCAGGATGCGGGTATCATTGGTGCGGACCGTCTTGGACATGCCAAGCCTTACTCTCAGATCGATGACCGGAACACCCTGGCCGCGCACGTCGCGCAGCCCGAGTAGATAGTCCGGACCATGGGGGATCTTGAAAGGGTCCTCATGGTCCAGGATTTCCCGGACCACGGTGACAGGCACGGCGAAGATCTCCGCGCCAAGGCTGAACGTGACGAATTGGGATTCGGATGAGGCTGTGCTCATGGTCATGCGCTTTCCCGGAAATCGGCGTCGTGGGCGTCAGGTCCACCCAT
Source organism: Rhizobium sp. CECT 9324 (assembly GCF_918741265.1). Classification (NCBI taxonomy): domain Bacteria; kingdom Pseudomonadati; phylum Pseudomonadota; class Alphaproteobacteria; order Hyphomicrobiales; family Rhizobiaceae; genus Rhizobium; species Rhizobium sp. CECT 9324. The sequence continues at coordinate 3,852,143 of NZ_CAKKMZ010000001.1, read as the reverse complement.
CGAAAGATCGAGGGCAAATCCCTTGGCACGCGCCTGCTGGCTGGCGATTGAGTGGTCGGTTGTCGACGGTTTGCGCTGGGGAGCGGCGGAGCTGCGGGCCTGCGGTCCACTGGGTCGTGCCGCGGTCTTGGCCACTGCAATTTCCCGGGCATTTCGTTCAACCCGGAAGAACGAAATCGAAGTTTGCAGCTCTTCCGACTGGGCAGCCAGCTCTTCGGAGGTCGCGGCCATCTGTTCGGATGCCGAGGCATTCTGCTGGGTGACCTTGTCGAGCTGCTGGATCGCTTCGTTGATCTGCGAGGCACCGACGTCCTGCTCACGGCAGGCTGCCGAGATTTCCGAGACCAGTTCGGCAGTCTTGCGGATATCGGGCACCAGACGGCCGAGCATTTCGCCAGCTTCCTGGGCGGCCTTCACTGTCTCCCCGGACATTGCGCCGATTTCGGCTGCTGCCGACTGCGATCGTTCGGCAAGCTTGCGGACTTCGGAAGCGACGACGGCAAACCCCTTGCCATGTTCGCCGGCACGGGCTGCTTCAACGGCAGCATTCAACGCGAGCAAGTCGGTCTGGCGGGCGATTTCCTGCACGATCGAGATCTTCTCGGCAATCGTGCGCATGGCACCGACGGCGCGATTGACAGCGTCGCCGGATGCTTCGGCATCCTTGGCCGACTGGCGGGCAATCTTTTCGGTCTGGGCGGCGTTGTCGGCATTCTGCTTGATATTGGCGGCCATCTCTTCCATCGAGGCAGATGCTTCTTCTGCAGACGCTGCCTGTTCGGTGGCGCCCTGCGACAGCTGTTCGGAGCTTGCCGACAATTCCTGGCTGCCGGACGAGACATTGGCCGCTGCCGAAAGCGCGTCAGCGACAACACCACGCAGGCGCTCAACCATGCTTTCCAGCGACAGGCCCAGCGTATCCTTGTCAGACAAAGGCTTGGGCGTGACGACAAGGTCACCATTGGCGATTAGGTCGGCGATGCGGGCGGTTTCGCGCAGGTTGCCGGTCATCACATTGATGGTATCGACCAGGTCCTTGATTTCGTCATTCGTTTTGATCTCGACATTCTGGTTGAGATCGCCGATGGCGACAGCGTCCGCAACGGACTTGATCTTGCGCAGGCCGGAACCGATGCTCATGGCGATCCAGACGGCCGCGGTCAAACCAGTCAAGAGCGCGATCACGGAAATCGCGATTATGATATTGCGGGTGGCGGCATATTGGACATTGGTGGCTTCGTCAGCTTCCGTCATCCGCTGCTTGTTCGCATCCTTGCGGGCTTCGATCGTTTCCTCGATTTGATCCATGATCGGGCGACCTTCGGTGGTCGCCAGCCGGACGGCCTCGACGGAATTTCCACTTCGCGCCGCATTTCTGATAGCGTCATCGACTGTAAACAGCTTCTCAGCTGCAACAGAAACATCGCGCCATTGCTGCTTGCCTTCTGCCGTTGTCGCGCTCTCGACCAAAATAGCGACAGTATCCGTGAACGACTTTTTGTTGCGGTCGCTGGCTTCGGCATAACGTGTGACGTCCGCCGGAGTTTGTGCAGTCGCCATGTTCATCTGCGCACGTGCGATGCGGAGCTGGTAGTTGCCAAGTGTCTGGGCATGTTCAAGGCGTGCGGCTGGACCGGCGATCAGGTCGGTGATGGCCTGGTTCAGGTTGCTTAAGCTGTAGATGCCGTAACCGGCCGTAATGCTCAATAGGATAAGTAAAAAGCCAAATGCCATGGCAAGCTTGAGTTTGATGGTAAAGCGCATCGTCGGCGTCCCCAGTAAATTGTGTCGATAATTGAAGTCGTGGATGGGACATTCCGGGCTGGCGTCTTAGCCTACCGGACAGGAGCCGCCGCTCCTCACATTCAGCGCGTGATACGCTGTCATCAGGGCGGATCTCCTGATCCGCCCTGGCTCGCAACTTATGCGCTCTGCTTGAAATGCACGTCGTCTGCGTCCGGGCCGCCCATGGACAGGTCAAGGGCAAAGCCGTTGGCCCGTGCCTGCTGGCCGGAAACGCTGTGATCACTGGTCATTGGCTTGCGAGCCATTGCCGCTGCGGCCGGACGGGCAGCGGGTGCTGCCGGGCGGGCGGCCGGTTTGCGAATGGCGGCAGGGGCGCGTTCGCCAGTCCGGTCGACCCGGAAGAAGGCGATCGAGGTCTGCAGTTCCTCGGACTGGGCAGCCAGTTCTTCAGAGGTCGCGGCCATCTGTTCGGAGGCCGAGGCGTTCTGCTGGGTGACCTGGTCGAGCTGCTGGATCGCTTCGTTGATCTGCGAGGCGCCGATGTCCTGCTCGCGGCAGGCTGCCGAGATTTCCGAGACCAGTTCGGCAGTCTTGCGGATATCGGGCACCAGGCGGCCGAGCATTTCGCCGGCTTCCTGAGCGGCCTTAACCGTGTCGCTCGACATTGCACCGATTTCGGCGGCTGCCGATTGCGAACGTTCGGCAAGCTTGCGGACTTCGGAAGCGACGACGGCAAAGCCCTTGCCATGTTCACCGGCGCGGGCTGCTTCAACGGCAGCGTTCAGCGCGAGCAAGTCGGTCTGGCGGGCGATTTCCTGGACGATCGAGATCTTCTCGGCGATCGTGCGCATGGCACCGACGGCGCGGTTGACCGCATCGCCCGATGCTTCGGCATCCTTGGCCGACTGGCGGGCGATCTTTTCGGTCTGAGCGGCGTTGTCGGCGTTCTGCTTGATGTTGGCGGCCATTTCTTCCATCGAGGCAGATGCCTCTTCGGCAGCGGCAGCCTGTTCGGTGGCGCCCTGCGATAGCTGCTCGGAGCTTGCCGAAAGTTCCTGGCTGCCCGAAGAAACGTTCGAGGAGGCGGAGAGGGCGTCGCCGACCACGCCGCGCAATCGTTCGATCATGGCGTTTACATATGACAGTAGGTCGCCGATCTCGTCGTTGGACTTGATCAAGGCCAGTTTGGTCAGGTCGCCATCGGCAACGCTCTGGACCGAGTTGACTGCGTTGCGGAGGCCGCGATTGATCGAAACGGCGATCCAGACGGCGGCGGCGAGAGCAATCAGCAATGCGATGGCGGCGACGGCGAGCATGACGTTGCGGGTCTGGACGTAGTCGGCGCCCGCTGTCTCGTTGGCTTCGGCCAAGCGGCTGGTTTCGAGTGCAACGACCTCCTCGAGCAGCGCGTCGATCTCGCCGACCGTCTCGCGGTTTTCGTTTGTCGAGATGGCCAGGGCACCATCACGGTTGCCGGCCATCATCATCGCCTGGATCTGGTCATCCTGCTTGCGATAATCGGTGGCGAACCCGTTCAGCTTGCCCCACAGCACTTTACCCTGTTCCGTGGCCAGCAGCATAACGCTGTCGAAGGCCTTGTCGAAATCCTGGCGCTGCTGGGTGATCTTTGCCGAATATTCCCGCATGCTTGCGATATCAGCGGCGAGCAGCATGTTCTTCTGCTGGCGCAGCTGCTGAAGCTGGGTGATGTTGAGTTCCTGAGCCAGTCTCAGGCGTGTTGCGGGGCCCTCAACCACATTTTCGAGCGTGGTGTTGAGCTCGCTGAGGCTCATGATGGCGATGGTCGCCGTGGCCATGAGCATGATGATGACAAAGCCGAAAGCTATGGTGAGCTTGAGTTTGATCGAGGCGCGCATGTGGTTGTTCCTTTGCTGCGACTAGTTCTTCGACGGGTCTGCCGCATGGCGCTCATGGCCGACGGAGAAGATCGTTTGAAGGTTGGGAATAATGATGAATTCGCCGCCGCGACGGACGAGGCAGTCAATGAAATCGGAGCGCCAACGCATGCCGATACTGGGTGGCGGTTCGCTGGCGGCTTTCAACAGCGATGTCACTTCGTGGACCTTGTCGGTGCGGATGCCGGTGAGCGTCGGCTCGCCGTCCACATCCAGCTCGATGACAATGATACGGCTGTCGATCGTCGGTTTGGTTGCCTCCATGCCGAAGGCAAGGCGGATGTCGGCGAGCGGAATGACCTTGCCGCGAAAATTGATGACGCTGCCGACGAATGGCTTGGCACCGGGAACGGTGGTTTCCGGTAGTAGATCGAGAATTTCCTGCACCATGACGGCTTCGAGGGCGAACATTTCGCCCGCGATGTCGAAGGTCAGGACTTCGAGTTCCTCGCTGGCGCCCCAAAGGTGATCGGGAATCTTACGTGCTGCTTCGCTCATCCTGCTACGCGCAAATGCGCCTCCTGTTTCTGGCCTTCCAAGACGAGGTGACCAACGTCGAGGATGAGGGCGACATCGCCGTCACCGAGGATCGTGGCGCCGGAGAAGGTCGCTACGTCATGATGCAGCTTGGACATTGACTTGATGACGGTCTGGTGGTCGCCGATGATCTGGTCGACGACGAGGCCGACGCGTTCCGATCCGGTCGAAATGACCACGACCTTCTGGAACGGATCGGGTTTGGTTCCGGTGCGGAACAGTTCGCGCAGGCGAAGGTATGGCACCAGGCTGTCGCGCAGCGAAATGAAGCTTCGGCCACGCGAGCGCATGTCGTCCTCGACCGAAAGTTCGAGGCATTCCTCGACGGCCGAAAGCGGAATGACATAGCGACCATTGCCGACGCGAACGAGAAGACCATCGATGATGGCCAGCGTCAGCGGGATCGACAGTGAGACTTCCGAGCCCTCGCCGGGATGGCTGACCACGTTGATGGTGCCGCGCAGCGCGTCGATCGTGCGCTTGACGACGTCCATGCCGACGCCGCGACCGGACAGGTTGGTGACTTCCTGGGCCGTCGAGAAGCCCGGCTGGAAGATCAGCTGAAGGAGTTCCTGGTCCGAGAGTGCCGCATTCGGCTGGATCAGGCCCGAGGCTTCCGCCTTGGCCCGGACGCGATCGCGGTTGATGCCGCGACCGTCGTCCTTGATGGTGATGATGACCTCGCCGGCCTGCTGGCGGGCCGACAGCAGGATGCGGCCTTGCGAAGATTTGCCGGCAGCCCGGCGTTCCTCCGGCGGTTCAAGCCCATGGTCGCAGGAGTTGCGAACCAGATGCACCAGGGGATCAGCCAATCGTTCGATGACGGTCTTGTCGACTTCGGTTGTCTCGCCCTCGGTTTCCAGCTCGATCGTCTTGCCGGTCTCGCGCGCAAGGTCGTGAACGAGACGGCGAAAGCGGCCAAACAGGCTGCCGACCGGCACCATGCGCAGCACCATCATCGTGTCGCGCAGTTCGCCGGACAGGCGCTCGACGTCTTCGGATACCGAGCGAAGCTGGATGTTGGCGCTGATATTGGCCAGCTGCGACAGGCGCGACTGGGCGATCACCAGTTCGCCGACGCGATCCATCAATTCGTCCAGGCGCTCGGCCGGAACGCGGACATTCTCGGCCGATTTGTTGGCCTTGGCGTCGGAGGGACCATTGCTCGCCGCCGCCTGCTTTTTCTCCGCGACAGCCTCGACAATCGGCTCAGGTGCTACGTGCTGCGGCTCGAACGCGGTCGCCGTTGCCACCGCGATCTCTGCGATTTCAAGCTGCATGTCGTCCATGACGAAGATAAAGACATCCTCGATCGCCGACCGAGGCTGCTCGGTGGTCAAGGCAATCGTCCATCCCAGATAGAGTGTTGTCGGCTCGATCGTGGCAAGGTCCGGGATGGTGCTCGCGTCGGCCACGATCGTGCAATCGCCAAGCTCGCGCAATTCGTCCAGCAGACCCAACGGGTTGGTGCCATTGGCCATGGCGTTGTCGGGAAGACGAAACTTGATGACCCAGCTGGTTGCGGTGTTCGGGGCTGGTTTTTTGGGCGCAGCAGGTGCAGCTGAGGCGGGTTGCGAAGCCGCTGAATGACCTGTCTTTCCGCCGACTGCGGCATGCAGCTTGGCGAGAAGCGTCTGGCTCATGTCGTCATGGTCGCCATTCGGCTTGTCGACCAGGGCCTTCATGTGGTCCTGGGCTTCGAGCACGGCGGCAATCAGTTCGCTGGTTGCCTGGACCTCACCCTTGCGGACGCGGTCGAAGGCGGATTCGCAGTGATGCGTGAAGGCGGCGAGTGCCTCGAAGCCAAACATGGCTCCGGAGCCTTTCAGCGTGTGCAGTCCGCGGAAGACAGCGTCAATCTGGTCCTGGTCGGACAGGTCATGGAGGAGATCAAGCAGACCGCTTTCGATCTGTTCGAAGAGCTCCGCCGCTTCCGTCCTGAAGACCTGGATGGGGTCCATTGTGTTCATTTGCCCAATACTTTCCTGGCGATCTTGACGAGCTGTTCAGGGTCGAAAGGCTTTGTGATCCAACCGGTGGCACCGGCTGCCTTGGCACGGCTTTTCATGTCCGCGTCGGATTCGGTGGTGAGAAAGATGATCGGGATGCCGGTATGTGCGGGCGACTGACGCAGCGCTTCGATCATCGCCAGACCATTCATGTTGGGCATGTTGAGGTCGGTCACGATCAGGTCGAAGCTGGCGCTTTTGGCCTTGTTCAAGCCGTCAAGGCCGTCCACGGCTTCCGTCACCTTGTAGCCGGCATTGGTCAGCGCGATCTTCGTTGTCATCCGGATGCTGGCCGAATCGTCAACCGTCAGAATGTTCGCACTCATTGTATTTCCTTCCGATGTAACCAAAATTGAGAAAAGGCGGGAGCCATGTCCGCGAGAAAGCCGCCGCGCTCAAGTACGTCGAACACACGCCCATTGGCCGCCGCTTTCAGGGTAAGACGCTTGCCGTGGCTATCGGCATGACGGCGGGCAGCCTCGATCAGCTGGATGAGACTAAGGTCGGCTTCGCAGCCATCGGGAAACTCGACTTCAACCGCGTCATGCTGTGCAAGCGCGGCCAAAAGCTGGTCGCGAACGGCGCTCGCATGGCGGATCGAGAGTGTGCTTGGCAATGTGAGTGGGTGGCTCGGCATGTCTCTTCCTAGGCTCGGTGAGGGGTGGTTGTTCTGGCTTCTGGTTCGCGTGGCGTTGCAGCCGACACATGAGCGGTCTTGGCACTGCGGGCCTCAGTCACTTCATCGCTGCCGGTCATGAGGGCTTCAATCGCCGTCCATTGACGCTCGAAAGCCGCGATACAGGCCGGATCGAAATGCCTGCCGCTTTCGGTGCGGAGATAGCCGCGCGCCTGAACTGGAGACCAGGCCGACTTGTAGGAACGCTCGCTGCACAGCGCTTCGAACACGTCCGCGACGGCGACAATGCGGGCTTCAATCGGGATTGCGTCTCCGACAAGGCCATTCGGATAGCCGCTGCCATCCCATTTTTCGTGATGGCCACCGGCAATCTTTTCAGCGGTGCGCACCAGATCGGAAGAGCCGTTTTCCAGGATACGGACACCTATCTCGACATGCTGTCGCATCTCGGCGATTTCAGCTTCGGTCAGTCGGCCAGGCTTTGACAGGATGTTGTCGGCGATGCCGATCTTGCCGACATCGTGCAGCGGCGCGGCTAGGTAAATCATCCGGCAGTAGGTCTGATCGAAACCAAGCTCTTCCGCGATTAGCCTGCAAATATGCGCGACGCGGGAGACGTGTTCCCCGGTGGAACCGTCGCGATATTCTATCGCACGGGCCAGGCGCCAGATGATTTCCTCTTCACGGACGGCGAGCTTCGCCGTTGCGCTGTTCACCAGCCGCTCCAAGGATTTTGCCTGATCAGCCAGATCCAGCTGGGCCTGCCGCAATGTCAGCAGGTTGGCGACGCGCGCCCGCAGTTCGACACCGTCGAATGGCTTGCGCAGAAACTCGGTTGCACCCGCTTCGATGGCCTCGATCCGGATACTGCGCTCAGTCTCGGAGGTAACCATGATGATCGGCACATGTTGGTAGGACGGACAGCTGCGCAGATGACGGATGACCTCGACGCCGTTCATTCGCGGCATGGTGTAGTCGACGAGAACCAGGTCGAACGGCGTCGATTTGCATGCTTCCAACGCCAGCACAGGGTCCAGGAAGGCTTCGACATGCAGATCCGCCAGCCCCCAAAGGGATGTCTGGATCGCTGCGAGTACAGACTTGCTGTCATCTATCAGAATAACACGCACGGGTTCTCCGGCCGGCCGAAAGCAGGCAAAAAATTGGGCACGCTTCAGCGTATTGCGAAGAGCCACAAGGGCACGCCGCCTGGCGAAGGGCTAATTGAATAGATTGTGAGGATCGAGTGCGTCATGCAGCCGCTGGAACCGGAGCGTGTAGTTTCGCGCTGTTTAAGACCGGTCCCTTGGCATAATTTTGACTAGCATCGTTAAAAGAGACTTAAAGTCGGACACGAATAGTCATGCAGCTCCATTGCAAGCTCTTTGAGAGTCCAAGTTCTCACAGAGGTTGTTCTTTCAACAATAGCGAGAACGCCAATTTCCACATTCCGCCTGCGTCTGACTTGATTTTGACGCGGGTGAACCGTGTTATCGACCTGTAATTGCTGAATTATATTCGAATCTTCCGAATCGATTGGGTTCACTGCCGTGTCGCCTGGTGCAACCGAGCGAGATCTGTTTCGCCCCTTTGGGAAAGCCGTCGCCACCTCATTTTTGAGGTGGGGCATGAATGCGTTCACGCTGGACTTGGTGCCGTCAAGTGTTGGATCGCAGCCCAAAAAAAATCGCAATCTCAATTGGGCGCGTTGCTTATCTCTGGTTGCGCCTCTGCCAATCCAATTCGGCATACCCTTTATTTAGGGTAGGGCAATCTTCGCATGGACAAGCAGTGCCATCTACGCTACCGTGGTTAAACGTTTAATCAGTGGGTTGGAAATCCCTTGGCCATAGCCCGTCCCGGATCGAGCCTTGCAAGTATCGCCGAAGCCCTCGGCGTATCTGTCGCGACGGTATCCAACGCGCTGTCGGGCAAAGGGAGGGTGTCGCCCGAGCTGATCGAGCGTGTACGTTCGAAAGCCATGGAGCTGGGATATGTGCCGAGCCAGGCTGGCCGAGCCCTCCGCACCGGGCGCACCGGCGTTCTTGGTCTTGTCCTCCCGGATATCGCCAACCCGCTGTTTCCGCAGATTGCTCAGGCGATCGATTTTGCTGCGAGCGAAGCCGGCTATGGTGTGCTGATCGCTGACTCCCGTGGGGATGTCGCGATGCAGACCGAAGCGATCAATCGTCTGATCGAACGCGGGGTCGACGGTATCGTCATCGTGCCTCGGCGCGGTACGCGCATCGCCGATGTCGGCTGCCCGATCGCGGTCATCGACAGCCCATCGACGCCGGGCAATACCGTTTCTGCGGATCACTGGCAGGGTGGGCAGATCCTGGTCGACCATCTGGCCGCGCTGGGGCATCGCAGGTTTCTTCTGATCGGCAACAACCCGGCATCCATCGTGCAGAACGACCGCATCGGCGGCATGAAGTCCCGCGTTCCTGCCGGCGGCAGCGCCGAGGTGATCTGGATCGAGAAACTGGAAGAGAGGAATGGCAAGGGCTGCATGCTCGGGCTCGCCGACATGGTCGCCAGTGGCGTGACCGCCATCGCTTCCGTCTCCGACCTGCATGCCTTGCGTGCGCTCACCGAATTGCAGCGGGCCGGCGTCAAGGTGCCGGAGGATGTCAGCGTCGCCGGCTTTGATGATCTGGTCTGGTCGTCGGTTGTCACTCCGAGTCTCACCAGTATCCGGATGGACATGGCGACAATCGCCGACATCGCCGTCGGGGCGCTTGCGCGTGCCATTCTTGGTGAACCGACAACAGCTTCCAGCCTCGACACCATGAACGGCAGCGTGGTTTCGGCGGATATCAAAAAGGTGCCGATGCAATTGGTGATGCGACAGACGACCGCTCCGGTGGAAGAGCGCGTTGCATCATCACCCCCCCCAGAAGGAGAACACAGATGATCAATAAGACAATGCTGGCATCGGCGACTGCGCTGATGCTGACCATGGGCGCTGCCCAGGCTCAGGAAAAGACGCTGACCATTTCGGTCTATGCGCTGGCGCAGGACGAATTCAAGGCGATCGTCTACGATCCCTTCGAAGCCAAATGCGGTTGCAAGCTGGTAGTCGAGACCGGCAACAGCGTCGAACGGCTGGCCAAGATGGAGGCCAACAAAGCCAATCCGGTCGTCGATATGGCCGTCGTCTCGATGGCCGACGCTCTGTCTGCCACCCGCAAGGACCTGATCGAAAAGATCGATACCACGAAGCTGTCGAACTACGGCAAGCTCTACGACATCGCCAAGGATCCGAACGGCGACGGCATGAGCGTCGGCTACACCTTCTATGCCACGTCGATCGTTTATCGCACCGACAAGATGAAGATCGACAGCTGGGCCGACTTGCTGAAGCCGGAAAATGTCGGCCATGTCGCCTTCCCGAACGTCACCACCAATCAGGGTCCGCCATCCCTGTTCATGCTCGGCAAGGCGCTGGGCAATGATGCTGCCGATTTGAAGACCCCGATCGCTGCCGTTGGCGAAAAGAAGGACGAACTGGTCACCTTCTACGTCAAGTCCTCTCAGCTGGTGCAACTGATGCAGCAGGAGGAAATCTGGGCAGCGCCGATCGGCCGTTTCACCTGGGCACCGTTCAACAAGCTGGATCTGCCGCTCGCCTGGGCGACGCCGAAAGAAGGCCAGACCGGTGGCATGAACGTCATGGTTCTGGCCAAGGGTTCGAAGAACCAGGATTTGGCGCTTGAATTCATGGATTTCTGGCTCTCGACCGAAATCCAGACCAAGCTTGCCGAGCAGTTGGTCGACAGCCCGGCCAATGCGGAAGTGAAGGTTTCGGACGAGATCGCCGAAAACCTGACCTATGGTGAAGAGACAGCCAAGAGCCTGACGCTCATTCCGTCGGCTGCCGCCCTCGACAACCGTGATGCCTGGCTTTCGGAATGGAATGCCAAGGTCGGACAGTAATATCCGGCCCCTATGGATGCCTCCCAAGGCAAGGGGTGCGGTGGCGGAGCTTCGGCTCGCCATCGCACCTCGCTTGATCATTCTTCGCGCTGAAAGCTCAGTCTATGTTTCACAACCGTATGGAAGCCCTGGCGCTTGCTCTGCCCGCTGCGATCTTCGCAGCGGTGGTGTTCCTGGTGCCGGTCGTTCTGTTGTTGTCGGAAGGGTTCCGCAATGCTGACGGATGGACCCTGTCCGCCTTCACCGGTTTCTTCTCCGAGCCGCTCAATCGCACGGTCTTCCTGCGCACTTTGCGTCTCGGGGCCATCCTGACCGTCGTGTCCGCAATCATCGGTTATGCTGCAGCCTATGCGATCGTCAGCCTTCCGCCGCAAGGCAAGGGCCGCATGGTCGGCCTCGTCGTGCTGCCGCTGATGATCTCGCCGGTGGCGCGCACCTATGCCTGGATCGTCATTCTGGGCCGTACGGGCATCGTCAACGAGTTCATCACCGGGCTTGGCCTGTCCGAGACGCCGATCCGGCTGCTGTTTACCGAGACGGCCGTGTTCATCGGTCTGCTTCAGCTTTTTCTGCCATTGATGATCCTGTCCCTGGTCAGCGCGCTTGAAAACATGCCGCGTGACGCGGTACCTGCGGCCCGCGTGCTCGGGGCCAACTGGTTCCAGGTCTTCTGGAAAATCATCCTGCCGCTGACGAAGGAAGGCCTCGTGATCGGCGGAACGCTGGTCTTCACCGGATCGATGACTGCTTACATCACGCCCGCAATCCTTGGCGGCTCCAAGGTGCTCATGCTTGAAACTCTGCTCTACCAGCGCGTGACGGTCGCCAATGATTTCGTCGCCGCCAGTGTCATCGCCTTCATCCTAATCGTCATGAGTTTTGCCGCGAACCTGCTGCTGAAGCGCCTGGCAACCGCGAGGAACCGCGCATGACCCAGCGCCTGTTTACCTGGGTCACGCTCGGCCTGCTGATGCTGTTCCTGATCGGGCCGTTCCTGATCATCGTTGCCGCATCGTTTTCAGCCGGCGATACACTCGCATTTCCACCGCAGGGCTTTTCGCTCAAGTGGATCGTGAAAGTGTTCACGGTCGAGAGTTTTCGCGAGAGCTTCGTCACCTCGATGTTTCTTGCGATCGGTGGCACCGGCGCCGCGCTGATCCTCGGCATTCCGGCCGCCTATGCGATGTCGCGCTACCAGTTGCCATTTTCCGAGACGGTCAAGACCGTCGTCTCCGCGCCGATCATCGTGCCGGGCATCATCGTCGGTCTGGCGCTTCTGCGCTACTTCGTCGTGCCGTTCCAGATCAACATCACACTGGCCCTGTTTCTTGCGCATACGGCACTGGTTCTGCCCTATGCGGTGCGCGTTGTCTCCGCCAGCCTGAACAATCTGCGCTCCGATATCGAGGAGGCGGCCGTCTTGCTCGGCTCGACACGGCTCGGCGCCTTCTTCCGCGTCGTCATGCCGAATATCCGGGGCGGCATCCTTTCGGCCTTCATCCTCGGCTTCGTCACAAGTTTCAATCAGGTACCGGTCTCGCTGTTCCTGTCGGGGCCGGGCGTGCGCACCCTGCCGATCGATATGCTCGGCTATATGGAAATCGTTTTCGACCCATCCATCGCAGCGCTGTCGTCGCTGCTTGCCTTCCTCTCCATCGGCATCGTTTTCCTCGCCGAGCGTTTTCTGGGGTTCTCCCGCTATGTCTGACCAAGATTTTCTGACACTCGACAAGCTGACGTTGCGTTATGGCAAGACGCCTGCGGTCAAGGATCTCGACCTCAATATCCGCAAGGGTGAGCTGCTGGCGCTCTTGGGACCCTCCGGTTGCGGCAAGACGACGACAATGCGATCGATCGCGGGCCTGCTGAACCCGAGTAGCGGCCGCATCATGCTGGACGGCGTCGATATCACCCGGGTTCCGGCGAACAAGCGGGCTGTCGGGCTGGTTTTCCAGTCTTATGCGCTGTTCCCGCATCTGACGGTGTTCGAGAATGTCGCCTTTGGTCTGAAGCTGAAGGGCATGCGCGGCGCAGAGCTTGACGACAAGGTTCGCGGCGGCCTGAAGTCGGTCGGGCTTGCCGACTTTGCCGGCCGAAAGCCTCCCGAGCTTTCCGGTGGCCAGCAGCAACGGGTTGCGCTGGCGCGCTCGATGGTCATGGAGCCGAAGGTGCTGTTGCTCGATGAGCCACTTTCGAACCTTGATGCCCGGCTGCGGCTTGAAATGCGCACCGAATTGCAGCGCGTACAGCGTGAGACCGGTGTGACGATGATCTTCGTCACCCATGATCAGGTCGAGGCCTTGGCATTGGCCGACCGCATCGTGGTGATGAAGAATGGGGCGATCGAGCAGATCGGCACGCCGGAGGAGATCTACAATGCGCCGGTTTCGCGCTTTGTCGCCGATTTCGTCGGTTTCGAGAACATCTTCGAACTGCGCAGTGGCAAGTTGATGGCGGGCGACAGCGAGATCGCGCTCGGACAGGCGGCTCCAGATGCCGCAGGTCTGGCCTGGAGGCCGGCGGCCGTGCCGCTTGGTGTTGGGCCGTTCGTCGGAACGGTGCGCGGAACCTCCTTTGCCGGCAGCAGCCGGGAATATGTGCTTGAAACGCCGATCGGCTGGATCAAGGCCGAGACCGATGCCGCCCGGCAGGCATTCCTGCCGGGACAGCAAATCGCCTTCGACCTGCCGGTCGACAAGGCGGCCCGGCTGGGGCGGTTCGCCTGACCATGGGGATCTGGATCGATACCGACATGGGCTTCGACGACATTGCCGCCATTCTGACGGTGGCGCGGTCGGGGCTTGAGATCGACGGCATTTCGCTGGTGTTCGGCAACACACCGCTGGAACAGGTCTGCCGCAACACCGCGGCCGCAAATGCCGTGTTCGGCTGGCAATATCCGGTTTCGATCGGACGCGATCGACCGGTGCTGACAGCGATAGAAACGGCGCAGGCGATCCTTGGCGATACCGGCATCCCGACGCTTGGTCGCGCCTTGCCCGTCATGGACCCTGTTCAGGGCGATCGAGCCTTTGATGCGCTGGTGCGCTGGCTTGAGGCGGGTATCGAGCCGCGCCGGATCCTGGCGCTCGGGCCCTTGAGCAATATCGCGGCAGTTGTTCTGGCACGCCCCGATCTGGTGGCGAAGATCGGCGACCTGACCTGGATGGGCGGCGGCGCCACCCGTGGCAACCATACGGCGTCCGCCGAATTCAACGCGCTTGCCGATCCAGAAGCCGTGGCTATCGTGCTCGCCCATGGCCTGCCGCTCAACATGGTTGATCTTGACTTCTGCCGTCAGATTCTCAGCGCTCCGCATGAGGCGGAGCAACTTCGTGGGTTGGAGGGTCGCAATGCGCCGCTGCTGGCGGACCTGTTCGGTGGCTTCATTGCCATCGCAACAAGCAGAGGCCGAAAGGCCATGGCACTTTACGACCCTGCGGCGGCGGCCGCGTTTGTCCGGCCGGATCTCGTGACATGGCAACCCGTAGGCTTGCAGATCGAACTTTCCGGAACCTTGACGCGCGGCCGCACGGTCGTCGAAAACCGCGCCAGTCACGCGACCTTCAACGCGCGCCTGGCCGTCGAGAGCGACGGCGACCGGTTGAAGTCGCTGATCCTTGACGCCCTTGCCTTCGAGGCACGCCGATGACCGTTACGACGCTGGAGCCTGGCGATCTGAATGATGCCACCCTGCGCAGCCGTGCGGTTGCGGCGGCGCGCGGCGCGCAGGCCTTCGATCGCCTGATCGTCGGCGGCATCGTCGTCGACATGGTCACCGGGGAGCTGCGCGCAGCCGACATCGGCCTTGTCGGGCCGTTGATCGCCAGCGTGCATGCGCCGGGGTCGCGCAGCGACGCGGACGCGTTGATCGATGCGTCCGGGCTCTATGTCTCACCGGGACTGATCGACATGCACATGCATATCGAAAGCTCGATGGTGACGCCGGCGACCTATGCCGGCGCGGTGGTGCCGCGTGGGGTGACAACCATCGTCTGGGATCCCCATGAGTTCGGCAATGTTCTCGGACTGAAAGGCGTGGAATGGGCGCTGCAGGCATCAAGGGATCTGCCGCTTCGCGTGGTGATGCTGGCACCGTCCTGCGTGCCTTCAGCGCCAGGGCTGGAACAGGCCGGTGCCGATTTCGACGGTGGGATCATCACCGACCTGCTGGCCGATCCTGCCGTTGGCGGGATTGCGGAAATGATGAATATGCGCGGCGTGATCGAGCGTGACCCGCGCATGAGCTCCATTATCCAGGCGGGCCTTGACGCGGGAAAGCCGGTTTTCGGCCATGCACGCGGTCTTGCCGGTGCAGACCTCAATGCCTTCATGGCGGCCGGTGTCAGCTCCGACCATGAGATGACATCGGCGGATGATTTTTTTGCGAAACTGCGGGCGGGGCTGGCGATCGAGATGCGCGGGTCGCATGATCATCTGCTGCCGGAATTCGTCCAGGCATTGAATGCGCTTGGTCATCTGCCGCAGACGGTGACGCTCTGCACCGATGACGTCTTTCCCGATGATCTCGAGCAGGGCGGCGGGCTTGATGATGTCGTGCGCCGCCTCGTGCGGTACGGCTTGAAGCCGGAATGGGCGCTGAGGGCGGCGACGCTGAATGCGGCGCAAAGGCTTGGACGCAGCGATCTCGGCCTGATCGCGGCCGGTCGCCGCGCCGATATCGTGCTGTTCGACGATCTGAAGGCGTTTCGTGCACGTCAGGTTATCGCCAACGGTGAACCTGTTGCGCGTGAAGGCCGCTTGCTCCAGCCGCCAAAGACATTGCCGGTGGTGGCCCTGGCGAACACGATGAAACTCGAACCGTTGACGGCGGACGATTTCCGCATTCCGAGCATGGCCAAGAAGGTCAGGGTTGCAACCATCGACCGGCCGAGGTTCACACAATGGTCCGAGCGGGAAACCGTGGTGCGCGATGGTTTTGTCGTGCCGCCGGATGATGCGACGCTGATTGCCGTTGCGCATCGGCATGGCCTTGCGGACAGCCCGCCGCGCGTCGGCTTCCTGACCGGCTGGGGACAATGGCGCGGTGCTTTCGCCACGACCGTTTCGCATGACAGCCACAATCTGACGGTCTTCGGTTCCAATCCCGAGGATATGGCAATCGCGGCCAATGCCCTGATCGCCGCGGGCGGCGGCATGATCGTGGTGTCGAAGGGCTGGATCGATGCGCTCGTGCCGCTGCCCTTGGCTGGGCTCGTGTCTGACGCGCCGCTTAACGACGTGGCCCGCGAATTCTCCGCATTGCGCACGGCCATGGACCGCATCGTCACGTGGCAGCCGCCCTATCTCGTCTTCAAGGCCTGCTTCGGGGCGACGCTTGCCTGCAATATTGGTCCGCATCAGACGGATCGCGGTATTGCGGACGTGCTGACCAGCACACTTCTGGAAAGCCCGGTTCTGGAGGAACTCTAACCGACACTCAGTTCTTGCTCGACCAGCGTTGACCAATAGGCGACGCCATAAGGAATAGCGCCGTCGTTGAAGTCATACGCCGTGTTGTGGTGAAGGGCGCCATCTACCGCGGGACCGTTGCCGAGCCAGACATAGCAACCGGGGACAGTCGCGCCGAAGAAGGCGAAATCGTCTCCCGCCGTCGACGGCGGGAAGGACGTGCGGGTCTTTTCTCCGAAGACCGATTTCGCTGCATGGAGCGCTCTGGCGGTCGGATCGGCGTGGTTGACGACTGGCGGAATGCGGCGCTCGAAATGGTAGTCGGCGGCAATGCCGTACATTTCCGCCGTGCCGCGGGCCAGTCGGCCGATCTCGGTTTCGAGCTGGTCGCGTACTTCGGGTGTGTAGGCGCGGGCGGTACCGCCGATCTCGACGATATCCGGGATGACGTTCAATGCCTTGGGGTCGCCGGCGCGGATCGAGCAAGCGCTGACGACCGAGGGCTGCAGCGGATCGACGACGCGGCCGGGAATGGTCTGCAGGGCACTGAGGAATGTGCCCATGGCGGTAATCGGGTCGCGCCCGAGATGTGGCTTGGCGCCATGGGTTCCTGTGCCGCGCAGGGTCACGCGCCAACTGTCGGAGGATGCAAGCTGCGGTCCCTCGACAACGGCGATCTCATCGACATCAAGGCCCGGCATGTTGTGCAGTCCGTAGACAGCATCGCAGGGGAATAGCTCGAAAAGGCCGTCCTCGACCATGCGCCTGGCGCCGCCGCGCCCTTCTTCTGCCGGCTGGAAGATGAAATGAACTGTGCCGGAGAATGTGCGGCTGCGGGCAAGATGAAGGGCTGCGCCAAGCAGCATGACCGTGTGTCCATCATGGCCGCATGCATGCATTTGGCCGGGCACGGTCGATTTATACGGGCGCTCCGCGGTCTCCGGCATGGCAAGTGCATCCAAGTCTGCGCGAAGACCGATGCGTCTTGTGCCGTTGCCGATCTGAAGCGTGCCGACCACGCCGGTCTTGCCGAGACCGCGATGGATGCTGATGCCTGCCTCTTCCAGAATACGGGCGACGATGTCGCTGGTACGCTGTTCCTCGAAGCCCAGTTCCGGATAGGCATGCAGATCGTGCCGCAGGTCGGTCAGTTGGGCGAGGTCAGTGGTGAATTTCGGATCGAGCGACATGAAGCTGGGCATATCCCTTTGAAATGGCATGAGACGGATGGTTGTCCACCACTCCAACCTGCATAAAGGAAATGTCCGAAAAGTTGAACGAAAACCGCACGGTTGGCAGGCCGTATTCACGGGATTCGACTGATGCTCGACAGGTGCCAAGATGGAGACGATAGATGCAGCCTCATGATTTCTGGCAGGCTTTGCAGCCGGCCGGTTCTTTTCCCGGCGACGGCCCTTTCACCGAATTCTTCCCGGCATCGCTCGGTGACGGTCGGAAGCTTCGTCTGCCGATCCGCGCGCTGGCCGATGGTCGGCATGGGCTTGCGTCGCTGATCATCAATCAGGCAAGTTTTGCCGTGCAGGATGCCCTGGCAGCGGCGCTGGCTGAAAAGCTGGAGAACCTGAAACCGGATGTGATCGTCGGGCTTCCGACCTTGGGTTTGACACTTGCGGCGGCTGTGTCCCGCGCCCTGGGCCATTCCCGCTACGTGCCGCTCGGCACCTCGCGCAAGTTCTGGTATGTCGATGACCTGTCCGTGTCTCTGACATCGATCACAACCCCCGATCAGGTCAAGCGCCTCTATGTCGATCCCCGCATGCTGCCGTTGATCGAAGGCAAGCGCGTGGTGCTGATCGACGACGTGGTCTCGAGCGGCAGTTCCATGCGTGCCGGACTTCAACTTCTCATCGCCTGCGGCGTGGAGCCGGTGGCGCTCGGCGTAGCCATGGCGCAGACCTTGCGCTGGCGGGATAACCTGACCCTTGCCGGTCGCGATTGGTCCGATGCCGTGGTCAGCGTCTTTCAAACGCCGCGGCTGGTGCGGGGCGATCATGGCGGCTGGTTGCCGGAAGGCTGACGTTGCGCCTTAAACGAGAAAACATTGCGCATCAGATCGTCTCGTGTAGACTAACAGCTTGTTGCGGCACAATATTATGCTGCGGTGCGGCCAATGCGATTCAATGTTGCACTGCAGCGCTTTATGCTGCAGTGCATGTCATATAATAGTACTTTTTCACTTTACAGATGCTTTTGTCTTGCCTAAGCATAATGGCAGACACCGTGGAGGCGGTGTCTTTCTCAGGGAGGACATCATGAACATTCTTCGTAAGCTTGCGCTCAGCGCAAGCGTGATTGCACTCGGCTGCTCGTCGGCCATGGCTGCCGATCTGACCGTTGGCTTTTCCCAGATCGGTTCGGAATCCGGCTGGCGCGCTGCCGAAACGTCGGTGACCAAGCAGGAAGCCGAAAAGCGTGGCATCACGCTGAAATTCGCCGATGCGCAGCAGAAGCAGGAAAACCAGATCAAGGCGCTTCGTGGCTTCATCGCTCAAGGCGTTGACGCGATCCTGGTTGCTCCGGTTGTTGCAACCGGTTGGGAAGACGTGCTGACCGAAGCCAAGGAAGCAAACATTCCGGTTATCCTGCTCGACCGTGGCGTCGATGCACCGCAGGATCTCTACCTGACGTCGGTTGCATCAGACCAGGTCAAGGAAGGCCGTGTTGCTGGTGAATGGCTGGTCAAGACCGTCGGCGACAAGCCGTGCAAGGTCGTCGAGCTTCAGGGCACAGTGGGCTCGACGCCGGCGATCAACCGCAAGAAGGGCTTCGAAGAAGCGCTTGCCGGTCATGCCAACATCACGATCGCACGCAGCCAGACCGGCGACTTTACCCGCGCCAAGGGCAAGGAAGTCATGGAAGGCTTCATCAAGGCTGAAAATGGCGGCAAGGATATCTGCGCCATGTACGCCCATAACGATGACATGGCGGTTGGTGGCATCCAGGCCATCAAGGATGCGGGCCTGAAGCCGGGCACCGATATCCTCGTCGCCTCGATCGACGCCGTTCCGGATATCTTTGCCGCGATGGTTGCCGGCGAAGCCAATGCGACGGTTGAACTGACCCCGAACATGGCCGGTCCGGCCTTCGACGCGCTGGATGCCTTCCTCAAGGACGGCAAGGCGCCTGAGAAGTTCATCATCACGGAATCGAAGCTCTACACGCCTGCCGACAATCCGCAGGGCGAGTACGACAGCCGCAAGGGTCTGGGCTACTAAGCTCCTCCTGGAACGGCCCTGTCTGCCGAAAAGGCAGCGGGGCCGTCTCCGCTTTCACCCGAGTGCAATCGGGGTTAGCCTGCCTGCATTCGAGGGGTGACGGAATCACATGACAGCAGTATCGGGGGTCGTGCTCGAAGCCCAGGGCATCACCAAGACGTTTGGCAATCACACCGCCTTGAGCGGCGTGGACATCGCATTCCACAAAGGCGAAGTTCATGCATTGCTCGGCGAAAACGGCGCGGGCAAGTCCACGCTGATCAAGATTTTGACCGGGGCTTACATCCCGGATTCTGGCGTCATCACCGTCGATGGCGAAACCGTCAGTTTCTCGACGCCGCAGCAGGCGCAAGTGCTGGGCATCGGCACGGTTTACCAGGAAGTGAACCTGTTGCCGAACATGACGGTGGTCGACAATCTCTTTATCGGGCGTCAGCCCCGGCGTTTCGGTCTGGTCGACCGGCGCCGGATGGAACGCGACGCGCGCGAGATCCTGACGACCTATGGTCTGGATATCGACGTGCGTGCGGAGCTTTCAACCTTCTCCGTTGCCATCCAACAGATCATCGCGATTGCACGTGCCGTCGAACTCTCCGGCAAGGTGCTGATCCTCGATGAGCCAACGGCAAGCCTTGACCGTTCGGAAGTCGAAAAGCTGTTCAGCATCATTCGGCAATTGCGCGACCGCGGGCTTGCCATCGTCTTTATCACCCATTTCCTCGATCAGGTCTTCGAACTCTCCGACCGGGTCACGGTTTTGCGCAATGGTCGCCTGATCGGCACGGAATCGATCAAGGCGCTCGATCGCGCCAGCCTTGTTCGAATGATGCTCGGCAAGGATCTGGCCTTTCATCACGCCGAGCTTCTCGGCGAAGAGGCTGCAGCCGGCGAAACGCTGATGACCTTCGAAAACTTCGGTCTTGCCGGCAAGGTGCAGCCGTTCGATCTCAAGATCCACCGGGGCGAAGTCGTCGGCGTCGCGGGGCTACTCGGTTCCGGTCGAACCGAAATGGCGAGACTGATGTTCGGTATCGATCACGCCGATAGCGGAAAGCTCCACATAGACGGCAAATCCAGACAAGTCAGAAATCCGCGCGAGGCCGTTGAACTCGGCTTCGGCTTCTGCCCCGAGGACCGCAAGATCGATGGGATCTTCGGCGAACTGTCGGTGCGCGAAAACATCGTGATCGCCATGCAGGCCCGTCTCGGCTGGTTCCGCGCGTTGAACCATGACGAGCAGATCGAGATCGCCGGCAATTTCATCGAGGCGCTCGACATTCGTACGGCCTCTGCCGAACTGCCGGTCAAACTGCTGTCAGGCGGTAACCAGCAGAAGGTGATCCTCGCCCGCTGGCTGGCGACCGATCCGCGTTTCTTGATCCTCGATGAGCCGACCCGCGGCATCGATGTCGGTGCACATGCCGAAATCGTGCGGATGATCACGCGCCTGCGCGAAGACGGGCTGGCACTCGTTGTCATCTCATCCGAACTCGACGAAATCGTCAGCTATTCCTCGCGCGTGGTGGTCATGCGTGACCGCAAAATGGTTGCCGAACTGCATGGCGCTGACATTACGCCGGGCGTGATCGTCCAGACAATTGCCGCCCAGCCGGCGGAGGCCGACGCATGAAGAGATTTCAACTTTCCCGTATCGTTTCGCCTCAGCTTCTAGCGCTTGCCGGTGTGCTGCTGTTCAACTGGCTTGTCTTTCCCGGGTTCTTCGACGTCACCTGGCAGGATGGCCGCCTGTTTGGCAGCATGATCGACGTGATCAATCGCGGTGCGCCGGTTGCCATCCTCGCCATTGGCATGACGGCGATCATCGCGACCAAGGGCGTTGACCTCTCGGTCGGTGCGGTCATGGCCGTTGCCGGTGCCGTGGCCGCCACCTGCGCCGTGGCCGGGCAGCCGCTGATCGTCACGCTGATTGCAGCATTGGTCTGCGGACTGATCTGCGGCCTGTGGAACGGAGCGCTGGTTGCCTATCTCGGCATTCAGCCGTTTGTCGCGACGCTGGTGCTGATGGTCGCCGGTCGCGGGGTGGCGCAGCTGATTACGGAGGGGTCCATCGTTACGTTCTCCGATCCGGCCTTGATCTTTGTTGGAACCGGTTCGGTGCTCGGCCTGCCGATGCCGGCGGTCATTGCCATCGTGCTGATGATCGTTGCGCATCTTGTCATGCGGCGAACAGCAATCGGGCTGTTCATCGAGGCCATCGGGACCAATCTTTCCGCGGCCAATTATACCGGCTTGCGCAGCCGGGCACTGATGATGTGCATCTATGCCTTCGGTGGTTTCTGTGCGGCGATCGCCGGCGTTATCGCGGCGGCAGACATCCGCGGCGCCGATGCCAACAATGCCGGCCTCTGGCTCGAGCTTGATGCGATCCTTGCGGTTGTCATCGGCGGGACCTCATTGCTCGGCGGACGCTTCTCGATCCCGATGTCGGTGCTCGGCGCTGTGATCATCCAGGCGATGAACACCGGTGTTCTCGTTTCCGGTTTCCCGCCTGAGTTCAACCTGATCGTCAAGGCCGGCATGATCATCATTATCCTCGTCCTGCAGTCGGCGCGCATTGCCCAGGCCCTCGGTCGCAAGTTCGGCCCCAGACAGACTTCGGAACAGACACGATGAACCCGCGCTATCGCCCGCTCGCCGCCACCACCCTTATCTTCATCGTCGCCTATGCGCTGTGCATTTTCCAGTATCCGGGCATGTGGTCGACCCGGGTGTTCGGAAACTTCCTCACCGACAATGCCTTTCTCGGCATTGCCGCCGTCGGCGCCACGTTTGTCATCCTGTCCGGGGGTATAGACCTTTCGGTCGGAGCCGTGATCGGGCTGACCGGCGTGGTAACAGCGATCCTAATTTCCTGGTTCGGCATACATCCGCTGCTGGTGTTTGCCATCGTGCTCGGACTTGCGGCCTGTTATGGCGCGGCGATGGGCTCGGTGATCCATTTCCTGCAAGTGCCGCCTTTCATCGTGACACTGGCGGGCATGTTCCTGGCGCGCGGCCTTGCTTCGGTGCTGACGCAGGATTCGATCCCGATCAACCACGAGTTTTACCGGACGATCTCGACCCTCTATTTCAAGCTTCCGGGGGGCGGGCGTCTGAGCTCGATCGGGATGCTGATGCTGGCGGTCTTCCTGATCTGCGGCCTGATCGCGCACAAGACCCGGTTCGGTTCCTATGTCTATGCGATCGGCGGCAATGCGACTTCCGCCTCGCTGATGGGTGTGCCAACCGGACGTGTGACGATCGCCATCTATGCGCTGTCGTCCTTCCTTGGCGGTCTCGCGGGCATCGTCTACTCGCTCTACACCTCGGCCGGCTATCCGCTGGCAGCGGTCGGCATCGAACTTGACTCGATTGCAGCCGTGGTGATAGGCGGCACCCTGTTGACGGGCGGCTACGGGTTCATCTTCGGAACGCTCATTGGGGTCATGCTGCAGGGCCTTGTCCAGACCTATATCGTCTTTGACGGCACGCTCTCCAGTTGGTGGACCAAAATTGCCATCGGGTTCCTGCTGTTTATGTTCATCCTGCTTCAGAAACTTGTTTTCAATGCGCAATCCGGACGTTCGCGCTTGAAGAAAGGCCCCGCATGAGCGAGCCGGGGAGCCTTCTTCGCTCCCTGTTCGGGCGGTCGACGGCACGTAATTTCCATTCGCATGTAATCAATGAAATCGGCGCCGGCGTCATCTCCGGTCGCTATCCGATCGGCACAACCCTGCCGAACGATGCCGAGCTGATGGCCGAATTCGAGGTCTCCCGCACCGTCTTGCGCGAGGCCTTGAAGACGCTCGAGGCCAAAGGTCTGCTGGAGGCGCGACCGAAGGTCGGGACCAAGGTTGCCAAGAAGAATCGCTGGAGCCTCTATGATCCCCAGGTGCTTGCGTGGCATCTCGATGCGCCAACGGACGATGAGTTTCTCACCGGGATGCATGAAGTGCGTCGTTCGCTCGAACCGCTTGCCGCCGGGCAGGCAGCCAAGCGCCGATCCGCCGACCAGATCCGTCTGATGGTGTACTGGATCCGGCAGATGGAGACCTCACTGTCGTCACCACAGAATTTCGTTCTGGCCGACTTCGAATTGCACCGCATTATCGCGGACGCCGCCCACAACCCGTTTTTGCGCTCGCTCTACGGAGTGATCGAACTTTCGCATGCCTTCGCCTATCAGCAACTGGTTCAGCAGCCGAACGAAGATGCATTGCTGCCCTTTCTCGACAAGCACAGGGCTCTGGTCACGCGTATAGAATATGGCGACGAGGCCGGTGCCCGAGATGCCATGCTGGATACGATTGCGCATGATTGCGCCATGGCGTTGAAAAGCTAGAAGATGGTCCTGCCTGTCACTCCGCATCGCTCGTGCGCGTTCGAGCAACTGCATAAAAACTGTGCTTGATGGACTTTTCTCACCACAAATGTATGCACATTGAAAACCCAATCCGGTCGGACTGTTGATTTTCCGGGCTTTTCAGAGCTGGCACGCTGCTTGCTTTGTTATGTCCGAGTTGGTGGCTAGGGTTCCGGTGCGGTTGCGCATGCTGGTCCGAGAGCTGCCACCGGCAGGGGAGACATCCTTGTCGGATGCACGGCGGGATAAAAGCCCGGGAGACCTCGTTAGCCAAGGGATTGGCGGCGCTGGTCTATGCCGATCCCTTTTTGGACAAAACAAAAAGGGGAATTTCAATGCAGACTTTTTCGAAGATTCTTTCCATCGCCGCGTTGACATCAGCGATCGCGCTGTCCGGTCTTGGTCCGGCACAGGCCGAAGCCAAGAAGGACTTCAAGGTCGCCTGGTCGATCTATGTCGGCTGGATGCCGTGGGGCTATGCCAGCGATACGGGCATCGTGAAGAAGTGGGCCGACAAATACGGCATCACTATCGAGGTGACGCAGTTCAACGACTATGTTGAGTCGATGAACCAGTACACTGCCGGCGCCTTCGACGCGGTAACGCTGACCAATATGGACGGCCTGTCGATCCCGGCCGCCGGTGGTGTCGATACGACCGCCGTCATCGTCGGCGACTTCTCAAGTGGCAATGATGCGATCATCCTCAAAGACAAGGACAAACTCGAGGACATCAAGGGCTCGAACGTCAACCTGGTCGAATTTTCCGTGTCGCACTATCTCCTGGCGCGTGCGCTCGAGACGATCGGTTCGTCGGAACGCGATGTGAAGGTGGTCAATACGTCGGATGCCGACATGGTCGGTGCCTACAAGGCC
This sequence comes from Rhizobium sp. CECT 9324, assembly GCF_918741265.1. NCBI lineage: Bacteria > Pseudomonadati > Pseudomonadota > Alphaproteobacteria > Hyphomicrobiales > Rhizobiaceae > Rhizobium > Rhizobium sp. CECT 9324. The sequence continues at coordinate 3,827,473 of NZ_CAKKMZ010000001.1, read as the reverse complement.
GATGACGTCACCGCTGTCGTGACCTGGAACCCGCTGGTTGCCAGCATCATGGAGGAGCCGTCGGCCAAGAAGGTGTTCGACAGTTCGCAGATCCCCGGCGAAATCATCGACCTGATGGTCGCCAATTCCGACGTACTCAAGGATAACCCCGACTTCGGCAAGGCGCTTGCGGGCATCTGGTATGACACGATGGCCGTGATGACCGCCGACACGGATGAAGGCAAGGCGGCGCGCACGGCAATGGGTGCTGCCTCCGGCACCGACCTTGCCGGCTTCGAGAGCCAGATGGCGGCGACAAAACTGTTCGACAAGGCCGCCGACGCGGTTGCCTTCACCACATCGCCGGACCTGTCGAAGACGATGGACCTGGTGCGTACCTTCCTGTTCGAGAAGGGGTTGCTCGGCAGCGGTGCCGCATCCGCTGACGTGATCGGCATCGAGATGCCGGATGGCTCGGTTCTTGGTGACAAGGGCAACGTCAAGTTCCGCTTCACCGCCACCTACATGGATGCAGCCGCCAAGGGCGCGCTCTGAGTTCAGCGCGGCCGGGTATGATTGACCCGGCCTCCTGGCTGTCTTCGATGGAGGTTTCCCGATGCGCTGGATCAATGCGCGACCGAGCAATGGTGCCCGCCTGGCGCTGACGCTTGCGCCTTTCGCCCTTGTGCTGATCGCCTATGCCATGGGCTCGGCAGCGCGGCTTGCCGACAATGCCAATGACAAGCTTCTGCCGGGTTTTGCCGGCTTTGCCGAGGCGATCAATCGGCTGGCCTTTGTCGCCGATCCGCGCACAGGCGATTACATTCTCTGGGCCGATACCGTGGCGAGCCTGCTGCGCCTTTCTGCCGGGCTCGGCATCTCGACGCTGATTGCGCTGATCATCGGCATGCTGATCGGCATGCTGCCTTATGTGCGTTCGCTGCTGGCGCCATTTGTCGCTGCGGTCTCGATGGTGCCGCCTTTGGCGCTGCTGCCGATCCTGTTCATCGTGATGGGCCTTGGCGAAGCGTCCAAGGTGACGTTGATCGTCATCGGGGTGGCGCCGATCATGATCCGCGATCTGGCGCTGAAAGCCCTGGAACTGCCACGCGAGCAGATCATCAAGGCGGAGACGCTGGGCGGCAATTCCTGGCAGATCGCCTTGCGTGTCGTGTTGCCGCAGGTCCTGCCGCGTTTGATTACCTGCCTGCGGTTGCAGCTTGGGCCCGCATGGCTGTTCCTGATCGCAGCAGAAGCGATTTCGTCCGATAGCGGTCTCGGTTACCGCATCTTCCTGGTCCGTCGCTATCTGGCGATGGATGTGATCTTTCCCTACGTGCTGTGGATCACGCTGCTTGCCGTCTTGACCGACTACCTGCTCGAGCGCCTAAGCGTTGCCGTCTTCCCCTGGTCGGACCTGGAGAAGCAGGCATGAGCGCGATCAGCATCAAAGATGTCTGGAAGGAATATGGCGACCAGATCGTGCTGGAGAACGTGTCGATCGACATTGCGTCGCGCGCCTTTGTGGCGCTGGTCGGTCCATCCGGCTGCGGCAAGACCACGTTCCTGCGCATGCTTCTCGGGCAGGAGCGTCCGACCCGCGGTACCATCCTTCTCGATGGCGAGCCCCTGCCGGCGGAGCCGGGGCCGGATCGCGGCGTCGTCTTTCAACGTTATTCGGTATTTCCGCACCTGACCGTGCTCGGCAATGTTCTGCTCGGCAAGGAGCTCAGGGCGGCGCGGCTGAGTGCCAGGCTGCTCGGCGCGGCACGGCGACAGGCTGTCGAAGAGGCCCGTTCGATGATTGCGTCCGTCGGCCTTTCGGGTTCCGAAGACAAATATCCGGCCCAGCTTTCTGGTGGCATGCAGCAGCGGCTTGCCCTTGCCCAGGCGCTGGTGATGCGGCCCAAGGTGCTGCTGCTCGACGAACCCTTCGGTGCGCTCGATCCGGGCATCCGGGCGGAGATCCATGTGCTGATGAAACGCCTCTGGCATGACGCGCCGATGACCGTGGTCATGGTCACCCATGACATGCGCGAGGCCTTCACCCTGGCGACCCGTGTGGTTGCCTTCGAGCGGCCGCGCGACCGGCCGGAGGAAAAGCTGCGCTACGGCGCCAGTATCACCAAGGACATCACCATCTGGCCACCCCGCAAGGCGGGCCAGGCTTCCCTCATTCGACCAGACCGGGACGGCCCGGTTCCTAGCCAAGGTCACTAGCCGGGACGACCCGGCCATCCGATGATAGGAGACGAACCGTGCATATCAGACGTTCACCCGAGGAAATCGCCGCCAATCGGGCGCGCTACGAAGAGCATCAGAAGAAGGGGCTGGAATTTGCCCCGAAGTCCCTGCCGGCCAAGAGCGAGAAACCGGCGCCTGCGATCGCGGACAACACAATCTTGCACCGCGAGGTCATTCCTGGCGGCTGGTACTGGTCGACCCGCGTGAGGACCAACGAGGTGCTGCGCGTTTCGCTCGACCAGGGTCTCTCGACCGTCTCTGTCGTCGCCTGGAACGCTGCCGACACCACCGAGCGCATGAACCTGCCGGATACGGTCAAGGTGCAATGGACGACCGGGCTCGGCAAGGGCCGGGTGATCTTCTCCGACATGGGCAAGGTGATGTTCTCGATCGTCGAGGATTCGTCGGGCGCGCATGACTGCCTGATGGGCGGCTCGACGGCCGCGTCGAATGCGAAGAAATATGCCGGTGCCAATGGTCCGGCATTGCGCAATACGCGCGACAATCTCGTTCTGCTGACGACCAAGGCCGGCCTCGACAAACGCGACATCCCGGCGGCCCTGGCGCTGTTTGCGCCGGTGCGCGTCGACGCCGATGGCAAGTTTCACTGGAAGCCCGAGTTGGTCGGCGAGGGTGACTATGTCGAGCTGCGCGCCGAGATGGATATGATCGTCGGCTTTTCCAACTGCCCGCATCCACTCGATCCGAACCCGGTCTATGCGCCCAACCCGGTGACTATCACCCGCATTGCGGCCACAGAGCCGAAGGCAGACGACCTGTGCCGGACTGCCACGGCCGAGGCTGTCCGCGGCTTTGAAAACAACGCGTTTGCGGCGATCTGAGAGGGAGCGGAACCATGAAGAGTTTTATCCAGACTTCCCCCGATCGGACGCTCTCCAACGCGGTGCAGGATCATTACATCGCCGCCGAGGCGCCGTTCTCGACGGTGATCAAGGCAGGGCAGACCGTGCGCATCGAAGACAGCTATGGCCAGCAGGCGATCGACACGCTGTTCTACAATGCCGATGACTTCTCCGAGCGCTATTCCAGCCAGGACACGATGCGCGATCAGGGTGCAGCCTATATCTCCACTGGCACAAGGGTCATCTCCAACGAAGGCCGGGTGATGCTGACCATGACCGCCGATACCTGCGGTCGTCACGACACGTCGGCCGGCGCCTGCTCCTGCGAGAGCAATACGGTGCGCTTTGGCCATGGCGTCAAATACCTGCATGCGTGCCGCGACAACTTCGTCATCGAGGTTTCCAAGCATGGCATGAGCAAGCGCGATGTCGTGCCCAACATCAACCTCTTCATGAATGTGCCGATCGAGCCGACCGGCGAGATGACCATCGTCGACGGCATTTCGGCGCCGGGCGACTATGTCGAGCTGAAGGCCGAGATGGATGTTCTGCTGGTGATTTCCAACTGCCCGCAGATCAACAATCCCTGCAACGGCTTCGATCCGACGCCGGTGCGTGTGCTCGTCTGGGATGGTGAGGCTTCCTGATGTTCAAGAAAGTTCTCATAGCCAATCGCGGCGAAATCGCCGTGCGGGTCATTCGCACGCTGAAGACAATGGGGATCGCCTCGGTGGCGGTCTATTCCGATGCGGACCGGTTTTCCAAGGCGGTGTTGATGGCAGACGAAGCGGTGCGGCTCGGGCCGGCGCCGGCGTCGGAAAGCTATCTCAATGTCGACGCCGTCATTGCCGCCTGCAGGCAGACGGGTGCGCAAGCCGTTCATCCCGGCTATGGCTTCCTGTCGGAGAATATCGGCTTTGCCGAGCGGCTTAAATCCGAGGGCATCACCTTTATCGGGCCGAGTCCGGCCAATATTGCCGATTTCGGCCTGAAGCACACGGCGCGCGAACTGGCGCGCGATAGCGGCGTTCCGCTGTTGCCGGGATCCGACCTGCTCGACAGCGGCGACGCGGCGCTGATCGAGGCGGAGACGATCGGCTATCCGGTGATGCTGAAGTCGACCGCTGGCGGCGGTGGCATCGGCATGTCGCTCTGCCAGGATGCCGAGAGCCTGAAGGCATCGTTCGACAGCGTGCAGCGCACGGCGAAATCGAGCTTTGGTGATGCCCGCGTCTATCTCGAACGTTTTGTCGCCAAGGCACGCCATGTCGAGGTGCAGATCTTTGGCGATGGCGAGGGCCGGGTTATTGCGCTCGGTGAGCGCGACTGCTCGCTGCAGCGGCGAAACCAGAAGGTGATCGAGGAAACGCCGGCGCCGGGTCTTTCGGACGGCGTGCGCGCGCGGCTGCATGCGGCGGCTGTCGCGCTGGGCCAGAAGGTGAAATACGCCTCTGCCGGGACGGTGGAGTTCATCTACGATCCGGCGCGCGAAGAGTTTTACTTTCTTGAGGTCAATACGCGTCTGCAGGTCGAGCATCCGGTGACGGAAGCGGTCTTCGGCGTCGATCTGGTGGAATGGATGATCCGCCAGGCGGCCGGCGAGGATGTGCTGTCCGGCAATGAGGCGCTTCAGCCCAAGGGCGCGGCCATCGAAGCACGGATCTATGCGGAGATGCCGCATGCGGGCTTTCGCCCCAGTGCGGGCCTGCTGACCGAGGTGGTATTTCCGGACGGCGTGCGCGTCGATGGCTGGATCGAGACGGGTACCGAAGTGACGCCCTTCTACGATCCGATGCTGGCAAAGGTGATCGTGTCGGCCGATGATCGCGCCTTAGCGATCGCGGCATTGTCAAAGGCGCTGGACGGTACGGCGCTATCGGGTATCGAGACCAATCTGGAATATCTGAAAGCCATTGCGGCGTCTGAACTTTTCAGCAGCGGTGATGTCGCGACGACAGCGCTGAAGGATTTCGATTTCGTGCCCGATGTGATCGAGGTGATTGCGCCCGGGGCGCAGTCAAGCTTGCAGGAATTGCCGGGGCGGCTCGGTCTCTGGCATGTCGGCGTGCCGCCGAGTGGTCCGATGGACGCGCGATCCTTCCGCCATGCTAATCGGCTGGTCGGCAATGGTGACGAGACGGCAGCGCTTGAGCTGACGGTTTCCGGTCCGATGCTGAAATTCTTCTCCGATGTGGTTGTGGCACTTGCCGGCGCCGTGATGCCGATGACACTGGATGGTGATCCGGTGCCGCATGGCACAGCCACTGTTGTCAAGGCAGGGCAGACGTTGGCCATCGGCGCGATCGAGGGAGCAGGGCAACGCGCCTATCTGGCGGTGGCGGGTGGGTTTTCGGCGCCGGTCGTGCTCGGTTCGCGCGCGACCTTCGGGCTTGGCCAGTTCGGCGGCAATGCCACCGGTACGCTTCGGGCCGGCCATGTGCTCAGGCTCGCCCGGGCTGCGCAGCCGGTGGCGAAAGCCGCGAGCGAGCCTGCGTTGCTTTCCCGCGAATGGTCTGTCGGTGTCGTCTATGGCCCGCATGGTGCGCCCGATTTCTTCCTTGAGGAGGATATCGAAACCCTGTTTGCGACCGAATACGAGGTGCATTTCAACTCGGCCCGGACCGGGGTGCGGCTGGTCGGACCTGCACCGAAATGGGCGCGCACCGATGGCGGCGAGGCGGGGCTGCATCCCTCCAACCTGCATGACAATGCCTACGCGATCGGCGCGATCGATTTTACCGGCGACATGCCGATCATCCTCGGCCCGGATGGACCAAGCCTCGGCGGTTTTGTCTGCCCGGCAGTGATCGCCCGTGACGAGCAGTGGAAGATGGGCCAGTTCAAGCCGGGCGACAGGATCCGGTTTCATCCGGTGGCGCGGGATGGGGATGTGGGCATTGATGGGTTGAGCGTTGTGTCGGCTGTACCCCCCTCTGTCCTGCCGGACATCTCCCCCACAAGGGGGGAGATCAGGGATGCAGCCGTTTCACCCAAGGTTCCGGTGGAGGATTGGGTAAGGTCGTCTACAAAGAGTGTCGAGGCTGGCGTTTGGCCGATCTCCCCCCTTGAGGGGGAGATGTCCGGCAGGACAGAGGGGGGTAAGGCCCAGCATTCCACCATCGGTTCCCCGATCCTCGCAACCCACACAACCGGTCCCGTGGCGGTCGTCTATCGCCGGCAGGGTGACGACAATCTGCTGGTCGAATATGGCGAGATGCAGCTCGACATTGCGCTGCGCCTGCGTGTTCATCTGCTGATGCAGGCGGTGAAGGCGGCCAAGCTGCCGGGCCTGATCGACCTGACGCCCGGCATTCGCTCGCTGCAGATCCATTATGACGGAACGACACTGACCCGCAGCCGCCTGCTCGGTCTGCTGAAGGAGATCGAGGCTGGTCTGCCGCCGGCGCAGGCGGTGACGGTGCCGAGCCGTACCGTCTACCTGCCGCTGTCGTGGAACGATCCGCAGGCGGAGCTCGCCATGCAAAAATATCAGGAACTGGTGCGCCCCAATGCGCCCTGGTGCCCGTCGAACATCGAGTTCATCCGCCGCATCAATGGCCTTGCCGACGAGCAGGCGGTGAAGGACACGATCTTCGATGCCTCCTACCTGGTCATGGGGCTGGGCGATGTCTATCTCGGCGCCCCTGTCGCAACCCCGCTTGATCCCCGTCATCGGCTGGTGACCACCAAGTACAATCCGGCGCGCACGTGGACACCGGAAAACGCGGTCGGAATCGGTGGCGCCTATATGTGCATCTACGGTATGGAGGGACCTGGCGGCTATCAACTGTTCGGCCGCACCATCCAGGTGTGGAATACCTGGCGCCAGACACGGGTCTTCCACAAGGACAAACCCTGGCTGCTCGATTTCTTCGACCAGATCCGTTTCTTTCCTGTCAGCCACGAGGAATTGACGGAAGCGCGGGCTGCCTTCCCGCATGGCGGTTATCCGATCAGGATCGAGGAGGGCGAATTCTCCTACGCGTCCTATGAGGCGGAGCTTGCCGCCAATGCCGCGAGCATCGGCGCGTTCAAGCAGAAGCAGCAGGCGGCCTTCGAAACCGAGCGCCTGCGCTGGAAGGAACAGGGGCTCGACAGCTTCATCGTCGATGAGGGCGTGGGGCCTGGCCTTGGCGGCGACATTCCCGACGGTTGTTTCGGGGTCGAAAGCGCCGTGCCCGGCAATATCTGGAAAGTACTTGTCGAGCAGGGCCAGACAGTTCAGGCCGGCGATACACTTGCCATCATCGAGTCCATGAAAATGGAAATCAATGTCACCGCTCACGCCGCAGGCACCGTTCGCGATCTTCGCGCCGGTCCGGGGCGCAACGTAAAGGCCGGCGATGTGCTGGTCGTGCTGGAGGAAATCTGATGCTCCCCACCATTCTCGATCTTTCGTCGCTCAAGGCCGCCTATGCCGCGGGTCTGACACCGCTCGCCCTGGTCGAAGAGGTGATCGCCCGTCGCACGGCCTCTGATGATCCGGCCGTCTTCATCACCGAGACGCCGGATGACGATCTGCGCGCTGCTGCCAGAGAGCTTATCGCGCGGGCGCCGGAGCCGAACAGCCTGCCGCTCTGGGGCGTGCCATTTGCGGTGAAAGACAATATCGACGTCGCCGGTCTGCCGACGACTGCGGCGTGCCCGGCCTTTGCCCATGATCCAGCGACGGATTCCACCGTCGTTGCGCGGCTGAAAGCGGCTGGTGCCTTGGTGATCGGCAAGACCAATCTCGACCAATTCGCGACCGGCCTCAATGGCACGCGCTCGCCCTATGGCGCGCCGCGCTCGGTGTTCGACAAGGCCTATGTGTCGGGTGGGTCGTCGTCGGGGTCGGCCGTGACCGTCGCCTCGGGGCTTGCAAGTTTTGCACTGGGTACCGACACGGCCGGTTCCGGCCGGGTGCCAGCCGCCTTCAACAATCTTGTCGGCATCAAGCCGACGCCGGGGCTTGTGCCGAATGTCGGCGTCGTGCCGGCCTGCCGCAGCGTCGACGTGGTGACGGTGTTTGCTGCGACCGTCGGCGATGGCGTGGCGATCCGCAAGGTGATGGATGGCTATGATGCCGGCGATCCCTATTCGCGGAAGGCGGTTCCGGCCTCTTTGCCGGCCAGCGGGCTCAGGATCGGCGTGCTGGATGGCGCCGAACGCGAGTTCTTCGGCAACAGCCAGGTGGAGGCGCTCTACGATGCCGCGATCGAGCGGGCAAAATCGCTGGGCGCGACCATCGTTCCCTTCGATTATGCGCCATTCCGGCAGGCGGCCGAACTGCTCTACAACGGTCCATGGGTGGCGGAGCGTCTGGCGGCGGTGAAGGACTTCATCGGCACCAACGCCGATGACTTCGACCCGACGGTGCGGACCATCATTGAAGGCGCCAAGGCGTACGATGCGGTTGCCGCTTTCGAGGGGCAGTACAAGCTCGGCGCGCTGAAGCAGAAGACGCTGGTCGAATGGGACAAGGTCGACATATTGATGCTGCCGACCTCGCCGACGACCTATACGGTCGCGGACATGCTTGCCGATCCGATCGTGCGCAATGGTCATTTCGGTCGCTATACCAACTTCGCCAACCTGTTTGGCTATGCGGCGATCGCCATTCCCGCCGGCTTCGATTCCGACGAGCATCTGCCCGCCGGTGTGACGCTATTCGGCCCGTCTTTCTCCGATGATGCGCTGGCGCTGTTTGCCGATGCCATGCACCGGGCATTGGCTGCCGGCATGGGGAAGGACAAGACGGCCGTCATTCCCGAAGCCAGCCGAGTCGCGGTCGCGGATGACGGTCTTGTCACCATCATGGTGGTCGGCGCGCATCTTACTGGCATGCCGCTCAATCACGAACTGACCGGCCCTGGCGGACGTCTGGTGAAGACCTGCCGCACTGCCGGCGACTACCGCCTCTTCGTCCTGCCCAATACGGTGCCGCCAAAACCGGGCTTGATCCGGGAGCCGGGGTTCGCGGGCAAGGGGCTGGAGGTCGAGGTGTGGAAGGTGACGCCGGCTGCCTTCGGGCGTTTCGTGCAAAACATTCCGGCGCCGCTCGGGATTGGCAAGGTGACGCTGGACGATGGCAGCCAGGTTTCGGGCTTCCTCTGCGAACCTTATGCGATCGAGGGCGCGCAGGAAGTCACCGACCTTGGTGGCTGGCGCGCCTATATCGCCTCGCGCAACAAGGGTTGATGTCTGAACATGGTTGAACCCCGGCTTTGCCAAGTCCGGGGTTCTCCACCTATCTGCCAATGCCGCGCAATTGATCTCCTCGATTGTCTCGCCTATGACGGCGCGGCATGCCTTGGTAAGGGCGCAGACATGGCAGGGAGACATCGCGAATGAAGCTGTTGCTCATCCATACGGGAGGCACGATCGGCATGGTGCCGACACCGGACGGTCTGGCACCGCAGGCCGGCATGGTGGAAGGCGCGCTGGAGGCGATGTTGCCGGCGGGTATCACGCTCATTCGCCATATCTTCGATCCGCTGCTCGACAGTGCCGATGTTGGTCCGAGCCAGTGGAACATCCTGTTGAACGTGATCCGGTCGCATCCGGAGACGCCGGTGATCGTCACGCACGGTTCCGACACAATGTCGTTTACCGGTGCCGCCCTGTCGCAGGCTCTGGCGGGTGAGGGGCGGCGTGTGGTGCTGTGCGGTTCGATGAAACCGCTCGGCCAAAATGCAGATGCCGAGGGCAATCTGGCGCTGGCGATCGGCACTGCGCTTGCCCCGGGCGCCGGTGTGTTTCTCGCCTTTGCCGACAAACTGCTGCCGGCGGCCGGTCTGGTCAAGCATGACAGTCAGGCAGAAGATGCGTTTTGCTCACAGCCCCAGGCACCACTGGGCCCGGCGCAATCGCGTCTGTTCTCGGATAAACGCCTGGGCATTCTGTCCCTGTCTCCCGGTATGGACGGGGCGTTCCTCGCGGCGGCGATCGATGCGCTCGATGGCGCGGTGCTGCGGGTCTTCGGTTCCGGGACGGCAATGTCGGATCCGGCAGTGCTTTCGGCCCTTGCAACGGCGGTGTCGGGCGGCAAGCGCGTGCGTGCTGTCAGCCAGTGCGAGGCTGGCGGGCTCGAACCCGGCGCCTATGCCGCGGGGGCCGGGCTATGGGCGGCAGGCGTTGAAAACGGTGGCGCTGAAACGCCGGAGGCGGCGCTGATCCATCTGTGGCTGAACTGAGCCGTTCGAGGCAAACTTTCAGAGCACTCTTTCAGAGCGCCAGGGCGTCCTTCAGCGTGCGGGTCTCGCTGGGCGCAAGGTCGAGATCGGCCTCGATGTGGTCGATATGATGCATCATCAGATGCGTGGCGCGGACAACGTCGCCTTTTTCCAGCGCGTCGAGAATGTCGCCATGTTCGTCATGGCCGCAGCTTGAAACGCCGGTGCGCCCATAAAGCGCGATCACCAGCGATGAGCGCGCGACGAGTTCGTCCATGAACTTTTCCAGCACGGCATTGCCGGCGACCTTGGCAAGCAGCAGGTGGAAGTCGCCGGACGCCTTGATCTCGGCGCGGCGGGCGCTGGCGCCGCGCTCGGTCCGGTGTCTTTCTTCTTCGCGCAACTGGTCTCGAAACTGAGCGATGTCGGCCGGCTTCAGCCGTTCGGCGGCGGCTGCAATGATGCCGGCTTCGATCAGGCGACGTGATGCGAAGACCTGGCGCGCTTCCTCGGTGCTTGGGTTTGAGACGAAGGCGCCGCGATTGCGCTCCGTGCGCACCAGACCTTCGAAGGCGAGCATCTGCAATGCGTCGCGCACGACCGTCCTGCTGACATCGAACAGGGTGCCGACCTCGGCTTCCGACAGCTTTGTGCCGGGGGCAAGACGCCGATCGACGATGGCATCGCGCAACGCATCGCGGATGGCGCGGGCGCGGTCTTCCTGATTCTGGTCCAGCAGTCTGTGCGAAGTCGCTTTGAGGTTCATGGGTATAATCCGATGTTCTCTCTATTTAGACGCAGCCGCGATAAATTGGAACCCGCATTGTCCGTGATTGCTTTTCAGATTGTATGCAATCTTGCCTCGATATCGAAGACAATCGATTATTTTTTGTGCATACAAGTTAGCCGCCTGTCCATGTCTTTTGCGCAATGCGCAATGGCGTTCGTGAATCCAAGCACTTAGCCGGATCGGCTGAAACTGGCACGGCATATGCATTCCCTTATCGCAGATGAGGGAGCTATCATGAGCAAAGCCGCTGAGATCGATATCGCCGCTGTCTCCAAGGTCTATGGCAACACCACCGCGGTGCATGCCATCAGCCTGAAGATTCCTGCAGGCACCTATTGCTGCCTGCTTGGCCCCTCCGGTTGCGGCAAGACGTCGACACTCCGGATGATTGCCGGCCATGAAAGCATCTCGTCCGGCGATGTTCGGCTCGGCAATGCGGTCGTGACCGACCTGCCGCCTGCCAAGCGTGGCACGGCGATGATGTTCCAGTCCTACGCTTTGTTTCCGCATCTCGATCTTGTCGACAATGTCGCCTTCAGTTTGAAGATGAAAGGTGTCGAAAAGGAAGAGCGCCGCCGCAAGGCGATGGACATGCTGAAGCTGATGCAGCTCGAGCCCTATGCGACGCGGCGGCCGGCCCAGCTTTCCGGTGGCCAGCAGCAACGCGTGGCGCTTGCCCGCGCCTTGATCACCAATCCCGAGGCGCTGCTGCTCGACGAACCGCTGTCGGCCCTCGATCCGTTTCTCAAGATCCGCATGCGGGCCGAACTGAAGAAGCTGCAGACCTCGCTCGGCATCACCTTCGTGCATGTCACCCATAGTCAGGAAGAGGCAATGGCGCTGGCCGACATCATCGTCATCATGAACGAAGGGCGCATCGAGCAGGCGGCCCATCCGCGGGTCGTGTTCGAGACGCCTGCCACCGCTTTTGTCGCGCGCTTCATGGGCGATCACAATGTGCTGTCTGGGCGGATCGTCGAGCGTACACAAACCGGTCTTTTCATCGAGGTCAGCGGCGGTGGTCGGTTCTTTGCCAAGGGGCAGGCGCCGGTCGAGGACGAAACCGCCGACATCGCCATCCGCACGGATCACGTCCGTCTGGGCGCTGCTCCAGCGAACGGGCTTGGTTTCGACGGGATCATTTCCAATCTCGAATATCTCGGCGCCAAGGTGAAGCTCACGATCACCACCGCCTTTACCGACGAGTTCACCGCAGTCCTCACCGACGCGGCCTTCTTTGCTGCCCCCGTCAAGGTTGGCGAGGTCGTCACCCTGTCATGGGATGACACGGATTCGATCGTTCTGGGACGTATCGGCAACTGAAACAATACCATCATAACAAGGAGAACAGCGCATGTCAGAGACAACCAAACCTACCAAGGGCATTAGCCGCCGCTCGCTTCTGAAAACGGCATCTGCTGCTGCCGGCCTTGCTGCCGGTTCTGGCGTGATCACCGGTTTCCCGACCATCTGGGCGCAGAACCCGATCACGCTGCGCCAGTTCGGCACCGGTGTGTCGAACCTCAATGCGATTGCCGACAAGTGCAAGGCCGACCTCGGCATCACGCTGGAAATGACGGCAACGGACAGCGATGCGGCTGCCCAGCGCGCCGTCACCCAGCCGAACTCCTACGACATCGCCGACATCGAATACTGGATCCTGAAAAAGGTCTTCCCGGCCGGCGTCATCCAGCCGATGGACGTCAAGAAGCTGAAATATTACGACAAGATCGTGCCGCTGTTCAAAAACGGCAAGCTGACGCCGGACAGTGTCATTGCGCAGGGCACCGCTCCGCACACCGTCGGTTATGTCGAAAAGGCCGGTGACAAGACCTTTGCCAAGGGCGAGACGGAATTGTTCACGATGGTGCCGACCATCTACAACGCCGACACGCTCGGCATCCGCCCCGACCTCGTCGGTCGCGAAATCACCACCTGGGCCGATATCATGGACCCGGCCTTTAAGGGCAAGACCTCGATCCTCAACATCCCGTCGATCGGCATCATGGATGCCGCAATGATCATGGAAGCCATGGGCAACATCACGTATGCCGACAAGGGCAACATGACCAAGGCGGAAATCGATGCGACGATCGAGTTCCTGATCAAGGCAAAGCAGGATGGCCAGTTCCGCGCTTTCTGGAAGTCGTTCGACGAGAGCGTCAACCTGATGGCATCGGGCGAAGTCGTCATCCAGTCGATGTGGTCGCCGGCCGTTGCCGCCGTGCGGGGCAAGGGCATCGCCTGCAAATACCAGCCGCTCAAGGAAGGCTACCGTTCGTGGGGCGGTGGTCTGGGTCTCGCCTCGCATCTGCAGGGTGCACAGCTCGATGCGGCCTATGAATACATCAACTGGTACACGTCCGGCTGGGTCGGCGCCTATCTCAACCGCCAGGGCTACTACTCGGCGGCCATGGAAACGGCCAAGGAACACATGTCGGCCGACGAATGGGGCTACTGGATCGAGGGCAAGGCTGCCCAGGGCGATATCGTCGCTCCGGACGGCAAGGTCATGGAAAAGGCCGGTGCCGTCCGCGATGGCGGCTCCTTCGAAGAGCGCATGGGCAAGGTGGCGTGCTGGAACTCCGTCATGGACGAAGACCGCTACATGGTTCGCCGCTGGAACGAATTCATCGCGGCTTGATGCATACCTGCCCCTCATCCCCCTGCCGGGACCTTCTCCCCGCAGGTGGGGCGAAGGGGCAAAATCGGCAACCGCATCGGACCTTCTCCCCGGTTACGGGGAGAAGGTGGCGGCAGCCGGATGAGGGGCGGACTTGGACTGATAACAGGAGACGGAAACCATGGCGACAGTGCGGTTCATAGGCGTCGGCGAGCCGAAGCCGAAGCGTGTCATCCGGCTGCCGTCGTGGTTGCCAGCCTATCTGCAGGCCCTGCCACTGACCTTGATCCTCGGCGGGTTTCTGCTGCTGCCGATCCTGATGATCAGCGTGGTCAGCTTCTGGGATTACGACTTTGCCCAGATGTATCCGGATTTTGTCACTTTCAACTACACCGAGACGCTGGGGTCCTGGGTCACCTGGAAGACCTATCTCAACACGTTGAAATTTGCCTTCATCGTCTGGGCGATCACCTTGTTCATCGGGTTCTGGGTCGCCTATTTTCTCGCCTTCCACATTCGCACGTCATCGATGCAGATGGTGCTGTTTCTGGTCTGTACGGTGCCGTTCCTGACCTCGAACATCATCCGGATGATCTCCTGGATCCCGGTGCTGGGGCGCAACGGGCTGATCAACAATACGCTCGTCGGCGCCGGCATCATTCCGCAGCCGATCGAATGGCTGCTCTATTCCGATTTTGCCGTCGTTCTTGCCATGGTGCATCTCTACACGCTGTTCATGGTCACGCCGATCTTCAATACGATGATGCGCATTGATCGCTCACTGATGGAGGCCGCGCGCGACGCTGGCGCTTCCGGGTGGCAGACGCTGACCAATGTCATCATTCCGCTGGCCAAGCCCGGCATGGCGATCGGCACGATCTTCGTCGTGACCCTGGTGATGGCCGATTTCTCCACCGTGCAGGTGATGTCCGGCGGCCAGAGCGCGTCGGTGGCCCTGATGATGAAGAACCAGATGTCGCTGCTGCAATATCCGGCTGCCGCCGCCAACGCGGTCGTGCTCTTGATCCTCGTCCTGATGATGGTCGCGGCGATCCTGCGCGTCGTCGATATCCGCAAGGAACTCTGAGCATGAACAGCGAAACCCGCTCCCGCGAATTCTATATCCTGGCGATCTTCTTCGCCCTGTTCGTCCTGTTTCTCTACGGTCCTCTGTCGGCGATCCTGATCCTTTCGTTCCAGGGTCCGAACGGAGGCCTGACCTTCCCGCTGAACGGGGTGTCGGTGCACTGGTTCGTCAACCTGTTCCAGACCCAGGCCGTCGGCGATTTCGGTGGGTCTTTCCGCCGCTCGCTGATGCTCGGGCTCATGGTCATGGTGGTCACGGTTGTGGTGTCCCTGCTTGCCGGACTTGCGTTTCGGCGCAAGTTCATCGGCGGTACGGCATTGTTCTATCTCTCGGTCGCCAGCCTCGTGGTGCCGTCGATCGTCATTTCTCTCGGTATCGGCGTGTTGTTCCAGCAGATCGGCCTGCAGCCCGCCTGGTATTCGTCCGGCTTCGGCGCGCATCTGACCTGGACGCTGCCGTTCGGTGTCTTGATCATGTTTGCGATCTTCAACCGATTTTCGCCGGCCTATGAAGAGGCGGCACGCGATCTCGGCGCCACGCCCTGGCAGACCTTTGCCCATGTTGTCCTGCCGATCATCGCGCCGAGCCTGATCGGTGTCGGCCTGTTCGGCTTCACGCTGTCTTACGACGAATTCGCGCGTACCTTGATGACGGCCGGCACATACAACACGCTGCCGCTCGAAATCTACGGCATGACGACCAATGTGACGACGCCGGTGCTCTATGCGCTCGGCACCGTGACGACGGTCTTTTCCTTCCTCGTGATCGCGGGAACACTGGGCCTGATTGTCGGCATGAGCCGCCGCAGGAACCAGGGCTGAGCGCATGAAGATCGCAGTCATCAATCCGAATACGACCGCCAGCATGACGGCGACGATCGCAGACGCGGCAAGGCGCGTGGCCAATGCCGGGACGGAGATCGAGGCGATCACCTCGTCGATGGGCCCAGTGTCGATCGAAGGCTACTATGACGAGGTCTTTGCTATTCCAGGGCTTCTGGTCGAAATCGCCAAGGCGGAACGGGGAGGGGCGCAGGCAATCGTGATCGCCTGCTTCGACGATACGGGGCTTGATGCGGCCCGCGCGCTGGCGTCAATCCCGGTTATCGGCATCTGCGAGGCGGCGGTGGCGGCGACATCCTTCATTGCGCAGCGTTTTTCCATCGTCACCACGATGGAGCGCTCTCGGCTGCCAGTCGAGCATCTGGTGCATCGCTATGGCATGAGCGGACGCTGCAAGGTGCGGGCCGCCGACGTGCCGGTGCTGTCGCTGGAAGATCCGAATTCCAACGCGCGCGACCGGTTGCGCCGCGAGATCGTGGCGGCGCTTCGGGACGATCGCGCAGAGGCGATCGTGCTCGGCTGTGCGGGCATGGCCGACCTCACGCTCGAACTGCGCCACGAATTCGGCGTGCCGGTGGTCGATGGGGTGGCTGCAGCCGTCAAGCAGGCGGAGTCCCTCGTCGCGCTCGGGCTCTCCACTGCCAAGCGCGGCGCCTATGCCACGCCGATCCATAAACCGTATCTGGGCGCGCTCGAGAGTTTCTCGCCCGCCGCCATGGGTGTGTGACCGTGGTTTCCTCGTCTGCTGAAATCCGTGTGCTGACCACTGTCGAGGTCCAACAGCTTGTCAGTTGGGCGGCTGAGGAGGGATGGAATCCGGGAACTGCCGATGCGGTAGCGTTTCAAGCTGCAGATCCGCAGGGCTTTATCGGCTGCTTCGTCGACGGGTGCCTGGCCGCCGGCATTGCGGCGATCAGCTACGATGGGTTCGGCTTCATCGGTCTTTATATCTGCCACCCGGATTTTCGCGGGCAAGGGCTTGGACGCCAAGTCTGGGATGCCGGCATGGCGCATCTCGGTGCTGTGGTTCTCGGTCTTGATGGTGTGGTTGAGCAGCAGGAAAATTATGGCTGCATGGGCTTTGTTCCGCACTACCGGACGTTCCGCTGGTCGGTAAAAGAGGCGAAACCGATCGATGCGCCGCGACAGACTATCGCATCCGGTGGGCCGGGGAGGCTTTCGGAGATTGCCGCCTTCCACCGCGGCTTCTTTCCCGCCCCACGCACCGCTTTTCTGCGTCAATGGCTGGACGTTCCGCGTCATGCCCTGGTGAGCGAGACGGAGACTGGCATAGACGGATACGCGATCATGCGCCCTTGCGTGCAAGGCTACAAGATCGGGCCGATTTTCGCGGTCAGCGAAACCGTTGCCCTCGGCCTGCTGGATGCCTGTCTCGACAAGCTTCAGGGTCGGTCGGTGCATATCGACGTGCCGGAATATCAGCAGGCCTTCAGTGCCCGCCTCGCCGCCTGCGGCTTCGAGCAGGGCTTTATGACGGCCCGCATGTATCGCGGTGCGCCACCTGCCATCGAAGAGGAAGGTGTCTTCGCCATCACGACGTTGGAGCTTGGCTGAAGCTAGCTCGACACCCCGTTCGGGGCGGCCGTCGGGATCATGTCGCGATAAATACCCGGTTTGGAGCCCTCGATCGGGATCGCGCCGACACTCTTCTGGTAGAAGTCGACCGGGCCGGCGCCGCCGATCACTGCGTAGGCATATCCCTGGGCATGCATATCGAGCAGGGTGGTAATCAACAATGCATGGCCGATGCCCTTGCCGCGCGCGGCTTCGTCGACACCGGTCGGGCCGAAGAAGCCCTTCATCGTGGCGTCATGGCAGGCAAAGCCGAGCAATGTCGGTCCCTGATGGGCGATGAAGCAGGTCGCGGGCTGGCGCATGAGCGCCGCGGTCGCTTCGGCTGCCCAGCCGGCACCGAATCGTGGTTCGATCCAGTCGCAGATCGACCTGAGTTCGGGAACGAGAGCCCTGCGCAAGGTGATGTCCTGTGCTGCGATGCGCTGCTCAAGGGTGGCGTCGGGTTTCAAATCGTAGAGCTTGACCAGCATATCCATGGTATGTCCTCAAACTGGCGACAGTTCACGGGCCGCTGTCAGACCGAGCACGGCAGCGCCGATCAAGCCGGGTTCGACACGGCATTCCGCCGGGATGACGATGGGTTTGTCGAAACGGCGCAGGATGCGACGACGGACCGCCACGTCGATCGCGGCAATCAGTGCCGGAACATTGGAAAGACCGCCGCCAACGGGCAGGATCGTGGTTCCGGTCAGGTTGATGACCAGCGACAGCGGGTCGGCGATCACATCGACATAGACATCGATGGTGCGTGCCGCGATCGGGTCGCCCTTCTGCCAGTCGGAGAGAATGTCTTCGCTGGTCAGGGTCTCGCCATGCAAGTGATGATGAAGCTTTTCCAGACCGCGCGCGCTGCAGATCGCGTCGATGCAGCCGGTCTGGCCGCAACCACATTGAAAGCGCGGGATGCGGGCCCGAGGTTCACCGGCTTCTGTTGCCGAGATCGGACCATGGCCCCATTCTCCGGCAAAACCGCCCTGGCTGTTGATCAGTTTGCCGTCGATGACCAGGCCTCCGCCGACACCTGTACCGAGAATGATGCCGAATACGACCCGGTGGCCTTTCGCGGCACCGATTCCCGCTTCGGCGAGCACGAAGCAGTCGGCATCATTGGCGATAATCACGGGAAGGCCGAGGCGTTTTTCAAGATCGGCCTGGAGCGGCCGGCCGTGAATGCAGGGTATGTTGGCGACGACGGCGTTCGCAGTGTCCGGGTCGATGACGCCGGCAATCGAGATCGCCACGCAATCGGGATGTCCGCCCGCTTCGGCAATCACGGATTTCAGCGTGGCGACGAAGGCGTCAAAATCGTGGATCGGGGTCGGATGTCGCGGGAAGGGGCGGATATCGTCCGTGCTGTAAGCCACCGCACCCTTGATGGCGGTGCCGCCAATGTCGAAGCAGACAATCATGCGCTGGCCTTCCGTCGATCATCTTCCGCCTCATAGGCGCAGGCACCGGCGATCCAGGTGGACTGTAGGTCGAGATCATCGCTCAGGATCAGGAAATCGGCATCCTGGCCGGATGCAAGGTTGCCTTTTGTTGTCACGCCGATCGCTTTTGCCGGATAGACGCTCGCCATCCGCAGTGCTTCTTCCAATGGTTGGCCGAGGCGCTCATGAACGAAGCGCACGCAGGACAGCATGTCGATATCAGCGCCTGCCAATGTGCCGTCCGCCAGTGTGAGACGGCCATCGCGACGATAGACTGCGCGGCCATTCAGGTCGAAACCCGTGCTGTTGGTGCCGATGGTCGACATGGCATCGGTGACGAGGAAGATATGTGCCGGTCCTTGCTTTGCAGCAAGTGCCACGCGCATGGTGACCGGATCGACATGGAAACCGTCTGCGATCAAACCGCAATGGAGTTGCGCCGAGGAGAGCCCGGCACCGACCAGGCCCGGCTCGCGATTGCCAAGCTGGCTCATGGCGTTGAACAGATGGGTGACCAAAGTTGCACCCGCCTCGACATAGGCGTCGATCGCGGCACATTCTGAATCGGTATGGCCCAAGCTGACACGATAACCCGATGCAACCAGTCTGCGGACTTGGTCGGGGGCAACGCTTTCCGGTGCGACGGTGATCATCGGCAGGCCGAAATGTCCGGCATGATTTTCGAGATAGGCGAGGTCATCCTCGGTCATTGGACGGATCAGTGACGGATCGTGGGTTCCCTTGCGCGCGACCGAGAGATGCGGGCCCTCGAGATGAAGGCCGAGAAAACCCGGAACGGCGTTGGCCGCCGCCTTGCAGCCGGCGTCGACCGCGATGTTACGGATAACAGCCACATCGGTGATCAACGTAACCATGAGGGCTGTCGTGCCGAAGCGGGCATGAGCCGCGCAAATCGTCTCGATGCCGGCAACATCCGGCTGGTTGTTGAACAGCACGCCGCCACCGCCATTGACCTGCAGGTCGATGAAGCCCGGTGCAATCAGGCCGTTGCCGATCGGAAGCGTCTTCATGCCAGCCGGCAGTTTCGATTGGGGCATGATGGCGCCGACTTTAGCGCCATCGACAATCAGGGCGGCGTCCTGATGAAAACTCTGTCCATCGAAGACGCGGCTGGCGGTAATGGCGAAGACGGAAGTCATTGGGTCTGGGTGACCTTTTTCAGTGCGACGGGTTTGTCTGGATTGAAGCCCCGTGCACGGGAAAGCGATTCGACCATGCCATAATAGGGAACGATCAGCATCAGCGCATCGGTCAATGGATGGCCCGTTGCGATAAACGGCAGGCGGTTAGCGCCGTCGGAGTTTTCGGAAGTGATGAAGCAGGCGGCATTGTTGGACGCCAGTTTCGATATGGTCTGGGCGATCGAGGCTTCGGCCTTGTCACGGGCGGCAAAACCGACGACCGGGAAATTCCGGCCGACGATCGAAACAGGCCCGTGCAGAACTTCCGCCGATGAATAGGCTTCGGCATGCAGTTCGCAGGTTTCCTTGCATTTCAACGCTGCTTCGGCGGCAATTGCCAGCGCGGGACCACGGCCGAGCATATAAAGGGAATCCGCATTGGTCAGCGGTTCGATCAGCGCGCTCCAGTCGAGCTTCAGCGCCTGCGAAAAATGCTCCGGCAGGCGGGCGACGGCACTTGCCAGTTCCTTGTCGTCGCTCCAGCCGGCGACGATCGCGAGACCTGCGACAATCGAATTGACGAAAGACTTGGTGGCGGCAACCGCGATTTCCGGGCCGGCCTTGATGTCGACGGCGATGGTTGCAGCGTCGCCAAGCGGCGAGGGCAGCGTGTTGACCAGGCTGATCGTCGTTGCCCCACCGAGCCGGGCTCCGCGCATCATTGCAACGATATCCGGGCTTGCGCCGGATTGCGATACGGCGAAGGCCGCAGCGTTTTCCAGCTTCATCGGCGCTTCATAGATGGATGCCAGCGACGGGCCAAGGGAAGCAACCGGCAGGCCGAGCTGCAGTTCAATGGCGTATTTGAGGAAATAGGCCGCATGATCGGACGATCCGCGGGCGATCGTCACGACGACGCTGGGGTCCTTTCGGCGCAGCGCATCGGCGCATTCGCCGATGGCGTCGGACGATTCCTTGAGAAGGCGCGCTGCGGCTGCCGGGATCTCGTCGATTTCTTCTCGCATTTTCGTCAGCATTGCAGGTCTTTCAAGGTTCGGCGTCACGGAGATCCGATGGTCAGTTCTGCGACCAGATCATAGGCGTCGCTGCGGTAGAGGGCGCGCGACATTTCCATCACGCGGCCGGTTTCAAGATAGGCGATACGTTGCACCGACAGCGCGGCAGAGCCCTGCGGCACGCCAAGCAGTTTGGTCTCATCATCCCTCAGGATAACGGCGGATATGCGCTGGTTGGCGCGTACCGGCGTGATGCCGCTCTGACGCAAATGGAGATAGAGGGAATCGTCCATGGCATCCGGATCGGGCAGGATATCGTCGGGAAGGCTGGTGCGTTCCAGTGCGATGGGCATGTCATTGGCGGTGCGAATGCGCTCGATCCGGGCGACCCTCGCGCCGCCAACGAGACCCAGCATCATGGTTTCCTCTGCGGTCGGAAAATACAGCCCACGGTCGATCCAGTGCGATCCCGCCGTCATGCCGCGCCGGCGCATATCCTCGGTGAAGGAGGTGAGCTGGCTCAGTGGCTGCTGCATGCGCGGCACAGGCTTGACGACAAACGTGCCGGAGCCACGGCGGCGAACGAGCAGTCCGTCGTTGACCAGGTCGTCGATGGCTTTGCGCACGGTGACGCGACTGATCGCGGCGGCATCGGCAATGTCACGTTCGGCAGGCAAGGCATCGCCGTGTTTCAGTCGGCCGGACGACACCGCATCCTCAATCATCTTGCGAAGCTTGACGTAAAGAGGACCACCACGAACGGCCTGCAGCTGATCCAGAGGAAGGGTTGCGCTCATGGCTTGCCTTTGCCGAGATGATGAGAGGTGGGCCAACGGTGACAGGAAGGGCAATCCAGACTTTTCGCTATCCGCATTCCTTGAGCCTCCCAATGTCAGTTGCTTAAAAAGATACCAACCAAGCACCTATTTCGCAAATGGTTTCATCAGTTGAGTACCAAAAACCTGTTGCTGCTAGAAATATCGCCGTAAAATCATCTATTTATCGATAGTTCAAGCGTTTCTTGCGAATCTGGCTGGACGATTGGCATTTATTTGGTATCGTTTGTTAACTTTTGAAAAGTCGGGCCAAGTCGGCTCGGGGTTCGAAGGTCTGTGTGTCCGATCGCGTTGTTGTGCCTCGGCGACGATGTATCCTCGATCGATTGGGTGAGGCTGGAAGATAGCGGAAGCATCTGTTGCGTGAAAAGAATTTTCATAAGTTGATGAAAATTTCCACCGGATGTTGACGATGACCGGTTTCTGACGCAGTCTAAGAAAAATAATTGCGAAAGCAGGGGAATTACACATGAAGGTTGCCGTTATCGGGCTCGGATTCCGCCTCGGCTACTTGGGCCGAGTGTTCAAGGAACTCGATCCGGATTTCCAGATCGTCGGTTATGTGGATCCGGCGCCAGCTGGAATGCCGACTCTGACCGAAAACGGCATCTCACCGGGCAAGGCCTACGACACGCCCGAAGCGTTGATCGCCGGTGAGCGTTTCGACCTTCTGATGATCGGTTCGCCCAACCATCTCCATCTGGATCATATCCGTCTTGGTCTTGAGGCGGGGCTTACGGTCTTTACCGAAAAGCCGATCGTCACGACTATCGAGGAAAGCTATGCGCTGGCCTCATTGCTGCACACCCATGGCCATGACCGCCTGCTGGTCGGCCTTGTGCTGCGCTATTCGCCGCTCTACCGCGACCTGCGCAAGGCGCAGGCCGAAGGCAAGCTTGGCGATATCGTTTCGATCGAGGCGTCCGAGCATATCCAGCCCTATCACGGTGCATTCTTCATGCGCGACTGGCGTCGCTACGGCCAGTATGCCGGCGGTTTCATGCTGGAAAAATGCTGCCACGACCTCGACCTCTATAATGGCGTGGTCGGCGCGCGCCCGCGTTTCGTCGCCAGCTTCGGTGGCCGCAAGAGCTTCGTGCCGTCGAATGCGCCGGAAAATCACGGCGTCAACGATATGGAAGTCTATCATCGCAAGCCGAGCGGCTGGATGGGCTCTGACAAGGTCTTCGACAGCGATGGCGACATCATCGATTTCCAGACCGCCATCGTTGAATACGAGAATGGTGCGTCGATGACCTTCCACACCAATCTCAATGTGCCGGACGAGTTTCGTCGCTTTTGCGTCATGGGCTCGAAGGGTATGGCGGAAGGCGATTTCGTCCGTGGTTTCATGGATGTGCATGATGCGCGCACCAATGAGAAGCTGATTGCAAACACCTATTCCGCGCCTTCGGCGACGTCGCATCACTATGGTGCCGACGAGCAGATGGCGGAAGATGTTCTCGCCTTCGTGCGCACGGGTGCCAAGCAGCCGGTTTCGGCGATCGACGCGCTTGAAGCGGGCATGTTGGCTCTTGCGATGGACGAAGCCCGTCTCGGCCGCAAGGTCATCGACATGAAGCCGGTATTCGAGCGTTTCGATGCCTGCCTTCACGGCACGAGCCAGGGCGTTGCCCAGGCGAAGTCAGCTTAAGGGGCGGTGTGATGCAAGCCAGACGAAGCGCTGTCATCTTTGCCTGGCTGCTGATTGCGCCGGCCCTTCTCTATATCGCTGTCATCGTCGCCTATCCGCTGGTCGAGACGTTCATTCTCTCCTTCACGGATGCGTCGCTGAAAAAGACGACCAACTGGGTCGGCTGGGTGAATTACGAGAAGATCTTCAACGATACCTTCGCGACTGTCATCGTCCGGACCTTCATCTGGACCTTCTTCTCGGTGTCGATCAAAATGATCATCGGGACGTTCGGGGCAGCGATGCTGAACTCGGCCGTGCCGGGCCGGACGCTGTTTCGGATCTTGACGATGCCGCCATGGATTGTGCCGATGGCCATCGGCATCTTCATGTGGGGCTGGATGTATAACGGCCAGTTCGGCATGATTTCCGGCGTATTGCAGCGCGTGGGCGTCGTCGATGGCCCCGTCGCATTCCTGGCCTACGGTTCGACCGCCTTCTGGGCGACCATTTTCACCGATGTGTGGATCGGTGTGCCGATGGTCACGCTCTACATGCTGGCCGCCATGCAGGCGATCCCGCAGGATCTTTACGAAGCAGCCTGGACCGATGGCGCCGGTCGTGCCTATCGCTTCCGTCGTATCACCCTGCCAATGATACTACCCGCCATGATCACCATGTCGATGATTTCGCTGATCTCGACCTTCAACTCCTTCGACATCATCTGGATCCTGACGCGCGGCGGACCGAGTGGCGAGACGACGACGATGATCATCGACACCTATCACACCGCGATCGGGTCGAAGAAATACGGCGAAGGGGCTGCGCGCGCCGTGCTGATCTGCATCTTCCTGTCGATCTTCTGCTTTGCCTATTTCCGTGTGACGAACCGGCTTTCCCAGGAGCACGCCCGATGAGCTACGACAAGACTGCCCTGATCAATCGCTACAAGTGGTATGAACTGGTCGGCATCTATGCGGGCATCGCCGTCTTCCTCACCTTCGTGCTCGCGCCCTTCGTCGAAGGTTTTCTGGTCTCGCTGAAGCCGCTCAGCCAGCTCTTTTCCTCGCCGTATCGGTTCTTTCCGGAGAATGGCTCCTTCGAGGCGTACCGGACGATGTGGGTGAGCGTTCCCGGCTTTGCCCGCTACATCTTCAATTCGTTCTTCATCTCGACCGTCGCTACCATCATCGTGCTGATCCTCGTGGTGCCGGCGGCCTATGCCTTTGCCCGTTTTGAGTTCAGGGGCAGCGGCCAGCTGCTCGGCGCCTTCCTTGCTGTCAACATGTTCTCCGGCGCCGTGCTGCTGATCCCGCTGTTCCGGCTGATGCGGTCGATGGGCGTGCTCAACACCTATTTCGCGATGATCGTGCCGGGTGTCGCCTTCCTGATCCCGACGGCCATCTGGCTGCTACGCACCTACATGATGCGCATTCCGCGCGAGCTTGAAGAGGCGGCCTATGTCGATGGTGCCGGCTACTTCTACACCTTCCGGCGGGTGGTCCTGCCGCTCGCCACGCCTGGCATCGCCGTGGTCGCGATCACGACCTTCATCGGCGCCTATGCCCAGCAGTTCATCTTCGCGCTCACCTTCAACTCCAAGACGGAATACATGCCGCTGCCGATTGGTCTGTTTGCCTATTTCGGTCGGCAGGAAGTAATCTGGAACGAGCTGATGGCCGCAAGCTTCGTCGGCATCGCGCCAGCGATGATCGTGATCTTCTTCCTGCAGCGTTTCCTCGTCAGCGGCCTGACCGCCGGGGCGATCAAATAAGGGCTGCCAATAAAATTCGGGCCAACCGGACGCTTTAACCTGTCAACAAAGGGGAACTACCGATGACGAAAAAACTGACCATGCTCGCAGGCTCGTTTGTCCTGCTGGCCAGCTCGGCGCTCACCACGCTGGCTGCCGACCAGGAAATCTCCTGGATCTATTGCGGCGACAAGATCGACCCGATCCATGAGAAATACATCAAGGAATGGGAAGGCAAGAATACCGGCTGGAAGGTCACGCCGGAAGTTGTCGGCTGGGAACAGTGCCAGGACAAGGCAACGACGCTCGCCGTCGCCGGCACGCCGGTCGGCATGGCCTATGTCGGCTCGCGCACGCTGAAGGAATTCGCCCAGAACGACCTGATCGTTCCGGTTCCGATGACCGACGAGGAAAAGGCTTCCTACTACCCGAACATCGTTGATACCGTGACCTTCGAGGACACACAGTGGGGCGTGCCGGTCGCATTCTCGACCAAGGCCCTCTACTGGAACAAGGACCTGTTCAAGGCTGCCGGCCTCGACCCGGAAGTCGCGCCGAAGACCTGGGCTGAAGAAATCGCCTTCGCCAAGCAGATCAAGGAAAAGACCGGCACCGCCGGTTACGGCCTGCCGGCCAAGACCTTCGACAACACCATGCACCAGTTCATGCACTGGGTTTATACCAACAACGGCAAAGTCATCGACGGTGACAAGATCGTCATCGACAGCCCGGAAGTCCTCGCAGCACTGCAGGCCTACAAGGACATCACGCCTTACTCCGTCGAAGGTGCGACTGCCTACGAGCAGAACGAAATCCGCGCCATCTTCCTCGACGGCAAGGTCGGCATGATCCAGGCCGGTTCAGGCGCTGCTGCCCGCCTCAAGGAAACCAAGATCAACTGGGGCGTTGCTCCGCTGCCGCTCGGCCCCGCCGCCAAGGGTGAAGGCACGCTGCTGATCACCGACAGCCTGGCTGTCTTCAAGGGCTCTGGCGTGGAAGAAAAGGCGATCGAATTCGCCAAGTTCATCACCTCGCCGGGTCCGCAGGGCGAATATGAACTGCAGGGCGGCGCTGGCCTTACCCCGCTGCGCCCTTCGCCGAAGGTTGACGAGTTCGTCAAGGCAGACCCGTCGTGGAAGCCGTTCATCGACGGTATCGCCTTTGGTGGTCCTGAGCCCCTCTTCACCGACTACAAGGGCTTCCAGAACGTTGTGATCGAACTGGTCCAGTCCGTCGTCACCGGCAAGGCAGAACCTGCCGATGCACTGAAGAAGGCTGCCGGCGAGCTCGAGCAGTACAAATAATCTCGTATATTCGAGGCTCCGCGGGCCGGCTTTGGCCCGCGGATTTCGATTGATGGTGAATTGGCCGGTCCAGCAGATTGACCGGCGCGCGAGGACAGAAGTCGTGGGTCAGCTATTTCTCAACAAGGTGCGAAAGTCGTTCGGACATTTCGAGGTGATCAAGGGTGTCAGCCTCGAGGTCAAGGACGGCGAGTTCGTGGTCTTCGTCGGCCCCTCCGGCTGTGGAAAATCCACGCTTCTGCGCATGATCGCGGGGCTTGACGACACCACCGACGGCGACATCGTCATTGCCGGTGAGCGGGTCAACGATAAACCGCCGGTCGAGCG
Source organism: Rhizobium sp. CECT 9324 (assembly GCF_918741265.1). Classification (NCBI taxonomy): domain Bacteria; kingdom Pseudomonadati; phylum Pseudomonadota; class Alphaproteobacteria; order Hyphomicrobiales; family Rhizobiaceae; genus Rhizobium; species Rhizobium sp. CECT 9324. Next base: position 3,800,854 of record NZ_CAKKMZ010000001.1, on the reverse strand, counting down.
CGGCATCGCCATGGTCTTCCAGTCCTATGCGCTTTATCCGCATATGTCCGTTTTCGAGAACATCGCCTTCCCGCTTCGGGTCGAAGGCCTGCCTGAAGACACGATCCGCGAGAAGGTCGGCGCGGTGTCGAAAATCCTGCAACTCGACCAGCGTCTGCAGCAGCGTCCCGGACAGCTTTCCGGCGGCCAGCGCCAGCGCGTCGCGATCGGCCGGGCGATCGTGCGCGAACCGAAGATCTTCCTGTTCGACGAACCGCTGTCGAACCTCGACGCAGCGCTCCGCGCCGACATGCGTATCGAACTGACCAAGTTGCACCGGGATCTGCAAGCGACGATGATTTACGTCACGCATGACCAGATCGAGGCCATGACCATGGCCGATCGGATCGTCGTGCTGAATGCCGGCAATATCGCCCAGGTGGGTGCACCGCTCGAGCTCTATCACAAGCCGCAGAACCTGTTCGTCGCAGGCTTTATCGGCAACCCGAAGATGAACTTCGTGCCGGTGACGTGTACAGCGATCGATCCGATCGGTGTCACCGTCTCCTATGAAGGCCAGAGCGTCATGCTGCCGGTCGAGCCGCGTGCCGATCTCGTTGGCCAGACGCTGACACTTGGTATTCGGCCGGAACACACGACCCTTGCGCGGGGCGACATCAACATCACCGTTATTCCGTCGGTCATCGAGCGGCTTGGCATCAATACGATTGCCTATGCCGCCCTGCCGTCCGGCGAGCCCTATTGCGCGCTGCTGCCGGGATCGGCACCCGTGCGTGCGGAAGAGCCGCTGGTCACCGGCATCATGGCAGCGGACTGCCATCTGTTTGACGGCAATGGTCAGGCGCTGGAGCGCCAGGTCGATTGGCGCACATTGGAACTTCCGGCTGCGGTTACTGCTGCCGAGTAAGAATTTGGTTCAGGTCCCCCGACCTTAACTCTGGTCCGCCTTCGGGCGGGCCATTTTTTGTTTGCGTTGAGATCTGCCTCACGGAAAGCCCTGATATTGCGGCAGGTCGTCGGTGATGTCGTACCACGGTGCTTTGGATCCGACGAAGATGTGCATCGTGGGATGCGCAGAGGGTGCATCGATCAGCGTGCCCATCGGGATATGGATCTTCACGCTGCCGTTTTCGGCGATCCAGGAATAGATCAGCGATCCGCAAGTCCGACAGTGGAGGTCATGGATGCCTTTCGCATCGCCGTGGACAAACAGGTCGTCCTTGCCCCGGATGATCCGGAAATCATCCACTTGCAGTCCTGCAATGGGCTTGAAGGCGGAGCCTGTGGTCCGGCGGCATTTCGAGCAATGGCAATTGAGCGCATAGAGGAACCGATCTTCGGCCTCGTATTCTACCGCACCGCACATGCAGCCGCCGCGCAGCTTCTGACCTGTGTCCGACATGAATGATCCTCCCGCAGCTTACGCTAGCGGAAGGTCGATCTGCGTCGCAACCGAAACCTTGCTACCAGACGAGGCCGCGGGCAGCGACGTTTTCGACTCTGGTGACCAAACCATTGCGATGGAAGGTCATGCTGTCGAACAGGTTGGAGACGACGCAGGTATGGTTCGGCACGATGCGCACCTTCTCGCCGATCGCCGGGCGCTTGCCGTCCACCTTGGAGAGGTCGACCGTGCCATGTTCTTCCGACAGGCCGGTGATCGACGCCTGCGGATATTCGACGATCAGGCCGAAATCGGAAAAGCCGAGAAGATCCGAGGTCAGCGTCTTGGAGCCGGCGTCGAGAATGGCGCGGTCTGCGGTCGGGCGCGAGACCACGGTCGCCAGAATATGCATGGCGCAATCATCGAGCGTGCAATGGCCGGCGCGCACCATTGAGCGGTCGTTGTAGACATAGGTGCCCGCCCGGTGCTCCGTGGCCGAGGGTACGAGATGGGCGGAGAACAGGCTCGGTGAGCCGCCATTGGAGACGATGGGGCAGGCGATGCCGAGGGCCTTAAGCGCGGCCAGGGTTTCGGCGAAGAAGGTCTCGACGTCGCTCTCGGTATTCGCCTTGGGATAGGTCAGCAGGCCACCAAAGATCAGAGGTATCATGCCGACGATCATCTGCGCCAACTCTACGGCCTCAGCCGGGGTCTGGACGCCGCAGCGCCCGCCACCGGTATCGCACTCGACCAGGACGGTGAGTGGTCGGCGGCCGGTGAAATAGGCAGACAGTCCCTGCACAGTTGCGGCGCTATCGGCGACGACCTTGAGGCCCGAAATACGTTCGTTCAAGGCGGCGAGGCGCTCGAGCTTTTCAAGCCCGAGAATATTGAAGGTGATCAGCAGGTCCTCGAAGCCGGCATCGGCAAACACTTCGGCCTCGGTGATCTTCTGGCAGTTGATACCTTTCGCGCCGGCCTCGACCTGGGCGTTGGCGATCGACGGGATCTTGTGGGTCTTGATATGCGGGCGAAAGGCAATGCCGCTGGCGTCCATATAGGACTGGACGCGGGTGATGTTCGCCTCCAGGCGGGTTTCATCGATCAACGGCAAGGGCGTCGACAGTGATTGCAGCGGCGCACCGATTTTTGGGCGAAGGTCAATCATCAGGCGGCCTCGTTTCCTTCGGGAGTATCATGGGGGTTGGCCATGATCGGCCAGATATCATGGCGTACACGGCGATAGGCGGTCGTGGCAGGGTTGTTCGGATACGGCGTGCCGGCCGAACAATACAATATCTCCGACGCGATCTTTGAAAAGGCCGCGTAGAAATGGTTGGTCGATTTGATCACAAGGATATGCTTTTGCGTCGGGTCGATGCCGAGCGCCGTAAACAGCGACGGGTCGTAGCTCTGCACGCGCACGCTGCTCAGGATGATATCGATGCCGTTCAAATGGACATGGGCCGCATCGCCGAATGGCGCGACGCTTTCGCCGAAATGCATCTCGGCATTCGGCACCACCTTGATCACCTTCACCAGTCCGTCGATCGGATTGCCTGTGCCCGGGGCCGATTTTGCCCCGAACCGCAGCGGGATTTCCGCGCCTTCGCCGGCCGCCATGCAGATCTGAACGGCGATCGGGTCCCAGATCATGCCGACGGCGACATTGGTGATGCCCTGCGCCAGTATTTCAGCCAGCACAACCGTTGCATCGCCTGCCGTTCCCCCGCCGGGATTGTCCCACATGTCGGCGAGCACAACCGGGCCTTTCGGGTAGGCTGCGGCGCGGGCAACCGCTTGGCGCTCGTCGATCTGCGGCATCATGAATGTGCCGCGTTTGGAGAACAGGTCGAGGCCGAGTTCACGGGCAAGCGCTGCCCCCTTGTCCGGCTTTGCATTGGTCACGGCGATTGTCTTGGTGCCCATTTCCGGAACGTCGCCAGCCATGAAGCCATGGATGACCGAAAGTGACAGTACATCCGCGTCTTCTTTTTCGATGGCCAGAAGCCTGTCAACAAAGCCGCGCATCGGTTCGCGTGACGTTGGGAAAACGTCGATCATGCGGCAGTCGAAGACCGACATGACGGGTTTCACACGGCCTTCAAGCGTGTCGACGGCGATGGCCCACAGATCTTCGGCGCGATCGACGAAGTCGGTATGGGGAAATTCCTTGAAGACGACGAAAAAATCGGTGGCAGCGACACGCTTGGCGGTCAGGTGGCTGTGGGGATCGAGTTCGGCACAGAGAAGGATGTCCGGACCGATGATCTCGCGGATCCGGGTGAGCAGATCACCTTCCGGGTCGATGTAACCATCGGCGACCATGGCGCCATGCAGTCCGAGCACGACGGCATTGACTGGCATCGCGGCCTTCAACTGGTCGAGGATTTCGTCGCGCAGGCTCTCAAAGGTCTGCCTGTTGATGAGGCCTGCCGGATCGGCCCAGGTCGCTGTGCCTTCGATCAGCGTCCAGCCTTTCCGCGCGCAGACCTTGCGACCAACGGTGATCGGCGCCGTGCATAGCGTTGGCGTTTCCGGATGCTGTCCGGGTGCCGCGTAGAGCGATTCCTCGAAGGCGCGCCGGTCGATGCAGATCGGAGAGAAGGTGTTGGTTTCCGTTGCAAGAGCGGCTGTGAAAATGCGCACGGGCTGGCTTTCTGATCTGTTGTCGAGGCGGACGGCGTCTTAGCCCATCGGGTTGGGCAGGTAGCCGGTAAAGCCGGAGATCTTCCAGCGACCCTCGTGCAGGCGACAGTAATAAAGCGTCTGCCACTTCATCACGTCAAAAGTGCCGTCAGCCTTCTTGATCCCGCCGTCGAACTTCTTGCGCACCAGCGCCGTTTCGCCTTCCACTTCGATAACCTCCAGCGTCGTGGTGGTGAAGATCGCAGTGCGGGTGTCTTCGCCATAGCTTTCGCCGGCAAAATCCTTCGCCTGTTTCAGCCATTCGTCGCGATAGGCGGTGAGGCTAGGGAAGGCAAGGCGCCAGTTGTCGGGATTGGCGTCGCGATTGCCGTTGATGCCGAGGAAGCCTTCCTCGACAAAGTCGCCGGCTACCATATCCCAATCGGCGGCGAGAAAGGCGTCGATATCGCGTTTCACCAGCATCTCCCAGATGCTGTGCCGCACTATGTCGCTTTCGGGAAAGGGATTTTTGAACGGATCGCGCATTCTGGGTCTCGCCTTTAAAATCTTTTCATAAACCGTGTTTTTCTCTGGTCAAATTCGGTTTTTTATGGTCGTTTGTCAACGATTGAAGAAAATAATTTGCATGGAGTGCCCTATGACGATCAAGCGTTACGGAGCTGAAAAGGCCGGTGCGGGTGGGCAGCGTCTTCCTTTCGCGCGCGCGGTCGAGGCCGATGGCTGGCTGCATGTGTCCGGCCAGGTGGCCATGGAGAATGGCGAAATCATCAGTGGCGGCATCATCGAGCAGACCCACAAGACGATCGCTAATGTCATCGAGATCCTGCACGAGGCGGGCTACGGCGTCGAGCATGTCGTGCGTTGTGGCGTCTGGCTGGATGATCCGCGCGATTTCTGGACCTTCAACAAGATCTACCAGCAGTATTTCGGCGAGCATCCGCCGGCGCGTGCCTGCGTGCAGGCGTCGATGATGGTCGATTGCAAGGTCGAGATTGACTGCATAGCCTACAAGTCTTCGAAATAGGGAAGAGGGCGGGCAGTTGGACATTTTCGCGACGATACAGCAAGAGGGGCCGCAATTTTCGGCCTCGGAGCAACGCATCGCGGATATTCTGCTGACCCAGTTCGATTTCGCCGTCAACGCCTCGATCATCGAGCTTGCCGAACGCGCCGAAGTGTCGCCGCCGACGGTGACGCGGTTCTGCCGGCGTCTCGGATGCCAGAGCTTTGCCGATTTCAAGGTCAATCTGGCCCGCACCGCCTATGTCGGCGTGCGTTATCTCAATCCGGAAGCCGAGAGCACCGAACCGGCCGATGTCGCGACCGATGTGATCACCAAGGCGCAGAATGCGCTGTTCATGGTGCATCGTGCGCTCGATGCCGTCGTGATGGAAAAGGTCGCCGATCGCGTGTCGCGCGCCGAAATGGTCTACGCCTTTGGATCGGGTGGCAATTCCTCGCTGATCGCCGGCGAGTTTCAGAACCGGCTGTTCCGGCTCGGGTCTCGGGTCAGCGTCAGCACCGATCACGGCCTGCAACTGATGCTGACGGCGGCGGCGCGACCCAATGACGTGCTGATCGGTTCGTCATTCTCGGGTCGCAATGCCGAGCTGGTCAAATGCTTCAATCTGGCACGCGAAAACGGGATTACAACGATCGCGCTTACCCAGAGCGACAGTCCCGTGGCCAAGGCGGCCGAACTGGTGATCGGCATCGACCTGCCGGAAGGTGACAATATTTTTCGGCCGACCTCGACACGTTTTGCCTATCTCGCAGTGGTCGATGTGATCGCCAGTCTGGTCGCCTATCGCAATCGCAAGCTCTCGCAGGTGACCCTGCGCCATATCAAGCAACAACTGGTCGAACACCGAGATGGTGACGACCGCCAGCTTCTGGGAGACTGACCCGTGTCCAGCCTGTTCCTGCCGTCCGTTTGCCCCAAGGTGGGTTACTGATGCCTTCCGTTGCTGTTGTAACAGGGGCCGCCGGCGATATCGGACGGGCGATCGCGCTTCGGTTGGCCGACAGCCATGATCTGGTGGTCCTCGTGGATATCGACGTTGCCGCAGCGGAAAAGGCTGCACGCGATCTCGGACCTCCGGAACGCTTCGTCGCACTTGGCTGCGACGTGACCAGCGAGGCGGAGCTTGCTCTGCTGGCGACGAAAATCGCCGGGTTCGGTCTTGTTCAAACTCTCGTCAACAATGCCGGCGCCGCGCGTGCGGTCAGCCTGCATGACACGGACGGCGATATCTGGCGCAAGGACAATGCGCTGAACCTCGAGGCGCCTTTCCTCTGCTTCCGGGCTTTCTCCGATGCGTTGAAACAGTCGCAGGGCTCGGTGATCAACATCTCGTCAGTCAATGGCATGGCCGTGTTCGGCCATCCGGCCTATAGCGCGGCGAAGGCCGGCCTTATTCACCTCACCAAGCTGATTGCGGTCGAATATGGCAAGTTCGGCATTCGCTCGAATGCGGTGGCGCCCGGCACCGTGCGCACGCAGGCCTGGGAAGCGCGGGCTGCTGCCAATCCTGAGGTCTTCGAGGAAGCCAAGCGCTGGTACGCGCTGCGGCGCATCGCAACCGCCCAGGACATCGCCAATGCGGTGTTCTTCCTGTCGGGCGACCAGGCGGCGGCGATTACCGGCGTCTGCCTTCCGGTCGATTGCGGCCTGACCGCAGGCCAGACGGAACTCGCCCGAACCTTCTCGCAATCCGAACATTACTGATCCAACGATAAGCCAGGGGAACCATCATGGCACCAGTCCTTTTCCGTCTCGAAAATGCTTGGCACCCGACCGAGGGTGGCCAGAACGGTCGTTTCACCTTCACGCTGGTCAACCTGTCCGATGCGGCGATCAGCGGCTTCAAGGTCGCCTATACATCCCTGACCCGGGTGATCGACAAGGCTGCCTGCAGCAATGCAACATTCGTCAACCGCAACGCCAATTTCCATCAATTCGCCCCGCCGCAGGGCTTCGTGCTAGCGCCAGGCGCTTCCTGGCAGTTTACCGTGGCCGGGCTGCATAGGCCGGCGGTGCATCGCACGGACGGTGCGAAATCCGCCTATCTGACCTTGGCAGACGGCAGCCACATGGCTGTGGCTGTGGCCGACCTGATGCTGGAAGGCAAGCATAGCGAACCGGCACCGGCTCTCCTGCCGGAAGGCAAGGTTAGCGAGCCCTTCGCCATGCTGCCCTGGCCCGCGGAGGCGACGCTCGTTGCTGGCGACAGCTTTCCCGTGGCGCTTTATCCCGCTGCAGGTGCTTCGCTTGCCGAATTGCGCACCGTGGAAAATGCGCTCCGGCTGTTCTGCCGGCTGTTTTCCGTCGGTCATGCGCCGCTGGCGCTGGCGCCGGTGCACGAGGGGCGTGCGCTGCGTTTCGAGGAAAAGGCAAGCCTCGGTGCTTCCGCCTATGGGATCGTCTTCTCGCAGGGTGATGTGAGCATTTCCTACGGCGATATCGCCGGCCTGCAATATGGCCTGACCATTCTCGCCCAGATGCTGCACGGCGCACGCATCAAGCCGGATCTGTTCCGGTTCCCGGTTTCGGGCAGCATTTCCGATCAGCCGCGCTACGGCTGGCGCGGTTGCCATCTCGATGTCTCGCGGCAGTTCTATCCGACGCATGACGTCAAGCGCCTGATCGACATTCTCGCCTGGTTCCGGATGAACATCTTCCACTGGCACCTGAGCGATGACGAAGCCTGGCGGCTTGAGATCAAGGCCTATCCGGAATTGACCACGCTCGGTGTCTTGCGTGGTCCCGACGAACCACTGCTGCCGCAGCTCGGCAATGGCGCGGAGCCGGTCGGCGGCTTCTATAGTCAGGAAGACGTCAAAGACATTGTTGCCCATGCCTCGGCACTGAATGTCGAAGTCATTCCGGAAATCGATATTCCCGGTCACAGCACGGCGACGCTTGTCGCCTTGCCGGATCTGATCGACGGCCAGGAAGCACCTGACAGCTATCGTTCGGTGCAGGGCTATCCCAACAATGCGCTGAACCCGGCGATCGAATACACCTATGAAGTGCTCGGCAAGGTGTTCGACGAGATGGTGGAACTCTTCCCCTCGGTGCTGATCCATATCGGCGGCGACGAGGTGGCGTCCAACACCTGGATGGCATCGCCATTGGCGAAAAAGCTGATGGAAGACGAAGGCATCGAAGGCACGTTCGGCCTGCAGAGCTATTTCATGAAACGTATCCAGCAGATGCTGGCCGAGCGCGGCAAGAAGCTGGCCGGCTGGGACGAAGTCAGCCATGGCGGCGGCGTCGATCCTGACGGCACGCTGCTGATGGCGTGGCAGAAGCCGGAAGTCGGGTTGGAACTGGCGAAGCAGGGCTATGACGTCGTCATGACACCGGGCCAGGCCTACTATCTCGACATGGTGCAGGCGACTGAGTGGCAGGAGCCGGGGGCCAGCTGGGCCGGCACCGTGCCGCCGCATCATACCTATACCTATGAAGCCGTGGCGGAGTTTCCGGCGGAACTGGCGGCGCGCATGCGTGGCGTGCAGGCCTGCATCTGGTCAGAGCATTTCCTCAATCGCGACTATTTCAATCATCTCGTCTTCCCGCGCCTGCCGGCCATCGCCGAAGCAGCCTGGACGCCGAAGGAGCGCAAGGACTGGCTGCGGTTTGCCGCCATCGTTCCCTTGAGCCCGCGCTACTGAGGAGAGACCGACATGACCTTGCGTATCGCCGTTGGTGGCATTCACACCGAGTGCAGCACGTCTTCGCCAGTTCTGATGCAGCCGGACGATTTCCGCGTGCTGCGTGGTGAGGAACTGCTGGGCGCCGAGTATTTCAACTTCCTCGACGCCGAGGATATCGAGCATCATCCATTGCTGCATGCGCGCGCGGTTCCGGGCGGTCCGCTCGCACGCGCCACCTATGAAGGCTTCAAGGCGCAGTTCCTCGAGCTTCTCCGGGACGCGTTGCCTGTGGATGGTCTCTATCTCGCCATGCATGGCGCGATGAATGTCGAAGGCATGGACGATGCGGAAGGCGACTGGATTTCTGCGGCGCGTTCGGTGGTCGGGCCTGATGTGCCGGTTGCCGCGAGCTATGACCTGCATGGCAACGTGACGCAGAAGATCATCGACCAGCTCGACATCTTCGCCGGTTATCGCACGGCACCGCATATCGACGTGCGCGAAACCATGGTGCGCGCCTGGTCGATGCTGGTGCGGGCGCTCACGACCGGCGAAAAGCCAGGCGTCGCCTGGGCGCCGGTCCCTGTCCTTCTGCCGGGTGAGCGGACCTCGACGGAGGACGAGCCGGCCAAGGGTCTTTATCTGAAGCTGCCGGAGCATGACAAAGCGCCGGGCATGTGGGATGCCAACCTGATGGTCGGTTATGTCTGGGCAGACGAACCGCGCGGCACGGCCTGCGCCGTGGTGACGGCAGACAACGAGGTTGCAGCCGCAACGGCAGCAGCCGCGATTGCTCAATCCTATTGGGATGCGCGCTCCGATTTCCAGTTCGGACCGGTCACCGGTCCGTTGGAGGACATGCTCGACATTGCTGAAAAGGCGCAAACCCGTCCGGTGATCCTGGCGGATTCAGGCGACAACCCGACCGGTGGTGGCGTCGGTGATCGTGGCGACGTGCTCAAGGCGCTGATTGCCCGCAATTTCGACGGCGCTCTGGTCGGCGGCATTACCGACAGGCCTGCCGTCGAGGCCTGCTTTGCGGCCGGCGAGGGCGCGGAGATCAGCCTGAAAATCGGCGGTTCACTCGACCCGGCCAGTCCGTTTGTCGAAACGACGGCAAGGGTGCTCAGGCTCGATGATGCCGGCGTACCGGCAGAGCGTCAGGCCGTTGTGGCGATTGGTGGCATCACGGTCATCCTGGCGGCAAAACGCCGGCCGTATCACAACATTGCCGATTTCACCCGACATGGTGTCGACCCGCAGTCCGCCCGGCTTCTGGTCGTGAAATCGGGTTATCTGTCGCCGGAACTCAGCCCGATCGCCAACCCCAATCTGATGGCGCTCACCGATGGGGTGATCAACCAGGATATCGAGGCCTTGCCGAGCAAACGGCGCCAGCAGCCGACCTATCCCTTCGTCAAGGATTTCGAGTATACACCCCTGGTTCGCCTGTCCGCTCGATTCCCGGGCGCCTAGCGAAGCATCTCTTGCGTGCCGCTGCCGGTGGCACGCTCCCTCCATGTGAACGTATTGTCCGATGCTGTCGACCCTGACGCTTGTCTATCGCCATCCACCCATCCGGGTGAGTGCGCTCGCGATCTTCTTTTTCGGTTTTTCCGGAGCAGCGACCTCGCCCTATATGTCGCTTGTCGGCATTCGTGAACTGGGCCTGTCGGATGCGATCTATTCCGTCCTGATGATGGCGGCGGCGCTGGTCAATGTCAGCGCCAGTGTGACGGCCGGCATTCTCGCGGACCGCCTGGGGCATTTTCGCTCACCGATGCTGTTTGCCGGAACATTCGGCGTTGTCGGCTTCGGCATCGTGTACCTGCTGCCGTCACAGTTGGTCTTCATCATCGCGGCACTTGTCTTCATCCCGATCTTCAATTCGGTCAATTCGCTGATCTTCGCCAATGTGCGGGCAGTCTCGGCCGGCATGCCGGTCAGGGAGCTCATCGCGGTCAATTCGGCGATCCGCGCCGTTCTGTCGCTCTCTTGGGTTCTCGTTCCCGGCGTTGTCGGTGCTATGCTGGCCGGTGGCCCCAGCATGCTGCCGGCCTATCTGCTGGCCGCTCTTGCCTGCCTGATCTGTCTGGCGCTGTTCTTTTTCGGCATGCCGAAAGAGCCGCCGCCGGTTGCCGAAAACAGGCCGCATTACTCCTTCTTCGCGTCAATCCGCCAGATCGGCTCGCGCTCTGTCGTGTCACGGCTGCTGGCGATCGCGTTGATCTCGTCCATGCTGCATGTCAACGGCGCGGTGCTCCCGCTTGTCGTCACGGGCAAGGCTGGCGGCACGACGGCCGATGTCGGCGTGATCGTCGGCATTGTCGCGTTCCTCGAAATCATCTTCATTCTGTTCTGGGGCTGGGTGGAGATGCGCACCTCGACCGTCATCGCCATGTCGGCCGGCGCAGTGGTCTACTGCGCCTACATGATCTTCCTCGGTCTCGCGGATCAGCCGCGCGATATATACATCCTGACACTGGTGAGCGGCCTCGGGGCTGCCGGTATCATCGCCATTCCGATCACCTATCTGCAGAACTTGATCGCCGACCGCGCCGGGCTCGGCAGTTCGCTGATCGCGGTGAATATCTTTGTCAGCGGTGGACTGAGTTCCTTGCTGTTTGCCGTCGGCACCGCCGTCAGCGACTATGCGGGAACGGCGATATTGGGGGCTGTCGCGGGCCTGACCGGTATTCTACTGCTCTGGTTCCTCGACAAACCATTCGCAACCGTGACGGACAGGTAAGGGGGCAGGATGCAGGCGAGGATCCTGGAAGTCTGTGTTGACGATGCCGATGGCCTTGCCGCAGCGATTGCCGGCGGTGCGGATCGCATCGAACTGTGTTCCGCACTTGGCGTGGGCGGGCTGACCCCGACACGGGGTTTCATGGCGCTGGCTGCGAAAAGCCCGATCCCGGTCAATGCCATCATCCGTCCCCGCATCGGCGGCTTTGCCTATTCGGATGACGAGATTTCAATCATGCTTGCCGATATCGAGGCTGCCTGCGATGCCGGGCTCGCAGGTGTCGTCATCGGTGCATTGCGACCAGACGGCACGCTGGATCGGGCAGTCCTGGAGCGGCTGATCAAAGCTGCCGGCACGCTCGATCTCACCTTGCACCGGGCCTTCGACATGGTGCCGGACTTTGATGTCGCTGTGGAAATGGCGATCGATCTCGGTTTTTCGCGGGTTCTCACCTCCGGTGGCGCCCGGCATGCCGAGGCCGGCCTGCCGGTATTGCGGCGTGTCGCCGAGGTGACGAGCGGGCGCATTTCGATCATGCCCGGTGGTGGCGTGCGTCCAGGCAATGCGGCGGATTTCCTTGCCATTCCCGGGGTTTTCGAGCTGCACGCCTCTTGCACTCAGCCGATGGAGCCGAATGCCGATCTTGTCGATTTCGGCTTTTCACCTACCAATGCGCGGCGGACCGATGCTGATACGGTGCGGCAGATGAAAGCGATCTTGGCGTGACATAGTGCGAGTGCCGGTCTGCCGGGTCAGGAGGCCGCAAGCAGTCTTCCCCGATCTGCGAACCATGCAAGCGTCTCCTCCGCCTTTTGCGGACGCGAGAAATAGAAGCCCTGCACGGCTTCCACGCCGAGGCTTTCGAGGATCTGCAGCTCTTCCTCTGTCTCCACACCTTCGACAATCGCCTTCAGATCCATTTCGGCACAGAGCGCCAGCACGGACTTGACGATCTTGAAGCTCGACTGATGCTTGTGGATATCGCGCACGAAGCTGCCATCGATCTTGATTTTCGTCAGCGGCAGCTTGTGCACATGGCTGAGACTGGAGTAGCCGGTGCCGAAGTCGTCCAGCGCGATACCGGAGCCGAGATCGCGCAATATCTGGATCGAGGCATTGGCCTGTTCGAAATCGTGCATGACGGCGGTTTCGGTGATCTCGAAATTGATGCGGCGCGGATCGAAGTCGCTGGCCAGAACGATGGCGGCAATCTTCAACGTACTTTCGCTGGAGGTCAGGTCGTGCGGCGAGAGATTGAACGAGAGGAACACCCCTGGCGGCCAGTCCTTTGCCACTTTCAGCGAACGCTCGAGCAGAAGACGGGTCATCATGGCAATGCGCCCGTTATGCTCTGCAATTGGGATGAATTCCGCCGGGGAGACCTGGCCGATCAGCGGACTTTCCCAGCGGGCAAGGGCTTCGAAGCCGATGCAGCGGCGACTGGTCATGCAGACGATCGGCTGAAAAACCAGGGATAGCTCCTTGGCCAGGTCGGCTGCGATCAGCGCTTCTTCGACAATTTTCTGGCGGGTCAGTTCGTTGGCCTGCACGGCGTTGAAAATCACCACGCCGGCGCGCTGATGCTTCTTGGCGTTGTAGAGCGCGTAATCGGCCCGCTCATAGAGTTCCAGTCCGGTGACACCGACGTCCGGATAGATGGCAAAACCGACCGAACCGGTGACCTGAACGATACCGGAGCCGATGTTGATGCGCTGGGCTATGGCGTCGCAGACGTTCAGTCCAAGGCTCTGAATGTGGCGTTCGGTGATCGGACCCTTGACCAACAGCCCGAATTCATCACCACCAAGGCGGTAGACAGACAGGTTTTCATCCGCGATTTGCGTGAGGCGATTGCTGACCTCGATCAGCACCTTGTCTCCCGCCGAATGGCCGAACATATCGTTGACCGGCTTGAAGCCGTCCAGATCGATGACGCCTACGGCCAAGGTTTGGTTTGAGGATGTGGCTCTGGCAAACTCGGTCTCGAGCATCTGGAAGAAGCTGCGACGGTTGGCGAGAAGGGTCAGGCTGTCGAGATTGGCCAAACGCAGGTTTTCGTCCGACAAAACCTGCATGGCCCGGTTCTGCTCGTGCAGAGCATCCTGTTGGGTGATCAGAACCTGACGGGATTCGTTCAGTTGGCGAAAATCGCTGTAGTGGGTCAGGAGGATCATCACCATGGCGCCGCTGACGAGCACGACATTGACGCCGGTTGCGATGAAGGTCGGTTCGCCGCTCATGCACATGGCGACAAAGAGGGGGATATTGACCAATGCCGTGACCAGCAGCGCTGCGGAGCGCAGATGCATGAGACAGAAGATACAGCCGATAACCGTGATCGCCATGAAGAAGGCAACGTGTGCCTGCTGGTAGGCGCTGCCATAGGGAAACAGGGCAAGAGCCCAACCGGTGAAGTAGATGGCGAGGATGCCGGCCAGCACATTGGTGGCGCGGAGCTTGCGGTATGCCTGTGCCGGGGTTTGCTCGACATTGCGTCGCGTCAGCCAGGCAATCGCCCGGACGGTGCAGATCAGCGTAAAGAATCCTGGCAGATAGATCACCAGATAGTCCGGCGCGATGCCCTGATGGGTCACCGAGAGCGAAACCATGTTCGTCGCAAGAATGAAATAGAGCAGCGGGACCTGTTTCGAAAACGCCTTGAACTGCGCCAGAGTGAGTTCTGGGTTGTCATTCGGGACGGTGAACAGCGCAAATGCCCGTTCAAAACCAGTCCTCAGCGTATCTCTCGACATCTAGAATACAGCTCCACCATCACAAATGATTATTGATGTTCGAGAATGCTACATCAGTCGGAGTTAAATTTAAGCAAAGCGCATATTGTAAGATCCGGTGATCTGGCGTGCAAACTAAAGCAATTTGTGGCGCTTTCGGACGGAGTTGATTGAATGCGGTGCCTTGGACAGTTAAGTCTTGCCGGTCATTGCCAACGATCGGAAGTCGCGTGATCCAGCTTTTCAGAGCCAGCCTCGTTCTTGCCTTTGCCGTCTTTGCGTCTGCCAATTATGCGCTTGCGGATTGGGTAGCGACCGAAAAGGTCGTGCCCTACAAGATCAACGGTGCGACACCGATGGAGCTTTACCGTTCGATCGGAGACAGAGGGCCGCAGATCGGTGCGGGACGCGTGATCGCACACACCAATTTCAAGCTGACCTGGCAGCGGGATTACCAACCGCAGGGCACCGCCTGCGTGCTGGTGTCGGCCAAGCCGAAGCTGATCATCACCTATACGTTGCCGAAACCCAGCCAGACACTGCAGGGGGATACCAAGGCTAGGTGGGACCGGTTCTACGCAGGCATCGTTGAGCATGAAAAGCTGCATGGCGAGTTCATTCGCGACCTTGTGCGGCAGATCGAGCAGATTTCGGTCGGTTTGCGGGCCGAGAATGACCCGCAATGCCAGAAAGTCCGCCAGGCGCTGCAGGCGCAGCTGAAGCCGATTTCGGATGCCCATGTGGCGCGCCACGGCGAATACGACCGGGTCGAGATGTCGCCGGGCGGAGCTGTCCACCAGTTGATCCTGACGTTCCTCAACCCTTAAGCGGGGCCTCAGACCCGTTCGAGAACGATCGAAATTCCCTGACCGACGCCGATGCACATGGTCGACAGCGCATAGCGGCCGCCGGTCTCCTGCAGTTCGAGAGCCGCCGTGCCGGTGATGCGGGCACCTGACATGCCGAGCGGATGACCCAGCGCAATGGCGCCGCCATTTCGATTGACCCGGGCGTCGTCATCGGCGATGCCGAGATCACGCAGCGTCGCCAGTCCTTGCGAGGCAAAGGCCTCGTTCAGTTCGATAACATCCATCTGTTCCTGTTTCAGGCCGAGACGGGCGAGCAATTTCTTCGAAGCCGGTGCCGGGCCGAAACCCATGATGCGCGGCGGCACGCCGGCCGTGGCGCCGCCGGCGATGCGGGCGATCGGCGTCAGTCCGTATTTCTTCACGGCTGCTTCGGAGGCGATGATCAGGGCGGCTGCGCCATCATTGACGCCAGACGCGTTGCCGGCAGTCACCGTGCCGCCTTCCTTCTTGAACGGCGTGCCGAGCTTGGCCAGAGTCTCGATCGTGGTGGCGCGGGGATGTTCGTCTTGCGAGACGATCACGGGTTCGCCCTTGCGCTGGGGAATTGTCACCGGAACGATCTCCTTGGCCAGCCGGCCATTCTGTTGGGCTGCCGCTGCCTTGTTCTGGCTGCGCACGGCAAACGCGTCCTGGTCCTCGCGGCTGACATGAAAGTCTTCGGCGACGTTTTCGCCAGTCTCGGGCATGCTGTCGACGCCGTATTGCTTCTTCATCAGCGGATTGACGAAGCGCCAGCCGATCGTCGTGTCGTAGATCTCGGCGTTGCGGGAAAAGGCCGCGTCGGCCTTCGGCATGACAAAGGGCGCGCGGCTCATGCTTTCGACGCCGCCGGCGATCATCAGTTCGGCCTCACCGGATTTGATGGCGCGGGCCGCCGCGATGACGGCATCCATGCCGGAGCCGCAGAGGCGGTTGATCGTGGTGCCGGTTACGGACACCGGAAGTCCGGCGAGCAGCAGCGACATACGCGCCACGTTGCGGTTGTCTTCGCCCGCCTGGTTGGCGCAGCCGAAGATCACGTCATCGACGGCTTCCCAGTCGATGCCGGCATTGCGCTCCATCAGCGCCTTCAGCGGAATGGCGCCGAGGTCGTCGGCCCGGACAGACGATAGCGCGCCGCCGAAACGGCCGATGGGGGTGCGGATATAGTCGCAGATATAGGCTTCGGTCATATCGCAGATCCTTCAGAGTGCCGGGACGACGAGGTCGGCGACGGGGCCATCGGTGTGAAGCGGCGCGCCGGTCATCGCCTGCAGTTCGTCCATGGTCATCGCAGCGAGCTTTTCGCGGACAACGAATTGACCGTCTTTGATGTCGATGACCGCATGGCTGGTATAGATGCGGGTGATGCAGGCGACGCCGGTCAGCGGGAAGGTGCAGGCCGCGACCAGCTTCGGCTTTCCGTCCTTGGTCACATGCTCGGTGATGACAAAAACCTGCTTGGCGCCGTGCACGAGATCCATCGCGCCGCCGACGGCGGGTACGCCCTTGGACCCGACACGCCAGTTGGCGAGATCGCCGTTCTGGGCGACCTGATAGGCGCCGAGGATTGCGACATCCAGGTGGCCACCGCGGACCATGGCAAAGCTGTCGGCATGGTGGAAAAAGGCGGCGCCAGGTTTCAGCGTCACGGCCTTCTTGCCGGCATTGATCAGGTCCCAGTCTTCCTCGCCTTCGGCCGGTGGTTCACCGAAGTTGAGGATGCCGTTTTCGGTGTGGAAGATCGCTTCGCGGCCGGGCGGCTGGTATCGAGCGACCATTTCCGGAAAGCCGATGCCGAGGTTCACATAGGCGCCGTCCTCAATGTCCTGGGCGGCGCGCCAGGCGATCTGGGCGTTGGAAAGCTTGATGTCTTCGCGGGTGTCGATTGGCTGTGTTTCGGTGGTCATGCGTATACAACTCCGGCCCGGATGAGCTCTTCTTCCTGCTGCGGATCAGCGACCTCAACGACGCCGTTGACGAAGATGCCGGGCGTGATCACCTGCTCGGGATCGATCTCGCCGGCCGCCACGATCCTCGATACCTGCGCGATGGTCCTGGTGGCTGCCATGCACATCAGCGGGTTAAAGTTGCGGCCCGCCTTGTTGTAGGTGAGGTTGCCATGCACATCGCCGAGATGCGCCTTGACGATGGCGAAATCCGCCTTCAGCCAGCGCTCCTGCACGTAAGGGCGGCCATCGAATTCGCCGATGACCTTGCCATTGGCAAGTTCCGTTCCGTAGGCGGTCGGGGTGTAAAAGGCGGGAATGCCAGCGCCACCGGCGCGAATGCGCTCGGCGAGCGTTCCCTGCGGCACAAGTTCAAGCTCGATTTCGCCGGCCAGATAACGGTCGGTGAAGGCGCGGGGATCAGACGAACGCGGGAAGGAGCAGATCATCTTCTTGACCATGCCGGCATCGATCATCGCGGCAATGCCGATGCGACCGTTGCCGGCATTGTTGTTGATGACCGTCAGGTTCTTCGGGCCCTTGTCGATCAGGGCATGAATGAGTTCGATCGGTGCGCCGGAGCCGCCGAAGCCGCCGATCATGACGGTCGCACCGTCACCGATGTCCGCGACGGCTTTTGCCGTGCTCACAATTGTCTTGTCCATGCGGGGTCTCCCGTTTCCCATGCGGTCAGCCTCATTCCACTGACCGAACTGGCTCGTCTCTGACTTCAGAATTAGATCCGGACCGGATCGACAGCAAGAAATTTGTGCGATATACGATATTTGTTCGATTATCGCACAAATGGGGATGGTATGCAGATCAAGGAGCGGGACCTGATGGGTGGGCTCGCCAAGGGCCTGAGCATCATCGAGGCGTTCAGCGCCGAGCGCCAAAGATTGAGTATTTCCGAGGCTGCCGAGATCGCCGGGTTGGACCGCGCAACTGCACGGCGCTGTCTGCTGACATTGTCGGAACTTGGCTATGCGCGCTACGACGGCAAATATTTCGAGCTGACGCCTCGCATCTTGCGGCTGGGCAATGCCTATCTGTCGGGCACGTCGTTGCCGGCGCTGCTGCAGCCCTATCTCGATGAGTTGTCGGAAAAGCTCGGACATAGCGCATCGGCTTCGGTGCTGGACGGAAGCGAGATCGTCTATATCGCCCGCGCGTCGCAGAAGCGGGTGATGTCGATCAATCTCATGCCGGGCTCGCGTCTGCCGGCCTATTGCGCCTCGATGGGCCGGGTTCTCTTGGCTGCCCTTGGCGATGCGGAGGTTGCGGCAATTCTCGCAACCAGCGTGCTCAGGGCCAATACGCCGTTCACCCTGACGGATCCTGCGGAATTGCTGACAGAGATCGGCCGCGTGCGAGATCAGGGCTATGCCGTGATCGATCAGGAACTCGAGATCGGGCTCTGCTCGATCGGCGTTGCGGTGCATGACGCGCGCGGACGTGTCGTCGCCGCGATCAATGTCGGCGCGCCGTCGGCCGTGCTGCCTGCGGCCGATCTGGCCGGCCATTGTCTTGGTGCCATGCGCGAGATCCAGGCACGGCTGCGATCCTTGCTGCCGTAAAGAAACGCATCTAGCTGGTCGCAACCTCACGGGCCGCTTGGCGGATGGTATCGGTCAGCACGGTCAGGGGCATGGAAGGGATGGCGTCGGTTCGCACGGTCAGGCCGACCGGGCCCTTGGTCTCACTGGTGTCGATCGGCAGGCTCGCCAACGTGCCATCGTCGAGGTCGCTGGCAACCACGCCTGCCGAAATAATCCATATTGCATCGGTATTGCGGACAAAGGCCCGGCCGAAGGAATCCGAAACGGTTTCGATCTGGGTTGGCAGGGCCGAGATGCCATTGGCAATCAGGTATCGCTCGACGAATGGCCGGATGATTGAAGCGCGGGTCGGCATCAGGACGGGGTATCGGTCGAGTGCGGTAAACACTGCCGAGCCTTCGCCGAGCAAAGGATGTCCGGCGCGAACGCAAAAAATTACCTGCTCGGAATACAGATGCTCGAAGGAAAAGCCGGTCATCTGTTCCGGTGCCGCCAAGCGACCGACCACGAGGTCGAGATCGCCGATGCGCAATTGTTCGAGCAAAACCGCATTCTCGCCGGTGACGATCTTGATGCGGGCTGGAATGTCCTCCTGCAAAAACAGGGTCATGGCGCGTGGCATGATGCGGGTCGAAACCGTCGGCAGGGCGCCGACGCGGATCGGCGGAGCATCCGCGTGGACGGCATGGGAGACGGAATCGAAGCCCTGGCGCAACGCGGTCAGCGCGGCGCCGGCATGTTTCAGGAAGGCCTCTCCATAGCGGGTGATGCGGATGCCGCGGCCGTCGCGTTCGAACACCGCAACGCCCAGGACCTCTTCCAGCTCCCGGATTGTCTTGGTCACGGCCGGCTGGCTGATATTGAGCAACTGAGCCGCCTTCATCACGCTTTTCTGGCGGGCCACTTCGACGAAGGTTTGCAGATGGCGAAACTTGATGCGGTTGTCGATCATGAAGATTCATAACTCATGAGTTAATGATTGATTGGAAAACATCATTTTACCTAACCAAACGCCGCAAGCAATATGGCAGCGTTGGAGGAGACATTCGTGCAATTCGTTCGTGTTAACGGCATCACGCTGCATCACCAGATCATTGGTGGTCCGGCGAACCGCCCCGTCATCGTGTTCATCAATTCGCTCGGTACCGATTACCGCATCTGGCGCGACGTGCTGGTGCGTCTGGCGGGTGATTGCCCCCTGGTCGCCTATGACAAGCGCGGGCATGGCCTGTCGGATGTTGGCAGCGCTCCTTACAATATCGATGATCATGTCGATGATCTGATCGGCCTTCTGGAGCATCTGCAAGTCAGCCAGGCAGTGCTTTGCGGCCTGTCGGTCGGTGGGCTGATTGCGCAAGGGCTTTATGCGCGGCGTCCCGACCTTGTGCGGGCATTGGTGCTGTGCGACACGGCCGCCAAGATCGGCGCCTCGGAGATGTGGGATGCGCGGATCGCGGCTGTTGAAACGCACGGCATCGAAAGCATTGCCGATCTGGTGATGGAGCGGTGGTTCACACCGCATTTCCGCCGGACCGACAATCTGGACTATCCCGGTTATCGCAACATGATGATCCGTCAGCCGGCCGAAGGTTACATCGGAACCTGCGCTGCTATCCGCGACGCCGACTTCACCGTTGAGGCCGGTCGCATCGCCGTGCCGACGCTCTGCGTGGTCGGCGATCAGGACGGCGCGACGCCACCGGATGTTGTGCTGGGCATGGCCAAGCTCATTCCCGATGCCCGTTACGAGGTTATCCCTGGAGCCGGACATATTCCCTGCGTCGAGCAGCCGGAAATGCTGAGCGCGATGATAACCGCTTTTCTCACGCCGCTCGTTTCAGGAGAAAAACAGCATGGCTGATGCGTCTGGTTCGTCCGAACGATACCGGCAGGGGATGGCGACCCGCCGTTCCGTGCTGGGCGATGCCCATGTCGATCGCGCCTCCGGCCTGGCGACGGGTTTCGACCAGCCCTTCCAGGAGATGATCACGGAAGGGGCCTGGGGAACGGTCTGGTCGCGACCCGGTTGGAGCAAGCGGGAACGCTCTATGGTAACGATTGCGCTTCTGGCCGCACTTGGCCACGATGAGGAAGTGGCGATGCATGTGCGGGCGACCGTCAATACCGGCGCAAGCCGCGACGACATCTGCGAGGCGCTGCTGCATGTGGCGGTCTATGCCGGGGTTCCGGCGGCCAATCGCGCGTTCAAGCTGGCCAAGCAGGTGTTCGAGGAGATGGATGCCGGGCAAGCGATGGGAGAAAAAGATGAGTGACCTGTCGAACAAGAAGCCGGAAACGGGCGCCTTCTTCGGGCGCGACCGGAGCCAGCATCCGCCAGCCTTTACGCCGAGCTACAAGACCTCCGTGCTGCGCTCTCCGCAAAAGGCATTGCTGTCGCTGGACGGGACGGTATCTGAAATCACCGGACCGGTGTTCGGCCATTCGATCCTCGGCGAACTCGACAATGACCTGATCCACAATTTTGCCAAGTCCGGCGAAAGCGCCATCGGTGAGCGTATCATCGTGCATGGCCGGGTGCTGGACGAACGGGCGCGGCCGGTGCCGGGCGCATTGGTCGAGTTCTGGCAGGCCAATGCCGGTGGGCGGTACCGGCACAAGAAGGAAAGCTATCTTGCGGCGCTCGATCCGAATTTCGGCGGCTGCGGCCGCGCGATCACCGACGAGAACGGTTATTATATCTTCCGGACGGTCAAGCCCGGTGCCTATCCATGGCCAAATGGTGTGAACGATTGGCGGCCGGCGCATATCCATTTCTCGATCTTCGGCCATGGATTTGCCCAGCGCCTGATCACCCAGATGTATTTCGAAGGCGATCCGATGATCTGGAAATGTCCGATCGTTCAGACCATCCCGGATCGTTCGGCGATCGAACAGCTGGTGGCCGCGCTCGACTGGTCCGCGACCATTCCGATGGATGCGCGCGCCTACAAGTTTGATATCGTCTTGCGTGGCCGGCGTTCGACATTGTTCGAAAACCGGCTGGAGGGAAATTGATGGTTCAGCCCCTGGGTTATCTGAAGGAAAGCGCGTCACAGACCGCCGGTCCCTATGTGCATATCGGGCTGACGCCGAATTTTGCCGAGATCACCGGCGTCTATCCGGTCGATCTCGGGACCACGATGGTCAATGACAAGACGCTGGGCGAACGCATCACAGTGACGGGCCGGGTGATCGACGGATCGGGGACGCCGCTCAAGGACGCTTTGATCGAGATCTGGCAGGCGGATGCCGCCGGGCTCTACAACAGCCCGTCCGAAATGCGCGGCAGTGCGGATCCGAGTTTCACCGGATGGGGGCGCTGCCCCTGCGATCTCGCGACCGGCGAATACCGCTTCGAGACGATCAAGCCGGGCCGCGTTCCGTTCAAGGATGGCCGCCTGATGGCGCCGCATATCTCGTTCTGGATCGTCGCGCGGGGCATCAATCTCGGGCTGAATACGCGGATGTATTTTGGCGACGAGGCGGCGGCCAACGCCGAGGATCCTGTTCTGGCGCGTGTCGAGCACCGGGTCCGCGTGCCCACCCTGATTGCCATCCGCGATGGTTCCACATATCGCTTCGACATCCATCTCCAGGGCGACAGGGAAACGGTGTTCTTCGACATCTGATCCTCATCCAGCAGGGCTTCATGAGCATTTCCGTTTTCGATCATCCGATCCTGTCCGGCCTTCTTGGTGACGCGGAGATTGCCGCGCAGTTTTCCCTTGCGGCGGAGCTGTCGGCACTGCTCGCGTTCGAAGTTGCCTTGGCAAAGGCCGAGGCTGGGGCGGGACTGATCCCGCATGCGGCTGCCGAGGCGATCAGTGTCCTGCCGGAGCATTTCATGCCGGATGTCGATGCCATTCGCGAGGCTACCACGCGCGACGGCGTCGTCATTCCAGAGCTTGTGCGGCAGTGGCGCGCAGCGCTGGGCAATCAGGGCAGTCATATTCATTTCGGCGCGACCAGCCAGGATGCGATCGATACCGGCCTGATGTTGCGCCTGACGCAGGTGGTTCGCCTGCTCGATGCGCGGCTTGAGGCCGTTATCGTTGCGACCGATGCGCTTGAAGCGCGTTTCGGCACGGTACCCTTGATGGGCCAGACCCGCATGCAGGCGGCAATCAGTATCTCGGTTGGTGACCGTCTGGCATCGTGGCGGGCGCCGCTGGTGCGGTATCGGCAAATGCTGAGGCCGTGGCTTGAGGGAGGCCTGCCGGTCCAGTTCGGCGGCGCTGCGGGAACGCTGGAAAAGCTGGTTGACATGGCGGACGCGGTGCGGGCACGGCTTGCTGTCGATCTGGGGCTGGCCGACCGGCGGCAATGGCACAGTCAGAGGGACGTGATTGCCGAGTTCGGCGGACTGCTGTCGCTGGTCAGCGGCAGCCTCGGCAAGATGGGGCAGGATCTGGCACTGATGGCCAGTGCGGGGACGGCTCTGATTGGCGGCGGCGGCGGATCCTCTGCCATGCCGCACAAGCGCAATCCGGTCAAAGCCGAGGTTCTCGTGACACTTGCCAGGTTCAACGCCGTTCAACTGTCAGGTCTGCATCAGTCCATGGTGCATGAGCAGGAGCGCTCCGGCAGTGCCTGGACGCTGGAATGGATGATCCTGCCGCAGATGGCGGTTGCCACGGGTGCTGCACTTCGAACCGCAACAGAGGTGCTTGGCTCCCTCGAGCAAATGGGCGAGGTCTGATCAATCCGGGGTGGGCGAAGTTTTGGCTCATGCGGCTGATCATCCGGATCTGGCGGGTGAAGTTGCGACACTTGTCGCAGGTGAGGCTGTGGCCATGTCAGCCTCATTATCCGCTACTTTAGTCATGGACCATTAAGGTGGCGTTAGCTATCCGTCACCTACTCTTGTCCGATTAGGCAGGAATGTTTCTTGTTCGCTTTGTGCGCATTTGGCGCTGCGATTGAGATGTTCGGAGGAGAGGTTAGTCCGTGTTTATTGATCGTATTTTGTCGCGATTTAACATCCAGACCAAGGTGTTGATCTTCATCCTCCCCTTTGTCGTCAGTATTTCAGCCGTCGGGTTCACCGGTCTTTATGCTTCGGGTCTCCTCCAGGGCCGTATCGAAATCTCCAACAGTGTACTGCAGTCGCTGAGCGGTTTCCGCGATGTGTCGGCTGCGATGAGCAGTTTCCTTGCCGAAACGACCGCTGCAGGACGCGAGGACGTCACCAGTCGGCTGAAACAGCAGCAGCAGGTTCTGCAGGACACACTTGCGCAGCTTCCGGCCAATGCCGATGGCCGCACCGAGCTTGAGCAGGCCGGAAACCTGGTCGATCAGGTGGTCAAGCACATCGATGAACTGTGGCGTCTGCATGAGACCGAATCCGGTCTGGTCCAGTCGCTTCAGCAGGGTGTGGGTGTCGTCGTGGCCTCGCAGGCGCTGGCAACCGATGCCATGGCCAAGGTGGAAAGTGCCGTTCAGGCGGACGATACCGCAGCGAAGTCGATGCTCCGCGATGCGGACCGCATTCGCAGCACGGGTACATTCCTGACCGAAATGAATTCGGCCTATACCAAGGCCAAGTTGCCGGACGAAAAGTTTGCCGTCATCGCATCGCGTCTCGACGAAATGAAGCAGCGCCACAGCGTGCTGGTGACGGCCTTGCCGGAAGCCAACAAATCGGCCGCCAAGACCATCGACAAGATCATGGGCGAGTTGACGGTCATTCTGGCTGCGAACGACAAGTCAGAAGCCGTCATCACCGATGTCACCGGCAAGCTTCGCAACTTCACCCAGTTGAATGCCTATCTCGGCCTTGCGGCTCAGCAGAAGATGAAAGAGGCGACGATCAAGTTCGGCGAACTCGATGCGCCTTTGGCGAAGGCTCAGGCAGTCTTGAGCGATGGCCGGAAGCTGGTGAGCTCCAGCTACCAGACGCAGATCATGATGGCGCGCTTCCTGCTGGAACCGACGGAAGAAAATCGCGGGCTGCTCGAACAGCGGGTGGCCGGAATGCGCGATGATGTGGCAGTCCTGGAAAAGTCCGCCACTGACCTGCCGTTCATGACGCAGCTCAGAGCTGAGCTTTCTCCTGCCATCGAGGTCATGGACACCGCCAGTCTGGATCTCGTGAAGATCAGCCAGGATCGTAAGGCGAGCTACGGTCAGGCCGCAGCCGATCTCAATACGATCTGGACACGTCTGACGTCGTTCGCCGAATTGCAGAAGGTCAGTGCCGGTGAAGAACGCCGTGACGCCAATTCGATTTCGATCGGCGCGACCGGCCTCGGCATCCTGATCTCCATCTTTGCCGGCATCGGACTGGTGCTGACCTTCAAGGGGCCAATCGGCCAGATCACGGCTGCCATGCGGCGTCTTGCCGATGGTGTGCTCGACACCAAGATCAACGGGGAAGCCCGCGTCGATGAAATCGGCGAAATGGCCCGTGCGCTTGGCGTATTCAAGCAAAATGCCCTTTCGAAGATCGAAATCGAGAGCCGCAGTGATGCGGAGCGGGCTGAAGCCGAAGAAGAGCGTCGTCGCAACGACCGCGAGAAGCAGGATGTCGACCGGCAGATCGACTTTGCCGTCAACGCGCTCGCCGCCGGTCTCGGCCGGATGGCGCAGGGCGATATTTCAAAGACGATCGATACGCCTTTCCACGGCCGCCTCGAGCAACTTCGCACCGACTTCAACCAGTCTCTGGAGCGCCTGCAGGATACCGTCACCCGCATCCGCTCCAACACATATATGATCCAGCGCAACGCTGCGGAAATGAGCAGTGCGGCCGATCAGCTGGCCAAGCGTACGGAACAGCAGGCCGCCTCGCTCGAGCAGACGGCGGCCGCCGTCGATGAGATCACCGTCACGGTCAAGTCTTCGGCCGAACAGGCCGAGGAGGCCAACAGCATCGTTGCCGATACCAAGGGACGCGCCGATACATCGTCCGTGGTCGTGGCCAGCGCAATCGATGCCATGGGTCGGATCGAGGACGCATCGGGACAGATCGTTCAGATCATCGACGTCATCGACGAAATCGCCTTCCAGACCAATCTTCTGGCGCTGAATGCCGGCATCGAGGCAGCCCGCGCCGGCGAGGCCGGCAAGGGCTTTGCCGTCGTCGCACAGGAAGTTCGCGAACTTGCCCAGCGCTCGGCTGGAGCCGCCCAGCAGATCAAGGACCTGATCCACAAGTCGAGCACCGAAGTCTCCTCGGGTGCCAAGCTGGTCCAGCAGACCGGTGCCGTGCTGGCCGAGATCTCGGCCAATATCATCACCGTCTCCGAACGTGTCTCGATCATTGCCATGGCGAGCCGTGACCAGTCGAATGCGCTGGGCGAGGTCAATTCCTCGGTCAACGAGATGGACCAGATGACCCAGCGCAATGCCGCGATGGTGGAAGAGACCAATGCCGCCACGCGCCAGCTCGCAGACGAAGCGGATGCGCTGATGCAACTGGTCGATCAGTTCAAGCTTGCGCCGGAAGGCCAGAGACGCGCTGCGACGCCGCATTCCAGGGCAGCCTGAAGACGGGTGATCGCCTGATTGAAGATCAAGCCGCCAGCAACCACTGGCGGCTTTTTTGTTCAACTGACATCGGATCGGCAGGCCGGCGCGCGGTCTGCCCTTGGAAATTTGCGCGGGGCTCGATATCCTTGAACCCGGAGGAGGACCGAGTTTGACGATATTGAAGGCCGCAGGGAAGACCGGAAGGCCATGGCAGCGCGTGGCGACCGCACGGCGCACGATTGGCGTTCTCGTCATCTTGCTGGTCATTGCCGCGGTCGGCGTCATGACTACCGGCCAAAGGCTTCTTACCCGCAATGTGATGGACGAGGCATCGCTACAGGCCGAAAGTGCGCTGCGACTTGCCGTTGCTGCACTGAGTGGCCATCTCAAGCGATACGAGCCTTTGCCGGCGCTGATCGCCGACGATCCCGACATGAAGGAACTGGTCCGGCGCCCGGATGACGCGGTCTTGCGCGGTCAAGCCAATACCTATCTGAAGGCGATCAACGCATTGCTCAAATCCTCCGATATCTACATCATGACGATGGATGGCGTAACCATTGCCGCCAGCAACCATGATGGGCCTGCGAGTTTCGTCGGTGAGAATTTCAGCTATCGTCCCTATTTCCAGGAGGCTGCCGCGGGGCAGCAATCACGCTTCTATGCGCTTGGAACGACATCGGCCAAACGAGGCTATTACTTCGCATCCCCCATCCATGTCGACGGTATCGTGCGTGGCGTCATTGTCTTCAAGGTCGATATCGACAGTATCGAGGCATCCTGGCGTGGCGGCGAGTATAAAATCCTGGTGTCAGATCCGGAAGGCATCATCTTCATGACCGGCAGCCCAGGCTGGCTCTATTCGTCGGTGCTGCCGCTGACAACCGAGCGGCTGGAGCGCACGACGGCCTCGCGGCGCTATTCCGACGCCGTGCTCAAGGAACTGCCGATCACACGCAGCCAGTTCGATGCGCACCAGTTGGTGACGGTTCCGACGAATGGCGTTTTCCGCGAATATCTGGAGCGGTCCGACTACATGATCGATGCCGGCTGGAATGTCAGCGTTCTGCTCGATACGGGTTCGATCCATAGTCAGGCGCGCACGATGCAGATCGCCATCCTTCTGTCGCTGTGCCTGATGTTCCTGTTGCTCGCGGTCGTCATCCAGCGCCGTGCGCGGCTGGAGGAGAGGATGCTGATGCAGGTGGAGGCCCAGGCCGAGCTGGAGCGGCGGGTCGACGAGCGCACCGCGGATCTTGCCCGTGTCAATTCACAGCTTCGCCAGACCCAGGCCGACCTGATCCAGGCCGGCAAGCTGGCGGGCCTCGGCCAGATGTCGGCAGCGCTTTCGCACGAATTCAACCAACCGCTTGCGGCCGCCAAGACCTATGCCGACAGTGCGGCCATGTTGATCGATCGCGAACGGGTCGGCGAGGCGCGCGAGAACCTCACCCGCATTTCCGGACTGATCGATCGCATGGCCTCGATCAGCCGACATTTGCGCAACTTCGCCCGCAAGCCGAACGAGAAGCTTGCGGCGGTGGCGCTTGAGGACGTGGTGCATGATACGCTGGAAATTATCTCCGCACGTCTGTCCACGGCCGATGCCGAGCTCATCATCAACATCGCCCCTGGTCTGCCGCCGGTTCATGGCGGTTCGGTGCGTCTGCAGCAGGTGCTGGTCAACCTGCTCTCCAATGCCTGCGATGCCGTGGAAGGGCTCGAGAACCGAACAATTCACCTTGACGGACGACGCGATGGCGACCGAATTGTGATCGAGATCGGCGATCGTGGTCCGGGCGTACCGCCGGCAATCACCGAGCGCATCTTCGATCCTTTCTTCACCACCAAGGGTGTCGGCCGGGGGCTCGGTCTGGGCTTGTCGATCTCCTACAATATCATCAAGGATTTCGGCGGCAGCCTGACTGTCGGCCCGCGTGACGGCGGCGGCGCCCTGTTCAGGATCGAGCTCGTTGTCGCGGAACCTGTCAGCGAGGCCGCGGAATGAGCGAAGGACTGGTGCTTCTGGTCGATGACGAGGAGGAACTGCGGTTCTCCACCGCGCAGGCGCTTGAATTGCACGGATTGAAGGTGAAAGCCTTTGCTTCGGGGGAGGATATTCTCGAGCGGGTCGGTTACGGCTTCGACGGTGTCGTGGTGACGGATATCCGCATGCCCGGGATCGACGGCATGACGCTGCTGCACCGGATCCGGGAGCTCGACCATGAGATACCGGTGATCCTTGTCACCGGCCACGGCGACGTGCAACTGGCGGTCAAGGCCATGCGTGAGGGCGCCTATGATTTCATCGAGAAGCCGTTCGCCAGCCAGGGCCTTGCCGGTGTTGTGCGCCATGCGCTGGACCGGCGGTCGCTGGTGCTGGAAAACCGGCGTCTGAGAGCCGTTGCTGGCAAGCGCGACGACATCGAGAGCCGGCTGCCGGGGCGCACACCGGTCATGGTCGATCTGCGTTATCGGCTGCGCGCGATCGGGGCAACGGAGGCCGATACGCTGATCATCGGCGAAACGGGGGCGGGCAAGGAGGTGGTGGCGCGCAGCCTGCATGACATCAGTGCGCGCGCCAAGGGGCCTTTTCTGGCGATCAATTGTGCCTCTCTTCCGGAAACGCTGATCGAGAGCGAGTTGTTCGGGCATGAGGCCGGGGCGTTTCCGGGCGCACTCAGGGCGCGCTACGGCAAGTTCGAGCATGGTCGTGGCGGTACGATCCTGCTGGATGAAATCGGCTCCATGCCGAACGACCTGCAGGCGAAATTCCTGCGTGTGCTGCAGGAGCGGACGATCACGCGGCTTGGGTCGAACGAGACAGTGCCGCTCGATGTACGGTTCATTGCCACGAGCAAGGTCGACCTTGCCGAGGAGGTCGCCGCCGGTCGTTTTCGCGCGGATCTCTTCTACCGCCTGAATGTCGTTACCATTCGCGTGCCGTCGCTGGCGCAGCGGCGTGCGGATGTTCCTCTGTTGTTTCTCCAGTTGGTGCGGGAGGCTTGCGCCCGCTACGGTCGTGACGACATGCCGGTTGCACCTGAGATCATTTCTGAAATTGCCGAGCGGGACTGGCCGGGCAATGTCCGCGAGCTGCGCAACGCGGCTGACCGCCTTGTGCTTGGCCTTGAAACGGGACTGGATTCCGCAACGGCTGACGCAAGGGAAGGGTTGAAGCTGAGCGACAAGGTCGGTGCCTATGAGAAACAGGTGATCGCAGGCACGATTGCGGCACATGGAGGCAGTTTGCGTCCTGTCTACGAGCAGCTCGGGATTTCACGCAAGACCCTCTACGAGAAGATGCAGAAATACGGACTCGACAAGAAACTCGCGCTTGTCGAGCGCGATTCCGAAGCTTTCGGCGCAGAGACCTGAGTGGTTTTCGCTCTCTTGCGACAGGACTTGCTACGGCATGGGTGGATTTCCACCCGTCGCTTTTACCGCATGGGCAAAAATCCACCCATGATGCGGCGCACCAAGCGCCTTTAGTCTGTTCTCCCGATCCTCGGAGCATTGCGCGGCGGTTAAATGCGGCAAAAAACTCATTCATCCAAGACCGGCCTGGGAGGAGCCATGCCGGCGGGAGACGTCATATCGGGAGGATTCCATGACATTTTTGAAGTCGTTGTTCAGCGCAACTGCGCTTGCCGCCACCCTCTTTTCCGCACAGGTATCCGCCCAGGGCTATCCGGAGCGTTCGATCACCATGGTCGTGCCGTTTGCCGCTGGCGGACCGACGGACACGGTTGCCCGTCTTGTCGCGGAAGCCATGTCGCAGGATCTTGGCCAGCAGGTGCTGGTGGAGAATGTCGGCGGCGCCGGCGGGACGCTGGGTGCAGGCCGCGTCGCGTCATCCCAGCCGGATGGCTATACGATGCTGCTGCATCACATCGGCATGGCAACCTCAGCCAGCCTCTACCGCAAGCTCGCCTATGATCCGCTCAATGCTTTCGACTATGTCGGCCTTGTCACCGATGTTCCGATGACGATCGTCGCGCGCAAGGATTTTGAGCCGGCCGACCTCAAGAGCCTTGTGGACTATGTCAAGGCGAATAAGGATACGGTGACCGTTGCCAATGCCGGCATCGGCGCGGCCTCGCATCTTTGCGGCATGCTCTTGATGAGCCAGATCGAAACGCCGCTGGTCACCGTTCCCTACAAGGGAACTGGCCCTGCAATGACCGATCTGCTTGGCGGACAGGTCGATATCATGTGCGACCAGACCACCAACACGACAAAGCAGATCCAGGGTGGCACGATCAAGGCTTATGCCGTCACCTCGCCAGCGCGTCTCGACGTCCTGCCGGATGTGCCGACAACGGCCGAAGGCGGTCTCAGCGATTTCCAGGTTGGTATCTGGCACGGCGTCTATGTGCCGAAGGGCACGCCGAGCGAAGCGATCGACAAGCTCAATGCATCGCTGAAGAAGGCGCTGAAGGATGAGAACGTGGCCGCCCGCTTTGCGGAACTCGGCACCGCACCCTCGCCGGATGCCGATGTGACGCCGGCTGCGCTCAAGGCAAAGCTGGAAAGCGAAATCGCCCGCTGGAAGCCTGTCATCGAAGCGGCCGGCCAGTACGCCGACTGACACCTGCCATTCGAAGCGTGCGCGGATCCGGTCATCTGGCCGGGTCCGCCCATCGTTTCGCCGGGGTTTTCCAAGCCTCGTCGCGGAACCATTCAGTTCGGGGGACCCAATGAAATCTGTTCGTCTCGATCCAGCCAATGCGCTTTGCGGTCTGCTCTTTATCGGGCTCGGCCTGTTCTTCACCTATCAATCCTTCCAGCTTGAACTGGGCACGGCGTTCCGCATGGGGCCGGGCTATTTCCCGCTGGTGCTTGCCATCATCCTCTCTTTGCTCGGCATCGTCATCCTGGTGCAGGCGACGCGTGTTTCCCCTGAACTGATCGGGGCCGTTGCCTGGCGGGGCATGCTGTTCATCCTGCCGGCTCCGGTGGTCTTCGGACTTCTGGTGCGTGGTGCAGGCTTCGTACCGGCGCTGTTCGTCGCGGCCTTCATCGCGAGTTTCGCATCGGAACGGCTGCGGGTTCCGGCGGCACTGTTGCTGGCCACCGGCATCACCTTCTTCTCCGTGCTCGTGTTCAGCTATGGCCTCGGCCTGCCGTTCGAGCGTTTCGGCCCCTGGCTCCGCTTCTGAGGTCCCGACATGGAATTCATCGACAATCTTGCGCTTGGCTTTTCGACGGCCGGCTCGATCGAAAATCTCTTCTTCTGCCTGGTGGGTGTCATTCTCGGCACGTTGATCGGCGTGTTGCCCGGCATCGGCGCGACGGCGACCATTGCCATGCTGCTGCCCATCACCTTCCAGCTTGAACCGGTCTCATCGCTGATCATGCTGGCGGGCATCTATTATGGCGCACAGTATGGCGGTTCGACCACGGCGATCCTGATCAACATGCCGGGGGAATCATCATCCGCGGTGACGGCGATCGACGGCTATCAGATGGCCCGCAAGGGTCGGGCGGGTGCTGCACTGGCCATTGCGGCCATCGGTTCGTTTTTCGCTGGCACCGTCTCGACGTTCCTGGTTGCGATCTTTGCGCCACCGCTGACGGCTATCGCTCTTCAGTTCGGTTCTGCCGAGTATTTCTCGCTGATGATCGTCGGTCTGGTGTCGTCCATTGCCCTGGCGCATGGTTCGATCATCAAGGCGCTTGCCATGGTGTCGCTTGGCCTGTTGCTCGGTCTGGTCGGCACCGACATCTATTCGGGCACGCCGCGTTTTACGATGGGGATCACGGAATATGCCGATGGCTTGAATTTTGTCGCGGTTGCCGTTGGCGTCTTTGGCGTCGCGGAAATCCTGCGCAATCTGGAAAGTGACCGGAACCGCACCGTGCTGATCTCCAAGGTCAGCGGGTTGATGCCGACACGGGATGACTTCCGTCGGATGTTCTGGCCGGTTATCCGTGGCACCGGCATCGGTTCGGCGCTCGGCATTCTACCGGGTGGCGGCGCCATCCTGGCGTCCTTTGCCTCCTATACCGTGGAAAAGCGGATGTCGAAGACGCCGGAGGAATTCGGTCATGGCGCCATCGAAGGCGTTGCCGGTCCGGAATCGGCCAACAATGCCGGAGCACAGACCTCCTTCATTCCGTTGCTGACGTTGGGCATTCCTGCCAATCCGGTGATGGCGCTGATGGTTGGCGCGATGATCATCCAGGGTATCGTTCCCGGACCCAATGTCGCTGTCGAGCAGCCGGCGCTGTTCTGGGGCATCATTGCGTCGATGTGGATCGGCAACCTGATGCTGCTGGTGCTGAACCTGCCGCTGATCGGGCTCTGGGTGAAGCTGCTGACGATCCCATACTACGTGCTGTTTCCGATCATCATGGCTTTCTGCTCGATCGGGGTCTACAGCGTCAACGCCAATATCTACGACCTCTATGCCGTCGCCTTCTTCGGCTTCATCGGTTACATGCTGGTCAAGCTGCGCTGCGAGCCGGCGCCGCTGTTGCTCGGTTTCGTTCTCGGGCCGCTGCTTGAGGAAAACCTGCGCCGTGCGATGATCCTGTCGCGTGGCGATCCGTCGACTTTCGTCACCCGGCCGATCAGCGCCACGCTGCTTCTGATCGCGCTTGCCGTGCTGATCATCGTCTTCCTGCCGAGCGTCAAGAAGAAGCGCGAGGAGGTTTTCCAGGAAGAGGATTGATCCTCTCCCTGGTCATTTGAGCAAGGCCCGGCCCCTGTGTCGGGCCTTTTTTATGGGTCCAGTTCCGTGAACAGGGCCGTCCAGTTGCGGATGAAACGTTCGCGAGTGGCGCGATCCTGCGCTGCCAGCAAGGCCGGGCCGATGCGGATCGGCCGGCCGATGCCGGATTCGATCAATGAGGCAGGGCCTTCGACGCCTTCGGGCAGGGGGTCGTCTTCGGAGAGGAAGAACGCCTCTTCGCGCGCAACCCTCTTGCCTCTTGATGAGAGAAGATAGTCGATGAATCGGCGGGCGAGATCGGTTTGCTGCGACTTGACGGGGATCAAGGCTGCGCGCGGCAGGATCAAGGCATAGTCGCGCGGTATGACAACACGCAGGTTTGGGTTCTTGAGGAAGGCCGCATAGGCGTAGGAGCCGAGAATGTTGTAGGCAATGCGCAAGCGCCCGCTGGCGATCTGGTCCAGCACTTCGTTGTTGCAGCAGCCGGTTACGACTTCCGCGCGGCTGAAGCTTTCCAGAAGTCGGCCATAGATCGTCGGCGCCTGAAGCGCGTCGTGAAAGGCGAGCAGGTATCCCACGCCGGAGAGCTGGATATTGTAGGTTCCGATCCGGTCGCGATATTCCTCCGGCTTGCGGCGCAGAAGATCGGCAATGTCCGCATGGCTGCGCGGCACATCCGCTTGCGGGACACGCGAGGCATCGTAGACGATGACGGCGGGCTCGAAGACGAAGCCGAAGACCTCATTGCGCCAATTCGCCCAACTTGCGAGCGCGTCGGTTTCTGCCGAACTGTGAGGAATGGCGCAGCCGTCATTGGCGAGCTTGACGAGTTGGTCTGCCGAGGACGAGATCAGCAGATCACCGTAATTCTGCCCGGTGCTGCAAGCCCGCTCCGCCTCGCGGAAAAGATCGTTGGAAACGTAGTCGTTGAATTCGACGGTGACATCGGTCGCGATCTTCTGGAAGTCCAGGATCAGCGGTTTGATCGCGTCCGCATCGGTCACACCATTGATGATCAGCCGTGATTTTTCAGGGCCGGGTGACTGGAAAACCGTCTTTTCGCCTTCAATCGCAAAAGCCGCGGTTGGGACCAGCAGGATGATGTTGGCAAGTAACAGGATTTTCCGGAGCATCAGCTTATCGTCTCCGAAGCGAGAGGTAGTTCCAGCACAATGGTAAAGCCTTTCTCAGGCGTCTTTTCACGGAAGGAAAGGCCGCCTTTCAAGGCAATCGCGACTTCCGAGGCGATGGCAAATCCGAGGCCGGAGCTACCGCTGCCCGACTTCGATGAAACGAAGCGTTTGGTGACCTGACCCCAGTCGGCCGGGGGGATGCCGGGACCGTCATCTTCAACCTCGACCAAGGCGAAATTGCCCCGCCTCAGGACACGGACGTCCAGCTTGAAACGGGTACCGTGGCGCAGGGAGTTGTCGATGATGTTGACGATGGCTTCGCGCAGGCTGAGGCCATCGCCGAGGATGATCAAGGTTTCGTCCGGCGCTTCGAAGGACACAACGGTGTCGGGGTCGATGGTGATGGGAACGGCGGCACGGAACGCCTTGCGCGCGATCTCGGTGACGTCGAGCGGTCCAAGCTGGGCGCTGTCAAAACGGTGGATCACCATGGCATGATTGAGGAGCTGGCCGGTAAAATGCGCGAGTTCTCCGGCGCGGTCTTTCACGCGTTCGAGGTGTCGTCGGTCATTGCCTGAGAGCGCATCCTCATCGATCAGACTGACCTGAGCCGAGAGTGCGGTGAGTGGCGTTCTGATCTGGTGGGCGCTGTCGGCAATGAAGCGTTGCAGCAGGCGGACGCGTTCATCGAGGCGCCGCATGAAGTGGTTGATGGAATCGACGAAGGGAGAGAGCTCCCCGGGCACGGCGACGGATAGCGGTGTCAGGTCCTGCGGATCGCGGCGCAGCAGCATGTCGCCGAGCTGATTGACGGGGCGCAACGAATAGCGGATGGCGAGCGCTGTGCCGGCAAGCGCCAGCGCACTCATGATAAGCACAAGAACGAGCGCGCGCGTCGTCAGTTCGGAGACAAGCTCTTTTCGCGCTTCCGTCGTTTGTCCGACAAGCACATAGGCCCAGCCCCCGGCTGCCGCTTCGCTGATGGCGCGCCCGACAATACCGATCCGCAACGGTATATCGCGATAGTCCTGGGACAAGAAGACAGGTCCGGTCCGGGCAGGGGTCAGATCAACCGCCAAGGCCAGATCTTCATAACCTGTCAGCGTCAAGCCATCGGGCGTGACGACGCGGTAGAAGATGCGGTCGCGGGGTGCGAGACCAAGAAGTTCGAAGGCGGCGGGCGGCAGGTTGATGCCGATCCTGCCATCCTCAACGGAGAGGCCATCAAGGATCTGGATCGCCGCCCCTTGCAGCAAGCGATCATAGGCTTCATCGGCTGCAGCCTTGGCATAGAGCCATGCCGCGGTAATCAGAACGGCGGCGCCGGCGGACAGGACCAAGGCGACACGGACAACCAGCCGGTAAAAGAGCGAGCGTCTAGTCCTGGTCATCAGACACCAGCTGATAACCCAGGCCACGTACGGTCACGATCCTCGCCCTTGCACCTTCCAGCTTCTTGCGCAGTCGGCCGACATAAAGCTCGATGGCGTTTGGCCCTGCCGGTTCGTCGAAACCGAAGATCTGGTCGAGCAACTGGTCCTTGCTGAAGACGCGGCCGGGCCGAGACGCGAGGATCTCCAGCAATGTCATCTCGCGGCGCTTGAGCTGCACCTCGCGCTTGCCGACGTGGACCGAACGATTGGTGCGATCGAGCATCACGTCGCCGCAGGCAATCACATTGGTAGCCTCGCCGCCGGAACGCCTGCGCAACAAGACGCGGGCTCTGGCCTCGAGTTCGCGAAAGTCGAAAGGTTTGACCAGATAGTCGTCCGCCCCCAGATCAAGTGCGCTGACGCGGTCATCAATTTCAGAGCGGGCCGTGAGGACCATCACGGGTACCGCATTGCGGTTCTGGCGCAGCCGCTTGAGGATCTCGAAGCCGTCGAGGCCCGGCAGCATGACGTCGAGAATGACCAGATCGTAATCGGTAAAATCGAGTATCTCCGACGCGGCACGACCATCGGTCTCCCAGTCGACTGTATGGCCGATCGTCTCGAACCGGCGACTGATCGCTTCTCCCACGTCGTGTGTGTCTTCCACCAGCAATATTCGCATGGCGCAAAACCTGTCACGGATCGCCGAGCCGATCAAGGTCGGGCAGGTTGCGTCAGAGCCTAGAAGGAAACCACGTCTGCTGTCGGATAGGGTATCTCGCTGCCGGCTTTCGTGGGCGGCGCAGACATAGCCTCAATCAGCGAATTCATGATGGCTGCCCGCAGCGCATAAGTGTTTGCCGTCGTTTTCTTGTGATCCAGCCGCTGGGCCGATACCACGAGATTGGCACCGTGATGCATGATGATCTGTTGAGCCCGGACCATAGCCCAGGTCTCCAAGTCTGCTTGCCGTTCCATGTCCGCCACCTCAGCTAAATCATTTAGCCTGCGAGACTTTCTCGAATCAGTCTCTATTGGGCAGAGTATTCGATTATGCGCATTTGATAAATCGCCGACCAAAAAAGGTCAGGCAAGAACCGAGCCAGTTCCGCTTGTTCTAGTCGTCAACGGGCCAAAGGGCCAATGGGTCAGCGGGTCGCCGCGTCGCCTCGGCCGCCGCCGAGCACCGTCTGGAACAGCAGCTTGATGTCGCCGGTCAAAGTCTGGCTTTCGACGTAGCTTCGGTCTGCGGCGGCAAGGCGCGTTGGCTCCGACATGTCGATGCCGGCAACCTGGGCGGGGCCTGTTATGCCGGGGCGAACCGAAAATACGCTCTGGGCGCGGCGTGCGGCAATCACATCCGCCTGATTTGGAAGACAGGGTCTTGGGCCGACAAGGCTCATTTCACCTTTCAGCACATTGAAAAGCTGCGGCAGTTCGTCGAGCTTATAGGCGCGCAGCCATCGGCCGGTCGGGGTGATCCAGCTTGTCGACGCGGCATGCGAGGCAACGTCAGGTGTGCCGGTCGCCATGGTCCGAAACTTCAGGCAGGTGAACGGTTCTTCGTTGCGCCCAACGCGCGTCTGGGCAAAGAGCGCCGGGCCTGGAGATGTTCGACGGATCACGATGGCGAGGATCGCCATGATCGGGCTTGCGATGATCAATCCAAGCAGTGCGGCGATAATGTCGAAGAGACGCTTCAGCATGGGTTCACGCGGTGATTGTTGGCGCGGATGATCTGGCATCGGCGCGGAGCATGATGGAAATGGCAAAGACGGCAGCACCGGCCAGCAGGAAGAAACTTTCGCCGATGGCAAGGCGATTGTTCGAATTTGAAGCCATGGTGATGAAGAAAAACAGGCTCATGCTGAACAGATAAAGCATGAGACTGGAAGGGATAATGCCGCGCTTCCATGCTTGCCTGATACGGTAAAATGCAGTGCCGACAAAGACCAGTAGCATCGCCATTCCGAACAGACCATGGCGTACCAGGATTTCGAGATAACCATTGTGGATCAAGGTGTAGTTTACGTCCGCGTATTTTGCTTCTCGCCACTTTGCCAGCCAGAGATTGCCTGACCCGATGATGGGCGATTCCAAGAAAATATCCAGGGCATTGGTCCAGAGCATCAATCGCTCGCGCATCGATTCCGGCGTGTCTGCCTTGCTCACGGTGTTTTCCATGGCCTTTTCAATCTCCTCCTCGCTCACAGCCTGTTCGGAGAGATGCAGGGCGGCTGCGATGGTGGGGCCGGCATAATGTTTTACGTTATCGAGGGCGACGAAGGCGCCAACCCCGCAGAGCAACAGGGCGATTGCGCCCGGGACAAGCATATGACGGCGACCATAATGTACGACAGCCGTGATGCTCATGAAGCAAAAGACAAGTGAAAAGGCGAGCCAGACGCCTTTTGATTTTGCGCCGAAGATGCCGACGAGACAGAGAACGGCGGTTGCAATCGCCGTGGCCGCGAGCACTTTTCCGCCGATGGTCTTCAGGATGGCGGTTTCTGCGGCAAAGGCGAGCCAGTAGACACTGCTGATGAACAGCAATCCGCAGCCGACGGCAGCGTGGATCGGATTGTGATGGTACAAGGGGCTGAACCGTTCGCCGTGCACGAGTGCCGAGACATCAAGTGTCAGCAGAAGGCCAATGAAACCGGCAACCATCAGGAATGTGACTGCGGCGAACAGACGATCACGCGTGGCATAGAGGCAAGCTCCAAGCCAGGGTATCAGCAGCGGGAAGACATAGAGCCATTCGGACGCGCCTTTTTCTCCGTGGACTGCCATGCCCCAGACAAAGCGGAGAAACGCATAAAGAGCCCAAAGGAGACACAACCAGGCGAGCCAGTCACCCCCGATGCGCTTGAAATCGTCGCGATGGGCTATCCAGCAGAAGACCAAGAGAGCAATAGCCGCGTAACGGTAAACGTCGCTTTCCAGCAGCATTGCGGATGCCAAAAACGCCCATGCTAGAGAGACGATAAGGGGCAGATACGGCGCCTGTTGCAGGCTCATCGGTCGGCGAATGCGTTTCAAGATAGACAATATCGTATCCTGCGGATGTAATCCAAGGCGCGGAGCAGATGGGTAATCGTGCGGCGAGGCCCGCGGAACTTGCCCTTTCGATAGTCGTCGCGTGTGGCGATTTCGGTCGTCTTGCTTGCCGGGCTCAGGTTCAGCACGTTGTCGCGGACGGTAAAAACAGCAAGGCCGCTATGCCAGCCGCGCTCGAGTGCCACATCCACCGGATAACACATGACTTCAAGCGTCTTGAGGATCTTGTCGGCGCCCGAGCGTGTAATCAGATAACATGCGGCTGATCCCTGGGGCCCGTGGACGCTGCGTCCGATTTCGTCGCCCAGGCGGCTTGTTGCCCGTGGGCGGAACCATTTTGTCCGATGATTGAGCAGCTTGACCAGTTCGGCGTCCGGGACCGCCTCGAGAATGGCCGCAGCCCTCTCGACAAGATCTGCCGCCAATTCTACATCGTCTTCCAGAATGAGTGCTGCATCATAGTCACTTGATCGGAACGTCGAGACTGCGAGCATGTGGCTGCGATAACAGCCATATTCGCCCGATAGGACAATCCGGCCGTTCTCGCGCAGGAAGCGTTTCATGTCGAGATCGGTGCGGGTTCCCGTTGCGAGTGCGGCGCCATCGACACCTTCGACCCGCTCCAGCGCGATGCCGAGTTCGCCAGCTTTCTGGCTCAGGCCATCCCAGCGTGCGCGCGATCTCGCGAGATTAATGACGTAGACGCCGATCTTCATGTTTTCCGCTCGGTTGGTGTCCGGCCTTTCGGCCCAGGCCAGCATTTCCATAATGTCCGCTGCTTGTTTTAGCAATCGATTGCGGTTGTAGTGCCCGCGTAATGGCGTTGCAACGCCTCGTTGTCCTGTTTCAACCGGACATTTCCGTCAGGCCCTGGTCGATGGTGTAAGGCGGCGTCCAGTTCAGGAGCGCCTTGGTCTTCGACAGATCCGCTTCAAGATATCCCGCCAGGCGTTGGTACATCTCTTCCCGGCCAAGAATACGTGCTGCGCTGTGCAGGAGTACAGAAGGGACGGGCAGCAGAGCGCTTGTTCGGCCCTCCAGCCTGCGAATGCGCCGAACCAGTTCAGCGACGGAGACGTCCTCACCGTCGCTGGCGAGAAAGGTCTGGCCCGCAGCCATGGGATGATCGAGGCAAACGGCGATGAGGTTGCTGAGGTTGCCGACATACAGCAATGAACGACGGCCTTCCAGCCTGCCAAACGGCAGCGGGAGGCGGGTGCGTGCCAGACGGTGGAGCGCTGCGAAGTTGGCCTTGACGCCCAGGCCATAGACAAGGGGCGGCCGAATTATGACGGTCTCCATGCCTGTGTCGCGGCCGATTTCGGCCAGTCCCTGTTCGGCCTCCCATTTGGAGATCGCGTATGCGTCTTCCGGGTGGGGCGTGTCGTCTGCCCGGAAAGCATGGCCTGGACGGGTTTCCTCACCGTTGACCTTCAGTGTGCTGATGAAGACAAAACGGCGAACCCCGGCTGCGGCTGCCTCGCGGGCCAGATTGAGCGTTCCGTCGCGGTTGACGGCGCGGAATGCTTCCAGCGGGTCCGATGCGCTATCCTTCATCATATGGACGCGGGCGGCCAGATGCACGACCGTGTCGATCCCGTCGAGGGCTGCGGACCAATTCGTGCGACCGTCGAGCGCATCGATGACGATATCCGTCGAATGCGGTGTCCGGCCGACCGTCCGGATGATCCGGCCCTGTGCACGCAAATCTGCGGCCAGGCGATGGCCAACGAAGCCATTGGCTCCCGTGACGAGGATCATCACAGGCGCCCGTAGCTGGTGTTATCCGGATTGGGGAGCTGTATCGAATCCTCCACCTGCTCGGCATTGCGCAGCACGACAAGATCGACCACGTCGGCACTTGGCCTGTAGCCGGTGACCAGCGATGCCAGAATTGCCCGGCTTGCTGCCACGTCGCCCGCATCCATTGTCTGTTCCAGTTGCCGCAACTTTTCCTCAAGCGTTTTCCAGGGGAGGAACTCGTCGCGCGCCTTCATGATCAGGGGATGCGACGTGGGCCCGGGGTTTTCGCCGATCAGCAGTTCTTCATAGAGCTTTTCCGCCGGACGAAGACCCGTCATAACGAATGCGATGTCGCCATCGGTGTTTTCAGCGTCCTGAACCGTCAGGCCGGACAGTTCGACCATTCGCCGTGCAAGGTCGATGATCTTGACGGGTTCGCCCATGTCGAGCACGAAGACATCGCCACCTTCCGCCATTGCTCCGGCCTGGATTACCAGCTGCGAGGCTTCCGGGATGGTCATGAAAAAACGGGTAATGTCAGGGTGAGTGAGGGTGATCGGACCACCGTCACGGATCTGCTGGCGGAAAAGCGGGACGACGGACCCGGACGAGCCCAGCACATTGCCGAACCGCACCATGCAGAATGTCGTAGTCCGGCTATTTTCGGTCAGGGCCTGAAGCAGCATTTCGGCTATGCGTTTGCTCGCCCCCATGATGTTGGTCGGGCGCACGGCCTTGTCGGTGCTGATCAGGACGAATTGCGGTACGCCCATTTCGATTGCCGCTTCGGCCATGACCTCTGTGCCAAAGACATTGTTCTTGATGCCTTCGATCGGATTGTGTTCGACCAGCGGCACATGTTTGTAGGCAGCGGCGTGATAGATCGTGTCGACCGGCCAGGTTTGAAGGATCTCGCGGATGCGACGGCGGTCGCGCACGGAGCCCAACAAGGGCAGGATTGCCTCGGCCTTTTCGCCAAAGTCGCGTGTCAGTTCGGCGTGGATGGTGTAGAGGGCGTATTCATTCTGCTCGACAAGCAGCAACCGGTCGGGCCCGACAGC
The DNA here is from genome assembly GCF_918741265.1 of Rhizobium sp. CECT 9324. Taxonomy (NCBI): domain Bacteria; kingdom Pseudomonadati; phylum Pseudomonadota; class Alphaproteobacteria; order Hyphomicrobiales; family Rhizobiaceae; genus Rhizobium; species Rhizobium sp. CECT 9324. Next base: position 3,759,808 of record NZ_CAKKMZ010000001.1, on the reverse strand, counting down.
CATGATCTGCCGACAGAGTTCGCTGCCGATCGAGCCGCCCGCACCGGTCACCATCACTGTCTTGCCGGCAATATTGCGGCTGAGAAGTTCCGGGTTCGGGGCAACTGCGTCGCGCCCAAGAAGATCCTTGATGTCCAGCTCGTGAAAGTCCGACAGATTGACCCTGCCTTGCGCGATTTCGCTGACGCTGGGCACCAGCCGGACTGCGACATGACCGCCACGCAGGCTTTCAATGATCGCGTTGCGTCTGGCGGCCGATATGTTCGGAATGGCCAAGAGCACGGTTCGAACATCCAGCTTTTCCACGATCGCGTTCAAATGGGCCGGATCGTACACCCTTGCGCTGCCGATCATCGAACCATGGAGGCTCTTGTCGTCGTCCAGAAATCCCTTCACCTTCAAGTCTGCGCCATTGTCGAGCGCGCTCGCCAGTTGGCGGCCCATCGTGCCGGCCCCATAGATCAGAACATGGGAGCGGTTCCCTTGCCGCAACAGGCGGCGGTAGGAATCGCCGAGCATATAACGGGTCACGAGACGCGAAAGCCCGACCGCAAGCAGAAGCAAGAGCGGTTGAAGAATGCCGACGGTGCGGGGAATTCCGGGAAAGCTGATCATCGTGAAGATGGTCATGTAGATCAGGCCATACAGGGAAATCGCTTTCAGGATCGACAGGAAGGCTGCCCAGCCGATGAAACGGAAAATCGCGCGATAAAGTCCAAGCCTGATGAAGATCGGGATAGCGATGGCGATCGAGACCGGAATGGTCAGCCATTGGATGCCCGACAGGACCACCCATTGGTCCAGGCGAAAACAAAACGCAAACCAGACCGTCAGCGCACAGAGCGCCATGTCGACCACAAGCGCTAGCGAGCGCTTCAGCCAGCGCGGCAAACGCAAGATCTGACCTATCAATTCGTCCGGCATCATACCCAATACCAACTGCCTTCCGCGCGATCATGCCGCAGAGGGCAACACTTGCAAGGATCCCATCATATCCCTGCCACCTGCACCACCGCAATGCAACGGTTGGGCGGGTTTTTCCCAAGCATCGTTCGTGGTTTTTGCCGTCGTTTTTCCGCGGCTAGGCCGAGGGTGCAATCAAGCAGGTAACCCCCGCTGATTCCAGTGCTCCGGTGATATCTGCGGGCGGCGGACCGTCGGTGACGAGATGGGTCAGGTCGCTGAAGTCGCAGACCTTGACCAGGCCACTGCGGCCGAACTTGCTCTGGTCGGTGACGGCGACCCGCCTTTCGCCGCGGGTCAGCAGGATGCGGGCGAATTCGGCTTCCTCGAAGTCGAAGTCCAGAATGCCCGAATGGGCGCTGACTGCGCCCACCGAGATTATCGCATGCAGGACGTGGAAACGGCTGATGAAGTCGATCGCGGTCGAGCCAAAGGCGGCGCCGTTGTCCGGGCGCAGTTCGCCGCCTGCCATGTAGACACGGTTCTCATTGCTGGTTGCCAATGTTCTGGCGATGTCGGACGAGTTGGTAATGACCGTCAGTCGGCGATGCCCCAGCAGTTCGCGTGCCAGAATACTCGTCGTTGTTCCTGTGTCGAGCATGACGGAATCGCCGTCGCGGATGGTAGATGCGAGTTCCCTGGCAATGGCTTTCTTTGCCTCGGGGTTGTCGCGCAGGCGTCGTTCAAAAGGTGCCTCCCCGAGCATCGAGGGCAGGGCGACGGCACCGTGCATCCGGACAATCGCGTGGCTGTCGGCGAGCGGGCGCAAGTCGCGACGCACGGTTTCGAACGATACACCAAGACGACCCGCCAGCTCAGCGATCGAAAGGGTGCCGTTCTGCTGCAGGAGGGTGAGTATGTCCCGATGTCGTTTTGATTCCGCCATGCTGAAATCCCGGTGCTGTTGCGTGCTAGCGATGCAATCGGGTGCGTCAAAAGTAAAGTCACAAAATCGGTCAAGTAGCCACAAATATCCACATAGTCGATTGACAGCTTGATCTGGCTGCACGAAGCTTGGTCATCCTCCGGGTCTCCAAGAAAAACACATGGGAACGGATCCCGAGGTTGGACTGAAACCGTTTGAACCGCTGGGAGGTTTGGCGTGCTGTATCCGAACAAGGCGTCTCGCCAATGAGCGTGACGGACACTATGGCGGGCCAGGGTGACGACGTCGTTGCCAACAGGGACCGGATCCCGCTGTTGCCGTGCTGGCAAGGTCCGATCCAGATCGCTCTTCTCAAGGGTGGCATCAGCAATGAAAGTTATGTCGTGACGGATGCGGCCGGTCGGCATGCTGTGCGTTTCGGGGTGGATTATCCTTTTCATCATGTCTCGCGGCAGCGCGAGTTGATGGTGGCGCGCAGTGCCCATGCTGCCGGTTTCGGGCCGGAGGTGCGCTATGCCGAGCCGGGCGTGATGGTCACGGCGTTTCTCGGAGCCAAGACCTATGGTCCCGAAGACGTCGTCGCCAATGCGGATGCTGTTGCTCGGCTGCTGCAGCAATTCCACGCAACAATGGCGCGCCATGTCAGCGGCAGCGCCTACCTGTTCTGGCCGTTCCATGTGGTGCGTGACTATGCGCAGACCCTTGCCGCCGGCGGGAGCCGTATGGTGGCGCTTCTTCCGGACTATGTGGCGCTTGCCGAGGAGTTGGAGCAGGCTCAGGTGCCGCTGCCGATCATCTTCGGCCACAACGATCTCCTGCCTGCCAATATTCTCGACGATGGCGAAAGGCTCTGGCTGATCGATTTCGAATATGCCGGCTATTCGACGGCGATGTTCGATCTTGCCGGTGCAACCTCGAATGCCGGCTTCTCCGATCCGGCAAGCGTCGATTTTCTGGGCCACTATCTTGGCAGGACGCCCGATCCTGATTTTCTGAAGGCGTTCGCCGCCATGCAGTGCGCGTCGCTGCTGCGCGAAGCGATGTGGAGCATGGTGTCGGAGCTTCATCTCAATGCGCCGGGTGCCGACTATTTCAGCTACACCGATGAAAATCTCGTCCGCCTTGAGACGGCGCTTGATCGCTATAGATCCCTCTATGGAAAGACATCCCGATGACCACGCTTCCTTCCCATGCCCAGATCGTCGTCATCGGCGGCGGCATCATCGGCTGCTCGACGGCCTATCATCTGGCGCGAGACCACAAGGCCGACGTGATCCTGCTGGAGCAGGGCACGCTGACATCGGGCTCGACCTGGCATGCCGCTGGTCTGGTCGGCCAACTGCGCTCGTCGGCCTCGATCACCCGGGTGCTCAAATATTCCGTCGATCTCTACAAGGGGCTCGAGGCCGAAACGGGTCTTGCCACCGGCTGGAAGATGACGGGTTGCCTGCGGCTGGCGACCAATCAGGACCGCTGGACGGAGTTCCGGCGGCTGGCGACGACCGCCGGCAGTTTCGGCATGGAGATGCATCTTGTGTCGCCGGAGGAGGTGAAGCGGATGTGGCCGCTGATGAATGTTGACGATCTGGTCGGCGCGAGCTGGTTGCCGACCGATGGACAGGCGAGCCCGTCCGACATCACCCAGTCACTTGCCCGCGGCGCGCGTATGCATGGTGCAAAAATCGTCGAGAATGTCCGGGTCACCGGCTTCGAGATGCAGGATGGCCGCATTCTCAAGGTCAAGACGACGCTCGGCGACATCGCTTGCGAAAAGGTGGTCAATTGCGCGGGTCAATGGGCGCGACAGGTTGGCGATATGGCGGGCATCAACGTGCCGCTGCAGCCGGTCAAGCATCAGTATATCGTCACCGAGACGCTGGATGGCCTGTCGACCGATGCGCCGACGATCCGCGATCCGGACCGGCTAACCTATTTCAAGGAAGAAGTCGGCGGTCTGGTGATGGGCGGCTATGAGCCTAACCCGCAAGCCTGGACGACGGGCGACGTGCCGGACGAATGGGCGTTCCGGCTGTTCGACGACGATTTCGATCATTTCGAGCAGCATATGGTGCAGGCGATCGAGCGCATTCCGGCGCTGGAGCATGCCGGCGTCAAGCAGATGATCAACGGCCCGGAGAGCTTCACGCCCGATGGCAATTTCATTCTCGGCGTGGCGCCGGAATGCAAGAACATGTTCGTCGGTGCCGGTTTCAACGCATTCGGCATTGCGTCGGGCGGCGGGGCCGGCTGGGTGCTGGCGCAATGGGTCATTGACGGCGAGGCGCCGCTAGATCTCTGGGTGGTCGATATCCGTCGTTTTGCCGGCATGCACCGGGATCGGCAATGGGTGCTCGATCGCACGCTGGAGGCCTATGGCAAGCACTACACGATCGGCTTTCCGCATGAGGAATACCAGAGCGGCCGGCCAAGGCTTGTTTCGCCGCTCTATGATCGGCTGAAGGGACAGGGTGCCGTCTTCGGCTCCAAACTCGGCTGGGAGCGGCCAAACTGGTTTGCTCCGCCCGGCGTCGAGGGCAAGGACGTCTATTCCATGGGCCGGCAGAACTGGTTCGACGCGGTCGGCCAGGAGCATCATCATGTGCGCGAGGCTGTCGGCATATTCGACCAGTCCTCGTTTGCCAAATATGAGATGCGCGGACCGGATGCGGCCAAGGTGCTCGATCTCATCTGCGCCAATGACGTGACAAAACCGGTAGGGCGGCTGACCTATACACAGTTACTCAACACCCGCGGCGGCATCGAGGCCGACCTGACCGTCGCCCGCATTGCAGAAGACACGTTCTACTTGGTCACCGGTACGGGTTTCCGGACCCATGATTTCGGCTGGATTGCGGATCATATTCCCGCGGGTTCAAAAGTAAGCTTCACGGACGTCACCGAGGAATGGGGCACGTTGTCCTTGATGGGGCCGCGGGCACGTGATGTGCTCTCGGCGGTCACCAAGGCCGATGTCACCAATGCAGCGTTTCCATTCGGGCACGTCCGTCAAATCGACATCGCCGGCAATCCGGTCAGGGCCTTGCGCATTACCTATGTCGGCGAACTTGGCTGGGAACTGCATGTACCGATCGCTGCGATCGGTGACATATTCGATGCGCTGATGGCAGCAGGCGCTGCGCATGGGGTGAAACCTGTGGGTTACCGTGCGCTGGAATCCCTGCGGCTGGAAAAAGGATATCGCGCCTGGGGCTCCGATATCACGCCCAACGATACGCCGTTCGAAGCCGGGCTTGGCTTTGCCGTCAAAATGAAAGGTCATGCCGATTTCATCGGTCGATCGGCATTGTCAGCGGTTGCGGACCAGCCGCTCAAAAAGCGCCTGATCGGTTTTACCGCCGGACCGGACGTTGTTCTGCTCGGACGCGAGACCATTTTGCGCAATGGCGAACCCGTGGGTTACCTGACCAGCGGCGGCTACGGCTATACGCTCGGCAAGGCGATTGGCTATGGCTATGTGCGCAATTTAGAGGGTGTCTCGGACAACTACCTGACGGGCGCGCGCTATGAACTCGTGGTCGCCCTGGAAAAGGTTCCGGCGCAACTGCATCTCGGCCCGATGTTCGATCCGGCGATGGTTCGCATAAAGGGATAAAGGTGCCGGGAGGCGCGTTCTCCCGGCGCGCGTGGCTTCAGGCAACTGCCTTCTTGCCCGGGCGGAAGCTGACCAGTCGCGATGGGTCGGTGCATTGCGGCATTCCGGCTTCGGTGGCGGCGGCAATGAAAGCCGCCCGCGCCAATTCTGTCGTTTTCGGGCTGCGTAACGTGTTGCGGCACAGCAGCACAGCGTGCTGATAGGCAAGGCCCCGGCGCGTCGGCCACTCCGCCTCGAGAAAATCGAGGGCGTCATACGCATTTGTAAAGCGTCTCGTCAGGCCGCTATGCAGTTCCAGTTCGACGGGTGTGGCCCAGGTGAAATCGGCTTCGGTCATGCAATCCTCCATATCGATCCCACGAACTCGCGAGTTGGCTTGGAGGTTCCCGAGCCGGGCGCAAATAATCCTGCTATTGATTTGAAATTTCTGTGAACATCGCCTCACGCTGCAACAGCCATTCTGCGGTGGAACGGCTGGCATCCAGGGTCGCTGACGTGATTTCGCGGCCTTTGAGGAGACCATCGAGCAAGGCGCCGCTAAAGGTGTCTCCAGCGCCGATCGTGTCTCTCACGTTGACATGTAAGGGCACCGGAATGCGCTGCTCCGTCTCGCCGTCAAAGATCGAGGTGGGGTCGGGCCCGTCGGTCATGACCAGATGGCGAAGCCGCACCCCGGCAAGGGCCTTGGCCTCCTCCCAGATCACGCTCAGGGCTTTGCCCGGCATATCCGCCTTGGAGCCAACGATGACATCGGCGGCACGCGGTCCGCCGTCGCGCAGCGGCAGTTGCGAGATGACCAGAGGCGCGGCATCGAGAGACTGGCGGACTGTATCGGAGAGATGCGGGCCGTTGATGTAGAATGCATCGGCTGTGGCGGGCTCGGCCAGCGCGAAGGTCCGGGCAAGGCGCCGCTCATTGGAGAGGATGGTACGTTCACCCGTGGGATCGAGCAGGATATCGGCAAAATCCGTTTCGCCTTCGCGCTCGGTAATCAGGCTCGTGTCGAAACCCGTATCCGCCAGCGAAATCATTGCCTTTCTGCCCGCGTCGTCGGCCATGAGATTGGACAGGATCCGGACACGGTGACCAAAATCAAGCAGTCGCCGGGCGGTAAAATAGCCGCCGCCGCCAAGCCTCGCTTCGCGTGCGCGCCAAGCGATGCGCCCGCCGGCCCGCAGCGGCTCGGTCAGATGCCAGATTCGGTCGTGGTTGATGTGTCCGATGACGATGATGGTCTTGGCCGTCGCGTTGGTGATCATGCAGACATATCTCGTGGTACCGGCTTGGTGGAGTCTCTGAGGATCAGTTCGACCGGCCACAACTCCCGGATCTCGATCGGGTCGCCGTCGGACAGGATGTGTAGCAGCAGGTCGGCGATGCGGGCGCCGGCTGAGCGGATCGACGACCGTGTCGTCGAAAGGGATGGTGCCATGTTATCGGCGGTCAGATAGGGAAAGACGTCGTCATGCGCGATCACCGACAGATCCTTGCCGACAGCAAGGTTCATCGCGCGCGCAGCCCGGTAGACGCCTAGAGCTGTCATCATCGAGCCGGCGACCATTGCCGTCGGTCGCGGGTGCTGTTCCAGCGACGCGCGGGCAAGGCGGAATCCGACCTCGTCGGTAAAATTACCATGGCCGACAATGCCGGCGTCGTATGGGATGTCCCGTGCCTGCAGCGCCGATCGATAACCGAGATCGCGATGGGTGGTGAAGGTCAGGCCCTCCAGGCCGTTGATAAGCGCGATGCGCCTGTGGCCGAGGTCGAGCAAATGCTCTGTGCTGCGGCGAATAGCACCCTCGTTGTCGATGTCGAGCCAGGCATGCGGGACTTCCGTTTCAGACCGGCCATGCACGATGAAGGGCATCTTCAACTGGTGGAGCAGGGCGATGCGGGGGTCCTTCGGTCGGGGAGAGTGAATGACGATGGCGTCGACCCTGCGGCTTTCGGCCAGCCTCCTGTATATCTGAAGTTCGTCGCGGGGATCCTCTTCGGCCATGGGCGTGACGAGAATATCGATGTCTTCGCGACCCAGTCGCTCTGCCATCCCGCTCATGAATTCGGAGAACTGATATTCTCCGGCCCGGCTCATCACCACACCGATTGCGCCGGCCCTGCCGGTCGCCAACCGCACGGCGTTGATGTTCGGTCGATACCCCAGACGGTTGGCCTCCTCCAGCACCCGCGCACGCGTCACTTCGCTCACCTCGGCATAGCCGCCCAAGGCGCGGCTGACAGTGGTCGGGGACAGGCCGATCCTGAGGGCAAATTCCTTGAGCTTCATCGCCTCTTTCATCGTTTGATCTGGACGGTTGCCGATTCATGATTTGCAAGATTTTGACCGGGGAGCAAGGAAAAAGACTGACCGAAAACGCTTTCAAATTTTGCTGGCATCAATTTTTACTGCAATGCAGCTTTTAGGTTTTTTGTCGTGATAAAGTCAAAATTACGAGGTTCTTCTTTTGACAGATATCGATCGATTTGGCAGGTTGCCGACATCCAAAGCGGTTTCAATTCTTAACGTGAATGGACCTGTTGTCCGGGTGGAACATTGGTAGAATCGTCAGATGCAGCAGATTTGCGGCATGCCGAAAAGAGGAGAATGTTAGGTGCCTATCAGAACAGTTGTCTGGGGAGAGAATATCCACGAGAGGGAAAACGCCGTCGTTCGTGGCATTTATCCCGATGGCATGCATGCGACGATTGCCGCTAGTCTCAATGTCGATGGCGATATCGAGGCGACGACCGCGACGTTGCAGGAACCGGAGCACGGACTTTCGGCCGAGCGGCTGGCGGAGACCGACGTGCTGGTCTGGTGGGGTCACAAGGCCCATGGTGACGTCTCCGACGACATCGTCGAGCGTGTGGCCAAGCGCGTTTGGGAGGGCATGGGTCTGCTTGTCCTGCATTCGGGACATTTTTCCAAGCCGTTCAAGCGGCTTATGGGCACGCCCTGCGCGTTGAAATGGCGCGAGGCCGGTGAGCGCGAGCGGCTATGGACGGTCAATCCCGGGCATCCGATCGCTGCCGGTATTCCGGAAAATTTCGTGCTTGAGAACGAAGAGATGTATGGCGAGTTCTTTTCCGTTCCCGAACCGTTGGAAACCGTGTTCATCTCCTGGTTCGCGGGTGGCGAAGTCTTCCGCTCAGGCCTGACCTGGCGGCGTGGCGCCGGCAATATCTTCTACTTCCGCCCCGGTCACGAGACCTATCCCACCTATCATGACGCCAATGTGCAGCAGGTCATCCGCAACGGGGTGAAGTGGGCCTATAATCCGATGCCAAGTTACGGCGCTGTGCATGATGCGCCGAACGTGCCGGTTGAACATGCGCTGGAGCCGATCACCGAACGCGGGCCCCGTCTGCATCAGGCCGGTGAGGAAGGTTACAAATGATGAAGCCGATCCGTCTTCTGGTGCTTGGCACTGGCGGCATGGCCAACAACCATGTGATGCATTTTTCGACGATCAGCGACGTGCAAGTCGTCGCCGCAGTCGACGTCGACATAGCCACGGTGCGTGCCTTTGCGACACGTCACGGCATTCCCAACACATTCACCTCCCTGGACGAAGCCATCGCCTGGGGCGAGTTCGATGCCGTCACCAATGTAACACCAGACCGCATCCATTATCCGACAACGCTGCAGCTTCTGGCGGCGGGCAAGCATGTGATGTGCGAAAAGCCATTGGCGGAAAGCTATGCGAAGGCTGATGAAATGGCGACGGTGGCGGAAGCCTCCGGGCTCGTCAACATGGTCAACCTGACTTACCGCAATGTGGCGGAGGTGCAGAAGGCACGGCAGATGGTGATCGGCGGAGATATTGGCCGCGTGCGCCATATCGAAGCGTCTTATCTGCAAAGCTGGCTGGTGTCCAAGGCCTGGGGTGACTGGGCGACGGAGAGCCAGTGGCTGTGGCGCCTGTCGACCAAGCACGGTTCGAATGGTGTACTGGGCGACGTCGGCATTCATATCCTGGACTTTGCCGGCTATGGCGCGGCGACCGATATCGATCATATCTTCGCGCGGCTGAAAACCTTCGAAAAGGCACCGGGCAACAAGATTGGCGAATATGACCTCGACGCCAATGACAGCTTCACCATGACGACCGAGTTTACCAATGGCGCCATGGGGGTCATCCATGCGAGCCGTTGGGCGACCGGGCATCTGAATGAGCTCAGATTGCGCGTGCATGGGGACAAGGGTGCGCTCGAAGTGATCCACACGCTGGAGGATTCATCGCTTCGCGTCTGCCTGAACGAGGATGTGGAAACGGGGCTCTGGCGCGAGATCGAGGTTGATCCGGTCGAGACGAACTACCAGAAGTTCATCGCGGCAATCCGGTCGGGCAACACGCTGCAGGAACCGGGCTTCCGTCATGCCGCCAATCTGCAGAAAATCCTCGATCTTGCCATGATCACGGAAGTCGAACGCCGCGAACTGGCTGTCTGATTGCATGAGGTCCTGCCGATGACAAAAACGCCGCCCGAGGAGGTTCGGGCGGCGTTTCTGTTTGGCGCGGTCGAAATGTCCGCACCAGATTTGCGGATGTTCGAGATCAGTAGGCGACGGTGATTGCCGTCTTTTCCTTGGCGGCCTTGATGGCTGCGTCGGCGAGCGCCAATGCGATCAGGCCGTCTTCGGCTGACGGCGCCATCGGGGTTCCCTGTTCGAGGCTGTCGATGAAGGCCGAGATCTCAGCGGCGTAGGCCGCCGTGTAGCGGGTCATGAAGAAATCGTGCAGCGGCGGACGGGTGTAACCGTCCTTGTTGGCAACCTCGATCGAGACCGGGCGCTGGTTTTCGGCCGAGACCGAGCCGAGCGAGCCGTGTACTTCGATGCGCTGATCGTAGCCGTAGGAAGCACGGCGCGAATTCGAGATGATCGCCTGGCGGCCGCTTTTCGTCGTCAGGATCAGCGATGCGCTGTCATAGTCGCCGAGTTCGCCGATCTTCGGGTCGACGAGCACGGAAGCCGAGGCCTGGACCGTCTCGATTTCCTCACCGAGCAGGAAGCGGGCCATGTCGAAGTCATGGATGGTCATGTCGCGGAAGATGCCGCCGGAGACCTTGATATATTCGGCCGGCGGCGCGCCCGGGTCGCGGCTGGTGATCGTCACCATCTCGACCTTGCCGATCGAGCCCTTGTCGATTTCCTTGCGCACGGCCTGGAAATGCGGGTCGAAACGGCGGTTGAAGCCGAGCATGACCTTGCCGCCGACGGCGCGCACGGTTTCCAGGCAGGCCTTGGCGCGGGCCACATCCAGATCGATCGGCTTTTCGCAGAAGATCGCCTTGCCGGCCTTGGCGAAACGCTCGATCAGGTCGGCATGGGTGTTGGTCGGCGTGCAGATAATGACCGCGTCGATGTCCTTGTCCGCCTCGATCTCCTCGATCGTCATCACCGCGCAGCCGGTCTGGGCGGCAATGGCGTTGGCAGCGTCGGCAAAGGCGTCGGCGACGGCAACCAGCTTGGCGCGCTTGTCTTCCGCAATGGCTTTCGCATGTACCTTGCCGATGCGGCCTGCGCCCAGAAGGGCCAATCTCGTGACCATGTCATTTCCTCCCATGCTCGCTCTGCCGAGTTCCATCGGCGGCGGCCTCGTTGTTGCAGCGGACCCGGTTTTCGGCAGGGCCCTCCTCGTGGCTGGTCCCGACGTTCATCTCCTCGATGACTATCCCAGATCCGTATTTGGAATATACGTTCTATTTTGCTAGATTGTGATACGGTTTGTGTCAAGCGTGGTTCGCGGAAAGGAACTGAATGGAAGAGATCGGCGGGCCGGCAACGGTGAAGGCGTTCGAGGAGCGGTTGCTGGAGGTTTCCGGCAGCCTGCCGAAACGGCTTCGGCAATGCGCAGATTATGTCGCGGCCAATCAGGATCGCATTGCTGTGTCCACCGTCGCCGAGATGGCGGACGGGGCAGGCGTGCAGCCCTCGGCCTTTATGCGGTTCTGCCAGATCATGGGTTTTTCGGGTTTTTCAGAGATGCAGCGGCTGTTTCGCGACAGCTTTGTCGGCGGATGGCCGGACTATTCGACGCGGCTCGATCACCTGCGCGAAAAAGCCGAAGGCAGCCCCTCGGCACTGCTCGGCGAATTTGTCGAGGCGGGCCGGCTATCGCTGGAAAATCTGCTGAAAACCGTTGATCCGCAGGCCCTGGACAAGGCTGTCGCAACGCTTTCCTCCGCGCATATGATCCATATCGTCGGTCTTCGGCGATCCTTCCCGGTGGCAAGCTACATGGCATACGCCTTCGAAAAGATGGGTGTGCCTGCCATGTTGCACAGCGTGGTCGGGCGGTTGGAAAATCATCATGCGATCCGGGAAGGCGATGCGCTGCTGGCGATCACCTTTGCTCCCTATTCGGCCGAGACGATCGATCTGGTCGAGCAGGTTTCCGGGCGTGGCATTCCGGTGGTTGCGGTAACCGACACGGCGGTCAGTCCTTTGCGTCGGTTCGATGCGATTGCGCTCTCGGTTTCCGAGGTCGATTTCGGCGCCTTCCGGTCGCTGTCTGCCACGCTGTGTCTGGCGATCACGCTATCCGTTGCTGTCGGAACGGCGCGACAAGATGGCTGAATATTTGTGTTGAAAGGACTAAAAATAGAATTTATAGTCCATTTCGGAAGAGGATTTTGATCGGCGTTCCATGTGAGCGCGATCGACAGCGGCAGGCGAGGCTTTGAGACCTCGCGACCGTCAGGGAGGTTTCAGCGTGGCATCACTCGATCTCATCACGATCGGCCGATCATCCGTGGACTTGTACGGCGCCCAGGTCGGCGGCCGTCTGGAAGACATGGCCTCGTTCAACAAATATATCGGCGGTTCTCCGACCAATATCGCGGCCGGCACCGCGCGGCTGGGGTTGAAGTCCGGTCTGATCACCCGCGTCGGCAACGAGCACATGGGGCGGTTCATTCGCGAGCAGCTGGTGCGCGAGGGGGTCGATGTGCGCGGCGTCGTGACGGACCCTGAGCGACTGACGGCGCTGGTACTGCTCGGCATACGGGACGAACACCAGTTCCCGCTGATCTTCTACCGCGAAAACTGTGCCGACATGGCGCTCTGCGAAGACGATATTGATGTCGACTTTGTTTCCGAGGCGCGCTGCGTCTGCGTGACCGGCACGCATCTGTCCAATCCGCGCACCGAGCAGGCGGTGCTGAAGGCGCTGGAGATTTCGCGCCAGCACGGTGGGCTGACTGCGCTCGACATCGACTATCGCCCCAATCTCTGGGGCTTGGCAGGCCATGGCGACGGCGAGAGCCGCTTTATCGAATCCGCCAAGGTCACGGCCAAGCTGCAGTCGACCCTGCATCTGTTCAACCTGATCGTCGGCACGGAGGAGGAATTCCATATTGCCGGTGGCTCGACCGATACAATCGAGGCGCTCAGGGCCGTTCGCCAGGTCTCGCCCGCGACTTTGGTCTGCAAGCGCGGTCCGATGGGTGCCGTCGTGTTCGAAGATGCCATCCCCGACAGTCTCGACGAGGGGCAGACCGGGGAGGGGTTCCCGATCGAGGTGTTCAACGTGCTCGGCGCCGGCGACGGTTTTATGTCGGGTCTGCTGAAGGGCTGGCTGACGGGCGAGGACTGGCCGACGTCGTTGAAATTCGCCAATGCCTGCGGTGCCTTCGCGGTGTCGCGCCACGGCTGCACGCCAGCCTATCCGAGCTGGGAGGAGCTGCAATATTTCTTCCGGACCGGCATCCAGAACAAGGCGCTGCGCAAGGACAAAGCGTTGGAGCAGGTGCACTGGTCGACAAACCGCAAGGGCGACTGGTCGAAGATGCGGGTTTTCGCCTTCGATCACCGCATGCAGCTCGAAGCCATGGCCAAGGAGGCCGGTGTCTCCGACAGCCGGATCGGCGATTTCAAGAAACTGTGCCTGAAGGCGGCGCTTAGTGTTGCCGATGGCAAGCCCGGCTATGGCATTCTCTGCGACAGCCGTGTCGGGCGCGAGGCGCTTTATGCGGCAAGTGGCACAGGTCTGTGGATCGGTCGTCCGGTCGAATGGCCGGGTTCGCGGCCTTTGACCGTGGAACCGGAAATCGGTCCGGATTTCGGTGGGCTCAACGAGTGGCCGGTCGAAAACGTCGTCAAGGTTCTGTGCTTCTACCATCCCGACGATACGGCCGAAATGCGCGCCGATCAGGAGCAGACGGTCGTCCGTCTCTTCCATGCGGCGCGGCGCAACAATCTGGAATTCCTGCTCGAGATCATTCCGTCCAAGGTCGGGCCGGTCGATGACCATACTGCCGCCAAGATCATCGAGCGTTTCTACGAGCTCGACATCTATCCGGACTGGTGGAAGCTCGAGCCGATGAAGACGAAGGCGTCCTGGGCGAATGCCTGTTCCGCCATCGAGCGCCACGATGCCTATACGCGCGGCATCGTCGTGCTCGGCCTCGATGCGCCGCAGGCGGAGCTGGAGGAGAGTTTTGCGCTGGCGGCCGGCTTCGATCTGGTCAAGGGCTTTGCCGTCGGCCGGACGATCTTCGGCGATGCGGCCCGCAAATGGTTGTCCGGTGCGATCAGCGACCAGGACGCTATTGAGGATATGGTGAAGCGCTATCGCAGTCTGTGCGAGGTCTGGGACAAGGCTCGTGCAGGGGCTCGCAGCGGAGCACGCGCCGCCAAGGGAGAGAAGGCATGAAGACGGTCAGACTGACGGCGGCGCAGGCGCTGGTGCGCTATCTCGCCAACCAATATAACGAGCATGGCGAGACCTATATCGCCGGCGTCTGGGCGATCTTCGGTCACGGCAATGTCGCCGGCATCGGCGAGGCGTTGCATGGCATCCGCAACGAATTGCAGACCTATCGCGGCCAGAACGAGCAGTCGATGGCCCATGCGGCGATCGCCTATAGCAAGCAGATCGGCCGTCGCCGAGCGATGGCGGTGACCTCGTCGATCGGTCCTGGCGCGCTCAACATGGTGACGGCGGCGGCACTCGCGCATGTCAACCGCCTGCCGGTGCTGTTCATTCCGGGCGATGTGTTTGCCAATCGCGGCCCCGATCCGGTTTTGCAGCAGATCGAGGATTTCGGCGATGGCACGATGTCGGCCAATGATTGCTTCAAGCCAGTCAGCCGCTATTTCGACCGGATCATGCGCCCCGAGCAATTGCTGACGGCGCTGCCGCGCGCGTTGCGCACGATGACCGATCCGGCCGATTGCGGTCCTGTCACGCTTGCCTTCTGCCAGGACGTGCAGGCGGAAGCCTATGACTATCCGGAAAGCTTCTTTGCCAAAAAGGTCTGGCACCAGCGCCGTCCGGAGCCGGATGCGCAGGAATTCGAGGCGGCAGTCGCAGCGATCAAGGCGGCGAAGAACCCGGTTATCGTTGCCGGTGGCGGCGTGCATTTTTCCGGAGCGACCGAGACGCTGAAGGCTTTTGTCGACAAACATCAGATCCCTGTCGTCGAGACGCAGGCCGGCAAGTCGGCACTGGCCTGGGATCATGGTCTCAACTTCGGCCCGGTTGGCGTCACCGGTGCCGAGAGCGCCAATGCGGTTTCGGAAAATGCCGATCTGGTGATCGGCGTCGGCACCCGTTTCCAGGATTTCACCACCGGCTCCTGGGCGCTGTTCAAGAACCCGGCGCGCAAGATCCTAGCCCTCAATGTGCAGCCCTATGACAGCGCCAAGCACGAGGCGATCCCGCTGACGGCCGATGCCAAGGTCGGTCTTGAAAAGCTCAGCAAGGCGCTCGGCGACCATCGCTTCGGCGCGCCGGATGCTGGATTGAAGGCGCAGTGGTTCGCCAAGGCCGATGCGGTGACCGCTGCGCCGAAAGACGGCAATGCGCTGCCGACCGACATGCAGGTGATCGGTGCAGTCCAGCGCGCCTCGCGCGACAATACCGTCGTGATGTGCGCCGCCGGCACGATGCCGGGGGAGTTGCACCAGTTGTGGAAGGCCAAGCTGCCGCTGTCCTATCACATGGAATACGGCTTCTCCTGCATGGGCTATGAAGTGGCCGGTGGCCTCGGCATCAAGATGGCCGAGCCCGATCGTGACGTGATCGTCATGGTCGGCGACGGTTCCTATATGATGATGAATTCGGAACTGGCGACGGCGGTCGGCATGGGGTTGAAGATCACCCTGGTGATCACCGACAACCGTGGCTACGGCTGCATCAACCGGCTGCAGATGGGCACCGGCGGCGCCGAGTTCAACAATCTCTACGCCCATAGCAACGTCAACCCGATCAGTATCGATTTTGCCGCCCATGCGGCGTCGATGGGGGCCGTGTCGCACAAGGTCGCGTCGATCGCGGAGCTGGAAAAGGCGCTCGATGCGGCGCGCGAAAGCACGGCCACGACGGTCATCGTCATCGACACCGATCCTTATCCAACGCCCGATGCCGGTGGTTACTGGTGGGATGTCGCGGTGCCGGAAGTCTCGGTCCGTCCGGAAGTCAACACGGCGCGCGCCGCCTATGAATCCGCGCTCAAGGAAAGAACCTGATCATGATCCTGTTTGGTACCAATCCGATTGCCTGGACGAATGACGATGATCGCTCGCTCGGCGCCCATATCAGCCTCGACCAATGCCTGGACGAGACCGGCAAGATCGGTTTCGACGGCATCGAGAAGGGCCACAAGTTTCCGCAGGATCCCGATGGCCTCAAGGCTGTTCTCGAGCCACGCGGCCTGCGCTACGTCTCCGGCTGGCATTCGCTCAACCTGCTGACACATTCGATCGAGGACGAGAAGGCCGCGATGCAGCCGGCGCTCGATCTTTTGAAGGCCATGGGTTCGAAGGTGATCATCGTCTGCGAGACGTCGAATGCCATTCACGGTGCCGACGATACGGCGGTGAATGATCGCCCGAAGCTCGCAGACGCCGACTGGAAGGCCTTCGGTGCCGGTGTCGAGGCGCTGGCCGACTATGCGGCAGCCCAGGGCATAACACTGGTCTACCATCACCACATGGGCACGATCGTCGAAAGCCCCGAAGAGATCGACAAGCTGATGGCCCATACCGGTCCGCATGCGAAACTGCTGCTCGATACCGGCCATTGCCTGTTCGGCGGCGGTAATCCGGAAGAACTGGCCAAGAAGCACATGGGCCGCGTCGGCCATATCCATGCGAAGAATGTCCGTCCGGTCATCGCAAAGCAGGTTCGCGACGAAAACCTCTCCTTCCTCGAAGGCGTGCGCCGCGGCGTGTTCACGGTCCCCGGCGACAGCGAAGGCGGCGTCGATTTCCCGCCGGTCCTCAAGCTGGCGGCTGAAAACGGCTATCAGGGCTGGATCGTCATCGAGGCGGAACAGGATCCGGATGTCCGCAATCCGTTCGAATACCAGAGCCTTGGCCTGAAATCGCTGAAGGCAATGGCCAAGGATGCCGGCCTGACCTGACCGACGCAATCGACGAAGGCGGTGCCGATGGACTGCCTTCGCCTTTGACACAGTGCAGGTTTGCGGACTACTGCAGATCAGTTTTCCGCGACCTCCAGGAGCCGCCGTGCAGATTCTCGACCCGAAACATCCGTTTTTCAAGCCTCTCTGGCGGCGCATTCTGACCGTTCTTCTGCCGGCAGCCTGGGGCGGTGTCGAGCTTTACAACAATGCCATGGGCTGGGCCGTCGTGTTTTTCGGCGCGTCCGCCTACGCGGCCTACGAATTGCTGTTCATGTACGGCCACACAATTGCGAAAGCCAAGGCGGCTGAGGATGCCGCCAAGGCTCGACAGGAAGACGAGGGAGATGACGATGACGGATCTGCTCCGCAAGCCGGTGGCCAGGACCGGTAAAGTCCACGACATCACGCCGGCCAGTGCCAATTGGGGCTATGTCGGCTTCGGGCTCTATCACTTGAAACCGGGTGAAAACGCGTTTGAACAGACCGGCGAGACGGAGGTCATTCTAGTGCTTGTCGAGGGCAAGGCGACGGTGTCCGGCGGCGGCAAGAGTTTCGGCGAACTCGGCGACCGCATGTCGGTCTTTGAGAAGAAGCCGCCGCATTGCGTCTATGTGCCGGCCGGCTCCGAGTGGTCGGCGACGGCGACCACCGACTGCGTGCTTGCGGTCTGCACAGCACCGGCCATGCCCGGCCGCGAAGCCCAGCAGATCGGGCCGGAGGGCATTGCCTATGTCCAGCGCGGCAAGGATGCCAATACCCGCTATATCTATCCGATCGCCATGGAGGACCGTGACGTTGCCGACAGCCTGCTGGTGACGGAAGTGTTCACGCCGTCGGGCAACTGGTCGTCCTATCCGCCGCATCGCCACGACGAAGACAATTATCCCGAGATGACCTATCTCGAGGAGACCTATTATCACCGGCTGAACCCGGCGCAGGGCTTCGGCTTCCAGCGGGTGTTTACCGAGGATGGTTCGCTGGACGAGACCATGGCGGTGTCGGATGGCGACGTGGTTCTGGTGCCGAAGGGGCACCATCCCTGCGGCGCACCCTATGGCTACGAGATGTATTATCTCAACGTCATGGCAGGCCCCTTGCGCAAGTGGCGCTTCGAGAACCATCCGGATCATGACTGGATCTATCAGCGCGACAATCCGCCGTCCTGACAGGTGACCGGTCGGCGCGATGATATTTTGATCGCGCCACGACAAACCGGGCGATGGCCGTCTGCGTACTGGATGCACACTGCACCAGTCATGGAGACGTTCAATGTCCAAGGTCGGATTTGCCCTGTTCGGGCTAGCGCTGAGTTTGATGTCGTCCGCAGGCAATGCCGCGGACAAATTCACCTTCGAAGATTATTTCACCGGACGCACGGAGGCTGTTGGATCGTTCCGGGCGATCAACGGCGTCAAGCGCAGCTTCACCGTCGATCTGACCGGCAAATGGGATGGCCGGACGTTGACGCTGCGCGAGGATTTCGTCTTCGATGACGGCACGAAGGATCGCAAGACGTGGCGGTTCGTGAAGACGGGTCCGGCGACCTATTCCGGCACCCGGGAGGATGTGATCGGCGAGACAAAAGTGACGCTCAATGGGCCGGTCGCGAAGTTCAACTATCTGGTCTATCTCGATTCCGCCAAACAGGCGAACAAGGTGCATTTCTACGACAAGATGGTCTTGCGCGCCGATGGCACGGTGTTGAACACCGCGCTGGTGACAAAATTCGGTTTTCCAGTGGCCAAGACCACGGTCGAGTTTCGCAAGCCGGGGTCGAGCGCAAAGTCGGCGTCCCGGTAAGGCCGAGCGACGCTCAATTGGGCTCGAGCCAGGTTGCGATGCCTTCGGCGGCTGCCTTGCCGGTGGCAAAACAGGCCGTCAGCAGATAGCCGCCGGTTGGCGCCTCCCAATCGAGCATCTCGCCGGCGACAAAGGTGCCGGGCCGTGTTTTCAACATGAAATGGGGATCGACGGCCTCAAAGGCGACGCCGCCGGCAGATGAAATGGCCTCGCCGATCGGCCGTGGCCGGGTAACCCTTAGCGGCAGGGCCTTGATCAGGCTTGCCAAGGCCTCTGGCGGCAACCGGTTCGCATCGGGTTCGACCTCACGCAGCAGCGCTACCTTTACGCCGTCGAGGCCGGTTGCCTTCTTCAATCGCGTCGCAAAACTTGCCTTGGCATCCTGCCTTGCCAGATCGCGGGCAAGGCGGGCCTGATCCCGACCGGGTGCCAGATCGAGCGACAGAGCGGCTTGCCCGGTGTCGATCAGCGCATCCCGTAGCGCGGCCGCATGGGCATAGATCAGGCTGCCCTCGATGCCGCCGCGGCTGATGACGAATTCGCCCTGGGTGGTTCCGGCTGCCGAGGTCGCCTTGACGGATTTGACCGGCACGCCGGAAAATCGGCTGTTGAACATTGCGCTGAAATCGCAGTCAAAGCCGCAGTTTGCCGGCAGGAGATCGCGGATGGCAACACCTTCTGCGCGCAGGGGTGCTACCCAGGCCGCATCCGATCCCAGTTTCGGCCAGCTGGCGCCGCCGAGGGCAAACAGCGTCGCGTCGGGCTCGATCTGCACAGGGCCATCCGGCGTTTCGAATGTCAGGGCCTTGCCGGCAAAGCCGGTCCAGCGATGACGGGTGAGAATGCGAACGCCTTGTGCCTCGAGCCGCTTCAGCCAGGCGCGCAGGAGGGGGGATGCCTTCATGGCTTTCGGGAAGACACGTCCCGAAGTGCCGATGAAGGTCTCCGTGCCGAGTGCTGCAGCCCAGGCTCGGATATCATCCGGTGTCATCAGGTCCAGTGCGTTGCTTAGCCAATCGTTGGCCTTGCCAAAGCGCGTGACGAAGCGGGCATAGTCCTCGGCGTGGGTGATGTTGAGACCTGATTTTCCGGCGAGCAGAAACTTGCGCGCGACCGTCGGCATGGCGTCGTAGACGGTCACGGCATGGCCTTTGCGGTTGAGCGTTTCCGCCGCTATCAGGCCCGCCGGTCCGCCGCCGACAATCGCGATCTGCCGTCTGCTCATCCTCAATCTCACTCCAAGGTGAAATTGGCGAGACGGGAGGTCAGGCCGCGGATCGTTTCGCTATCGGCATTGGCAAAGGCGAAACGCAGATAGGCCTGCTGACCCTCGCCGAAATAGGCGCCGGGAATGCAGAGAATGCCGGCGCGTTTTGCCAGCTGTTCCGCCACCAGTGCCGAAGGCTGTCCTTCGAAAGGATGGCGGATGAAGGCGAAATAGGCGCCGAGCGAATCCATCTTCCATGCCGGAAGCTCGGCCATCACGCCCTTTAGTGTTTCTGCCCGGGCGAGGATTTCCGCCCGGTTGACCGCGCGCCAATCGCGAAGCGCCGGAATAGCCTTGGCCACGGCCGCCTGCGGCGCGCGCGGTGCGCAGATCTGCAGATTGTCCATGACCTTGGCGATTTCGGCCACGGCGCGCGGGCCGGCGGTGATGGCGCCGAGGCGATGTCCGGGAATGCAGAAGGACTTGGAGAAGGAGTAGAGCAGGATCAGATTGTCTTCCCAGCCGGGGACGGACAGAAGGTTGTGCGGGTGTTCGTGACCGGGCAGGAAATCGCGATAGGTCTCGTCGAGAATGAGGAAGGCGCCGGCGTCCCGGCAGGCCTCGAAGATGTCGCGCAGCAGATCTGCCGGATAGATCGCGCCGGTGGGATTGTTGGGCGAGACAAGGGCTACCGCTTTCACGCCTTTGGCCAGGACAGCCTCTACCGCCTCGATGGTCGGCACGAAGCCGGTTGCCGGATCAAGCGGCAGAAGCTCGCGACGAATGCCCAGCATGCCGAGCGTCGTTTCCTGGTTGAAGTAGAAGGGTTCGGTCAGGCCGATGCTGTCGCCGCTGCCGGCAAGGGTCATGGCTGCGGCGATGAAGGCCTGATTGCAGCCGGCGGTGATGTGGATGTTTTCGAGCGTGACCTCGGCACCATAGATCACCTGCTGTTCGTTGGCATAGGCGGTGCGCAATTCGCTCTCGCCTTCGATCGGACCATAACCGGCATAGATGCGTGATCCCGCAGTTTCCGCAAGCCATGCCAGCATGTCGGGATGTGGCGGATAGCCGGGAACGGCCTGCGACAGGTCGATCAGGGGGCCATTTTTGCCGCCATAAGCCCGTCCCCAGGCAAAGACCGAAGGCACTGGTGGAGGCGAAAGCTGAGAGACGAGGGGGTTAAAGGAAGCAGCAGGCATGGTTTCGATCCTTATGCGGTCATTCCCCGTCTTCTACAGACTGGGGGCTGGTTGCGCGGCGGCGTGGTGTCGGGACGATGGTGCGGGCGGTCTGGCGGGCGATCGGTCGTGGCTGTACGGCGCGTTCTGTTTCAAGTGTGTCGAAAAGCCAGTCGATGAAGACCTTGGCGATCGGTGCGCCGCGGACTTCGTTGCGGGCCGCGACATAAAAAGCGTCGGCTGCGGGGACAGCGAGATCAAAGGGAATGATCAGTTCGCCGGCGGCAATCAGGCTGGAGGCGGTGATGCTGTCGCCAAGGGCCACGCCCTGGCCATGGCGGGCAGCCTCGGTCGACAGCCTTGCATCCCCCATGAAATGTTCGCGCGGATGCGGCATGTCCAACTGGTCGGCGGCGGCCAGCCAGCTGCGCCATTCGCGGCCGTCATCGCCATGCAGCAGCACATGATCCTGCAGGTCGCGCACCGAACGCAGAGGTCTTGTGTTCAGCAGCGTCGGGCTGACGACCGGAAAAAGATCGAACGTGCTCCACAACCGTGTCCAGCAATCGCGCCAGCCGCCGGCGCCATACAGGATGGCGATATCGATTTCCGGCGAGTAGATCAGCTCGGCGTCATTGCTGGAGGTCAGTGTCAGGCTGATTTCCGGGTAGCGATCGGTGAAGGATCCCATGCGCGGCACCAGCCACAGTGCCAAGAGGGCCGGCACGCAGCTGATGCGCAGATTGCCGCTCGTCGAGGGGCGGTCGAGCAGAGCGGTCGCGGCCGCTATGCCGTCGAACGCCTGGCTGACGGCAGGCAGGAGCAGCGCACCTTGCGGGGTGAGCTTCAGGCGTTTGCCACCACGTTCGAAGAGCGTGGTCTTCAGCGTTTCCTCTAGGCTCTTGATCTGATGCGAGATGGCGCCGTGCGTGACGTTGAGCTCGCGCGCCGCGGCCGAAATCGAGCCGCGACGGGCGGCGGCCTCGAATGCGCGCAAGGGATTCAGCGGTGGCAGGCGGTTGGCCATGGGGGTCAATCGTTGTGAATTTTTCTCATATATAATGCTATAACATCGTGAATTGATTTTCCAAGAGGCTTGCGGATTAATGCTCACAATAAAGGCAGCGAAAACAGCTGCCGCAAAAACAGCCTAGGTGGCGGCGTCTGTTGCCACTCCAAAGCAGGGAACAGTTTCATGGCATTCGACGCGGAAAAGCTTGCGGCATTGCGGGCAAAATACGGTGAGAGCCGCAATGGCGAGATTTTCGATGCCGACTTCAGCAAGGTCGGCGACAAGATCTTTTCCAAGGGCACGCGTGCTGCACCTTTCTCGGGCCTGCCGACCTTTCTCTCTGCACCTTACCGCGAGGTGGCTGCACAGGCGCCGGATTTAGGCGATCTGCAGGTGGCAATCACCGGCGTGCCGATGGACCTCGGCGTCACCAATCGGCCGGGATCACGCTTCGGGCCGCGCGCCTTGCGGGCAATCGACCGGATCGGGCCTTATAACCACGTTCTCGGCTGCGCGCCGGTGCATGAACTGAAGGTTGCCGATATCGGCGACGTGCCGCTGCGCAGCCGCTACCGGCTGGAAACGGCCCATGAAGATATCGAGCGCCGCTTCAACCAGATCGTCGATGCCGGCGTCACACCGCTTGCCGTCGGCGGCGACCACTCGATCACCTATTCCATCCTGAAGGCGGTCGGCAAAACGGCGCCGGTTGGCATGATCCATATCGACGCGCATTGCGATACCAGCGCGCCGTTCGAAGATACCAAGTTCCATCACGGTGGCCCGTTCCGCCAGGCAGTGCTCGACGGTGTTCTCGATCCGACGCGGACTATCCAGATCGGTATCCGGGGATCGGCCGAATATCTCTGGGAATTCACCTACGAGTCCGGCATGACCGTCATCCACGCCGAAGAGGTGACCGGTCTCGGCATGCCGGCGATCATTGAAAAGGCGAAGGCCATTGTCGGCGATGGCCCGACCTATGTTTCGTTCGATATCGATAGCCTCGACCCAAGTTTTGCGCCGGGTACCGGCACGCCGGAAGTGGGTGGTCTCACCACCCGCGAGGTGCTGGAACTGCTGCGCGGTCTGAAGGGTATCAACATCGTCGGTGGCGATGTCGTCGAAGTCGCGCCACAGTATGACGCGACCGCGAATACAGCCCATGCCGGTGCGCAGGTGCTGTTTGAAATCCTCAGCCTGATGGTCTTCAGCCCGCATGTAACGGCGGTGCGTTGATCTTGCATTCCCGTCGACCGAAAAGGTCGGTGGTTGGCGGCCGGATTGCCCGCATCACCCAAAGCAATGTCCGATAAAGGGGAACAAAAATGAACATCAAAACCGCAATGAAATCGACGACGTTCGCCATGCTTATGCTCGGCGGTGCCGTTCTTGGCTTCGCATCCTCCGCGCATGCAGATGCGATCGATGACATCACCAAGGCTGGCGTGCTGAATGTCGGCGTGTTTGCCGACTTCCCGCCGTTTTCCTCGGCCAGCGCCGACATGAGCCTCAAGGGCTATGACATCGATGTGGCGCAGTACATTGCCGATGCGCTGAAGGTGAAGCTGGTTCCCGTGCCGATCACCGGCCAGAACCGCATTCCTTACCTCACCGAAAAGCGTGTCGATATGCTGGTCAGCGTCGGCTACTCGAAAGAGCGCGCCGAAGTCATCGATTTTGCCGCAGCTTACGCACCTTACTACATCGCGGTGATCGGTCCGGCCGCCATGGAGGTCAAAGACAAGGAAGACCTCGCCGACAAGAGCATTGCCGTCAATCGCGGCACGCTGGAAGACACCTCGCTGACGGAAGCGGCACCCAAATCTGCCGACATCAAGCGTTTCGACAACTACAATTCCGTCATCCAGGCCTTCATTTCCGGCCAGACGGACCTGATGGTGGTTGGCAACGACGTCGGCGCGCAGGTTCTGGCCCGCCAGGAAGCCCTTAAGCCGGAGCAGAAGTTCCAGCTTCTAACCTCGCCATCGCATATTGCCCTCAACAAGGGTGAGGAGCGTCTGAAGACGGCGATCAACGATGCGGTTGCCAAGATGCTGGCCGACGGCAAGCTGAACGAAAGCTCGGAAATGTGGCTGAAGACGCCGCTCAATCCTGAAAACCTGAAGGATTGATCCTTTGGGCTATCAGCTCGATTTCGGCTGGCTCACCGACGCGATCCACCTGATCGCGCAGGGTGCAGCCATGACGATCTTCCTGATTGCGGTGTCGGCGGTTGCCGGCATCGTTCTCAGCGTGCTGGGCGCGGCCGCCCGGCGCAGCCGGTATGCGGTGCTGCGCCGGATGATCGGCGCCTATGTCGAGCTGATTCGCAATACGCCGTTTCTGGTGCAGTTGTTCTTCATCTTCTTCGGTCTTCCAAGCCTTGGCATTCGCCTCGACCCAGT
Organism: Rhizobium sp. CECT 9324; assembly: GCF_918741265.1. Lineage (NCBI taxonomy): Bacteria > Pseudomonadati > Pseudomonadota > Alphaproteobacteria > Hyphomicrobiales > Rhizobiaceae > Rhizobium > Rhizobium sp. CECT 9324. The sequence goes on along the minus strand of NZ_CAKKMZ010000001.1, from coordinate 3,735,365 downwards.
GGTCGCGGCAATCCTCGCGATGACGCTGAACATGACGGCATACACGACCGAGATTGTGGGTGCCGGTCTCGATGCCGTGCCGAAGGGGCAGAAGGAAGCGGCCTTGTCGCTCGGGCTTCGCCCGCGTCAGGTCTTCTTCAAGATCGTACTGCCGCAGGGGCTGAAAGTGATCTTTCCGGCGCTGACCAGCCAGATCGTCATCATGATGCTGGAATCGGCCGTCGTCTCACAGATTGCCGTACGCGAACTGACCTATGAGGCGGATATGCTCCAGGCGCGGACCTTTCGCGCCTTCGAGACCTATTTCGTCGTGACGCTGGTTTATCTGGCTTTGAGCATCGGGCTGCGCCGGCTGCTGGTTGCGGGTGGCAACCGAATGCTGGCGGGAGGTGTCACGTGATCGAATTCACCTTCTGGGACATCGTTCGCAATCTTTTGCTCGCAGCACGCTGGACCATACTCCTGTCGGTCGTTGCCTTTATCGGCGGCACTCTGGTCGGTGTGTTGATCCTGCTGATGCGGATTTCCGAGCGCCGCCCGCTCCGGCGGTTCGCCGAATACTACATCGGCCTGTTCCAGGGCACGCCACTCTTGATGCAGCTGTTCCTGCTGTTCTTCGGGCTGCCGCTGATCGGCTTTCGCATCGAGGCCTGGACGGCGGCCGTGATCGGATTGACGCTGTTTGCCAGCGCGTATCTGGCGGAGATCTGGCGAGGTGGTGTTCAGGCGCTGCCGCTCGGCCAATGGGATGCCGCCAGCAGTCTGGGACTGCATTACATTGCGAAATTGCGCCTGGTCGTCTTGCCGCAGGCCTTTTCCATGACCCGTGCGCCAACCGTCGGATTTCTCGTCCAGCTGATCAAGAGTACCGCATTGACGTCGATCATCGGCTTCGAGGAACTGGTGCGAACCTCGAACGCGATCAACAATGCGACCTTCGAGCCATTCAAGGTTTATGGCATGGTCGCATTGATCTATTTTGCCCTCTGTTTTCCGCTGACGCGGTATGCGCGGGCCCTCGAACTTCGTGCCGCCAAATACGCATGAGCGCAGCACGCAGCCTCTCTTAAAAACGGGAACCGGCCTTTGGCCGAAAACAAGGAGAAACGAAATGAAGGATCTCATCAACAAACCGGTCAGCCGCCGCAGCGTGCTTGCGGGTTCGGTGGTCGCAGCCGGCACATTTGCCATGCCGTCGATCCTGCGCGCGCAGGACAAGTCGCTGAAGGTCGGTGTCTATGGCGGCTACTTCAAGGATTCGTTCGACAAGAACATCTTTCCGGACTTCACCAAGGCGACCGGGATCGCAGTGGAATCGATCGCCGAACCGACTGGCGAAGCCTGGCTCGTGCAGCTCGAACAGGCAGCCAAGGCCGGCCAGGCTCCGGCCGACCTCTCGATGATGTCGCAGGTGTCGATGCTCAAGGGCCAGGCGACCGAGCTGTGGGCGCCGATCGACATGGCAAAGCTCAAGAACGCTTCCGGCCTGATCGATCGCTTCGTCAACAAATATCCGGACGGCCGTGTCGCCGGCGTCGGCGCCGTTGCCTGGTACATCACCCTGGTCACCAACACGGATGTCTTCAAGGAAGCGCCGACCTCCTGGGAAGCGCTGTGGGATCCGGCAAATGCCGACAAGCTCGGCCTGCTTGCCTTGGTGTCGAATTCCTTCCTGCTGGAAGTCACGGCGAAAACCTTCTTCGGCGGTACCAACGCGCTCGATACCGAGGAAGGCATCCTCAAGGCCTTCGACAAGCTCGCCGAAGTGAAGCCGAATGTACGTCTGTGGTACCGCGACGAAGCACAGTTCGAGCAGTCGCTGAAGTCGGGCGAAATCCCGATGGGCCAGTACTACCACGACGTTACCGGTCTGGCGGCTGCCGATGGCCAACCGGTCCGCTCGACCTTCCCGAAGGAAGGCGGCATCCAGGACAGCGGTTGCTGGGCGCTGTCGCGGGCTTCGACCAAGACGGACGAGGCGCATATCTTCATGGACTACATGTGCCAGCCGGCGATCCAGGCGACCCTGTCGCGCAAGGTCGGCACGGCGCCGACCGTTAAGCGCGAGCTGCTCGACCTGACCGATGCGGAATTTGCTTCCGTTTCGTCCGACATCGAGCCGATCACCCCGCGTTACGATCTCTACCAGACCAAGTCGGATTGGCTGAACCAGAAGTGGACGGAGCTGATCGTCGGCTGATGGTTGGGGGCTTGCCCCTCATCCGCCCTGCCGGGCACCTTCTCCCCGCTCGCGGGGAGAAGGACACAAGCTGAACGCTCGGCGTCCTCTTACCCTCTCCCCGCTTGCGGGGAGAGGGTAGGGTGAGGGGCAGATTATGACAGGCTTTGTGGCATCCCAAGGCACATGCTAGGATCACAAAAGGCAGCTACACGGAGACGAGATCATGACGACGGTCAGCGTGCGCGATGTAAACACTGATCTTTCGGAACTGGTGGATGAGGTGATCAAGGGCGGTAGCGTCACGATCACGCGAGACGGCAAGCCGGTGGCGACGCTGGTGCCGGTCGAACAAACTGCAAAGACCCCGGTTGAGCCTAAAACGAAGCGCAATTTCCTTGAGCATCTGATGGCTTTCCCGGAACCCGGTATGGTTTTTGAACGCAATCCCTCACGCGGGCGAGACGTCGATCTTTGAGTGGCTATCTTATTGACACGAATGCGATTTCCCTCCTCTCTGCCAGCAGGGCCTCGGCCTCATTCGTGGGCTGGTTGAAAGAGCAACAGCAACGGAACTCGTTGTATGTTTCGTCGATAACGCTGCAGGAAACTGAAAAAGGCATCGTGAAACTGGAGCTTGTGAAGGCGGGAAATCCGGCAAAGGCGAAGCGCCTGAGGCTATGGCTGGAGACGGTGATGTCTGATTTTCAGGATCGTTTCCTGCCGGTTGACACCACGGTAGCTTTGGCTGCAGGACGTCTCGAAGGCGCTGCGCTCGCCCGTGGGCAAAATTTCGAACTCGCCGACATCCTTATCGCCGCAACGGCTGTCACGCACCACCTCACGGTCGTGACTGCCAATGTCAAAGACTTCGAACCTTTAGGCGTCGAGTGTCTTGCACCCTTTTGAACAATCTTGTCTGTGATTGGAAACCAACAGCCCATGTCTGGACTATCTCTCAACGCCGTTACCAAGCAATTCGGCCCGTTTACCGCCGTCGATCAGGTGCAACTGACCGTACCGCATGGCACTTTCGTCTGCATGCTTGGTCCGTCCGGCTGCGGCAAGACCACGCTGCTCAGGATGATCGCCGGGCTGGACCTGCCGACGGGCGGCGAGATCGTGCTCGATGGGCAGGACATTACCCGCATGCCGACGCACAAGCGCAATCTCGGCATGGTTTTCCAGTCGCTGGCGCTGTTTCCGCATCTGACCGTCGGTGAAAATATCGCCTATCCCTTGCGCATTCGCGGCGTCGGCCGCGAGGAGCAGATGAAGCGCGTGCAGGAACTGCTGGCGATGATCCATCTGACGGGTTACGCCGACCGGCCGGTCAACAAGCTGTCCGGCGGACAGCGGCAGCGCGTGGCGATCGCCCGGGCGCTGGCGATTTCGCCGAAACTTTTCCTGCTCGACGAACCGCTTTCGGCGCTCGACGCCAAGCTGCGCGAGGCGATGCAGGTCGAGCTGCGCAAGCTGCAGCAGCAGCTCGGGATCACCACCATCGTCGTCACCCATGACCAGCGCGAGGCGATGACCATGGCCGATACCGTCGTGGTGATGAACGGCGGCAAGATCCGCCAGGCGGCAAGCCCGATCGAGATCTATCGCCGTCCGGCCGATCGCTTCGTTGCCGACTTCATCGGTTCGACCAATCTCCTGCCGCTGAGCGTGCAGGGGGGCAGGACGCTGGTGCTCGGTCAACCGGTTTCCGGCATCGCGGCCCCTGCCGGCCAATCGTCCTGCAGCCTTTCGGTACGTCCGGAAGACATTACCCTATTGGCTCCCGGCGAAGGCCGGTTGACCGGACGCGTGACTTTCATTCGCGATCTTGGCGGCATGATCGAGACCTTCCTTGATGTCGCCGGCACCGAGGTGATCGCGGTGTCGACGCCGCGCGAGCGACCGGTCGTCTCCGTCGGCCAGGAGGTCGGCGTGGCGATCGATCCGGAAAGTGCCGTGGTGCTTGCCCGATGAGACGCGAACCACCCAAAACCGCACTCGATTTTGCGCCGCTGGTCTTCCCGGCAGGCATGCTGATCCTGTTCTTCGTCGTGCCGTTCGCGACGATGATCGCCGTGTCCTTCTTCAAGCGCGATCCGGCCGGTTTCTATTCGACCGCCTTCGTCTTCGACAACTATGCCCGGTTTATCTCCACTTTCTTTGCCGGCGTGCTCGGTTTTTCGCTGATGCTGGCGATTGCCGTTGCCATCGTCTGCGTGGTGCTCGGTCTGCCATTCACTTATCTCCTGGCGCGCATGTCGCGCAAAGCGCAGGTGATCTGGCTGGTGGCGCTGCTGTCGGTCCTGTCGCTGTCGGAAGTCATCATCGGCTTTGCCTGGTCGACGCTGTTTTCACGCACGGCGGGCATCACCAATCTGCTGGTGATGATCGGGCTGATGGCAAAGCCGGTCGCGCTGATGCCGAATTTCGGCGCGGTGCTGACCGGCATGGTCTACCAGGCTCTGCCCTATACGGTTCTGGTGCTCTATCCTGCCCTGGTCCGGCTTGATCCGACATTGACGGAGGCGGCCCGCACGCTCGGTGCCTCGCCGATTAAGGCCTTCTTCACCGTCGTCGTGCCGGCGCTGCGCAATACGCTGATCGCCACCCTGATCATGGTGTTCATCTTCGCGCTCGGCTCTTACCTTTTGCCGCAGATCCTCGGCCGGCCGCAACACTGGACGTTGTCGGTGCTGATCACGGACCAGGCGATCTACCAGTCGAACATGCCGTTCGCCGCTGCCATGGCGGTCTTTCTCGTTCTCGTCACGCTCGGCATGGTGGCTTTGACGCTGCTTATTGGCCGCAAGGGAGAAGCCGCATGAACAAGCTTCTCATCCGCGTCTATTTTACCCTGATCGCGATCTTCCTGGCTGCCCCGATCGTCGTCGTCGCCGGCGTTTCGGTGAATGCGAAACAGAGCCTGAATTTCCCGCCGCAGGGTTTCTCGCTTGCCTGGTATGGGGCGATCTTTACCGATGCCGGCTGGCGTTCGGCGCTGTTTGCGTCGCTGATCCTGGCGCTTTCGGCGGCAGCGCTTGCCGTCGCTATTGCGCTTCCACTCGCCTGGTTCCTGTGGCGCCGGCTGGCGCCTTGGGCGCAGGTCTTCCAGTTGCTCGGCATTGCGCCTTTCACGTTGCCGCCGGTGATCACCGCGCTCGGGCTGCTGACCTTCTGGGCGACGACCGGCTTCTACGGCCAGCCCTGGACGGCGGTGATCAGTCACGCGATCTTCTTCGTCACCCTGCCACTGGTGACGCTGTCGCTCGGCTTTACGGCCATCGACCGCTCGCTGGTCGAGGCCGCATCGACCATGGGTGCCGATGACCGGACGATCTTCCGCACCGTCGTCCTGCCGCTGATCATGCCCTATCTCGTCTCCGGCTATGCCTTCGCCTTCGTCCTGTCGCTCAACGAATACATCGTCGCCTACATGACCGTCGGCTTCACCATGGAGACGTTGCCGATCAAGATCTTCAACGCTCTGCGTTACGGCTATACGCCGGTCATGGCCTCGGTGACGGTGCTGTTCGTCGTGATGGCAGCGCTGATCTTCGGCCTGGTGGCGCGCTTCGGCGACCTGCCGAAACTGCTCGGCGCAAATGCCGCGGACGACAAGTAGGCGGATGCGAGATCAGCTGTTCTTGAGCCTGCCCTCCAGCAGATCAAGAACAGCGCGGGCCGCATCCATGACATTGGTGCCGGGTCCGAAGACCGCAGAGACCCCTTGCTCGATGAGGAAGTCATAATCCTGGCGCGGAATGACACCGCCGACCACGACGATGATGTCGCCGGCGCCTCTTGCCTTCAAGGCTTCGACCAGTTGCGGGGCGAGCGTCTTGTGACCGGCCGCGAGCGACGACATGCCGACGACATTGACCTTCTCCGCGATGGCCAGATCGGCGGCCTCGTCTGGGGTCTGGAAGAGCGGGCCTGCCACGACATCAAAGCCGATGTCGCCGAAGGCCGAGGCGATCACCTTGGCGCCGCGGTCGTGGCCGTCCTGACCGAGCTTGGCGACAAGCACACGTGGCTTGCCGGAGGCCTTGCCGTAGTCGATGAGTCGGATCGACAGCGTCTCCATTTCCGGATCGCCCTCATAGGCCTTGCCGTAGATGTCATGCACCACTTCCGGCGTTGCGACGTGATCGCCGAAGACGGCGCGCATGGCATCCGAAATTTCGCCGACGGTGGCACGCGCCTGCGCGGCGTCGACGGCGGCTTCGAGGATGTTGCCTTGACCGCTCTCGGCGACCTCGGTCAGCCGGGCGAGTGTTTCGCTGACCCGCTTCGGGTCGCGCTGGCGGCGCGTCTGCTCGATGCGCTTGATCTGCGACAGGCGAACGGCAGTGTTGTCGATCTGCAGGATATCGATCGGCTCCTCGTTTTCGAGGCGGTATTTGTTGACCCCGACGATCACTTCCTCGGCGCGGTCGACTGCGGCTTGGCGACGGGTGGCTGCCTCCTCTATCAGGCGCTTCGGCAAGCCGTCATCGACGGCCTTGGTCATGCCGCCCAGCCGCTCGATTTCCTCGATCAAGGCCCAGGCCTTCTCCGCCATGTCGTTGGTCAGGCTCTCGACATAATAAGAGCCGGCGAGCGGATCGACGACCTTGGTCACACCCGTCTCGTGCTGCAGGATCAATTGCGTGTTGCGGGCAATGCGGGCGGAAAATTCCGTCGGCAGGGCAATCGCCTCGTCAAACGAATTGGTGTGCAGCGACTGGGTGCCGCCGAGTACCGCGGACATCGCCTCGAAGGCGGTGCGGACAATGTTGTTGTAGGGGTCCTGTTCGGCAAGCGATACACCCGAGGTCTGGCAATGGGTGCGCAGCATCAGGGAAGATGCCTTCTTTGGCTCGAATTCCTGCATGATGCGGGTCCAGAGCAGGCGGGCGGCGCGCAGCTTGGCCGCCTCCATGAAGAAGTTCATGCCGATCGCAAAGAAGAAGGAGAGGCGGCCGGCGAATTCGTCGACATTGAGGCCCTTGGCGATGGCCGCGCGGACATACTCTCGACCGTCGGCGAGCGTGAAGGCGAGCTCCTGGACCAGCGTCGCACCGGCCTCCTGCATGTGATAGCCGGAGATCGAGATCGAGTTGAATTTCGGCATCTCCTTCGCCGTGTATTCGATGATGTCGGCGATGATCCGCATCGAAGGTTCGGGCGGGTAGATATAGGTATTGCGGACCATGAACTCCTTGAGGATGTCGTTCTGGATCGTGCCTGAAAGCTTGTCGCGCGAGACACCCTGTTCCTCGCCGGTGACGATGAAATTGGCCAGAATCGGGATGACCGCGCCGTTCATCGTCATGGAAACCGAGATTGCTTCCAGCGGAATGCCGTCGAAGAGGATCTTCATGTCCTCGACACTGTCGATCGCCACGCCGGCCTTGCCGACATCACCCTCGACGCGCGGATGGTCACTGTCGTAACCGCGGTGGGTGGCGAGGTCGAAGGCGACCGAGACGCCCTGCTGGCCGGCGAGAAGCGCCTTGCGGTAGAAGGCATTGCTTTCTTCCGCCGTCGAGAAGCCGGCATATTGGCGGATGGTCCAGGGACGGCCGGCATACATGGTAGCACGCGGACCCCGGGTGAAGGGCGCGAAGCCCGGCAGGCTGTCGAGATGCTCGATGCCGGCGATGTCGTCAGCCGTGTAGAGCGGCTTGACCGAAATGCCCTCGGGGGTTTGCCAGGTGAGCGTGTCTGGCGGACGCTTCAGTTCTTTTTCGGCCAGGGCTTGCCAATCGGCGCGTGTCTTCTTGGTCATGGTTGTGATCCTTTTCTCAAGGCAGCGCGTGTCGGCGGTTCGCCGAGGGAAGCCAATTTGACGGGATTTCGGGTCCTGGCTATTCTCGCAAGTCTAACCGGAGTGCCTTGCCATGACCGTGGAAGCCTCTGTCTCGCTCTCGCCCCAGCAGGAAGAATTTGCCCGCAATCTGGTCGAGGACGGCCATTTTCCGAGCCTCGCCGCCGTGGTCGAGCGCGGGGTGGACTTGGTGCGCGAAGAGACGGAGATGCGGCAAGAGGATGTGGAGGCGCTGCGGGCGCTAGTGGAGCGTCGGCGCAAGGGGCCTTTCCTATCTGAGGCTGAAAGCCATGAGCGGATCGAGGCGATGATTGCCGAAGTGAAGGCCGGGTATGGCTTGTGATGGCGGTACCCCCCTCTGTCCTGCCGGACATCTCCCCCTCAAGGGGGGAGATCACAGTGGGGCCGACCTGCCGCCCCGCCATAGAAGACGCTGAATTCGTGAAGTGGTCGCAAAGCCTGCGGCCAATCTCCCCCCTTGATGGGGAGATGTCGGCGTAGCCGACAGAGGGGGGTACCCAAACCGCGATCATCGACGGCGTCCTCACCCCTCGAACTCCATGATCAACTCGTCCACCGCCAGGCTCTGGCCCGGCTTGACGACGATCTTCTTGACCGTACCCCGGCGTTCGGCCTTGAGGATGTTTTCCATCTTCATCGCCTCCACTGTTGCCAAAGGCTGGCCGGCCTCGACGATTTCGCCCTCCTTGACCGCCACGCCGGTGATCACGCCCGGCATCGGGCAGAGCAGCAGTTTTGACGTATCCGGCGGCAGCTTTTCCGGCATCAGCTTGGCGAGCGCGGCGACCCGCGGCGAGCGGACGCGGGCGGTCACATCCATGCCGCGCCAGCGCAGCCGGATGGCGGGGCCCTTGAGGTCCACCTTGACGGCGATGGTTTCGCCGCCGATGTCGAAGTTTGCCAATGTCTGGCCCGGCGTCCAGGTGCTGCCGACCACCAGCTCGCCGCCGTCTGCGAAGGCCACGCGTGTATTGCCCGAGCCTTCGGAGAGGGTCACCGTGTGATCGCTGCCGGCAAGGTTCACCACCCAGTCTGCGCCCATGCTGCGGGCGTGGTTGCCGATCGTGCCGGAAATCTGCGTGGCGCGGGCTTGAAGGCGGTGGTTGATCACGGCGGCGACGGCCGCAAGCTTCTCTGCGGAGGCCGCATCCGGCGTCACTCCGCTAAACCCGTCCTTGAACTCCTCGGCGATATAGGCCGTGGTGATCTTGCCAGAGCGGAAACGATCCTGGTTCATCACCGCCGAAAGGAAGGGCAGGTTGTGACCGATGCCTTCGACCTCGAAGCTATCGAGTGCTTCCGACATCGCGTCAATCGCCTGCAGCCGGTCCGGCGCCCATGTGCAGAGCTTGGCAATCATCGGGTCGTAATACATCGAGATCTCGCCGCCCTCGAAGACGCCGGTGTCATTGCGGATCACGGTGCCGTCAGCCGTCCGTCCTTCCGCCGGCGGGCGGTAGCGCGAGAGGCGGCCGATCGACGGCAGGAAGTTGCGATAGGGATCCTCGGCGTAGAGCCGGCTTTCGATCGCCCAGCCGTTCAGCGTCACGTCGTCCTGGGCAAGGCCAAGCTTTTCGCCCGCGGCGACGCGGATCATCTGCTCGACGAGATCAAGGCCGGTCACCAGTTCGGTCACGGGGTGCTCGACCTGCAGGCGAGTGTTCATCTCAAGGAAGTAGAACTTGTTTTGCTTGCCGTCGACGATGAATTCGACTGTGCCGGCAGAGTGATATCCGACGGCTTTCGCCAGCGCGACCGCCTGTTCGCCCATGGCCTTGCGGGTCGCGGCATCGAGGAAAGGCGAGGGGGCCTCTTCGATGACCTTCTGGTTACGCCTTTGGATCGAGCATTCGCGTTCGCCGAGATAGAGCACCGTGCCGTGTTTGTCGCCGAGCACCTGGATTTCGATATGGCGCGGTTGGTCAACGAATTTCTCGATGAAGATGCGGTCGTCGCCGAAGGAGTTCTTTGCCTCGTTCTTCGACGACTGGAAACCTTCGCGGGCCTCATCGTCATTCCAGGCGATGCGCATGCCCTTGCCGCCGCCGCCGGCAGAGGCCTTGATCATCACGGGATAGCCGATCTCGCCGGAAATCTTCACCGCCTCGTCAGCATCGGCAATCAGGCCCATATGGCCGGGCACGGTCGACACGCCGGCCTCCGCCGCCAGCTTCTTCGAGGTGATCTTGTCGCCCATGGCCTGGATGGCACCCACCGGCGGGCCGATGAAGGTGACGCCCGCCTTTTCCAGCGCTTCGGCAAAGGCGGCATTTTCCGACAGGAAGCCGTAGCCGGGATGCACTGCATCCGCGCCGGTCTGCCTGATCGCCTCAAGGATCTTGTCGATGACGATATAGGACTGGTTCGACGGTGCCGGGCCGATATGGACCGCTTCGTCGGCCATCTCGACATGCAGCGCATCGCGGTCGGCATCGGAATAGATGGCCACCGTCCTGATGCCCATCTTCTTTGCGGTCTTGATGACCCGGCAGGCGATTTCGCCCCGGTTGGCGATGAGGATTTTCTGGATCATGGAGGTCACTCGGCAGCTTCTGCGGGCGGGATTGCGCCAGGAGCGGCGCCCCCGATGATGAGCGCCTTGGCGCCGATATATTTTCCAATGTCCAAAGTCATCGCTCCACTTCCTCCCCCGGCTTCCATGTCCTGCTTCGCCCGCTAGTCCCGCGCCTGCTTCTTCAGCCCCTTGGCCACGCTCTGCTCGCTCTTCACGTCGCCAAACGCTTCCGGAAAATTCTTCCGCGCCAGCGGTTCGTTGAGCTTCAGCTTGGCGAAATAGGACTGCGGGTCGAAGCCGCGTTCGGCGGCGATCAATTCGCGGCCGAACAACCGGCAGAGGCGTTCGCCGTCGAGATTGCCGCGCTCGAAGGGTTCCGTACCGAAGAACTGCCAGAGCGCCTGGACGAAGCCGAGATCGGCCAGCGCCACGGTCGGGTCCATGGTGCGGTGACGCGGCCAGTTGGTCAGCGGTGTCACCTTGGGGTTGGGCCGGCGCAAAGTGTATTGCCATTGCGTTCCGGGCAGGCCGGGCGGAAAACCCTGGTGCTTGGGCATGAGCGATTCTTTGGCCATGGCGTCAAACCTCGAACACGTCTTCAAAGGCATCGGGGAAGCTCTTGCGGCCGACCTTTTCGTCGATCCGGAGCAGGGCTTGATAGGACGTCGGATCAAATGGCGTCTCGGCCGGCACGACTTCCCGGCCGAACAGCAGGTTCAGCCGGCCGGCATCGAGATTGCCACGCTCGAAAGGCTCGTCGCCGAAATGATGCCAGAGCGCATGCAGGAAGGCTGCATCGACCTTCTGCTCGATCGTGTTCGGACGGGCGAGACGCTGCAACACCTTCAGCGGTGTTGCGCCTTTCTCGTTTGCGCGGCGGATGGTGAAGTGATGGCCATGGCCCGGCAGGCCGGAGGGGAAGCCCCTGTGCTTGGTCATTTCGGGTGGTCTGGCCATCCTGGTCTCCTTTACGCCGTCGTCTGGGTGGACGCGGCGATCTTGTCTTGTGTTTTTGTATCGAAGTCGGATGCGTCGTGGCGCTCGTGCAGCTGTTCCGACAGTTCGCCAAAGGACTTGTTGACGATGGAACCGCGCTTGACTGCCGGACGTGCGCCAATCTCGTTGGTCCAGCGCAGAACGTTCTTATAGCTTGCGCCATCGAGGAAGGTTCCGGCGTCGCCATAGGCCTGGCCGAGCACGATCTTGCCATACCAGGGCCATATGGCCATGTCGGCAATCGTATAGTCGGCGCCCGCGATGAACTGGTTGTCGGCAAGACGCCTGTCGAGCACGTCGAGCTGACGCTTCACTTCCATCGCATAGCGGTCGATCGCATACTGGATCTTGATCGGCGCATAGGCATAGAAATGGCCAAAACCGCCGCCGAGGAAGGGGGCGGAGCCCATCTGCCAGAACAGCCAGTTCAGGGTTTCGGCGCGCGCGCGGGTTTCGGATGGCAGGAAGGCGCCGAACTTTTCGGCCAGATAGGTCATGATCGAAGCGGATTCGAACAGCCGGATCGGCTGGCCGCCATCCTTCGGCGCATGGTCCATCAAAGCCGGGATCTTCGAGTTCGGATTGACGTCGACGAAGCCGGAACCGAACTGGTCGCCATCGCCGATCTTGATCAGCCAGGCGTCATATTCCGCACCCGTATGGCCGGCCGCCAGCAGTTCCTCGAGCAGGATCGAGACCTTCTGGCCGTTCGGCGTGGCCAGCGAATAGAGTTGCAGCGGATGTTTGCCGACCGGCAGTGGCTTTTCGGTCTGCGCGCCTGATGTCGGGCGATTGATGCTGGCAAAGGCGCCGCCATTGCCAGGTTCCCAGGTCCAGACCTTCGGGGGCACATAGCCGGCTGGAAAATTGTTTGCGGGCGGAAATTTTTCGTCGGTCATGAAATACTATCCTTGGCGTTCGGGTAAAGCGCTTGCAGGATCAAGCGCGGCGAGTGGGATGTAGGAAGGCAGCAGCGGTGTTTCTGCCCCTTGCCTGTACTTTTGAATGTTGCTTCAAATCAATTGACTCGCTGAATTCCGAAAGCTTGTGCCTCTGTCGTGCCATCATTCCGCCGCCTCGGCCGGTGGTTTTGCGCCGGGTGCGGCACCACCAACGATGAGTGCCTTGGCGCTTATGTATTCGTCGATCTCCTGCCAGCCGACGGCATCGCCGAAGGGCAGGATCTGCCATTTGCCCTGTTGCTCGGGCGATGCTGCGTGCAGGCGTGGATACCACCAAAGCGGTGCTTCAATCCTTCGGCCGTCCGCCATCTTGAAGATGATTGCTTCCGACGTGACAGCGACATCGGATACGCGCAGTTGCTCTTCATTAATGTCCAAAGTAGTCATGCCATGCCTCCTCGAACTGTTCGCGGTGTTTACCAATCACCTTGAGAATATCATTCACCTCGTGGGTTGCGAAACCGGCGTTGCGGGCGACCCGCATGTCCTTCAACCAAACCTTCAACTGCCTGCTGTCTTTCAAAACGTGGATATGCGGCGGTTCGCCGATCTCTTTTGAATAGAAGAAAAACCGATGGCCTTTCCACAGCAATAAGGTCGGCATTTTTCTCGCCTCACAGCGGCATCGTGTCGTGTTTCTTCCAATGGCTGCCGACCTGCTTGTTCCTCAGGCTGGCAAACGCCCGCGCGATCCGGCGGCGTGACGAATGCGGCATGATCACCTCGTCGATGAAGCCGCGTTCGGCGGCCTTGAACGGGTTGGCGAAATTGATCTCGTATTCCTTCGTGCGGGCGGCGATCTTGTCGGCGTCGCCAAGCTCGGAGCGGTAGAGGATCTCGGTCGCACCCTTGGCGCCCATCACGGCGATTTCGGCCGTCGGCCAGGCATAGTTGATATCGGCGCCGATATGTTTCGACGCCATCACGTCATAGGCGCCGCCATAGGCCTTGCGGGTGATCAGCGTGACCATCGGCACGGTCGCCTGGCTATAGGCAAACAAGAGTTTCGCGCCATGCTTGATGACGCCGCCATATTCCTGGGCCGTGCCGGGCAGGAAGCCGGGCACGTCGACCAGGGTCAGGATCGGGATCGAGAAGGCATCGCAGAAGCGGACGAAGCGGGCGGCTTTGCGTGACGCGTCGATATCGAGGCAGCCGGCCAGCACCATCGGCTGGTTGGCGACGATGCCGACGGTCTGGCCCTCGATGCGGATGTATCCGGTGATGATGTTGCGGGCGAAGGCTTCCTGGATCTCGAAGAAATCGCCTTCGTCGGCCAGTGCCAGGATCAGTTCCTTCATGTCGTAGGGCTTGTTCGACGAGTCGGGGATCAGCGTGTCCAACCGCATCTCGATGCGCGCCGGATCGTCATGGAAGGGGCGGACCGGCGGCTTTTCGCGGTTGTTAAGCGGCAGGAAGTCAAAGAGCAGGCGCACATGCTCCAGCGTCTCGATGTCGTTCTCATAGGCGCCGTCGGCGACCGAGGATTTTTTCGTGTGGGTGGATGCGCCGCCGAGTTCTTCCGCCGTGACGATCTCGTTGGTGACGGTTTTCACCACGTCGGGACCGGTGACGAACATGTAGGATGAATCGCGCACCATGAAGATGAAATCGGTCATCGCCGGCGAATAGACGGCACCACCGGCGCAGGGGCCCATGATGACGGAGATCTGCGGGATGACGCCCGAGGCATCGACATTGCGCTTGAAGACGTCGGCATAGCCGGCGAGCGAGGCGACGCCTTCCTGGATGCGGGCGCCGCCCGAGTCGTTCAGGCCGATGACGGGTGCGCCGTTCTTCACCGCCATGTCCATGATCTTGCAGATCTTCTGCGCATGGGTTTCCGACAGCGAGCCGCCGAGCACGGTAAAATCCTGGGAGAAGACATAGACCTGCCGGCCGTTGATCGTGCCCCAGCCGGTGACGACGCCATCGCCGGCGATCTTCTGCTCGGCCATGCCGAAATCGACGGCGCGGTGGGTGATGTACATGTCGTACTCTTCAAACGAGCCCTCATCCAGAAGCACGTCGATGCGCTCGCGGGCGGTCAGCTTGCCTTTCGCATGCTGCGCGGCAATGCGCTTCTCGCCGCCGCCGAGACGGGCTTGCGCGCGGCGGGCTTCGAGCTGGTCCAGGATTGAGTGCATGTATCCCCCCGATGAAGAACTCTGGCTTTGCGCCTGATATCTGAGCCTTAAACTGCATCGCTTGCAAAGAAAATGATTGAACAGGTGCAATTGCGGATTTATGAATTTGCAAAATGAATATTGCGAAGTTGCGAAATGGCCATCGGGAAACTGTTCATCGGCCGCAAGGTCCGCGAAATCCGCCAGACAAGCAGCGCCACCCAGGCGCAGTTTGCCGACATGATCGGCATTTCGACCAGCTATCTCAACCAGATCGAAAACAACCAGCGGCCGGTCTCGGCCACCGTGCTGCTGGCGCTTGCGGAAAAATTCGGCATCGACATCACCGAACTGTCGTCCGGCCAGAGCGACCGGCTGCTATCCGCCCTGACCGAGGCGCTATCCGATCCACTGTTCGAAACCTATAGTCCGGGCCTGCAGGAATTGAAGCTGATCACGCAGAATGCGCCGGGTATGGCGCATGCGTTGATTGCGGCGCATCAGGCCTATCGCCGCGGCAACGAGCAATTGGCGAGTTTCGACGACCGGCTGGGATCGGCATCGGCGCAGGAAGCGACTCCCTATGACGAGGTGCGCGACTTCTTCCATTTCGTCGACAACTACATTCACGAGCTGGATCTCGCTGCCGAAGCGCTGGCGATCGAACTGAAGCTGGGCGAGGGGGAAAATCATGCCGCGCTCACCGGCTGTCTCGAGAGCCGGCATGGCGTGCGCGTGGTGCGCGGCGAGGCGGGCGACGAGGCGATCCGCCGGTTTGATCCGGTCGGGCGCATCCTGACGGTTAGCCGCTACGCATCGGCGCCGACCCGCGATTTCCACATCGCCATCCAGATTGCCCAGTTGCACGCCGCCGAAAAGATTGACGCCGTGTTGAAACAGGCAAGTTTTCGATCCGATGAAGCGATCGAGATCTGTCGCATGGGCCTGCACAACTACTTCGCAGGCGCCCTGATCCTGCCTTATCGCAACTTCCATCAGGCGGCGCGCGAATTGCGCCACGATATCGAGCTGATCGCCGCACGGTTCGGCGCCTCGCTGGAGCAGGTCTGTCACCGGCTCTCGATGCTGCAGCGGCCGGGCCTGAAGGGTGTGCCGATCTTCTTTGCCCGGATCGACCGGGCCGGCAATATCACCAAGCGGCATAGCGCGGCACGCCTGCAATTCGCCCGTTTCGGCGCCGCCTGTCCGCTGTGGAATGCGCATCAGGCCTTCGAGATGCCGGGCCGCATCAACCGCCAGCTCGCCGAGACGCCGGACGGCGTGCGTTATCTCTGTCTTGCCACCCAGGTGTCGAAGGGCTCGGTCGGCTTTCGCGCCGCCCAGCCACGCTACGCCTTGGCGTTCGGCTGCGAGATTTCCTATGCCGACCAGTTCGTCTATGCCGATGATCTCGATCTGAGCAACCGCGCGGCCTACGATCCGATCGGCATCTCCTGCCGCATCTGCGAACGCGTCACCTGCACCAGCCGCGCCGTTCCGCCGCTGAAAAGGAAGCTGGTGGTCGATCATCGGGTCAGGAACCCGATGCCGTATGCGATCGAGTGAGAGCTCCCGACCGAGAAGGTTCCGTCTCTCACTTTCTATTTCAAAAAGCCATCGACAATTTTGGGTTGTAAGCTTCGCGCCAGATTGTGCCTCTACCTCTCGCTCAAGAAGTATGAAGCGGAGCGAGGCGATGCAGATCAGTCAGTCTACGAACACCTATGCGGCAAAATCTGCCGGTTTGAGTTCTGCTTCCGGGGCGACGAGCCCGGGTCAGGGTTTTGGCGCGTTTGTGAACAAGCATGACTATGCCTCCAAGGAGAACGGCCTCTTCAAGACCATGCTTATGGACCCCCGGCTTCAGGACAACTACGTGCTGGGCGCTGATGGCGCGTACGAAATCGTGTTCGATCCGGAGGGGTCGCCCCCGGACGAGAATGTGGGCACTTTGTGGATGCTCATCAGAGCGCAAAACAGCGAAGTCGACGTGGAAGTCGAGGCTTCAATTCGCCCTTTCACCACGAACGAGCTGGCTGCTTTTCGGCAGTTAACCGGTTACAATCTGATCGCGTGGGGACATGGTGCAGGTGCAATTGTCGATGACTACGGACGCTCGCCCCCAGTCGAGGAGGGCGATAGGCTCATGGCTGCCTGGCACACCTTTGAAACGGCGCTAGCCTTTGCAGGGCCTGATGCCGAAATCACGATCGCGGATCTGAAAAGCGCGGCCGGTTTGTCCGCCATGGAAGGATGGCGCGACACATCTCTCTGGACCGATTTGATCGACATGATCGACAGCCTTGGTTCTTCCGACAGCCCGCTCGCATCTGGCGCAAGCAGCAATGCAGTGCAAGAGACCGCGACCGAAACTCCAACCGCTACCTTGCCGTTGGACGCCGCATTCGCCTGATCGAGTAGTGTTGTCTGTCTGCGATGGTGTGCTATATTTGTAGCACAACACGGAGGCGACGATGACTGTGACGACAAAGGTGCGCAAGCAGGGCGGGGCTGCCGTGGTGACTATCCCGCCCGCGCTGCTCAAGCTCATGGCTGTCGAGGTGGGTGACCAGCTATCTCTCGACGTCCAGAACGGCGAGCTGGTGGCAAAGCCGCTCCGGGCCGGCGTCAAGCGCTACACATTGGCGGAACTGCTGGTTGGGGCCGAAGAACTCGCCCAACTCAATGCTTCGCTCTCCGAGACGATGGATGGCGATGCGGTTGGTCGAGAGATCGGCTGATGGTCCGGAGCGGTGTTCCTCGCCGTGGCGATGTCTACTGGATCGATCCCAATCCGGTCGCCGGACGTGAAATGAAGAACCGGCACCGGTTCGTCGTGATTACGCCGCATGAAATCAATGTTTTCGGCGTCTGCATGACCGTCCCGGTGACGACCGGGGGAGCCTTCACACGTGATGTAGGCCTAGCGGTGCCAATCCACGGGCACGATACGACCGGTGTTGCGGTGTGCAATCAGGTGCGGAGCTTCGATATTGCAGCCCGAGTGCAGCAGCGTACCGCAAGCTTCATCGAGACGCTGGACAAGGCGACCGTCGATGAAATTGTTGCCCGCGTCGTCAGCGCCATCGATCCTTTGTCTGGCTCGGCTTGAGTAGCGTTCAACCAAACAACCGCTCATCCCTCGCCGCAAAGAAGGCCTCGACGCTTTCTTGCGCCACGTCCTCCAGCCGCGCCGGCGACCATGTCGGATTGCGGTCCTTGTCGATGATTGCGGCCCTTATGCCCTCGTAGAAATCAGGCACCTTCACCACCTGCAGCGTGCCGGCGAATTCGCGTTCGAGGCAGGTCTCGAGATCCGGTGAGCTACGGGCTTCGCGCAGCATCCTGAGTGTCACCTTGAGGCTGGTCGGCGATTTGGCTCGCATGGTGGTGAGGGTTCGGGTGGCGAGCTCTGTGGTTTCGCGGTCCAGAGCGGCGACAATCTCCTCCACCTGATCAAAGGCAAAGCAGCGGTCGATCAGTTGTCGCCCTTCGCAGAAGAGGCCGGTCGGTCCGTCCACGGTATGGTCGCGGATGGTCGAGGCAATGGTCTGGCCGAGCGCCGGCAGCGGCAGCTTGGCGAGCTTGCCGAGAAGCTCGGCGATCCGCTCCTGCGGCACGAACCAGTCGGCGAAACCGGCGCTGATCGCATCGGCGCCGTTGATCGCCTCGCCGGTCAGGGCCATCCAGGTGCCGAGTTCGCCGGGTGCGCGCGACAGGAGAAAACTGGCGCCGATATCGGGGAAGAAGCCGATGCCGGTTTCGGGCATGGCGAGCTTCGTCGTTTCGGTGACGATGCGGTGGCTGCCGTGGCTCGATATGCCGACGCCGCCGCCCATCGTGATGCCGTCCATCACGACGATATAGGGCTTTGCGTAGCGGGCGATGCGGGCGTTCAGCCGATATTCGGCCCTGAGGAAGGCGGAAGCCTTGCCATCGCCGGCCTTGCCGCTCTCGTAGAACATGCGGATGTCGCCACCGGCGCACAAGCCCCTGTCCCCTTCGCCGGTGACCAGAACCGCGGCCACCTGCGGATCGACCTCGAAGGCATCAAGTGCCTTGCCGAAATCCACCACCATGTCATGGGAAAGGCTGTTGAGCACCCGTGGCCGATTGAGCGCGATCAGGCCGAGCGCGCCTTTCCTTGCCGTCAGGATCTCTTCGCCCTGATAGTCCGCCTCCAGATACCGCATGCCATCCTCCCTTGTCTTTCCAGAGAGTTAGATATGCGTCGTCGCTGAAGAGCAAGTGCGTCTATGGTCGCGTTCACCCGACGAGGTGACGCGGGGTGCCGGCGATAAACAGCTCGATGTTCTCGATCAGCTGGTCGGCCAGCGCCTGGATCGCCTCGCGGCTCGCCCATGCGACATGCGGTGTCAGGATCACATTGTCGCGAGAGGCAATGCGCATCATCGGGCTGTCGGTCGCCGGTGGCTCGCCATCGGTGACATCAAAACCGGCGCCGGCGATCTGGCCCTTGTCGAGCGCCTGTTCCAGCGCCAGTTCATCGACCAGTCCGCCACGGCCGGTGTTGATGATCAGCGGCTTCTTCTCCATCAGGGCGAATTCGCGCGCGCCGATAATGCCGCGTGTCTCGGCATTGAGCGGGCAGTGCAGGGTGATGGCGTCGGCGCGACGCATGACCTCGTCGAAGGCGGTCTGTCCCGGCTTCAGCGCATCCGAACCACGGCGGCCGGCGACCAGGACGGTCATGCCGAAGGCCTCGGCGATCCGGCCGACGGATTGCCCCAGCGTGCCGTGGCCGATGATGCCGAGCGTCGAGCCGCCGAGATCGGCGATCGGATGGTCGAAGAAGCAGAATTGCGCCGCTTCCTGCCAGCGACCGTCCAGCACCGACTGTCGATAGGGGATGATCGACCGGCGCAACGCCAGCAGCAGCGCGAACGTGTGTTCCGGTACCGTGTGTTTGGCGTAGTTGCGGATGTTGCAAACCGATACGCCGTTTGCCTTGGCGGCGGCAAGATCGATGATGTCGGTGCCGGTGGCAGACACCGCGATCAGTTTCAACCGGCTGGCCGAGGCCAGGGCATCGGCGCGCACCGGTGCCTTGTTGGTGATGACGATATCGGCATCTTTGATCCGCTCGGCCACCTGATCGGCGCTGGTGCGATCATGCACGATCATTTCATGCGGGAAACCTGGCGCGCGAACCATGGTTTCCGGAGAGAGCGTGTCGCGGTCGAGAAAAACGATGCGGATCATGTTGGAACCCTTGTGACGATGCGGCGCTCGGTTTCGGCACGCTGGCCTCAGTGATAGTCGGGAATACCCGGCATGGTGATAAAACCATCGAGCTTGCGGAAGCGACGCAGCCAGCGGCGCAGGGCCGGAAATTCGTCATGGTCGAGGCCGAAATCGCGCGACAGGGCAAAGCTTGCGATCAGTGCGACATCGGCAATCGTCGGCTGCTCGGCAATGACGAATTCGAAGCCGCGGATCTGTTGCAACGTCATGTGGTCATCGATGATGCGCAGGGCGCGGCGCGCATCGGATATTGTTTGGGGCTTTGCGCCGTTGGGTGTGAACAGCGCCTGTTGCCGGGCGATCACTGCGGCGAACAGCTGGTGCCCGGCAAAGCCCAGCCATTGCTGAAGCAAACCATAGCGCGCCGGGTCCAATGGCAGCCATTGACCCGATGGGTCGTAGGCGCGGGCCAGATAGGCGAGAATCGCCTCGGCTCCTGAAAGCGTGAGGTCACCATCGGACAGGATTGGGAGGGTGCCTGCCGGATTGATCGCCAGCATGTGCGGCTGTTCCTGTTCGCGCCCCGGCTGCATGTCGATGGCAATCGTCTTGTATTGCAGGCCGAGCAGGGAGAGCAGCAGGCGTACGCGGTAGCAACTGTCGTCGAGATCGTAATTGTAAAGAGTGAGCGAAGACATCAGGCGACCCGGATGTAGGAGTTTTCAAGCGCGAAACGAAGCCCAGTCGCCCAGGTCGCCAGTTGTGCACGGGTCTGGTTGTCGGCAGACGCCGAAACGAGAATGTGCAGCGCCGTCCTGTCGGCGTTCAACGGCTGAAACGCGATGACGAGCGTGCTGCCCGCTGCCGTGCGCTGCAGGCAGAGGGGGGAGAGTTCGGCGACTTCGGCGGGTTCCATGTCCGGCGGGCTGACTTCTGCCAAGCGATCGCGACAAAGAGCGAGCGGGGCGTCGACATAGAGGCTACGGACGGAAAGCAGATCCTCCGGCAGGTCGGGCATGGTCGTACGATCCGTGTCTGGCGAGACGGCGGCCCAGATCAGGCCAGCGGCTTCGACCACGGCAAAGGTCGGGACCTTGATGGTCTTGGGCACATCCAGATCCGGATGGGCCGGGATCAGCCGACACTGGCCGGCGTTGTCGTAGCGCCAGCCGTGATAGAGGCAGGCAATCTGGTCGCCGCGCACGAAGCCGAAGCTCAGGCGCATGCCGCGATGCGGACAGCGATCTTCCCAGACATGGGCCTTGCCCTTGTCGTCGCGCCAGACTACATATTCCGCGCCGTCGATGCTGGTGCCGGCGGACGTTCCGGGCTCGATCGATGTCGACAGGGCGACGGGAACCCAAAGGGTGGTGTCGGTCATCTGAAAAATCTCCGGATCAACCATGCGGGTGATCGCTGCGTTCGATATCGATAATGATGCAATCATAGGGGCCGAGGCTGACGGCCATTTCAAAGGCATCGATCAAAGCATCCGGCCCGCGCACCGTCAGCATGCAGGCTTGGGTGTCGCAGATGCCGACGGTGAGCGTCAGGTCGAGCCTCGCCGCCCGATGGCGGGCGAAATCCAGGAAACTCTCGGACATCAGGCTGCCGCGAAAGATGAAATCGCAGGACATACCTGCGCTGTTGCCGCCGCTCGCCTGGGGAATGTTGTTGCCTGCCAATTGTGCTCGCTCTATTTTCGGGCAATCTAGCGGTGGGTTGCGACGGGGTTCAAGCGGAAATTCAGCGCACCCCCAGATGAAGGATCATGACATGGCGGCAGGTGAAATCGATCGGGCATCGCTTGACCAGTGGTACGTGATCGACACCGAGGCGGTCATTCCGGTCGGGCGCTCGTCAAACCGCCTTCTGGGAACGGACCTCACCGTCGTGAAGGAGCAGAATGGCGAGGTCGCGGTGTTTGCCGAAGGCCGCGAAGGCGCCTTGCCGTTGCGCCACCGCTTCGGCTTTCTCTGGACGACGCTGGGCACACCGGAGCGTGAGATCTTTCCCCTGCCGGAGGCAGACGAGCCTGATCGTCGTTACGTGGCCTGCGGCGTGGTGACGGTGAAAGCATCCGGGCTCCGGATCGTCGAGAACTTTCTCGACATGGCGCATTTTCCCTTCGTGCACACGGATGTTCTCGGCGCCGAACCCCATACCGAGGTCGAGCAATATGATGTCGAGATCCGTCGCGACACTGACGAGGTCTGGGCAACAAACTGCAAGTTCTTCCAGCCGCAGGCGGCGCTGTCGGCGACCGATGGCATCACGACGCAATACATGTACCGGGTGATGACGCCGTTCACCACGATCCTCTACAAGACCTGTCCGAACTCCGAGACGCGCTGGGACGTGATCGGGCTGTTCGTGCAGCCCCTCGATCCCGACCGTTGCCGGGCGCATCCGATCATGTATCTGATCGACGATGTTTCAACGACGACGGAGCTGGTGCATTTCCAGCAATTGATCTTCCTGCAGGACAGGATCATCCTGGAAAACCAGCGTCCCGTTCTGCTGCCGCTCGAACCGCGCAAGGAAATCCCGACGCGGGCGGACGCCTCCTCGATCGCCTACAGGCGCTGGCTGAAGGAAAAGGGCGTCACCTACGGCGCAACGACAGCCGCATAGTCAACAAAAAAACCCGGAGGCGGGTGCCTCCGGGCTTCTTGAGCTCATGACCCGATCGGGCCTCAGTTCTTGCTCATCCAGTCGTCGATCTCGCGATCGGCTTCTTCCTGGGTCTTGCCATAGGCTGCCTGGATCTTGCCGGACAGTTCCTTGCGCTTGCCGGCGACCACGTCGAGATCATCGCCGGTGAGCTTGCCCCACTGGGTCTGGGCCTTCCCCTTGAACTGTTCCCAATTGCCTTCAACCTGATTCCAATTCATCGGAAATCTCCCGTGTCTTGTGTTTGATGAGAGGCTCATGTCCTCGGCAGCTACAACGTCCCGCCGCTTGGGAAGTTCCAAAGGCCGCATTTCAAGAAAGGGCATCGACGACGGGAACCAAAACGGCATTTCTGCGTTATTGCCACGAACTTTAGATCATTGTGAACGCTTACGGAGGCTCCGAACATGGCGCTATCGACGACCAGCAAACGAAAGATCGAAGACACGGCAAATGATATTGCCGATCGCATCGAGGCGCTCGCTTCGACCGATGCCTCCGCGACCACCGGTGATATCCAGGTCGAAATCGACAATCTTCGTCGCGATCTTGCATCGCTGACCAAGACGGTCGCTTCGTTTGGCAGCGGCAAGATCCGCGAAGCTGGTAGCATGGCAAGCCAGTTGGGTGCCGATGCTGCCGAAACCTCCACGCAGTATGTCGAAGCGGCGCGCGATACGCTGGTCGGTGTCGAGCAGGACCTGAAGGCCCAGGTGCAGGCTCACCCCTTCCAGTCGCTGGCGATCGCCGCCGGCGTTGGTTACATCTTCGCCTTGCTCAGCCGGCGCTGATCATGCTGCAGTTGATGCAGAGCCTCAGTGTTCTGGCCTTCGGCAAGGTGCGGCCGACGGCCAGACGCGTTGCGCGGTCCCTGATCGGGGCCGTCGTGGCGGGTCTTTTCGGCTTGACCGCCTATATCGCTCTGCTGATCGCGCTCGGCATCTTCTTGTCACGGGAATTTGGTCCGCTGGCAGCCGCGTTGATTGTTGCTGCAGCGACGGCGTTTGTTGCGATCATGGTCGTGGTCGTTATCGGTGCATTCAACCGCCGTTCGGAACGGCGTATCCTGGCCCGGCAACGGGCAGCGCGGGCGCGCTTGCCGGATCCGGTGACCCTCCAGATTTTGGCGGGTCTGCCGACGATGATGCGTGGCAAATCGCTTCTGGCGACGGCGGCCATAGCGGCGGTTGTTTTCGTCCTTGCGAAAAGCCAGGGATCGGGTTCAGCAAGAGATGACGACGATTGAGCGCTCCGTGGCAATCGACATTGAAAATTTCGCGACGGAGTTCCGTCGCGGGATACCCGATGTAAAATCGGTCCGGGACGGTTTTATTGACCGGGGAGGGCCTGCTTACTTCTTCGCCTTGGTCTCTGCTTCGTGCAGTCGCTCGAGGAGGTCGATCAGATGCGACGGCGTGCCTTCTTCGATGATGGTGTCGTAATATCCCCGCAACTTGGAGGCAATGAGCGCATTGGAATTCTGGCCCTTTGTGTCGTCTGATTTGGCTTTTTCAGGCTTGTCTTGCGGGCTTTTGGCCATCTTAATCCAATTCCGTCGGGTCACTTGGCAGGAGCGAATAGCCTGATAACCTTTTTGATGCAAAAAAGTTCCGCCACGATGGAACTTTTTTTTGAACCGAACGTTTTCAGCCGAGTCCGCACCCGTATTTCCATATGCGATTGGAGAAATGCATGTCCCTTACTGCCCGCGTCGCCGTCCATCTTCCCTATCTGAGGCGGTATGCACGCGCCGTTACCGGTTCCCAGACATCGGGCGATGCCTATGTTGCCGCGGTCCTGGAAGCGCTGATTGCCGATATCTCGATTTTCCCGGATACCGGTGATGATCGCGTGGCGCTGTATAACCTGTTCGTGACGATCTATGATTCCACCAAGGTCGAGCTTCCGGCGATCACCTCACCCTTTGCCTGGGAAAAGCGCGCTGCCGCCAATCTTGCCGCCGTGCCGACCCGCGCCCGCCACGCCTTTCTTCTGGTCACGGTCGAGGGTTTCACCTCCGCCGAGGCTGCGGCCGTGCTCGGTGTCAGCGAAGGAGAATTCAACACATTCTTCAACGAAGCGTCGGCTGAGATTTCTCGCCAGGTCGCAACCGATATCATGATCATCGAGGATGAGCCGCTGATCGCGCTCGATATCGAGCAGATGGTGGAAGATCTCGGCCACCGCGTGACGGGCATCGCCCGGACACACAGCGAGGCAGTCGAACTCTACAAGCGCACCAGCCCGAAGATGGTGCTGGCCGATATCCAGCTTGCCGACGGAAGCTCCGGTATCGACGCTGTGAACGATATCCTGAAGGTTGACAGCATTCCGGTGATCTTCATTACGGCCTTCCCCGAGCGCCTGCTGACCGGCGAACGACCGGAACCCGCCTTCCTGGTCACGAAGCCTTTCAATCCGGACATGGTCAAGGCCCTGATCAGCCAGGCTCTGTTCTTCAACGAACAGGTCGCTGAGCAGGCTTAAAGCGCGAACAAACGCAATAAAACAAGGGCTTAGGAGAAAGTGCCGGCGCGTCGCGCGCCGGCGCTGATCCCAAGAACCGAGCAAGGGCGGAGCAGGACACTTGGTACATCGATTGACATGGTTTGAATCTCAGCGCGGCGAGGATCAGTTGCGCGAGTTCTTCATAACCGCCCTCATCGATATGGGTGCCAGTCTGATCCTGCAAGACAAGGACGGCGCCTACGTCTGTATCACCGCGCTGCCGCCGCAATGGCGCCTCGAAGCCGGTGCGCGGCCAACGGATGAATCCATATTCGGTCCTGACATCGGCGCGCGGCTCACGGAAATCAAATCGACATTGGTCAATGTCGGGGACCGGGCCGACCTCGAGATCGAGGCGGGCGATGACAGCTTTTTCGAGTTTCGCTGCAGACTGGTCGAAATGACGGATGGCGAGCTTCATCTGATCACCGTGGTGATTGATCGAACCGAGGATCGGCGCCGTGAGCGTCTCCTGCGGGCTTTGCTGCGGGAAGTCAGCCATCGATCGAAAAATCTGCTGGCGATCATCCAGAGCATCGCGTCGCAGACGGCCCGTTATGCGGGAACGCTCGACATGTTTTTGGGCAAATTCCGCGGACGTCTGCACGCGCTTTCGCAATCGCAGGACCTGATCACCGACAGCAGCTGGCGCGGTGCCTATTTTCGCGATCTGCTGAAGCAGCAGGTCGACCGGTATGTCCAGGAGAATGCTGATCTGGTGCATGTCTCGGGCGACGACGTGCTTCTCACACCCAATGCTTCGCTGCATATCGGTCTTGCCCTGCACGAGCTCGTGGTCAACGCGGTCAGCCACGGTGACTTCCTGCAGAGACGCCGACCGATCGAGGTCAGCTGCACGCGTCTCGACACGCCGGAAGGACCGGTGGTCCGGATACTCTGGGTCGAGCCTTTCGGCATGGCCGAAGCCGAGGATGTCGCTGTGCTCAAGACCAACAGGTTCGGCAGCACGGTGCTCGAGCGCGTGGTGCCGGCCTCCGTCAACGGCACGGCCCAGCACGAGTTTCGCCACAGCGAAGTGCGCTATGAATTGACCTTTCCGCTCGAGATCTTCGACTAGTTGCGATGAACTCATGAACGCCTCAAGGCGTTTACATTCACATTTTCCAGCAATGATGGTGATTGATCATGCGCCTGTTCAGTTGCTCCAACTGTTCAAATGTCGTTCATTTTGAGAATAACGGCTGTGTTACCTGCGGATCGCGTCTGGCTTTCAGGCCGCGCTCGCTGGATATGGTGGCACTTGCGCCCGACGGTGGCGTCATCTCTACGGATGGCTCCGATGACGGTTCGGCAGTGCACCCGTGCGAAAATGCCGATATCGGCGGCTGCAACTGGCTGGTGGATGACAATCATCCGTCGGGCTTTTGCGTCGCCTGCCGGCATAATGTGACCATTCCGGACATATCGATCCCGGAAAACATCGCGAACTGGCAGAAGATCGAGCTTGCCAAACGCAACCTCTTTTACTCGCTGTTGCGTTTCAATCTGCCGTTGACGACGCGCGCGGATGACCCTGAGCAGGGTCTCGGATTTGAGTTCCTGGCCGATGAGGTCATGTCACCCCAGGATGGTCCGGTGTTGACAGGCCACGATGATGGTTTGATCACGCTCAATATTGCCGAGGCGTCCGATGTGGAACGCGAGGCACGGCGGGTTGCGCTGGGAGAGCCGTTTCGCACCCTGCTTGGTCATTTCCGCCACGAGGTCGGACACTACTACTGGAATGTTCTGGTGCGCGACCGTGGCGAATATGATGCGTTTCGCGCCGCCTTTGGCGACGAGCGGGTCGATTATGGCGAGGCGCTCAAGCGTCACTATGCCGAAGGCCCGATGGTCGGCTGGGAACTGAGCTATATCACCGCCTATGCGGCAAGCCATCCCTGGGAGGACTTTGCCGAAACGTTTGCCCACTACTTCCACATTGTCGATGCGCTGGACACGGCCGATGCCTTCGGTCTTAGAACCAATCCCGAAGCGGATACCGATGTCTCGGACCTCACGCTCAGCAGGACCTTCGACAGCTATAGCAGCGGCAGTTCGGAAGCACTGATCCGTGCGTGGGTTCCGCTGACGCTTGCGATCAACAGCATCAATCGCAGCATGGGCCAGCACGACCTTTATCCCTTCATCCTGTCCGAACCGGTGTTCGAAAAGCTCCGGTACATTCATCAACTCATCCGCTCCGGCCGGGTTGCCTGAACCAAGCTCGGGGGAATTTGCCAAAAGCCCCGGAACTTCGGGGTTTTTGCCGCGTTAACGATTAACTAACGCGGAGAACAGTGATGAACACCCTGGCTGCTTTGATGGTAATCGTTGCCTGCCACTCGCAAGACACGACATGTCTGGAAGAGCCGGTGGCGGTCATTTCCTATGAAACCGGTGAAGCATGCCGTACGGCACTTCCGCAGCAAATGCGGGACGCCGAACGTCTGGCCGGCGTGGTTTACGGCGATTGCGTTCCTGTCGACGCAGAGCTGGTGGCTGGTCGAAACATTCACCGCGCGATCGATCCGGCGAAGCTTGCGAGCCTTGACCAGGCGGCAGGCGGTTCCGCAGTTGAGGCGCAGGCGATGATGCCCCAGGTTCCCGCTCGTGTTCCGGTTCCGCTCGATCGTTTTCAGGATGTAGAATGACACATCCCCCTCACGATCCCGAAACGTCGCCTGATCTAGCCGCTGATCGCCAGATGGTCGATCTTAACCAACGCGCCGGCCTGGACATGGATCTGGGTTCGAAAGTGCAGCCCCGCTATGGCGCCGCAACCGTTGCCATCATGGTCTGCATATTGATGGTCATGGTTGCCGCTGTCGTGTGGATTGTCCTTTAGTTTTCTCTGCTGAACAAAAAAGGGCCCTGCAAATGCAGGGCCCTTTTGATTCTGCCGTCTTCTGTCTCAAGCCTTTCGAAACAGGCGCATCGCAAGCGAGATCAGGAATAGGATGATGAAAATGGTAAAAAGGATCTTGGCGATACCGGCGGATGCACCGGCAATACCACCGAAGCCGAGAACGCCGGCGATCAAGGCGACGACGAGGAAGACGAGAGCGTAGTACAGCATGATTTTACTCCTGTTTTGGTGGCAGAAAAACGCCAGAGCCGAAACATTGTTCCATCGTGCATCCGCGCAATCGATCTTCACTTAAAAAAGACATAGGCGAAGGGAACCTATGGTCCTGTCAGCCGTTGTCAGCCCATAAAGAAACAGAGCCGTTGGAACATATGACACATAACTCAAAGAAACCGCCGGTGGCGAACGGGTTGCCTGGCGTCACTGCCGTGCATCCCGGCGTGTCGGCGCAATTGCGTGAGTATTACCAGTCGGTGCAGGAGGAGGGAATACCGGAGCGTTTCCTGAGCCTGCTTGAGCGTCTGGACATGGCTGAGCGACAGGCCGGTGACGGCCATCGGATCAAGGATAGCACACAATGACTGCAGACGACGAAGCGAACCAGCGCGCGTTCAAGCGCGACCTTCTCGCCGCCTTGCCGAACCTGCGCGCTTTCGCCGTTTCGCTGACGGGGCGCCATCACGTGGCAGATGACCTGGTTCAGGACACGATCATGAAGGCGTGGGCCAAGCAGGATCATTTCGAGCCGGGCAGCAATATGAAGGCATGGCTCTTCACCATTCTGCGCAACGAATTCTATTCGCAGATGCGCAAGCGCGGTCGTGAAGTGTCTGACACGGACGGCATTTTCACGTCACAGCTCTCCACTCATCCCCAGCAATATGGTTCAATGGACCTGCAGGACTTCAAGCGTGCACTCGACCAGTTGCCGAGCGACCAGCGTGAGGCGATCATCCTTGTCGGTGCATCGGGCTTTGCCTACGAAGAGGCCGCGGAAATCTGCGGTTGTGCGGTCGGCACGATCAAGAGCCGCATCAACCGCGCTCGCAACAAGCTGCAGGAAATCCTCGGTGTGAGCGGTGAGGGCGATTATGGGCCCGATGCACACAGTTCAGCTGTCACCAAGAAGGCTTTCGCTATCTGACGACGTTTTGCGCTGCCTAGCCCGAGTGACGGCTTCGGCCAAGGCTTCGGGCTGCGGTGGCTTTGTGATGAACGGATAAGCATTCGGCGCGGTGCTCGCGTGCAGAAACTGGTCGTAGGAGGAGAGAAAAACGGGTTCGGCACCGGCCTCCTCGATCATGCGGCCGCGAACAGCATTGAGGTTGTCATTCGGGGCGGCGTCCAGGATGACGATATCGAATTTGGCCTTTGCCAGTTCGCTTTCAAGCCGCGTGAGGGGAACGATGGTCACCTCGCAAGCCAGCGTTTCGGTGAGGATGCGTTCGACCTCCATCGCAATCAGGTATTGGTTCTCGGCGATGAGAACATGAAGCGACGGGTGTGGCATGGACTGTTCCTTTTTCCAGACCCGCTTATGGTGCTGGGCTTCTCCATCGTCATTTAAAAAAGACATGTGCGGCGTTGGTTGTGTTCCTCAGGCGGAACAAACTGGCAAACAATCGAGGTAATCCCATGGCAGGGGAAACTCGCCAAAATCCGGTTCGAGTGAGCTGTTACGAATGTCCTTTGCGGCGGATGCCGCATTTTAGAGAATTCACCGAGGATGAATTGGAGTTTGTCACGCAGTTCAAGCGTGGCGAACTGACGGCGGATGCGGGAACAACTGTCTTGGTCGAAGGCGCGAGAAGCGCTCATCTCTACACCGTGCTCTCCGGATGGGGGTTTCGCTACAAGATTCTTGAGGATGGCCGCAGGCAGATCCTGAACTACGTGGTCCCCGGCGATATGATCGGCCTGCAGGGGGCCGTGATGGCCGAGATGCAGCATTCTGTCGAGGCGATGACGCCGATGAGGCTGTGTGTGTTCGAGCGCAGTCGCCTGTTCAGTCTGTTCGAGCGCCATGCCGGCCTTGGTTTCGATCTGACCTGGCTCGCCTCACGGGAGGAAACAATTCTCGACGAGCATTTGCTGAGCATCGGCCGGCGTTCGGCGCTTGAACGGGCCTCCTACCTGCTGGCCTTCCTGTTCGAGCGCGGACGCCTTGCCGGTCTTCTGGACGAAAGTCGCCGGCATATCCCGATTACCCAGACGCATTTTGCCGATACGCTCGGGCTGTCCATCGTGCACACCAACAAGACGCTGAAAAAACTGTCCGATCGCGGTTACATCCTGTGGCGTGACCGAGGTTGCGAAGTTCTGGATCCGGAAGGTTTACGCGATACCGCGCGCTGGACGCCCGGTGAACCGCGCATGCGTCCATTTCTCTAAAGCGGCGACCAGGTTGGAACGAAATCGGCCGGCTCTTGTCAGAGCCGGCCGATTTCGTGTCGCGCAATGATGTCCCGCCAGTATTGGGTCAGGCGACGATCAGGACACCGGTAAACAAAGCGATGATCAGGACGACCAGGACGATGAAAATCAGGATCTTGGCGATACCTGCGGAGGCGCCTGCCACGCCGCGGAAGCCGAGAAGGCTTGCAACAGCGGCAATCAGAAGCAAGATCAGGATCCAGTGCAGCATGGTCATCTCCGTTTGATTGAATTCGAACGAATAACCCCGCAGCCCGCGCGATTGTTCCATCTGTGCGCTTGTCGCCCGATTGTGCGGCGCAACAAAAATCGTTTTAAGCTATTCCCATTGCGACAAAAACCGTCACTTGCGCACTCAAGTATACTAGACAGCCGCGCGTGCATCTGATCGGTTCCGCCGTGAAGAGTCCCTACGACTTTTGACGGAGGGATTGGCTGATGCAGCGAGGTTCGAGAGGGAGATGGGTTTGAAAATCGGTTCGCCTAGGGAGATTTATGGGGGAGAAGCGCGCGTCGCGATGACGCCGGATAGCGCGGTTCAGTTGCAGAAACTCGGCTATGATTGTTTGATCGAAGCTGGCGCCGGCAAGGCAGCCGGATTTTCGGACGCGGCCTACCGCGCCGTCGGCGTCACCGTTGTCGACAGCGCCGAGGCGCTGTTTTCGACATCGGATGTGATTGCCAAGGTGCGCCCGCCGGAGACCGTGGAGGTCGATCGACTGGCTCCCGGCAAGACGCTGATCTCGTTCTTCTATCCGGCCCAGAACAAGGATCTGCTCGAGCAGGCCAAGTCGACCGGCGCCAATGTCATTGCCATGGACATGGTGCCGCGCATCAGCCGAGCCCAGAAGATGGACGCCCTGTCGTCGATGGCCAATATCGCCGGCTACCGCGCGGTGATCGAGGCTGGCAACAATTTCGGTCGTTTCTTCACCGGCCAGGTCACGGCTGCCGGCAAGGTGCCGCCGGCCAAGGTTCTTGTCATCGGTGCCGGCGTTGCCGGTCTGGCCGCGATCGGCACGGCGACCTCGCTGGGTGCCATCACCTATGCCTTCGACGTGCGCCCGGAAGTGGCCGAACAGATCGAATCGATGGGCGCTCAGTTCGTCTATCTCGAATTCGAAGCGAACCAGGATGGCGCCGCGACCGGTGGTTATGCAGCACCTTCGTCGCCCGAGTTTCGCGAAAAGCAGCTGGCCAAGTTCCGTGAACTGGCGCCCGAGATCGACATTGTCATCACCACGGCGCTGATCCCGGGCCGTGATGCGCCCAAGCTGTGGCTGGCCGACATGGTGGCTGCGATGAAGCCGGGTTCGGTCGTCATCGACCTTGCCGCCGAGCGCGGCGGCAATTGCGACCTGACCGTTGCCGACCAGAAGATCGTGTCGGAGAACGGCGTGACGATCGTCGGCTATACCGACTTTCCGAGCCGCATGGCCGCCCAGGCATCGACGCTTTATTCGACCAATATCCGCCATATGATGACCGACCTGACGCCGGCCAAGGACGGCGCGATCGTGCACAATATGGAAGACGACGTCATCCGCGGTGCGACCATTGCCTTCCAGGGCGAGATTACCTTCCCGCCACCACCGCCGAAGATCCAGGCGATTGCGGCGGCCAAGCCGAAGGAGAAGGTCAAGGAACTGACGCCTGCGGAAAAACGCGCCAAGGAAGTTGCCGCGTTCAAGACGCAGACCCGCAACCAGGTCGGTCTGCTGGTGATATCCACTCTCCTGCTGCTCGTCGTCGGTGCCTATGCGCCGGAAAGTTTCATGAGCCATTTCATCGTCTTCGTTCTCTCCTGCTTCATCGGTTTCTCGGTGATCTGGAATGTCAGCCACTCGCTGCATACCCCGCTGATGGCGGTGACCAATGCCATTTCCGGCATCGTCATTCTGGGTGCGCTGCTGCAGGTTGGCTCCAGCAACTGGCTGGTGGTGATCCTGGCGGCTTTGTCAGTGCTGATCGCGACGATCAACATCGTCGGCGGCTTCCTCGTGACACGGCGCATGCTCGCCATGTTCCAGAAGTCGTGATCGGAGAGGGGAAAAGACTATGACAATCGGTATCGTATCTGCGGCCTATATCGCCGCTGCTGTTCTCTTCATCCTTTCGCTCGGCGGTCTGTCCGGCCAGGAAAGCGCCAAACGCGCCGTCTGGTATGGCATTGTCGGCATGGCGCTTGCCGTCGCCGCCACCGTATTCGGCCCGGGCGTCGGCAACTGGTTCATTATCCTGGTGATGATCGCCGGCGGCTCGGTCATGGGCTACTATGTCGCTGCCCGCGTGCAGATGACGGAAATGCCGCAGCTTGTGGCGGCGCTTCACTCCTTCGTCGGCCTTGCCGCCGTGTTCATCGGCTACAATGCCGAACTGGAACTCGGCACCGTTCTGGCGCTGAAGGCGGCGGGCGGTGACCTGTCGACGTTGGCCGGTTTTGCCGAAAAGCTCGCCCACAAGGATCTGGTGGAAATCGCAATCCTCAAGGTCGAGGTCTTCCTCGGCGTGTTCATCGGTGCGGTTACCTTCACCGGTTCGGTCATCGCCTTCGGCAAGCTTGCCGGCAAGGTCGACGGCAAGGCGAAGAAGCTGCCGGGCGGGCATTTCCTCAATGCAGGGGCGGCGCTGGGCTCGATCATCCTGCTGGTGATGTTCTTCAACGGTGCGGGCATCTGGACGCTGGTTCTGATGACGCTGCTCGCCTTCTTCATCGGCTATCACCTGATCATGGGCATCGGCGGCGCCGATATGCCGGTGGTCGTCTCGATGCTGAACAGCTATTCCGGCTGGGCAGCCGCTGCCATCGGCTTTTCGCTCGGCAACGACTTGTTGATCGTCACCGGTGCGTTGGTCGGCTCCTCGGGTGCGATCCTCTCCTACATTATGTGCAAGGCGATGAACCGCTCCTTCGTCTCGGTTATTCTCGGCGGCTTCGGCGGTACGACGGGACCGGCGATGGAGATCGAGGGCGAACAGATCGCCATCGATGCGGAAGGCGTTGCCAATGCGCTGAACGATGCCGACAGCGTCATCATCGTGCCGGGCTACGGCATGGCGGTTGCCCAGGCACAGCAGGCGGTCTCGGAGTTGACCCGCAAGCTCAGGGCAGCCGGCAAGACCGTGCGCTTCGCCATCCACCCGGTGGCTGGCCGTCTTCCGGGCCATATGAACGTGCTGCTCGCCGAAGCCAAGGTGCCCTATGACATCGTCATGGAAATGGATGAGATCAACGACGATTTCCCGACCACGGACGTCGTCATCGTCATCGGCTCGAACGACATCGTCAACCCGGCGGCCGAGGAGGATCCCAACAGCCCGATCGCCGGCATGCCGGTGCTGCAGGTGTGGAAGGCCAAGCAGGTCTTCGTCTCCAAGCGCGGCCAGGGCACTGGCTATTCCGGCATCGAGAACCCGCTGTTCTACAAGGACAATACACGGATGTTCTACGGTGATGCGAAGAAGTCGGTCAGCGAACTTCTGCCAATGATCAAGTGAGGCGCGTGTCTCGTTGATCTTCAAGAGCCGGGCGGAGACGCCCGGCTTTTTTGTTTAAATGTTGAAATATTGTATTTTTTTGGTAGCAATAGTATTGCCTGTAGTTTTTTCTTATCAGTGTATGAGGTATTCTATGAAATTATGGCTATTATTTCAATGTTCGGCATTTTTCGGGGGAGTGTCACTGCTTATTTTTGTTTTTTGGAGATTTGCGCGAATCAGGAAGGCGCTTGGCGCTCCATTGAGCTACCTTGCAGATGAGTTTGAACTTGTTCCAGTTAGTAGGGCTCAAATAGAAGATGTTCACCCGGATCATCGCATTAGATATTACGAATACTATCGTGCCGAGATTGAGCGTGAAGATACAATTACAAACCAACGCATTGTTTGGTCTTTAACATTTCAGGGTTTTCTTATTAATGCTCTGGCGGTCCTTGTCGGACTTCCTTGGGGCGCGCCAAATGTATTTTTTGCTGCGCGTCTCTGCGCAATGGTCGCTGTGGGCGTGATTGGGTGCAGTGTCAGTCTGATATCGCTTACGGGAATTCTTGCTTCTCGTCAGTCGATCCGACAAGCGACAAAAGAATGGAATCTTAGAAATGTGTACTGGAACCTTTACCCTCTGAGAGTTCCCCAAGCCACAGGTCAAGGTGCGTCATTTTACAAAGGTACCGAGTTCCCTGAAAAAATTCCTCAGTTGTTCTTCTTCATGTGGACGCTATTTCTTTTGGTAATGCTTATTTATTTTGTTGGTAGTGGCTTTGAAATGATGGTGGAAGTCTGGCGGTCCAGTTGGTAGCAGGAAGCTGCTTTCACAGCCTCCTGCCACTGAAATCCTGATTTTAAACATCCGCCTTGAACGTCTGCTTCTGGCTGCCCAGCCCCTCGATGCCGAGCTCGACGACATCACCGGCCTTGAGAAAACGCTGTGGCTTCATGCCGAGGCCGACGCCCGGGGGCGTGCCGGTCGAGATGACGTCGCCGGGGTGCAGCGACATGAACTGGCTGAGATAGGAGACCAGGTGGGCGACGCCGTAGACCATGGTCTTCGACGAGCCGTTCTGCATGGTCAGGCCATTGACCTTCAGCCACATGCCAAGGTTCTGCGGATCGGCGATCTCGTCCTTGGTCACCAGCCATGGTCCGATCGGGCCGAAGGTGTCGCAGGACTTGCCCTTGGTCCACTGGCCGGCACGCTCGGTCTGGAAGGCGCGTTCGGACACGTCGTGCGAGACGCAGTAACCGGCGACATAGTCCATGGCGTCGGCTTCCGAGACATATTTCGCCGTCTTGCCGATGACGACGCCGAGTTCGACCTCCCAGTCGGTCTTCTCAGAGCCGCGCGGGACGAGTACGTCGTCATTCGGACCGCAGATGGCCGAGGTCGCCTTCATGAAGATGACCGGTTCTGGCGGAACCTGCGCGCCGGTTTCGGCGGCGTGGTCGGAATAGTTGAGGCCGATGCAGATGAACTTGCCGGTGCCGGCGACGCAGGCACCGATGCGCTCGCCGCTGATTTCCGGCAGGCTTGCCGGATCAAGGGCGGCGATCCTGGCCAGACCTTCCGGCGAGATGGCGCTGCCGCCAATGTCCGTCACATGACCGGTCAGATCACGGATCTTGCCATCCTTGTCCTGAAGGGCCGGCTTTTCCTGGCCGAGTGGGCCAACGCGCATGAGTTTCATTGGTCTGGTTCCTTTTCTGCTGAGCAGAGTGCGTAAGGCGCTCTCTGCTTAATTGTATGGTTGCGGCTGCATATCGGTCGATATCATCCGGGGGCCTGTCAGATGCCCCAGCCGCCATCGATCGCGTAGGCTTGGCCCGAGGTATAGGTGGCGCCGGCGAGATAGACGGCGAGGTCGGCGATTTCTTCCGGTGTGCCCAGGCGGCCCATCGGCTGGCGGGCGATGAAGGCGGCGCGCGCTTCGTCGTAGTTGCCCTGTGCCTTCATGCGGTCCTGAAGCGACGGGCTTTCGACGGTGCCGGGGCAGATGGCGTTGCAGCGGATGCCCTGCGTGACATAGTCGGCAGCGACGGATTTGGTCAGGCCGATGACGGCGGCCTTGGTGACGGTGTAGGCGCAACGGTTCGGCACGCCTTTGATCGAACTTGCGACCGAGGCCATGTTGATGATCGAACCGTCGCCGCGCTCCAGCATCGAGGGCAACACGGCCCGGATGGTGCGGATCATGGCGCGGACGTTGAGGTCGAAGGCGAAGTCGAGGTCCTTGTCGGCCATGTCGAGAACCGAGCCGGAATGCACGAAACCGGCGCAGTTGAACAGCACGTCGAACGGTCCGGTCGCTGCGATGACGGCGTTCACCGCGTCGTCCTTCAGCACATCCAGAACCCTGGTTTCGATCCCCGTCTCGCCATCGAGGCTCTTTAGGGCTTCGGCATTGATATCCGTGGCGACGACGCTGGCGCCGGCTTTTGCGAATGCGAGTGCGCTGGCGCGGCCGATGCCCTGGCCGGCGGCCGTGACCAGAACGCGTTTATCCTGCAGGGGTAGTCTCATCTTCAATGCATCCTCGTGCTTGCTGTCGAACGACCGGTTGCGGCTGTAAAACGCCTGCTGCCGCGTTCCCCCTCCGGGTTTCCCGTCTTCGACCACTCCCGTTCCCGCACTTGCGCAACACTTGATTGGCGTTGCGGAAAAGCGGGGCTCTCTCCCAAATTGCGTTCATATGGGTTGCATAAAACGATCGCCAATGCGAGCCTAATTCACAGGCAAAGCACTTATTCATAAATCGCCATGGCAAAACAGAGTGCTGGAAAAGGGGTAGGGTTGACCGAGGCCGAGCAAGAACATGACCGATACCGGGCGCCGGCTCTCGACAAGGGGCTCGATATTCTTGAACTGCTGGCCGGTGTCGATGGCGGCCTGACGCAGGCCGAGATCGCCAAGCGGCTGGATCGCAGCCCGAACGAATTCTATCGCATGCTCGATCGCCTCGTGCGCCGCGGCTATGTGGCGCGCCTCGATGGTGATCGGTTTGCACTGACGCTGAAGCTTTTCGGCCTCGCACAGATGCATGTGCCGACACGCCGGCTCGCTTCGTTTGCCATGCCGCTGATGCGGGAATTGGGCGAGACGTCCCATCAGGCCAATCACCTCGTCGTCTATGACCGCGGCCATCCTGTGGTGATTGCCCAGCAGGAAGCGCCGGGATATTGGGGGATTTCGATCCGGATCGGCTCACGTATGGGCTTGTTCGATACCGGGTCCGGGCATGTGCTACTCGCATTTCGCAGCCGGGAAGCGCGGGCGATGATGGTCTGCGAACATGTCGGCAGTGGCGGCGATGGCGATCGCATGACGCCGGCATTCGAAGCGCGGCTGAACCAGGTGGTGACGCGCGGTTACGAGATGATGCCGAGCGCGCAGACCGCGGGTGTCATCAACCTGACGGCGCCGATCGTGATTGCCGACGGAACCGCCATTGCAGCCTTGACGGTGCCTTATATCACCTTGATCAATACGCCAGGCGCGCCGGATATCACCAACACGATCCAGCTGTTGCTCAACACCGCCAAGCGGCTTTCCGATCTTGCCGGGGCCGGCATATCGGGAGAAGAGTAGTTTACCGCAGAATTCTCCGTTTACTAATGGGCAGTTTACGAAATGGCAGTCGGCGCTTTGGAGGAGGCACCTATGATCATCGACACACATCTGCACCTGATCTATCGCGACTGGCTGCGTTATCCCTGGCTGAAGGACGTGCCGGCGCTCGACGCGGACTTTACCTATGAGCGTTATGCGCGCGAGGCGCGGCGGCTTGGTATCAGCGCGATGCTCCATATGGAGGTCGATGTCGATGCCGTCGATATGGCGGCCGAGACGGAGATGGTGCAGTCGATCTCGCACAAGCCCGGCAACATGATCCGTGGCGTGATCGCCGCCTGCCGGCCGGAGGATGAAGATTTCCCCGACTACCTGGAACAGCAGCGCGCCAATCCCTTCGTCAAGGGCTTTCGCCGGGTGCTGCATGTCGTGCCTGACGATGTCTCCGAGGGTGCGCTGTTTCGCGAAAACATCAAGCGCCTGTCCGGCACCGATCTGACCTTCGATCTGTGCATGCTGCCGCACCAGATCGACAAGGCCAAGGCACTGGTCGATCTGGCCCCGGACGTGACCTTTGTCCTTGACCATTGCGGCGTTCCTGACATCAAGGGCCAGGGTTACGACACATGGAAGCAGGGCATCACCCAGATCGCCGCGCGTTCCAATGTCCGCGTCAAGATTTCCGGCATTCCGGCCTATGGCGATCTCGAGAACTGGACGCTCGATGACATGAAGCCCTATTTCGACCATGTGATCGATGCCTTCGGTTTCAATCGCGCGGTCTGGGGCTCGGATTGGCCGGTCTGTACGCTCGGAGGTGGCCTGTCGACCTGGGTTGCGACCACGCAGGCGCTGCTCTCCGGCGTCAGTCTGGAAGACAGGCAGGCGCTGTTTTCGGACAATGCCAAACGCCTGTGGGCGCTGTCCTAGCGGTCTTCCCGTTCGCTGCTGTCGGCCATCATCCGGCGCAGATAGCCGCGCATGGCGATGATCAGCGCTTCGACATCGTCATTGGAGGCAGACTGATCCTGCAATGCGTAGCTTTGCAGGATGATGCCGTCGATGCCGATCAGGATCTGGCGGGCGACGGCGCGACCGATGCGCTTGCGCTCACTGGTGATCTGGTCGTTGTCGGCAAAGACCAGATGGCCATAGAAGTCGATATAGGCATTATACTGGCGTGCCGCGAGCCATTCCGAGCCTTTGGTCCGGAGCGCATACAGGGTCAGCTCGGTCTGGGCGATCTGCTTGGCGCGGGTGTGCTGGATATAGTGCCAGCTGGCGCGGATCAACGCCTCGACCCGGTCTTCCGGATCGTCCGGTAAGGGTTCATCACGCTGATAGGCCTTGTCCATGTCGGCAATCAGGTCTTCGAGCACGGCCAGCAACAGGCTTTCCTTACTGTCGAAGTAATAGTGCAGGGTGGCGAGCTTGACGCCGGCGCTTTCCGCGATGCGGCGGGTGGTGAGCGCGCCCATGCCGCCGTCTTCCAGCGCGTCGAGCGCGCCCTTGATGATCCGGGCGCGTGTCTCTAGACCCTTGCGCGTGGCACCAGCCGGCCGGCCGCGCTGGCTTTCGCCGGCCGCCTCGGTCACCACTGCTGATGCCTGTTTGTCGTCCATCGTCGTCCTTAGCTGACCTGGTAGGTGATACGCCCGTCGCAGATGGTCACAAGCGGCGACAGATCGACAATCCCGGCATGCGGGCAGGTTTCGATGTCGCCCGAAAGCACCACGACGTCGGCATAGTAGCCGGGTTTCAACATGCCCTTGCGGTCTTCCATGAACTCGACCCAGGCGCTGGTGCGGGTATAGGCGACCAGTGTCTGGTCGAGCGTCAGGCGATGATCCGGCATGTCTTGCCGCCACGGCGTGCGGGTCATGGCATCGGTGATGCAGCTCAGCGGTGGCAGCGGCGAGACCGGCCAGTCGGTGGCGAAGACGATCGTGGCCCCGGCATCGACAAGGGTCTTCCAGGCAAAGGCATAGCGCCAGCGCTGTTCGCCGATATAGGTCAGATAGGGTTCGAGCGGCAGGCCGGCCGAGCCCGGCGGATGCGTCGGCTGCATCGAGGCGATGGTGCCGAGTTCGGCAAAACGCGGAATGTCGTCGGGATGCACGACCTCGATATGTTCGATGCGGTTGCGGCTGTCGCGTTTTCCATTGGCCCGGATCGCGGCCTCATAGCCGTCAAGCACCATGCGCACCGCGCCGTCGCCGATGGCATGCACCGTCACCGGCAGCCCGAGACGGTCCGCTTCAATGGCGATGCTGTTGAAATGTTCGGCCGTAAACAGCGGTTCGCCTTTCCAGCCGAGCTTGTGGCTGTAATCGTCGACGAAGACGGCGGTTTCGCCTTCGGTCACGCCATCCATGAACATCTTGACGAAGTTGCAGCGCAGCTTGTCGGATTTGAAGCGCCCGCGCCAGACGGCGGCCTTGTCCTGAAGATCGGAAAGCGGCATGAAATTCTTCATGTGGTAGGGCATGCGGACACGCACAGGCAGCCCTTCGGTGTCCTCGATCTCCTGGAGCATTTCCAGCTGGTAGAGACTGCCATCCATGTTCTGGATCGAGGTGATGCCCTGGGCGGCGCAATAGGCGAGGCCCTTCTTGAGAACCGCAATGTCGGCAGCTCTTTGTTCCGGCGTCACATGGTCCGGGTCGCCACCGGTAGCACTGCCGAGCATTTCGCGGCCGCCGGTTTCGCTCAGCGCCATGACCGGGCTGAACGCATTGGTCTCGCGCAATTCGCCCGCCGCCAGTCCATCATCGCCCATGACGATCTCGTTGCCGATGCCGACGTCGCGGCCGTGCAGGATGCCAGCCTTTTCCAGTGCGATCGTATTGGCCCAGGCGGTGTGGCGGTCGGGTGCCATCATCACGAAGGGGCGATCGGCGATGATCGCATCGAGATGGTGGCGGCTGACGCGCTCTTCTTCCGACAGGATCGTATAGTCGGCGTAGAGCCCTTCCAGCAGGGGCTTGGTAGGGTTTTCGGTGGCGTAGGCGCGTATGGCGGCCTTCAGGGCATCGAAGCCCTTGATCCCCATCAGCGACAATTGGCCGAGGCCGACAGAGCCGCCGAAGATATGCATATGGGCTTCGTTAAAACCCGGAAGGACCGAAGCGCTGCCGGCATCGATCATCCGGGTCGCGGGCACGGAATAGGCCATGATCTCGGCGTCGGTGCCGACTGCGAGAATGCGGTTGCCGGCGAGCGCGATCGCCTGCGCCGTGGGCCTATCGTCATCCATGGTCAGGATGCGTGCATTGTGGATGATGATATCGGCAGTAGTGCTCATGATGTGGTCCCTTTTGCTCTTACCGATCGATCAGGACTGATAGGTGATCCGGCCGTCGCAGATGGTGATCGCGGCGCGGACCTTGGCCATGATCTCCTCCGGTGCGACCCTTTCCATGTCGGTCGAGAGCACCACGATGTCGGCAAGAAAGCCGGGCTTCAGTTTGCCCTTTCGGTCTTCCATGAATTCGACCCAGGCGCCAATCGCGGTATAGGCCTCGAGCGCTTCTTCCAGCGAGAACCGCTGGTCGGGCAGGCCATCCTTCCAGGGTTTGCGGGTCAGGGCATCCTGGATGCACTGGAAGGGCGAGACCGGCGAAACCGGCCAGTCGGAGGCAAAGACGACCGTGGCGCCTGCCTCCTTCATCGTGCGCCAGGCATAGGCATATTGCCAGCGGTCTTCGCCGATCTTGTCCGTCGTCGGTTCGGCCGGGAAGCAGGTGCCGCCGGGATAATGTACGGGCTGCATCGAGGCGACGATGCCGAGTTCGGCGAAGCGCGCAATGTCGTCCGGGTGGATGACCTCGATATGCTCGATACGGTGGCGATTGTCCCGCCGGCCGTTTGCCTTCAACGCGGCTTCATAGCCATCGAGCGTCTGGCGGATGGCGGCGCTGCCGATGGCGTGCACGGCAACCTGCAGGCCGAGCGCGTCGGCCTTGGTGGCAATGGCGTCGAAGGCGTCCGCCGTGAACAGCGGCTCGTAATCATAATCAGGACGATCGCCGTAGCCGTCGAGCATGAAGGCGGTCTGGCTGTCGAGCACGCCGTCCATGAACACCTTGACGAAGTCGCCGCGGACCATGTCGGTGGCAAATTCCGTCTTCCATTCGGCGGCCTTGTCGAGTTCGACAAGGTCCATGAAGTTCTTCATGTGGAAGGGAATACGAATGCGGCAGGGCAGTTCGCCGGACTGTTCCAGATCGCGCATCAGGCGCAGCTGGTAGTGGTTGCCGTCGAAGTTCTGGATCGAGGTCACGCCCCAGGAGGCGCAATAGTCGAGGCCGTTCTTCAGGATCGCCCGGTCGAGGGCATATTGCTCCGGCGTCACACTGTCCGGGTCCATGCCGGTGACCATGCCGAGTTCTTCGCGGCCGCCTGTCGAGGCCAAGGCCGCGACCGGGCCGAAGGCATTGCCTTCGCGCAGTTCGCCGCTGGCCATTCCATCAGCGCCCATGACGACCTCATTGCCGATGCCGACATCTTTGCCGTGCAGAAGCCCGGCCTGTTCCAGCGCCATGGTATTGGCCCAGGCCGTATGGTGGTCGGGGGCGAACATCATGAACGGGCGCTCGGGCAGGATGGCGTCGAGATGCTGGCGGGTGACGGGTTGGCCGAGGGCAATGATCGAATAGTCGGCGGAAAAGCCCATCAGAAGAGGCTCATCGGGATTGGCAGCTGCGTAGTCGAGGATCGCGGTCTTCAGCGCGTCGAAACCCTGAATACCGTGCAGGTTGAGCTGTCGCAGCGAGACCGAGCCGGGGAAGATGTGCATATGCGCTTCGTTGAAGCCCGGCAGGACGGTCGCACCCTCTGCGTCGATCACACGCGTGGAGGCATTGGCGCATGCCTGGATCTCGCTCTCCGACCCGATGGCGAGGATGCGGTTTCCCGCAATCGCGATGGCTTCGGCGCGCGGATTGCTGGGGTCCATTGTCAGCACGCGGGCATTGTTGATGATCAGGTCGGCGGTCTGGGACAT
This sequence comes from Rhizobium sp. CECT 9324, assembly GCF_918741265.1. NCBI lineage: Bacteria > Pseudomonadati > Pseudomonadota > Alphaproteobacteria > Hyphomicrobiales > Rhizobiaceae > Rhizobium > Rhizobium sp. CECT 9324. Next base: position 3,692,998 of record NZ_CAKKMZ010000001.1, on the reverse strand, counting down.
GGTGGTCATTCCGGTTTTTATCGACGTGTTGTTCAGGCCGCTTCGGCGCAGAGCGCACGGAAGAAGGCGAAATTGTCCTGCTTCAACTCGTCATCCAGCGGGTTGGGCTGCGACGAGAGCTTGACGATCACGGTCTCGGTGGACGGATCGACATAAAGCCACTGGCCATGGATGCCGATGGCGCAAAAGGCGCCGTCGGCTTCGCCGCTCTGATACCATTGGCTGCGATAGCGGCCATTGGGCAAAAGGTTGGGCTTGCCGTCCACCCAGGACTGATGGTCGCCAGCTTCGAGCATGTCGGCGATCCAGGCTTGCGGGACCACCTGGCGGCCGTCGACCAGGCCGTTGTTGCGCACCATGTCGCCAATACGGGCAAGATCGCGCGCGGTCACCGAGACGCCGCCTGCGGCACGGGCGGATCCTTCGGCATCCACGGTCACCGCGGCATGGTTCTTGGCGCCAAGCGGTTGCCACAAGCGTTCGGAAAAGACTTCGGCATAACGCTTGCCGGTGGCGCGCTCTACCAGGATGCCGAGCAGGTCGGAATTCGGCGAGGCATAGAAATGCGCGCCGCCATGGGCATGGTCGGCCTTCTTCAGGGTGAGCAGGAAAGCGAGTAGCGTCTCGGTCGGGGTTGCCGGATCGGCCGGGTTCCACAGCGTCGCGCGGCGATAGCGGGCATAGGCGCCATCGGTGTTGAGATAGGCCTCGTGAAATTGCAGGCTGACGCGCATGTCGAGCACGTCGCGAATGGTGCAGTCGCCATAGGCGGAGCCTGCCGCTTCCGGCAGAAGGCTGGTCACCGGTTTGTCCGGGTCGATCAGGCCGTCGGCCTCAAGGTTGGCGATCAAAAGCGCGGTGAGCGATTTGCTGACCGAAAAGACGATATGCGGCTGGTTGACGTCGGCATGCGGTGCGTAATGCTCGGCGACGATCTGGCCGCGGCGCATCAGCACGAAGGCGTCAGTATGGGCATAGTCGAGAAAGGCGCGGGCCGTCTCACGGCCGGCGAGGCCGGTCTGCATGGGTTGGTCGAGCAAGGGCGAAAATGCCAGGGCTACTTCTGGACGTTCGGCGGCAGCCGCTATCCCGGCACTTGGCACCACTTCGCCGACATTGGAAAAGCTCCAGCGGCTGAAAGGGCCGTTTCGCCAGGTTGCGAGCATGACTTCATTGCGCTCAAAGCCGTGCGCCTTGGCAAATTCGGTGGTCATGGAAATGCTCCTCCCGTCCGGGGGAGCATGACGCTCCCCCGTGGGTCATGAGGATAGGGACTTTCGGACCTGGTTATTTCTGCACTTCGGTCCAGATGCGGGTATAGAGGTTTGCAACTTCCGGCGAGCAGCTGCTCAGAAACTCGCCTGCCTTTTCAAATTCGGCCGGCACGATGAGTTCTGGCGCATCCTTCATGTCGGCCGGCATGAAATCCGCCGAACCCTTGATGCCGTTGGCGTATTTCGCAAAGGCCGAGATCAGTGCGGCGTTCTCCGGCTCCATGATGAAGTTCATGAAAAGTTTGGCGTTTTCGGGATTTTTCGCGTCCTTCAGCAGAGCGACGGAATCCATGAAGATCGGGAATCCTTCCTTCGGATAGCCGAACTTGATGTCCGGGTTTTTCAGGCGCGATCGCAGGATGGCGCCATTCCAGTAGTAGACGGCGGAATAGTCGCCGGCCGGCAGCTTTTCGGTGACGCTGTAGTCCATCGCCAGCCACTTCGGCTTGGCTTCCACCAACTTGTCGCGGACCTTCTTCAGAAGCTCCTTGTCTTCGGTGCACCACTCGCCGCCAAAATACTTGATCGTGGCAAAAAGGACGTCATTCATCTCCGGCTCGACGTTGATCTTGCCGACCAGTTCCTGCGGAGGATCGAGCCAGATCGCGGAGGTGTTGATGTCGCCACCATAGACCTTGGTGTTGATGCCGATGCCCGAGAAGCCGATCTGCCACGGAACCGAATAGTGGCGGCCCGGATCCCAATCGACGTTGACCCAGCGCTCGTCGACATTTTTGAAGTTCTCCATCTGGTCCGGGCGTGCTTCCGCCAGCAGGCCTTCCTTGATGAAGATCTGCAGGTAGTTGGACGAGGGCACGACGACGTCGAAGCCATGGCCGCCGGTGCGGATCTTAGCGAGCGCCGTGTCGTTGGAATCGTAGTCGGTGACAGTTACCTTGACGTCGAATTGCTGTTCGAACTTCTTGATCAGTTCAGGGCTCGTATAGTCGCCCCAGTTGTAGATGTTGAGCTCACCGGCGGCAGAGGCCGCCCCTGCAAAGGCGAGCGTTGCGATCAGCGCTGTTGCGGTTGTCGTCATCCATTTCATTTTCATAGTTCGTTCCTCTCTGTTGTTATGACGTCGAATTATTGTTGTTTGCGCCTGTTGACGATGAAGACGATGATGACCAGCGCTGTCGACAGCGCCAGGAAGACCGTGGCGATCGCGTTGATTTCGGGCGTGGTTTCACGCCTCAACTGACCCAGCATGTAGGTGGGCAGCGTGTCCTGCCCGCCGGATTTGACGAATTCGGTGATGACGACGTCATCGAGCGAAATGACGAAGGCCAGCATGAAGCCGGCGATCAGGGCAGGGCGCAGCAGCGGGAAAGTCACATGGCGGAACGCCATCCAGGGGGTGGCGTAAAGGTCAGCTGCTGCCCGTTCCAGCGTCAGGTCCATGCTCTCCAGCCGGGCCCTGATCGGCAGATAGGCGAAGGGTATGCAAAACGCGGTATGGGCGGCGATCAGGTAGCCGAGGCCGGAATAACCGGTCCAGACCTTGATCCGCGAGAAGACGATCAACAGCGCCACGGCCGTGACGATTTCCGGCACCATGATCGGCTGATTGATCAGCGCATATTTGAAGGTCAGGCCGCGATAAGGCTCGGTCCGGGTGGTTGCGAGTGCGGCCATGGTTGCCGCGATCGTCGCAAGCGTCGCAGCCCAGACCGCGATGATCAGCGAGCGGATGGCCGCATCCTGCACGGCAGAGTTCTGCCAGGCGGCCTCGAACCAACGCAGCGAGAACCCGTCCCAATGAGACAGCGATTCCGCACCATTGAAGGAATAGGCCACAAGCGCGCCGATCGGCAGGTAGAGCGCGAAGAAGGTGAAGAGGGCAATGAAGCCGAAGCCAGGTTGGGCGCGTATGTCGAAGCGTGGCTTAAACATGGCCTGCTCCCGAGCGTGAGGCGTTGCGCACGTAGAAGATCAAGGCGACCATGACCAGCGCCATCAGCGTGATCGACATGGCGGCCCCGAGCGGCCAGTTGCGACCCGCGCCGAACTGCATCTCGATCAGGTTGCCGAGCATCATGTTCTTGCCGCCGCCGAGCACGCGCGGAATGACATAGGCGCCGAGCGAGGGAATAAAAACGAGGATCGAGCCGGCGATGATGCCGGGCATGACCAGGGGGATGACGATGCGCCGCAACACCTGGAAGCGGTTGGCATAGAGGTCATATCCCGCCTCGACCAGCCTGAAGTCGAGCTTCTCGATCGAGGCATAGAGCGGCAGGACCATCAGCGGCAGGTAGACATAGGTCATGCCCAGCAGGTTGGCCGTGTCGGTATACATGATCTGCAGCGGGCTGCTGATCACACCGAGCCAGATCAGCGCGTTGTTCAACAGTCCCTCGTTGCGGATCACCTGCTGCATGGCAAAGGTGCGGATCAGGAGGTTGGTCCAGAAGGGGATGGTCACCAGGAAGACCCAGATCTCGCGTGAACTGGGCGGCCGTGTCGCGATAAAATAGGCGGTCGGAAAGCCGAGAAACACTGTCAGCAGCGTGGTGAAAAACGACAGCTGCAGCGAACGCCAGATGATCGAAATATGCGCGCTGGCGAGGCCGAGGGTGTCATCGAACATGTCGCGCTGGAAGAAGACCGAGAACCAGCCCTCCGACGAGAATTCGCCGAACTTCACGTCACCATAGTCGCCCTTCGCCATGAACGAATAGATCAGCATGACGAGGAGCGGTCCGGCGGCGGCGATGAAGATGATGAGAAGCGCAGGCAGGCTGAGCAGCCAGCGGTTCTTGACGTCGCGCGATCGGGCATTTTCGGGGGCCGTCTTCATCGCGCTCATGGTCAATCCCTCAGGATCTGCGCGACATCGTCGCTGAGCTCGATGCCGACCGTATCGCCTTCGGTGATGCCGCAATGACCGCTGCGGGCATTCTGCTGGCGGATCATGAACAAGGCGCCGTCGCCGAGCCGGATGTGGATATGCGTATCCGTTCCCAGATATACGACCGTCTCGACCGTGCCCGACAGGACCGAGGCTGAATCGGGGCCGGCGATGCGGGCATGTTCCGGGCGGATGACCACGGTGACCCTGCCGGACGGCGTGGTCTGGTCCGGGAAGGTTGCCGGAATTTCGGTTCCAGACGCGAGCCGGACCCTGGCGCGGTCACCTTCGACCGACAGCACATCGGCCTCGAGGAAGTTCGTCTCGCCGATGAAGTCGGCGACAAAACGTTCGGCCGGGCGGTCGTAGATGTCCCAGGGCGAACCGACCTGGCGCAAGCTGCCGGTCGACATGACCGCGATGCGGTCCGACATGGTCAGCGCTTCTTCCTGGTCATGGGTGACGAAGATGAAGGTGATCCCGGTTTCGGCCTGGACGCGTTTCAGCTCGATCTGCATTTCCTTGCGCAGCTTGTAGTCGAGGGCCGACAGCGGCTCGTCGAGCAGCAGAACCTTCGGCTTCGGGGCAAGTGCGCGGGCCAGCGCCACGCGCTGCTGCTGGCCACCGGAGATCTGGCTGACCTGACGATCGCGCATCGGCACCATGTGGACCAGTTCGAGCATCTCGTCGACGCGCGCCTTGACCTCGGCTGCCGGCTTGCCGAGCATCTTCAAGCCGAAGCCGATGTTTTCGGCAACCGTCATATGGGGAAAGAGCGCGTAGCTCTGGAACACCGTGTTGACCGGCCGCTTGAACGGCGGAAGCGGTGCGATGTCCTCGCCATAGAGCAGGATCTCGCCGGTGGTCGGGAAATCGAACCCGGCTATCAGCCGCAGGAGCGTGGTCTTGCCGCAGCCGGACGGTCCGAGCAGGGTGAAAAATTCGTTCTCGCGGATTGTCAGGTTGATGCCGTCCAGTGCGGTCACCTTGCCTCCGCCCGATCCATAAACACGGCTGACGCCGCGGATCTCAATGGCTGCCTTCTGGGATATGGAACTCAAGCAGTGCCCCCGTTTATGTTGGGTTTAGGCGTGGAGAGTTTTCACGCAGCCGCGACCTGCCAGGGCGGATCGCCAACTGCTTCTTGCAACTGTCGTCACGCAATTCGCGTGCCATCCCAATTGCGGTCTGCGAAATCCTCCACTCAGTGCGGCGACGCAAGGCAGAGCGCCGAAAATCCGCATTTTACCCTGTCTCGCCGATGTTCCCGTTGCTTTTGTCTGATCCGTTCGGCGTGTCCGGATCAGCCTGATTAATGGCATGTTGCCTCTAAATTGGTCGTTTGACCATTTTTATTTCGCAAGCCCGAGAAGATTTTCGCGAAGCGCATGACAGGCCTGCGTTTTACGCGTGCAGCATCGGCTTGACGCGTTTGCAGCGACCCTCCATCGTTGGGGCCAACACACGGCAGCGACGCTTCGGCCATCATTCGGCGTCCGCCATGCCGCCATTCGGGAGCCTGCCTTGACCGATCCGACCGCCCTTGGCGCAACCGCGCTTTCCGCCGCCATCCAGTCCGGTGAACTCACGGCCGAGGCGGTGATGGCGGCCTATCTCAAGCGCATCCACGCGCTGAACCCGAAGATCAACGCGATCGTCAGCCTGCGGCCGGACGACGAATTGCTGACCGAGGCGCAGGCTGCCGACCGCGAGCGGGCGGCCGGTCGCAGTCGTGGCTGGATGCACGGCTTGCCGATTGCCATCAAGGACCTGTCCGAAGTGGCCGGCATCGTGTGTACCTATGGTTCGCCGCTGTTTCGCGACTTCGTTCCCGATTTCGACGAGATCCAGGTGGAGCGGATCCGGGCTGCCGGCGCGATCATCATCGGCAAGACCAATACGCCGGAATGGGGCTTTGGGTCGCATAGCTACAATCCGGTTTTCGGCACGACCCGTAATTCCTACGACCTCAGCCGCTCGGCCGGCGGATCGAGCGGCGGGGCGGGGGCGGCGCTGGCCGCGCGGCTTGTGCCGGTTGCCGACGGCAGCGACATGATGGGCTCGTTGCGCAATCCGGCCGCCTTCAACAATGTCATCGGCTTTCGCCCCAGCTTTGGCCGGGTGCCGTCGCTGCCGGGCCGCGACGCCTATCTCAACCAGCTGGCGGTAACCGGTCCGATGGGACGCTCTGTGGCCGACGTGGTGGCGCTGCTGAATACCCAGTCCGGCTATGACCGGCGCGATCCGTCGTCCTATGACAGCGCACCGATCGCGCTCGATCCAGCCATCGCCAAAGCGGGCGGCCGGATCGGCTGGCTTGGCGACTACGATGGCTATCTGCCGTTCGAGCCGGGCGTGCTGTCGCTGTCGGAGAAGGCCTTGAAGGTGTTCGAGGGGCTTGGCTTCGTGGTCGAAAAGGCCATGCCCGCGTTCGACATGGAACGGCTGTGGTGGGCCTGGACGACGTTGCGCAGCTTCTTCACCGCCGGCAGCATGCGCGAGTTTTACGAGGACCCCGGCAAGCGCGGCTCTCTCAAGCCGGAGATCCTCCATGAAGTCCGAATGGGGCTCAAGGTATCGGCCAGCGAGGTCTATGATGCCTCGGTGCTGCGCACACTCTGGTACCAGGCGATGCTCACGCTTTTCGATCGCTACGACTACCTGATCGCACCCGCCGCACAGGTCTTTCCCTTCGACGCGGATATTCCCTGGCCGCGGCTAATTGCGGGCCGACACATGGATACCTATCATCGCTGGATGGAAGTCGTGATCGGACCAAGCATGGCCGGTCTGCCGGTGGCGGCATTGCCGGCCGGCTTCAATGCGCATGGCTTGCCGACCGGATTCCAGCTGATCGGCCGCCCACGTTGCGACAGCGAAGTGCTGTCGCTGGCGGCACTCTACGAGCAGGCGACCGAATGGCTTGGCCACCTTCCAAAGCTCGAATAGTTTCATTTGGGGTAAAATTTTTTCACCCTTGAATATCGATGGGATTTGGTCCTACCATCTGAAAGCACGGTTCTACCGTCACTTAACTCTGCCAGCCCCCGATCACGGGGACCGTGCTTCTCCTCCTGTTTGACTGAAAAGCGGAATTCATTTTCATGGACTTGATCTTCGACGGCCATAACGACGTGTTGCTTCGCCTGTGGCGCAGCCGCAAGGACGGGACAGATCCGGTCGTTGAATTCACCCAGGGCACGACGGCTGGCCATATCGACGGGCCGCGCGCAAAGGCTGGCGGGCTGGCTGGCGGGCTCTGCGCCATCTACATTCCGTCGCCGCATGATTTCTCGTTGCAGGAGCCGGACGCTGCGGGCCACTATGTCACGCCGCTCGATCCGCCATTGGACCGGCAGCGGTCGCTCGATATCGCGCTCGAAATGGCATCTGTGGCGCAGCGTCTCGATCGTGCCGGGGCCTGGAGGCTTTGCCGTTCGACGGCCGACATCCGCCAGGCCATGGCGCAAGGGGTGTTCGCCGCCGTTCTGCATATGGAGGGCTGCGAGGCGATCGACCGGGATCTCGATGTGCTGGAAACCTTCCATGCCTCGGGCCTGCGTTCGCTGGGTCCGGTCTGGAGTCGCAACAATATCTTCGGCCATGGCGTGCCGTTCGCCTATCCGATGTCGCCCGATACAGGCCCCGGTCTGACGGATGCCGGCGTGGCGCTGGTCAAGCGTTGCAATGAACTGGGCATTCTGATCGATCTGGCGCACATTACCGAAAAGGGCTTCTGGGACGTGGCTGGGATCACCGACCAGCCGCTGATTGCCAGCCATTCCAATGTCCATGCGCTGACGCCGGTCGCGCGCAACCTGACGGACAAGCAGCTGGATGCGATCAAGGAGAGCCGGGGTCTGGTCGGCCTGAACTATGCCGTCACCATGCTGCGGCCGGATGCGCGCGACAGCGCCGATACGCCGGTAGCTGCCATGGTCCAGCATATCGACTATCTGGTCGAGCGCATGGGCATCGATTGCGTGGCCATCGGCTCCGATTTCGACGGTGCGACCATCCCAGCGGAAATTTCTGATGCGGCCGGCAATCAAAAGCTGGTTGAAGCGCTGAAGGCTGCTGGCTACGGTGGCGAAGACCTGGACAAGATCTGCCGGGAAAACTGGCTGAGAGTACTCGCATCGGCCTGGCACGAATAGTGCCGCGCCATACGATCGTTATCCACCAACAACCAAGAAGGGGAATAATCGGATGATGAATTCATTCAATAAACGCTTGAAGTTGATGACGACCAGCGCGGCGCTCGCGCTGATCCTGGCGGGCGCGCCGCAGGCCTATGCCGCGACGCCGGCCGATACGCTGGTTCTGGCCTGGGCGATCGACGACATCATCACGCTCGATCCGGGCGAAGCCTTCGAAATCTCGACGGCGGAAGTGACTGCCAACACCTATAGCAAGCTGGTCGCGCTCGATCCGGCCGACACGTCGAAGGTCATCGGCGACCTCGCAGAAAGCTGGACCACCTCCGACGACGGCCTGACCTATACATTCAAGCTCAAGTCCGGCCTGAAGTTTGCCTCCGGCAATCCGATCACGGCGGCAGACGTCGCCTATTCGTTCGAACGTGCGGTCAAGCTCGACAAGTCGCCGGCCTTCCTGCTCACCCAGTTCGGCCTTACCGGTGACAATGTCACCGAAAAGGCAAAGGCCACCGACGACACGACCTTCGTTCTGACCGTCGACAAGGCCTATGCACCGAGCTTCGTGCTCAACGTGCTGACCTCCACGGTTGCCTCAGTCGTCGACAAGGTGCTGGTCACCGAGAAGGCCAAGGCGATGACGCCGACGGCCGAATACAAGTATGACACCGATTTCGGTAACGAATTCCTCAAGACCGGCTATGCCGGCTCGGGTCCGTTCAAGATCCGCGAATGGCGCGCCAACGAAGTGGTCGTGCTCGAGCGCAACGACAACTTCTATGGCGAAAAGGCAAAGCTTGCCCGCGTCATCTATCGCTACATGAAGGAAAGTGCCGGCCAGCGTCTGGCGCTTGAAAACGGCGATATCGACGTTGCACGCAATCTCGAGCCGGGCGATTTCGAGGCGGTATCGAAGAAGGAAGGCATTGCCACCACGTCGGCACCGAAGGGCACGCTGTATTACTTCAGCCTGAACCAGAAGAACCCGAACCTGGCCAAGCCGGAAGTCATTGAGGCCTTCAAGTATCTGGTCGATTACGATGCGCTCGGCGAAACGCTGATCAAGGGCATCGGCTCGATCCACCAGACCTTCCTGCCGTCCGGCCAGCTCGGCGCGCTTGAGGACAAGCCCTACAAGCTCGACGTGGCCAAGGCGAAGGAACTGCTGGCCAAGGCCGGTCTGGCCGACGGCTTCACCGTGACCATGGACGTGCGCAACACCCAGCCGGTTACCGGCATTGCCGAAAACGTCCAGCAGACGCTGGCCCAGGCCGGCATCAAGCTGGAAATCATCCCGGGTGATGGTAAGCAGACGCTGACCAAATTCCGCGCCCGCCAGCACGACATCTATATCGGCCAGTGGGGTTCGGACTATTTCGACCCGAACTCGAATGCCGAGACCTTCACCTTCAACCCGGACAATTCCGACGAAGGCAAGAACAAGACGCTCGCATGGCGCAATGCCTGGGACCCGACGGAGCTTTCGGCCAAGACCCAGGCCGCGCTGCTCGAGAAGGACACGGCAAAACGTGCGGCGATCTATGAAGACCTGCAGAAGCAGGTCCTCGCAACCGGCCCGTTCGTGATGATCTTCCAGCAGACGGAAATCGCCGGCTATTCGGACAAGGTGAAGGATTACAAGCTCGGACCGAGCTTCGACACCAACTTCGTCTACACCGTCTCCAAGGACTGATCCCCTTGACGGATGTCTCCAATCGGACCGAGGCGCGGCGCAATAGCGCGCGCGCCTCGGCGCTTGCCATGTCGCTGTCGAAATTCATTCTGACGGTGCTGACGACCTATCTCGGCCTTCTGGCCGTGACCTTTTTCATCGGCCGCGTGGTGCCGATCGATCCTGCGCTCGCCATTGTCGGCGATCGTGCGCCGGCGCATGTCGTCGAACGCGTGCGCGAGGAACTCGGCCTGAACCTGCCGCTCTACGAACAGTTCTTCATCTACATTCGCCAGGTGCTCAGTGGCGATTTCGGCACGTCTGTGCTGACCACCAATCCGGTGCTGACCGATATCGCCCGGGTGTTTCCCGCGACCATGGAGCTTGCGACGGTCGGCACGATCATCGGCGTCTTGTTCGGCGTGCCGCTCGGCATTCTGGCCGCCGTCAAGCGCGGCTCGATCGCCGACCAGATCGTGCGCGTGATCGGGCTGATCGGCTATTCCGTGCCGATCTTCTGGCTCGGCCTTCTGGCGCTCTTGTTCTTCTATGCCAAGCTCAACTGGGTCGCCTATCCGGGGCGCGTCGATATCGTCTATGAATACAGCTTCACGCCGGTCACCGGCTTCTACCTTCTCGACGCCGCCATGCAGCGGCAGTGGGACGTGTTGTGGGACCTGTTTCGCCACATCATCCTTCCCGGCGCGCTGCTCGGGTATTTTTCGCTCGCCTATATCAGCCGCATGACGCGCTCCTTCATGCTGAACGAGCTTTCGCAGGAATATATCGTCGCGGCCCGGGCCAAGGGACTGTCGGAAACGCGGATCATCTGGTTCCATGCGCTGCGCAATGCCGCCGTGCCGCTGCTCACCGTGATCGGGCTCTCCTATGCCGGCCTGCTGGAAGGCTCGGTGCTGACGGAGACGATCTTCTCCTGGCCGGGCCTTGGCCTCTACATCACAAATTCGCTGCAGAATGCCGACATGAATGCGGTGCTCGGCGGGACCATTGTCATCGGTTCCGTATTCATCGCCATCAATCTCCTGTCGGACGTTCTGTACCGCATGCTTGACCCGAGGACGCGCAGCCGATGACCGGATCCGATCTCACGGCAAAACCGAGCCTTCGCCAATGGCTTCTCTCCGACCGGCCGCAGTCGCGCTGGCAGGCCCGCTGCGGCCGCCTCTACATGATCTGGCGGCGGTTCTCCGAAAACCGGCTGGCGTTGTTCGGTCTCGCCATCCTGATCGCGTTGCTGTTTGTTGCCGCCTTTGCCGATATTCTGGCGCCGCATTCGCCTGTGCAGGGCGACCTGCGCAATGCGCGCCTGCTGCCGCCGGGAACCGAAGGATACCTGCTCGGCACCGATGACCAGGGGCGCGATATCCTGTCGAGGCTGATCCATGGCTCGCGGCTGACGCTGTTCGTCATCGCATTGGTCGCGATCATCGCCGCACCGATCGGGTTGATCGTCGGGACGGTTGCCGGTTATGCCGGTGGCTGGGTCGATGCGGTGCTGATGCGCATCACCGACATCTTTCTCGCCTTTCCGAAACTGGTTCTGGCGCTGGCGCTGGTTGCAGCCCTTGGTCCGGGCATCGAAAATGCGGTTCTTGCCATCGCGATCACGTCCTGGCCGCCCTATGCCCGCATCGCGCGCGCCGAAACCATGACCTTCCGCAATTCCGACTATATCTCGGCGGTCAAGCTGATGGGAGCCTCGCCGCTGCGCATCGTGCTCTTCCACATCATTCCGCTCTGCATGTCGTCGCTGATCGTGCGCGTGACGCTCGACATGGCGGGCATCATCCTGACGGCCGCCGGCCTCGGCTTCCTCGGTCTCGGTGCCCAGCCGCCGCTGCCCGAATGGGGCGCGATGATCGCATCCGGTCGCCGCTTCATCCTCGACCAATGGTGGGTTGCCGCCATGCCGGGCTTTGCCATCCTGATCGTCTCGCTCGGCTTCAACCTTTTGGGCGACGGGCTTCGCGATGCGCTCGATCCGAAGGAGGCCGGCCAATGACGCCGCTTCTGACAGTCGAAAACCTGAGGGTCAGTTTTCCAACCCGCACCGGCACCATCGAGGCGGTGCGCGGGGTAAATTTCACCCTCGGTAAGGAGCGTCTTGGGATCGTCGGCGAATCCGGCTCGGGCAAGTCGCAGACCGGCCGCGCCATCATGGGGCTGACGCCGGGGCACGCCCTGATCACCGCCGACAGGCTCGCGTTCGGCGAAACCGATCTGCTCAAGGCGTCAGCCTCGCAGCGTCGAAGCCTGCGTGGCAAGCGCCTGGCGATGATCCTGCAGGATCCGAAATATTCGCTCAATCCGGTCATGCCGATCGGCCGGCAGATCATGGAAACGCTGCGGACCCACGAGCGGATCTCGCGGAGCGAGGCGCGCGCCCGAGCGCTTGCAATGCTGGAAGCGGTACAGATCCGCGACCCGGAGCGTGTCTTCGACCTCTATCCGCACGAGGTTTCCGGCGGCATGGGCCAGCGCGTGATGATCGCGATGATGCTGGTCTGCGGTCCGGAACTGCTGATCGCCGACGAGCCGACATCGTCGCTCGACGTCACCGTACAGCTCGAAGTGCTGGCCATTCTCGACAAGCTGGTGTCCGAGCGCGGCATGGGGCTGATCTTCATCAGCCACGACCTCAGGCTCGTCTCGTCCTTCTGCGACCGGGTTCTGGTGATGTATGCCGGCAAGGTGGTCGAAGAGATCGAGGCATCGAAATTGTCCGAGGCCAGACATCCCTATACCCAGGGCCTGTTGAACTGCCTGCCCCAGATCGCGGCCGATCGGCATCCGCTGCCGGTGCTGGAACGCCAGGCGGAGTGGAAGCTATGAAACTGTCCCTGTCCATCCGTGACATGATCGTGCGTTTCGACGGTTTCCGCGCGCTCGATACCGTCAGCCTCGATGTCGAGACCGGCCAGTCCTTCGGCATCGTCGGCGAATCCGGTTCGGGCAAATCGACGCTTCTGCGTGCCGTGGCCGGGCTGAACCCGTTCGATGAGGGCACGCTGACGGTGAGCGGCAAGAGCTATAGCGGCCGCCGGCGTGACCGCGAATTCTACCGCACCGTCCAGATGGTCTTCCAGGATCCCTACGGCTCGCTGCATCCGCGCCAGACGGTCGATCGGCTGCTGCTCGAGCCGCTGGCGATCCATGGCATACAGGATGCGGAGGTGCGCATCGCGCGCGCGCTCGACGAGGTGGGCCTCGGCAGCGGTTTCCGCTTCCGCTTTTCGCACCAGCTGTCGGGCGGCCAGCGCCAGCGCATCGCCATTGCCCGGGCGCTGATCCTCGAACCGCAGATCCTGCTGCTCGACGAACCGACCTCGGCGCTCGATGCCTCGATCCAGGCGGAGATCCTCAATCTGCTCGAGCAGGTGCGCAAGGATCGCGGCCTGACCTTCGTCATGGTCAGCCACGATCTCTCGGTGATCAGCCATATGTGCGAAAAGCTGGTGGTGATGAAATCGGGCAAGGTGGTCGAGACCCTGTCGGTCGAGCAGTTGCGCAGCCGTGACTTTTCCACCGACTACACGCGCCAGCTTCTAACCGCCAGCGAGGGTTTTCGCCGCGACTGATCCGGGCGCGCAACTGATCCTGGGCGCCGCTGATCGTTCCGGGTGGCTTAGGCCACCCGCATCCCCGACCGCCAGGCGGACTTCAGGAACGGATGACCGTCGTGCAGGTCGGTGCGGATCAGGTCGGCGCGCAGGCCGAGCGAAATTTCGCCGCGATCCTTCAGCCCGCCGGCCAGTGCCGGTGCCCGGGTGACCATGGCCACGGAGCGCGGCAGGTCGTAGCTGAGGCCCGGATCGGCGGCGATCATGAAGGCCGCATCGAGCAGCGAACGCGGCACATAGTCGGATGCCAGGATATCGACGAGATCGGCGGTCAGCAGGTCGCGCACGGCGATATTGCCGGACTGCGAGCCGCCGCGCAGGATGTTCGGCGCGCCGGCGACGATGCCCAGCCCCTTGTCGCGTGCGGCTTGTGCTGCCTCGATCGAGCAGGGGAATTCGGAAATGCTGACGCCATCGGCCAGCGCCTCGTCAATGTGTTCGATATCGGTATCGTCATGGCTCATCAGCGGCAGGCCGCGTGCGCGGGCAAGCGCCACGATTTCCGGCCGGATGGCGGCGCCGATCTCGCCCTTCTCGGCCACCAGGACCTTGATCTTTTCGCGCACCAGGTCCGGGCTTTCGCCGGTGGATTTGGCGGCACGGGCGACATAGCCGTCGATGTCGCGGCTCTGGCGGATACCGGGCAGGTGCTCCATCACCGACATGACCCGGACGATGGGACGGTCGATATTGGCGGCCGTCAGTGCCGGCGTTGCCGGGTCGGTGATCTCGCAGCGCAGATGCACCAGGTGTTCGGCGCGCAACATGCCGGCGGCCGTTGCCTGTTCCAGCGCCTCGATCATCGGCGTCAGGATTTCGGCGCGGTGCGGATTGTCGGTGGTGGCGCCGACGCAGAGGCTGTCGAAAACGGTTGTGACGCCACCGCCGATGATCTGCGCGTCGTGGGCAAGGGCAGCCCGCATGAAATCCCAGCGCACATGGGCGCGCGGATAGATGTGCTTTTCGAAATGGTCTGTGTGGATGTCGACGAGGCCAGGCAGCAGATAGTCGCCGGCAAAATCGATGGCGCCTTCGAGCCGCGACGGACCTTCGTGGATCTCGGTGATCAGGCCGTTCTCGACTATGACCGTGCCATGCATGACATGACCGGGCAGGACGACGCGGGCATTGGTGATGACGATGGCGGTGCGGTTCGCGTGGCGCTCGGCCTCACCCGTTGCATTCATCTCCTGCAGCATGTGGCGTGCTCCCGTCTCGACTGATTTGACCCGATTGTCGGCCCGTCTCTAAGCGCGCTTCATGACGGTTTGTTGTCAGCCGCGACCGATTGGGGCCTAACTCAGTCGATCGAGCACGGCCAGCATATCGTCGGCAATCACCTGTTCCTCGTCGGTTGCGATGACGCGGACCGTGATCCGGCTGGAGGCCGTCGAGATCACTGCTGCATTCTGCGCATTGGCGCGCGTGTCGATCGCCAGACCGATGAAGACCAGCCGGTCGCAGACCGCCTTGCGGATCGCCGGCTGGTTCTCGCCGATGCCGGCGGTGAAGACCAGCGTGTCGAGCCCGCCGAGCGTGGCTGACAATCGCGCCACTTCGCCGGCAATGCGCAAGGTGAAGACATCGATCGCCTCGCGGGCCTGGTGCGCGTCGCTTTCCAGCAGCACGCGGCTGTCGGCACTGATGCCGGACAGGCCAAGCAGGCCGGACTGCTGGTAGATCATCGTCTCGACCTGATCGACAGTCAGGCCGTGGCCATGGATCAGGTGGAAGAAGATGCCGGGATCGATGGCGCCGCTGCGGGTTGCCATCGGCACGCCATCGATGGTGGAAAAGCCCATCGAGGTGTCGCGGCTGATGCCATGCTCCATGGCGCAGAGGCTGGCGCCGCTGCCGAGATGGGCGACAACTGCTTTGCCGCCGGCGCGTTCCGGTTCCAGCGCCTTCAGGGCGCGCGCGATATAGGCATAGGACAGGCCGTGAAACCCGTAGCGCTTGATGCCCTTGTCGAACCATTCGCGCGGGATAGCAAAGCGCTGCACGGTCTCGCTCTGGCTGCGATGAAAGGCGGTGTCGAAGGACACGGTCTGCGGCAGGCAGGGTCTCAGGTCGTGGATCGCCTGGATCAGCCTGATGTTCTGCGGCTGGTGCAGGGGCGCCAGCGGGATCAGCGCCGCGATGGCAGCCGTGCTCTCGTCGGTGACCAGCACCGGATCGGCGAAGCGGTCGCCACCATGCACCACCCGGTGGCCTGCGGCGGTCACGGCATCGAGATCATAGTGCCTGGCCAGCCATGCGAAGGTTTCTTCCAGCACATCGTGCAGCAAGTCATCGCTTTTCGCTACGAGCGGCACGTTGAAGATCTGCGGTCCCTCCACCAGATGAAAGGTCAGCGGCTGGTGGCGGAAGTCGATCATGCCCTTGCCGATGCGCCGCGCCCGGCCATTCTCGCGGACAAACAGGCCGATCTTCACCGACGAGGAACCGGCATTGAATGTCAGCAGCAGTTTGTCACTCATGCAATGATCAGCCCCAGATCTGGTTTTGGCACGGCAGCGCGTCTCGCCGCCACGAGCTTGGCCAGCGCCGCAGACGTCATGCGCACCCGCAGGCTGTCGGAACGGCTGGTCAGGATGATCGGCACGCGGGCGCCGAGCACCAGCGCTGCCGCATCGGCATTGGCGAAATAGAGCAGCTGCTTGGCCAGCATATTGCCGGCTTCGAGATCCGGCACCAGCAGGATGTCGGCATCGCCGGCAACCTGTGAGACGATGCCCTTGGTGCGCGCCGCCTCCATGCTGATGGCATTGTCGAAGGCGAGCGGTCCATCGACCAGCGCACCCCTGATCTGGCCGCGGGCCGCCATGACGGTGAGCGCTGCCGCATCCAGCGTCGCCGGCATCTTGTCATTGACCGTTTCCACGGCTGCCAGCACCGCCACCTTGGGATTGGCGACGCCGAGCATATGCATCAGGTCGATGGCGTTCTGGCAGATGTCACGTTTCTGGTCTAGCGTCGGGGCGATGTTGATCGCCGCGTCGGTAACGATCAGCAGCTTCGAATAGGCCGGCACGTCCATGACATAGACATGGCTGATGCGCCGTTCGGTGCGCAGGCCCGAGCCGCCGGCAACGACTGCGCCGAGGATTTCGTCGGAATGCAGGCTGCCTTTCATCACCGAGCCGACCTTGCCGGCAATGGCAAGCTCGATGGCCAGCGCTGCCGCCGCGTGGCTGTGTTCGGTCGACAGGATCTCGAAGCCGTCGAGCGAGATGCCGGCCTCGGCCGCCGCTGCACGGATCTTGGCTTCCGGGCCGATCAGGATCGGCTCCATCAGGCCTTCGTCACGGATCTCGACGGCGGCCTCGATCACATCGGGCGTGCAGGGATGGACGAGCGCCGTCCTCAGCATCGGCAGGGCCTTGGCTTCGGCGACAATCGCGTCGAAGCGATCATGGCGCTGCAGCGAGACGTCGGGAATGGAATTTTCCGACCAGACGACACGTCGTTGCGGCGCCCTGACGCGGGCCTGTCCGGCCAGCACCGTTTCGCCATGCTGGTTGACGCAGCGCGTGTCAAAGATCACCGTCTGGCCGTCGGCCTGTTTCTGGACAAGGGTGACGGTGGCGGTGATCGTGTCGCCGGGAGCGAGCGACTTCTGGAACTGCAGATCCTGGCCAAGATAGACGGTGCCGGGGCCGGGCAGGCGGGTGTCGAGCACGGCCGAAACCATGCCGGCGGGGATCAGCGACTGGCCAAGCGGAACCGGATTGTGGTCGCCGGACAGGGCGGCGAAGAGTTCGATATCGTCAGGCCCGATCAGCCGCGTGAGTGCTGCGCTGTCGCCGACCTTCAGTTCCTCGAAGGTGCGGTTGGTGAGGATCGGCTTTTCCATGTCGGCTATGTCATCCATCTGAAATCGTCCCGGTTCCTGGCGGATCATCATGCGGTCTGCCGGGCCGTGTCGCAATGTTGCGTTGCAATATGGCGGCACTATCCCGCCGGTTTTGGTGCCTGTCTTTGACTTATCGCAAATGCGCCGGGGCTAAAGTCTAACCGCCCGCTCAAGCCCAGCGGTCGCGCCAGGCGGCCTGTGCGCCCGGATAAGGCAAGGCTGTTGCGGCATGCACGCCGCGGGCTATCGCGCGGGCCGTGACCAACGTGGCGAGATGGCAGAGTTCCATCAGGTCGGCAGAGCCGGACACGACCCGCCTGCCGGTCGAGGCGGCAAAGATGGTGTCGCCGTCGAGCGGCAGATGGGCCGGCAGGACGGCGCGGGCAAGGCCGTCATGGGCGGTGATCGACAGCCGGTGCAGGTCGGCTTTGCTCAGCGCTGCATCGGTGACGACGGCGCCGATGGTGGTTGCCGTCAGCCGCACGCCCTTGATGGCCATGGCGCGGTCGGCAGCGCTGATCGCCGTGGGCAGGCCGAGGCCGCCGAATTCATCGCCTTCCTCGAACGGTGCCGCCCAGAAATGCGGACCGTCGCCTATCGTCCCCGAGCCCATGGCGTTGACGGCAACGAGTGCGCCAATCGTATGCCCCGCGGACGACACGGCACTGGCCGAGCCGATGCCGCCCTTGAAATTGGCGGTGGTGGCGCCGGCGCCGGCGCCGACGGTGCCAAGCTCGAACGATCCCTTGGCGCAGGCGGCAAATGCGGCATAACCCATGTCCCGGTAGGGCGAGTGCAGACCCCAATCCTTGTTGCCGCCGTTGAGCAGATCCATGAGGATCGCCTGCGGCACGATCGGCACATTGACCGGGCCAACCGGAAAGCCTCGCCCTATGGCCCGCAAGCCCGACTGCACGCCTCCGGCCGCATCGAGCCCGAAGGCGGAGCCGCCCGAGAGCACGAAGGCATCGACCTGCTGCACTGTCATCGACGGATCGAGCAGGCTGACATCCCGTCCCCCCGGTGCGCCGCCGAGCACGGTGCCGGAGGCTGCCGCCGGTTCGTCGAACAGGATGACGGTGACGCCGGACCCGAGTTCCAGATCGGTCGCATGGCCGACGGAGACACCGTCGACATCGGTCACGAGGTTGAGGGGCGCTTGGGGCATGGTGCGGGGTCTCCGGATGGGTGGGCGGAGAGTGGCGGGAGAAGGTGGCGGGATCAAGGGGAGGGGGATTTTTGCGGTTGTGATGGTTGGACCGTCGGTGGATCGTGCATCCTGCCGCGACCGATGTGTTCCTCCTGTTCGAACAGGACCCGGCAGCGGCCAAGGCGATGCGCGATCGATTTTTCCCGCAAGCGGCGGCCGAAGGCGCGCTCATCGCCGCCACCCACATGCCCTTCCCCGGGCTCGGCCGTGTCGTCGCTGATGGTGGGCAACTGCGCTGGCAGACAGCAGACTGGGCCTTGCAGAACTGAGGTCCGCCCCGGCGGCCGCGAGGTTGAGCGGCGCGCGGGCATGATGAGGCGTCTTCCTCACCGCGATCATTGGCCCGAGATGCATCTTTCTCTGCGTGCTTTACACGGCCGACATGCTCGGCGGCTGGGCGGCGGGCGTGGTCTGGGCGTGCGGCAGTTGGTTCGTGGCAAGGGAGATGTTAAGCGGTGAGGAGCCTGGAGTTAGCACGAGCATTTTTTAAATTTCGCTCCTCTTGGAGTATCGTCTCTTCACGGCGATCAATTTAAATGATTTATTAAAGGGTGTGTTTGGTTTCTTCTACAACTAAAGAGGGGCTAGGTAGACTTGACGCTTCGTGATGTCTTGGAATTGGTTTATTTCATTTCTGGTGGCCCGCTTCTTGCGATTATCGCTGCTATCGGTTTGAAGCAGCTCAACATCGCCAAAAGTTCTGCGAAAATGAGTGCAAAGCGGGACGCTTATCGACTGGCAGCCGAGAGAGTAGACTTTTATCTTGGAGAGGTGATACCAGCACTTAACGAGCTTGATAAGAAGATCAAAGAGCTCGAACTTGAGAGCATTTGGAAGTCAACCAGCTTCGAAATAAATGATAATAAAATATCAATAAAGATAAATAGTGACCCAAATCTGGCGAAGGCATTGCTGGAGCTAGGTAATGGTGCCACGGTTGCATTCAACAAACTTGAAGCTTTTGCTGTTCCGTTCGTTTCAGGATTGGCTGATTGCGACGTCGCCTACAACTCTATTGGTACGACATATATGTTTTCAGTAGAGAGAAATCTCTGGATATTAGCTATATGTGGAGAATCTTACTATAAAAGTGTCTCCGGTCTTTTCTGTTTGTGGAGCCTTAAGAAGAGTTCGTCAGATCTACTTCTGCAGAAGGAACAGCTAGATAATAAAATTGCAAAAATTGGAACCGGTCCTTTGGTTAAGGTTCTTGGTTCATAGAATTTGTTATTAGATCTAAGGCTCTGCTGCTATTCGAAGTGCGACCGGTTGATTCTAGCATTCCAGCCATGCGGTCGCGAAATTTACATAGTTTCATCTGAGCTGATGCTACCCCTCAATGCTTCAACGCCCGCGGATCCAGCGCGTCCCGGATCGCGTCGCCGATATAGTTCACGCTCAAGACCGTCAGCGAGATCGCCAGGCCCGGCCAGAGGACGCGCGACGGGTTGATCTGCAGGAAGTTTGCGCCGTCGAACAGCAGGCGGCCCCAGGTCGGGAAGTCGGAGGGGAAGCCGAGGCCGAGGAAGGACAGGGCGGATTCGGTGATGATCGCAGACGCGATGCCGAGCGTTGCCGAGACCATGATCGAGGACATGACGTTGGGCAGGATGTGCTTGAGGATGATCCTGTATTCGCGCATGCCGCTCGACTTGGCCGCCAGGATATATTCCTGGCTTTTGACCGCCAGCACGTCGCCGCGCACGATGCGGGCGGTGTGCATCCAGCTGGTGATGCCGATGACGAAGACGATCAGGATGAAGATGCCGGTCTCCGGGCCGAAGGCGGCGCGCAGCGTGTCGCGGAACAGCATGATGATCACCAGCAGCAGCGGCAGCAGCGGCAGGGCGAGGAAGAGGTCGGTGATGCGCATCAGCGGGCCGTCGAGCTTCTTCGAATAACCCGACAGCACGCCGACCAGCGTTCCGACCAGCAGTGCCAGCGACATGGCGGTCATGCCGACGGCCAGCGAGATCTGCCCGCCGGCCATGACCTGGGCCAGCATGTCGTGGCCGAGATTGTCGGTGCCGAAGGGATGGGCAAAGGACGGCCCCTGGTTCTTCGCCTTGATGTCGATCTTGTTGGGGTCGATCGTGTGGATGAAGGGGCCGACATAGACCGCAATCACGATGAAGGAAAAGACGATCAGGCCGGCGACGCCGCCGGGATGGGCGCGGAACTGGCGCCAGAGCAGCAGCCAGAAATTGCCGCTTTTCGGCCGTGTCGCAAGCGTTGTCGGGATGGCCGCATCAGTCATAGCGAATCCTCGGGTCAAGGATGCCGTAGAGAACGTCGGCAATCAGGTTGAAGAGAACGATCAGCACAGCGAAGATGAAGGTGAGCGTCTGGACGAGCGGGATGTCGGCGCCCTGGATCGCGGTGATCAGCAGTTGGCCGAGGCCGTTCACCCGGAACACCTGTTCGGTGATGATGGCGCCGGAAAAGATGGTGGGAACACCAAGCGCGATCACGGTGACGACCGGAATCAGGCTGTTGCGCAGGACGTGTACCAGGAGCACGACCTTTTCCTTGACGCCCTTGGCGCGGGCTGTGCGCACATAGTCCATATGCAGGTTGTCGAGCATCGAGGCGCGGACGAAGCGGCTGATCTGCGAGGTGTTGTAGAGCGTCAGCACCAGCACCGGCAGGAACATCTGCTTCACCTGCATGACAAAACTCGACCAGCTGTCGACGACCAGATTGGTGTCGTAGATCGACGGGAACCATTGCAGCCAGGAGGAGAAGACGACGATCAGCAATACGCCGGTGAAGAAGGTCGGAACGGAATAGCCGACCATCGCGACGAAGGTGCCGATCTGGTCGAAGATCGAATACTGGCGATAGGCGGAGATGACGCCGATCGGGATCGCCAGCAGAACGCCGAACAGATAGGACAGGCCGACGACCCAGAGCGTCTGCGGCAGGCGCTGGACGATCAGGTCGACCACGGGGCTGCGGGTGGCCCAGGACAGAACGCGCATGCGCTCGCCGGTGCCGATGGTCAGCCCGGTGAGTTGCTCGAAGATGTTGAGCGGTTCATTGATGAAGAACTGCTGCAGCCATTTCATGTAGCGGATGAGGAAGGGCTGATCGAGGCCCATGGCGGCGCGGATCTGCTCGCGCACCTCGGGCGGAATGGTCAGCGGCAGGTCGCTCAGCGGATCGCTGGGGGCAAGATCGAGCAGCGCAAAAATGATGAAGCTGATCGCCAGCAATGTCGGGATTGCAAACAGCAATCGCCGAATCGTAAAGGTGAACATCGGATGGTCTCCAGGCTGTCACGAGACATGCGATCGCCGGGCCCGGCGTCTTGCCAAGGCCCGGCGAGGCGGCATTATTTCTTGCGCGACCAGTCGGCGACGTTCCAGAGTTCGCTGTCCCAGGCATTCATCTTGACGCCTTCCAGCGTCGCAGAGACGGCAGACGGCTGACCGCGATGGATCAGCGGGATCTGCGCCACGTCATTGCTCAGCATGTCGTTGAGCTTCTTGGCGATCACGGCGCGGTCCTCGAGCTTGCCGGTCTTGCCGAGTTCCTTGACCAGGGCGTCGTATTCCGGGTTGCAGTAGCGGACGATGTTTTCACCCTGCCAGCCGCTGGCCGGGCTCGGGATCTTGTCGCACATCCAGCCGGCCATGTATTTTTCCGGATCGGTGCCGTCGAAGTTGTTGGTATACATCTGCACGTCGGCCATGAACTTCTGGAACGTGTCCGGCGATGCCGGGTCGCCGCCGAAGAAGACGTTGGCCGAGACATTGCGCAGTTCGACGGTGACGCCGATCTGGCTCCACATGTCCTTGACCAGCGCCTGGGTTGCCTGGCGCACCGAATTGGTCGAGGTCTGGTAGAGGAAGGAAAGCTTGACGCCGTCCTTTTCGCGGATGCCGTCGCTGCCCATCTTCCAGCCGGCATCGTCGAGCAGCTTGGTGGCTGCCTCGACATCCTGCTTCAGGCACCAGTCGACCGCCGTCGAGACATAGATATCGGGCGCCGGCAGGATGTTGCAGGTCGGCTTGCCGTTGTCGCCGTAACCGGCTTCATCGATGATGTCGCGGTCGATGGCGAGCGACAGCGCCTTGCGCACGGCCGGGTCCTTCAGAGCCGGGTGCGGGCCGGCCTCCTTGGTCGAGCGCTTGTCGCCGAGCGACGGATCGACGCCGAAGGGGTTGAGGTCGATACGCTCGACCTGGGTGCCGAAGGCAACCTCGATCTTGCCCTTGCCGGCCTGCATCATGGTCGCCAGCACTTCCGGCTCGACCTGCATGTTCCAGGCATAGTCAAATTCGCCGGTTTCCAGAACCGAGCGGGCAGCCGAGGCGGCATCACCGCCGCCCTTGAGGGTGGCTGTGGCAAAGGCCGGCTTGGCGGCGTCGCGGTAGTTCGGGTTGGCGGTGAAGGTCACCACGTCGTTCGGCTTGAATTCCTTGACGACAAACGGGCCGGTGCCGATCGGGCCGAAATTGGCCGACGTGCATTCCGGCGCCTTGATACCGAGGCAATCCTTGAACTGGGCCGCCTGGATCAGCGGCGACTGGCCGCCGACCAGCGCGCTGTAGGGATAGGGCTTCGGGTCGGTGAAGGAGATCTTGATGGTCGAGGCGTCGACAGCCTCGACATTGCTGACACCCTCGAAATAGGCACCCTGGGCGCAGCCGCCGTCCGGCGCCGTGCAGTATTTCCAGGTGAAGATCGCGTCCTCGGCTGTCACCGGCGTGCCGTCCGACCATTTCAGGTCCGGCTTCAGCTTCCAGGTGATGCTCTTCAGGTCGGCGGCGACGCCACCATTCTCGACCGTCGGGATCTCGGTTGCGAGCATCGGCACCAAGGCGCCGGTCTCGTCGTAGCGGGCCAGCGGCTCGATCACCATGGAAGCGCCATAGACTTCCTTGGTGCCACCGGACAGATAAGGATTCATCGTCGACACGGCCTGCCAGAAGATGATCTTGAGGTCGCCGTCGGTGCCGCGATCGGCCATGGCCGGGGCGCCGGAAATGGTCAATGCGGCAGCCGACGCCGCAAGGATAAGGTGCAGTTTCTTCATAAGCTGTTCCCCATTTATTATTGTAGGAGCTTCGGCACCTTTAGGCGCCGGGTCGAGATGTGGCCAGTCCAGCTGGAAAATGTCAACCGCTTATCTTATTGTCTTATATAGAAAAAATCGCCGTTTTGTGATGCGCGACGGGTCACGGAATCCGCCGCGGGCAAGGCAAAGCCTCATCCGTCTGGTGAAAATTTAGGCCATGTAAACACAAGCCTATTTTCCATGCAAGACGGAAATTTCAAGCTTGCAAAAGGCGAAATTCGCAGGCCAGTATGGGCGCATCCTGTCGGGAGCAATGTCTAAAAAGAGGTCTTTCATGCCAGTTCTCAATCGCGCCAGCGAACTCCAGCCGGAGGTCGCCGAATGGCGGCGTCATCTGCACGAGAACCCCGAGCTTTTGTTCGATGTGCATGGGACGGCGGCCTTTGTTGCCGACAAGCTGACGGAATTCGGCTGCGACATCGTCAAGACCGGCATCGGCCGGACCGGGGTCGTCGGCCTGATCAAGGGCAATCGCGGTGACGGCCCGGCGATCGGCTTTCGCGCCGACATGGACGCCCTGCCGATCCTCGAGGCGAGCGGCAAGGACTGGGCGTCGAAGACGCCGGGCAAGATGCATGCCTGCGGCCATGACGGCCACACGGCCATGCTGCTCGGGGCGGCCAAATATCTGGCCGAGACGCGCAATTTTCGCGGCTCGATCGCGGTGATCTTCCAGCCGGCCGAAGAGGGCGGCGGCGGCGGCCGGGAAATGGTCGCCGACGGCATGATGGAGACCTTCGGCATCAGCCAAGTCTACGGCATGCACAATCACCCGGGCATGAAGGTTGGAAGCTTTGCCACCCGCCGCGGCTCGGTGATGGCTGCGGCCGACCAGTTCGACATCGAGATCCATGGTCGCAGCGGCCATGCCGCCCAGCCGCACAAGAGCATCGATCCGGTGCTGGCGGCAGCGCAGGTGGTCGTAGCACTTCAATCGATCGCCGCGCGCGAAACCGATCCGCTCAATTCCGTGGTCGTCACCGTCACCAAGATCCATGGCGGCGACGCCTATAACGTCATTCCGGACGGCGTGAAGCTTTCGGGCACGGTTCGCACCCTGCTTCCCGACCTGCGCGACATGGCGGAAAAACGCCTTAGCGAGATCGCCACCGGCATCGCCATGGCGATGGGTGCCAGGGCGGAGGTGCGTTACCACCGCGGCTATCCGGTCACCTTCAACCACCATGCCGAAACAGACTTCGCCCTCGATGTGTTGCGCAAGGTGGCTGGCGCCCAGGCCGTCAGCGACGAATTCCCGCCGGCCATGGGCGCGGAAGATTTTTCCTACATGCTGGAAGCGCGTCCGGGCGCCTTCGTGTTCATCGGCAATGGCGATACGGCGAACCTGCACAATTCGGCTTATGATTTCAACGACGAGGCGATCCCCTATGGCATCAGCTACTGGGTGACGCTGGCCGAAACGGCGCTCGCCGCCTGATCCATCCGCAGCAGATCTCGACGACATAAGAACAGGGGAACGGGACATGGCTGAAATGGAAACTGGAACCGGCAGTGCCATCGCGCCCGTGTTGTCCGTGCGCGATCTGACGATATCGTTCCGGGTCGGTCCGGAATGGCGCTCGGTCGTGCGCAATATGAGCTTCGATATCGCGCCGAAGGAGACGGTTGCGATCGTCGGCGAATCGGGCTCGGGCAAGAGCGTTACGTCTCTGTCGGTCATGCGGCTTTTGCCTTCGGCCTCCAGCCGGATCGAGGGCAGTGTCAAACTGCTTGGGCGCGAACTGCTGACGCTCGAGCCGGAGGCCATGCGCCGGGTGCGCGGCAACGAGATCGCGATGATCTTCCAGGAGCCGATGACCAGCCTCAATCCGATCTTCCCGATCGGCAAACAGATCGCCGAAGCGATCACCTGCCACCAGAATGTCTCGAATGCAGAGGCCAAGGCGGAGGTGCTGCGGCTGCTCGACAAGGTTCGCATCCCCAATTCCAGGAGCCGTTTCGACGACTATCCGCACCAGTTTTCCGGCGGTATGCGCCAGCGGGTGATGATCGCGATGGCGCTCGCCTCGAAGCCGAAGCTGCTGATTGCCGACGAACCGACGACGGCACTCGACGTGACGATCCAGGGGCAGATCCTCGACCTGCTGAAGTCACTGCAGGACGAGGAAGACATGGCCGTGCTGTTCATCACCCATGACATGGGCGTGGTGGCGGAAGTGTCCGACCGGACGATCGTGATGTTCCGTGGCGAGGCGGTCGAGACCGGAACGACCGACGCGATCTTCAACCGTGGCACACATCCCTATACGCGTGCACTGCTCTCGGCCGTACCGAAGCTCGGCTCGATGGGCGGGCGGGAGCGACCGATGCGCTTTCCGGTCATCGATATCAGGAGCGGTGAGACTTTGGTGCCCGAGACCGAGGCTGCAGGCGTCAATGAAGCCAACCGGCCGATCCTCGAAGTGAAGAACATGACGACGCGATTCGACATTCGGTCCGGCCTGCTTGGTCGCAAGAGCGGTGCCGTGCATGCGGTCGAGAATGTCTCCTTCGATTTGCGTCCCGGCGAAACCCTGGCCTTGGTGGGCGAATCCGGCTGCGGCAAGTCGACCACCGGTCGTTCGATCACCCGGCTGGTCGAGCCGACATCCGGGCAGATCTCGATGGACGGCTACAATGTGGCGTCCCTCGACAGCATGGCGCTGCGGCGCATGCGGCGCAGCATCCAGATGGTGTTCCAGGATCCGTTCGCCAGCCTCGATCCACGCATGAGCGTCGGCCAGGCGGTGATGGAGCCGTTCATCGAGCACCAGCTCGGCAGCAAGGCGCAGGCGCGCGAAAAGGCGGCCAACCTTCTGGAGCGTGTCGGTCTCGGCGCCGACATGATGCCGCGCTATCCCCACGAGTTTTCCGGGGGGCAGCGCCAGCGCATCGCCATTGCCCGCTCGCTGATGCTCGATCCGAAGGTGATCGTCGCCGACGAGGCGGTCTCGGCGCTCGATGTGTCGATCAAGGCGCAGGTCTGCAATCTGCTGCTCGACCTGCAGCAAAGCTTCAATCTCGCCTATCTGTTCATCAGCCATGACATGGCGGTGGTCGAGCGGGTCAGCCACCGGGTGGCGGTGATGTATCTTGGCGAGATCGTCGAGATCGGGCCGCGCCAGGCGGTGTTCGAAAATCCGCAACATGCCTATACGAAGAAGCTGATGGCGGCCGTGCCGGTGCCGGATCCGTCAAGGCGGCGGGTCAAGCGCAACCTGTCGACCGACGAAATCAAGAGCCCGATCCGGCCGCTCGGATTCCAGCCGCCGGTGCGGCAATACCGCGACGTCGGTGCCGGCCATCTGGTGCAGCTATAGTGGACCGTGAACACCAAGGTTTGATTGACGATTTTCTGCGCCGTTAATCCAACATCCGTCATTGTCTGGCGATAAGTCTCGGGTACACGAGGCAATCGGGACAGTGCAGGAATGAAGCATGATTGATGCGGATGGCGGGCTCGCCGACGATCCTTTGCCGGACGGCAGTCATCGCAAGCGTGGACGACGTCTCTCGGAGATCCTGTCCGACATCGCGCAGGACGGCGATCGGGCGCGTGTGTCGGTTGCCGATATTTTCACCGCAATGGGTGACCGCGCCTTCGGCGCACTGCTTCTCATCTTCGCGATACCGAATGTCGTCCCGACCCCACCGGGAACGTCTGCGATCACCGGCGCGCCGCTGGTCTTTCTGGCAGCGCAACTGATGCTCGGCCAGTCGCCCTGGCTGCCGAAGATCATCGCCAATCGATCGATGACGCGCGAGGATTTTGCCGCGATCGTGCGGCGCATTTCGCCCTGGCTGGCGCGTGGCGAGCGCATGCTGCGTCCGCGCATGACCTATCTCGTCTATCCCCCGGTGGAATATCTGACGGGGCTGCTCTGCCTGATCCTGGCGATCATTCTGGCGCTGCCGATCCCGCTCGGCAATATCCTGCCGGCGATTGCCATTTGTCTGTTCTCGTTCGGCATTCTGGAGCGCGACGGGCTTTGCATCCTGTTCGGCCTAGTCACCTTCGTGGTATCGCTCGTGGTGGTCGCCGGCGTCTTGTTTGCGATCGTGAAGGGGATCATCCTGCTCGTGTCCGCAACGTTTTTCTAACTCCCATCCATAGGTGCCGCCATGTTGATCTCGCTCTACCAGATGCAGCCGATTTCCGGCGACGTGCCGGGCAATATCGGCAAGATCGCCCAGGCGGCGATCGCGGCGGCCGAAATGGGCGCGGACGTTCTGGTCACGCCGGAGCTTGGCACCAGCGGCTATGGCCTCGGACCGCGCTTTGCAGAACTCGCCGAAACACGCGACGGGTCGATCATCGGCGCGCTCACTGAAATCGCCGCCGATTGCGGCCTTGCCATCTGCGCCGGCTTTCCCGAGCGCGACGGCGATCAGGTGTTCAATTCGGCCGTCGTGGTGCGGCCTGACGGTTCGCTGGAATTCTATCGCAAGGGCCATCTCTATGGCGACGGCGAGCGCGCGGCCTTCGTTGCCGGTGCCGACAGCCCGCATGTCTTCGACCTCTTCGGTATCAAGACCGGCATGCTGATCTGCTATGATGTCGAATTCCCGGAATATGTGCGGACGCTGGCTCTGGCCGGTGCCGAGCTGGTGCTTGTGCCCACCGCGCTGCCGGCCGGCATCATCAGCCGCCGTGTTGCCGACATGGTGGTGCCGACACGCGCCTTCGAAAACGGCCTTTTCCTCGTCTATGCCGATCTCTGCGGGAACGAGGGCGAACTGTCCTATACCGGGCGCTCGGTGATCCTTGCCCCGGATGGCGACGAACTGGCCCGCGCCGGCACGGGGGAAACGCTGCTGGTGGCGAAAATCGATCTGAGCGCCTATGATGATGCCAAGGCGCAGAACCCCTATCTGACCGACCGACGACCCTCGCTCTACCGGCTCGGCTGAGACTTGTGCATTGCGGTTGCAGCCCGTCTTTCCTACATCAGGCATCAATCCTGAAGGAGACCGCAATGATCCTTGATGCCGCAGCGCTTGCCGCCCGTAACCTGTTTGCCCCGGAAACCCGTTCGGTGTTCTGGAAAGTGCTGGGGCTGACGGCGCTGGTGCTGGTCGCCCTCTGGCTGGCGCTGCGCGAGACCTTCATCGCCTATGCCATGCCATTGATCGACGGGTTCATTCCGGATCTGCCGGCCTGGGCCGGCTGGCTGAGTTTCGTCTTCGGCATTCTCGCCAGCATCGGCCTTGCGCTCGGCGTGGCGCTGTTGATGTCGTCGGTGACGGCGATCATTGCCGGCCTGTTTCTCGACGATGTGGCGGAGGTGATCGAAAAACGCGACTATCCGGACGATCCGGCCGGTCTCGCCATGCCGCTTTTGTCCAGCATCGCAACCTCGCTGAAATTCTTCTGCGTCGTCGTTCTCGGCAATCTCGTGGCGCTGATGCTGCTGTTCATCCCGGGCGTCAACCTGATCGCCTTCTTCCTGGTCAACGGCTATCTGCTCGGGCGGGAATTCTTCGAATTCGCCGCCATGCGTTTTCGCACGCCTGCGGAAGCAAAGCTGTTCCGCTCGAAACATGGCGGCACGATCTTTCTCGCCGGGCTGGTGATTGCCGGCTTCCTCGCCGTGCCGATCCTCAACCTGCTGACGCCGCTGTTTGCCGCGGGCCTGATGGTGCATCTGCACAAGCTGCTGAGCGCCCGCGATCCGCAATTCAGGAGCTGAACGGTCATTCGACGCCGCCGATCGTCTGCTGCGGCAGTTCGACCAGCGGCGCCGGGATATCACAGGTCTTTTCCGCCGACTTGCAGATATCGGCGATGACGCAGCGCTCGCATTCGGGCTTGCGCGCCTTGCAACAGTAGCGCCCATGCAGGATCAGCCAGTGATGGGCATGGAACAGATAGTGCTCCGGCACGATCTTCATCAGGATGTCCTCGATCGCGTCCGGCGTCTTGGCGGGGGCCAGTCTGATGCGGTTGGCGATGCGCAGGATATGGGTGTCGACCGCCATTGTCGGGATGCCGAAGGCCATGGACATGACCACATTGGCGGTCTTGCGCCCGACGCCGGGCAGCTTGACCAGTTCTTCCCGCGTCTTCGGTACGACACTGGCGAAATCGTCGACAAGCATGCGGCTAAGGGCGATCACGTTCTTTGCCTTGTTGCGATAAAGCCCGATGGTCTTAATATAGTCGCGGACCTTGTCCTCACCGAGGGCGAGCATCTTTTCCGGCGTATCTGCCACCTTGAACAAGGCCCGCGTCGCCTTGTTGACACCGGCATCGGTCGCCTGGGCGGACAGTGCGACCGCGACGACGAGGGTGAACGGGTTGACGTGTTCCAGCTCGCCTTTCGGTTCCGGCCGCTGGATCGAGAAACGGCGGAAGATCTCCTCCAGTTCGGCGCGGGAATAGGCCGTGCGACGGCTTGTCGCTGCCGGTTTTCGTGCCGGTTGATTTGACTTTTTCAAGGTTTGGGTGCTGGATTTCGGCTTCGCAATGGTCATCGGAAATCTATAGTCGGGCGCGCGGATGGAAGGCAATGTCGAGCAGGCGGCGGAGACGCCGATTTTTGCAGCGGAGCTGACACCCTATCGGTCTTTGGGGCCGAAGGGCTTTCGCGTGCTGCTGGTCCTGACCGGCGGTGTCTGCCTCGTGCATGCGCTCTTTTTCCTGTCGACCGGGGCCTGGCCGATCGGCCTGTTCTTCGGGCTGGATTTCCTGCTGCTCTACGGCGCTTTCCGGCTCAACTACCGGTCGGGCCGGGCGCGCGAGGAGGTCACCGTCTCGCGCAGCAACCTGTCGATCCGCAAGTTCACTCCGGCAGGCCGGATGACCGAGCACCGGTTCAACACGTTCTGGGCGCGGTTCTTCGTCCGCCGCCACGAGGAGATCGGCATCGTGTCGATGCAGGTGACCGGCGAAGGGCGTCGCACCGATATCGGCTCCTTCCTCAATCCCGATGACCGCGAGAGTTTCGCCAAGGCGTTTCGCGGCGCGCTGGCGACGGCAAAACAACGGATCTGAGCGCAAGAAACGGGTGGCTTCGCGGTCCCCGTCGTGGTGAAGTCGCGTTCGACACGAGGACCAGGCCATGACACTTGCACAGCACATTGATCTTTCCCGCAGCACGGACATCACGCCCGACGGTGGCGACTACGAGACCGTGCGCCAGGTGATCGAAATGCTGACGCTCGACTACCGGAGCCAGCCGTCGCTGGAGACGATTGCCGAACGGCTCGGCCAGTCGCCGACGCAGTTGCAGAAGACCTTCACCCGCTGGGCAGGCCTGTCTCCGAAAGCCTTCCTGCAGGCGGTGACGCTCGACCATGCCAAGCGGTTGCTCGGACGCGAAGAGCTGCCCTTGCTGGAAACCTCGCTGGAGCTCGGGCTCTCGGGACCTGGTCGCCTGCACGACCTGTTCGTCACCCATGAGGCGATGAGCCCGGGCGAGTGGAAGGCGAGAGGTGCCGGCCTGACGATCCGTTATGGCTACCACGCATCGCCGTTCGGGGTGGCGCTTGTCATGGCGACCGATCGCGGGCTGGCGGGGCTTGCCTTTGCCGATGTCGGGGGCGAGCAAGCCTGTTTCGACGACATGGCCTGCCGCTGGCCGAATGCGCACTTCGTCGAGGACCAGTTGGCCACCGCGCCTTATGCCGCCCGTGTCTTCGATCCGGCGCGCTGGTCGTCGGACGAGCCCTTGCGGGTGGTGCTGATCGGGTCCGATTTCCAGGTCAGGGTCTGGGAAAGCCTGCTCAGCATCCCGCTCGGCAAGGCCGTCACCTATTCCGACATTGCCGCCAAGATCGGCCAGCCGACGGCCAGCCGCGCGGTCGGGGCCGCCGTCGGCCGCAATCCGATTTCCTTCGTCGTGCCCTGCCACCGGGCGCTCGGCAAAAGCGGCGCACTGACCGGCTATCACTGGGGCCTGACGCGCAAGCGGGCGATGCTGGGCTGGGAACAGGGGCGGGCGTAGCCGGGGACGGGAATCATTTTGGTTGCGGATCGCAAAGCATGTGCGACAATCTTTCGATGAAAAACATGATCGCCGTGTCTGACGATATCAGTCTGCGTCTTGACGAACTCGCAGAGCGTACTCAGTTGACGCGTGAGCAGATCGTCGAAGATGCCTTGACCCATGGCCGGTCGCTCGCCTGGCGGGAGAAATGGGCAGCTGGCGTGCGGGAAGGCATGGAAGATGCCGATGCCAGCGACTTTGCCGAGGATCACGAGATTGCGGCCGTTCTTGATAAATTCAAGAACTGATCGAGGTGCAGATCGTTTGGACCCGACGATATCTGCGCGAGCTTGCCTCCATCGGTGAATACATTGGAGAACGCAATCCTCGCGCCGCACACCGCATCGTCAACGAGATCCATTCCAAGACGGGGCGATTGCTTTCGGACAATCCCTTCATCGGACGCGTCGGAGAAATAGAGGGAACCCGCGAACTCGTGCTCGCGGATATTTCGTATATCGTCGCCTATCGTGTTGTCAGGGAACGCATTGAAGTCCTGTTCGTCCAGCATGCGGCGCGCGAATGGCCGCCGGAGGCCTGATGGTGTGGCGGTTTCACTCTTCTGACTGCTCCGCCATCCCCAACAGCTCCCGTGCCGCGCTCTCATCCGTGATCAGCGTGTTGCAGCCGATGCGCTTGATCGTGGCGCGGATGGCGACCGCGCGGTGGGCGCCGCCGGACGAGATGACGATGTGTTTGGCCTTTTTCAGGGTGTCGAGATCGACCGACATGACCCGCTCGTTGATCGGGTGATCGACCGAGCGGCCGTCTGCGTCGAGGAAGTTGAACATCGTGTCGCAGACGCAGCCGGCGGCGATCAGTTCCTCCAGCGTCTCGTGGCTGATGAAACCTTCCGACAGCGAGGTCGAGTGCGGGCCGATGTCGCCGCAGGAGACGATGGCGAGGTCGAGATTTTCCGCCAGATCATAGAGCGTCTTCAGGCCGCATTTTTCGATCAGCGCCCGCTTGGTGGCAACGGAATCGACCAGAAGCGGTGCCAGAAACATGTAACATTCGGCGCCGAGCTGGCTTGCCAGCCGCCAGGTATAGTCGATCGGATTGGTCTGGTGCACGGCGACGATGCCGCCGAGCAGCGAGACGACCTTGCAGTTTTCCCGGCGCGGCGGGCGAAAACCGGAGAGCGAGGCGGTCATGGTCCGGCCCCAGCCGACGCCGATCGTGGCATTGTCGGTGACGACTTCGGTGAGGAACTGGCCGAGCGCCAGGCCGACGGCTGAGGCGATCGAGGCGGCATCCTGGCCGGCCGGGGAGGGCACCACCACGGCCTCGTCGAGGCCAAACGCCTTTTCCAACCGCACGGCCAGTTCGACACAATCGCCGATGCCATCGCTGATCCAGATCTGCACCTCGGCCCGCTTCAGTGCCTCGTCGAGCATGCGGATGACGGTCGAACGGCTGATGCCGAGGCGATCGGCGACATCCTTCTGCGTCAGGCCCTGATTGTAGTAGAGCCATGCCGCCCGCAGGCGCAGCGATGCCGCGTCCGAATAGGTGCTGTGGGTTTCCCGTCTGAGCTTGGCCAAGGGGTCCGGTATCCTGATGACGTCAGCGCATACTATTTCCCGATATGACACTTATGTCAAATCAGATGCACAAATGTCTTGACTTCCTGCCCGTCGGATTGCGATAGTCCAGCCTATAAACGCGCGCGTTCATCTTGCCGGGTCTGCGGGTCGGATCTTGGGGAACGAATGGCGGCTGAGTAAGTTAACTGAGCAAATATCGAAGGATATCCCGCATGACTTCCAAACTCGAACAGCTTCGCGCGATGACCACCGTTGTTGCCGATACCGGCGACATCGAGGCTGTTGCCCGTCTGAAGCCTGTCGATTGCACGACCAACCCGTCGATCGTCCTCAAGGCGCTGGGCACGGATGCGTTTGCCGATGCCTTCCAGGAAGCGATCACCTGGGGCAAGGCCAAGGGCGGCAAGGATGACGCCGTTGTCGGTGCCATCGCCGACCGTATGGCGATCTCCGTCGGTGCGGCACTCGCAGCGCTGGTGCCCGGCCGCGTCTCGACCGAAGTCGATGCCGACCTGTCGTTCGACACCAAGGCCTCGATCGACAAGGCGCATGGGATCATCGCCGGCTACAAGGAACGCGGCATCGAGAAGGATCGCATCCTGATCAAGCTCGCCTCCACCTGGGAAGGCATCCGGGCTGCCGAAGTTCTGCAGAAGGAAGGCATCGACTGCAACCTGACGCTGCTCTTCTCCAAGGCCCAGGCGATTGCCTGCGCCGAAGCCAAGGTCTTCCTGATCTCGCCCTTCGTCGGTCGTATCCTCGACTGGTACAAGAAGTCCACCGGCGAGAACTACACGTCGGAAACGGATCCGGGCGTGGTCTCGGTGCGCGCCATCTACGATTACTACAAGGCGAACGGCATCAACACGATCGTCATGGGCGCCTCGTTCCGCAATGCCGGCGAAATCGAAGCGCTGGCCGGTTGCGACCGGCTGACGATCAGCCCGCAGCTGCTCGACGAATTGAATGCGGCGGAAGGCAACCTGCCGCGCATGCTGTCGCCGGAAAAGGCCAAGGCCGAGCCGCTGGTCTCGCTCGACGAGAAGGCGTTCCGCTGGGCGATGAACGAGGATGCGATGGCGACCGAAAAGCTCGCCGAAGGCATTCGCGGCTTCGCCAAGGATCTCGGCACGCTGCGTGGCCAGATCGCCAAGGCACTGGCCGCCTAAGACGAGCAAAAAGCTCCCGACCCGAACCTCCCGAGAAGGCGCTGCGATCCACCCGCGGCGCCTTTTTCGTGTTGAGCTTCAGCCGATCGCGAGGGTCACAGTCTGCAAGGTCACGGTCTGTGCGGCCGGGGCGGGCGACCCGGATCGTTCGGGAGTGGGATCGGGATAATCGGCTGGATTTCCAGGCGCCGGTCATCATAAGGCATGAAACCGGCATCCTCGAGCAGGAAGCGGCCATCGACCCAGCCGGAAATGCGCGGTCGATCGACCGTTGCCACCCGACACCAGTATCCGCCCCGGCTTTCCCGGCAGCTCAGCCGTTCGATCGGCGAGCCCTCATCCAGCATGTGAATGACGCGGAAATTGGGGCCGGCGCCGGAATAGACGGCAAGTCTTGCGCCCGGCGGCAGGCCGCGCACATGCCAGAGATAGGTATCCATCATCTGACCGCCGCCAAGATCAGGCGCCGGGATCACCAGTGGTTCCTGAGCGCCCACAGGGGAGGCCTGGATCGTGCACAGGCCGATGAGCGATGCGGCGGCCGCGATGGCGATGCGGCGAGTCCTCGCTGCCTGGCGAATGCGGTTGCGCATATGGTACTCCCCGATGATTCCACTCGCATGATACGGGGCCGGCCGGCGCTGTGCCACCGGTTTGGCCGTTCAGGGTAAACGGATGGGCGATGGCCATTTCGTGTTGCCAGTGCCGGGACGCTCGCGCCTCGACCCTCGGGTCATCCCAAAATCCACACTCAGGGGGATGATTTTTGCAAATCCCCCAACGTTTTCAATAAAACGCACCCCATTTCATCCCCCTCGTTTTTCCATGTGCCATACTCCCCTCCGTTCCGCTTTCGGATACACCGGGGATTGCGAGCCCGGCGAAGCGGAACCGGCGCCGGAGGGCGCGGCTGTCGCTGGCCAGATCCTCCGGGCCGGATGCAACGGTCTCCCTCCGGTGGCGGGACGGTGGATGGCGAACACCTCGGATGGTTTGAGCCAGCCCCGATCCCAACGGCCATCGGGCGTGCCTCAGGGGCACACAAACAAGGCGCCGGACCCGGTCAAACGGGTCCGGTGACAAAGACGGCGGGAGCTGGGGTCGTAAATGACCCGCTCCCCGGGCGAGGGTCAGGTCGGGATGTGCGCACATCCGCCGGAAACCTGAAACCTCCCGGGCACCCGGCCAGGACGTCTCGATGAGATGTTCCGGACCTAAGCCCGGTTGACGACGAGACGTATGTTTCGCCGCGCAAAGCCGCCTTGCCAGAGAGACGCATGCAACCGGCAAAAATCGCTGAACGGGGCGCCGGAAGGAGCCATATAAATTATTCAACAGGTTGCTTCTGGCGCCCTGTCCGAGACTTGGAATGGAGTACAGGCATGACCATCCCCGGAGGAGGAATTCCGACCGGTGGTTTGGCGTGGGATTTTTGAAGGTTCTGATTTTACCCCGGTAGCGCGTTCAACGCTGCCGGCGGCTTGGGTGGCTGGATGGTCATCCTTGGGGCGTAACCCTCAATGCGCGATCATCACGTGGCGCACGGCGGTGTAATCCTCCAGCGCATAGACCGACATGTCCTTGCCGTAGCCCGATTGCTTCAAACCGCCATGCGGCATCTCGTTGCACAGCATGAAATGCGTGTTGATCCAGG
Organism: Rhizobium sp. CECT 9324; assembly: GCF_918741265.1. Classification (NCBI taxonomy): domain Bacteria; kingdom Pseudomonadati; phylum Pseudomonadota; class Alphaproteobacteria; order Hyphomicrobiales; family Rhizobiaceae; genus Rhizobium; species Rhizobium sp. CECT 9324. The sequence continues at coordinate 3,656,896 of NZ_CAKKMZ010000001.1, read as the reverse complement.
TGCAGCCATAGCGCAGCTTGGCGGCGGTCTGCATGGCGCGGGAGATATCCTTGGTCCAGACGGAGGAGGCAAGGCCGTAGTCGCTGTCATTGGCCCAAGTCACGGCCTGATCGACATCCGAGAAGCGGGTGACGGAGACGACCGGGCCGAAGACCTCGCGCCGGACGATCTCGTCGTCCTGCAACGCGCCGGCAATCACCGTCGGGGCATAGAAGAAGCCCTTGTCGGAGCCGAGCTTGCCGCCGGTGACCACTTCCATGTGCTTGTGTTCGGAGGCGCGGGCGACGAAGCTCTCGACGCGGTCGCGCTGGCGCTTGGAGATCAGCGGGCCGATCTCGTTTTCGGTGTCATCGGCCTGGTTGTATTTCAGCGTCGAGACTGCGGAGGCAAGGTCGGCGACGAATTTCTCATAGACCTTGTCGGCGGCATAGATGCGGCAGGCAGCCGTGCAGTCCTGGCCGGCATTGTAATAGCCGAAGGTGCGGATCGCCGAGACCACGGCGTCGATATCGGCATCGTCATAGATGATGACAGGGGCTTTGCCGCCGAGTTCGAGATGGGTGCGCTTGACGGTCTTGGCGGCGGCCGCCAGCACCTTCTTGCCGGTGGCGATGTCGCCGGTGATCGAGACCATTGATACCTTCGGGTGGTTGATGATCGCGTTGCCGACGCTTTCGCCGCGGCCGAGCACGACATTGACCACACCTTCCGGCAGGATGTCGGCCATCAGTTTTGCCATTTTCAGCGCGGTCAGCGGCGTCTGTTCGGAGGGCTTGAAGACGACGGTGTTGCCGGCGGCAATGGCCGGGGCGAGCTTCCAGGCCATCATCATCAGCGGATAGTTCCACGGCGCGATCGAGCCGACGATGCCGATCGGGTCGCGGCGGATCATCGAGGTGAAGCCGGGCAGGTATTCGCCAGCGGCCGGCGCCTGCAGCGTGCGGATCGCACCGGCGAAGAAGCGGTAGCAGTCGACGATGGCGGGGATCTCGTCATTCAAGACGGCGTTGATCGGCTTGCCGCAATTCAGCGCTTCCAGCGTGGCAAAGCCGAGCGCGTCCTTTTCGACGGCATCGGCGATCGCCAGCAGATAGGCCGAGCGCTGGCCCGGCGTGGTGGTCGACCAGGACTGGAATGCCTTGTCGGCGGCGTCGACGGCGGCGTCGATCTGGCCAAGTGAAGCTTCTGCCAGGTCGAGGATCAGTTCGCCGGTCTTCGGATTGAGGATCTTTTCCTCGATCTCGGTGCCGGCTTCGAACTTCGAGCCGATCAGCATCTGGGTGTCCATGTCGTTCTCCCTCATTTTTGACGGTTATTTGCCACTGCCGGAGACCTGGTCGGTATCGCGGGTGAGATAAAAGGCGGCCAGGATCGGCAGGAATGTCACGATCACCACGACCAGGGCGACGACGTTGGTGACCGGTCGCTGGCGCGGGCGGATCAGTTCTTCCAGCATCCAGATCGGCAATGTCGATTGCTGGCCGCCGGTGAAGGTGGTGACGATGACCTCGTCGAAGGACAAGGCGAAGGCGAGCATGCCGCCGGCCAGAAGTGCCGTCGCGATGTTCGGCAGGATGATGTAGCGAAACGTCTGGAAACCGTCGGCACCGAGATCCATCGAGGCTTCGATCAGCGATCCGGAGGTGCGGCGGAAGCGGGCGACCGCGTTGTTGTAGACGACGACGACGCAGAACGTGCCGTGGCCGAGGATGATCGTCCACATCGAGAAGGGAATCTCGCCGAGCGAAAAGGCCGAGCGCAGGGCGATGCCGGTGATGATGCCGGGCAGCGCAATCGGCAGGATCACGAGCAGCGAGATCGCTTCGCGGCCGAAGAATTTCGTGCGAGCAACGGCAGCCGACGCAAGCGTGCCGAGAACCAGTGCGATCAGCGTTGCGATCGTGGCGACCTTGACCGAGAGCCACAGCGCTTCCCAGATGTCCGGACGGTTCCAGGCAACGGCGAACCACTTGGTGGTGAAGCCCGGCGGCGGCCACTGGAAGCTTTTTTCCTCGGTGGTGAAGGCATAGACGAAGATCAAGAGGATCGGCAGATGCAGGAAGGCGAGGCCGCCGGCTGCTGCGAATTTCAACGGCCAACCTGCCGCATTGGGACGATCAGAGCGCATCGAAGGCCCCCATGCGTTTGGCGATGGTCAGATAGATGCCCATGATGACGATCGGCACGACCGAGAAGGCGGCGGCAAGCGGGATATTGCCGGCCGTGCCCTGCTGGGCATAGACCGCCTGGCCGATGAACAGCCGCGACGAGCCGATGATCTGCGGGATGATGTAGTCGCCGAGCGTCAGCGAAAACGTGAAGATCGAGCCGGCGACGATGCCGGGCAGAGCCAGCGGAAACAGCACGTGACGGAAGGTCTGGCGCGGATCGGCGCCGAGATCGCCGGACGCCTCGATCAGGTTGCCGGGCACCCGTTCGAGTGCTGCCTGGGTCGGCAGGATCATGTAGGGCAGCCAGACATAGACGAAGACGATGAAGGTGCCGATATAGCTGATCGACAGGGAATTGCCGCCGATGACAGGCGTCGCCAACAGGCCGTCGAGCAGCCAGGTCAGGTGCAGTTGCTCGAAGATCCAGGTGAGGATGCCTTCCTTGGCGAGGATCAGTTTCCAGGCATAGATCTTGACCAGATAGCTCGACCAGAGCGGCAGCATGATGCCGAGATAGAAGATGGCCTTCCATTTTCCGGTCGCATAGCGGGCGGCATAATAGGCGATCGGGAAGGCGAGCAGAGCCGAGGCGAGCGTCACCGAGATGGCCATCAGCAGCGTGCGCAGGATGATGTCGAAATTCGACGGGATCAGCAGTTGCCTGTAGGTGGCGAGCGTGAACTCGTAGGAGATCAGGCCGGAGAAGTCGTCGATGGCGAAGAAGCTCTGCAGCAGAAGCGCGATCAGCGAGCCGACATAGATGATGCCGAGCCAGAGCAGGGGCGGCACCAGCATCAGCACCAGCAGCAGGTTGGGCCGCCGCCAGAACAGATCCGAGAGCCGCCCCGCCAGGCCGTTGCGGCCGGGAAGAATGGCGGTGGTAGAGGCGATGCTCATGCAAGGTCCTCCATGGTGTGCAGGTCGCCGGGCTGCCAGGTGATCCGGGTGGTTTCGCCGGGATTGGGCACAGGCTGGCCGGCCGGGACCATGACGGACAGCGGCAGGCTGCCGACGTCGATGAAGAGACGGGTGGCGCTGCCGAGGAAACTCTTCGAGCGCACCGTCGCGGGGATGCCGCCCTCGCTCGCCAGGCGGATGGCTTCGGGCCTGAGGCTCGTCCATTTTGCGGCACCGCCAAGCTTGGCCATGTCGGCCGGGGCAATGACATTCGAGGAGCCGACGAAATCGGCAACAAAGCGGGTGCGCGGCCGGTTGTAGATGTCTTCCGGCGTGCCGGCCTGGACGATCCTGCCGTCGTTGAAGACCGCGACGCGGTCGGCCATCGACAGGGCCTCGCCCTGGTCATGGGTGACGAAGACGAAAGTGATGCCGAGCGCGCGCTGCAGGCTCTTCAGTTCCTCCTGCATCTGCTCGCGCAGCTTCAAGTCCAGCGCGCCGAGCGGCTCGTCGAGCAGCAGGACCTTGGGCTTGTTGACCAAGGCGCGTGCCAGCGCCACGCGCTGGCGCTGGCCGCCGGACAACTGGCCGGGCTTGCGGGCGCCGTATCCGGGAAGCTTGACCAGTTCGAGCGCCTTTTCGGCTTCGCGCAGGCGCTCGGCCTTGGCCACGCCCTTGACCATCAAGCCGTAGGCGACGTTGTCGAGAATGCTCAGATGCGGGAAGAGGGCATAGTCCTGAAAGACGGTGTTGACGTTGCGGCGATAGGGCGGCACGCCGCCGGCCTTTTCGCCGAAGATCTCGATCTCGCCACTGGTCGGCTGTTCGAAGCCGGCGATCAGGCGCAGGCAGGTGGTCTTGCCCGAACCCGACGGCCCGAGCATGGCGAAAAATTCGCCGGGCTCGATGGTCAGGTCGACCGCGTCGACGGCTTTGACGGTGCCGAAATGGCGCGACACCTTCGTGAAGGAAACGGCAGCGGTCATGGGGACTCCGGTTTTCGCAAACGCCCCTCATCCGCCTGCCGGCACCTTCTCCCCGCAGGCGGGGAGAAGGACGAGCCTCAGCCGGCCCTTATTGTCGGGCTGGATGCTATCGGACGGTGTTTTCGGGGCACGTCCCCTCTCCCCGTTCACGGGGAGAGGGCTAGGGTGAGGGGCAAAAGTCCCCTCGACGTTGATCAGCGGCCGCCGATCACGCCGATATAGTCGGAGACCCAGCGGTGGTAGGGCACGCATTCGCCGGTGCTGCACTTCGAGGTCGGGGTGCGCCAGAACTTGATCTTGTCGAAGTTCTCGTAACCGTTGGTCTTGCAGCCCTCGTCACCATAGAGCGCATTGCCCTTGCAGGCGGCGGGGACGGAAGGCACCGTGCCGAACCAGGCGGAGACGTCGCCCTGGACCTTCTGCGACAGCGAATGCTCCATCCACATATAGGCGCAGTTCGGATGTTCGCTGTCGGCATGCAGCATGGTGGTGTCGGCCCAGCCGGTGACGCCTTCCTCGGGGAAGGTCGAGGCGATCTTGGCGCCTTCGGCCTTCATCAGGTTGACCTGGAACGGCCAGGAACCGGAGGCGACGACACCTTCGTTCTTGAAGTCGTCGATCTGGATCATCGCGTCGTGCCAGTAGCGGCCGACGAGCGTGCGCTGGACACGGAGCAGGTCGAGGGCGGCCTTGTACTGGTCCTCGTTCAGTTCGTAGGGGTCCTTGATGCCGAGTTCCGGCTTGTGCTTCATCAGATAGAGGGCAGCGTCCGCGACATAGATCGGGCCGTCATAGGCCTGGACACGCCCCTTGTTCGACTTGCCGTCGGGCAGGGTCTGCTCTTCGAAGACGACGTTCCAGCTCGTCGGCGCCTGATCCTTGAAGGCGTCGGTATTGTACATCAGGACGTTGGCGCCCCAGACATAGGGCGTGCCGTAATGCACGTCATTGACCGTGTGCCAGGGCGCGTTCTGCAGGCGCTCGTCGATGGTGTTCCACGACGGGATCAGCGCCGTGTTGATCGGCTGGACGCGCTTGCCGGCAACGAGGCGCAGCGACGCATCACCCGAAGCGGTGACGAGGTCGAAGCCGCCTTCGTTCATCAGGGCGACCATTTCGTCGGAGGTGGCGGCGGTCTTGACGGTGACCATGCAGCCGGTCTTCTTTTCGAACTCGGTGACCCAGTCGTAATTCTTGTCGGTTTCGCCGCGCTCGATGTAACCAGCCCAGGCAACGATCGAGAGGGCGCCTTCGCCGGCACCGAGCGCCTGCAGCGGCTCTTGGGCGATGGCGGCGGTAGTCATACTCAGGACGGAGGCAAGGACGGTGCAGGACTTCAGAATGGACTTCATCGCGAGGTCTCCCGGTTTTTGAGGGGCCGCATTTTCACGGCGTTTTGTTCCCGGTTCGAAAGGTGCAGCGAAAAATCAGCATTCGCAAATTCATTCGTCAGAATGGCGGTATCGGTTTTTCCGATATCGGGCGGAGATTGCCCCTCATCCCCCTGCCGGGACCTTCTCCCCGCAAGCGGGGCGAAGGGGCAGAGCGGCAACGCCATCGGCCTTCTCCCCGTTTACGGGGAGAAGGTGGCGGCAGCCGGATGAGGGGGAACCGTGTTTGCAAAACCTCAGCGTGGTGTCCGTCCACTTCGCATCGCCTCAGCAATGCCAACGAAATCCCGCGCCGCCTGGGGCAGACTGGAGCCCTTGCGCCAGACCATGCCAACCTGGACGACGGGAAGTGCACCGGAGACATCGCGGCTTTCGATGCGGTCGCCTTCCAGCGACCAGGGCCGGTAGACGAGATCGGGCAGAAGCGCCACGCCGGCGCCGGTGGCGACCAGGCTGCGCACGGCTTCGACGGAGCGGGTGCGGAAGGCGACATGCGGGCGGGCGCCCAGCGCCGACAGAAGCTTGCCGGTGTTTTCCTCGATTTCATCCACCGTCAGCATGATCAGCGGTTCCTTGGTGATATCGGCGATCGAGATGATGTCGGCCGAGACCAGCGGATGGCCAATCGGCAGCCAGAGGCGATAGGGGGAAGTCTCGAGGATTTCGGCCTGCAGCGCCAGCCGGTCGCGCAGGTTGGAGATGACCATGACGGCGACATCGAGTTCGCCGCCGACCAGCAGGTGTTCGAGATAGGAGCCATTGTCCTCGATCGCCGAGACCTCGACGCCGGGGCAGGCGCGGCGGTAACGGGCGAGCAGGTCGGACAGCACATAGCCGGCGACCAGCGAGGTAACGCCGATGTTGAGCGTGCCGCCGGTATTGTTCTTGGTTTCGGCGAAAGAATTGCGGGCATCGGAGACGGTCGCCAGGATCTTGGTTGCGTGGCGCAGGAACTGGTGGCCGTTATAGGTGATCGACAGGCCGCGCGGGTGGCGCTCGAACAGTTCGACGCCAAGATCGCCTTCCAACTCCTTGATCGCCTCGGTGACGGAAGACTGGGAAATCGACAGGTTCTGGGCGGCACGGGTGACCGAGCCCTGCTCTGCGACGGCGACAAAATACTGCAACTGACGAATGGTGAAGGCCATGCCGACTATACAGCATGGAGATGAGGCTTCGAACAAGGGGCGCAAGCAGTTGTCAGGTTGCATGGCAGCCATGAATTTCTGGACTAGGCAAACGGCTTCAGGGGTGTAGGATCGACCCGCCGCGCCGTTGGTTCGTGCACGGGTATCCCGTTTCATTTCCCCAAGCATTCGTATCTCATCATGAAATCGACGCCGCTCGGCTATACCTTTGCCTTTCTCGCCTTTTCCGTCTTCGCCATTCAGGACGGCATCTCAAAACACCTGGGAGGGAGCTATTCGCCGGTCCAGGTCGCGATGGTGCGCTACTGGGCCTTTGTCGCCTTCGCCCTGTTCCTGGCCAGCCGCGCACCGGGGGGACTGTCGGCTGCGGTGGCGACCAAGCGGCCGCTCCTGCAGGTGCTGCGCGGCCTCATCCTGTTTTCGCAGATCCTGATCTCGATCGTCGCGTTTACGAAGGTTGGACTGGCACAAAGCCAGGCGATCTTTGCCGCGGGTCCGATTTTCGTTGCGCTGCTCTCGATGCCGATCCTGGGCGAGAAGGTCGGCTGGCGCCGCTGGACGGCGATCGTCTTTGGCCTGGTCGGGGTGGTGATCATGCTGTCGCCCACGGCGGGCGGCTTCAATACGTATATCTGGCTGCCGTTGATCTGCGCCGTGCTTGGCGCGGTCTACGGCATCGCGACGCGTCTGGTCAGCCGTGACGACCAGCCATCGACCAGCTTCTTCTATCTGGCGATCGTCGGTTTCATCGGCGCGAGCCTGCTCGGTCCGTTCTTCTGGGTGCCATTTTCGGCAACAGACTGGGCCTGGATGGGTGGGCTCTGCTGCACCGGCATTGTCGGGCATTTCGCCCTGATCCGGGCCTATGAGAACCTCGATGCAGTGATCGTCCAGCCGATTTCCTATTGGCAATTGGTGATCGGTGCCGTGATCGCCATTACCGTCTTCGGCGAAGTCCTGCGCTGGAATACAGTGGTGGGTGCTGCCATCGTCGTCGGCGCCGGCTTGTTTACCGTCTGGCGCGAATGGGTGGTCTCGCGCCGTGTCCGCCGGGCCGAAGAAGAGGCGCGAGTCTGAGCGCTCGTTTCCGCGCAGAAACCGCTGCGCCTTCTTGCCGGAGCCTCCCTACAGCGTTGCCTGTGTCCGTCGGTTGCGAAAGGCGCCGATGATGAAGACAAGCACGAACATCGAGCTCATCACCAGGACGATGGTCGGTGCCGGCGCGCTGTCGAGGAAAAAGCTCAGATAGATGCCGATCAGCGATGCCAGAACGGCGACAGAGACGGCGGCGACCAGCATCGACTGGAAGCGCCTTGTGATCAGGAAGGCGATGGCGCCGGGTGTCACCAGCATGGCCACCGAGAGAATGATGCCGACTGCCTTCAGGGCGCCGACGACGACCAGCGACAGAACCGCCAACTGGCCATAGTGCAAAAGCCGCACCGACAGGCCGATGGCGCGGGCGTGCTGCGGATCGAAGGCATGGGCGAGCAGATCCTTGCGCAGCAGTACGAGGAAGGCGGTGGCCGCCAGTGCGATCAGGCCGGTTTCGAGCAGGTCGGACGGCAGAATGCCGAGCATGTCGCCGAACAGGATATGGTCGAGATGCACGCTGCTCTCGACATTGACGTAAAGCACGAGCCCCAGACCAAACATGCCGGAAAAGACGATGCCGAGCACCGTGTCTTCCTTGATGCGGCTGTTTTCCTTGACGTAACCGGTCATCAGCGCGCAGGCGAGGCCGGCGATGAAGGCGCCGATCGCCAAGGGGATGCCGGCGATATAGGCGATGACGATGCCGGGCAACACGGCATGGGAGACCGCATCGCCCATCAGCGACCAGCCTTTCAGCACGAGGAAGCAGGAGAGCAAGGCCATGGGGATTGCGATCATCAGCGTGATGACGAAGGCCGTCTGCATGAAAGGCAGCTGGAAGGGCAGGATCAGCAGTTCGAGGGTCTCGGTCATGCGACTGGCTCCAGTGTCCGGGGTCCCTCTGCAAGGGGTTCCAGCGCAAGTTTGGCACGACGGCGAGCGGCAAACAGGCCGTGCTTGGGGGCAAACAGGAAGGCCGCGACGAAGATCAGCGATTGCAGCACGACGATGACGCCGCCGGTTGCGCCATCAAGGAAGTAGCTCAGGTATGCGCCGATGAAACTGGTGCCGGCGCCGATGGCGAGCGCCATCAGGATCAGCCGCTGGAAGCGATCGGTCAGCAGATAGGCGGTGGCGCCCGGGGTGACGACCATGGCGATGACGAGGAATGCGCCGACGGTCTGCATGGCGGCAACGGTCGAGGCGGCGAGCAGGGTGAAGAAGATCACCTTCAGACGATCCGGTTTCAGGCCGATGGACCGGGCGTGGTTTTCGTCGAAGAAGGCGACCATCAGGTCCTTCCACTTCAGCGCCAGGATCACGAGGCTGATGCCGCCGATCAGGACAAGCTGCAGCGTGTCGGCCGGGGTGATGGCGAGGATATTGCCGAGCACGATGGTCTTGATGTCGATCGAGACGGGCGAGATCGACACCATGAACAGGCCGAGGCCGAAGAAGGAGGTGAAGATCAGGCCGATGATCGCATCTTCCTTGAGCTTGGTGCGCTGGTTGAGGAAGAGGATGGCGAGCGCTGCCAGACCGCCGGAGAGAAAGGCGCCGAAGGCAAAGGGCAGGCCGAGCATATAGGCGCCGGCGACGCCCGGCACGATGGCATGCGAGAGCGCATCGCCGATCAGCGACCAGCCCTTGAGCATGAGATAGGCCGACAGGAAGCCGCAGACGCCACCGACGAGGGCGCTGACGAAGATCGCATTGCGCATGTAGTCATAGGTGAAAGGCTCAAGCAGGACGGTCATCATCAGCCTTTTCCAGAACGTCTGCCGGCTCAAGCGCAGGTGCCGGTGATTTTGCCGCCGGGGCAGTGGCAGGCGCGCCGTAGATGACGAAGGGGCGCTCGTCGTCGGTGATCACCTTGACCTCGCGGCCGTCGGCATCGTCGTGCAGGTCGGGGCCGGAGAGGACAAAATGGCGCAGGGCGCCGCCGAAGGCTGACTTGAGATTGTCCTCTGTGAAGGTTTCCGCCGTCGTGCCGGCGGCCAGAACCGTGCCCTTGACGAAAATGGTGCGGTCGCAGAAGTCGGGCACGCTTCCGAGATTGTGGGTCGAGACGAGCATGACGCGGCCTTCGGCGCGCAGGTCGCGCATCAGGGTGATGATCTGCTCTTCGGTGGTGACGTCGACGCCGGTAAACGGCTCGTCGAGCAGGATCACCTGGCCTTCCTGGGCGAGAGCACGGGCAAGGAAGACACGCTTGCGCTGGCCGCCGGACAGTTCGCCGATCTGGCGCTTGCGATAGTCGCCCATGCCGACGCGCGCCAATGCCTCGTCAACCAGGCGGCGGTCGTTCTTCGAGGGGATGCGGAGGAAATTCATGTGGCCATAGCGGCCCATCATCACCACGTCCTCGACCAGAACCGGGAAGTTCCAGTCGACCTCTTCGGCCTGGGGCACATAGGCGATCAGGTTTTTGGCCAGCGCATCATGCACGCTCATGCCGAGGACCCGGATCTGGCCGCCGGCGACCGGCACGAAGCCCATGATTGCCTTGAACAGGGTGGATTTTCCGGCGCCGTTGACGCCGACAAGTGCGGTGATCGTGCCGGTGGGGATGGCGAAGCTTGCATGGCGCAGGGCCGTGTGGCCGTTGCGATAGGTGACGGTGACGTCTTCGGCGACAATGCCCTGGACGCCGGCGAATTCAGGCGCCTGCACCGGTGCCTGCCCTGGAGCGTGAACGGTTTTCAGGCTGGACTGGCGCGATCTGGCCTGGCGCTGGCTTGAACCCATGATCATCCTTCAAGTCCCTTGGCAATGGTCGAGACGGTGACCTTGAGGAGATCGATATAGGTCGGAACCGGGCCGTCCTCGGTGCTGAGCGAATCCACGTAGAGCACACCGCCGTAGTTCACCCCGGTTTCGGCCGCGACCTGCTTGGCCGGCTTGTCGGATACGGTGCTTTCGGAAAAGACGACGCGGATCTTGTTTTCGGTCACCGCATCGATCACGGCCTTGACCTGCTGCGGGGTGCCCTGACTGTCGGCATTGATCGGCCAGAGATAGAGTTCCTTCAGGCCAAGATCGCGGGCGAGATAGGAGAAGGCGCCTTCGCTCGTCACCAGCCAGCGCTCGTTTTCGGGCAGGGCTGCGATCTGCGCCTTCATCGGCGCGATCTCCGCCTTGATCTTGTCCGAATAGGCGGCGGCATTGGCGGCATAGACGGCGGCATTGTCGGGGTCGATCCCGGTCAGTGCCTTGCGGATGTTCTCGACATAGATCAGCGCATTGTCGGGCGACATCCAGGCATGCGGATTGGGCTTGCCGTCATAGGCACCGCCGGCAATGCTCATCGGCGCCACGCCGTCGCTGACCACGACATTGGGCACATCGCCGAGATTGGCGAGGAATTTTTCAAACCAGGTTTCGAGATTGAGACCGTTCCACAGGACGAGATTGGCGTCGCTGGCTTTCAGGATGTCGCGCGGCGTCGGCTGATAGCCGTGGATCTCGGCACCGGGTTTGGTGATGCTTTCGACGGTGGCTGCGTCGCCGGCGACATTGCGGGCGATGTCGGCGATCACGGTGAATGTGGTGACGACCTTGGGCTTTTCGGCGGCGAAGGCCGGGAGCGGCAGAAGGGTCAGCGCCGCGAGCAGCGAACTTCCGACGAGGCAGGCTAGTCTTGGCAGCATCCACGATCTCCACTTCTTGCGAATAATTCTCATTAAAACCTATAGCGCAAATCTGCTTTGTCAATGCATTTGCAACTCATTCGCAAAAAGAAGCCACTCTTGGCGGGAAACTCCTTCCACCTCGGGATTTTCGCTGCCGCCAGGCCGTTGTGCGGCATTGTCGGGGGCAAGTTAAAGTTTCCGCAAGAACGATCTCATATGGTGGCGCAAGTATTGCGTAAAACAGCGGGGCGGTGTCATGGCGGAGTTCACAGCGTGAAGGGTCCGAAGATCCATATTTCGCGCAAGCTCGTGCTGATCTTCGGCGGTGTTCTTGTCCTGTGTGGCGGAACGGGTGCTGCTGCCGTGTTCATCGGCGCCGATACTTTGCTGGGCCCGTCCTATGCGGAGCTGAACGGGCTGGAATGCACCGAGGTCAAAACCGTCGAGATCCACAAGAAGGATCACTTCTGGATCCGCAAATACATCACCACCGACGAGCCCGGCGACGGCGTGACACGGGTCAAGACAGCACTTCGCGTGGCGAAAAGCCTGCATGAGCATGAAAAGGCCGATCTGGTCCAGGTTGTCGTGCTCGATACCAAGGGACCGAAGGATCGCGCCGACATGCGCGGCCGCGCCGTCGGTGCCGACGTGATCTTCATTCCCGATCCGAGCCGCGTGCCCGAAGAGGCCTCGGCGCAGGTGTATACCGCCCGCTATGTCGACAAGGCTGCCAATGAGAGCGGTCAGTTCTTCGGCGAGCGTATCGACATGATCAATGCCGATATCGAAGCGCTTGTTGCCAAGCTCGATGACACGACCGATTGCCTGAAACCGGAGGTGGTGCTGCCGGAAGGCGCCCATGGCGCGGCACCGGCCGGACATGGAGAGGCGCCTGCCGGACATGGCGAAGCACCCGCCAGCGGCCATGGTGAAGCGCCTGCCGATGCGCATGGGGCGGCCCCGGCAGATGCGCACGGCGAAGCGCCGGCTGAAGGTCATGGGGAGGCACCGGCTGAAGGCCACGGCGAGGCGGTTCCTGTTGCCGAGCATGGGGCAGAGGAAAGCAAGGGCTGGATGGGCTCTATCCTGGGCATGGTCGGCCTTGGCGGCAGTGATGAGCCGGAAGCGGCGGCGCATGCTCCGGACGCCGCGGGCCACGATGCGCCGGCCGAAGATGAGGTTGTTGCGAGCGAACACGGTGCGCCGGCCGATCATGGAGAGGCCGCCGGACATGGAGAAGCCGCCGCCGGTCATGCGCCTGCCGAGGGCGAAGGCCATGGCGCGGCGGTTGAGGCGCATGGCGCCGCGGTCGAGGATCATGCACCCGCTGGAGAGCCTGTCGTCGCTGCGCCGGAGGCGGCTGACGGTCATTCGCCTGTGGCCACCGATGCGGCGCACGGTGCAGATGTCGCGGTGGCTGAAGAGCAGGGCTGGTTGTCTTCGTTGAAGGGTATGGTCGGCCTTGGAGATGGGGCAGCACCGGAAGAGGCAGCGTCCGAGGAGGGCGCCGCCGTCTCGGAAGCCGATGAGGTTGCAAAGAAGAAGTGGCCGAAGCCGGCCGAAAATCAGGTCGCGCCCGTTGGCGAACAGGCAGAGGGCGGCAAGCATGACGGCGCCGACTGGCTGGCCAAGATGCGGGCCAAGCCGATCGCCGCCGGGGCTGACGATGGGCATGGCGCTGCCGCCGCAGTAGAGGGTGCGGCCGTGGAAACACATGACCAGCCCGCGTCGACTCAAGTCGAGCATGGGGAAAAGGCGGATGCGTCACATGCGCCTGCCGCACCGGCCGAGGAAGAGGCTATCCTGCCGCCAAAGGCCAAGGTGCATGGCGAGGAAGAGGCCAAGGCCGGTCACTGATCATCGCATTTGCAGACAGCAAAAAGCCCCGGTCGCAGGATCGGGGCTTTTGTCTATCTGCGCGTTGCCGGCTGATCAGTCGGCCCTGGCGCGACGGGCCGGGAAGAGGATGATGTCGCGGATCGACGGGGCGTTGGTCAACAGCATGATCAGGCGATCGACGCCGATGCCGAGACCGCCGGCAGGCGGCATGCCCTGGTCGATCGCATCGAGGAATTCCTCGTCCAGCTGCTTGTCCTTTTCGCCGCGGGCATGGGCCTGCTCCAGCTGTTCGACCATGCGCTTGCGCTGTTCTTCCGGATCGTTGAGTTCGGAGAAGGCGTTGCCGATTTCCCAGGCGTTGCAATAGGTCTCGAAACGCTCGACGAGGCGTGGTTCGCCCGGCACTTCCTTTGCAAAGGGCGAAATGTCTTTCGGAAAATGCGTGACATGGCTCGGCTGGATCAGTGTGCCTTCGACCTTTTCCTCGAAGATAAAGGCAAGGCATTCGCCCCAGGTCCAGTCCTTCTCGACGGCAAAGCCGGCAGCCTTGGCGGCGGTGCGGGCTTCCTCGTCGGTTGTCATGGCGAGGAAGTCGATGCCGGTCGCTTCCTTGACGGCGTCAGGCATGGGCACGCGCTTGAACGGGCCCTTGAAGGAGATTTCCTTGTCGCCGAACATGAATTCGGTGGTGCCGTGGATCTTGACGGCGAGTTCGGCGAACATGCGCTCGACGAGGTCCATGATGTCCTCGTAGTCGGCATAGGCCCAGTAGCATTCCATCATGGTGAATTCGGGATTGTGGCGGGTCGACACACCTTCGTTGCGGAAGTTGCGGTTGACCTCGAAGACCTTGTCGGTCAGGCCGGAAACCAGGGTGCGCTTGAGGAACAGTTCCGGCGCGATGCGCAGGTACATGTCGAGCTTCAGCGTGTTGTGGTGGGTCTTGAACGGCTCGGCCGTCGCGCCGCCATAGACCGAATGCAGCATCGGCGTCTCGACTTCCATGAAGCCGTCGTTTTCCATGAAGCGGCGAATGCCCGAGACGATCTGCGAACGCTGCTTGAAGCGGAGCTTCGAATCCTCGTTGGTCAGGATGTCGAGATGGCGCTTGCGGTAGCGCAGCTCGATATCGGCGAGACCGTGATACTTTTCCGGCATCGGCAGCAGCGTCTTGGTCAGCATGGTGATTTCATGGGCGTTGATCGTCAGCTCGCCACGCTTGGTGCGGCGGACCATGCCGGTGACGCCGATAATATCACCAAGGTCGATCATCGGCAGGAGGCTGCGGGCCGCCTCCGGTGTCGTGTCCTTGTGGGAGAAGATCTGGATCTTGCCCGAGGCATCGTGCAGGTCGATGAACATGCCGGAATTGCGCGAGGAATAGACGCGTCCTGCAACGGTGACGATGTCGCCCGATTCCGTGTCCAGCTCAAGGCCCTCGTATTTCGCAGCCAGTTCCGCATTGGTGATCGTGCGGTGGAAATGGGCCGGGTAGACGTCGCCGACCTGTTCGCGCAGCAAAGCCAGTTTCTGGCGACGCACTTCGGTCGGGTCGGAGGACAGGGTGGATTCAGGTGTCTGTTCGGTCATCGTGTCTCGCCTCGGATCGGCTGTTTTCGTTTCGGTCACCCCCCTCTGCCCTGCCGGGCATCTCCCCCACAAGGGGGGAGATCGGATGGGGGACGCTTATGGTTTCACCTCTGGCATCACAGCCGGCGGTCAACGAGAGTTTGGCAATGGCGGGCCACTCGCTGATCTCCCCCCTTGTGGGGGAGATGCCCGGCAGGGCAGAGGGGGGTAGTTCAACGCGCCGCCGGAAGGCGACGCTACATCGTCAGTTCTGGGCACCCGCCATTGTGGTCAGCACCTGGATTGCCACCTTCAGGCGCTGGCGCACGACCGAGCGGCCGAGCAGCGCCATCGAGTCAAAAAGCGGCAGCGAACGCTGGCTGCCGGATACGGCGACGAACAGCGGCGGGGTGACCACGCGCAGCTTCTTCTCCATACGATCGGCGATCGCGCGCAGTTCTTCCTCGATGGTCGCGACGTTCCATTCGAGGATCTTTTCGAGATCCGCCTGGACGGTGGTGACGATGGAAAGCGTTTCCGCCGGGCTGGTCTTCAGGCCGCCGAAGGAGGCCGGCGTCAGGCCGACATCGTTGGCGAGCAAGAAGCCGGCGAGCGGCGGCAGTTCGCCGAGCTTGGTGACGCGGCTCTGGGCGAGCTTCAGGCCTTCGGTCAGGCGATCGTTTTCCATCGACCAGTCGAGGACGCGGGCGATAAACTCGTCCGGGGTCAGCTTTTCGCGCAGCCAACGGCCGTTCAGCCAGTCGAGCTTCTGGATGTCGAAGATTGCGCCGGCCTTGGACAGGTTGTCCGGGTCGAACTTTGCCGTGAGTTCGTCCATGGTCAGCAGTTCCTCGCCCTCGGCGATCTGGATGAAGAACAGTCCGAGGAAATTCATCAGCGCTTCCGGCAGGTAGCCGAGGGCCGAATAATAGGAAATCGAGGTCGGGTTCTTGCGCTTCGACAGCTTGGACTTGTCGGCGTTGCGCATCAGGGAGAGATGCATGAACACCGGCTGTTCCCAGCCGAAATAGCGATAGAGCAGGATGTGCTTGGGCACCGATGCCAGCCACTCCTCGCCGCGGGCGACGTGGGTGATCTTCATCAGATGGTCGTCGATGACATTGGCCATGTGATAGGTCGGCATGCCGTCGCCCTTGATCAGGACCTGCATGTCGACGCTGTCCCACGGGATCGAGACGTCGCCATAGACGCCGTCGTGGAAATCGCACGAGCCTTCCGTCGGGATCTTCATGCGCACGACGGAGGTTTCGCCGCCCGCCATCTTCGAGGTGACTTCCTCGGCGGTCAGGTTGAGGCACAGGCCATCATATTTTGGCGGCTTGCCGGCGGCGCGCTGGCCTTCGCGCATCTGCTCGAGCCGCTCGGGCGTGCAGAAACAACGGAAGGCGTGGCCCTTGTCGAGCAGGTCCTGCGCATGGGGCCAGTACATGTCCTTGCGGTCGGACTGGCGGTAGGGGCCGTAGGGGCCGCCGACATCCGGGCCTTCGGACCAGGTCAGTCCGGTCCATTTCAGCGCGTCGAGCACTTTCTGTTCGAATTCGGCCGTCGAACGGGTCGCATCGGTATCCTCGATGCGCAGGATGAACTCGCCGCCGTGTTTCTTGGCGAAGAGATAATTGAACAGCGCGATATAGGCGGTGCCGACATGGGGCTCGCCTGTCGGGGAGGGTGCGATGCGGACGCGGACGCCGGAATTGGTCATGGAGTTCAGCTCATTGTGTCGTGCGGGGAAATCGAGCGATGGCCGCAGGATCATGGGTGTGAAGGCGATGTGGCGAACGGACGAAAAAGCGCGTTTTAATGCCCGGCTCCGCCTGTTCCATTGGCTGGCCTTAGGCCATATTCAGCGCAATGCGTCAAGGAAAACTGCGCATTCGGGCGGTTTCGCGGACCCCCAGCGGCGCGGGCGCAAAAAAAATCAAAAAGCCCTGGAACCGAATTTTGTCGGGTGCGTTTCTAGGACAGAGCGCAGGCCATGCCAACCGGACGCGACGGGATATGGGGAACACGGTGATTTTTCCGGTTTCTCACCGTAGCCAACGAAACGGCAGACGAGCCCCCCCAACCGTCTGGTTTGCGTTCACCCCAAGTCCCGCCCCCCAGGAAAACCTGCGTCCGCCGACGCAGGTTTTTCTGCATTCTGGCGCCGCGTATCACCGCGGCGGTTGCAAGCAAGCGTGTTCAACTCACTGGCCAGACCATCAGGAGCGTCGGCACCGCGACGAAGACAACGAGAAAAGACAGCGGAAGTCCCAAACGGGGATAGTCACTGAAGCGATATCCACCCGGACCCATGACGAGCGTGTTGCACTGGTGGCCGATCGGGGTCAGAAAATCGCAGCCCGCACCGATGGCCACGGCCATCAGGAAGGCTTCCGGCTTGTAGCCCAGGCCTCCGGCAAAGCTTGCGGCAATCGGGGCCATGACCAGCACGGTTGCCGCATTGTTGAGGAAGGGGGTTACCGCCATGGCCGTAACGAGGATCAGGGCAACCGCACCCCAGGCCGGCATGCCGCCTGCGACCGCGCTCAGCCAGCCGGCAACGACATCGCTTGCGCCGGATGTCCGCAGCGTATCGGAGACCGGGATCAGGGCGGCGAGCATGACCAGAATGGGTCCGTCCACCGATTGGTAGACCTCTGAAATCGGGATGACCTTGAAGATGACCATGGCGAGTGCGGCGGCAAAGAAGGCAATGCCGACAGGGACGAGCCCGACTGCCGTCGAGCCCATGGCAACGAAGAGAATGGCGAGTGGAACGAGAACGTTGCGGGGGGTGCCCAGCAGGATGGCGCGCTCTGCAAGCGGAAGGCAGCCAAGCTCGGTGAGAATGGCCGGCATCTGCTGGCGCAGACCCTGAAGAAGCACAACGTCGCCGGAACGCAGCGTCAATTCGCCGAGACGTTCGCGGATGCGTTTGCCCTGACGGCTGACGGCCAGCAGGTTGACGCCGTAAGAATGGACGAGCGAAAGGTCGCGCGCTGTCTGGCCGATCAGGGACGAGCCGCGGCCGATCACAGCCTCGACGGAGACCAGGTCGCCGCCCTTGTTTGTGTCGACGCTGCCGCCGGCGAGCGTCAGATTGCCCTGGGATACGACCCGGTCAAGGGCTTCCGATGGACCCTGCAGCAGAAGCGTGTCGCCGAGTTTCAGCACGACGTCGGGGAAAGGCGACAGGCGCGTATCGCCGCGCAGGATCGACGTTGCAGACACTTCGCCAGAGGCGATCTGCTGCAGCTGATGCAGGGTCTTGCCGATAAAGGGTGATTGGCGTCCAAGGGTGGCTTCAGTGGAGAAATGCGAGCTTTCAAGCGCTTCCTGCAGCGACGGGTTCTGGTTCTCACGGACGGGCACCAGCCAGTAGAAGAACATCAGGAAGATGATGCCGGCGACCGCGAGCGTCGCGCCGACCGGCGTGAAGTCGAACATCGTGAAGGCCTGCCCGGTAATCTCTTCACGCAGCCGCGAGACGGCGATGTTGGGCGAGGTGCCGATCTGGGTCATCAGGCCGCCGAGCAGGGCACCGAAGGCCATCGGCATGAGGAAGATCGAGGGTGAGACGCTGGAGCGACGGGCGAACTGGAATGCCACCGGCATCATGATGGCGAGCGCCCCGATGTTCTTGATGAAGGCGGAAAGCACGGTGACGGTGAGAAGCAGGAGCAGCATCTGCGCCCGGACGGATTCAAGGCTTGGAAAGAAGCGCTTGATGGCGAGATCGACGACGCCGGACCGCGCCACACCGGCGCTGACGACAAGTGCCGAACCGACAATGATGACAATGTCGTCGGAGAAGCCGGAGAATGCATCGGCAGGGGGGACGAGGCCAAGGGCGACGGCCGTGACAAGTGCGGCACAGGCGACGACATCATACCGAAACCGCTCCCACAGGAACGCGGCCATCATCGCAGCAATGACACCGAAGGCGAGAATTTGCTCGTAGGTCATATGGCTCCGGCGGTTTTCGGCGTGACTGCAGACGGTGGCTCTCACCGCTGGTCAGTGCCCAGTATAATTTCTTCGGTCGTGGTGGTGTTTTAGGTCGCGACGGTCGTCATGCACAAAAAAGAGGGCCTGTTCGATAAAACAGGCCCTCTCTTGCAACGTCAAGGATCAGTGACGGGTGGTGCCTTTTTCCCGGTCTGCCTGCTTCTTTTTGCGGGCAAACATATTGAGCATTTCCACGAGGCCGGAGAAGGCCATGGCCGCGTAGATGTAGCCCTTGGGAACATGGAAGCCCATGCCGTCGGCGATCAGGGTCATGCCGATCATCAGCAGGAAGCCAAGTGCCAGCATGACGACGGTCGGGTTCTTTTCGATGAAGTTGGCGAGCGGATTGGAGGCAATCAGCATGACGGTCACAGCCACGATGACGGCGATGATCATGATCGGCAGGTGTTCCGTCATGCCAACCGCAGTGATGATGCTGTCGACGGAAAACACGAGGTCGAGCAACAGGATCTGGCCAATGGCGGCGGCAAAGGTATTGGTCGCCGAGGATGCAATGAAATCTTCCTGGTGGTCGATCGGGTCGACACTGTGATGGATTTCCTTGGTCGCCTTCCAGACCAGGAACAGACCGCCGGCGATCAGGATCATGTCCTTCCACGAGAAGCCGTGGCCGAAGAGCTCGAAGACGGGATTGGTCAGCTGGACAATCCAGGCGACGGTGCCGAGCAGCGCGAGACGCATGACAAGCGCGAGGCCGATGCCGATGCGGCGAGCCCTTTCGCGCGATTCAGCCGGCAGCTTGTTGGTCAGGATGGAAATGAAGACGAGGTTGTCGATGCCGAGCACGACTTCCATGATGATCAGCGTGATCAGTGCGATCCAGGCGGCGGGGTCCTGAGCGAGTAGGAGCAGATCCTGCATTCGATGTTTTCCGTGCTAAACAGAGGAGTTGAGCAACAGCAAATGGGGCAAATGATCGCATATGGCAAGGGTGCGATCGCCAGGTATTCCGAGCGTTGCCCGGCGGGGGCGGCCAATGGCCGTTTTTCAGATGTTTTCGGGCTTTGCCGGTCCATAGGATTTGAGGAAAATCCTGAGGCCGCTTTCGATCACACGCTCCACTTCAGCCTGGGAGAGGTTCGGCGGCAACTGATTGAACAGGCGCTCCCTGAAAAATGAGCCGATGGTCAGGTCGATAAACTGGCGCGCCGCCAGTTCGCAATCGTCTATGGACAGCTGTCCGGCCGCAACCTGCTTTTCCAGAAAGGCCCGCAGCACGCTCTTGGCATTGGTGGGTGCCCCGGCGAAAAACCGTTGGCAAAGGCTCGGCATGCGATCGATCACGCCCAGGACAACACGCATCGCAGGGATCATGTCCGTCTCAATGACCTGATGGGCAAAGGCGAGACCGAAGCTGCGCAGGCCGTCTTCGGTGCTGGCGCTCCGCTCGAGCAGTTCACGCATGCGCTCGGCAAACAACCCTTTCTCGCGTTCGATCAGGGCGGCAAACAGTTCTTCCTTGCTCTGGAAGTAGACGTAGATCGTGCCCTTGGAAACGCCGGCCTCACGGGTCACGTCATTCATGCTGGCGGCGTCGTAACCCATCTTCATGAAGACGCGCTTTGCGCCATCGAGGATCTGGCCGCGCTTGATCGGATCTTCGCCCGCGGCAAAACGGCTCAAACCGGGCGCTGCCACGGTTGGCTGCTCCTGTATTTCGTTCTGTTTTGTCGTCGGTTTGCTCATGATCGGCCCAAATAATTAACTCATGTCAGTTTTGCAGACGTGAAGCGCAAATCTGCATCTTGATATGCGTTACGAAACGCTATATGTCAATCGAACCGAACGGTTCAGTTCGAATAGTTTCTTCACCAACTCCCCGGTTTGAGCCCATGTCCGTCACGCAAAGATCCACCGCCCTTCGTTCCGCTCCTCCAGTCGATGACAGGAATGAGGCCGTGCCGGCCACGCCGCAAGAAGCCGGGGTGACTGCTCCCGAAGCCGCGACGCCCCCTGTCGCCAAGGTTGCCAAGAAGCGCAGCAGTCCGGTGCTGCCAATCATCGGTCTGGCGCTTCTGAGCGCGGGTGCGTGGTTCGGTTACCAATGGTGGACCGACGGCCGCTTCATGGTCTCGACGGACGACGCCTATATCGAAGGCGATATCGCGATCATCTCGCCGAAAGTCTCGGGTTATGTGGAAACGGTGAATGTTACCGGCAATCAGGTGGTCAAGGCCGGCGATCCGCTGGTCACGCTCGATGCCGGCGACTATCGCATCGCCTATGAACAGGCCGTCGCCAACAAGCAGAGTGCCGAACTGGCCGTGTTGCGCATGGACGCGCAGATCTCCGGCGGCGAGGCCAGCCTTGCGCAGACGCGGGCTCAGCAGGGTGCGCTCGAAGCGAGCGTGCGCGGCGCGCAGATTACCGAAAAGCGCGCTACAGATCTTGCTGCCAAGTCGGTCGGCACGACCGCCGATCTCGACAGCGCCAAGATCGCTCTGGAGCAGGCCAAGGCAAACCTGGTGGCAGGTGAAGCGGCCGTGTCTTCTGCCGAGGCCAATGTTTCGCTGCTAAAGGCTCAGCGCGACGAGGCCCTGAACACCGTCAAGGTGCAGGATCTCGCCATCGAGCAGGCCAAGCGCGACCTCGACTTTACCGTGCTGAAGGCCCCTTATGACGGCATCGTCGGCAATCTGTCGGTCCAGGCCGGCGATCTTGTCTCCGCCGGCAAACGCCTGGCGGCACTCGTTCCGGTCAACGAACTTTACATCGAGGCGAACTTCAAGGAAACGCAGATCGCCCATCTGGTGCCCGGTTCGAAGGTTTCGATCCATGTCGATGCCTACGGTGAGGATCCGCTGGAAGGCACGGTGACATCGATCGCTCCGGCCTCGGGTGCGATCTTCTCGATGTTGCCGGCCGAAAACGCCACCGGCAACTTCACCAAGGTGGTGCAGCGCGTTCCCGTGCGGATCGCGCTTCCGCCGGAAGCCCTGAAGCAGGGGCATCTGCGTGCCGGTCTCAGCGTGATTGTCGATGTCGATACCCGGACTGCGCCGGATGCCCAGGCCATCGCTGCGAAGTAAGCGGATCTGCTAGAAAAGGGGCCGCGTCATGGCCGTTGCAAGCACAGCATCACCCACCCTTGGCTCGGCCTCGGGGGCGGAAGAGCGCATGGATCCGAAACGGGTCATCGCCTTTCTGGCGATGGTCTTCGGCATGTTCATGTCGATCCTCGACATCCAGATCGTCTCGGCCTCGCTGTCGGAAATCCAGGCAGGTCTCGGCGCCAGCAATGACGAGGTCGCCTGGGTCCAGACGTCCTATCTGATTGCCGAAGTCATCATGATCCCGTTGTCCGGCGTTCTGGCCCGGATCCTGTCGACGCGGGTGCTGTTTTCGATCTGCGCCGGCGGCTTCACGCTGGCCAGTGCATTGGCAGCCACGGCCACCAATATCGAACAGATGATCGTCTACCGTGCGATCCAGGGCTTTATCGGCGGGGGAATGATCCCGTCGGTCTTCGTTGCCGCCTTCACGATCTTCCCGCCGTCCAAGCGCAATATCGTTTCGCCGATGATCGGTCTTGTCGCCACGCTTGCGCCGACGATCGGGCCGACGATCGGGGGCTATATCAGTCATGCCCTATCCTGGCACTGGCTGTTCCTGATCAATGTGATACCCGGCATCATCGTGGCCGCGACGACCTGGAGCCTGATCGACTTCGACGAGCCGGACCACAGCCTGATGAAGAAATTCGACTGGTGGGGGCTGGCCTCCATGGCGGTGTTCCTCGGGTCGATGGAATTCGTGCTGGAAGAAGGCAACAACAAGGACTGGTTCAACGACCACCATATCGTCATGGGCACGATTGCCATGGTGATCGGCGGGGCGATCTTCTTCCGCCGGGTGTTCAAGGTCGAGCTTCCCGTCGTTGATCTGCGGGCATTCTCGAACGCGAACTTTGCCTTCGGCTCGCTGTTCTCGTTTGTCATGGGGGTCGGTCTCTATGGCCTGACCTATCTCTATCCGCTCTATCTCAGCCGCATCCGTCACTACGATTCGCTGATGATCGGCGAGACCATGTTCGTATCGGGTGCTGCGATGTTCCTGACGGCGCCGATCGCGGGCATCCTGTCGAGCAAGCTCGACCCGCGCGTCATGATGATGCTGGGTTTCGCCGGATTTGCGACCGGCACCTACATGATGACCGGGATCACGGCAGATTGGGATTTCTACGAACTGCTCCTGCCGCAGATCCTGCGCGGCTGCTCGCTGATGATCTGCATGGTGCCGATCAACAATATCGCGCTTGGCACATTGCCCCCGGATCGTATGAAGAACGCATCCGGCCTGTTCAACCTGACCCGCAACCTCGGTGGCGCCGTCGGGCTGGCGATCATCAACACGATGATCACCCAGCGCACCGACGATCATTTTGCCCGCCTGTCGGAGCAGCTTGACTGGGGCAATGCCGCAGCACTCGACTGGCTGGCCAGTGTCGGTGCCAACTACGAGGCCTATGGTCTCGACGGCAGCACCGTTGCGGTCCAGAAGCTTGCCGGCATCGTCACGCAGCAGGCGACGCTGCTGTCCTTCATCGACATCTTCATGGCGCTGACCGTGCTGTTTGGTTCATTGGTGTTCATGACGCTGATGCTGAAGAAACCCAAGGCCGCCGCACCGGCTGGTGCCGGTCACTGAAGATTCGCTGGTTGAAGGCCGCCGCTCGACAGGGTTGGCGGCTTTTTGCCTGTCGAAAATGAGGTACGTACATCTTTTTTTGATTTACGTACCTCATCTCCTGCGCTAGGACAGGCGCCGGAGGAATTCATGAAGCCAACAGTCCATGACATCGCGGTCCATGCCGGGGTCAGTCTTGCGACCGTCGACCGGGTTTTGAACCGGCGACCGGGCGTGAGTGCGCGGACCCGCGACAAGGTCGACCAGGCGGTGTCGTCGCTCGGTTTCGTGCGCGACGTGGCGGCGGCCAACCTGGCCAAGGGGCGAACCTATCCGCTGACCTTCATCATTCCGTCCAATGACAATTCCTTCATGCGCGGCCTCAGGCTTGCGCTGAATGAGGCAACCGGACGCGGGGCTGTCGAGCGGGTTTCCATCCGGCTCGTCGATGTGCCAGCATTCGACGCGCCGGCGCTGGCCAACGCGCTTGACATGGCGTTGCGTGATGCACCTGCGGGCATTGCATTCGTCGCGGTCGATGCGCCCGAGGTCGCTGCTGCAGCCAATCGCGTGACCGCCGCTGGTGTGCCGCTGGTGACGCTGGTGTCGGATCTGTCCGGGTCGCAACGCGATCACTATGCCGGGATCGACAATGCTGCCGCGGGCCGGACGGCCGCGAGCCTGCTCGGGCGGTTTCTCGGTGGCCGCGATGGCGCAGTCGCCGTTCTTGCAGGCTCGATGCTGGTGCGCGACCATCGCGAGCGTTGCGAGGCCTTTGAAGCCGTGATGGCCAAGGATTTTTCCCGGTTCGTGATCCTGCCGGTGCTCGAGGGGCGCGACGACCCGGCGACGGTGGAAATGCTGGTCAGCCGGCTTTTGGCCGGGCGGGACGATATCATCGGTCTCTACAGTCTGGGTGCTGGCAACCGCGGCCTCGTGCGGGCGCTGGAGAAGCTGCCGTCGACAAACAGGCCGGCGGTGATCGCGCACGAATTGACGGAAACGACGCGCACAGCGCTCAATGCCGGCCTGATCGATGCTGTGCTCAATCAGGATGCCGGCCATGAGGTGCGCAGTGCCATCCGGGTGCTGAAAGCCAAGGCCGACGGGTTGCCGGTGGTTGCGGCGCAAGAGCGTATTCGGCTCGACATATTCTTGAAGGACAATCTGCCCTGAGGGGCAAAAAGGTGAATGCAGCTTTGAGCGACTGGACGCCTGGCGGCCGGGTTCGAAGCGGTTGAAAAGGGAGAAAACTATGTATCTCGGTTTGGATCTTGGCACATCGGGCATCAAGGCGATGCTGATGGATGACAGCCAGCGCGTGATCGGTGTCGGTCATGCGGCGCTGACCGTTCAGCGGCCGCATTCCGGCTGGTCCGAGCAGGCGCCGGGCGACTGGATCCGCGCGACGGAAGAGGCGGTCGGCGCGCTCAAGGCCTCGCATGCGAAGGAACTGGCCGCCGTCAAGGGCATCGGCCTGTCCGGCCATATGCATGGTGCGACGCTGATCGATGCCAAGGACCGGGTGCTGCGCCCGTGCATCCTGTGGAATGACACGCGCAGCCATGAAGAGGCGGCAGCACTCGACGCCGATCCGCGGTTTCGGGCACTGACCGGCAATATCGTCTTTCCCGGCTTTACCGCGCCCAAGTTCGCCTGGGTGGCCAAGCACGAGCCGGACACCTTCGCCAAGGTCGCCAAGGTGCTGCTGCCCAAGGATTTCCTCAGGCTGTGGCTGACGGGAGAATATCTCTCCGACATGTCGGATTCGGCCGGAACGGCCTGGCTCGACACCGGAAAGCGTGCGTGGTCGACGGAGCTTCTTGCGGCAACAGGCCTGGCCGTCGAGCAGATGCCGGGCCTCGTCGAGGGCACGGAGCGCGCCGGTACGCTGCGTGGCGAACTGGCAGCGAAATGGGGCATCTGTTCCGATGTCGTCGTGGCCGGCGGGGCAGGGGATAATGCCGCCTCTGCCTGCGGCATGGGTACGGTCGCCGAGGGTCATGCCTTCGTGTCGCTCGGCACGTCCGGCGTTCTCTTTGCCGCCAATGGCTCCTACCTGCCGAAGCCGGAAAGTGCGGTACATGCCTTCTGCCACGCGCTGCCGAACACCTGGCACCAGATGGGCGTGATCCTTTCGGCGACCGATGCGCTGAACTGGCATTCCGGCGTCACCGGCAAATCGGCGGGCGAGTTGACCGCGGAACTGGGCGACGATCTCAAGGCGCCGACCGGCGTGACGTTCCTGCCGTATCTGTCGGGCGAGCGCACACCGCACAATGATGCGAAGATCCGCGGCGCCTTTATCGGGCTCGGCCATGATTCCAGTCGCGCGGTGCTGACGCAGGCCGTTGTCGAAGGCGTGACCTTTGCCATCCGCGACAGCCTCGAGGCGCTGAAATCCGCCGGCACGAAGATCGATCGCGTCACCGCGATCGGCGGTGGATCGCGCTCGCGCTACTGGCTGGCGTCGATTGCCACGGCTCTCGACATGCCGGTCGACGTGCCGGCGGACGGCGATTTCGGCGCGGCGTTCGGTGCGGCTAGGCTCGGGCTGATTGCCGCGACCGGCGCCGATCCGCTGTCGGTCTGCACGGCGCCTGAAACGGCGGAGACGATCACGCCGGTCAAGGCGCTGTCGGGCGCCTACGAGGAGGCCTATCGCCGCTATCGCTCGGTCTATCCGGCGATCAAGGGGCTTTGAAGACTTGCCCCTCACCCTGACCCTCTCCCCGCAGGCGGGGAGAGGGGACGGAACGGTTGCGGCAAGACACCTTCTCCCCGTTCACGGGGAGAAGGTGCCGGCAGGCGGATGAGGGGCTGCGCTGCGATCACCCCAACCCGGACCTGCGGTCCGACCCTCCCCATCAAGGGGAGGGTAGAAACACACGATACACACCAAGGAGGAACGACCCATGAGCACTGGCTTTTTCGGCGATATCGCCAAGATCAAATACGAAGGCACCGACAGCACCAATCCGCTGGCCTATCGCCACTACAATCCCGATGAAATGGTCGCCGGCAAGCGCATGGAAGACCATCTGCGCTTTGCGATTGCCTATTGGCACACGTTTGCCTGGGAGGGCGGAGACCCCTTCGGTGGCCGCACTTTCGACCGTCCCTGGTATGGCAGCGGCATGGACAAGGCGAAGCTGAAGGCGGATGTCGCCTTCGAAATGTTCAGCCTGCTGGGCACGCCCTATTATTGCTTCCACGATGCCGACGCGCGCCCGGAAGGCGATAGCTTTGCCGAGAACACCCGGAACCTCAACGAGATCGTCGACTACTTCGAACAAAAGCAGGCCGAGACCGGCGTGAAGCTGCTCTGGGGCACGGCGAACCTGTTTTCGCACCGCCGCTACATGTCGGGCGCCTCGACCAATCCGGATCCGGATGTGTTTGCCTTCAGTGCGGCGACCGTCAAGACCTGCATGGATGCGACCAAACGTCTGGGCGGCGAGAACTATGTGCTCTGGGGCGGCCGCGAGGGTTATGAAACCCTGCTCAATACCGACCTGAAGCGGGAACTGGACCAGATGGGCCGCTTCCTCAACCTGGTGGTCGAGTACAAGCACAAGATCGGCTTCAAGGGCGCGCTGCTGATCGAACCGAAGCCGCAGGAGCCGACCAAGCACCAGTATGACTACGACGTTGCGACCGTCTACGGCTTCCTCAAGACCTATGGTCTGGAGAAGGAAGTGAAGGTCAATATCGAGCAGGGCCATGCGATCCTGGCCGGCCATACATTCGAGCACGAATTGGCGCTGGCCAATGCGCTCGGCATCTTCGGCTCGATCGACATGAACCGCAACGACTACCAGTCCGGCTGGGATACCGACCAGTTCCCCAACAATGTGCCGGAAATGGCGCTGGCCTATTACCAGGTTCTCGCCGGCGGCGGCTTCACCACCGGTGGTACGAACTTCGACGCCAAGCTGCGCCGCCAGTCGATCGATCCGGCCGACCTGCTGATCGGCCATATCGGCGGCATGGATTGCTGCGCCCGTGGCCTGAAGGCTGCGGCGAAGATGATCGAGGACAAGGCGCTATCGGGTCCGCTGGCCTCGCGCTATGCCGGTTGGGACAAGGCCGAAAACCAGACGATGCTGCGCGGCGAGGAAAGCCTCGAGGCAATCGCCGCCCGCGTCGAGGCCAAGGACGTCAATCCGCAGCCGAAATCGGGCCAGCAGGAACTGCTGGAGAATGTGGTCAACCGCTACGTCTGAGATGTAGGTTGATGTGATATCATGCGATTGGGCCGGGGCATGCGAGTGTCCCGGCTTTTTTATGCGGTTGACGTCATGCTCGGGCTTGTCCCGAGCCTCTGCCGAGGTTCGCAGCGTCGCTCAACGGTTTAGGTCGGGTTCCTGGTTGTCTGCAGTAGATCCTCGGAACAAACCCGAGGAAGACGGCTTCGGGGTGTCGTGCCCGTCAACATTCCCGGCCGTGCCCACAAAGTGCCTGACGGCGGACACTTGGACAGCAGGCCCGCCCGCTACCGCTTGCCCGGTCCCGTCACCGATCCCCTGACGATCAGGTCCGGCATGATCAGGATTTCGCGCCGCTCGGTCGGGCGCTCGGCCAGTGTTTCCAGCAGCAGTGCCATGGCCTGGCGGCCGATGGCGCTGCGTGGCTGGCGGATCGTGGTCAAAGCCGGATTGACATAGGTCGCCTGCGGCACGTCGTCGAAACCGATGATCGAGAAGTCGCGCGGCAGATCGTAGCCGCGGGCGGTCAGGCCGTTGATGACGCCGACGGCTGTCGCGTCGTTGACACACATGAAGGCAGTCGGCAGCGTGTCGCGCATGAACAGTTGCTCGACGGCGAGGCGGCCGCTTTCGATCGTGCCGTCGCCCTCCAGGACCAAACGGTGGTCGGGCGGAATGCGGGCGGCGTCGAGGGCGAGGTCGTAGCCCTGGCGGCGGCGCTGGTGGCCGAGCCTTGTCTTTGCGTCACCGATGAAGGCGATGCGCCGGTGGCCGGCCGAGAGAAGATGTTCGGCCGCCTTGCGGGCGCCGGCGGTGTCATCGACGCCGACATAGGAGGTCTTCGAGCCGAAGACCGGTTCGAACACGGCCACCGACGGCGGCAGGCGCTGGCCGATCACCTGATGGCCGAAGGGTTCGTGGCCGGTGAACAGCACAAGGCCTGCGGCCTGTCCGGAACTGAGAAATTTCAGGTATTCCAGCCCGCGCTCGGGATCGTTCTGGGTATGGCCGATCAGCACGCCGAAGCCATGGGCGCGGGCCTCGTTTTCCAGGCCGATCAGCGTGGTGGAGAAATTCGGGTCGCCGATATCCGGAGCCAGGATCAGGATCATGTTGGAGCGGCCCATGCGAAGCGAGCGGGCCATGGCATTGGTGGTGTAGCCGGTGATCGCAATTGCCTGGTTGACGCGCTGGCGGGTGGTCTTGGCCACCTTGTCGGGCGTATGGATGGCACGGCTCACCGTGGCGATCGACACCTCGGCAATGCGTGCAACGTCGTCAATCGTGGCCGGCGCTGAATTCGGCACGCTGCCCCATCCCCCTATCCATATGGAATCGTTGGAGACCTTATCTGCTGTGTTGCGGCTGCGAAAGCCGAGAGGGCGGTTAAACAACCCTGTGAATGGATGATGTAAACCTTTACATAGATCATGTAAACCTTTACATAGGTCAGCATAGCGGTTGAGGAGCCGCCGGGAGGATTGCATGACTGGGGCTGGGACTAGGGCCGGGGACGAAGCGCGCAAAGCCGTGCTCGTGGCAGAACGTATCTCGAAATCATTTGGCGACGTGCAGGTGCTGTTCAGCGTCGATTTCGACGTGTTGCCCGGCGAAGTGCATGCGCTGATGGGCGAAAACGGTGCCGGCAAGTCGACGCTGGTGAAGATCCTGTCGGGTTTCGAGCAGGCGACGGCCGGGCGCATCCTGCTGGATGGCCAGCCGGTCATCCTGCCGCCGAATGGCGCGGCCGAAGCGCTGGGCATCGTGCTGATCCACCAGGAATTCAATCTCGCAGAGCATCTGACGGTTGCCGAAAGCCTGTTTCTCGGCCGCGAAGTGACGCGTTTCGGCGTGCTCGACCGCAAGTTCATGCGGGCCGAGACGGTGCGGGCGCTCAACCAGCTCGGCTCGCCGATCGATCCGGATGCGCTGATCAGTTCGCTGGCGGTGGCCGACAAGCAGATGGTCGAGATCGCCAAGGCGATCAGCCGCAAGGCGCGTATCGTGTTCATGGACGAGCCGACCGCCGTCCTGTCACGGGAAGAAACGGATGTGCTGTTTGCCCAGGTGCGCAAGCTGCGCGCCCAGGGTACGAGCTTCGTCTTCGTCAGTCACAAGCTGGACGAGGTGATGGAGCTGACCGACCGGGTCACCGTGCTGCGGGACGGCCAGTGGGTGAAGACGGCGCCGACCGCCGTGCTTGACGGGGAATCCATCGCGCAATTGATGGTCGGGCGCGAGCTTTCCAGCCTCTATCCAACCAAGCACGAGCCGAATGTCGATGAAGAGGTGGTGCTTTCGGTCAAGGATCTGAGCACCGCCTATGTCAAGCATGTCAGCTTCGAGCTGAAGAAGGGCGAAGTGCTCGGCTTTTCCGGTCTGATTGGCTCCGGCCGTACCGAGCTGATGGAGGCGGTTGCCGGGCTTCGGCCGCGCCTGTCCGGCGTCGTCCAGCTGAAGGGCACGGACCTGTTGCCGGAAGATTTTCGCGAAGCGAACCGGCGCGGGCTGGCCTATATGACCAAGGATCGCAAAGGCAAGGGTCTGCTGCTCGGTGAGGGGATGACGGCGAACCTGACATTGCAGGCGATCGACCAGCATATCCGCCATGGCTATCTCGATCCGTCGAGCGAGACGAAGGCGATGGCGCGGGCCAAGCGGCGCTTCGACATTCGCGTGCGCGATGAACGCGTGCGGGTCGGGCGCATGTCGGGCGGCAACCAGCAGAAACTGTTGCTGGCGAAGATCATGGAGATCGAACCGCAGATCATCATCATCGACGAGCCGACGCGCGGGATCGATGTCGGGACCAAGCAGCAGATCTATCATTTCATTGCGGCACTGGCCCGCGAGGGGCGCTCGATCATCGTGATTTCCTCGGAAATGCCGGAAGTGATCGGGCTTTGCACCCGGGTGGCGGTGATGCGCGAGGGACGCCTTGTCGGGGTGCTCGAGGGCGAGGAGATCAGCGAGCAGGTGATCATGCGCTACGCCGCCGGACTGAAGAGACAACTGGCCAGCTGACGGGTCCGGCTCGGCCGGATCACGGATTGCGCCAGAGACAAAAGACAGGGGAATGGACCGCCTCAGAAGCGTCCATCCGGGAGGAGACGACCAGTGAATACGACTGCCGAGACAGAGAGCACACCCGAAATCCGTGGCCGGCGTACCTGGCGCGATGTCGATCTGCGTGCCGTGGCGCCGTTTGCGGCCTTGCTGCTGCTTTTGATCGTCGGTGCCATGGTCAATCCCAATTTCATCGGCCTGAACAACCTTGCCAATGTCGCAACCCGCTCGGCCTTCATTGCGATCATCGCAGTTGGCGCGACCTTCGTGATTTCTTCCGGCGACCTTGATCTGTCGGTCGGCTCGATGGTGGCCTTCGTCGCCAGCCTGATGATCCTGTTCATGAATTCCGGCGTGATTGCCGATCCGGCGCTGATGCTGGCGACGGCTGCGGTGCTGACCGTGGTGATCGGTTCGCTGTGTGGTCTGGCCAATGGCCTGATCACCACCGTCGGCAAGATCGAACCCTTTATCGCGACGCTCGGCACGATGGGCATCTATCGCGGCCTCACCACCTGGCTCTCCCAGGGCGGGGCGATCACCCTGCGTTCCCCCGAGCAGCAGGAACTGTATCGCCCCGTCTATTTTGGTTCGTTTCTCGGCATACCGCTGCCAATCCTGATCATCCTGATCGTAACGGCGATCGCCGCCTTCATCCTCTACCGCACGCGTTATGGTCGCCATGTGGTGGCTGTCGGTTCGAGCCGCGACGTGGCGCGTTATTCCGGCATCGCCGTCGACCGGGTGCGGACCATCGCCTTCATCATCCAGGGTCTCTGCGTGGCCATCGCCGTTCTGCTTTACGTGCCGCGGCTGGGGTCGACATCGGCCACGACCGGCATCCTGTGGGAGTTGCAGGCGATCACCGCCGTTGTCGTTGGCGGTACGGCGCTCAAGGGCGGCGCCGGCCGGGTCTGGGGCACGATCTGCGGCGCCTTCATCCTCGAACTCGTCGGCAATATCATGCTGCTGTCGAACTTCATCTCCGAATATCTGATCGGCGCCATCCAGGGCACGATCATCATCATCGCGATGCTCGTCCAGCGGTCGCTGGCGCGCAAGGCGTAAAGAAACGGCCGGGCAGGAGGGTCGCCCGGTCCGTCGTTCAGTCGACCCTTAGTCACTTTGGGAGGAAACCAATGCACAAGAAACTGTTGGGTCTGGCCGTCGCCATGACGGCGTTGACCGCGATCTTCACGGCTGCGCAGGCGCAGGAGACGAAGACCATCGGCGTCTCCATTCCGGCCGCCGACCACGGCTGGACGGCTGGCGTCGTCTACCATGCAAACCGCGTTGCCGAGCTTCTGATGAAGGAGCATCCGGGCCTCAACGTCATCGTCAAGACTTCGCCGGATCCGGCAAGCCAGGCCAATGCGCTGCAGGATCTGGAAACCCAGGGCATCGACGCTCTGGTCATCCTGCCGACCGATCCGGATCCGCTGGTCAACGCGATCAAGGAAATCAAGGGCAAGGGCACGTTCGTCTCGATCGTCGACCGCGCGCCGAGCACCAATGACAATTCGGTGCGTGACCTCTATGTTGCGGGCAACAACCCGGCGCTGGGCGAAGTCGCCGGCAAGTACATTGCCGAGAATACGCCGGACGCCGAAGTCGTCGTCATCCGCGGCCTGCCGATCCCGATCGACCAGCAGCGCCAGGACGGTTTCGACAAGGGCATCGAAGGCTCCAACGTCAAGGTTCTCGACCGCCAGTTCGGCAACTGGAACCGCGACGACGCCTTCAAGGTCATGCAGGACTACCTGACGAAATATCCGAAGATCGATGTGGTCTGGTGCCAGGATGACGACATGGCCGTCGGCGTGCTGCAGGCGATCGAGCAGGCCAAGCGCACCGACATCCAGTATGTCGTGGCCGGTGCCGGCTCAAAGGACATGATCAAGAAGGTCATGGACGGCGACAAGATGATCCCGGTCGATGTTCTCTATCCGCCGTCGATGGTTGGCACGGCGATGGAACTGACGGCTGCGGCGATCTACGACCAGGTTCCGGTCCATGGCACCTATGTGCTCGACGCGACGCTGATCACCAAGGACAACGCCCAGAACTACTATTTCCCGGACTCGCCTTTCTGATCCACGGACACTCACGAACATTGCTCTGCCCGGGTTTCCCCGGGCAGATTTTATGCCGCCTTCATCATTGCGGTTGTATCGAAAAACCATCTCCTGTAATCGTTTACGGAAACGTTGCAGGATGCTCAGGGAGGAGAATTCATGAAGACGATCAAGGGGCCGGCGATCTTTCTCGGTCAGTTTGCGGGTGACGCAGCACCGTTCAATTCCTGGGATGCGATCACCAAATGGGCGGCCGACAAGGGCTATCTGGGCGTGCAGGTGCCGACCTGGGCCGGTCAGCTGATCGACCTCAAGAAGGCGGCCGAATCCAAGGACTATTGCGACGAACTCGCCGGCGTGGCGCGCAACAACGGCATCGAAATCACCGAACTTTCAACCCATCTTCAGGGCCAGCTGGTGGCCGTACATCCGGCCTATGACGAAGCCTTCGACGGCTTTGCGGCACCGGAAGTGCGCGGCAACCCCAAGGCGCGGCAGGAATGGGCCGTGCAGCAAGTTAAATACGCGCTGAAAGCATCGAAGCATCTCGGCATCAAGGCGCATGCGACCTTTTCCGGTGCGCTCGCCTGGCCTTACATCTATCCTTGGCCGCAGCGCCCGGCCGGTCTGGTCGAGGCCGCCTTCGACGAGCTGGCCCGCCGCTGGACGCCGATCCTCGACTATGCCGACGAGCAGGGCGTGGACGTTTGTTACGAGATCCATCCGGGCGAAGACCTGCATGACGGCGTGACCTTCGAGATGTTCCTCGAGCGGGTGAAGAACCACCCGCGCGCCAACATGCTCTATGACCCGTCGCATTATGTGCTGCAATGCCTGGATTACTTGGACAATATCGACATCTACAAGGACCGGATCAAGATGTTCCACGTCAAGGACGCGGAATTCAATCCGACCGGCCGACAGGGTGTCTATGGCGGCTATCAGGGCTGGGTCAACCGGGCCGGGCGCTTCCGCTCGCTGGGCGACGGCCAGGTCGATTTCGGTGCGGTCTTTTCGAAAATGGCGGCCAATGATTTCGATGGCTGGGCCGTGGTCGAATGGGAATGCGCGCTGAAACATCCGGAAGACGGCGCACGCGAAGGGGCGGAATTCGTCAAGGCGCATATCATCCGCGTGACGGACCATGCCTTCGACGATTTTGCTTCTGGTGGCACGGATGACGCGGCCAACCGGCGGATGCTGGGGCTCTGAGACGGTGAGCGTCCCGGCATAATGGTACCCCCCTCTGCCCTGCCGGGCATCTCCCCCTCAAGGGGGGAGATCGGTTGCCGAGATGTCGGTGGCCTTTCAATTGGGGCGAAACGCTGGCGGGCAATCTCCCCCCTTGAGGGGGAGATGTCACGAGAGTGACAGAGGGGGGTAACCCTCGCACTACATTATCATTCGGGAGAAAGACATTATGGCGATCGAAGCAGGCAAGACGGAAGAGCGGAACCCGAAGATCCGGCTCGGCATGGTGGGTGGCGGATCGGGTGCGTTTATTGGTGCTGTGCATCGGATCGCGGCGCGGATCGACGACCAGTATGATCTGGTTGCCGGCGCGCTGTCGTCGACGGCGGAAAAGTCGCTGTCGTCCGGACGTGAACTGGGGCTCGATCCCGAGCGCTGCTATGGTTCCTTCGAGGAGATGGCGGAAAAGGAAGCGATCCGGCCGGATGGTATCCAGGCCGTATCGATCGTCACGCCGAACCATGTCCACTATCCCGCAGCCAAGGCCTTTCTTGAGCGTGGCATCCATGTCATCTGCGACAAGCCGGTGACCTCCAATCTCGAAGATGCGAAGAAACTGAAAGCGGTCGCCGACAAGGCCAAGGCCCTGTTCATTCTGACCCATAACTACACCGGCTATCCGATGGTTCGCCATGCACGCGAACTGGTGCAGAACGGCGATCTCGGCGAGATCCGGCTGGTGCAGATGGAATATCCGCAGGATTGGCTGGCGGAGCCGATCGAGCAGACGGGCCAGAAGCAGGCGGCCTGGCGCACCGACCCGAAGCAGTCGGGTGCGGGTGGTTCCACCGGCGACATCGGCACACATGCCTATAATCTCGGTTCGTTCATTTCCGGCCTCGAGCTGGATGAGCTTGCCGCGGATGTGCACACGTTTGTCGAGGGCCGCCGGCTGGACGACAATGCCCATGTGATGCTGCGCTTCAAGGGTGGCGCAAAGGGCCTTCTGTGGTGCAGCCAGGTGGCCGTCGGTCACGAGAATGGCCTGAAGGTGCGCGTCTATGGCACCAAGGCCGGTATCGAATGGACGCAGGCCGATCCGAACTATCTCTGGCTCACCCGTCTCGGCGAGCCGAAGCAGCTGATCACCCGCGGTGGCGCGGGTGCGGGCGCTGCGGCCGGCCGCGTCACCCGCATTCCGAGCGGTCATCCGGAAGGTTATCTCGAAGCCTTTGCGACGATCTATACGGAAGCAGCGCTCGCGATCAATGCGGCGCGGACCGGTGCCAAGGTCGATCCGGCGGTGGTCTATCCGACGATCGACGATGGCGTGAAGGGTGTCGCTTTTGTTGAGGCTTGCATCGAGTCGGGCAAGAAGAATGGCGGCTGGGTGAAGCTCTGACGGCTTGAGAGTGCAAGATTGCCCCTCACCCTGACCCTCTCCCCGCAGGCGGGGAGAGGGGACGGATACGGTAGTGGGTTTGCCTCCCACCTCCCCCTTGAGGGGGGAGGTCGCGCGGAACGCGCGGGTGGGGGTGATCCTGGCATTTTGATGTGACGCGGGCGATCACCCCACCCCGGACCTTCGGTCCGACCCTCCCCCTCAAGGGGAGGGTGGATTTCCTGCAACGTTGCAGATTTTTCTCCCCTTTGTCTTCACGCTGTCTGATGATTGGTTTAAATCGCAGTCGAGATTTCGGCGGCAGTCCGGCTGCCGCATCAAGACAAGGACCCATTCCCGATGATCGATCCGAAACTGTTTGCCGACCGGTTTCCCGGCGATTTCCTGTTTGGCGTGGCGACGGCCTCATTCCAGATCGAGGGAGCGTCGAAGGCCGATGGTCGCAAGCCGTCGATCTGGGATGCGTTTTCCAACATGCCGGGCCGGGTTTTCGGCCGGCACAATGGCGACGTCGCCTGCGACCACTACAATCGCTGGGAAAGCGATCTCGACCTGATCAAGGCCATGGGCGTCACCGGCTACCGGTTCTCGATCGCCTGGCCGCGCATCGTTCCGGAGGGGACCGGACCGATCAACGAGGCGGGTCTGGATTTTTATGACAGGCTGATCGACGGCCTGAAGGCGCGCGGCATCAAGGCCTATACGACGCTCTATCACTGGGACCTGCCGCTGGCCCTGATGGGAGACGGTGGCTGGACGGCGCGCTCGACCGCCTATGCCTTCCAGCGCTATACCAAGGTAATCATGGAGCGGCTGGGCGACCGCCTCGATGCTGTCGCCACCTTCAACGAGCCGTGGTGCTCGGTCTGGCTGTCGCATCTCTACGGTATTCATGCGCCGGGCGAACGCAACATGGATGCGGCGTTGCATGCGCTGCATTATACCAATCTTGCCCATGGTCTCTCCGTTCAGGCGATCCGGGAAATTGCGCCGAATGTGCCGGTCGGCCTGGTGCTGAATGCGCATGAGACGCTGCCAGGGTCGGACAGTGCGGCAGATATCGCGGCTGCCGAGCGGGCGCACCAGTTCCACAACGGCGTGTTCTTCGATCCGGTGTTCAAGGGCGAATATCCGGCGGACTTCCTGTCGGCTCTCGGTTCGCGCATGCCGAAGATCGAGGAGAACGACCTTGAGATCATCAGCCAGAAACTCGACTGGTGGGGACTGAACTACTACACGCCGATGCGCGTCTCGGACGATCCGGCACCCGGCGCCGAATTCCCGGCTACGATCGGCGCGCCGCCGGTGTCCAAGGTGCAGACGGATATCGGCTGGGAAGTCTATGCGCCGGCACTGAAGTCGCTGGTCGCGCGTCTCTACGGGCGCTACGAATTGCCGGTCTGCTATATCACCGAGAATGGCGCCTGCTACAATATGGAGGTCGAGAACGGCGCGGTCGATGACCAGCCGCGGCTCGACTATTATGTCGAGCATCTGTCTGTGGTCGCCGACCTTATCCAGGACGGCTATCCGATGCATGGCTATTTCGCCTGGAGCCTGATGGACAATTTCGAATGGGCGGAAGGTTACCGGATGCGCTTCGGCCTCGTGCATGTCGACTATGACACGCAGGTGCGCACGGTGAAGAAGAGCGGCAAATGGTATAGCGCGCTGGCGGCGGAGTTCCCCAAGGGAAATTTCAAGCCGGACTGAGCGTCGCCGCGCGGCAGACAGGATCGCGGATGGGCAGCATCGAGGTCACCGACTACGACCCTGATTGGCGGGCGCTTTTCGCGGCGGAAAAAGCTGCGCTCTTGAGCCTGCTGGGCGAACTCGTGGATGATATTCATCACGTTGGCAGCACGTCGGTCGTGGGACTGCGTGCCAAGCCGAAGATCGACATCGATGCCGTCATCCGAGATGAGGGGATGATGGCCGAAGCGGTCGAACGGGTAAAGGCGATACCGAAATACACGTTCCATGGCACGCCCTATTCGGATGGCATGTGGACGTTCACGTCCGGGCGTGGCTCCCGTGGCAACCGGCTTTATCTCTGTGGGCCGAACAATGCCACGCATGAAAAGCGTATCCTGTTTCGCGACTGGTTGCGCAGTCATCCCGAGGACTCCGCGGATTATGCCGCGCTGAAGTGTCGCTTGGCGGCTGAGGCGAATGGCGACTGGACCTATTACACCGGTGGCAAGGCCGCATTCGTCGCAAGGATTGTCGACATCGCATCGCGATAGTGGATGACGATGAAATGGTTGTCCGTCATTGCCTGGTGCGTTTTGCCTGACATTGTGTGAGGCGGCGCAGGTTTGACCTGCGACACGGTGGCCACTTCCGATGTGGATGTCGTTTGGATAGATTTATCCATCGGTGGCCCAAAATCGGAATGCATTTGCTCGGTTTTGGCGCTGACCGGTGCAATAAGCAGATCAGTTTTCCCCAATGCGGTGCTAAAACGCATTGTGCAAATTTGAAAGACAGGGATCGGAATGGTAAGGCGGCGTTTCATGTGCCGAATGTGTTGCTCCCGGTAAGTCCGCGAGAAACCCCGATCCATGGCCGCGTGGCCAGCTACCGAAGAGACTTTTCATGACCCTATCCGGACTTTCGACGCCTTCCGCGCGGGGAGCGCTGCGATGACGAATGCCCTTGTCGAAGAGAGCATCGGCGCGCCCGCCATGGTGGCTTTTGAAGGCGTGACCAAACATTTCGGCGAGAGCCGCGGCCAGTCCGGCTTCACGGCGCTGGCCGGGATCGACTACACGGTTCCGAAAGGCGCCATTACCGGGATTATCGGTCGGTCCGGTGCGGGCAAGTCCACCCTGATCCGGCTGGTCAACGGGTTGGAAACGCCGAGCACGGGCAAGGTTCTTGTCGATGGCGTCGATGTCGGTGGTCTTGACGATGCCGGCCTTCGCCGTCTGCGCCGTTCCGTCGGCATGATCTTCCAGCATTTCAACCTGCTGTCCTCGCGCACCGTTGCCGACAATATTGCCCTGCCGCTGGAAATCGCCGGTTACGACCGCATGTCGATCCAGGCGAAGGTCGGGCCTCTGATGGATCTGGTCGGGCTGGCGGACAAAGCCGGGCGCTATCCCGCCGAGTTGTCGGGTGGGCAGAAGCAGCGCGTCGGCATTGCCAGGGCGCTTGCGACCGAGCCATCGCTGCTGCTGTCGGACGAGGCAACGTCGGCGCTCGATCCCGAGACGACCCAGTCGATCCTCGATCTGTTGAAGACCATCAATCGCGATCTCGGGCTCACCGTCCTGCTGATCACCCACGAAATGGAGGTGGTGAAAGCCATCGCCACGCGCGTCGCTGTGATCGACAAGGGGTTGATCGTCGAGGAAGGACGCACATTCGACGTCTTCACCCGTCCGAGCCATGAGACCACGCGCGCGCTGTTGTCCGGCCTGACCGGCACGAAGCTCCCCGAAGCGATCGCACGCCGGCTGAAGCCCGTTGCCGGAGCGGGCGACCGGTTGTTCGTGCGGTTGAATTTCTTCGGGTCCACCGCCGAGCAACCGCTGGTCTCGCGGTTGATGAGCGAGCTTGGCTCGGACGTCAATATCATCACCGGCACGATCGACGAGATCGCCGGCGAACCCTATGGGTCGCTGGTGGTGTCCTATGTGGCGGCGCCCGACGTCGTTGCGCGGGCGAACCATTTTTATGCCGAAACCGGCCTGACCACGGAGGTGCTCGGCTATGGCGCCTGAGATGCTGTTCAATCTTTTGCTGAAAGCCCTTTTGCAGACGCTGCAGATGGTGGCGGTCGCCGGCGTGATCGGCACGCTGATCGGCCTGCCATTCGGTGTGTTTCTGGCAACCAGCGGCCGCGGCGAGCTGTTTGCTGCCCCTTCCGTCAACCGCGTGGTTGGCCTTGTGGTCAATGCCGCGCGCTCGACACCCTTCATCATTCTGGTGGTTGCGATCATTCCCTTCACCCGGCTCATCACCGGCACATCGATCGGCACGTCTGCCGCCATCGTTCCGCTGACGATTGCGACCATCCCCTTCGTGGCCCGCCTGATCGAAGCGGCCATTCGCGAGGTCGACAAGGGGCTGATCGAGGCGGCGCGGGCCATGGGGGCGACACCTTTGCAGATCGTCGCCAAGGTGCTGCTGGCCGAGGCCAAGCCCGGTATCGTGCTTGCCCTGACGATGACCGCTGTCAGTCTTGTCGGCTATTCCGCCATGGTTGGTGCTGTCGGTGGCGGCGGTCTCGGCGATCTCGGCATCCGCTACGGCTACCAGCGCTTCATGCCGGATGTGATGCTGGCCGTTGTCGTGGTTCTCATCGTGCTGGTCCAGGCGGTGCAGAGCGCCGGCGATGGACTTGCCCGGCGCTTCGACAAAAAAAGCCGGAAAAACTGATCCTTTCCAAGCGATAAACAGAAAATACAAGGAGACATTCCATGAAAAATCTCATTCTCGCGGCCTCGCTCGCCGCTCTGTTCTCTGCCGGTACTGCCCTGGCTGAAAGCATCAAGATCGGTGTTACCCCGGGTCCGCATGCCCAGATCATGGAGAAGGTCAAGGAAGTCGCGGCGACCAAGGGCCTCGACATCGAAATCCTCGAATTCTCCGACTATGTCGTGCCGAACCAGGCGCTGACCGATGGCGATCTCAATGCCAACTCGTTCCAGCATCAGCCTTACCTCGACAACCAGGTCTCCGACCGCGGTTTTGATCTGGTCAGCGTTGCGCAGTCGGTGAACTTCCCGATGGGCGTCTACTCCAAGAAGATCAAGAGCCTTGCGGACCTCGCCGACGGCGCCACCGTTGCGATCCCGAACGATCCGACCAATGGCGGTCGTGCACTGCTGGTGCTGGCCGACCAGGGCCTGATCAAGTTCAAGGACGGTGCCGGGTTGAAGATCGGTCCGGCCGACGTGATCGAAAATCCGAAAAACCTGACCTTTGCCGAACTGGACGCGGCTCAACTCCCGCGTGCCCTTGATGATGTCGACGCTTCGGTGATCAATACCAATTACGCGCTCGAAGCCGGCCTCAATCCCGGCACGGACCCGATTGCGCGCGAAAGCGAAAAGGCACCCTATATCAACGTCATCGCGGTCAAAGCCGCCGACAAGGACGCTGCCTGGGTCAAGACACTGGTCGAATCCTATCACAGCGATGCCGTGAAGGCCTTTATCCAGGACGAATTCAAGGGTGCCGTCATCCCGGCCTGGTAATCGCTTCCTGAGCGACTGACATTCGGTGTCGAGCCTTAAAACAACCTTTCCGGGAAAGTCCCGGAAAGGTCAGTGCCCGTGAATTAGAAGAATTTAAAATTCCAATATTTTCATTGCATGTCAGTATGTTAAGCTAAATTGAACACATTATGCGCAGGGTGGATCTTCATGCCAAGGTTCACATATGCGACTTCCTGCATTTGACATTCGAGGGTTGCGTGCCCAGCTGGATCGCCGCTTTGCGGTGACATTCATGCTGATTGTCTTTGCAGCACTGGCTGTCATCGTGACCAGCATTGTTCTCACCGCACTCGATCGCGTCGCCAGTTATGCCAACCACCTCGATGAGGAACGGTCCCGCGAGACGCTTGTCGGCGCGATTGAAACGTTCAAGCATCAGCTCGGGGCGACACTGAACGACTACGCAGCCTGGGACGATGCCGCCGACTACATCTATGTGCGGCGCGATGCCGACTGGGTCGTCCGTAACTTCGGCGACATGACCTTTGAAAGCGACCTGTTCGACGTGGCGATATTGCTCGATGCTCAAGGTGTCGCCAGCATGGCATATTCCGACGGTGCGCCGATCGATGGCTCCCTGAACGACTATCTGACAGCGGACGTTTCGGGATTGCTGGCAAAGGTTCAGTCGATTCCTGATGGCGAGATGCCGCAGGCGCTTGGATTTACCAAGACCGCCAAAGGCATCGGGGCAGCCGGCGTCGCGCTGATCCGGCTGAAATCCGGCGATGTGACTGTCGACGCGGACCAACGGGCCTATCTCATCTTCATGCGGCATCTGAAGACCGATACCGTGGAGCGGATTGGCCAGGCCTATGTTTTGCCGGGTCTGAAGCTGAGCGAGGCCGATCCGGCGATTTCGCATCGGGTGGACATTCTGTCACCGACGCAAGCGGTCCTGGGTGCGCTCGGCTGGGATCTGCGTGCGCCGGGCGATATGAGCCGCGCGCAGGTGCGCTCGCTCGTCACCAGCGCCGTGGTCCTGATCGGATTTTACTGCGTGATGCTGTTTGTTGTCGGCGCCAAGGAGGTGCGGCGGTTGCGCGGTGACGAGGCGGCGGCAATCAAGCTCTCACGGACAGACAGATTAAGCGGGCTTGCCAACCGCGAGGGCCTGTTCTCGGCATTGGCGCAGAGTGTTGAGGATGCCAAGGGCAGCGGCGAGGATGTTGTGCTGCTCTATCTCGACCTCGATGGTTTCAAAGAGGTCAACGACGCTTATGGGCACGGCACCGGCGACCGGCTTATCCGCGGCGTTTCGGCCGGCCTCGAAATGCTGGTCGGCGATGACGCCGTGCTCGCCCGCGTCGGCGGCGATGAGTTCGCCATTGCGCTGTCCGGCATCGATGTCGAGGCGCGTGCGATCGCGCTCAGCGAGGCAATCCTGCAGTTCTTCGGTGAACCGCTTGCGGTCGGCGAGCGGGTTGTGGTGATCGGTTGCAGCATCGGACTCAGCGTTTCACCGGCCGGCAGCGTCGATGGCGAAGAGATCATTCGGCGCGCCGACATGGCGATGTATTCGTCCAAGGAAGGCGGCCGCGGCCGCTGGACGGTCTATGACCCGGCGATGGACGAGGAGCGGGAAAGCCGCAACCAGCTGGAGCTAGATCTGAGGGAAGCCATTCAGCGGGGCGAAATTACCGTTGTCTACCAGCCGGTCGTCAGTTCCCAGCACTTCGCCCTGGTGAGCGTCGAGGCGCTGGCGCGCTGGCATCGGCGCGGACATGGGCCGGTGTCGCCCGATGTGTTCATCCCGATTGCCGAAGCCAGCGGCCTGATCGACCAGCTCGGCATGTCCGTGCTGCGCCAGGCGCTGGAACAATTGCGCAGCTGGCCGGACCTGCGGCTGTCGGTCAATGTGTCGCCGGGCCAGTTCCGTGATCCGGCGTTCGTCGCG
Source organism: Rhizobium sp. CECT 9324 (assembly GCF_918741265.1). Taxonomy (NCBI): domain Bacteria; kingdom Pseudomonadati; phylum Pseudomonadota; class Alphaproteobacteria; order Hyphomicrobiales; family Rhizobiaceae; genus Rhizobium; species Rhizobium sp. CECT 9324. The sequence goes on along the minus strand of NZ_CAKKMZ010000001.1, from coordinate 3,614,440 downwards.
CGTGTCCAGGCGGTTTTCATGGAGACCGGCATCGAGCCGTCGCGGACCGTGCTGGAAATGACCGAAAGCTATTTCATCCAAAGTCCCGAACGGGCGCGCGCGGCACTGGAACGGCTGCGGCAGATCGGCGTGCGTATTGCGCTTGACGACTTCGGCGCCGGCTTTTCCAGCGTCGGCTATCTCAGGCAGTTCGGCTTCGACCGGATGAAGATCGACCGGTCGATGGTTCTGGCGCTGGAGGAGGGCCACCGCGCCGTCGAGACGCTGCAGGCAACCGTGGCGCTTGCCCGTTCGCTGGATATTCCGGTGACGGCCGAAGGCGTGGAGACGGAACAGCAGGCGGTCATGTTACGGCTTGCGGGCTGCGACGAGCTGCAGGGCTATCTGTTTGGCAGGCCGTGCAGCGCAGACGAAATCGAAATCCTGCGGCACAAATCAATGGAGCCACGCGCCCGCGCTGCCGAGCAGGTATTCTACGCACACGCCGAAAGGCGCAATCTGGGTTGAGTTTCATCCCATTCCTGTCACTCTTCCCTCTTTGGTTGTCGGAGGAATTGGCATGGGACGTCTGCAGCTTCCGCTTTCGGGTGATGTCACCCAAACGATCAATCCCTGGACCTGGGTGTTCAGCCCGAGCCAGGGTGGACAGGTCGGCTTGTTCAATTTCAGCATCGACCTTGGGCCATCGACCAATCCCGCGGTTGAAAAGGATATCCTCAGCGGCGTTGCAAGCTACGGCAAGCAACTCGGCCGGGTCGAGGATGCCTTGCGGCTGGTGATCGATACGCTCGAGGGCCTGGTGCCGGACCGCAAGCTGTCGGACGACAAGGCGGTCATCGCGTTCAAGGCGCTGATGTACGAGATCGACAATGTGAAGGCGCAGCACAAGGCGGGCTGACTGAGCGGTCGGTTCGCGCCTGGCGCTTGATGGCGTCGGGCGTCGCTCCGCGGTCGGTCACTCGCCGATATGTCTTTCGCCGCGCTTCTTCGCCAGATTGATCTGCAACTGGCGCTGGCGGAAGCGGTCGCGGTCAGCCTCGGTGCGGCTGTCGTAGCACTGGCTGCAGGAGACGCCCTCCTCATAATGGGCAGAGGTCATCTCTTCGGCGGTGATCGGATTGCGGCAGGCGTGGCAGAGTTTGTGCTCGCCTTCCTTCAAGCCATGGGTCACCGACACGCGCTCGTCGAAGACGAAGCAGGCACCGTCCCAGAGGCTGTTTTCCTCCGGCACTTCCTCGAGATATTTCAGGATGCCGCCCTTGAGGTGATAAACGTCTTCGAAGCCTTCCTGCTTCATGAAGGCTGTCGCCTTCTCGCAGCGGATGCCACCGGTGCAATACATGGCGATCTTCGGCTTGTTGTGCAGGCCGGGATTGTTGCGCACCCAGTCGGGAAACTCGCGGAATGTCTTGGTGTTCGGGTCCATGGCGCCGCGAAAGATGCCGATCGCCGTCTCGTAGTCATTGCGGGTGTCGATGACGATCGTGTCCGGATCGGAGATCAGATCGTTCCAGTCCTTTGCATCGACATAGGTGCCGACGATCTGGTTGGGGTCGATGTTCTCGACGCCCATGGTGACGATCTCTTTCTTCAGCTTCACCTTCATGCGCACGAAGGGCATTTTTGACGCGCGGCTTTCCTTGTGCTCCAGGCGGGCAAATTCCGGCTGGGCGCGCAGGAACGCCAGGACCGTGGCGATGCCGCCATCGGTGCCGGCGATCGTGCCGTTGATGCCTTCATGGGCGAGCAGCAAAGTGCCCTTGATGCCTTCCGCCTTGCACAGGGTCTCCAGCGGTTCGCGAAATGTCTCGAACCGGCCGAACTGGGCAAAATGATACAGTGCGGCCACGCAAAACGCGCCGCCTTCTTCGTGGCGAGGGGCTTGGAGATTGTCTGTCATGGCAGGCGAAATACCTTCTTGAGCCCTGCTGTGCAACGGATTTTCGCAATCGGCCCGAAGTTTGAAAATCGTCAATTGGGCGGGCGGTGCGGTCCGATGACCGGCAGGGTCCAAACATTTCAGCTGCTCAGGCCGGTGGATTGAAGACGCGGATGCGGTGACCGTCGGGATCGGCAATCGCAAAGGTGCGGCCGAATTCGGCATTGATCGGTGGCTGCAGCACGGTCACGCCGAGGTTCTGCCAGGTAGCGAATGTCGCATCGACCTGCGTCGGGTCTGTGGTTCGGATTGCCAATTCGCAGCCGCCGCCGGTGATGCTGGTCGCCGGCTCCACCGTATGGCGCGACCACAGGCCGAGCACGAGGCCCGACGGCAGGACAAAAAGACCAAACGTGTCAGAGACTTCGACCGGTGTGTGGTCGAACAGCTGCTGATAGAAGCTGGCGCTGATGCGGGTGTTGTCGACGTAAAGAATGGTCATTGTCGGGGTCATGGTCATCTCCTGTTGCTTGACTGGGCACAGGATACGATTGGATGATGCCAAAAAATGTCAGCATCGTTTTCGGCTATAATATCAACCGGTTCGGAATGTTGTTGCGCTGGCGCCATTCCTTCAGCAGCGCGGCGCGGCGCTTGGGGTAGCGGCCGGCGCCCAGATCGGCCGTCTCGATGCGTTCGCTACGAAAATTGCGAAAGTCATGGCGCAGGGTGCACCACGTCATCAGCACGCGGGCACCGTCGAAATAGCTGAGGGCGAACGGCCAGACGGTGCGGCGCGAGGTCTGGCCGGACAGATCGCGGTAGGTGATGTCGAGCGGATATTCCTGGCGAAGTGCCTGACGCAGGAGACCGATTGCAACCCTGTTTACGGGCAGTGGGATTCCCGGCCCGGCCAGCAGGCTGGTTTCGCCGAGACTACCTCTCAGATCGTCCGGCAGAACGGCATTGATCTTGGCGAGGGCATCGCGAGCCGCTGTGGCAAAGCTGTCATCGGTGCGCTGGGCGACGAAGTTGAAGCCCAACATCAGTGCTTCGATCTCGTCGCGGGTGAACATCAGTGGCGGCAGCATATAGGTTGGCTTCAGGACGTAACCGATGCCCGCTTCCCCCTCGATGTCTGCACCTTGTGCCTGCAAGGTGGCAATGTCGCGGTATAACGTGCGCAGCGATATGGCGAGTTCAGCAGCCAGTGTGCCGCCGCTGACCGGAAGGCGATGGCGGCGCAGGACTTGCAGCAGTTGGAGAAGGCGTTCGGAACGGCTCATGGGCGCATTCTATAGCCGATGCTGCCAGGAGATGGCAGCAATGTTTCAGCTGGTGGTTGCTTCGAGCCAGAGTGCCGCGACGATGGCGGCTTCCTGGGCGGGTGCTTCGGCAAAGACTTTCTTCGCCCGGTCAAGGCCCAGCCGGCGCAGTTCCTGTTGCTGGCGGATGATCATGGCGAGCAGATGCGCGAATGCTTCGCCGCTCCCGACAAGATCGGGATGGTGGTCGAGCTGTTCGATCAGCAGGGTCAGATCGTGTTCGTGGCCGAGGATATCGACCAGTTCCTTTGCAAGATGGCGCTTTGCGGCAAATGCCGAGGGCCAGAGCTCGCGGAGCAGCAGGAGGTTCATCCAGTAGCCCTGGACGGCCTTGCGCAGATCGTGAAAGGCTTCGCCATGGCCTTCCTCGCGGCATGTCGCCAGCGCCACGTGGCCCTTGGCAAGCGCCTTCTTCCAGCCCTTGGCCAACAATCTTGCGGTCGGGCGGGGCTTGGACGGCAGTTCGAGGCTGGAGAATGCGGTGACGGATGCGCGACATTGCACGATCGCAGCGGACACCTTGTCCGTCAGGTCGCCTTCTTCCGAGGCCAGCCTGTCGCGGCGTTCCGTCAGCGCCTGATGGGCGAGGGCGACCGTCGCTTTCTCGTCGCTGTTCAGGGCATGGCCGGCCAAATAGGCCATGCTTTCGATCAGGGCTGTTGCATCGCGTACGGTCGACAGCGAACGCGCGGTGTCGCGCAGCCGAGCGTTTTCGGTTTTGCGGGTTTGCTTGTCCTCGATCGCAACCAGTCGCAACAGGTTGCGCAGGCGCTTGAACTTCTTGCGCGCATCGTGGATTGCTTCATGCAGGCCGTCGGGCTGATGTTCGAGGCTGGTGATGGCGCGCTGCAATTGCGCGGTGGCGACCTGTCGGACCTCGGATGCGAAATCGCCGTCAGGTCTAATGCGATATGGCATGCACACGCTCCGGCACGAGCCGTTCGGTGGCCAAAGCCTGGTTCGAATAGCGCCGGTCGCCGGTCACTTCGCGGCCAATCCACTCCGGCTGGCGCGGCTGGTCGGTTTCCGACTGCATCTCGACCTCGGCAATCACCAGGCCGCGATAGGCACCCTCGAAGACGTCGATCTCCCAGGTGAAGCCGTGATAGTCGACGGTATAGCGGGTCTTTTCGATGATGTTGCCTTCGGCAAAGCCGATCATTTCCAGCGCATCGTCATAGGGGATCGGATATTCGAATTCGTCGCGGGTGATCGTGCCGCTGCCGAACTTGATCGTCAGCTTGGCGGAATGGTTGTTGCTGGTGCGGACCCGCACGGAGCGATCCGTATCGACAGAAAGATAGGCTTGACGCAGGCTGGTCTGAGAGGTGACGTTCTGGCGCCAACTGTCATTTCGAACCAGGAACTTGCGTTCTATTTCCTTCGCCATGGTACTCATGCTCCGAAAAGACGCCGACGGGCGTAACCTAGCGCAAGACGAGAGCTTGGCAACCGGTAAAGCGTGCGCGCGCGCATTTGTCTCGACATCGAGGCGCCTGCGCGGTACTGAAACAGGAAATCTAATCGTTTTAAGAGGCCTCCGATCATGGGCGATAAAACCGCAAAACTGCTCTCCACCCTGAAGCTTCAGCCGGTCGTGCCGGTGCTGATCATCGACGATGTGGACACAGCCGTGCCGCTTGCCAGAGCGCTGGTTGCCGGTGGCCTGAAGGCGATCGAAATCACCCTGCGCACCGATGCAGCGCTGGAAGCCGTCCGGCGCGTGGCAGCCGAAGTCGAGGGTGCCGTCGTCGGTGCCGGCACGATCCTCAATGCGAAACATTTCGAAGCAGCGGTCGCTGCCGGTTCGCAGTTCATCGTCAGCCCCGGCACGACGCAGGAACTGCTGGATGCCGCCCGCGCATCCGAGATCCCGTTGCTGCCGGGTGCGGCCACGGCGTCGGAAGTCATGGCGCTGCGCGAAGAGGGCTATCAGGTTCTCAAATTCTTCCCGGCCGAGCAGGCAGGCGGTGCTGCCTACCTCAAGTCCCTGTCGTCGCCGCTCGCCGGCACGCTGTTTTGCCCGACCGGCGGTATTTCGCTGAAGAATGCCAAGGACTATCTGTCGCTGCCGAACGTCGTCTGCGTTGGCGGTTCCTGGGTGGCCCCGAAGGAACTGGTTGCCGCGGGCGATTGGGCCGGCATCACCAAGCTTGCCGCCGAGGCTTTCGCGCTGACGGCTTGAGCCTTCTACGCTTTGCCGGGCCGCGAGGTCCGGCGAATTTCTTTGATCCGTCTTTGTAATTTAGCTGTCGGCTTCTTATCTACCGGTCTCGATAGACGGCCAAAGGAGACCGCCATGTTTGATGCAAAGAAGCTGCTGGATCAATTTCTGGGTTCGCAGATACCCGGAACCAATGGAAGCGTGCGGAAAGGCGCTGGCGATGTCGTCGGGCTTGCCAAGTCCAATCCGCTGGCCACTGGTGCGATCGCAGCCGTGCTGCTTGGCTCAAAGACCGGCCGCAACCTGGCCGGCAGTGCGGTCAAGCTCGGTGGTCTCGCGGTGATCGCGGGCCTCGGCTACCAGGCCTACAAGAATTACCAGGCCGGGCAGACGCCGGAGCCGACACAGTCGCTTCCGGAGCTTCTGCCGCCGCCTTCCGACTCGCCGTTCAGCCCGGATGCCGCCATCCAGAGCGAGGATTTCGCCCTTGCACTGGTACGCGCGATGATCGCTGCCGCCAAGGCAGACGGTCATATCGACGAGAGCGAACGCAGCCGGATCATGGACAAGGTGCATCTGTCGGGTATCGGCGCCGAGGCCGAAGCCTTCATCCAGTCCGAGCTTGCCAATCCGACCGATCTGGATGCCATGGTTGCCGCTGCGCGCACCGAGGAGCAGAAGGTCGAACTTTATACGGCGTCGCGCCTGGCGATAGACCCGGACACACGGGCCGAGCGCGGCTATCTCGACATGCTGGCCGGTCGTCTCGGCCTGGCCGATGCACTGGTCGATCACATCGAGGCCACCGTTTCGGCGGCCAAGGTCGAGGCCTGACCGCTCCAGCGGTGAACGCAACATGCTGGCCGGTTGCCTTTGGCGGGCGGCTGGCCTAAGCGTTGGCGATCGACCAATGAGAGGCGAGCATGCGCGATCTTTCCACGTTCAAGGGGTGCCCGGCACCCCAGGGTGTCCGGCTTGAGGGCCGCTTCGTCACGCTTGAGCCCTATGATCGGGCGCAGCACCTGAAGGCGCTGTGGGACGGGCTGGGCGGCATGGCGATCAATCCGCTGCTCACCTATTTCACCCAGCCTAATTTCGCCGGCATCGAGGATTTCGATGCCTGGCTGACCGGCGTCCAGACCAAGGGCGGCTGGGTGACACATGTTTTTCGTGACAAGAACAGCGGCGAGATCGTCGGCATGGCAAATTACATGCGCGCCGATCCGGTGAATGGCGTGGTCGAAGTCGGCGGTGTGGCGCATGGCCCGGCGATGAGCCGCACGCCGATTGCCACCGAAGCGCATTATCTGATGGCGCGGCATGTTTTCGACGATCTCGGCTATCGTCGCTACGAGTGGAAATGCAACAACGACAACCAGCCGAGCAAGACGACGGCTGTGCGCTACGGGTTCAGCTTCGAGGGAATCTTCCGCCAGCACATGCTGTCGAAAGGGCAGAATCGGGATACCGCCTGGTACTCGATCATCGATGGTGAATGGCCGCTGGTGAAGGCTGGATTCGAGGCTTGGCTTGCGCCGGAGAACTTTGACGATGCCGGCCAGCAGATCCGCCGGCTCGAGGAAATTCGCAACGAGATGAGCCAGGGAGTGCCGGCATGAGCGAGGCCAGAAATAACGATCGCTCGACCGCCATCGCGGCAGGCCTGGTGTTGCTTGGTTTCGGAGCGGTTCTGCTCGGCTTGCCGAGCATCGTGCTGTGGATCGGCAATTATTCGCCGGCGCTGGCCGCGGTTGTCGGTACAGTCGGCATCATGTCCTTCTTCCTGGTGCTGTGGCTGCGCGCCCGCTACCAGCGCAGCCATCCGACCAAGGACTGAGGCTACGGCTGCACGGCCGCGGCCAAGAGTATGGCCCCCAATAGGATGACAACGAGCGCGCCGCCAATCTCGATGGCGGCGGATATATAGTGCGCCTTGGCCGATTGCGGGCCGGAGAGCCGGATCGCCATCGCCTTTGCGCCAACCGCCAGGCTTGCGAGGATAGACACGGTGATCGCGGTGCCGAGCGCCATGGCGAGCACGGATAGAACGCCGCCGAGATAAAGCCCGTTCAACAACGCGAAAGTCATGACCAGCAGGGCACCCGAACAGGGGCGCAGGCCGACGGCGATGATGGCGGCCCATGCCGCGCGCAGGTCGAAGCGCTGGCCCGACAGCATTTTCGGATCGGGAACATGGGCCATGCCGCATTCGGTGCAGACGGAACCGGGGGCGAGCGCGTCATGGTCGTGGGCGATCGCCTGGGCCTGGAAACGCGATGGGCTGCTTGCGGCAGCCGGCGTCCCGACAGCCGATGACGCAAAGAGGCTTGCCGTGACGCTCCCGCCGATGCCGGCCACGGATGCAGGATTGTCGAAGAGACTGGCGCTGACGCTTGCCGACAGGGGGCTTGCTTGTCGCAGCATGGTCATCACCTTGCGGACCAGCAGCCAACTGCCGAACAGGATGATCATCACATAGCTGCCGATTTCCAGCGCCTGGGTGGCGTCGGTCATGCTGATCGCCGTGCCGCGCAAAGCGAGATAGGCGAGCGCCACGACGGCGATCGCGACGGCCGCCTGGAGGAAGGCCGAGGCGAACGAGATCGCGATGCCGCGGCGCAATTCCACTTCGTTGGCGAGCAGATAGGACGAGATCACCGCCTTGCCATGGCCGGGACCGGCGGCATGGAAAATGCCATAGGCGAAGGACAGGCCGACAAGGCCGGTCAATTGCCATGGATCGTCGCGCATCGCCTTCAACGATCCGGTCAGCGCGCGGTAGAATGCCTGCTGATGGGTGTTGATCCAGACGAGCCAGCCGGCGAAGGGACCGCTTGGCTGGAACGAGGGTTCGGCAGTTCCCACACCGAGAGGCGACGCCGCCTGCGCAAGACCGGCCGCCAGCACCAGCGCGGTTGCAAGCAGCGCGAAGGCTGTCAGGCGTTTTGCGTCGACCCTGCTCAGCATGTCACTTCCATCCGCGTGGCAAACAGCTTGGCCATGTCGGTGCCCGCCGGATCGTTGAAAAAGGCTTCCGTCAGGGTGTTCTGGTTCTGCGCCAGCACCTCGTCCGCATCCGGACGTATGACCTTGTGCCGGCAGTTGGCAAAGCCCTTGCCTTCGACAAGGATATCCTCGTCCTTGGCGAAATCGATCGCGGTATACAGCGTCGGATCATGGACACCGAAGCTCATCTTGCCACCGATCTTCAAAGGCTGCGCGGGCTTGGCAACAAAAAACACGAGAAGCTGGTTCTCCTTGAAGTCGACATTGAACACCTCCGGCTTGGACACCGGGCTGGCAGCACCGTCCTTGCTGATAAAGGTGAAATAGCCATAGTCGGCCAGCGAGTCGCGGATCGTGTTGGCGATTGCGGTCAGTTCGCCGTGGTCGAGCTTCAGGTCGCTGTTGGTGTCGAAATCCATCAGCACGCTGGATGAGAAGACATCATCGAAGCGCCAGACATTGCGCAGTTCCTTGACCGTCCCATCATCGTTGGCGATGATTTCCAGTCGTGCCTCGGCAAAGACATGCGGATGCGACAGGGCAGGGGCCGCCGACGCCAGCGCCAGCAAGCCGGTCCATAATCCGAGCCGTTTCCTCATTGCATACATACCCTTTTTTACGCCCGCTTTGCATCGCGTTTTCTGTCTGAAGATTGGGACGGAAGTGGGACTGTCACGTGGCCGCCGTATTCAAACTGGATCCGATCAGGCGTTGCGTTTGAACCACGCATGCAGATAGTCGACGAAAGCGCGGACTTTCGCCGGCAGATAGCGGCGGTGCGGATAGACGGCATAGATGCCGCGGTCCTTGGCAATGAAGTCGTCGAACAACGATACGAGTTCGCCCGAGGCGATATACGGACGGGCGATGAAGTCCGGAATCATCGCCACGCCCAGGCCGGCGCGCGCGGCCCTCAGCGTTGCCTGCGGACTGTTGACCTCCAGCGGACCACTGACATTCACCGTCAGCGCGCTGCCATCGGTATCGATAAAGCGCAGGCTGTTGTGCGATCGGCTGTTTGTATCGATCAGAAAACGGACGCGCGACAGTTCCGACGGGTGGACCAGAGGACCATTCTTCTCGATAAATGCAGGAGTGGCACATGCATAGACGCGGAAATCCGAGAGTTTGCGCGCAATCATCGCCGAATCATCGAGTTTGGTGATTCGGATGCCGAGATCGAATCCCTCTTCGATCAAATCGACGAATCGGTCTTCCGCGACGATCTCCAGCGAGAGATCCGGGTTTTCGGTGGCAAAATCGATCAGCGACTGGCCGACCTCCGCATCGATGAAGGTTCGCGGCAGGGTGATTTTCAACTTGCCCTTCAGATCGGCGTTATTTTCGCGCACAAGATCCGCCAAGTTGTCGATTTCCTTGAGGATATCGGCAGCGGTGCGATAGTAGGTATGGCCGGCCTCGGTCATCGAGAACTGCCGTGTGGTGCGGTTCAGCAGCAGCGCGCCGAGTTCGTCCTCGAGTTCGCGAACGTATTTGGACAGCAAGGCCTTGGATCTGCCGGTCTTGCGCGCTGCCGCGGAAAAACCTTCCGCCTCGACCACGTCAATGAAGGCGCGAATGCGCGTAAGCGTGTCCATGAAGCCAAAATCCCCCTAAATTTCATCGGATTGTGAACGCGCGGAGGGAATTGTTCAATGAATATCGCTGATTTGAGCAAAAATCAGCCGTGGGGTGAAAAAACGCTTGATTATGACGTCCGGGTTTCTTATCTCCCGTTCAGCCCAAAGTCGCACGTGCCCGTGTGTGTCCGCCGACCCTCGAAATGGGATTCATCCCTAAGGTGAGGTCATCGGTAAGGTACCTGGAATTAACCCCTCCAGTCGCTATTCCGGCCAACCGGAAAATGCGAGGACATACGAAGCAACGACGGTGCGGGCCTTTTTGTTCTCTCCCGGCTTTCCATCAGCCGGGGATTCTGAAGAGGCACACCATCATTGCCGGAAGTGCGGTAGGGGCCACCCTCCAATCCATGGCAGACAAAGCCGGATCAATGTTCTTGGCGGAGCGTTGATTCACAATTCGCGCGTCGAGCGTATGCACGGTATCGGTGTCTCCACCGACTGATGCCGTCGTGTATTCTCGTATGCCCTTTGTCCTTCGGATTTATCCGAAGCTTGGAACTGTAGGGAATACAACGATGACCACTGCCCGCATCCTCGACTTCATCAACACCCGACGTCCCGAAGGTCCCTGCCTCGTGGTTGATCTCGACGTCGTGCGCGATAATTTCGGTGCCTTCCGTCATGCCCTGCCGGACAGCGCGATCTATTATGCCGTCAAGGCAAATCCGTCGCCGGAAATCCTGTCGCTGCTCGCCTCGCTTGGCTCGAACTTCGACTGCGCTTCGGTTGCCGAAATCCAGATGGCGCTCGATGCCGGTGCATCGGCTGACCGGATCTCCTTCGGCAACACGATCAAGAAGGAGCGCGACATTGCGCGTGCTTTCGCGCTCGGCGTCAAGCTTTACGCGGTCGACAGCCACGAGGAAGTCGAAAAGCTGTCGCGAGCAGCCCCTGGCGCCCGTGTGTTCTGCCGCGTGCTGACCGATGGCGAAGGCGCCGAATGGCCGCTGTCGCGCAAGTTCGGTTGCGTGCCGCAGATGGCCGTCGATGTTCTGGTCTATGCCCATCAGCTGGGCCTCGAAAGCTTCGGCGTGTCCTTCCATGTCGGCTCGCAGATGACCAAGGTCGATGCCTGGGACGGCGCTCTTGCCGATGCCAAGCGCGTGTTCAACTCACTGGCCAAGCAGGGCATCGTGCTGAAGATGGTCAATATGGGTGGCGGTTTCCCGACCAAGTACCTGCGCGACATCCCGTCGGCAGAAGCTTATGGCCAGGCGATCAGCGCGTCGTTGAAGAAGCACTTCGGCAACAACATCCCGCAGACCATCATCGAACCGGGCCGCGGCATGGTCGGCAATGCCGGCGTGATCAAGGCGGAAGTCGTTCTGATCTCGAAGAAGTCGGACAATGACGAGCATCGTTGGGTGTTCCTCGACATCGGCAAGTTCGGCGGTCTGGCCGAAACCATGGACGAAGCGATCCGCTACCCGATCCGCACCGCGCATGACGCCGACGAGATGGAGCCCTGCGTTCTGGCCGGGCCGACCTGCGACAGCGCCGACGTGATGTATGAGAAGAACATGTATCCGCTGCCGATCTCGCTTTCGATCGGCGACGATGTTCTGATCGAAGGTACGGGCGCCTACACCACCACCTATTCGGCGGTGGCGTTCAACGGGTTCGAGCCGCTGAAGTCCTACGTCATCTAAGACGTTTGCGAAGTCCGCGCCGGCAAACCGGCGCGGCAAATACACAATTTCCAGTCATCTTCTTGGTTCGGGAGGCCAGCATGGCCGCTGTTCTGACAAGTGTGCGCGCTTTTTTTGCGCAGGCACCTGCTTTCGTCATTGAAAATGAAACGCCTGCCGATGTGGTGGCGCGCGAAAACCTGCTCGATCTGGCCATGGGTGCCGATCGCCGCACGAAGTCGTCGGAAAAGATCCGCCGCGGTCGCCTGCCGGCCGAGGGCCTGGCGCTGGTCGCGCGGGATCGTGACGGCCATGTGATCGGCACCGTACGGCTCTGGAACATCGAGGCGGGTGTCAGCCGCGACGGTCAGGCCGTCGAAGCACTGCTTCTCGGCCCGCTCGCGGTCGATCCCGCTCATGAGGGCAAGGGGATCGGCGCAGCACTGATGCGGGCTGGCCTGCTGGAGGCCCGCAAGCGCGGCCACGGCGCGGTGCTGCTCGTCGGTGATGCGTCGTACTACGAGCGTTTCGGCTTCTTTGCCGAGAAGACCCGGCACCTGGTGATGCCGGGCCCGTTTGCGCGCGAGCGTTTTCTGGCGACCGAACTCGTTGCCGGATGGCTTGAGGGCGCTGCCGGCATGGTGGTCGCGTCGGGCCGGACGTTGTCGCACCCGACCATGAGCCTCAAGGCCGCCTGAAGCCAGCCGATCTATTCCTGATAGCCCGGTGCGCCAATGTTGCGCGCCGGGCTTTTTTGCGCCTTCACTCTGTCTTGCATGTCCGACGGAAGTGCGGCTCGGCTCCGCTTTGAAGATCGTCAAGGCTGGCTGTCGCAAATGCGCCACAGTCGCGGCCAGGATCCCTCCGGTGCATTCGGTGCTGCTAACTTATTGATACAGCTCAACCCATCGCCCCTTGATCCGCCATTACCTGCATTTGGCTTAGCCATTTTGTTGATCAAGGAGAGACCCATGACGATCGATCGGACCGCACGTAAAACTGTGCTCGCCACCACTGCCATCCTTCTGCTGCTCGGTTCTGCTGCGATGGCGGCAGATCTCGCACCGCTGCAGGAACCGGCGCCTGAAGTGCAGGGAGAAGCGTTTGCGGCGCTGAGCCCATGGCAGGTCCGTGTTCGCGGTCTGGGCGTCCTTACCAATGACAGCGGTTCGGTCGACCAGATCAGTGGCTCGGGTCTCTCGTACAGCGACACGATCATTCCGGAGCTCGATATCAGCTACTATTTCACCGACAATTTCGCTGCCGAACTGATCCTCGGCACGACCTCCGCCAATGTCTACGGCGACGATGCCATCGCCGGTCTCGGCAAGATCGGCAAGACATGGGTGCTGCCGCCGACGCTCACCATGCAATATCACTTCACTGACTTCGGCGCATTCAAGCCCTATGTTGGCGCCGGCATCAACTACACCGTCTTCTACAATCAGTCCGGTGCAGCGGCTTCCGATCTCGACGTCAAGGATACGTTCGGCACCGCCTTGCAGGTCGGTTTCGACTACATGCTGAACGATCATTGGGGTCTGAATTTCGACGCCAAAAAGCTGTTCCTCCGGCCAGATTTTGAGACGACAATCGGCGGCACTACCTATACGGGTAAAGCCAAGCTCGATCCTTGGCTGATCGGCGCCGGTGTGACCTACCGTTTCTAATATTTCAGCACGGATTTCACGCCTGCAAGGCAGCCACGGCGATCGTGGCTGCCTTGTCCATTTGCGGCATCTTTGTGGCAGAAAACCTTGGATATTCAGCGAAAGCGAGCGTGATTTGACATTTTTTTCCGCTATTGCGCGTCGCCAAATTTTAGGGAACACTTTTATATCATTGGTTTTACAGGGAAATAAATTTTGATGATGCGGGAACAAATCGAATGCTTTTGAAAGCCTGATTATGTTGTATAATCAACACACCAAAAAGCTGAGACAAGCGTTATATTGGCATCTGCATCACACTAGGAGTGAAACACATGATCAAAAGCATTCTCATCGGTTCCGTTGCGGCAATCGCCATTTCGAGCTCTGTTTTCGCGGCGGATGCCGTATATGAAGCACCGGCTGAACCGCCCGTAGCCGTGGAGACCGCTCCGCAGTTCTCCTGGTCGGGTGGCTATGCCGGTATCCTCACCGGTTACGGTTGGGGCGATGGTGACTTCTTCGACGGCACCACGGCTGCCAATGACGATTTCGACGGCGCACGCATCGGCGGCTTCGTCGGTTACAACTGGGGTTTCGGCTCGAACGCCATCGTCGGTCTTGAAGGCGACGTCAACTACGACTGGAACCACAATGACTACGGCGTCGGCGAAGTCGGTACCGGCCTGAACGGCTCGGTTCGCGCCCGTCTCGGTTATGCCATGGACCGCGTCCTGCTTTACACGGCTGGCGGTTACACGGCGACCAACTTCAAGGTTGAAGGTGCCGGCATCGACGAAAGCACCACGCTGCACGGCTGGACCGTCGGCGCCGGTGTTGACTATGCCCTGACCGATCGCGTCTTCACCCGTCTGGAATATCGTTACAACGATTTCAGCGACAAGGAAGTTCTCGGCGTTGACACCGACTTCGACCAGCACGTGGTCAATGTCGGCCTGGCTGTAAAGTTCTAATCACTGCCGTCATGGTCTTGATATTCCGCCCGCCCCTTTATCCAGGGGCGGGCGGATTTGTTTGAAGCCGCATATCACTGGCGATCAAGCGGCGACCAAGCGGGCGATCAGGCGGCGATGCCGGAGCGATAACGCGCGCCGCGCGTGCGGCCGGTGGACAAGCGATCGAGCTGGAAGCGACTGACCAGGCTGGTCAACTGCTCGGCGCCTTCTGTCAATGTGTGGCTGATGGCGGTTGTTTCCTCGACCATGGCCGCGTTCTGTTGCGTCATCTGGTCGATGCTGTTGATTGCGGTGCTGATTTCCTGCAAGCCGACGGCCTGTTCGCGGGCCGCAGTCGCGATCGCATCGACGTTGGAATCGATGCGGCTGACGAAGTCACCGATCCGGGTGAGGGCGGTGCCTGTTTCGCCGACAAGAGTCACGCCGGATGAAACCTCGACACTGGATTTCTGGATCAGTCCCTTGATGTCGCGTGCGGCATTGGCCGACCGCTGGGCCAGTTCGCGGACTTCCTGGGCAACGACGGCAAACCCCTTTCCGGCTTCGCCGGCACGCGCGGCTTCCACGCCGGCATTCAGGGCCAGAAGATTGGTCTGGAATGCGATCTCATCGATGACGCCGATGATCTTGCCGATTTCGGTAGACGCGGTTTCGATGCGTTCCATCGCCATGACCGCATTGCGCACGACTTCGCCTGAGGCAAGCGCGCATGTCTTGGCATCCTTGACCAGTTCGCGGGTGTCATGCGTGCGATCGGCGGAAGAACGCACCGTGGCGGTGACCTCTTCCAGTGCGGCAGACGTCTGTTCAAGGGCGGATGCCTGCTGCTCGGTGCGCTTGGCAAGATTGCTTGATGCGTCGCGCATCTCTGTGCCGTTTTCCAGCAAGCGGCCGGTTTCATCCAGAACCTGTTCGAGGGTCTGCTGGAATGTGGCGATCGACTTGTTGAAGTCGGTTCGCAGCGGCTCGAACCTAGCATCGAACGGTTCTTCGAGGCTCATGCGGATATTGCAGTCCGCCAGACGGTGCAGGCCTGCTCCCAGCGCTTCGATGACAAAACGCAGCGCCTCGGCTTCGAAAATGCGGTTCTGGTCCCGGGCGGCCCGCTCCCGGTCAACTTCGGCGCGGGCCGTCTCGGCTTCGGCCTGGAGGCGCCGGTTTTCAAGGCCTGACTGGCGGAAGATTTCGACCGATGCCGCTATGTGGCCGATTTCATCCCGGCGGGACGCGTAAGGCACTGCGCGGGCGAGGTCACCTTCGGCCATGCGCGTCATGTATTCGGTGATCTGTGCCAGCGGGTTGAGCGCGCGGCGTCGGATGAAAAACACGGAGCCAAGTGCCATCGTGATCAGCAGAAGGCCGAGACCGAGCGCCAGACGTTCGCGGAATGCCGATTCGAACGCGGCATATTGTTCGCGTCCCTGCAGATAGGTATTTGCCATGGTCACTAGGTCGTTGACCGCGACTTCATGGCTGTGGAACTCGTTCTTCAGTTGCAGCAAGACCGCATTCACGATGGCGGGGTCTGCGGCTCGGAGAGCCGGGACATAGCGGTCTTCCAAGGTCTGCCAGAACACGTCGCCGCGGGCGAGGACTTCGTTGTACAGCTGCCGGCTCAGGTCTTCGGTCAGCGTCGAGGTCTTCCAGTATTCACGCCGGTCTTCATACTGCTGATGCAGCAACTGGAAGCGGGGAATGTTGACGGCTGCCGTATCGGGATGAAGCACGGTCTCGTTGGCCAGCGCGTAGCTCTCGATCAGGTAGAGCGGCGGGGGCAGAATGTCGGCGATCAGGTCCTTGCCATCGACAATTTGTCGATAGATCGGTCCATTGATCTTCAGGGTTTGAATGGTCTGGGCACCGATCGCTGCGACGGCAATGATACCGGCCGCAAGCGACAGACCCGCCGCTGTGACGATGAAGGATAGGTTTAGGCGCATGCGAGCTTTCCGTTCACAAGGCACGCCTGGGCAGGGGGCGGGAAGCGCAACATGGCTTCGCCCTTCACCCGGCTGGGTTTCTATAGACTGGGTCAAAATAAGGGGGGACAACAATCCCTGTGTGCGAGGCGCGGCTTATGATCTCTCGCTCGCACCCCACAAATGGGGTGAAATTACTACCGCACAGTTAAGGTAACCGGATCCTAAAGAGAAACATGCGAGATTTCGCACTTTTTTCGGGCGGACCGGCAAAACCGATGCTCCGCCCGAAATTTCCAATATATATCAGTATGTTCGAATTCAATTATCCGGCGATATCGACGACGCCGCAATCCCCCGTTTCCGACGCAAAGGCGAGAAGCTTGCCTGTGGTGCTCCAACTCATCGAGGTGATCGCACCCTTGCCGGGACGGCGGAGCAGGGCTTCCTTGCCGTCGGCGATGCGCACGGCGAGGATCATGCCGTCGATAAAACCGATGGCGAGAACTTCTTCCACCGGATGGAAGGAGACTTCCGTGACCATGATGTTGGAACGGGTGCCGAGCTCGAGCGGTGCCTTGCCCATCGGGCCGTCCTTGCCGGAAAACGGCCAGACGATCGCAGCAGGTGCACCTGACGAGGCCAGCCACTTGCCCTTGATCGACCACGACAGGGATTTCACCTTGGCCGGGTAGCCGGTCATGCGCATGTGACGGGCATCGGATGCCTTGCCGTCCAGCTTCCAGCCGTGCAAAGCCGATTCCTGCATGGTGGTGACGACAAAGCGGCCATCGGGGGAGAAGGTGACGCCGGTATGCGCACCCTTCCAGTCCAGATCTATGGCTGCCCCAGTGGTCCCAACCCAGTGCAGGGTAACGCCGTTGTAACGGGCGGCGGCGATGCGCAGACCCTTTGGGGCGAAATCGAGCCCTTCGACGGTGCGCTCCTCGGCGAATTCCCTGGTGGTGCCATCCGCGAGCCGGACGAAACTCGACTTGCCATGCGCATAGGCGACAGCGCCTTGCGGCCCGGCGGCAACCACGGAGATCCATTTGCGCGGTACGTGGGCCAGTTCGGTGACGCTGCCGTCATGGCCGATGCGCAGGACGCGCCCGTCTTCGCCGCCCGTAATCAGCGTCTGGTTCGTGTGATCCTTGACGCAGGCAAGCAGGCCTTGATGGGCTTCAGTCACCTTTTCACCGCCGTCAAGACGGTGAATGGTGCCGGTTGCGGTGGCAAAGACGGGGATGTCTCCGAGGAAATGGACTTTCAGGACATGATCATCAATGTCGAGAGGCGCAACAGTCGGCATCAGGCAGTGGCCTCGCATGCCTTGAAGCTGGCTTCGAGCTTTTCGCGGTCGAGATCGCGGCCGATGAAGACGAGACGGCTTTCGCGCTTCTCGTTTTCTTTCCACGGACGCTGGTGGTCGCCTTCGATGATCATGTGTACGCCCTGAACGACGTAGCGCTCCTCATCTCCCTTGAAGGCGATGATGCCCTTGAGGCGCAGGATGTTCGGGCCTTGCGTCTGGGTGACCTTCTGGATCCAGGGGAAGAAACGGTCCGGGTTCATTTCGCCGCCGCGCAGCGAGACGGACACGACGGTGACGTCATGGATCGCCGAAGGGGCGTGGTCGTGGTGTCCATGATCATGATGGTCGTGATCGTGATGATGCCCATGGTCATGCCCATGGTCATGCCCGTGGTCATGGTCGTGATGGTGGCCGTGATCATGGCCGCAGTCGGGACCGCAGACATGGTCCGGCGCATCATGGTCGAGGAAATGTGGATCGTTTTCCAGGGCGCGGTCGAGATTGAAGGCACCCTGATCGAGAACCTTGGAGAGATCGACGCCCGAGCGGGTGGTCGTATAGATCCGGGCCGAGGGGTTGATGGCGCGGACGATATGCTCGATCTGGTGCAGTTCTTCGTGGCTGACAAGGTCTGCCTTGTTGATGACGACGACATCGGCAAAGGCGATCTGGTCTTCGGCCTCGCGGCTGTCCTTCAGGCGCAGCGGCAGGTGCTTGGCATCGACCAGCGCAACAACGGCGTCGAGCTCGGTCTTGGCGCGCACGTCGTCATCCATGAAGAAGGTCTGGGCGACCGGGACCGGATCGGCGAGACCGGTGGTTTCGACGATGATGCCATCGAAGCGGCCGGGACGGCGCATCAGGCCTTCGACGACGCGGATCAGGTCGCCACGCACAGTGCAGCAGACGCAGCCATTGTTCATTTCGTAGATTTCTTCGTCGGACTCGACGATCAGATCGTTGTCGATGCCGATCTCGCCAAACTCGTTGACGATGACTGCGTATTTCTTGCCGTGGTTTTCCGACAGGATTCGATTGAGGAGCGTGGTCTTGCCGGCACCGAGATAACCGGTGAGCACGGTGACGGGAGTCGGCTTCGCAAGAGCTTCGGTCATGAAAACCTCGAACAGAGTGGGCAGCCGCAGGCTGCGGCATGTTATGGTGTTACCGTCATATAGGGGTTGGCGCGCATCAGTTCAAAGGCTTTGTTGCCAGTTTTGCCGGTGGACACAACAATGGGAGAAAGATCCGCTCAGGGCCTGTGCATCGGGCCTGTGCATCGGTCCAGGGATCTTAGCCGGCAAGAGCGGAGCGGATGTCGGTGCGGGCAAAGTCGTTGCCGATGAAGAGAAGCGCGCAGTCCAGCTCAGCGGCCAGCGCATAGGAAAAGCAATCGCCGAAATTCAGGCCAGCCGGGTGGAAACCCTTACCCCAACGGGCATAGGCGCTTGCAGCGTGTTCAGCGCGGGAGGGCGTCAGGTCGATCACGTTCAGATTTGCCGCTATGAACAAACCTTCGAGGTCGGCTTGCCTATTCTGGCGAAGGCAAACGATGCGTGCCTCGGTCACTGTGGCGGCTGAGATTCTCGAAAGATGCGAGTTGAGCAATATCGTCTGGCAGTCTGCCGCCGAGGGTTCGTTCTTGATGATTGCTATCAAGGCCGAGGTGTCGACGACGATCATCCGGGAAGGCCGTCTTCATCATAGAGGAAGTCCTGGCTTCGCGCGGCAGAGACACCATCGTCCGGATGCTTTGCCGCATTGGCGCGGATTTTCTCGAATAAGGCGCGCCGCTCGTCCCAAGTAAGCTCGTTCGCCGTCGTGACTGCGCTTGCATCCAATGCCTGCAAAACCGCGGTCGGCTGGTCGTTGCGCGTCAGGACGACACTTTCCCCGCGCTCTGCCCTTTCGATCAATTCCTCGAAGCGCCCGGCTGCTTTCTCGATGGATATGCGCATAGGGTTTCTCCCATGACATCGGCCTACCGAGACTATGCGCGCGGAATGGCTGGTTTACAAGTTTGGCTTGAAATCGCCTACATCGAATGCGTGCATATCCTGCAGCAATTCGACTAACCCATTCACGGCATGAGACAGCAGTTCCTCGCCCTTTTCGGCGGTTGCCGCACTGGCATTGCCGGCGACGCCTTGCGGATTGAGATCGGACATTTTCCAGCCGAAGGCATGCGGGCCATAGGCGCGCAGGTGCTTGAAGCGTGTGGCAAAGTCGGACTGGCGGGAGGGGAAATTTGCCGCTTTCGCCATGTCGACGAGGCCCGGGCGCAGGGCCAGCATGACCGAGGTCTCGATGTCGCCGCCATGGATGTCGATCGCCTTGGCTTCGGGCGCGATGACGTCTTGCGGGATGCCGAAGCGGGTCCAGCTGGTCGCGACGGCGAGCATATCGAAACGCATGCGTGCCTCGGTGGCAACGATGGTCAGAAGCGGTGAATTGCCGCCATGCGCATTCAAAAGCATGAGTTTACGAATGCCCGCCTCACGCAGATCTGCGGCGATGGTCAGCCATCGGTTGACAGCTTCCTCGAAAGCAAGCGTCTTCGTGCCTTCGACATCCATGTGCTCGATGGAATATCCGACCGGCTCGACCGGCAGGACCGTGGCGGGAAGGTCTGCAGGCAGGACGGCGATCAGCCGGTCGACAATGCCTTGGGCGATGATCGTGTCGGTCTCGAAGGGCAGGTGCGGGCCGTGCTGTTCGGTCGCGCCGAGCGGCAGGACCGCGATCCAGTCGGCGCGCTCGGTCGGCGCCGTATGCGGATCGTTATCCCTGAACAACGGCTTTGGCCTCGCCATCTGGCATCCCTTCCTGATCTTCGTTATGACTTTCGCGCGCAGGTCGCACCGGGCACCCATCGAGGGGCACCAATCGTGCGTGCGTCGAGTGGTGCGAGGGAGACTAATGGCGAAAAAGGACAAAGGCGACAAGGATCGCGGTGAGAAGAGCGAGAAGAAGAAGGGTTCGAAGAAGAGAGACTTTTCCCAGCCCGGTCTGCTCGCAGCTTCCGTTACCCAGGTTGCGCGCGCCATGCGCACGCGACTGTCGCACGGTCTTGCCGATAGCGGCCTTTACGCCGGCCAGGACGGCGTCGTGCAACTTCTTGCCCAGGAAGACGGGCTGACGCCGGGCATGCTGGCGCAGAAGCTGGGCGTCAAGGCACCGACAATGACCCGGACCATCGGGCGCATGGAGGCGCAGGGCTTCGTCACCCGCCAGGCGGACGAACGCGACGCGCGCCTGACCAAGGTCTATCTGACGGAAGAGGGGCGCAGCAGCGTCGAGCGCATCGCTCTTGCGGCCGCCGATTGCGAACGACAGGCAACGCTTGGTCTGTCCGGCAAGGAGATAAAATCGCTGATCAAGCTATTGATCTCGGTCGAGGCCAATTTGTCCGAAAAGGCCGGCGTTTTGCGGCCGAGCATGGAGCCTGGTGCGGGGCCCAGTGAAGATGAAGATTGAAAAGACGATTTCAATTGTTTAATTAAACTGTTTAAGTCCGCGAAAGCGGCGCTTCTGGTTTGCTTCGAGGGAGGATACGTGGCTCAAAAGGTGAAGCTTTCAACGATTGCCGAGAGCCTTGGGCTATCGACGGCGACCATTTCCCTTGCTTTGCGTGACAGTCCGCTTGTGGCTGTCGACACACGCGAGAAGATCAAGGAACAGGCCCGAACCCTCGGCTATATCTACAATCGTCGCGCCGCCAGCCTGCGCACGTCTCGGTCCGGGATCATCGGCGTCGTGGTGCATGACATCATGAACCCGTTCTACGGCGAAATCCTGAAGGCGATCGAGACCGAACTCGACCGCAGCCGCCATACCTTCATTCTGTCGAACCATTACGATTCCGTCGACAAGCAGCGCATGTTCATCGAAACCCTGCTGCAGCTTGGCGGCGACGGCGTGATCATGTCGCCGGCCATCGGCACTCCACCGGAGGATGTGCAGCTTGCCGAAAACAACGGCATGCCGGCGATCTTCGTGGCGCGCTCCATGGAAGGCGTCGATGTGCCGATCTATCGCGGCGACGATACTTATGGGATCTCGCTGGCGACCAACCACCTGATCGGGCTCGGCCATCGGCACATTGCGATGATCGGCGGCACGGACCAGACCTCGACCGGCCGCGACCGTTACCAGGGCTATGTCAATGCATTGCGCAAGGCCGGGATCGAGGTGGATACCAGTCTGCGCATTCCCGGTCCGCGCACCAAGCAGGGCGGTTTCGAAGCAGCGGTGCATTTCCTGTCGCTGCCGCAAAAGCCGACGGCGGCTGTGTGCTGGAACGATCTGGTCGCCATCGGCCTGATGAACGGCATTGCCCGCGCCGGCCTCATTCCCGGGCAGGATATTTCCGTGACCGGCTATGACGATCTCGAGGAAGCCTCGATCGCCACGCCGTCGCTGACCACTGTCTGGAACGGCCAGGCCGAAGTCGGGCGCCTTGCGGCGCGCGCGCTGCTCGACAAGCTGGCCGGCAGCCATGAGCCGGACGGCATCCATCTGATCAAGCCGGAAATGCGGATCCGTCAATCGACCGCCCCTATCCGCCGCTGATCGAGCCAAGGAGATCACCATGAGCGCTGAGCGCATCACTGTCCTCATCCCGGGGCGTATTCATCCGCGTGCCCGCGCACGCCTTGCCGACCGTTTTGAACTTCTGGAGATAGCCAGTGCGGACCAGCCCGGCCTGACGCAGACGCAGGCCGCGAAGGTTGTCGGTGCAGCGGTATCGGGTCAGTTTCCGGCCAGCCTGATCGACATTCTGCCCAATCTCAAGATGATCGCGAGTTTCGGCGTCGGCTATGACGGTGTGGACGTGCAGGCCGCGGCGGCTCGCGGCATCGTTGTCACCCATACGCCCGACGTGCTGAACGATGAAGTCGCCGATACGGCGATTGCGCTTCTGCTCAATACGGTTCGGCGGTTGCCCGCGGCGGAAAACTATCTGCGCGCCGGTCGCTGGGTGCAGGAAGGATCGTTTCCCCTGTCGCCGCTGTCGCTGAAAGGGCGTCATGTCGGCATTCATGGGCTTGGGCGCATCGGGCTCGAGATCGCTGCCCGGCTCGAACCGTTCAAGGTGACGATCAGCTACCATACACGCCGGCCACGCGACGACGTTTCCTATGGCTATCACGATACGCTTCTTAGTCTGGCTTCGGCTGTCGATACCCTGATCTCGATCGTTCCGAAGACGCCCGAAACCATCGGCGCAATCAATGCCGATGTGCTGAAGGCGCTGGGGCCGAATGGCGTTCTGATCAATGTCGGGCGTGGAACGACCGTGGACGAGCCGGCCTTGATCCAAGCGCTCAAAGAGGGAACGATCGCGGCTGCCGGCCTTGACGTCTTTGCCGAGGAGCCGAAGGTTCCGGCAGAGTTCCTCGACCTCGAAAACATCTCGCTGTTGCCGCATGTCGCCTCGGCGTCCATTCCGACGCGCAACGCGATGGCGGATCTCGTGGTCGACAACCTGATCGCCTGGTTCGATACGGGACGGCCGCTGACGCCTGTGCCCGAGACGCCGTTCAAGGCCTGATCCGCGAGCCACCGAAACAGGTCACTCGCAGGTCATTGGCAGGGCACATTTCATCCAGCCTTCCGCAAGCTTCGGGGCGCATGTTTTTGAATGAAACATGCGGCTCCGGCCTGGAAGGCTCCGATGAAGGCATATGCCCTGGTGCTGACGACAAGTCTTTGCTTCGCCGGCCTGACGGCGGGGGCCTTAGCGCTGTGGCGGGCGGATGGCCGAGCCGTCGATCTGGAACGTGCCGACCCGATCATTGCCGGAACGATCCCCTTGCGGCCCCAGATCATGTCGGCGAGCAACATGCATGCGTCCCCGCCGGCGGTTTTTTCCATCTCCAATTTTGACAGCAAGACGGTCTGTCTGGTCGAGCGCGGTGCAACCTTGACCAGTCGCAGCCGCGGCTTTTTCGCGCCGCCCGATTGCGACAGCGTTTGGCCGGGCCTGGCAAGGGTCGAAAACTGGACGCAGAACGATGACGGATCCGTTACGCTGAGCAATGGCAACGGCGCCCTGGTGCTGACGCTGGTGCGCAGCAAGAACTTTTCCTATGAGGTGGCCGATCCGTCGGGGGTCGATATCGCGCTTTTGATGCTGCCGTAACAGCGCTCAGCCGCGCGCCGCGACATAGGCCCTGACGGCATCGCCGAAGGCCTCGAACAGGGCCCGCGACGGCTTGTCGGTTTCGGCCCAATATTCCGGATGCCATTGCACGCCGATGGCAAATCCCTTGGCGTCGATCACCGATACGGCTTCGATCGTGCCGTCCTCGGCCAGCGCTTCGACCTGCAGGCGTGGCGCGGTCTTCGAGATGGCCTGGCGATGCAGGGAATTGACCGGAACCGGGCCGGCGCCGAGATAGCGCGCAATGCATGAGCCTTCGGCGATGATCACGTCCTGGCGAATGCTGTACATGACGTCGCGGTCCGTATGCTGCGGCTTGCGGTGGTCCCACATGCCCGGCTGCTCCTGGATCTCGGAAGCGAGCGTGCCGCCCATGGCCACATTCAGTTCCTGGATGCCGCGGCAGATCGCCAGCAGGGGTATGCCGCGGTCGATCGCGCGCCGGATCAAAGGCAGCGTTGTTGCATCGCGGGCCGGGTCGAAGGGGCCATCGGCTTCGGTTGCCACGGCGCCGTAGAGCGAGGGGTGCACATTGGTGGCAGATCCCGAAACGATCACGCCATCGACGCGATCAAGGATGGCATCGGTATCATTGCCCTCTTCGAAGGCCGGAAGGATGAAGGACATGACATCGGCGACCTTCAATGCGGCGCTGACATACTGATTCTGTGCGGCATGCCAGTTCGCGCCATCGAACTGGCGAATATCGGCGGGAATGGCAATGATCGGCTTCGGCATTCGAACTCTCCGGCAAACTTCGGCGCGAATTCATGCGCTTTGTGTCTGGGGGAAGTCAAGTTGGTCGATTTGCCTAAAATGAGGGCGAATACCATCATCGCGAAGGTGGATTCGGTTGTTTGCTCATGGAATAGGCGAATAAAACCGGCATGTTACCCGCATATTCAAATGTGCTTGGCAATTGTTCGAAAGACTACAGCGGTTCGACTTGAAACGGTTTGGTCAACATGGTTAGCTTCGCGTCTGCTGCCGGGAGGGGAGCGTAGAAAACGCTAAGCCGGTGGAGCAACCACTATGGAGGAATTACGTGGATCGTCGTTCATTTATCAAGAAGGCAGGCCTTGCCAGTGCAGGTGCTGCCGCTTCGACCGTTCTTGCCGCACCGGCCATCGCGCAGGAAAATGAAAAGATCACCTGGCGTCTGACGTCTTCGTTCCCGAAGGCACTCGACACCATTTATGGCGGCGCGGAGGATATCGCGGCGCGTGTGGCGGCTGCCACCGACGGCAATTTCACCATCCAGACCTATGCGGCCGGTGAAATTGTTCCGGGTCTGCAGGCGGCCGATGCCGTGACGGCCGGCACCGTCGAAATGTGCCATACCTGCTCATACTATTATGTCGGTAAGGACCCGACCTTTGCGATTGGTACCGCCATTCCCTTCGGCCTCAATGCCCGCCTGACCAATTCCTGGTTCTACAACGGCAATGGCAATACGCTGCTCAACGAATTCTACGCCAAGCACAATCTCTATGGCATGATCGCCGGCAATACCGGTGCGCAGATGGGTGGTTGGTTCCGCAAGGAAATCAACACGGTTGACGACCTCAAGGGCATCAAGATGCGCATTGCCGGTCTGGCCGGCAAGGTGGTGGAAAAGCTCGGCGTCGTGCCGCAGCAGATCGCCGGCGGCGACATCTATCCGGCGCTTGAAAAGGGCACGATCGATGCGGCTGAATGGGTCGGTCCGTATGACGACCAGAAGCTCGGCTTCTACAAGGTGGCGAAATACTACTACTATCCGGCCTTCTGGGAAGGTGGTCCGGTCATCCACGCATTCGTCAATCTCGACAAGTGGAACGCCCTGCCGAAGCGCTATCAGACCGTGCTGCAGGATGCCTGCTCGTTTGCCAATACCAACATGATGGCAAAGTATGACGCGAAAAATCCGATCGCGATCAAGGAACTGGTGAATGCAGGCACGGTGCTGCGTCCGTTCAGCCAGGAAATTCTGGAAGCCTGCTTCAATGCGGCACAGGAAGTCTATGCCGAGATCTCGGCGACCAATCCCGACTTCAAGAAGGTCTACGAGGACCAGGTTGCCTTCAAGCGCGAGGGTTATCTGTGGATGCAGCTGTCGGAATACACGTTCGACACGTTCATGATGATCCAGCAGCGCAACGGCAAGCTCTGAACGCTGCCAGACGACAGGATCGCAACATCGTGAGGTCCCGGCATTCGTCCGGGGCCTTTTCTATTTGAGCAACGGCTTGCTGTTGCGGCAATGAAAAACCCCGGTCTGACGACCGGGGTTTTTTGTCTGCGCAGGCATACTGACTACTGGCCGTTACTACTGGATGACCGGCGGCTGACTGAGATCGATCGCGGGGGCCGGAACGACCGGTGCCGCACCGGCCGGCGCGGGCGTCGGAGCCTGCCCCGGCAGGCCGTTGTCGCCGAGCGGCGGCAGGCCGAAATTCGGCTGCGGCGTTGCGCCACCGTCGCTTCCGAGCGGCGGAAGGCCAAAGTTCGGCTGTGTCGAGCCACCATTGTCCAATCCGGAATTCGGGATCTGGATTTGGATCGTCTCACCATTCGGCACTGCCTGATCTCCCTTGTAGTGCATGACCAGTCCGGGGAAGGCGATGACGATCAGAATCATCAGAAACTGAATGATGATATAGGGCACGACGCCCTTGTAGATATCCAGCGTCTTGATCCCGTCGCGCATCTGCCCCGTGACCTTGTCCTTCCATCGACCTTCAGGCGCGACAGAGCGCAGGTAGAACAGCGAGAAACCGAACGGCGGCGTCAGGAAGGATGTCTGCAGGTTGATGCCGAGAATGATGCCGAACCAGACAAGGTCGATACCATGGCTCTGGGCGACCGGTGCCAGCAGCGGAACCATGATGAAGGCGATTTCGAAGAAATCGAGGAAGCAGCCGAGGATGAAGATGATGATCGTGACGGCGATCAGGAAGCCATATTCGCCGCCGGGCAGTGCCAGCATCAGGTCTTCGATCCAGACATTGCCGTTGATGCCGTAGAAGGTCAGGCCGAACACGCGGGCGCCGATCAGGATCATCATGACAAAGGCCGAGAGTCGCGTGGTGGCGTCCAGGGCATTCTTCAGGATGGCGATCGACATGCGGCGCTTGGCCGTTGCGATGATCAGCGCGCCTGTCGCGCCCATTGCGCCGCCTTCGGTCGGCGTGGCGATGCCGAGAAAGATGGTGCCGAGAACCAGGAAGATCAGGGCGAGCGGCGGGATCATCACGATCACCACTTCCTGCGCCAGGCGGGAAATGATGTTCAGGCTGAAGGCCTTGTTGACCAGCGCGAAGACATAGACGGCGATGACGCTGAAGCTCAATGCCGCGACCAGCTGCCATTCGGGGCTGGCGATGCCGGTAAACAGCACTTCATGGCCGAGGAAATAGAGGCCGGCGCCGACGGCGATCATGACAAAAAGCGAGGTGACGCCATCACCAAGCGTGCGGGCTTCCTTGGGAAGTGCCGGGGCCCATTCGGGTTTGATCAGCGTGACGACGAAGATATAGGTGCAGTAGGCGGCGATGATCATCAGGGCCGGATAGAGTGCGCCGACATACATGTCACCGACGGAACGGCCAAGCTGGTCGGCCATGACGATCAGGACGAGCGACGGCGGCACGATCTGTGCCAGCGTTCCCGACGCGGCGATCGTTCCCGATACCAGGGGACCGTTGTATTTGTAGCGCAGCATGATAGGCAGAGAGATCAGGCCCATGGCCATGACCGAGGCCGCAACCACGCCGGTTGTGGCACCCAGCAGCGCGCCGACGAGGATGACCGCATAGGCAAGACCGCCGCGGACCGGACCGAAGAGCTGGCCGATCGTATCGAGCAGATCCTCGGCCATGCGGGATCGCTCAAGGATAATACCCATCAGCGTGAAGAACGGGATCGACAGCAGCGTGTCGTTGTACATGACCCCATAGATGCGTTCGGGGTGGGATTGCAGCAGTGGCCAGAACAGGCGGATTTCGGAGGAGAAGACCGACAGTTCGACGCCGATGGCAAAGTAGATCAGTCCGCCGGCTGCCAGCGTGAAGGCGACAGGATAGCCGAGCAGCAACAGCGCCATGACGCTGGTGAACATGATCGGTGCAAGGTTGTGGGCAATCAGGTCGATCATGTTACTGCTCCAGCTCCTGATTGACATCCATGGCGTTGGGCTTTGCCTTGAGGTGGCCGCTGAGGATCGCAGCCCGCTTGATGATCTCGGAGACTGCCTGGGCGGTCAGCAGGATGAAGCCGACAAGGACGGCGGCCTTGGCAGGCCAGATGATCAGGCCACCGGCGCTTGAGGACATTTCGCCCGACCAGAAGGAATTCCAGAACCATGGCCAGGCAAGCCAGGCCATCAGGAAAGCAAACGGCACAAGGAAGATGGTATGCAGGATCAGATCGATCCAGTCGCGCGTCCTCTGGCTCCAGGAACTGGAGAGAACATCGATGCGAATATGTTCGTTTTCCAGAAGCGCATAGGCGGCACCGAGCATGAAGACGGTACCGTACAGATACCACTGCAGTTCCAGCCAGGCGTTTGACGAAACGTCAAACAGCTTGCGGACGACGGCATTGCCGGCGCTGATCAGGACCGCAGCCAGCAGCAGCCATGAAACCGAGCGCCCGATGGCCCTGTTGATCGCGTCGATCAGCCGGGTGATGGCCAACAAGAATGTCATTGCAAATCTCTCCCTAGACTTACCTTCGTGCATAGAACATGCGTCAGGGGCACGCAACCGGGACCCCCGGCATTGCAGGGGAACGCGTACTAAAGTCCTAGGTCTTTGGAGGGGGCTTGTGGATGTGCGTCCGGCAGAGCCCGGGTTCATCGCGATGGCCGTGCAGGGATCAATGATCGGCGGGGCAAGGGAACAATTTTAACATTTCCGGTTCCCTGACTTTAACAGGTTGTGCGATAGCCATTTGTCTGCCGCTTCCAAGCAGGTCAGGGTCTGCTCTTGGCGTCGCGTCGCTTTAATGTTGTATTTCCAGACCATAGTGCATCATCCCTGTTCACGCGCCCTGTGAGACAAATGAAAGAGATCGTGCTTGTCTACTGACATTCGACGTCTAGCTTGCCTGGAGGGCAGATGACAAAGGCGGACATGAGGCAGACCGTGCCGACAGATGTCTATCTGTCTTTTGTCAGTTCCCTGTTCGACAACCGAGCGACTTTGTTTACCGGAATGGTCGTGCACATTGTGACGTTCGTCGCGGTGTATGTGCAGACCCAGGCGCCATTCTATATTTTCCTGGCCTGCTGCTTCGCATTCGTGTTCGCCAACCGGCTCTATTGGTTTTTCCAGTTCGACAAACTCGACAAGTCCAAACTGAGCCGCGCGGAGATCGCGCGCTGGGAGCGGCGTTATGTGCTCGGTGCCGCCTCGACTGCGGCCATTCTCGGCATCGGCAGCGGGTATGCGCTGCTTGCTTTTGAGGAAACGTTTGCCGAGCTGGCCTGCATCGCGGTCACGATGGCGTCGATGGTCTCCGTCGTGGGGCGCAATTACGGTTCGAGGCTTGCTGTCGACCTGCAGACGCTGGCCTGCTGCGTGCCGATGGTCATCGGCAGCCTTCTCGCGCACGACATGTTCAAGGCGCTGCTGGCGCTGATGCTTATTCCCTTCGGCCTGACCACGCGGGCGATGGCCAATGGCGTGCGGGAATTCCTCTATGACAATGTCATTGCGTCGCGTGAAATGGCAAAGATTGCCGACCGCTTCGATACGGCGCTAAGCAACATGACGCATGGGTTGCTGATGCTCGATCCCGACAATCGGATCGAGGTGATCAATCGCAAGGCCTGCGACCTGCTGCATCTTGGCGAGCGCAGCCGACTGCAGGGATGCGATCTGGATGTGGCGCTGCGTTATGGCGTGCGGCATACCTTTGTCGATGGCGCGATGCCTCACCTGCTGCAGAAGCAGTTGGCGCAGCTGGTCCAGGGAGCGACGAGCCGGGCGGTGATGCATTTCTCCGATGCTCTCGTCCTCGAATTTTCCGCCAGCAAACGGGACGAGGGCGGGGTTGTTCTGATTTTCGAGGATGTCACCGCGCGCATCAGTGCGGACCGCAAGATCCTGCATATGGCGCGTTATGACGGGCTGACCGGTCTGCCGCAACGCGGCTATTTCGGCGATCTTGTGCGCGAGCGGCTGGAGTGGACCGGCGATCATGGCACGCAGGTCGGTTTCATGATTGTCGACGTCGATGACTTCAAGCATGTGAACGACTTCAAGGGTCACCTGAACGGCGACCGGCTGCTGGTTGCGATCGGCGAGCGTCTGACCCTGCTGGCAGACGGTGTGGCGGTGGTCGGGCACCTGGTCGGCGACCAGTTCGTGCTGTTTTTTCCCAATGCCGACGATCAAGACGATCTCGAGCCGCAGATGCGGTCCCTGCATGCGCAGGCTGCCGGATACTACGATATCGAGGGCCTGAGGCTTCCGGTTGCGTTTTCGGCCGGTGGTGCCGTGTTGCCGAGCGACGGCCTGCTGATGGAAGATTGGCCGGTGAAGGTTGATATCGCGCTGTTCGAAGCGAAGTCCCGTGCCAAGGGCAGCTTTACCCTGTTCGTCGAGGAAATGGATGCGCGCTACAATGAGAGCCAGCGGCTGAAGGCCGATCTGCGGGCGGCAATTGCCGACAATGGCATCACGGTCATGTACCAGCCGATGTATACGCCAGACGGCCGCGACGTGAAATGCTGCGAGGCGCTGGCGCGCTGGACGCATCCGGACAAGGGGCCAATCGCTCCCAACATCTTCATCCAGGTGGCAGAAGAAATGGGGATGGTTGCCGAGATTACCCGGCAGGTGCTGCGCATGGCCTGTCGCGATTGCCTGACCTGGCCGGAGACCATTGCCGTGTCCGTCAATCTGTCGGTGCACGATCTGCGCGGGGAGGGGCTGGTCGACGTGGTGAGGGCGATCCTTGCGGACACCGGCCTGCCGGCTGGCCGGTTGCATCTCGAAGTGACCGAAAGCAGCCTGATCGAAGAACTGTCCGCTGCCCGTGCGGTGCTGGATACGCTCAGGGCGATGGGGATCACGATCTCGATCGACGATTTCGGGACTGGATTTTCCAGCCTCAGCTATCTCGACACGCTGCCGATCGACATCGTCAAGATCGATCGGTCATTCGTGCGTGATATCGGTGAGAACGCGCGGCGCCTGAAGCTGCTGCGGGGCATTGTCAGTCTGGCGCGCGGGCTTGACCTGAAGATCGTCGTTGAAGGCGTGGAGACGGCCGAGCAACTGGCCCTGCTGGCCAAGTATCATTGCGCAGACCTGATCCAGGGCTATGTCTATTCGATGCCGATTTTCTCCCAGGCGGTACCGCAGCGCGTCCGGCAGGCGCAGGCCAAGGCAGGGAAAAGCAAAGCCGACGTGGCCTGAATTAGACGTATCTACATTTCGCAGGTCAGCGGTAAGTATGGTTTGCACGGCATGGCGCAAAATGGTTGCATATGAAAGCATTAAGCTTAACTGATTGAATTTTAATAATCTATTAATTCTAGGGGGAGCGGAACAATTTTCTCCATGTTAGCGATCAACCAATTGTTAACCATGATTGGATTGACGCCATGGAGTTGGAAGGCTTCCCCGAGAGGCTTATGCGGTATCTTGATCACATCGAATATCGGCGAATTGAAAGCAGCGAGGACATGGAGGCGATCGAGCAGCTGCGCTACAAGGCGTACAAGGCTGCCAATGTCTTGCCGGTTGCCGCACCCAGCATGATCGACGATGCCGATTTCGATCAGCATGCCTATGTGTTCGGCGTGTACTACTTCGAGGAACTCGTCAGCACGATCCGGCTGCACCATGTCACGCCACAGCACACGTTGTCGCAATCGGCGGGGGTCTTCCCGGAGATCATGGAGGCTTATCTCGAAGGAGGCCTGACGCTGATCGACCCGGCCCGGTTTGCCGTCGACCCCCATGTCGCAGCCGAACTGCCTGTGCTGCCTTACCTGACGCTGCGCCCGAGTATCGTTGCTGCGGCATTCTTCAAAGCCAATCTGGTTCTGCAGCATGTCCGGCCATCGCATGCGGCATTCTATAAGCGGGTCTTCTACGCGCAGACCGTGGTCGAGCGACGCATGACCGAGATCTACGGGCTGGAACTGACGTTGATGGCGACGAACACGCATACGACCGGCGCCAAGCTGCTCAAACGATATCCGTTCTTCGATTCGGGCGTGCACGAGCGCCGGTTGATGTTCGACCGCGGAACCCATCTGGAGCCGCTGGCGCCCCTGACGATCCTGCCGTCCGCGCGTCTGGTCGCCACCGGCAAGATCAGCGGCGCTGTTGCCGGTCTTGATTATTAATCAAGGCGACGGTGGGCAGATTGCACTCGGCGAAACCATTGTGTATTCGAGGAAAGACAGATTTGGCTGGAATCGTGCCCGTGCTTGTCGAAGCATGTGACCGGGTCGGCCATTCAAGCCTTTAGATGGGAGACAGAGCATGAGCGAACATCATTCCGGTCCGGTCGAAACCGGCGCTCCGATGAACTACGCGGAACACGAGAAGACCTATGACATGTTCATCGCCGGAACAAAGTTCGGCACGATCATCCTGGTTGCGCTGATGATTGCCATGGGCATCGGGTTCTTTACCAGCGCCGGCCTGATCGGTGGCTTTCTCGCTTGGGTCGCTTTGAGCGGCGCCGGCGTCGTGATGATGCGCTAAGGTCGCTTGGCGGTCTCCTCCGCCGATCGAGATGTTTTCTGAAAGACCGCTGGTCGTGGCTCGATGGAGGCCGGATCAGCGGTTTTTTTATGCGCCCGGTTACGGGCTGTTCAAGGCGTCCTGGATGTTTTCACTCAAACAAAAAGCGGCGAGGGGGCTCGCCGCTTTTTGTCTCGGTGTGCGATCGCTGACCGAATCAGCTTGTGGTGCGTGTGCGCGCAAGCCCCTGTTTGGCGGGATCGTATTTCGGATCGAGCTGCAATGCATGCGAATAGGATTTTGCCGCGCGGGCTTTTTCGCCGCGACGCTCGTAAACCAGTGCCTGGTTCGCCCAGCTCTCGGCCAGCTTGTTGTTCAGTTCGATCGCCAGATTGAAGTCGGCGAAGGCATTCTCGTCATTGTTGAGCGCGACATAGGAAACGCCCCGGCCGTTGTAAGGCTCAGGCGCGCGCGGCGAGAGTGAGATGGCCTTCGAGAAGTCCTCGATCGCCTTGGCGTGGTCGCCACGGAGCTGGAAGATCAGGCCGCGATTGTGATAGGCACGGCCATCGGTCGTGTCGAGCTGGATGGCGCGGTTGAAATCGCCAAAGGCCTCGTCGACGCGGCCGGCCTGACGGTAGATATTGCCGCGACCGATATAGGCGACATCGTAGTTCGGATTGATCTTCAGCGCCGCGTTGTAGTCGGCTGCGGCTTCGACCGGCTTGCCCATGTTGCGATAGACGAGGGCGCGGTTGGCATAGGCCTGATAGAAGCTCGGGTTGAGCTGAAGTGCGACATTGAAATCGTCGATGGCGCGCTTGAAATCGCCGGAGCGCCCGTAGGCCGAGCCACGAACGTTGTAGCCTTCCGGATCGCGCGGATTGGACTGGATGACGCTGGACAGCGACGCGATGTTTTCCTCGGACCCCTGGGCGCGGTCAAGGGTGATGACGTCGGTCGATTCGTTGGTCGTTGCACAACCGGCGAGAGACAAAAGTGCAATCACGGCTGCGGCTGAAACATAGCGTCTCTTACGGTCGGCGGTGAGGGCGGTCGAAAAGACGGTCGTTTCGGTCATGATTGCTAGTCGTCCAGCCGCTGGGCGCAGGCGAACCTGACGGGCAGCGTTAAGTTGAGTTACATATCAAAAGAGCGGCGGCGATTGTTCGCCCCCGCCCTCATTTCACAGGAAAACGTCTAAATCGGGGCCGATTAGCGAGCAGCCGCCGGGCGAGCCGGAGCAGCAATCAGGCCTTCGCGCTGCATGCGCTTGCGGGCCAGCTTGCGAACGCGACGAACAGCTTCAGCCTTCTCGCGAGCACGCTTCTGCGATGGCTTCTCGTAGAAGTCGCGCATCTTCATTTCACGGAAGATGCCTTCGCGCTGCATTTTCTTCTTGAGAGCGCGGAGCGCCTGATCAACGTTGTTGTCGCGGACAAGTACCTGCACGTCTATCCCGTTCCTTTGGTTCTTTGAGTTGTCATTCCGAAGACGAACGATCCATCAACGGAAAAAGCAATGCGTTGCGCGGGCCTTTGAGCCCGGCGATTAGCGAGGGCAATTAACAGATCGCTTCACAGAAGTCCATATGGCGCAAGTGTTCCCGTCAAGATATTTTGCTTTCTCGCGGGGCAACAGCGGGCGTGTCGAAAGCTGAGTGCCATTGCGTCGCAAAACGGACGTCATGACGCATATTGATTTGCGACTGCTATAGTCCTACCCAGGTGCCTGAACCACAGGAGTTTAAGGCGAATGCGCAAATATTCGGTCTTTGCCGTTGTCCGTGAGGCAATGCGTGCCCACAAGGGATGGGAGGCTCAGTGGACCTCTCCCGAGCCCCGGCAGTCCTACGACGTGATCATCATCGGTGCCGGCGGCCATGGCCTCGGTGCGGCCTATTATCTGGCCAAGGAGCACGGCATCACCAATGTCGCTGTCATCGAGAAGGGCTGGCTGGGCGGTGGCAATACCGGCCGCAACACGACGATCATCCGGTCCAACTATCTCTATGAAGAGAGCATGGACATCTACGAGCATTCGCTGAAGCTCTGGGAGGGTCTATCCCAGGACCTTAATTACAATGTCATGTATTCGCCGCGCGGCGTGATGATGCTGTCGCATAATGTGCATGACCAGCAGTCGTTCAAGCGCCATGTGAATGCCAATAATCTCTATGGCATCGACAATGAGTGGCTGACGCCGGAGCAGGCCAAGGCCTTCTGTCCGCCGCTCGATATTTCCAAGACCGCCCGCTACGCGATCAATGGTGCGGCGTTGCAGCGGCGGGGCGGCACCGCCCGTCATGATGCGGTCGCCTGGGGCTTTGCCCGTGCGGCGTCTGATCGCGGCGTGCATATCATCCAGAACTGCGAAGTCACCGGCATCCGCCGTGGCCCGAATGGTGAAGTTACCGGCGTCGACACGACCAAGGGCTTCGTCGGCGCGAAGAAGGTCGGCGTTTCGGCGGCCGGCCATTCGTCGGTCGTCATGGGCATGGCGGGCGTGCGTCTTCCGGTGCATTCGACACCGCTACAGGCACTGGTGTCCGAGCCGATGAAGCCGATCTTCCCTTGCGTGGTGATGTCGAACACGGTGCATGCCTATATCTCGCAGTCGGACAAGGGCGAACTGGTCATTGGCGCTGGCACGGACCAGTACAATTCCTACAGCCAGACCGGCGGCATGCAGATCATCACGCATACGCTCGACGCCATCTGCGAGCTGTTCCCGATGTTCCGCCGTGTCAAGATGATGCGCCAGTGGGGTGGGATTACCGACAACACGGCCGACCGTTCGCCGATCCAGAGCGTGACGCCGGTTCAAAACCTGTTCGTCAACGCAGGCTGGGGAACCGGCGGTTTCAAGGCGACGCCGGGTTCGGCCAATCTGTTCGCGCATCTGATCGCCAAGGGCGAGCCGCATCGGCTGGCCCAGGGCCTGACGCTGGATCGCTTCCGCACCGGCCGCCTGATCGACGAGGCAGCCGCCGCTGCCGTTGCTCACTGATTTCAAGGATCGATCAACATGCTGATCATCAAATGCCCCTATTGCGAAGAAGAGCGCGCAGAGCTCGAGTTTCGCGCCGCCGGCGAAGCCCATATCGCCAGGCCTGCCAATATTTCGGCGATTTCCGACGAGGAATTTGCCGACTATTTCTTCCTGCGCGACAATCCGAAGGGTCTGATCTTTGAACGCTGGCGCCATATGCATGGCTGCGGTCGCTTCTTCAACGCGGCTCGTGACACCGTCAGCGACAAGATCCTCTTGACCTACAAGGCCGGCGAGCCGATGCCGGATCCGGCAACGCTTGTCGCTTCCGCCGAGCCGAAGGGAGACAAGGCATGAGTGCTGCCAATCGTATTCCGGGCAAGGGCCGCCTGACGCCCGCCCGCACAGCCCGCTTCACCCTCGATGGCCGCAGCCTGACAGCCTATGAGGGCGACACCGTCGCTTCGGCGATGCTGGCCAACGGCATGCAACTGGCCGGCCGCTCGTTCAAATACCACCGTCCGCGCGGCATCCTGACCGCAGGTCCGGAAGAGCCGAATGCGCTGCTCGACATTTCGCGCGATGCGGCCCGCCGCCAGCCGAACGTGCGCGCCACGGTCCAGGAAGTGTTCGACGGCATGCGTGCCGAGACGCAGAATCGCTGGCCGTCGCTCACCTTCGACATCAGCGAAGTCAACAACCTGCTGGCGCCGTTCTTTGCCGCCGGCTTCTACTACAAGACCTTCATGTGGCCGAAGGCCGCCTGGCACCAGATCTATGAGCCCTTCATCCGCCGTGCTGCCGGTCTCGGCGTCGCGCCGAAGGAAGCCGATCCGGATCATTATGCCAACCGTTATGCCCATTGCGACGTGCTTGTCGCTGGCGGCGGGGCTGCGGGTCTTGCCGCAGCGCTTGCGGCAGCAAAGACCGGTGCGCGTGTGATCATCGTCGACGAACAGCCCGAAATGGGCGGTGCCTTCCATTACGATCTCGATGCGGCCGTCGAGGGGCAGAACGGCTATGACTGGGCGCAGGCAACCGTCGCCAAGCTCAAGGCCATGGCGAATGTCACCGTGCTGACCCGCACGACGGCCTTCGGTTATCACAACCACAATTATGTCGCGCTGGTCGAGCGTGTGACCGACCATATCTCGAACCCGGGCAAGGCCTTGCCGCGCGAACGTCTGTGGCAGGTGCGGGCCAAGCGGGTGATCATCGCCAGCGGCGCCATCGAGCGCCACATGGTGTTTGCCAACAATGACCGTCCGGGCATCATGCTGGCCTCTGCCGGCCGGACCTACCTGAACCATTTCGGCGTGGCCGTCGGCGCGAAGGTCGGCGTCTATACGGCGCATGATTCGGCCTATGAAGCGGCGATAGATCTGAAGAAGGCCGGTGTTTCTGTTCCGGTCATCGTCGATGTCCGCGAAAAGCCGGGCGAGAAGGTGCTGGCCGAGGCCCGTGCGCTGGGTATCGAAGTGCTGACCGGTTCCGGCGTCACCGACACGGCGGGGCGCCTGCGCGTGCGTTCGATCACCGTTCGCCGCAATGGCGGCGGGTCGAGCCGCAAGATCGAAGTCGATGCGTTGCTGATCTCGGCCGGCTGGACACCGTCGGTGCATCTGTTCTCGCAGTCGCGCGGCAAATTGAAGTTCGACGCTGCCAATGACCGCTTCCTGCCGGATGTCTACGTGCAGGATTGCATCTGCGTCGGCGCCTGCAATGGCACCGACGACCTGCAGGCCTTGCTCGACGAGGCGACCGCTGCCGGTACGGCGATGGCACGGGCGGCGGGTGCTCCCGAAGCTTTGCCAGTCTCGCTTTCCGGTGCCAATGCGCACGACTGGACCGGCGGCATGGTTGGTGCGGCCGAAGGGGCCGGTCGTGACACGACGGTCAAGGCTTTCGTCGATTTCCAGCACGATGTCTGCGCCAAGGACATTCGTCTCGCCGTTCGCGAAGGTATGCATTCGATCGAGCACATCAAGCGATTCACGACGAACGGCATGGCCTCCGACCAGGGCAAGCTGTCGAACATGCACGGTCTGGCGATTGCCGCTGAAGTGCTGGGCAAGGAGATCCCGCAGGTCGGTCTCACGACTTTCCGTGCGCCCTATACGCCTGTGACTTTCGGTACGCTGATCAACCACTCGCGTGGCGAGCTGTTCGATCCGACCCGCAAGACGCCGATGCATGCCTATGAAGTCAGCCAGGGCGCCGAATACGAGGATGTCGGCAACTGGAAGCGTGCATGGTACTACCCGAAGCCGGGCGAGGACATGCATGCGGCGGTCAACCGCGAATGCAAGACCGTTCGCGACGCTGCGGGCGTGTTCAACGCCTCGACGCTCGGCAAGATCGAGGTTGTCGGCCCGGATGCGGCCGAATTCCTCAACCTGATGTATACAAACGCCTGGGACACGCTGAAGCCGGGCAAGGCGCGCTATGGCATCATGACCCGTGAAGACGGCTTCATCTATGACGACGGCGTCGTCGGTCGTCTTGCCGAGGACCGTTTCCATGTGACCACGACCACGGGCGGTGCGCCGCGAGTGCTCAACCATATGGAAGACTATCTGCAGACGGAATTCCCGCATCTGAAGGTCTGGCTGACCTCGACCACCGAACAATGGGCGGTGATCGCGGTGCAGGGTCCGAAGGCACGCGAGATCATTGCGCCCTTCGTCGAGGGCATCGACATCTCCAACGAGGCCTTCCCGCATATGAGCGTCGCTGAAGGCACGTTCTGCGGCGTGCCGACGCGTCTCTTCCGCGTGTCCTTCACTGGCGAACTCGGTTTCGAAATCAACGTGCCGGCCGATTTCGGCGCCGATGTGTTCCAAAAGATCTGGGAACGGGCGCAGTCTTTGGGGGCGTGCCTCTACGGTACCGAGACCATGCACGTGCTGCGCGCCGAGAAGGGTTATATCATCGTCGGCCAAGACACCGACGGCACTCTGACGGCGGACGATGCCGGCCTTTCCTGGGCCGTGTCGAAGAAGAAGACCGACTTTGTCGGTATCCGCGGCATGAAACGTCCGGATCTGATCAAGGAAGGACGCAAGCAGCTTGTCGGCCTTCTGACCAAGAACCCGAGCGAAGTGCTCGAAGAGGGCGGCCAGATCGTCGCCAATCCGAACCAGCCGAAACCGATGACCATGCTCGGACATGTGACCTCGTCCTACTGGTCGGAAAACCTCGGACGTTCCATTGCCATTGCGATGGTCGCCGGCGGACGGGCGCGCATGGGCGAAACGCTCTATGTGCCGATGAAGGACAAGACCATCGCGGTCGAAGTGACCGACATGGTCTTTGTAGACAAGGAAGGAGGTCGGATCCATGGCTGAACCTGTGATTGTTGAACGTGTGATTGCCGAACGCCGGCCCGTTCTCTCCGGCTACCAGGGCGGAAGCGCCAAGGTGCGGCTGACGCCGGCTTTGCCGGCCGGACGTGTCGTGCTGCGCGCCCGCGCCGAAGACGTGGCCGCTCTGTCGACGTCGCTTGGGCTGAAACTGCCGGTCAAGCCAAGGGCATCGGTCTCGTCCAAGGCGCGCACGGCTTTCTGGATCGGTCCGGATGAATGGCTGCTGATCGACGAAAAGGGCGGCGACCTGATGGCAGATTGTGCCGCCTCCGGCGTGGCACATTCGACGGCCGACGTCTCCCATCGCAATACCGCGATCATCGTTTCCGGCCCGGCCTCGGCGGGGGCGATCAACAGCGCCTGCGCGCTCGATCTGTCGCTTGCCGCCTTCCCGGTCGGCGCCGTGACCCGCACGGTGTTCGGCAAGATCGAGATCATCCTGCACCGCGTCGAGGAAGAAACCTTCCGCGTCGAATGCTGGCGATCCTTTGCCACTTATGCCTTCGGCATGCTGGCCGAAGGGGCGGAAGACGCCTCGCTCTGAGCATTGTGAAAGGCTGGGGAAACCCAGCCTTTTTGCTCGCTATCTAGTCCTGCCACCCCACCCACTTCACCCAGCGCCCGTGAAAATCGGCCCGGCCGATCTCGCGGGTCTCGCCGTTGGGCCACAGAGTAAGCAGGATCGCCGCGCCCTCCGGTTTGTCATCGGCTTCGAGCTGCAGGCGGGCAAGCGGTGCCTCTGACGTGGCGCGTGCGCCTGCCTCGGCGATCAGGGCTTCGCCCTCGGCTTTCAGCGCTGCCGGTAGATATTGCCAGGCAATAGTGTGGTAGACGACGTGGGTCATGCCGGGATGCGCTTGCAAGAGCCGGATCCGCAGCCAGTCGATGGCGTCGGCCTTTTCGACCCGGATCTGGCTGGCGGCGGCGATGGCAAGGGCTGCTGCCGTTCTCTGCAGGCGATCCGTCTGGTCGGCCCAGATATAGGAAAACAGCCGGAGCTGGTCTGCTTCCAAGCCGGGATCGAGCGGGTTCAGGTCGCAGCCGGCGCGGTCGATGATCTCGATATCGGCGATCGGCGGTGAGGGGCCTTGCCATGCTGGCTGAAGCACGACCGGCGACGGACCGCCCCATTCGACCTTGCCCAGCGTGTAGGCATAACGGTCCCAGTGCAAGTTGAGACCGGCGCTAGCGCCGACTTCGGACAGGTGCAAAGGGTTGCCGCATATCTCCGCGATTGTCAGGAAGCCTGGCAGGAGAACCGAAGAGCGGCGGACTTCGTTGGTCTGCGGCGCTGACTTCAGGCGCTGAAGGATGAAGTCCTCGTTGCGGACAAGAGCAGTTTCGACGGAGGCCCAAAGGTGCTCGTCGGTGACATCATGCGGAGGATAGACTTGAGCAAGGTCCAGATCCAGACCTGAGCGCACCAGAGCATGAAGGCAACCGGCCAGCCTCAGGGCCAGCGCATCTCCGGTGCCGTCGGGATTGCCGGGCCAGCCAAGGAGCGTTGTGCCGACCGGCGTCTCCTCCGTCAGGCGTTCGGCGGCCAGCGTGCACAGTCGTGCGATAAACGGCGAGCCGAGATCGGTGCAGGCCTTTGCCTGGCGGCGGAAACTCTGGCGAATGATCTCTGCGCGTTCGTGCGGCATAGCCCCTCTCACACGCCTGCCGGGCGATCCTTCGGGTCGAACTGGGAGATGGTGATCCAACTGGCCGTCAGGGCTGCCTTGCGTTCGTCCTCGATCTCGACAGTCAGGTCATAGGTGTTCATCAGCATGCCGGCGCCGCGAAAGCGGGCACCAGCGAGCAGGAAGGAGCCGCGGATGCGCTTGTTGCATTTGACCGGCGACATGAAACGCACCTTGTCGAAACCGTAGTTGATGCCAAGCGTCTGTTCGCGGATCTTGGGCAGGCAGTCGTAGTTCATCGCCGAAAGCAGGGAGAGCGTCAGGAAGCCGTGGGCGATCGTGCCGCCATAGGGCGTTTCGGCCGCAGCGCGCACGGGGTCGGTGTGGATGAACTGGTGGTCATTGGTCGCGCCGGCAAAGGCGTCGATCATGGTCTGGTCGACAGTGATCCAGTCGGAGACACCGACGACGGTTCCGACGAGCCCCGGAACCTCGGACAGAGAAATCTCACGCGGCATGGAACCTCACTCTTTTGTCGATATTTTCCGACAGGTTATAGGTGGTTCATGTCATGCGGAATAGCCGCGTTGTGCCTCTCAGCAACAAATCATGCTTCGAGCCAGAATTCGACAGAACGCGGTCTCAGGTGAATTGCCGTCGCACCGCGCCCGGTGGACAGCTTCTTCCATTTCCGTCCCGTTTCGGGACGAAGGCTCATGTCGCGCGTCTCATGCGCGCGATTGAAAAGAACGGCGATGCGGGCCGGCTTTCCGGTCTGGCGATCCAGCGTTTTCAATAGCATGGCAAAGACCTTGAGATCCGGATCTTCCCAGTCGGCAACGGTCATAGCGTCGCCACTTGCCGAAAGCCATTCGACGTCGCCATTGCCCTCGAGGAATTGTGTGTCGGAGAACGCGGTGAAGCGCTGGCGCATGGCGGCAAGGCTTGCGGTCGTTTCCAGCAGTTCGCTGTCGCGGTTTTGCCAATCCAGCCAGGTGAGAGCATTGTCCTGGCAATAGGCATTGTTGTTGCCGCGCTGGCTGCGGCCGAATTCGTCGCCGGCCGTCAGCATGATCGTGCCACGGCTGGCAAAGAGCGTGGCGAGCAGGGCTGCCACATCCAGCCGGCGGTTGCGCAGGATCGTGCGGTCTGTGGTCTCGCCTTCGGCACCGTTGTTCCACGAGTGGTTCTCGTTATGGCCGTCGCGATTGTACTCGCCATTGGCTTCGTTGTGCTTGTGTTCGTGCGAGACGAGGTCGAGCAGGGTGAAGCCGTCATGGGCGGCGATGAAGTTGACGCTGCGGGTCGCCTTGCCGCCGTGGTGGGCGAAGAGGTCGGCGGAGCCGGCCAGAGCCGTGGCGAGGTCGCCGGTCAGGTGGCTGTCGCCGCGCCAGTAACGGCGAAAGGTATCGCGGGCGCGGTCATTCCATTCGAGAATGGGAGGCGGAAACTGGCCGAGCTGGTAGCCGCCTGGGCCGATGTCCCAGGGTTCGGCGATCATGATGCGGTCTTCCAGCACATCGTCCTCAAGCATGGCCTTCAGCGTCGGCGCATCGCGGTGGAAGCCGTCCCAATGGCGGCCGATGATCGGCGCGAGGTCGAAGCGGAAACCGTCGACGCCGCCCTGCAGGACGAAGTGGCGAAGGGAATCGATGATCAGCCGGCGCAGCATCGGATGATCGCAGGCGAGGGTATTGCCGCAGCCGGTGTCGTTGACAAGCGTTGAGGGATCATCCGGCAGGTGGCGATAGAGCGAGCGGTTGTCGATGCCGCGCATCGACAGTGTCGCGCCCTGCACATCGCTTTCGCCGGTGTGGTTGAAGACGAGGTCGAGGATGACGCCGATGCCCTCGTGATGCAGGGCCGCGACCGTGTCGCGCAGTTCCTTGACGCCGCCCGGCACCAGGCGGGGATCGAGCGCCATCAGGGCGATCGGGTTGTAACCCCAGCTGTTGGTGAGGCCGAGCGGCGGCAGGTGGCGCTCGTCGAGCCATGCGGTGATCGGCATCAGTTCGACGGCATCGACACCGATCTTTTTCAGATGGGCGATGACCGAGGGATGGGCGAGGGCTGCCAGCGTGCCGCGCTGCGCTTCAGGCACATCGGGGTGCAGCATGGTGAAAGGTTTGACCGCGACTTCGTAGATGAAGCCGCCGCGCGGCAGGAGCGGCATCATCGCCTTGACCGGCACATCGCGGGTGACGATGGCTTTCGGCACAAGGTCGGCGGTGTCCGTACCGAATTCTGCAAGCCTGGGATCGTGGACAAAAGGGCGATCGAGCTCCTTGGCATAGGGATCGACGAGCAGTTTCGACGGATCGTACCAGTGGCCTTCCGCCGGATCGTAAGGGCCATGGGCGCGGAAGCCGTAACGGGTGCCTTCGCCGGCGCTTCCAACAAAAAGCCGGTGCACATCGTCTTCGCCGCGCGTCATCGGCAGGCGGGCGTTTTCCGTGCGGCCATCGGCATCGAAGAGGCAGAGTTCGATCAATGTGGCGTGATGCGACCAGAGGGAAAAATCTGTGCCGGCGGGATGCAGGACGGCTCCGAGAGGGTTTTGGCTCATGACGTCTTCCGCGGTTTGGGGTGGCGAATCTCTCTGTGTCACGCCGATAGGTTAGCACCTGCTGAAGCGGACGAAACGCTTGCGGGTCGTCTTCAGGTTGCTTTGTTCCATTTTCCACGGCGTGGGCCCAAGAAAGTTCGCTATTGACAGCATACCAACTGGTTGGTTTAATGATGTGCAAGAGGAAGGGCGCCGACATGAACGAGATCATCCACCCGTCACGCATGAAGCTGCTGGATGCCACGCTCGGTCTGGTCCGTGAGCAGGGTTATGCGGCAACGACGGTGGACGATATCTGCCGGCGTGCCGGCGTCAGCAAA
This sequence comes from Rhizobium sp. CECT 9324, assembly GCF_918741265.1. Taxonomy (NCBI): domain Bacteria; kingdom Pseudomonadati; phylum Pseudomonadota; class Alphaproteobacteria; order Hyphomicrobiales; family Rhizobiaceae; genus Rhizobium; species Rhizobium sp. CECT 9324. The sequence continues at coordinate 3,571,215 of NZ_CAKKMZ010000001.1, read as the reverse complement.
GGTAGCTTCTTCCACCACTTCAAGAGCAAGGAAGAACTGGTCCTCGGCGCGGTCGATCATTGGAACCAGTTCACCACCGACGTCTTCGAGCAGGCGCCATACCAGAGCCTCGCCGATCCGCGCGACCGCATCCTCGGCTATGTCGATTTCCGCATGGCCATCCTCGACCTCGATGTGCCGGAATTCACCTGCCTGCTTGGCACGCTGGTGCAGGAAACCTATCAGTCGCATCCCGCGATCCGCGAAGCCTGCGATCTCGGCATGTCGGCGCATATCGCAAGGCTGGCCACCGATCTCGAGCTTGTACGCGCGCGGTACGCTGCGGATGCGGCATGGACGGCGGAGAGTGTCGGCTATTTCATTCAAGCGGTGCTGCAGGGCTCGTTCATCTTTGCCAAGGCGAAACTCGATCCGGAGATTGCCCGTGGGAACCTTCGGCATCTGCGGCGCTATCTCGACATGATCATGCGCGTGAAAGATTGAGACCTAGACGAAATCACCAGAGGAGGAATGACAATGCCCCATACAATCCGACTGCACCGCGTGTTGAAAGCGTCGCCGGAAAAGGTGTACCGCGCCTTCATGGATCCGGACGCCCAGTGCAAATGGGTCCCGCCCTATGGTTTCGTCGCCAAGATGCATCACTTCGAATCGAAGGTGGGAGGCACGTTCCGGATGTCGTTCACCAATTTCACCACGCAGCAATCGCACAGTTTCGGCGGCACCTATCTGGAGCTCATTCCGGGCAAGCTGATCCGCTACAACGACGTGTTCGACGATCCCAACCTGGCGGGCGAGATGAATGTCACGGTGGATCTGACGGAAGTGTTCTGCGGGACGGACATCAAGATCACCCAGGCGGGTGTGCCGGAAATAATCCCGGAGGCGGCCTGTTATCTCGGCTGGCAGGAATCGCTGGCGCAGCTCGCTCTGCTGGTCGAGCCGGATATCCAGCAGGAGTGATTGATATCAAACGAGCAGGTCGAAGTGCTTCAGGGCAATGTCGGCTATGGTGTAGATATCATTGAAGTCATAGCGGCGCCCGAATTTCGGTTTCCAATATCGGCCATGCGCCAACCAGTGTCGAAATTTGAAGGCGCCGCGCAACTCTCCGATGATCACTCTTGCACCGTCAAATCGGTCGATCCAGGTGCCGAAAATGTCGTCCTCCAGAGAGGCATGCGTTTGTTTGTGTCCATATATCTCACGAAACGCGCGCGAAATCGGATCTTTTCTTCGTTGCTGGCACCGTTGAAGGTAGTCAATTCGGAAGGATGCTTCCACTGCCGCCAGCACTGCCATGGAGGAAGACAGCTCAATTTCGTTCAGCCGTTCTTGCAACTCCGTGGTCAGGTCGCTCTTAGAATATCCGATGAAACGCATTGAGACCTGGGCCGAAGTGAAACTGAAATAAGCTCTGAGAGCATTTTCAAGATCGCTGTGATGGAGCGCGATATGCGAAATGGACTGATTGTCACCGGAAAAGGCAACACGATCAGCCATTCGCAACTTCCATAACCAGTTCGAACAGCGAATCCTGTGTCAGATCGATATAGGATACTTGTGGCGGCATGGTCGCAATCTTCCATGTCCAATCGATGTCGGTCGGAGGCTCCGTCACTGGACGTGGGTTGTCACCATCTCTTTTTACCGTCACCTTGATCTGAGGTCGCTGAGCGTCACGGTCCGCCAGAATGAGGCGAGCTTTTCCGGCGGCACCTTCAACATCGACACGGCCTTTTGTGCCGATCAAAAGTGTTCCAATCGGTGTGAATACAACATGTTGCTTGCCAATTTGAAGCACCATCTGTCGCGCAGTGTATTCGCCGATGTTCTCTTCGTTCAGCAACACATCCTTGTAGCTGATGGCGATGGTTCCGCCGTCAATGTAAGGCTTCAGGAAAGCCTCCACCGCCGTGTACAGTACGTTGAGATAGTCAAGCCATTGGTCGCGTTCCTGACACCAATCCACTGATGCGGCTTCAATCTCCGTGGACTGTTGCCGCAAGACAAATTCATCAAATTCTGCAGCGTTTTTCCTCGGCGTGTTCATAACCGTTCCGCGTTTTCAGGTGGAGCGCATCAATGTAGCATAAGTTGATGCGGCTTCCACTCTCGCCTCAGGTGATCACTGTCGGTTCGTCGAAAGCCGTGCGGCTCTTGATCTCGGCTAGCGTTTCGGCAGCGGCGATCAGTTCGGCGAGGGCTACCTGGGTCTCGATGTGGTGGCGCGAGGCGTCCGGCTCGTAGCGCTCGATATAGACGCGCAGGGTAGCGCCTGAGGTGCCGGTGCCGGACAGGCGGAAGACGACGCGGCTGCCGCCTTCGAACAGGACGCGGATGCCCTGATTGTTGGAGACCGAGTGATCGACCGGATCATGGTAGGAAAAGTCGTCGGCTGCGGCGACGGTCAGGTCGCCGACCCTGGTGCCGGGCAGCGTCGCCAGTTTGTCACGCAGCATGGCGACGAGGCCGTTGGCACGTTCGGTGTCCACACCCTCGTAATCGTGACGCGAATAATAGTTGCGACCGTAGGTGGCCCAATGCTGATGAACGATGTCGGTGACGCTTTCGCCACGAACGGCGAGAATGTTGAGCCAGAGCAGGACGGCCCAGAGACCATCCTTTTCGCGGACATGGTTGGAGCCGGTGCCGGCGCTTTCCTCGCCGCAGATCGTCACCTTGCCGGCGTCGAGCAGGTTGCCGAAGAACTTCCAGCCGGTCGGCGTCTCGTAGATGCCGATGCCGAGCTTTTCGGCGACGCGGTCAGCGGCTGCGCTGGTCGGCATGGAGCGAGCGATGCCGGCGATGCCGCCCGAATAGCCGGGCGCCAGATGGGCATTGGCCGCCAGGATCGCCAGGCTGTCGGAGGGGGTGACGAAGATGCCCTTGCCGATGACCAGGTTGCGGTCGCCATCGCCGTCGGAGGCCGCACCGAAATCGGGCGCGCCTGCACCGCTCATCATCTCGTCATACAGTTCCTTGGCATGCACCAGGTTCGGGTCCGGGTGGTGGCCGCCGAAGTCTGGCAGCGGAATGAAGTTGCGTACGGTGCCTTCAGGTGCGCCGAGGCGGCCTTCGATGATGTCCTTGGCATAGGGGCCGGTGACGGCGCTCATGGCGTCGAAGACCATGCGGAAGCCGAGGCCGAACATGTTGCGGATTGCATTGAAGTCGAACAGGCTTTCCATCAGTTCGGCATAGTCGGCAACCGGGTCGATCACCGCGACCTTCATGCCTCCCAGCTCGAATGTGCCGACCTTGTCGAGATCGATATCGGCGGCATTGACGGTCTTGTAGCTGTCGATGACCTTGCTGCGGGCATAGATCGCGTCGGTGATCTTTTCCGGTGCAGGGCCGCCATTGCCGATATTATACTTGATACCGAAATCTTCGGTCGGGCCGCCGGGGTTGTGGCTGGCCGAGAGCACGATGCCGCCGAAGGCCTTGTATTTGCGGATGACATGCGAGGCGGCAGGCGTCGAGAGAATGCCGCCCTGGCCGACCAGGACCTTGCCGAAGCCATTGGCTGCGGCCATTTTCAGCGCCTTCTGGATGACTTCGCGATTGTAGAAGCGGCCGTCGCCGCCGATCACCAGCGTCTTGCCTTCGAAGCCGTCCAGCGAATCGAAAATCGACTGGATAAAATTTTCGGCATAGTTCTCCTGCTGGAACACCGGAACCTTCTTGCGCAGTCCCGACGTGCCCGGTTTCTGATCCGCATAGGGTTTCGTGGTGACGGTGGAAATCATGGTTTTACTGGCCTTTCGAGACGAGGCGTTGATAGAGGTCGGCATAGAGAGCGGCGCTGCGGTCCCAGGAGACGTCCGATTTCATGCCCTGCTTCTGCATCTGTGACCAGAGTTTCTGGTCTTGATACAGCCGGATGGTGCGGCGGATCGCGCGGCGCAGGGCCTCGGCCGTGACCGGTGCAAACTGGATGCCGGTGGCGACACCTGCCGAAATTGCTGCTTCATTGGCATCGATTACGGTGTCGGCAAGACCGCCGGTGCGGGCGACAAGCGGCACGCAGCCATAACGTAGAGCGTAGAGTTGCGTCAGGCCGCAGGGCTCGAAGCGGGATGGAACGAGGATGACGTCGGCGCCCGCCTGCATCAGATGGGACAGCTTTTCGTCATAACCCAGGACCATGGCAACGCGGCCGCGATGTCGGCTTGCCGCCGCCTGCAGCGAGGTTTCGATCGCACTGTCGCCGGAACCCAGAATCGCAAGCTTCGCGCCGGATTCAACAAATTCGTCGATCACCTCGCTGAGCAGGTCGAGGCCTTTTTGCCAGGTCAGGCGGGATATGACGCAAAACAGCGGACCATCATCGCTGTCCAGGCCGAACCGCTTGATCAGTGCCGTCTTGTTGACCGGACGTTTCTTCAGCGTGGTCGCGGAGTAGTTGGATGCCAGCAGATCATCGTTGGCCGGGTTCCAGACGTCGGCATCGATGCCGTTGACAATGCCATAGAGATCGTCGGAACGACCGGCGATCAGGCCTTCAAGGCCCATGCCGAATTCATGGGTGAGGATTTCCTCGGCATAGGAGGGGCTGACGGTGCTGACGGCGTGGGCGGTCACCAAGCCACTCTTCAGGTAGCTCAGCGTGCCGTAGTATTCGAGTGCTTCGGTATAGGCGTGCGGCGGCAGTTCCAGATAGGGGAAGAGTTCGGCGAAGAACTGGCCCTGGAAGGCGATGTTGTGAATGGTCATGAGGCTCGGCTTTTCCGGGGCCTCGGCATAACGCATGTAGACGGGCGTCAAGGCGCCCTGCCAGTCGTGCACATGGACGAGGTCCGGCACGAAATCAGGCAGAATTCCCGCCGCGATTTCGGCGCCTGCCTTGGATAGAACGGCAAAGCGCTTCCAGTTGTCCGGATAGTCTCGCGCATTGCCATCGACATAGGGACCGCCCGACCGCTCATAGAGCGCCGGGCAGTCAAGTACGAGGATATCCAGCCCGTCGTGGTTGACCGCGAGCAGGGTCACATGTTCGCCAAGCAGGTTGTCGAACTGGTGCACCTTCTTCGGTTTCTTGATCGCCTTCATCACGGCCGGATAGCCGGGAATGAGCGTCTTGGTCTCGATGGCATGGGCCGCGAGCGCAAGCGGCAGAGCACCGGCGACGTCCGCGAGGCCGCCGGTCTTGATCAAGGGATAGAGCTCGGAGGCGACCGAAAGAACTTTCATGGATTTGGCTAACCCAATTTGTCGATCATCGCCTGGGTGATCAGGCAGATCCCGTTTTCACTGCGGCGGAAGCGTTTGGCGTCCATTTCCGGATCCTCGCCGACGATCAGGCCTTCGGGGATCACGACGCCATGGTCTATCACGACATTTGTGAGCCGCGCATGACGCCCAACCTGAACCTTGGGCAGGACGACAGCGCCTTCGAGGCGGGAATAGGAATTGGCACGCACGCCGGTAAACAGCAGGCTCTTGTACAATGATGAGCCGGAGATGATACAGTCGCCGGAGACCAGCGAGGAGATCGCCGAGCCACGACGGCCTTCGTCGTCATGGACGAACTTGGCCGGCGGTGTGTTTTCCGAATAGGTCCAGATCGGCCAGGACTTGTCGTAAAGGTCGAGTTCCGGAACGATGTCGGTCAGGTCGATATTGGCCTGCCAGTAGGCGTCAATGGTACCGACGTCGCGCCAGTACGGCGTTTTCTCGAAATCGGAACGGACGCAGGAGCGCGCGAAGCGATGGGCGACAGCCTTGCCGCTCTGGACGACGTAGGGAATGATATCCTTGCCAAAATCGCGGCTCGAATTCGGATCGGCGGCATCGCGGCGCAGCAGTTCCATCAGAAATTTGGTGTGGAAGACATAGATGCCCATCGAGGCGAGCGCCATGTCCTCGTTGCCGGGAATGCCTGGCGGATCGGCAGGCTTCTCGACGAAGTCGATGATGCGGTCGGTCGCGTCGACATGCATGACGCCGAAGCCGACAGCCTCCATGCGCGGCACTTCCAGGCAGCCGATGGTGACATCTGCGCCGGTGTCGACATGCTGCTGGAGCATCTGCTCGTAGTCCATCTTGTAGATGTGGTCGCCGGCAAGGATCACCATGTATTCCGGGCCATAGGGCTCGATAATATCGATGTTCTGGAATACCGCGTCGGCCGTGCCCTCATACCACTGCGTTTCCGAGACACGCTGGGAGGCCGGCAGGACGTCGAAGCTTTCGTTGCGCTCGGGGCGGAAGAAGTTCCAGCCGAGCTGCAGATGGCGGATGAGCGAGTGCGCCTTGTACTGCGTGGCGACGCCGATGCGGCGAATGCCGGAATTCAGCGCGTTGGAGAGTGCAAAATCGATAATGCGTGCCTTGCCGCCGAAATAGACGGCGGGTTTTGCCCGGCGATCGGTCAATTCCTTGAGACGACTGCCGCGGCCACCGGCCAGAACATAGGCCATGGCGTCGCGCGACAGGCTCTTGGTCCGCTTTTCTGTCATATTTTCCTCCCCTTACTGTTCCAGTTCCAGCATGATCACGGCCAGAGGCGGCAGTGTCATCACCGCCTTTGCCCATCCTTCGCCAGAGGTGTGGGCCTCCACCCGACCACCATTGCCCTTGCCGCTGCCGCCATAAATTTCGGCATCGGTATTAATGATTTCACGCCAGCGACCACCCGCAGGCAGGCTTATGCGATAGTGCGAATGGAAGGTCGGCGTCAGATTGCAGATGACGGCGATCGGTTTTTCGCCCGGCGCCTTGCGCAGCCAGGCAAAGACGGAATTGTCCTGGTCCTCGCTGATCAGCCATTCGAAGCCCTCGCCCTCGCAGTCGCGCGCATGCAGCGCAGGCTTCGAGCGATAGGTGAGGTTGAGGTCGCGGATCAGGCGGCGCATGCCTTCGTGGGGTGCATACTGAAGCAGGTTCCAGTCGAGGGACTGGCTCTCGCTCCACTCGCTCCACTGAGCAAATTCCTGGCCCATGAACAGGAGTTTCTTGCCGGGATGGCCCCACATGAAACCGTAATAAGCGCGCAGATTGGCAAATTTCTGCCAGTCGTCGCCGGGCATCTTGGCGATCATCGAGCCTTTGCCATGCACCACTTCGTCATGCGAAATCGGCAGGACGAAATTTTCCGAAAACGCATAGAGCAGGCCGAAGGTCAGTTCCTGATGGTGATGCTTGCGGTGGATCGGATCACGGGCAAAGTAGCTCAGCGTGTCATGCATGAAGCCCATGTTCCACTTGAAGCCGAAACCGAGCCCGCCTTCATGGACGGGCTGCGATACTTTCGGCCAGGAGGTGCTCTCCTCTGCAATGGTCATGATGCCCGGATGGCTGCCATAGACATGGCTATTCATCGACTGCAGGAAACGCACGGATTCGAGATTTTCGCGTCCGCCATATTCATTGGGCACCCATTCGCCCTCTTTGCGCGAATAGTCGAGATAGAGCATCGAGGCGACCGCATCGACGCGCAGGCCGTCGAGGTGGAATTTCTCGGCCCAGTAAAGCGCATTGTTGATCAGGTAGGACAGGACCTCGATCCGGCCGAAATTGTAGATCGCCGTGTTCCAGTCGGGGTGGAATCCCTGACGCGGGTCCTCGTGCTCATAAAGTGCCGTGCCGTCGAAATGGCGCAGGCCATGGGCATCGGTGGGGAAATGCGCCGGCACCCAGTCGAGCAATACGCCGAGGCCGACCTTGTGGCAGCCGTTGACGAAACGGGCAAACCCTTCCGGTTCGCCGAAGCGCGCCGTCGGGGCAAACAGGCCGGTCGTCTGGTAGCCCCAGGACGGGTCATAGGGATATTCGGAGATCGGCATGAATTCGATATGGGTGAAACCCATGTCGACGCAGTAAGGGATCAGGCGCTCGGCCATTTCGTCCCAGGTCAGCAGCGCGCCATCGTGGTGACGCTGCCAGGAGGCGGCGTGAACCTCGTAGATCGAGATCGGCTGCTGCCGCTGGTTGATCGACGCCCAGTGCTTGCGATGATCCTCGTCTTCCCAGACTTGCTCCAGTTCGGCTGCGGTCACCGAGGCATTCTTCGGGCGCAGTTCGGCACGGCGGGCATAGGGATCCGCTTTCAACGGCTGCAAAGCGCCATCCTTGCCGATGATCTCGAATTTATAGGCCGAACCCGTTCGCACATCCGGGGCAAAGATTTCCCAGATGCCGGTGTCGCGGCGCAGGCGCATGACATGGCGGCGGCCGTCCCATTCGTTGAAATCGCCGACGACCGACACGCGGCGGGCATTCGGCGCCCAGACGGCAAAATGGAAGCCGTCGACGCCCTGATGCTTGAGCGGATGCGCGCCCATCTTGTCGAACAGACGCAGATGCGAGCCTTCGCGGATGAAATAGTCATCCATCGGTCCGAGGATCGGGCCGAAACTATAGGGGTCGGTCACCGTCCATTCGGTATCGCCGCGCGTTGCGCGGTAGCGCACCGGCTGCAAACCCTGAACCTTGACCGGACCGGCGAAAAATCCGGCCTGATCGAGGCATAACAATTCACCCACCACGGCGCCGTTCAAGGTTGTCGCGGTGACCGTTTCGGCGCCGGGCACGAAGCAGCGCGCGATAAAACCGCTGCCGCTCTGGTGCATGCCCAAGATCGCGAAAGGATCGTTATGGGTGCCTTGGATAATTGCCTGCACGTCTTCAGCCGGCGGTGTTTCCGGCTTACCTGTCTCACCGACCTTCTTCGGCGATCTTGCCATCAAGCTCTCCAGATGTCCGCGTTGTACTGGCGGATGGTACGGTCCGAAGAGAACCAGCCCATGCGCGCGGTATTGCGGATCGTTTTCGAGTACCAGCCAGGCGTGTCGATCCAGATGTCGTCGACCTTGCGCTGGGCCTGGGTATAGGCATCGAAGTCTGCGGCGACCATGAACCAGTCATGCTGGTAGATGCCCTGCATCAGCCCGGCATAACGCTCGCGATCGTCGGGAGAAAACACGCCGGAGGAAATCGCCGCAAGCGCCTGGGAAAGATCGCGGGAGGCATCGATCGCCGCACGCGGATTGTATCCATCGGCGCGGAGGCGACCGACTTCGTCGGCGGTCATTCCGAAAATCACGATGTTTTCCTCTCCGACATGATCCCGCATTTCGACATTGGCACCATCGAGGGTTCCGATGGTCAATGCTCCGTTCAACGCGAACTTCATGTTCCCGGTTCCCGATGCTTCCATGCCGGCGGTCGAAATTTGTTCGGAAAGGTCGGCGGCCGGCACCATGACTTCGGCGAGCGAGACATTGTAGTTCGGCACGAAGACGACCTTGAGGAGACCACGGACCGAAGGGTCGTTGTTGATGACGCGGGCGACGTCGTTGGCGAGTTTGATGATCAGCTTGGCGTTATGGTAGCTCGGCGCCGCCTTGCCGGCGAAGATCTTGACGCGTGGAACCCAGTCGCGTTCCGGATGCGAGCGCATCTGGTCGAACAGGGCGACCGTCTCGATGATATTCAGGAGCTGACGCTTGTACTCGTGGATACGCTTGATCTGTATGTCGAACATCGCGTTGGGGTCGAGACGGATGCCCATGCGGCCGGCCACCAGGGCTGCCAGCTTTTCCTTGTTGGAACGCTTCACGGCGGCGAATTTCTGCTGGAAGCTCGCATCGTCGGCGAAGGCATCAAGGGCCGTCAGCTTGCTCGCATCATCCAGGAATTCGGGGCCGATGGCCTCCTTGATCAGCGCGGTCAGATCCGGATTGCACTGCATCAGCCAGCGGCGTGGCGTGATGCCGTTGGTCTTGTTGTTGATGCGGGTCGGATAAAGCTTGTGCAGGTCGGAGAAGACCGTTTCCTTCATCAGTTCCGTATGCAGGGCGGAGACGCCGTTGATCGAGTGCGCGCCGATAAAGGCAAGATTGCCCATGCGTACGCGGCGATCGCCGCTTTCGTCGATCAGCGAGATACGGCTGATTTCACTGTCGGAGAAACCGCGATTCTTGCGGGCCGCCAGCAGGATCTTGGCGTTGATTTCATACACCAGCTGCATGTGGCGCGGCAAAAGCCGTTCGAACAGCGGGACGGGCCAGCTTTCCAATGCTTCGGGAAGCAGTGTGTGGTTGGTGTAGGAAAAGGTCTTCCATGTGATGTCCCAGGCCGTGTCGAAATCGAGACCGTGCACGTCGACGAGCAGGCGCATGAGTTCGACGACGGACACAGCGGGGTGCGTGTCGTTCAGCTGAATGGCGACCTTGTCGGGCAGGGCGGCCAGCGTATTTCCCTGCTGCAGGTGGCGTCGGACGATATCCTGCAGCGAAGCGGAACAGAAGAAATACTCCTGCCTGAGGCGCAGCTCCTGGCCGGCAGGCGTTGCGTCTGCCGGGTACAGAACCCTGGTCAGGCTTTCGGCCTTGTTGCTCTCGCGCAGCGCGCCGATGTGGTCGCCGGCGTTGAAGGCATCGAGCAGGATCGGGTCGATCGGCTGGGCGGACCACAGGCGCAAAGTGTTGACGCGTTCGCCGCGCCAGCCAACGGCCGGCGTATCGTAGGCGGTGGCGATCACCCGCTCGCCCTGTTTCCAGACGTAGCGCAACTCATCTTCCGGGCTGGTGATCGTCTCGACCGTGCCGCCGTAACCGACTTCGTATGAGCTTTCGCGACGTTCGAATTCCCAGGGATTGCCGTGTGCCAGCCAGCTTTCCGGCAGCTCGACCTGCCATCCCTCGGCCATCTGCTGGCGGAAGAGGCCATGGACGTAGCGGATGCCGTAGCCATAGGCAGGAATGTTGACCGTCGCCATCGATTCCATGAAGCAGGCGGCGAGGCGGCCGAGGCCACCATTGCCGAGGGCTGCATCCGGTTCAAGGCCGGCGATGACGTCGAGTTCGACGCTGAGCGAGGTCAGAGCCTGGCGAATGTCTTCCATAAGGCCGAGGTTCGACATGGCGTCGCGCATCAGACGGCCGATGAGGAATTCCAGCGACAGGTAGTAAACCCGCTTGCCGTTGTTGTGATAGGTGGTGCGGGTCGATTCCATCCATTTGTCGATGATGCGGTCGCGCACCACGAGGATGGTTGCCGTCAGCCAGTCATGCGGCGTTGCGACCTTGGCATCCTTGCCGATCGCGTAAGTCAGCTTCTCCATGATTTCGGCAGCAAGGGCATCCGGATCGGATGCGATGCGCTTGGGAAGGGGAAGGTCAGCTGTGTGGGGAGTTTTGATCATCGGTCCGCCTGGAGTTGCTGGGTCATCCGGGCCGTCACCGATTCTTGAGCGCCGGTGATCGTCCCCCTCACATGCAGTTTACGCACTGATATGAAACAGTTGCAACAGGCCAAAGGCTGCCATCGATAAAATGTCGGAGCCTTTTGTTCCGCCATTAAGCTTTTGAGTTTTCGACTATATCACCGAATCCTGCGTGGTGAAAAAAAGCCGCGGCCTTGTCGGCCGCGGCTTTGCAGGGGATTTTGCCATAACGCTTTGGCTAGGCTCAGTTGGTCAGGCGGGTGGAAGCCTGTGTGGCCTTCTCGCCGATCTCCTTGAAAGCGGCAACAAGTTCGGCCGCGCTGCCTGCGTCATAATAGTGCGATGTGTCTGTGGCGCATTTGCTCAGCAGTGCCTGGCCACGGCTCGGCGCCATGAAGGCAACCGTGAAGATCTCGACACCCGCCGTCTTGGCGGAGGTGCAGGTCGCCAAAGTCTTGGTATCGGCACTGGTCTGATTGTTGTCGCCGTCGGTCATGAAGACGATGAACCTGCCGGGATTTTTTTGACCGTTCTTGTTCTTGTGTGCCGTGAGTTCGCTCGCAGCCGTTACGTCAGTATAGGCTCTTGCCATGGCCGCGGAGGAATCGGTGTTGCCGCTGGCCGGCAAGGCTTGCACATAGGCCAGTGCCTTGGCGGTTCCCCATTCAAATGTTGTCGGTGTCTGCATCGCGGAATGATAAGAGACTGCGGCTGTCCGCACGTATTTCTTTTCGGTGTCGGCGGAATCCAGCTGCTTTGTCAGATTGGCAGCGGCCAGCTTCAGTGCTTCGATCTTTGTGTAGTAGTTGGTCTCCTGCCTCGTGCAGGTCTTGCTGACATACTTGCCTTTGTTGTTGTAATAGCTGCAGTCATAGGAAACGGTCTTTTCTGGCTGAGCCGCATTGACCGTGCTCGTGTTCTCCGCCATCGAGCCAGACCGGTCGAGGACGAGGAACATCGACAGGGCATTCTTGCTCTCTGTCGTGCTTTGCGCGGTGCTGGTGACGCTGAGTTTGACCTTGTCCCAGCCGAGAACGCTCGTCAGGCCGTTGGTTGGCATGTTGTAGTAGCCGGAGAGCGTCACGTCGAAGGTCTTGCCGGATGCCGTTGTGGTATTGCGCTCGACCGAACCAATTGCGGTCTTGTCGATGGCGTCAGGGTCATCTTCACCCGCCGGGATTTCGCTGTCGCCACCGGCCCCTTTGCCACCGTTGATGACGTTGTTGAACTCTGCCGCCATGAAGGTCTTGGCGAGCTCTAGAGCCTGATCGTCGGTAATACCCTTGGATGCCAGCGCCGACGCTGCTGCCAGTGTCGCGGCATCGGCGGAATCCTGGAGTGCGGCCCGGATCTGAACCATCTTGTTGAGATCCATGGCAATGCCGGCGGTCGCAAGTGCCACGGGCAGGATGATCGCAGTCATCATGCCGAAATTGCCGCCACGGTCGCCGAGCAACCGGGCAAAAAGAGTCTGCTGTCTCTTGGTTCTAGTCATCATGTCCATCCAAAGGCAGTCGTTTGGATGGGTTATAGGGCAGGAGTTATTGTGTTCCGGCTAAAATGACCGGTAAAATTGTTGGTAATTGCGTTTCTTATTGCTTCACCGGGATCACATCGACGGCCTGGTCCGTCTTGTGCTTGCCATAGGTCTTCAGCACGCCGATCACCGGTGCGACATCGGAGTAATCGCGACCATAACCGACGACGATGTGATCGGTGCCGGCCGGGATGTTGTTGGTCGGGTCCAGTTCCACCCAGCCAAGGGTCTTGCCGCACCAGACGCGGACCCAGGCATGCATGGCATCGGCACCCTCGAGACGTTCCTTGCCGGGTGGAGGGATGGTGCGCAGGAAACCGCTGACATAGCCGGCGGGGATGCCGAGGCTCCTGAGTGCTGTGATCATCACATGGGTGAAATCCTGGCAGACGCCATGTTTCTTGCTGAAGGCTTCAGCGGGCGTGGTGTCGACGGTCGTGGCATCCGCGTCGTACTTGAAGTCGTGATAGATGCGCGAACAGAGTTGCTCGCCAACCTGGCGCACTGTCATGCTCGGCTTCAATTCCTTGCGCGCATAGGCGGCGATGTCCTTGTCGCGCGGCAGGCGAGGGCTCGTGCCGATGAAATGGTGCGGCGATTCCGCGTCCAGCGTCCAGGTGTCGGCAATTTCCTGCGGCAGGCGGTCGAGGATCGGCGAAAAATCGGCGGCGATCGGCTGCGGCTGAACCAGCACACGGGCCTGCATGCGAATATCGAGCTTTTCATGCGGCGCGCGCAAGATCGCATGGCTTGCCGGATGGCGGAAGAAATCGACGAAGTTCGTCAACTCGTCCGGTTCCGGACTGATGGTCACGGCGCCGGCAACCAGCCGTTGCCGGTCCGGCAGGGACAGGGGCAGCAGCCGCAGCATGTGGTGCGCCCCGGATGCCTGGGCTTCGTAGCGGTAAGCGAGATGGAGCGATACATCGTACAACATCGGATCAGCCCAGATAGGTTTGTGCGAGGATATCGGAGAGCTTTTCCAATTCGCGTTCAAGGTTCGCGTAGACCTCGGCGGTCATCGTTTCCGGTGTCATCACGGCGAGGCCGGAATGCAGGCGCATGGCTTCCCGGGACATGCTGGACATCTGGCCATTGATCATGGCGTTCGGCAATTGCTCGACCTCGGTGCGGATCTCGTTCAGCTGGAACAGGATCGAGCGCGGGTTGAGCGGATCGAGCGCCAGAAGATCGGTGACGGTCAGGCTTGCCGTCGAGACATTGTAGCGACGGCGATGGGTCATGACGTTGTCGCCAATCTCGAGCAGCATGTCGAGCGCGCCATCGGGGGCGTCGGGTCCGGTCATGTGGCCGAGCAACCGGGTCATGTGCAGGCCACGCTCCAGCAGGCGGCCAATGGTGAGGAAGCGCCAGCCGGTGAAGCGGTACATGTTTTCATGCACGAGGCCGGCAAAACCTGCGAGCTTGCGGAGCAGGATGGTCATCGCATGGGCCGCATCGTCGCCCGGCTTGACGCGTTCATGGAAGCGCTTGGCGGTCTTCGACAGGTCGGTCAGTGCCAGCCAGCCATCGGGCGAAAAGCGGTCGCGGATGTTGCTGGCGGAATAAACGGCGCTGTCGATATTGCGCAGCAGGCTTTCGGGCACGCCGTTGTTGGTGTCGACATCGATGTTCGACAGATAGTCGCTGACAAAGGCGAGAAGCGGCTGGTCGGGGTTGGCGCTTTCGGCGTAGCGGGCATGCCAGGCCCGCAGGATGCGCAGCACACCTTCGGCGCGCTCGATATAGCGCCCCAGCCAGAAGAGATTGTCGGCAGCCCGGCTCGGCAGGCTGCCCGGCATGTTGCGGGTGAAGCTTTCTTCGGCCGGCAGCAGCGACGTGCGATCGACCGGCTTGTCGGACACGATCCAGACATCGGCAGCACTGCCACCCGACTGCATGGCGATTGCCGACACATCCTTGCCGCTGCCGATGCGGGCAAAGCCGCCGGGCATGATCTGCCAGCCGTTCTTGGTGCGGGCCGCAAAGACGCGCAGGCTCATCGGACGCGGGCACAGCTGGCCATTGATGATCGCCGGCGTGGTGGACAGCGTGACCACTTCCTGACCGACGAGATTGCCGGCCTCGGCCTCCAGCCATTCGGCGGCGGTGCGGCCCTGGCTGTCCTTGTAGCGCGAGCCCATGACCGAGCGGCCATTGTCGTCGAAGAAGGGCAGGCGGGAATAGGCCGAGCCGATGACCATGCGGTCGAGATGGCGTGCGACATGCTCGCGTTCCGCCTTTTGACCGCACCACCAGGTGGCGATCGACGGCAGCTTCAGCTCCTCGCCCAGCAGATGGCGCGAGATGGTCGGCATGAAGGCGAGCAAAGCGCGGGTTTCCAGAATGCCGGAGCCGAGCGCATTGACGAAGGAGACGGTGCCATTGCGCAGCGCCTCGACCATGCCGGGCGTGCCGATATAGGAGTTCTGATCGAGTTCCAGCGGGTCGGCAAAAGCCGCGTCAAGGCGGCGCCAGAGCACGCTGATCGGCTTGAGGCCGGCCACGGTGCGCACCATGACCTTGCCGTTGACGACGGAGAGGTCTTCGCCCTCGAGCAGCATGATGCCGAGATAGCGGGCGATATAGGCGTGTTCGAAATAGGTCTCGTTGGCGGGGCCGGGAGAGAGAACGGCGATGCGGTCGTCATTGCCCTGTTTCTGGCCCTGAAGTGCCGAGCGGAAGGCACCGAAGAAGGAGGCAAGCCGGTGCACATGGGTTTCGGCGTAGATGTCGGAGAAGGCGCGTGCGGTTGCCACGCGATTTTCGAGCGCAAAGCCGGCCCCTGACGGGGCCTGGGTGCGGTCGGCGAGAACCCACCAGTTGCCATCCGGGCCCCGGCCGATTTCGAAGGAACAGAAATGCAGGTAGTGGCCGCCGGCCGGCTTGATACCGACGAGGGGGCGCATGAATTCGGGATTGGACGCGATCAAGGCTGGTGGCAGGAAACCCTGCTGGACGAGGTTGTTGTCGGAATAGATATCGGCAACGACCTGTTCGAGAAGATTGGCGCGCTGGACCAGACCATCGGCCAGCACCTGCCATTCGGCATCGGAAATCAGCACGGGAATGTGCGAGAATGGCCAGGCGCGCTCGCTGCTGCCGTCTGAGCCATAGGCACGATAAAACACACCGGCATCGCGAAGGTAACGGTCTGCCCGGGCAAAACGCTCGTGCAATTCGTGTTCGGTCATCTTTTCGAGGGCAGACACGAAAGGTTGCCAGACTGGGCGGATCTTGCCCTTGGCATCGATCATTTCGTCGGCGGCACCCGCCACCGCGCGGTAGCGGGCCGTTCGGGCCGCGCTTGCGGGTGCTTTGGGCGGGGTCTTTTCCGCTGCCGGTTTATTTGCCATCAAATCAGATACCCTGGGGTCGTCTCAGGTCCAGTGTGTGCGGGAATTCCGGCGACACGGTCTCGGGCCAGAGGGGATAGGAGCCGGCTGTATGGCCCCATGGCTCGAAACGTGCAAGCCGCCGGGCTTCCGCTTCATTCCCATTCACAGGGAAAGTGTCGTAGTTTCGGCCGCCAGGATGGGCGACGTGATACACGCAGCCGCCGATCGAGCGTCCAGACCATATATCATATATGTCGAATGTTAGCGGTGTGTTGACGGGCAGAACCGGATGCAGACCCGATGCCGGCTGCCAGGCCTTGTAGCGAACGCCGGCGACCGACACTTCGTTGGCGCCGCTTTTGCGCAACGGAAGGCGTCGACCATTGCAGGCAACGGCATAACGTTCCGGATTGGCGGTTTCCAGCTTCACCTGCAGGCGTTCGACGGACGAATCGACATAACGGACGGTGCCGCCGATCGCGCCTTGTTCGCCCATGACATGCCAGGGTTCGAGCGCCTGGCGCAGTTCCAGCTTCGAGCCCTCGTATTCCACCTCGCCGGCGAACGGGAAGCGGAATTCAAGCTGGGCGGCAAACCACTCGGGCTTGAAGTCGAAGCCGTTGTGGCGGAGGTCTGCCAGCACTTCGAGGAAGTCCTGCCATATATAATGCGGCAGCATGAACCGGTCATGCAACGAGGTGCCCCAGCGGACAAAATTGCCGCCGATCGGATTTTTCCAGAAGCGTGCGATCAAGGCACGAATCAGCAATTGCTGGGCCAGCGACATGCGCGCATTCGGCGGCATTTCAAACCCGCGGAATTCGACGAGACCCAGGCGGCCCGTCGGCCCGTCCGGGGAGAACAGCTTGTCGATGCAGATTTCGGACCGGTGCGTGTTGCCGGTGACGTCGATCAGCAGGTTGCGGAACAGCCGGTCGACGAGCCAGGGCAAAGGCGGCACTTCGCCGCTGTCCGGCATCGGGATCTGCGCCATGGCGATTTCGAGTTCGTAGAGGCTGTCGTGGCGGGCCTCGTCGATGCGCGGCGCCTGGCTGGTCGGTCCGATGAACAGGCCGGAAAACATGTAGGAAAGCGCGGGATGGCGCTGCCAGTGCAGAACAAGGCTCTTCAGCAGGTCCGGGCGGCGCAGGAATGGGCTGTCATTGGTGCTGGCGCCGCCAACCACCACATGGTTGCCGCCGCCTGTGCCGGTGTGGCGACCGTCGATCATGAACTTGTCGGCACCCAGCCGGCAGAGGCGCGCCTCTTCGTAGATCGCCGTCGTCGTCTCGACGCAGTCTTCCCAATTGTAGGCCGGATGGATGTTGACCTCGATGACGCCCGGGTCGGGTGCCACGCGGATGACGTTCAGGCGTTCGTCATGCGGCGGCGTATAGCCCTCGATATGGACCGGGAGGTTCAGGGCCTCTGCTGCGCGTTCGGCGGAGGCGACGAGGTCGAGATAGTCTTCGAGCGCTGCCGTCGGCGGCATGAAGATGCAGAGCCGGCCATCGCGAACCTCGACCGAGATCGCGGTGCGCACGCGTCCGCCGATTTCCTCGTAGGACTGGCCGATCTGCTGCTGCTGACCGGTATCGGTCTTCAGCGAATGTTCGGGCATGACCCGGCCCTTCTCGGTGGAGAAATCGGGCAGCGGCGGCTTTTCGACCGTCGGGTCGTCCGGGTTGATATAGGGGTACCAGGATGGCGAGACATAGGGCAGCGCATTAAGCGGCAGGCGGAAGCCGACAGGACTGTCGCCAGGGATCAGATAGAGCTGGCCGCGGCGGGTGCGCCATTTCTCGCTGACCCAGGTCCGGCCCGATGCCCGGCTCTGCCAGGCCTGGACCGGCAGGACGTAACCGGCCGGATTGGTCAGGCCATTGCCGAAGACCTTGGCGATGCGGTTGCGCTCTTCCGGGTCCTTGAGCTTGGAATTCGACGGATCGACATTTTCGGGGAGATTGCCTTCCTTGACGATCCATTCGGCCGGATCCTCATAGGCCGGGGCGACGTTTTCTGGTGGGATGGCCAGTTCGACCGCGATCGCTTCCAGCAAGCGGCCGGCATCCGCCTGTTCGACCTTGTGGTCGCGGTTTTCCAGCGCGATCAGGTCGGGATTGTTCCAGACCGGCAGGCCATCGCGACGCCAGTAGAGCGAGAAGGTCCAGCGCGGCAGGCTTTCGCCCGGATACCACTTGCCCTGACCATAATGCAGAAAGCCGCCGGGGGCGAAGCGCTCGCGCAGGCGGCGGATGAGGATATCGGCCTTTTCCCGCTTGGTCGGGCCGACGGCTTCGGTGTTCCATTCTTCGGATTGGAAATCGTCGATCGACACGAAGGTCGGTTCGCCGCCCATGGTCAGGCGCACGTCGCGGGCCTTGAGCTCGGCATCGACCTTGCGGCCGAGTTCGTTGAGGGAATCCCAGCTGTCGTCGGAGAATGGCTTGGTGATGCGCGGATGCTCGGAAACGCGCTTGACCTGCATGTCGAAGGCAAATTCCGTGTTGGCTTCGCCGAAATAACCGCCGGAGATCGGCGCTGCATTGCTGAAATGCGGGGTGGCGGCGAGTGGAATATGGCTCTCGCCGGTGAGGAGACCGGATGTCGGATCAAAGCCGATCCAGCCGGCACCGGGAATATAGGCTTCGCACCATGCGTGCAGATCGGTGAAATCGACTTCGGTGCCGGACGGGCCGTCAAGTGCCTTCAGATCGGGTGTGAGCTGGATCAGGTAGCCGGAGACGAAGCGCGCGGCGAGCCCGAGGCGGCGCAGGATCTGGACGAGAAGCCAGCTTGTGTCGCGACAGGAGCCCCTGCACGAATTTAGCGTTTCATCCGGCGTCTGGACGCCGGCTTCCATGCGGATGACATAGCCGATTTCCTGCTGCAACCTCGCATTCAGTGCGACAATCATGTCGACCGTGCCCTGGCCGGGCGTCATGTCGACCGTCTTCATGAAAGCAGCGAGCGCCGGCGTTTCCGGTTCCGGCTTCATGTAGATCGCCAGGTCGTCGCGAATGTCGGCCGGATAGTCGAAGGGCCATTTGGCCGCTTCTTCCTCGGTGAAGAAGTCGAACGGGTTGTAGACGCTCATGTCGGCGACGAGATCGACCTCGATCTTGAACTCGGTCACCGGGTCGGGGAATACGAATCGGGCGAGATAGTTGCCGTAGGGATCCTGCTGCAGATTGACGAAGTGGTTTTCCGGCGTGACCTTCAGCGAGTGGCTGATCACCTTGGTCCTGGAATGGGCGGCTGGTTTCAGCCTTATGATCTGCGGCCCAAGCTTGATCGGATTGTCGTATTTATAGTGGGTGAGGTGATAGATGCTTGCCTTGATCGACATACGGTCCGCTTGCCCTGTTCGCCCTTGTTTTTCCCGATTGCACGGGTGGACGATGATCTTGTGCAATGCAGCGGCATAAAGCAAGCGGGCCCTGACGACTGGTGTCGCAGAGCCCGCTTTTAGTGCATTTTGATAAAGATCAACTGCGGCCGAACTCGTCGACCAGGCGAATGATGTCATCTTCGCCGAGATAGGAACCGGTCTGGATCTCGATGATTTCCAGCTGGATCTTGCCCGGATTGCCGAGACGATGCACCGAACCTTGCGGAATATAGATCGACTGGTTCTCGTGCAGGATGGTCACCTTGTCATCGATCGTGACCTCCGCCGTGCCACGGACGCAGACCCAGTGCTCGGCGCGGTGGTGGTGCTTCTGCAGCGACAGCTTCTTGTCCGGATGAACGAACAGGCGTTTCACCTGGAAGCGCTCGCCGTTGAGGATCGAGGTATAACCGCCCCAGGGGCGCAGCGATGTCGGATGATTTTCCGTCAGATAGGCGGTCTTTTCATCGGCGGCCAGAAGCTTGACCAGCGAACCGACGCTCTGGCTGTCGTCGAGCCGGCCGACATAGACTGCGTCTTCGGATGCGATGACGGCGACGCCTTCCATGCCCTGGACAGCGATATGATTGTGACGCGACATGACCAGCGAGTTCTTCGTGCCAACGACCGTCGCATTGCCGGTCACGACATTGCCGTCCTCATCGCCACCGTCGAGTTTCCAGATGGCGTCCCAGGAGCCGAGGTCGGACCAGACGATCGGGGCCGGGACAACGGCGGCGTTCGCGGTCTTTTCCATAACGGCATAGTCGATGGAGATGCTGGGTGCCTGGGCAAAGCTTTCTGCATCGAGACGGGTGAAGTCGAGATCACCCTTGGCCTTCTCGATGGAGGTTGTGACCGCCGCCAGCACTTCCGGTGCCAGCGTCTGCAGTTCGGAGATCATCTGCCCGGCGGAAAAGACGAACATGCCGGAGTTCCACGCGTAGTTGCCGCTGGCGAGCATCTGCTCGGCCGTCTCGGCGTTTGGCTTTTCGACGAAGCGTTTCACCGCAAACGCGCCGTTGCCAAGCGCGTCGCCGATTTCAATATAACCATATCCGGTGGCGGGTTCGGTCGGGGTGATGCCGAAGGTGACGATCTTGCCGGCGCGGGCTGCCTCGGACGCTTCCGCGATGCAGCGGCGATAGGTGTCGTCGATGGTGATTTCGTGGTCAGACGGCAGGATCTGGATCAGCGCGTCCGGGCCATGGCGCTCGCTGACCACCAAGGCCGCCGCGGCAACCGCCGCCGCCGTATTGCGGGCTTCGGGCTCGAGAATAATGCCGTCGAGCCTGGTGTTCAGTTCGCGGGCCTGTTCTGCCACGAGAAAGCGGAAATCCTCGTTGGTGATGACCAGGGGCGCTTCGTAGATGGCCTTGTCGGCGACACGCAGCATGGTTTTCTGTAGCAGGGTTTCATCGCCAAGGAAGCGGATGAACTGTTTGGCCGCCGTGGCGCGTGAGAGGGGCCATAGCCGGGTTCCCTTGCCGCCGGCCATGATGACCGGAACGATCTTGCTGCTCATTTGTCTTGCCTTTCAGTCTCTGGGTGGGCAGAGGGCTGCCCGGGTCCGTGTTCCTGCGGTTCGGTCTGACCTCAATCGAGGTTTCACATGCTGAACCGCGCGAGTGTGGAACGCGGCAACGAAAGGTTTGTTACATTTTTTGTTCCCTTTTTCCAAGTGCTCCAGCCTTCCCCCATTCGGGTGAAAGTGAAAGCCTGCCGCATGGTTGGCATTGCCGCGCAGGCCGTGCTGTGATCAATTCCGACGACAAGGTTGCCGGGTGGTTCCGGTTGCCGACTGTTGAATGAACACTTTTCCAAGGCGCATATTCGTGACCAAACTCGCACCGCTCTTTGCTGTTCCCGCCGCACCCGTCATCCCGGTTCTCGGCGAGAACAACGGTTTTCCCGTTCACCGGATCTTTTGTGTCGGACGCAACTATGCAGCCCATGCGGCGGAAATGGGCAATGCTGTCGACCGGACGGCACCGTTCTACTTCAACAAGCCGCCGACGGGCCTTTTGCTCAATGGATCGACCATGCCCTATCCGCCCGGCACCAGCGATTGCCATCACGAAATAGAGTTGGTGATTGCGATCGGCGCACCGGCTTTCCGGATTGCCGAGGATGAAGCCGAGAGCATCGTCTACGGCTATGCAACCGGGCTCGACATGACCCGCCGGGACCTGCAGCAAATTGCCAAGGACCAGGGTCGCCCGTGGGACATGGCCAAGTCGTTCGAGGATTCGGCGATCATCGGGGCGATCACGAAGGCCGCCGATTTCAGACCGGAAAGCCAGCGGATTTCACTGACCGTGAACGGCGAGACAAAACAGGTTGGTCATCTCTCCGATCTGATCTGGTCGGTGCCGGAGATGATCAGCCATCTGTCGCGCTACTATCATCTGACGGCCGGCGATCTCATCTACACGGGAACGCCATCCGGCGTTGGACCGGTGGTGCCCGGCGATCACCTGGTTGGCGAAGTCGAGGGACTGGAAACGCTTGAGCTGACGATCGGTCCAGCCGAGTGACGCCGCAAACAAAGCGGTCGGCCGATGGCGGCCATTGACGATCCGGTCGCCGGATTTGCCGGGGGAGTTGCCAGGGCACGGGCTGGCGCGCGTTCGTGTGGCGTTTGTACGCTTTGCTGTATACTGCCCGATATCGACGAACTGGAAAAACCGGCCAATGTCACCTGTCGACACTGCGTGCCCGGCAGTGGCTGTGTGAACTATGACGTGCGGCCGCAGACCTGCCGGGATTTTCTCTGTCTCTGGCGCACCGAATTGCAGTTGGCGGATCATTGGGATCCGGCCGTCAGTCATATGATGGTTTATGTCCAAGGACCACAGATGACCGTTCTGGTGGATCCCGCCTATGCGACTATCTGGCAGCGCGAGCCCTATTTTGACGATCTCCGCCGGTGGGCAGGGGAAGCGAGGCGCAATGGTGGCTATCTGATCGTCTACGTTGCCGATGTCGTGACGGTGGTCGAGTAAGCCAGCCTTTTTGTCGGGTCAATTTTGCGCGTGCAATCATGCGAGACCATGCTTTCGGGCAAGCAAAAGGCTTGCCGTTGCCGGCAAGCCCTTCGAATACGCAACCTCACGCACCTGCGCCGGGCGAGGACAGTGTATCCACCCTCTCGCCCGAGCGCCGAGACGCGCGGTTAAAATATGGCCAGGTACTTCAGCAGCGAGATGACACCGATGATGATGACAACGATGCGGGCGATCTGTTTCGCACGGGCATCAACGGGCAGCATGCCGATCAGATAGAGGACCAGAACGATAACCAGAAATGTAATTAAGATGCTGATCAGAACAGATGTTCCCAATTCCCCGACTCCTTGCAAAGGCGCAAAATTGCGCTCTACACCCCTAACTATGGCAGGATCGGAACAAGGGAAGGGTTGCAGACCAAAAATCTCGACAAATGGTCGATGGCGATCATGTTTCCGACACAATGCCTCGTTATAAGATGCTCATCGAGATTGCTAATGAGCGCTGGAAGTTTCTGTCGCTCGCGATCTTGATGTCGCCCAAGACTTTTGACCACGGATGTACTGGCACTGGTGAGTAGGCGATAATGAGGAAGGTCGGTGCGATTTCGCCCCGGCCTTTTTTGTTGTCCTGCAGGGTTTGTCGTCTTGCATAGGAACTAAGTCGTTAGGCAGTCAGCGACTGCATTGGTCGTGAAAACGCAGGCGACGATTTCCGGTTCGCTGAGCCGGCAAAGCCAGTCGGCTGGCGCCCTCTCTCGACCGGAACCTCATTTTTCGAAATCCCAATGTCGGGCTTAAGCGAGCGGGAAAACATGCCGCCACGCCGCCGGCAAATCCCCAAGGCCGGAATGGAAAAAGGGCTCGTCGTTTCCGACAAGCCCTTGATTTCTCTGAATTCGAATGGTGGGCGTGACAGGGATTGAACCTGTGACCCCTACGATGTCAACGTAGTGCTCTCCCGCTGAGCTACACGCCCATCCGATGGCGGCTTAAGACCACAAAACCCCGGCGCCCGTCAATAGGCTTTTTGGAGTTTTGTGAAGAGTTTTTTACAAGCTCTTCGGGAGGCCTTACGCAGCAAGGAGTTTGTTGACTTCGTCGACGAGGTCGCGAAGGTGGAAAGGCTTGGAAAGAACCTTGGCGTCCTTCGGAGCCTTCGAATCGGCGTTTAGCGCGACGGCCGCAAAGCCGGTGATGAACATCACCTTGAGGTCAGGGTCGAGTTCGGTGGCGCGGCGCGCCAGTTCGATCCCGTCCATTTCCGGCATCACGATATCGGTCAGGAGAAGCGAAAAGGGTTCTTCGCGGAGGCGGTCGTAGGCGCTGGCGCCGTTGTCGAAGGAGGAAACTTTGTAGCCCGCCTTTTCCAACGCCTTGACCAGAAACCGGCGCATGTCGTTGTCATCTTCGGCGAGAAGGATTTTCTGAGTCATTTGGGGACCGCTTACACTGGAATTGCATGGAAGGCTCGCAGCCCCTGACATTAGGTCGTGCCGAGTAAAGATCCCGTGAACAACGAAAAGAGGGCCGCTCGCGCCGCTGAAACCAGTATGGACTTCGGGGCGGCCAACTGGCAACATGACTTCCACAACAAGTTTGTGACTTGGTAAAGAAGAGGCGCTGGGGACGGAATGACAAGCGATTTCGAGCTGTTCGAGGTTCGCGAGCCCCAGGTTCAGTCCATTCCCTTTGTGTATAACTCTCCCCATAGCGGTCGAAGATATCCCGTTTCCTTCCTCGATGAGACGCGACTCGATGATCTGGCGATTCGCCGGTCCGAAGATCACTATGTCGATGAGCTGTTTTCCGCGGCGCCCTCATTCGGTGCGCCATTGCTTCTGGCGCATTTTCCGCGCGCCTATGTTGATGTCAATCGCGAGCCCTACGAGCTCGACCCACGGATGTTTACCGATCCGCTGCCGCCGTTTGCCAACAGCAATTCGGCGCGCGTCGCCGGCGGGCTTGGGACCGTTCCGCGGATCGTTGCCGAGAACATGGAAATCTACGAGCGGCGCATGCCGCTTGCCGTGGCGCTTGAACGGATCGAGGCCTGCTACAAGCCGTATCACGCCTGCCTGCGCCGGCTGATTGCGCGCACCCATGCCCGCTTCGGCTTCGGCGTATTGATCGATTGCCACTCGATGCCGGGCAATATTCGGGTGGCCGGCAGCGGGTTGCGCCCGGATTTTATCGTCGGCGACCGCTATGGGACCAGTGCATCGGCCGAGCTTTCGCACGCCGCCATTGAATTCCTGGAAGGACTGGGCTTTGCCGCCGTGCGCAACAAGCCCTACGCCGGTGGCTTCATCACTGAGCACTATGGCCGCCCAGCGCGCGGGCTGCATGCCCTGCAGATCGAGATCAATCGCTCGCTCTATATCGACGAGGCAACGCTGCTCAAGCGGCCAGATTTTGACGCGCTCGCGGGTTCGCTCGCCCTGTTCATGGGGCAAATGGCTGAATATGTTGCCGACTATGCTGGCGACACTTCTCTGGCCGCCGAATAATTCCCACGCATCAGGCAAAAAAAACCGCGCCAAGGGCGCGGCTAAGTCTAGGGAGGAAACACCCAAGGAGGGTATTTACAGTCAAAGACTGTAGGCAAAAGATACTTTTTGCAGTGCACCATTGTCAAGATCAATTGTGTCACTTTTTTAAGCAAGGCCAAAAAATACGCAATTGGTCGCGCTTGCATCGATCTCGGCGGTTGCGGGCGGTTGTCCGTCTTGCCGGTTTTCTTTCGTCGCAACTCACTTTAAGAATGGCGCGCCATTCCTCGTTCGACGGATTTCCTCATGCGCCCTGACCGTGCTTTTTTCGACCGCCTTGCCGATGCAGCCAAAGCTGAGACCCTGCCGCGGTTTCGCTCAGGACTATCGGTCGTCAACAAGGAAGCGGGCGGCTTCGATCCGGTCACGGAAGGTGACCAGGCGGCTGAAGCTGCGATCCGCCAGTTGATCGAGGCCGCGTTTCCGACACACGGCATTCTCGGCGAAGAGCATGAGAACATTCGCATGGACAGCGATCAGCTCTGGGTGATCGATCCGATCGACGGAACGCGCGCCTTCATCTCCGGCGTGCCGGTCTGGGGAACGTTGATCGGTTTCCAGGAAAACGGCCGGTCGGTCATGGGGCTGATGGACCAGCCGTTCACCGGCGAGCGTTATTATGCCGATGGCGAGCGATCCTGGTATCGGGGGCCGGACGGCGAACGACAGATCCAGGTGCGCGACTGCGGCGGTCTGGAGAATGCCATCCTGTTCACCACCTCGCCGCATCTGTTCAAAGGCTGGGAAGTCGAGCGGTTCCAAGCCGTGCAGGACAAGGTCAAGCTGTTTCGCTACGGTGTGGATTGCTACGCCTATGCGCTGCTCGCTGCCGGCCATGTCGACCTGGTCATCGAGACGGTTCTGAAGCCTTATGATGTCGGCGCCCTGATCCCGATCATCGAGCAGGCCGGCGGGGTGATCACCACCTGGGATGGCGGACGGCCGGAAAACGGCGGCTCGATCATCGCGGCGGGTTCTGCGGACGTGCATGCCGAGGCAATGGCGATGCTCAAGGCGCGCTGAGCGCCTGTCACGTTTCCGTCAATCCTCGATATCGGCATCCGTCAGGCGGGGTGTCTCTCGCACCTCGTCTGGTTCTCCGCCGGGGACAAATGCGTAGAAGGCTGCCAGCGCCTGGGTGCGGTAGCGGTCGTGCTCCTGCAGGATCTCGTGGCGACTGCCGGGGACGGGGACAAGTTGGCCGGCGCGGAAATATTGCGACAGCTTTTCCTGGTACAGGAAAGGCACAATCGGATCATTGCCGGGGGCGATGATGACCGTCGGCACGGTGATCGCAGCGAGATGCCGCGGATCGCGCACCTGATTGATGGTCTTTTGTGCCTCGTAGAGCCAGCGGGCCGTCGGTGGACCGAGGAACAGTTCCGGATGGTCGATGACCAGCCGCTGATTGCGGGCGAAACGCGTCGGGTCGGTGGTCAGCGGATTGTCGTCGAAATCCTTGCGCGGTTCATCCTTGTTCAGGCAGATATGACCCAGGCCCGTCCAGCTTGCCAGAGCCGATAGACGATAGATGTTTTCGGGTGAGGTCTTCTGTCCGCCAAGGCCGACGAAGGGGGCGGTCAGAACCATGCGCTCGATGCGATTGGACAGGCGCGGCGCCGCCTTCAGCGCGATCAGGCCACCGGTCGAATGGGCGAGCATGAAAAACGGCAGCCGGGTATCGGGCAGCACCACCTGTTCGAGAAAGATTTCCAGGTCGCGGATATAGTCCATGAAACGGTTGACATGGCCCTTGCGTGCATCCTTGAGGAGTCTCTCCGAGCCACCCTGGCCACGGAAGTCGTAAGTCGCCACCCAGAACCCGCGCGACGTCAGGTCGCGGATCGTCTCGAAATATTTTTCGATGCTCTCGTTGCGGCCATGCAACAGCACCACCGTGCCCTTGATTTCGGTGATTTCGCTGCGAAAGACGGCGTAACGCAGACTGATGCCGCGATGTCCCTTGAAGAAGCCGACCGTGGGGTGGCCCGGAACGGGATTGCCTGGAGTGGCGTGAAGAATGGCGTCCATGCTTGCAAATGCCTGACCGTTCGGGGCGCACTTCGTCGTTTCCATCGGGATAGGATGACGACTGGAAAAGGTCAAAAGAAAAAAAGCCGGAACCGCTTCAGGGGAGAGCGCGGTTCCGGCAAGATCAGCCGGGATGGAAGGGGCGATATTCCCGGCATCGGGTTCGAGACAACCGATGGTGCGTTTTACGCTGGCGGGGCTGAACCGACTTTGAACCTGCCGTTCACATGCAATTCATCAGCGGAAACAGCGATGATCTTGAATTTGCCGGGGCCATTTCCCACATCGTCGTCACGGGCGCCGCAAGGGTCCGTGAACCGCTGCCAGCGTTGCCCGAAGGGATGCTGTGCAGTTTGAAACACGCCAACGTCGCTTCCAAGGAGGACACTATGCGTCACGTCGATTTTTCCCCACTCTACCGCTCCACGGTCGGTTTCGACCGCCTGTTCACCATGCTGGATACGCTTGCGCAGCCGGATCAGGCGCAGAGCTACCCGCCCTACAATATCGAGCGCACGGGCGATAACCTTTATCGCATCACCATGGCGGTGGCCGGTTTTGATGAAGCCGAACTTTCAATCGAAGCCCATGCGCATGTGCTGACCGTCAAGGGCGAAAAGGCGGAGGAGGATACCAGCGAGCCCACCGAGTTCCTGTATCGCGGCATTGCCAAGCGCGCCTTCGAGCGCCGCTTCCAGCTTGCCGATCACGTCGAGGTCACGGCCGCTTCGCTGAAAAATGGCCTGTTGCATATCGATCTGCTGCGCAACATTCCCGAAGCAATGAAGCCGCGCCGGATCTCGATCAGCGCCGAATCGCTCGGCGCCGTGCCGAAGGCAATCGAATCGCATGTGAACTGAGGTTTCGGCCCACAGGCCAGCCTTGAGGCGGCGGACTCCGGTTCGCCGCCTTTTTGTTTGTGACGGCTCAGACGACTTCTATGAATTGATCCACTTCTTCCTGTGTCGTCGAGAAGCTGGTTACAAGACGAACGAGGCGTTCGTTCTCACCGATCATGTGCGGCATGTCGCGCGGCGCCAGCCAGTCGTAGAATTTCGCCCCTTTCGACTGCGCGCGGGCGGCAGACGTCTTGTCGATGATGGCAAAGACTTCGTTCGCCTGGGTTTGCCAGGCAAGGCGTGCGGTGTTCTTGGCGGTCAGGCCCACCCGCAGCCGGTCGGCCATGGCATTGGAGTGGCGGGCGAGGTCGAGCCACAGGTCGCCTTCGAGATAGGCTTCCAGCTGGGCCGAGATGAAGCGGGTCTTGGAGAAGAGCTGGGCCGAGCGCTTGCGGATATAGGGCATTTCCTCGGCCATTTCCGGCTTCATGAAGACAATCGCCTCCGCACACCAGCAGCCGTTCTTGGTGCCGCCGAAAGAGAGAATGTCGACGCCACGTTTCCAGGTCATTTCGGCGGGCGTTGCATCCAGGGCGACAAGCGCATTGGCGAAGCGGGCGCCATCCATATGCAAAGGCAGGTTCTTGGATTTGGCAATGGCGGCGATCGCGTCCAGTTCGTCGAGCGTGTAGACTGTGCCGGCTTCGGTTGCCTGCGTCACGGTGATCGCCATCGGCCGGCCCTGGTGGACGGAGGGCACATCGAAGCGGGAGACGGCGGTGTGCAGCGCTTCGCGGTCCATCTTGCCGTTGTCGCCTTCGACCGGAAAAAGCCGGCATGCGCTGGTCAGAAACTCCGGAGCGCCGCCTTCGTCGGCATTTACATGCGCATCCGAGTGACAGAAGGTGACGCCGCCGGCCTTTGCGACGCTGGCGAGCGCCAGAGAATTGGCCGCAGTGCCTGTCGCGACGAAAAAGACGGCGACCTCGCGCTCGAAGATATCGTTGAACTGTGCCTCGATCCGCTTGTCGAGCTCGCTCGAGCCGTAGGCGCTGGCAAAGCCGGCCGCCTGCTTGGTGAGGCTTTCTGCGATCTTGGGATGGGCGCCGGACCAGTTGTCGGAAGCGAAGAACATGAAGAGTTTCCCGGGGGTTGGAAGGAGTGATCGCGAGCTTAGGCATTTCCGTGTCGCTATCAATCCGGTCCGCGGCGGAACGTGTCGCTTTCTTGCAGTCCGCAAGAAGTGCATCACTGACCTATTCATGTGGGAAAGAAAATTGCGCAAGCGGCGTATCGGTGGCAACTTAGCGTCGGAAGTCCGGTTAATTTTCATGGCGCGATCTTGCGTGAGCGTTTACTTTCTGTCATAGAAATCTCGAAATTAGGTCAGACTAGTTGACCTAATTCTGGTTTCTGAGGTGAAGGATTTGGGTGTCATTGCCTGGTGACGCGGTCCCGCTAGGGTCGCGAAGAGCCAAGGGAGATGCATCCGGCCGATGGGTCCAGGCATGCGAGCCCGAGTGGATCGGGCCTATTTGGAGGGAAGGCAATGACGAAGATGACGCCATCCGACGAGATCGTTCAGGGCGCTGCAGAGCGCACATCTGAGATCCGAGGCATCCGGCAGAACACGTATGGTCTCCCGGCCAAGCAGGGTCTTTACGATCCGAAGAACGAGCATGATGCCTGCGGCGTCGGCTTCATCGCCCATATGAAGGGCGTCAAGTCGCACCAGATCGTCAAGGATGGCCTGTTCATCCTCGAAAACCTGACCCATCGCGGCGCCGTCGGTGCCGATCCCCTGATGGGCGATGGTGCCGGTATTCTTGTGCAGATCCCGGATCGCTTCTTCCGCGAGGAAATGGCGGCCCAGGGCATTACCCTGCCGAAGGCCGGCGAATATGCCGTCGGTCACTTCTTCTTCCCGCAGGACGAAGAGCAGGTCGCGCATTTCAAGAAGGTTATCGCGGAAGTCTGTTCCGCCGAAGGCCAGCATCTGATCGGTTATCGCGACGTGCCGGTCGACAATTCCTCGCTGTCCAAGGCGCCGGAGATTGCAGCTACTGAGCCGCGCCAGATCCAGGTCTTCATCGGCGCCGGCCGCGATGCCGCGACCCAGGAGCAGTTCGAGCGTCGCCTGTTCCTGCTGCGCAAGGTGATCTCCAACCGTATCTATGACCAGTATGGCGGCGAGGAGACCGGTTTCTATCCGGTGTCGCTGTCGTCCTCGACCATCGTCTACAAGGGCATGTTCCTCGCCTACCAGGTCGGTGCCTATTACAAGGATCTCGCCGATCCGCGCTTCGAATCGGCCGTGGCGCTGGTGCATCAGCGCTTCTCGACCAACACCTTCCCGTCGTGGAAGCTGGCGCATCCCTACCGCATGGTCGCCCATAACGGCGAAATCAACACGCTGCGCGGTAACGTCAACTGGATGGCGGCACGTCAGGCATCTGTCTCCTCGCCGCTGTTCGGCGACGACATTTCCAAGCTGTGGCCGATTTCCTATGAAGGCCAGTCGGACACGGCCTGTTTCGACAACGCACTGGAATTCCTGCAGCGCGGCGGCTACTCGCTGGCGCATGCCGTGATGATGCTGATCCCGGAAGCCTGGTCGGGCAACCAGTCGATGAGCCCCGAACGCAAGGCGTTCTACGAATACCACGCGGCCCTGATGGAGCCGTGGGATGGTCCGGCTGCGGTCTGCTTTACCGACGGCCGCCAGATCGGCGCGACGCTCGACCGCAACGGTCTGCGTCCGGCGCGCTACATCGTCACCAATGACGACCGCATCATCCTGGCGTCGGAGGCCGGCACGCTGCCGGTTCCGGAAGAAAGCATCATCAAGAAGTGGCGCCTGCAGCCGGGCAAGATGCTGCTGATCGACATGGCGGAAGGACGCATCATTTCCGATGAGGAAGTGAAGTCGCAACTCGCCGGCAGTCACCCCTATCGCAAGTGGCTCGACCGCACCCAGCTGATCCTGGAGGAACTGAAGCCGGTTGAGCCGCGGGCGCTGCGCCGCGACGTGTCGCTGCTCGATCGCCAGCAGGCTTTCGGCTATACGACCGAGGACACCAAGCTTTTGATGTCGCCGATGGCGACCACGGGCCAGGAAGCGATCGGCTCGATGGGGACCGACACGCCGATCTCGGCGATGTCGTCGAAGTCGAAGATGCTCTACACCTATTTCAAGCAGAACTTCGCCCAGGTGACCAACCCGCCGATCGATCCGATCCGCGAGGAGCTGGTGATGAGCCTTGTGTCGTTCATCGGCCCGCGTCCGAACATCCTCGACCACGAGGGTGCGGCCAACGCCAAGCGTCTGGAAGTGCGCCAGCCGATCCTGACCAATGGCGATCTGGAAAAGATCCGCTCGATCGGCCACACGGAAGATCGCTTCGACACCAAGACGCTCGATTTCACCTATGATGTCGAACGCGGCGCCGAAGGCATGCCGGACATGCTCGACCGCCTGTGCGAGCGCGCCGAGGCGGCCGTTCGCGGCGGCTACAACATCATCGTGCTCTCCGACCGTCAGGTCGGTCCGGACCGCATCGCCATTCCGGCGCTGCTGGCCACCGCTGCGGTGCATCACCACCTGATCCGCAAGGGTCTTCGCACTTCGGTCGGCATCGTGGTGGAATCGGGCGAGCCGCGCGAAGTGCACCACTTCTGCTGTCTCGCCGGCTACGGCGCTGAAGCGATCAACCCCTATCTCGCCTTCGATACGCTGCTCGACATGCACAAGCACAACGAGTTCCCGAAGGAAGTGTCGGAAGACGAAGTCGTCTATCGCTATATCAAGGCGGTCGGAAAGGGCATTCTCAAGGTCATGTCGAAGATGGGCATCTCGACCTACCAGTCCTATTGCGGCGCGCAGATCTTCGATGCGATCGGCCTGTCGTCGGCGCTGGTCGAGAAGTATTTCTTCGGTACCGCGACTACGATCGAAGGGATCGGCCTGACCGAAATCGCCGAGGAGACGGCCAGTCGTCACGCGGCTGCCTTCGGCAAGGACCCTATATTGGCTTCGACGCTCGAGATCGGCGGCGAATATGCCTATCGCATGCGGGGTGAAAACCACGCCTGGAGCCCGGACTCGATTGCTTCGCTGCAGCATGCGGTTCGCGGCAACAGCCAGGAGCGCTACCGCGAATTTGCCGAGATGGTGAATGACAGCGCGCTCCGCATGAACACCATCCGTGGCCTGTTCAAGATCAAGACTGCGAACGATCTCGGCCGCAAGCCGATCTCGATCGACGAGGTCGAGCCGGCTGTCGATATCGTCAAGCGTTTCTCGACCGGTGCCATGTCCTTCGGCTCGATCAGCCGCGAGGCGCATTCGACCCTGGCGATCGCGATGAACCGGATCGGCGGCAAGTCGAACACCGGCGAAGGTGGCGAGGAAAGCGATCGCTACCTGCCGCTGATGAACGGCGCTGCCAATCCGGAGCGTTCGGCCATCAAGCAGATCGCGTCGGGCCGCTTCGGCGTGACCACGGAATATCTGGTCAATGCCGACATGTTGCAGATCAAGGTCGCGCAGGGTGCCAAGCCCGGCGAAGGCGGCCAGCTGCCCGGCCACAAGGTCGATGCGACGATTGCCAAGACGCGGCACTCGACGCCGGGTGTCGGCCTGATTTCGCCGCCGCCACATCATGACATTTATTCGATCGAAGATCTGGCCCAGCTGATCTTCGACCTGAAGAACGTCAATCCGGAAGCCGATGTTTCGGTCAAGCTGGTCTCGGAAGTCGGCGTCGGCACGGTTGCCGCCGGCGTCGCCAAGGCGCGCGCCGATCATATCACCATTTCCGGCTTCGATGGCGGCACCGGCGCATCGCCGCTCACCTCGCTCAAGCACGCGGGTAGCCCTTGGGAAATCGGGCTTGCCGAAACCCAGCAGACGCTGGTGCTGAACGGCCTTCGTTCGCGCATCGCCTTGCAGGTCGATGGCGGGCTAAAGACGGGCCGCGACGTCATCATCGGCGCGCTTCTCGGGGCTGACGAATTCGGTTTTGCCACGGCTCCGTTGATTGCTGCGGGTTGCATCATGATGCGCAAGTGCCACCTGAACACCTGCCCGGTCGGTGTCGCTACCCAGGATCCTGTCCTGCGCAAGCGCTTCAAGGGTGCACCGGAACACGTCATCAACTACTTCTTCTTCGTCGCCGAAGAAGTGCGCGAAATTCTTGCTTCTCTTGGCGTCACCAAGCTCGACGAGATCATCGGCGCTTCCGAACTGCTCGAGAAGGACCAGATGCTGGCGCATTGGAAAGCGGAAGGCCTCGATTTCTCGAAGATCTTCCACAAGGTCGATGCGCCGAAGGCCGCCACGCTGTGGACCGAGCGCCAGAAACACCCGATCGACGACGTGCTCGATCGCAGGCTGATCGAGAAGGCTATGCCGGCTCTTGAAAGCAAGCAGCCGGTGGTTCTGGAAGTCGATATCAAGAATGTCGACCGTTCGGCCGGCGCCATGCTCTCGGGTGAACTTGCCAAGCGTCATGGCCACAAGGGCCTGAAGGATGACACGATCCACGTCACGCTGACCGGCACGGCGGGCCAGTCGTTCGGTGCGTTTCTCGCGCGCGGCATCACATTCGATCTCGTCGGCGACGGCAATGATTATGTCGGCAAGGGACTTTCGGGTGGCCGCATCATCGTGCGCCCGCCGGAAAACACCCGGATCGTCGCCGAAGATTCCATCATCGTCGGCAACACGGTTCTCTACGGCGCGATTGCCGGCGAGTGCTATTTCCGCGGCGTGGCCGGCGAACGGTTCGCTGTGCGCAACTCGGGCTCGGTCGCGGTGGTCGAGGGCGTGGGCGACCATGGCTGCGAATACATGACCGGCGGCGTCGTCGTCGTGCTCGGCCAGACCGGCCGCAACTTCGCAGCCGGCATGTCGGGTGGCGTGGCCTATGTACTCGACGAAACCGGTGATTTTGCCAAGCGTTGCAACATGGCGATGGTCGAACTCGAGCCGGTTCCGGAAGAGGACGACATGCTGGAGAAGCTGCACCATCACGGTGGCGACTTGATGCACAAGGGCCTCGTCGACGTGTCGGGCGACATGACCCGTCATGACGAGGAACGCCTTTACCAGCTGATCTCGAACCATCTGCATTACACGGGCTCCAACCGCGCCAAGCAGATTCTCGACAGCTGGGCCGAGTATCGCCCGAAGTTCCGCAAGGTCATGCCGGTAGAATACCGCCGTGCGCTGGAGGAAATGGAACGCATGCGCATGGGCGTGGCTGCGGAATAACTTCTGCAGGTTAAATTCTGTGATATGCTCATGGCATATCGCAAGGACGGAGCCCGACATGAACGAGCATGTGAAGGACACTGGTGAAGGTGGCGAAGTTGCAGTCGCCATCTTCAAGAATGGTCGAAGCCGGGCTGTTCGCATCCCGAAAGAGTTCGATCTTGAAGGTGATCGCGCCGTCATGGTGCGCCAACCGGATGGCTCGATCCTCATGCGGACGGCGGTGACCGCAGGCTTGATCGAGTATCTCAAGCAGGCGGAAGCCTGGAGCGGAGAGGACTTCGTTGGGAATGACGATGATCTGGCACCGCTCCGTGAGGTCGAGATCTGATGCGGTACATGCTCGATACCAACGTCGTTTCGGCGATCGTGAGGGATCCGCGTGGGAAGGTTCTCGAACACCTTGTTGAGGTTGGAGAGGAGAATGCCTTCATCAGCATCATCACCCATGGTGAGATCTGGTACGGCGTGAAGAAGAACGGCTCCGAGGAGCTGTCGCGGAAGGTGTCTGCGGTGACGCGGCGCTTTTATGTGGCGCCCCTCCAGCTACCAACGGACCAGCGTTACGCCGAAGTCCGGCTGGCGTTGAGGCAAGGACAGAACGTCGGTCCAAATGACCTTTGGATCGCGGCACATGCGCTGGCGCTGGACGCCGTGCTGGTGACGAACAATGAGAGTGAGTTTTCCCGGGTTCCGGGATTGCAGATCGAGAACTGGCTGCGATAGCGGCGGAGATTGAGGGATTTAGACATGGGCAAGGTTACAGGCTTTATGGAAATCGACCGGCAGGTGGGCAAGTATCAGCCGGCCTCCGACCGTATCCGCCATTTCCGCGAATTCACGATTCCCATGTCGGACCCCGAGGTTACCAAGCAGGCGGCGCGCTGCATGGATTGCGGCATTCCCTATTGCCATGGTCCGACCGGTTGCCCGGTGCACAACCAGATCCCGGACTGGAACGATCTCGTCTATAACAACAAGTGGGAGGAGGCGATCCGCAACCTCCATTCCACCAACAACTTCCCGGAATTCACCGGTCGCGTCTGTCCGGCGCCGTGCGAGGAAGCCTGCACGCTCAACCTCGAAGATGCGCCGGTGGCGATCAAGACGGTCGAGCAGGCGATTGCCGACAAGGCCTATGAGCTGGGCTTCATCGTGCCGCAGCCCGCAACGATCCATACCGGCAAGAAGGTTGCGATCATCGGATCCGGTCCCTCTGGTTTGGCGGCTGCCCAGCAGCTTGGCCGCGCCGGCCACGAAGTGCATGTGTTTGAGCGCGAGACCAAGGCCGGTGGCCTGCTGCGCTACGGCATTCCGGACTTCAAGATGGAGAAGAACTTCATCGATCGCCGCGTCGAGCAGATGAAGGGTGAAAACGTCACCTTCCACTACGGCGTCAATGTCGGGGTCGATGTCACCGTCGAGACCCTGCGTGCCGACTACGACGCCGTGCTTTATTGTGGTGGCTCGGAAACGCCGCGCGAAGCCGGCATTCCCGGCGTCGAACTGCATGGCGTGCATGATGCCATGCCGTATCTAGTGCAGCAGAACCGCCGCGTCGGCCGCGAAAACATCGACAGCAACGGCTGGCCGTCCGATCCGATCCTCGCCGGCGGCAAACATGTCGTGGTTGTCGGCGGTGGCGATACGGCGTCGGACTGCGTCGGTACGGCCTTCCGCCAGGGGGCCGTCAAGGTGACCCAGCTCGACATCCGTCCGCGCCCGCCGCAGACGGAAGACAAGCTGGCGATCTGGCCGTTCTGGGCGACCAAGATGCGCACATCCTCGAGCCAGGCCGAAGGTGCAGTGCGCGAATTCCAAGTGGCAACGCTGGAATTCATCGGCGAGGATGGCGTGCTGACCGGCGTGAAGTGCTGCCAGGTCGATGACAAGCGCAAGCCGATCCCCGGCACCGAGTTCATCATCAAGGCCGATCTCGGCTTCATCGCCATTGGTTTCAGTGGTCCGTTCACCGACAGCGTGCTGAAGGAAATGAACGGCCAGCTGACACTCAACACCGACCGTCGCGGCTCGACCAACGTCGTGGCCGACGACAAGGACTACAAGACGTCCGTCGACAAGCTCTGGGCCGCCGGCGACGTGCGTCGCGGCCAGTCGCTGGTCGTCTGGGCGATCCGCGAAGGCCGCCAGGCGGCCCGCGCCATCGACGAGGCTCTGATGGGATCAAGCGTTCTGCCAAGGTAAGGGGTCAGGATACTTGTACGAAAAGGGTCGCCTTCGGGCGGCCCTTTTTTTGGGCTGATTTCGGATGGTCAGGGTGTCAGCGGGTTCCGGTCTGGGCTGCCGCCGGTGTCGATATCTGCACATTGTCGACGCGCCCGACCGGTGGGTTCGGCAATTGGCCGTTCTGCACCAGCTGCTGGCGGGCCGTGATCGTGGTCGAAGCGGGCAGGGGTTGGCCACCAAGAAGTTCGGTCGCACCGTCCAGTTCGGGATCGAAGAGGTCCATCGGCTGTGTCGAGATGATGCTCGTCATTTCGGATGGCGGCATATTGACCAGTTCCGGTAGGTTGCTGGCGTCGAGCCGTACAAGATCCGGGCTGGTCATGTCACCGAGATAACGACGCACCGATTTCTCAACATAGAAGGCGAGCTTGCGCTTGCCGGGGGCGGCGAAGCCTATGCCGTCAGTGCCGCGCAAGCGCACGGGCTGGCCGTTGATATCCGAGCCGGTGATGATGAAGCGGCCGTCCTGGTCGACAAAGCCATCCCAGACATCGATGAACTCGCCTTTCTGGCGCTCGACGGAGGCGCGGTAGAGTGTGTTCAGTCTCAGGGCGTCGGCCGTCATGTTCTGCGGTCTGAAGGCGGGCAGGCCGACCCAGATCAAGGGCGTCTTGGTTCGCGTCACCACTTCTGCCAGACGATTGACGCGCTGCTCGTAAGCGGAGAACCACCCGTCGGTGCGGAAGTCGATCTTGGCGTCCGGCGTGATGATCTGCTGGCGGTCGTTGGCACCGATCTGGACGACGACGACGCTGGGCTTCAATGTCTCGATCAGCGCCGGGAGTTCGCCGATCCAGTCGTAGTAGTCGACGCGCACCAGGCCGGACGAGCCATTGGATCGCGTCTCGACCTTGACGCCAGGCGCTTCCTCGAAGGCACTCTTCAGGCCGTCCCCCAGGCCGCCGGCCACGAAGTCGCCGATGACCAGGACGGTTTTTGCATTGTCCAGCTTGGTCGGCGGCGGGGCGGCGGTTGCTGCGCCGGTTGCCGGGTTCTTCGTCTTGATCTTGGTGACGCTGCCGGCGGTCTTCTTGCGCGGCCGGACTTCACGAATTGGCTTCTGAACCTCGCGCGGCGGTACATATTCCGGCTCACGCGGCCCGAAAAGCATGTCGAGCAGGTTCCGGCGGCGTTCGTATTGCTGGGCTTCTGCAGTCGTGGACAGCAGCGTTGCCGCAATCAGCAGCGCCGAGAGGACCAGCGCGCCGATATGACTGAGGGTAAGACGCTTTCGTCTCGATGCCATGTCAATCGCCTTGATTTGCAGACCAAAAGCCGCGCGAAAACCGTATTTGGATCGCGCGGCTTTCGAAGTCAATGGGCAAGTCTATAGCCAGCCAAGGGCGGGCCTGTCCGCCCCGGATCAGTTTCTCAAGGCGTCCAGAAGCGGACGCGATGGCTGGCCATCGACCGACATGCCGAGGCGTCCCTGAATGGCGGAGATTGCCGCCTTCGAGCCGGAGCCGAAATTGCCATCGATCTTGCCGTCGTAATAACCGAGCGCCTGCATGCGGGTCTGGAGTTCGAACTTCTCCTTGATGTCGAGCGTGCCCTGCGGGCGCGGCCAACTCTGCTTCATGCCGCCATAACCGGCCAGTTCATCGGCTAGCAGACCGACGCCGAGCGCATAGCTGTCGGCGGCATTGTAGCGCTTGAGGACGAAGAAATTCTTGGTCATCAGAAAGCCGGGGCCGTTGCCGCCGCCGAGCAGTTTCAGTTCGGCGCGTTCTGCGCCATTCTTGAAGCCCTTGCCGGTTGGGCGGACGAAACCGAGCGCCTGCCACTGGGCCAGCGTC
Source organism: Rhizobium sp. CECT 9324 (assembly GCF_918741265.1). Lineage (NCBI taxonomy): Bacteria > Pseudomonadati > Pseudomonadota > Alphaproteobacteria > Hyphomicrobiales > Rhizobiaceae > Rhizobium > Rhizobium sp. CECT 9324. The sequence continues at coordinate 3,533,030 of NZ_CAKKMZ010000001.1, read as the reverse complement.
TTGGTCTGGCCAGCATAAGCGCTGCCACCTTTCGGCACGACCGCCTCGTAACCCCAGGTCTTGCCGCTCTGCCAGTTGTTCTTGGCCAGAAGATTCGAGGCCGTGGCCAATGCATCGGGGATCGAGTGCCAGATATCCTTCTCGCCGTTGCCATCGGCATCGACGCCATAGAGCAGATAGCTGGACGGGATGAACTGGGTGTGTCCCATCGCTCCTGCCCACGAACCCATCAGGTTCTTGTTGGAGACGTCGCCGTTCTGCAGCATTTTCAGGGCCGCGACGAGCTGCGTACGCGCATATTTGGCGCGCTTCTTGTCCGCATAGGCAAGGGTGGCCAGTGACCGCGGGACGTTGTGCAGGCGGTCCGGGCGCTCGAGGGCGGCGCCATAATTCGATTCCATCGACCAGATGGCGACGATGATATGCTTGTCGACGCCGAAATGCTTTTCCAGGGCCGCCAGCGTGCGACCGTGCTTGGCGATCATTTCCTGACCGACCTTAACGGTATAGGGATTGACCCGGCTGTCCAGGTAATCCCAGATTTGCGACTTGAATTCTGGCTGATAGGCGGCCTTTTCCAAGACAAATTGATCCGGCTCGGTCACGCCGGCAAAGGCCTGGCGATAGGTGCGTTCGGTGATGCCGCTTTTTGCGGCGGTGGCGTAGAAGCCATTGATCCACTTCTGGAATCCGGCGTCTGCCTGGGCCTGCACCGGCATCATGCTGGTGGCTATGGTCAAGGCAATTGCGCCGAGAAGGCTGGGATGGTGTCGTGTCATGGGCATCTCCCCGTTCGATCTACGGTTCGTTCGACAGCTGGAACAAAAGCTGTTCACCCTAGGTTAATGCTATTGCGTCAACAAACTCTTTACCATGCGCGGTTTGCTCTCGCATCATCTTTGCGAACTCAATGCAAATGTATACTACTGAGTGCCCCGTGCCATGACGACAATAATCGATTAGATCCTCCAGGAGGAATGTGTGGTTCAACCGAATAAGCTCCGCAAAGCAGTTTTCCCCGTCGCCGGTCTTGGCACTCGCTTCCTTCCCGCCACCAAGGCTGTGCCGAAGGAAATGCTGACGGTTGTCGACAAGCCGGTCATTCAATACGTGGTCGACGAGGCGATCGAGGCGGGCATCGAGCATTTTGTCTTCGTCACCGGGCGCGGCAAGGCTGTCATCGAAGACTATTTCGACATCCAGTTCGAACTTGAGCAGACCCTGAAGTCGCGCAACAAGAACGCCGAGCTTTCGCTGCTCGATTCGATGCAGTTGACTGCGGGCCAGACGAGTTTCACGCGTCAGCAGGAGCCGCTTGGCCTCGGTCATGCGGTCTGGTGTGCCCGCGATATCGTCGGCCACGAGCCCTTTGCCCTGCTTTTGCCGGACATGATCATGCGCGGCGAGAAGGCCTGCCTGAAGGGCATGGTCGAACTTTACGAGAAGACTGGCGGCAATATTGTGGCGGTCGAGGAATGCACGCCGGATCAGGCGCATAAATACGGCATCGTCGGCGTCGGCGAGGCGCTCGAGGGTGGGTTCAAGATCACCGAAATGGTCGAAAAGCCGGCCAAGGGCACGGCGCCTTCGAACTTTTTCATCAACGGCCGCTATATCCTGCAGCCGGAGATCTTCAACATCCTGTCGACGCAGGAACGCGGTGCCGGCAATGAGATCCAATTGACCGACGGTATGCTGAAGCTTGCCAAGGACCAGTCCTTCGCCGGTTATCACTTCAAAGGCCAGACATTCGACTGTGGTGCCAAGGACGGTTTCATCCTCGCCAACGTATCGTTTGCGATCGAGCGTCCCGACATCCGTCCGGCGATCGAGGAGCAGCTCAAGGCTCTGCTGGCTGCGTTGAAATAACGTCCGATTCTCTGGCCGCCAGGCTCAACGCTTGGCGGTCACTCCGACCAGTGCGGTGAGGTCGGTGCTTTCGCCGCCGTAATTGTAGCTGGTGCGCTCGTAGTTCAGGTCGGCCGTCGCATCCAGGTAGCGATTGATGCTCCAGGTGATACCCGCGCCCGCAAGGTAAGACTTGCTGTTGCCGGTCTCGCCCAAATCATCATAATTCGTCAGGGTCAGGCCCGAGGACAGGCGCGCAATCAGATTGCTGCGCAGTTCATGCTCCAGCTTGGCCGTCAGCCGGTTAACCCTTGCGCCATTGATGCCGGCCGTGGTCGACGGATCGACATAGGTCTCGACCGCCAGGTCGATATCGGTGCCCTCCTGCGGCGACCAGTAGAGATTGCCATCGACCGTGAGTGCCGACAATTCCGCCAGGCGGCTGTCGTCGTAGCGTTGCCGCTCATGGCCGACGCCCAATTCGCCCCGCAGCTTCTCGCCGAGATCAACGGCTACACCGACCTTGGCGGCATAGACGTCAGCCGAGCGCTCGTAGCCATTGGCGTCGGCGGTGTCGTCATAGGAAATGCGGCCGACCGTTCCCTCGACGAACGGCGTCAGGGCGGGGGACAGTTCGTAACCGACGCGGGCGCTGAGGGTCGAGCGTATGCGGTCCCGATCGCTTCGCGACAGGGTGGAGCCGTCGGACAACTCGACATCGGAATACTGCCAGCGTGTGACGTCGCCGGCGATCGAGCCACGCAGCAGGCCGAGATCGCGCTCGATCGAGAGGCCGCCGTCAAACTGATTGACAGCGGACTGAACGCTCGCGCCGGCAACGGCGTTCGGATCGTCGGTATCTTCACGGCTGTAGTTGTAGGCACCGGTGATGTTGGCGATCGTGTCGCCGGCCAGATCCAGGCGCAGGTCTGCATTGAGGTTGGCGCGCGGCTTGTCTTCGGTATCGCCGGAAATGGTATTCTGCCAGTAGCCTTCGCCGCCGATGGTCAACTGGTGGCGGGACCAGTCGGATGTCAGGGTGCCCTTCAGTCCGGTCTCGGAGAAGATGCGGGTCTCGCGTCCTGCGCCGTCGTCGGATGTTTCGCTGCCGATGTTCTGGCTGATGGCCGGGCGCAACACCATGGTGCCGAGCCGGATGCCGGGCGTCTTGTCGTCTTCACGCCGGATCCTGGCGGTGGTCGGGTCGTCAAGCCGGGTTTCCCGCAGGTTCTGCCGGCCGAAATCCGGATCCTGGGCAATGCCACCATCTGCATCGGCCATGGGATCGGCCAATGGTGCAGCCAAAGGTGTCGCGGGCAAGGTGCCTTCGGCGGGGACGGTCCCGGTGGTGGTGCCGTCTGCGTTCTGCGTATCGTCTCCGGTCGCATAGAGATCATCGGCGCCGGCAGGCTGGGTTGCTCCTGCCTGCTGTGTCGTCGAGACGGCTGCGCCGGATTGCTTGGTGGCAGTTGCCTGCTGGGCGAAGGCTGGCATGGGCAGGGCGAAGACATGGGTTGCCAGCAGGCCGGCTGCGGCGCGCAAGCCGAGGCGGCTGGCGCCGCGCAGTCCCGTGTTTTTGTCGATACCCATGAATTTACGCCTGGCGCTCTGAAATGCTTACCCAAACGTAAAGCGAGGTGGTTAATGTTTGGTTTCGATGCGGAGCATTCCCGGCATGGGACCCCTCGAAGCCGCCGCGTGCTGTCGCGCAGGCGCTTCGGTGGACAGGATCGGGCAAACGCAGTATGGGGACTGCCATGATCAAACTTGCTGTCAATCTTGTCGAAGCCGGCGCCATCGCGTCGGCCATCCGTGTTGTCTCGACCGAACGGGCCGGGCTTCTGGCGCTTGAGGAGGCCCTGGCCGGACCGCTGGCGCAGTCGTTCTGCAACGCGGTGAAGGTGATCGGCGATATCACCGGTCGCGTCATCGTCACCGGTGTCGGCAAGAGCGGCCATATCGGCACGAAGATCGCCGCGACTTTGGCGTCCACCGGAACGCCGGCCTTTTTTGTCCATCCGGCCGAAGCCAATCATGGCGATCTCGGCATGATTGGCGCCGATGACGCCATTCTTGCCATGTCCTGGGGTGGCGAGACCGCCGAATTGCAGGGCATCGTCAATTTTTCGCGGCGCTTTTCCATTCCGCTGATTGCCATGACGGCGGGAGAGCAATCGACCCTGGCGCGCAATGCCGATGTGGTTCTGCTGATGCCCAAGGTCCAGGAAGCCTGTCCGCATGGACTGGCGCCGACCTCGTCGGCGGTCTTGCAGTTGGCCATGGGCGATGCCATGGCGATTGCGCTGCTAGAGGCACGCGGCTTTTCACCCAGCGATTTCCGGACATTTCATCCGGGCGGCAAACTCGGCGCGAGCCTCACGCATGTGCGCGACATCATGCATACCGGAGACCGGGTTCCGCTGGTCGCGCTTGGGACTTCCATGCCGGATGCGGTCAAGACCCTGTCGAGCAAGCGCTTCGGTTGTGTCGGCGTGATCGACGCAGCCGGAAAGCTCTGTGGTATCGTTACGGAAGGTGACATGGCGCGTCATCTGGCGCGGGACCTGTCGGTGCTCAATGTCGATGACGTGATGACCCGCAATCCCAAGGTGATCGACGGCGCTGCGCTGGCGAGCACGGCGGCGGCAATGATCAACAAACACGGCATCGGCGCTTTGCTTGTCGTGGATGAAGACCAGTTTCCGGTCGGGCTCATCCATTTCCACGATCTGCTGCGCATCGGGGTGGCTTGACGACGACTCCGGCAAGGCTGCATTTTTTCATGTGAGGAAGAATCGCTAAGGGACATTCTTTGGCCATGCACGGGCAGCGTGAACGATTGCCAAGACTTCGACACGGACAGTGACGCGGTAAACCACGATATAGGGCGTTCCCGGTGTGACGAGTTCGCGTGTTTCGGCAACTCGTCCCTGCCGCCCCAGCATCGGATTTTCCGACAGCAGACGCTCCGTACCCCGACAATTTCAGTGACGAGCCTGTGAGCCGCGGCAGGGTCTCTTTGCGCGATGAAATCCAGGATGCCTTCAAGCTCTTGGAGCGCGGGGGATGTCCAGGACACCCGCATCAGGACGGGCGATATTTGTTCAGGATACGCTGGAGGTCGGCCGGGCTGGCGAAATCACCTCGTTCCGCAGCTGCCAGACCTGCGGCAACCTTGTCAATAAACTGTTCTTGCCAGTCGAGCGAGTGACCATATTCGAGGGCATCCGCAATCACTTCAGATTCGGATCGATTGGACCGTGCCGCAATCGCCTGAATGCGGGCTTTCAACTCCAGCATGATTTCAAGTTCGATGGTCATTGTTGAATGATCGCATGGCTGGGTGGTTTTTCAAGGCGAAAATAAGCCGTTGCATTTCAGTCGTGGATCAAGCCTCCCCAACGGTCAGATCGCGGCCGTTGCTGCTGACGACGACGACGCGTGCACCGGCCGGCAGATTGGGGCCCTGAACCACCCAGAATGTATCATCCAGACGGATGCGGCCGCGGCCTTCGGCGATCGGCTCGATCAGAACGGCGGTGCGGCCGACAAGACTTGCGCCGCGCTGGTTGAGCAAAGGCTCGTCGGATTGTGCATCCTTGCGGGCAAAGAGCCGGCGGCCACCCAGAGTGGCGGCAATCGCGGCTGCGGCAAAGACCAGCAACTGCAACTGCCAGCTCCAGAAGCCCATATCCCAGAGCAGCAATGACAGGATTCCGGTGAAGATTGCCGCAAGGCCAATCCAGACGAGAAAAACGCCGGGCAGGAAAAGTTCGGCGGTCAGCAGGATCATGCCGAGCACCCACCAGCTCCAGGGACCAAGTTCGGCTGTGATGCGGCTCAGCATGGCTCAGGTCCCGCTTGGTGGGGCAAAAGGATTGACGGGCGGCGTGGGGCGCGCCGGTTGAGGAGCGCGCGCGGGTACCTGCGGAACGGCGGCGCGCGGCTGTTCGCCGAAGACTTCCCTCGCGATAGCACCAATGCCACCGAGTGAGCCGATCAGGGCCGAGGCCTCCATCGGCATCAGGACGATCTTGGAGTTTGAAGCGGTGCCGATCGCGGTCATGGCCTCGGTGTATTTCTGAGCAACGAAATAGTTTATCGCATTGATGTCGCCGGCTGCGATCGCTTCCGACACCATGCGTGTTGCCTTGGCTTCTGCTTCGGCCAGACGTTCGCGGGCTTCGGCCTCGCGGTAGGCTGCCTCCCGCTGGCCTTCCGCCTCGAGGATGGCAGACTGCTTGGCGCCTTCGGCGCGCAGGATCTGGGCATTGCGGAAACCTTCGGCTTCCAGCACCTGGGCGCGCTTTTCGCGCTCCGCCTTCATCTGCCGGCCCATGGCGTCGACGAGGTCGGCCGGAGGCTGGATGTCCTTGATCTCGACACGGGTGACCTTAATGCCCCAGGGACGTACGGCATCGTCAACGACACGCAGCAGGCGGTCGTTGATCACTTCGCGGTTGGACAGCAGTTCGTCGAGGTCCATCGAGCCCATGACCGAGCGGATATTGGTCATGGTCAGGTTGAGGATGGCGTTTTCGAGGTTGGCGACCTGGTAGGCAGCCTCGGCGGCATTCAGGACCTGATAAAAGGCGACGGCATCGGCAGAAACCGAGGCGTTGTCCCTGGTGATCACTTCCTGGGTCGGCACATCGAGCACCTGTTCCATGACATTCATCTTTGCGCCGATGCGATCAAAGAAGGGGATGATCAGGTTGAGGCCTGGCTCAAGCGTACGGGTATAACGTCCGAAACGCTCAATCGTATAGCGATAGCCCTGCGGCACGGTCTTGATCCCGGCGAAAAGCACAAGGATGACCAGCACCGCCACGGCAATGACGACGATATCCGGACCGGCAAGATTGAGCATTGTTTCCTCCTCAGGCGGCGCGGAGCCGCTTGTGCTGTTGTCCTAACATCGTGAAAGCACTTGCTGATTGCAAGTGCTGCCGAACACCGGACAAGCTTTGGAGGGTCGCATCAGCGATAAAAGCCAAGGGCGGCGTGATCTGCATCACGCCGCCCTTGTCATGCGATAGTCTTTGCCAGATGGCGCGGCTCAGAATTCCTCCCAATTGTCCTGGGCGATGGCTGCGTTGCCATGGCTGCGGGGCATGGGGGCGCTGGTGCGGGCCGGCTGGTGCTGTACGGGGCGCGAAGCCAGACTGCGGGTCGGCTGCGCCATGGCGCGAGCGGTTTCGCGGAGGCCTGTCGACTGCGCCGAGGCTGTCGCCTCGATGGCAAACTGCGAGATCAGTTCGCGCAGCTTAGCCGCTTCGCCGGCAAGAGCGCCGGAGGCGGCGTTGGATTCCTCGACCATGGCCGCATTCTGCTGGGTCGTCTGGTCCATCGAGTTGACTGCATGGTTGACTTCCGACAGTCCGGTCGACTGTTCCTTGGCAGAGATCGCGATGGCATCCATGTGGGTGTTCATCTCGGAAATGTATCCGCCGATGGTACGCAGGGCTTCACCGGTCTTGCGGACCAGATCGACACCACTCGACACTTCCGTCGTGGAATTGTGGATCAGTGCCTTGATTTCCTTTGCTGCATTGGCCGAACGCTGGGCCAGTTCGCGGACTTCCTGGGCAACCACGGCAAAGCCCTTGCCGGCCTCGCCGGCACGGGCCGCCTCGACACCGGCGTTGAGCGCCAGCAGATTGGTCTGGAAAGCGATTTCGTCGATGACGCCAATGATGTTGGAGATCTGCTGCGAACTCTGCTCGATCTTGCGCATGGCCTCTTCGGCATGGGCGACGACCTTGGAGGATTCTGTCGCCGAAGAATTGGCCTGAGTCGCGACGCCGCGGGCTTCTTCCGTGCGCTTGGTGGAGTTCACCACATTGGCGGTGATTTCCTCGACGGCTGCAGCTGTCTGCTCAAGCGCTGCTGCCTGCTGTTCGGTGCGCTTGGACAGATGATCGGTGCCCGATGCAATTTCGCGGGTGCCGGTTTCGATCGTGGCAACGCTGTTGGCAATGCCGCCAAGGGTGGTGTTCAGCTGGCGGACCGACTGGTTGAAGTCATGACGCAAGGCTTCGAAGTCCGGTGCGAAGGCTTCATTCAGCTGGAACGAGAGTTCGCCGTTTGCAAGGCGCTTCAGGCCGTGGGCCAGACCCGACGTTGCGATACGCAGACGTTCGGCTGCATCTGCTTCGGCGCGCTCCTGGGCGGCGACACGATCCAGTTCGGCCTGTTTACGGTTCTGTTCGGCCTCGACCTGCAGGCGGTTGTTGGCAATCGCTGCCTCACGGAAGACTTGCATGGCCTCGGCCATCTTGCCGATTTCGTCCTTGCCACCTTTTTCGATGGCGACATTCAGCTCGCCATTGGCCAGACGCGAGGTCGCGTCGGCGAGTTTGCCGAGCGGTCGGGATACCAGCTGGAAGTTCAGCAGGCTCATCAGGCCGGCAACCAGCGCGACGGTAATGGCTGCAAACAGGCTGATCCATTCTACGGCGCCGAGCGCCGTCTTCTGGTCCGCCGAGGCAACGTTGATTTGCTGCTGAACGGAGGCCGTCGCCTTGTTGAACCTGCTCGAGAATTCGCCCAGCAGCTTGGTCCCGGAACCGGTCAGTTCCAGGGCGCGGGCAAGTTCGACGGTCATCGGATCGCGCATCAGGCCGACCTGCCTGTCGACGACGGTCGTTCGCCATTCATTCAGGACACCAAGTGCTTCGGTGATGGCGGGCAGATCGGCTGCAGAATGCGTTCCGAAGAGCTTTTCGAGTTCAAGCTTTTCGGCGTCCAGGCGTTTCGTGACGTCTGCATATTCTGCGATAAAATCACGGTTGCCCGTCAGCAGGAAGTTCTTCAGGGCAAGATTTGCTTCCGTGACGTCGTCATAGAAAGTCGATGCCGCGCCTTGCAGCTGCTCGAGTTCCTGATTGTGTTCGACAAGCACGGTCGCCGTGGTGGAGCGGGTGTAAATGACGCCGGAGGCGCCGATCGCGATCACGGCCAAAATGCCAAAGGCAGCAAAACCTTTCGCGCTCACGGAGATATTCTTCAGCATGGGTTCGTTCCTGTGAAAAATGATGCGGCCGTTCAGCGGGGTCGGGCTGTGACTGGCCTCAAGCGTTCAACATATGGCTGACTAGGTGGCCGGCGATTGGCGGCGTTGCAGTTCGGTCAGATTGATCTCGACAGTCACCGCACCGATCTTGGCCTTGGCCTCATCCGTCAGCGTGAAGCTGACCTGGTTGCGCCAGATCTTGGCTTCGTCATCCCATTCCGGCTCGTCGATGAAGAGCGCATCATCGGCAACATCGTAGGTCTTCTGGAACTTGTCTTCGTCACCCTGCCAGAAATCGCTGGTGACCGAGCTCTGGCCGACATTGAGGCCATTCTGGTCCATGATGAAGATTTCTGCATAGAGGCCAAGCGACCGACCCTGCATGCGGGCAAGATAGACAGACAGGGGGTTGGACAATGTGGCAGCGATCAGCGGCTTGTCGGCGGCTTCCTGTTCGGCGCGCCACATCTTGTCGAGCTCATCAATCTTTTCCTGGGCCAGATCGCTCTTGGCGGCATTTTGCGCGCCAACGGAGACACGCACAATCTCGGTGTCGATCCACTGGCGCATCTCTTCGATCACGGCTGGCGTGATCATCTTTTGAACATCTGGCTTGGCCGGTTCGGCGACTGTTGAAGCGGCCGACAACATCAGGGCTGCAGCGGCCAACGCGGATCTGGAAAATGCCATAATCGTCTCCTTTGTTGGGCTGAAATTTAGGCATCAATATTTAAATGTCAGTTAATATAAGAAATCATAGATACAAAATCTGAATTGAATACAATGATTTAGATGGAAGTTGCTCAAGTTTTACAAATGGTGTCAGTCAACCTTTAAGTGCTTTTGTTGTGTTGGATAACTGGTCAGGAGATGGATCAAATCTCTGATATATTAGACCTTTTCCGATCGCGGGCATGGATTGGTTGCATAAAAATATGGCACTCGCCCAGCAATGATGCGCTTGCGGGTTGCATGAGCGATTTCTTTCTTGTAGCGACAAAAAGGGCCGCCTCGGCGACCCTTCTTTTCCCGACGACCGGACCGCCGCCGCAGATGATGGCTTTGCATCCTGAATTGCGTCTGCCTCCGTTCGCCATCCGGCGCGATGGAGAACGGCTCAGACCCCGATCCGCTGGTCGTATTCGTCGCGCAGGCGCAGCCAGCCATCCCAGAAGGGTTGGGGTTTCCGGCCGTTGATCCGAGCCGCCAGGATATCCAGATGCATGTGCCAGCCGGCGCCGACCATCAGCATGTTCTTGCGGTCGGAGATGCGGTGGTGCACCAGCGTCAGAAGCACGTCCTGACCTTTGGGTTGCAGGGTCATCGTGACACTGCCGCAGTCGCCCCAGGTGAAGGTGAGTTTGTGCAGCGGGTCGAGTTCGGTAATGCGGCTCTGCATGCTGTGCTGCTCGGAAAAGCCTTCGGGCCTGACGCCGGGCGGATCGGTCAATTCGTCATTGCGCCATGTTAGTTCGAACGGCGCATCAACTTGCAGGTCCATCTCGCCGGCCGCCAGCCATTGTCGGCGCAAATCGCTTTTGGTCAGGTAGTCCCAGACCCGCTCGACAGGGCCAGGCAAAAGCCGTTCGATCTTCAGCGTGGCGGGTTCGGTGACAACGCCATAGGCGTCGAGAGTTGCTGTTTCGGTCATGTGTCATTCCTCTCTTGGTTATCGGGCCTATCCTGGTTTTCAGGCCTGTGTTGTTTTTCAGGGCCGGTGGATGTCTGCCTGTCGTCGTCCCGCCGGAGCAGCCGTTCGAGTGTATCGAGGCGACTGGTCCAGAAGCGTTGGTAGAAGTTTAGCCACTCATGCGCCGTGGCCAGTGGGCCGGGATCCAAGCGGCACAGATGGGTGCGGCCACGAATTTCCCGGCGGATCAGCCCGGCGCTTTCGAGAACCTTGATGTGCTTGGATGCCGCCGCAAGCGACATTTCGTAAGGCTGGGCCAGATCGCTGACCGTGCGCTCGCCATTGGCGAGGTCGTGCAGCATCTGCCGCCGCGTCGCATCGCCGAGCGCGTGAAAGACCAAGTTCATATCGTGTGTATATTGCTCAACCATACGGTTGAATATGAGCGAGGCGATGTTTATTGTCAACCGTATGGTTGAATGTTTCTGTGTGGCTGCAAACAGAAAGGGCCGCATCGCTGCGGCCCTTCTTCAGTCCGGTCATGCCTTGGATCTCAGATCCAGCCCTGCAATTCGCGACGCACGACGTTTTCGATGACGCGCATGCCGTCGGCGCTGTCGTTCAGGCAGGGGATATGGGCGAACTTCTCGCCGCCATTGTGGAGAAAATCCTCTCCGGCCTCAACGGCGATCTCTTCCAGCGTCTCCAGACAATCGGACACGAAGCCCGGATTGAGCACGGCGATGCGCTTGATGCCATCCTTGGCCAGCTTTTCCACGGTCTTGTCGGTATAGGGCTGCAGCCATTCCTCCGGCCCGAAACGCGACTGGAAGGTGACCATCAGCTTTTCCTTCGACCAGCCAAGTCGGTCGCGCAGCAGGCGCGTCGTCTTGTAACACTGGCAGTGGTAGGGATCGCCCTTCTTGAAGTAGGACATCGGGATACCGTGGTAGGAGGTCAAAACGACTTCCGGTTCCCAGTCGAGCGTCGCCAGATGCGCCTCGATCGAGTTTGCCAGGGCATCGATATAGACTGGGTCATCGGCATATTGCGGCACGGTGCGCAGCGCCGGCTGCCAACGCATCTTCAATAGCGCCTTGAACGCCTCGTCATTGACGGTTGCCGTGGTGGCGGCGGCATATTGCGGATAGAGCGGATAGACGAGGATCCTCTCGCAGCCGGCCTTCTGCATCTCCTGCATCTTCTTCTGGATCGCCGGCTGGCCATAACGCATGGCCCAGTCGACATGCACATGCGGGATATCCTTGAGGGCCTCGGCCAGTTTTTCCGCCTGGCTGCGCGTATAGGTGCGCAGATAGCTTTCGTCGAGATCGTTGTTCCAGATCGACTTGTAAGCCTCGCCTACCTTCTGTGGTCGCTTGTTGAGCACGATGCCGTAGAGGATCGGATACCAGAACAGACGCGACCATTCGATCACCCGCTTGTCGGTGAGGAATTCCGCCAGATATCGCCGCATGGATTCGTAGTCGGTGCCGTCCGGCGTGCCGAGATTGACGAGGAGAACGCCGACCTTGCCGAAGTTGACGGGCGGATGGTCGGAAGGCCAATGGGCGGGCAGTGCGGTCATTGTGTGATCCTGATGGTTTGGCTGCAAGCCAATACGTCGGAAGTCGTCTCGAAGATCATCTGATAAAAGCAAAAGCCGGCCCGGGAAAGCCCGGACCGGCTTGTTGTCATGCGTCAAACGGTCTTAGTTGACCGGCAATTCAAGTTCCTTGCCGACTGCAATCAGGTCGGGGTTCTTCAGTCCATTGGTTTCGGCGATCTTGGTCCAGAGCATACCATTGCCATAAGTTGCCTCGGCAATCTTCCACAGGCTGTCACCCGCAACGACCTTGTATGCGGTGGCTACAGCCTTGGTTGCCGTCTCAACAGTTGTTGCCGCAGGTGTGGTTGCGGCCGTCTCGACTGGTGCGGCGGGCGCTGCTTCTGTCGCAGGCGCCGTTTCTGCCGGCACGGCGACCGCCGAAGCGACCTCGGTGATGCGGCCATCAGTGTAAGGCTTGTAGGGGCTGTTCTTGGCGATGTAGTCGGCGACGACGCTTTCCAGTCCTGGGCCGAAATCATAGGCGTTCTGGCCGGCTGTGGCGAAGATCTTGAAGCCGTCACCGCCGGCCCGCATGTAATTGTTTGTGGCGACGCCATAGACCTTGTTCGGATCAAGCGCGACGAAGGCATCGCCTTCCTTCACCTCGACCGAGACAACGCGACTGCCGGCCGGCTTCGACTTGTCGAAGGAATATTTCAGGCCGGAGACCTGCGGGAAACGACCGGCGACCTCTTCGATCTGGCTGAGACCGTTTTCGAGGGCTGTAATTATGTCGGAGCCCTTGAGCTGGAAAGACGCCAGCGAGTTCTGGAAGGGCAGGACCGTCAGCACTTCGCCCATGGTGACCGTGCCGGCATCGATCGACGCGCGCAAGCCGCCGCCATTCTGGATGGCGATGGTGATGCCCTGATCCTTGAGACGGTCGACCATTGCGTCGGCAACCAGATTGCCCATGGTGCATTCGGCGGTGCGGCACACATCGCGGGAGCCGTCGATGGCGTCGGCGGTCGAGCCGATTTCCTTCAGCTTCAATTCTTCGATCGGGCCGCCGAGTTCCGTCACCTTGGCGGTAAAGCCTGCATCGGGGGTAACCGAGGCATCGAGCAGCTTGGGTGCGCCGGACGATGCCTTGACGACGCCGGCGTCGTCGAAGGTGACGGCGAGGTCACCGACATACTTCGAATAGGCATAGGCGGTGACGATAGGAACATCCTTGCCCGACGGGTTCTTGACCAGCGTCGGATAGGGGCCGGCGGCCTTCTCGTCCGTCGAGGAGAGCAACGTATGGCTGTGACCGCCGACGATCACGTCGATGCCATCCACCGCGGCTGCGATCTGTTGGTCCTTGATGTAGCCAACATGCGACAGCAGGACGATCTTGTTGACGCCGGCGGCCTCGATCTCCTTCACCGCTTCCTTGAGATAGGTGATCTCGTCGGCAAACAGCACGCTGTCGCCCGGTGATGAGGTTTCGTCGGTGTCGGTTGCGAGAACGGAAACCACCGCGACCTTGTCGGCGCCGAATTCCTTGATGATGTAGGGCTTGAACTTGTCGGCAATCGGCGTGTCGAGGCCGGCCAGCGTGTTGCCGGAGATCATCGGGAATTTCAGGGCGTCGATGAATTTGGCCAGTTCTTCCGGGCCGTCATCGAATTCGTGATTGCCGATCGCCATGGCGTCGAAACCGATGCCGTTCATGAATTCGGCGATCGGAGCGCTCTTGTAGGTCGTATAGAACAGCGAGCCCTGGAACTGGTCGCCGGCGTCGAGCGTCAGCACGTTCTTGCCGTCGAGCTCGGCACGGCGGGTGTCGATGGCGGTCTTGACGCGGGCGATGCCGCCGAAGCACTCGTTCTTGCCGGCTTCTTCCGCGGAGCAGGTCGAATCGGACTTGTTGATCGCTTCGATGCGAGAGTGAAGATCATTGATGTGCAGGATGTTTAGCTCGAAATCGGCAAACGCGCCGCCGGCAGATAGTGCAAGCACGGAAGCGCTCAATAGGCCGAACCGCAGGTGTCTGAACATCGTTTCTCTCCAGTTTTTACATCTTGATCATGGGCGCTGACCGTTCTCGCGTCTGCTTCCGCCGCCCTGGATGGTCGAATGTTTTCATCAAGTCGTGGCAACCGCAAGTAAAAACCACCCTTTGCGGTCATGTTATGAAATGTTGAAATAAAAAAGCGGCTGCCAATGGCAACCGCTCTATATCGCACTGGAAGCGCCGTTTGTGTGACGCCGAAATCTGTGACCGACGGCTTCGGCTTCGGCTCAGGCGCGGCGAGCGAGCGAGAACTGTGCGCCGCTGTCTGAGGTGCAGTTGAGCTGAGTCGGCGTGACCAGGGCACAATTGACCTTCTGCTGGGTGTTGCGCACCAGCGAGGTCATGTTGATTTCCACCAGGCGGTCGGATTGTAAGGTATAGGTGCCAGAGGCGAGAACCTGATTGGTGTCGGTGGTGCGGGTTGTAAACGTGCCGCCCTGGAAGGTGGAGACGATGCCATTCGGATCAGCCCAAGCGCCTTCCACGGTCGGCCCTTGCCTTACGGTCGGGAGCGGGCGAGGGCTGCTGGAGTAGCAAGACGAAAGCGCCATTGCACAGGCCGCGATTGCTACCAGGGACTTGAGTTGCATTCTGGTCTCCCACCGTCTTGGCGGCGTGAAATCGCCGTCCACTTGTCTAAAATTTTAAAAACCATGCCGTGAAGCCTTGTCCAAAGCAAGACCGGGATCCTGTCTGGTCCGGTTTATCCCGTCTGGATGCGATTTCCCGATGTTCCTGTCTCTATGAAAGCAAAAAGCCCGCCGCAAGGGCGACGGGCTTCAAGCTTGATGCCTAACGGCTCAACGAACCAGAATGTTCCGGAACTGCCACGGATCCTTTTCGTCGAGGTCTTCCGGGAACAGGCCCGGGCGGCCTTCGAGCGGGGTCCAGTCGGTGTAGTGGCCTTCGACCGGGCCGAGATACGGCATCTGCACTTCCAGGCAGCGCTTGTAGTCGATCTCGTCGGCTTCGACGATGCCGGCCTTCGGGTTCTCGAGTGCCCAGACCATGCCGGCGAGAACGGCAGAGGTTACCTGCAGGCCGGTGGCGTTCTGGTAAGGCGCGATGCGGCGGGTTTCTTCCAGCGACAGGCGCGAACCGTACCAGTAGGCGTTCTTGTCGTGGCCATAGAGCAGCACGCCGAGTTCGTCGACACCGTCAACCAGTTCGTTCTCGTCGAGAACGTGGAGAACCGGCTGCTGCTTGCCACCGTTGCCGAACATTTCGTGCAGCGACAGCACGGCGTCATTGGCCGGATGGTAGGCGTAGTGGCAGGTCGGACGATAGGCGACTTCGCCATCCTTCTCGACGGTGAAGTAGTCGGCGATCGAGATCGATTCGTTGTGGGTGACGAGGAAGCCATACTGCGGGCCAGGTGTCGGGCACCAGGTACGAACGCGGGTGTTGGCGCCCGGTTGCTCGAGGTAGATCGCGGCCTTGCAGCCCTTCTTGTGCTTCTTGGCGTTCTTCGGCATCCAGTTTTCGTGAGTGCCCCAGCCGAGTTCTGCCGGCTGCAGGCCTTCCGAGATGAAGCCTTCGACCGACCAGGTGTTCCAGAAGACGTTCATCGGCTTCGGGTTCTTGGCGCGCTGGGTGTCGCGTTCGGCAATGTGGATGCCCTTGACGCCGACTTTCTTCATCAGCTTGGCCCAGCCTTCGCGATCGTCCTGCGTCGGCTCTTCGAACTTGACGCCGAGTTCGTTGGCGACGTTGACCAGAGCCTGCTTGACGAACCAGGAAACCATGCCGGGGTTTGCGCCGCAGGTGGAAACGGCGGTGGTGCCGCCCGGGTTTTTCTTGATCTCGGCACGAACGGTTTCGCGCAGCGCGTAGTTGGTGCGCTCCGAATTCTTCATGTTCTTGTCGAAATAGAAGCCGAGCCAGGGCTCAACGACCGTGTCGATGTAGAGAACGTCGAGCTTGCGGCACATCTTCATCAGGTCGAGCGAACCGGTGTCGACCGAGAGGTTGACGCAGAAGCCCTGGCCCTTGCCGGCCTTCAGAAGCGGCTTGAGCAGTTCCTTGTAGTTTTCCTTGGTGACATGCGCCTGGATGTGCTTGACGCCGTGCTTGGCCAGAAGCTCTGCATCGTCGTTGCGCGGGTCGATGACGACCATCCGGCTCTTGTCGAACTTGAAGTGGCGCTCGATCAGCGGCAGCGTGCCACGGCCGATCGAACCAAAACCGATCATGACGATCGGGCCGGTGATCTCGCCGTAAACCGGATAGGATGTCTCACTCATTTTTGTCTCCTTGCAGGGCGCAGCGTCGTGCCGCGTGCACAATTGGGTCGTTGCCGAATGCGCATCGGCAGGGCCGATATTGGCGGCTCTAGATCACAAAATACTGACACAATAAAGAGTATGTCGCGGACCGCAGCCGCGATCAGGCGGAATTTTTCGCAAAATGCCGATTGCGCAGGCACTCAACGAGACGCGTGCGCTGGATATCGACGCCTTTGTAGGCTGCCTGTTGGGGTGTCAAGGCATCGAGCTGATCGGCAAGCGCCATTGCCAGACGCGGTCCTTCAGGGTGGTTTTCGAAGGCCGCGACCGGATCCAGATAGATGCGGATGGTGAAGACGATATCGCCCGTCTCAGGCAGTCTGGTCAGCGTCTGGCGCTCAACGCGGATCACGGCCTCATCGGGAGCGGCCGCGTCATTGCGACCGGTTTCGGGATGATGCAACTTTTGCCGCCAGTTGATCGACCAGTTGAAGCGCTCGGCCGGCTGGCCGGGCAGGAGATTGTCGAAGATGCGGTTGATCAGGGCCGCGTTGCGGGTGCCGCCCTGAAAGCCCGGCACATGCGCATGGATCTCCTCCATCGGGCGGTCGAATTTCTCGGCGAGCGACCAGGAGGAGGGAAAACACAGATGCGCTGCGGCGATGAACCAGCCGGCCTCGCGCCGCTTCATGATGACCAGATCGTCCTGGATGAGAAAGCCGGCGCGCATGAGGGGTGGAACCGCCTCGTCATCGAGGTCGATGGTATGGCCGGCGAGGGTGATGGCACTGCCGTCGCGGCGACAGAGATGCGGGTGCCGGGTTTCCAGGTGATCGACAATCAGGCGCAGGCATTCGCGCTGCGCTGGCAGGCTGTCCGCGGTTGCGCGAAATACGTCGTCGCGTTTCGCGGTCGCGAGCTGACGCTTCTCGTCGAGATAGGGCCGCAGCATTCCGTCAGGCTGGATCCAGCGGTCCGGATCGAGCGACGAGAGGCCGATGGTGAAGGGACGCGTTGGCCCGGCATAGGGCGTGTGGGTGAAGGTGGACATGATGAGGTGCGCCGGCTTGATTTGCGCGCAGCGTGCCGATTTGCTAGCCTCGTTGCAAGTGGGAGCTTCGTTGGTCCGGCCGGATGAGCAGTGGAGTAGACGTTGCTTTCTTGCCGTGGCGGGCTTGCTTGTGCTGATCGCCGTTTGGCGGGGGATGGAGATCAATACTGATATCGATTGCTGTTTCGATGACGATCATTCCACCTACATTTTCGACGATACATTGCGGGTTAAGGAATGCTGTCGACAGGAAGCGGATATGCGGTTGTTCTCACCTGCCTCGGACATCTGCCACGATCCTATAAATGAAGGACGCCATGCTTATGTCAGCTAACCTGGTCAAGGTTGATGTTTCGGAGAAAGTCATGTCCAGGCTTTCGTCATCGGCACGCGCGAGCCGTCGAGATGAGAGCGAGCTCGTCGAGGAGGCGATCGCAGAATATCTTGATCGGCAGGACATGGAACTGGCTGCGGTTGAGCAAGGTATGCTGGCCGCTGCAGACAGCGGTGTGATCTCGCACCAGGCCATGAAAGCATGGCTTTTGAGCTGGGGCACCGACAATGAGTTGCCTCCGCCCGAGCCTGATATCGTTCGGCGCAGATGATCAAACTCACCTGGGCGACGACGGCGTTGCTCGATCTGGCCCACATTCGTCACTACATCGCCCGGTTCAATCCGGCAGCGGCCAGCGCCGTGGCGCGGCAAATCGTCGATATTGCTGACTTGTTGGCCAACCATCCCGAAATGGGAGTCAGGACGAAACGCGAGCAGGTACGTCGTCTCGTGGTGCGGGGTAGCCCCTACATCATCTACTACAAGCTGGACGACGCGGGTGTGGAAATTCTTGAGATTTTTGACGGGAGGCAGGAGATTTCGCGCAGCGGACATCCTGAGCCGTAACCGGACAACTCGTCGTCAGTCCCGCAAACTCTCGAGCCCCGCAGCGGTCCGCGTGATCGCCACTTCGCTGATTGCGTATTCCGCCACACCTTCGATCGCGAACGGATCGGTTGCCGCATATGCCTCGATGTCCAGCCGATCCCCCCTGGCCAGTATGACGCCGCCGGTTCTGGGTACCTTGCGGCCGGAGGCGAGGAACATGCCGCTGTCATAGCCGGCATTGACCCAGGCCATGTGCGGCGCCATCAGCCGATCGGCGTCTTCCTGCGGTTTGACATAGGTGAGGGAGAGAATGAACATCAGTTTTCCTAGTCTTCGACCAGTTCGGCCGGGATCAGGCCGCGCAGCGAATTGCCGACGAACAGCTTGCGATATTTCAGGTCTTCCGGCTTAAGAACCTCGCTTTTCGCGCGGCGTTCGCGGATCAGTTCGGCGCGCAGCACGCCGGGTAGCAGACCGCTGGCGAGCGGCGGCGTCAGCAGGTTGCCGTCGGCCGCCTCGGCGAAGAGATTGGTGATCGTGCCCTCGCAGACCTCGCCGCGCTCGTTGAGCAGCAGGACTTCGTCGGCCTCTTCACGGGTGAATTCGGCCCGCGCCGCCTCGTAAGGATCGCGGCGCGAGGTCTTGTGGCGGAAAAGGGCATCCTCGGAATTCAGCCGGGTCTTGGCGATCCTGAGTTTCCAGACCTTTTCCTCGGGTTCCGCCTCGTAGGGCGTGGTCGTCACTTCCATCTTGCCGCGGAAGGACATCACCAGCCGCACGCGCAGCGCATGGTCGGCCGCGACTTCGCTTTTGAGCATGGCAAGCGGGTTCTGCGGCGCGCGAAAGCCCAGCGCGTCGGCGGAGCGAGTGAGGCGGCGCAAATGCTGGTCGATGCGAAGAAAACCTTCGCCCGGCTGCCAGCGCATGGTTTCAATCAGCGAGAAATCCATTCGTTCCCCACGGCAAAGCGCGCCTTCAAAAGACATTCGTCATATTCGGCTTCCGCCTTCGAATCGAAGACGATGCCGCCGCCGACATTGAAGACGGCTCTTTTATCATTGAAAAGGGTCAGCGTGCGGATCGCAACGGAAAAACGCATCGGGCCGGCCGGATCGCAATAGCCGATCGCGCCGCAATAGGCATCGCGTGGTCCTGCCTCCAGTTCGTGCAGGATACGCATGGCCCACATTTTCGGTGCGCCGGTGATCGAGCCGCAGGGGAAAAGTGCCGCCAAAATCTCCGGCAGGCCGATCTCCGGGCGGAGCTTTGCCCGGACATGGCTGACCATCTGATGCACGGTCGGATAGGTTTCGATGGCAAACAGTTTGGGAACGCTCAGCGTGCCGACCTCGGAAATGACGGAAACATCATTGCGCAGCAGGTCGACGATCATGCGGTTTTCGGCCTGGGTCTTTTCGTCAGCGAGCATAGCCTCGACTATCGCCGCATCCTCCTGCGGCGTTGCGCCGCGCGCAGCCGTGCCTTTCATCGGACGCGTCTCGAGAAAACGGTCCGCATCGACGGAAAAGAACAGTTCGGGCGAGCGTGAGAGGATGATGGGGTCACCGAAATCGATCAACGCGCCATAGTGAACGGGCTGGCGGGCAATCAGCGACCAGAAGGCGGCGCGGGGATCGCCTGACCAGGTGGCCGTGATCGGCATGGTCAGGTTGGCCTGATAGCAGTCTCCCTTGCGCAGGTGCTGGTGCAGCCGCTCAAAGCGGTCGGCATAGGTCGGCAGATCCCAGGCGGCGCGCAGTTCGCTCAGCAGCGGCGCATTGGGGATGGCATGTGGCGCGGATGCCAGGGGGTGGTCGGCCGGTTGAGGCGCGTCGAATACCCCAAAAGCGATCAGCGGGGTTGCGCGATTGTCCTCGATGAAGGCCCTGAGCTTATCCTCAAAGACGAAGCCTGCTTCGTAGGAGAGGAACCCCGCCAGCCATTTGCCCGATTGTCGCGCCTCTTCCAGGCGGGCAAGTGCTGGCAGCACCTCGTCTGCCGTCCGCGCGACGATCAGGTCGCGCGGTTCAGCAAAAACGAGGCTCTCGCCGCGCGGATCGTCGCGGAAAAGGGCATAGGGGGCATGCTCACCCATCGGGCGTTGGCGTCTCCTGCTCAGGAAGCGTTATCAAGCGCTTCCAATTCGTCGATAAGCCCCTCTATCATCGACAGACCCTTGGCCCAGAACGACGGGTCGGTGGCGTCGAGGCCAAAAGGCGCCAGAAGCTCCGAATGGTGCTTGGTGCCGCCGGCCTTCAGAAGCGCAAAATACTTCTGCTGGAAGCCGTCCTCGGCATTCTGGTAGACGGCATAGAGCGAGTTCACCAGGCAGTCGCCGAAGGCATAGGCGTAGACGTAGAAGGGCGAGTGGATGAAGTGGGGGATATAGGCCCACCAGGTCTCGTAGCCTTCCGAGATCTTGATCGCCGGCCCAAGGCTCTCTTCCTGAACCGAGAGCCAGAGTTCGCCGATCTTTTCAGCCGTCAGTTCGCCTTCCTTGCGGGCCGCATGGATCTTGCGCTCGAACTGGTAAAAGGCGATCTGACGCACGACCGTATTGATCATGTCCTCGACCTTCTGGGCGAGCATGGCCTTGCGCTCACGTTTGTCGGTCGTCTTGTCGAGCAGGGCACGGAAGGTCAGCATTTCGCCGAAGACGGAGGCGGTTTCGGCCAGTGTCAGTGGGGTCTGCGACATCATCGCACCCTGTTCGCCGGCCAGCACCTGATGCACGCCGTGGCCCAGTTCATGGGCGAGCGTCATGACGTCACGCGGCTTGCCGAGATAGTTCAGGAGGACATAAGGGTGCGCCGATGGCACGGTCGGATGGGCAAAGGCGCCCGGTGCCTTGCCGGGGCGTGCCGGCGCATCGATCCAGCCGCCGTCGAAGAAGCGGCCGGCGATCTCGGCCATTTCTGGCGCAAAGCCGCCATAGGCCGACAGGACCATGTCTTTTGCTTCGTCCCAGGGGATGAGACGGTCGGAGCTGTCCGGCAGCGGTGCGTTGCGGTCCCAGAAATTCATCTGCTCCATGCCGAGCCACTTGGCCTTCATCTTGTAGTAGCGATGGGACAGGCGCGGATAGGCTTCCTGAACCGCGGCCGCCAGCGCATCGACGACTTCGCGCTCGACGCGGTTGGCGAGATGGCGACTATCGGCGATGTCGTCGAAACCGCGCCAGCGGTCGGAGATTTCCTTGTCCTTGGCCAGCGTGTTGGTGACCAGGACGAAGACGCGGATATTGTCCCGGAATGTCTTCGACAGGGCTTCCGCAGCCTTGGCACGCCGCGCCGGGTCGGCATCCTGCAGCATGGTCAGGGTCGCCTCCAGCGGTTGTTCCTCTTCGCCGACCTTGAAGCGCAGGGAGGCCAAAGTCTCGTCGAAGAGACGGTTGAAAGCGGCAGCGCCTGTCTGGGATTTTTCGAGAAATAGCTGTTCGATCCGGTCGTCGAGCTGGAACGGCTTGTCCTTGCGCAGGTCGACGATCCACGGCTTGAAATGGGCGAGCGCCGGATCGCGGCCGACGGCGGCGTCGACAGCGTCGTCATCCAGGCGGTTGAGTTCGAGCGGGAAAAACAGCAAGCGGGCGGAAAGATCCGTGAGCTTGGCCTGGATGTCGCCGAAGAACTTGCCGTTTTCAGGGTTGATCATGTCGGAATAGTAGGTGAGGCCAGCATAGGAGCCGATGCGGCCGATCAGGTCTTCCAGTGCGTCCAACTCCTGCAGCGCGACAGCAACGCTTTCGGGTCCCACCGTCTCGATTGCCGCAGCCAGCTTGCCTTTCCATTTGGCTTCGAAGGCAAGCGCGTCGCGTGCGGCCTTCTCGACGGCGTCGAGAAACTCCGGCGAGGTCTGCGACGGATAGAGGTCTTCCAATTTCCAGACCGGCAGGTCGCCAAGGGCCGAGGTCTGCGCTGCAGAGGCCGCGGTTGACGGGCTCATGGCGGGGCGTTGGTCGATCATCATGGCGGTGTCCTTTCTCTGTCGGTCGCGTGGGAGATGTAGTCAGTGATTGGCCGGACGGCAAGCACCTGAGCACGACGCGGCACGGCGCTAATGGGTGTGCACTGACAGGTTCTGCGCCTGTGGATTGTGCCAATTCAGGTTAGAGACAGTTAAAATGCGAGCATTTCTTCAAAGAACATGTTCAGTCCTTTCTGGCAGGCTCCCCGCTTGAAACGACCCAGGAGCGCGAACGCGCCAGCATGGATCCGGGGAGCCACAGTTGACCGCACATATCCTAGTTATCGATGAGGATCCGACGCAGCGTCGGACATTGAAGTTCGCCATCGAGGCGCAAGGGCATATTGCCCACATGGCCGAGACGCAGCATGCGGGGATTGAAATCCTGCGGCGTAATCGGGATGTGATCAATGTCGTGCTGGTCGATGCCTCATCCGCCAATGGCCTGCCGGCCGCGCTTCTGTCCACGCTTTCGGAGATCAACCCAACCATACCGGCGATCGTTCTGACTGCGGATGGAGCGACGGATACGGCGCTTGCAGCCGTTCGCGGGGGGGCCTTCGATTTTCTGGTCAAGCCCTTTGCGCCCGAGCGCCTGATGGGGGCGGTGCAGGCCGCCTTGAAAATCCATCACAGCAGCCTGCAGGGCAAGGCACCACGCAGGGCCCGCAGCGGCGCAGTCAGCTTTTCCGATGTGGTATCGGTCAGCTCGGCGATGTCGCGGGTGGTCGAGCTGGGCCGTCGGGCAGCGCAATCTGCCATTCCGGTCATGCTCGAAGGCGAGGCGGGTGTCGGCAAGGAACTGATCGCACGCGCCATCCATGCCGCGAGCGATCGTTCGTCAAAGCCGTTTGTCTCGGTGAATTGCAATGCGGCCGCGGCCAGCCAGATCGAGGAAGCGCTGTTCGGCGCCGAGCGCGGTGTGCCCGTGGATGGCGATGTCGTGCCGGGCAAGATTTCCGATGCGGATGGCGGATCGCTTTTCATCGAGGAAATCAGCGAGTTGTCGGCGCAGGCGCAGATCAGGTTGCTGGAACTGGTGCAGTCGGGCGAACTCGATGGCGGCGCCTCGCGCAAGTCGCGCAAGGTCAATGTGCGGCTGATTCTCTCGACCAACAAGGATCTGATCGAGGAGGTGAAGGCTGGCCGTTTCCGCGAGGATCTCTATTACCGCCTGAATGTCTTCCCGATCACGATTGCCGCGCTGCGCCGACGCAAGGAAGACATTCCGCATCTGGTGCGGGCCTTCGTCGAGCGGTTCTCGCTGGAGCAGCGGCTGGTCAAGACCTTGCAGATCGATTCATCGGCAATTGCCCTGCTGACGGCCTTCGACTGGCCGGGCAATACGCGTCAGCTCGAGAACGCGATCTTCCGTGCCGTCGTGCTGGCCGAAAGCAGTGTCCTTGGCGAATCGGATTTTCCGCATATAGCCTCCCAGGTTCCCACGATCCGCAGCGCAGGACACAATCACGACGTGCCAGTGGGCTTGAACGAGCCGAGCACGATGGCGCGGGTGCAAGCGGCACTGGCCGAGCGCACCGCCAGTTTTGCGGCGGTGACGCCACCCGCTGCGCCTGCGGCTGCCGCAGGCGGTCTTGGCAATGTCATCATCAGCACCGACGAAGCCGGCAATGTTCGCAAACTCGCTGAAATTGAAGAGGAATTGATCCGTTTCGCGTTGAAATTCTACCGCGGGCAGATGAGCCAGGTGGCCCGCAAGCTGGGGATCGGCCGCTCGACGCTTTATCGCAAACTCAAGGACTACGGCATCGACCCCGACGATCCGCAGAAGCACGCTGCCTGAGTCCCAGTTTGACCGGTGTTAACTTTGGGGTAAGCTTAATCGCCTACCACAAGCTAAGCACTTGTTAGGCAAGCGTTCACTATATATGGATTGCTTGCGGATCTGTGGCAGATTTGCCATGCTATGACCGCATTTGACATTCATTTGAGTTTGCCTGGGACGTAGTCTTTGGACGGGGATTGCATTGCATACATCGCAGGACATTAGCGCGCCTCTCAAGCACAACGGGCGCTTATCCCGGATTGCTTGCGCGCATTTCGCGACGAGGCTCATGCTGCCGCTGTTCGCGATGGTTTTTATCAGTGCATTTACGCTTGTCGGCACGACCAGAACTGCCGCGGCCGAGACCCGGACGCTGAATATCGAGTTCGTTCATACGGGCGAAAAAGCCTCGATCACCTTCAAGCGCAACGGTCGCTACGATCCCAAGGGTCTAAAGCAACTCAATTACATTCTCCGCGACTGGCGTCGCAACGAGCCGACCAAGATGGATCCGCGCCTGTTCGATCTCGTGTGGGAAGTCTACAAGCGCTCCGGCGGCAAGGGCTATATCAAGGCCGTCTCCGGCTACCGCTCGCCCCAGACCAATTCGATGCTGCGTTCGCGCTCGAAGGGTGTGGCGAAGGAAAGCCAGCACATGCGCGGCACCGCGATGGATTTTTACATTCCGGGCGTACCGCTGAAGACCATTCGTGAAAACGGCGTGAAGCTTCAGGCTGGCGGTGTCGGCTACTATCCCAATTCCGGTTCGCCATTTGTCCACCTGGATGTCGGCGGCGTGCGCGCATGGCCGCGGATGAACCGCCAGGATCTCGTTCGGCTTTTCCCCGATGGCAAGACCGTTCACCTCCCTTCAGACGGCAAACCGTTGCCGGGTTACCAGCAGGCGATGGCCGAATACAAGAAGCGTCTGGCTTCCGGCAATCCGATCCTGATGGCAGAAGAAAAGAGCCCGTCTCGGTCGAAGAACCTGCTTGCCATGCTGTTTGGCGGTGGTGACGAGGACGAGGAAGAAGATGTCAGCGTGCCCGCCGAGCGTCCCGCCGTCGCGAGACAGCCGCAGCGCGAGGAACCGGCGCCGGCCGTCGTGATCGCATCCGAGCCGGTCATGGTCGCCAATGCCCTGCCGGGCGTCGAGCAGCCGTCGCTGGCAGCTCTGCCTGTGCCGCAGGCGCGGCCATCGCTGAAGCAGGCCGATGCAAGTCTTGCCGTTGCCCTTTACCAACCGCCCCGCAACGCGGCCGAGGATGCGCTCAGCCAGGTCGCCAGTGGCGTACCGGTGCCAACCGAGGCACCGACCAGCGAATTTGCCGATCTACAGGCCGTGAAGATTCCGATTCCGACCTTGCTTGGACCACGTGGCATGCCGGGCAACGCCGAACAGGGCGCGACCGCGAATGTCATGACCGCATCGATCGACCCGGCGATGACAGAAGGGGCGGTGCTGGCTGACGGTATGACGGTTCCAGTCCCGTCGGTGCGTCCGTCCGTTGCCGAGGCCTTGCTGGCGAATGCCGATTCGGAAATCGAAGCGGAGGTCGACGAAGTCGAGCAGGCCATCCTGTCGCCGGAGGCGGCCGAAGCGCTCGAGCAGGGTAATGCCCAGCCCGAGATGGCTGCAGCGCCGATTCCGGCCGCCTATCCGAAGGATATGGCCGTGGTGGCCAAGGTTGAAGACGCGCCTGCAGCGCAGCCGCAACAGCCGGCCCGTTATATCGAGGTCGCCTCGATCGATCAGGAAGAGGCAGCCGAGCCCGAGACGCAGTTTGGCGATATGTTCGATACGCCGGTCGGCCAGGCTGATGGGGTCGAGGCAGGTCTGCCGACAAAGGGTGGCCGTCCGAGTGAGCTTGAAGCCGAGCAGGCGCGCATGGCCACCATGACCGGCGGCGCCAAGCTGACCAAAAGCATGATCACGCAGTGGGCGCTGAGCAAGGATACCTTTGCCACGGTCAGCAAGCCGGTCAAAGCACCGCGCATTGTCGCCCGTTCGCTCAGTGCTCCGGGGTCTGCCATTCCGGTTGGTTTCAAGCAGGGAGCGACCTCTGTCGACCCGAACCGTTTCGGCCAGCCCAAATCTTAAACAAAACACAGATCCAAACAGACAAAACCCGCCATCTGGCGGGTTTTTCGTTTGTGTGCCGGATGAGCCGTGTTGCCTATCTCGGGCGCCGGCTGAACCCAGCAACAAAAAACCCGCCACGAGGGCGGGTTCCCGGTATTGGCTGAACCTGATATCGGCTGAAAGCGCTTATTCGGCTTCCGGCGGATTTTCGATCATGCCGAGCGCGTGCAGGTAGGTGTCGAGGATCAGGTCCTCTTCCATGCGCTCCTGGTCGTCCTTCTTGCGAAGGGCGATGACCTTCTTGAGGATCTTCGTGTCGAAGCCCATGGACTTGGCTTCGCCATAGACGTCCTTGATGTCGTCGGCGATGGTCTTCTTTTCTTCTTCGAGACGCTCGATGCGCTCAACAAAGGCGCGGAGCTGGTCGCGGGCGACGCCGTGGGCAGCATCAGACATGGGCAATCTCCTTCGTAGGGGAATTTATCGGTGGCGATGAACTGCCGTGAACGAAGCCCCGCGTCAAGTCCCAAAGACGCGGAGGCGATCACTCCTTCGGCCGGTTCTGCTCGAAGGCGGCTTTCTTCTTGTCATCGGCTTCCTGCTGATGCTGCGCCTTCCACTCGTCATAGGGCATGCCATAGACGATCTCGCGGGACTCGTCCCTGGTCAGGTCATGACCTGCGGCCTTTGCGGCATCGAGATACCAGTTGGACAGACAGTTGCGGCAGAAGCCGGCAAGGTTCATCAGATCGATGTTCTGCACATCGGAGCGCTCGCGCAAATGAGAGACCAGGCGGCGGAAGGCTGCGGCCTCGAACTCGATCTGCTGCTGGTCGTTCGGCAGGGTCATGACACAAACTCCTTTGAATTCAGATCGGAAGTGGGGAATTCGAAACCCTCAGGGTAGGGGCCGGTGCGCGAAGCGTGCACTTCGTAGCGATGAAGGGCAGGGTCGGCATTCATCCGGGCAAAGACCGGTTGCAGACGATCGGCCCAGGCCGTCACGCCGGCTTCATGGCCAATCAGATCCTGACGGACCTCCAACAGGGCATGCGGGATGCCCTTGATCATGCAGTGACGATACATTGTGTCACCCTTCAGCGCGCCATCATAGGGCTCGTTGTCGCCGACGAGGATGTCGCCCGGTTCGCCCAGCAGATCGATCAGCGGGCGCACCGCGCGATGGTCCGTGTCCCACAAGACTGCGGCGTGCCAGGGACGTGGAACGCCTTTCCATGCTGGCGTGTAGGAATGCAGCGACAGGACGAGCGGTGCCCTGCCGGAGATTTCCGCGGCCTTGGCGATCGTATCGCCGACAGCATGGTGGTATGGCCGGTGAAACGTCTCGATGCGGCGCTGCCATTCGTCGGTTGAAATCGGATGATTGCCGGGGATGATCGCGCCGTCCGAGATACGCATGATGATCGTCGGGTCGTCCTCGCCGCGATTCGGATCGATCAGCAGGCGGGAAAAACGCGACATCACGGCCGGCACGCCCAGGCGGCCGGCGAGCTCCCTGGTCAGCGCCTCGATGCCGATGTCAAAAGCAATATGGCGCTCGAAAGCCGAATCCGGCAGGCCCAGGCGGTGATAACCCGGCGGAATGTGGTTGGTCGCGTGATCGGCAAGCAGGATCAAGCCGCTGTCATATCGGCCGTCTACAATCTCAAAAGGCAGGAATTCGTTCATCAGTTCGAAGCCATCTCATGGTAGAGGGGCTTGATCGCATGGGGGAATAGGGAGCGCAAGCTTTCACCTCGGTCACGTTTGTGCCAAGATCGGACATGATGGTTCCACCCCTGACCCGAGTGGGAATTATAATCGATTAGAGTTGCGTTGACATTCTTGGGTCATCATCGCAAGAAGGCATCCAATGCGCATTTATGGAGTTCCGGCGGCAATCGTGCAGAAGCAACATCGACAGACTTGCGACCGCGCTGCCGCGCGATTTTTAAAGCCCCTTCTTCTCGTTGGAGCCTTGCTCGCGCCATTCATGGCAGCCAGTGCAGCGCACGCCGAATTCAGGGTCTGCAACGGGACGCAGAATTTGGTCGGCGTCTCCGTCGGATATCGAGCCGAGGAGGGCTGGATCACCGAGGGCTGGTGGCAAGTGCCGGCTGGTACATGCGCCACGCTGATCGAAGGCGAACTGCAGTCGCGCTACTATTATCTCTATGCTGAAGATGCCGCCCGTGGCGGACGTTGGGCTGGCGACATCAACATGTGTGTTGCCGAGAACGAGTTCAAGATCGTCGGCGTGAACGACTGCTTCGCGCGGGGCTATCAGCAAATGGGATTCAAGGAATATGACACCGGCCGGCAGGGCAGCTGGATGGTCCAGCTCTCCGATACGTCGGGCACGCAAGAAAGCCAGAACTGATGAAGCGCAACCGCAAAGTAAAGATCCTTGCAACGCTCGGGCCAGCCTCTTCCGACGAGGCGATGATCCGGAAACTTCATGAAGCCGGTGCCGATCTTTTCCGTATCAACATGAGCCATTCGAGCCATGAGATGCTGCGGACGCTGATCCAGCGCATTCGCAGTGTCGAAGCCGCCTGCGGCCGTCCGATCGGCATTCTGGCCGACCTTCAAGGGCCCAAGCTTCGTGTTGGCAAATTCGCCGAGACCACGGTTGAGTTGAAGCCGGGTCAGACCTTCACGCTTGACAGCAACGAAGCTCCTGGCGACGCCACCCGCGTCTACCTGCCGCATCCGGAAATCATGGAATCGGTCAATGTCGGCGACCGCCTGCTGATCGACGACGGCAAGCTGCATCTGAAGGCGGTGAAGTGCGACGGCAAGACCATCGTCACCGAAGTCGTGTCGGGTACGAAGATTTCCGACCGCAAGGGCGTCAGCCTGCCCGATACCATTCTGGCAACCGGCGTTTTGACCGACAAGGACCGGGCCGACCTGGATGCCGTTCTGGCGACCAATGACGTCGACTGGGTTGCGCTGTCGTTCATCCAGCGTCCGGAAGACCTGGCCGAAGTGCGCAAGATCGCCAAGGGCCGCGTCGGCCTGATGTCGAAGATCGAAAAGCCGCAGGCAATCGAGCGCATCGACGAAATCATCGAGCTCTCCGACGCCCTGATGGTGGCCCGTGGCGACCTTGGCGTGGAAATGCCGCTGGAACGTGTTCCCGGCATCCAGAAGCAGCTGATCCGCGCCTGCCGCCGCGAAGGCAAGCCGGTGGTCGTTGCCACGCAGATGCTCGAATCGATGATCACCGCGCCGGTTCCGACCCGCGCCGAAGTCTCTGACGTCGCGACCGCCGTGTTCGAAGGCGCCGATGCCATCATGCTGTCGGCCGAATCGGCCTCCGGTCAGTATCCCGTCGAGGCTGTGGCCACCATGGCGTCGATTGCGGCGACCATCGAGCGCGAACCGCATTATCCGGGCATCATCTACGCCCAGCGTGCCCAGCCGGAAGCAACCGGCGCCGATGCGATTTCGCTGGCCGCCCGCCAGATCGCCGAGACGCTGAAGCTGCAGGCGATCGTCTGTTACACATCGTCGGGCAATACCGGCCTGCGCGCCTCGCGCGAGCGCCCGGAAGTGCCGATCATCGCGCTGTCGCCGGTCATCCAGACCGCACGCCGCCTGTCGGTGGTCTGGGGCCTGCATTGCGTCGTGGCCAAGGAGCCGACCGATCTCGACGACATGGTCAACGGCGCCTGCCGGATCGTGGTCGAGGAAGGCTTCGGTAAGCCGGCTGACCGCATCATCATCTCGGCTGGCGTTCCGCTCGGCACGCCGGGCGCGACCAACATGCTGCGCATCGCCTATATCGGCGCTGACGGCCAGTCGGGCATCTGATCGCATCCCATTGCCAAGACCTGGAAAAGCCGCCTTCGGGCGGCTTTTTTGTTGCCGTTTCCGAGATGCTTCGGCTGAGGTTTTGTGCCGTATTCGCTTTGGGGGCAAGCGACCAATGTCAACGCTGGACGGCGCCTTGGTCTATGCTGTTGGCAGCAAGCGTCGGCTCCAGGGCACGTGCCATGGCCTGCAGGTCTTGCGGTCGGCCGGCGAGCGTCTCGATTGCTGCAATTGCCAGATCGGTCGCGATATAGTCCGGCTTGTGGCCGAGACCTTTGATCCAGACAAGTTCCGATCCCTTTATGTCGCGGGCGAGGCCGCGCGAATGGATCTCCTCCAGCACGATCTCGTCGCTGTCGCCGGTGATGACCACAGTTGGCTTGTGGATCTCGCTGTAGTGCGGCGCAAAGCGCGTCACGTAGCCGAGCAGGTTGGCGACATCCGTGGCATTGGCGCGGAAGGTGGACGGCCTCAGCACCAGCGCAGGACCGGTGTCATTTGCATAGGTTTGCGAGCGCGCGTTCGGCGCAAAGACATGGCTGGTTGCCGCGTCGAGCCTGGCCATGCCGGCATGCAGCGCCAGAGTGTGGCAAAAGATTGGACCGATGATCGGCGTCGAGGCGAGATGGTAGTACCAGTCGACGCCACCGGGCCAGGGATGGGTTGCCGCGGCGAGGAACAGCAGGCCTGCGGTCTTGTCGGGAAACAGCACGCCGAAGCTTGCGGTGATCGCGCCGCCGAAGGAATGGCCGACGATGATCGCCCGGTCGATGCCCTTCAATTCCATCAGCCTGGCAATGGCGCGCGCCTGCCCGTCGGGAAAGTCGTTTTCCGGGCCGCCACGTTCGGAATAGCCATGGCCGGGTCGATCGACGAACAGCATCTCGGCCCGCCCCTGCAGCGGCGCCAGGAAGGCGCCGGCCTGGTCGCGCAGGTTGCCGCTTGCGCCGTGGATGAAGACGATCGGTGGCAAATCGGCATTCGGGCCTGCGGGCACATGCAGCGCGTTGAGGCGGTAGCCGCCGACATCTGTCAGCGTGCCGGTGTTCGGGTAGGCCGCTTCGATCATCCTGGCGCGGACATAGGTCGCGGCGGCCAGAACAAGAAGCAGTGCGGCCAGAAAGATGACGATGGCCAGCACGATCAGGCCCGGTCTGAGGGGAATTGGCAAGGAGATGGCAGCTTTCCAAATGGCGGGGCAGGTCTCAGAAAGATCGGGCGCTGGCGTCTGTAGTCAAGCCCTGCCGATGGCAAGGCATCAGGTCCGGGTTCCGGCGAGCTCTTCGGAAATCGTGATGACAAATTCCTGCGCCTCGCGGTCGGCCGGATAAATCTCCACATAACGTTCCCAGGCCTTCAGTGCGGCCTCCTGGCTGCCACGCTCGGAGAGGATGGCGGCAAGGCCTGCGAGTGCCCCGAAGTGGCGCGGTTCGAGTTCCAGCACCTTGTTGATGTCCGAGACGGATTTCTTGTAATTGCCCATGGTGTAGTGAAGCGTCGCACGCTGGTTCCAGGCGCCGACAAACTCCGGGTTCAAGGCGATCGCCTGGTCGAGAAAATCAAGGGCGGCGGCTGTCCGCTTTTCATCGGTTGCCTTCTTTGCCCATTCGAGCAGCAGGTCGGCGGTCGGGCTTTGCGACGTATTCCACCTGGCCATGACGGAATTGGCCAGCTGCCGGGCGATCTGCGGGCTGCGTTCACGCTTGAGCGCGGCCAGCATGCCGTCGAGATCGCGTGGCTTTTCTGCTGCCTTGACTGGAACCTGCTCGACCGGCGCCTGCTCGACCGAAGGCTGGCCGGATGGTCCCTGTTCCGATGGATTTGGTGGTGTCCCCGGAAACGGTTGATCGGGTACCTGTGCAACCGCAATGCCTGCGAAGAGCAGCATGGGGAGCAGGGCGGAGACCGTCGGGGCGGTCGAGGTGAGTCGCAACGAAAGAAGGCGCATACCGGGACGATAATCCCTCTGCGCCTTCTTTCAAACTCAAATTTACGACATCAACACGCCGTCGAAACGGCGAGGCATTCCCACAGGCATGGCGCGCCAACCGGCTGCGCCGAAACCTCAGCCCTGACGAGCCTTGAAGCGCGGGTTCATCTTGTTGATGATGTAAACACGACCCTTGCGGCGAACCAGACGGTTGTCGCGGTGACGGGCCTTAAGCGCTTTCAGCGAGTTCTTGATCTTCATTTTCCTGGTCCACAACAATTGTCGGGGAATGGTTTATTCGCCCGCTGCCAAAAACAATCAAAAGAGCGCCGCCCGGGCGCATCCCTGAAGAGTTGGCCGCAATTACCGCGACCAGCCCGGTCATGTCAACCTTCAATGCCCAATTTGCGGGCTAGAAGCAGCGAATATTCCCGGAAATTCAGGCTTTAATCGACATTATTTCCGTCACATGCCCCATCTTGCGACCGGGGCGGGCTTCGGTTTTTCCGTAGAGGTGCACAAGGACATTGCTGCGGGCGAGCCATGCGGGGACGGAATCGATGTCGCCACCGATCAGATTCGTCATCACGCAGTCGGAGTGGCGCGACGGATCACCGAGCGGCAGGCCGGCCACGGCACGGATGTGCTGCTCGAACTGCGAGACGACGCAGGCAGCCTCTGTCCAGTGGCCGGAATTGTGCACGCGCGGTGCGATCTCATTGGCGATCAGGCCGCCATCGGCGAGCACGAAGAACTCCATGCCGACAACGCCGACATAATCGAGGCCGTTGAGCAGCCTGGTCGCCGCCTCACGCGCGGCATTTGCCGTTTGCGCCGGGATTGCGGCCGGAAGCGTCGATGTGTGCAGGATGCCGTTGCGGTGGACATTCTCGGTCGGGTCGTAGGCCCGCACCTCGCCATCGGCACCACGGGCGGCGATGATCGACACTTCGCGAACGAAAGGCACGAAACTTTCGAGAATCAGCGGAACGGAGCCGAGGGCCGCATAGCCGCCTTCTGCCGTATCGCCCTTGCGGTAAACCTTCTGGCCTTTGCCGTCATAGCCGAAGCGGCGGGTCTTCAACACACCTTCGCCGCCGAAATCGGCCAATGCCGCTTCGAGGTCGCTCTGGCTGTCGATGGCGTGAAAACGTGCCGTCTCGATGCCCGAGGCATTGAGGAAGCGTTTTTCGGTAACGCGGTCCTGGGCAACTTCCAGTGCCTTTGCCGGCGGGTAGACCGGAACGCTGGCGGCGAGCCGTTCGACGGCTGTCACCGGCACGTTTTCGAATTCGTAGGTGACGACGTCGCAGAGCTTTGCCAGTTCGGCCAGAGCTTCCGGGTCGTCATAGGCGGCGGTAATCTGGGCGTTGGCTACCTGTGCCGCCGGGCTGTCTGCCTGCGGCTCGAGGATGATGGTGCGGTAGTTCAACCGCGCTGCGGCCATGGCGAGCATGCGGCCGAGCTGGCCGCCGCCGATGATACCGATCGTGCGATTCGTCATGGAGTTTCGTCCATCGGATATTCGGCGACGGATCCGGCCTGGCGCTCGATCCAGTCGTCGAGCCGCTCGCTCAGGTCTTCGTCGTGCAGGGCGAGGACGCGGGCCGCAAGCAGCGCGGCGTTGACGGCGCCGGCGCGGCCGATGGCCAGCGTGCCGACCGGAATGCCGGCCGGCATCTGGACGATCGAATAGAGGCTGTCGAGGCCCGACATGGTCTTGGATTGCACGGGCACGCCGAAAACAGGCAGGGGCGACAGCGAAGCGACCATTCCGGGCAGGTGGGCGGCGCCACCGGCACCGGCGATGATGATCTTGAAGCCTTCGTCGCGTGCGCCCTTGGCAAAGGCATACATGCGATCGGGTGTGCGGTGGGCCGACACGATGCGGGCTTCATAATTGACGCCGAGCGCATCCAGCGTGTCCGCGGCGTTTTTCATCGTCTCCCAGTCGGACTGGCTTCCCATGATGATGGCGACGGGGGGGCACTCAGCTGTCATCGGGTTTCCTTCTTCGGTCAGGCGATGATGTCCGGAATGATCTGATCCTCGATCGAGGTGATCTTGTCCTTGATGGACAATTTCTTCTTTTTCATTCGCTGGATTCTCAGGGCATCGCAACCGGTCGAGATCATCGCATTGATGGCGACGTCGTAGTCCTCATGCTCCTGGCGAAGCCGTGCCAGTGCGAGCCTGACGTCCGCCTGCTCTTGATCGGCCATTGTTTGTTCCCCGATTGCCGCCTCGTGCACTTTCTTAAGGATGCACGGTAGATTCGCGCAAGCTCCTATCACCAAATACCGGTAACGGGAAGTTATCCTTGTCTGCGTTTTTGCCGCAATGAAATGGGCTCTTTGCCTTCGACAAACCGCATTCTTCGTGTCACATTACGTTCGTAAAGCCTGAAACTCCAGTGGAGAGAGCTGGAAGTAGGCCAATAAGGAAGGACGCATCAAATGACCATGCAGGCTCATCTTGAATCGCTGGAAAAGAAGCACGGTGCTTTGGAGGAAAGACTCCATACCGCTCTTGCATCCCCCTCCGTCAACGATGAACATATCGCCGAATTGAAGCGTCTTAAGCTGCGTCTTAAGGATGAAATGGAACGTCTGAAGGCTTCCACACGACATTGAGTGAGGTGGCTGCACCGGCTTCGGATAATCCGAACCCGATGTACTGAGTGAAGCAGCCACCGTTTTTCGGCCCCGGAGTTCACATCGACTTCGGGGCCTTTATTTTGTCCGTATTTTAAAGGGAGCAAAGGCGGCTCAGGACCAGAACTGATCGAGCCAAAGGTTCATCCGGTCGAAACCCGGACGGTTGACACAGTAGATGCGGCGAGTGCCTTCCGCCTTCACATCGACGAGGCCGCAATCAAGAAGGGCCTTCAAGTGCTGGGAAACGGCTGGGCGACTGATCGGCAGGGTTTTTGCCAAATCGTTCACGGTCTTCGGTGATCGACGCAGATCTTCCAGGATGTGACGCCTGTTCGGGTCTGCGATAGCGGTGAAAGGGTCCGCGTTGGTCATGGAGAAACGTTATGTCAAAGGCGTATGCGCGGCAAGCGCGAATGTGCGCTGCAACAGGGCTTTCCGGGTGTCTGATGCGGGTCTGTCTGGACTGGATGCAACGGATCTGGTTTCTGCGTACGGATACGTCATGACCTGCATCCAAGTGTCGAATGGTTGAGAGCCGCTCATCTCTCCCGGGCCGTGCAGCACACAGCCTTCAGCCCTGGCCGGGAGCATTGGCTGCGCAGAAGTTCCGGTCTGTGCGCATTGTCCGGTTGATCCTTTGGGGAGAGCGGTCTATCGGATTTGCTGAGATATAACGAGGGTGTGTTCCGCAGGTTGCGGAAACACCCGGAAACGGAACCATCGATGACCAAGATTGAAGACCGCTGCCGCCTCGTGCTGATCGTTCCGGAGATTGCCGATGCCGCCGAACAGGCGCGCATCCTCGGCGATGCATTGCGGGGTGGCGACGTTGCCTCCGTGATCATTCCACAATACGGACTGGACGATGCGAGCTTCCAGAAACATGCCGAACTTCTGGTTCCGGTGATCCAGGAGGCGGGGGCTGCGGCGCTGATCGTCGACAACAGCCGCGTTGCCGGCCGGGTGAAGGCCGATGGCTTGCATATCAGCGGCAATGCCGCAGCGCTGGCGGAAGCTGTTGCCAACCATACGCCGAAGATGATCGTCGGTGGTGGCAATGCCATGGACCGCCATCATGCACTGGAAATGGGCGAGCCCCAGCCGGACTACATTTTCTTCGGCAAGCTCGACGGTGACATCAAGCCGGAAGCGCATTCGAAGAATATCGCGCTTGGCGAATGGTGGTCGGCGATGATTTCCATTCCATGCATCGTCATGGGCGGCACCGATCCTTCTTCGGCGCTGGCCGTGGCCGAGAGCGGTTGCGAGTTCGTCGCACTCGGCAAGGCGGTTTTTGATGACCCGGCGACGGCTGCGACGATTGTTTCCCAGGTGAATGCCGAACTTGACGAAAAAGCGCCACGGTTTGGAGATTGAACCGCCTCATGCGCCAATCCATGTCCATCCACCGTCTGATTCTTGCCGCTTTCACAGGGCTCGCGCTCGCGACGGCGCCGGCTGCTTATGCGCAGGAAACAGAGGATGGCCTGGAGATTGGCGATGCGCCGGCGATCAGGCCTGCCGAGCCCGAGGACGCCGGAACGATTGATCGTGGCCAGCGGCCAAGCACCAGCGAAGGTGATGCGACGACGCTGGACCGCGCCGATCGCGATGCCAAGCAACCGGAAAGCAAATCCGGGCGCGATCAGGGCAAGGCCAGCAAGGGTGGCCGTGAAGAGGAGCTGCAGGGGATCAACATCTATCTGCGCATGGGTACGCCGCTGCCGGATCCGCCGAAGGAAAAGGAATTTTCCGGCGAACCGGACGAGGCTTATGGCGCCTTCCAGCGCGGCCTGTTTCTGACGGCTGTCGACAAGGCGCTGCCGCGTGCACAGCTTGGCGACCCCGCGGCGCAGACATTGCTGGCCGAAATCATGTCGCGCGGACTTGGAGTCAAGCGCGACCTGAAAGGCGCAAGCTTCTGGTATGGCCAGGCAGCACAAGGCGGCGAGCCGTCGGCGATGTTCAAGTACGCCCTGTTGCTGATGGAGGGCAAATTCGTCCCGCGCGACAAGGCGAAGGCCGACGAGTATATGCGCCAGGCGGCCGATGCCGGCAACGGTTCGGCCCAGTTCAACTGGGCGCAGATCCTGGTCTCGGACAATCCCGGCGTGCGCGGTCTGACCATGGCGATGCCCTATTATGAAAAGGCGTCCGAGCAGGGCATTGCGGACGCGCAATATGCGCTGGCCCAGGTCTATGCGGCCCTGAAGGATGTGCCGGAAGAGAAGAAGGCCAGGGCACGCGAGTGGCTTGAGCGGGCGGCCAAGGCCGGGTTCGATACGGCCCAGCTTGATATCGGCATCTGGCTGGTCAATGGCATCAATGGCCCGCGCGACTATGATGCCGGCTTCCGCTGGCTCAGTATTGCGGCCAAGCGCGGTAATGTGGTGGCGCAGAACCGATTGTCGCATCTCTATATCAATGCCCTTGGCACACGCCCTGATCCCGTCGAGGCGGCGAAGTGGTATGTGCTGTCGCGCCGCGCCGGTCTCACGGACCCGACGCTGGAGGATTTCTATCTGGGTCTGAACGAAGAGCAGCAGAAGCAGGCGATCGACGGGGCCAATCGTTTCCGTCGGAGTTGACGTCATCGCTTTTCGAAGACGCCGGGTTGGGGGAGCGGTGGCATGGACATCTTCGATCTTTTCCAGCGGCTGGGCCTTGCGATCGCCATTGGTGCTGCCGTGGGTGTGGAGCGCCACTGGCGCGAGCGTGATGAGCCTGAGGGCGCGCGTACCGCCGGGATCCGGACCTTTACGTTGATCGGCATGACCGGTGGTCTCGCCGGACTGATCGAGTTGGCCGTAAAGGAAACGGCATTTTCGGGGCTTGTCGTTACCGGCTTTCTGATCTGCATCACCGCAATCATCCTGCGCTTCGGCCTGATGGAAGCGCAGGCGCAAAAATCCTTCAGTGCAACCACGGTGATCGCGGCTGTCGCAACTTTCGGTCTTGGAACGCTCTCGGTTATCGGTGACATGGTCCTGGCGTCCGCCGGCGGTGCGGCAATGGTTGCGGTTCTGGCGAGCCGAGAGTTCCTGCACGGCGCGATCCGGAAACTGACATGGCTGGAATTGCGCTCGGCGGTCATTCTTCTGGCCATGACATTCGTGCTTCTGCCGCTGATCCCCTCAGAGCCTCTGGGGCCCTTCGGTGGGGTATCGCCGCGCAATCTGGTGGTGCTGGTCATCGCGCTCGCGTCGATCTCGTTTGTCGGCTATGTGGCGGTCCGCATGCTTGGCCAGGGGCAGGGCGAACTCGTGGCCGGTGCCGTCGGCGGACTCGTCTCCTCAACAGGCACGACGCTTGCGCTTGCGCGGCAAAGTGTGGATGCAGGCTCGTCAGCCGGTCTTGCCGCCGGGGCGCTGGTTGCCGGTGCCGTTTCGCTGGTGCGCACCGTGTTTCTGATGCTTGCGCTTTCGCCCTCGCTGGGATGGTCGGTGTTGCCGGGGCTTGTGGCCGCAGCGCTGGTCATGGTCACTGCGTCGTTGTTTTTCGTCCGCTGGCGTGAGCCCGCCGGCGCGGGAGACCTGCCGGCCAATCCGTTCGAAATCGGTTCTGTCATCCGCATGGCACTGCTGATTACCGCTGTCGCTTTTCTGGCGCGTGCGGCAAGCCAGGCCTTCGGCGATGGCGGGCTTTATCTCGTCTCGGTGCTTTCGGCCTTTGCCGATGTCGATGCTGCCACGGTGACGATTGCCGGGATGGCGGATCGGCTGAGCCCGGACGTCGCGGTCGAGGCAGTCGGCCTTGCGGTGGTCGCCAACATTGCGGCGAAGGCGCTCTATGCTGCGGGCACGGGCAGCCGGAGCTTCGCCGCCAAAGTGGCTGTCGGTTCGCTGCTTGCCGTGTGTGCCGGCTTGGTGGTCCACTGGGCGGTCCCTTGGGCGGTCCATGGGGCTGCGGGGCTGATGTGAGCCTCGTGCATGGCCGGATGGCGGGTTGCCCCTTGAAATCCGGCAATTTTTGTGGTCTTGAACCGCGCAACCGCTGCCGCGCGCAAGCGCCGCTCTTGTCGCCCTTTCCGGCGACCACCGAATTTCAAGGAATACCACCGGATGGCCCGTTCAGCTCTTCTCAACGTCATGGTCCAGTCCGCCATCAAGGCGGGCAAGTCGCTGGCGCGCGACTTCGGCGAAGTGCAGAACCTGCAGGTCTCCGTCAAGGGCCCGGGCGACTTCGTTTCGCAGGCTGATTTCCGTGCCGAAAAGATCGTGCGGGAAGAACTTTTGAAGGCGCGTCCGACGTATGGTTTCCTCGGTGAGGAAAGCGAAGAGATCAAGGGCACCGATGGCGCGCATCGCTGGATCGTCGACCCGCTTGATGGCACGACCAACTTCCTGCACGGCATTCCGCAGTTTGCCGTCTCGATCGCGCTGGAGCGCAATGGCGAGATCGTCGCCGGCGTGATCTTCAACCCGGCGACGGACGAGCTTTACACGACCGAAAAGGGCGGCGGCGCCTTCCTCAACGATCGCCGCATCCGCGTCGGCGCCCGCAAGGTGCTGTCGGATTGCGTCATCGGCTGTGGCGTGCCGCATCTCGGCCGTGGCCAGCACGGCAAGTTCCTCGTCGAACTGCGCCATGTCATGGGCGAGGTTTCCGGCGTGCGGCGCATGGGGGCTGCTGCCCTCGATCTCGCCTATGTCGCGGCTGGTCGCCTGGACGGCTTCTGGGAAACCGGTCTCAACATCTGGGACATTGCAGCCGGCGTTCTCCTGATCCGCGAAGCCGGTGGTTTCGTCTCGGACATGAAGGGTACGCAGGACATGTTCGAGACTGGTGCCGTGATCGCCGGCAACGAGTATATTCGCAAAGCCTTGGAAGAAGTGATTAATCGTCCTGTACCGAAGGCGTAAGCGCTTTCAAAACGGTGCTGTATGACGCGGCTTTCCGGCTTCAATTCGTCTCATTTTTCTACTAGCCTCCGGGACTGAGATTCCCCGGAGGTTGAGTACACATGGCGAAAGTGAAGCTGGCGGACCTGGAAGTGGACGAAACCCGAGCAGGGGAATACGGCCAGAAGCTCTCCAGCCCGATGCCCTTCTTCACCACAATGGTCATCTTCCTGATCATCGTCGGTTTCATTGCAGCGATCCTATACCGACAGGCCCATGCGGCTTTCATTACC
The DNA here is from genome assembly GCF_918741265.1 of Rhizobium sp. CECT 9324. Lineage (NCBI taxonomy): Bacteria > Pseudomonadati > Pseudomonadota > Alphaproteobacteria > Hyphomicrobiales > Rhizobiaceae > Rhizobium > Rhizobium sp. CECT 9324. The sequence goes on along the minus strand of NZ_CAKKMZ010000001.1, from coordinate 3,493,395 downwards.
AATCCCGGGCTGAATGGCCTCATTCTGGGGGTCATGGCCGTTGGTATCATTCTGGTGTTCAACCAGGTGCTGGCGCTTCGTCCCGAAGTGCGCTGGTTCAACTCCTTCCGGGCCGCGGGCAATGATTTTGACCGTGTCGGTCGCGATCCGCGCCTTCTCGCACCGATGAAGTCGCTGATCGGCGGACGTCGGTCGATGGCGATCTCGACCACGGCACTGCGCTCCATTCTCGATTCGATCGGTACGCGTCTTGATGAATCGCGCGATACGACGCGCTATCTCGTCGGGCTTCTTGTCTTTCTCGGCCTGCTCGGCACCTTCTGGGGTCTTCTCGGCACGATTGCCTCGATCAACGACGTCATCCAGTCGCTGGATCCGTCGTCCGGTGACAGCAACGACGTGCTGACCGCGCTGAAGAGCGGCCTGACGGCGCCGCTGGCGGGCATGGGCACGGCGTTTTCGTCCTCGCTGCTTGGCCTGTCCGGCTCGCTGATCCTCGGCTTTCTCGACCTGCAGGCCGGCCGTGCGCAGAATCGTTTCTATACCGAGCTGGAAAACTGGCTGTCCTCCGTCACGGACCTCGATTCCGAACTGGCGGTCGTCTCCGATGGCAGCGGCGCGGTCGCCAGTGAAGATGTGAAGCTGCTGCTTGTCGAGGTTGCGAGGCTTGCCAATCGCGACGGTGGCGACAATACCAGCAGCGAGCGTTCCGTTGCCGCGATTGCCGGACTGGCGGAGGGCATACAGGGACTGGTCAAGAACATGCGCAACGAACAACAGATGTTGCGCGACTGGATCGAGGCTCAGCAGGAAGATGCCCGCGCCATGCGCAAGACGCTCGACCGGTTGAACGACAAGATCGGCGGGACGAAGTAAATGGCGCTCGGCCGCAACCGGCGCCGGGAGCGCTCCGTCGACTACTGGCCTGGTTTCGTCGATGCCCTGTCGACGCTGCTTCTGGCGATCATGTTCCTGCTCACGGTCTTCGTGCTGGCGCAGTTCATCCTGAGTCGCGAGATTTCCGGCAAGGACGAGGTGCTGAACAGGCTCAATAGCCAGATCGCCGAACTGACCCAGTTGCTGGCGCTCGAAAAGAGCGGCAAGCAGGATCTCGAAGACACGCTGGCCAGCCTGCAGTCGTCGCTCGCATCCTCGGAAAGCGAGCGTACGCGCTTGCAGCAGCTTCTGGAGAGCGGCACCGGATCTGCCGATGCGGCCAATGTGAAAGTCGGCAGGCTGACGCAGGAACTGGACGCGGAAAAGCAGGTCAGCACCCGGGCGATGAGCCAGATCGAGCTGCTCAACCAGCAGATCGCCGCCCTGCGGGCGCAGATCGCCGCCATCGAGGAGGCGCTTCAGGCCTCCGAGGCAAAGGATGCCAATTCGCAGGCGAAGATTTCCGATCTCGGTCGCCGGCTCAACGTGGCGCTTGCGCAGCGCGTCCAGGAGCTGAACCGCTATCGATCCGACTTCTTTGGCCGGCTGCGGGAAATCCTGTCAGACCGTGAAAATATCCGCATCGTCGGCGACCGTTTCGTCTTCCAGTCGGAAGTGCTGTTCCCGTCCGGCGGCAATGTGCTCAATCCGGCTGGCGAGGTGGAAATGGCAAAGCTCGCCACGGCTATCCTCGACCTGGCACGGGAAATTCCGCCGGAAATCAACTGGGTCCTGCGAGTCGACGGTCATACCGACAATGTGCCTCTGACCGGGACCGGTCGTTACTCCGACAACTGGGAGCTTTCGGCTGCGCGCGCGATCTCCGTGGTCAAATATCTGATTGCCCAAGGCGTTCCGGCAAACCGTCTGGTCGCGGCCGGCTTTGGGGAAAATCAGCCGATTGCCGAAGGCGACAGTGTTGAGGCGCGATCCCAGAACCGTCGCATCGAGTTGAAGCTGACCGAACGGTGAAAATCGGTACTGGACAGTTCCTTACCCATCTTATTTGAGGATTGTATTACGTGCGCGTAAGCGTAAGACTGCCTGATGTTGGAGGACATCATGCAGCACTTCGATATTCTGGTGATTGGCGCCGGTCTGGCGGGTCTTGTCGCGGCCACGGAGGCCGTGGAGCGAGGACTAAAAGTCGCTGTGGTCGATCAGGAGGGGGAGCAGAACCTGGGTGGCCAGGCCTTCTGGTCGCTGGGTGGTCTGTTCTTCATCGACAGTCCCGAGCAGCGGCGGATGGGCATTCGCGACAGCTTCGATCTGGCGCGCCAGGACTGGTTCGGCTCGGCCGGGTTCGATCGCAACGAGGATTTCTGGCCCCGCCAATGGGCAGAGGCCTATCTGCATTTTGCGGCCGGCGAGAAGCGGAGCTGGTTGAGAGCGCAAGGGGTGAGCTGGTTTCCGGTGGTCGGCTGGGCCGAGCGCGGCGGAGCGCTGGCAACAGGGCACGGCAATTCCGTCCCGCGCTTCCATGTCACCTGGGGTACCGGTCCGGGGGTCATTGCTCCCTTCGTGCAGCGGGCAAGGGCGGCGGCTGACGCCGGCAAACTCACCTTCCTTTTTCGTCATCAGGTCGATCGCCTGGTTGTCACCGATGGTGCGGTGACGGGCGCTGCCGGGTCGCTGCTGGCAGGCGATGCGACGCCGCGCGGCGCGACCAGTTCGCGCAATGTGATCGGCGATTTCGAGGTGACCGCGGGAGCGGTGATCGTTGCGTCGGGTGGCATTGGCGGCAACCATGACCTGGTGCGCAAGAGCTGGCCCGTCGAAAGGCTTGGACCGCCGCCGAAATCGATGGTCGCGGGTGTCCCTGCCCATGTCGATGGACGCATGCTGGGGATTACCCAGCTGGCCGGCGGCGAGATTATCAACGGCGACCGGATGTGGCACTACACGGAGGGTCTGCGCAATTGGGACCCGGTCTGGCCGAACCACGGCATCCGCATCCTGCCCGGCCCCTCGTCCTTCTGGTGCGATGCCGACGGCAATCGGTTTGCAGCCCCCGTCATGCCCGGTTTCGACACGCTGGGCACGCTAAAAGCGATCCGCGCGCGCGGGGACGAATATTCCTGGTTCATCCTGAACAAGGCGATCATCAAGAAGGAATTTGCCCTGTCCGGTTCCGAGCAGAACCCGGACCTGACAGACAAGGACGTGCCGCTGCTGTTGAAGCGGCTTGGGAAGAACCCGCCAGGCCCGGTGCAGGCCTTCATGGACAAGGGCGAGGACTTCGTCGTGCGCGATACACTGGAGGATCTGGTCATGGCGATGAACGAGCTGACCGGCGAGCATCGTCTCGGGATCCACCATCTGCGCGCGCAGATCGAGGCTCGTGACCGGCAGATCGACAACAAGTTCAGCAAGGATGCACAGGTCACGGCCATTCGCGGCGCGCGCAACTATCTCGGCGACAAGCTCATGCGCACCGCCAAGCCGCATCGTCTGCTCGACCCCAAGGCGGGGCCTCTGATCGGCGTTCGCCTGCATATCCTGACCCGCAAGACCTTGGGCGGGCTGCATACCGATCTCGAGGGCCGCGTGTTGTCACGCGACAACAAGCCGATCGGCGGACTGTATGCGGCGGGTGAAGTGTCCGGGTTCGGCGGCGGCGGCATGCATGGTTACAATGCGCTGGAAGGGACCTTCCTCGGCGGCTGCCTGTTCTCAGGCCGCGTCGCGGGCAGAACCGCCGGAGGCTGATCCGGCGGTTCGCTGCTTGCCATAGGTGTTTTTGCCGGCGCTGAGCCGATAATCAGTCCATCTGCACGTTGGCGTCACGCACAACCGGTGTCCACTTGGCCATTTCGGCCTTGACGTGGGCTGCGAGCTCTTCGGGGCTCGATGCGACGACCGTTGCGCTGAATTCCTTCATGCGCTCGATGACGGCGGGATCCGCCATGGCGACCTTCGCCGAGGCGTTCAGCCGGTCGATGACGTCCTTGGGCGTGTCTTTCGGGGCGAACAATGCGTTCCAGGTATAGGTTTCGTAACCGGGAATGCCTGCCTCGGCCATGGTCGGCACGTCGGGGAAGGATGGCGCGCGTTCCGCCGTGGTCACGGCCAGGGCCCGCAATGTGCCAGCCTTGATGTGGCCGGAGGAGGAGGGAAGGTTGTCGAACATGATCGGTACCTGGTTGCCGATCACATCGGTCAGCGCCGGGCCGGAACCCTTGTAAGGCACATGCTGCATCTTGACGCCCGCCATGGCGTTGAACAGTTCGCCTGACAGATGCAGCGGCGTGCCATTGCCGGACGAGGCATAGCTGTACTTTTCCGGATCGGCCTTCAACAGGGCGAGCAGTTCCTTGACGTCTTTCGCCGGCAATTGCGGATTGACGACCAGTACATTCGGCACGACGACGAGCAGGGAGACCGGGGCGAAATCGGTTTCGGCATCATAGGGCTTGTTCTTCAGGATCAGCGGATTGAGCGCATGGGTGGCAACCGTGCCCATCAGGATGGTGTAGCCGTCCGGTTCTGCGCGCGCGACGTTTCCGGCGCCGAGACTGCCGCCTGCACCGCCGACATTCTGGACGACGACCTGCTGGCCGAGATCGGTCGACATGCGCTCGGCAATGACCCGGGCGACGACGTCGGTCGAGCCGCCGGCGGCAAAGGGCACGACCAGCGTGACAGCGCGCTCGGGAAATTCGGCTTGCGCCGTGCCGACCGACACCACGCCGGCCAGCAGGCCCGCCGCGATTATGGATTTAACGAATGACATGAACATTCCTCCCGTCATGTGTTGACTATCCGGCGGCCACAGCTCCTCCCGCGCCCGTCCGGATGGGTTGATTGTCGCGTTCCGGTGAGACCGAACAACGGCAATGCGCTGTGGTTGTAGGACGGCTGCACGTCTTTGGTGGGGGATGGGTGGATTTCTGCCCAAACGGCCGCAAACATGGGTGAAGATCCACCCATGTTTGTTCGTCGCCTCAGCGGTATTGGGCTGGTGCCCTACTGCGCCGCGGCGGTGAAGTCGCGGCCACCGGTCTCGAACTGCAGGCGGGCCAGCTTAGCATAGAGACCACCCTGCTGGATCAGGCTCTGATGCGTTCCCTGTTCGACGATATGGCCATCATCGAGCACCAGGATGCGGTCAGCCTTGAGAACGGTTGCCAGGCGATGGGCGATGACGATTGTCGTGCGGTTGCTCATCAGGCCGTCGAGCGCCTTTTGCACCAGCGTCTCGCTCTCGGCATCCAGCGCCGAGGTCGCTTCGTCGAGCAGCAGGAGCGGGGCGTCGCGCAACAGCGCACGGGCAATGGCGATGCGCTGGCGCTGGCCGCCGGACAGGGTGATACCCCGTTCGCCGACCACGGTGTCGAAACCGTTTTCCAGCCGGTTGATGAATTCGCTCGCCTGGGCTGCTTCCGCGGCTGCCTCGACCATCCGGCGGTTGGCGTTCGGCGAGCCGAAGGCGATGTTGTCGTGGATCGACGAGGCGAAGATGGTGACGTCCTGCGGCACGATCGCCGTGCGGGCGCGTAGCGCCTGCGGATCAACGGTGCGGATATCGGTGCCGTCGAGATAGACGCTGCCTTCCGACGGGTCATAGAAACGCAGAATCAGCGAAAAGATGGTGCTTTTGCCGGCGCCCGACGGGCCGACGATGGCCACGGTCTCGCCCGGCTCGACCTTGAAGGATAGGCCTTTCAAAGCCGACTTCGCTGTTCGGGAGGGGTAGGCAAAACGCACGCCTTCAAATGTGACGCGACCCTCTGCCGGCTGCGGCAAGATTGCCGGATGTGCCGGGGCGGCGATGGCCGGATGCTCGGCGAGCAGTTCGGTGAGGCGTTCGGCAGCCCCCGAGGCTTGCGAAAGTTCGCCCCAGACTTCCGACAGCGTTCCAAGCGAGCCGCCGGCAATCACCGAATAGAGCAGGAACTGGCCGAGCGTTCCGGCGGACATGGTGCCCGCCAATACGCTCTGTGCACCGAACCAGAGCACTCCAACAATACTGCCGAAGATCAGGGCAATGGCGACGCCGGTCAGAAGCGATCGCGACTTGATCGCGGCGCGTGCCGCTTCATAGGCGCTTTCCACCGCCGAGCCGTAACGCTGGCGTGCCATGTCTTCCGCGTTGAAGGCCTGCAGGGTCCGGGCGGAGCCGATCATTTCGCCGGCAAAGGTGGAGGCTTCGGCCAAGGTGTCTTGAGCGGCACGGGAGCGCTTGCGCACCGAGCGGCCGAAGGCAACCAGGGGAAAGACGATGATCGGGATCGCGGCCAGCACCATGATCGACAGGCGCGGGCTGGTGTAGATCATCATGGCGATCGCGCCGAGACAGAGAATCGAATTGCGCAGCGCAAGCGAGGCGGTGGCGCCGACTGCGGATTTCAGCTGGGTGGTGTCGGCCGTCAGCCGCGAGACGATCTCGCCTGACTGGTTGATGTCGAAGAAGGATGGCGACAGGCGCGTCACATGGGCAAAAACGTCGCGGCGCAAATCGGCGACGACATGCTCGCCGATGGTGATGACGAAGTAGTAGCGCATGGCGCTGGCAATCGCGAGGACCACGGCCATGACGATCATCATGGCGAAGTATTTGTTGATAAAGCCGCTGTCGGCGGCGTTGAAGCCATGATCGAGCATACGCCGGATGGCAATCGGCAAAGCAAGCGTTGTGGCGGCCGCAAGTCCGAGGAAAAATATAGCGCCGGCAACCAGCCCACGATATCGCTTCAGATAGGGAAGCAGACTGCTGAGCGGCTTCAGAGAGCGGCGTTTCTTATCGTTGTTTTCGGCTTCCAAGGTCACGCGGCATTGCTCCTGACAGTGCTTGCAGGCTTTCGTGCCATGGCACTTGTTATCCCTGCGCCCTTCATGTATAGGCACGGCATCGAATTGGGAAGCCGTGGCCTGATCGGACTGCGGCATCATGTATTGAATAGGTCTCGCTGACGCAATTGCGGCATATAGACCCTACCGGCACAGCAGGAATAGAGCGATGAAGGCTGACATCCATCCCGACTACCACGTCATCAAAGTCGTCATGACCGATGGCACCGAATATGAAACGCGTTCGACCTGGGGTTCGGCTAACGCGACCATGAACCTCGAAATCGATCCGAAGTCGCACCCGGCTTGGACCGGCGGCAACCAGCAGCTGATGGACCGCGGCGGTCGCCTTTCGAAGTTCAACAAGCGTTTCGGCGGCCTCGGCCTCTAATCGCTGCGAACTCTGCAAGATTGCAAAAAGCCCGGTTTTACCGGGCTTTTTCTGTTTCCGCAGATGAAATGCCGGACGACCCCTCAGATCGCGGCCAGCCGGTCGGCAACCTCCTCGAGCCCAAGGTCGTGCTTTGCCGCGAGCGTCATGCCGAATTCGATCAGGGCCTTGATATTGCCGGGGCTGGCGTCGTCCAACGCATCATTGACCCCGACGAGCGGCGCATCCAGTCGGAAATAGTTCAGCGATCCGCGATTGGCCGTGGTGACGATGGTGGCGCCGTCGGTAAATTTCGGTGGCGTGCGGTTCAGCAGCTTGTTCAACTGATAGGACGCCGTGCTCGCCTGCCCCTGCATGAAGACGGAAATCAGCGGTGTGTCATTGGCCGGACTGATCCAGCCGCCGGCACCCCAGTTCTTCGCCTGCTGATAGGGGATCTTGCGGCTGGCCGATCCTGTTCCGAGCGAAAGGAAGATCATCTCCTCGCCATTCTCGCGCCAGCCGAGCTTGCTGCCTTCGACATAGGCGGCCATGGCCGGGTCATTGGCGAAGACGCCACCATCGACCATCGGGATCGACGGGACCTCGCCACGGCTCCTTGCGGCAAGATCCTCGACCAGTGCCGGCTCGAAATAGGTGGGGGCCGCCGATGAGCCGCGCACCGCCTGCCAGAAATAGAAGCGCTCATGCTCGGGATCGGCATTGGTCATGAAGACCGCCCGTCGCGTGTGGATGTCGTAGGCGGTGATCAGCACCTTGGTCAAAGCCTGGGCAATCTCCGTCGACTTGCCGAGCATGTCGATCAGGATCTTTTCCAATGCCGTGGCGTCATAGTGTTCGTCAAACAGGCCACCAAGATTGGCGAGCTTGCGGAACAGGGACTGATCGAAGATTGCCGGTCCCTTGCTGCGATACAGATCGAGAAGCATAGCAGCATTGGCGACCGGCTGGTCGGGGTGGCGTGGCTTCGGGCAGGTCAGGCCGGCGGCGATGATGGCGCCGGTCGATGTGCCGGCGATCAGGTCGAAGTAGCGATAGAGGGGCAGCGTCTTGCCCCTGGCCTTGAGCTTGTCTTCCAGCACCGTCAGAACGGCTGCGGGAACGGCGCCGCGAATGCCGCCGCCGTCGATCGAAAGAATGAACTTCGTCATGATGCCCTCCCTTGGATTGCAAGAGAGTGGCACCTTTATTTAAAGTTGTAAATATCCCGGCAAACACCTTGAGGTGCACGGTTAACAAAAAGCCCGGTCATGCAGGCGCATGCCGGGCTATCGTGTCATTTCAGATCGTCTTGAAGCGGGCGTGGTTCAGCCGGCGTTGAAAGCCGTGCGCAGCAGGTTCAGCTGTGCCTGGACGCTGTTTTCATTGTCCGGCAGGAACTCTTCTTCCTGCGGGCGGTAGATTTCGCGGTCGAGCAGGGCCACGCGGTTCTGCAGGCGCAGCGAGCGTTCGACGAGATCACGGAAGGATTCCGGCAGGTCGAGCCAGCCCGGTGCCGTGCGGTCGACGTTGAAGCCATCCAGGCGCACCTTGCTCTTTTCGGACAGAACCTGATCGCGGCTCATTTCGCCGTTGTTGACGGCGCGCTGGAGCAGGAGCCAGGAGGCCATCTGCATCAGGCGGGTGGTAAGGCGCATGGATTCGGCAGCGTAGAGCACGGAGGCCTGACGCGGCAGGACCTTGGCGGCAGCGCGGCCAGGACCGTCGAGGTAGGCGGCCGTTTCTTCGACCAGGCCCATGCCCTCGGCATAGGTCGCCTTGAACTGGCTGGATGCCGCTGCGCGACCGGCGAAGCTAACCGTATTCAACCCGAGTTCCGACATGGATGTTTCCCTGTAAAACGCATCACTATTGTACGTAACGGCAGCGGTGCGATCTTGTTCCTGCCGCATTTGGTGAGGCTACGATGCTACCAATACCCCAAATGCGCAAGGCGTTTCTTAAGGAAGGGTTAATTCCCACAATTTTGCGGTTACTTTGCGGCGCAAAGCAAAAAAAGAGCCGCAAACGCGGCTCTCAAGGTAAAACAGGGAGAAAATCAGACCATCGCCGTTAGGTGAAACTGCCTGAATCCAGGAGGACTGGATGAGCTTAGTTTCCATGAAAAGAGTTAACGCCAAGTAAATTCATTCGAGAGAAATGGATCTTTACAGACCAGCTCGGCGAATAATCATGTTTTCAGGTTTTATACTTTCGGCCCGAACAGGTTGTCGGCGGCTTTGCGACCGGCTTCCTTGCGTTCGATCTCGCTCCTGATTCGGCCGATTTCCTGCTCCAGCAGCGCGATGCGCTGGCGCAATTCGTCGGCCGAGATCGCTGACAGCTCAGCGCCGATCTCGTGGTTTGTCTTGACCTGGCGTGGTTCGTCTTCGCGGTTCATGCGCGCACCTCTTCACCCGATTGCTGTTCCTGGCCGTCCTGATCGCGCAAAGGTGTGGCGCGTGGATCCAACGACAGGCTTTCGGCGGTGCCCATGGGCGAGGCGCTGATCGGCAGGTTCGGCATGTTCTCACGGTCGGCGGCCGGGATTGCTGCCCGCAGGCGACTGCGGTAGATCGCGTAGGCGGATAGCGTCAGATGTGCGAATGCGGTGACGGCAAACAGCGCATAGGGACCGAGCCAGGTCATTACCGGACCACCGAGGGTTGGCCCGATGATGGTGCCAATACCAAACAGCAGCAACAGGCCGCCGGACACTTTGACGAATTCGTCGGCGCCGGCGAAGTCGTTCGCATGGGCGACGGCAATCGGATAGAGCGCGTTGGCGGCTGCCCCATAGATCGCGACAAACAGGATCATCATGCCGGGATCGGTCGGACGGAAGATCAGCAGGATCAGGGCGGCCAGCGCGGCCAGCAGCGAAAGGGCCGCCAGCACGTAGCGGCGATCGATACGGTCGGAGAGCTTGCCGGCCGGAAACTGCATCAAGGCGCCGAGGAAGATGGTCACGGACAGCATGATGGCGATGGTGCCGGCATCAAGCCCCGCACGGGTGCCGAAGACCGCGCCGAGCGTGCCATAGGCGCCATTGGCAATGCCGATGAGCAGGATGCCGATGAAGGAGACGGGTGAATTGCGGTAGAGGTTCGGTAGGTCGATCTTGACCGATTTCAGCGGCTGCGGGCTTGCCGCCGTCGACATGGTCGTCGGCATGATGGCGAAGCAATAGACAATGCCGCAGATCATGAACAGGATGGTGGTCTCGGGGTCGAAGACGCCGACCAGCATCTGGCCCCCGACCACGCCGAGCAGCGTGATCGAGATGTAGAGCGAGAAGATCATGCCCCGGCTCTCGTTCGTGGCGCGCTCGTTCAGCCAGCTTTCGACGATCATCGAGGTGCCGGCGGTGCAAAAGCCGGTGATGGCGCGCAGCAGAACCCACCAATGTGCATCGACTATGATGCCGGTCAACAGCGCGATGACGGCAATCAGCGACACGAAAGTGGAGAAGGCGCGGACATGGCCAACGCGCATGACGAGTTTCGGGGCGGCGAAACAGCCGATGACAAAACCGGTTGCCCAAGACGTGCCGAGCAGGCCGAGCACTTCGTTGGAATAGCCCTCGACGGCGCCGCGGACGGGCAGAAGCAGACCGTGCAATCCGTTTCCAAGGAAGAGGAAGAGCGTGCCCAGAAGGAGGGCCGCAACCGGCAAAAGATTTCGTCTCATGGCAATGTCTTGTCGATTGGGGTTGGCAGGGCTTCCGAGCGGAGCGCGAACTACAACGTCACAGTAAATGCATGTTCCTACCGTTGTCTGAATGGAACCGCAGCTTGCAGAATTTCTTTCTGGAAGGCAAAAGTGACGGCGTTGTGGCCGCATGTGTCGGCCGCCTGGGAAGAATGATGACCAAAGCCATCTCCGCCTTTTTGATCCTTGCGATGCTCATCCAGGTGATCAAACCGCTCGGCCTGCCGGGTTTGCGCCGGCGTGGCGATTTCTGGAAGCTTGCGGTGGTCGCCTTCGTGATCTGGTCGATCACGCTTCTGGCGCGGGACCTGACCTGATCAGAGACGGATCGTGCCGCGCATCACTTCGACAGAGGCGCCCGAGACGGTGACGTCTAAAAAGCGACCGTGCGTGACATTGACCTGAAGCTGGATCAGGCTACGGCGCCCCATCTCGACACCCTGTTCGACGAGAAGCGGCCGGCTTTGCGGATCGGGCACGAGCGTCGTCAGGAACGCACCGAGTGCTGCCGACGCGCTGCCGGTCGCCGGATCTTCGGCGACGTTGTCCAGCGGGGCAAACATGCGGGCACGAACGTGGTTTTCGCCGACCCAGGTATAGAGGAAGGTGGCGCAGTCGCAGTGTTCGTCGGCATAGGTTTGGCACAGAGCCTTGATCGGCTCTATGCGCGAGGCGGCGCGGGCGAGGGCGGCGAGGTTTGCCACTTCGACCAGGATGAATTTCAGGCCGACCGAAGCGAATGCCGGCAGATGTCGGGTTGTTTCGATGTCGGCTGGTGCAAGCCCAATGCAGAGTGCCACGTCATCGGCCGGGATGCTGGCGCCGACCGTCAGCGGGCCGGGCGCGCGGATGGTCGTCGAAGCGACCGAGCCGTCGCCTGTGCGTTGAACGGAGACCGCGACGAGGCCGGCCTTTTCCTCGAAGATCAGCTGGTCGGACAGGGCCTGTCCGAAGACTTCACTCATGCCGGCCAGGACGAAAGCCGTTCCGACGTTAGGGTGGCCGGCAAAGGGAACTTCCGTCACCGGTGTGAAGATTCGGATTTCCGCGCTGTTGGCCGGGTCTTTCGGCGGCAGGACGAAGGTCGTTTCGGAATAGCCGAACTCAGTGGCGATCTTCTGCATGTCCGCGTCGCTCAATCCCCTTGCATCGGTGATGACGGCCAGCGGATTGCCGGAGAAGCGCTCGCTGGTGAAGACATCGACGGTGACGAAGGGGATTTCGCGCATGGGTTTTCCGGCCTTGGCTGGATCTTCGGGTTTCAGTTCGTCTGCCAGGCCGCGACCGGGAAGACACGGTCATAGGTCCAGTTGAAGACGAAGGCATAGACCATGTAGAACAGGGCAAAGGCGACGTCCATCACCAGTGCCTGCCAAAGGCTGATGCCGAGATACCAGGCGATGAAGGGCATCAGCACCAGCAGAAGCCCTGCCTCGAAGGCAACGGCATGCAGAACCCGGACGACAAGCGTTTTCTGCGTCGTGCCGACAAAGCGCTGCATCAGGTGATCGAAGCCGATATTATAGAGATAGTTCCAGAGCGTCGCGATGGTGGCGCTGCCAATGCCGACGACGCCGATATCGGAAACCGGCATCGCGAAGGCGAGCGCGCCGAGCGGGATGATGAGAGCAAGGCCGATCAGTTCGAAGCTGATGGCGTGGCGGATACGGTCTCTAGTGGTACGCATGGGAAACTCCCGGAGATGATAGCCGGGTCGTCCCGCAGTCGTGCCCATGGTGGGGAGGTCGTCCTCGATATCTTATATAGGGCGAGGGGGCGGCGGCGGCAAGGGTGCGTGGGTCACCGCGCCGATGCTTCTCCGCATCTGGTGTCGCCGTTACCACACCGGGGCGCGCCAGGTGCCATGCGCACGATACAGGCGAGCATGCTGTTTTCGGTTCTTGCACGATGGAAAAAGGCCCGGCGCGAAGCCGGGCCCTGAGCCGGACAGTTGATGTCAGATCTTGCTCGTGCTCGCGGCGTAGATCTGATCGATCGTATCGGCAATGCTGGCGTTGAATTCGGCATCGCTCATCGAGACGCGCAGCTTTTCCGTCAATGCGCGCGAGAAGCTCGCGATCATGTCGTGGTTGTGGCTGAGCTTTTCACAGGCGTCCGCCGTGCTGTAGCCGCCGGACAGGGCGACGACGCGGGCGACAGACTTATGAGCGGCCAGCGGTGCGTAGAAATCGGCAACCGTGGGGATCGTCACCTTCAGCATGACGGTTTCTCCGGCCGGGAGCTTGTCGAGGTGGTTGGCGATCTCGTCACGCAAAATGGCTTCGGCTTCCGCCTTGGTCGGGCTCTTGATCGACACCTCCGGCTCGACGATCGGGATGAGGCCCTGGCCGATGATCTGGCGGGCCACTTCGAACTGCTGCTTCACGACGGCCGCGATGCCCGCCTTGTCGGCATTGGCGATCACCGAGCGCATCTTGGTGCCGAAGATCCCCTTTTCGCGACCGCGGATCAGAAGTGTGTCGAGATCCGGCATCGCCTTCATGAGCTGGACGCCGTTTTCCTCGTCAAGCAGACCTTTGTCGATCTTGAGGAATGGCACCACGCCTCGCATTTCCCAGAGATAGGTCGGAACAGAATGACTCTCAGCTTCGCCGTCCATGGTCCGCTCGAACAGGATGGCGCCGATGATCTTGTCACCGGTGAAGGCAGGCGCGCGCATGATGCGGACGCGCATCGCGTGCATCAGGCGAAACATCTCCTCGTCGCCGTGGTAGTCGGTTTCGGAGATGCCGTAGAGGCTCAACGCTTTGGGTGTCGAACCGCCGCTCTGGTCAAGCGCCGCAATGAAACCCGGCGCCGAGCGGATCTTGTTCAACATCTTTGCGTCCACCATATCTTACTCCTATCCCTGGACATGGCGCCTAGCGCGCTCACGTATGTTCACTGTTTTACGATCAAGCAGCAATGGCTGCCGATCAGATTCCGGATCGGTTTCTTTGAAACCTTCAGGTGTTTCCAGTCTTGGAAAACCAAGCTGGTACCGGCGATAACAGAACTTCCATGGTGGGAAAATGGCGGCCTAAACTATTGAAACGATTGAAATCATTTCAATCGGTTTAAAATTCAAAGTTTTTTAAAAGATCGGTCGGCGCGCCATTTGTTCCGTGGCGCGCCGGCGATTTTTGCGTTTATTTCGAAGCCGTCAGAACGGCAACGCCCGGCAGTTCCTTGCCTTCCATCCACTCAAGGAAGGCGCCTCCGGCGGTGGAGACATAGGAAAAGTCATCGGCGACGCCAGCATGGTTCAACGCCGAGACGGTGTCGCCACCGCCGGCCACGGAAACGAGCTTGCCGGCTTTAGTCCGTTCAGCAGCATGTCTGGCTGCCGAAACAGTCGCGGTGTCGAAGGGGGCGATCTCAAAGGCACCGAGCGGGCCGTTCCAGACCAGGGTTGCAGCCTTGGAGATCCAAGCATTGATCGCCTCGACCGATTTCGGGCCGACATCCAGCATCATCGCGTCAGCGGGGATGGCGGCGATGTCGACGGTCTCGTTTGCGGCATTGGCCTTGAATTCGCGGGCAACAACGCCGTCGACCGGCAGGACGATGGCGCAGCCGGCCGCCTTGGCGGTTTCCATGATCGCGCGGGCGGTTTCGGCAAGATCATGCTCGCAGAGCGACTTGCCGACGTCGATGCCCTGGGCGGCGATAAAGGTATTGGCCATGCCGCCGCCGATGACCAGCGCATCGACCTTGGTCACAAGGTTGGAGAGCAGGTCGATCTTGGTCGAGACCTTGGCGCCGCCGACAATGGCGACTACAGGCCGGGTCGGCTGGCCGAGACCCTTTTCCAGTGCTTCAAGTTCCGCCTGCATGGTGCGGCCGGCATAGGCTGGCAAATGATGCGCGAGACCTTCGGTCGAAGCATGGGCGCGGTGGGCGGCGGAAAAGGCGTCGTTCACGTAGATGTCGCCGTTCTTGGCGAGTTCGGCGGTGAAGCCTGCCTCGTTTTTCTCTTCACCCTTGTGGAAGCGGGTGTTTTCCAGAAGCAGGATGTCGCCGTTGGCCATCTTGGCGATGGCAGCGGTTGCTGCTTCACCAATGCAGTCGGCAGCAAAAGCAACGTGCTGGTCGAGAACCTGCTCGACGGAGGGAGCGATCAGCGACAGCGACTGGTCGGCGACCGGTTCACCCTTCGGCCGGCCGAAATGGGCCAGCAGGATGACCTTGGCGCCCTTTTCCGACAGTTCCTTGATGGTGGGAGCAACGCGCTCGATGCGCGTCGTGTCCGAGACCTTGCCGTTCGTGACGGGCACATTGAGGTCGACGCGGACAAGCACGCGCTTGCCTGCGATATCGGTGAGGTCGTCGAGTGTCTTGAAAGCCGGCATGGAAAATACCCGTCGTTTTTACGGTTGAACTGGGTCCATACCAATCATCATCGGTATGTCGGGCCGGACCTTACACCGCCGGGAGAGTGACGCAAGGCGATCAAAAGACTATTTTTCCACCGGGCTTGCGGCTGCGCGAGCGGCGCGCTTGCGCCGCAGATAGTCGCGCAGTGCATGGGCCAGTTCCCGGATATTCAGGAAGATCGGCAGCGTCGTGGCCGGGGCAACGGGCTCCATCGACACGCCGACGGATGCAATATGGCCCAGTTCGTCGATGTCACGCACGATCAGCACGATGGTACCGAGGCGGACCCGATCGGCATATTCGCCGCGCCCGCCCAGCCGTTGGATGATCAGTTCGGCCACGGTCTTGCCGCGCTCCGCATCGCTGACGGAGAGGGGGCCATAGGCCTCGTCGAGGTTCTGCACAAGCGTCGCCGGTGCTATCGCGAAAGTGCCGAAGAATTCGCCATCGTCTTCTGCCACGGGGGCAGCGGAGGCAAAAAGGCGGTCAAGCAGCTTGGCATAGGCCGGCACGACGAAGAGATAGACATTGTCGTTCTCCTTCAGGCGCCCGGCATACTGGTAGCGCATCGACTTGCCGTCACGGATCACCAGCGACGGCATGGCCCAGCGTGGAATGCGTTCGCCGCGCAGGATCGGGCTGCCGGGAACGACGCGATAGGCGAGAAGTTCGTGATTGGCAGAACCGGGCAGGTCGAGTTCGACCTTGTCGATGGCGCCGATACGCGGCGGGATGATCAGGCCAAGCTTCTTGGCGACCGGCTTGATCGTCCAGCCCTGCACCACCAGCGAGATCATCACGACGATGAAGGCGGTGTTGAAATAGGTATGGCTGTTTTCGAGATTGCCGATCACGGGCACGATGCCAAGCAGTATCGATACCGCACCGCGCAGGCCGATCCAGGCGATGAAGCCGGTTTCGCGCTGGGTGAAGTCGTAGGGAAGCAGACATAGCCAGACGGCGAGCGGTCTGGCGATGAAGACCAGAAACAGGCCGAGCACGACGGCCGGCAGCAGGATGTCGAGGAATTGCGAGGGTGTGGCAAGCAGGCCCAGCACGAGGAACATGATGATCTGGGCGAGCCAGGTCATGCCATCCTGAAAGCGGCTGATCGAACTCGTCGCCGGCAGTTTGCGCGAACCGGCGTAGATGCCAGCGACATAGACGGCAAGAAAACCACTGCCGCCAACGGTCCCGGTAAACGCGAAGATCATCAGGGCGAGCGCCAGAAGGAAGATAGGCGCCAGGCCGCGTTCGACCTGCATGCGCTTGAGCACGAAGACGATCACCGCGCCGCCGACAAGGCCGATGAAGAGGCCGAGCCCCATCTGTTCGAGAAAATGCAGCAGCAGTTCCAGGTCGAGCCCGGCATAACCGGCGCCACTGGCGATCAGTTCGACCAGCGCGATGGTCAGAAAAATTGCCATGGGATCGTTGGTGCCGGATTCGACCTCCAGCGTGGAGCGGACCTTGTCGCGGATATTGATGCCGCCGATGCGCAGCAGAAAGAAAACGGCGGCGGCATCTGTCGAGGCGAGAATGGCGCCGAGCAACAGGCCTTCGAGATAGGTGAGATCGAGAAGCAGATGGGCGGCCAGTCCGAACAGGACCGTGGTGACAAGCACGCCGATCGTCGCGAGCATCAATGCCGGCGACGCCGACAGCCTGAAGGATTGCAGCGATGTGCCATAGCCGGAATCGAAGAGGATGATGGCGAGAGCGACCGAGCCGATGACATAGGCGAGCGGAAAATTGGAAAACTGGATGCCGAGCCCATCGGTGCCGGCACCGAGGCCGATCAACAGGAAGAGAAGGAGCAGCGGTGCGCCGAAGCGAAAGGCGATCAGGCTCGAAAACGCAGCCAGAAGAACAAGCGCTGTCGCCACCAAGATGACCGCATAAAATTCGTCCAAACTCTTGCCCTCTTGCCGACCATCTCGCCATCAGCCGCCAAGTGTCCTGCGCCATGCCACGGCTGTCAAACCGGAGCAGGCTGGCATCGCTCCGTCCGGGACGGAATGAGATGTTTTTCAAGAACAACAGACGTGCCGAACGGCAAGAAGACGGTAGTCAGGAAATCATGATGAGAGTAGGGCGATCTTCAAAAAAGACATGGAAAATAACGCCTTATTTCGGCGCATGGAGTGGACAATCAACACGGTGGCCTCGCACCCGTCCCAAAGTCACAATGGTCGAATGTCCAGGTCGATGAACGTGCGGCGCACGGCGGCCTCGGACAGGGGTTTGGTGAGGAATCTGGAGCCGGGTGCAAGCAAATCGGTGTCCGGATGATAACGTCCCGATATCACGACGATCCGGCATCCCGGCCATTGCCCGTGCACATGCTTTGCCAGCGCCAGTCCGTTCATCGAGCCAGGCATATCGATATCGGTCAGCAGTGCTGCAATGCCATCGGTGTTGTGAAGGACGGACAGCGCCTCGTCGGCATTGGCCGCCTCCACGACGTCGAAACCAGCATCGACAAGCATGTCGACCAGATCCAGTCGGATCAGGCCGTCATCCTCGACCACCAGTAAGCGTGTCTTCTGTGCCTGTGCCACGATCAATGCTCTTGCTGGAAACCGGCCAGCTCGGCCGATAGAATCAGGTTGAAGCCCTCGGGGGCGTAGATCAGTTGTACGTTGCAATCGGCGGTGCCGGCGAGGCCTGCCTTGATCAGGCGTGTCCCGCTGCTTTCGGTCTCCGGCGGCTTCACCCGAGGGCCACCGCTCTCCTTCCAGGTCAGTTCGAAACGATCCTTGTGCGGACCCGCTATACCCCAGACCAGTTCGACCCTGCCTTGGGGAACCGACAAAGCGCCATGTTTCAGGGCATTGGTGGCGAGTTCGTGCAGAATGAGGGAGAGCGAAAGAGAGGAGCGCGAGCCGATCTTGAGATTGGGGCCGGCTGTCGAGATGTGCGGTTCGTTCGGATCGCTATGCAGGGAGATCATCTGGTCAACGAGGTCTCTCACCTTTGACGAGCCGCTGCCGCCCTTGATGATCGCGTCATGCGCGTAACTCAGGACGCCGATGCGGTCTGCCAGCGTCCGTCGCGCCGTCGGCATGTCCGGTGCGGTGCGCAGTGTCTGCGATGCGATCGCCTGGACCATTGCAAGCTGGTTCTTCAGGCGATGACCCAGTTCATGGGAGAGCAGTTCGCGATGCTTTTCCTCGGCGCGCATTTGCGTGACGTCGCGTGCCTGGACAAGAATGCCGCCGATGCGGCCATCCGGATCGCGCATCGGCTGATAGGCGAGGTCGATGATGCGGTTCTGCTTTTCGCCATCCGGTCCCCTGTTCAGTTCGATCGGCACGTCTCTTGCCACATAGGGTGTTCCTGTGCGGTAAACGCCGTCCAGAATGTCGATATAACCTTGCCGCACGACCTCCGATACGGCATCCGCTACGGTCTTGCCGATGATGTCACGGTCGCCGATCATGGCGTAATATTGTTCGTTGGCATAGTCGAAGACATGGTTCTCGCCCGACAGCATCGCAATGCCGCCCTGGCTGAGCTCGAAGACCTGCATGAAGCGTTCGCGCATCGTCTGCTGTTCGCGACGCATGAAGACTTCGGCGGTGATTTCCGAACAGGCGCAAAACATGCCCAGTACCGTTCCCCATGGATCGCGTACGGGCGTGTAGGAAAACGAGAAATGCGTCTCCTCGGGATAACCCTTGCGGTGCATGGTGAACTGGATGTCGTCCATCGACGTGCCCTGTCCGGCATAGGCGGCGGAAATGATCGGGTTTACCTGGTCCCAGATGTCGAACCAGAGTTCCTTGAACGGATGGCCAAACGCAGCGGGATGACGATTGCCGCACATCTGCGCATAGCCGTCATTGTAGAGCGTTGTCTGATCCGGGCCCCAGACGATCAGCATGGGCTGCAAGGATCCGAGCATCACGCTTGTCAAAGTGCGCAGTTCCGAAGGCCACTGTTCATATGGACCGAGTGACGTCTTGTCCCAATCGAAGCTGCGGAACAGATGCCCGCATTCCCCACCGCCCAAAATCATTCACAACCTATCAAGAGAGATCGGAGCTGTCGGCTCCCGAGCATCGATTGCAAGAAACGCGAATCGGCGGAAAAGGTTCCACGGATGTGGGATTTATTTGCGGCCCGGTTTCATCCTCTGCCAAGACGGAAAAGGCGGACTGTTTCCAGCCCGCCTTTGTCATTCCGGTTCAGATCTTTTCGGGATCAGATGGTCTTGGCGAATGCCACTGCCGTGTCCGACATGCGGTTCGAGAAGCCCCATTCGTTGTCGTACCAGGTGAGGATGCGGACGAAGTTGCCTTCGAGCACCTTGGTCTGGTCGAGGGCGAAGATCGACGAATGGCTGTCGTGGTTGAAATCGCGCGACACCAGCGGCTCATCGGTGTAGCCGAGGATGCCCTTCAGCGCGCCGTTCGAGGCGGCGATGATGGCGTCGTTGACTTCCTGAACCGAGGTCGTCTTCTTGGCGACGAACTTGAAATCGACGACCGAGACATTCGGGGTCGGCACGCGGATCGAGGTGCCGTCGAGCTTGCCCTTCAGTTCCGGCAGCACAAGGCCGACGGCCTTGGCAGCACCGGTCGAGGTCGGGATCATCGAGAGCGCGGCCGCGCGGGCGCGGTAGAGATCCTTGTGCATCGTGTCGAGCGTCGGCTGATCGCCCGTGTAGGAGTGGATCGTGGTCATGAAGCCATGATCGATGCCGATCGCTTCATTGAGGACCTTGACCACCGGCACCAGGCAGTTGGTGGTGCAGGATGCGTTGGAGATGACCAGGTGATCCTTGGTCAGCTTGTCGTGATTGACGCCGAAGACGACGGTCAGGTCAGCACCATCGGCCGGTGCCGAAACGATGACGCGCTTTGCGCCAGCCTGGAGATGAAGAGCGGCCTTGTCACGCGTGGCGAAGATGCCTGTGCATTCCATGGCGATATCGACGCCCATTTCGCCATGCGGCAGGGTTGCCGGATCCTTGATTGCAGTCACCTTGATCGGCTTGCCGCCGCCGACGATGATGGTGTCGCCGACAACCTTGACCTCGGCCGGGAACTTGCCGTGGATCGAGTCGTAGCGCAGCAGGTGCGCATTGGTCTCGACCGGGCCGAGATCGTTGATGGCCACGACTTCGATGTCGGTGCGGCCCGATTCGACGATGGCGCGGAGAACGTTACGTCCGATACGGCCGAAGCCGTTGATGGCAACTTTCACAGTCATTGGTGGACTCCCGATTGGATAACAAAAATCAGATTGGGCAGGAAAGGGCGCCTCTCGGCGCCCTTGCGCAAAATGCGTCAGGCGAGCTTGGCTTCCGCTGCGGAAACGACTGCTTCTGCGGTGATGCCGAAATGCTTGTAGAGATCCTTGGCCGGGCCGGAGGCGCCGAATGACTTCATGCCGACAAAGGCGCCGTCATTGCCGATGAACGCGTCCCAGCCCTGGCGGATGCCGGCTTCGACCGCGATCTTGACCGGAGCCTTGCCGATGATCGCCTTCTGGTAGTCGGCCGACTGTTCGAAAAACAGCTCGAAGCAGGGAACCGAGACGACGCGGGCGGAGATGCCCTTGGCGGCCAGCTGCTGCTGCGCCTTGATGGCGATTTCGACTTCCGAACCCGAAGCGAAGATCGACACCTTGGCGTCGCTGGCCGAGATCAGCTCATAGGCGCCGTAGGCCGAGAGGTTCTTTTCTTCGTATTCGGTACGGGCCGGGATCAGGTTCTGGCGGGTAAGCGCCAGGCCCGATGGACGGTGCTTTTCCTTCAGCGCGATCTGCCAGCATTCTGCCGTTTCGGTCTCGTCGGCCGGACGGAAGAGCAGCAGGTTCGGAATGGCGCGCAAGGCTGCGAAATGCTCGACCGGCTGGTGGGTCGGGCCGTCTTCGCCGACGCCGATGGAATCATGTGTCCAGACATGCACGACGCGGATGCCCATGAGGGCGGCGAGACGCACCGACGGACGGCAATAGTCCGAGAAGATCAGGAAGCCGCCGGAATAGGGGATCAGGCCGCCATGCAGCGCAATCCCGTTCATGGCGGCGGCTGTCGCATGTTCGCGAATGCCCCAGTGCATGTAACGGCCGGAGAAGTCGGTCGGGGTGATCGACGTCATTTGGCTGGTCTTGGTGTTGTTCGACGGCGTCAGGTCGGCAGACCCCCCCAGCGTTTCCGGCAACAGGCCGTTGATCACTTCCAGCGCGTCTTCCGATGCCTTGCGGGTGGCAACGGTCGGGTTGTTGGCGGCGATCTTCTTCTTGAAGGTGTCGATCGTGGTGTCGAAGCTGCCTGGCAGCTCGCCGGCGAAGCGGCGGTTGAACTCGGCGCGCGTTTCGGCGTCCGAACCGGCGAGGCGCTCTTCCCATTCCTTGCGGGCCTTGGTCGAACGCAGGCCGGCGAGACGCCAGGTGTCGAGCACGTCGGCCGGAACGACGAAGGCTTCGGATTCCCAGTTCAGCGACTTGCGGGCAGCAGCGATTTCCTCGGCACCGAGCGGCGAGCCGTGGACCTTGTGGGTGCCCTGCTTGTTCGGTGCGCCGAAGCCGATGATCGTCCGGCAGGCGATGAAGGTCGGACGGTCCGACTTGTGTGCTGCTTCGATTGCGGTTGCGATGGCGTCCTGGTCGTGACCGTCGATCTCGATCGTGTTCCAGTGCGCCGACTTCAGGCGGGCGATCTGGTCGGTCGAGTCCGACAGCGAGACGGCGCCGTCGATGGTGATCTTGTTGTCGTCCCAGAAGACGACGAGCTTGTTGAGCTTCAGATGGCCGGCCAGCGCGATGGCTTCCTGGCTGATGCCTTCCATCAGGCAGCCGTCACCGACCAGCGCATAGGTAAAGTGGCTCTGCAACTCGGAGCCGAATTCTTCAGCGAGCTTGCGCTCGGCAATCGCCATGCCGACAGCATTGGCAATGCCCTGGCCGAGCGGACCCGTGGTCGTCTCGATGCCGGAGGCGTGACCGTATTCCGGGTGGCCGGCGGTCTTGGAGCCGAGCTGGCGGAACTGCTTGATGTCCTCGATCGTCATGTCCTCGTATCCGGTTAGATAGAGGAGCGAATAGAGCAACATCGAGCCATGGCCGGCAGACAGAACGAAGCGATCGCGATCCGGCCAGAGCGGGTTCTTCGGATCGAACTTCAGAAAGCGGCTGAAGAGGACGGTGGCGATATCGGCGGCGCCCATCGGCAGGCCGGGATGGCCGGAGTTGGCCTTTTCCACTGCATCCATGGCAAGGAAACGGATCGCATTCGCCATCCGCTGATGTTTTTCGGGAGAAATCATGGCTGTTCCGCTTGTTCCGGGGCTGCAAGAAACGGGCGCTAATGGCGGTCCGTCTGAACGGGGCTGATCCTTATCAGGTGCACCGCGCAAGTCAACAAATGCACCGGCTTCTGGCCTTTTATCAGGCAAGAAAACATGGTTTTGCCTGTTTCGTGTGCGCTGCACTGTCTTGCGTGGTGGACGGGCACAAGAATGCGATCGTCCACAGAATTGGCGGCTTACAGGCGGTGCGGCTTTATTGACGCGTGGCAATCGCGAGGCTTAGTGTTCGCCAGCAAACAACCGGGTTTTCTCGGCCGATTCGGGCCGCCGGGGATAAGAAACGAAGGCAGGGGCGAAGGAATGCCGACGGGAAATTCGGTCGATGCTGCGCTCGGGGCGCTTCGTCAGGCAATCGCCGGACTGGAGAGCGCTGTCGATGGTCGCATCGAGGCGCAGCGCGAAAACAGTGAAGTCGAGGGCGAGGTGCGTCGCGTGCATGCCGATCGTTCGCGACTGGCGCAGGAACTCGATCAGTCGGAGTTTCGGGCGAACCGCCTGGAGGAAGTCAATCGCGAGGTGTCGCGGCGGCTGGTAACGGCCATGGAAACGATCCGTGCCGTGCTGGACAATTGACCGGTTGTCGCATCTTTGAAATTTTGAGCTTTTGCTTGTGAGCGCTTTGCGCAGTGCGTTGAGAGAGTTGGACGGCCAATGGCCCAGGTGACAGTAACGATCGACGGTAAAGCCTATCGCATGGCTTGCGAAGAAGGCCAGGAAGGCCATCTGACCGAGCTTGCTGACCAGTTCGATCGCTATGTCAGCCACTTGAAGGGTCAATTCGGCGAAATCGGCGACCTGCGGATCACGGTCATGGCCGGGATCATGGTGATGGACGAGTTGGCCGAGCTCAAGCGCCGAATGTTTGCGATGGAGGGTGAGCTTGCCAGCCTGCGCGAAGGCCGCGACAGCGCCGTCACGGGCGCGAGTCACCGCGAGGAGCAGGTCGTGTCTGCGCTTGGCGAACTGACCGACCGGCTGAATGGCATTACCCGCAAGCTGAACGGTCGTCCGGCCGTTGCGGCACGCCAGGGTAGCTGAAAAAGCCACGGATCGGCGAAAAACGCGAT
The DNA here is from genome assembly GCF_918741265.1 of Rhizobium sp. CECT 9324. Lineage (NCBI taxonomy): Bacteria > Pseudomonadati > Pseudomonadota > Alphaproteobacteria > Hyphomicrobiales > Rhizobiaceae > Rhizobium > Rhizobium sp. CECT 9324. The sequence goes on along the minus strand of NZ_CAKKMZ010000001.1, from coordinate 3,469,825 downwards.
TGTGTCCCGTTTCGCCTCTGGCGCACAGCGGTCATTGCGCCTATATCTCTGTTGCGGTCTGCGCCTCTCGACAGGACACACAATCCCTGGGGCCATACTCGATCCAAAGGGAGCTGTCCCTGGCCGGGCCCGTGGGCTCGGACATATGGCGCCCACCTACGTTTGTAGGCACCCAGGATCGTAAACATCCAACGGTTGCCGCGGATCGCACTTTTCTTTTCCCCGGAAATCTCAACCATGTATCAGCCGCCGCATTTCCGTGAGGATCGTCTCGATGTGATGCAGGATCTGATCCGCGCACAGCCGCTCGGACTGCTGATTTCAGCCGGTGCCGATGGTATCCTCGCCAATCCCATTCCCTTTCAGATCGATGCGACGCGGGGTGAAAAGGGCGTGCTTCAGGCGCATCTTTCCCGGGGCAATCCGCAATGGCGCACTCTGGCTGAGGGCGCAGAGGCACTTGTCGTGTTTCAGGGCGCGCAGAGCTATGTGACGCCGTCCTGGTACGAGACCAAGCGACAGACCGGCAAGGTGGTGCCGACCTGGAACTATGCGATTGTCCAGGTGCGTGGACCTGTCACCGTGCTTGACGATGAGGCATGGCTGCACCGCCAGATCCGCGCATTGACCGAAAAACACGAAAGTGATCGTGCCGCACCCTGGGCTGTCGAGGATGCGCCGGACGATTTTCTGAAGGCACAGATCAGAGGCATTGTCGGGCTGGAAATCGAAATCACTACGATGGACGGCAAATGGAAGGTCAGCCAAAACCGGCCTGAAGCCGACCGTACCGGCGTGGCTCAGGGGCTTGCTGCCGAGGCTACTTCATCGGCCGATGACATGGCGGCTCTGGTGCGAAGCTACGGCGGCCTTGAATAGAGCACCGTCATCTGCCGCGTTAACTCGCCGCTTCAGATATCGAGTTCCAGTTCCTTTTCGCGCTCCAGGTAAAGGCGTTGCTGGTCGGTGACGTAGTCGCGCACGATCGGGGCCGCGTCGCGCTTGCGTGAGAGCTGCAGATGGAAGACCATCTGGCTGCCGGCGCGGAACATCATCTCGCAGCTGATCAGATAGAATTCCCACATGCGGGCAAAGCGCTCGTCATACATCGCCACCACTTCGGCGCGGTTGGCCTCGAACCGCTGGACCCAGTGGGCAAGCGTCGTCGCGTAATGGACCCGCAACACCTCGATATCGGTGACCCAAAGGCTATTCTGCTCCACGACCTCCAGGACTTCCGACAGCGCCGGCGAATAGCCGCCTGGAAAGATGTACTTGCGCAGCCAGGGGCTGGTGGTGCCGGGCGGGCTCATATGGCCGATCGAATGGATGACGGCGACGCCGTCATCGGGCATCAGCGCATTCAGCTTCTTGAAAAACTCGTCATAGTGCTGGACGCCGACATGCTCGAACATGCCGACCGAGACGATGCGGTCGAATTTTTCCGTGACGTCGCGGTAATCCTTCAGCTCGAAACGGACGCGGCCCGACAACCCTGCGTCGGCAGCGCGTTTCGTGGCCAGAGCATGCTGCTCCTTCGACAGGGTCACACCGACCACTTCGACCTCTTCAAGCCGTGCCAGATAGAGCGCCAGGTCGCCCCAGCCGCAGCCGATGTCGAGGATCTTCATGCCAGGCTTGAGGTTGAGCTTTGCAGCCAGCAGCCGCAGCTTGTTGCGCTGGGCCTGTTCTAGTGTCTCGTCCGGCTCGCGGAAATAGGCGCAGGAATAGAGCATGTTGTCGTCGAGGAAGAGTTTATAGAAGTCATTGCCGAGATCGTAGTGATGCGCGACATTCTGCTGTGCCTCGCCCTTGCGGTTGGATTGCAGGCGCTTGCGGAAGCGCATGCGCACGGCGCGGATGACTTTCTGGATCGGATATTTGCCGAGTGACAGACGGTTTATCGAAAACAGCGTGAGGAAATCGCGCAACGTCGATCCGTCCTCGAAGCGCATGGTGCCATCCATATAGGCTTCTCCGGCAACCAGCTCGGCCTTGAACACCAGACTGCGGTAGAGCGCCGGGTCGGTCAGCCGCATGGTGACCTCAGGACCGGGTTCGCCGCCGCCGAAGACGTGGCGTTTTCCTTCTGCATCGATGACGGTGAGTTGGCCCTTGCGGATGAACGATTTCAGCATATGCGACAGCAGAAACATATACACCTCATAGCGGCTTTGCCGGTTGAGTGATCATGGTAACGCAATTGCGCGCGGCTGCACCTGAAATTGTGAGGGTGAGGTTCGGTCAAAAATAGAATGCCAGCGCAATGAAGGTTGCGCTGGCATCGAATGTCAGAAATCTTGCTCGACCTACGGCTTTGCTCAGAATTCTTCCCAGTTGTCGCTGCTGCTGGAAGCTGGCGTGCTCGATCCGCCGCCGAACGCCTTGGCAAGATTGCCGACCATTTTGCGGGCCGGCGAGGCGACCGGGCGGGCTGATGTTTCGACCGGACGCGGCGCCGTCACCCGGGCAATCGGCGCGGCAGGTCGGATCGGCGATGTGTTGTAGACCGGAGCAACCGGGCGAGGTGCGGCAGCAAACCGGCCGCCTTCGGCCATGCGGAACTGGCCGATGAGGCCTGCAAGGTTCTGGGCACTGTCGGCGAGACGATGCGTGACGGCCGTCGTCTCTTCGGCCATGGCCGCATTCTTCTGGGTGAACTGGTCCATCTGGTTGACCGAGCTGTTGATCTCGCCGAGTGCCGTGGACTGCTCGCGGGCGGCCAGTGCGATTGCCGCGATGTGGCTGTTGATATGGGTGACCTGCTGGGAGATTTCGCCCAGCGCCTTGCCGGTCTCGCGCACCAGCGACACACCGCCAGCAACTGCGACGCCGGACTTGGTGATCAGCGCCTTGATGTCCTTGGCCGCATTGGCAGACCGCTGGGCCAATTCACGGACTTCCTGGGCAACGACGGCAAAACCCTTGCCGGCTTCACCGGCACGTGCGGCTTCAACACCGGCATTCAGTGCGAGCAGGTTGGTCTGGAAGGCGATCTCGTCGATGACGTTGATGATCTTCGAAATTTCGCTCGACGCCTGTTCGATATGGCCCATGGCATCGATGGCATCGGAAACGACCTTGCTGGAGGTTTCCGTGCTCGCCTGCGCACGGCGGGCAATGTCGGCGGCTTCGTCTGCCTTGGCCGAGGAACCGCGCACGGTGGTGGTGATTTCCTCGAGCGCTGCCGAAGTCTCTTCCAGGGAGGCTGCCTGCTGCTCGGTACGCTTCGACAGGTCGTCCGTCGCCGAGCGCATCTCTGCCGAGCTTGCCTCGATCCCGGATGTTTCGTCACGCAACTGGCCGAGTGTCGAGGACAGCTTCTCGATCGAAGCGTTGAAGTCGAGGCGAACCTTGTCGAGATCGCCCGGGAACGCCTGGTTGATGCGCACCGTCAGGTCGCCGTCGCTGAGCTTGTTCAGACAGCCGGCCAGAACATCGACGGCCTGCTGGACGGCGCGTGTGTCTTCGGCCTTGGCCACTTCCCGTTCGATGCGCTCACGTTCGCCGGCGGCGGCTGCCTCTGCGGCCTGACGCTCGATCTCGATCTTCTGGATGGCGCTTTCGCGGAACACGTCCAATGAGTTGGCGAGCGCGCCAATCTCGTTGTTGAGTTCCTTGTGGGGTACGTCCGTGTCGAGATGACCGCTGGCCAGCTTATTGGCAACAGCGGTCAGGCGCGGCAAGGCGCCGACGATCTGGCGGACAAAAAGGGCGATGAGGGCGGCGGCAACGATCAGGACGATCAGTGCTGTCGTGCCGATGGCATACGCCATGTCGCTCGCCATGCTGTTGATGTCAGCGGAACGAACGCCTGCATAGAGAATGCCGACTACATCGCCAGCCGGGGAGAAGAGAGGCTGGTAGATCGTGTAGTAGGGGACTTCGAGAATAACGGCTTCGCCGCGATACACTTCGCCCTTGGTCAGGAAGGGATAGACAGCGCCGGCCTGGCCGAGCGCCGTGCCGACGGCGCGCGTACCGTCCGGCTTGATGATATTGGTCGTGCGGCGCCAAAAGTCCTTGCTTTCGGCATCCCAGGCAAAGATCGTCGCGGTCTGGCCGGTCATGCGGCCGATCGAGTCGATCATGCCGTGGTCGGCGAATTCCTTGGGAATGCTCTCGATGACGATGCGCTCGACATTGCCGTCCTTGCCCCAGGTGACTTTGGTGCCGGGCAGATCGCGTTCGACGATCGTTGCCGCCGTCCGCAGGCTGGTATCCTGGCTGGAAATAGCCTGCTGCTGGATGCGTCCCGCGATCCCGTTGGAGATGACCCATGAGACGGCGCCAAGTGCCGCGACCAGGATCATTACTGTCGTCAAGGTGATTGTTTTCGTAATGCCGAAGCGCGAGAAGATGGTCATAAGAACTTTGCCCCTTAGGTAACTCCCAGGCGGCATTCTATTCGCTACGGGTTAAGCGTTGGTTTGTTTGGGGAATTTTGTGCGATATTGATCAATTATAATTTAGCACATTCGACACCCCAAATTTAGTGAGGCAGATGGGCAGGGGGCGGAATGAACAAACGTGATTTGAAAGCAAAGCTGCGGGCCGAACGACTGGGCGCGCGGGACCTTATCCCAGCCGAACTCCGTCTTGAACATAGTCTGACAATGGTCGACCACGCTGCCGACCGCATAGAATTCGAACCCGGCACGATCGTTTCCGGATTTTTTCCGATCCGCTCCGAAGTCGACATCCGGCCGCTGATGGCGCGGCTGAAAGAGCGGGGTGCGCGGCTCTGTGTTCCCGTCGTGCTGGATCGCCAGACGATTGCCTTTCGCGAGCTGATTGCCGGTGCCGAACTGGTGGATACCGGTTTCGGCACACGCGGTCCCGGGCCCGATGCTACCGTGCTCGACCCGGAAATTCTGCTCGTGCCGCTGTCGGCATTCGACCGTCAAGGCCATCGGATCGGCTACGGCGCCGGGCATTACGACCGCGCAATTGCACGATTACATCAAAAAGGACTCGATCCACGGCTGATCGGCATTGCATTCGACTGTCAGGAGGTGGCAGAAGTGCCGGCTGAAGCGCATGACGTCCGGCTGGAAGCCATTTTGACCGAAAGCGGCCTCAGAACCTTTTCGGCGCCATAGGACGACACGATGCGACTGCTTTTTCTGGGTGACATGGTTGGCAAGACGGGACGCACCGCAGTTTGGGAGCGTCTGCCCGGTCTGATCTCCGACCTGAAACTCGATTTTGTCATTGTCAACGGCGAGAATGCCGCGGGTGGTTTCGGCATTACCGAAGATATCTATCTCGAGACGATCAATGCCGGGGCCGATGTGGTCACCACGGGCAACCATGTCTGGGACCAGAAGGAAGCCGTGAGCTTTTGCACACGGCACGACCAGTTCCTGCGCCCAGCGAACTATCCGGCCGGCACGCCGGGCAAGGGCTCCGGGCTGTTTTATGCCCGCAACGGTGCACGGGTGCTTGTGGCCAACATCATGGGCCGAGTGTTCATGCATCCGGAACTCGACGATCCTTTCAAGTCGGCGGAAACGATCCTTGCTGCATGCCCGTTGAAGGAACAGGCCGACGTCATCGTTTTCGACTTCCATGCGGAGGCGACCAGCGAGAAGCAGTGCTTCGGCCATTTCGTCGACGGAAGGGCCAGCTTCGTCGTCGGTACCCATACGCATGTGCCGACTGCCGACCACCAGATCCTCAACGGCGGAACGGCTTATATGTCGGATGCCGGCATGTGCGGCGATTACGACTCGTCGCTCGGCATGGAGAAGGAAGAGCCACTCAACCGCTTCATCTCGAAAATGCCGAAAGGTCGTTTCGAGGCGGCCAGTGGACCGGCAACCATCTGCGGTGTCGGAGTCGAGATTTCGGATGCGACGGGTCTTGCCGAAAAGATTGCGCCGCTCCGGCTCGGGCCACGCCTTGCCGAGACCATTCCGCATTTCTGGGCCTGACAGTCTTCCAACCCCGATAACGCCATTGTGACGCCCGTGCGGGCGCGTTGCGCTTTACCTGCCAGCGCGCCTGAACCATTCTCGCGTGCGGTGAAGACGGCGCGGGAGCGGCATGATGCTGAGACTGGTCTTATCGGCTTTGGCTTTCACGATGATGGCGGCGGGCGGCTTCGCCCAGGATGCGCGGCCGCAGGTCAGCCAGTGCCAACTGATTGCCGAAAATCTCCCGGATGTGACATTCGCCAGCTACAAGCCACCGGCCGCCCAGAGGGGGCAGGCGGTGTCGGGGCTGCAGCGCGCACAGTTTCAGGAAGATGTAACGATCACCTATCTCGGACATTCAACGTTTCAGGTCGATACGCCGGGTGGCATCTCCATCGCGACCGACTTTAACGGCTGGCTGCGCAGCGCGCGTCTGCCGGATGTCGTGACGATGAACAAGGCGCATTCGAGCCACTACACCCGGTCGCCCGATCCCGGCATCGCCACCGTATTGCATGGATGGAACGATGCGGCCCCTGGCGAGAAAGCCGATCACAAGCTGGTTGTCGGTGATGCCTATATTCGCAATGTTCCAACCGACATTCGTAGTTGGGGTGGCGCGTTCGAGCCAAACGGCAATTCGATCTTCATCTTCGAAGTGGCGGGACTCTGCATCGGCCACCTGGGCCATCTGCATCACGAACTGACCGATGCACATTATGCAGAGATCGGCCGGCTCGATATCGTCATGGTGCCCGTCGATGGCGGATTGACCATGGGTGCCGACAGCATGAGCCGGACGATCAAAAGGCTGCGGTCGGCGCTGATCCTGCCGATGCATCGGCGCGGGCCACCGATCGAAACCTTCCTGTCGATGTTCGACGCAAGTTTCGACAGCGAAATTTCCCAGAACCGCGGCGTGACGGTGTCGATGCGGACACTGCCGAAGAAGCCGCTGATCCTGGTCCTGCAGGGCGTTTGAGATCAGGCGAAGCGGATCTGCCGGTGGACGCCGACATCCGGGGTCTTTTCCGGGTTGAGATTGGCCTTGGCGATCTCCCATCCGAACTTGAGGGTGCTGCCGGTCGAGGCCCAGATCTCGCCATCGTCCAAGGAGAACGACAGCATGGTGAGCGTCGGGTCGGATTTTCCGCTCTCATACCAGGCTTCGACGACCGCGTTCCAGTATTCACTGATCTTTTCCGGGTCGTGCACCTGAGTGAGACGACCGGAAAGGCAGGCATGATAGTCGTGGTTCTTGCCGACAACGCAGAAGTGGCCGCGGCTGCCGGGACGCAGCGCCTTGACCAGTTCGGAATCAGTCTTGGTGTAGAACCAGATGGTATGGGTCTGGCGATCGACGAACGGAGCCATCGGCTGCATATGCATTTCGGAACCGACTAGGCCCAGCATGCCAGCGTGAATATCGTTGATCTCATCCCAGAGCTGTTCGACCGGGGTTTCGCGGGCTTCTGTGAAGCTGGCCATGTAATATCTCCTCGTTGGACGGTTCGAGGAAGGCAACGAATGGATGACGGTGTTGTTCCCCGAGAAGAGCCGGCCTTAGACTTCATTTTTCTTGAACCAGACGGGGTTCGCCCTTATAAGGCGGCCATTCCCAACATTAGACCTGATCAGGGGTGCCATGGCTGGCCATTCACAGTTTAAAAACATCATGCACCGCAAGGGCAAGCAGGACGGCATTCGTTCGAAGATGTTCTCCAAGCTCGCGCGCGAAATCACCGTTGCGGCCAAGGTTGGCCTTCCCGACCCGACGATGAACGCTGCGCTTCGCCTGGCCGTCCAGAACGCCAAGGCGCAGTCGATGCCGAAAGACAATATCGACCGCGCCATCAAGAAGGCATCGGGCGCCGATGCCGAGACCTATGATGCGATCCGGTACGAAGGGTATGGCCCGGGCGGCACGGCGATCATCGTCGAAGCACTGACCGACAACCGCAACCGTACCGCCTCCAGCGTGCGTTCGACCTTTACCAAGGCGGGTGGCGCGCTCGGCGAAACCGGCTCGGTCTCCTTCTCCTTCGATCACGTCGGCGAAATCACCTATAAGGCTTCTGCCGGCGATGCCGACAAGGTCATGGAAGCGGCGATCGAGGCCGGCGCGGAAGACGTCGTGTCCGATGAAGATGGCCACACCATCTACTGCGCCTTCGAAGACATGAACGAAGTCTCCAAGGCACTGGAAGCGGTTCTCGGCGAAGCCGAAACCGTCAAGGCGATCTGGAAGGCACAGAACACGATCGAGGTTGACGAAGAAAAGGCAATGTCGCTGATGAAGCTGATCGGCACGCTGGAAGACGATGACGACGTGCAGAACGTCTATTCGAACTTCGAAGTGTCGGACGAAGTCATGGCCAAGCTGTCGGCCTGATCGTTATGCGCCATCAAAGGAAAAGCCCGGTTGCAGTTCGCAATCGGGCTTTTTTTTGGTCGAGCACTCAGGACTTTTCTTTCCGCGCACTGAGCCGCTGAGAGAGTTCGTCGAGTTTGTCTTCAATCCTGCGCAGGCCGCTTTTCAGCCCCGTCTGCAGATGGGCGATACCGCCGCCGAGTTCCATTTTGATGGTGATTTCAAGATCGTCGCGCAGTTCGCCGCTGCGACGTTCCACCCGCTTCATATAGTCATAGCTTTGCAGGTACAGCGAGCGGATTTCTCCGACGTCTTTTTTGAGCATCTTCAGCTCATCATTGGTTTTCTGGCCAAGCCTGGCCAGAAAGCTCAGATCGACAGTATCTTGGGCCATCCGTTGCAACCTCTTTGCAAGAGAATAACGCCAAGTTGTGTTGAACGCAAACGGGTGACTAAACGCAGCTTTGGCCCGCTCTCCTGTCAGGCGGCCGCGCTTTTGACACCCGCGATGACGTCCACCAAGCCGTTGACGATGCGCTCGACCTGTTCGCGATCGTCGCCCTCGGCCATGACGCGGATCAGCGGCTCGGTGCCGGAGGGGCGGATGACCAGACGGCCGGACTTGGCCAGTTCGCTCTCGGCGTCGGCGATCGCCTGCTTGACGGTCGTGTCCTCGAGCGGCTTGCCGCCGGAGAAGCGGACGTTGCGCAGCAGCTGCGGCACCGGCTCGAAGCGATGGCAGATCTCGCTGACGGTCTTGCCGGTGCGCTTGACGCAGGAGAGGATCTGCAGGGCCGCAACCAGGCCGTCGCCGGTGGTGCCGAAGTCCGACATGACGAGGTGGCCCGATTGCTCGCCACCGACGTTGAAGCCGTGCTGGCGCATGTGCTCAACGACATAGCGGTCGCCGACTTTCGTGCGGGCGAGCGTCAGGCCCTTGTCGCCGAGGAAGCGCTCGAGGCCGAGATTGGACATGACGGTCGCGACGATGCCGCCGCCGGTCAGCGTCTGGTCCTCGGCCCAGCTTTCGGCGATCACGGCCATCAATTGGTCGCCATCGATCACGGTGCCGTTTTCATCGACGATGATGACACGGTCTGCGTCGCCGTCCAGTGCGATGCCGATATCGGCGCGTACTTCATGGACCTTCTTCTGCAGGGCTTCCGGATGGGTCGAGCCGCAGTTGAGGTTGATGTTGGTGCCGGTCGGTTCGTTGCCGATGGTGATGACCTCGGCGCCCAGTTCCCAGAGCGCCGAAGGGGCGACCTTGTAGGCGGCGCCGTTGGCGCAGTCGATGGCGACGCGAAGTCCCTGCAGCGTGACGTCACGCGGCATGGTGCGCTTGGCAAATTCGATATAGCGGTCATGGGCGCCATCAATGCGCTTGGCGCGGCCGATGTCGCTGGCTGAGGCGAGCTGGCTGTAGAGATCCTTCTCCAGCAGTTCCTCGATCTGCGCCTCGATCTCGTCGGACAGCTTGTAGCCGTCCGGGCCGAAGAGCTTGATGCCATTGTCGGCGAAAGGATTGTGCGAAGCCGAGATCATCACGCCGAGATCGCAACGCAGCGAACGGGTCAGCATGGCGACGGCGGGCGTCGGGATCGGGCCGAGAACGAAGGCGTCCAGGCCGGCGGCGGTGAAGCCTGCGACCATGGCGTTTTCCAGCATATAACCGGAAAGGCGCGTATCCTTGCCGATCACCACACGGTGACGATGGCCGCCGCGGCGGAAAATCGTGCCGGCTGCAATGCCGACGCGCATGGCAAGGTCAGGTGTCATCGGGAAGCGGTTCGACTGTCCGCGAATGCCGTCCGTGCCGAAATAACGACGTGTCATATGTCTATCCCTAGATCCAGGTTGGCTGCTCGCCGTTCTGCGGTCTCGACGCGATGGGAGATTCGTCAAGACTGCGAGTGGCCTGCTCATGCCATAGTTCGTGCCGAAGAACACATAAATTAGCGCAAAAATTGATTACATCCCGTTACCAGACAGCAGAAAGGCCATCTCGCGGAGATGGCCTTTCCAATGCATTCAACGGGTCGGGACTTAGTGCGGCTGAGGTTCCAGGCCACTTTCAGGTTCGCCGCCCTTGGGCAGGTCCTTCTTGCCGGTCGAGGGAACAGCCGAGCCGCGGGCCGGGCCATCCTCGCCGCTGTCGCGGGTTGGTTTCTGGCCCTTGATCAGACCCTTGATCTCTTCGCCCGAGAGGGTTTCATACTCAAGCAGACCCTCGGCGATGGCGACGAATTCGTCGTGCTTTTCGGTCAGGATCGTGCGGGCCTGGGTATAGGCCTCGTCGATCAGGCGGCGCACTTCGGTGTCGATCTTCTGCGCGGTCGATTCCGAGACGTTCTTCGATTGCGAAACCGAATGGCCGAGGAAGACTTCCTGCTGGTTTTCACCGTAAGCGACCTGGCCGAGCACGTCGGAGAAGCCCCACTGGGTGACCATGGCGCGAGCAAGCTTGGTGGCCTGCTCGATGTCCGAAGACGCGCCGGAGGTGATGTTCTCCTTGCCGAAGGTGAGTTCTTCCGCCACGCGGCCGCCCATCATGATGCAGAGGCGCGAGACCATCCACTTGTAGCTCATCGAGTAGCGGTCGCCCTCGGGAAGCTGCATGACCATGCCGAGTGCACGGCCACGCGGAATGATGGTCGCCTTGTGCAACGGATCGGCAACCGCGACATGAAGTGCGGTGATCGCATGACCGGCTTCGTGGTAGGCGGTCAGCTTCTTTTCGGCTTCGGTCATGGCGGACGAGCGGCGCTCGGCGCCCATCATGATCTTGTCCTTGGCATCTTCGAACTCGGCCATGGTGACGACGCGCTTGTTGCGGCGGGCGGCCATCAGGGCTGCTTCGTTGACGAGGTTCATCAGGTCGGCACCGGAGAAGCCGGGCGTGCCGCGGGCGAGAACCTTGAGATCGACATTCGGCGCGAGCGGAACGTTGCGGGCATGCACCTTGAGGATGCGTTCGCGACCGACGATATCCGGGTTCGGCACCACAACCTGACGGTCGAAACGGCCCGGACGCAGAAGAGCGGGGTCGAGAACGTCGGGACGGTTGGTGGCCGCAATCAGTATGACGCCTTCATTGGCCTCAAAGCCATCCATCTCGACCAGCAACTGGTTCAACGTCTGCTCGCGCTCATCGTTGCCACCGCCAAGGCCTGCACCACGATGGCGGCCGACGGCGTCGATTTCGTCGATGAAGATGATGCAGGGTGCGTTCTTCTTCGCCTGTTCGAACATGTCGCGGACACGGCTTGCGCCGACGCCGACGAACATTTCGACGAAGTCGGAACCGGAGATGGTGAAGAAGGGTACATTGGCTTCGCCGGCGACCGAGCGGGCGAGCAGCGTTTTTCCCGTGCCCGGAGGGCCGACAAGCAGCACGCCGCGCGGGATCTTGCCGCCGAGACGCTGGAACTTCTGCGGATCGCGCAGGAATTCGACGATCTCCTCGAGATCCTGCTTGGCTTCGTCAACGCCTGCAACGTCGTCAAACGTCACACGGCCATGTGCCTCGGTCAGAAGCTTGGCCTTGGACTTGCCAAAACCCATGGCGCCACCGCGGCCACCGCCCTGCATCTGGCGCATGAAGAACAGCCAAACGCCGAGGATCAGCAGCATGGGGAGCAGCGTGCCGATATAGCTGAGGAAACCTGACGAGCCATCCGTTTCCGGACGGGCCACGATCATCACATTCTTCGACTGCAGCTTTTCGAGCAGGTTGTCGTCGATGACCGGCGCATAGGTCTGGAAGGCGGTGCCGTTCTCGGCATAAGTGCCCATCACGCGATTGCCGGTGACTGTCACGTCACGCACGCGGCCAGAATCCACTTCGCTCAGGAACTGCGAATAGGGTATCTCGCGCGAGCTGGATTGAGACGGCGACGTCTGGAACATGCTGAACAGTGCGATCAGCAAGAGGGCGATGATCGCCCACAGCGCGAAATTCCGAAAATTTGGGTTCATTGAACTCCCCGAACATGTCTTGCGGGAAGGAACCCCGCGATCTTACCCGCTAACATAGGATTGCGCCGGGCCGTTGCCAAGGCAAAGTGGCACCTGTGCATCGTTTTCCGTCAATAACTCTTAAATGGGGCAGGACAAGGTTGGGTCGCGGCCGAGGATCGCGGCGATGCGATCGGCAAGCGCGACGTCGAAGCTTGGCAGGAAGCGATCGAAAAGCGGCAGGTAGGGATGCGATTCGATATCGATGCCGGGTTTGGCAATTTGCCCGCTTTCCTCGCGGGTTTGCGGGAAAATTCCCGCCATGGCGGTCCTTGCCAGGCCGGGAAGGTCGGGCAAAACCGGTGATGTGGCCGCCGGCTCGACACGCAAGAGGCGCGCCGTGTGGTTGCGGATCTCGAAGCGTCCGTCCCAGACAATGGTCGCACCAGGGGGGAGGGGGAGCGGCAAAAGACCGCGGTTCTCGCGCAGCATGTAGATGCCATCCCGGCGCTTGATCACGAGACATCCCGATAGGGTCAGGGATCCGCCGGCTTGCATGGCAAGCAGTTGCATCAGTCTGTCCGTCGCCTTTGCCGCCGGACGGTGCGGTTTTCCGCCGAGGACTGCGGCAAGTGTTGCGATGCCGTGGCGGAGAATGTCTGTTGGCCCGGTGAGGGCGGCGGGCTCGAGCCTGATGACGGCGCCGGCAACCAGCGTTGCATGCCGGTCAAGCCAGCAGGCTGTATCCTGCGACAATGCCTTTCGCCGCAGTCCTGCCTCGGGACTAAATTCGATGGCGGGGATGTCCTGGCGAACGCGCACGCGTTCATAGCTCCGGTCGTCATTGCTCGGATCATCGATCCAAGGCTGGTCGCCGTGACGCAGGCTGTCGCGGATCTGTGCCCGCGATGTTTCAAGGAAGGGACGCAGGATCCAAATGCGCCGGTTGAAAAGGGTGGCGGGCGCCATGCCGGCGGCCCCGAGGTTTTCGTCGCCGGCGCGTGTTGCGCGCATCGCAACCGTCTCGATCTGGTCGTCGCGCGTGTGACCGGTGACGATGGCGTCGGCGCGCAGATCCCGCGCGATGTCGGCAAGCAATGCGTAACGTGCCTCGCGGGCTGCGGCGGGAATCCCGGTCTTGGGCTTTTCGCCGGTCCAGAGTCGGGTCTGATGGACGATGCCCAGCCTGGCACAGAGGTCGGCAGCCCATGCTGCTTCTCGGACCGAGGCCTGGCGTAGAGCATGGTCGATGGTGGCGGCGGACAGCGTATGGGCAAAACCGTGCAGGGCGATCGCGCGCTTGAGGGCGATCAGCAGTCCGGTCGAATCGCTGCCGCCGGAAAGCGCGATCAACAGGTGTGAAGGTTTGGAAAGGGAGGCGAGGAAGCGCTTGGCGGCCTCATCGGGAGAGTGGTCGGTCAGCACGGCGGTCGTCCGGGCTGGGCAGACATCAGCAGCTCAGGCGCTTCTGCTCGCTTGCGACCTTGGAGACGACGGCGCGCGACGCCTTCGGATAACGCTTGGGCACTTCGCGCAAGGTTGCGCAGGCCGTTTCGGTATTGTCGAGCGCTGCCAGCGACATGCCGAGCTTCAGCAGCATTTCAGGCGCCTTGGGCGAACTGCTGTAGGTCTGATGGGCGTTCAGAAATGTCTTGGCGGCTTCGTTGAAGTTGCCCTGGGAGTAAAGGGCTTCACCCAGCCAGAAATTGGCGTCGGCGATCTTCTTGCTGTTCGGGTAGCTGGAAATGAAGTCGCGGAACTCGTTTTCCGCCAAGCCATAGTCACCCGATAGCACATGGGCATAGGCAACCTGGTAGATGTCGTTCTCGGAACCCGATGCGGCAGTCTCGCTGACGGCCGGTGCCTGCTGGGTGGCTGGCGCCGTCGCGGTATCGACACCCGGCAGGGACGCGGAATTGTCGACGGCATCCGGATTGATCGTCGTATCGACCGGCAAGCCGTTGGTGTCGAGGTCGATCGAGCCGAGCTGCTGTTCCGGCTGGGCCGAGCCGGAAGTGTCGGCGGCAGCGCCGACATCCGGGGTCTGGGTGATGATTTCGGCGACGGAATCGCTTCCATTGCCGCCATCGACAGGGCGCTCAAGCGAGCCGCTTTTCTTGGTGCCGCCGTTTTCGAGATCCTGGAAGCGGAACTCGTTGTCTTCCTGGGCCTTGCGGATGGTTTCCTGCATCTGCAGAAGCTGGAAGCTCATCTCCTCGATGCGACCGTTGAGCGAGCGGATTTCTTCCTCAAGCTGCTGGACGCGAACCGACGGATCGCTGGACTGCGCAAGATGAACGCGTGCCTCGGGTTCGGCAGTCTTGGCCATCTTGGGCTGGACGAGCGAAAAGCCCGGCAGCTGGAAGGCGCTTGCGCTTCCTTGGGTCCCGGTCAGCGTGGCCGTCGCAAGCAATGCGGCCATCACAAGTTTGTTCATGTTCCTTATCCTGTTTTCGCGATGAGTTGCGCCGAACAGGCGCGCACAGGAGATTTTTCCAATTGCCTGCAAAAAGCAACCAAGTTCGGCCAAAGTAAGGAGAAAAGTAAAGGCGGCCGAGGCCGCCTTCACAAAGTCGTTGGAGCACCCTGGCTCGATTACATGCCAGCGCCGCCGAGAACGGTAACGGCGCGGCGGTTCTGCGACCAGCAGGAGATGTCGTCGCAAACGGCGACCGGACGTTCCTTGCCGTAGGAGATGGTCTTCATGCGCTGCGCCGGGATGCCGCGCGACGCGAGATAGTCGCGGGTCGAGGCGGCACGGCGTGCGCCGAGAGCCAGGTTATATTCGCGGGTGCCGCGTTCGTCGGCATGGCCTTCGATGGTGATGGCGTATTGCGGATACTTGGCCAGCCACTGGGCCTGACGGTCCAGCGTCTGCTGGGCATCGGCGCGGACCGAGGTCGAGTCGGTGTCGAAGAAGATACGATCGCCGACATTGACGGTGAAGTCCTGGGTCGAGCCCGGGGTCGAGGCACCGGCGCCGTTGGCACCGAGGCCGAGATCGCCGGCGCTGTTGGGCAGGTTCTTCTTATTGGCGCAGCCTGCAAGAGCGAGGGTCATCGCCAGAGCGACGATGGCCGGGTTGGTTGCAAGTTGCTGCAGGCGGCTCTTGGCCGGGGAATGAATGCGGCTCATCGCCGGTCTCCTTGAATTCTCTGTTAGGGTTGCCGGACGATAACCAATCTAGGTTAACCGGCTTCCAATAATCATGGTTAACGAACCGTTTAATCTGGCCCGCAAAGCGCCGGATTACAGCGCTTTATGGCAGGAAGGAGGCGCAAATGCGCCCTATTCGAGGAGCGGCGACCAGGCCGGGTCGGAGCCGAAAGCCGGGGTCTTGACCTGCTGTTCGTTATAGCCCGACAGGTCGATCGAATAGAGGGCCGGGCCGCCGGCACCCGAGTTCTGGCGGAAGAACATCAGGACGCGGCCGTTCGGAGCCCAGGTCGGGCCTTCGTTGTGGAAGCCGGTGGTGAGGATGCGCTCGCCGGAACCGTCCGTCTTCATCACGCCGATCGAGAACTTGCCGCCCGACTGCTTTGTGAAGGCGATCAGATCTCCGCGCGGCGACCAGACCGGGGTCGAATAGGAGCCATCGCCAAACGAGATGCGCTGCTGGCCGGAGCCGTCGGCATTCATCACATAGAGCTGCTGGCGGCCACCACGGTCGCTTTCAAAGGCGATGCGGGCGCCATCGGGCGAATAGGACGGCGATGTGTCGATAGCGGCCGTCGAGGTCAGGCGGGTCGTGGTGCGCGAGCGCAGGTCCATCGTGTAGATATTGGCATTGCCGTCCTGCTGCAGGCTCATGATGACACGCTGGCCATCCGGCGAGAAACGCGGTGAAAACGTCATGCCGGGGAAGTTGCCGACCACTTCGCGCTGGCCTGTCTCCAACTGGAGCAGGTAGACGCGCGGCTGGTCGCCCTCGAACGACATGTAGGTCACTTCCTGGCGGCTCGGCGAGAAGCGCGGCGTCAGGACGATATCCTTGGAGCCGGTCAGCATGCGGACGTTTTCGCCGTCCTGGTCCATGATCGCCAGCTGGCGTTTGCGGTCGGTCTTCGGGCCGCTTTCGGAGACGAACACGACGCGGGTATCGAAGTAGCCCTTTTCACCGGTGATGCGCTCATAGATCGCATCGGCGATGATATGGGCAACGCGACGCCAGTTTTCCGGCTGGGTGAAAAACTGCTGACCGGTCATCTGCTGGCCGGCAAACGTGTCCCACAGGCGGAATTCGGCGCGCAGGCGGCCATCGGCCTCCTTGCTGATCCGGCCGACGACGAGCGCCTCGGCATTGACGACCTTCCAATCCTCGAAGCGTGGCGGCTGGTCGGGATTGGAGATCTTCTCGATGAAGGCGGCGCGGCTGACCGGGGCGAACAGACCGGAGCGCTTCAGGTCGGCTTCGACCACCGCTGCAATCTTGGCGCCGATGCCATCGGTGGAGACGAAATCGGTGATCGCGATCGGCAGCGGCGAGACATTGCCGCGATTGATGTTGATTTCGACGGCGGCGTTTGCCGGGGCGGCGATGGTGCCTGCCATGCTGGCGACAACCATCAGAAGACGGAGGAGGTGGAATTTTTTCATTCTATCCAAGCCTTTCAGCTCTTACATCAGTTCGCTGGGGTCGAAATTGACGATGACTTCGGACCAGGCGTCAAATTTGTCCCTGGGCAGATTGGTGAAGGGGGCGGACTTGCGCACGGCGCGAACGGCGCCGCTCATCAGAACGCGTTGGGCTGTTTCGGAACCGCCGGTCGCCGTGGCTTCCGGATTGCCGACCAGGTTGCCGTCCTGGTCCAGCTGGAATCTTACCTGGATACGGACATCCTGGGCGTCGGCCATGCCGGGCGTGATCAGCCAGTTGTTCTGGATTGCGCCACGCAGGGCATCCATCTCGCTCTGGCTGAGCGTCGAGCCGCCGGTATTGGTCTTGCCGCCGAGCGCTGCCTGTTCGGTCGAGCGCTTGGCGCCGCCGCCTGCGGCATCCGTCTTGTTGAGAAGTGCTGCCACTTCGTCGGCATTGAAGTCGCTTTCCATCTGCGGCTTCGATTTGGCCGTTTCCTGGGACTTGGTGTCCTTCTTGGCCTCGGTCTTCGGCGGCGGCTTCTTTTCGACCGGCTTGGCCGTCTCGATCTTCGGACGCGCTGCCGGGACCGGCGCCTGTTCGGGCAGCGGGATCTCTTCGGCCTTGGCTTCTTCCGGCGGCGCTTCCTCGGCCGGCTTTTCTTCCGGCTGTGGCGGCGGGGCGGTTTCTTCCTTGACGACTTCCTTGACCTCGTTGGGTTTGGTGTCCTCAACGGGGGCAGGGGTCTCGACCTTTTCAGGGGCGGCCGCGACTTCCTGTTCGACCGGGCGCTGCGACGGTGTCGGCGGCGACTTCAGGTCGACCTGATTGTCGCCGAGATTTTCAGCTGGTTCGGCGATCGGCGGCTTCTTGGTCGGCACCGGTGCCGATTTCTCGGCGAGCGGCGCTTTCTTGTCGCCCTGCTGGATCTGGGTGAACTCCTCGATCGGCACGATGTCGACCGGGAGCGACTCCATGTTCATCACCTCGAGTTTTTCGGGCGAGCCAAGGGTCACCAGCGCTGCGGCGAGCGCCAGTCCGTGCAGAAACGTGGATGTGAAGAGGCTGCCCTTCATGACGTCCGATCAGTTCTGCTGTTCCTGCAAGGTCACAAGACCGATATTGGTGAAGCCGGCGGTCGAAATGCGCGCCATGACCTGCATGACGGTTCCGTAGGCGGCAGTCGTGTCTGCGCGCACGAAAATACGTTCCTTGTAGCCGGTCTTGGCAATCGCCTCGAGCTTCGGCACGACTTCCTCGATCGGGATCACCGTTTCCTGCAGGTAGATTTCGCCCTTGCCATTGACCGAAACGGTGATCGGCTGGGTGTCGGTGTTCATGGCCTGCGCCTGGGTTTGCGGCAGGTCGATCGGCACGCCGACGGTCATCATCGGGGCGGCAACCATGAAGATGATCAACAGCACGAGCATGACGTCGACCATCGGCGTCACGTTGATCTCGCTGACCAGTGCGCGCTTGCTGCCGCGGCGTCCGCGACGGCCACCGCCGCCACCTCCTGATCCGACTGACATACCCATGATGCGTCTCCGTTCGTCGATATCTTACTGTGCGGCCTGGCGAGGCTGCAGCTTTTCGTCGATCTGGCGCGAAAGGATGGCGGAGAACTCGTCGGCAAAACCTTCCATGCGGGCGGTCAGCTTGCCGGATTCTCCGGAGAATTTGTTGTAGGCGATGACCGCCGGGATAGCGGCGACAAGGCCGATGGCGGTGGCCAGCAGCGCCTCGGCGATACCGGGTGCCACCACGGCAAGGCTGGTGTTCTTTGAGCCGGCGATTGCCTGGAACGACGTCATGATGCCGATGACGGTGCCGAAAAGACCGATGAAGGGCGCGGCGGAACCAATGGTGGCGAGCGAAGAGAGACGGCCTTCGAGCGTTTCGCTCTCGCGGGCCATGGTCACGTCCATAGCGCGGTCGATACGCATCTGCAGGCCGATCGGCGAACGGGCGCCGCGCTCGAAACTCTTCTTCCACTCGCGCATGGCGGCTACGAACATGGCCGCAAGGCCGGTGTTGTTGCGTTCGGCAAGCGTGCGGTAGAGTTCTTCCAGCGACTGGCCGGACCAGAAAACCTGTTCGAACTGGTCGAACTGGCGACGGGCGCGGGCATAGCTCAGATATTTGTCAATGACGATTGCCCAGGTCCAGACCGAAGCCGCGATCAGGCCGAGCATGACCAGCTTGACGATAAGACCCGCCTGCATGAACAGAGCCCAGATGCTCACGTCATGGGCTGCCGCTGCCATTCCAACTTGTTCCATCGCCTTCAAATCCCCGAAATCCAAACGCCCGGCGGTTGACCGGGCGGTGAAAAAGCCGTGCTAGTGGAAGTTTGCGGTCGCCATCGCTGAACGCCTTACCCGCTTCAAGCTCCCAGATTGCCTTCTGGGCGCGAAATTTGGTCAAAGGAAGGCGTGCGTTGCACAAATTTCCTGTGCCAGAGTAAGACATCATTATGGTTAAGAAGGCGTTACTTTCCGGGGTGACCCGGGGGTGCGCCCACGAACTGGCGAGCCAGATCGTCCGGCAATCGACGCGGCCTTCCGCTGCGGTTGACGACGGCAATCACAACCTTGGCCGCAATCAGGAGTTTTTCCTCCCGATGAATTTCCTGCTCGAGTATCATCTTCGCGCCGCCGGCCTTGATGGTGCGTGTGGTGATCGTCAAGATATCGTCCATCCGGGCGGGCGCCTTGAAATCGATCTCCATGCGGTGAACGACGAAGACGAGGCCTTCCTCATCCATGCCGATCAAGGCGCTCTGCTCGACACCGAGACAACGCAGGTAATCGGTGCGGCCGCGCTCGAGGAAGTGAAGATAGCGACCATGATAGACGAGACCTGAAAAATCGGTGTCTTCGTAATACACGCGCTGGGTCAGTCGATGACTGTCGTCGCTCAGTTCTCCGCTGAGTGAAATTGCTTGTACCGCCATGGGCTTACTCCTCAACTCAAAAATTCCCGGCTGGATGGAACAGGGATAGCTTCCGCTCATTGTAGTGCTGTCACAATGGAGCCCTATCAAGGAGCGGGGCTATACCTTGAAGGAGATCCATCATGAAAATCGCAGTCATGGGCGGAGACGGGTTCGTCGGTTGGCCCACAGCGCTTCATTTGTCCGATGCTGGGCACGATGTCCATATCCTCGACAACCTGTCGCGCCGCTGGATCGATACCGAACTCGGCGTCCAGTCGCTGACGCCGATGGACAGTATTCAGGAGCGCACCCGCATCTGGCACGCCGAAACAGGTCGCCGCATCCATTTCAACCTGATCGATCTGGCCCGCGACTACGATCTCCTGAAAGCCTGGCTTGCCGAGCACCGTCCGGATGCGATCATCCATTTCGCCGAGCAGCGCGCCGCGCCCTATTCGATGAAGAGCGACCGGCACAAGAACTACACCGTCAACAACAATGTGTCGGCGACGCATAATCTATTGAACGCGCTGGTGGAGATCGGGCTGGATGCCCATCTGGTGCATCTCGGCACCATGGGCGTCTATGGCTATTCGACGGTGGGCGCTGCCATTCCCGAAGGCTATCTGCCGGTCGGCATCGAGACGGTCGATGGCAATACCGCCAGCCAGGAAATTCTTTATCCAGCCAATCCAGGCTCGATCTATCACATGACCAAGTGCCTCGACCAGCTGTTGTTCCAGTTCTATGCGAAGAACGACGGACTGCGCGTTACCGACCTGCACCAGGGCATCGTCTGGGGTACGCATACGGTGCAGACGAGGCTGCATCCGCAGCTGGTCAACCGGTTCGACTATGACGGAGACTACGGCACAGTGCTCAACCGCTTCCTGATCCAGGCGGCGATCGACTATCCGCTGACGGTGCATGGCACGGGTGGGCAGACGCGCGCCTTTATCCATATCCAGGATTCGGTCCGCTGTATCGAGATCGCGCTCAACAATCCGCCATCGCGCGGGTCGCGGGTCGAGATCTTCAACCAGATGACGGAAACCCATCGTGTCCGTGATCTGGCGGCGATGATTTCGCGCATGACCGGCGCTGAGATCGCTTGGCTGCCCAACCCGCGCAAAGAAGCGCCGGAAAACGATCTGATCGTGCGCAACGAGAAGTTTCTCGGCCTTGGACTTTCACCGACGACACTTGAAAACGGTCTGTTGTCGGAGATTGTCGACGTGGCGAAGAAGTTCGCCTATCGTGTCGATCGGTCAAGGGTTCCGGCCGTCTCTGCCTGGACCAAGGACATTGCCAGGACGCTCAATCGCGATCCGGAAGGCAAGATGCTGAAATCGGTCTCGTAAAACAGGACATGCGGTGGACGAAGCGCTGCTACCCGCGCTGACGCGGCAGGCTTTTGTGACGCTGGTGACCAATGGCGACTACGCCATGGGCGCGCTGGCGCTCGCCCGCTCGATCCAGTGCACGAAATCATCGGCCGAAATCATCGTGCTGCATACCGAGCGGGTCGAGGACGAGGATCTGGCGCCACTCGCCGATCTGGGTTGCTGGCTGGTCGGCGTCGATCCGCTGCCCCTGTCCGATGCGTTCAATGCCCGGCATGAGCGGGGTGCGGTGCATCAGGCCGCTCCGTTCACCAAGGGGCGAAAGCCGACCTTTCATTCGCCGCTCGACAATTTCTGCAAGCTGCGGCTCTGGGAACTGACGGAGTACGAGACCTGCGTCTTCATCGATGCTGACGCGCTGGTCTTGCGCAATATCGACAAGCTGTTCGACTATCCCGAGTTTTCGGCAGCCCCCAATGTCTATGAGAGCCTCGCCGATTTTCACCGGCTGAATTCCGGCGTCTTCGTTGCGAAGCCGTCGCGCGAGACCTTTGCCAGGATGCTGGCGCGGCTCGACAAACTGGATGCTTTCTGGCCGCGCACCGACCAGACGTTCCTACAGACATTCTTCCCCGACTGGCACGGCCTGCCGGTGACGATGAACATGCTGCAGTATGTCTGGTTCAACATGCCGGAGCTGTGGAACTGGCAACAGATCGGGGTGTTGCATTACCAATATGAAAAGCCCTGGGAGCGAGATCATCCGAAGGCCGCGCAACTGAAGCCCTTGATCGATCTCTGGCAGGCGTTCTATCGCGGAGGCGATATTCCCGACATCGATAGTTTGCCGGGGCCGCCGGGAGGCAGTCCATGACAGTGCTTGTGACGGGCGGGCGCGGTTTCGTCGGGCGGCCGATCGTCAACGGTCTGATCGAGGCGGGGTACGATGTGATTGTTGCCGGCCGCAGCGAACCGCCGCCGGACTGGTTCTGCGGTCCTGTTGTCTTCCGCCCGATGATGCTGGACCCCCACCGCTGCGAGCAAGGCCTTTTCGATGGCGTCAGCCATGTCGTTCATGCCGCCTTCGACCATGTGCCCGGACATTACAGGGGCGGAGAGGGCGAGGATCCGGACGGCTTCTGGCGGCGCAATGTCGAGGGAAGCCGGCGACTGTTCGAGCAGGCGCGGGCGGCCGGTGTAGCGCGTGTTGTGTTCCTGTCGAGCCGCGCCGTCTATGACGGGCTGCCGGTCGAGGCGCCACTACGCGAAACGCAGGTGGAAATACCTGCCTCTCTGTACGGACGAATGAAACTGGCCGTGGAACAGGCGCTTGCCGATCTGTCTGCAGATGGTTGCGCCGGTGCCAGCCTGCGGTTGACGGGCGTCTATGACGGGATGATGCCGAACAAGTGGCAGGTCTTGATCGAGGACTATCTGGCAGGCAGGCTGATAAAGCCGAGGGCAGGCACAGAGGTGCACTCACGGGATGTTTCGCAAGCCATCAAGCTAATGCTCGAGACGCCGGACCATCTGGTCTCGCGGCAGGTCTTCAACGTGTCGGATCTGGTGGTCGATCGGGCAGATCTGCTGGGGATCGTCGGTCAGGCGCTTGCTCTGTCTCATGAGTTGCCGGAAAGGGCCGCTCCTGGAAGGACCGGCATCATGGCGACCGCCAAGATCAGTGCGCTGGGTTGGCGTCCCGGCGGGCGGGCTTTGCTGGAAGAGACCGTGCAGCGGCTTGCTGCTTATTATTGGACGTGAAAGGTCAGTCCCTCCTGCCGTAACGACAGGAGGGGCGTTCGAGCGTTATCGACCGACGATGATGCCGGCAATCAGACCGGATGCCACGCTGATCAAAACGTAGTCGTTGTCGACTTTGACCCAGCGCTGGTCGCGACCCGGCTGGCGCAGGCCATAGCGCTTGTAATCGCGGATCGCTGCGCGTCTCTGCCAGTCGTTCATGCGCTCACCCTTTTTCCAGCGCTTCTTGATGACGACCTTCTTGTGGATTTCTTTCTTGTGGATCTCCTTGGTGATCCGGTGCTGACCGGGCGCGCGATCGTCGTGGCGGTACGACTGCTGGGCCTGAGCCATTGGCGCCGCAAACATTACCGCGGCGATCGTGATCAGAATTGCTTTTTTCATAATTCGTGTCCTCGTTGTTGGTGCAACGAGGTTTAATGCTTGTGAAATGAATGAAAAATGAATAAAAACAAATAGTTGATTACAGTTTTGTAATGTTGGCCCGGATCGTCTGGTGAAAGCCTTGTGGCTCAGAGCATGACGTCGTCTTCGCTGAGGCCCAATGCCTTCAATGCATCCAGACGGTTGTCGGCATCGTCGCCGACGATAAATTCATCAAGCTGCGGTGGCTTGACGCTCGTGCCCGCGAGCATGGCATGGACCTGTCCGCGATGATGGGTCTGGTGCTGGAAAAGATGGCTCAACACATCGTCCCTGCGATCATGCTGGACGCGGCTACCACGATCGACAGCGATCACCTGCGCCAGCCCCACCGGGCCGAGCGTGTTGCAGAGGTCGATCAGTCGCCGGTCGATATCACGTTGCGCGCCGTAGAGGGTTGCCGGATCGTCGAAGGGTACCTCGTTCTCCCAGGCTTTCGGACCGAGCGTACCGCCCTCCAGCGCATCGACATAAAACCAGTCGATGACCAGGATGTGGTTAAGCGTTGCCTTGAGCGATGGGAAAAACCCGGTGCGTGGCGCTTCGAATTCGCCGGGCTGGAGTTTTGCCATGGCGGCGTGAAGTCGCCAATTGGCCATGGCGTTGTTCAAGGCAAGCTTGCGAAAGACGCGGCCAGAATCGCTCATTTTGTATCAAGATCTCCATCATGCCAGACGATATGCTGTGGGGTCTCCGGTAGTGTTTCAATGTGTTCCGCGATGAAATAGGGCGGAATGTCCAGTGCGGTCAGTCCCGCTTTCGTCGCCCTTGTCCATTTGAACTCCAGATCGCTTGCGCCGTCACGAACCCGGTGGATGATGTCCGCGTCGTGAAATGGGAAACTGTCGGGCAGTTCCATGCGGTAGTACATGCCGAACTCGTGGCACTGTCGGCCTTCGTAGAAAAAGAAGTTTTCGACCGTCCAAAGCAAGGGGCCGACAGTGGCGGCGACGCCCAGTTCCTCCATCATCTCGCGTACCAGCGTTTGCTGCGAGGTCTCTCCGATCTCGGCGCGGCCACCGGGAAAGGTCCAGAAGGCCTCATGGGTGGCGCGGTGTACGAGGACGTGACCGTTGCGGAATGCGAGCCCCGCGATGCGCATCTGGAACAGTCGCCCGTCCTTCTTCTTGATGCGAATCCGGTTGTCCATCAGCATTCTCCGCGTTTGCGACGTTGACCTACTCATCTTCGAGGGTGAGGCGGAACTGCGCGGCTTCCAGATCCTTCGGCGGCTGCATGCCGAGATGTTTCCAGGCATTGGCGGTCAGAACGCGGCCACGCGGCGTGCGCTGGATGAAACCCTGCTGGATCATGTAGGGCTCGATGATGTCCTCGATCGCATCGCGTGGCTCGGACAGGCCGGCGGCGATCGTCTCGATGCCGACGGGACCGCCGGCGAAATTCACCGCGATCATGTTGAGATATCGCTTGTCGAGCTGGTCGAGGCCCATGTTGTCGACGAGCAGGCGGGTCAGGGCCTCGTCGGCGATCTCGCGGGTGACGGCTTCGGCGCGGGCAACCTCGGCAAAGTCGCGCACGCGGCGCAAAAGACGGCCGGCGATGCGGGGCGTGCCTCGGGCGCGCCGGGCGATTTCGCGGGCGCCGTCATCGGTCATGCCGAGGCACATCAGCCGCGCACCACGGCGGACGATCAGTTCCAGTTCCTCGACGGTGTAGAAGGCGAGACGGACGGGAATGCCGAAACGGTCGCGCAACGGCGTGGTCAGCAGGCCGAGGCGGGTGGTGGCGGCGACAAGCGTGAATTTCGACAGGTCGATCTTCACCGAGCGGGCCGCCGGGCCTTCGCCGATGATCAGGTCGAGCTGGAAGTCCTCCATCGCCGGATAGAGGATTTCCTCGACCGCCGGGCTCAGGCGATGGATCTCGTCGATGAACAGAACGTCGCGCTCTTCGAGATTGGTCAGAAGCGCGGCCAGATCGCCGGCCTTTGCGATCACCGGACCGGAGGTCGAGCGGAAGTTGACGCCGAGTTCCTTGGCCATGATCTGGGCCAGTGTCGTCTTGCCGAGACCGGGCGGGCCGACAAACAGCACATGATCGAGCGCCTCGCCACGGTTCTTCGCCGCCTCGATGAAGATCTTCAGGTTGGCCCGCGCTTCCGCCTGGCCGGTGAATTCATCGAGCGACTGCGGGCGCAGCGCCGTATCGATGTCTTCGCCGCGTTTTTCCGGGGCCAGGATGGGGTTCGATATGCTCATGCGAGAAGTTCCATTCCGGGCACGCGGGCAGCGGCCTTTTTGTCGAAGGTCATTGTTCTGCTGCAACCGTCAAGCCGGTTCAATTCGCTCAGCAGGGCGTCGGCGAAATCCACGTTGAACATCCTGCAGAAATGCACGGCATTGCCGACCGCTTCATAGGCTGCAATTTCAAATTCACGGCGCTCCAGCACGGATTGAAGGAAATCGAGAATCCGTTCCTTCGGATAGCGATACTTGCGCTTCAGGACCCAATTCACCTCCAGAATAACTGAAAGATTAACGAACAGGGTATCGTCAGGCTCCAGTCGATCCAGTAGTCTTGTGACCGCGTCAACCTGCTCGGCATCGTCCGGGATGGCAAGCCGCAGCAGGACGTTGGTATCGATGCCAAGGCGCTGGTTCATCCGCGTTTGCTTCGCGTGGTCGCTTTTTCAAAGCGCTCGACGGCGGCGTCCATGACCGCGTCGTCTAATTCTTCGTCGGACAACAATGCCCCGGTCGGAGGCTTACCAAGTATGGCGGCGAGATCGCGAACCGACTTGTTGCGCGGTATGATCACCAATTCGCCATTGCGCACCCAAGCATAGCACTTGTCTCCGGGCTGCACATTCAGCTGCTCGCGGAGGTCCTTCGGGATCGTCAACTGGCCCTTAGACGTGATCGTTATGTTCGAACCCATTTCACGCTCCTCTACGCCTTACAAAAATAGAATAGTAAGGCGGCTCAATCTATGCAATCGGCTACCGCGACAATTCCTTCAGCCCCAGGCGGATCAGCTTGGCACTGTCGGCATCCTCGCCGCCGTTTTTCAGCGCCGCGGCAACCGCATTCGCGGCCTGGTCACGTGAATAACCGAGATTGGTCAGCGCCGAGACTGCGTCTGCCACCGGGGCCGATGCGACGCCTTCGCCGAGTTCCTGCTTGAGGCCGATATTGGCGGCGGCTTCACCGGCAAAGGCCGGTGCCTTGTTCTTCAGTTCGGTGACAATGCGGACCGCAACCTTCGGGCCGACGCCCGGCGCGCGCGATACCGAGGTCTTGTCCTGAAGGGCAATGGCATTGGCCAGTTCGCCTGGTGTCAGGGTCGAAAGAACAGCCAGCGCCACCTTGGCGCCGACGCCCTGGACGGATTGCAGCAGGTTGAACCATTCGCGTTCCAGCGCATTCATGAAGCCGAACAGTTTCAACTGGTCCTCGCGGACATAGGTCTCGATGAACAGCACCACCGCTTCACCGGGCGAGCCGAGTCGCCCCAAGGTGCGCGACGAACAATGGGCGACGTAGCAGACGCCGTGCACGTCGACGAGCACATGGTCGTCGCCAATTTCATCGATGGTGCCTTTGAGTTTGCCGATCATGAAGAGTGTCCGCGCGCTTGCGATTAAAGGGGGTGGGTTTCGGGCGAGATGAGAGGGAGCAATGGAAAATAGCTGCGATATCTGGCGGCATCGCGGCTTAGCAGTCGGTAGCCTTTCACCATCGCATGGGCACCGATGTAAAAATCAGGGAGCGGCGATCGTTTTTCGCCACCAGATCGGCGATACTGCAGGAAGGCGTGACCGGCCGCGAAAGCAGCCTCCCATGGCAGGTCCTCGCGGACGAACAGAGCAGGCGCAAGCGCACTTTCCAGATCGCTATGTGTTGCGTAGCCCGCAGCCATTTCGGCATAAATCAATGGATTGATCAGCAAATGGCCCTGTGCTCTGGCGACGACCAATTGCGCAGTCGACCAGTCGGTAAACGTACTCGGCGTATGAAAGACGTCGATGAGGACATTGGTGTCGACAAGGGTTCGCATCGATCAGTCTCGCAGCAGTCGGTAGAACTCGTCGCCGCTGAGTTCGCCGAGGGACATGGATCCCTGATGGCGCCGCAAATGCTGCAAGAGTTCCTGCGCTTCGCGCTGGCTGGCATCGATCGGAGGCTCGATGAGGCGCAACACTGCTAAATCGCCGCGAAGCTCGAATTCGACTTCGCTGCCCGCCTGAATGCCGAGATTGGCCCGGACATTTTTCGGGATCGTGACCTGGCCTTTTTCAGTAACTCGCATGGTAATACCTCTTGAGTATTACCTATCGTGGTATTGAGAACAAGTCAAGAACAAATCAGGCGTTTGCCAGGATCTTGCGCATACGTTCGCCGCCGCGATTGTGGGCGTGGCAGATGGCAATCGCCAGCGCATCGGCGGCGTCATTGCCCTTGAATTCGGCCTTGGGCATCAGGATCTTCAGCATCATGTGGATCTGCTTCTTGTCGCCGTGGCCCACGCCGATGACCGCCTTCTTGACCGCATTTGGCGCGTATTCGGCAACCGGCAGGCCGGCGCGCGCGGGAACCAGCATGGCGATGCCGCGTGCCTGGCCGAGCTTCAACGTCGCGACCGCATCCTTGTTGACGAAGGTCTGTTCGACGGCTGCCTCGTGTGGCTGATAGGCATGCACCACTTCGGCCAGTCCGTCATGCAACTGGCACAGACGCGAGGCAAGATCCATGTCGCCATCCGAGGTTACTGTGCCGGAGGCGACGAAGCGCAGCGAATTTCCCAGTGTCTCGATGACGCCCCAGCCACAGCGGCGGAGGCCCGGGTCTATGCCGATGATGCGAATCGTGGTGGTCATGAAAAACTCTAGTTCGGATACCGGCATCTGTGCCAGCGAAATGTGAACAAAACAAAAACATCGCGGTTTGTTGTGTTTTATTACGATCCAGCCTTGGGGCGTGGATCGATCGTGCCTACATGAGCAGGACAACCTTAATGCAGGATATGCGGCATGATACCTTTCTCCATCCTCGACCTCTCGCCTATTGCTGAAGGCCATTCGGTTTCCGAGGCGCTGGATGCGTCGCGCCAGATGGCTCAGGCGGCCGAGGCCAATGGATATCTGCGTTTCTGGCTCGCCGAGCATCATGGCATGCCGGGCATTGCCAGCGCTGCGACCTCGATCGTCATCGCCCATGTCGGTGCGGCGACCAAGACGATCCGCATCGGCTCCGGCGGCATCATGCTGCCGAACCATTCGCCCTTGGTTATCGCCGAGCAGTTCGGTACGCTGGAAGCGCTTTTCCCCGGCCGCGTCGATCTCGGCCTTGGTCGCGCGCCGGGCACCGACATGCGCACGGCACGGGCCTTGCGCCGCAACCTTGAGGCGGGCACCGAAAGTTTCCCGCATGATATCATCGAGTTGCAGCGCTTGCTCGGGGAACCCGCGGAAGAACATGACTTGCTCGCCGTTCCGGGCATGCGCAGCCACGTGCCCTTGTGGATCCTGGGCTCAAGCCTCTACAGCGCGCATCTTGCCGCCGCCCTGGGCCTTCCTTACGCCTTTGCCTCGCATTTTGCGCCCGACCAATTGATCGATGCGGTCCAGATCTACCGCGAGCGGTTCCAGCCCTCGGCGTCGTTGCAGAAGCCCTATGTGATTGCCGGCGTCATGGGTGTCGTTGCTGATGACGACGCAGAGGCCCAGCATCTGTTCACCTCGGCGCAGCAGCAGTTCGTGAACCTGCGGCGCAACATCCGTCGACCGTTCCCGCGTCCGATGGCGATGGAGGGATACTGGAGCGACATGGAGCAGATCACGGTCGAGCATACCTTGCGCTATGCCATCGTCGGATCGCCGCAGACGGCGCGTGCGAAGCTTGACGATTTCCTGTCAGATGTCGGCCCGGACGAGTTGATCATCTCGATGCCTGTTCACGACCTCGCGGCACGGCTGCGCTCGGTCGAACTGTTTGCCGGGGTGCGCAACAGCATATTTCAGGCGGCCTGACCGCGATATCGTCAAAAACCCCGGTTCCTGCTCCGGCTTTTTAACGGCGGGTTAAAAATTCGAAGTGAATGCTGCGACCAACAGAGAGAGGTCCTTCGCCGTCGGCGAGGTGATCGTTTTGCTCTAGAGGGATGCTGCGGCCACTTTGCGGTCTGCGGCATGTCCAGTGGGATAAACCATGGCTGCTCGTTTCAATTCGCTGTCGTTCAAAGTCATTGCCATCTTTCTCGTCCTGACATTTGTCACCATCGCCCTGTTGAATGTCTTTGCCTATCGGACGTCGAACAGCGTCTTTCAGGCGCAGACCGAAAGCGCGATGGCGAGCACATTGACATTCCGCGGCGACATGCTGGTGCAGCAACTGAACGAGTTGCAGAACCAGGCGGCGTCGATCGCCAAGATCGAGACGCTGCAACAGTCGCTGACCGGGTTGAAGAGCGGCTGGAATACGATCACCAAGAATTCCGGCGATGCCAGGGCTGAACTGCAGCGCGTGTTCGTGACGGAAAACCCCAACCCCGCCGGCGAGCGCGAAAAGCTGCTGAAGCCGGAAGGGCCGAGCGGTTTCTACTATTCGACACATGAGACGACACAGGCGCAGGTCGGCGGCTATCTCTCGCAGACCAGCTTCGATGACATGCTGATCGCCGATCAGAACGGCAATATCGTCTATAGCTACCAGAAGGGTCCGGCCTTTGCCGAAAACGCGACCAAGTCTCCGATTGCCGAAAGCGGCCTCGGCAAGGCCTATGCGCGCAGCGTCGAGGCAGCCGCCAAGGCTGTCGACGATGTCGCCGCGGTCAGCTTTTCCGGCTTGAGCGTCGGTGCGGACGCCGCTTCGCCGGACATCTATTTCGCTGTTCCGATCGTCAAGCTGGGTGCCTACAAGGGATCGATCCTGTTTGCCGTGAAGGCCGATGCGCTGGTCAATCTGCTGACCAAGGGCATTGCGGCCGGCAGCAGCCAGCAGGCCTCGATCCTGTCTTCGGATGGCACCGGCATCGGCCTGTCGCCGTCTGGCCAGTTGACCGACATCAAGGCCGATTTTAGCACCGCATCCGACGGTATCACCGTTCAGGCTATCGATCGTGCTGATGGCGCGGCGCAGGCCTATGGCCGCAAGGTATCGTTCGGCGGGCAGGATTTCATCGTGACGGAAAGCGTGACCCTGGCTGAAATCGATGCCGGATCGCTAAAAATTGCAACGATCCTCACGATCACTGGCATGGCGGCACTGGTGCTTCTGGCCGCAGCCACCGGCGTCCTGACCAATCGGTTGTTTGCCCCGCTCAAGCGGCTTGCCGCCTTCACCGGCGCTGTCGCCGACGGCAAGATCGACGAGCCGGTCGCCAACCAGGATCGCGGCGACGAAATCGGCAGCATGGCGCGGGCGCTGGAGCGGTTCCGCCAGGGCCTGATCGAGCAACAGCGGCAGTCTGCGGAGCGTCGCGAGGAGCGTGAACGTGTCGATCAGGAACGTCGCCAGCGCATGGCGGAACGTGACAGCGAGGCGCAATCGCTGCAGGCCGTCGTTCAGACGCTGGACGAGAGCCTCGACCGGCTTGCCGGCGGCGATCTTGCCTTCCAGATCGAACAACGGTTCCCGGCCGAACTTGAAAGCCTGAGAAGCAATTTCAACAAGGCAATCCTGACGCTGAGCAATACACTGAGCGGCATCGGCGGCAATTCGGTGGCCGTGCGCGAGGGGTCTCAGGAAATGCGCGCCGGCGCCGATCAGTTGGCCGAGCGCACCGAACGCCAGGCGGTGGCGATTTCGCAGGCAGCGACCGCCATCAAGGAAATTACGGGCGCCGTGAAGGTGCAGATCTCGCGTGCCGAGGATGCCAACAAGATCGCCCGTGCCGCGAAGGACGACACCGAGACGTCGGGCACGATCATGCGCGACACGATCGCTGCCATGGAAGCGATCCAGGGCTCATCGCAGGAGATCAACAAGATCATCTCCGTCATCGACGAGATCGCCTTCCAGACCAATCTTCTGGCCCTGAATGCCGGTGTCGAGGCAGCACGTGCCGGTGAAAGCGGCAAGGGCTTTGCTGTCGTGGCCCAGGAAGTCCGCGAACTGGCGCAACGCTCGTCGAATGCCGCCAAGCAGATCGCCAGCCTGCTGGCCAAGTCGACAACGGAAGTCGATCAGGGCGTGAAACTGGTCGAGCGGGCAGGGGCGGCACTGGATGGCATCGGATCGCATGTTCTGGCGATCAACGGCCGGATCAGCGAGATCATGGAATCGACGCGTGAAGAAGCGCAGACGCTTGGCGATATCAACGGTTCGGTGAACCAGCTCGACGTCATGACCCAGCAGAACGCGGCGATGGTCGAGGAAACGACGGCCGCCATCCACAAGCTCGCCAGCGAAGCCACCGAAATGGATCAGCGCCTCGGCCAGTTCACCCTCGGCCACGCGGCCCACCAGGGCGTTGCCGAAATGCAGGCCTATCGTCGCGCCAGCTGACACGGTCCCGAATAAAGCAACCGCACAAGAACGCGGGCGAGACATTCTCGCCCGCGTTCTTTTTGGTCTTGCAGCGGCAAGCAAAGCAGCCTTTGGCGGACGTATCGGGTCATCATGGTAAGCAAATTGCAAAGGTTCACGGTTAACAACCGTAGTTAAGCCGAACTTAACTTTTCCAATCCATTATCCATCCGAGATCAGGTTGTCGGCGCGTGCTGGCCTGGTGCACAAAGCTGGATTTTTGGAGTATCCCGCCATGAAGATGACCCATTTCGCTGTCGCTGCGGCCGTATTGCTGGCAAGCTCGGCAGCCTATTCTGCAGACGTTTATCAGCCGGAACCGCAGCCGATCATGGATGCACCGGAAGTCGCTGTTGCCGAAGCCTCGGGCTGGTACCTGCGCGGCGACCTCGGCTACAGCTTCAACCGCCTGCGCGGCGCCGAGTTCTACCAGGGCTCGAACGCGCTGGTTTCGGAATTCGACGACATCGACCTGAAGGACAGTTTCACGATCGGTGCCGGTATCGGCTACCAGATCAACAACCACCTGCGCACAGATCTGACCTTTGACTATATGAACAAGTCGGACTTCCGTGGCTCGACCTCGGGCGGCGGCGCCGCGTTCGGTGCCTGCGTCACGGCATGTACCTCCGAGGACCTGTCGGCCCTGCGCGCCTATACGCTGATGGCCAACGCCTATATCGATCTCGGCAACTACGCCTATTTCACGCCTTATGTGGGTGCCGGTATCGGTGGATCCTATGTCCGTTGGGACAATCTCAACAACACGTCCTGCGCTGACGATGGCAGCGGCTGCGATACGACCGTTGAACATGGCGGCCGCGGCAGCTGGCGCTTTGCCTATCAGCTGATGGCCGGTGCCTCGATCGACGTCACCTGCAACGTCAAGGCCGATGTCGGCTATCGTTTCCGCCACACGCTCGGCGGCGCGATGTTCGGCTACGAGCAGAATGGCGGCCCGGGCTCGGACGACGGCTTCTACAGCCATGAAGTGCATGCCGGTGCCCGCTATATGTTCGGCGGTTGCGCCCAGCCGGTGGCATTCGAGCCGCCGCCGCAGGAAATCGTCTACAAGTAAGCTCTTGTCGCAATGAAATAGAAAGGCCGCCTCCGGGCGGCTTTTTTGCGTTCCGGCGATCGATGCGCACGCGGTGACGGTCTCTGGCGACGATCCGGTCGCGACGAAAAATTTATCGTCAGCGACATTGGCCGTCTTGACGACGCCGTCGCTTGAGGATAATTCCGACGGCGGGACACCTCTCCCCAACGAGAGGCCATATACCTGGAAGGGTAGTTTGACATGGTTGATATCGCCGCGCCGGCATTGCGCCCGGCTAATTCGCACTTTTCTTCTGGCCCCTGCTCGAAGCGCCCCGGTTGGTCGCTCGACGCACTGTCCGATGCCCCGCTCGGTCGTTCGCACCGCGCCAAGGTTGGCAAGGACAAGCTGAAGCTGGCCATCGACCTTACCCGTGAAATTCTGAACGTGCCGGCGGACTACCGCATCGGCATTGTGCCGGCTTCCGATACGGGCGCCGTTGAAATGGCCATGTGGTCGCTGCTCGGCGCGCGCGGCGTCGACATGGTCTCCTGGGAGAGCTTTGGTGCCGGCTGGGTCACCGATGTGGTCAAGCAGCTGAAGCTCGCCGATGTGCGCAAGTTCAACGCCGACTACGGCCTGCTGCCCAATCTCGCAGACGTCGATTTCGACCGCGACGTCGTCTTCACCTGGAACGGCACGACATCTGGCGTCCGCGTCGCCAATGCCGATTTCATCCCGGCAGACCGCAAGGGCCTGACGATCTGCGACGCGACCTCGGCCGCCTTCGCCCAGGATCTGGACTTCTCCAAGCTCGACGTCACCACCTTCTCCTGGCAGAAGGTTCTGGGCGGTGAGGGCGGTCACGGCATGATCATCCTGTCGCCACGTGCTGTCGAGCGCTTGACCACCTATGTGCCGGCCTGGCCGCTGCCGAAGATCTTCCGCATGACCTCGGGCGGCAAGCTGATCGAAGGCATTTTCACCGGCGAAACGATCAACACGCCATCTATGCTGTGCGTCGAGGACTATATCGATGCCCTGAAGTGGTCGAAGTCGCTCGGCGGCCTCGATGCGCTGATTGCGCGCGCCGACGCCAATGCCAAGGTGATCTTCGACTTCGTCGCGGCCAATGACTGGATCGCCAACCTGGCTAAGGTCGATGTTACCCGCTCGAACACCTCGGTCTGCCTGACGATTGCCGATCCGGACGTGCTGGCACTCGACGCTGACGCCCAGGCTGCCTTTGCCAAGGGCATGGTGACGCTGCTCGACAAGCAGGGCATCGCATTTGACATCGGCGCCTATCGCGACGCTCCGGCTGGCCTGCGCATCTGGGCCGGTGCGACGATCGAAACCTCCGATATGGAGGCCCTGATGCCGTGGCTGACCTGGGCCTACCGGACCCAGAAGGCGACGCTTTCCAAGGCTGCGGCCTGAGCGAATTCCGGCTCCGCCGCGTCGGCGGAGCCACTGCATCCCATCATTTCCCTTGAAACGAACTCTTTGAAGGAGGCCTCGTCATGGCACCTCGCGTTCTCGTATCCGACGAACTGTCGGAAACCGCCGTCCAGATCTTCCGCGACCGCGGCGTCGAAGTCGATTTCCAGCCGCAACTCGGCAAGGACAAGGACAAGCTTGCCGAGATCATCGGCAATTACGACGGTCTTGCCATCCGCTCCGCCACCAAGGCGACGGAGAAGCTGATCGCCGCTGCCACCAATCTCAAGGTCATCGGCCGTGCCGGTATCGGCGTCGACAATGTCGATATTCCGGCTGCGTCGCGCCGCGGTATCATCGTGATGAACACGCCCTTCGGCAACTCGATCACCACGGCCGAACATGCCATCGCGCTGATGTTCGCCGTCGCCCGGCAATTGCCGCAGGCCGATGCCTCGACCCAGGCCGGCAAGTGGGAAAAGTCGAAGTTCATGGGTGTCGAAATCACCGGCAAGACGCTCGGCGTCATCGGCGCCGGCAATATCGGCGGTATCGTCTGCAAGAAGGCGATCGGCCTTGGCATGCATGTTCTGGCCTATGACCCCTTCCTGTCGAACGAACGCGCCCGCGAAATGGGTGTGACCAAGGTCGAACTCGACGAATTGCTGGCGAAGGCCGATTTCATCACCCTGCATGTTCCGATGACCGACAAGACCCGCGGCATCCTCGGCAAGGACAATCTTGCCAAGACCAAGCCCGGCGTGCGCATCATCAACTGCGCCCGCGGCGGTCTGGTCGATGAAGCGGCGCTTGCCGAAGCGATCAAGTCCGGCCATGTCGCCGGCGCAGGGTTTGACGTCTTCGAAGTCGAGCCTGCCAAGGAAAGCCCGCTGTTCGGCCTGACGAATGTCGTCTGCACGCCGCATCTCGGTGCATCGACCACGGAAGCGCAGGAAAATGTCGCTCTGCAGGTCGCCGAGCAGATGTCGGACTACCTGGTCAAGGGTGCTGTGTCGAACGCCATCAACATGCCGTCGATCACTGCCGAGGAAGCCCCGTTGCTGAAGCCGTTCATCCGGTTGGCCGACGTGCTCGGCTCGTTTGCCGGCCAGATGACCGAAAACCCGATCAAGGAAATCGAGATCCTCTATGACGGCGTGACCTCCGGCATGAACACCAAGGCGCTGACCTCGGCACTGCTCGCCGGTCTCATCCGCCCGCAGGTGGCCGACGTCAACATGGTTTCGGCTCCGATCATGATCAAGGAAAAGGGTGTCATCGTCTCGGAGGTGAAGCGTGACAAGACCGGCGTCTATGACGGCTAT
The DNA here is from genome assembly GCF_918741265.1 of Rhizobium sp. CECT 9324. Classification (NCBI taxonomy): domain Bacteria; kingdom Pseudomonadati; phylum Pseudomonadota; class Alphaproteobacteria; order Hyphomicrobiales; family Rhizobiaceae; genus Rhizobium; species Rhizobium sp. CECT 9324. The sequence goes on along the minus strand of NZ_CAKKMZ010000001.1, from coordinate 3,434,248 downwards.
ATCAAGCTGACGGTGACGACTGAAAAGCAGTCCCGCTCGATCGCCGGCACCGTCTTTTCCGACGGCAAGCCGCGCTTCATCCAGATCAAGGGTATCAACATGGATGCCGATGTCGGCGCCAACATGATCTACATCTCCAATACCGACGTGCCGGGCATGATCGGCTTCATGGGCACCACGCTCGGCAATGCCAAGGTCAACATCGCCAACTTCCAGCTCGGCCGCGACCAGGAAGGCGGCGATGCGATCGCGTTGCTTTATGTCGATGGCCCGGTGGAACAGGCCGTGCTCGACCAGTTGACCGCAAACCCTGCCATCAAGCAGGCGAAGCCGCTTGTGTTCAACATCGACTGACGTTTCGGCGTTCGGCCCACCAATCAACGGAAACAATATGCGGCGCGGGATCAACCCCGCGCCGCTGCCGTTTCTGGCAAGATATCAAGATAACTCTATGCGTTGAACTGCCGCATGGCGGGTTGTCGCATTGATTGTGTGGTGCGACGCTATACTTGATTTCTATCACCTCGGAAGCCGCAAGCGGGCGGGGTCGAGAATGAAGGGTGAAGTCATCATGTTCGACAATTTCGACGCACAGATCCTGGCGCGGATCCAGTTCGCGTTCACGGTCTCCTTCCACATCATCTTTCCCGCCTTTTCCATCGGTCTGGCGAGCTTTCTCGCCGTGCTCGAAGGCCTCTATCTGTGGAAGAAGGACAAGGTCTATCTGGAGCTGTTCGACTTCTGGAAAACCATCTTCGCGGTGGCCTTCGGCATGGGCGTCGTCTCCGGCATCGTGATGTCCTACCAGTTCGGCACCAACTGGTCGGTGTTCTCCGACAAGGCCGGGCCGGTCATCGGTCCCCTGATGGGCTATGAAGTCCTCACCGCCTTCTTCCTTGAAGCAGGCTTCCTCGGCGTCATGCTGTTTGGCCGCAACCGTGTCGGGCCGGGCCTGCATTTCTTTGCCACCCTGATGGTCGCCTTCGGCACGCTGATCTCGGCCACCTGGATCCTGTCGGTGAATTCCTGGATGCAGACGCCTGACGGTTTTGCCATCAATGATGTCGGCCAGTTCGTGCCGGTCGACTGGTGGAAGATCGTGTTCAATCCGTCCTTCCCCTATCGCCTGACCCATATGGTCATTGCCGCCTACCTGACCACGGCTTTCGTCGTCGGCGCAGTCGGTGCGTGGCACCTGTTGCGGCACACAGCGCCGCGGCGCGCCGGAACGATGTTTTCCATGGCGATGTGGATGGCGGCGATCGTGGCGCCGATCCAGATCATGGCCGGTGACGCGCATGGCCTCAACACGCTCGAGCACCAGCCGGTCAAGGTCATGGCGATGGAAGGCCATTTCGACAGTCATCCGGACGGCGCACCGCTGATCCTGTTCGGCATTCCGAACACGGAAGAAAAGCGGGTCGACTACGCGATCCAGATCCCCAAGTTGTCGAGCCTGATCCTCAAGCATGACCTCAACGCGCCGCTCGCCGGTCTCGACACGATCCCCGACGACAAGGAGCCACCGGTTGCGATCGTCTTCTGGTCGTTCCGGATCATGGTGGCGATTGGTTTCGCCATGCTCGGCGTGGGTGTGTTCAGCCTGTACTGTCGGTGGCGCGGAACGCTTCACGAGAACCGCTGGCTGCATCGCGCGGCCCTGATGATGGGCCCGTCCGGCTTCGTCGCAGTGCTCGCGGGCTGGATCACGACCGAAGTGGGGCGTCAGCCCTATACGATCTACGGACATTTGCTGACGGCGGATTCGATCTCGCCGATCGCAGCACCCGCCGTCGCCGCCTCGCTGATCGCCTTCATCGTGGTCTATTTCATCGTCTTCGGGGCCGGGACCTTCTACATACTGCGGCTGATGGCACGCCTGCCGCGCGATCCGATGCCGGATCTCGATGACGGTCCGATCCGCACATCCGGCATCACTCCGGCGGCGCAGACCGGACATCATGGAGGCCAGCATGGTCATTGATCTTCCCTTCATCTGGGCCGGCATCATCGCCTTTGCGGTGCTCGCCTATGTCATCCTCGACGGCTTCGACCTCGGGGTGGGCATCCTGTTTCCGTTCTTTCCCGAGAAGCACGACAAGGATCTGATGATGAATTCGGTGGCGCCCGTCTGGGACGGCAACGAGACCTGGCTGGTGCTGGGCGGCGGTGGGCTGCTCGCCGTCTTTCCGCTCGCCTATGCGACGATCCTGCCGGCGCTCTACGCGCCGCTGATCATCATGCTGCTCGGCCTGATCTTTCGCGGTGTCGCCTTCGAATATCGCTGGCGTACCAACCGGGCCGAATATCTGTGGAACTGGGCCTTTGCCGGCGGCTCGATCGTCGCAGCCTTTTCTCAAGGCGTGGCGCTCGGGGCGCTGGTGCAGGGTATTCCGGTGACAGACCGTGCCTATTCGGGTGGCTGGTGGGACTGGCTGACGCCGTTTTCGCTGGCGACCGGCGTCGCGCTGGTGATCGGATATGGCCTGCTCGGGGCGACGTGGCTGGTGATGAAAACCGAAGGCCACCTGGCAGAGCGAAGCCGGGGCCTTGCGTTCAAGCTGGCCTTTGCAACGGTTGGCGCCATGGGCATATTCAGTCTGTGGACGCCGTTTCTCGAGCCGCTCTATCTCGACCGATGGTTCGGATTTCCGACGATGATTTTCTCCGTCATCGTGCCGCTGCTTGTGCTGGGCTGCCTCTACCTGATCATCTCGGGTCTGAAAAAGGGGACTGACGTGCAGCCTTTTCTGGCCTCTCTCGGACTTTTCGTCCTTGGTTATGTCGGGATCGGTATCAGCTTCTATCCGTATATCGTGCCCACCTCGCTGACGATCTGGGAGGCTGCGGCGCCCGATGAAAGCCTTGCCTTCCTCTTGGTCGGGGCCGTGGTGCTGGTGCCGATGATTCTGTGCTACACCGCCTATGCCTACTGGGTTTTTCGCGGAAAGCTCAATCCGGATGAGGGCTATCACTGATGCAGAAAGGCACGATGACATCGCGACTTCTGTGGTTCGTCGGGCTGTGGGCGGCGGGCGTTTTGACCATCACGATCGTTGGCGGCATCATCAAGGTCTGGCTCGGCGCCTGAGCCGCTGACTTTGTTTTGATTGGAAATATGACCGCCCGGCCTTCAAAAGAGGCTGGGCGGTCTCCATATGTAAGCCCAAGGGCGTAAAAGCCTCCAGAAATAGAACAAAGGGGTAGGAAACGCGATGCGGCGTTATGGTAAGATTTTTGCATCTCTCGCGCTTGGTATGATGGTCACGCTGATGGCCGTCGATTTCGCTGAGGCGAGACGGGCAAGCGGCGGCTTCGGCAGTCGCGGTACGCGCACGTTCAGCGCGCCTTCGGCTACGCGCACGGCGCCGACAACGGCGGCTCCGATCGAGCGCACCATGACACCGCGGACCAATGCGACGCAGCCGGGTGCTAACCAGACGGCAGCGCAGAATGCCCAGCGACCGGGCGGCATGTTCGGCGGTCTGGCCGGCGGCCTGATGGGTGGTCTCTTGTTGGGCGGCCTGTTCGGCATGCTGATGGGCTCTGGTTTCGGCGGCGGCTTCGGCTTCCTGGGCCTTCTGCTGCAGGGTGTGTTGATCTTCTTCCTGATCCGCTTTGCCATGCGCATGTTTGCCAATCGCCAGCCATCGTTGTCGGGCGGCCCTAAGGCCGGGCCTGATACTGGTGCTGCCGGTGGCAACCCAACCGGCTTTGGCGGCTTGGCACGCAACAATCAGGGTCCCACTTCGGGTTCTTCGTTCCAGATCCCGCGCATCGGCGGTGGATCGGTTGCGCAGGCTTCGGCCGCTAAACCCGGTCAGACCGACGAAATCGGCATCGGACAGAAGGACCTCGAATATTTCGAGACGCTTTTGCAGCAGATGCAGGCCGGTTACGCACGCGAAGATTATAGTGCGCTTCGGCGGATCACCACGCCGGAAGCCATGTCCTATCTCGCCGAAGAACTCAGCGAGAATGCCACCAAGGGTGTCAAGAACGAGGTTCGGGACGTGCATCTGGTGCAGGGCGACGTGTCTGAATCCTGGCGCGAAGGCGATGTCGACTATGCGACGGTCGCCATGCGCTACGAGAGCATCGACTATGTCGTCGATCGCCAGAGCGGCAAGCTGATCAATGGCGACGACCAGAACCCGTCGGAATCGACCGAGATCTGGACCTTCGTCCGCCGTCCCGGTGCCGACTGGCAGATTTCCGCCATCCAGGCGGTCGCCCAATACGAATAAGCGACGACCGCTGATCGTGAAATGAGAAGAGGCAGGGCGCCAACGCCCTGCCTCTTTTGTTTTGCGCCGTTTTCGGATTGTCGGGCTTTGTCCGGTGGTGTGGTTCATGCCCCTCATCCCCCTGCCGGGACCTTCTCCCCGCAGGCGGGGAGAAGGTTAGGGTGAGGGCTTCCTATCGAAGAGGCTGCTTCAGCCCGGGCACTGCTTCAACTGCGACGCATAGGTATAGGTGATGCTGGTGAAGCGCTTGGCGCCTTTCAGGGCTTCCGGGCGGTTCTTGTAGGCGCCGCGCAGATAGCCGGCCTGGCCGGAATGATAGGCGAGATAGAGCTTGTAGGGGTCGTTCAGCGGGATGCCGGTCTTGGACGCGCTTTCGCGGTGGTACCAGCCGATGAACTGCATGGCATCGCCGAAATCGGTGCGGCGGGCGCCCCAGCGGCCGGTCTCGCGCTGGTAACGCTCCCAGGTGCCGTCGAGCGCCTGCGAATAACCATAGGCGCTCGATTGGCGTTTCCACGGGATGAAGCCGAGAAGCTTCTTGCGCGGCGGTCGCGCCGTCGCGCGGAAACTCGATTCGGTATAGATCGTCGCCATCAGGATCGGCACCGGAACGCCATATTCACGTTCGGCCTTTTGCGCTGCACTGCGCCAGTTGTTGAACAGCCCGTCGCGCTGCTCGAAGATCGCGCAGGCATTGCGGGTCTGGCTCGGGGGCTTGGCACAGGCCGACAGCATCAGCATGACGCCAATGGCGGAAACAACAGCGGTACGCATAACAAAACCTCGCTTCGTCCGGCTCAGTTTATTACCTAAAATTTAACGAAAGGTTTTCTTAACAGACCGGATCTTGCATCACCGGAAATGGTGATGGCGGGTACGAGGAGCACGCTATCCATTGGTGGACGCACATCCCGCGTGCTTGTCGTGACATGTCAGGTCCAGAGGCGGTGCATCAGAAAAGTGCATACACTTCATGGCTGGCCACAAACCGAATGGCACCATTGATCTCGTCAATTTGTTTTTGAGAGTTTTGGTAGCGGGAGGCGGACTTGAACCGCCGACCTTGGGGTTATGAATCCCACGCTCTAACCACCTGAGCTATCCCGCCACACATTCGGATCATTGGCTTTTGCGGCCCGCCGTCCGAAGCGTTGGGCGGCTTATAAGGCGTTGCTCCGACCAAAGTCAAGCGCAGTGAAAGCAAAAAGAACTCTGCTTTCACTGCCTTTTTCTTTCCCGACGTTAAGCTGCGACCGGGCTTGCCAAAAGTGCCTTGAGCGAGGCTTCGGCACTGTCCGAGCGGGCCGAGCGCTCGATGAAGCCGCCGCCATAGACGCGGGCGTCGGGGCCGGGGGCGGAATAGAGCACGCAGGCCTGGCCGGGGGCGACGCCGGCTTCACCGATCTCAAGATCGACATAGACGCCGGTTGCGTCTGCATGCAGCACGGCCGGTGTCGGCGGGCGGGTCGAGCGGACCTTGGCAAAGCAGGTAAAACCGCTGGCGGCTTCTTCTTCCAGGGTGAAGTCGCCAAGCCAGTTGATGTCGCGCAGATAGACGCGGTGCGTCTCCAGCGCTTCCTTCGGGCCAACGATGACGCGGCGCGAGCGGGCGTCGAGATAGACGACATAGAGGGGATCGCCGGTGGCAACGCCCAGGCCTTTCCGCTGGCCGATCGTGTAGTGCAGGATGCCTTCGTGCTGTCCGAGAATTCGGCCATCCAGATGCACGATGTCGCCGGCCAGAGCCGCATTCGGCTTCAGCTTGTTGATGATATCGGCATATTTGCCCTGCGGCACGAAACAGATGTCCTGGCTGTCGGCCTTCTTGGCGACGACGAGGCCCATGTCTTCGGCGAGCGCCCGGGTTTCGGCCTTGGACAGGCCACCCAGCGGAAAGCGCAAATAGTCGATCTGTTCCTGGGTCGTGGCGAACAGGAAGTAGCTCTGGTCGCGCTCGTTGTCGATCGGGCGGAACAGGGCGCGGTGGTTGGGATCGTTGGCCAATGGCACTGATTTCGAGCGGATATAGTGGCCGGTTGCCAGCGCATCGGCGCCGAGTTCCTTGGCGGTCGCCAGGAGATCGGCGAACTTGACCGTCTGGTTGCAGGCAACGCAGGGGATCGGCGTTTCACCGGCGACGTAACTTTCCATGAACGGATTGATTACCGTGTCGCGGAAGCGCTGTTCGTAGTCGAGCACGTAATGGGGAATGCCGAGCGTCTCGCAGACGCGGCGGGCATCGTCGATATCCTGGCCGGCGCAGCAGGAGCCGGCGCGGTGGACGGCGGCGCCATGATCGTAGAGCTGCAGCGTGATGCCGAGTACGTCATAACCTTCGCGTTTCAGGATTCCGGCCACGACGGAGGAATCGACGCCGCCCGACATGGCGACGACAACGCGCGTATCTTCCGGTCTCTTGTCAAAATCCAGCGTGTTCACGGGCTTCGTCTCTATGCGTTCGAAAGACCGTTTGTCACCGCCACTCTGCGGGATCAGGGCGTATTCCAAAGGGCGAAAACCCATTTGCCGATACCGGTCCGATTGTTGAGGGATATAGAAAGGAATGCCCCTTCATGCAAGAGCGCTGATTCGCACAAAGCCTTGTGGCCGGGGCGAATGTGGCGAGGAGACCATATAGCCATGTCCGTCATGCTTACCGTCAGCCCCGAAATTTTCCCGATTGCCGGCGCTTTTACCATCTCGCGGGGGTCGCGGACCGAAGCCAGGGTGGTGACGGTGACGCTCACGGATGGTCCTCATGTTGGTCGCGGGGAATGCGTGCCCTATGCGCGCTACGGTGAGACGGTCGAGGGTGTGGTGGCGACGATTGCGGCCGTGGCGGACGAGATTGCCGGTGGACTTGACCGTATCGGTCTGCAGGCGCGGCTGGAACAGGGTGCTGCGCGCAATGCACTCGACTGCGCTCTCTGGGATCTCGAGGCCAAGCGGGCGGGCCAGCCCGCTTGGCAATTGGCGGGGCTTGGCGAACCCGGGCCGCTGCAGACCACCTATACACTGTCACTCGGAACGCCAGCCAGCATGCGGGCAGCGGCCGAGCGTGAGGCGGGCAGGCCGCTTTTGAAGGTCAAGCTGGGCGGCGAGGGCGATATCGAGCGGATCGAGGCGGTCCGGTCCGGCGCGCCGCAATCGGCGATCATCGTCGATGCCAACGAGGGCTGGACGCTCGATCAATACAAGGCGCTGGCGCCGGTTTTCCTGAAACTTGGCGTGACGCTGGTCGAACAGCCGTTTCCGGCGAAGGCGGACGATGCGCTGCTCGGGCTGGAACGGGTGCTGCCGGTCTGCGCCGACGAGAGCTGCCACGACCGGCATTCGCTGGATGGGCTCAAGGGAAAATATGATGCGGTCAATATCAAGCTCGACAAGACCGGTGGCCTGACCGAGGCGCTTTTGATGCGCGATGCAGCCGTTACCGCCGGATTCGAGATCATGATCGGCTGCATGGTCGGTACATCGCTGGCCATGGCGCCTGCCTTCCTGGTGGGCCAAGGGGCTGCTTTCGTCGATCTTGACGGGCCGTTGCTGCTGGCAAAGGATCGTGATGCGGCGATTGTCTATGAGGGTTCGACGATGCAGGTGCCACCGACAGCGCTCTGGGGGTGACGCATTGCAGCCTCAGCGCTTGGCGGGCGCTGCCGATTTGTTGACGGCAAGCCAGATCATGTGTTTCGCCCCGCCGCCCTTGCGGCTGGCCCGGGTCGGCACTTCCTCGGCGGCAAAGCCGCATTCCTTGAGACGTTTGGTAAAGCGCGGATCCGGACCTGACGACCAGACGGCGAGCACGCCGTTGCTGCGCAGGGCGGATTTGGTCGCGCGCAGGCCGCTGAAGTCATAGAGGCTGTCGTTTTCTGCGCGGGTCAGGCCGTCCGGGCCATTATCGACGTCCAACAGGATGGCGTCGAAGGTGTCACGGGATTTCGCGATCAGAGCCCCGACATCGCCGACATGAATGCTGACGCGCGGATCATCGAGGCTGCCATTGTAGATCTCGGCCATCGGACCGCGTGCCCATTCGACGACGCCCGGCACCAGTTCGGCAACCGTGACCTTTGCGTCTTCAGGCAGGATATCCAGTGCCGCGCGCAGGGTAAAACCCATGCCGAGGCCGCCGATCAGGATATGGGCCTTCCTTGTGTCGCGGATGCGATCCCAGGACAGGGTCGCCAATGCTTCTTCCGAGCCGCTCAGCCGACTGTTCATCAGTTCGTTGGCGCCGAGCATGATGGAAAACTCGCTGCCGCGCTGTTTCAGGCGCAGTTCACCGCCGCCGGGAATGCTGGCGCTATCGAGCTGGATCCAGGGAAGCATGGTGGTCTCTCATTGCTGGCAAGATGAGGCCGTCGCCGGCAAGAGGGGCCGTCCTATCACGAGGCTTGCGGCCATTTCAATTGCAGCGCGCCCGCGACCGGGTTTTGTCTTGGACAGGGCCGATGGTTTCGCTATCGTCGCGGCCATCTGTTCACGAGATTCTGGAAATCATGCCTGCACCCGTCAATACTTTCAAGCGCGCTCTCGCCGCGAACGATACCCTGTTGGTTGGCCTCTGGGTGGCCCTTGCCAGTCCGCATGTTGCGGAAGTCTGTGCCGGGGCCGGGTTCGACTGGCTGTTGATCGATGGCGAGCATGGGCCGAACGATATTCCACTGATCGCAAGCCAGCTTGCAGCGATGGCGCGGCATCCGGCACATGCGGTGGTCAGGCTTGTGACGGGCGAGCCGTGGCTGATCAAGCAGGCGCTTGATGTCGGCGCCCAGACGCTGATGATCCCGATGGTCGAAACCGGCGAACAGGCGGAACTGCTCGCCAAGGCATGCCGCTATCCGCCCGAGGGTACACGCGGCATGGGCGCAAGCCTCGGTCGGGCATCGGATTTCGGCCGGATTTCCGACTATGCCGAAACCGCCAATGGCGAGATCTGCCTGATTGCCCAGATCGAAAGCCGGATGGGTATCGACAATGCCGATGCGATCATTGCCACCGAAGGGGTCGATGCGATCCTGATCGGTCCGGCGGATCTCGCCGCCGACATGGGGTTCCCCGGCCGGTCGACTGCGCCTGAGGTCATGGCAGCGGTCGATGCACTGATCCGCAAGATCGTCGCTGCCGGCAAGCCGGTCGGCATCATGACCGGCGATCCCGCGATGATTGCGCTGGCCAAGGCTGCAGGCATCCGGTTCCTTGCGACCGGCTCCGATGTCGGGCTGCTGATGAAGGGGGCTGCAGCCCTCGCCACGGCAATGCGCAACTGAAACAGCAATGGATTTTTGATGAAGCTTTCTCTTGATGCCGCGCAGTCCCTGGTGGTCGGCGCTCTTTTGCGTTCCGGTGTGGATGCCGACAATGCCGCATCGGTCGCCCGGGCGCTGGTCAGTGCCGAGGCCGCCGGCCAGGGCGGACATGGGTTGCGGCGCGTTCCGGCCTATTCGGCGCAGGCCAAGGCCGGCAAGGTCGATGGCCGCGCCCAACCGCGTGCGGTCAGGCCGCGGCCATCCGTGCTTGCGATCGACGCGATGAACGGCTTTGCCTATCCGGCACTCGATCTGGCGGTGGCCGAACTGCCGGCGATTGCCAAGGCCCAGGGCATTGCGATAGCCTCGATCTACCGTTCGCATCATGCCGGCGTGATGGGGCTCACCGTAGAGCGGTTTGCTGAACAGGGACTGGCTGCGATGATGTTTGCCAATGCGCCGGCGTCGATTGCACCTTGGGGCGGCAGGAAGGCGCTCTATGGCACCAATCCGATCGCGTTTTCGGTGCCGATCGCGGGCGGCGATCCGATCACTGTCGACCTTGCCATTTCCAAGGTTGCGCGCGGCAAGATCATGGCGGCGCGGCAGAAGGGCGAGGCCATTCCGGACGACTGGGCGTTCGACCTCGACGGCAAGCCGACCACCGATGCCGAGCTGGCGATGAGCGGTTTGATGGCGCCGCTCGGCGGCGCCAAGGGCGCGGCACTGGCAATGATGGTCGAGATCCTGTCGGCCGGCATTACCGGGGCCAACTATGCTTTCGAGGCCTCGTCGCTGTTCGACGACAAGGGACCGCCGGTGGCGCTCGGCCAGACGATCATCGCCATCGATGCCACAGCGACAGGTGGTTCCGGCGTGTTCGAGCGGCTGGCGCTGTTGGCCGACGAGATCGATGCGCAGGAGGGGGTGCGTATTCCCGGTCGCCGTGGCCAGGGGCTTACCCGCACCGCGGAGGCCGAGGGCATCGAGATCGAAGACGACGTGATTGCCGCGATCGATGCCATCGCCTGAGTTTCGCCGCGAGGGCCAGGCGCACGGGGATCAGTCTGGGTCGGTGTAGTCGTTGCGGTTGATGCCGTGGCGCTGCAGCTTGTCGTAGAAGGTCTTGCGCGGAATGCCGAGCGCTTCCAGCGTCCTTCGCACGTCACCGTCATTGTCGCGCAAAGCCTTGCGGATCAGGTTGCCTTCGTGGCGTTCCATGCGTTCCGGCAGGCTCAGACCCTCATCCGACGCGGATGGCTCCAGCAGGGGCTCCGATGCCATCTGCGGCGGCGGCGTGATGCCGAGGACGACACGCTCGGCATAGTGGGCAAGCTCGCGGACATTGCCGGGCCAGGCATGGCTGTCGAGGTGGCGGGCGATCTCGCCGGTGAGCACCGGCACATCGCGCTTGAAACGTTCTGCGGCGCGGGCGGCGAAATGGGAAAACAACAGCGGGATGTCGGCGCGCCGTTCCCGCAGCGGCGGGATAGAGACGGTGACGACGTTGAGCCGGTAATAGAGATCCTCGCGAAAATCGCCCCGTTCGGCCGGATTGCCGAGATCGACCTTCGCAGCCGCGACGACACGCAGGTCGACCGGTCGCACGTCGTTTATGCCAAGGGGCGTGACCTCGCGCATTTCCAGGACGCGCAGCATCTTCACCTGGGTCGCCGGTGGCATGCTTTCGATCTCGTCGAGGAACAGCGTGCCGCCGCTGGCATGTTCGATGCGGCCAATGCGTTTTTTCTGCGCACCGGTGAAGGCGCCGGCTTCATGGCCGAACAGTTCACTCTCGATCACCGTTTCGGGCAGCGCGCCGCAGTTCAGCGCGACGAAATTGCCGCGGTTGCGACGGCTCCAGCGGTGCAGGAGGGTGGCGACGACTTCCTTGCCGCTGCCGGTCTCGCCGGCGACCAGCACGTCGACATCGGTGTCGGCAATCTGGCGCAGCGTCTGGCGCAGGTGTTCCATGGCCGGCGTCTGGCCGATCAGCGGCAGGTCGTCCTGACTTGCCTCGGCGGCCTGGCGCAGGCGACGGTTTTCGATGACCAGCTTTCGCATGTCGGCGGCGCGGCTGACGCTTTGAGCCAGCCGGTCGGCGGCAAACGGCTTGGCGATGAAATCATAAGCGCCGTCCTGCATGGCACGCACGGCCATGTCGATATCGCCGTGTCCGGTGATCAAGAGGACCGGGAGCTCGGGATCAATCGCCTTGATCCGGGCAAACAGCGCCAATCCGTCCATGCCTGCCATGCGGATGTCACTGACGACGACTGCTGCGAGATCAGCGGACAGCGTGGCAAGGGCGTGGGCGGCGGCGGAAAAGTCGCGGACGGAAAACCCGGCAAGCTCCAGCGTCTGGCGGGTTGCGCGCCGCAGGGCGGCGTCATCATCGACGAGGATGATTTCGACCGGGTTGCTCATGGCGCTGCCCGCTTCAGGGTTACGGTGAACATGGTGCCGGCCGGCGAGCTGTCAACGTCGATCAGGCCACCGTAGTCGCTGACGATATCCTTGCAGATGACGAGGCCAAGGCCGAGGCCGCTCTCCTTCGAGGTGTTGAACGGGGTGAACAGGTTCTCCAGAACCGCCGTTGGAATACCCGGTCCATTGTCGGCAACGGTAATCGCCACTTCGCCGGCAGCGGCCGGAGCAAGGCTGACGGTGATGCGGCCGTCGGCGCGGCCATGCACTGCCTCAAGCGCGTTCTGCAGCAGGTTGATCAGCACCTGCTCCAGGCGGATGCGATTGGCCGACACAGTGATGCCTTCCGGGATCGCCTGAACCTGCAGCATGTCGAGACTGCCGGCGAAGCGGCTGCGCAGGAGCAGCAGGGCACCATCAACGGCGGTTTTCAAGGCGACGGGTTCTGCGGCGGCACGGCCCTTGCGGGCAAAGCCGCGCAATTCGTTGGTAATGGCGCCGATGCGATCGGTGAGATCGGCGATAAAGGACAGGTTTTCGGTGGCCGGTTTGCTTTCGCCGCGTGACAGGTAGGTGCGGGCATTGTCGGCATAGGCGCGGATGGTGGCAACCGGTTGATTGATTTCATGCGCGACGCCCGCGGCCACCTGACCGAGAATGGCCAGTCGATTGGCCTGGACGAGTTCGTGCTGGACGGTCTGCAGGCGTGTTTCCGTCGTGCGGTGCTCGCTGATCTCGGTCTGCAGCCGGTCCCTTGCAATCGTCAATTCACGGGTGCGGGCGGCGACCTTGCGCTCCAGCTCCTCGCGGGCTGCCTGGTCCGCTGCCAGGCGGCGCAGCGCGCGGTTGCGGCGATGGAGCAATATGGCTGCCAAGGCGATCAGCGGAAGGATGACGAGCAGGGCGATGAGACGTCCCTGCCAGATGCCTGCGGTCAACACTGCGGCGGCGGGTGACAGGACATGCATCTGCCACGGGGTGCCGGGAACATCCAGCGTCAGAGAAAGGTGCGGTTGTTGGGGCATGCCGAGCCCGGGGTCGGTCGAAACCATATCATGACCATCATGACCGAACAGCGCCCAGACCGGCAGTGTTTCCAGCGGAGCCTCGCCAAACTGCAGGCTTTCACGGATCGCGACACGTTCGTGCGGAGGAATGTCCGCCGTGGTCAGAAAACGCCATTCCGGCCGACTGGTGATCAGCACGATGCCGTGATTGTCGGTGACGAATGTGGATCTGCCGGAATTGCCCCAGTCGCGCTCAAGGCCATCGAATTCCACCTTGACCACGACAACGCCGACGGCGGTTCCCTTTGCATCGGCGACGCGTTGCGAAAGATAGAGGCCGGGACGCTTGCTGACACTACCGAGGGCATAATGTTCGGCATGTCCCAATTCCATGCCGCGCTTGAAATATTCACGGAAGCTATAGTCGTTGCCGACAAAACTGTCCGGTTCCCGCCAATTGCTCGCGGCAATCGCGATCCCGTCGCGGCCGACCACATAGATGACCGCCGTCCTGGTCGCGACCACCAGGGCTTCGAGTTTTCTGTTCAGGCCTTCGACGGCATCTCCGGTCGGATTGCTCAGGGTGTCGCCGACCTGCCTGTCCGCCGCCAGCACCAGCGGCAGCGCGCGAGGGCGTTCCAGGGTTGCCTGCAACAACGCACGTTTCAGCGCTGCGTCTTCTGCAACATCGTCAGCGAGCGTTGCCAGCGCGCTACGCATGCCCGTGTTCCCGGCAAGGAACAGGCTACCGGCCAGAGCACTGAGCGCCAACAGCAGAAAAATCAGCCACGATGCTCGCGTGATCCCAGGGATCTGCGCAGGATCAGTTGACGAAGGTTGCATGAACGAGGTCATGGCACGATTGTGTGTTAATCCGCACGAATTGCCAAGTGCCGCGTGCGGAAATTCGCACGAATTTTCCGTCGCAAACCGTGGCCAGATAATTCACCCAATAATTTCATATGGTTGATCCAAATCCTCCGGTTTGGCATGCACTTTGCTGATGAGAACGGATCGGGGTTCGCCCCGCGTTTCTTTGAACAGCGCAGCGCCCGGGAGGCCGGAACGAGTTCCGACAGGGGCAACGGAGGATATCATGCATATCGAAACTGCGGGCCATGCGCCCCAGGGCAAGCAGCCCTTCTACAAGCATCTCTATGTCCAGGTTCTGGCCGCGATTGTCGCCGGCATCCTGCTCGGCCATTTCTATCCGGAAATCGGCACGCAGTTGAAGCCGCTCGGCGATGCCTTCATCAAGCTGGTCAAGATGATCATCGCGCCGGTGATCTTCCTGACGGTCGCAACCGGCATCGCCGGCATGTCCGACATGAAGAAGGTCGGCCGCGTCGCCGGCAAGGCGATGCTCTACTTCCTGACCTTTTCGACGCTGGCGCTGGTCGTCGGCCTGGTGGTCGCAAACGTCGTCCAGCCGGGTGCCGGCATGCATATCGACCCGGCCTCGCTCGATGCGTCGGCTGTGGCGACCTATACCGAAAAGGCGCATGACTCGACGATCATCGGCTTCCTGATGGGCATCATCCCCACCACCATCGTCGGCGCATTTGCCGATGGCGATATTCTACAGGTGCTGTTCTTCTCGATCCTGTTCGGCATTTCTTTGGCGCTGGTCGGCGATGCCGGCAAGCCGGTGACGGATTTCCTGCATGCCGTGATCAGCCCGATCTTCAAGCTGGTTGCCATCTTGATGAAGGCGGCCCCGATCGGTGCCTTCGGCGCCATGTCCTTCACCATCGGCAAATATGGCATCGCCTCGGTGACCAATCTCGCCATGCTGATCGGCACCTTCTACCTGACCGCGTTCCTGTTCGTGGTCGTGGTGCTCGGCGCGGTCGCCCGCTACAACGGCTTCTCGATCTTCGCGCTGATCCGCTACATCAAGGAAGAGCTGCTGCTGGTGCTTGGCACCTCGTCTTCGGAAGCCGCCCTACCGGGCCTGATGAACAAGATGGAAAAGGCCGGCTGCAAGCGCTCGGTCGTCGGCCTGGTCATCCCGACCGGCTATTCCTTCAATCTGGACGGCACCAATATCTACATGACGCTGGCGGCGCTGTTCATTGCCCAGGCGACCGACATTCATCTGCCGCTCGGTGACCAGATCCTGCTGCTCGCCGTTGCCATGCTGAGTTCGAAGGGTGCTGCCGGCATCACCGGCGCGGGCTTCATTACACTGGCTGCAACCCTGTCGGTGGTTCCGTCCGTTCCGGTTGCCGGCATGGCGCTGATCCTCGGCATCGACCGTTTCATGTCGGAATGCCGTGCACTGACCAACTTCATCGGCAATGCGGTTGCGACCGTGGTCGTTGCCCGTTGGGAAGGCGAACTCGACGAGAGCCTGTTCCATGCAGCACTCGGCGGCAAGGTACTTGAGGAGGCCGAAATGCAGCCGGTGCTTCAGGCGGCGGAGTAACATTCGGCGCCGACCCAAGACGGTTTGCCGAAATCAAGGCGCGGTCCGGTTCGTCCGGATCGCGCTTTTGTTTATTCAGCTGCGATGATGTGAAACTGCGGCGGGCTTTCCGGATGCTGCGCCTTGCCCATCAGGTAAATCAGACAGCTTGTGCGCAGCAGCGATGCAAAATTGCTGACCTGGCCGTTGATTTCCAACGCTTCGTCGTAGAGCGTCGACAGGAAACGCGACGTCGACAACTGCTGGCCTGCCGCGATTTCATCGATCAGATCCCAGAAGGCCGCCTCGATCTGGATGCTGGTCGAATGACCGCCGATGCGAACCGAGCGATTGACGGCGCGATAGCGAGCCGGATCCTGTCCGGCGAAAACCTCACACATGCGCATTTCCTCCATCATTTCTTGTTTTGAAGCATAGTATGCGACCGGCACGCACAGGGGTCAATTTCGATCTTTCTCATACGTGCCTGCTCATACGTACCTGTCCGATCGACGCCGAATTTGACCCAGCACGCAGCAAAATCGCAGATGCGGTAATGGGCTGCTACCCGCACCGCGCTTCCCGGTAGCACACTCTGGTCATTGCATGATTTGACGCAGACTGAATTTGACGCAGACTGGGGAGTTTGACTTGGCCAAGATGATCCATTCGATGGTGCGTGTGCTTGATGAGGTGCGGTCCGTTGAGTTCTACCGGAACGCCTTCGGTCTTTCGGTTGCCGAAAGACTGGATTTCGACACCTTCACGCTGATCTATCTGAGCAACGACGACAGCGAATTCGAGCTGGAGCTGACGGTCAACAAGGGCCGGGCAGAGGCCTACAATCTGGGCGATGGCTACGGCCATCTTGCGGTCTCGGTCAGCGATCTCGACAGCGAGCATCAGCGGTTTACCGATCTCGGGCTCAATCCGGGAAAGATCATCGATTTCAACCGCGATGGTGCGCTTCTGGCCCGGTTCTTTTTCGCCACCGATCCCGACGGCTACAAGATCGAGGTCTTGCAGCGGCACGGCCGGTACAAATGACGGCAAGTCCGGCCGGGTTGGAGGACCGGGCCGGGCACCGTTTCGACAAAGGGTCGCGCGGCTGCCGCGCCGTCCGATGCAGGTCGGAGCAAACGGCCTGCCGATAACCACAGGACTTTGGGAGGAGACTGACGTGGTAACAGTGTATGAAAAGACAAAAGGCCTGTCCCGTCGCGAGCTTTTGAAACGCGGCAGCATCGGTGCCGCGCTGGTGATCAGCGGGACGGCGGTGATCAGCCCGCACAATGCCTGGGGGCTGGAGACCACGGCGCTTGCGCCAGAGGCCATGGCAACGCTGATCCAGCTTGCCCGCGACATCTATCCGCATGACCAGTTGGCAGACCGCTTCTATGCGATTGCCGTGAAAGGTCAGGACCAGCGCGCCGGCAAGGACGAGGCCCACAAGAAACTGATCGAGGACGGCATTGCCGATCTCGACAGGCGGGCCGGCGCCACAGGCTATCGCGGCCTCGGCTGGGAAGACGATCGCGTCGCCATTCTGCGCGACATCGAGACAACGCCGTTCTTTCAGGCGGTCCGCGGCGATCTCGTGGTCAGCCTCTATAACCAGAAGGAGCTCTGGCCGATCTTCGGCTATGAGGGCGAGTCCTATTCCAAGGGCGGTTATATCGAGCGCGGTTTCGATGATCTGGAGTGGCTCTGAACGCCGCACCGGCGGCAGCAAGCAGCATTAAAAACAGCATCGCCGCCCGTGGAGGCCCATCGCGGATGGGAAGGGAGTGGCGGCGCGGTCTCGACATGCCGAATTGACATTTCTGGGAGGAAATCATGGCAGCGCCTTACGATCTCAACGACGACAGCGTGGTCGTCATCATCGGCTCGGGTGCGGGCGGTGGAACGCTCGGCAACGAACTCGCCCAGAAGGGCATCGATGTCGTCATTCTCGAAGCCGGTAGCCGCATCGAATACGAAGACTTCATCAATGACGAATGGGATAGCTTTTCCCAGCTCGCCTGGCTCGACAACCGAACCACTGGTGGCGGCTGGCGGGTATCGAAGGATTTTCCCAACCTGCCGGCCTGGATCGTCAAGGCCGTCGGTGGCACGACGACCCACTGGGCCGGAGCATCGCTGCGCATCCAGGAACACGAGTTCAAGACGTTGACGCACTACGGCAAGGTCGAGGGCGCAAACCTGCTCGACTGG
The DNA here is from genome assembly GCF_918741265.1 of Rhizobium sp. CECT 9324. Taxonomy (NCBI): domain Bacteria; kingdom Pseudomonadati; phylum Pseudomonadota; class Alphaproteobacteria; order Hyphomicrobiales; family Rhizobiaceae; genus Rhizobium; species Rhizobium sp. CECT 9324. The sequence goes on along the minus strand of NZ_CAKKMZ010000001.1, from coordinate 3,416,697 downwards.
CCGATCACGCTGGCCGATCTCGAACCTTACTACGCCAAGGCCGAAGACAAGATGGGTGTCACCCGGACCAATGGCATCGAGGGCCTGCCGGGTAACAACAACTTCAAGATCCTGAAGGCCGGTGCCGACAAGCTGGGCTACAAGGACTGTCATACCGGCAATATGGCGATCAATTCGGCCGACCGCGACGATCGGATGAGCTGCCAGCAGACCGGGTTCTGTTTCCAGGGATGCAAATGGGGCGCCAAATGGTCGACGCTCTATACGGAAATTCCCAAGGGCGAGGCGACCGGCAAGCTCGAGGTCCGGCCGAATTCGCATGTGGTCAAGATCGAGCATGACAAGGACGGCAAGGTCAACGCCGTCGTCTATGCCGACAAGGATGGCACGCTGCACAGCCAGAAGGCGCGGATCATCTGTCTTGCCGGCAATTCCATCGAGAGCCCGCGGCTGCTGCTCAATTCGGCATCCTCGATGTTTCCGGATGGTCTCGCCAATTCGTCCGGCCAGGTGGGCAAGAACTACATGCGCCATACGACCGGCTCGGTTTACGGCGTCTTCGAGAAGCCGGTGCATTTCTACCGTGGCACGACCATGGCCGGCATCATCCGCGACGAGGCGAAGCACGATCCGTCACGCGGCTTCGTCGGCGGCTATGAACTGGAGACGCTGGCGCTCGGCATTCCGTTCATGGCGGCCTTCCTCGATCCGGGCGGCTGGGGTCGCTCGTTCGCTTCAGCGATGGACCAGTATGCCAATATGGCCGGCCTGTGGATCGTCGGCGAGGACATGCCGCAGGAGCAGAATGCAGTGAAGCTGCATGGCGAGCTGAAGGACAAATACGGCATGCCGATCCCGGATGTCTGGTTCACCGACCATCCCAATGACGAGGCGATGCGCAACCATGCCTACACACAGGGCATGGCGATCTATGAGGCCGTCGGGGCAACCCGCGCCTTCCCGACGCCACCTTATCCTTCGACGCACAATCTGGGAACCAACCGGATGAGCGAGAAGGCGCAGGATGGTGTGGTCAACAAGTTCGGCCGCAGTCACGACATCAAGAACCTGTTCATCTCGGACGGTAGCCAGTTCACCACCGGTGCGGCAGAGAATCCGACTTTGACCATCGTATCCCTGGCCATCCGGCAGGCCGATCATATCGCCGCCGAAATGGCGGCAGGTTCGATCTAACCTCCCCCTGCCAATGCGGAGGGGCGGCCCGCGTGCCGCCCCTTCATCTGGTCGTTGACGTATCCTTGCGCAGACTTGACAGACAGAGCCGGTGCCATTCAATCAGGGCGATTGCATTGGCAAAGGCAGGGCTTCGCATGGCTGAACCGGACGTGAAACTGGACGAGAGCTGGAAACGGGTGCTGTCGCCGCAATTCTCAAGCGCCTACATGCAGGCGCTGAAGACCTTCCTTGTGGAGGAGCGGGCCCAGGGCAAGCATATCTTCCCGAAAGGACCGGAGTATTTCCGCGCGCTGGACCTGACGCCGCTCGATCAGGTGCGCGTGGTAATCCTCGGGCAGGATCCGTACCATGGTGCGGGACAGGCGCATGGCCTGTGCTTCAGTGTGCGGCCGGATGTGCGCATTCCGCCGTCGCTGGTCAACATCTACAAAGAACTGAAGACCGATCTCGACATCCCGCCGGCGCGGCATGGATTTCTAGAGAGTTGGGCAAGGCAGGGCGTTTTGCTTCTCAACAGCGTGCTGACGGTCGAAGAAGCGCGGGCCGCATCACATCAGGGCAAGGGCTGGGAGCAGTTTACCGATGCGGTCATTCGTGCGGTCAACGACGACTGCGAGCATGTCGTCTTCATGCTGTGGGGTGCCTATGCGCAGAAGAAGGCGGCGTTTGTCGATCGCGGTCGTCATCTGGTGCTGAAGGCGCCGCATCCGTCGCCGCTCTCCGCGCACAATGGCTTTTTCGGCTCGCGGCATTTCTCCCAGGCCAACGCCTATCTTTCCCAGCATGGGCGTGAGCCGATCGACTGGCGCTTGCCGGACGCGGTCTAGTCTTGCCATAGCCTGTTTGTGCTTCGGCCTGTTTGACTGTTCCTGCGATGGAACACATAGTGTCGATTTCGTGTGATCCCGGTTGATTTTCATCATTTTCGCGGCCAATTTATTTTTGTTTTCAATTGTCGATTTTCAGGGCGCATTTTCATGACACGGGAACCGGCCAATCTGTCCGTCTGGCAGAAGCCCGCAGCAATGCCGGCTGCTTCCGGGCCGGTCGTTGACCGGGGATCTGTCGATCTCGCCGTCATCGGTGCCGGGTTCCAGGGGCTTTCGGCGGCCCTTCATGCGGCGCGGCGCGGGCTGTCGGTTCAAGTGATCGAGGCGGCCGGTCTGGGCGAGGGGGCGTCCGGCCTGAACGGCGGGCAGGTGATCCCGGGGCTCAAGTTTGACCCGGAAGCGCTGATCGCGATGCTCGGGCCTGAACGCGGTGCGACGCTCACCGAATTTTCCGCCGGCACCGCCGATGCGGTCTTCGACCTGATCGCGCATGAGGGGCTGAAAGTTCCCCACCGCCGCACAGGCTGGATCCAGGCGGCCCATACAGAGACGGCTTTGCTGGCCGCAGCCCAACGCAACCGGCAATGGCGGGCGCATGGGGCGGACGTGACCTTGCTCAATCAGGCGGAAATCGCGTTGCTGACCGGGGCCAATGGCTACAAGGGCGGATGGCTTGACCGCAGGGCCGGCACGATCGATCCGCTGGCCTTTGTTTGCGAACTGGCGCGGCTCGTCGCAAACCTCGGCGTTCACATTGCCCTCAACCAACGCGTGACGGGTCTTCGGCGTGAAGACGGCGGCTGGCGGGTGACGATGGCCGACGGCGGCGAGGTCCGGGCCACGAAGGTGCTGGTCGCGACCAATGCCTATTCCGATGCCCTGATCCCCTGCTTGGCACAAAGTCTTGTGTGGCTGCATTCGTTCCAGATCGCTACGGCGCCTCTGCCGTCGGAGCTTGACGACATTGTCCTGCCGCATGGACAGGCGGTTTCTGACAGCCGCCGCATCCTGCTCTATTTTCGCAAGAGTCCTGACAACCGGCTCGTGCTTGGCGGGCGTGGTCCGATGCGGGTGCCGAGAGGCCCGGAGGACTGGCAGCATCTCGAACGGGCATTGAAGCGCCTCTATCCGGCCCTTGCCGGTCTTCCGATCGAGCGCCGGTGGTTTGGCCGCGTCGCGATCACCGCCGATTTTCTGCCGCATCTGCACGAGCCGGAGCCGGGACTGCTGATGGTTGCCGGCTGTCAAGGGCGCGGTATCGGTCTGATGACCGCGCTCGGCGCGCCTCTTGCCGACTACATCGCCAGCGGTGACGCGGCCGTATTGCCGCTGCCGCTCTCGCCGATCCGTCCTATCCCGCTGCATCGGTTCCGTCGTGTCGGCGTTGCCGCCCGCATCGCATGGTATCGTATGCTCGACAGGTTGGAGCGTTAGCATCCGCTTTCCGATTGGGGATTGCCGATCGGGCGCAACGGGACGGCTTGCGGAGCGAGGTGGCTTGGACAATAGTGCAGGCCCGCCTGCCACGTCCCCTCCGGAGTGCCCATGTCCAATCACTTGAAGTTTTATATCGACGGCGCTTGGGTAGACCCGGTGGTTCCGGCTCTGCTTGACGTGATCGATCCCTCGACGGAGGAGGCGTTCACGCAGATTTCGGTCGGCAGCAAGCCCGATGTCGATCGGGCTGTGGCGGCGGCGAAAGCGGCCTTCCAGAGCTTCGCGGTGACGGACCGTGCGGAGCGGCTGGCACTGCTCAAGCGCATCCTGGAGATATACAACGAGCGCTACGAAGACATTGCTGCGGCCGTCAGTCGCGAGATGGGCGCGCCGCTTTCGTTTGCGCGCGAAAGCCAGGCCTGGGCCGGGCGGGCGCATCTGGAAGCGACGATCACAGCCTTCGAAGGCTTCGAGTTTTCCGAAAAGCGCGGCTCGACGATGGTGGTGAAGGAGCCGATCGGCGTCTGCGCGCTGATCACGCCGTGGAACTGGCCGCTCAACCAGATCGTCTGCAAGGTGGCACCGGCAATTGCCGCTGGCTGCACCGTGGTGCTGAAGCCATCGGAAATCGCGCCGATTTCCGGCATCATCTTTGCCGAAGTGATGGAGGCCGCCGGTACGCCTAAGGGCGTCTTCAACATGGTCAACGGCAATGGCCCGGATGTCGGACAGGTCATGGCTGGCCATCCGGATGTCGACATGGTTTCGTTTACTGGTTCGACGCGGGCCGGCATCATCGTTGCCAAGACCGCAGCGGACACGGTCAAGCGCGTGGCACAGGAGCTTGGCGGCAAGTCGGCCAATATCATCCTGCCGGATGCGGATCTTGATACGGCGGTGCGCAAGGGTGTCGAAGGGTGTTTCGGCAATTCCGGCCAGTCCTGCGATGCGCCGACGCGGATGCTGGTGCCGGCCGAACGGCACGACGAGGCCTTGCTGATTGCGCGCGATGCTGCCGAAAAATTTGTCGTCGGGGATCCGCAGGCCGAGGACACCGTGCTTGGGCCGGTGGTCAGCGACGTGCAGTTCAACAAGATCCAGCGGTTGATCGAGGTGGGCATAGAGGAGGGCGCGCTTCTGGTGACGGGCGGGCCCGGTCGGCCGGAACATCTCAATCGCGGCTACTATGTGCGGCCGACGATCTTTGGCCATGTCTCGCCCGATATGACGATTGCACGGGAAGAAATCTTCGGCCCGGTGCTGTCGATCCTGCCCTACGAGACGGAAGAGCAGGCGATCACAATCGCCAATGACACCGTCTATGGTCTGGCGGCCTATATCCAGTCCGGCGATATCGAACATGCGCGCAGGGTTGCTGGCCGCATGCGTGCCGGCTCGGTGTATCTGAACTATCCGGAATGGGACACGTTTGCGCCTTTCGGTGGCTACAAGCAGTCAGGCAACGGCCGCGAATACGCGGACTGGGCGATCCATGATTTCCTGGAAATCAAGGGTATCATCGGCTGGGACAGCTAGGATGCGACTGCTCTCTGCACGGCTGACATGATGCTTGATGACCAACGTCACTACCGCCTCGGCGTGTTCTTCGGGGCGATTTCCGCACTGGCCTGGTCGTCATCGGGCCTGTTCATCCGCCATATCGGCACCGACCTGATGACAATGCTGTTCTGGCGCGGCCTGTTTTCAGGCACCTGCGTCTTCTTGTTCTTCATCTACCTGGAACGAGGCCGGGTGCCGGGCATCCTGCGCAGCATGGGCTGGCCGAGCCTGCTGACCACGATCTTTTCGGCAACCAGCATGATCAGCGGTATCGGCTCGATGTATTACACGTCGATTGCCGATGCGATGGTGATCTATGCAACCGTGCCTTTCGTGACCGCCGCCGTCGCCTTCATCTTTATCGGAGAGCGGCCCAGTCGATCTACGTTGATTGCCAGTGCCGTGGCGCTGACGGGCGTGCTGGTGATGCTGACCGATGGTCATGGCGGCGGTGGCGGATTGTTCGGCAAATTCCTCGCAGCGGTGATGACGCTTTCGGTTGCGGCCATGGCGACATTGATGCGCAAACATCGCGATGTGCCGATGCTGCCAGCCATGGCGGGGTCGGCATGGCTCTGCTCCTTCGTCACCTTCTGGTTTGCCGCGCCCTTGAGTGTCTCAGTGCCGGATCTCCAGTTGATCGTGGTCTTCGCGATCGTGCAGAATGCCATGGGCCTGATCTTCTACACGGCCTCGAGCCGCAGATTGCCGGCGGCCGATGCCAGCCTGTTGACGGCGCTTGAAGTGCCGCTGACACCGTTCTGGGTCTGGCTTGTGCTCAACGAAATACCGTCTCCGGCAACACTCGTCGGCGGGCCAATCGTCATGGCCGCTCTGTTCGGCCACATCTTTTACGAAGTGCGGCGGAACCGCGTCTGGCCTTCCGCGCCGGTGCTTTGAGACAAGGCGCTTTCCAGTGCGCACGCGCTCTATTGCCGCCTCCCAGTCCGCCGCCGACCTCCCCTGAACCCGACCACCCGCAGGTTTTCGGCGATCGGTTGCCATTTGCTCCCCCACCGACATGGTGGAACAAATACGGTCTCCAGATGTTCTCTGCTCATCGGAACTGACATGAAAAGGATGAGGCTATGAACACGAAGATTGTTGTACTGGGAGCCATGGTGCTTGGCTCAATTGTATCGCCAGTCCTGGCTCAGGAAGGCACAGTCACCGGCGCTGCCGGCGGTGCCGTGACGGGTGCGATCGTCGGCGGCCCGGTCGGAGCCGCGGTCGGTGGTGTCGTTGGCGCCATTGCGGGAACCGCAATCGCCCCGCCGCCTGAAACCGTTGTCACCTATGTCCGCCAGCAGCCTGTCGCTGCCGAACCCGTGGTCATCGAACAGCAGATCGCTGTCGGCCAGCCGCTGCCGCGGCAGGTTGTTTTGACGCAGATCCCGGAAGACCCGACCTATGCCTATGCTGTGGTCAACAACCAGCGCGTCATCGTCGATCCGGAAACCTATGTGGTTGTCGGCGTCGTGCAGTAAGCCTGAACGGAACGCAACGTTTCCGAAAAAACTAGAATTTTGCCAGGGAATTTGGTTGCGCATGCGCGCGGCCGCCCTGTGCGCACAAGGAGGAAAACCATGCAGGATCAACGCCCGAATACGCCCCAGGATCAACGTCCTCATATTACGCAAAATGCAGGCATGAGCGGCACGGCAATGGCGATCGCCGCATTGCTGGTGGTCGTGATCGCCGCGGGTGCCTTCATGCTGTTCGGCGGCTCCAACACTGCCACCGACACCACGACCGCACCTGCCACAACCACGGCGCCAGCCGATCCGGCACCGGCGACAGCTCCGGCCACAACGACAGCTCCGGCTGACACGACGACGCCGACCCCGCCGGCGACCAATGATGCGGCTCCGGCAGCGCCTGCCGATCCGGCACCGGCTCCAGCGACACCGGCTCCGAGCGGTGGCACGACGGCTCCGACCACGCCGTAACCTCTACGACGACGAGCCAGCCGCGAGGCTGGCTCGTTTCTTTATGTCCAGTCTCAACCCGGTTGTGACTATGGGGCTTTGGTCGGTTTGCCCCATTCGGCAATGGCGATGCCGCCGAGTACCAATACCAGGGCGATGATGTGGAAGAGCTCGAGTGTTTCACCGAGCAGACTGATCGACAAAAGCGTGCCAAATACCGGGACAAGGTTGATGAACAGGCCTGCTCGATTGGCGCCGATGCCCTCCACGCCCTTGATGTAGAGGATCTGCGAGATCAGCGACGGAAAGACCGCGCAATAGAGAATGATCAGCCAGCCGCGTGTGTCGGGCAGGATCATCTCGCCATTGCCGGCTTCCCAATAGAGCAGCGGCAGACAGGTGAGTGCTGCGGCCAGTGCCGGTCCCGCCATCAGGCTTTTCCAGTGAACGGCCGGCTTCCAGCGCAGGGCGATCGTGTAGACGGCATAGCTGAGGCCGGCAAACAGCATGATCAGATCGCCATAATTCAAGGACAGCGTCAGCAGGGTCTGCAGATTGCCATGGGAGGCGGTGAGCGCTGCACCGAGGAAGCTGATCAGGAAGCCGAGAATCTGTATCTTCGAGACCGGGATGCGGAAGATCAGGAAATTGATGACGAAGATCAGGACGGGGATCGCGCCCTGCTCGATCGCGCCATTGACGGCGCTGGTATATTTCAGCGCCGTATAGAGAAAGCCGTTGAACGCCGCATAACCGACGGCGCCATAGGCGACGAGAAGCAGCCAGTTGGCCTTGAGGACGGGCCAGTCCTTTCGGATCTGCGGAACGGAAATCGAAATGATCAGGCCCGCCGCCAATCCCCAACGACCGAAGCTCAGGACCATCGGGCTGACATGGCCGAGCGCGAGCTTGCCGGCAACCGTGTTGCCACCCCAAAGCAGGGTGGTGATGATCAGATAAACGTAGCAACGCATGGACAGAGGCATCTGAATTCCCGGCTTGAACCACGCTTTGACGAAGCAGCATGCGAAGCTGTCCAAGCGCGAACGATGTCGGAAATAGGGGAGGGCCGGTTCTTTGTCACGCAAAAAGCCAAATCAAGCGTCAATACGGGTCGATTTCCGAAAAACAACACAGTATAGATGCGCGGGTTTGGGTAAAGCGCAGCGTTGCGCGATAGACAGGATTACGAAATGACGAATGTCGTGGTGATTGGTTCGCAATGGGGTGACGAGGGCAAGGGCAAGATCGTTGACTGGCTCTCGGAGCGCGCCGATATCGTCGTGCGCTTCCAGGGCGGTCACAATGCCGGCCATACGCTCGTCATCGACGGCGTCTCCTACAAGCTGTCGCTTCTGCCGTCGGGCGTCGTGCGTCCGGGCAAGAAGGCCGTGATCGGCAATGGCGTGGTCGTCGATCCACATGCCTTGATCGCGGAAATCGGTCGCTTGAAGGACCAGGGCGTCGAAGTGACGCCGGACAATCTGCGCATCGCTGAAAATGCAACCTTGATCCTGTCGCTGCACCGAGAGCTGGACGGCATGCGTGAAGACGCGGCCTCCAACAGTGGTACCAAGATCGGCACCACCCGCCGCGGCATTGGCCCGGCCTATGAAGACAAGGTCGGTCGTCGCGCCATCCGCGTCATGGATCTCGCCGATCTCGACGCATTGGAAGGCAAGGTCGAGCGCATCCTGACCCACCACAACGCGCTGCGGCGCGGTTTTGGCGTGGCCGAAATCGAGCACAAGACGATCATGGAGGAACTGACCTCGATCGCTGATCGCGTTCTGCCCTTCATGGATTCGGTCTGGGTTCTGCTTGACAAGGAGCGCCGCAAGGGCTCGCGCATCCTGTTTGAAGGCGCTCAGGGCTCGCTGCTCGATATCGATCACGGTACCTATCCCTTCGTCACCTCGTCGAACACGGTTGCCGGCCAGGCCGCTGCCGGTTCCGGCATGGGCCCGGGCTCGCTCGGCTATATCCTCGGCATCACCAAGGCCTACACGACGCGTGTCGGCGAAGGCCCGTTCCCGACCGAGCTGCATGACGAGATCGGCCAGTTCCTCGGCGAAAAGGGCCATGAGTTCGGCACCGTGACGGGCCGCAAGCGCCGTTGCGGCTGGTTCGATGCAGCGCTCGTGCGCCAGTCGGTCGCCACCAATGGAATCACCGGCATCGCGCTCACCAAACTCGACGTTCTCGACGGGCTGGAAGAGCTGAAAATCTGCGTCGGCTACAAGCTGGACGGTCAGGAAATCGACTATCTGCCAGCAGCCCAGGCTGCCCAGGCGCGCGTCGAGCCGATCTACATCACGCTCGAAGGTTGGAAGGAATCGACCGTCGGCGCCCGCAAATGGGCGGATTTGCCGGCTCAGGCGATCAAATACGTTCGCCAGGTCGAGGAACTGATCGGCGCGCCGGTTGCTTTGCTGTCAACCAGCCCGGAACGCGACGATACCATACTTGTGACAGACCCTTTCGAGGATTAATAAGATTCTGTTAGTGTTTTGCCGGTCCACCCCGGATCGGCGATCAAGAGAAAGTGCTGATGGCTGACTTTATCGCAGTGATTCGACGGGCCGTGGACGGCCTGTCGAACAATACTCCGGAGATGCGCGCGAAGGTCTATGAAAAGGCCCGCGCAGCCGTGGTCCGGCAGCTCGAGAACATGTCGCCGCGTCCACCGGAGCAGATGCTGCAACGCCAGCTCTCCAAGCTGGATGCTGCGATTCTCGAGGTGGAAGCGGAGCATGCCGAGGCCTTGCCTGCGGCTGAAGAGGCTGTGGACGATTCCGTCCTTCCAACGGCCGCCGCCGCCGCAATTCCCGAGTGGAGCCAGGCCGAGCCGGAGGGCGAGACCTTGGCTGAGCCTGACGCTGCTGCTGAGGATCAAGAGCCTGAAGCCGTTGCGGACGATGAGCCGGAACAGCCCGCAGCGCCGGTGGTCAGCGGTGATGACTGGGCCGACGACCACATGGCGGACGATCGCACGGTCGAGCCGGTTGACGCACCTTATGCGGAGCCGGTTGCCGAGCCCTTCAGGGCCGACGTGCCCGAGCCGTATTCCACGCAGTCGACGTGGGAAGAACCTTCCTACGTTACGGCGGAAGAGCCGCATGCCGAGATCGTCGAGGAGCCTGATTACTACGCTCCAACTGTCGACGACGAACCGGTTGCCTCCGAGCCGGAACACGAGCCAACGCCTGAGCCTGAGCGTCATTTTGAAACAGCTGTTGACGTCGAACCGGACGCGCCTGCGGTTGTCGTCGACGAACCGCGCGAATGGCAGCGAAGCGACGAATCGTCCGCGCTGATCTGGGATGAGGAAGGCCACGCCACGCCGGCTGCGGCGGATGGCGTCGTCGATGATCACCAGACTGCACAGCAGACACCGGCGGTGGATGCTGTCGATGATTGGCTTGCTGACCGTAGCCCTTCTTTGATCGCACCGGCCCTTCCCGCCGCCAGCTGGGATCTTCCCGATTTCGCCGAACAGCGCCCGGCATTCGATCCGCAGGACCTGCCGGAGGTTGCTGCAGAGCCTTCGGCGATCTCGTTTGCCCCAGCCAGCGGCTTCCCGGCCTATGATCCGGAGAAAACCGAAACAACAGCTTCGGTGGCAAGCAATCCTCATGACGAACTTCTCGGTGAGGCTAGCTATGCGTCGGAATCGGTTTCCGTTAGCCCGGCAAAGGTTGAAAACGAAGATTTCAGCCAGTGGTTCAACGACACTGCGGGTGATCTGAGCAAGGGGCCGCCGTCGTCTGTCGAAGGTGCGGCCGTTATGCCTGCCTCCGGCGATTGGGACGACCAGCTGTCGACATTCACGACGCATGCCGAGGGCGAAGCGGTCGAGCCTTCGGGTGAGCCCGATGCCTATGGGGCCTACCGCCTCGAGCCGAAGAAGCCACGGAATTTTGCGCCTTTGATCTTCGGTGTGCTGGGCGCCGTTCTCATCGTTGGTGGCGGCTTTGCCGCGTGGACATATCGCGGTGAAATGGGCCAAATGGTCTCCAGCCTGACGGGTTCGACTGCATCGACGGGCGAGACGGCGGCTACCACGCCGGCCGTAAGCGATCCGGCGACAGCGCCTGCGGCAACAGCCGAACAGCCTGCTGCGACGCCGCCCGTTGCCACCACCGAAGACGGTGCGGTCAACGGTCAGAAGTTCACCCAGAGGCTGCAGGCTGACGGCACCGAGACGGATGCCGGTGCCGGTGCGACAGTCGCTGCCGATGCGCCAGCCGAAGGCCGCTCCGTGTCTGCCCAGACACTTGCCTCCACGGTTGAACCGGGTGATGCGCCGCCGTCGACCGCGCCCGCGCCGACGCAGAACCCGCCGGCAGCCGGCAGTACGGCTGCTGCACTGTCCGGCGACAAGGCTTTCCTCTATGAGGAAAAGCTCGGCCAGACCACGCCGGTTGCGGTGCCTGGAACCGTTGCCTGGTCCGCAGTGCGCGAAACCGGCGAAGACGGAAAGCCCAATCCGCAGATCCAGGGCCGCATCAATGTGCCGGAACGTGGAATGTCGGCGCTGGTGACGATCAAGCGGAATGCGGACAGTTCGCTGCCCGCGAGCCATATCATCGAGGTCGTGTTCTCGGTGCCAGCCGACTTCGAAGGCGGTGCGATCGAAAACCTGCAGCGGATCGCGATGAAGCGTACCGAGCAGGATCGCGGCGACCCGCTTGTGGCGGTTTCTGCCAAGGTCACCGACGATACCTATCTGGTGGCGTTGAACGATTTCGAAGATGTGGTGAAGCGCAATCTCGATCTGCTCTCGACCCGGGGGTGGATCGACATTCCGGTAATCTATCGCAATGGACGACGCGCGCTTTTGACCCTCGACAAGGGCACGGATGGCGCTGCGGTGTTTGCCCAGGTGATGAAGGAATGGGCGGCGCTTGCCGCTCCTGCCGGAAACTGAACAACCTGACAGTCAGGCGTAAAAAAACCGGGTGTTGCGAAACACCCGGTTTTTTGTTGTGCAATGTCTGACCTTATGCCTCGACGACGCGCAGGGCCTTGGCGCGCTCCAGCGCATCCTTCTGAACGGCCTCCTGGACCTTTTCGAAGGCGCGAACCTCGATCTGGCGCACGCGTTCGCGGCTGATGTCGAACTCGGAAGAAAGCTCTTCCAGTGTCACCGGATCTTCGGCGAGACGGCGTGCCTCGAAAATGCGGCGCTCGCGCTCGTTCAGTACGCTCATCGCGCGCTGCAGCATGCGGCGGCGGGTTTCGAGCTCGTCCTGTTCGATCAGGACAGCTTCCTGACTTTCGTGGTCGTCGACGAGCCAATCCTGCCACTGGCCGCTCTCGCCCTCGCTGGCCCGCAAGGGTGCGTTCAGCGATGCGTCGCCCGACAGGCGGCGGTTCATCGAGATGACCTCTTCCTCGGAGACCTTCAGCTTGGTGGCGATTTCCGTCACCTGGTCCGGCTTCAGGTCGCCTTCCTCGATCGCCTGGATCTTGCCCTTGAGGCGGCGCAGGTTGAAGAACAGCCGCTTCTGGTTGGCGGTCGTGCCCATCTTCACCAGCGACCAGGAGCGCAGGATGTATTCCTGGATCGAGGCCTTGATCCACCACATGGCGTAGGTCGCAAGACGGAAGCCGCGTTCCGGGTCGAATTTCTTGACCGCCTGCATCAGGCCGACATTGCCTTCCGACACGACTTCGCCGATCGGCAGGCCATAGCCGCGATAGCCCATGGCGATCTTCGCCACGAGACGAAGATGGCTGGTCACCATGCGGTGTGCGGCGTCGCGGTCGCCATGCTCAGCGTAACGCTTCGCGAGCATGTACTCTTCCTGCGGCTCCAACATTGGAAATTTGCGGATTTCATCCAGATAACGATTGAGACCGGCTTCGCCGGCTGTAATGCTGGGCAAACTATTGCGGGCCATAAAGCACCCCCTTCCTGTGCGGGGCTCCCTATATCGGCGAGCCCAATCTCCGTGGCTCTGTCTCTTCCCCACAGAAATCCAGCTAACAAATAAGTATGGCAAAACCGCGTTTCAAGCGGTTTGTTCCATCACGACACTGTGACGCAGCGGCAGGGTGTTGGCGAGGCGAAATTCACTTCGGGTAGCGAAACAGATCCTCGTCTGCATCCTTGTTTCCACCGATGCGCGCGGCGAGAATTTCAGCCGCGATCGTGGAGAATGTGATGCCATTGCCACCGAAGCCCATGACGGCATGGACATGTTTGGTGCCGGGCAGCCGGTCGATGATCGGCAGGCCGGTCGTGGTCGTGCCGAAGGGCGCCGACCAGCCATAAGCAGGCTTGCCGATGTCGATGCCGACGATATCGCGCAGCTTTTCAATGATGCGGGCGAATTTCAGCTTGGCCTTTTCCTGATCCTGATGCGCCAGGGGATCTGCTTCGTCCTCGCCGCCGGCGATGATGCGTCCGTCCGGCGTCGAGCGGAAATACAGGTAGGGATCGGAGCCTTCCCAGACGAGAAAGTCTTTCAGCCATTCCGGTCGAGGCGTGTTGGGCCTGGAAGCAAGCGCCCAGGTGGAGATTACCTGGTGCGATTTGCTTTCCAGCTGACTGAGATATTCATATCCGGTACAGGCAATCAGGTCGGCGGTGGTGAGCAGTTGACCCTGGTCTGTTGCCACGACCACGCCGTCGCGGGTTTCCTTGTAATCGGTGATCGTCAGGGGAGAGACGATCTCGACGCCGCGGCTGACGGCGACCTGAAGCAGCGCTGCGGTCAATTGCGCCGGATTGGCGGATGCTGAGCACTTGGAGACGATGGCTGCCGTGCGATCGATTCCGAAGCGCTCTGCAAGGGCAGAGCCGGTGAGATATTCCGCATCCAGCCCGATGCCACTGCGCATCTCGGCTTCCTGCTTGAGCGCCCGCGCACCATAGGTGTCGCCGGACACGTAAAGCGTCTTGCGCGCCTCAAAGCTACAGGCAAGCTGCAAGTCTTCGACCAGTTGCGTCAGGCGGGCGACAGAGGCCGCCGAGCGTTGCCAGGCGCGGGCGGCCTTTTTCTCGCCGATCATGCGCGACAGTTCGCCCAAAGGCGTGTCGATCTCGTGCTGGATCATTGCGGTGCTGGCCATGGTGCTGCCGCGCACTGGATCGCGTCGGTCGACGATCAGGATGCGCAGCTTCTGCCGCGACAGGGCTTCGGCCATCAGGGCACCGCTGATGCCGGCGCCGATGATGATTGCGTCATAGTCCTTGCTGTTCGCCGTGCTGGCGGCATCGACGGAGATGTTTGGCGTCGCTCTCCAGAACGGCCGCGCGCTGCGCAAATCGCGCGACTTGTTGATCGCCCTGCCACGGTCACTCATACGGAATCCCCCTGCCGAGGCGCCAAATCGGTCGCCTCTGATCCCCGACAACGCTTTAGGGGCAACGGTGTTTCGTCAGCTTTCGGATATTTCTGCCGACAAGCCGGATTTCCACGCCGAGATGTCTTCCGACAGTGGGGTTTCCTGTTGCCAGATCGGTGTCAGTAGCGTTGTGCTAAGTCACACTTGTCGTCGAATCCCGGAGGTCCCGCGTGACAATGTCTTCCTATGCGCAGGGGCTGCTTGCGGTCACGCTTGCGACCATCGCATTGAGCACAGCCGGCCTGATGACGCGCCTGGTGACGATCGACGGGCCGACACTTCTGTTTTTGCGTGGCGCGATCGCCAGTGTATTCCTGCTGGTCTGCCTGCTGGCGACCGCCAGGGGCCGGGTCTTTGCCGATTTTGCCCGGCTTGGCCGGTCAGGGCTGGTGATCTGCGCGACATCGGCCGCCTGCGCCATCCTGTTTATCGGTGCGCTCTACACGACATCGGTGGCCCATGTCGCGATCATCTTTGCCACGTGTCCGTTTGTCTCGGCCGGCCTCGCTTTCCTCATTCTGGGCGAGCGCCCGAGCCGGTCTGCACTTGTCGCCAGCGGCGTGGCGCTAGCCGGTGTAATGGTGATGATCGGCAGTGGCGAGGAGGGCACGCTGGCCGGCGATGCGCTTGCCTTTGCCATGACATTCATGGTGGCGCTGTGGACCGTTCTGGTCCGTCGTCATCCCGACAAGCCGGCGTTGCCGAGCACCATTGTCTCCTGCCTGATGAGCGCAGCGGTGGCGCTGCCATTGGCCAGCCCGCTTGCCGTGTCGTCGCATGACCTGCTGGTCGTGCTTGTCTTCGGGGTGTTTGCCTTTTCCCTTGGCTTCCTGTTGCTGACTATCGGGTCGCGTTACCTGCCGCCGGTGGAATCGGCATTGATCGGGGCGCTCGATGCGCCGCTTGCACCTTTTTGGGTCTGGCTGTTCGTCGGCGATACGCCGGCGGATACGACGCTGATCGGCGGCGTGATCGTGCTGGCGGCGGTCTGCATTCACATCCTGTCGGCACGATGGACGTCAGCCGGCTCCCGGATGCCGGCCGATATCTGATCGACTGCTACGGGCAATCGGTCGCTGTCACCTTAACTGGCGAGAACTGAAGAGGCTGTGTGTCGAAGCCTGTTCGCCCGCCGCGGCGGCGATCACATGGCTTGCAGGGCTTCGATGACGGTTTGCAGGTCTTCGGGAATGGGCGCCTCGAAATGCATGGTTTCGCCGGTGCTCGGGTGTTCGAAGGCGAGCAGATAGGCATGCAGGGCCTGGCGGTGGAAGCCGGTGACGATGGCTTTGGCGGCGTCGGGCAGCAGGTTGACCTTGGTCTTGAAGGCCATTCCGTAGTCCTGGTCGCCGATCAGCGGATGGCCGATATGGGCCATATGCACGCGGATCTGGTGCGTGCGTCCGGTTTCGAGCCGGCATTCCACCAATGAGGCGAGGCAGGTCGCGTCCGGCTTCTCGCCATAACGCTCGATCACCGTATAGTGGGTGATCGCCTCGCGCGCATCGTCGGTGTCTTCCTTCTTCACCGTGCGCTTGGTGCGGTCGCCAGCCCGGCCCAAAGGTGCGTCTATCGTGCCGGTCAGCGTGCGCGGACGGCCCCAGACGATTGCCCGGTAGGCGCGCTCCAGCGGGCCGGTGCGGCCATGGTCGGCAAACTGGTCGGCCAGGTGGCGGTGGGCGAGGTCGTTCTTGGCGACGACCATGACGCCGGACGTATCCTTGTCGAGGCGGTGGACGATGCCGGGACGCTTGACGCCGCCGATGCCCGACAGGCTGTCGCCGCAATGATAGATCAGTGCGTTGACCAGCGTGCCGGTCCAATTGCCGGCGCCTGGATGCACGACGAGGCCGGGCGGTTTGGCGATGACGATCAGGTCGGCGTCCTCGTAGAGCACGTCGAGGGGGATGTTTTCGCCCTTGGGTTCCGGATCTTCGGGTTCGGGCAGTTCGATCGTCAGCGTGTCGCCGGGCTTGATCTTGCGCTTGGGTTCGGTGACGGCCTGGCCATTGATCTTGATCGCGCCCTGCTCGATCAGCGCCTTTACCCGGTTGCGGGAAAACTCACCCTCCAACTGCGCGGTCAGCCACGCATCGAGCCTGCCTTCGGCGTCTTCGCCGGCAATCAGCTCTTTCATTGGCGCGGCTGCTTCGTTAAAGGGGTCGTTCATAATGTCATCCCGTGTGAGAACACCCGGCGGTGCGGCAGGTGTCTGGTGCCATTTGGCACAGGTTTTCGCCTTCCACAATCGACAGCCACAACGCTTGGCTGATTTTCCCTGATTGGTTCGCATCAGGGAAGGTGCTTGTTTGACTGCGAACCTTACTGTGAACCGCTAGGAAAAAGACTGCTGCCATGTCTCATGTCGATCAAGAAAACCAGGACGAAAAGCCGCTGGATCCGGTCATGGAAGGCGTACGGCGCAAGATGATCAAGCTACAGCTGATCTCCGGCGGGATCATGGCGGTGATGTTCATGGCCGTGCTGGTGGCGATCGCCTACAAGCTGACGCGCAATGACGGCGCACCGGCCGTGGCCACGCAGACGGCGCCTTTCCTGGTGCCCTCGGACCAGCCGCTCACGGTGACGGCAAACCTGCCGGCCGGGTTCAAGGTGGTCTCCACATCGCTGTCGGGCAACCAGATCCTGATCTACGGTGAAACGACGGGTGCCGAGCGCAAGGCGCTGGTGCTCGATCTTTCGGTCGGACGTATCATCGCTGACATTACGCTGACCGGAAACTGAGCGTCGATGTCCGCGCCACCTCTGATCGAGATCACCGATCCGGCCGATCCAAGGATCGCCGAATTCGTCTCGATCAAGGAGCGCGATCTGACCGGCCGGCAAGGCCGGTTCATTGCCGAGGGCACGGTGGTCCTGACGATGCTCGCCAGGGCGCACCTGGCAGGCGGGGGTGTCCGGGCCGAGAAGATTCTTCTTTTGAAGAACCGGGTCGAGGGCTTATCCGCGTTGCTGGAGACGTTTCCGGCGGACGTGCCGGTCTATGTGGCCGAAGGAGCGGTGCTGGATGCTATCGCGGGCTTTCACCTGCACAGGGGTGTGCTGGCGATTGGTAAACGGGTGGAGCCGCCAGCGCTTGCGGTGCAGGTGGCTGCCCTGCCGGCGCATTCTCTCGTGCTGGTCGGCTGCGGCATATCCAATCACGACAATATCGGCTCGCTGTTTCGCAATGCTGCCGGCTTTACTGCCGATGCGGTGCTCCTCGACGAGACCTGCTGCGATCCGCTTTATCGCAAGGCGCTCAGGGTTTCTGTCGGTTCGGTGCTGACCATACCCTATAGCCGTCAGGGCTCGGCTGAGGCCCTGCTAGGCACGCTTGCCGAGGCTGGGTTCGAGATCTGGGCGCTGTCGCCGTCCGGCACGGTGGAGATCGGCGAAATTATGCCGGGTGAACGCGTGGCGCTGGTCATGGGGACCGAAGGCGAGGGGCTGCCGGCGTCGATCCTCGATCGCTTCCGATCGGCGCGCATTGCCCAGGCTGCGGGCCTCGACAGCCTGAATGTCGGCACGGCAAGCGGCATTGCGCTCTACCACCTTGCGCGAACCATGGGTCGCCTGGGCTAAACGATCTAAATCGTGAAACTTACTCCGCCGGGGAGGGACGGCTTGCCTGGCCGCGACCCAGGTTCGGGTCCATCGCGACGACCCTGTCGACGAGACTTTTCTGGGCGCCGGACTTTTGCGCCGATCCAAGCAAATCGGAGATCGGCGAAGATGGCCCCTCGGTCGTGGCGGTCAGCACGATCATTTTCGCGGCGATATCGCTCAACTCGTCGCGCAGCTCGTTGTCTTCGGTTGTCGCCTTGGCGCGCAGCAGTCGGTCGGTCAGAGCCGCCTGGCGGGCCCGGATTTCTTCGGCAAGGCGCTCGGGATCAACGGGGGCGGGCTCGATCGTGCCGGGTTGCACCGGCGCAGGCATTGCCTCCACACGCGCGGCGACGATGTTGTCTTCGGTCATGGCGAGATCCTTGATGTCGGGGACCGGAAGATCAGCTTGCTTCAGGGCACGGAATGCGGTTCGCAGCTGCGCATTGGCGACCTTGAGCTTGGTCTTGAGTTCGGCGGCTTCACGGGTGCGGCGATCGAGTGATGTTTCCAGATCGGCGCGGTCCGCCATCTTGCGCGACAGATGGTCGTCGAGGCGGAGCGCCTTGTGCTCTTCCTGCGTGAGGCGGATCTCGGCATCCTTGGCGCGCTTGACCAGCAACTTGTTCTCACGACGCAATTCTTCGCGCTCGTCGCGCATCGATTGCACGCGCGTTTTGAGCACGTCGATCTCGGTGTCGCGGCTGATCGCCTCAATGCGCATGCTGTCAATTTCCGCCATGATGCGGCCGATGCGACGGGCGAGTTCGTCCAGCTCCAGATCCTTGGCTGCGGCCGCGATCTCGGTTCGCTTCAACGTCTCCCTCACGTTGGATGCGTCCACTTCGGCGCGGCGCAGCTTGGAGCGAAGGTCGGCGGCCTCAGTGCTCATCTCGTTGATCTGGGATTTGTGCTCCTGATTGTCGGCGACCAGACGACTGGCCTCGCTGCCCAGCGTCTCGTTCGACAGTTTCAGCGCCAGCGACTTCTCCCGTTCACGGGTAAGTTCATGGGTGGTGCGGGCATTCTCGGCAGCGTAAAGCGCTCGGACCATATCCTTCTGAGCGCGGATTTCCTGCGGGCTCAAAGGCATGGTCGCCTTCAATCGGTTCTCCGTGTAGAGAACGACGCGTTGATGGATTGCAGGCGCGAGCAGCATCACCAGAAGCGCTGCGGCCATAAATCCCATTCCAAAAAGCAGGGCATATTCAATCACGGGCGCGCGCCATTTCAGCGTTCAGGCATATGTTAGAGGATATTTAACCACGGCCCACAGCCCTCGACAAGCCTTGGAAGGTGTACCGGGATCTGATTGCGTCGTTATGGCTAACGACAGCAAAGAGAGCTTGCGCGAGCCTGAGATCGCAAATGCCCGAAGTCAGAAAGGGTTCCAGGTCGGTGCACGGGTCAGCTTGAGATAGCCGACATTAATGCCCAGCCGGGCGCCGATGCCAGTGCGGATCGGCACCAGGACAACGTCACGGCTTTTCAGAACCGTCATGCCGACACCGGCTACAACATAGGCCGAGCCGCTGACGCCGCCGTAGCGGGCATAAAGCGTGTCGACGGAGGGCAGGTCGTAGACCAGCATCATCGTACGCGTGCCGTTGCCGCCGTAATCGATGCCGAGCGAGGGGCCCTGCCAGAACACTTCGTGCTGGCCGACATTCTTGGTGTAGAGCATGCCTTCGCCATAGGTGAGGCCGGCAATCAGGGCGCCGGAGCCTTCCTGGCCGAGGATATAGCCATTCGGCAGGCCGTGCGTCTCGAAGGCCTGTTCGATGACCTTGGCAAGGGCGCCACTGGTTTCGCCGAAGAAGCCGTGGCCGGCATCGACCACTTCCTGGATGGAATATTCGCCTGCGGCTTCGGCTGGACGCATGGTCGTGACAAAGCCCGCGATGGCCATGGCGGCGGCGATGACAAGGCGCGCGGCCGAAAGATGACGGGTTGGCAAAAGACGCATGGGGCCTCCTAGATGCGAAGCCGATGGATTCGGCCTCTCCGATGGGGGTAATCGAACTTACCGAGGATCGTCTTAATAATCGGTTTACCAAATATGGTGTCATTATGACCATATGGTATCCGACCGGTTCGCAGCTCGTGCCAGACACGATTGCGCGCTATATCGTCGGTTCAAATCTTCTGGAGAGACCGATGGCGAAAAATATCAACCTCACCCTGGCAGGCCCCGATCTGGCGGCGCTGCTGTGCAGCCGTGTCTGCCACGATGTGATTTCGCCGGTCGGCGCGATCAACAACGGACTGGAACTGCTGGATGAGGGTGGCGCGGATGCCGACGCAATGGACCTGATCCGGACCAGCGCCCTGAACGCTTCAGTCCGCCTGAAGTTCGCCCGCCTTGCCTTTGGTGCGTCGGGCTCTGTCGGCGCGTCGATCGACACCGGCGAAGCGGAAAAGGCGGCGAAGGATTTTGCCCTTGCCGAAAAGAAGACCGAAGTCACCTGGAGCGGCCCGCGCGCCATCGTCGCGAAAAACCGCGTCAAGCTATTGATGAACCTCTTCCTCGTGGCTTACGGCGCCATTCCGCGTGGCGGCTCGCTCGACATCACGCTGGAAAACCCGGAAACGGATGCCAAGTTCAAGATTGTCGCCAAGGGTCGAATGCTGCGCGTACCGCCGAAATTCGCCGAGCTGCTCAACGGCGCTCTCGAAGAGGCGGTCGATGCCCATACCATCCAGCCCTATTACACAGTGCTTTTGGCGGACGAATGCGGCATGGAGCTGAAATTCATCCCGAGCGAAGGCGAGATTGCCTTTACCGCTGAAGTGATCTGAGGACGTCTCATATCGAGACGAAGTTGCATTTCAATCGGTAACATTTCCTTAGTTGAAATCGGATAGGCTTATCGGGATTAATTGTTGTCTCCTGCCGGAGACAGAGGAGTTTACCATGCAGCGTTTGATGATCGCAGATGGCTCCGACATTGTACGCAAGGTCGGCAAGAAGATCCTGTCGGAGATCGGTTTCGAGATTTCCGAAGCCGGATCCGGTCGCGAGGCATTGGTTCGCTGCGAGCGCGAATTGCCGCATATCATCATCGTTGATGCCGGCATGGACGATGCACTCGACCTGATCACCAATCTGCGCGCCCTGCCTGACGGCAAGGCCGTCAAGATCTACTATTGCGTCGTCGAAGCCGACCTGAAGACGATGATGGCGGGCAAGCGCGCCGGTGCGAACGAATTCCTGTTGAAGCCGTTCGACCGGAAGATCCTGACCGATACGTTCGGCGGCAAGGCCATCGCCGCCTGAGCATAGGGTATATGATCGAAAGACCAAGGGCGGGCCACTGGCACCGCCCTTTTTTCTTGAGCCTCCACCGCTTGCGGGATGTCAAACGGCGGGCGTTCCGCGCTCCACGTTGATTGATCTGGTCACAAAAAAAACCCGCGTCATCGACGCGGGTTGTTTCTGAGGCTTGATGTGAGATCAGGCCGTTTCCGAGTATTCCGCACCGTCCGGCTCGCGCAGAACGTAACCGCGGCCCCAGACCGTTTCGATGTAGTTCGCACCGCCGGCAGCATTCGCGAGCTTCTTGCGCAACTTGCAGATGAAAACGTCGATGATCTTCAGTTCCGGCTCGTCCATGCCGCCATAAAGGTGGTTCAGGAACATTTCCTTGGTCAGCGTCGTGCCCTTGCGAAGCGAGAGCAGTTCGAGCATCTGGTATTCTTTGCCGGTCAGGTGAACGCGCTGGCCGCCAACTTCGACGGTCTTGGCGTCGAGGTTCACGATCAGTTCGCCGGTGGTGATGATCGACTGTGCATGGCCCTTCGAGCGGCGGACAATGGCATGAATACGGGCAACGAGTTCGTCCTTGTGGAACGGCTTCGTCATGTAATCGTCAGCGCCAAAACCGAGACCGCGCACCTTGTCCTCGATGCCTGCCATACCGGACAGGATGAGGATTGGTGTCTTAACCTTCGACAGGCGCAAAGTGCGAAGCACTTCGTAACCGGACATGTCGGGGAGGTTGAGGTCGAGCAGAATGATATCGTAGTCGTAGAGCTTACCCAGGTCGACGCCTTCTTCGCCCAGGTCAGTAGTGTAGACGTTGAAGCTCTCGGACTTCAGCATCAATTCGATGCTCTGTGCCGTTGCGCTGTCGTCTTCGATGAGTAGAACCCGCATATTTATCCCCTTTACCGCCGCCGAAAGGTCGAGTTGGCCCCCTACGCGATACGGATCCAGTCGTTGCCTGATTTGAAGGCTGCCACCAAATGGTTAACAAATTCTGATTCCCTCTGGCAAGGTGTAACGAATTTATTAAGCAAATAAAGCAGTCTCCT
This sequence comes from Rhizobium sp. CECT 9324, assembly GCF_918741265.1. Lineage (NCBI taxonomy): Bacteria > Pseudomonadati > Pseudomonadota > Alphaproteobacteria > Hyphomicrobiales > Rhizobiaceae > Rhizobium > Rhizobium sp. CECT 9324. Next base: position 3,394,469 of record NZ_CAKKMZ010000001.1, on the reverse strand, counting down.
GATTTTTCATGTGTTTCGGTCATCGCCACACTTGAATCAGAGCAACAGGAAATTCCCGTAACCGATTCATTTGACTCATCATTGTCATCAGCCGTTTTGAGGCCCTGGCATTTACTGACCCTTAAGTGATCGGGCTTATCATTAACGATGCCCGTAAACGAAAGGTTACCAACGGTAGCTTTTTGTTAACGTCGCGGACTTTTTTTGGACGAATCGTTTGCATGCGGGTGTGTTGAGTAAGCAAGTGTAGCGGGGGTCTCGCATCACGGGAGTATTGCGTATGAAGTCGCGTGAGAGCCTGGTACGCCTGAAAGGTTTTCAGGTCACCGAAAAGCGTCGGCAATTGCAGCAGTTGCAGTCAATGATGGCGGAGTTCGAAAGGATGTCGAAAGAGCTTGAGGCTCAGATCGGCATCGAGGAGAAAAAGTCCGGCATCACCGACCCTAACCATTTTGCCTATCCCACCTTTGCCAAGGCGGCTCGCCAACGCGCGGACAATCTTCAGGTCTCGATTCGGGAACTGAAGGTCCAGCAGGAAGCGGCGGACTTGGCGCTGGAAGAAGCCGAGGCAGAATATGCCAAGGCATCGGCTCTTGAGGAGCGGGACAGCCAAATGCGGGTTAGAGCCTGAGCACAGGGGTTCCTGTGTCCAAATGGGGCGGTCGCAGTTTCCGCTGCGTCCGCCGCTCTGTCTTTTCGACTTGATCAAGCTCCAGGTGCATGATGCGATCGGGGCAGGGCTGACGGTTCAACCGTTGAGCACATCGCGCCATTCGGGATGGCGATCCATCTGGGCATGGAAAAAGGGGCAGAGCGGAATGATTTTCCAGCCGCCCTTGCGCGCTTCTTCCACAGCATAGAGAGCAAGAGCCTGACCGGCACCGGTGCCACGCATCGCGTCGGGGACTTCCGTGTGATCGATGATGATCAACGTTGGCGAGGCGCGCGAAAATGTCATGATCGCGGGATCTGGGATACCGTCGACCCGGCCGACATAGCGACCGCCCGAACCTGTCTGCTCAAACGAGATGTTCATGAATGTCTCCGTTGCTGCATTGATGGATCCTGAATACCATCGGCCCGTGCCACGCGACAATTGCCAGACTGGCGCACGCAGCGTTCACACCTGGCGGAGGATTTTCGTGTTGATCTGGTTGAAATCTTCTCTGCTCATTCTGGCGCCTGGTTTTCTGGCGCTGGGGATCAGCCTGCCGCTCATGCGATTTGAAAGTTTGTACGTCTTCTCCGAGGAGCCATCGCTGATAACCATCATCGCCTCACTCTGGCAGGGCGGCGACGTCTTGCTGTCGGTGATTGTCGGCCTTGTCTCGGTGGTGTTTCCCTGGATCAAACTGATCGGGCTTGCTGCGGAGCATCTGAATTGCGTTGAACGGCAGGCGGGCGGTTGGGTCGAAAAGCTCGTTCCCGTCCTGTCGCGCTGGTCGATGATGGATGTGCTTCTGGTCGCGCTGGTGATCTTTGCGGCGAAGACAACGGGGCTTGCGCAGGCTTTTTCCCAGCCGGGACTGTGGTTCTATGCCGGGTCGGTTGTGCTTGCCGCTGTTTTGCATCGGTTGCCGGCAAGACGGACGATATCCGGTGCCGTGACACAAAAAAGGTAAAACCGGCAGGGCGAGCCATGCCGGTTTTCCGATGGGGTCTGTTTTGAAAACTGTTTTGTGCCGTTAACGCTCGGCACCGAAAAGCTTAATGGCGATATTGCTGAATTCGGGTTGTCCGCAGGCCCGGAAGGCCATGGTCGGAGATGGAGGACTGCCAGGAGAGGAATTCCTCTACTGTCAGGGTGTAGCGTTCGCAGGCTTCTTCCAGGCTCAACAGGCCACCGCGAACAGCGGCGACAACCTCGGCTTTGCGACGGATTACCCAACGGCGCGTATTGGCCGGGGGCAGATCGGCAATCGTCAGCGGGCTGCCATCGGGACCGATGACATATTTCACTCGGGGGCGGATCATTTCGGTCATTGGACTCTCTATACATACTCAAGACCACACACCTGCATCCTAGAGGCGATGCTTTAAAATTTGCCTAAGCACATTGTAAGCATTTGATAATAATTTCCGCCAACCGAACGCGGATTAGCTACGTCGAATCGACCTCACTCTGCGTAAAGTTGCGGCATTTGCATGGGAGTTATGCAAATGCCCCTCTACTCGCGCGCAACCTTCCGTGGCATTAGGATCGAGAAATCTCTGGTTCGCCTGAAAATGTCATGACCGAGCGGGAAAACTGCTCGGTCAATGGTCGTTTTTTTGTCGCCGCAAGATCGGCGACAGGCCCGGCGGATACAAATCCCTGCATGGGATAGATTCTAGTTCACATGCGTTCAATTCCCGACCGGGTGCATGCCCAGTCGAAAGGAGCTTTATGTTCAGGCCGACAGATTTGACTCGTCGCCACGAGACCGACGAAGACGTATTTCCCTTGGATGCAGGTGTGTCCGGACAGTGGGCTGGCAAGTTGCTGGCTCTGGCGCGCGAGCATGGCTTCCGCCATTGCCTTCTCGCCAGTTTCCCCAAGGGCGATCGGCCGGAGTTTTCCGCCAATCTGCTGGTGACAAACTGGCCGCAGCCGGTGCGGGAAGCCTATGAAGCGGCAGAGATCTTTGCCGGAAGCCTGCTGGTGGCGCGACTCAAGCAGAGCATCATGCCGGTTTTCTTCACCGACAATCTGTTCGTCGGTCAGGCCGCCAACGAACAGCGGGCAAAGCTGGTGGCGCTTTTCGACCAGCACGGCATGGGCGGCAGCCTTGCCTTCAGTCTGCATGACCGGCATCTGGCGCAATATGTCCTGGTGTTTTCCGGCCGTCTGCAACAGCCGGATCGGGCAGAACTGGCAGCAATGCAGTTCGCGGCGATGGAAATGCTGGATCTCGGTGCTGACGAACTCGTTCCACGTTATGGTCCGCGCGAAAAGCTCTCCGCCCGCGAGATCGAATGCCTGCGCTGGTCGGCCGCTGGCAAGAGCAGCGACGAGATCGCCATCATTCTCGATATCTCAACCCATACCGTGGTCAGTTACCTGAAGAGCGCCATGCGCAAGCTCGAAGCGGTCAATCGTATGCAGGCCGTCGCCAGGGCCTGTCGCTTTCGGTTGCTCTGATCGATCGGGTTTCCCGGACTGGACAGAGAAAGACGCCGCGACCCCGTGGCGTCTTTTTTATTGACCAATTGCCTGTGAGCTAAAGCATCATCAGATTGAGCTCGGTTTTGCCATAGCCAAAGGCATATTCGGTTGTGCCGCTGTGATACAGGGTCAACGCATCTCCGCCGTTCAGCCATGCGAGCGTCATCACCGTTGACGTTCCTGCGCCGCCGGCGTGGTGGGCGATATCCTCGCTGGCGTTGCGGCGCAGTGCCACCGCATGACTGCCGGCGCCATTGGCGGTGATCGTCAGCGCCAATAGATAGAAGCCAGCTGCCGGGACGATCACGGGCTTGCCGAAGCCTGACGCAAGCGGTGCGCCCAGGGTCATATCTCCGCCCGACAGATGCAGGAGGTCAAAGCCCGTGGCCGTGCCGCTGGCGGGGGTAAACGTCGCCGTCGTCAGGGCTGCCCGGGCCAGCGGCCGCTGATCAAGGCGCACATAGCCTTCCTCGGAAATGGCGATCGCCTGGCGCCAACCGGTCTCGTCGCCGTTGACCTTGATCGAAAACCGATCATCGCCGGCCAATCCCATTTCGGCGCGGCCCTGCCAATTGGATTGGAAGAGCAGGCTTGCCGTGTCGCCAGCCGATTGCTTGTTGACGGTGAGGCGGTGGCTGTCACCGGCGTGATTGAACAGGCTCGCGGGCGAGGAAATTGCCAGCCTGTTCGAACTGTCCGGGGTGGCGGCGATGCCAAGCCTGTCGAAATTGACCTGAGATGGCAGGGGAGGATCGATCCATTCTTCGCCATTGAAGATTGTCGCCCGTTGTTCGCTGGCGATATAGCCGCGCCAGCCGATGCGTGGTGTGAGGAATACCCATGCGCCATCCTGATAGAGCGCCAATTGGCCCTCGCGACCGAGCCAGGCGCCGCTGGACGGGGCAAGCAGCCAATAGACCTCGCCTTCGGGTGGAGCGGACGGAGGTACGGTGGCAGGGCTCTGGATCACCAACTGGACCAATGCGTCCAGCCGCTGAAGGGCTTCATTGTGCGTGACGTGTTTCTGAGCCTGAGCGGGAAGGATGAAAGGCAGGGCGAGATTGCTGGTCGTGTCGGGCATCGGCGTCTCCGTTTCTCTGTGTCCGCATCCACGATTAAGGCGGAGCGGGGCGGGAAAAGGAGAAGTGTGCGCCTGTTTTTTCCAAGGGGGATGAAGTCACCCCGGATTTGTTGAAAACACGCAGTTTTTCAGAAAACTCATCCCCGCGGCGGCGGGCTTGCCCAGGCAATGAAGTCGGGATTGGCGAAATCGGTCTCGTGAATTCGGTTGCGCTTGCCATAAACGAGCGGCTGGTGATCGGTGGTCAGCGTAATGCCGCCGGCGGCCCTCAGGACTGCGTCGCCGGCGGCCGTATCCCATTCCATCGTGCGGCCGAAGCGTGGGTACAGATCAGCTTCGCCCTCGGCCAGAAGGCAGAATTTCAGCGACGAGCCGACCGTTTGGCGTTCGGGAATGCCGTTGTCGCGGATGTAAGCCTCTGTTGCCTCGCTGTTGTGTGAGCGACTGACCAGGGCGCAGGCCTTGGGATGGATTGGCCGTCCTCGAATGACGGATCGCGATGTGACCTGGAAATGATCGTCGACGATCAGTTTCTCCGCCGTGTCGCCGAAGCCGAGATAGGCAATACCCAGTGCCGGGGCGTAGACCACGCCGATCGTCGGCATGCCCTGGTCGATGAGGGCGATGTTGACGGTGAAATCGTCATGGCCGGCGATGAATTCTCGTGTGCCGTCAAGCGGATCGACCAGCAGGAAGCGCTCGCCCTCCGTTGCCGGCACGTCGCCGGCGGCAACGGCTTCTTCGGCGACGACCGGCAAATGTGGAAGATGGGCGATCAGGTCCGCCAGAATGAGGTTTTCGGCAGCTTCGTCCGCCTCGGTCACCGGTGTGCTGTCGCCTTTGAAGCGCACATCGGGGCCGGCACGATAGATGTCGAGAATGATCCGACCGGCGGCGAGCGCTGCCTGCTCGAAAATCCGCGCGATCGCTGCGTCGTCTGCCACGGTTACGTTTTCTCCTCTACCCGCATCTGTGATTTCACGCTCTGGCGGGTGGTGTAAAGCGATCTCTGACACTATGCCCAGTAGATTGCCCGGACATTAAGGTTTAGTTGCGAGTGGCCGTGCTGCACCGCGATGGAACAAAGCGCAGCATGTCTCAAACAAAACAATTTTCGTCCTGATTGCGCTTGCTCTTTATGACGCCTATGCGAATGTGCGGCGATATTTTCAGAGGATGCTTGATGCGTTATTCGGCCCTTTCAATCTTTCGACAGGCTCTTTCCGGCAATCGCAACTGGGCGCCGATGTGGCGTGAGCCGGAACCCAAGCCGCATTATGACGTGATCATCGTCGGTGGCGGCGGTCATGGTCTGGCGACCGCCTATTATCTCGCCAAGGAATTCGGCATCACCAATGTCGCGGTGCTGGAAAAAAGCTATCTCGGTTCGGGCAATGTCGGCCGTAACACGACGATCATCCGCTCGAACTACCTGCTGGAAGGCAATGAGCCGTTCTACGAGTTTTCGATGAAGCTCTGGGAAGGGCTGGAGCAGGACCTCAACTACAACGCGATGATTTCCCAGCGCGGCATCGTCAATCTCTTCCATTCCGACGGCCAGCGCGACGCCTATGCGCGGCGCGGCAATGCAATGATGATGCACGGTGTTGCCGCCGAACTGCTCGATCGCGAGCAGGTGCGCCGGATGATGCCCTACCTCAACTACGATCACGCACGCTTCCCGATCCTCGGCGGTCTGCTGCAGAAACGCGGTGGCACGGCGCGCCATGATGCCGTTGCCTGGGGTTATGGCCGTGGTGCCGACAGCCGCGGCGTCGACCTGATCCAGAACTGCGAAGTCACCGGCATCCGCCGTGACGAGGCGGGCAATGTGCAAGGCGTCGAGACCAGCCGCGGCTTCATTGGCTGCAACAAGCTGGCGCTGGCGACGGCCGGCCACACTTCCGTCACCGGCAAGATGGCCGGGCTGGAACTGCCGATCGAGACGCATGTGCTGCAGGCCTTCGTGTCGGAAGGCATCAAGCCGGTGATCGACAATGTCATCACCTATGGCGCCGGGCATTTCTACATCTCGCAGTCCGACAAGGGCGGCTTGGTCTTCGGTGCCGACATCGACTATTATTCGTCCTATGCCCAGCGCGGCAACCTGGCGACGGTCGAACATACGATCGAGGAGGGCGTCTCGCTCATTCCAGGCCTGTCGCGCGTCAGGGTCCTGCGCGCCTGGGGTGGCGTCATGGACATGTCGATGGACGGATCGCCGATCATCGACAAGACGCCGATCGACAATCTCTACCTGAACTGCGGCTGGTGTTACGGTGGCTTCAAGGCGACGCCGGCTTCCGGCTTCTGTTTTGCCCATCTGATCGCCAAGAACGAAGCCCATCCTGTTGCCCGTCTGCTCCGGCTCGACCGCTTCAAGCGCGGTTTTGCCGTGGATGAAGGCGGCAAAGGCCCACAACCGAATTTGCATTGAGATCCGATCATGGCCAGTCTTATCACTTGCCCGCATTGCGGGATCCGTCCGAAGGAAGAATTCTCGATCCGTGGAGACGCGAGCCCGGTGCGTCCCGCGGCTGCAGCCTCCGACGATGCCTGGTACGCCTATGTGTTCGTCCGGGACAATCCGAAGGGCCGCATCATCGAACATTGGCATCATTCGGCCGGATGCCGTCGCTGGCTGGTGGTCGAGCGCGACAATGCTGCAAGCCACGAGGTCTATAGCGTGACGGATGCCAGCGTGCATGCCAAGGGAGCTGCCTGATGACCGGTTCGCGTCTGTCTTCCGGCGGCCTCGTCAATCGTGGCCGCAGCCTGGCCTTCACCTTCGACGGCCAGACGATGAAGGGCTTCGAGGGCGATACGCTGGCTTCGGCACTGATCGCCAATGATCAGATGCTGGTCGGCCGTTCGTTCAAGTATCATCGCCCGCGCGGCATCGTCACGGCGGGTTCTTCCGAGCCGAACGCGCTGGTGACGATTGGGACCGGCGGACGCACGGAGCCGAACACGCGGGCGACCGTTGCCGAACTCTACCAGGGCATGGAGGCGAAGAGCCAGAACCGCTGGCCATCGCTGAAATACGATGTCGGCGCGGTCAACAGCCTGTTGTCGCCCTTCCTCAGCGCGGGTTTCTACTACAAGACCTTCATGTGGCCGAAGCCGTTCTGGGAAAAGGTCTACGAGCCGATCATCCGGCGCGCGGCCGGTCTCGGCAAGACGCCGTTCGAGGTCGATCCCGATCGCTACGAAAAGTCCTGGGCGCATTGCGACCTGCTGGTGATCGGCGCGGGGCCAACCGGCCTGATGGCAGCACGGGCTGCGGCGCGGGCCGGCATGCGCGTGATCCTTGCGGATGAGAGCTTTCGCTTCGGCGGTTCGCTGCTCAATGAGCGGGTTTCGGTCGGCGGCATGGCGGCTGCCGATTACGCCCAAAGCGTCGTCGACGAGTTGAAGACGCTTGCCAATGTCACTTTGATGCCACGCACGACCGTATTCGGCTGGTATGACGACAATGTCTTCGGGGCCGTTGAAAAAGTGCAGAAGCATGTGGCACAGCCCTCGTCCGACCTGCCGGTCGAGCGGGTCTGGCGGATCGTTGCCAAGCGCGCGATCCTGGCGTCGGGCGCCGAAGAGCGGCCGCTTGTGTTCGGCGGCAATGACAAACCCGGCGTCATGACGTCCGGCGCGGTTCGCACCTATCTCAACCGCTATGGCGTGGCGGCTGGTCGCGACGTGGCGATCTTCACCAATGGCGGTGCCGGTTATCGGACCGCTGCGGATCTGATTGCCGCTGGCGTCAGTGTCTCGGCGATCATCGACGGACGCGTCCAGTCGGGTGACGACGCGCCAGCCGGTGTCAGGGTCATTCGCGGCGGGGCTGTGGTCGATACCAAGGGACGCCACCGCATTTCCGGCCTGATCGTCGAGCGGTCCGGCCATCAGGAGGAGATATCCTGCGATGCGCTGGCAATGAGCGGCGGATATAGCCCGATCGTGCATCTTGCCTGCCAGCGCGGGGCAAAACCGGTCTGGTCCGACGCGCACCAGGCGTTTCTCGCGCCGGATGTCGGCGGGGGGCTGCGGGTTGCCGGTTCGGCCGCGGGCGTTGCTTCGCTCTCCGCCTGCCTGCGTGACGGGGCAGAAAAGGCGCATGATGCGATCGGCGATCTCGGCCGGCTGGTCGGGCTTGTCGATGTGCCGGAGGTCGAGGGTGAATTCGACGCTGAGTTCTCGCCGCTCTGGTATGTGCCGGGCGCCAAGGACAAGGCCTTTGTCGATTACCAGAACGACGTGCATGTGAAGGACCTGAGCCTTGCCCAGCGCGAGGCGATGGGCCATGTCGAGCATACCAAGCGCTATACGACCGGCGGCATGGCGACCGACCAGGGCAAGCTCGGCAATATCAACACGATCGGCATCATGGCCGGCATGCGTGGCGTGTCGCCGGCCGAAATCGGTACGACGACCTTCCGGCCGTTCTATACGCCGGTTTCCTTCGGGGCTATGGCGGGGACATCCCGGGCCGAACATTCGCGGCCGGTGCGCACCTCGCCGCTGCATGGCTGGGCGAAGAAGCAGGGGGCGGTCTTTGTCGAATCCGGCCTGTGGTATCGCTCGTCCTGGTTCCCGCGTGACGGGGAGAAAACCTGGCGCGAGGCGGTCGATCGCGAAGTGCTGAACGTGCGCGCCAATGCCGGTCTCTGTGACGTGTCGACGCTTGGCAAGATCGAGGTGTTCGGCAAGGATGCGGCGGAATTCCTCAACCGGCTCTATTCCAATGCCTTCCTCAAGCTTCCCGTCGGCAAGGCGCGGTATGGCCTGATGCTGCGCGAGGACGGCATGATCTATGACGACGGCACGACCAGCCGGCTGTCGGACGAGCATTTCTTCGTCACCACGACCACGGCCTATGCTGGCGAGGTGATGACGCATATGGAATTCTGCGCCCAGGCGCTGTGGCCGGATCTCGACGTGCGCTTCGTGTCTTCGTCCGATGAATGGGCGCAGATGGCGATTGCCGGCCCCAAGGCTCGCATCATCCTCGAGCAGATCATCGATCACGACATTTCCAACGAAGCCTTCCCGTTTCTGTCGGCGCGGGAAGTGCTGCTCAAGGGCGGCCTCAAGGGGCGGCTGTTCCGGATTTCGTTTTCCGGCGAACTCGCTTTCGAGCTGGCGGTGCCGGCCAATTACGGCGAGGCGGTTGCCGACGCGATCATGGCGGCGGGCAAATCGCATGGCATCTGCGCCTATGGTGTCGAGGCGCTGAACGTGCTGCGGATCGAGAAGGGGCATGTCACGCATAGCGAGATCGACGGCGCAACGACGCCGGACGATCTGGGGCTCGGCCGAATGTTTTCGACCCAGAAACCGGATTTCATCGGCAAGCGCCTGTCGAGCCGCTTCGGCCTGACTGCGGCCGATCGTCCGCAACTCGTCGGCCTGCGGCCGATCGAGAAGGAGGAGATCAAGGCGGGCGCGCATATTCTGAAGGAAGGGGCGGATCCCTCGATGCGCGCCGACCAGGGTTATGTGACCTCGGTGTGCTATTCGCCGTCGCTGGGGTCTTATATCGGGCTTGCTCTGTTGAAATCGGGACGCGAGCGGATCGGCGAGAAGATCGTCGTCTGGGATGCGCTGCGTGGCCGCGAAACGGTGGCGGAGGTGTGCAATCCGGTGTTCTACGATCCAGACAACAAGAAACTTCATCTGTAAGGAGCAGAGCCATGCCCATGACCTTTGCCAGCCGGCACGTGCTCGAGGATCATATTGCCGGTTTCGAGGCGACACCCAATCCGCATCATTTGTCGATTGTCAGGGCGCCGACGGTTTTCTCCGTCCTGGTGCATGAAGGCCATCAGGCCGATATCGACGAAGCACTGCGCAATCTGGAGGATGTCTCGGTGCGCTCTGTCGGACCGAATGAATGGCTGCTGGTCAGCGAAGAGGTATCCGGCGATGCTCTGGCCCGGCAGTTGAGCGATCTTGGATCGACCAGGGTGTCGTTTGTCGAGCAGAGCGATGGCCGTGTGGTGCTGAGGATCAGTGGTCCGCGGGTCCGCTCGATCCTGCAGAAATGCGTGGCTCTCGATCTGCATGCCGATGTCTTCGAAATCGGCCAATCTGCCAATGCGCTGTTCTGCCATGTCGCGGCTAACCTCGCCCGAACGGGGGAGGATCGATTCGAGATCGTCGTCATGCGCAGTTTTGCAGGCTCCGTGTTCGAGGAGGTCTGCGAGATGGGTCGGGAGTTTGCGATGACGGCGGGTTTTGGCCAGTAAGACCGCGAACGATGGAGTATCCACGTCGCAGTGGTTCATGGGCGATCCTCGATGCGGGTGATCCACGCGTCCAGCCGCTGCGTAACGGGGAGGTAAGTCATACTTAAAGGCATTTGATGTTTCATATCATCTTCGGGTTGCCATGGCTGGTGGTCGTCGTCCGGTTCATCCAACCGTTGCCGTGGATCTGGAGCGTAAAGCTGTCGCTTGTAGTTCTGCTGTTGATGGCGTCCCAGTACCATTTCTTCAGTCGCCTCTCGTCCGGGTCGGTCTTCTCTCCCGAGTTTCCGCGGTCCATCGTGATCGGGTTCAATCTGCTGTTCGGCGCGATCCTACTGCTCGCCGTGTTCCAGCTTCTGTTGGACGCGATCTCGCTGCTGATCCTCTTGGTGAAGGGCTCGTTTCCGGTCGTGCCGGTCGGCATGCGATACGTGATGGGCATCGCCGCCATTGCGCTCTCGGCGCTCGGTGTCAGCCGGGCCATCGTCGTCCCTGATGTCAAGGACATGGAGATTGCCATTCCTGGCCTGCCGCCAGCGTTTGACGGTTACCGCCTCGTGCAACTGACCGACCTTCATATCAGCCGGCTTTTCCCGGCCACATGGACCGAAGCGGTGGTATCGAAAACCAATGCACTCGATGCGGACCTGATCGTGATCACCGGCGACCTGATCGACGGAAGTGTCGAGAACAGGCGCGCCGACGTCGCTCCGCTTGCCCGGCTGATGGCGCCGGATGGGGTTTATACCATTCCGGGAAACCATGAGTATTTTTTCGGTGTCGACAACTGGATGCGACATTTCGAAGGCCAGAACATGCGCATCCTGTCGAACAGCCACGTCGTTCTTGCGCGCGGCGGGGCCGAACTGGTTCTGGCAGGGGTCACCGACCTGTCGGCAGCGAGAACAGGTTCGCTCGCTCCGGATCTGTCTGCCGCATTGCACGGCGCTCCTGCGGATGTACCGGTCGTCCTGCTTGACCACCAGCCGATGCAGGCGGCAAAAGCTGCCAAATCCGGCGTGGCGCTCCAGCTTTCAGGGCACACGCATGGCGGCATGATCGTCGGTCTGGACCGAGTGGTTGGTGCGGCGAACAATGGGTTCGTGTCGGGTCTCTACCAGGTCGGCGGCATGCAGCTCTACGTCAACAATGGCACCGCGCTGTGGCCCGGTTTTGCCCTTCGGCTCGGAACGACCGCCGAACTCACCCGCATCACGCTGCGGCGCGCTGCCCCTTGAGAACCGGCCGTGGCCTTGCTCAGGCTGCGGCGTTATCCGGATAATTTCTTTGTCTTGCGCGACATGTTTCGTCGCAGCATGGGCTTCCGACTTTTCCCGCGCCGCTCTAGCTTCGGACAACAGCCTGTCCGCGCCAAAGGAGCGTTTTATGAAAAGCCATGCAAGGGTCGTCGTCATCGGTGGTGGTGTCGTCGGGTGCTCGGTCCTCTACCATCTGACCAAGTTCGGCTGGACCGATGTCGTGCTTCTGGAGCGCTCGGAGCTGACCTCCGGCTCGACCTGGCATGCAGCGGGCGGCATTCACACGATCAACGGCGACCCGAACGTCGCCAAGCTGCAGAAATACACCGTCGAGCTCTACAAGGAGATCGAGGCGTATTCCGGCCAGGACATCGGCCTGCACATGACCTCCGGCCTGATGCTGGCGGCCACCAAGGAACGCTTCGACTGGATGAAGTCGCTGCTTGCCAAGGGCAAGTATGCCGGTGGCGAAGCGACGCTGATCTCGGCCGAGGAAGCGCATGAAATGATGCCGCTGCTCGATCCGAAGCAGTTCGTCGGCGCGGTCTTCGATCCGCATGAGGGGCATCTCGACCCTTACGGGACGACCCATGCCTATGCGAAGTCGGCGAAGAAGAACGGCGCCGAGATCTATCTGCACACCAAGGTCGAGGATCTGGTGCAGCTGGAGGACGGCACCTGGCGTGTGATCACCGACAAGGGCGAGATCCGCTGCGAACACGTCGTCAACGCCGCGGGTCTCTGGGCGCGCGAAGTCGGCCGCATGGTCGGTCTGGAACTGCCGGTGCTTGCCATGGAGCACATGTATCTGATCACCGAGGACATGCCTGAGGTCATCGAGTTCAACAAGACATCGGGCAAGGAACTGATGCACTGCGTCGACTTCGACGGCGAGATCTATATCCGCCAGGAGCGCAACGGCATGCTGATGGGCACCTATGAAAAGGATTGCCGGCCGTGGTCGCCGATCGAGACGCCGTGGACCTTCGGCCACGAGCTTCTGGCCGAAGACCTGGAGCGCATCACCAATGAGCTGGAAATCGGCTTCCGGCATTTCCCGGCCTTCAACAATGCCGGCATCAAGAAGATCATCAACGGCCCCTTCACCTTCTCGCCCGACGGAAATCCGCTGGTAGGACCGGTGCGCGGCATGACCAATTTCTGGTCGGCCTGCGCCGTCATGGCAGGCTTCTCCCAAGGCGGTGGCGTGGGTCTGGCGCTCGCCAACTGGATCATCGAGGGCGATCCGGGCTTCGACGTCTTTGCCATGGATGTCTGCCGCTACGGCGATTATGCGACGCTTGGCTATACTAATGCCAAGGTCCGCGAGAACTATTCGCGCCGTTTCTCGATCCGCTATCCGAACGAGGAACTGCCGGGCGCGCGTCCGCTGCTGACCACGCCGATCTACGACAAGCTGAAGAGCGCCGGGGCCGTGTTCGGAGCCTCCTACGGCCTGGAGACGCCGCTCTGGTTTGCGCCTGAGGGCGTCGAGGACAAATTTTCCTGGCGTCGCTCGACCGATTTCGAGGCCGTCGGCCGCGAGGCCCAGGCCGTGCGCGACAGTGTTGGCCTGATGGAGACCTCGGGTTTTGCCAAATATACGGTGAGCGGCGAGGGCGCGCGCGACTGGCTCGACCACATGCTCGCGTCTAAGATCCCCCAGGTCGGCCGTATGACGCTGGCACCGATGCTTAACGACGCCGGCAAGCTGATCGGCGATTTCACCGTTGCCAATCTCGACGACGAGGAATTCCTGGTGATCGGTTCCGGCATCGCCGAGGACTATCACATGCGCTGGTTCGAGCAGCATCTGCCCGAAGACAGCTCGGTCGAGCTCAATCCGCTCAATCTCGGCCTGCTTGGCCTCTCAATTGCCGGACCGAAGGCGCGCGACGTGCTGGCCAAGCTGACGCATCTCGACGTCTCGGATGAAGCTTTTGCCTTTATGGATATCCGCGAAATGGATCTTGGCATGGCGCCGGCAATCGTCGGTCGTGTGAGCTATACCGGTGATCTCGGCTATGAAATCTGGATGCGGCCGGAATATCAGCGTTACATTTTCGATCTGCTGATGGAAGCTGGTGCCGAATTCGGGATTTCGCTGTTCGGCCTGCGGGCGCTGAACGCACTGCGCCTGGAAAAAAGCTTCGGCAGCTGGTCGCGCGAATATCGTCCGCTCTATGGGCCGATGGAGGCAGGCCTTGGCCGTTTCGTTTCGCTGAAAAAAGAGGCGAACTTTATCGGCAAGACGGCGGCGATCGAAGAGAAGCTTTCCGGCGGCACGCTGCGCATGCGTACCTTTATTGTCGATGCCAAGGACGCCGACGTGATCGGCGACGAGCCGATCTCGTTTGATGGCGAAGTGCGGGGCTGGGTCACGTCCGGCGGTTATGCGCATCCCAGTGGCGTCTCGGTGGCGATCGGCTACGTGCCGAAGGAGATCGCCGATGAAATTGACGGCTGGGGAATCGAAATCCTTGGCGAGGTCCTTCCTGCACGTCTGCAAGCGCAGCCGCTTTTTGACGCAAATGGGTCGCGAATGAGAAACTGAACCGTTTTCCACAAAGATGGGCTTGCATTGGTAAATATGCACATGGAGCAGGCCGCCTTCGGGCGGCCTGCTGATTTCATGGGCTTTTTCTGCTGTTTTTTTGAGTTCGCTGGTTTTATCCGCGCCAAAGTGTTGGTTAGTGGTAACATTTTGTCGCCGTTTTGCCTTTTTGGCTTCACATTTTCGGACAAAGCGATATGGAATCTCCCGACGCCTAGAACCCGCAAGGGATCAACAAAAATGAGACGCACCACCAAGGCGCGTCCGGGGGATAATATATGGAGTACTTTATCCAGCAGCTCATCAACGGGCTGACTCTTGGATCCATCTATGGCCTTGTGGCTATCGGCTATACGATGGTCTACGGTATCATCGGCATGATCAACTTCGCCCATGGTGATATCTTCATGCTCGGCGGCTTTGCCGCTCTCATCGTCTTCCTCATTCTGACAACTTTCTTCGCCGGTATTCCGGTCGCGCTCGCGCTTCTGATCATGTTGATCGTCGCGATGCTGATGACGAGTTTGTGGAACTGGACGATCGAGCGCGTGGCTTACCGCCCGCTGCGCGGCTCGTTCCGCCTGGCGCCGCTGATCACTGCGATCGGCATGTCGATCGCTCTGTCGAACTTTATTCAGGTGGCGCAGGGACCGCGCAACAAGCCGATCCCGCCACTGATCAGCGACGTGCTGCATATCGGCGCCGTCACGGTGTCGCTGAAGCAGGCAATCATCGTGCTGATCACCAGCGTGCTGCTCTTCGCATTCTGGTATATCGTCAACAAGACGCCGCTAGGCCGCGCCCAGCGCGCCACCGAACAGGACCGCAAGATGGCGGCGCTGCTCGGTGTGGATGTCGACAAGACGATTTCCATCACCTTCGTCATGGGCGCAGCACTGGCCGCAGTCGCGGGCACGATGTACCTGATGTATTACGGTGTTGCCTCGTTCAACGATGGCTTCGTTCCGGGCGTGAAGGCATTCACGGCGGCGGTTCTCGGTGGTATCGGATCCTTGCCGGGCGCTGTTCTCGGCGGCCTGCTGATCGGCCTCATCGAGTCGCTCTGGTCTGCTTACTTCAGCATTGCCTACAAGGATGTCGCGACATTCGGCATCCTGGCTTTCGTGCTGATCTTCAAGCCCACCGGCATCCTCGGCCGGCCGGAAGTCGAGAAGGTTTGATCCCATGACAACTTCTGTAAACGAAACTGGTGCCGCTTCGTCCGGCACGATGGCGCGCGCGTTGAAGGAAGGCCTGTTCGCCGGTCTTCTGTCGCTCGGCCTGTTCAGCCTCTTCATCGGCATCAAGACTGACCAGAACATTTCCAACCAGCTGATCTGGTATCCGCGTTGGGGTCTTCTGGCGATCTTCGTCATCGTCGCCGCCGTCGGTCGTTTTGCCATTGTTGCCTTCGCGCAGCCGTGGCTTGCCGCCCGAAGGGCGAGCAAGGCTGCTGCTCCGGCCGCCGATCTCGATGCCCAGCCGTCCTTCTTCAAGACGCATTTCCTGAAGATCGCCCTGGTGGCCCTGATCCTCTATCCGCCTGTCATCGTTGCCTTGACCGGTGTCCAGGGCTCGCTGAAATATGTCGACAACTTCGGCATCCAGATCCTGATCTACGTCATGCTGGCCTGGGGTCTCAACATTGTCGTCGGCCTCGCCGGTCTTCTCGACCTGGGTTATGTCGCCTTTTACGCCGTCGGTGCCTATACCTACGCGCTTTTGGCGCAGAATTTCGGCCTGTCGTTCTGGATCCTGCTGCCGCTCTCGGGTGTTCTGGCTGCCTTCTGGGGGATCATTCTGGGCTTTCCGGTCCTGCGGCTTCGCGGCGACTATCTGGCGATCGTGACGCTGGCATTCGGTGAAATCATCCGCCTTGTGCTGATCAACTGGACGGATGTCACCAGGGGTACGTTCGGTATCTCCAGCATCCCGAAGGCGACCTTGTTCGGCATGCCTTTCGATGCGTCGCCGGGCGGCTTCGCCAAGACATTCGGTCTGCCGATGTCGTCGGCCTACTACAAGATCTACCTGTTCTACGTGATCCTGCTCCTGTGCGGCATTACGGCCTATGTGACGATCAAGCTGCGTCGCATGCCGATCGGTCGTGCCTGGGAAGCGCTGCGCGAAGACGAAATCGCCTGCCGCTCCCTCGGGATCAACACGGTCACGACCAAGCTGACGGCGTTTTCGATCGGTGCGATGTTCGGTGGCTTTGCCGGTTCGTTCTTTGCGGCGCGCCAGGGTTTCGTGTCGCCGGAAAGTTTCGTCTTTCTCGAATCCGCGGTTATCCTTGCGATCGTCGTTCTTGGCGGCATGGGTTCGCTGACGGGTATCGCGGTCGCTGCGATCGTGATGATCGGTGGCACGGAGGCCCTGCGCGAAATGGAGTTCCTGAAGCATGTCTTCGGACCTGACTTCACGCCGGAACTCTACCGCATGCTGCTGTTCGGCCTGGCGATGATCGTGGTCATGCTGTTCAAACCGCGCGGTTTCGTCGGCAGCAGAGAACCGACAGCCTTCCTCAAGGAGCGCAAGGCCGTCTCGGGCAGCTTTACCAAGGAAGGTCACGGCTGATGACTTCCGGAACTGAAACGATGAACAAAGACACCATCCTGAAAGTCGAGCATCTGTCGATGCGCTTTGGCGGCCTGATGGCCATCAATGACTTCTCTTTCGAAGCCAAGCGCGGTGAAATCACCGCGCTGATCGGCCCGAACGGCGCCGGCAAGACCACCGTGTTCAACTGCATTACCGGCTTCTACAAGCCGACCATGGGCATGATCACGCTCAACCAGAAGGACGGCAGCCAGTATCTGCTCGAGCGGCTTCCGGATTTCGAGATCCCGAAGAAGGCAAAGGTCGCCCGGACGTTCCAGAATATCCGGCTGTTTTCGGGTCTGACCGTGCTGGAAAACCTTTTGGTCGCCCAGCACAATGCGCTGATGAAGGCGTCCGGCTATACGGTGCTGGGCCTGCTCGGCCTGCCGGCCTACAAGAGGGCCGCAGATGCGGCGATCGAGAAGGCACGCTACTGGCTGGAAAAAGCAGATCTCGTCGATCGTGCCGATGACCCGGCCGGGGACTTGCCCTATGGCGCGCAGCGCCGTCTGGAAATCTGCCGCGCCATGTGCACCGGGCCTGAGCTTCTTTGCCTCGACGAACCGGCTGCGGGTCTCAATCCGAAGGAATCGCTGACGCTCAACGCTTTGCTGCGCAGCATCAGTGCGGAGGGGACGTCTCTGCTCCTGATCGAGCACGACATGTCCGTCGTCATGGAGATTTCGGACCATGTGGTCGTGCTGGAATATGGCAAGAAGATTTCCGACGGTACGCCGGATCATGTGAAAAACGACCCGAAGGTGATCGCCGCCTATCTGGGTGTCGAGGATGAAGAATTGGAAGACGCAATTTCCGAAGTGGAAGCTGTTGCCGAAGAAGTGTCGGGGGAGAAGAACTGATGTCCTCCGAAGCACTTCTCAAGGTACAGGGTGTCGAAACCTATTACGGCAATATCCGCGCCCTTGGCGGTGTCGATGTTGAAGTCAAGCAGGGTGAGATCGTCGCGCTGATCGGTGCAAACGGTGCCGGCAAGTCGACGCTGATGATGACGATCTGTGGCAGCCCGCAGGCGCGCGCCGGCCAGATCATCTTCGACGGCGAGGATATCACCAAGCTGCCGATGCATCTGATTGCCCGTCGCCGTATCGCCCAGTCGCCGGAAGGTCGCCGGATCTTCCCACGCATGACCGTCATGGAAAATCTCCAGATGGGGGCGGGGCTCGACAACCTTAAATATTTCAACGAGGACGTGGAGAAGATTTTCACCATGTTCCCGCGCTTGAAAGAACGCCAGAGCCAACGGGGCGGCACGCTTTCGGGCGGCGAGCAGCAGATGCTCTCCATTGGCCGCGCGCTGATGTCGCGTCCGAAGCTGCTGCTTCTCGACGAGCCCTCGCTCGGCCTGGCGCCGTTGATCGTCAAGGGCATTTTTGAGGCGATCAAGAAGCTCAACAAGGAAGAGGGGCTGACCGTCTTTCTCGTCGAGCAGAATGCATTTGCGGCGCTGAAGCTGTCTGACCGTGCCTATGTCATGGTCAACGGCAAGGTGACGATGAGCGGCAGCGGGAAAGAGCTTTTGGCGGACCCGCAGGTTCGTGCGGCTTATCTCGAAGGCGGCCATCACTGAGCGCGGAGGAACTGACATGCAAGGATTGTTTTTCGAGACGGATACCGGTGTTCGCACCGTGCTGCGCTTCCTCGTTCTGCTGATCGGATTCTGGACCGCATGGCGGACCGGCAAGGCCGTGGCCGAGGGCTGGCAGGGCTATGCAACGGTGTTTGTCTATGTACTTGGACTTGGCGTGGTGATGCGCTTCCTGCACTTCTCATTGTTTGCAGGACCGTTCATCAGCCCCTTCTACTACGTCATCGACGTGGTGCTTCTGCTCGCTCTTGCTGTGGCTGGTTTCCAGTCGCGCAGGACGACCCAGATGGTCGATAACTACTACTGGCTATACGAGAGGACTTCCTATTTCTCGTGCAAGAAGAAAGATTGACAAGCTGTTGTTTTCTGTCCCAGATTGGCGGCAGAGGCGATGGCCCCTAATAAGAGTGGAACAGTTTTCCGGCGCGGTGTCAGCGGGTATTGCGCAGGGTTTTGAAAATCTAAACCCGCATAAAAACTTGGGAGTTACAATATGAAGAAGTCTCTTCTCTCGGCAGTGGCCCTGTCGGCGATGGTCGCCTTCAGCGGCAACGCTTGGGCAGACATTCTCGTCGGCGTCGGCGGCCCGCTGACAGGCCCGAACGCGGCTTTCGGCGCTCAGCTCCAGAAGGGTGCTGAACAGGCTGCTGCAGACATCAATGCTGCTGGCGGCATCAACGGCGAGCAGATCAAGATCGTGCTCGGCGACGACGTTTCCGACCCGAAGCAGGGCATCTCTGTCGCCAACAAGTTCGTTGCTGACGGCGTGAAGTTTGTTGTCGGTCACTTCAACTCGGGCGTTTCGATCCCGGCGTCTGAAGTCTATGCCGAAAACGGCATTCTCGAAATCACTCCGGCTGCAACCAACCCGGTCTTCACCGAGCGCGGCCTGTGGAACACCTTCCGCACTTGCGGCCGTGACGACCAGCAGGGCGCCGTTGCCGGTGCCTACCTTGCTGAGAAGTTCAAGGACGCCAAGATTGCTGTCGTTCATGACAAGACCCCGTACGGCCAGGGCCTTGCTGACGAAACCAAGAAGGCGATGAACGCTCTCGGCCTGACAGAAGTCATGTACGAAGGCGTCACCACCGGTGACAAGGACTTCTCGGCCCTCATCGCCAAGATGAAGGAAGCCGGCGTTTCGATCATCTATTGGGGTGGTCTGCACACCGAAGCTGGTCTGATCATCCGTCAGGCTGCTGACCAGGGCCTCAAGGCAACGCTCGTATCGGGCGACGGTATCGTTTCGAACGAACTGGCTTCGATCGCCGGCGACGCTGTCGAAGGTACGCTCAACACCTTCGGTCCTGACCCGACACTGAACCCTGCCAACAAGGAACTCGTCGAAAAGTTCAAGGCTTCGGGCTTCAATCCGGAAGCTTACACGCTCTATTCCTACGCTGCCATGCAGACGATCGCTGCCGCCGCCAAGGCTGCCGGTTCCAACGACGCTGAAGCCGTTGCTGCTGCGATGAAGGAAAAGGGTCCGTTCCCGACAGCTCTCGGTGACATGTCGTTCGACGAAAAGGGTGACCCGAAGGTTCCTGGCTACGTCATGTACGAATGGAAGAAGGGCCCAGACGGCAACTTCACCTACATCCAGCAGGGAACGTGATACCTGCCTGAATGAACCAAGAAGCCCGGTCGAGAGACCGGGCTTTTTTGATGCCTTTGCTTTGCCATGCCCTGGCCGGGCCAGACGAAGTTCAGCCTTCGTGCAGGACCTGGGCGGCGCGTACGGCAGCCGACGCGCGGTTCTCCACGCCAAGCTTCGAATAGATCTGCTCGAGGTGCTTGTTCACGGTCCGCGAAGACAGGCCAAGGATTTCGCCGATATCGCGATTGGCCTTGCCCTTGGCGATCCAGAGCAGCACTTCGCTTTCGCGATGGGTCAGGCCGAAGCGCTGGCGCAGTAGTTCGTCCTCGCTTTGCCGGTTGGCGGATGTGATGCGGAAAAGATATTCGTCCGTGCCGATCGTGCCGAGGAAGGAAAGCTGCAGGGCGATGCCCGAAGCGCTGGCAAAGGGAAATGTGCCCTCGCTGGTGGTGCCGCCACTGGCGCGGCGATGGGCCAGCCAGGCAGCCGTGGCGGCTGCCACCTCGTTGATGCCATCGGCCGTGCCAGTGGCGCTTTCGATCAGGCGGCTTGCCTGGGGTGTCGTCCAGTGGACCTGACCATCGCCGCGCACGGCGAGCAGATGGCGGCCGGCGGCGTCGAGCGCCACGCGAGCGCTCTGGGCGGAGCGGGCGTTGCTCAGATGCACGCGGATGCGGGCGCGCAATTCATCGATATTGATCGGTTTCGTCAGATAGTCGACGCCGCCGCTTTCGAGCGCGTTGACCACATGCTCGGTTTCG
Organism: Rhizobium sp. CECT 9324; assembly: GCF_918741265.1. NCBI lineage: Bacteria > Pseudomonadati > Pseudomonadota > Alphaproteobacteria > Hyphomicrobiales > Rhizobiaceae > Rhizobium > Rhizobium sp. CECT 9324. The sequence continues at coordinate 3,373,620 of NZ_CAKKMZ010000001.1, read as the reverse complement.
GTGAGGCCGGTCATGAAGATCACCGGAACCTGGGCAACCACCGGATCCGCCTTCAGGGCACGGCAGGTCTCGAAACCGTCCATGCCGGGCATGACGGCGTCGAGCAGGATCAGATCCGGGCTGATGCGGTTGACGATCGAGAGTGCGGCATGGCCGGAGGTGGCGATCAGCACGGAGAAGCCGGAGGCCTCGAGCGCCTCGGTCAGGAAGCCGAGGGCATCGGGGCTGTCATCGACGAGCAGAACGATGTCACGTCTGCTGGCTTCAACCATGGATCGGCTCCTTGCCGGTTGCAAACGAAGTCAGGTAACCGCGCAGGCCAGCCAGATCGAAGACCTGCAGGTAAGCGCGGGCGCCTTCGACAAATGCAGCGTTGGTGGTTTCTCCGGCAAGCTCGGCGAGCTTTGCCTCTATGCCGCGCACATAACCGATTTCACACAACTGGATCAACTCGTCCAGATGCGCGTGTCCGGGAGATGCGGGTTTGAGCATGGGCACGACCGGCTGCAACAGGCGTGGATCGTCGGCATAGATCCAGTCGAGGCCGAGGAACATGGCGAGCTTGTCGCGCAGGCGCGTGATGTCGACGGGCTTGGCGATCGCATCGTCATGGCCTTCACCGCCGGCAGCGGGCGCATCGCCGATATTGGCGGACAGCATCAGGATCGGCGCCTTCTGGCCGGCGTCGCGCAGCTTCTCGACCAACTGCCAGCCGTTCATGCCGGGCATCGAGATATCCACCAGGAAGAGATCCGGACGCACGCCTTCGATCAGGGTCAGGCAGGCAGGCCCGCCGGCTGCGGTCAGCACGACGAAATCGAGCGGGGCGAGAACCTCGCGCATCAGTTCGCGGTGATCCTCATTGTCGTCGACCACAACGATCGTCCGCCGTGGCCCGGTATAGGAAACGATCTTGCGTTCTGGGGCAGGGGCAGTGTTCGGCCGGTCGATGGCCGACAGCATCAGCCGGACCTTGAAGATCGATCCCTTGTCGCGTTCGCTGGATACCGCAATCTCGCCGCCGAGCGTATTGGTCAAAAGCTTGGTGATGGTGAGGCCGAGACCGAGGCCCGGTTGCGGCCGGATGTTGTCAGCCTCGCCGCGCTGGAAGGGCTCGTAGATCCGGTTGAGATCTTTCTCGGCAATGCCGCGGCCGGTATCGGTGACGGTGAAGGTCGCCACCTGGCTGCGATAGGTGACCTCGAAACGCACGACGCCCTCGTCGGTGAACTTGATGGCGTTGGACAGCAGGTTGACGAGGATCTGGCGGATGCGTTTTTCGTCGGTGCGCACATAGAGCGGCAGGTTGTGTGAGCGCCGGTGTTCGAAGATCAGTCCCTTGGCAGCGGCCTGGGGGGCGAACATGTCGATCAGCTGGTCGAGGAAATCCTGGATGTTCACCTCGTTGGAGAAGACCTGCAGCCGACCGGCCTCGATCTTGGAGATATCCAGAAGCCCGTCGATCAGGCCGGAGAGGTGATCGGCGGAGCGGCGGATGACCTTGATCGCCGACTGGCGCGGCACGGGTATGGTCTCGTCACGCTCGAGGATCTGGGCATAACCGAGCACGGCGTTGAGCGGCGTGCGCAATTCGTGGCTGAGGCCGACGACATAGCGGCTCTTGGCCCGGTTGGCGGCCTCTGCCGTCTCCTTGGCGTTCTGTAATGCCGCATCCGTCTTGCGGTGGGCGGCGATTTCCTTGAGCAGCAGCGTGTTCTGGCGCGAGGATTCCTCTTCGGCGACGACGCGACTGTCATGGGCGAGCACGTAGAACCAGGAGACGATGCCGGCGAGGATGGCAAAGATGAAGAAGACGACCAGCACGGTGCGATCGACGACGGTTGCCATTTCCGGGGTGGCGACATTCACCTGGTGGGCGATCAGCGCGAGGATCGCACCGATCAGCGAGATCGACAGGACCGCGGTCAAGGCATAGCGGCCGAGCCGGGTTGAAAACCGCTGCAGCAGGACCTCAGGCAGGAAGGTGCGGGCAACGGCTGCGGCCTGGGCGTTGATCCTCGCGTGCGGCTTGCACATGTCGTGACAGCGGCTGTCGAGCGTACAGCACAGCGAACAGATCGGCGCTGCATAGGCGGGGCACCAGGCCATGTCTTCCGGCTCGAACGGGTGTTCGCAGATCGAGCAGGTGATGCCGGTCAGGTTCTTCCAGCTCTGGCGTGGTTTGCGGGCCAGATAAAACTTGCCATCGCTCCACCAGGCGATCAGTGGAGAGATGAGGAAGGCGATCAGGGTGACGAAGGTCGAGAGCGAGGCGAGCAGTGCGCCGAAGGCGCCGAAATGGGCCGCAAGCGCGATGGTCGCCGACAGAAGCATGGTGCCGCAACCGACCGGATTGATGTCATAGAGATGGGCGCGCTTGAACTCGATGCCGGGTGGAGACAGGCCGAGGCGCTTATTGATGAAGAGGTCGGCGGAGATGGCGCAGAGCCAGCTCATGGCGATGATCGAGAAGATGCCGAGGGTTTCTTCCAGCAGTTCGTAGATGCCGAGTTCCATCAGCAGGAGGGCGATCGCCACGTTGAACACCAGCCAGACGACGCGGCCGGGATGGCTGTGGGTCAGACGGGAGAAGAAGTTCGACCAAGCGAGCGACCCGGCATAGGCGTTCATCACGTTGATCTTCAGCTGCGAGATGACAACGAAACCGGCCATCAACAGCATGGCGGCGGTCTCATTGGGGATCATGTAGCCGAAGGCGGCGAGATACATCTGCGAGGGATCGGCGGCCTCGCCGACCGGCACGCCGGTGGCGAGCGTCAGGACCGCCAGGAAGGAGCCGGCGAGCAGTTTCGGCACGCCAAGCACGACCCAGCCGGAGCCGGCGAGAAAGATCGCCACCTTGTGGTGCAGCTTGCGTGCGCCTTCCGGCGGCAGGAAGCGCAGGAAGTCGACCTGTTCGCCGATCTGCGGCATCAGCGCCAGGATGACGGCGGAGGCAGCACCGAATTCCACCAGATCGAAGGGAGCCGTCTGGCCCATGCCGGCATTGGAATGGTTGATGCCGGCAAAAGCGCGCCACAGGTCGATCTTTTCCCAGTCGAGGAAGGCAATAAAGATGAAGGGCAGGATGTTGAGCACGATCCAGATGGGCTGGGTGATCAGCTGAAATTTCGAGATCAGCCGGATGCCGTAGGTGACGAGTGGCAAAACGACGACGGCGGAAATGATGTAGCCAAGCCAGAGCGGCACGCCAAAGGCGAGCTGCAGCGCCCCGGTCATGATCGAGGCCTCGATGGCAAAGAGCATGAAGGTGAAGCTGGCATAGATCAGCGAGGTGATGGTCGAGCCGATATAGCCGAAGCCGGCGCCGCGGGTGAGCAGGTCGATGTCGACGCCGTGGCGGATCGCATAGCGGCTGATCGGCACGCCGACGAGCAGCATCAGGATGGCGGCGACGACGATGGCGAAAAAGGCGTTGGTGGTGCCATAGGCCAGGGTGATCGTGCCGCCGATGGCCTCCAGTGCCAGGAAGGAAATGGCACCGATCGCCGTCTGCGAAATCCGGCTGGACGAAAATTGCCGCGCACTCTTGGCGGTGAAGCGCAGCGCATAGTCTTCCAGCGTCTGGTTGGCCACCCAGCGATTGTATTCGCGGCGGACGGGGATGATGCGTTGGCGTGCTGGCATGCCTAAATTCTAGCGCCTTTTGTGAGATGGCTTTCGTTTGGGCATTTTCACGGGAATGGTTGGAATAGCAAGTGGTAGCCGCATGCGACGTGCTTCAAGATGCCCGAGCGAGGATTTAGGTCGACAGCTGTTGGAAATTCGCCTCGAAACCGTTGTGAAGTGTGAAGAAGCGGCCTGAAGGTGGTGATTTCGATCTTTCATTCACACGGCCATGCTGTATGGGATGACGCCATCAGGAACGTGGGGACGAAGCAAAATCATGATGGAAATCTTTACCGCCGCAGGTCTTGCGGCATTGTTCCAGGTCATCGCAATCGACCTGGTTCTCGCCGGCGACAATGCCATCGTCATCGGTCTGGCTGCTGCCGGCCTGCCGGCGCATCTGCGCAACAAGGCGATCCTGGTCGGCATCATTGCCGCAACCGTCATGCGCATCGGTTTTGCGCTCGGCACGGCCTATCTGCTCAACATCGTCGGCCTGCAGTTGCTCGGCGGCGTGCTGCTTGCCTGGGTCTGCTGGAAAATGTGGGTCGAGCTTCGCGCCGCGGCGCATCAGCCGCACCATGAAGGCGAGACGGACGATGTCGAGCTGAACACCGACAAGACATTCCTCCAGGCGGCGATCCAGATCGTCATTGCGGATGTGTCGATGTCGCTGGACAACGTGCTGGCTGTCGCGGGTGCGGCCAAGGAACATACTTCGATCCTGGCCATCGGCCTTGTTCTGTCGATTGCGCTGATGGGCCTTGCGGCGAACCTCGTTGCCAAGCTGCTGCACAAGCACCGCTGGATTGCCTATGTCGGCCTCGGCGTCATCGTCTATGTCACCATCACGATGGTCTACCATGGTCTGGTCGAGGTCTGGCCCTACATCGCGGGCTATCTGGCCTGAGGGCGGTCTGGCAAAGTCATCTGCTCATGTGCGTTTATGCCGGGTCCCGTAAGGACCCGGCATTTTGCTCTCCGACCTGGGTCAGGCAGCTATCCTTTCTGAAAGCTCTCCAGCCGATCGGACAGGGCTGCGACGAGAGCGAGACTGTCATACGGTTTGCGAACAACGGGAACGTCGGCAAAGTTGTCCGGCACGATGGAGCGGTCGTCATAGCCGGTGGCAAAGACGAAGGGGATGTTGCGCCGTGCCAGCTCCTCGGCAACCGGCACCGACGTATCCCGGCCGAGGTTGATGTCGAGAATGGCGATGCCGGGGGTAAAGCTTTTCAGCCGATTGAGGGCATCGGCGCTTGAGCTTGCGGTCACGACATTGCTGAGGCCGGCATCGGCCAGCATCATCTCGGCGTCCATGGCGATCAGGACCTGATCCTCGACGAGCAGTACCTTTAGCAAGGAATCAAGCACGGGAACGATGCTGGCGGTCGTTGGCTGCAACACTTCGCTGTCCATCTTCGGTTCCATTTCTTCCCAGGATAAAAAGCGCGCCGGCAGGCGGAATTCGGCAAAAAGGCCAGTGGAGCGATAATCGACACGGCTGCTTCCGCCCAGATCATAAGGGATCGAGCGTTCAATCAGGGCAGTGCCAAACCCCTTGCGGCTCGGCGTTCCGACCTTTGGGCCGCCGTCCTCGTCCCATGTAATGAGGCAGTCGCCATTTTCCTCGCTCTGCCACTGGACGGTGAGGCGTCCGCCATGGCCGGAGAGCGCACCATATTTGGCGGCATTGGTGCAGAGTTCGTGGATGACCAGTGCCGCGACCGCATGGGCCCTGGCATCCAGGGTGACGGAGGGTCCGAACAGTGAAAACGTCGTGTCGCCAGCCCGGTAGGGTAGCAATTCCGTCTCCAGCAGGTCGTTGAAACGACCGCCGCCGCCGCCGCGCGTCAGCTGGTCATGGGCATGGGAGAGGGCGTGAATACGGCCACGCAGGGAGCCGATGTAATCCTCGATCGGGCGTTCATCCTTCGCCGGTGCGACGATCAGCGATTTGATCACGGCGAGAATGTTCTTGACCCGATGGTTCAGTTCTTCGTTGAGCATACGCTGGCGGACATCAGCCTTGCTGCGTTCTTCCGCCATCATTTCGCTGTGGCGCAGGACGATCTCGACCGTGGCCGAGCGCACGGCCTCGGCAATCTCGATGTCGGAATCATGCCAGGGCTCGGCTTGCCGATGGACCGTTTCCTTCCAGATGGCAAAGCTCTTGCGCGGTGTCAGCCGGTCACCCAGGGGACCGGTTTCATAGGTTTTTTCCGGATTTCCCGCCCAATTGAGCGTCTGCAATCGCTCCTTGCGGAAGAAAAACAGGTAATCGCGCGGAATCTGCGACAGCGGAATCGCCATTACGCCGGACACGTCCTCATAGTAGCCCTCGGCAGCAGGATAGATGTCCGACAGCATATGGCTCGCCCAGATGCGGCCTTCAGCTACTTCGCCGACAAAACGAGCAAGAGCTGGTTCTGCGCCAGGGGGGCAGGTTGTGCCGACGGCCGTCCATCGGCCGTTCATCCACAGACCGACACCGTCACAATCCAGCAATGATCGGAATTCCGGCAGGGCGTCGGCGAGAAGGGCGTCGACATCGGAGTGATGGGAAGCCATCTGGAGAAAATGGTCGAGCGAACGTCGCGTTTCATTGGCGATGTCGAGTTTGCGCTTCTGTTTCAGAGCCAGAAGATGCAGTGAGAAGAATTCGCCGAACATTTCGGCTGCAATGCGCTCGGACATGCTGAGTGTTTTCGGCGCATAGTGATGACAGGCAATCAGTCCCCAGAGCGTGCCGCTGGTGATCACCGATATCGACATGGATGCGCCGACGCCCATGTTGCGCAGATATTCGCAGTGGATCGGCGAGACGCTGCGGAGATGGGCGAAGGAGAGATCGAGCGGTGTGCCGGCCGCGTCGAATTCCGGTACGAGCGGCACGCGGGTGCCGCTGGCATCCGAGATCACCCGGATGGGGTTCTGCATATACAGAGCGCGGGCCTGGCGAGGGATGTCGCTTGCCGGAAAATACTGGCCAAGGAAACTTTCGAGGTCCTTGCGTTTGGATTCGCTGACGACCTTGCCGGATCCATCCTCCTCGAAGCGATAGATCATCACCCTGTCGTAACCGAGCACAGCCTGAACCAGACGGGCCGAGGTCGAGATCAGCTTGTCGATATCGGTGATGTCCTTGACGCGGCCGATCATCTCACGCGCCAGCTGAAGCGGCTGCGTGCGGCGGAGCGATGGCTCGAACTCGACGATGGCAGCCTCGCCCTGGCGATGGATGGCGATATCGAAATAGGCGTCGTTCGGCATGCGCATATGCGCGAGCACGGCCGGGCGACTTGCCTCAGGTGCGGCGGCAATGGCATTGCGCAGATCATGGGTGATTTCGTGACCGAGCAGATCCATCAGCAGCCGACCGTTCAGGTCGCCGCCAACATTGAGCAGCGCGCCCGCATTGGCGGAATGACGCAGAACCTTCGACAGCTCTCCATTGCATTGCAGTAGAAACCCATGCGGCTGAATGCTGCCGGGAATGTGTATGGGTTCATGGTCGCAATTGGAGAGGTCGACGGACAGTGCTGCGGGCATCAAGGGTACTTTCGAAGGCGTTACGGGCATAGTCGAAGGCGGTATTTGCCCATGCCACAGCGGCCTGTTCGTCATATACCCACACTTTCTCCATACGATCCGAGAACGCGCGCCAGCTGGAAAAGTTCCGGGCCTGATGAAAAAGATGTTGAGCGCCGAACTCCGCTGAATAACCAATGGCTTCAGCACGTTTTGCCAGCACTCTTGCGCCGAGAGCCGAGCCTTCGAGCACATAAAGCAGACCGATCAGGCCGTTGCCGGATGGCGGATTGAAGGGGTGGAATTCCACGGGTGGTCCGATTGCGAGATCAGCCAGATCGGCGACGATCTGCGCACCATAGACCGCCGGACGCCAATCACCCAGTTCGTCCGGCATTGCCTTGTCCAGGAGCCAGGTCTCGACCGGCAGGCGAAAGCGGGCCATGCCGCTGAGATAGTCTGCATAGTCCTGCTGCGTATCGAAATTGCCGATCAGGTCGTCGAGTGCCTGGTGCGCGGCCGCAGTCTGGGATTTCAGTCCGAGCCGCCTTGGGGGAAGGTCCATAATCTGTCTTTCGCTGTTCATGTCCCAGCTCGGCCGCTCCGCAATTGCAGCATGATGCGGTTTTCTGGCTGTGGCCTTTTGGATTACAGCCGGCCGAGAAGGTCTGCTTTCTTTGCCGAAAACTCCTCGTCGGTCAAAATGCCCTTGCCATGCAGGTCGGCAAGCCGTTCGATCTTGGCAAAGATGTCCTCCTCCACCTCTGCCGAGGCGACGGGTTGGACGGAGGGGCCTCGTGGCTGAGACGTGCTCGACGCTTGCGGGGGCCAATGCATGGCCTCGGCGCGGGCGGGGGCAAGTCCCGAGTGACGCGATATCGGCTGGGGTTCCGCTGCTGCCATTGCTGCTGCGGGGTATTGCGGCTGCACGACCGGCAGGTCAGCCACACGAACCAGTCCGTATTGCGAGTTGAAGGTCAAGGACTGGTCGCCGCTCTGCTGCTGCGAGAAGCCGCCAATGTGATGATCGCCGGTGTCGTAGATCGTCTGGTGTCCGGCAATGTCGATGACCAGTCGGCGGCTCTCCGGGAAGAAGGCGTAACGCAGATTATTCTGACTGCCGACCGAGGCGGGGTGACCCAGTTCGGCCGGCCATCCGCCTGAGGACATCGAGGTGCCGCCGGAGACGAACAGGCTGACGCTGCCGCCGCCCTGCTGCTGCGATTGCCCCTGATAGGAGATCGGCATCGGACCCAGCATATCCTGGTTGCGGATCAGGCCGGACAATTCCTGGCACAGCCAGTCAACCTTGGCCTTCAGGCCGTTGTTGAACATGTCGCCGACCATGGTCATGCCGCCCAGCGACCACTGGCCCATGCCGCCGAGTTCGGGGTGATTGAACTGGGCCTGGGTGCCGCCACCTGCAGCCACCGCCATCAGCATATGTGTTGCTGCGTCAAGGCTGATGCCATGACGGTCGGCCAGCTCGGTCAGAATCCGACGGCCGTCTTCGCTCAATGGTCGCATGTGCCACCTCCGCAGTGCAAAACGACCGTAGAGGCGTGTGCCCGTTTGTCTTTGCCAATCAGCCCTAGCATAGGGGCAGCCGGCAGGACAACGGCAGCCGAAAACCTACAGACCGCTTAATCCATGGTGCCGGTTCCGTGTTTGCCCCCCAGCCTACGTCAAACGACGTATACGGTTTTGCAGCGCAGCATCCGATAGTCCCCTTCAGCAACGGTTAAATTTCATTAACCGACCGGTTGCGAACAAGAAGAGGGGTTCACGACAATGAATTTGAAGATGAAGCTCACGGGTGCCCTGATGGGCGCCATGCTGTCGACGACAGCCTTCCACGGCGCATTCGCCCAGGAAGAGACGATCAAGATTGGTGTTCTGCATTCCCTGTCCGGCACCATGGCGATTTCCGAGACGACACTCAAGGATGCCATGCTGATGCTCGTCGAAGAGCAGAACAAGAAGGGTGGCGTTCTCGGCAAGAAGATCGAAGCCGTCGTTGTCGACCCGGCTTCCGATTGGCCGCTGTTTGCCGAAAAGGCACGCCAGCTGATTTCCCAGGACAAGGTCGCCGCCGTATTCGGCTGCTGGACCTCATCGTCGCGCAAGTCGGTCCTGCCGGTTTTCGAAGAACTGAACTCGCTGCTGTTCTACCCGGTTCAGTACGAGGGTGAAGAATCCTCGCGCAACATCTTCTACACGGGTGCCGCACCGAACCAGCAGGCGATCCCGGCTGTCGACTATCTGGAGAAGGAAGAGGGCGTCGAGCGCTGGGTTCTTGCCGGAACCGACTATGTCTATCCGCAGACGACCAATAAGATTCTCAAAGCCTATCTGATGTCCAAGGGCGTTGCCGAAGAAGACATCATGATCAACTACACGCCGTTCGGTCATTCCGACTGGCAGACGATCGTCTCCGACATCAAGAAGTTCGGCTCTGCCGGCAAGAAGACCGCCGTGGTTTCCACCATCAATGGTGACGCCAACGTTCCGTTCTACAAGGAACTCGGCAACCAGGGCATCAAGGCCGAAGATATCCCGGTCGTCGCCTTCTCGGTCGGCGAAGAAGAACTGGCCGGTCTCGACACCGCGCCGCTGGTCGGTCACCTCGCTGCCTGGAACTATTTCCAGTCCGTCGATGCTCCGGTCAATGCCGAGTTCATCGAGCAGTGGCATGCGTTCACCAAGAACGACAAGCGCGTGACCAATGACCCGATGGAAGCTGCCTATATCGGCTTCAATGCCTGGGTTAAGGCCGTCGAAGCTGCAGGCACCACCGATACCGACGCGGTTCTCGATAGCATTATCGGCGTTTCCGTTCCTAACCTGTCGGGCGGCACCTCGACCGTCATGCCGAACCACCACATCACCAAGCCGGTGCTGATCGGTGAAATCCAGGCTGATGGCCAGTTCGACATCGTGCAGCAGACGCCTTCTGTCGTTGGCGACGAATGGTCCGACTATTTGACGGACTCCAAGGACCTGATCTCCGATTGGCGCAAGCCGATGGAATGCGGCAACTTCAACGTTGCCACCGGCAAGTGCGGCGGCAAGGGCAGCTGATCTCTTCCTCAGTGAAACAGGAGGGGGTGTAACCGCCCCCAAACCTTCTCCCGCCGGGTGTATCTCTTCGAGGCGGGGGAAGGACTTGCAGCATTGCCGCGCGTCTCCTTCGTCCCCATTGCCGGGAAAAGGTGCCGGCAGGCGGATGAGGGGGCGATCTCATGAATTTTAGAACTTTTCTCCAGGTCTTTATCGCATGTTGCAGTCTGGCTTTCGCCGCGCCCTCCTTCGCGCAGAGCGATCCGAGAGAACTGATCAATGGCCTGGCCAAGGCCAATTTCAAGCAGGCGGAAGAATTGCTCGGCAAGATCGCCGCGAGTGCCGACGCACGCGTCGTGCCAATGCTGGAAGCGTTTGCTGAAGGTGATCTCTATGTGCGCAAATCGGACGGCGCGGTCCTCATCGCCAAGGCGGCAGGCAGCAATTTCGCCGCCATCGACCCATTGACCGGGGAGACCGCCGGCGAGGCGCCGAAGAGCGCCTTCACCAAGATCAAGGTCAACAACACGCTGCGCCGCGCGATCCGCTCGGCGCTCGGTGGCTTGACGCTTTTGAGCCCCGACCGCTCTGTGAGGCTGCAGGCGGCTCAGCAGGTTCTGCAATCTCCCAGCGCCGAGAATCTCGACCTAGTCGAAACGGCACTGGCCCGGGAAACGGACGCGGAGGTCAAATCGCGCATGGAAGAAGCCCGCGCGGTCTCGCTCCTGGCCTCCGACAGGTCGGCAGAGGAAAAGCGCGCGGCGATCGACACAGTGGCGTCGCTCGGCGGCCGGGAGGCAATCGGTATCCTGATGACTGTGTCGTCGTCCATCGGTGATGACCTCAGGCCCGACCTCGATCAGGCGATCAAGAAACTCGAAGGCGGCCTGCTGTTCTGGGACATGGGCCAGAATGTCTGGTACGGCATTTCACTCGGATCGGTGCTGCTGCTGGCGGCCATCGGCCTTGCCATCACCTTTGGCGTCATGGGCATCATCAACATGGCGCATGGCGAGATGGTGATGATCGGGGCCTATTCGACCTTCATGGTGCAGGAAGTCATCCGATCCAGCTATCCGGCGCTGTTCGACTGGTCGCTGGCGATTGCGCTTCCGGTTGCCTTTCTGGTGACGGGCGCAATCGGCCTCGTGATCGAACGCGGCGTCATCCGTTTCCTCTATGGCCGGCCGCTGGAAACGCTGCTGGCGACCTGGGGCATTTCGCTGATCCTGCAGCAGTCGATCCGCACGATCTTCGGACCGACCAACCAGGAAGTCGGCAATCCGTCGTGGATGTCGGGCTCGTTTGCCCTCGGCGGCCTGACGATCACCTGGAACCGGTTGTGGATCGTGCTGTTTTCGCTGACGATCTTCTTTGCACTCTTGGCCCTGATGAAACGTTCGGCCTTCGGCCTGCAGATGCGTGCCGTCACGCAGAACCGCCGCATGGCTTCGTCCATGGGTATCCGCACGCCCTGGGTCGATGCGTTCACCTTTGCCCTGGGATCGGGCATTGCCGGCATTGCCGGCGTGGCGCTCAGCCAGATCGACAACGTCTCGCCGAACCTCGGCCAGTCCTACATCATCGACAGCTTCATGGTCGTGGTGTTCGGCGGTGTCGGCAATCTCTGGGGCACATTTGTCGGGGCGCTGTCGCTCGGCATCCTCAACAAGTTCCTCGAACCCTCGGTCGGCGCCGTGCTGGGCAAGATCCTTGTGCTGGTGCTGATCATCCTCTTCATCCAGAAACGACCGCGCGGCCTGTTCGCGCTCAAGGGAAGGGCGGTGGAAGCATGATTACCGGCTTCATCCTGCGCGCACTCGAAGGCAAGATCATCATTGCCATCGGCATTCTGCTCGGCATTGCCGTGCTGGTTCCGGCGCTCAATCTCTTGACCTCGCCGGACAGTTTCTTCCACATCCCGACCTATGCCATGGCGCTGATGGGCAAGTATCTCTGCTACGCGCTGCTGGCGCTGGCACTTGACCTGGTCTGGGGCTATTGCGGCATCCTCTCGCTCGGCCACGGCGCATTCTTCGCGCTCGGCGGTTATGCGATGGGCATGTATCTGATGCGCCAGATCGGTTCGCGCGGCGTCTACGGCAATCCGATCCTGCCGGACTTCATGGTCTTCCTCAACTGGAAGGAACTGCCCTGGTTCTGGCACGGAATGAACTACTTCCCGTTCGCCATGCTGATGGTGCTGGTCGTGCCCGGCCTGCTTGCCTTCGTCTTCGGCTGGTTCGCCTTCCGCTCCCGCGTCAACGGTGTCTATCTGTCGATCATCACCCAGGCGATGACCTACGCGCTGCTGCTTGCCTTCTTCCGCAATGACATGGGCTTCGGCGGCAATAATGGCCTGACAGACTACAAGGAAATCCTCGGCTTCAACGTGCAGGCCGACGGCACCCGCGCCGTGCTGTTTGCCCTGTCTGCGATCATGCTGTCGCTGTGCCTGCTGTTTGCCTCGGCGATTACCCGGTCGAAATTCGGCAAGGTGCTGGTCGGCGTTCGGGATGCGGAAAGCCGGGTGCGCTTTCTCGGCTACCGGGTGGAGAATATCAAGCTGTTCACCTTCGTCGTCTCGGCGATGATGGCAGGCATCGCAGGCGCGCTCTTCGTGCCGCAGGTCGGCATCATCAATCCGGGTGAATTTGCGCCGGCCAACTCGATCGAAGTCGTTGTGTGGACGGCTGTCGGTGGCCGCGGCACGCTGATCGGCCCGATCATCGGCGCGATCCTCGTCAATGTGGGGAAAAGCTATTTCACCGGCGCCTTTCCCGAACTCTGGCTGTTTGCGCTGGGTGGCCTGTTCATCGGCGTGACGCTGTTCATGCCGAAGGGCATTGTCGGTACGGTGCAAGCCTATCTGGCGCGACGTAAGGACTTCCGCCAGGCGGCGGATCGAGACGCGGCGGCCAATGACGCCAAATCCCAGGCAACCCCACTGGCGGCGGAGTGAGACGATGAGCGATCAAACGACAAACCAGATGCCGGGCCAGACCACCAGCAGCCTGCTCTATCTCAACGGTGTCTCGGTTTCCTTCGACGGCTTCAAGGCACTGAACTCGCTGTCCTTCATCGTCGAGCCCGGTGAACTGAGAGCCATCATCGGCCCGAACGGGGCCGGCAAGACGACGATGATGGACATCATCACCGGCAAGACACGGCCGGACAGCGGCGATGTGTTTTTCGACGGCGGCAAGGTCGACCTGACCAAGAAGGACGAGGCTGAAATTGCCCAGCTTGGTATCGGCCGCAAATTCCAGAAGCCGACGGTGTTCGAGAGCCATACGGTCTGGGACAATCTCGAACTGGCGCTGAACCGCAAGCGCGGCGTCTTCGCGACGCTGTTCTATACCCTGACGGCAGCCGACAAGGCGCGCATCGAGGAAATCCTTGAAACCGTGCGCCTGACGGGCCGAAGGGACGACCTCGCGGCCAATCTGTCGCATGGCCAGAAGCAGTGGCTGGAAATCGGCATGCTGCTGGCGCAGGAACCGAAGCTGTTGCTCGTCGACGAACCGGTGGCGGGCATGACCGATGCCGAGACTGTGGAGACGGCGATCCTGCTGAAGGAAATCGCCAAGACCCGTTCGGTGGTGGTGGTCGAGCACGACATGGGCTTCATCCGCGACCTCGGCGTCAAGGTGACATGTCTGGCGGAAGGCTCCGTGCTGGCGGAGGGGTCTATCGATTTCGTTTCGAGTGACCAGAAGGTCATCGAGAATTATCTGGGGCGGTGATGGTATGGATATTGCATTCTTGGTACCCCCCTCTGCCCTGCCGGGCATCTCCCCCTCAAGGGGGGAGATCGGCTGGAGGCGCATCCTTCTTGTTCCAAAGACACATCTGATAGTGGTGAATTCCGTTGCCACTGGTGCGACGGCTTCCTTGCTGCAGGCTGATTGCCGCGGATCGATCTCCCCCCTTGAGGGGGAGATGGCCGGCAGGCCAGAGGGGGGTAACACCTCGCGCAAACATACCGGGGGACAGGCATCATGCTGACAGTCGAAAACGTCAATCTCCATTACGGCGCTGCCCAGGCCCTGCGCGGCGTGTCGATCAATGCCGAAATGGGCAAGATCACCTGTGTGCTGGGCCGCAACGGGGTCGGCAAGTCGTCGCTGCTGAGAGTAGTGACCGGCCAGCATGCGGTGTCGGCCGGCACGATCACCTTCAACGGCACCAAGCTCAACGGCATGGCGCCGTTCAACCGGGCGCGCACCGGTGTCGGTTATGTGCCGCAGGGCCGCGAGGTTTTTCCGCTGTTGACGGTGAAGGAAAATCTCGAGACCGGCTATGCGCCGCTCGACCGCAAGGATCGCTATATTCCCGACGAGATCTTCAGCCTGTTTCCGGTGCTGAACACGATGTTGTCACGGCGCGGCGGCGACCTGTCGGGCGGTCAGCAGCAGCAACTGGCCATCGGCCGGGCGATGGTGACGCGGCCGAAGATCCTGGTGCTGGACGAGCCGACCGAAGGCATCCAGCCGTCGATCATCAAGGATATCGGCCGGGCCATTCGTTACCTGCGCGACTCCACCGGCATGGCGATCCTGCTGGTCGAGCAGTATCTCGATTTCTGCCGGGAGCTTGCCGACCATGTCTATATCATGGACCGTGGCGAGATCGTGCATCAGGGGGCTGCCGAAACGCTCGATACGCCGGAGGCCCGCCGTCACCTCACGGTTTGATAAAAGATCGAAATCGATTGTGTCTTCGTGCATGGCTGTGTTGAGGTTTTGTTAAGGCTGAAGGGTTGATGCTGAGGCCAGGCGTGGTAGTTTTCCCGCATCTGCGAACAGAAGGTATAGCCATGACAACCAGCACGGTTCATCACCGCGCGCGGGCAGGCAAGATTTTTGCCCGGGTCGCATCGGGGTTCTTTCTTCTCGGGCTTTCAGCCGTCGGTGCGCAAGCAGCCGGTTGCGGTGCAACGTTCGAACCCGGTCGCCATGAGCTGACGATCCAGTCGGGCGGGATGGAGCGGTCGGCCGTCTATGTCATTCCGTCGAATTACAGCGGCAAGCGCAAGGTCCCGCTGGTTTTCGACTTTCACGGCAGCAACAGCAATCCGCAGGTGCAACTGACACGCAGCCATTGGGACGAGGTTGCCGAGCGCGAAGGCTTTATCGTCATGGCGCTGGCCGGCAGCGTCGCTGGCGAATTGCCGCGCACCCATGCCTGGAATGTGCCGGGGGTGACCAAGACGGACGGTGCTGACGACGCCGCCTTCATCCGCGACGCGGTCAGGCTTGCCAAGGAAACCTTCTGCGTCGATGCGACCAAGATCTATGCCTCCGGCTATTCCGGCGGTGGGCGCATGCTGTCGCAATATATCTGTAGCGGTTTCGGCGATTTTTCTGCCGCGGGTTTTGTCATGGGCTTGCGCGCGGGCACGCCTGAACAGGAAAACGGCGTATGGCGCCCGCGCCGCGAGAGCTGCCAGCCGTCGCGCCCGGTGTCGATCATCGCCTTTTCCGGCACCAAGGATCACGTCAATCCGTTCGATGGCGGCGGCAAGGCCTATTGGCGCTATGGCGGCGAAGTGGCGCTCAACCGCTGGGCGGAACTCAATGGCTGCAACAGCCGTCCACGCGTCGATGACGGCGACGCGGCCAAGGTCTCGACCTATCTCGACTGCCGCGCCGGGACCAGCGTCATATCCTACATGATTACCAATGCCGACCATGCCTGGCCGGCGCGCACGGTTCGTTTCCGGCTTGCCTCCAAGAACGGGGAAGAGAAGATCCGGGAGGTTGATGCGACCGACAGAATGTGGGAGTTCTTCCGAGGTTCGGGTGGTGAACTTGTCGCGGGTGCCGCGTTGAAGCCAGCCTGCGCCGACGAACAAAACACCGCCTCGCTCAAGGAAGGCGGACAGGGGACGACGTGCAGCCAGCCACTCAAAGCAGACAGCAACGCGCCGTCGGTGTCGGGAGACTTGTAGCCAAGTCGCTCGGCGGGCGCACACGGATCGCCGAGCTTTACCAGGAGGGCGCGGCGAAGATCCGCCTGCCGCAGACTTTTACCGATGAACTGGAAGCGGTGACGATCAACACCGCCGGTGGGGTCACGGGTGGCGACCAGTTCGACTGGGAGTTTGCCGCCGGACCGGGCTGCTTCGTCACCGCGACGACGCAGGCCTGCGAAAAGATCTACAAGGCCTCGGCCGGCACAGGTCGGATCAACACCCGTATCGAGGTTGCGAGCGGGGCCCGCTTTCACTGGCTGCCGCAGGAAAGCATACTGTTCGACAATGCGTCGCTGACCCGAACGCTCGAGGTCGATCTTGCCGCCGACGCCGAGTTCGTCGCCGTCGAGGCAATCCTGCTCGGGCGCCGTGCCATGGGCGAGGCGATGAATGCCGGGCTGGTTCGCGATCGCTGGCGCATCCGCCGCGATGGACAGCTATTGCATGCCGAAGACCTTAAACTCAGCGGTGATGTTGCCGGTCTGGTTGCTGAGCGCGCGGTGCTCGCCGGTCGGGTTGCCTTTGCCACGCTGATCTATGTCGGGCCGATGGCGGAGACCTATCTTTGCCATTTGCGTGACCTGATTGGCGATAAAATGGGCGGGGCAAGTCATTGGCAAGGCAAGCTTGTTGCCCGCGTTGCGGCCGAAGACGGATTCACCTTGAGAAAAACCCTGATCCCGATGATTTCGGCCTTGCGCGGTGGCGCATCTGTGCCGAAAGTCTGGAATCTCTGACGATAGGCATAGTGGAGCGGTCATGAATCTGACGCCAAGGGAAAAAGACAAATTGCTGATTGCCATGGCGGCCATCGTCGCACGTCGGCGGCTGGATAGGGGCGTGAAGCTCAACTATCCGGAAGCCATCGCGCTGATCACCGATTTCGTCGTCGAGGGCGCGCGCGACGGTCGTCCTGTTGCCGAATTGATGGAAGCGGGCGCGCATGTCATTACGCGCGATCAGGTCATGTCGGGCATCGCCGAGATGATCCATGACGTGCAGGTCGAGGCGACGTTCCCTGATGGCACCAAGCTGGTGACCGTCCACGAACCGATACGATAAGGTCACGATCATGGCGCTGGAACTTCGACCCAATTGCGAATGCTGCGACAAGGACCTGCCACCGGAGAGCCTTGATGCGGTGATGTGCAGTTTCGAATGCACGTTCTGCACGGACTGCGCGGCCGACACGCTCGGCGGTTTCTGCCCTAATTGTGGTGGCGAACTGGTGCGGCGGCCGGTCCGGCCGGCAGCCAAGCTGGTCAACAATCCCGCATCGACGAAACGCGTTTTGAAGGCCGAGGGTTGCAAAGCCCTGTCGGCCGCCTGATTGGAAAAAGGGAGAGAGCTGATGATCCCCGGTGAAATCATTGCCGCCAGCGGCGAGATCGAACTCAATGTAGGCTTGCCGACACTGACGATCGAGGTGGCCAATAGCGGTGACCGCCCGGTTCAGGTTGGCAGCCACTATCATTTCTACGAGAGCAATGCTGGACTGGTCTTCGACCGTGAGCCGACCCGCGGGATGCGGCTCGATATTCCGGCCGGTACTGCCGTGCGCTTCGAGCCGGGCCAGACGCGTCAGGTGACGTTGATCCCCTATGGCGGCAAGCGGGAAGTCTACGGTTTCCGCCAGCAGGTCATGGGGAGGCTTTGAGATGGCCGTGTCCCGCTATCACGGCAGCTGTCATTGTGGCGCCGTTTCCTTCGACGTCGAAACGGACCTGGACAAGACCGCAACGTGCAACTGCTCGCGTTGCCAGCGCCTCGGCATCGTGCTTGCCTTTGCCGCCCGCGAGGTGTTCACGCTGAACTCGGGCGAGGACAATCTCACCGAATATCTGTTCAACAAGAAGACGATCGAACATCAGTTCTGCAAGACCTGCGGGATCGAGAGCTTTGCCTATAGCAGCTCACCGGAGGGCGTGCCGATGGTCGCGATTAATGTCAATTGCCTTGAGGGAGTGAACCCGCGCGCGCTGGCATCCCATGCATTTGACGGTGCTTCAGTTTGACATGCGCAAGCCAATGAACGGCCGATTGAATGTGAGGCGGTGGTGATGAAGTCCCTGGCGATGACGATGCTGTGCGGATGCGTGCTGCTGGTCGATGGACCGGCCGCCAGCGAAGCCGAGCCCGAGGTCGATTGCAGCAAGGCAGAAACGCAGATGGAAATGAACATCTGTGCGGGCAAGGACTATGAGGAGGCCGATCTGGCGCTGAACATTCAGTGGAAGCTGACCAAGGCGTTGATGGACCGTGTGGACACCGAGAGGCAGGAGAAGGCCGGTGTCAGCAAGCTCGTTGCCAGCCAGCGCGCCTGGCTCGCATACCGCGATGCGCAATGCGAACTGGATGGCCACGCGATGGAGGGTGGCAGCGCGCAGCCGCTGCTGGTCTCGTCCTGCCTGGCGGAGCTGACGCGCAAACGCACGGACGAATTGAAAAGCCTGAACGATGCGTTCG
This sequence comes from Rhizobium sp. CECT 9324, assembly GCF_918741265.1. Taxonomy (NCBI): domain Bacteria; kingdom Pseudomonadati; phylum Pseudomonadota; class Alphaproteobacteria; order Hyphomicrobiales; family Rhizobiaceae; genus Rhizobium; species Rhizobium sp. CECT 9324. Next base: position 3,354,956 of record NZ_CAKKMZ010000001.1, on the reverse strand, counting down.
GGAATTGACGGGACGGATATGACAGGCGCACGGCAGGTGATGATCGTCGGCAACGGGCCGGTCGCAGACAATGCGGCCGCGTTGATCGACGCCGCCGATTTTGTCATCCGTTTCAATGGCAGCCGCAATTTCGGCGCGGCCGGACGCCGCACGGATGTGGTGGCGCTGTGCAATACCGGACGTCCCGCTGCCGCCATGCTGGCGGACCCAGTCTGGCGCGACAGCGAGGCGGTGCGTGGCGCATCCGAATTCTGGTCGGTGCGTCACCCGGAAAAGTTTGCCGAATTGCAGGCGGCACTTGCCGTCAGCCATCCGGAGCTGGATGATTTTTGCGACGACTATACCGAGGCCTTTGCCAGTTTTGCTGCGTCGAGCGGTAAAGGCTACCGCGTCATTGCGCGCTCGGTGCACGAAGCCGTGGATGCCGCGCTCGGCGATCACCAGGCCGAAGCCTATGTGGTGCCATCGAGCGGCATGGTTGTCGTGGCCGCTTTCCTGTCTGATGCGACACATGCCAAAGACATTGTGACGATCGCCGGATTCGGCCATGTCGGATGGGATGGCCATCCGTTCGCGGCCGAGAAGCGCCTGATCGAAAGTTATATTGCGGCCGGCCGCCTGACGCGGCTTCAGCCTGATTCTGTATTCTCCCTCTCCCAAGGAGCCTAGTGTCATGTCCTTCAAGATGTCCCGTGCCGCCTATGCCTCGATGTTCGGACCGACCACCGGCGACAAGGTGCGGCTGGCCGATACGGAATTGTTCATCGAGGTGGAGAAGGACTTCACCATCTATGGCGAGGAAGTGAAGTTCGGCGGCGGCAAGGTCATCCGCGACGGCATGGGCCAGAGCCAGGCGACACGGGCCGAAGGTGCTGTCGACACTGTCATCACCAATGCCCTGATCGTCGATCACTCCGGCATCTACAAGGCGGATGTCGGTTTGAAGGATGGCCGCATCCACGCGATCGGCAAGGCCGGCAATCCGGACACCCAGCCGGGCGTGACGATCATCGTCGGTCCCTCGACCGAGGCGATCGCCGGTGAGGGCAAGATCCTGACCGCGGGAGGCATGGATGCGCATATCCATTTCATCTGCCCGCAGCAGATCGAAGAGGCGCTGATGAGCGGGATGACCACCATGCTTGGCGGCGGTTCGGGTCCGGCCCATGGTACGCTTGCGACGACCTGTACCGGTGCCTGGCATATCGAACGGATGATCGAGAGCTTCGACGCGTTTCCGATGAATCTCGCGCTTGCCGGCAAGGGCAATGCTTCGCTGCCGGCACCGCTGGAGGAAATGATCCTCGCCGGTGCCTCGTCGTTGAAGCTGCACGAGGACTGGGGCACGACACCGGCTGCGATCGACAACTGCCTGTCCGTTGCCGACCAGTATGACGTGCAGGTGATGATCCACACCGATACGCTGAACGAAAGTGGCTTCGTCGAAGACACGATCGCTGCGATCAAGGGCCGCACCATCCATGCCTTCCACACAGAAGGTGCGGGCGGCGGCCATGCGCCTGACATCATCAAGATCTGCGGCCAGCAGAATGTCATCCCGTCATCGACCAATCCGACGCGGCCCTATACCGTCAACACGGTTGCCGAACATCTCGACATGCTGATGGTCTGCCATCACCTGTCGTCGTCGATCCCGGAAGACATTGCCTTTGCCGAAAGCCGGATCCGCAAGGAGACGATCGCGGCGGAAGACATTCTCCACGATATCGGTGCGTTTTCGATCATCTCGTCGGACAGCCAGGCGATGGGCCGCGTCGGGGAAGTGTCGATCCGGACTTGGCAGACGGCCGACAAGATGAAGCGCCAGCGCGGACGCCTGGCACAGGAAGCGGGCGACAACGACAATTTCCGGGTCAAGCGCTATATTGCCAAGTACACGATCAATCCGGCGATTGCGCATGGTCTCAGCCATGAGATCGGTTCGGTCGAGGTCGGCAAGCGCGCCGACCTGGTGCTGTGGAGCCCGGCCTTTTTCGGCGTGAAGCCCGAGATGGTCCTGCTCGGCGGTTCGATCGCGGCAGCACCGATGGGCGATCCGAATGCCTCGATCCCGACGCCGCAGCCGATGCATTACCGGCCGATGTTTGCCGCCTATGGCAAGCTCCGGACAAATTCGTCTGTCACCTTTGTCAGCCAGGCGTCGATCGATGCCGGCCTTGCGCGTCGCCTCGGCGTCGCCAAGAAACTGCTGGCGGTCAAAAACGTGCGCGGCGGGATTTCCAAGGCGTCGATGATCCACAATGACCTGACGCCGCATATCGAGGTTGATCCGGAGACCTATGAAGTGCGCGCCGATGGTGAGTTGCTGACCTGCGAGCCGGCGACGGAACTGCCGATGACGCAGCGCTACTTCCTGTTCTGATCGCCGGGATCTTGCGCAGCGCTTTGAAATGGCTGGGCGGCGGGATTGTCATCATCCTGCTGCTGCTTGTTCTCGGGGTGGTCGTTCCACGTCCACTGCTCGGCCGGACACAAGCCGCAGGAGACGTCGGATCGCGACATATTCTGCTGCTCGCCAATGCCATTCACACGGATATCGCGTTGCCGCTTGATGACGACCTCAGGGCGGAGTTTGCAGAGCTTGCCGAGGTGGGTTTCGATATCGGCAATCCGCAGGCGGCATATCTCGTCGTCGGCTGGGGCGGGCGGGCCTTTTACATCGAGACGCCTGCCTGGAGCGAATTGAAGCCGCTGCCGGTGCTGAAAGCGTTGACGGTTGATCGATCCGTGCTGCACCTTGATCTCGCGGGAGAAATCCCTGGCGACGCACCGTTTGCCAGGCGTTTGGAAGTCTCGGAGACAGGCTATCGCCAACTGCTCGATCATATTCATGCGAGCTTTTCCCGGAAAGATGGGCGCGTATTGATGGTCGAGGGTGCGGCTTATGGCCCTACGGATGCTTTCTTCGAGGCCAACGGCCATTTCAATGCCTTTCTCGGATGCAATACGTGGACCGCGGCCGGCCTGCGGGCGGCGGATGTTCGCACAGGCTGGTGGACGCCTTTGCCGCAGCTGCTCGACTGGTCCCTGGACCTGCAGCGATAGAATTACATTAGCATATTCGCCCCATGCATGGCTGCTATGCGGCCATGTTGAAATCAGATTTGCGGGCTGCAATGCACCGGCTCCTGGGTTAGGTCTGTCCTGCTTTTCAACGGTGCCGCTTTTGCTCCCAACACCTGCGGCACCTTCCAGCCAGGAGATCCGTCACATGCTTATTGGCCGCAAAGTGCCTGACGTCACATTCCGCACCCGTGTTCGCGACGAAGCCGTCGGTGGTGCCAACCCATTTCGTTGGCAGGACGTTCGTTCAGCCGATTATTTTACCGGCAAGCGCGTCATTCTGTTTTCATTGCCGGGCGCGTTCACGCCGACATGCTCGACCTTCCAGTTGCCTGACTTCGAAAAGATGCATGCCGATTTCCAGGCTGAAGGCATCGACGAGATCTACTGCATCTCGGTCAATGATGCTTTCGTGATGAACGCCTGGGGCAAGAGCCAGGGGCTGGAGAACGTCAAGCTGATCCCGGATGGTTCCGGCGAGTTCACCCGCAAGATGGGCATGCTGGTTCGCAAAGACAATCTCGGCTTCGGTCTGCGCTCGTGGCGTTATGCAGCGATCATCAACAATGGCGTGGTCGAGCAGTGGTTCGAAGAGGAGGGCTACTCTGACAATTGCGACAGCGATCCCTACGGTGTTTCCGCGCCGCAGAACATCATGGAAAACCTGAAGGCCAAGCAGGCCGCCTAACAGGCGCGGATTTGCATTTTCGAAGGTATGAAGGCCCGGCATTCGCCGGGCTTTTTTTATCAAGTGTATGCAACTCTTGGGTGGTTCTTTGCGTCCGTCAAACGTTAACAAAGCAGACGTTTTCCAATTATGCCCCCATTCACATTTCGTGTGCATGCATGCTGAATGTTGGATCATGAAAAAGCGCCACATCGATTGAAAAAACGGCGTAATTCTCGGCAAAATCCAAAAAAAGTCACTCCTTTTGGTTGCGTCGTGTGCAGATAAAGCGCCCCTATAAGTTGGGTTCAGAACCATTTTCGGGTGTCTTAATTTCATTTGCTTATATGGTTGTATTTTAACGATCGGGTTAGCGATTGGGGAAGACAAGATCCCTATTCGATTAGTGCAGAGCGGACGAGGAGCGACTCGTGAATTTCATCGGCAAATGGCTATCTCTACAGGTCGATCTCGGCAGTTTCGACAGTCGGGCTGCGATCTGGAGCTTCGCTGCGAAGATGAGTTTCAGGGCGGTGATCCTGGCCTGCATTTTCAGCCTGGCCGGCTTGCCTGTGCTTTATGCCTTCGGCATTCTGACGCTTTCCGTCGCGGAAGCGGTCAAGCTGGCGGTGACCTTTTCCTGGTTGTTCGGTGGTGCCGTTTCGGGTGCGCTTGCGCTGGTCACAGGCGGCGTGATCCGCGATCTGGCCGTGTCGCGCGCAGAGTTCGAGCGTTTGAGCCAGACGGATGCACTGTCCGGCCTGGCAAACCGCCGCGCCTTCAACGATGCGCTCGATACCGTAGAGGGTGAGGCGTCGCTGGCAATCATCGATATCGATCGGTTCAAGGCGATCAATGACCGGTTCGGACATCATGCAGGCGACATGGTCATTCGCGGCGTTTCCGACATCCTGAGCGAAGTTTTTCACGATTGCCGTGTGGTGGCACGGCTCGGTGGCGAGGAATTCGGGGTGATCATCTGCGGTGGCGGGATTGCGCAACGCCTTGCGCTGGTCGAACGCGCGCGCATGCTGGTCGGTTCGCGCGGTATCGAGTGCGCGGGGCATGTCGTCAACGTGACGATCTCGGCAGGAGTTGCCGAATTTGTTGCCGATCTTCGTTCCGAATGCGTCTATGCGCGGGCGGACAATGCCCTCTATCTTGCCAAGGGCGAAGGTCGCGACCGTGTGCTGCACGAGCAGTCGATGATGGTCGAAAATCCGGATGGCATTGTGGCGGAAAAGGACTATCCGCGTGCGGTTTTCGGTGCGGTACCTATGCGCGGCTAAAGAACAATCTTGCCGGCTGCCTCCGTCTTGTGCATGGTTTAAAAAACAGCCAATTCGGAGATCTTATGCTACGAGCGACGTCCATCATGCCGGCCGGATCCATGGCGGCGCAGCCGGAAGGCACGGTCGTGCTGGCGCATGACGAGCGCCATCTTCGCCGCAAGCTGCTGCATCTCGATGATGGAGCGATGGTGATGCTCGACCTCAAGGAACCGGTCTCCCTGGTTGATGGCGACCGGCTGTTGCTGGAAGACGGAACGACGATCGAGGTGAAGGCGGCCGAGGAGCGTCTGTTCGATATCCGTGCACGCGATGGACTGCATCTCATTGAATTGGCATGGCATCTTGGCAATCGCCACCTGGCGGCGCAAATCGAGGCCGAGCGCATCCTTATCCAGCGCGACCACGTCATCCGGGACATGCTGGCTGGTCTTGGTGCCACGGTGACCGACGTGATCGAGCCTTTCCAGCCGGTGCGTGGCGCCTATCATTCCCATGGTGGTCATGGTCACGGGCATGGCTGAACATCCGCATGGCTGAAACTGGCATGGCTGAAACGCGCTCATCCGGCATTGTGCAGCGGCAGGGACTGCTGCGGCTTCTGGCCTGGTTGTCTCCGGCTTTTCCGGTTGGCGGATTTGTCTATTCGGGCGGGCTCGAGAGCGCGATCGTCGATGGTCATATCGCCAGCGGTAATGATCTGGCGAATTGGCTACATCTGTTGCTCGCCGACGGTAGTTTGCGCAATGACGCGATCCTGCTGGTCGAGGGGCACCGGCGACATGCCGACAGCGCTGCCCTGAGCGCCGTGCTCGAACTTGCCGCGGCCTTGGCCGGTTCTGCCGAGCGCCATGGCGAAGTCACCCGTCAGGGAGAGGCATTTGTCACGGCGGCGGGTGCCTGGCCGCATCCGGTCCTGCAAACGCTGAAGGGTTCTGCGGTCTATAGCGTTGTGGTCGGCGCGGTGGCTGCGGCGCATGGCGTTTCGGCCGAAGACGCGCTCGCGGCTTTTCTTCAGGCACAGGTCTCCCAGTTGATCTCTGTCGCAATCCGCCTCGGGCTGATCGGACAGACGCAGGGTGTGGCACTGATTGCCGAAATGGAGGTGCCCATCGTTGGCGGCGTGGAAACACTCGTGCATCTGGGGCTCGATGATCTCGGCAGTGCGACGATCGTGGCAGAGACGCTGAGCATGCGGCACGAGACGCAATATTCGAGGCTTTTTCAATCCTAGACAAACAGAACCCGCCAGGGCGGAATGACAGGAATGATAATGAAATCAAACAATGGTCCTCTTCGGGTTGGCATCGGCGGACCGGTCGGCTCCGGCAAGACGGCGTTGACAGAGAAACTCTGCAAGGCGATGCGCGAGCAGTATTCGATCGCGGTCGTGACCAACGACATCTATACGCGCGAGGATGCCGATGCGTTGATCCGCATGCAGGCTTTGTCGTCGGATCGCGTCGTCGGTGTCGAAACGGGTGGCTGTCCGCATACCGCGATCCGTGAGGATGCCTCGATCAATCTGCGGGCCATTGCCGACCTGAATGCCCGTATCCCGGATCTCGACATCGTCTTCATCGAATCGGGCGGGGATAATCTTGCGGCGACTTTTTCGCCGGATCTCGCCGATATCACGCTCTATGTCATTTCCGTCTGTCAGGGGGAGGAGATCCCCCGCAAGGGTGGGCCCGGCATTACACGATCGGATCTGTTGATCATCAATAAGACCGATCTTGCGCCGCATGTCGGAGTTGATCTGGCGGTGATGGAGCGGGATGCGGAGCGGATGCGTTCGCAGCGACCGTTCGTGTTTTCCGACTTGAAGCGTGGAGCAGGCGTCGAGCAGATTGTCCACTTCCTGCAGGAGAGCGGCGGGCTCTGAGCGCTGCCGGCACCTTTGTCAGATCTGCTTCAGCGCAGTCACGTCGGTGATCTGAATGGTGCGGCCACGCACGGTAACGCCGGCGCGCCGCAAGGTCGAAAAGGCGCGCGACAGCGCTTCGGGAGCAAGGCCGAGCTTTCCGGCCAGAAGGCTTTTCTGGAACGGCAGACGGATCGAGACCGGGCCGCCATCCTTGTCGCAGGTGGACAGGAGATAGTGTGCAACCCGCTGAGGTGCGGTTTGCAGGCGGTCGTTGGCGATGCAGTCCATCGTGGTGCGCAGGTGGTCCGACAGGCTGCGGATGATCGATTTCGCCACATCCTTTTCCAGTTCGGCCAGCTGACGGACCTTCTGCAGGTCGAAGCGACCCAACGTTGCCGTATCGGCTGCCTGGGCGTTGTAGAGATAGCGGTCGCCCATCGGCAGCAGGCATTCGGCGAAGACGTCTCCGGGGCCGCAGATGCGGATATCCGCTTCTCGGCCATCCTTGTTCAGCCGATAGAGCCGGACATAGCCGCTGAGAACGCAATAGAAGAATTCCGCCGGATCACCTTCGCGAAACAGCACATCGCGTGCCTCGTAATTTGCGACATTAATGATCTCCAGCATGCCGGCCAGAGCCGAAGGGCCAAGCGTTGACAGAAAAGACGTCCGCAACAACGTGTTCTTGTCTCGCGCGTTCAGTCTCAGCATCTTGTTCACGGTCTTCCCGGCTCCCCGTTTATCGTCTGGCAAACCGGTCGCCGTCGTCACGACCGTGGCGTCCCTGTCGTTCGGAACCTGTGCGGCGCTCACTCGTGAATCCGCACATTTCCGCAGAACCAGATGTCCTTTGCCCTTTCTAGTCACGCTACGATATCGCGAGAAGGGCAGTCTTGAATTGATTTCGATCAAACGCGCCACCGACATGGCACATTTTCGATGGAAAGTCGAAGGCATGGCGTTTGTCGCTGTATGCCTGGGCACGGCTCAGAACTTGATGCCGAGACCCACCCTCACGGTCTGCTGGGTCAGATCCGAATCGACGACGGCCGCGCCAAAGTCCAGCTTTCCATTCCCAAAGTCATTGTAGCGATAATCGATGCGGCCGAAGATGCGATCAGTCACCGCGTAATCAACCCCGGCGCCTGCTGTGTATCCGCCGAATGTTTCGGTCGCTGTCGTTATGCCGATCAGGTCGGCTTCGATATGCGTGGCGGCCCAGCCGGCTGTGGCATAAGCAAGGATCGGACCCCAGGCATAGCCGATGCGCGTGCGAACAGAGCCCTGCCAGTCCGCGCCGCCGCTTATCGTGCCGAATGCAGACTGCAGGGCGACGTCGTTCGAGTTGTGTTCCAGATCACCCTCGATGCCGAAGACAAGATTGTTGTCGAATTGTCTGTTGAAGCCAATGAATGCACCGAAGAGCCTACCATCGAGATTGGAATCGAGGGGCGCGAAGCCCGCGGTCTCGAAATATCCGTCCATCCGGCCGTAGCCGACGTGGATACCTGCGTAGACACCTGTCCAGTCGACCGTGTCTGCGAGATTGGCGGGGAGGGCAGAGGCAGGGCTTGCCGAGGCGGTGTCGGCGCCGGTGGCGGCAGTCTGGAGGAGCAGGACAGTCGATATCGTCAAAAAGGTTCGCATGAAAATTCCTTTAGGCAAAACGATCGGCAATCGGTCGTCACCCTAGATTTTCAACCTTGCTGCTGACTTGAGGAGGCGATTGCCTGCTTCAGACTGATGATCGGTCGCCGTCACCCGGCGACCGATCATGACTTCGCGATCATTCCGCTGCGAGCGGCGGCAGGGTCACGACATTGTTGCTCTCGCTGCGTCGGCTGCCGGGACGTTCGCGCTCAACGGCTGCGACCCTGTCATAGAGTTCGGCAACGGCGATCGTCAGGTGTTCCGAGCTTAGCGGTTCGACCTCCTGTTCCTTCTTGCCGACCAGACGGCTGAAAATCCTGCTGAGCAGCCGCGACAGGTCGTCGAGGATCAGGAAGAATGCCGGGACCACGACGAGGCTGAGCACCGTCGAGACGATGATGCCGCCGATCACCGCAATCGCCATCGGGGCCCGGAACGAACCGCCTTCGCCAACGCCGAGCGCAGACGGCAGCATGCCGGCCGACATGGCGATGGAGGTCATGATGATCGGGCGCGCGCGCTTGCGGCCCGCTTCCACCATGGCCTCGAGGCGGTCCATGCCGCGATGGCGCATCTCGATGGCGAAATCGACGAGCAGGATTGCGTTTTTCGTCACGATGCCCATCAGCATCAGGATGCCGATCAGGACCGGCATCGACAGCGCATTGTTGGTGACGATCAGGCCGACCGCGACGCCGCCAATGGCAAGCGGCAGCGAGAACAGGATGGTGAACGGCTGGATCACATCCTTGAACAGCAGGATGAGCACGGTCAGCACCAACAGTACGCCGAGCAGCATGGCATTGAGGAAGCTCTGCTGCATCTCCGCCTGGATCTTGGCGTCACCGCTCTCGGCGAGCCTGACCGAGGCGGGCAGGTTGGCATTTTCGACGGCATTGCGGAAAGCGGCTGTCGCCGTGTCGAGGGCAACGCCTTGCGGCAGGCCGGCGCCGATCGTGACGACGCGGTTGCGATCGTTGCGCTTGATCGACGAGACGCCTTCCGAATATTCGATATCGGCGACGCTCGACAGCGGCACGGCCTGGCCGGTCGCTGTGCGGATTTTCAGGGCGCGGATTGCGGCAAGATCGGTTCGCAGATCGAGCGAGGCCTGGACCCGGATCGGGATCAGGCGGTTGTCGAGGGCGATCTTCGGCAAGGCCGAATCGATGTCGCCGATGGTTGCGACACGCACGGTCTGGGCGATCTGCTCGGCGGTGATGCCGAGACGGGCCGCCTCGTCCGAGCGGGGCCGGATCTGCAGTTCGGGGCGGGGCAGGGCGCCTTCGGCGCTGGCATTGGCCAGTTCCGGCAAAGTGCGCAGCTTGGCCTCGAGAATGGCGACGGCCTCGTTCAGTTCCTCCTCGTTCTTGGAGAGGAAGTTGAAGGCGATGTCGCGCTCGCCACGGTCATTGAGCTTGAGGACGCGGATATCGGCAATCGGCGCGAGCTTGGCGAAAACCTCTTCCTCGATTTCCCATTGCGGACGCAGGCGGCCATGGACTTCCATCTTCGGCATGAACTGGCCGATCAACGGCAGGCCGCCCAGACCCTTGTTGACGAGTGTCTTGACCAGAGAATGCTCGATGTGGTCGAGATTCAGGGTGATGCTGGCGCGGCGCAGTTCCATATCGCCCTTGGGCGAGGCGCCGCCAAGGACAAAGATGCTGGAGACGTCACGAACATCCTGAAGCGCGGCATGGATCTGGTCGGTCTTGCGCTCGGTCTCCGCCAAAGTCGCATTGGGCGGCAGTTCGACGGAAATGACGATACGGCCGGCGTCTTCCGGCGGCAGGAAGCTGCCCGGAACCTGGGCGAGCAGCATCAGCGAGCCGATCAGGAAGGCAATGGCTGCGGCCAGCGTAAGATAACGGCTGTACCAATGGCTGGTGGTCAGCCGGACGACACGCGTATATCCCTTCATGAAGGTGCTGTCATTGTCGACATGGTCATCCATCGCGTCTTCGGCACGCATCAGATAGGCGGCCATCAGCGGGGTAATAAGGCGCGCTACCATCAGCGAGAAGAAGACCGAGAAGGCAACCGTCAGGCCGAACTGGATGAAATACTGGCCCGGAATGCCCGGCATGAAGGAAACCGGCACGAAGACGGCGATGATGGTGAAGGTGGTGGCGATGACGGCCAAGCCGATCTCGTCCGCCGCCTCGATCGCTGCCCGGTAGGGTGTCTTGCCCATCTTGATATGCCGGGCGATGTTTTCCACCTCGACGATCGCATCGTCGACCAGAATGCCGGTCGCCAGCGTGAGCGCGAGGAAGCTGACGAGGTTCAGCGAGAAGCCCATCATGTCCATGATCCAGAAGGTCGGGATCGCAGACAGCGGCAGGGCGATGGCGGAAATCAGCGTGGCACGCCAGTTGCGCAGGAAGATGAACACGACGATGACGGCGAGGATCGCGCCTTCGATCAGCGTGTGCATCGCCGCTTCGTAATTGCCATAGGTGAAGTAGACGGAATCGTCGATCATCTCGATCGCCACGTCGGGATTCTCCGCCCGTACCTTGGCGAGGCTTTCGGCGACGGTCTCGGCGACGGTCACTTCGCTGGCGCCCTTGGCACGGAAGACGGCGAAGGTGACGACGGGTTTGCCATCGAAGCGGGCAAACGATTTCTGTTCCTCGTAGGTGTCCTTGATGGTGCCGAGATCGGACAGCTTGACGAAGCGGCCATTGCTGAGCGCAATCGTGGTGTTTTGCAGACTTGCAACATCGCGGCTGTCGCCAAGCGTGCGGATCGACTGTTCGGCGCCGGCGACCTGACCGCGACCGGAGCCGAGATCAACATTGGTGCCGCGCAACTGGGTGCTGATATCGGCGGCGGTCACGCCAAGCGCGTTGAGGCGGTTGGGGTCGAGCTCGATGCGGATTTCACGGTCGGCGCCACCATAGCGGTCGACCCGGCCGATGCCGGGCTGGCCCTGCAGCGCGCGCTTGATCGTATCATCGACGAACCACGAGATTTCCTCGATGTTCATGTTCGGGGCGGAGACCGCGAAGCTCTGGATCGCCTGGCCTTCGACGTCGATCTTGGTGACGATCGGCTCGTCCACCGTTGCCGGAAGGTCGCCGCGGATCTGGTCGATCGCATCCTTGACGTCCTGCACCGCCTGCTCGGTCGGCACTTCCATACGGAACATGACCAATGTCTGGGACTGGCCGTCGGTGACGGTCGAGCTCAATTCGTCGACGCCGGTGATCGACGCCACCGCGTCTTCGACTTCCTTAGTGACCTGGGTTTCCAGCTCAGACGGGGAGGCGCCGCTCTGGGTGACGGTGATTGCCACCAATGGCACGTCGATATTGGGGAAGCGCGTGATCGGCAGGGCGATGAAGGACTGGATGCCCACCACCATCAACAGGAAGAAGGCCAGGATCGGCGCAATCGGATTTCGGATGGACCAGGCGGAAAAGTTCATAGCCTGCGTGCCTCTCAGTTGGAAACGGTGCTGTCATCGACCGGCTTGATGCGGTCGCCGTCGCGCACGAACGCGCCGGCCTTGGCAACGACGCGGTCGCCTTCCTTCAATCCCTTGACCACCTGGATATAGGCGCCGTCCTGAATGCCGGTCTCGATCTTGACCAGCTTGACGATGCCATCCTCGACAATGCGTGTGGTGGTTTCACCCTTGGCCGTCGTAATCGCGGAAAGTGGCAGGGCGATGCCCTCTGCCTCATTGATCACGATATCTGCCGTACCATACATGCCGGCGCGGGCGGCACTATCGTCATCGATGGCGATATGAACGGAGCCCAGACGGGTCTGGGCATCGACGACAGGCGACACCAGGCGGACCGAGCCCGAGAGCTTCTGAGCGCTGCCGGCTACGGTGAGTGCGGCCTTCTGGCCTGGCTTCAGGCGGAGGATCTCGTTTTCGGAGACATCGGCGATCAATTCGATCTGACCGTCGCGGATGACGGTAAAGAGCGGTTCGCCTGCACCGCTGGCAATCGCGCCGACGCGGGCATTGCGTGCGGCAACGGTGCCGGCGACCGGCGATTTGACGTCCGTGCGGGCAAGCTTCAGGTCGATGTCGTTGATCTGGCTCTCGACCACGGTGACGTCTGCCTGCGCGACCGTGATTGCCTGGCGCGCCGTTTCGGCTTTGGCGGTGGCACTGGCCAACGTCGTTTCGGCCTGTTCCAGTTGCGAGGTGGCAACGGTCCCTGTCTTGCTCAGGCGGGTCGCACGTTCGAATTGGCGTTGCGCATCCTTGGCGCTCGCCTCTGCCTCGATCAACTGGGCGCGGTATTGCGCAAGCCCTGCTTCAGCCTTCGCCTTGTTGGCAATCAGCTGGCTCTTTTCCAGCAGCAGGCTGTCATCGTTCAGCCGCGCGACCACGGCATCCTTGGCAACGGTATCGCCGACATCGGCTTCGAGCGATTTGGTCAAAAGACCTTCGACCTGGGGCTGGACATAGACTTCCTCCTCGGCCTTGACCGTGCCGGTGGCGACGATCCGATCCGTGAGTGCACGAGCCGTGGCGGTAGTCACGACGATCGCCGGCAGGTTCGGAGCAGCAACGGGCGCCGCGGCCTCCTGCGCAATGGCAACAGAACCGGTGAAGGTGAGAGTGGCGGCCAACAGAATTGACGTGGCGCTCGTATTTCGCAGCATGGCTACCTTCCAGAAAAAAATCGCAGATTTAGCTCACATTACGCAGCTCGTGCACAAACGGCTCACTGCCGGTGCGAGATGGCATTTTTGCGCCGCCGCGGCTCTGCAGAGCTTTATCATGCCTCAAAATGCTGCGTGGCAACAGGTGGGGATGGAAAAACCACCTGCAAGGCTTGTCCAGCGATATTCATCGCCGAACGCGGCCGAAAAGTCGACAAGGCAACCTTGTGTTGCCGATTTGCCAGCTTAAGCGGTTGCGAACTGTATGTAATACTTATGTATTTGGGGTTGCACGGGGCCGAAGCCCCGTGCTTTTCAAGGGATATTCGAGACTACTTCAGGGCGGCGTCGGTGATCTCAGTGGTGAAGGCGCCGGTCGGCTCCTTGGTGATGACCGGATCGGAGCCACCACCGAGCAGGGTCTTGACGGTGCGATCATAGGCGGCCTTGTCGAGCGCGCCATTTGAACCCGCCGTCAACTTGGCGACTTCGCCCATCATGCGCTTCTGGTGGAGTTCGGTCTGCGCACCGGATGCATCGTTTTCGAGAACGATTTCAGCCGCTTCATCCGGGTTCGCTTCGGCATATTTCCAGCCCTTCATCGAAGCGCGGACGAACTTGACCATCTTTTCCTTGAAGGCCGGGTCTGCCAGCTTGTCTTCGAGTACGTAGAGACCGTCTTCGAGCGTTGCCACGCCTTCGTCTTCATACTTGAAGGTGACGAGGTCTTCCGCCTTGATGCCGGCGTCGATGACCTGCCAGTATTCGTTATAGGTCATGGTGGAGATGCAGGCGGCCTGCTTCTGCAGCAGCGGGTCGACATTGAAGCCCTGCTTGAGGACGGTCACGCCGCCTTCCGAGCCGTCGGTCTTGATGCCGAGCGTGCCCATCCAGGACAGGAAGGGATATTCGTTGCCGAAGAACCAGACGCCGAGCGTCTTGCCCTTGAAGTCTTCCGGCTTGGTGATGCCGGTTTCCTTGAGGCAGGTCAGCATCATGCCCGAGGACTTGAATGGCTGGGCGATATTGACCAGGGCCACGCCCTTTTCGCGGGTTGCAAGAGCAGACGGCATCCAGTCGACGATGACATCGGCACCGCCGCCGGCCAGAACCTGCGGCGGCGCGATGTCCGGGCCGCCCGGCTTGATTTCGACGTCGAGGCCTTCCTCTTCGAAGAAGCCCTTGTCCTTGGCGACATAGTAGCCGGCGAACTGGGCCTGGGTGACCCATTTCAACTGCAGCGTTACCTTGTCTGCGGCAGCCGCCTGCATGGCCGTCAGCGAGACGGCGGCAGCCAGCAGCATGGATGCAAGTTTGATCGTCATTTCAGTTCCCTCTTTTTTTGTTAGGTCTTGTTTTACGCCCGGCCACCACGGACGGACGGATGCCAGAAGGTGACCCAGCGTTCTGCCAGTGCCACCAAGCCGTAGAAGATCGAGCCGGCGAGTGCGGCAACCGCAATCTCGGCCCAGACCATGTCGACATTGCTACGCCCCACTTCCGTGGAAATCCGGAACCCCATGCCGACGATCGGGGTGCCGAAAAACTCTGCCACGATGGCGCCGATCAGCGCCAGCGTCGAATTGATCTTCAAGGCATTGAAGATGAAAGGCCATGCTGCGGGCAGGCGCAACCGGATCAGCGTCTGCCACCAGTTGGCGGCATAGGTGCGCATCAGGTCGCGCTCCATGTGGCTCGCCGCGGACAGTCCCTGCACGGTATTCACCAGCATCGGAAAGAAGGTCATGATCACGACAACGGCGACCTTGGAGGGCCAGTCGAAGCCGAACCACATGACCATGATCGGGGCGATGCCGACGACGGGAAGGGCCGAGACGAAGTTGCCGATCGGCAGCAGGCCCTTCTGCAGGAAGGGCGATCGATCGATCAAAAGGGCCACGATAAAGCCGAGGCCGCAGCCGGCAATGTAGCCGGTTATGACGGATTTGAGGAAGGTCTGGCGGAAATCGGCCCAGAGGATCGGGGTCGAACTGATGATGCGGGCCCAGATCATCGAGGGTGCCGGCAGCAGGATCGAAGGAATGGCGAAACCCCGGACGACGCATTCCCAGATCACCAGCAGGGTGATGCCGAAAATGACCGGCACGGCGATACCGATCACACGGCGCGTTGTCGGGTTTTTCGGGTGCTGGCGCACCAACCATTCGTTGAGCGCCCAGGCACCGAGCCAGAACGCAATGGCGAAGACGAGATAACCGGTCATGGCCTGATTCATGGTTTGACCCCCATACGCTTCAGGACCCGTGTATGGGCAAGTCCGACGATCGAGACCAGCAGGGCGGCCAGTCCGGCGGCCATGAACAGAGCCGCCCAGATCTGGATCGTCTGGCCATAATAGGAGCCCGACAGCAGGCGCGCACCGAGACCGGCGACGGCGCCGGTCGGCAGTTCACCGACGATCGCGCCGACCAGCGAGATGGCGATGGCGACTTTCAGCGAGGTGAAGAGATATGGCATGGAGGCCGGCCAGCGCAGCTTCCAGAAGGTCTGGCTGGGGCTGGCATGATAGGTGTGCATCAGGTCGAGCAATTGCGTATCCGGACTGCGCAGACCTTTCACCATGCCGACGACGATCGGGAAGAAGGACAGGTAGGTCGAGATCAGCGCCTTCGGCATCAGACCCGACACGCCGATCGAATTGAGCACGACGATGATCATCGGCGCGACGGCCAAGATCGGGATGGTCTGCGAGGCAATCACCCAGGGCATCAGCGAGCGGTCCATGGCGCGGTTGTGCACGATGGCGATGGCAAGCACGATGCCGAGCACGGTGCCCATGCCGAAGCCGGCAAGGGTGGCCGAAAGCGTGATCCAGGCATGATAGACGAGGCTGCGCTTGGACGTGACGGCCTTGTTGATCACCGTGTCCCAGAGCTCGGCGATGATCTGGTGCGGCGCCGGCAGGACCGGGCGGTCCTGGGCAAACGTGCGCTCGACGATCTGACCGAAGGTAACGGTCTCGCCGGCGCGTGCGGCCTGGTCGCGGACGAAGGGGGCGTTCAAGTAGACGACCATGACATGCCAGATCACCAGGATCGCCAACAGCACGGTGATAACCGGCAGGATGCGGTCGCGGAAAAGAGAAGCCGACTGCATGGTCACACACCTCCCTTGGCCGGATAGAGCATCAGTGCCATGGACACGACGCCAAGGGCGACACCGGCCATCTGGATGGCGCTCAGCCGTTCGCCGAACAGGAAGAAGGCGATGACGTTGATCAGCACCAACTGGGCAATGGCCGAGGCCGAGATCGCCATGCCGAGACCACCCTCGCGCATTAGCTTCACCATCATCAGGTTGCCGATGCAATAGAGGGCGAGGGAAGCGACGAGGACCCAGAGATTGTTGTTCGCGACATAGGCGCGCGACACGGTGGCGGCCGCGAGGAATGTCGCCATGGCTGCGCCTAGCCAGATGAGGAAGGCGGGGTTCATGGGGCGGGCTCCTCGGTCGTCAAGTTCATTTTGGCGGGAGCGGTACCCCCCTCTGCCCTGCCGGGCATCTCCCCCACAAGGGGAGAGATTGACGTGCGGATGCCGCTCGCCCCATTCGAAAGTGGTTCGAGGCTAAGCTGGGTTGGGCCTATGGTCTGAACTTGAATGGCGTATTTCCTCTGCGAGACGTGGGCGACCGATCTCCCCCCTTGTGGGGGAGATGTCACGGAGTGACAGAGGGGGGTGTCCCAAAGAGCGAAGGCCAACGACCTATTCCTCATAACTATGCCCCGCCTTCAGGCCTTCCCGGACGCGCTGGGCGATTTCCAGGAACTCCGGGGTTTCGCGGATTTCCAGTGGCCGCTCCTTCGGCAATGTCGACTCGATGATGTCGGTGACCCGGCCTGGCCTCGGGCTCATGACGACGATCTTGGTCGAGAGATAGACGGCTTCCGGGATCGAATGGGTGACGAAGCAGATCGTCTTGTTGGTGCGCTCCCAGAGCTTCAGCAGTTCGGAATTGAGGTGATCGCGGACGATTTCGTCCAGTGCGCCGAAGGGTTCGTCCATCAAGAGCAGGTCGGCATCGAAGGCGAGCGCGCGGGCGATCGAGGCGCGTTGCTGCATGCCGCCGGAGAGCTGCCAGGGGTATTTCTTGGCAAAGCCTCCGAGATTGACGAGGTCCAGCGTCTGCGCGATGCGCTTCTTCTTCTCCTCGGTACTGTAGCCCATGATTTCGAGCGGCAGGGCAATGTTCTTTTCGATGGTGCGCCAGGGATAGAGGGCGGCGGCCTGGAAGACATAGCCGTAGGAGCGCGCCTTGCGGGCCTCTTCCGGCGTCATTCCATTGACCGTGATCTCGCCGCCCGTGTGTTTTTCGAGGTCGGCGATGACGCGCAGGAACGTCGTCTTGCCGCAACCGGAAGGGCCGATGAAGGAGACGAAGTCGCCCTTGTTCACCTCGAGATTGACATTGGACAGTGCATGCACGGAGCCGTCATTGGTCTCGAAGGTGAGACTGAGGTCCCTGGCTGAAACGACGGAGATAGGAGCATTCATGCGTGGGGACCAATCGGGTTTCTTGCAAAGGCTGGAAGGCTCTTGCATGCTGTCATGATAATGCCGCCCGGAGACGGCGAAAACGGGATCGCGACCCAGTCGCGGGATGGATGAGGAGCAGAGCATGGACACGTCATCAAAGCCCACCTGTCGCCTTGTGAAGCCCGGCCATACCTATGAAGGCAAGCAGGGCTTGAGTTATTTCGAAGGCATTGCGGCCGAGACGGTCGGCGCGAAGGGGATCTGCATGCATGTCCTGACCATGCCGCCCGGGGCGCGGGCCAAGGCGCATCTGCACGAGAGCCACGAGACGGCGATCTACATGCTCTCCGGCCAGGCCCATACCTGGTACGGCGAGCGGCTGGAAAACCATGTCGTCGTTCACGCGGGCGAGCTGTTCTACATTCCGGCCGGCGTGCCGCACCTGCCGGCCAACCTGTCCAACGCGCCGTGCACGGCGATCATCGCACGCACCGATCCGAACGAGCAGGAAAGCGTCGTGTTGCTGCCGGAACTGGATGGGCTGGTCGAGGTGTGAGGCTCTGCTTCTCCTGAGGAGGGAGAAGGTGGCGCGTAGCGCCGGATGAGAGGGATTCTGTTTTGGGCAGGATTTGCCGCTGAAGTCGGCGCGCGGGGTACCCCCCTCTGTCCTGTCGGACATCTCCCCCACACGGGGGGAGATCGGACCACGCGCGGTTTTTGCCGTGTTGACAACACTTTGAGAGGATCTGTCCGACTTTCGATAACAGTCAAAATCAACAGACGAGATTTGACGACTGCCCAGCCGCACCCGATCTCCCTCCGTGTGGGGGAGATGCCCGGCAGGGCAGAGGGGGGTAACACCGCGCGCCAGCGACATCGGTTCTATCAGACCCCCGTTGCCGGAATACCTGACCGTTCCACCTTGCGCGGCGCCACCAGGTCTTTCCAAGTCGACAGCGCCTTGTTGACCGCCGTAAATGGCTCGCGTTTGACGAACTGGCCATGGCCCTCGCGCGTCTTCACTGTGCCGTCCTCGATCGCCACATAACCACGGGTCAGCGTGTAGCGCGGCAGGCCGGTGACCTGCTTGCCCTCGAAGACGTTGTAGTCGATCGAAGACTGCTGGGTCTTTGCCGAAATCGTCTTTGAACGCTTCGGATCCCAGACAACGATATCGGCGTCAGCGCCGACCAGGATCGCGCCCTTCTTCGGATAGACGTTGAGGATCTTGGCGATGTTGGTCGAGGTGACGGCGACGAATTCGTTCATCGTCAGGCGGCCGGTCGCCACACCATAGGTCCAGAGCATCGGCATGCGGTCTTCGAGCCCGCCGGTGCCGTTCGGGATCTTGGCGAAGCTCTCCAGACCGAAGCGTTTCTGCTCGGTGGTGAAGGCGCAATGGTCGGTGGCGACGACCGAGAGCGAACCCGACTGCAGGCCGGCCCAGAGGGAATCCTGGTGCTGCTTGTTGCGGAAGGGGGGCGACATGACGCGGCGGGCGGCGTGGTCCCAGTCCTTGTTGAAATATTCGCTCTCGTCGAGCGTCAGGTGCTGGATCAGCGGCTCGCCATAGACGCGCATGCCCTTCTGGCGGGCGCGGCGGATGGCTTCATGCGCCTGTTCGCAGGATGTGTGCACGACATAGAGGGGAACGCCGGCCATGTCGGCGAGCATGATGGCGCGGTTGGTCGCTTCACCCTCGACTTCAGGCGGACGGGAATAGGCATGGGCTTCTGGGCCGGTATTGCCCTCGGCCATCAGCTTGGCGGTCATGGCGGCAACGACGTCGCCATTTTCGGCGTGGACGAGCGGTAGGGCGCCGAGCTCGGCGCAGCGCGAAAACGAGGCGAACATCTCGTCGTCGTTGACCATCAGCGCGCCCTTATAGGCCATGAAGTGCTTGAAGGTGTTGATGCCCTTGTCTTGCACCACCGTCTTCATCTCGTCGAAGATGCGTTCGTTCCAGCCGGTGATCGCCATGTGGAAGGAATAGTCGGCATTGGCCCGCGACGTCTTGTTGTCCCACATCTGCAAGGCTTCCAGCAACGACTGGTCCGGCGCCGGAAGACAGAAATCGACGACCATGGTGGTGCCGCCGGCAAGACCGGCGCGGGTGCCGCTTTCGAAGTCGTCGGCAGAGTAGGTGCCCATGAACGGCATTTCGAGATGCACATGCGGATCGATGCCGCCCGGCATGACGTAACAGCCGGTGGCATCAAGGGTTTCGTCGCCGGAGAGGTTAGGGCCTATTTCAACGATGACGCCGCCGTCGATCTTGACGTCGGCTTTGTAGGTGAGATCGGCGGTGACGATGGTGCCGTTCTTGATGACTGTGCTGCTCATATAGTCTCTCCCCGTTGTATCAAGTTCAGTGTGCACTCATCCAGCGAAGCCCAAGGCAAGAGCCATGGAGCGCTCCAGTCGGCGCATTGTCATGTCATCCAAGTACCCAATGATATCCCCGATCTTTTGTCTGCTGGCCGGGCTGATCTTGTCGACCATGATTTCCGATTGAAGCTTCAGCCCGTTTGTGGATGTCGGCTCCACCGGCACCCGAAAGATGCTGGGCTCGGAACTGAAGCTGGTGATGGGGCAGAGGAGCACGGTCTTCAACTGCGAAGCGGTCATCGAATCCGTTTGCACGATAACGGCCGGTCGAGGCTTTCCGAGATCGCTCGAAAGGACCACGGTGACGACATCGCCACGCTTCATTGAGCGTCTTCTCCGTCTTCGTGGTCCCAAATGTCCTTTTGAAGACTGTCGATCCACTCCATCACGTTGTCTTCTTCATCAGCGAACGCAATTCGGTTCGCCTCGGCAATCGCCTGTTCTCGCATGGAAGGGTTTCGGAGATCCGGCAGCCAAAGTTCGAACCGCTGGAATCCCTTGGCCTGAAACTCGGCCCGCTCTTCGGCGGAAATTTCTCTCGGCAGTGTCATTGGTAATCCTCCGGGCGGTTCAGGCGATTATGCTACCCCACAATCTCCGCCGTCTCCAGCACCGCTCGCAGCAGCACGTCGGCTCCTGCCGTGGCCCAGTCCTTGGAGATCTCTTCCGCCTCGTTGTGGCTCAGGCCGCCGACGCAGGGGCACATGATCATCGTGGCGGGCGCGACCTTGGCGGCCCAGCAGGCGTCGTGGCCGGCGCCGGAGATGATGTTCATGTGGCTGTAGCCGAGATCTTCAGCCGCCTTGCGCACGGAGGCGACCAGTTTTTGATCGAAGGTGACGGGATCGAAATGGCCGACCGCTTCGACGGAGCAGCCGACGCCGAGCGTTTCGCAGATTGTCGCTGCCTCCGCCTCGATCCTGGCACGCATGCGATCCAGCTTTTCCTGGCTCGGAGTGCGGATGTCGACGGTGAAGATCACCGTGCCGGGCAGCACATTGCGCGAATTCGGCGAGAACTTGACCTGGCCGACGCCTCCGACGGCGCCGGGCTGCTCGCTCATCGCCACCGTCTGTACCATTTCCATGATGCGGGCCATGGCAAGGCCGGCATTGACGCGCAGGTTCATCGGGGTCGAGCCGGTATGGGCCTCGCGACCGGTGAGGGTGAATTCCAGCCACCACAGGCCCTGGCAGTGGGTCACGACACCGATCTGCTTGTCTTCGGCTTCGAGGATTGGGCCCTGCTCGATATGATATTCGAAATAGGCGTGCATCTTGCGCGCACCGACCTCTTCATCGCCGAGCCAGCCGATGCGCTTCAACTCGTCGCCATAGGTCTTTCCGTCGGGATCGCGGCGCCCATAGGCGTAGTCCAACGTATGCACGCCGGCAAAGACGCCGGAGGCCAGCATGGCTGGGGCGAAGCGGGCGCCTTCTTCATTGGCCCAATTGGTGACCACGATGGGGTGCTTGGTCTGGATGCCCAGGTCATTCATCGTGCGGACGGCCTCAAGGGCTGCCAGCACGCCGAGAACGCCATCATATTTGCCGCCGGTCGGCTGGGTGTCGAGATGGGAGCCGACATAAACGGGCAGGGCAGCGGGATCGGTGCCGGGGCGGGTGGCGAACATCGTGCCCATCTTGTCGACGCCCATGGAAAGGCCGGCGGCTTCGCACCATGTCTGGAACAGGGAGCGGCCGGTGGCATCGTCATCCGTCAGCGTCTGGCGGTTATTGCCGCCGGCAACGCCGGGGCCGATCTTCGCCATGTCCATCAGCATGTCCCACAAGCGGTCGCCGTTGACGCGCAGGTTTGCGCCGGGTTGAGCCGTCATGATCTAAGTCCTCACCTGTTTATGCGAAGCCGGATCTTACGCCCGACTTCATTGTTCCCCCGGTCAACGACTGCGATTGTTCTTTGTTTTTAACGCTGTCGTATCAGCAGTTGCCTTTACTTGGAATCTGTCCAATAATTTGACCGACTGGTAAAACATTACAGCTTCCATCGCGGCACTCAAGACGAAAATCGGAAAAATTTGCGACAAAAATCCGGGCAGTTGCACAGAAAATGTGCGTCAATATTGTCGAATGACTTCAAGATGTTAGGCGGGAACACCTAAAAGATGGCGATACCGAGAGCGGCACAGACCCAGAGGCGGACGCGCATACAGGAAGAGAAAGAGGAGCTTATCCTCGAGGCGGCGCTCGAAGTCTTTTCCCAGCGTGGCTTTCATGGCTCGACGATCGACCAGATCGCCGAAGTTGCCGGCATGTCGAAACCGAACCTGCTCTACTATTTCCGCACCAAGGACACGATGCATCGGGCGTTGATCGATCGGGTGCTGGAAAACTGGTTGGAGCCGTTGCAGGCCTTTGACGCGGAGGGCGATCCGGAGGAGGAGATCCGCTCATATATCCGCCGCAAGCTGGAAATGGCGCGCGATTTTCCCCGCGAAAGCCGATTGTTCGCCAACGAGATCCTGCAGGGCGCGCCGCATATCGAAGGTGTTCTGGAGGGGCCGCTCAAGTCTCTCGTCGATGAGAAGGCCGAGGTAATCCGGGCCTGGATCACGGCCGGCAAGGTGCGAGACTGCGATCCCTATCACATGATCTTCTCGATCTGGTCGACCACGCAACACTATGCTGATTTCGATGTTCAGGTGAAGGCGGTGCTGGGTCGCGGACACGACGGTGTCGATCGTTTCGAGGCGGCGGCGCAGTTCCTGGAGACGCTGTTCGTCAGTGGTCTCATCGTCGGCGACAAAAAGACCTGATCAGTCTTTCAGCAATCCCATTACCAAGAGGCCGCCGGCCGTTACCAATGCGCCGGCGAAGACGGCTGGGCTCGCCCAGCCATGGCCGATCAATCCTTCCAGAACGATGACGCCGGTCGGTGTCAGATAGCCGTAGCCAAGGACTTTGGCCGCCGGCAGCCGCGTCGATGCATATTGCAGCAGCATGAAGGTGAAGGCGGTGGTGACGACCGATAGATAGGCAACGGTGGCCCATACGCTCAACGGCAGAGCGGAGAAGTCCGTCTTGATCAGCGGCAGGGCGCCGGTCGGCAGAAGCCATGGAACCGTGAAGACCGTTACCCAAAAACCGAAGGCGACCGGGTGTTCGCCGCGGCCGAATTTGCGGATCAGCGGCACATAGGCGGCATGCCCGATGACGCCGACGAAAAAGATCAGTTCGCCGCGCCCCACGTCAAATGCCAGCATGGCGCTGACATCGGCGCGAAAGATGACCCAGATTGCGCCGAGTGCCGCGATGATCAGGGCGGCCAGCACGCCCGGCCTTGTCGGCTGGCGCAGGAGAAACAGGGCGAAACCGGCGCTGATCAGTGGCATCAGCGTAAAGACGGCGCCGGTCTGGACCGGGCTGGTGAATTCCAGGGCCGTGAACATGGTCAGCATGTAGATGGCGATCAGGCCACCGAGAATGACGAAACGCCAGGGCTCCTTCGGAAACTGGAAGGGTGCCTTGAAGATGCCGAAGGCCATGATGCCCATGACGATCACGGTGAGCAGGTAGCGCCAAAGGGTGAGTGGGCCGGCATCCATGGATTGCGCCGCTATGCCGCCGAAGGAGAAGGAGCCGGCAATCAAAGCCGCAAAAAGCATCATTCCGGCATGGGCGAGCAGCTTTTCGCGACCTTTGGCATGAATGGAATGTTTGTTCGGGGAGGCGTTTTCGACGGCGTTTTCAGACATTTCAATTCCTGCGGGCATGCTCGGCGAAAGCGTTTTCGCCTCGGTCCAGCCGCGTTCGTCCCGTAGGCGAAGACTTGACCGGACTGTCAATCTCATTCATGTGCGACAGGGCGTTTAACCGGAGCCATACGCTCCTTTAGTCTCGCCAAGCCCCGCCAGTTAATCGAAAGTGGATGCCATGACAACGACGATCGGCTTCAGCGACACCAACCGCAAAACCAGCGATGTGCTGCAAGGAGTGATCGATTCCATTCGCGGCGAGCATGTGACCTTGCGCGAGATTCTGTCGGAAATGGGTGAAAGCGGCCTTCTGCTGCTCTGCGGGTTGTTGTCGCTGCCATTCCTCTTTCCGGTCTCCATCCCGGGCGTTTCGACCGTGTTTGGTGCCGGCATTGTGCTGATCGGGATCGCCATCACATTCAATCGCTTGCCGTGGCTGCCGGAAAAGCTGGTCGACCGCCGGTTGGAAAGTCGCAAACTCGTGCCTGTGCTGGAGCGCGGCGTCAATGTCTTGCGCCGCATGGACCGGTTCATTCGACCGCGCGCCTCGCTGCTGACCACCGGTGTCGTGATGAACCGGCTGAACGGGCTGACGCTGACAGGCGCCGGCGTGCTTTTGATGATGCCGCTAAGCTTCATCCCGTTTTCCAACACATTGCCGGGTGTTGCTATTCTGCTTTTGTCGGCGGGCATTTCGCAGCGGGATGGATTGGTGGTCGCTGGCGGCTATCTGCTGACGCTGTTGACGCTCGTCTATTTTGGCGGTCTTGCCTATGCGGCTTATGCAGCCGGGCAGAGCCTCAACCTGATCGGCGGCTGATCAGGCGCGGCTGAGCCAAAGGTTCTCGCGTTCGCCTTTGTGTTTCCGGGCAAAATCGATGAACGCTTCGGCATTCATCGGCCGGGCCAGCGCATACCCTTGCAGTGTATGGCAGCCGAGATCGCGCAAGATCGCGGCATGCTCCATGGTCTCGACGCCTTCGGCCACGATGCCGATGCCCAGGGACCGGCCAATGTCGACGATCGAGCTGATCAGGCGGCGCTGGGCCACATTGGTAACGATCGGAGCGGTCAACTGACGGTCAATCTTCAGTCGGCTCGGGGAGAGCTTGACCAGGCTCAAGATCGACGCGTAGCCGGTGCCGAAATCATCGATTTCGATATCGATGCCATAGGCGCGGATGCGCTCGATGCTCTGGGCGATCGCGTCACCCTTGTCGTCGAAGGATATCGATTCCAGCAATTCAAACGACAGGCTGCCGGGCTCCAACGTGAGTGTGTCGAGCCGTTCGAGCAAGGTGTCTTCAAACAGGCGCTGTGCCGAAATGTTGACGGAGACGCGCTCAACGCCGAGCTCGTTGGCGCGCCAGCGGGTGAGTTGAAACAAGGCCTGATCGAGGATGGTCGCGTCGATCTGCGAGACGACGTTGAGGCTCTCGGCAATATCGAGAAAGGCGCTCGGCGCGAGGATGCCGCGCTGCGGGTGTTGCCAGCGAGCCAAGGCCTCGACACCGTTGATGTCTAGCGTGTGGGCATCGAACTGCGGCTGGAAATAGGGGACAAACTCCTCTGCGGCCAGCGATCGCAGAATGGCATCCGCCGTCTTCTTGGTATTGACTGTCTGGGCGCGCAACTGATCGCTGAAGCGTTCGACGCGATTGCGTCCACGGCGCTTGGCTTCGTAAAGGGCGATGTCGGCATTGACCAGCAGTTGCGCGACCACCGAGTTCCTGTCGGTCTTTGTGGCAACGCCGATCGAGGCGCCGACCCGGCACTCATGTCCGTCATAGGTGATCGGTGTGTTGATGGCATCGATCAGGCGCCGCCCCATGTCCAGATACTGCTCCTCGCCTAGCGGGCTGAAGCACACGATGACAAATTCGTCGCCGCCGATGCGGGCGACAAAATCGCCGTCGCGCACATTGTTGCGCAGGCTTTCGGCAACATGGCGGAGCATGGCATCGCCAGCGCCATGGCCAAGCGTATCGTTGATATCCTTGAAACGATCGAGGTCCATATGCAGGACCGTCAGACGATTGTCGCCGTGTTCGATCTTGTCGATTGCAGCGATATGCTGATCGAGATAGCGGCGATTGGGCAATCCGGTCAGGGCGTCATGCAGGGAATTGTGCTCCATGTGCCGGCGGGCGGTTTCCAGCGCTTCATTCTGCTGTTCGGTCTGGCGCTGTGCTTGGCGTAAATCCTGCTGCAGAAGGATATCGGTGGTGACATCCCAATTCACGCCCACCATCTTCCTGCGGTTTCCACGGTCACGATAATGCGTGCCAAAGGTGCGGATATGACGAATTTCGCCGTCGGGGCGCATGATCCTGAATTCTGCGACATAGTCCGTGTCGCGCAGCACCGCTTTCTTGAAGTTTCGCTCAGCGAGTTCGACATCGTCGGGGTGGAGCAGTCCATGCCAGGTCTCCAGCGAACTTTCCGGTTGTTCGCCAAGTCCATAGAGTTGACGGACGCGATTGTCCCAGGTGAGTTCGCCCGTATCCAGATCCACGTTCCAGATGCCGATGCCGGAGGCGGTCAAGGCGAGGTCGAGCCGGTGTGAGATCGCGTTCAGTTCGCTCTCGCGTTGCCGCAGCACCGCGATATTGGCCTGCCGCTCGCGCAACAGGCGCGCAACCCAGGCAACCGGCGCGACAATCATTACGCCCAAAAGCGCCATCAGCGCACGGAATGTCCATTCGTCGGAGGCGCGCTGTTCCCATCCACCCTTCGGCCGTGCGGCGATCTCCCAACTCTCGTTGCCGAAGTTGATCGGCATCAGCACCGGGGTGTCCTGAAACACGTTGGCGCTGCCGAAGAACGGTTTGCTGACGGTGCCACTGCGTGTGCTGACGATTGCGACTTCGATGCCGAGGCCCTCCGAATTCAATCCGCCATAATCATAGAGCTTGTCGATATCGATGACTGCCGCCATCAGCCCCCAGAAACTACGCGCACCTTTGCCATTCTGGACAACGACGGGATAACGAACGATGAGCCCATGTCCGCCCTGAACAAGATCAACGGGACCCGTGACCGCCATCGTTCCCGTGTCGCGAACCCGCAGGGCAACTTCCCTTTGCGTGTCACTTTGGCGGTAGTCGAAGCCAATGGCTTTTTCATTGCCGCTCAAGGGGTAGGCAAATCGAACGACAAGATCGGGGGCCAAGGCAATGTGGCGCAACTGGTGCTCTGTGTCGAAGAGGCGGACAGCCAGCGCGGAAAAGCGTGCCTGGTCGATCTTAGGTTCCGTTTCAACAACCGCGATAAGGCCCTGAACCAGCTGTATATTTGCATTGATTCCGCCTTCCAGCCTGGCCCTGATCAATCCCAGTTCCTCGGCCACGCGGTTGCGCATATTTTCCTGGTGCAATCGATCTTTCTGACCGTCCGCATAGACCATGGCGATTGCCACGGAGACGGTCACAATGATGGCGGGAACATAGTATTGAAAAGCAGCATTGACTGCTCCCCAACCCTTTTCCCTGATCTGTTCCACCATGATTGGTTGCCTCATTGTAACGCGGGAAAGCAACTTCCGCTTGTGAAGAAGCCTCCGCTAAATGAGCAGATTTTCACGAAACCCTTGAAATTTGCTGAATCGAACGACCTTAATTATCTTGGGTCGTGTGTTGCGTGACATTCTCGTATTAGGTGTAGGCGGAGCGTGCCTTTTGGCTCGATCCGCCTATACCGCTCCACACTATTCCGCAGCCTGCCTAGCCATCGGGTTGTTCGGATGGGTCGTCCAATTGGCGTAGTTCGGATCGACCGGCTTGCCGGTGCGCTGGTCGAGCACGCCCGCATCGAGGCCGACCATGGTAATGCAGTTCTCGACCGGACAGACATTGACGCAGAGGTTGCAGCCGACGCATTCGTCTTCCATCACCTCGAACTTCCTGACGCCATCAACGAACTGGGTGATCGCCTGGTGCGAGGTGTCTTCACAGGCGATGTGGCAGCGGCCGCATTTGATGCAGGCATCCTGGTCGATATGCGCCTTGGCGATGTAGTTGAGGTTCAGATACTGCCAGTCGGTGACGTTGGGGACAGCGCGGCCGCAGATGTCATCGAGATTGCGGTGACCCTTGGCGTCCATCCAGTCGGACAGCCCCGTGATCATTTCCTCGACGATCTTGAAGCCGTAGGTCATGGCGGCGGTGCAGACCTGCACATTGCCGGCGCCGAGCACCATGAATTCCGCCGCATCCCGCCAGGTGGTGACGCCGCCGATACCGGAAATCGGCAGGCCATGGGTTTCCGGATCGCGAGCGATTTCGGCCACCATGTTGAGCGCGATCGGCTTGACGGCCGGGCCGCAATAACCTCCGTGTGTACCCTTGCCGCCGACCGTCGGGTTGGGTGCAAAGTTGTCGAGATCGACCGAGACGATCGAGTTGATCGTGTTGATCAGCGACACGGCGTCGGTGCCGCCAGCTTTTGCGGCGCGGGCGGGCTTGCGGATGTCGGCGATGTTGGGCGTCAGCTTGGTGATGACGGGCATGCGGGTATATTGCTTGCACCAGCGAACGACCATCTCGATATATTCCGGCACCTGGCCGACGGCAGCACCCATGCCGCGTTCGGACATGCCGTGCGGACAGCCGAAATTGAGCTCGATGCCATCCACGCCGGTCTCTTCGACGAGCGGGAGGATCGACCGCCAGGCATTTTCCTCGCAAGGCACCATGATCGAGGCGACGATGGCGCGATCCGGCCATTTCATCTTCACCTCCTTCATTTCGCGAAGGTTGATATAGAGGTCGCGGTCGGTGATCAGTTCGATGTTGTTGAGGCCGAGAAGCCTTCGGTCGGCACCCCAGATGGCGCCGTAGCGCGGGCCGTTGACGTTGACGACGGGCGGGCCTGCCTCGCCGAGCGTCTTCCAGACGACGCCGCCCCAGCCGGCGCGAAAGGCGCGCTCGACATTGTATGCCTTGTCGGTCGGCGGCGCAGACGCCAGCCAGAACGGATTCGGCGATTTGATGCCGACGAAGTTGTTGCGAAGATCAGCCATGGTTTTGTCCTCTCAAAACGGGATCAAGCGACAGCACTGGCTCCCGCCATCTGCATGGCGAGAGAACGGTTGATGCTTTCGGCAGCGTCACGGCCCATGGCGACGGCGGATACCGTCAGGTCCTGACCTCCGGTGGCACAGTCGCCGCCGGCCCAGATGCCGGCAACCGAGGTGCGGCCGTCGTCATCGATGGCGATCTTGCCACCGTCGAGCTTCAGGTCGTCGAGGCCATAGCTGTCGAGTTTCTGGCCAATTGCCACCAGGATCTGGTCGGAGGCGATCGCGGTCTGCTGGCCGGTGCCCTTCATGATGCCGTCTTCGAGTTGGGTATATTCGAAGGTGATGGCTGCGACATGGCCGTCCTGATGCGAGACTTCCTTGGGCTGCAGCCAGTGGCGAATATGCACGCCCTTGGAGGCTGCGAGATCCTGCTCGAAGGTCGAGGCGTTCATGTGCCCCTTGCCGCGGCGATAGCAGATGGTGACGTTTTCGGCGCCGAGCAGCTTGGCCTGAACGGCGGCATCGATCGCAGTCATGCCGCCGCCGATGACGACGACATTGCGGCCGACCGGCACGTTGGCCTTGCTGGCGGCCTGGCGAAGGTGTGCAATGAACTCGACGGCATCCATGACACCGTCAATCTGGGCGCCGGGAATGTTGAGTGTGTTGACGTTGCCGAGACCTGCGCCGATGAAAACGGCGTCGTGTTTCACCTGGAGTTCGGCAAGCGTGAAGTCACGTCCGAGCATCTGGCCGCTGCGTATGTCGATATTGCCGAGTGCGAGAATGTAGTCGACTTCCGTCTGGGCGAAGTCGTTCGGTGTCTTGTAGGCTGCGATGCCGTATTCGTTCAGGCCGCCTGCCTTTTCGCGGGCTTCGTAGATCGTGACCAGATGGCCATGCAGGGCCAGTCGATGGGCAGCAGACAGGCCGGCCGGGCCTGCGCCGATGACGGCGACCGTTCTGCCGCTTGAAGGGGAGGGCGTGTAGAACTGGCGACCCTGGTCAATGGCGATATCGGTTGCATAACGCTGCAGGCGGCCGATTTCGACGGGACGCTCTTCGGCGGTGTTGCGGACGCAGGCCTCTTCACAAAGCTGTTCTGTCGGACAGACGCGGGCGCACATGCCGCCCAAAATGTTCTGGTCGAATATGGTCTTGGCGGAGCCAAGCGGATTGCCAGTCGATATCTGCCGAATGAACATCGGGATATCGATGGCGGTGGGACAGGCCTGCATGCAGGGCGCGTCGTAACAGAAGTAGCATCTGTCGGAGGCAACCAAGGCTTCATGATCGCCCAGTGGCGGATGCAGATCGGAGAAATTTCGCTGATATTCGGCAGCGTCGAGCCGCCCGGCCTTGAGGCCCGGTTCCAGTGTTCGCATCGCAGTTCCCTCATTTTTTGTTCGAAGCGATGCAGGGAAGCGTAACGCAGGATCAAAGTTTTATCAAACGGTAAAAATTCAGAAAATCTGCTAAAATAGCCTGAAAAATATGGGGTGTCGGAGGTCAGCCAAACGGATTATCTGTCTGAACCCGCTGGTGGTTTCGCCGAATTGGAGGAAATGTCAAAACATGAGTGTAATGCTCAACTATATACTTTACTCTTTTTATCATGTTTTGTATGGCTATGTTCCCGGATGAGGACGGCGTCTTGCCGACTCGGGTCTGCAGAGCGGAGACGCGACGACATGGCGAAAAAGAAAAAACACGCCGGCAAGAAGCCAGCGACTGAGGCAGTCAGCAAGCCGAAAGCGCGCGTGCAACCCGAAGTGAAGAGCTTTCTCTATGTCGGCGGGCGGGATTGCCAGGTCGCACACTTGCGGCAGATCGCCACAAATTTCGGTGCCGAACTGATCCATCACGATGGCGGATTGCGAGAGGCGGTGTCGCGGATCGATACCGTTCTGCCCTCTGTCGACTGCGTCTTCTGCCCGATCGACTGTATCAGCCATGACGCGTGTCTGCGCGTCAAAAGCGGTTGCAAGAAGTTCGGCAAGACCTTCATTCCGCTGCGCAATGGCTCGAAATCCAGCCTTGAGCGCGCCCTGCAGACGATGAGCGAAAGGAATGCTGAAGCATGAGCAATGATGGGACCAACGAGGGCAGCATCAACGCCTTTCATCGCATGGCCCAGCAACGCGGCGATGGCCTGTTACCGGAGCTTGTTGTCGGCTTGAAAAACGCCTCGCAAAAAAATGAAGTGATGAAATGCGAAATCATCACTTTGCCGGGCTTGCATAATCGCAAGACAACTCCCATGTACGCAAGGTCACCGGGGGCAACCGCCCTTGTAATCGAATTTCCCGCGCCCAAGTGGCAGCGAAACGCCGCACGTCAAGGGATGTAGGCTTTCGTCGATGGTGACGACGCGGGCCTAGAGGGAAAACCCCATATGAGCCGCCCAGATCAAGCGACTACCAAAAGTTTTGATGTTGTCCCGATCTTACCGTCCTTGAATTTTTCAGAAACACGCGATTTTTACGTCACGCATCTCGGCTTCGAAGAGGTGGGTGCCAACTGCGACGATTATCTCGTGATCCGCAAAGGCCCAATGGAATTGCATTTCTGGCTGAGCGACGATCCGTTCCAATGCCAGAACAGTTCGGTCTTCTTCCGTTCGAACGCCATCTGCGAAATCTACACCGTCTTGCGGGACCGCGGTGTCGAGGCCGTTCTTCCTTCCGATCAACTGCACGACGTGCGGTTTCATGTCCGCGACCCGCACGGAAATCTGCTGATGTTTGCGGATGCGATGGTGCTGGCCGGCGCCGGCGCCGGCGCCACGGCGCCGATGGCTGAAGCCTGCCATTGATCCGGGCAATCTGCTGACAGGACTTCTCCGCGCTGGCGCCTCAGTCAGCGCGGAGAGGCAGCGCCGCTCCAATAGCCAGAAGCAGCCAGGCACCGATCAGCGTCAGTCCGCCGGTGGGCGCTGCCATGGGAAACAGGCCCGTACCTGTAAATTGGCGTGAGGCCAGATCGCCGGCAAACAGCAGCGTTCCCGCCATCATCAACATACCTGAGACCTTGCCCATTCGCAGGGACGAACCGGCGACCGCGAGCGCCAGAAGCGCTGGCGCATGTGCAAGGCATATGGTCGAGGCGGGGCGCAGAAGCGCTTCTCCGCCGGCATGGCTGGCGGCAGCGGCCAGTGCCACGCCGGCTGCGCCGATCAGGCCGGCTGCCACGGGCAGGAGCCTTTGGACGGTTGAACCAAACGACATGGCTATTCCTTGTTCTGCATGTGATGGGCAAGCCGCACGACCGGCTCCCAGATGATGTCGCGGAGTTTTTCGTTGGCGATCGTCTCGTCCATGGCGCGCCGGAAGCAGAGCAGCCATTCATCCCGCTCGACAGGACCGATTTCCGCGACGAAGTGACGACGGCGCAGCATCGGGTGCCCGCGCTTTTCCATATAGATCGGCGGACCACCCAGATAACCGGTCAGGTAGTCGTAGAACTTCTCCTCGCTGCCCGACAGATCCGGCGGGTGCACCGCCCGGCAACGGGCGGCTTCCGGCAGCGTGTCCATCAGTTCATAGAAACGCCGGCACAGTGCCTTGACAGTTACATCCCCGCCGATCGCCTCATAGAGGGTTATGGTTTCTTCGCTCACGGTCTATTCCTGTCGCTCATCCCACATTCCATAGCCGGTCGCCCGACCGGTCGGCAACGCCGAAGCGATTGCTGCGTCAATATGCAGTCGGCGTTCCAGGCGGCCTGTTTCGGTCTCGGGCGTTCACCATGACGGTGGAAAGCGTCGTAACTGTCGGGTGTGCACTGCAAAATACCTGCGACAGAAGCGGCTGGCCATGACATAAGGGCGCCGCAACTTTTCGGGCCCCAGATCATGATTCGTATTGAAAACATCAGCAAGCAGCTCAGCCACCGGATCCTCTTCATCGAGACTTCCGCCGCCCTGAACCGTGGGGAGAAGATCGGTCTGGTCGGGCCGAACGGCTCGGGCAAAACCTCGCTGTTTCGGATGATCACAGGTCAGGATGCGCCTGACGAGGGCCAGGTCGCTGTCGATAAGGGCATTACCATCGGTTATTTCAACCAGGATGTCGGCGAGATGTCGGGCCTGAGTGCTGTTGCCGAAGTGATGAACGGTGCGGGTCCGGTCAGTGATGTCGCCGCCGAGCTGCGCGAGCTGGAATCGGCCATGGTCGATCCGGATCGCATGGACGAGATGGACCAGATCATCGAACGTTACGGTGAAGTTCAGGCGCGCTACGAGGAACTGGACGGCTATGCGCTGGAGGGCCGCGCCCGCGAAGTGCTGGCGGGCCTGAGCTTCAGCGAAACCATGATGGACGGCGATGTCGGCGCGCTGTCGGGCGGCTGGAAGATGCGCGTGGCGCTTGCCCGCATCCTGCTCATGCGCCCGGACGTGATGCTGCTCGACGAACCGTCCAACCATCTGGATCTCGAAAGCCTGATCTGGCTGGAGCAGTTCCTGAAGGGCTACGAGGGCGCATTGCTGATGACCTCGCATGACCGCGAGTTCATGAACCGCATCGTCACCAAGATCATCGAGATCGATGCCGGCCAGCTCAACAGCTATTCCGGCGACTACGAATTCTACGAGGGCCAGCGGGCGCAGAACGAGAAGCAGCAGCAGGCGCAGTTCGAGCGCCAGCAGGCGATGCTCGCCAAGGAAATCAAATTCATCGAGCGCTTCAAGGCGCGCGCCAGCCATGCTTCCCAGGTGCAGAGCCGGGTGAAGAAGCTGGAGAAGATCGACCGTGTCGAACCGCCGAAGCGCCGCCAGGTCGTCGCCTTCGAATTCCAGCCGGCACCGCGCTCCGGCGAAGACGTGATCAACGTCAAGAACGTGCACAAGAAGTATGGCGACAAGGTCATCTATGAGGGTTTCGATTTCATGGTGAAGCGCCGCGAGCGCTGGTGCATCATGGGGATCAACGGCGCCGGCAAGTCGACATTGCTGAAACTGGTTGCCGGCGACAGCACGCCGGACAGCGGCACGGTTGCGATCGGCGCCAGCGTCAAGATGGGCTATTTCGCCCAGCATGCGATGGATATCCTCGATGGCGAGATGACCATTTTCGAGACGCTGGAAAGCACGTTCCCACGGGCAGGGCAGGCGCCGCTTCGCGCGCTTGCCGGCTGTTTCGGCTTTTCCGGTGACGATATCGACAAACGCTGCCGGGTTCTGTCGGGTGGCGAAAAGGCACGCCTTGTCATGGCGATCATGCTGTTTGAGCCGCCGAACCTGCTGGTGCTCGACGAGCCGACCAACCACCTGGATCTCGACACCAAGGAAATGCTGATCAAGGCATTGTCGCAATATGAGGGCACGATGCTCTTCGTCAGCCACGATCGTCACTTCCTCGCGGAACTGTCGAATCGGGTTCTGGAGATCACCCCGGAGGGCGTGTTCCAGTATGGCGGCGGTTATACGGAATATGTGGCCCGCACCGGCCACGAGGCGCCCGGCCTGAAAAGCTGACGCGTTACTCGCCGAGCGTTTGACCCGGATCCCGTTGCGGTCTGAGATAACGTCTGGCGAAGAGCCAGACGAAGCCGGCCCATGCCGATCCGGCGCACCAGCCGGCCAGAACGTCGGTCGGGTAATGTACGCCGAGATAGATGCGGCTCATGCCGATGATCACGATCAGGAAGACGGCGAGACCAATGAAGAACATGCGGACTTGGCGGCTCTTTTCGACCCGGGTCAGCATTGCCGCCAAGGTGAGATAAGTCGCTGCCGACAGCATGGCATGTCCGCTGGGAAAGCTGAAATCGTGCACTTCGACCAGATGCGCGACGACATCGGGCCGCGGCCTGGCCACGCCTAGCTTCAAAGCGCTGCTGATCGCCCAGCCACCCAGGACGGATGCGCCGAGAAAAAGAGCGCTCGCCCATTCGCGGCGGATGCACAGGAAGACGGCCGTTGCGACGGTCACCAGGGCCAGAACAGTGGTTCCTCCCAAGACGGTGATGTCGGAGAAGATCTTGCTCAGCCAATAGGGGCCAACCGGCAGGCTGGTATCCGTCGCATCGCGCAATGATAGCAGCACCGCTTCATCGATATACCGTGTCTCGCCCTCGAGCATTTCGCTCATCAATCTTGAAAAGACGAAGGCGGCGCCGGTGGCAAGGCAGAAGACGAGCAGAACGACCGCTTCGACCTGGGCGATCCGCTCGCGCGCATGCGCGATCACCCTACGCATTGAAGGCTATTCCAGCGACATTTCCAGCGGCATTCGGCATGACATACATCGGTGAAACGCTCCTCTTCGGTCGTTGACACATTTAGAGGAGCGGCGTGAAAGAACAATAGGTTGGCAGTAACAGCCTATTGTCGCGTCGGAAGGCCAAAGCGGTTCTAGCCGTTGAAGCGCGAATGCCAGTTCCAGGCGGACCGGATGATGTCGTTGATGTCGTGCTTCGGCTTCCAGCCGAGGACATTTTCCGCCTTGCCGTTGCCGGCAACGAGGGTGGGCGGATCACCGGCGCGACGCTCGGTCTTGACCACCGGCATCGGTCGACCTGAGACGGTTTCGATGGCACTGATCAGTTCCTTCACCGTGGTGCCTGTTCCGGTGCCGAGATTGATGTCGACCGTCTCGCCGCCGTTCAGCAGGTATTCCACCGCGCGCACATGGGCATCGGCCAGATCGTTGACGTGGATATAGTCGCGGATGCAGCTGCCGTCGCGTGTA
The DNA here is from genome assembly GCF_918741265.1 of Rhizobium sp. CECT 9324. Taxonomy (NCBI): domain Bacteria; kingdom Pseudomonadati; phylum Pseudomonadota; class Alphaproteobacteria; order Hyphomicrobiales; family Rhizobiaceae; genus Rhizobium; species Rhizobium sp. CECT 9324. The sequence continues at coordinate 3,319,453 of NZ_CAKKMZ010000001.1, read as the reverse complement.
TCGTAATCCTCGCCGAAGATCGAGAAATGCGGACGGCGGCCAAGCGCCACTTCGATTGCCAGCGGAATGGCATGGGTTTCCGGCGTGTGCCATTCGCCGATACGGCCTTCGAAATCGGCACCGGCGGCATTGAAATAGCGCAGCATCACGGACCGCATGCGATTGCACAGGTCGAAGTCGCGCAGCGCCTGCTCAACGATATGCTTGGTGCGGCCATACGGATTGATCGGGTTCTGCGGATGGGTTTCATCAAGCGGCAGGCGCTCCGGCCTACCATAGGTGGCGCAGGTCGAGGAAAACACGAAAGAGCGGATATCCGCCTCCATCAGCGCCTGCAGCAGCGTCAGCGAGCCGACGACATTGACGTCGTAAAAGGCTTCCGGTTCCTGGAAGGACTGGCCGACCTCGATCAGACCGGCAAAATGCAGGGCGGCAACCGGCTTGTGCTTGGCCAGGACCTCGCGCAGACGGACGCGGTCGCGGATATCGCCCTGTTCGGCCGGTCCCCATTTGACAAACTCCTCATGGCCGCCGGAAAAGTTGTCGTAGACCAGTGGCAGATAGCCCTTGTTGGCCAGAGCCAGGCATGTGTGGGAGCCGATGTAACCGGCGCCACCGACCACGAGGATTGTCTTTTCAGTCATGTCCAACCTTTGGGATGAGTCCTTGCAAGTCTTGCAATGTTCTGTGTGCCGGCACGATACCGGCACAGGGCACCGGTGTCTTGCTCAGATCGGTGAATGCAAGAACGCCGGCATGGCGGCATTCTCGGCTGTTTTCGACAGGTAGAGCCTGGCGGTGTCGAGCGCTTCGCGGATGGTCACGTCCATGTCGAGATAACGGTAGGTGCCCAGCCGTCCGACAAACGTGACCGACGTTTCCTGACCGGCGCGCGTGACGTATTCCGCCAACTGCTCCTTCTCCTTGACGAGGCGGATTGGGTAATAGGGGATATCATCCGGCCCGCAGACGCGCGCGAACTCGCGGTAGCAGACCGAGCCTGCGTGCTCTTCCCAAGGCGAAAAATGCTTGTGCTCGGTGATCCTGGTATAAGGGACCGAGGCATCGCCATAATTCATCACCGCGCAGCCCTGATAGTCGCCCTGATAGGTAAAGCGTTCAAAATCGAGCGTACGATAGCCGAGGCGACCGTGTTCGAAGTTGAAATAACCATCGAGCGGGCCGGAATAGAACACGTGAGCATAATCCGCGTTCTGGGCGCGATCGAACCGCGTCTCGAGCTTCACCGATATATTGGCGTGATCAAGGATGCCTGCGATCATGTCGGTATAGCCGTTTTCCGGCATGCCCTGGAACTTATGGAAAAAGTAATTGTCATCATAGTTGAATCGGACCGGCAGCCGCTTCAGGATCGAGGCCGGCAAGTCTGTCGGCGAGCAGCCCCACTGCTTTTCCGTGTAGCCCTTGAAGAAGGCCTCGTAGAGATCCCGGCCGACAAACCGCAGTGCCTGATCCTCGAAGGTCTGCGGGTCTTCGATCGATTTGTCTGCCTGCTCCTCAATGAAGGCACGGGCCTCGTCCGGCCTGAAGGTCTTGCCGAAGAACTGGTTGATGGTGTGAAGATTGACCGGCAGTGAATAGACCTGATCCTGGCTCGTCGTCTTGACGCGGTTCTTGTAGGGCAGGAAGGTCTGGAAACCGTTGACATAGTCCCAGACTTCGGCGTCATCCGTGTGGAAGATATGGGGTCCGTACAGATGGACCATGACGCCGGTATCGGCGTCGCGTTCTGTGTGGCAGTTTCCGGCAATGTGACTGCGGGCGTCGAAGATCTCGACCTGATAGCCGGCGAGGGCAAGTTCACGCCCGATGACGGCTCCCGAAAGTCCGGCGCCGACGATAGCAATTTTTCCGTTTGCGGGCATTCCAAACACGTCCTGTTTCGTCTCTTGGCCAGCGGGTCTTTTTGCGCTGGACGGATTGTGGCACGAGGCGAACCCTGAGCGCGTTGTGCCGCCCAGGGTTCGCGTCCGGTTGTCAGACCTTGGCGTCCGCCCAAAGGCGCGCATCCGGGCGCAGCGGTTCGTAGCTGTTCCATTTTTCCAGCTTGTCGAGATAGCGCTGACGGTATGACTTGTCGTCCTCGAACTCGATGTGTTCGGCCACGATCTCCGCACCGACCTCGTAGTAGACGTCGAGATTGCGCATGTCCGGCGTCGGTATTTCGCCACGCTCGCATTCGCCCTGCATCTGCCAGCACAGTTCTTCCAGGCGCCGAACCATGGCCGGCATGTCACGCAAGGCGCTGGTCTCGCGCTGGCTCTGCAGGGAAGCCCGCACGGCTGCCAGGCTTGCAGGATCACGGGCATAGGCGACGGCCTTGTTGACGTAGTCGTCCGGCGTCGAGCAGATCAGTTCCGGAATGCCGGCAGCCGAGACGATGCTGGCGCAGAAGCGCGAGGCAAAGCTCTTGCCGGGCAATGTCAGCACCGGCAGGCCCATGGTGATCGCGTCGGATGCCGTCGAATGGGCGCCGTAGGGGAAGGTGTCGAGGAAGAGGTCGGCCACGCCGATACGGGCGAGGTGCTGGGCATTGGGGGCCTTGGGTGCAAAGATGATGCGATCGGCTGCGACGCCGCAGGCGGTGGCGGACTGGCGCAGGCGCTGGTTGACGGCATCCGATCCGGTCAAAAGCCAGAGCACGCTTCCCGGGGTGGCCGACAGGATCTTCATCCAGCGGGCAAAGCCGCTGGCCGTGATCTTCTGCATGCCGTTGAAGCAGGCGAAGACAAACGCGTCTTCCGGTAACCCAGCCTGGGCGCGGGTCGGCTTCTCGGCGATCAGGCGCTTGCGGTCGACCGGCTGGTTGCAGGGAATGCGCAGGACCTTTTCGGTGTAGTAGAGCTCGTTTTCCGGCGGCACGATATAATCGTCGGCGATCAGATACTGGTGGAAGGGGCTCGCCATCGAGCCGGGATAGCCGCAGAAGGCGGCGATGACCGGTGCCGGACGGTAGGCGAAGATCCTCGTGCGGGCATGTTTGGTGAAACCGTTGACGTCGAGCAGGATGTCGATCTCGTCGGAGGCGATCAGGCGGGCCGCCTGCGCGTCGTCGATGGTCGAGATGTCGCGCCAGGTGTCGACGACTTTCTTCATGCGCTCCTGGGTGCCGTCATTGGTGCGCGCCTCGCCGCAATAGTAGGCAAAAATCTCAACGCGGCTCTTGTCGTGCAGTTCGAGAACCTCGCTCAAGGCGAAGCCGACGGCGTGGTCGCGCAGGTCGGACGAGACATAGCCGATGCGCAGGCGCTGGCCACTGCCGGTTTTCTGCTTCGGCTGCTTCGGCGTGAAGCCGGTCAGGTCCGGACGGCCGACAAGGGTCTTGAGATAGCGATAGGCCTTGGCGAGCTGGAACAGCGGGTCGTCGGCATAGCAGCCCAGTGGCAGGGGCGACATGGCATCCAGCAACTGCCGCTTTGTCACATGCTCAGAGGGAACGACGATCGGCCATTTGCACTGGTGCTGGCGCAAGGACAGCCAATGCTGACCGGCTTCCGGTTTGTCGGGGCGCATTTCGATTGCTTGCCACAGGGCCGTTTCGGCCTCCTCCTGCAAGCCCGCACCTTCCATGACGCGACCGATATGCTGAAGGGTCATCAGCCGATGGCTCATGCGTTCCGGTGTCAGCTCAGCCGTCGCTTCGATGAACGAGCGCCATTGCTGAATTGCCTGGGCATTGAGGCCGGCGTCTTCGTAGGCGCGGCCGAGATTGATGTTCGCATGGCCGAAGCGCGGCTCCAGCTTGAGGCAGGCATTCAGGGCATTGATCGAGCCCGGAATGTCGCCCAGTTGTCGCAGCGTTACGGAATAGTTGAAATAGACGAGGTGCAGAAGCGGGTTGCTGTCATTGTAAGCAATCCAGGCCTTGTACAGGTCCGCGGTCTGTGCGCTCTGTCCGGCGGCATTCATATTCTCCGCCTGCTGAAACAGTTCGTTCAGGGGCAGCTTCTGATTACGCGCCCGTTCCACGAAAACAGCGAGTTGCAAATTGCGGTCTGAGGCTAATGCGTTGTCCATGACCATGTATATCCCAAGAACTGAAGGCCTAACGGCTTGAATTGAAACCACGCGCTGAAGCGTCGGAGTGCTTTAGCTGTGCTAGCTTGCTTTGGGCTTGTGGCCTTGCGTCGCCCTCAGTGGCTTTGCTGCGCGCCCGCTGGGTCGGCAGGTGTACAGTAGTGTCACCACCCACCAATCCATAAACATGAGTTAGCGGTGACCGGCCGGCATATGTTCGCGGGTCGATACGTCTATTCGCTCAACCGCTACAGAAATAAATGCACGCTACGCTAGAGATATTTGATTTATTTTACATGTAAATGGGATTTTTATTAAGACTAGGCGATATTTCCTTCCGTGCGCGCAACATAAATCTTAATTGTACTGTATCAAGTGACGAAAATGTGTGTGGATTTTGCAATAGTGCTGTGTTTCACCAGGGCGCTCAATTGTACTTTTTCTGGATGTACTGTTCAGATCATGTGTAGGCCGTCCTTTGAGGGCTGATTCAAGGGATGGTTCTACAGCGCGTTAACACAAAATTAGAATCTGACGGGTAGATCTTTGCCAAGAATTTTGTCTAAGAATGCGACTCACGGGCCGGTTCGAAGCAATTTTCGAAGGAATAGTCTTACTGCGGCAAGACCATTGCGCCCGCAGGCGTGGGAAATCAGAGCAGCTTTACGCTCTCGATGCATGATGCCCTTCCAACGCACTGGCTCCTGAGAGCCATGTCCCACTTCCATATCTATCCGTCCGAAAGGATACCGAAGGTCGAGGCCAATCGTGGCGTCCACCTTGAGGGCAATCGGTCAACACCACAGGGGCGCGTCCATGACTTCGATCGTTTCTTCACTGACAACCAGCCAAATACGCAATCTCTCCACCACCACCATTGCATCGTTGACCACGGACGATGTGGCTGCGCTGTCCACAGCGCAGGTCAAGGCGCTTTCGTCTTCCCAGATTCATGCACTTGAAACCGACGATATCGCGGTCTTCACCACAGCCCAGCTTGGCGCAGTGTCTGCCGCCTCCATTGTCGGCCTGAGCCTGGACCAGATTGCCGTCCTCGAGTCCTCCACGATCACCGGTCTCGCAACCACCCAGATCGCAGCGCTCAGCACCGCACAGGTCGACGGCCTGACTTCCGACCAGGTTGCTGCGCTCACATCCACGCAGATCGGCGCCTTCAGCTCGGCAGCCATCGCCGTCCTGTCCACGGACGATATCGCGTCGTTCACAACGGCTGAAGTTGCCGCCATCAGCGTCAAGGGCATCGCCGGTCTCTCGACCGACAACGTCGCCATCCTTTCCACCGACCAGGTTGCAGCCCTCAAGTCAACCCAGGTTGCAGCCCTGAAGTCTGCCCAGATCACTGCCCTGACGACCGATCAGGTCGCCATTCTGTCCTCCGGTCAGATCGGTGCGATGAGCACGAGCCAGATCGCAGGCCTTTCCACCACCCAGGTTGCTGCCCTGACCACAGACCAGGTTGCCGCCCTGAGCACCAAGGCCGCAGGCGCCCTGACCTCGGCTCAGGTTACGGCTCTGAGCACCGACCAGACGGCTGCACTGACGTCGGCACAGATCGGCGCGCTCGGCTCCGCTGCCGTCAGCGCTCTCGGCACCGACGATATCGAACTGTTCAGCACCGCTGAAGTGGCTGCCATCAGCGTCAAGGCACTGACCGGCCTGTCGACCGACAATGTTGCGATCCTGTCCACCGATCAGGTCGCAGCCCTGAAGTCCACCCAGGTTGCCGCCCTGAAGTCCACCCAGATCCAGGCTTTGACGACCGACCAGGTCGTGGTCCTGACCTCCGGCCAGATCGCCGCCTTGAGCACCACGCAGGTTGCCGGTCTTTCGACCGACCAGGTTGCAGCCCTCAGCACCGACCAGGTTGTTGCCCTGACGTCGAAGACTGTCGCCGCACTGACCTCGACGCAGGTTGACGCGCTCAGCACCGACCAGGTTGCCGCTCTTACGTCGACCCAGATCGCCGCCTTCGGTTCCGCAGCCATCGGCGCCCTGAGCACCGACGACGTCGCTCTGTTCGAAACCAACGAAATCGCTGCGATCAGCGTCAAGGCCCTGGCCGGACTGTCCACGGACGCCGTTGCCATCCTCGAAACCGATCAGGTCGCTGCTTTGACGACCACCCAGGTCGCTGCCCTGAAGAGCGCCCAGATCGGCGCCCTGACCACCGACCAGACCGTCGTCCTGACCTCGGCACAGGTCGCGGCCCTGAGCTCCACGCAGGTGGCCAGCCTTTCGACCGACAATGTCGCTGTTCTGACCACCGACCAGGTAACCCAGCTGACATCCAAGGCCGTCGGCGCCCTGACATCTGCCCAGTTGCAGGCGATGAGCTCCGAACAGGTCGAGGCGCTGTCTTCGGCCCAGATCGCCGCCTTCGGCTCCGAGGACCTCGCGGCCCTTTCAACCGATGACATCGTCACCTTCTCGACCGCAGAAATCGCAGCCATCAGCGTCAAGGCGCTGACCGGTCTCTCCACCGATGCCGTCGCAATCCTCGAAACCGATCAGGTTGCAGCGCTGACCACTGCGCAGGTCGCCGGATTGAAGTCCACCCAGATCCAGGCCCTGACCACCGATCAGGTCGTCGTTCTGACCTCGGGTCAGATCGCAGCCCTGAGCTCGACACAGGTTGCCGGCCTTTCGACCGACCAGGTTGCAGCTCTCTCGACAGACCAGGTTGTCGCCCTGACCTCCAAGACCGCTGCGGCCCTGACCTCGGGCCAAATCGATGCCCTGACGTCCGACCAGATTACTGCGCTGACATCCACGCAGATCGGTGCTCTCGGCTCGGCAGCAATCGGCGCCCTGAGCTCCGATGACATCGTCCTCTTCGAGGCCGCTGAAGTTGCTGCCATCAGCGTCAAGGCTCTGGCGGGTCTGACCACCGATGCGGTTGCAGTGCTCGAAACCGACCAGGTTGCTGCGCTGACGACGGGTCAGGTTGCCGCCCTGAAGTCGACCCAGATCGGCGCGCTGACGACCGACCAGGTCGTGGTGCTGACCTCGGGCCAGATCGCTGCGCTGAGCGCAACGCAGGTTGCCGGCCTTACGACCGACAATGTTGCAGTTCTGACCACCGACCAGATCAGCCAGCTGACGTCGAAGACCGTGGCTGCCTTGTCCACCGACCAGATCGCAGCCCTCAGCTCCGAACAGGTCGAAGCCCTGTCGTCGGCTCAGATCGCTGCCCTCGGCTCTGAAGATCTGGCCGTACTGTCCACCGACGAGATTGCCACCTTCTCGACCGACGAGATCGCAGCTATCAGCGTCAAGGCGCTGACCGGTCTGACGACCGATGCTGTTGCGATCCTCGAAACGGATCAGGTTGCAGCGCTGACGACCGCCCAGGTCGCCGTGCTCAAGTCCAGCCAGATCCAGGCTCTGACCACCGACCAGGTCGTCGTTCTGACCACCGGCCAGATTGCAGCCCTGAGCTCGACACAGGTTGCCGGTCTCTCGACCGACCAGGTTGCCGCCTTCACAACGGACCAGGTTGTCGCCCTGACCTCCAAGACCGCTGCAGCCCTGACCTCGTCGCAGATCGATGCCCTGACGTCCGACCAGATTACCGCGCTGACATCCACGCAGATCGGTGCTCTCGGCTCGGCAGCAATCGGTGCCCTGAGCTCCGACGACATCGTCCTCTTCGAGGCCGCTGAAGTTGCTGCCATCAGCGTCAAGGCCCTGGCGGGTCTGACCACCGATGCGGTTGCAGTGCTCGAAACCGACCAGGTTGCGGCCATGACCACGGCCCAGGTAGCAGCCTTGAAGTCGACCCAGATCCAGGCCCTGACCACCGACCAGGTTGTCGTTCTGACTTCGGGTCAGATCGCTGCGCTGAGCTCGACCCAGGTTGCTGGTCTCTCGACCGACCAGGTTGCCGCCTTCACAACGGATCAGGTTGTCGCCCTGACCTCGAAGACGGCCGCCGCCCTGACCTCGAGCCAAGTCGATGCCCTGACATCTGACCAGATCCAGGCCCTGACATCGACCCAGATCGGTGCGCTCGGCTCGGCTGCCATCAGTGTCCTGAGCTCCGACGACATCGTCCTCTTCGAGGCCGCTGAAGTTGCTGCCATCAACGTCAAGGCTCTGGCTTCCCTCTCCACGGATGCCGTCGCTGTACTCGAAACCGACCAGGTTGCCGCTCTGACCACGGCCCAGGTCGTTGCCCTGAGCACAGGCCAGATCGGTGCGCTGACCACCGACCAGGTCGTTGTCCTGACCTCGGGCCAGATCGCCGCTCTCAGCTCGACGCAGGTTGCCGGTCTCTCGACCGACAATGTCGCGGCTCTGACCACCGATCAGGTCACGCAGCTGACAGCCAAGGCGGTTGGTGCCCTGACTTCGGACCAGCTTGAAGCGATGAGCTCCGAGCAGGTCGAGGCACTGTCCGCCACGCAGATAGCAGCATTCGGATCGGAAGACCTGGCGGCCCTGGCGACCGACGACATCGTCACCTTCTCGACAGCCGAGATCGCAGCGATCAATGTCAAGGCTCTGTCGGGTCTCTCGACCGACGCGGTGGCAATCCTCGAAACCGACCAGGTCGCAGCCCTGACAACGGCACAGGTCCTCGGACTGAGCTCCACTCAGCTCGGTGCGCTGACCACCGATCAGGTCGTCGCCTTGACCTCGGCCCAGATCGGCGCGCTCAGCACTTCGCAGGTTGCCGGTCTCTCGACCGACCAGGTTGCGGCGCTGACCACTGACCAGGTCGTGTCACTGACCTCCAAGACGGCCGGTGCCCTGACCTCGACCCAGGTGGATGCACTCAGCACCGACCAGGTTGCGGCTCTGACATCGACCCAGATCGCGGCGCTCGGTTCGGTTGCCATCGGCGCACTCAGCACGGATGACATCGCGCTCTTTGCCACGGACGAGATCGCAGCGATCAACGTCAAGGCTCTGGCGGGTCTGTCGACCGATCTGGTTGCCGCCCTCGATACGGACCAGGTTGTCGCCCTGACAACGACCCAGGTCGTTGCCCTGAGCTCCAGCCAGATCAGCGCGCTCTCGACCGATCAGGTTGCCGTCCTGACCTCTGGCCAGATCGGCGCCCTGAGCACGACACAGATCGCCGGCCTGACCACCGATACGGTTGCGGCCCTGACAACGGACCAGATCGGTTCGCTTGGCACCAAGACTGTCGGTGCCCTGTCTTCCGCTCAGGTCGAAGCCCTGGACTCGGATCAGGTCGCCGCTCTGAACTCGACGCAGATCGCAGCGCTCGGCTCGGCCGCCATCTCGGCCCTGTCGACTGACGAGATCGCAACCTTCTCGACAGACGAGATCGCTGCCATCAACGTCAAGGCTCTGGCCGGTCTGTCGACCGACGACATCGACAGCCTCGCCAGCGATCAGCTGCAGGCCTTCACCACCACGCAGATCCAGGCCTTCAACGATGATCAGATTGCCGCGATCATCTCGGCCTACCAGGATCTCTGATCCTAACCGGCGCGGCTAAAACCGCGCCGAATAGAACTGACGAAACGTAAAACGCCGCCGCTTTACCCAAAGCGGCGGCGTTTTACGTTTGAGGGCAGAGCTGTGCGGCGGTCCGTTGAAGCGCCTTGCGGCATAAAGTCTTTGCTGTCCCAGCGGGGCCTTTCCTGCCTGAGATCCTGTATCCCACTTATGCGTGCTGGGGACTGGAGCCGAGGATTGCTGCGTTTGGCAATTGGTAGACGGCCTCCAAGGCGTCGATCGTGGTGTCGCTGACGTTCAGCGGTGAATGGGAGCCGCCTACGAGAGCGAGACCTATAAGCCTGATTCGATCGAGCGGATTCGGCACGACACTATCGATAGTCATGAGCAGAATTATATTCCGCGCGATTGCACGATATCTATTTTGTTTATTTTCAATGCGTTGATTTGTAAAGCTGTGGCGCACCCGACAGGATTCGAACCTGTGACCTTTGGAATCGGAATCCAACACTCTATCCAGCTGAGCTACGGGTGCTTTCAAGGCGGTAAATAACTGACTCGCCTGATGCTGTGAAGCGGTCATAGCGCAGTCGGTGGCCGGCTTCAATCGCAAAAAGCGAGGCTCGGCATCTTCTCGCCGATCATCGTTCCGGTGTCGACTTGCGGGTTTTGTGACCGGGAAGGCTGCCTATGTCACAATGCCTTCGATTTTGCGTGCAGAGATGACTTAAAACAGGTCAAAAGCGGAACCAGCGGCGCGGCTGAGACTTGTGGCTTGGGTCTAAACCGTTAAGATCGCGCGACTTCTGAAAAAGGCCCGATCAACGGGCCTGGCTGAGGGCAGAGGGAATTGCATAGCATGGCGTCAAAATGCCGGACACGATGACTGATGATCTGGTGCCCAACGAGAATGGGCTCGATTTTTCGATGATGGAGGATGCTGTCGGTTATAGCCTGAGACGGGCGCAGCTTGCAGTGTTCCAGCATTTCAACGAAGCTTTTTCATCCAAGGGTCTGCGGCCGACGGATTTTGCCGTCCTGCTGCTTCTGAAGCGGAACCAGGGATCCAAACAGAGCGAAGTCGCCGAAGCGCTGGGCATCCAGCGGGCGAATTTTGTCGCGATTGTCGACGGCCTGGAAAACAAGGGGTTCGTCGAGCGGCGGAAGTCGGAAACCGATCGGCGCGTACAGTCGCTCTACATGACCCCGGCCGGGGAGGCCTATCTCCAGGAGCTGATGCCGATCTGGCAAGGGCACGAGGAATGGGTTCTGGCCCAGCTTGGCGGCGTCGCCGAGCGCGATTCGATGATCAGCCTGTTGAAGCGCCTTTACGACTGAGAAAGCCGACCGTCTGGTCAGTCAGGGGGCGGCATCCAGCCGCCGCATGGCTTCATCGATCAACAGGTTGGCGATCTTCATCCGTGTATTGGCCGGTTCGCGGAAATCGGGATGCACGGTATCGGGATGATTGTTCTTGGCAAAAAGCCGACGTCTTTCCTGCAGCGTTTCGCGGGGATCGCTGTCCTGGAGACCCAGATCTTCGGCGACTTCCTCGACAGCGAGGCGCTCAAGATGCGGCGGCTTGACCGGTGCTTTTGTTTCAACCGGCGCGTCTTGCGACATCAGGAAAAGATAGGCGTCCTGGCGAAAGTCGGCATTGACGGGGGAGACTTCTATCTTTTCCGTGGCGAAGCCCGCCGACAAACCGTTGACGCGGAAGCTTGGCTCCGGCGGGATGACCGCGTCTTGCGCTTCATCGGCCAGCCGATCGACCACCGACTGGAACAGCGATTTACCAAACAGCATGCGCGCTCTAGCCCTGCGGAGCCCCAGTTCCGCCCTTTCCGGCGACATTCAACCATGGCCAAATGGAGCAAGGCTTGCGGCCCCCGGAATTTCCCGGCGGTTCAGTTCTGTGACTGGCTCTGGCTCTGTTCCCTGGCTTCGACAACCACTTTCACGTTGAGATCCTCGCCGGCCAGCCCGATGCGCATGCCCGAGACGGGGGCGGCGTCGGCGTAGCACAGCCCGGTTGCAATCCGCACATAGCGCTCGTCCGGGCAGACATCGTTGGCCGCATCGAAGCCGACCCAGCCCAGTCCTGGGAGATGGGCTTCAGCCCAGGCATGGGTTGCCGTCTGATCGGTGATACCCTCCATCATCAGGTAGCCGGAAACATAGCGTGCCGGCAGGTTCATCAGGCGGGCCGCCGTGATCAATACATGTGCGTGGTCCTGGCATACGCCGTGTCCAGCCTCGAGAGCCTGTTCGGCGGTGGTCTCCGTGCCGGTCGAGCCTGTCTCATAGACAACTGCTTTGCTCAGCTTGCCCATCAGGTCATGCATCTTGGACAGCTCGGTATCGCCGACCAGACTCTTGACCAGTTCGCGAGTGAGCTTTCCGGGTTTGGTGAGCGGCGTCTCGCGCAGATAGAGCCACAGCGGGCAGTACCCTTGATGCGGCCCATAGACGCCGGCGCGGTCTTCGGTCTCGACCTCGCCGCAGGCGATGATATGCACCGTCTTGCTGTCACCCTCGGTGGAGACGAGATGGGTGTGATTGCCGAACTGATCGTTAAACCCGGCTTCGACCGTTGCGCCGTCGACCTTGATGTTCCACGACAGCACGGTCTGGCCGGGGCCATTGATCGGCGACAGCCGCAACCTTTGCAGCGAGTACTGCACCGGATCGTCATAGCGGTAGACTGTGGTGTGGGTGATCCGCAAGCGCATGCTTCTTGTCCTGATCCGTCAGCTGTAAAAGCGGTAGCCCTCGGTAATTTCCTGACCCAACTGGTTGTTGTGGGAAATGAAATTGTCGAGGAATTCGTGCAGGCCCTGATCCATGATCGTCCCGATCGACGTCTTCTGCAATGTCGAGCGCACCCGTTCGGCGGTCTCGTGGGCGGCCAGCCGCTCACCGTAATCCTGGCCTATATAGCCGAGATTGCTGACGATCTTGTCGTAGCAATAGGCAAGCGAACGGGGCATCTGGCCGTTGAGGATGAGGAAGTCGGCGATGTTGCTCGCCTTGTATTCTCCGTCATAGACCCAGCGATAGGAGCGATGCGCCGAGACCGAGCGCAGAATCGATTCCCACTGCATGTTGTCGAGCGAGGACCCGACATGGGTGATGGCCGGCAGGAGCACGTAATATTTCACGTCAAGGATGCGGCTGGTATTGTCAGCGCGCTCGATGAAGGTGCCGATCCGGGCGAAATTGTAGATTTCGTTGCGCAACATCGATCCGTGGAAGGCGCCACGAATCAGGCCGGCGCGGCGCTTCACCGTGTCGATCACTTCCGGCAGGTCGGCCGACTTGAGCTTGCGGGCAAGCATCTGCTTCATCTCGATCCAGCATTCGTTCATCGCTTCCCACGTTTCGCGGGTCAGCGCTGTGCGCACCATGCGGGCGTTGTTGCGGGCGGCATCGATCGACGACATCACGCTCGAAGGGTTCGACAGATCGCGCAGCAGAAAGTCGATTGCGTCCGAGGCCGTGACCTTGTCATGATGCTTGCCGAATATGTCGCGGACATCGGCGCTGAGCAGGACAGCGCCCCAGTCGTCGTCGCTGGCGCCGGAGCGGGTCAGCGACATCCTGAGGCCGGCATCAACGATACGGGCAATGTTTTCGGCCCGCTCAATGTAACGGAACATCCAGAAGAGTCCGTTGGCAGTTCTTCCGAGCATGACCATGTCAGTCCTCCAATACCCATGTATCCTTGGTGCCGCCGCCCTGGCTGGAATTGACCACGAGCGACCCCTGCTTGAGGGCCACGCGGGTCAAGCCGCCGGGAATGATCTGCACCTTGTCGGACACGAGGACATAGGGACGAAGGTCGACATGGCGCGGCGCAATCCCCTTGTTGACGAGGATCGGCACCGTCGACAGCGACAATGTCGGCTGGGCGATATAGTTGTTCGGGCGGGCTTTCAGTTTCTCGGCGAAGGTCGCACGTTCCTTCTTGGACGCGGTCGGGCCGACCAGCATGCCGTAGCCGCCCGAGCCATGGACCTCCTTGACCACCAGCTCTTCCAGATGCTCCAGCACATATTTCAGGCTGTCGGCCTCCGAACAGCGCCAGGTCGGCACGTTTTCCAGCAGCGCCTTGCGGCCGGTGTAGAATTCGACGATTTCCGGCATGTAGGAATAGATCGCCTTGTCGTCGCAAATGCCGGTACCCGGCGCATTGGCAATGGTGATGTTACCGGCACGGTAGACATCCATGATGCCGGGGATGCCCAGCGCCGAATCCTGCCGGAAGGTCAGCGGATCGAGGTAGTCGTCATCGACGCGGCGATAGAGCACGTCGATCGCCTCGTAGCCGCGAGTCGTGCGCATCTTGACCTTGCCGTCGATGACGCGAAGGTCCGAGCCTTCGACCAGTTCCACGCCCATCATGTCGGCGAGGAAGGAGTGTTCGTAATAGGCGGAATTGTAGATGCCGGGGGTGAGCACGGCCACACGCGGTTTGCCCCTGCAGCCGGGAGGGGCAAGCGAGGACAGCGACTGGCGCAGCAGATGCGGATAGTCCTCGACCCGCTGCACCTTGTTGAGCTGGAACAGTTCGGGGAACATCTGCATCATGGTTTCCCGGTTTTCCAGCATGTAGCTGACACCGGAGGGCGTGCGTGCATTATCCTCGAGCACGAAGAACTGGTCTTCCCCGGTGCGCACGATGTCGGTGCCGACAATATGGGTATAGACGCCGCCGGGCGGACGGAAGCCGATCATTTCCGGCAGGAAAGTGACGTTCTTCTCGATCAGTTCGCGCGGGATGCGGCCAGCGCGAATGATTTCCTGCTTGTGGTAGATATCGTCGAGGAATGCATTGAGCGCCAGCACGCGCTGTTCGATGCCCTGAGCCAGCTTGCGCCATTCGCGGCCGGAGATGATGCGCGGAATGATGTCGAAGGGAATGAGTTTTTCCGAAGAGTCCTCATGGCCGTAAACGGCAAAGGTGATGCCCGTCTTGCGGAAGATGTTTTCAGCGTCTCTGGACTTGGCCAGCAACCTTGCCGGGTCCTGGCTGGAATACCATTCATGATAGTTCTGGTAGGGAACCCGCGGATCGCTATCCGCTTTAATCATTTCATCAAATGCCAATGGCGCATCCCCTTTTTTTGCCATTTGAATACAGACCATTTACCAATGCAAGCAGCGTGCGGGATTCTGACGAAAGAATTTCCACTTGTCGGAAAAGCGCAGAAAATCGGCATTAGTCTATTTTTTGAGCGCAATTTGTACGTGCCGCGGATCGGATTGGGCAGGGCGGCGGCAGAAATGTGTATATGCCCTGCTTTGAACTGTGGATGCGGGATGGTTTTTGCCTAAAAAACAGTCGAACGCTGGTGGGAAATATTTCGTTCCTGAAGGCTTCAGCACAATTCATCGCAGCTTACATCAAAACTGTTTTGACGCGTTGACGATCGGCGTCTAAGCAGCCGGGTCGGGTCATCGGCACCCGGTTGCCCCCAGCGTTCAGGATGTCTGCTGCATGACCCTCCACCGCCTTGCGCCTGTGCTTTTTGTGCTCCTCTGGTCGACCGGCTGGGTGGCTGCCAAATATGCGAGCCTGTTTGCCGATCCGCTGACATTTCTGGTTCTGCGCTACGCCGTGGCAGCGATCCTGTTTTACCTGGTCTGCCGGGTGAGCGGTGTCTGCTGGCCGGCCACTCGCTCGGCGCAGGTGCATGCGGTGGTGTCAGGCATGTTCCTGCACGGGCTTTATCTCGGCATGGTGTGGTGGGCGATCGGCCAAGGCGTGCCGGCATCGCTGTCAGGCATCATTGCCGGCCTTCAACCGCTGATGACCGGCATTGCGGCCGCCTACCTGATCGGTGAGGCCTTGTCCGGCAGCCAGCGTCTCGGCCTGCTTCTCGGCTTTGCCGGCATTGCGATTGCCGTTCTGCCGAACGTGCTGACGCTCGATGCCGTGGCCATTCCCGTCGGTGCGGTCGTCGTCAATGTGCTGGCCATGGCCTGCGTCACCGCCGGCACGATCTATCAGAAGCGCTATCTCCATGAAGGCGACCTTCGCGCGGTGGCCACGTTGCAATATGTCGGCGCCCTGATGGTCACAGTGCCGGCAGCGCTTCTGCTCGAGGACCTGCATGTCGAATGGGGCCTTGGGCTGTTTGCCGTGCTCGGTTGGTCGGTGCTCGGCATTTCAATGGGCGCGATCGCGCTGCTGCTTTACCTGATCCGGCGCGGTGACGTGTCGAAGGCGGCATCGCTGATCTATCTCGTGCCGCCACTTGCTGCCGTTGAGGCAGCGCTGATCTTTGGGGAACGGCTGACGCTATCGATGGTCATTGGCACGGTGATCGTGGTGATGGGTGTCTATCTTACCAATCGCAAGGGAGAGACGGCGCCAGCCTGATATAAGACCATAAAAAATGGCGCGACCGAAGCCGCGCCATGTTCATCAACGAGTAAGTCCGCTGGAAGCTCAGGCTTCGCGACGACGTCCGCCCGGAGCCGTGCCCGAACGGGCCGGGGGCTTGCCCTGGCCGTAGCTCTTGCCGCTGCCATTGCGATTGCCGCCATTGCCGCGCTTGGCGCCCGGACGACCGTCGGACTTGGGGCCGCCACGGTTTTCGCCTTCGGACTTGCCGCGCGCCTGGTGATTGCGGTTGTTGCCGCCGGGTGCACCACCACCGCCAGCACGACGCTGCGGACGGGCAGGACGGCTGAGGTTCGACGGGGCTTCGCCGCTGGCAACCGGAATGTCGATGCCCATCAGACGCTCGATGTCGCGCAGAAGGCGACCTTCATCCGGTGCGCAGAATGCGATGGCGATGCCGTCGCGACCCGCGCGGGCGGTACGACCGATGCGGTGGACGTAAGCGTCCGGTACTTCCGGCAGATCATAGTTGAAGACGTGGCTGACGGCCGGGATGTCGATGCCGCGGGCGGCAACGTCGGTGGCGATCAGCGTGCGGATTTCGCCGTCACGGAAGCCCTTGAGGGCGCGCTCGCGCTGGCCCTGGCTCTTGTTGCCATGGATAGAGGCAACCGAGAAGCCGTTGACTTCGAGGTGCTTCATCAGCTTTTCGGCGCCATGCTTGGTGCGCAGGAAGACGATGGAGCGACCGTCCGGATTGTCGACGAGGATCTTCTTGAGCATTTCGGTCTTGGCGTTCTGGCCGGCGACGAAGTGCACATGCTGCTCAACCTTGTCGGCGGCCTTGCCAGGCGCCGTGACGGCAACCTTGACGGGGTTGTTGAGGAAGGTCGCGGCAAGGTCGGCGATCGAGCTCGGCATGGTTGCCGAAAACAGCAGGGTCTGGCGCTTGGCCGGAACCATCTTGGAGATCTTGCGCAGGTCGTGGATGAAGCCGAGGTCCAGCATCTGGTCGGCTTCGTCGAGGACCAGGAACGTGACGGCGCGCAGCGAGATCGCATTGCGGGCGATCAGGTCGAGCAGGCGGCCAGGGGTGGCGACGAGAATGTCGGTGCCCTTTTCCAGCTGCAGCTGCTGCTTGCCGATCGAGGCGCCACCGACGACCTGGTTGATCTTGAGCGGCAGGCGACGCAGGTAGCTGCGCAGGTTGTCGCCGATCTGGTTTACCAGTTCGCGGGTTGGAGCGAGAATGAGGGTGCGGGTGGTGCGGTTTTCAGGACGCTTTTCGTCCTTCAGCAGCATTTCGATGAGCGGCAGGCCAAAAGCGGCCGTCTTGCCGGTGCCGGTCTGGGCGAGGCCGACGAGATCGCGGCCTTCGAGGACCAGCGGGATTGCCTTTTCCTGGATCGGAGTGGGCGTTTCAAAACCGAGATGCGAAAGAGTCGCGACGAGATTCTTGGACAGGCCAAGATCGTTGAAATTGGTCAAAGTCATACCTTTCGGGGCGCCAAAAGCACACTGACCGAGCCGCATCGTGCGAACCGGTTGGCATTGGCGTCAAGAACCCCGCGTGATTTGGGAACTTGCAAGTTGGAAAAAAGCTTTCCAGCGCATCGGCGGTCGTGCCGCCATTCGTTCTGTGCGCTTTTATCCTTCGTCGCGTCTATATTGTCGCTGGGCACGCTCACGCGGCGGCCGGAAGGTGAAAGCTGAGGTGCAAATGACCCTGTTTGCGTGAAAAGTCAAGGAAATGTTTTGCGCTGCAGCGAAAATGCATGGCTCGGTTAACGGTTGTCAGGCCGGAGACAGCAGTATGAAGGACTGCGTCGCCATGCTCGAACCATTGACCAGGATTTCCAGCCGGTGTTCGCCGGGATGGTAGACGCGGGTGGTGATTGGGCGGAATGTGTGGCGACGGTCCAATGTCAGCGACTGGCCGGCAGCCAGCGTCATGCTCTTGCCCTTGAACACTTTCGGGCTCAGCGTGCCGTCCTTCTTCTGGTGATGAATGGCGTAGTCGAGCATCAGCGACTGTGCCCTTCCGGTTTCATTGGCGAGCGAGACGGAGAAATCCAAAACGCCGGGGAAGGGAAGGTTTTGCGTGGCAAGCCGGAGGTTGACCTTGACGCCATCGATCCGGGCGAAACCAAAATTTGCCAGCGCCGTTGCATGGCCGTTCTTGAGCAGCGTACGCGAGGCGTGTTTGAGCAGCCAGAGCCGCTCCGGAGAGGCGCCCGCGTGGTGGTGGCCGACAAAGTCGGCGACGCGATCGGCATGATCCTTGGCGATGTCGTTGAGGCTATTGGCGACCGAGCGGCGGACATAGTCCTCGGGGTCGTCGATCAGCGCCGTCAGGATCGGCAGAATGGGCGCGGGATCCTTGACCAGAGCCGGAAGGCGCATGGCCCAGGGCAGGCGCGGGCGCGTACCTTCGCTGGCAAGGCGGCGGACGTGGTGGTTCGGATCGGTTGCCCATTGGCCGATGATGGCAAGCGCCCTCGTCTGCTCGCGGTGGATGAAGGGCCTGATGCCGAATTCGGCGGTGAAATGCGGTGTCAGGGCTTTCAGCAGGTCCAGGGATGTTTCCAGGTAGTCCAGGCCGTGGGCGGCGACATACTGGTTGAAGGAGAGCAGCGACCAGCCGGTCAGGCCGGGCTTTTCAGGGGCGGGCAAAGCTGCCGCCAGGATGGGCGCGGCAAGGGCAAAGTCGGCTGGCAGGTGGGCGCGCATCGCGTCGGCTATACATTGTCCCCGCTGCATCAGTTCCAGCGCTTCAAGCCTCGGCAACACGTCTGCCAGAAACGCGTCGTGCGGGAAGTCCGGCCAGGCGCGAGACAGGGCGTCGGCGGTCGCCTGCGCATTGTGCGGGCCGATCAGGTGTTTCAAGGCTTCAGCCATGGATGTTCAGGCGCGCTCCGGTTTGCGTGATCCGCTTGACGTAACATAACTCTCCTGACACCCTTCTGGCCACAGCCTCACTTGGAGCGTTCCCATGCGTCCGGCAGACCGTCTTTTTCGAATCATCCAGCTGATGCGGTCCACGGGACGGGCGATGACGGCGGCCGAAATCGCCGGGAAGATGGAGGTCGCCCAGCGCACCATCTATCGCGACATGGACCACCTGATTGCATCGGGTGCGCCGATCGAAGGCGAGCGCGGTGTCGGATACATGCTGCGCGAGGCCTTCGATGCGCCGCCGCTGACCTTCACCTTCGAGCAGCTGGAGGCGCTCGCCTTCGGCCTTCGCGCCGTCGAGATGCTCGGCGATCCGCGGCTGGGACAGGCGGCGCGGGAAGCCAAGGACAAGATGGTGGCGTTATTACCGAAGGAGCATGCCGAGCGGCTGGTCGGTGCGCCGATCCATGCGTTTCGCGCCTCCGCTCAGCCGGAGCCGCCGGATTGCCTTGGCGATGTGCGCTCTGCCCTGTCGGCCAAACGCAAGGTGTGGATGGCCTATCATTCGCTGGCCGGCGAGCGCACCCAGCGCACGGTCTGGCCGCTGGCGCTCAGCGCCTTCGGGGCGATCTGGGTGATGACGACCTGGTGCGAGACGCGCCAGGATTTCCGCGACTTCCGGCTCGACCGGGTCGAGGGCTGGAAAGTCTTGGCGGAACGGTTCGAGCCCGGGCCGAAGCAGACCTACGAGGCCTATCTGGCCGGGCTTGATGCTGGCTGAGAAAGGCGTGGGCTGATCAGAAATCGGTTGCCACGCCGCCTTCTTCCTTGCGCCTGGCGACGAAAGCGTCGAGTTCTTCCTCGACAGCCGGATCGATCGGCGGGCGCTCGTAGCGGGCCAGCGTTTCCTTGAAGATCCGGTTGGCGTGGTCGTAGGTGGTTGGCCGACCGGCATCGGTCCAGGTCTCGAAATTGCGCCAGTCCGACAGAATCGGCGAATAGAAGGCGTTTTCGTAACGGGCGAGCGTGTGGGCGGTGCCGAAATAGTGGCCGCCGGGGCCGACATCGCGCACGGCATCGAGTGCCAGCGCATCCTGGCTGACATCGAGCGGCGTCAGGAATTCGGCGACCATCTGCAGCATGTCGACATCGAGGATGAACTTCTCGAAGGATGCCGTCAGGCCGCCCTCGCTCCAGCCGGCCGAATGCATGATGAAATTGCCGCCGCCCTGCGTCAGCGCCCAGAGCGAAAGCGCCGATTCGTAAGCCGCCTGGGCGTCGAGCGTGTTCGAGGCATTGGTGTTGGATGTGCGGTAGGGAACACCGTAGCGCCTGGCCAACTGGCCGCCGGCGATGACAGCCTTCATGTATTCCGGGGTGCCGAAGGCGGGTGCGCCGCTCTTCATGTCGACATTCGAGGTGAAGCCGCCATACATCACCGGCGCGCCGCGGCGCACCATCTGGGTGAAAGCGATACCACACAGTGCTTCGGCATTCTGCTGGACCAAGGCGCCGGCAATGGTCACGGGCGCCATGGCACCGGCCAGCGTAAACGGCGTCACGACGACAACCTGATTGCGCGACGACATTTCGATGATGCCCTGGAGCATCGGGCCGTCGAGGCGCAGCGGCGAGGACGAGTTGATGATGGTGAAGATCGACGGCTCGGTTTCGAGCTGCTCCATCGAGACGCCGCGGCCGATGCGGGCGATCTCGATGCCGTCGATGTTGCGCTGCTGGCCGAGCGAGTAGCAGTGGAAGACCTTGTCGGTCAGCTTGACCATGTCGGACAGGCAGTCGAGATGACGGACGGAGGCATGGATATCGACCGGCTCGACCGGGTAGCCGCCTGTGGTGTGGATGATGTCGTAGGACTGGGCGAGCTTGACCAGCTTGCGGAAGTCCTCCTGATTGCCGGCGCGGCGGCCGCCTTCGCGGTCGGCGACAAAGGGGGCAGAGGCGATCTGGGCGAAAACCAGATTGTTGCCGCCGATTGCGACGTTTCTGGCCGGGTTGCGGGCGTGCATGGTGAACTGCGATGGGGCCGAAGCGACCAGGTCCATGATCAGGCCGCGGTCGAAGCGGACGCGCTCGGTGCCCTCGGTGACGGTGGCGCCGGCGGCTTTCATCATGGCGCGCGCTTCCGGCAGCATGATGTCCATCCCGATTTCCTCGAGAATGGTCAGCGATGCCTCATGGATGTCGTCCAGCGTCTGCGGGTCGAGCAGTTCGGTCTTGGCGAGCGGGTTGACGAGGTTGCGGTATTTGGATGTGCCTGACGAACGCGCGCGATCGCCACCGCGGCCGCCGCTGCGCCGGCGCCGTTCGGAACCGCCGGAAGGGGTTTCAGTCTCGGGCAAGACAGAGGGTGTAATGTCGCTCATGGCCAATCCATTGTGTTGATTTCGACATCATTTTTGACAGTTTCCGACCGCGATGCGCATTGCCATTTGCGACCAATCGCTGGCTCTTCTGGAACATCGCTCCGTGAGCCGTGGATGGTTTGGCCGCATGTGCGTATTTTCGAAGCATTTCATGTATGTCGGTTACTTCGCGTTTACCATTCCGCGTCATTGATCAAGGAGTATAGAAGTTGAATCGGGGAGCGGCTTTGCTCAACCTAGTCCGCGAGAAAATTGTCGCGATTGAGCAGCCTTCCTATGTCAAGGATAGCGAGCTTCGCTACGTTGCAGTCAACGCTGCCTATGCTCGCCTGTACGATCTTGCCGAAAGCCGGCTCGTCGGTCGTACCGACCGGGATTTGTTTGGCGTGCTTGCCGACGATATGCGCGACGACCGCGAACGCCGTGTGCTGGTGTTTGGCGAGGACGAAAGCGTCTCACTTCATCCGCAACCGGGCGGCACTCCGCGTGTTCTCCGGATGGAGAGGTTTCTCGACGATGACGATTCCCTCTATGTCTTCGGCTTTGTCGAGCCCGCCGAACAGGTGTCAATGCCGCTATCGGAGACTCTGAAACCGTCCGCTTCCTCCGGGTATCCGGATCCGGGTTTGCCAGTGGAGCGGGGCACCGAATCAGGCGGACGCGGCGTGCCCGGCAGCGCTGAGGCGCTGCACCGTCATCTGGAGAGCCTGATGATGGCCATGCCGGTGGGCATCCTCATCCTCGATGAGACGATGCGGATCGAATATGTCAATGCGGCTGTTTACCGGATGGTCGCGCTGGACGACCTGCTCGATGTCGTCGGCATGTCCTATCGCGACTACATGATGGTCGTTCATACCCGCCACAAGCGGGCAGATGGTCCAGAAGAAATCGCCCGGCTTGTCGATCAGCGTGTTGCTGCCTTGAGCAGCCCGGACGATGCGCCGCTGACCTATGCCAGAACTCCGGAGGGACTGACCGTCGTCGTCAGCAACCGCAAGCTTGCCGATGGCAAGATATTGGTGACCTATACGGACATTACCGAACTTGCCGAACGTGAAGAGGAAAGCGCGCTTTACCGGGCAACGCTGGAGCAGATGCCTGTGCCGGTGTTTATCCGCGATTCGGACCGCAAGCTCATCTATGTGAATTCCGCCTATGAGGCGCTGCATGATCAGCGTCGGGAAGATGTCTACGGCCTCCGGGAGGACGAGATGTTCCCGGAGACGGGCCACATCCTGCGGGAGGAGAATCTGCGCATTCTCCAGCATGACGATGTGATCGAGCGGCCGCGCGATGTGGTGGTTGCCGGTGGTCGTGAAATATCGGTGATCACACGCCTCAACCGGATCACGACGACAGCGAACAAGCATTATCTTGTCGGTTCGGTGACAGACGTTTCCGTGCTCAAGGAGCGCGAGCAGGCGGTGCTTCTTGCTCACCGCCGTTCCGAAGCCCTGTATGCCGATATTGTCAGCATGCTGAGGATGATGCCCGTCGGCGTGGTGATCCTCAATGAAGACCTGATCGTCGAATTCGCCAATGAAAAATGCCGGGAGATCTGGTGCTGGCCGCCGGACATGCCGATCGACGGCCTGTCGTTCCGCAACTATTGCGAGATCAATATCAGCCGTGGCTGGAACTGGCCGGGTCAATCCTTCGAGGAGGGCTATCAGAAACGCGTTGCCCAGTTCAAGGCGCTGCAGGGATCTCAGACGACCGAGCTCGCCTATGAGGACGGGAAATATGTGCTGGCCAGCATTACCCGACTGCACGACCAGAAAATTTTGCTGACCTATTCCGACCTGACCGAGATGCGCAGCCGCGAGCGGGAAATCGGCGAGGCGCGCGCGCAGCTTGAACGGCTCGGGCTGTTCATGCAGGACGCCATGGCGCTGATGTCACAGGGCCTGATCGTCATCGAAAACGATGTGATCACTGATGCCAACCAGTCATTCTCGCGTATCCTCGACCTGCCGGCTGGTTTGGCCGATCAGGGGCAGAAATGGTATAAATGCTTCCAGTACTGCGCCCAGCGCGGCGACTTCGGTGATGAACCGGGAGCGCTGTTGCACCAATGGCAGGAGAAGCTGCGCCTGACGACCGGCTTCAGCACCACATTCCTCGCCAACGGCAAGACCTGGGTGCAGATGGAAGTGACCTTCGGCGGCAGCGGCCATTGGGTTGTCGTGTTGACCGATGTCAGTGACATCAAGGAACGCGAGGCCGAACTTGAGGTCCTGCTGGCGAAAAGCGAAGCGGCAGACAGGGCGAAGTCGGAATTCCTCGCCAATATGAGCCACGAGATCCGCACGCCGATGAACGGCGTTCTCGGCATGGCAGAGCTTCTGTCGAAATCAATCCTGGATACGCGGCAGAAGACCTTCGTCGACATCATCGTCAAATCCGGCAATGCGCTGCTGACGATCATCAACGACATCCTCGATTTCTCGAAGATCGATGCCGGACAGCTCAGGCTGCGCAAGGCGCCATTCGATCCGGTCGAAGCAATTGAGGATGTGGCAACGCTGCTCTCGGCGGCGGCCTCGGAAAAGGATATCGAGCTGCTGGTTTGCGGCGATCAGGCGGTGCGCCACACGGTTCTCGGCGATCCCGGCCGTTTCCGTCAGATCGTCACCAATCTGGTGGGAAATGCGATCAAATTCACCGAAAAGGGTCATGTCCTGATCGATGTTTCGACCCAGCTCATCGGCGCTGGCGACAGTCTGCTGCGGCTCCGCATCGAAGACACCGGCATTGGCATTGCTCCGGACATGCAGAAGCAGATCTTCGATAAATTCTCGCAAGTCGATACGTCATCGACGCGTCGCCACGAGGGCACAGGTCTTGGACTTGCGATCACATCCGGGCTGGTCAATCTGTTCGGCGGTTCGCTCGAACTGGAATCGGAACCCGGTCGCGGTTCGATCTTCACCGTCGAGATCCCGATGCCGATTGTGGCCGACCGCAACCGGCAAAAGACCATCCCGCCAAGCGTCAAGGATGCGCGGGTGCTGGTGGTTGACGACAATGCTGTCAATCGCCGCATCGTTACCGAGCAATTGTCGAACTGGGGCTTCGATGGCCTGGCCGTCGAAGACGGTGAGACGGCGCTGCATATCTTGGCTGAGGCCCACAGAACCGGCCTGCATATCGACGTGGTCATTATCGATTATCACATGCCGGTGATGAACGGCATCGATGTGGCGCGGGCAATCCGCAGCGACGGACGATTCGATGACTTGGCGTTGATCTTCCTGACCTCGATGGACATGGTCGGCGACGATCAGATCTTCCAGAGCCTGAAGGTGCAGGCGCATCTGATGAAACCCGCGCGGGCCAACCTTCTGAAAGGTGCGATCGTCGATGTGGTGCGGGCTGCACGGATCCACGGCGGGCTGCCTCTCTCCTATGCGTCGTCGCCGGCGCCATCACCTTCGGCAGTGCCACCCGTCGCTACGGCCGCCAGCCGATCTTCCACCGCTGATAGAGCGAGCGAGACAGCCTATGCGCCGCAGCGGCAAAGGCCGAAGGTGCTGATTGCGGAAGACAATCCGGTCAATCAGATTGTCTTCCGCCAGATCCTCAACGGCAGCGATGTCGACTACCGCCTTGTGGAAAACGGCCAGCAAGCGCTGGACGCGTTTCGGCAGGAAACGGTTGACCTCATCCTGATGGATGTCTCGATGCCAGTGATGAACGGCCATCAGGCAACCGCGATCATTCGCGCCGAGGAAAGCCGGCGCGGTAAGGGTGAGCATGTGACGATCATCGGCGTCACCGCCCATGCGCTGGACAGTGACCGTGAAGCCTGCCTTGCCTCCGGCATGGATGATTATCTGTCAAAGCCGATCAGCCCGGAATTGCTGCTGCGCAAGATCGAGCAGTGGAGCATGGCCTTCGGGCGCGCTGCTGTCCGGTTCTAGTGCATTTCCGGCGAAAACGGAGCGGCCTTCCATGCTCCATCTCTTTGTTTTTAAGCAATTCCGGACGCAAAGCCGGTCCCCATTTTTGCTGGAATTGCTATAGTTCAAGCCGAACGGATTCCGCACAGCATTTCGCGTTTTCCGGCAAAGCCCGGGCGGCGCTCGAGCGCATAGCCTGCGGCAATCAGATTGCGGCGGACGAAACCGGCGGCCGCGTAAGTCGCAAAACTGCCGCCTGGTGCCGTGTGATCGTAAACGAGCTGCATCAGTTCCGCTGACCACATGTCGCTGTTTTTCGACGGAGCGAAACCATCGAGGAA
The DNA here is from genome assembly GCF_918741265.1 of Rhizobium sp. CECT 9324. Lineage (NCBI taxonomy): Bacteria > Pseudomonadati > Pseudomonadota > Alphaproteobacteria > Hyphomicrobiales > Rhizobiaceae > Rhizobium > Rhizobium sp. CECT 9324. Next base: position 3,294,090 of record NZ_CAKKMZ010000001.1, on the reverse strand, counting down.
CCAGGCGTCGAAACTGTGCGGACTGGCGCTGAGGTTTGTGAAGGCATCACCGCAGACAACGCTCAAGGTCGTCTGCGCGTCCAGCGCGACGGTCACGATCCCGGACGGGTCTTGCGGCCATTGCGCGACCAGAGCCTTGCGTTCCGCATCGATTTCTGGCCAACGCGACAGCGCCCGATCGATCTCGTTCGCCTGCATCGGATAAAGCTCGAAGGAGATGAAATGCAGACGGCCGCCGGGCTGGCGATGCTCCTTCCACCGCCGCCATGTTTCACACGCATTCAGGCCGGTGCCGAAGCCGAGTTCGCCGATTGTAAAAGGCTCGGCCGACTGCCAGCGGTCCGGCAGGCCATTGCCGGCATGGAAGACATGGCCGCATTCGAGCCGGCCATCGGTCTGGCAATAAAAATGATCGCCAAAGGCGGTCGAATAAGGCATATCGCCGTCGTGCCAGGTCAGTGGCTCAGAGGTTTTGTTGGTTTCCGGCGTTGTGTTTGAATGGGTCATGTCATGTCCGATAAATCGGCTTCGATCTCCGGTCAATTGCAGACGGAGCTGCTGATCATCGGCGGTGGCATCATGGGCTTATGGGCCGCGCTTCTGGCCGAGCGGCGCGGCATCAGGACGATGCTGGTCGATGCCGGTGCGATTGCCGGTGGAGCCAGCGGTGGGCTTCTCGGTGCGCTTATGCCCTACATGCCCGACAAATGGGATGCGAAGAAGCAGTTGCAGTTCGACGCCCTAGTGTCGCTCGAGGCCGAGATCGCCGATCTTGAAGCCGCGACGGGCCTGTCGGCCGGTTACCGGCGCTCCGGCCGGCTGATCCCGCTACCGAAGCCGCATCTGCGTGTCATTGCCGAGCGCCATTCCAAGGACGCGCTGCGCAACTGGCATCAGGGCGATCATCAATTTTTTTGGAACCCACTAGACGGATCGCCATGCGGCGATGGCTGGCCGGCGGACGAGTTCGCCGTGGGCGGCTTGGTGCAGGACACATTTGCCGCGCGCGTTTCACCGCGCGGACTGACTCACATGCTGGCGCGAAGGCTGGAACAGGCCGCGCGCGTTGCCGTGACCGAAGGCCTAGCTATCGAGGCGATCGATGCCGCGACATCGACCGCCGTCTTTCGTGACGGAACGAAGGTGGCGTTTGGCCATCTCGTGGTCGCGACCGGGCATCACTCATTCGACTTGCTGTCTACGATTGGCCCGGCGCTGGCAAAACCTCTCGGTCAGCCGGTCAAGGGGCAGGCGGCACTGTTGAAGGCGGAGATCGCACCGGACCTGCCGCTGCTCTACCTCGACGGGCTCTATATCGTGCCGCACGAAGGCGGACAGGTGGCGATCGGCAGCACCAGCGAGAATCACTTTAATGACGCGACGTCCACGGATGTGTTGCTGGACGATCTGCTTCTTCGCGCATGCAGGCTTGCGCCGGTGCTGGAGGGCGCCGAGATCGTCGAACGGTGGGCAGGACTGCGCCCGAAGGCGATTGACCGCGACCCTATGGTCGGCATCCATCCCGATGCTGAGCGGGTTGTTGCTTTGACCGGTGGGTTCAAGGTCAGCTTCGGACTTGCCCATGTTTTGGCGAATGCGGCACTGGATGCGGTCGAAGGCAAGGCCATGGCGCTTCCGGACAGTTTTTCGCTGGCACATCACATTCGCGTGGCTGTTGATTGAAACCACTGTACGTTCGCCATACGCGCCTGGCGGCATTGGTGCGATCCAGCTTTCCATCGATCAGTTTTGATAAAGGAAATGCTTACATTCTTCGTCATACTGTCACGCAAATCACCTAACCACTTGGTTGAAACGGCACATGCTAATGTGCCTTCAACGAGCCAGGAGGAGGTGCTCGCATGCGGTACGCCATATGTTTCACACCGCCCTCAGGGGACCCGCTGAGCCTCGCCGCGGCCAGCTGGCTTGGGCGTAATGTGTATTCCGGTTATCCTGTCGACCATCCCGGCCTCAAGGGCCTGGGCATTCATGAAATCGCTTTTCACACCGCCATGCCACGCCGTGTCGGCTTCCATGCGACGTTCAAGGCGCCGTTCAGGCTGAGTGAGGGGAGCAGCGAAAGTGCGCTGCTGCGGGAGCTGATGCATTTTGCCGGAAGCATGGAGCCGGTGGTTCTCGACGGTTTGGACGTTGGCCGCATCGGTGACGTCTATGGTCTGGTGCTGGACCGGCCATGCGCGGATATCGACTATCTGGCCGCCTCGGTCGTGCAGGCCTTCGATGGCTTTCGCGCGCCGCTGAGCGAAATGGAAATCGAACGACGCAATCCGGAACGCCTGTCTGCGCCGCAGTTTTCCAACCTGCATCGCTGGGGCCATGCCTATGTGATGGATGAGTTTCGCTTTCACATGACCTTGACGGGACCGCTGCTTGCGCGTGATTTTCCGCGCATCGAACAGGCGATGCGGGCGCATTTCGATCAGGCTTTGAGCGAGCCTGTTGTCGTTTCCAATCTGGCACTGTTCGTCGAGGCTGAGCAGGGCGCGCCTTTCACAGTGCATTCGCTGCATCCGATGGGCAGGGTGTCCAATCGCAGGATTGCCTGAACCACTCGGCTGCTGTGTTGCAGCGAAAAAGCGGCTGTAGCGTCTCGACAGGACATGCCCGTCTGCTTAGCCTCACGGCGACAACAGCAGAGGTGATTTGATGACGCCCGAGACTTATCCCCGTGATCTCGTCGGTTATGGCCGCAATGTTCCCGATCCGAAATGGCCGGGTGGGGCCAAGATCGCGGTCCAGTTCGTGTTGAACTACGAGGAGGGCGGCGAAAGCTGCATTCTCGATGGCGACCCGGCCTCGGAAAACCTGTTGTCGGAGATCGTCGGGGCTGCGGCCTGGCCGGGCCAGCGCAATCTCAACATGGAATCGATTTATGAATACGGTTCACGCGCCGGGTTCTGGCGCCTGCACCGGCTGTTCACCGAGCACAATGTGCCGGTCACCGTCTACGGCGTGACACTCGCCATGGCGCGCAACCCGGATGCGGTTGCCGCGATGAATGAAGCCGGTTGGGAAATCGCCTCGCATGGCTATCGCTGGCACGAATACAAGGACTATCCGGAAGAGAAGGAACGCCAGCACATTCTCGATGCGGTGCGTGTGCACACTGAGGTGGCGGGCGAGCGACCCTACGGCATGTACCAGGGCAAGCCGTCGGACAATACGCTCAGGCTGGTGATGGAAGAGGGCGGGTTCCTCTATTCGTCCGACAACTATTCCGACGACCTGCCGTTCTGGGTGCCGGATCAGAATGGCAAGCCCTTTCTGATCATTCCCTATACGCTCGACACCAATGACATGCGGTTTGCCACGCCGCAGGGTTTCAATTCCGGCGATCAGTTCTTTGCCTATCTGAAAGACGCTTTCGACGAGCTCTACCGCGAAGGTGAGGCAGGGCAGGCCAAGATGATGTCGGTCGGTCTGCACTGCCGCCTCGTCGGTCGCCCTGGCCGCATTGCAGCGCTGCGTCGCTTTGTCGAATATGTACTGTCTCACCAGGATGTCTGGGTGCCGACACGGCTGGAGATCGCCAAACACTGGCATGCACATCACAAGCCTGAATGGTAAGGGGTGCGGCTTTCCCCAGCCGTCGCGGCACTCCGACTGAAATGGCGAAACGTTCCAGCCGTGCGGCGGTCTTGGTTGAGGATTGCGCCCGACGGTCGCACCGCGTTGGGTGCGTGTGCAAGGCACAATGTTCGCCGGTTTGGATGTAAAGTGCTTGTCTTTTTGAGCCTCGACAACGCGGTGACGCTTCGCTAATCCTTAGGCCGATACGGTCCGGACGTGCGCCGCGCGGAGCCGCAATACCTTCCTCGCCCCGGCCATCGGCCTCGGGCAAACCACACCGAGAATCGGGGCTTGATATGGACAGAGCGGAAATCGTTGCGCGCTTCGGCGGCGTTTTCGAGCACTCGCCCTTCATCGCAGAGCGGGCCTTCGACGCCGGCTTCATTGCCGAGCCGCTGACGGCAGCCGATGTGCATGACGGAATGGCCGCGATCTTCCGCACCGCGAGTACCGATGAACGTCTCGGGGTCCTGCGGGCGCATCCCGATCTTGCCGGGAAGTTGGCGATTGCCGGCGATCTGACCGAGGACAGCCGCAAAGAGCAGGCGGGCGCCGGGCTCGATCGGCTGAGCCCGGATGAGCACGAGCGCTTCACCGCGTTCAACACGGCCTATACCGAGAAATTCGGCTTTCCCTTCATCATTGCGGTGAAGGGTCTGACCAAGGACGATATCCTTGCCGCTTTCGAACAGCGGATCGAAAATAGCCGCGAACAGGAACTCGATACCGCCTGCCAGCAGGTCGAGAAGATTGCCCGGCTTCGCCTTGACGGTCTTTTGCCGGAGAATAGCTGACGCGTCTGAAAACTCGACCATCACCGTGCCCGATTTTGCGGCCATCGCCTTCACTCTCGCGTAGGCCACGGTGCCCAAGGGCGAGCCGTCTCCGATCGAAATCTTCGCGCCGCTCAACCGCCGCGTTCGATCCAGACTTCTAAGATGACAATGGCAAAGACATGGACGGCTGGGAAGGTCATCGAATACAAGGCCGTACCCCTGAAACGACAAAGCGGGCGCTCCGGCCCGCTCGTACGCACACATCAAACGCTGCTCTTTACAAGGGCGGCCTTTGGTATCGTATGCCAGTCTTACTGCTTGCGCGTCTCATCAGCCTCGCGGATCGCTTCTTCGTGGTACCAGCTGGCCGCGCCGCTCTCATAGATGACGGGCTTCACCGCTGCACGGTCGCGCATTTCCTTGAGCCTTTGCAGGTTCCGCACTGGGAATTCGTAGATTTTCGCCGATTCCCGAACCATGTTCGTTGTCATGCTACTGCCTCTCGTTTCAACCGAGTGTTGTCTCGATAACTCTAGATATCACAGCCTAAACTGATATGCACATGAAAAGTGCAAAATGCCTAATCTATAGGCAGTATTTCTGCATTTTATTAGGTGGTCGACAAATCATCAGATTAAGCTGTCGCAAGGATGTGTGGTGAAAACACTCAAAGGCAGCGCAAGGTTCCTTCGGGACAAGGGTTTGGCGTTCAATGGCGGCCTGTTTCGGTTGCCGATTTACCGCGCACTTGCGGCAAAATGCATCAGTTGCATGACGGTGGCGTCAAGTTGGCACGCTTCCTGCTTTTATCTTGGGTGACTCGCCGGCCTGCCGGAGAATCACCCCCCTCTGTTGCGCTTCCATGGCGAGCGCTTGACTGAAGAGAGACGATTGATGACCAAGTTCAAGCTCGAGTATATCTGGCTCGACGGCTACAAGCCGGTGCCAAACCTGCGTGGCAAGACGCAGATCAAAGAATTCAACGAATTTCCGACCCTGGACCAGTTGCCGCTGTGGGGCTTCGATGGCTCGTCGACGATGCAGGCCGAAGGCCATAGCTCCGACTGCGTTCTGAAGCCGGTCGCAATCTACCCGGATCCGGCCCGCACCAACGGCGCGCTCGTCATGTGCGAAGTCATGATGCCGGATGGCGTCACGCCGCATGCAACCAACAGCCGCGCGACGATTCTCGACGACGAAGGCACCTGGTTCGGCTTCGAGCAGGAATACTTCCTCTACCAGGACGGTCGCCCGCTCGGCTTCCCGGAAAACGGCTTCCCGGCTCCGCAGGGTCCGTACTACACCGGCGTCGGCTACAAGAATGTTGGCGAAATCGCCCGTGAAATCGTCGAAGAGCATCTCGACCTGTGCCTCGAAGCCGGTATCAACCACGAAGGCATCAATGCCGAAGTGGCCAAGGGCCAGTGGGAATTCCAGGTGTTCGGCAAGGGCTCGAAGCGCGCCGCCGACGAAATCTGGATCGCTCGCTACCTGCTGCTTCGCCTTTGCGAAAAGTACGGCGTTGATGTCGAGTTCCATTGCAAGCCGCTCGGCGATACCGACTGGAACGGCTCTGGCATGCACTGCAACTTCTCGACCAAGTTCATGCGCGAAGTCGGCGGCAAGGACTATTTCGAAGCGCTCATGGCTGCTTTCGCCAAGAACTGGAAAGAGCATATCGACGTTTACGGTCCCGACAACCATCTGCGTCTGACCGGCAAGCACGAGACCGCTCCGTGGAACAAGTTCTCCTACGGCATCGCTGACCGTGGAGCCTCGATCCGCGTTCCGCACTCCTTCGCCAACAACGGCTACAAGGGCTACCTCGAAGACCGTCGTCCGAACAGCCAGGGCTGCCCGTACCAGATCGCTTCGCGCGTTCTGGCCACGATCGCCGAAGTTCCGTTGGCCGACTACGCGAAGTCTGCTGCCTGATCCGTTTTGGACTGATGATTTAGACAGCGCCGGCTACACGCCGGCGCTGTTTTCGTTTGAGGGGACTGACTGCCTTGCCGTGGGCGCTTTCTCGGTACATGGGATTGCTCTATATTGCGGGCAAGGAGAGTGTCGATGCGTCCGTCGGAGGTGCTGGAAAAGAACCGGATAGCGATCCGCGAGGCGACGAGGCGCTTCAATGCGGGAAACCCGCGCGTTTTCGGCTCGGTTGCCCGTGGCGATGACAGGCCGGGCAGTGATCTCGATATTTTGGTGGATGACTTGCCGGGCTCCACTCTTTTGACGCTCGGAGGACTTCAGCATGCGTTGGAGCAGTTGGCTGGCGATACGCCTGTGCATCTGCTGACGCCCGGTGACATACCCGAGGAATTTAGAGCGCGTATTCTGGCCGAGGCGAAACCGGTATGAGCCGCATCGAACGGGTGAAATTGTTGCTGCAACGCATGCGACAAGCTGCTTTGGACGCGCATGAATTTTGCAAAGATATGGACCGCGCCGCATTTGGCGACAATCTGATCGTGCAGCGTGCCGTTGCCATGAGCCTGTTCATGGCTGGCGAGACCGCGGTGCAATTGGAGGATTTTGCTCCGGATTTCGCTGCAGACCATCCAGAGATTCCCTGGCACGCGGTTCGCGGGATGCGGAACCGGATGGCGCATGGATATTTCGATATCAATCAGGAACGAGTTTTTGATACGGCGAAAACCGAAGCGCTGGAGCTTGCGGTAGCCATCGGCGCGATCTTGGACATACATCCGCAAGGGGAGTGACTGCTTGCCCAATATCCTTTCCATCCAGCCGCTGACGGACGAGGCCTTCGCGCCGTTCGGCGATGTCATCGAAGCCAGGCCTTCCGCCATGCGCCTGATCAACGGCGGCACGACCGAGCGATATCACGCGCTGTCTGCGCCCGAAGTAATCGGCGAGGGCGCGCGGGTGATCCTCAATATCTTTCGCGGCCAGCCACGGGCGTTTCCCTATGCGCTCGGCATGATGGAGCGACATCCGCTGGGCAGCCAGAGCTTTACGCCGCTGTCGGGTCGGCCATTCCTGCTTGCGGTGTCGCCGGATGAAGGCGGCGTTCCGGGACGGCCGCTGCTTTTTCATGCGCAAGCGCATCAGGGCGTGAACTACCACCGCAATGTCTGGCACCATCCGTTGATGGCAATTGGTGAAAGCAGCGATTTTCTGGTTGCCGATCGAGACGGGCCGGGAAACAATCTCGAGGAATATTTCTTCGTTCATCCCTTTGTGATTCTGGAGCCCCGCCTATGACCGGCCTGACCACCCATGTGCTCGACACTGCGCTTGGCAAGCCTGCCCAGGGGCTGAAAATCCACCTGATGCGCATGGGCGGCGATGAGGCGGAACTGGTCAAGACAGTCTTCACCAATGACGATGGACGGGTCGATGGCGGGCCTATTCTTTCGGGAGATGAGTTTCAGGCCGGGCAATATGAGCTGCTGTTTCATGCCGGCGATTATTTGAAAGCCCGAGGCTTTGCCCTGGCCGATCCGCTGTTTCTTGATGTGATCCCGATCCGTTTCGGCATATCCGACACCACCGCACACTACCATGTGCCGCTGCTGCTTTCGCCCTATGGCTATTCGACCTACAGGGGTAGCTGATGCGTTTTGCAGCCATTGCCGACATACACAGCAACTGTCTCGCCCTTGACGCTGTTCTTGCCGATATCGCGGCGCAAGGCATCGCGGCGGGCGATGTCGTCAATCTCGGCGACAGCCTGTCGGGACCGCTGGAAGCCGGACGCACCGCTGACCGTCTGGTCGGACTTGGGTTGACGACAGTCTGCGGCAATCACGACCGGTATTTGATCGAACATGCGACCGGCGACATGCATAGTTGGGAAGCGGATGCCTATGCGAAGCTGTCGCCGGATCATCTGGACTGGTTGAAATCGCTGCCGTTTTCGCAGGTCTGGCGTGACGAGGTCTATCTTTGCCACGCGACGCCGACGAGTGACAGTGTCTACTGGCTTGAAGGGGTGAGTGAGCAAGGCCATGTGCATCTGCGCCCGAAAGCCGAGATCGAGGCTTTTGCCGAAAATGTCCGCCAACCGATGATCCTCTGCGGCCATTCCCATATTCCCCGGGCGGTGCGCCTGGCGGATGGCCGGTTGATCGTCAATCCCGGCAGCGTCGGCGGCCCAGGTTATGATGATGATGCGCCGTATTTTCACAAGGTCGAGACGGGCACGCCGCTGGCGTCCTACGCGATCTTGGAGAAGACGCCTGCCGGTTGGTCGGTCACCTTCCGGCTGGTGCCCTATGACAACATGGCGATGTCGCGGCTTGCAGCCGAGAGGGGGCGTGCCGATTGGTCAGCGGCTTTGGCGGGCGGCTGGCTGGATTGATTGTTGATGGCGCCTGAGCGACAGGCGCCGACTTCAGCCCGTCAATACAGGGCCTTCAGAACGGGCTTTCGGCGATGATCGTCCGGTCGATGTCGGCGAGCTGTCGCTTGCCGCACAGTGCCATGGTGACATCCATTTCCTTCTGGATGATCTCCAAGGCCGTGGTGACACCCTGCTTGCCCATGGCGCCGAGGCCGTAGAGGAAGGGGCGGCCGATATAGGTGCCCTTGGCGCCAAGCGCGATCGCTTTCAGCACATCCTGGCCAGAGCGGATGCCGCCATCGAGATGCACTTCGATCTGGTCGCCGACCGCATCGACGATGCGCGGCAGCATGGCGATGGAGGAATGGGCGCCATCGAGCTGGCGGCCACCATGATTGGAGACGATGATCGCATCGGCACCGGTCTTTGCCGCCATCTGGGCGTCCTCGACATCGAGGATGCCCTTGATGATCAGTTTGCCGCCCCAGCGTTCCTTGATCCAGGCGACATCGTCCCAGGAGAGCTTGGGGTCGAACTGCTCGTTCGTCCAGGCGCCGAGGGACGCGAGGTCCGAGACGTTCTTGGCATGGCCATGGATGTTGCGAAAGGTGCGGCGCTGGGTGTGCAGCATGTCCCAGCACCAGCGCGGCCGCATGGCCATCTGGAAGAGGTGCTTCGGCGTCAGCTTCGGTGGTGCCGACAGGCTGTTGCGGATATCCTTGTGGCGCTGGCCAAGGATCTGCAGGTCTGCGGTGAGCACAAGTGCCGAGCATCTGGCGGCACGGGCGCGCTCGATCAGGTTGATGACGAAATCGCGGTCGCGCATGACGTAAAGCTGGAACCAGAAGGGGCGCCTCGTCACCGAGGCGACATCCTCGATCGAGCAGATGCTCATGGTCGAGAGCGTGAACGGCACGCCGAACTCCTCGGCCGCCTGGGCCGCCAGCATTTCGCCGTCGGCATGCTGCATGCCGGTCAGGCCCGTCGGAGACAGGGCTACCGGCATCGTCACCTTTTCGCCGATCATCGTCGTTTCAAGCGAGCGATTGCTCATGTCGACCAGCACGCGCTGGCGCAGCTTGATCCGTGCATAGTCGTTCTCGTTCGCCCGATAGGTCGATTCCGTGTAGGAGCCGCTGTCGGCATAGTCGAAGAACAGTTTTGGCACACGCTTGCGCGCCAGCTTTTTCAGGTCGGCAATTTCGAGGATCGGTGCCATGCTCTGGTTCTCCGGAATGTTCCCGGTTCCGCCATATCATGGTAGCGGGCCGCCTGTGAACTGGAACCGCAAAGAACAGGTAAAATTATTTTACCTGTTCTGGCGCCGCGTCCGACATGGCTTCCGCGATCAGGTGGTTCTGCGACCCTCGCGGTACAACTGGATCATTTGAACGCTCAGCCCGACAACCAGCAAAACAGCAATCGCCGCCTGGGCGCCCAGCAGAATGGGAGACTTGAGGTCCGTGACGATGGGATGGCCATCCGGCACGCGGCGCAGCGTTTCGCTGACCGTCGGGACCATCAGCAGGAATACCGTGAGGCTCAGGAAGATCGTTTCCAGATACCGGGCGGCCCGTCCGAGGGTCGTCACAAGGCCGACCCCGTAACCGGCAAGCAGGAGACCCAGCGTCACCGCGCCGATGATCGGGCTTGCAGCCTGATGTGCCACGAGGAAGACCGTCAGGGAGCCGATCAGCATGGAGACGAAATAAAACGCCCCAGCCGTGCTGCGCGGGGCGATGCGCCCGTAGCGGGCGAGCATGTAGACGGCCAGGGGAATGGCCGGCAGGCTGCCAAGCGTGTGTACCCACCCAAGGGGAGAGATGCCAAACATATCAAGTTCCTTTGTGTTTTGACCGCCGTCTTGTCCCGGGAATGTCGAGACAAGATTTGGGTCATTGAGACTATCTATCAGTTGGTAGGTCCGATGGTTAAATGCGTGTACTTTGCTCGATGGTCAGTTCCTCGTCGCGAGACGGTGGATGATCGTACCTTTCACGGTGGTGAAAATCTGAGGATTGCCATAGGCGCGGGCGGACAGCATGGCGCCATGCACAGTCGCGAGAAAAGCTTCCGCTTCGTCCGCCGGTGTTGCGCTCAGCGAAAGCACGTCCAGCCTGGCGCCACGCTCCATGGCGCCGGTCAACCAGGCCGAAAGGGTCAGAAAGTGCGCTTTCACCTCACGATGGACCTCTTCCGGCAAAAGCTGCGCTTCGCCGGCCAAGAGCGCGCAGACGCAGAAGGGCGCGCTATTGTCCAAAATGCAGGCTTCCCAATAGCCGAGATAGGATCGTAATTGCTCCAACGGATCCGCGATATTGTGCTCCAGTTTCATCAAGCCTGCCTCGGCCTCCTGCCGATAGCGGGCGACAAGCGTGCGGACCAGATCAGCCTTGCTCGGGAAATGATGATGGATGCTGGCATTGCGAATGCCGACGACCTTGGCGATGTCGGCATAACTGAACCCGTTGTAACCGCCAGCGACAATCAGAGTGCGCGCGCAATGCAGAATTTGATCCGAGGTGCTGGAAAGATTGCTCATGGATTTACCTACCAACTAGTAGGTAAATAGTCAAGCTGCGTGCGCCAGCGGTTTGGACGCCTGATGGATCTCTCAGAAATGTTCACCCGAACGAAATGGCCCGACGCGCATGCCGGCTGCGATCAGATAGGCGGTGGACCAGCCGATCAGCAGGAAACCGTTGACGCCTTCAAGCGCCGCAAACATGCGCCATTCCGGATGCGGCACGACATCGCCGAAGCCCACGGTGGAAAATGTGGTGGTGGAGAAATATAGCGCCGTTTCGAAATCATCGACGACGCCGATTACCGTGAAGCCTGCCGCCCAGAGCCAAACCTCGGCGGTCAGGACACAGAAGACACCGATGACCACGGTGTTCATGGCGAGCATGCGGCTGCGATGGCCATGCAGGCGAACACGATCGGTGACAAAGCTCATCAGATGCGTGACGCCGATCAGCCCGATCGTGTGGATGACCACCGTCAGGGAGATCATCAGTGTGCCGAGGGCAAGATTGAGCAGCAGTTGCAGATGCGTCACGGGGACCTTCCGTCAGGCTGCCTCGTCTCCAGCTTTGGGCTTTGCGCATTTGCCGGCGACATAGGTTTCAACGACCGCGCGGTCGTCGCCCAATGTTTGCAGCAGAAACAGTTCCTCGGCAAGGGAGGTTACTGTCTCCATCCTGAGGCGCATGGCCGGTGTGGCGGCGGCGTTGAGCACGACGATGTCGGCGTCGGTGCCGGGCTCCAGCGTGCCGATGCGCTCGCTGAGGTCGAGAGCCACGGCATTGCCGAGCGTCATGTGGTAGAAGCTTTCCAGAGGGTTGAGGCGCTCGCCGAGCAATTGCTGGATCTTGTAGGCCTCGTCCATCGTCTTGAACATCGAATAGCTCGAGCCGCCGCCGATATCGGTGGCGACAGCCACCGTAACCGGCTTGTCGCGGCGCTTCATCGCCTTTAGCGGGAACAGGCCGGAGCCGAGGAAGAGGTTTGACGTCGGGCAGTGGACGGCAACCGCGCCGCTGTCGGCCATGGCGTCGGCCTCGCGCTCGGACAGGTGAATGGCATGGCCGAACAGCGCCTTCTTCCGCAGCAGACCATAGCGGGCATAGATGTCGGTATAGTCGGTCGCGTCCGGATAGAGCGCGCAGGTGAAGTCGATTTCTTCTTTGTTTTCGGAGAGATGCGTCTGGATGTGCAGGTCGGGGAATTCCTCCGCCAGTGTCTGCGTCATCGCCATCTGTTCAGGTGTCGAGGTGATGGCGAAACGGGGGGTGATCGCGACATGATTGCGGCCGCGGCCATGCCACTCTTCGATCACGGCGCGGGTCTCGTCATAACCCAGTTGCGGCGTATCCAGCAGGCCCTGTGGGGCGTTGCGGTCCATCATCACCTTGCCGCCGATCATCAGCGTGCCGCGCTTGAGGCTTTCGGCAAAGAAGGCATCGGCGGATGCCTTGTGCACGGAGCAATAGGCGACGGCCGTGGTCGTGCCCTGGCGTAGGAACTCGTCGAAGAAATGGCTGGCAATGCGCTCGGCATGGGCGGTTTCGACGAAGCGGCATTCCTCGGGGAAGGTATAGGTGTTCAGCCATTCCAGCAGGTTGGCCGCATAGGATGCGATCACTTGCATCTGCGGGAAATGCACATGGCAGTCGATCAGGCCGGGCAGGATCAGGTGCGGGCGGTGGTCGATCTCGATCGTGTCGGCCTGCGCCTTTGCCTTGACGTCGGCATAGGTGCCGGTGGCCTGGATGATGCCATCCGCGATCAGCAGGGCGCCATCGCCTTCATAGAGGAAACTCTGCGTATCGGCGGCGTGTTCGGGCGCGCGGCGAAAGGAGAGCAGGCGGCCGCGGATCAGGGTCTCAGTCATTCTCACTTGCCTTCGACCGCCGTTTCGAACCAGGCGACGAGCAATTGGCGCTCCTCGTTCGAAAGGTCGGTGATGTTGCCAGGCGGCATGGCATGGCTGCGGCCGGCCTGGATGTAGATTTCCCGCGCATGGGCAGCGATCTCGCCGTCCGTCTCGAGTTTGACGCTTTTCGGTGCCCGCACGATGCCTTCCCAGACGGGCTCATTCGCGTGGCACATGGAGCAGCGGCTCTGTACGACATCACGCACGGCGGTGAAATGCACGTTTTCGACAAAACTCTGTTCGCGGGCGGAAAGCGAGACTTCCTTCTCGCCGGTCTGCACCTTCGGCACGGTCGACAGCCAGATGATGACGATGAAGATCAGCACCGTGACCAGCCAGGTCCAGGTTGGTTGTCCCTTGCGGGCATGCGTGGTGTTGAACCAGTGGCGGATGGTGACGCCCATCAGGAAGACGAGTGCTGCGATGATCCAGTTGAACTGGGTGGCAAACGCCAGCGGATAGTGGTTCGACAGCATGAAGAAGATGACGGGGAGCGTGAGGTAGTTGTTATGCAGCGAGCGCTGCTTGGCAATCATGCCGTATTTGGCATCCGGGGTGCGGCCGGCGAGCAGGTCGGCGACGACGATCTTCTGGTTCGGGATGATGATCATGAAGACATTGGCCGACATGATGGTCGCGGTGAAGGCGCCGAGATGCAGGAAGGCGGCGCGGCCGGTGAAGATCTGGGTATAGCCCCAGGCCATGGCGATCAGCACGATATAGAGGAAGACCATCAGGCCCCAGGTGTTGCGGCCGAGTGGCGATTTGCACAGCAGGTCGTAGCAGACCCAGCCGACGCCAAGCGAGGCGAGCGACAGACAGATCGCCTGCCACGGTTCGATGTCGAGCACGGTGCGGTCGATGAGGAAGAGATCGGCGCCGCCATAATAGACAACGGCCAAAAGGGCGAAGCCGGAGAGCCAGGTGGCATAGCTTTCCCATTTGAACCAGGTGAGGTGCTCAGGCATCGACGCCGGCGCGACGAGATATTTCTGCACATGGTAGAAGCCGCCGCCATGCACCTGCCATTCCTCACCATAGGCGCCGACGGGCAGACCTGGGCGTTTCACTAGGCCAAGATCGAGGGCGATGAAATAGAAGGAGGAGCCGATCCAGGCGATGGCGGTGATCACGTGCAGCCATCGCACGGCAAAGGAGAGCCATTCCCAGGCAATGGCGAATTCATACATGCAAGATCCCTTTCGTCCCCGAACGAGATACTTTGCAAAAACTTTGAGATGAAGGAAAGGGCGCAGTGCAGGCCTGTCGCATTTTGTGCAGGACTTTTGTGCGTCGCACAAAATGCCACCCATTATTTCCTGCATTGGTTCGAATATGACGATTCTGTTACATTCGATCTGCAATGCCGCCGGAACGGGTGGTTCGCGTTTTCCGGCGGCTTTTCCCCAATGGAGATCAGCCGATGCGCAGTATCGTGACAGGTTTTCTGCTGGCGTATGCGTCTTGCGTTCATGCCCATGATTCAAAGAGCGGTTGGCGTTACGATGCCTTCTGCTGCAATGGCAACGAGCATACTGGCGATTGCCAGATGATCCCCTCGCAGAGCGTCAAGGTGATCAAGGACGGTTATCAGCTAACGTTGACGCCCGGCGACCACAGGCTGGTCACGCGTCAGCATGTGTTCAATTTCCCGCAGACCACGACACGGCGGTCCGAAGACAGCGAATATCACCTGTGCCTGTTTCCCGACGAGAACACGCCGCGATGCTTCTATGCGCCGGACATGTCGTTCTGAGATTGCGGTATCGGGAGCGTTGAGGCCACCTCGTCGCTGGCCAGGGCCTTGTCGATCCAGGTCTGGAAGGCGCGGATTTTTGGCGCGTTGCGCCGCGCATGCGGGTAGACCAGCCAGATGGGTGCGTGCGCTGCGCAGGCGAGCGGAAAGGGCTGCAGCAGCCGACCCGAGGCCAGTTCGTCGCGGAAGAAGAAGGGGCTGAGGATCGCCACGCCCTGACCGGCGATCGCGGCGCTTGCCTCCAGATCCTGCGCCTCGAACGTGTTGATGCTGTTGCCCTTCAGGGATGGGTTCTGGATGCCGGCTGCGCTGAACCAGTCGTTCCACCAATGATCGTCCGGGCTGATGATCGGCAGTTTCAACAAGTCTGACGGGTGGTGAATGCCGCCGATGCTGTCGGCCAGTTTCGGGCTGAGCATGGGGGTGAAGGTCGCGCGGATCAGCTGGTGACTGACAAGGCCGGGCCAGGGGCCATCGCCCCAGCGGATCGCGACATCGGCGCCGTCGCGGGCAAAATCGGTCACCTTGTTGACCCGCAGCAGGCGCACGGCAATGTTCGAATGGTCGAGTTGAAACGATCCCAGATGTTTCGCCAGCCATTGGGTGGCAAAGGTCGGGATCGAATGGATCTCCAGCGTTTCGCCTGAGCTGTGGCGAGCCGATGCGACCGCATCGACCATCAAGCCAAAGGCTTCGCTGACCTTGGGCAGCAGCCTTGCACCAATGTCGGTCAATTCGATCTGCCGTGGTTTGCGCAGGAACAGCGTCTCGCCGATATTGTCTTCGAGAAGCTTGATCTGGTAGCTGACCGCCGTCTGGGTCATGCCCAGTTCCTCGCCCGCACGGGTAAAGCTGCCCAGACGGCCGACCGCCTCGAAGACGCGCAGGGCATTCAACGGGAACTGTTTCGACAGTTTCATGGATAAGCTCTCTTTATGTATAACCAGCGTAATTGAATTGGCCTTGTTCCACAATCGCCGCCAATCTCCGGTCATGGCTTCGGTCGAAGCGAATGTGCGTGGAGGAAAAGATGGTATCCGCTATCAAGACATTGTGGCTGCTCGAAAGCGCGATCTTTTCAAAGGCCGGTCGCTTCTTCCGCCATGTTCTCGAACCCGATCATCTGGCGATTGACAGCCTGCCTGAAGCATTGAAACGGGATATCGGCCTGGAGGCGGACGCGCCATCACGGGGCCGCAACGAAGGTGCCTGGTCGAGCAGCCGGCGTCTGATCGATACGATCAGACCGGGGCCGCTTTGAGAAAAAAGAAAATGGGATCAAGAGATTGCCTGCCAAAGCTCTGATCTTGAGTCTGCTGCTTGATGTGGTGATTCAGGTGGCGGCAGTGGTACCAGCGCCATCCAATGCCGCCAGCAATTCTGCCGCGACCATGGCGGCAATCACGGCCGGGCGCTTGTCCTTGACTGTGCTGCCGCCGATCGGCAGGGTCAGGCGGTCGAGCGCGGCCCGGCCCAGGCCTTCGCGGTCGAGATGGGAAGCGAAGGTGGCGCGCTTGGTCTTCGAGCCAATCATGCCGACATAGGCGAGGTCGGTGCGGGCAAGCGCTTCCTTTGCGATCAGGAAATCCAATGCATGGTCGTGGGTAAGGATGACGACGGCAGCGCCCGGTTTCAGCCTCGCCACCTCGGCTTCGGGCATTGCGACACGGAGGAAAGTGATGCCCTTGGGCGGTGTACCGTCGATCTCAGGGCGCGAGTCGATCAACGTGACATTGAGGGGCAGGGGTTGAAGCGCGTGGGCCAGCGCCAGCCCGACATGGCCGGCGCCGAAGACCATGACCTCGGGGAATGCCGCGCGTTCGTCAGCGAGCCGTCCCGACAGTTGTGCCATCACGTCCGCATCGACGCTGCGGAAGGACATGAGCGTGCGCCCGCCGCAGCACTGGCCGATCTCCGGGCCGAGCGGCACGTCGAGCACTGGTGCCAGCGTTTCGCCAGCCAGCAACCGGCGCGCATGGGCGATCGCCATGAATTCGAGATAGCCACCGCCGATCGTGCCCCAGAGCCCGTTGTCGGCCACCAGCATGATCGTGCCAGTCTCGCGCGGGGTCGAGCCCCAGGTCTCCGTGACCTCGACAAGAACTGTGGCCGGGTGGGATGCGAGGAAGTCAGGGAGGAAATCGGGGAGGGTGGTCATGGTTTTGCGGCGCGGGCTGACAATCTCCCCCCGTGAGGGGGAGATGTCACGAAGTGACAGAGGGGGGTATTCCGGGGCGAATAGGTTGGAAAATGAGGGAGCCTGTTGCGTGGGCTACCCCCCTCTGGCCTGCCGGCCATCTCCCCCTCACGGGGGGAGATCAGTGTCGGGAAGCCGCCCGACTTCCATTCGACGTCAATACGCGTGGACAGATTAGTCAAATCGGTGCACTCCGGCCACACGGATGATGTGTGTACACACATCATCGAGATGGTTCAGCACATCCTCGTTGGTGAAGCGTGCCACCAACCAGCCTAACTCGGCAAGTACCTGATCACGAACTCGATCGCGCTCGATACTCTGATCGAAGGTGTGGCTCGGGCCATCGATCTCAATGACCAGTTTATGCTCAGGGCAGGCGAAATCGACGATGTATCCGGCGATTGGTACCTGGCGACGAAAGCCCAATCCCATCAGCCGATGCGCTCTAACGGTATTCCAGAAGCGCAATTCTGCCGAGGTCAATGCCTTGCGCATCCGCCGCGCGTTCCTGCGATGGCCTTCCGGAACTGCGTGATGCGTCATTGTAGCATCCATCAAACCCGCTTCAGCCTTTCTACCGCCATCAGTACCCGTTCCGGCGTCGCCGGTGCATCCAGTCTTGGGCAGAGCTTGTAGTCGGCCACCGAGGCGACTGCCATCGAGAGCGCTTCCAGCACCGATATCGCCAGCATGAAAGGCGGTTCGCCGACGGCTTTCGAGCGACCGATGGTGGGTTCGGTGTTTTCCGACCAGGGCACCAGCTTCGTGTTGAAGATCTTCGGCCGGTCGGAGGCGAGGGGGATCTTGTAGGTTGAAGGGGCGTGGGTGCGAAGCCTACCCTTGTCGTCCCACCAGAGTTCTTCGGTGGTCAACCAGCCCATGCCCTGGACGAAGCCGCCTTCGATCTGGCCGATGTCGATCGCCGGATTGAGGGATTTCCCGACATCGTGGAGGATGTCGGTGCGGTCCATCAGGTATTCGCCGGTCAGCGTGTCGATCGAGACTTCGGTGCAGGCGGCGCCATAGGCGTAGTAATAGAAGGGCGTGCCACGACCGGCAGCGCGGTCCCAGTGGATCTTCGGGGTCTTGTAGAAACCGGCGGCCGAGAGCTGGATGCGGGCAAAATAGGCCTGCTTGATGAAGTCGCCGAAGGCAAATTCCTCAGTCCCGACGCGCACGCGGTTCGGCAGGAATTCGACCTCGGACGCAGCGACCTGATATTTTTCGGCGGCAAAGGCGATCAGCCGTTCCTTGATCTGGCGGGCGGCGTCGTAGGCGGCCATGCCGTTCAGGTCCGAACCGGAAGAGGCGGCCGTCGCCGATGTGTTCGGTACCTTTGCCGTCGTCGTCGCCGTGATCTTCACGGTGTCGATGTCGACCTGGAACGTGTCGGCAACGACCTGGGCGACCTTGGTGTAGAGGCCCTGGCCCATTTCGGTGCCGCCATGGTTGAGGTGGATCGAGCCGTCCTGATAGACATGGACCAGCGCGCCTGCCTGGTTGAAGGCGGTCATGGTGAAGGAGATGCCGAACTTGACCGGGGTGAGCGCGATGCCTTTGCGGATGACCGGGCTCGTGCGGTTGAAGTCGATGATCGCCTGGCGGCGGGCCTGATAATCGACCGAGTTTTCCAATTCCTCAACGACCTTGGCGATGATGTTGTCCTCGACCACCTGATGATAGGGGGTGATGTCTCGTCCCGATCCCGTCTCGCCGTAGAAATTGGCCTTGCGGATCTCTAGCGGATCCTTGCCCAGCGCATAGGCGATCTCCTCGATCACCCGCTCGCCGCCGAGCATGCCTTGAGGGCCGCCAAAGCCGCGATAGGCGGTGTTGGAGACCGTGTGTGTCTTCAGCGGCTGTGAGGTCAGCTTCACATGCGGATAGAAATAGCTCGAGTCGGCATGGAAGAGGGCGCGGTCGGTGACCGGGCCTGAGAGATCCGAGGAGTAACCGCAGCGGGCGGCGAAATTGGCCTCGATCGCATGGATCTTTCCGTCACCGTCGAAACCGACGTCGAAATCCATCTTGAAGTCGTGGCGCTTGCCGGTGACACCCATGTCCTCGTCGCGGTCGGGGCGGAATTTCACTGCCCGATTGAGCTTCTTGGCGGCGAGTGCGGCGAGCGCTGCAAACTGGTTGCCCTGGGTCTCCTTACCGCCGAAGCCGCCGCCCATGCGCCGTGTGTTGACGGTGATGGCGTTGGAGGGAATGTCGAGCACATGGCCGACGATATGCTGGATTTCCGAAGGGTGCTGGGTCGACGACCAGACGGTGACCTCGTCGTCCTCGCCGGGGATGGCCAGCGCGATATGGCTTTCGAGATAAAAATGCTCCTGGCCGCCGATGCGCATCGAGCTCTGGATTCGGTGTTGTGCCTTGTCTAGTTCGGTCTCCGGCGTGCCGCGCTTCAGTGTCATGCCGGGGGTGACGAGGGAGGCGCCGTTGTCCAGCGCACCGTCGATATCGGTCCAGAAGGGCAGGTCGGCATATTCGACCTTGGCGAGGCGTGCCGCCTTGCGGGCGTCGTCGCGGGTTTCGGCAATCACGGCGAAGATGGTTTGGCCGTGGAATTCTACCCGGTCGGTTGCGATCAGCGGCTCGTCGTGGCGGCCACCGGAGGAGACATCGTTGACGCCGGTGATGTCTTGCGCCGTGAGCACGCAGATGACGCCGGGATGGGATTTCACCGCCGAGAGATCGATCGACAGGATGTCGGCATGGGCGCGGTCGGCCATGCCGAGCGCGCCGTGGAGGAGGCCTGCGGGTTCGGGAATATCGTCGATATATTCGGCACTTCCGGCGACATGCTTGTGCGCTGAATCATGCCGGAGCGACTGATGCATCGGCCCCTTGATGTATTTGTTGGTTTCGTAGGTCGCCTTATCCATGAAGGCCTCCGTGCCTGAACGTATTGCTGGGCATACCCCTCTCTATCCTGCCGGACATCTCCCCCTCAGGGGGGGAGATCGCCTCGCCGATCGACCGTTGCACTCCATGCAGGTTTTCGGCCTTGGCAAGCGCTGCTCTCAAAAGGGGTAAGCTAAATGGTCTTGCCGATCTCCCCCCTTGTGGGGGAGATGCCCGGCAGGGCAGAGGGGGGTAACGATCGGCACGACGGTCGAATGGAATCCTCATCACGCCTCCTCCGGTTCGAACCGCTGCAATTCCTGCGGCGTGCCCGACACTTCGAGGAAAAACCGCGTCAGCAGGTTCTTTGCCGTCAGCTGGCGATATTCCGCCGTGGCGCGCCAGTCGGTGAGCGGTTGATAATCGCGGTCGAAGGCGTCGCGGGCGGAGTCCACCGCGTCTTGCGTGAAGGACTTGCCGTAAAGCGCTGCCTCGACGGCGCGGGCCCGTTTTGGGGTGCCGGCCATGCCACCGAAGGCGATGCGGATATGGGTGACCACGCTGCTTGCGTCGGTTTCGAGATGGAAGGCGCCGCACAGCGCCGAGATGTCCTCGTCGCGGCGCTTCGAGATCTTGTAGATGGCAAGGGCGCTCTCGGTCTTCGGCCGCGGCACGAAGAGGCGTTCGACGAACTCACCCGGCTGGCGGTCCTGCTTGCCGTAGTCGATGAAGAAATCCTCAAGCGGCAGGGTGCGGATTCCCATTGCCGAGCGCAGGGTGACGGTTGCGCCAAGGGCGATCAGCACGGGCGGTGTGTCGCCGATCGGCGAGCCATTGGCGACATTGCCGCCGATCGTGCCCATGTTGCGCACCTGTTGGCCGCCGATGCGGGTGATGAGCCTGGCGAACGCCGGGATCTCCTGCCGCAGCGTTTCGAATGCGGTGCTGTAGCTGACGCCGGCGCCGAGCGTGATGCCTTCCGGCGTGACGACGATGTCCTGCAACTCGTCCAGATGGTTGATGAAGACAACGGGATCAAGCACGCGCATCTGCTTGGTGACCCAGAGACCGACATCGGTGGCGCCCGCGACGATGGTGGCTTTCGGATGGGCTGTCATTGTTGTGGCAAGGGCTTCGACGCTGCCCGGAACGATCAGCCGGCGGCCATCACCTTCGATGAGGATCGTCTCGCGGGTCGTCAGGTCCTTTAGGCGGGCGATGATGTTGGCGCGCTCGCGTTCCAGCGGATCGAAAAGCGCCGACGGGCGCATGCGGGCGACCAGTTCGGCCGCCTTGACGATCGGCTCGTAGCCGGTGCAGCGACAGAGATTGCCTTGCAGGGCGCGCTCGATTTCGGCGCGACCGGGGGTTTCCGATGTCAGCCATAAACCGTAGAGCGACATGACGAAGCCGGGGGTGCAGAAGCCGCATTGCGAGCCATGACAGTCAACCATGGCCTGCTGCACGGGATGCAGCGTCCCGTCCTTCGCCGCCAGGTGCTCCACAGTCACCACATGGGTGGCATTGAGCGAGCCGACGAAGCGGATGCAGGCATTGACCGTTTCATAAGCGAGCCGGCCTGAGACGATGCGTCCGACCAGGACCGTGCAGGCGCCGCAGTCGCCTTCGGCACAGCCTTCCTTGGATCCGGTCAGCCGGCGCTTCAGGCGCAGGAAATCGAGCAGCGTCTCGGTCGGATCGAGGCTGGAAAGGGCGATGTCCTCGCCGTTCAGGATGAAACGAATGCTGTCTGCCATGTATGGATCGTGTCCCCGTTGATGTCCGGCTGCCGGACCGCGGCTGCGTCGCCCATTTTGGCGATGGTGGGCGGCGCAGCGCAATCTTTCAAGTCTATTGTGCTGTCCAGCCACCATCAATCGATATCGAGGTGCCGGTCACCTGGGCGGCCGCGTCGCTTGCGAGATAGAGCGCGAGGGCTGCGACCTGGTCCACTTCGACAAATTCCTTGGTCGCCTGCAAATGCAGCATGACGTCGTTCTTCACCTGATCCTCCGAGATGCCGCGAGCCTTGGCGGTATCGGGGATCTGCTTTTCGACCAGCGGCGTCAGCACGTAGCCGGGGCAGATGGCGTTCACCGTGATGCCGTCGCGGGCGGTCTCCAGTGCAACCGTCTTCGTCAGGCCGAGAATGCCGTGCTTGGCGGTGACATAGGCGGATTTGAAGGGCGAGGCGACGAGGCCGTGGGCCGAGGCGATGTTGATGATGCGGCCCTTCTTCCTCGCCTTCATGCCGGGAATGGCGGCGCGTATCGTGTGAAAGGCGCTCGACATGTTGATGGCGATGATCAGGTCCCATTTGTCGATCGGGAATTCCTCGACCGGGGCGACGTGCTGAATGCCGGCATTGTTGACGAGCACGTCCACCGCGCCGAATTCGCGCTCGGCCGTGGCGATCAGGTCGGCAATTTCAGCGGCTTTCGACATGTCTGCGCCGTGATAGAGCGCCTTGCCGCCGGCTATTTCCAGCGATTGGCGGATCTTCTCGATTTCGGCCGCATCACCGAAGCCATTGATCACCACGTTGGCGCCGTCGGTGGCGAAGGCGCGGGCAATGCCCAGGCCGATGCCGCTGGTGGAGCCGGTTACGACGACTGTTCTTTTCATCAGATTGATTCCTTTTCGACGAATGCCGATGGATGACGGGCGTTATGTTGCGCCCGCGAAGACAAAGGTTAGTCCCAAAGGAAGTTCCCACGCAACGACGTTTTGCCGCAGCCCGGCAAGGGCAGGATCGCCCAGTACCGGAAATGCGACACAGTGTTCGACGCGGGCCTCTTTGCCGCCGCATCGAAAAATCCTATGTCAGACCAAAGCAAACGTCACCGGAGCATCATCGTGGAACTTGGCCTTTATACATTTGCAGACGTCGATCCGAATGCGGCCAACAAGGGTGCGGAGGCCAAGCGCCGAGTGGATGAATTGCTCGAAGAGATCAAGCTGGCCGATGAGGTCGGCCTTGACGTGTTCGGGCTCGGCGAGCACCACCGCCCGGACTACATGGCGTCGTCTCCGGCAACGATCCTGGCGGCGGCAGCGGTGCTGACCAAGAATATCCGTCTTTCGAGCGCCGTGACTGTCCTGAGTTCGGATGATCCGGTGCGGGTCTTCCAGCAGTTTGCCACTGTCGACCTGCTGTCGAACGGCCGTGTCGAGATGATGGCGGGCCGCGGGTCCTTCATCGAGAGCTTCCCGCTGTTCGGTTATGAACTCGAGGACTACGACCTGCTGTTTGCCGAAAAACTGCAATTGCTGATGGAGATCCGCGAGAACGAAGTGGTCACCTGGGAAGGCGAGACCCGCAAGCCGATCAAGGGGCGCGGCGTCTATCCGCGACCGCTGCAGGATCCGCTGCCGTTGTGGATTGCGATCGGCGGCACCCCGCAGTCAGCCGCACGCGCCGGCTATCTCGGCCTGCCTCTGGCACTTGCGATCATCGGCGGCGAGCCGCACCGTTTTGCACCGCTTTTCGACCTCTATCGCCAGAGTGCCGCCAAGGCGGGCGTCGATGCCGCCACGCTGAAGACGAGCATCAACGTACATGGCTTCGTGCATGACACGACCGAATCGGCCGCCGATATCTTCTATGCGCCGCAGGCCGAGGTGATGAACCGCATCGGCCGCGAGCGCGGCTGGGGGCCGACGAGCCGGGCACAATTCGACGCGTCGCGTGGTCCGCGTGGCGCGCTGTTTGTCGGTGATCCGGAAACCATGGCGGAAAAGATCGTCGCCCAGCATGCGATCTTCAAGAACGATCGGTTCCTGCTGCAGATGGCGATTGGCCCGATGCCGCACAAGGATATCATGCGCGGCATCGAACTCTACGGCACAAAAGTGGCGCCGCTGGTGCGTCAGGCGTTGACGTCGAAGGCTTCGGCTGCGTAATCAGCCGAAACTCGAGATTTGCGTGCCACTGCGGCTGAAAGACCAAGATGATCGTCCAGAACGATGAAGACCTCAACCATCTGAAAGACATCAGCAGGCTCTGTGCCGTTGCCGTGAAGTCGATGGCGGCTGCACTGGAGCCTGGGATCACCACGCGCGAACTGGACCTGATCGGCCGCAAGATCCTCGAGGACAATGGTGCGCGGTCGGCGCCGGAACTTTGCTACGAGTTTCCAGGCGCGACCTGCATCAGTGTCAACGAGGAAGTGGCCCATGGCATTCCCGGGGACCGCGTGATCAAGGCGGGCGATCTGGTCAATATCGATGTCTCTGCCGAGAAGAACGGCTTCTTTGGCGACACCGGCTCGTCTTTCATCGTGCCACCGGGCACGGCGAAGATCGAACGGCTGGTGCGCGACGGCAAGCGGGCGCTGTGGGTCGGCCTGAACCAGATCAAGACCGGTCAGCCGATGGCCAATATCGGCAATGCGATCGGGGCCTTCGCTAAGAAGAACCGCTACACGCTGATCCAGAACCTGGCGAGCCATGGCGTCGGTCGTTCGCTGCATGAAGAGCCGAAGGAACTGTCGACCTGGCCTGATCCGGACGAGACGAGGATCATGGAGGAGGGCCTGGTGTTTACCATCGAGCCCTTCCTGTCGCTCGGCGGCATCTGGGCCGAGGACGGCGAGAAGGATAACTGGACGCTGTTCAGCGAGCCAAGTGCTCCGACAGTGCAGTTCGAGCACACGATTGTCGTCACCCGCAACGGACCGCTGGTGCTGACGCTGGCGGATTGATTGATCCGCCGGCGGTTCGCCCGGCAGCGCGGTTCGTCAGTCTCAGGCCGAGAAGCTGATCGATATGCCCTTCTTGCGGAAGAAGGATTGCATGATCTTGCGGCCCTGGCGGTTGGACTGTGCAAGCTTTGCCGGTTCGAAGACGGCTTCTTTGACACCTTCCTTCGCCATGGCGGCTTTGAGTGCGGCGACGTGGAGATCGAGGTCTTCGTTGTCTTTGTTGATCGACACGTAGATGTTGTCGATGGCCTGCTGCAGGGTCAGATCGCTCATGGCGGTACTCCTTGAATATTTGCCCCTCAACTAGCGAATTCTGCAGCAAGAGCAAGCCGGCGATTGCCAACGGCTGTTTGCCGTGGCGTCGCTGAGGCCTTTTCCACATTCAAGTCTGTGAAGGATGGCATCAGCAATACTTGTTTGTCGCCTGCTTTGTGCGATGCGATAAGCGGCCTCATGAAGGATAAACACCCGAAAGACGTCAATCTCGCAACGACAGCGATCGCGGGAGCACTTGCCATGGCCGCGGCCATGGGTTTCGGACGTTTCGTCTTTACGCCGATTCTGCCTGGCATGATCAGTGGCCTGCCGCTGTCTTCGTCGGATGCCGGGCTGATCGCCGCCGGCAATTTTGTCGGTTACCTGGTCGGTGCGGTGCTTGCCGCCTATGGCTGGGCGGCGGGGCGTGAGCGGGCAATCGGGCTTGCTGCCCTTGCTGCAAGCTCAATGCTGCTGGTGGCCATGGGCCTGACCAGCGATGTCGTTGTTTTCATCCTGATCCGCTTCGCAGCCGGCGTCGCCAGCGCCTTCTCGATGATCTTCATTTCGTCGATCGTGCTGGCGCATGCAGCGGCGCGGGGCAGCGAGCCTGCCCAGGCCGTGCATTTCGGCGGCGTGGGATTTGGCATCGCGCTCTCCTCGCTCGTCGTCTTCATCGCCTCAAGGCTCAACGAGCAGGGATCGGCGCCCTGGCGGCTCGACTGGCTTTATAGCGCGGGCGTGACGCTGGTGCTTCTCGCACTTGTCTGGTGGCTGCTGCCGCACGCGCCCTCGCGGGCAGGCGGGCCTGCCGCGGAGCCGCCGCTCGTCTGGCGCCGGCCGCTCTTCCTGCTGACCCTGTCCTATGGACTTTTCGGCTTCGGCTACGTGGTCACGGCGACCTTCATCGTCACGATGGCGCGCATGTCCAATGCCGGGCCGTACATCGAGTTTCTCACCTGGTTCGTGACGGGACTTGCCGCTGCCGCCTCCCTCTTTCTCTGGCGGCCGGTGATGGCGCGGATCGGCCTGTTTGCCGCCTATGGTGCGGCGCTGCTGATCCAGTCGGTGGGAGTGGCGGCAACCGTTGCCCTGCCTGCGTCGGTGGCACCGCTGGTCGGCGGCCTGCTGCTTGGCCTGACATTCATGACCGTCACCGCCTACGGCCTGCGGCTCGGCCGGGTGCTGGCACCCGACAGCCCGCGCCGGGCTCTGGCGCTGATGACTGCTGCCTTCGGGATCGGCCAAATCGTAGGCCCGGTCGTTGCCGGTACATTGGCCGAGCGCAGTGGAAGCTTCGCCGCGCCGACGCTGCTGGCGGCGGCCGTATTGGCCGTGTCGTTCCTGCTGGTGCTTCCGCTGGTTCTTCGGCGCGCTGAAAAATGAAGGTTTGGTAACTGTGAATAGCTGCGGGTAATTCCGCCACATTTAGGCGATGGCATTGCTGGCGTTGAGGTTCTGCCCTAGGTTCGGCCGACCTCCAAGACTGTCCCGACACCTCACGAAAGCAGCTTTCCGTGTTTCAATCCTTCTTTCCGAAGCCCAAACTGTTCTTCTCATCCTTCGTTGTCTGGACCCTTCTTTCTGTTCTCGTCTGGTATTTCTTCGGCGAACAGATGGGCACAGCCATTGGCCTTCCGCCTCCGCCGGCTGACGCCGAGCCGATCATCAACCTCACCTTCTTCCTGACCAATTCCTACCTGTGGTTCTATATCTATGCCGCAGTCTGGTCGCTCGCCTTCGGTCTGTTCTGGCAGTTCTACGCCAAGGATCATCCGTGGCGGTTCTGGTCGATCTGGGGCACGATGTTCATCATCTTCACCACCTATTTCGACGTGCAGGTCTCGGTTCTATTGAACAACTGGCGCCGGCCCTTCGGCGACTTGCTGCAGAACGCGCTGCAGGGCAAGCCGGGAATCACGACCGGGGATTTCTACAGCCTGATGATCACGTTCTGGAGCATTGCCTTCCTGAACGTCTTCGTCTTTGTCATCGTTCGCTTCTTCGTCAGCCACTACATATTCCGCTGGCGCACCGCGATGAACGAATACTACATGTCGAAGTGGCAAAAGCTGCGCCATATCGAAGGCGCCTCGCAGCGTGTCCAGGAAGATACGATGCGCTTCGCCTCGACATTCGAGGGGCTTGGCGTCAGCCTGATCGATGCGGTGATGAACCTCATCGCATTCCTGCCGATCCTCTTCGTCTTGTCCAGCTATGTGACCGAGCTGCCGATCATCGGGGCCGTGCCGCACAGCCTGTTCTGGCTTGCGCTGATCTGGTCGGTGTTCGGAACCGCACTTCTGGCGCTTGTCGGTATCAAGCTTCCAGGCCTGGAATTCCGCAACCAGCGCGTCGAGGCGGCCTACCGCAAGGAACTCGTCTATGGCGAGGACAATGCCAACCGGGCCCAGCCGCTGACCATTGCGGAGCTGTTCTCCAACGTCCGGAAAAACTATTTCCGGCTCTATTTCCACTACACGTATTTCAACCTGGCGCGTTCGTTTTATGGGCAGGCAGACGCGCTGTTCCTGATCTTCATGCTGGTGCCGACCATCGTTGCCGTGAAGATCACCTATGGTATCTACCAGCAGATCGCCACGGCCTTCGGGCAGGTGTCGAACTCGTTCCAGTATCTGGTCAATGTCTGGCCGACGATTGTCGAGCTGCTGTCGATCCACAAGCGCCTGCGCGCATTCGAAGCGGCAATCGACAACGAGCCGTTGCCGGAAATCGATCAGCGCTATCTGGAGCGCGAAGCGGACGAAGGCGAGATGGGGGCGAACCGTCCCTGATCGGGGGCGAATGCCATCCACCCAATCCGCGTTTTAAAACGACGAAGTGGCCGGGTTCCGGCCACTTTGCTTTTGCAGCAGGTCGAGCGCTTCGGCATAGGTGACGCAGGCGACGTCCGGCTTGTGGCAGACTTCGCCGACCAGCCGCTCCATGGCGGCCCAATAGGCGCCACCATTCATCTCGACAAAATGCAGGCCGATCTGCAGGGGAACGCGGTCTCCCTCATACTGCTTGTCGAAGGCTGCGCGGAAGGCGTCGTAGCTGCGCGCCTCGAACTCGGCCGCCTTGCTCGGATGATCCATGCCGGCGGAGTGGCGGATGAACAGATTATAGTCCATCGCAACGATGCGGCGCTGCTTGGGGCCTTCCGGGATCAGCGGCAAGCCGAAGCGGGTCACAGAGCCCTCCAGAGTGGGCAGAAGCGGATCACGGGTGACGGGGCTGGCGTCATAGCGGAAGCCATGGTCCCGCTCTGCCTCGTAAAGACTTTTGGGCGCCGACAGATAAGGTGCGCGGAAGCCGATTATGTTGTTTCCGACAAAATCCGCCCATTCGGCCGGTTCACGATCGGTGAGGCCATTGTCCTTCCAGGCGTTGGCAAGCACGCGGTCGAATGTTGCCATCTCCGTCAGCCAGTCCTGTCTGGACCAGTCCTTGCCGTCGAAATGGCCACAGGTATGACTGGCGATCTCATGGCCTTCCAGATGGGCGTTCCAGACATTGTCGAGACGTGCCGTCACATCGGCAACCGTGGGTGCAAAGCCGATATTGGAGCGACCGGCCTTCTTGCCGGGTGCTTTGTAACTGCCGGCGCGCTCCCGCGGGATTAGCGTCGTGCAGGAAAGGAAGTAGGTGAAGTGGGCATTGGCGCGCTTTGCGATCGCCCGGCTGCGTTGCCAGAGCCGGTTGTCATGCGCGCCGTCGAAGGAAATCAGCAGCAATTGTTTCGGCTTTTGCGGTCCTGTCGTGACGCCCGGCTTGCCCCCCGATGCCGGGCCGATTGTCGCAGGGCTATGCGGCTCGGCGACGGCGCTGGACGCGGCGAGCGCAAGAGAAATGGCGAAAATCGAACGCAACATGCTTTGGCCTGACAAAAATCAATGCAGGCGTCCTTTCATCCAAATGCGGCGAAGCTTTGAACGCACTGGAATTTCACCGCCCGGACCAGTATGGCTTTGCCATTCTCAATCGAAAGGTTCTTGCAGATGACGCTCCTGATTCTCGGTATCATCCTGTTCATAGGCGTCCATATGATCCGCGTCGTCGTTCCGGGCTTTCGCCAGGCGATGATTGCGAAACTGGGACGCGGCGGATGGGGCGGGCTGCATTCGGTCATGAGCATCGGTTCGCTGGCCGTGCTGGTCTGGGGCTATGCGGCGGCACCGATCGTCAATCTTTGGTTCCCGCCCATGGGCATGAACCACCTGACTGTCACGCTCATGCTGTTTGCCTCGATCTGTCTGGTTGCCGGCCTGATGCCGGCCGGTCAAATCGCCATGAAGACCAAACATCCGATTGTGCTGGCGGTGAAGATCTGGGCGCTGGCGCATCTGCTGTCGAACGGCGATCTTCGCTCGGTCCTGCTGTTTGTCGCGTTTCTCGCCTGGGGCGTGGTGTTGCGGATCAACTACAAGCGCCGTCTTCGGGCCGGCGAGATCACGCCGCAAGCCTTCGTCTCGACCCGGTTCGACATCTATGCCGTGGTCGGCGGTATCGCCTTGTGGGCACTGATCACCTTCTGGCTGCACGAGATCTTGATCGGTGTTGCACCGCTTGCCATGTGAGCCGTTAGCCTTTTGGCGGTTTTCCCCTTACAAGCGGGCAAAAATCGGTTAGAAGGCCGCTCACGCAGTGAAATGCATGGAAAGGCCGGCAGTGTCCGGGAATGAGTATGGTTGACAACAACGACAGCTTTATCCGCGAAGTGAACGAGGAGCTGCGCTCCGATCAGGTGCGCAATGCCTGGAAGCGCTACAGCCGGCTCATTATCGCCGCCGCGGTCCTGATCGTTGTCGGCACGGCCGGGCACCGGCTGTGGAACCATTGGCATTCGACCCAGGCGTCGGATGCCGGCGACAAGTTCCTGGCGGCCCTCAGCCTTGCGGACCAGGGCAAGAATGACGAGGCGGAAGCTGCCTTGAAGGCGCTCGAGCAGGACGGCTACGGCGCTTACGGCGTGCTGTCGCGATTCCGTGCTGCAACGGTTCTCGGCCAGAAGGGCGATCTGCCTGCAGCCGTTGCCTCGTTCCAGGCAATCAGCCAGGATACGGCGGTTCCGGAGATCATCCGCAATACGGCGAAGATCCGCGCAGCCTGGCTGCTGGTCGATGCCGGTACCTATGAGCAGGTGTCCGCCGAAGTCGAAGCCATGGCAACGCCGACCAATGCCATGCGTCATGCTGCGCGCGAAGCGCTTGGTCTTGCCGCCTACAAGGCAGGCGACATGACCCGGGCCCGCGAATGGTTCGAACAGATCACCGAGGATGCCGAGGCGCCGCGCAATGTTGCGAACCGCGCCCAGATGCTTCTCGACAACATCACGGCTTCCGGCAAGGCGCCGTAAGCCAGCTTGGGCGCCTGCGCCCGGAAGGACGAAGTTTCATGAGTTTCACCGTCGCCATCGTCGGGCGCCCAAATGTCGGCAAGTCGACGCTGTTCAACCGTCTGGTTGGCAAGAAGCTGGCGCTTGTCGATGACACGCCAGGGGTCACCCGCGACCGGCGTCCGGGCGATGCCAAGCTCGTGGACCTGCGTTTCACCATCATCGACACCGCCGGTCTGGAAGAGACTGGCCCGGACACGCTCGAAGGCCGCATGCGCGCCCAGACCGAACTGGCGATCGACGACGCGGACCTGACGCTGTTCGTGGTCGATGCCAAATTCGGCCTGACGCCGCTCGACAAGACATTCGGCGAGTTGCTGCGCCGGCGCGGCAAGCCGGTGGTGCTGGTCGCCAACAAGTCGGAAGCCAAGGGCTCCGATGGCGGCTTCTACGATGCTTACACGCTCGGTCTTGGCGAACCGGTTCCGATTTCGGCCGAACACGGCCAGGGCATGATCGATCTGCGCGATGCCATCGTCGAGGCGATCGGCGAGGATGTGGCCTTCCCGGAAGAAATCGATGAGCCGGAAACCGACGTTGACCTGCGCGGTGAAGAGGATTTCGACGACGACTACGAGCCGGAATATGACGACAGCAAGCCGCTGCGCGTGGCCATTATCGGCCGCCCGAATGCCGGCAAGTCGACGCTGATCAATCGTTTTCTCGGCGAAGACCGTCTGCTGACGGGACCGGAAGCCGGCATTACCCGCGACAGCATTTCGGTCGAGTGGGACTGGCGCGGCCGGATGATCAAGATGTTCGACACGGCAGGGATGCGCAAGAAGGCGCGCGTCCAGGAGAAGCTTGAAAAGCTCTCGGTCGCCGATGCGCTGCGCTCGATCCGTTTTGCCGAAACGGTGGTCATCGTGTTCGATTCGACCATTCCGTTCGAGAAGCAGGACCTGCAGTTGGTGGATCTGGTGATCCGCGAAGGCCGTGCTGCGGTTCTGGCATTCAACAAATGGGACCTGGTCGAGGATCCGCAGGCAGTTCTGGCCGAATTGCGCGAGAAGACCGACCGTCTGCTGGCGCAGGCGCGTGGCATTCGTGCTGTCCCGATCTCCGGCCAGACCGGTTACGGCCTCGACAAGCTGATGCAGGCGGTGATCGATACGGACCGCGTGTGGAACCGTCGTATCTCGACCGCCAAGCTCAACCGCTGGCTCGATACGCAGCAGATCCAGCATCCGCCACCGGCGGTATCCGGCCGACGCCTGAAGCTGAAATACATGACGCAGATCAAGGCGCGCCCGCCGGCGTTCATGATTTCCTGCACGCGACCGGAAGCGGTTCCGGAAAGCTATATCCGTTACCTGACGAATGGCCTGCGCAATGATTTCGAGATGCCGGGCGTTCCGATCCGCATCCATTTCAAGGCGAGCGACAACCCGTTCGAAAACCGCAAGCGGAAGCGCTAACCGCGCTTGCTAAATGGCATCGGCATCGGCAGATCTTGTGCTGAGCCGCTGCCGCAGGCCGCGTTTGCGCCTTTGTGTCCTGGCTTCCACGACATTGTCGAAGAACTGTTCCGTGGCCGCTTGCCAGGAAAAGGTTTCAGCCAGCGCCCGCGCGGCCTCGGGTGAACCCTGCAAGGCGCTGAGGCAAGCGACCTGCAGATCCTTGTCCAGGGCTCCAGCGGTCGAGCCCTGGGGAATGATGTCGACCGGGCCTGTCACGGGATAGGCAGCGACCGGAACGCCGGATGCCAACGCTTCGAGGATCGTATTGCCGAATGTGTCGGTCTTCGATGGAAAGACAAAGACGTCGGCCTCGGCATAGGCCCCGGCCAGATCTTCGCCATGCTTGACGCCGGTGAAATGCACATCCGGATAGCGCGCCTGCAGTTCGGCGCGGGCAGGGCCATCGCCGACCACCACTTTCGAGCCCGGCAGATCGAGATCGAGGAAGGCGGAGAGGTTCTTTTCCACCGCGACACGGCCGACCGTCATGAAGATCGGGCGCGGCAGGCCGAATGGCTTTTCGCTTTTCGGGCGCGGGTGGAAATTCTCGGTATCGATACCACGGCTCCACAGGCAGAGGTTCTTCACACCGAGGCCCGAAAGTTCCTGGCGCAGGCTCACTGTTGCCACCATGCAGGCGCCGCTGCGATTGTGGAACCAGCGCACATAGGCATAGAGCCACGATGCGCGAACCGGCAGGCGGGCCGCGACATATTCGGGAAAGCGGGTGTGGTAACTGGTGGAAAACGGCTGCTTGTTGCGGATACACCAATGCCGGGCCATCAAACCGAGCGGGCCTTCGGTGGCGATATGCACATAGTCGGGCTGTTGGCTCTTGATCATCCGGCCCACCTGGCCGGGCATGGCAAGCGATAGACGGATTTCCGGATAGGTCGGCATGGGTATGCTGGAGAACGGCTCCGGCGTGATCATGGAAACCGTGACACCCATCCTGGCGAGTTCGCGATTGGTGTTTTCGATCGAGCGCACCACGCCGTTGACCTGCGGGTGCCAGGCATCGGTGACGATGGTCAGTCTCGGCATGGCGGATCGCGTTTTCCGGAATCGCATCACGGGCTTGGAGCGATTCCTGCAAGTTTTTCCTGCAAACGATATGGCGGTGGAACATTACAGCTTGATGTCAGTCTTCATGTGACACCTCAATTGCCACTCGCGCAGGCGCTGTGCTCACCTATAGTACATGGACTGCGTCCCGCCGCTGATTCCCGCCAAAAGGATTTCTCGATGACCAAGAGCACCACCAAGACTGCCGCCACCGCAAAGACGACAGACTGGTGGCGCGGGGCGGTGATCTATCAGGTCTATCCGCGTTCCTTCCAGGATACCAACGGCGACGGCATAGGCGATATCAAGGGCATTACATATCGGTTGCCCTATATCGCATCGCTGGGTGTCGATGCGATCTGGCTATCGCCTTTCTTCACCTCGCCGATGGCCGACATGGGGTATGACGTGTCCGACTACTGCGATGTCGATCCGATGTTCGGGACACTGGCCGATTTCGACGCGATGATGAACGAGGCGCATCGGCTGGGGCTGAAGGTGATGATCGACCAGGTGATTTCGCACACGTCAGACCAGCATCCGTGGTTCAAGGAAAGCCGGGCGAGCCGCGACAATCCGAAAGCCGATTGGTATGTCTGGGCGGCGGCAAAGCCGGACGGCACGGCGCCGAACAACTGGCTTTCTGTTTTCGGTGGACCGGCCTGGGAATGGGACGGCGTGCGCAAGCAGTATTTCATGCACAACTTCCTCGGTTCGCAGCCTGACCTCAATTTTCACAACAAGGAAGTCCAGCACGCGTTGCTGGAAACGGTGAAGTTCTGGCTGGACCGCGGCGTCGACGGCTTCCGTCTCGATACGGTGAACTATTATTTCCACGACAAGGAGCTGCGCGATAACCCGCCGCATGCGCCCGACAGCGACGATGCCGGCCTCGATGCGC
This sequence comes from Rhizobium sp. CECT 9324, assembly GCF_918741265.1. Taxonomy (NCBI): domain Bacteria; kingdom Pseudomonadati; phylum Pseudomonadota; class Alphaproteobacteria; order Hyphomicrobiales; family Rhizobiaceae; genus Rhizobium; species Rhizobium sp. CECT 9324. The sequence continues at coordinate 3,260,382 of NZ_CAKKMZ010000001.1, read as the reverse complement.
CCGACGTCAATCCTTATGGCATGCAGAGCCATCTCTACGACAAGACGCAGCCGGAGAATATCGAGTTCCTCAAGCGCTTCCGTGCACTTCTCGACCAGTATGAGGGGCGAACGACGGTCGGCGAAGTTGGGGACGGCGCGCGTTCACTAAAGACCGTGGCCGCCTATACGGCTGGCGGCGACAAGCTGCATATGTGCTACACGTTCGACCTGCTCGGACCCGATTTCACCCCGTCGCATATCCGCCATTGCGTCCAGTCGTTCCAGAATCAGGTGGCCGACGGCTGGGTGTGCTGGGCCTTCTCCAACCATGATGTGAACCGCCACGTCAGCCGCTTCATGCAGAATGCCGACGAGCGGGCGGCGGTCGCCAAGCTGGCGATCAGCGTGCTGTCGACGCTGCGCGGTTCTGTGTGCCTGTATCAGGGTGAAGAACTGGGCCTTCAGGAGGCAGAACTGCAGTTCGAGGATCTGCGCGATCCCTACGGCATCCGCTTCTGGCCGGCCTTCAAGGGGCGCGACGGATGCCGCACCCCGATGGTCTGGGACAAAGCCAAGAAGCAGGCCGGTTTCTCCACCGGCAAGCCTTGGCTGCCTGTGCCGGCGGACCATCAGGCCCTGGCCGTCGATGCGCAGGAAAAGGACAAGGGCTCGGTGCTCTGGCACTACCGCGAAGCCTTGGCGTTCCGCAAGGAGCATGCGGCACTGGCAGACGGCGACATGCATTTCCTCGCGACCAACGAGGATGTGCTCGCCTTCACCCGCAGCAAGGGCGAAGAGCGGCTGCTGTTCATCTTCAACCTGCGTCGCGGTCCACAGGAGTTCTCGCTGCCGGACCATCTGAGCGTGAAGCAGGTCCTGCCGTTGCCGGGGCTGCATGCGCATCTCAAGGACGGGGTCGTGCAGCTCGATGCGCTGGACGGTTTCTGCGCCAAGATCTGAAGGTCAGGCTTCGGCCAACTGCTCCGGCTGGCTTTTGAGCCGGCTGACATCGGTGAGAGGCGGCGCGCCAAACTGGCGGCGGTATTCCCGGCTGAACTGCGACGGGCTGTCGTAGCCGACCCGACGCCCGGCGCTTGCTGCATCCAGCGCTTCCGTCAGGATCAGCCGGCGGGCTTCCTGCAGCCGCAGTTGTTTCTGGTATTGCAATGGGCTCATATTGGTCATGGCGCGAAAATGTTCATGCAGCGATGAACTGCTCATGCGCGCCTCCTGCGCCAGCTGGTCGATCGAAAACGGCCGGTGGAAGTTGTTGCGTATCCAGCCGATCGCACGGTTGACGTTCTGCAGACGGTGGTTCGGCGTCAGCATCTGATGCAGCAGGCCGGCGTGTTCGCCGCGCAGCAGAAGGTACAAGAGTTCGCGTTCCACCAGAGGCGCAAGGAAGGGTATATCCTGTGGCCGGTCGAGCAGGGCAACGAGGCGGACCGCTGCATCGTGCAACGCGGCCGGCGTTTCGGCCACGCCCAGGGCCTTGCAGGAGGGGGCGGTCTGGGCGATCGGCGCATTCATCTCGAGCACCAGGGTGCCGAGAAGCGCCAGATCAAGATCGAGCCGCAGGCACAGATATGGCTCTTCGGCACTGGCTTCGCAAACATGGCCGACAACCGGCAAGTCGAGGGATGCCACCAGATGGCTTCCCGCCCCGTATTCCATCAGATTTTCGCAAAGTTTCAATCGTTTGCGACCCTGCGCGATCATGCAGATCGAGGGCTTGTGGACGGCATGCAAGGGCTCTGTGGGCTGGCTTGCCCTGACGAGCGTCAAGCGTGGCACTGCCGTCTCGTGCACCCCTTCATCCTTGGCGTGTCGTGCAATCATGTCCCGCAATGTCGTTCGTGCTGTCATGCTGTCCATGCGTCAAAGCCTTGTATTGCCGTTGGTCTGACATGCTAGTTAGGAACGGTTGGGTTTCTGGCCAATCGGACTATCGTGCAATTCGGAGGATTGTGCAATCCTTTCGGGCGTCTGTTCTACCACTTCGCAGGAAGCGCTTCCCATATGGGGATGGTCTGCCGACGGGCGGCGGACCCGAGACCCAGGAGGATGTTTCCATGGCTGCATTTCAATACCTGCTGGAAAGCCCATTGCGCTGGACACAATCGAGGACACGACGCGTGTTTGCGACGATCCGGCAAACCTGTGTCGCGCGGCGCGACGCGGATGAACGGAGATACGGCCTCAATGGCTGAGTTCACAAACGTCTCATCCGGACTTGTCGCGCTGATCGTTTCACTCTCTTTCATTGCTTTTTTTGTGCTGGTGCCGATCCGAGCGGACAGGCAGCAGTCAGTTCCCACGACCAGTCAGGAGAAAGACATGGCAACTCACCCTTACGTCGGATTGTGGGTGACCGGAGACGGTCACATCCGTCACGAACTTCTGCCGAGCGGCCGTTACATCGAGGGTCGCGGCAGCCGCGAGCGTGCCTATGAAGGACGCTACGAGGTGCGCGGCAGTCAGATCAACTATTGGGATGACAGCGGCTTCATCGCCGATGGCGAGTTCCGCAGCGACATTCTGTATCATGCGGGCATGGTGCTTTACAGGCACTGATTGCCGATCCATGCCGGGCGAGGGTTACATGCCCTCGTCCGGAATGTTCAAGACATTGCCGCAGGCCTTGCAATGGACCGCGTCGGCATCATGGCGCTGCAGCCCGCATTCGGGACAGGGGAACGACACCTTGTAAGGCCGGACGATTGCCTGGGCGAGGCGGACGAAGAGCGAAATTCCGATGATCATGGTGACGATGGAGGTCAGCTTGCCCGTTGTGCCGGGAAGCGTGATATCGCCGAAGCCGGTGGTGGTCACGGTCGCGACAGTGAAATACAGTGCATCGATGAAGCCGGTTCCTGCATCTTCTGCATAAAAGAAGAAAGTGTAGACAAAGCCGGTCACCAGGAAAAGAAAGACCAGAAGGTTGATGAACGCGGTGACGACGTCGACCTGTTCGCGCAGGCCAAGGCGGCGCAGCATCAACGTGAACACCGGCCGCTGCACCACTGCCCAGATGCGGGCGACGCGCAGGAAGGCGAAATTGAACAGCCACTGCGGAAACAGCAGCGTCCCGAGAACGAAGATATCGACCCAGGTCATCGGCTTGCTCGCAAAGCGCCGCGTGCTGGAAGAGGCCGACCATTGGGCGGCAAGTTCCAGGGCAATCCAGATGGCGATGCCGTAGTCGAGAATCAGATAGGTCGGCCGATCGCGCAGATAGGGGCCGGCGAGAAAAAAGCCGATGATCGCGAGATCGATGACCATCAGCGCCACCTGGAAGCGGATCGCTGCGGTATGATGGCCGAAATAGAGGCTGGCAAGGCGCTGGCGGAGATTGGTGAAGGTTTTCGAACTCAGATCAGCGGTCATCAAGCTCTTCTCAATAGTGATAGCGACATTGCGCAATGACGACCATCTGGTCGTCGCCGTTTCCGATTATCTGATAGACCAGCCGGTGTTCCTGCGTAACGCGGCGCGACCAAAAGCCCTTCAGTATCCCTTTCAGCGGCTCTGGCTTTCCTTTGCCGTCAAAAGGCTGGCGAAGGGTGTCGCGAATGAGATCGTTGATCCGCTCCAGCGTTTTCCGATCCGTCTGCTGCCAATAGAGATAGTCCCGCCAGCCATCACCGGTAAAGGCGAGCCGCATCGTCAGGCTCCCAGCAGCGTCTTCATTTCGATCGGTTCATAGCGGCCTTGGCGGATCTCCTCACCGGCGCGTAGGAGGCGTTCCGCATTCGCAGGGGATGATAGAAGATGGATCGTCTCCATCAGGCTGTCATATTCATCTTTGCCCATCAATACGGCCGATGGTTTGTCGCGGCGCAGGATTTCTATTGCTGCAGCGTCATCGTTGACCTTGTCGAGAAGGCCTGCCAGTTCCGCGCGTGCTTTTGAAAAGAAGATCGTGTCCATGGCCGCCTCCAGACTTGTCCCCAATATGGTACAAGTTGGACCTTTTGCCAATGCTCATCCAATCAGGCAGAACTTGTCGACATCGACCATGCCCTTGTCGGAGATCTTCAGGTGCGGGATGACCGGCAGCGGCAGGAAGGCGACCTGGAGGAAAGGCTCCTGCAGGGTCGTGCCGAGCGCATAAGCCGCCTTGCGCAGTTCGTGCAGCGTGTCGCGGACGCTTTCATAAGGCTCGAGGCTCATCAGGCCGGCGACGGGTAGCGGGATTTCGCCGGTCACCTTGCCCTCCTCGACTACGACGAAGCCGCCCTTGATTTCGCCCAGTCGATTGGCAGCAATGGCCATGTCGTCTTCCGAGACGCCAACGACGCAGATGTTGTGGCTGTCATGGCCGACGGTTGAGGCGATCGCGCCTTTCTTCAGACCAAAACCCTGGACGAAGCCGTTGGCGTGGTTGCCGTTCTTGCCGTGGCGTTCGATGACGGCGACCTTGATGATATCGTTTGCGAGATCGACGGTCGTCTGGTTACCGGAGGAGGGCAGGCGGTAGCGGCGGTATTCGGTGATGATCTTGCCGGGAAGCACACCCATGACTGGGGTCTCGCCTTCCGTAACCGGCACACCGAAATCGGCCGATTTGACAATGCGCGCCCTGACGCTGTCGAGGCCGACGGGCACGACGGGCTTTCGGGTGGCAAAGAGTTCTGCGGTAACACGTCGGCCGCCGGCAAAGACGATCTCGGCCTTGCAGTTTTCCAGGCTGTCGACCACGACCAGATCGGCACGCCAGCCGGGCGCAACAAGGCCACGGTCACGGAGCCCGAAGGCACGGGCGGCCGAGATCGAGGCGGCGCGGTAGATGGCGAGCGGATCGACGCCATGGGCGATTGCCGTGCGGATCATGTAGTCGAGATGGCCTTCCTCGGCGATGTCGAGCGGGTTGCGGTCGTCGGTGCACAACGCGAGAAACGGTGAGAGGCGCTCGGTGATGATCGGCATCAGCGCATGCAGATCCTTAGATACGGAGCCCTCGCGCACAAGGATGTGCATGCCCTTGCGGATCTTCTCCATCGCCTCTTCGGCTGTGGTGCATTCGTGCTCGGTGCGGATGCCGGCTGCGAGATAACCGTTCAGGTCGAGCCCACGCAACAGTGGGGCATGACCGTCGATATGGCCGCCCTGGAAGGCTTCGAGCTTGGCCATGCAGATCGGATCCTTGTGGATCACGCCGGGGAAATTCATGAATTCGGCAAGGCCGATGACTTTCTGATGATCACGGAACGGCAGCAGGCGCTCGATCGGCAAGTCGGCGCCTGCAGTCTCCAGATGTGTGGCCGGCACGCAGGACGAGAGCTGGACGCGGATGTCCATGATCGTCTGTTCGGCACTGTCGAGGAAGAACTGGATGCCTTCGGTGCCAAGAACATTGGCAATCTCGTGCGGGTCGCAGATCACGGTGGTGACCCCATAGGGCAGGACACAGCGGTCGAACTCGTGCGGCGTCACCAGCGAGCTTTCGATGTGCAGGTGGGTGTCGATGAAACCGGGGACGACGATGCGGCCGGTGATGTCGACTTCCTCGCGCCCGACATAGGTGCCACAGGTGCCGACGACGGTATCGCCGCAGATGGCGATGTCGGAAGAAACGAGTTCGCCGGTGACCAGATCGAAGAAGCGTCCGCCTTTCAGGACGATGTCGGCGGGTTCGCGGCCGACACCCTGGTCAATGCGGTGTTCGAGATTGCTCATGGGCGTTCACTCCGATTCCTGGCGTTTGGCCGACTGTAGCGGCTCGCGAAACCGAGGGGAATGGTGCGCAGGCGTCAGTCGATGATCTCGACGGTGAATGCAAAGCGCATGCTGTCACCGGCGGCAAGGGCCACCGTGAACGGGCGCTCGACCAGTTCGGCCGTGCCGCCGGCATGGGCTGCCATGCCATGCCATGGCTCGACGCAAAGGAAGGGCGCGCCGGGTTTCTGCCAGAGCGCGATATTGGGCAGGTTGTCGAAGGTGAAATGCAGGGAGGGACCACCTTCCGCCGCAAAGGTCAGGCCGGTGCCGGCGCCTTCGGGGAAGATCAGGGCGTCGTTGTCGAACAGCGCATGTTCCAGTGCCAGCCTGCCGCCTTTGAAGGGCGATGTGTCGAGCGTCTTGCCGATCAGGCCGTCTTCCAGCTGGATGACCGGCGGTTCCGCACCATTGTCGAGGATGACTGTATGCGGCCGTCCGTCCGCTCCGGGCAAGGGCCAGAGAAAGGCGGGATGGAAGCCGATGGCAAAGGGAAGTGGCGCGTCCCCCATGTTGTGCACCGTCGCGGTGACACAGAGGCTGCGGGCCTCCAGCCGATGCTCAAGCATCAGGCGGAAATCGAAGGGATAGACTTTGCGTGTCGCCGTCGAGGAGACGAGTTCGTGCGTGCAGGCGGCTGGGCCTTTGGAAACCAACGAAAATTCCAGCCGCCGCGCTATGCCGTGCTGGGCCATCGGGTAGGGGGTGCCGTTGACTGCCAGGATGTCTCCCGGTGCCTTGCCGACGATCGGGAAGAGGATCGGCGAGCGTCCGGTCCACCAAGCCGCATCGCCATTCCACAGCCAGTCGCGCCCGTCCACCGTCTTCAGCGACTGCATTTCCGCGCCGAGCGATGATACTTCGACGGCGAGGTCGTCATTGCTGATGCGAATCGTCTCGGACATGGCGGCTCCTTTGGTCTTTGCACATATCCTAGGCGGATTGACCGGCGAGCGCGATGGGAAAAGGCGACCATCTCCGGCCGCCTTTTCCATCTCTTCGGTCTGTATTCCGGTTGCGGGCTTATTCAGCCGCGACCGTCTTGCCGCCTTCCCACTTGTAGACGGCGAAGCTCTGCGAGCTGAGATCGCCGGTTTCGCCATAGGTCAGCTTGCCGATGGCGGTCGGGATTTCCGAACCGTCCTTCAGGGCTGCAGAAACGGCTTCAGCATCGTCGGCACTGCCCGCCTTGGTGATGCCGGCGGCGATCACTTCAACCGCGGCATAGGCGTTCAGCGTGAAGGCTTCCGCCGGAATGTTCTTGGCCGTCAGCGCGTCGGCCGCTGCCTTGCTGTCGGCATTCTTGAGGGCATCGGCGGCATTGGTGTAGATCGTGCCTTCCGCTGCCGGACCACCGACATTGATATATTCATTGTTCGACAGGCCATCACCGGCAATCATCTGGGCCTTGAGCCCGACATCCTGCATCTGGCGGACCAGCAGGCCGGCTTCCGGATGATAACCGCCGAAATAGATGACTTCCACGCCTTCGGCCTTCAGGCGCGAGATAAGGGCGCTGAAATCCTTATCACCCGCTGTCAGCGCGTCGTTGAAGACTTCCGTGACGCCACCGGCGTTCAACGCGGTCTTGAAGGCATCCGCGAGACCCTTGCCGTATTGTCCCTTGTCATTGAGGATGGCGATCTTCTTGTCCTTGAAATTGGCAAGGACAAAGCGGGCGGCGACTTCTGCCTGCTGGTCGTCGCGGCCGCAGGTACGCAAGACCGTCGTCAGGCCGCGGGCGGTGAGGTCCGGCGCCGTTGCGGTCGGGGTGACCATGAGGGTGCCGTTTTCGGCAAAGACGCTGGAGGCAGGAACAGCCACGCCTGACGTAACCGGGCCGACGACAAAACGGATATCTTCGCCGATCAGCTGGTTTGCCGCCGAAACGCCCTGCTTGGGTTCGCCGGCGTCGTCAGCAATCTTCAGGACGAGCTGTTCGCCGTTGACGCCGCCCTTCTTGTTGATTTCCTCGATCGCGGTTTCGGCGCCATTTTTGATCTGCGCTCCAATCGCCGCCAGCGGACCGGTGAGCGGTGCCATCAGGCCGATGGTGATGTCGGCGCGAGCGGCGGGTGCGGCTGCGAGAAGGGCGGCAAGGGCCGCTCCGGCGAGAAGTTGAAACTTCATGTCTGTCTCCTTGGGGCGGCGCGCCGATCTGCGTCGGTTTTCACGCCATTCGGGTTATTTTGTTTCGTCCCAGCGCTCTGCGGCTTAGCGAAAAATAGCGCCGGATAAAAGCCCGGATGCGATCACTTCCATCCTTGGCGAGCGTGGGCAGATGCTGTATTTTTTGCAGATGTGTTGGCTCCACTTGACTGACCGCTGCCAGCGAAGAGGCCAAAAAAAGGTGACGCTTCCGACCAGCGCTTAACCGGCGAGCGTTTGACCGGGGCGAACTCGCCTGAAAAGCACCAGTCGGTCAGAGGATGGCGACGCGCTCTCCGAACGGAGTGTCGTCGTCGAAGTTCTGGGTGCCGATCCGGTCGCTTTCGCCGGACAATTTCGGCGGCTGCTCGCTTTGCTCCGTCTCTTCGGACGGGTCGACAGGTTCGAACCATTGGCGGCTGTGCGGATGCTGCTCGTCGGGATCGACTGTCGCCTCCTGCTCCTTGCGGCGGGCAAGCTCTGCAATTGCAATTTTCTGCAGTTCGAGCAGGTCGTCGTTGATCTGCGACTGTCGTGCGGCAATCCAGGCGTTGTTGGCATCCGATCGCACGTTCAACGTGTGGTCGATCTGGCTCGGCATGGAAGCTTCTGATCTGGATATGCGATTGACCGGGTCGACCATGGACTTCTCCTAATGGGACCTGTGTCCGCTGGCATGCTGCCGATGACCTGATGTCAACGGCGAAGCGGCCTTGGACTGCTGCGCTTCAACGACCGAACTGCGACACGTCCATCCGCATCAAGAGCGGCCGTGCGGCTCTTGTCATGAAAGATAAGGCGCATGGCGGTGTTGTGCAAGGCTGGGCCGCTCCTGTCCGCACTTCTCCTGCGCAAACGTGCTGTCGGCAACAAAAAAAGAGCGGCCAGTGGTGGCCGCTCTTTCGGATCCGATGAGTGAATGGGTCAGATGTTCTTCATCAGCACCTTGCGCAGCTTGTCGAACAATTCGTCGATTTCCGCCTTGGAAATGATCAGCGGCGGCGAGAGTGCGATGATGTCGCCGGTGGTGCGGATCAGCAGGCCATCATTGTAGGCCTGCAGGAAGGCGTTGAAGGCGCGCTTGGTCGGTTCGCCATCGATGGGCTTCAGCTCGATCGCGCCGATGAGGCCAATATTGCGGATGTCGATGACATTCGGGCAATCACGCAGTGCGTGCAACTGCTCTTCCCAATAAGGCGCCAGCTCATTGGCGCGGGTGAGCAGGCCTTCTTCCTTGTAGGTGTCGAGCGTGCCGAGGGCGGCTGCCGATGCGATCGGGTTGCCGGAATAGGTGTAGCCGTGGAAAAATTCGATCAGGTGTTCCGGGCCGTTCATGAAGGCGTCGTGAATTTCGCCGGTGACAAAGACGGCACCCATCGGGATGACGCCATTGGTCAGGCCCTTGGCGGTGGTGATGATGTCCGGCTTGACGTCGAAATACTGGGCGGCAAACGGTGCGCCGAGGCGGCCGAACCCGGTGATGACTTCATCGAAGATCAACAGGATGCCATGCTTGGTGCAGATCTCGCGCAGGCGCTGCAGGTAACCCTTCGGCGGGATCAGAACGCCGGTGGAGCCTGCAACCGGCTCGACGATGACGGCGGCGATGGTCGAGGCGTCATGCAGGGTGACAATGCGCTCCAGTTCGTCGGCGAGGTCGCCGCCATGCTCGGGCATTCCCTTGGAGAAGGCGTTCTTGGCCGGCAGATGGGTATGCGGCATATGGTCGACGCCGGTCAGAAGCGTGCCGAACATCTTGCGGTTGGTGACGATGCCGCCGACCGAGATGCCGCCGAAATTGACACCGTGATAACCGCGCTCGCGGCCAATCAGGCGGGTGCGCGATCCGTGGCCTTTGACGCGCTGGTAGGCGAGCGCCACCTTCAATGCCGTCTCGACGGATTCGGAGCCGGAATTGGTGTAGAGAACGTGATCCATGCCTTCCGGCGCCAGATCAACCAGGCGGTTGGCGAGCTCGAAGGCCTTGGGGTGGCCGAGCTGGAAAGCGGGGGCGTAGTCAAGTTCGCCAGCCTGTTCGCGGATCGCCTCGGTAATCTTCGGACGGCAGTGACCGGCATTGACGCACCATAGGCCGGCTGTGCCGTCGAGAACCTGGCGACCGTCATGGGTGGTGTAGTACATATCCTTGGCGCCGACGAACATGCGCGGCTCTTTCTTGAACTGGCGGTTCGCGGTGAACGGCATCCAGAAGGCGCGCATGTCGTTGGGCGTTGCGTTGAGGCGGTTGGACATTCTGATCTCCGAGGCGAAGTGTCTGTGGGGCCATATCCCAGCGGGCGAAGCAAGCGCTCTGATAAATTGATCGCGCGGTCAAATTATCAGGGCGCCAAGAGGCGTCAAGGCGCCATCACGAAAGGTCATCAGTCCTGCTGGTTTTGGTGATGAATGCGGGCTTGGGGCCGCTTTCATCCAGATGCTGCCGTCCGCAAACTGCCCAAGAGGCGATTGGCACCAAACAAAAGAATACCCCGGCCAGGGCTGAGCCTTGACCGGGGTTTCTGGACGCTGCGCTGGCATGGTGCGGCAAGGGATTTGTCGCTCCGTGTCTGATTTCAGGTGCCTTAGACGCTTTTCATGCCTCAGCAATTCCTCCCCAGGTGCCAAGGCATGGCGTTCATGGCAGCGCTGTCATCAAGCGGCGGATTTGCTTGCGGCGGGCGCGCAGTAGATGCTTTCGAGCGTCGACAGGATCTTGATGACCGATTCCGACGTGCTCGAATAGTAGATGGTCTGCGCGTCACGACGGGTCTTGACGAGTTTCTGGGCGCGCAGCTTCGAGAGATGCTGCGACAATGCGGACTGGCTCAGGCCAACCTGCGATGCCAGAACACCGACCGGAACCTCACCTTCGACAAGGCTGCAGAGGATCATCAGACGCTTCGGATTGGCCATAGCGGACAGCAAACCGGCGGCAACAGTCGATTGTTCGGACAATGCTTTCGTTTTCATATGTTTAACTTTCCTTTTCGAGCGCCTGGGGGAAGGGCAGTCGTTGAAAATCCGTCATTTGGCTTATCCGCGAACTTTATCAGTACCGATCAAATTGTATATGCCTAAATTTAAGGTACGGCGTATGCTGAATTAGGTAACTCTAAAAACAGTTGTTCTTGTGTTCGGATCGGTGCGGAGAATTCGTGACGAACTAGCAAGTCTTTGTAAATTATATCAATTCCCTGCGAATCAAAGCCGCAAAACGCCCATTTTCCTGAGGGAGCCTTGTGCAATTCCATGGCAATACGAGAGGCGAGATTTGGGAAGCGCTCCCCTAAATCTAGTAGTGTCTTTTGCTCATTTTTGAACAAGTTTCCGCTGGGGTTGCCAATGATAAAATCATCTTCGCTCAGAAGATAGGCACGCCCGAAGCCGCCATTCAGACTGGCGCTGCGCGGTACAAGGCGAAAGAAACGAAAATCCGGAAAATCGATATACAGCGCCGATTTCGGATGGCGGGCGAGGAATCGCGTGCGCAGGCGAAGATGGGTTTCGCTGTCGCGTTCGACCGGTTCGGCCGTGCATTGAACGCTCAGCCGCGGATAGGCGAGCGGGTCGCCCTTGCCGGGTTCTCCGGCCAGAAGCGACGTGCGGCCGTCTGCGGTCAGGGCCTTGGTATGGGCGGAAAGTCCCGAGACCAGAATGACGGCTGCGCCGTCGATGTCGCTGCCGAGCAGCACCCGGCTGACGGACGGAAATCGGGTTTCGGGGTCGATCACGCCGATGGCGGCAAAACGCGCACCGCGCAGCAAAATGCGCGCCTGGCGGCGCGCATCATTGTCGGTTTCCCGAATCACCGATGGTTTGTCTGGCATCTCGTCCTCTTGCGCGCCGAATGTCCTGACGGCGTGGCGCGCAAGGGGTCAGGTTCTTCGGCGATGTTTGGTCAGTCCGCTCACCACATCCTGGGCGCTGATCGTGCCGATCACTGTGCCGTTGTCAACCACGCCGATCGTGCCGGGTTGACGTGCCAGCGCGTCGAGGATCTCGACGAGAGGTGTCTGTGGCTTGGCTGTTGCGGTGACGGCATCCGCGCCGTCAGCGATGCCGGTATGCATCACGTCGGCGGCGGTCAGCATGTTGATCGGGTTCATGTTCTGCACGAAATCGGCAACATACTGGTCGGCGGGGTTTTGAACGATCTGCTGTGGCGTGCCACACTGGATGATCCGGCCGCTCTCCATGATGGCGATGCGGTTGCCGATGCGGAAGGCTTCGTCGAGATCGTGGCTGACGAAGAGGATGGTCTTCTTCAGGCGGGACTGGAACTCCAGCAACTCGTCCTGCAGTCGGGTCCGGATCAGCGGGTCGAGTGCCGAGAATGGCTCGTCCATCAACAGGATCGGGGCGCCGGTGGCAAAGGCGCGGGCAAGACCGACGCGCTGCTGCATGCCGCCCGACAACTCGTTGACCTTGCGATCGGCCCATTTGGTCAGGTTGACCAGTTCCAGCTGCTCGGCGACCATCGCCTTGCGCTCGGCATCGGGAACACCGGCGAGTTCGAGGCCGAAGCCGACATTGTCGGCGACGGTGCGCCAGGGCAGCAATGCGAACTGCTGGAAGACCATCGAGACCGTGTGCATGCGCAGATCGCGCAGCGATTTGGCCGAGGCCTTGTAGGGATCGACCTGTCCGGTCTCAGTGCGGACGCTGACATTGCCGCGCACGACCGGCGCAAGGCCGTTGACGGCACGCAGAAGCGTTGATTTGCCGGACCCGGAAAGACCCATCAGGACGAGGATCTCGCCCTCTTTGACGGCCAGGGATGCGCCGGCGACGCCGAGCACCAGGCCGGTTTCCGCACCGATTTCATCGCGGGTCTTGCCCTGATCCACCAAGGCGAGCGCCTTGTGCGGCTGGTCGCCGAAGACAATATCGACATTGCCGAAGATCACTGCGTCGGTCATGCGCCATCCTCTGCGTTTTCAGTTCGGAACATCCGGTCGAGGATGATGGCGAGGATGACGATGCACAGGCCGGCCTCGAAACCTCTGGCGATGTTGACGGTATTCAGCGCACGAACGACCGGGACGCCGAGGCCGCTGGCGCCAACCAGGGCCGCGATGACGACCATAGATAGGGACAGCATGATGGTCTGGGTTAGGCCTGCCATGATCTGCGGCATGGCAAACGGCAGTTCGACCTTGCGCAATACCTGGGTCGGCGTGGCACCGAAGGCTTGTGCTGCCTCGACCAGCGAGGGGGGCGTGGAGATCACGCCAAGGCGCGTCAGGCGGATCGGGGCGGGGATGGCGAAGATCACCGTTGCAATCAGGCCCGGCACCATGCCGAGGCCGAACAGGATCAGCGCCGGGATCAGGTAAACGAAGGTCGGGATCGTCTGCATCAGGTCGAGAACGGGCCGCATGAAGGCATAGATCCACGGGCGGCGGGCGGCCGTGATGCCGAGAGGAACCCCGATCAGCATGCTGACGCCGGCAGAGGCGAGCACAAGCGCTAGCGTTTCCGTCGTCTCTTTCCAGTAGCCCTGGTTGTAGATCAGCAGCAGCCCAAGACAGGTGAACGCGGCAATGCCGATTGAACGCCTGAGAAACCAGGAAAACGCCGTGAACAGGAAGATGAGCACAAAGGCGTTCGGCCATTGCAGCACAAACAGAAGCGCGTCGATCGCTGAGGACAAGACGGTGGAAAGCCAGTCGAAAAACCAGTCGGCATTTGCCGTCAGCCAGTCGACGAAGTCTTTCGCCCAGTTGCCCAGCCGCAACTTGCCGCTGGAATCAATAAGCCATTCGGGGAGCCAATTCACGTTCTGACACCTGCCTGATCACACAGAAATAGGGGCGGAAATGAAAGCGGGCCGGAGTGACCGGCCCGCAGTTTCATTAGAGGCCGAGGGCGGCCTTGACAGCCGGCAGCGCTTCGCCACCGTCCCGGGTGGTGACACCGGCGAGCCAAGGTTCGATCGCAGCACCGTTGGCCTTGAGCCAGGTGGTTGCGGCAACCTGCGGATCCTCACCATCGTTGAGGATCTTGCCCATGATCTGGTTTTCCATGTCGAGCGAGAATTTCAGGTTCGAGACGAACTTGCCGACATTCGGGCACTCGGCAACAAAGCCGGCGCGCGTGTTGGTGTAGACGGTCGCGCCACCGAAGTTCGGGCCGAAGGTCGAGTCACCACCGGTGAGGTAGGTGAGTTCGAACGACGAGTTCATCGGATGCGGAGCCCAGCCGAGGAAGACGACCGGTTCGCCGGCCTTTTCGGCGCGGGCAACCTGCGCCAGCATGCCCTGCTCGGACGATTCGACGACTTCCAGGCCGCCCATGCCCATTTCATTCTTTTCGATCAGGGTCATGACCAGGCGATTGCCGTCATTGCCCGGCTCGATGCCGTAGATCTTGCCGTCCAGGGCATCCTTGTGCTTGCCGATGTCGGAGAAATCCTTGATGCCGAGTTCGGCGCCCTTGGCATTGGTGGCGAGCGTGTATTTCGCGCCTTCCAGGTTTGCGCCGAGCGATTCAACGGACTTGTCGTCGAGATAGGGCTTCACGTCCTTTTCCTGGGCCGGCATCCAGTTGCCGAGGAAGACGTCGATGTCCTTGTTCTTCAGCGATTGATAGGTGACCGGAACGGACAGAACGGTGATTTCGGGCTCGTAGCCAATGGCTTTCAGCACGACGGCTGCGGTTGCTGTGGTCGCCGTGATATCGGTCCAGCCGACATCCGAGAAGCGGACCTTTGTACAGCTATCCGGATCGGCGGCATTGGCGGGCGTCAGGCCGAAGGCCATGACCGACACGGTCGCGGCAAGAGCGGTGCGGTAGAAATTGAGTTTGGTCATGATCAGGCTCCCGTTTTTTATTAAGTTCCCAAGTCAACAGTTATTAAACCACAATTGCAAGCGGGCCCGTTGCATTTGCGCCGCAGTGCCCTCCCTGTTTGCGACGCAAGAGGTTTTTCTGGATGGTTGCATGCCAAGGGGACTTTGGGATCGGTAAAATTCGGCAGTCTGATTGATTGCAATCAGCGTGCTTTCGGCATTTCAATGCAGCTTCATGTGGGTCGGCCAGACGGTGGCCATGTCGATGACGAAGGGGATGAATTCTTATGAAGATGGCTTTCAATCTGCTGCTGGGTTTCGGGCTCGTGATGCCTTTTTCGGCCTTGGCGGATGGCGACCCCGTTGCCGGCGCCACTGCGTTCAAGGCCTGTCAGGCCTGTCACACCGCGACGGAGGCAAAAAACAAGGTTGGTCCGAGCCTTCAAGGCATTGTCGGACATCCGGTAGCCACCGTCGCGGGCTACAAATATTCGAAGGCGATGACCGATTTCGGCGCCGGCAAGGTCTGGGACGAGGCTTTGCTGGCCGAATATCTGAAAGCACCGAAGGTGTTGATCAAAGGCACGAAAATGGCGTTTGCCGGCGTCAAGGCAGACGCTGATGTCGCCAACATCATCGCTTATCTGAAGGATCCGGCCGCAGCTGGACAATAGCGCCTATCACGAGGTCTCAGGCCCGGCCGATCAAATTCCCGCACTGTCAGGGGTTCGCCCCTTGTTCGGTGCGGGCCGCCATCCATATCCAGTTGGAAACTTAGCGCCGATGTGCAGTGCGATACTTCCGCAACCTGTGAATTGCGTTATGGTCGCGACACATTGGGACGGCATAAGCCGTCGGGGTCGAAATGGGAGATGACATGGCTACGTTGCAATCGTTTGATAGCGAGATCGAGAAAACCCGCACGATTGTCGCGGATATGCGCGGCAAGATCGACCAGTCGGGGGCTCTGCTCGACAGCTTCGCCAAAAGCGATGCCAAGATCTCCGACCAGAATTTCGATATCGAAAATGCCCGGATCGAAGACGTGATCAAGCAGCAGAAGACCATGGAGGCGAATATCGCCGACCTGATCATCGGCCTTGAAGATGCAACCAATGTCTTCGGCAGCGAATTCGAGAGCATGAAGAGCTTTACCGGCTTCGAGAAGTTCGTCGGAATCTTTTCCCGCCAGCGTTCGCAGCGGATGCGCACCGAACGGGTGCGCAACATGTCGCTGGCCGGCAACCTGCAGGACCTGTTGTCGAAGTCGGACAGCATTGTCGGCATCCTGAAGGAGCAGCGCGCGGTGCTTGATACGCGCTACAAGAGTTCCGAGACGAGCCTGATCGAGGTGATCGAACGCCGCAAGGTAACGATCGACAATCTGGAACAGACCCAGAAGCGCATCGAGACGCTCAACCCGATGTTGCTCGACATTGAAAACAAGATCGCCGCCTCGACCGAGCAGTCGCAGCGGACCGATCTGGAGGCGGAACGCTCGAAGCTTGCGACCGAATACAATCAGGCGCAGGCGCGCGAGCAGGAGCTGCTCGCCGAAAGCCAGACGCTGGAGCGTTACACCTCGATGTTCCAGACCTTCGTCGATTCACTCAACAATCAGATCGCGGCACAGAACACGCTGATCAACAAGCTGACCATCGATACCGAGCAGCGCATCGTGCTTTACAAGGCGCTGGAGGATTCGCTGAAAACGGCAGCCCAGCAGGAGGTCGCCCACCGGATCAACACGCTCGGCAGCCAGGTGGACACGGCGGCGGAAGAGACCATGGCCGGGATTGGCGCCGCCGCCCAGCGCCATATCGGCGACCTTCTGGAACTGCACGAAAAGAACATGCTGTCGACGCAGGACATCCAGCGCCGCAAGAAGCTGGCCGACGAGGCTTTTGCCCGGCGTTTCCAGAGCGTGCTCGACAAGCACAATTCGGCCAACTACGTGAAGCCGTGATGCCTGCGGTTTGGGTCTATTGTACCTGCGGGCGGGCGTGCTTCGGAGCAATGCCTGAGGCGCGTGGATGAACGACGTGGCGAACAACACGGCGGTTGCGCAGTATTTCTCCACCATGGCGGCAGCGCTTGGCGGCCTGGATATCCATTTTGGCAATCCGGACGCCCGGCTGGCCGACAACGGCCCTTCAGCGTCGGTCCTGCTGCCTTACATTGACCGCCTGCGCAATTCGTTTGCCTGCTGGCAGAACCGCATCGGTTTTACCGAACAATTCCGTGTGTCACGAGCCGAAAGCGGCTTTCCGGTTTTCCAGAATGTGCTGGAACTGGAAAACGACCGGGCCGGCGCCGCCAAGCGACTTGCGACCATTCCGGCTGCGCGCTCGCTGCGCGAAGAGATGGTCGATTTCATTCTGCGCCAGAAGGAATTTCCCTCGGCTCTCCAGACGCAGATTGCCGAGCGTCTTTATCTGGAGCAGATCGGCAAGGGGGAGATTTTTTCACCCCTGATCCTGCCGGAGACGATCGGCGTGACCGTCAATCCGACAAGTCGCAGGCCGAGCTATCTGGTCACCTGGGCGGCTTTCGATGGCACCAGTACCTTGCCCATGGTCTATGTGGCGACGATCGAGGATTCGTCCGACAATGTCGTCAAGCTGCTGGTGACCGACGAGGGCGGGTTGAACAGCGATATGGACATTCCGCTGCCGGTCGGTGGGTTGCTTAATCCGGAGCTGGCACGGCTGTTCGATGACTTTGTCGCCAGGAATTCCTCCTATTCGCTGACGCCGGCCACCATTGCCACCAATATGGACAGGGATTTCCCGACGCTGCATCCGAAGTCGGTGCGGCGCATCGTGCTGGGTCCATTTTATTCCGCCGGCATCACCGAGAATGCCGGGCGGGTGAACGAGATCCTGTCCAGGGTGCGCAAGCCGGAAAACGCCTGGGTGATGACCTGGACGGTGCAGGAAGTGTTTTCGAAGCGCGAACAACCGGCCCAGAAGGGCTTCTTTTCCTCCACGCCCGCTGTTCAGGAATTCCATATCGAAACCCATGACCTGGAAGCGGCGCGCATGGGGGTTTCGTCCTATGAAAAGCACGTGCTTGTGCCGCATGACGCCTATCAGGCGCTCTATGCGTCTGGCGAGGCGAAGACGATTTTCGGCAATTTCAAGGTGCATGTGATTTCTGGCAACCAGATTGTGAGCGAGGTCTGACCGATGAGCGAATTGAACGCTGGACTGACGACGCTGCATGAAGCCGATATCGCCAAATATCAGGTGGTGGCGCAGGGTCTGATCACCCGCATCATCGTTCTGGATGCCGGCGAAGGCGGGTCCGGTGCGCCCATTGCCGGCACGGGTCGGCGTTTCGTCTCGACCGTTTCAACCGGTTCGGTCCGCAAGACCCGAGAGATCGAACTGATCAAGACAATCCAGGCAAGCGGGGGGAATGATCCGCTCCTGACGCCGGCCCGGCACACCGTGCTCTACCGAGTGCGGCGCGGCGCGCAGATCGCGCTGGCGATTGCCGATGTCTTTGCCCGGCAGACGGAGCTGGAAGGCCTGCAGGCCCGCAATCTGACGTCGCCGCTGCAGGGCGAGGAAGCCGCGCGTTTCAAGGCGCTGCTCGGTTCTTCTGCCTATGTTGCGGCCTTTGCCTTCGCAGCCTATCTCTTGTCGACCGTGGTCGGTGAGGGGGAACAGCTGGAGGGGATCCGCGAACCGGAATTTCTCTTCGATACGGCGCAAGATGGCCTGAAAAGCATGGTCGCCGGTCTCGATGTCGCGCTGACCGGTGCGGGTGACGATGCGACCGTCATCGGGCGATGCCGCGCTTTTGCCGAAGTGGCGCTCGCCGGCCTCCTGTCGCGCAAGGCGCGCTTCGCCCATCTCGGCGTGTTCGAAAACAGCCATATCCGAGTCGATCAGGACGATTTCACGCTCGATGGCTTCGATGCCACGCCGAGCGCCAAATCCAAGCCCCTGTCGATGACCTTCAAGAAGCCAGACGAGATCATCGGCAACCACATCGCGAAATACCAGGCGCTGAAGCTGGCCAAGATGCTGATGGCCTATGATTTCGACCGGCAGATGAACCCGTTCGTCGAGCTCGGTGGCTTCCTCTTCACCTTCATTGGCGACGGCATGCCGGGCACCGGCAAGACGATCCTGATCCAGATGCTGGCGGGGCTCCTGAACGACTATTGCCAGGTGGCGGGTTACGCCTTTCACTACGAGAATTTCGGCGTCGACCAGATCTCGTCCTATCAGGGCAAGTCCGGTCAGAATGCCAAGAGCTTCGTCAACAATGTGCTCAACCCGCGCGTCATCGGCTTCGGCACCGTCGATGATGTCGACCAGGTGACCGCCAAGCGCTCGGATGACCGGGCATCGTCTGGCCAGCACGAGGTCACGGCGGTGTTGATGGAGAGCTTCGCCGGTGCCTCGACGGTGGTGCGCGGAAATTCCACCTTCGGCATGTTCTCCAACTATCCGGAAAATGTCGATGACGCGCTACGCCAGCGAGCCGGCGCCCGCTGGCTGGTCGATGGGCCGCAGTCGCGCGAAGACTATATCGACATCTTCTCCCTGCTGATCGGCAAGAACCATGACATCGCGCTTGGCGAGCACGCGCTGTTCGCCGGCCAGGAAATCACCAAGGCGGTGTCGCGTTCGTATGGCGAACACGACCGGCCGAAGGAAGACGGGCTGGTCGCCGTTTGGGAGCGTTACGAGAAGGCGCATGGCCGGATCACGACGCTTGCCGATGTCGGCGCCTATCTGCACGAGATCAAGCTGGCCGAACCGCGTTTCACCGGCCGGGCGATCAAGAACATTACCGATGCAGTGAAGATGCGGGCGATGGATGTCGACCTGCCGGACGACTGGTTCGCCACGCCGGAGGTGTTCATGCACAAGCCCTATGACGAGAAGAAAGCGATGATCGCCGAACTGCGCGGTCCCGTCACCATGGAAATGATCCTGCAGGAGATCAACCGCTACGCCGACAGCGAGTTCCGCTACGCCGACAAGTCGGACGAGGCCGCGGTCAGCGAGATCGTGCGGCGGGAGCGGCAGCGCGAGCGGGCGATCGGGGAGATCGAGCGGATGAAGCGGGAAGGGCGCTGGGATACATGAACCGCCTTCTCGAAGCTGAACTGATCTATGGTCGCCTGCTGCCGATTGCCGAGCCGCATCTGATTGCGCGCTACAACAAGGCGCTTTCCGGCTTCGGGTTGCCGGAAACCAAACTCAGCGAATTCGATATCGACATCACCGGGTTTTCGCCGCAGGTCGCCGCCGAACTCAATGATTCCGACTATCTCGATCCGGGCAAGGTCAATCGGCGGTTCATCATCATGACGCCGGAGCAGGACAGCCTGCCGGTGGTGCATACCAGCTTTTCCAATACCGCCGGCCTGATGCACGAGTTCTATGCGGCCAATGCCAAGGCGATCAATGCGGTGACGATCCGCGATGCGATCTATGGCGAGATCGAGGACAGCGTTGCCGAGGTGCGCACGCTCGAAGACCTGCTGTCGATCAACGAGGTGCGCTTTCGAGTTATGTCGGCGGAAGATCTGCTCGGCAAGGCCGGCGAGTTGCGTCAACTGTGCGACCAGCTGACCACGAGCAACGATGCCTGGCGTGATGACGCGATGCTCAGCCGCATGGTGGATCTTGCCAAGCAGACCGGTGATATCCGGCAGAACGTGCTGGTGCCGGACAAGGTGATCTTTCGCCACGATGCCTTCTGGGCCAATCATTTCGGCGGTGTCTTCGTCTTTGTCGACGACAAGATCACAACCGTGATCTGTGATCCTTCGGCGCCTGGCTTTCGCCGGTCGCGGCCGTGGCAGGTGAGCTATATCCCGACCAGCGACACGGCGCAGATTTTCGATTTTCTGGCCAAGACCGGACGTATCGAGCTGCCGCGGGCAAGCTGGGTGGAGACATCCGGGCTTCTGGCACATCGGGCCGAGATGGCGGTGCTTGCCGTTGCCGCACGTCAATCACCGGTGCCGGATCTTGCCCGTGTCGATGCCGTATGGTTGCAGACGTTCCTGCACCGCAATGCCCGTGCGGTTGCTGAAGACGGGGTTTATCCGTTCCTGCAGGAGGCCTTGAGAAATCTGGCCAAGAGCGGCAATCTGCGCATGGCCGATGTCGCACCCGAGCATCGGCTCTGGCTGGTGCGTGCCGATCCCACCCATGCCGACCAATGGCTGACCAATCGGCTGATTTCCCGCCTGACCCCGGCTGATTTCGTGTCGCGGTTTGTCTTTGACAAGCAGGGCTTCTACGAGGCCTATGATGGTTTTTCCGAGAGCTTGCGCGATTACGTTGTATCCCGGCTGACGGAAACCTATCTGCGGGACAAGGCCGCCTTTCGAAAACGCCTTTATGGCATAGGAGACGACAACAATGCTTGATCCGATCATCGCGTTTTTCCAGCGCGTCTTTGCCGCCATCGGTCGCGGTATCGGCATCGGGGTTGCCGGTATCCTGTGGCCGTTTATGGCAGCACATGGCTGGTACCAACGTCGTAGCTGGCTGATCCGGGGGCCGGTACTTCTGGTCGTTCTGTTGTTTGTCGTGTTCTACGGACTTCTGATCTGGCGCACGCAGGTCTGGTACGGCTTCGATCCCGGTTTCGTTCAGGCCTACAAGCTCGAAGAGCGCACCGTTGCCGCGGGTGTGGCGCTGCCCGACCAGCCGAACCGTTGCCAGAATTCGTCGCTTGTGACGATCGCGGCCGATCTGACCGACATGAACGTCAACCAGAATGTCTGGATCTCCTCGACGCTGCTCTACAAGACCGGTCTGTTCGGGGTCGACTGGGACAATACCCCGTTCTTCGACAACAAGGCGTCGTTCCAGCGCGGCGTCAACCAGGTGGTCCGTCGCACTGCTATCCAACTTGCCGACAATCTCGGTCGCGTGCGCGGGACGTCGGGCATCAACAGCGATCTGCAGGATGCACGCGGCAACATCCAGTTCGACGAAAGCACCTGGTATTTCGGCACCGATCCGTTCGGCTTCAAGACGCCAACGCCGAGCTATTACCGTGCGGCCGTGCAAAGCTTCCGCCGGTTCAATGCGTCGCTGGAGAACTGCGAAGCGGTGTTCGACGCCCGCGCCGACAATCTGTTGCAGCTGCTCGACGGAATGGCGAGCGATCTCGGCAACACGTCCGACATCCTGCGCCGTCGTTCGGAAGAGTTCAATGCGGGCTGGTTCGATACCCGCGCCGATGACCGCTTCTGGTTCTCCTTCGGCCAGCTCTACGCGCAAAATGCGCTTCTGCAGGCTGCGCGTGCCGATTTCGGCAATGTCATCCGCGAGCGCAATCTGGGCACCGTATGGGCCGAGATGGAGCGCCAGCTTCAGGCATCGCTCAGGATCCAGCCGGCGATCATTTCCAATGGCCGCGAGGACGGCTGGATCATGCCGACCCATCTGGCAACCATGGGCTTCTACATCCTGCGGGTACGCTCGAACATGGTCGAGATTCGCGCCATTCTCGACCGGTAAACGGTCGAGCGTTCAGCAAAAAGACGAAAGGCCCGGTCGCAATGCCGGGCCTTTTCCGTTTTCGGTGGTTTTGCTGCGTGTTAGCTGATGATCTTCATGCGAATTGCCTTGGCGACCAATTGAGTACGGTTGACACAGTCGAGCTTGCGGATGGCATTCGTCATGTAGGCATTGACCGTATGATCCGACAGCGACAGGATCTGGCCAATCTCCAGCGACGTCTTTCCCTGGGCGGTCCAGCGGACCACTTCCAGCTCGCGGGCGGAGAGAACATTGGTGGTGCTGGCGGTGCGGCGCAGGCGGTCGAAGACATCGAATGCCTGGATGCTGATCATCGACAGTTCGTTCAGTTCCGACTGCGTGAGCGGCCCGCGGCGTCCGTCGTAACGAACCATCTGGCGGCTGCCATCGATCGAGGTGGTCTGGAACATCACACCCATCAACAGGCCGTAGCGATACATCAGTTCGGCCATGTCCGGCGGACAGTCGAAATCCGGCGACTTGCCGTCCGATCCGATCGTCCAGGTCTTGTGCATGATGGTCCGCGAGACATGCGACGTCAGCGGACAAAACTTGAGATAGCCCTTCCGGTCGAATTCGCGGACAAACTCCGACGGGATGGTGCTTTCGTGGACGAGATTGCCGAGGAGCTTGTCCTGGAACGTCGGGGCATTGGTGATCGTGACATGGTCAAGTTCGTACTCGCCGGCGGCCCGGATCCAACGCTGCATGAGCTCGGCACGGCTCTGACAGCTCCCGATTTCGTCACCCAAGAGCATCTGTCGTTCTGGCAGCATTTTGATATTTTC
The DNA here is from genome assembly GCF_918741265.1 of Rhizobium sp. CECT 9324. Lineage (NCBI taxonomy): Bacteria > Pseudomonadati > Pseudomonadota > Alphaproteobacteria > Hyphomicrobiales > Rhizobiaceae > Rhizobium > Rhizobium sp. CECT 9324. Next base: position 3,237,430 of record NZ_CAKKMZ010000001.1, on the reverse strand, counting down.
GAAAGTTGATATCTATTCGTAAGTTATCCCACAAATATATCAGTCTTGCCGAAAAGCTAGCACTTTTTGGGGTGGTATTGCCATTAATATGACTAATTCCTCACCGCTGCCGGTTGAATTGGCAGAACTCTGTTTCCTTAGGTTTTACACGGGCAGAGCTGATCCGGCTTTCACTTCTTCCATGACCGCATAGGTATGGGTCTCGCGGACCCCGGGCAGCGGGAGAATCACCTCCGAGAGGAATTGCCGATAGGCTTCCATGCCGGCAACGCGGGCTTTGACGAGGTAGTCGAAGCCGCCGGCAACCATGTGGCATTCCATGACATCATCGGAGCGTTTGACGGCGGCAGCAAACGTATCGAAGACGTCCGCCGTCGTGCGGTCCAGTTTCACCTCGATGAATACCAGCAGGTTGCGCCCCAGTTTTTGCGGCGACAGCACGGCCATGTATCCGATAATGTAGCCGTCGCGGGTGAGGCGGCGCACGCGTTCGGCACAGATCACCACCGACATCGTTCATGTCATCGACGAGAAGCAGAAAGCGATGCTGGAAGACCATATCGGCGAGATGAAGCGAAGCCAGAAGGTTCGCTATGCCGGCACCATTCCGTTGAGCGGCAATGTCTACATCAACCGCAACATGATCGGTGCGGTCGTCGGCACTCAGCCGTTCGGTGGTTCCGACATGTCGGGGACTGGCTTCAAGGCAGGCGGCCCCGCCTATCTGCTGCGCTTTGCCGTCGAGCAGGTGATTTCGGTCAATACTGCCGCTGCTGGCGGCAATGCCAGCCTGATCGCAATCGGCGAAGGCTAAAAATCGGCCTCCGGAGGATCTGAACAAGCAGACTTGTCCAGATCCTCCGGATTTGCTGTCATGGCCGATGAGAAGGGCGCGCCCAGCCCAGAAATCCTTTTGTCAATTTGAGCAAACCGCCGCCCGCGTGCCTCGCCTCATGCGGTCGCCTTGGTCTGTCGCCGCACCGTCTCGGCGTCACGTGCCGGCGGCATTCCGAACATGCGGCTGTATTCCCGATTGAACTGCGACACGCTCTCGTAACCGACAGCAAATGCGGCACTGCTCGCGGTCACGCCTTCCGACATCATCAGGCGACGCGCCTCGATCAGGCGCATTTGCTTCTGGAACTGCAGAGGCGACAGCGAGGTGACCGCGCGAAAGTGATGGTGGAAGGATGACGGGCTCATGCCCGCCGTTGCCGCCAACTGTTGGACGCGCAAGGGCCTGGCATATTCGGCCCGCAACAGGGCCACCGTACGTGCCACCCTCTGACTGTGGCTGTCGGGCCAGCCGAGACGGCGGATCTCGGCGCCATGGCGCCCGGACAGGAGCCAATAATGGAACTCGCGCACCATTTGCGGCAGGAGCACGGGCATGGACGTGGGACGGTCGAGCAGGCGCATCAGCCGTAGCGCGGCATCGGCCACATCGGTTTCGGTCGGATCGACGCGGACGGGCGGCGCGGAGACGGGCACCTGGCGCATCTCTACCGATAGCTCGGCAATTACTGCAGGATCGAGCTCTACGACGATGGAGACATACGGTTCTTCGGCACTGGCTCCGGTGATCTGGCTCACTGTCGGCACGTCCGCGGTGATCAGCAACGAGTCGCCGGCGCCGAAGGCGAAGATTTGGGTTCCCATCGTCACTTGCTTGCGGCCCTGCAAAACGAGGCAGACGAGCGGTCGCGAAACGGCGCAGTCGAGACCGCTCGGCGCAGTCGCACGCACGATGGACAAGCCAGGGACGGTGGTTTCCGTTTGATCGGAAAAGTCTGGGCCAGGGCGGTTCGCGACCTGACGCAGGGCGGCGTCGAGCAGGGCTTGGTAAAGCAGCGTGTCAGTCATTGCCTCATGCTAGCCGAGATCCGGCTGCGGTGGAACTGCCTTGGAGGAATAGGCAAAGATCGCGCCGGTTTCGGCAACGACGTCCTGCGGCTCTGGCGGCTATCAACGGCACATGCAGACAACAGGAGTATCCGCATGACCAAAATCGCCCTCGTCACCGGAGGCAGCCGTGGCCTCGGCCGCAACACCGCACTTCACATCGCCCGCCGCGGTGGCGATGTCGTCATTACCTATCACAGCCGCAGCGATGCCGCGGACGCTGTCGTCGCCGAGATCGCGGCACTCGGTCACAAGGCTATCGCCTTGCGGCTTGATACCTCTGATGTTGGCAGCTTCGCCGGTTTTACCGATCGGCTGCGGGAGGGACTGCAGACGACGTGGAAGCGCGACAGTTTCGACCATCTGGTCAACAATGCCGGCCATGGCGACTGCGCCCCAATCGCCGAGACCACCGAGGCGCAGTTCGATGCGCTGGTCAACGTGCATTTCAAGGGCGTTTTCTTCCTCACCCAGGCACTCTTGCCGCTGATCACCGATGGCGGACGGATCGTCAACCTGTCTTCAGGTCTGACACGCGTGTCCGCTCCTGGCTGGGGCGCTTATGCGGCGGTGAAGGGCGCGGTCGAAGTGCTGACGCTCTATATGGCCAAGGAATTGGGCGCGCGCGGCATTGCCGTGAACACTGTCGCGCCGGGCGCGGTCGAGACGGATTTCTTCGGCGGTGCCGTGCGGGACACGCCGGACTTCAACGCCTTCTTTGCAGCCATCACCGCGCTCGGCCGGGTCGGCCTTCCGGACGACATCGGTCCGATGATCGCCAGCCTGCTGTCTGAAGACAATCGCTGGGTGAACGCTCAGAGGATCGAAGTGTCCGGCGGCCAGGGTATTTAGGCCGAGTTACAAGGTGTTTCGGGCGGCGGGCGGCTTCGCCCGGAGCACGTATTTCCAGTGAAGCGGGATGGCAACATGACCGGGTTTCAAGTCCTGTCGAGATCGCTGCCCTTCTTCTTGCCATTCATCAGCACTTCCAGAAAGCCCAGCATCAGCGCGGAGACGACGAAGGTCAGGTGGATAATGGTGAACCACATCAACTGGCCGTCGGTATATTTCGTCGCATTGAGGAAGATCTGCAGCAGGTGGATCGACGAGATCGCGACGATCGAGGAGGCGACCTTGATCTTCAGACTGCCGGCATCGAGCTTGCCGAGGAAGGACACTTCGTCATCGGCATTGTCGAACCGGCTGACGAAGTTCTCGTAACCCGAGATCATCACCATGACGATCAGGCTGGCGACAAGGGCAGCATCGATCAGGCTCAGCATGGCGAGGATCATCTCGAACTCTTCGTAGGCGAAGACGTTCTTGGCTATCTTGAGGAACTTGTAGCCGAAGGACAGCGCGTAGACGGCCAGCGCCGCAACGAGGCCCAGATAAAACACGACCAGAATCCAGCGGCTCGAGAGAATGATTTTTTCGATGATCAGTTCCAGCGATTTCATTGCAACCTCGGTCAAGCTTCGATTTCATTCGACATAACCGATGCAAAGCTTGGCGGGCAAGGGTGATTGTCAAACCCGGGCGTTCGGGCAATCAATCTTGCTGCCCTTTCGGTGATGATGCGTGCCGAGCGCGCTGTCGTGTATCCGGCTGGCTGCGCCAAAATAGTCTGTGCGCGGGCTTGCAACTGTTGCGTGGCCAGCCGATCTTCGGCCGCAAAACAGATGTGAGGAGACGGAAACGTGACGATCTTGTCCGATATCGAAATTGCCCGTGCGGCTAAGAAACTTCCGATCCAGTCTATCGGTGCGAAGATCGGCATCTCGCCCGATGACCTCATTCCCTATGGCCATGACAAGGCGAAGATCTCGGCCACGTTCATCGATGGACTTGCGGGTCGGCCCGACGGCAAGCTGATCCTGGTGACAGCGATCAATCCGACACCGGCAGGCGAGGGCAAGACGACAACGACGGTCGGGCTTGGCGACGGACTGAACAGGATCGGCAAGCGCGCGATCACCTGCATTCGCGAGGCCTCGCTCGGCCCCTGCTTCGGCGTCAAGGGTGGGGCGGCGGGCGGCGGCTATGCGCAGGTTGTGCCGATGGAAGAGATCAATCTGCATTTCACCGGCGATTTCCATGCGATCACCTCGGCCCACAATCTGCTGTCGGCATTGATCGACAACCACATCTACTGGGGCAATGACCTCGGGATCGACACACGGCGCATCACCTGGCGGCGGGTGATGGACATGAACGACCGGGCGCTGCGCCAGATCGTGTCCTCGCTGGGCGGTGCGGCCAACGGCTATCCGCGCGAGACCGGCTTCGACATCACGGTGGCGTCGGAAGTGATGGCCATACTCTGCCTTGCCACCGATCTCGACGATCTGGAACAGCGGCTCGGCAATATCATCATCGGTTATCGCCGTGACAGGACGCCGGTCTTTGCCCGCGACCTGAAGGCGGATGGGGCGATGACGGTTCTGCTCAAGGAGGCGATGCAGCCCAATCTGGTGCAGACGCTGGAAAACAATCCGGCCTTCGTGCATGGCGGACCGTTTGCCAATATCGCGCATGGCTGCAATTCGGTGATTGCCACGAAGACGGCGCTGAAGCTGGCCGACTATGTGGTGACCGAGGCGGGTTTCGGGGCCGATCTCGGGGCGGAAAAGTTTTTCGACATCAAATGTCGCAAGGCGGGCCTGGAGCCGGCCGCAGCCGTGATCGTGGCGACCGTTCGCGCGCTTAAGATGAACGGCGGTGTTGCGAAAGACGATCTCGGTCGCGAAGACGTGCATTCCGTGACCCGCGGCTGTGCCAATCTGGGTCGGCATGTGGCAAACGTGCGCAAATTCGGCGTGCCGGTCGTGGTTGCGATCAACCATTTCGTCTCGGATACCGATGCCGAGATCGAGGCAGTGAAGGACTATGTCTCGCATCTCGGCGCCGATGCGATCGTCTGCCGCCATTGGGCCGACGGATCGGCCGGCATCGAGGCGCTGGCGCGGCGCGTGGCGGAAATGGCCGATAGCGGACAATCGCAGTTCAAGCCGCTTTATCCGGATGCGCTTTCGCTGATGGAAAAGATCGAGACGGTGGCGTCGAAGATCTACCATGCAGGGGAGGTGACGAGCGACAAGGCGGTGCGCGATCAGCTGAAAAGCTGGGAAGACCAGGGCTATGGACATTTGCCGGTGTGCATGGCGAAGACGCAATATTCCTTCTCGACGGATCCGACACTGCGTGGTGCTCCCGAAGGGCATGTCGTGCACGTACGTGAAGTAAGGCTATCGGCCGGCGCCGGCTTCGTCGTGGCGATCACCGGCGAGATCATGACCATGCCGGGCCTGCCGCGTGTGCCGTCCTCGGAGCGGATCTTCCTCAATGACCAGGGCTATATCGAAGGCCTGTTCTGAGCAGATGGCGCGGGATAAACTGTGGCATTTTTGCCATGGGCTGCGCCGGCTAAATACATGAGTCAAAGAATCATGTATTATTTGTTGACATAAACAATCATGTTTTATACGGCGTAAATGAGGCGACCGGTTCTGGTCGTCACGTTTTTGACGCAATCCCATTTGGCCAGCCTGCGCATGTGTCTTGCGCGGGAACGATCCGTCTCGGCCGCTGAAAGGAATATCGCATGGGCTCCCGGTCCTTCCGACCCACTTTGCTCGCTTGCACCGCACTCGCGCTGATCGCCATTTCCAATTCTGCCTTTTCCCAGGAGGTTGCAGATAGCGCTGCCGCAAACGGTGATACGCAGCTGAACACGATCGTCGTCAAAGGGAAGCGTGTCGCGACTGGGACCGTTATTTCCAACAGTCCGCAGGTCAGCCAGAGAACCGCGGAGGATCTGCGACGGAACCAGATCAACAGCTTCAGGGATCTCGGCCGCTCGCTCGAGCCGGGCGTCGATTTCGTCAAGTCCGAAGGTGGCGTGACAATCCGTGGCCTGGGCGGGCCACGTGTCCTGACAACAATCGACGGTATCCCGTTGCCCTACCTCGACAATTTTGCGCGCCGCGGTGGCCCCGCGACTACCACCAACGTTGCCGGCGGCAGCGACAGTTTCGATTTTTCGTCGATCTCGACCCTTGACGTTCTACGTGGCTCCGACTCGAGCCGCCTGGGTTCCGGGGCGCTCGCGGGCGGTATCGCGCTTCGCACGCTCGAGCCGGAAGACCTGATCGGCGAGGGCCGGGACTGGGGCGGCATGGCCAAGGCGTCCTTCGACAGCGAGGACATGAGCTTTGGCGGGTCGGCTGCGGTCGCAAAGCGTATCGACGATACCTCCGTTCTGTTCCAGGGCACCTACAGGCGGGGGCAGGAGCGCCAGAACCAGGGATCGGTGGATACGATCGGTGCCACGCGGACCGAGGCAAATCCTGGCGACTTCAATCAGAACAACCTGCTGTTCAAGCTGCGGCAGGAACTGGAAGGCGGCCATACGGTCGGTCTGACGGCGGAGCGATATCGCTACAATTCCGATACAGAATTGAAAACATTGACGGGTGCGACGACAGGTTCAAGCCGTATCTGGGCTGTCGGCGAATATGATGGGTTCGATGACACTGCGCGTGATCGCGTCTCCCTGGACTACAGCTTCCTCAATCCCGCGGAAGATGCTGTCATCCAGTCGGCGCGCCTGTCGGTTTATTGGCAGGACACAACGAAGAATGCCGGCGCGACCGGACGTCGCGTCGGGGCTGTTGCCGGGCCATGGCTGCGTGACAATGAGCTGCAGGAAAGCGCGATCGGTTTCACCGGCAATGTGGTCAGCGAATTCGACACGGGCAATCTGACGCACGAATTGACCATCGGCGCCGACGGCGCACTGCTGGATACAAGCCAGTTCGTGGCGGGTATCGACGCCTGCACGCTCGGTACCGTCACAGCAGGTTGCACCAGCCTGAAGTCGAACCAGTCGGATATGCCGGACATCGACGGCAAGAAATTCGGCATCTACATCGATGACAAGATCTCGATGGAAAACAGCGCCTTTTCGATCACGCCTGGCATTCGTTTCGACTGGTACGACTATGACCCGAAGCTGACGGATGCCTATGCCATCAACAATGGGTATCTCAAGGCGGGTCTTCCGGACAGCAGCGATGGCAGCCGACTGAGCCCGAAACTGCTCGCCAGCTATGATCTGACCGATGAGGTGCAGGTTTATGCGCAGTGGTCGATGGCCTATCGTGCCCCGACGGTGAACGAACTCTATCTCGACTTCGTCAACACCGGCTATGCGGTCGTTGGAAATCCCGAGCTTGAGGCAGAGACGTCGAACTCATTTGAAATCGGCAGCAAAGTCGAATTCACCGATTTCGTTGCCCGTTTTGCCGCGTATCACAGCCGCTACAAGAACTTCATCGAGCAGACGACTACATTCGGCGATCCGACCTACGGCATGCTGACTCAGTACAACAACCTGAAGCATGTGGATATTTCCGGCTTCGAATTCAGCCTGCGCAAGGACTTCGAAAATGGTCTTTTCGTTCATGCCGGCGGCGCCTATGCCTATGGCAAGGACAAGGATGCCGACAAGTATCTTCGCTCGGTCGCGCCGTTCAAGGGCGTGGTGGGCGTCGGCTTCGAACAGGACAGCTGGGGAACGGACCTGAGCCTGATTGCGGCTGCAGGCATGCGTGACGATGGCCTGGCATCCACTTTCGATGCTCCGGGATACGGCGTTGTCGATCTGACCGCATGGTGGGAGCCCGAGCAGACCAAGGGCCTACGCATTCAGGCCGGCATCTACAACATGCTCGACAAGACCTATTACAATGCGGTCAGTATGAAGGATTTCAATGCGACCACCGTCCCCGGCACCGGCAACACCAACCAGCCGATTGAATATTACTCCGAACCGGGCCGGACGTTTAAAATCTCGCTTACGCAGAAATTCTGATTTCGGACCATCGTCTGTTGGTCAGGAAAGGCGGCGTCCTTGGGGCGCCGCTTTTTCGTTGTTCACCTGCAATAACGAAAGCCGCTCTTGCGCTTGATGACGTCAAGATGGAGGTGGTCCTGATGGGCCGCGTCGCTTCCGGGGGACAGCACGGTGGTAAAGTAGAGGCAGGCAAAGGCATTCAGGCTGCGCTGGAAGGCGGCGGGAAGTGTGCCGTCATCCTGCTTGGCAATCACCATCGGCACGGCGCCACCTTCGAAGGTGAGAGCGGCGATATCGACGGCATTGCCGCGAGCATGTTCGGACATCTTGCCGGTCTCGGCGCTGTTGCGGTTGCGGCAGACATAGCCGGAGGCGTGGTTGACCGCTTTCAGCACGCCCATATCGGGCAGGCTGAGGTTTGCGGTGGGGACGATCATGTCGCGGGTCATGCGTGCCAGCTGCAGAGCCGTCTCGCAGCGGAATGTACCTTCTGGCTGCAAGGCAACGGATGGTGAAAGGCGGGTGACGGTAATCGGGCGGTCCATGCCGCAGCCACTGCCATCGTCGACCCGCCTGTCCTCCTGGAATGTCGCGCCCATCGCCGTCAGGGCTGCCGTACAGGCCTTGTAGGTTGCGTCATCCTCGTTCTCGATGGGGATGACTGGAGGGGGAACGGGCTTAGGCGGCACAGCATCTTCGGCAGGTGTCTGCGGGGGTGCCGGCGTTGGCTTCTCTAGCGGTTTGGGGGCCCCTGTCTCCGGCGTGCCGACCGGCGATTCCGCTGGGGACGGCTTGTCGTCGGGCTTTGGGATCTCTGTCGCCGGCGGTGTCTCTGCTTCAGGCTCCACGTCAGGCTTGTCCGCAGGCGTTGGCACAGGCTCTGCAGCCGGCGCTTCGCCAGGTTCTTCCGCAGGTGCCTCGATGGCAGCCTCTGATTGCGGTTTTTCCTCAGGGAGGGGGCCTTGTGCCGGCAGGGCTGCGCCAAGAAGCCAGAAGATGGCCAGACATGCACCAGATATGTTCCGCATTCCGCTCGTCGTCTCCCGTTTCAGCGGGTCAACGGTTTCGCGCGGCATAAGTTCAGTTTGCGTGCGCTTATCCGTGCCGAATCCGGCTTGCGCAGGCGCAAAGAGCAGGTTATCAAAATCGCCATGAAGATCGTTTCGAACAACAATGTTTGGTGGTGGGCACGCTAACGCGGCCTTGACCAATCATGTCTTGAGACGATTGAACCCAAAGCCGCCCGGAGAACCTGAGGCGGCTTTTTTGTATTCAGGCGCCTTCCAACCGGGCCATGAAAGACGGAGAGAGACTGGAATGTCGACGATCATGCGGGAAGACGGGAGCGAGGCCTATGTGACGCGCGGCGGTGTGACCGTGACGCGGCGGCGGCGGCCGACACCTTATGCCGACGCGGTCAGCACCTATGTCGACAAGCTCGATGAGCGGCGCGGCGCGGTGTTTTCGTCGAACTACGAATATCCGGGCCGCTATACCCGCTGGGACACCGCCATCGTCGATCCGCCACTCGGCGTCTCCTGCTTCGGGCGCAAGGTCTGGATCGAGGCCTATAATGGCCGCGGCGAAGCGCTTTTGTCGCTGATCGCCGGCAAGCTGGCAACGGTCTCGGATCTCGATCTCGGCGCCCGCACGGATCGCCGCCTCGACCTTGAGGTCAGGGTACCGGACCGCGTGTTCACCGAGGAAGAGCGTTCGAAGATCCCGACGGTCTTCACCGTTCTCAGAGCGATCACCGATCTCTTCCATTCCGAGGAAGATGCCGCCATCGGCCTTTTCGGCGCTTTCGGCTACGATCTCGCCTTCCAGTTCGATGCCATCGACCTCAAATTGATCCGTCCGGAAGACCAGCGCGACATGGTGCTGTTCCTGCCGGATGAAATCCTGGTCGTCGATCACTATTCTGCCAAGGCGTGGATCGATCGCTATGACTTCACCAAGGGTGAGGTGACGACGGAGGGCAAGTCGGAGGAGATTGCGCCGGAGCCGTTCCAGCACACCGACACCATTCCGCCGCGTGGCGACCATCGTCCGGGCGAATATGCCGAACTGGTCACCAAGGCGAAGGAAAGCTTCCGTCGCGGCGACCTGTTCGAGGTCGTGCCGGGGCAGAAATTCATGGAACGCTGCGACAGCAAGCCGTCGCAGATCTCCAAGCGGCTGAAGGAAATCAATCCGTCGCCCTATTCCTTCTTCATCAATCTCGGCAACCAGGAATATCTGGTCGGGGCCTCGCCTGAAATGTTCGTGCGGGTCAATGGTCGGCGCATCGAGACCTGCCCGATCTCGGGTACGATCAAGCGTGGCGACGATCCGATCGCCGATTCGGAGCAGATCCTCAAGCTGCTCAACTCGAAGAAGGACGAGAGCGAGCTTACGATGTGCTCGGACGTCGACCGCAACGACAAGTCTCGCGTCTGCGAGCCGGGTTCGGTCAAGGTCATCGGCCGTCGGCAGATCGAGATGTATTCGCGCCTGATCCACACGGTCGACCATATCGAGGGTCGGTTGCGCGACGACATGGACGCCTTCGACGGCTTCCTCTCCCACGCCTGGGCCGTGACCGTGACCGGTGCACCGAAGCTCTGGGCGATGCGGTTCATCGAGGCGCATGAAAAGAGCCCGCGCGCCTGGTATGGTGGCGCAATCGGCATGGTCGGCTTCAATGGCGACATGAATACCGGACTGACGCTGCGCACCGTGCGCATCAAGGACGGTATTGCCGAAGTGCGCGCCGGGGCGACGCTCTTGAATGACAGCATTCCGGAAGAGGAAGAGGCCGAAACCGAACTGAAGGCATCCGCCATGATCGCAGCCATTCGTGACGCCAAGACCGGCAATGACGGCAAGAATAAGCGCGGCGTGGCCGCTGTCGGGCAAGGGGTCAATATCCTGCTCGTCGATCACGAAGATTCCTTCGTGCATACGCTGGCGAATTATTTCCGCCAGACCGGTGCGACGGTGAACACCGTGCGTTCGCCGGTGGCCGACGAGGTTTTCGACAGGCTCAATCCTGATCTGGTCGTCCTGTCGCCGGGTCCTGGTTCCCCGAAGGATTTCGACTGCAAGGCGACAATCAAGAAGGCGCGGGCTCGGCAATTGCCGATTTTCGGCGTCTGCCTCGGCCTGCAGGCTTTGGCCGAAGCCTATGGCGGGGAATTGCGCCAGCTGGCGGTTCCGATGCACGGCAAGCCGTCACGCATCCGCATCCTCGAGCCAGGCCTGGTGTTTTCCGGTCTTGCCAAGGAAGTGACCGTTGGTCGCTATCATTCGATCTTTGCCGATCCGGCGACGCTGCCGCGGGAGTTCATGATCACGGCCGAAAGCGAAGACGGCACGATCATGGGCATCGAACACACCAAGGAGCCGGTGGCTGCCGTGCAGTTCCATCCGGAATCGATCATGACGCTCGGCCAGGATGCCGGCATGCGGATGATCGAGAACGTGGTGGAGAAACTGGCGAAACGGGCGAAGGTGAAAGCCGCGTGATATCGGTTTCAGCGGGTTGACCCGCCGTTAAACTCTGTGCTTTAGACTGCGCCAACTGAAAACCGCCTGCGCTTCGTCGCGGGCGGTTTTGCATTTGGGGATTGCGCATTGCAATTCGCTCGCATCTGCACGGATAGAGATGATGGTCGAACAACGAGACAATCTGGTTCAGCGGCTCGCCTTCTGGGGCATTCCGCTGGCATTCGGCGTCATGGGGCTGAAGCTCTTGGCCTGGTGGCTGACCGGTTCCGTGGCGCTGCTGTCGGATGGTCTGGAATCGACTGTCAATGTGATCGCGGCCTTCATTGCCTATTTCGTCATTCGTTATGCGCAGAAGCCGGCGGACGACGACCATCCCTACGGCCATCACAAGGCGGAATATCTGTCGGCGGTCGTCGAGGGCGTGCTGATCGTCGTCGCGGCGCTGCTGATCATCAACGAGGCCGTGGCGGCGCTTGGCGACCCGCAGGTGCTCAATGCGCCAGCGCTTGGCCTTGCGATCAATTTCGTCGCCGGCCTGATCAATCTAGTCTGGGCACGCACGCTGATCCGGGTCGGCAAGTCGCACCGCTCGCCGGCGCTTGCGGCCGACGGTCATCACATCATGTCGGACGTGGTGACCTCGATCGGCGTTCTGGTCGGTCTCGTTCTGGTGGTCGTGACCGGCTATGCGATCCTTGATCCTCTTCTCGCCATCCTGGTTGCCTGCAACATCATCTTCCAGGGTTGGAAGGTGATCAGCACGTCTGTCGACGGATTGATGGACAAGGCTGTCGATGTGAGCGATGTCGAGGCGCTGAAGAGGGCGATTGCCGAGAATGCGGACGGCTCGCTGGGGGTGCATTACCTGCGCACCCGGCGCGGCGGTTCGGTGACCTTCGTCGCCTTCGATCTCGTCGTGCCGGCCGATATGAAGGTGGTTGATGCGCACAGGATCTGCGATCGGCTTGAGGCGGCGGTTCAGGCGGTTCTGCCCGGTGGTCGCGTGACCATTCATGTCGAACCGGAAAGTGAAGAGGCCCACGGTGTGGGTGTAGCGGTAAAAGGATAAGACGATGAGCATGACCGATGTATCGGGACTGTCGCAGCTCGGCCAGGCGGTCGAGGCGCCGACCAGCCCGGAGACTGCCATGATGGAACGGGTGCCGAACGGCAATGCCGGAACGGATTACGTGGTGCGGTTTACCGCGCCGGAATTCACCTCGCTCTGCCCGATGACCGGCCAGCCGGATTTCGCCCATATCGTCATCGACTACATTCCGGGCGACTGGCTGGTTGAATCGAAGTCGCTGAAGCTGTTCCTGTTTTCCTTCCGCAATCACGGCGCTTTCCATGAGGACTGCTCGATCTATATCGCCAAGCGCATCGTCGAGCTGCTGGATCCGAAGTGGCTGCGGATCGGGGCCTATTGGTATCCGCGTGGCGGCATCCCGATCGACGTCTTCTGGCAGACCGGAGAAGCGCCAAAGGGCGTCTGGTTGCCGGAACAGGGGGTAGCGACCTATCGCGGCCGCGGCTGACCGCGTCTTCAAGCACAGTCTGAACCGGACTGGAAACATGAGTCCGGACAGTCGCTTGGCGGCTTCTTTGATGACCTTGATTCAAATAAAAAACGGCGGCCTTTGGGCCGCCGTTTGCATTTCGACAGTGTGGCTTCGATCAGCCGAACGCGATCGCTGCGCCGCCGAACACGGTTGCGACACCCACCAGGCGGGCGACAACAGGGCCGAAGCGGTTGAGCGCAAGGCCGAGGCCGAGGCCGGCCAGATGCAGACCCGCGGTGGCCAAGACAAAGCCGAGGCCGAACTGCAGGGCACCGGCCGTGCCGAGTTCGCCGCCATGGGCATGGCCGTGGAACAGGGCGAAGGCGGCAACGACGGCAGCCGATGCTGCAACCGGCAGACGGACGGCAGCGGCGACCAGCAGGCCGAGACCGATGACGGAAGCCAGGATTGCCGGCTCGACGAAGGGCAGGTCAATGCCGGACACAGCGAGCGCAAAGCCGATCGCCATCATGCCGACGAATGCGGCCGGAACGGCCCAGAGCGCGCGGCCGCCAATCTGCGAAGCCCAGATGCCGACGGCAACCATCGCCAGAATATGGTCGGCGCCGAACAGCGGGTGCGACAGGCCGGCCATCATCGAGCCGTGCTCTTCCTGATTCAGGTGGGCGAAAGCAGGCGCGGCGGCTGCGGCGAAGATGGCTGCGGTCAAGGAAATGCGTTTCAACATAATTGGTCCCTCTATTTGGTCGACTCAAGGCGGCCGTATTCGGTCCCGCCACCTCGTCTCTCTATGTCATCTGCGACAGTAACGTAAGCCGTTCGGCAGTGTCCATGGCAAAGTCTGCTGTGAAACTACGTCGAATGCCGGGGAAGGGCGAGGCATGATGCGGCGAGCCATGGCGCAGATTGGATGGGATGTTTCGAATGGTGGGCCTCGGGTTATTGGCATGAGCGACCTGAAGGGTCTGTGCTACCCGATCGGCGCAAGCTCCGCCCGCATTGCATCCGGACTCGACGGTTTTCACTTTAAAGATGACTTCGTTGCGAGAAATTCATCCGGGCGGCCACTTGCCAAGGGTAATGTGGCTTGATCGGATCCAGACCATTCGCTAACGGCGGGTTAAATTTCGGTTCTGGTTCGCGGCGCCAGAGACCTGCTGTCCGGCAGGCGATGCGCCCTACTACAGTGAGGGTACATGCCCTATATAGACTACGGTGCAACCGTATCGGCGAATGGGAATAAGGCTATGCGGCCAATGATTGTGACGTGCGGAAAATCCTATCTTGTGTATTTGCTGATGCTTGCGGGCAGCGTCGGGCTTTTTGCGCCAAACGCCGAGGCCGCCGATGATTGCCGCGCGTCGCCCGCTCCCGGGATCAATTGGGAGGATTGCGACAAGAAGCTGATCATGCTGGATAGCAGCGACCTCAGCGGCGCAAACCTCGCGCGCACCGACTTTACGTCGACCGATCTCAGAGGCAGCAATCTGACAAAGGCCAACTTCGAGAAGGCGGTCCTTGTGCGCGCTTCCTTTGCCGGCTCGACGGCCACAGGCACGCGCTTTGAACGGATCGAAGCCTACAGAACGGATTTCAGCCAGCTCGATGCCCTCGGCGCCGTTTTCAGTGGTGCCGAATTGCAGCGATCCATCTTCACCCAGGCGAAGCTTGGCGATGCGGACTTTACCAAGGCTGACCTGGGGCGCTCGCAATTCGATGGGGCCGATGTCGGCGGCAGCCGTTTTTCGCTGGCGAACCTCGCGCGGGCGGATTTTCGTGGGGCGGCATTCGGAAAGCCGGTCGATTTCGACCGCGCCTTCTTCTTCCTCACGCGGATCGAAGGTGTCGATCTGACGGGTGCGACGGGGCTCACCCAGTGGCAGGTGGACATGGCTTGCGGCGATGCGCAGACAATGCTGCCGGCCGGCTTGAACAAACCGGCCAGCTGGCCCTGCCAGTTTCAGCAGGAATAGCGGAGGCAAAGATCGGGCATTTGGCGCATTTTCCGCCCCCCTGCTTCGATCAGGCCTGCTCGGCTACCGTGGCCTGGGCCTGCCCAACCACCATAGCCTCTATCGACCGGGCCTCGATCACAGCCAGATCCGCCATGGCGAGTGCCGCCTCGCGCGTCTTCGCCGCAGCGACGAAGCGCCCGTTGTGACAGAAGCTCGCGCCCGCGATGCCGCAGACAGCTTCCAGATCGCCATTGGTCAGCCCGGCCCAGGCAGCAGGCAGATCGGCGCGGACCTCGAAGCCTTCGTCGGCCCGGCGGATGGTTGTGAGGCACCAGTCCTTGTCGCGCGGGTGCACGACAAACAGCAGGTGATCGGCGCCGGCTTTCAAGATGGCCGGGCGGAACGGCATGCCCATCGGCAGTTCCAGCACGCGGTTCGCGCCGGCATCGACGATCGCCTGATGCACAAGCGCCTCGGCGCGCAGTTTTGCGGCACTTGCGGCAATTCGGGCCTCGACAAAGCTGCGGGCAATCGCCAGCGCCACATGGAAACAGCGATCGATGGCCTCAGGGTCGGTTTCATCAAAGACCGGTTTCAAGGTTTCCAGCAGGGTGGGTAGGGTCAGTCCTGCCAGCGGCCCCGCGATCGACGGGCTGAGGGCGCCGTTGTCGACCAGGTCGATTGGCAGCACGAAGCCTGCGTCGAAGGAGGCATGGATCTTCTCGACATGCGCCTCGGGGACGCCCGAAGCGATGAGATAGTCCTCGCCATAGTGCTTCCAGATCAATCCGAACGAGCTGTAGGGCTGGCCGTCGTCGCGCAGCGGTGCGCCGCGCTGATGGTGATCGAAGATCTGCGTTTGCGCATCATAGGCGCCACCGACGTCGTAGATGATCCGGTCTGTGCTCGGCGTGATCCATTCCGGCGCCCGGCTGCGGACGATCCGAGCCTGCGGGAAAAGGCGGGTGAGGATGACGCTGGACATCAACTCGTCGGCATGGAAGCCACCGGAATGGGTGACGAGGAAGTCTGGGGTCATGCCGGGAGGTGCCTTGTCGTTTGTGGAGGGTCTGCGAGTGGTTGGCACCAGATAGCCTTTGCCTGATGCCATCTCAACCCGTCTTTTGATGTCTTGTGTCGCCTTGGCGCAACAAGTGGCCCTATTCTCTAATGCCGCAATCAGTCGTTGGGGGAGGCGTAAGGCGTGCGCGCTAGGAAATTGCGGTGATCTCAAGTTCGTGGCCACCGGCCTCGACGACGTCTCCGACAGCCTTGCCGATCAGCATCGTCGCCACTGGCGATACGAAGGAAATCGATCCGGCCTTCGGATCCGCCTCATCTTCACCGACAATTCGATACGTCTGCACACGGCCATCGTCGCGGCTGAAGGTCACGGTGCTGCCGAAGGCAACGGTGTCCGTCGATGTTGGCTGGGGGATCAGCTGTGCGCTGTGAAGCCGGGCTGCAAAGTAGCGGGTATCACGCAAAGGGGTCGCCGCCTGCCGGCGTCGCTCATTGACGTCTTCGATCGTGCTCGTTGCCTCATAGGCGTCACGCGCCTGGCGCAGTTGCAGTTCGAGCGCCTTCAAGCCCGCTTCCGTCACAAGGTTGGGATGGGGTGAGATCGGCCGATCGGGCAACAGGGTTTCCGCGGCCGTTTCGGAACTCTCTTCCTTGGTGAAGGCAACGCTCAATTTTAAACTCCGGCTAAATGCAGCGCTTTTGCGGCGCTTGGGGTACGTGGGTTTGGCAGAGATGGGTGCGGTACCGTGATTGACCTGCCTCACACTTGCTCTGAGCTGGCCGTGTGTTACGTCTGCGGATGGGCATCCAGAACTTCGGCACATCGCGACAGGCTCAGACCTTCGCCATCGGTGTCGTTGGAGGCGCGGATTGTCATGATAGTTCGCGACTTGCCGGCAGTAATCTGCAACTCGCAGAAAAGTTCCTGATACTGCGGCGGCGAGATCATTTCTGGGCCCCAACCCGGATCGCGGGCAATGACGCGGGTTTCGGTCACGGTTTGCCCTGAGCCGGTCTGTCGCGTTTCGGTTCGCACCACGGTGCGGGCCGGTTCCGCCATGGTGTAGGTTGGCGGGATATAGCGGGTCTTGTCGCCGCCGCGCCAGGTGTAGATGACCGTACCATTCGGCAGAGGGTATTCGCTGATCGGTGGACCATATTGCGTGAAGAAGGCGTCGATAGGCTGCCCGACCCAGCGAGACTGGATCACCTGCTGGGCTTCTTCGGTCGTGGTGCAGCCGGCGAGCGCCAAGACTGCGGCGAAGATGGCGTGGCGAAACTTCATGAACCTGTCCCCCGGAAGGCATGTGGACGCATTTTCCTGGCAGGCTACTGGATGGCAGCCATGCCGATTTTAGCGGGCGGCCAGGCAACCCGCGTCGCCGTGATGTTTGCGCCGGGTTTTTGTGCCAGACAAGATGCGACGTCGGCCTTGCCCCCTATTTGGCCCGATCCATCCCCCATTAATATGCCCCGTTTTTTGCTTGTCTGCTCAGGTGCGATCCCCATATTGCCGATAGAACAAACAGCCCCGGCTCCTTGCCGGGCAAGGAGTTGCCTTTGATCGCGTTTGACAACAGCTACAGCCGCCTGCCGGAACGCTTCTATCGGCCAGCCAAGCCCGCTGCCGCCGCACAGCCACAGCTGATCCGCTACAATGAGGCGCTGGCCGATCAGCTTGGCATTGCACTCGATGCCGGCGGTGAAGCGCGTCTGGCGCAGATCTTTTCCGGCCAGATCCTGCCGGTTGGTGCCGAGCCGATCGCCATGGCCTATTCCGGCCATCAGTTCGGTCATTTCAATCCGCAACTCGGCGATGGCCGGGCGCTTTTGCTCGGCGAGGTCATCGATCGCGAGGGTCGCCGGCGCGACATCCAGCTGAAGGGGGCCGGTCCTACGGCCTTTTCCCGCAATGGCGACGGCCTGGCCGCGCTTGGCCCGGTGCTGCGCGAATATATTGTCTCCGAGGCGATGGCAGCCCTTGGTATTCCGACGACACGGGCGCTGGCGGCCGTCCTGACCGGCGAACCGGTTATCCGCGAGACCGTGCTGCCGGGGGCCGTGTTCACCCGGGTGGCGGCCAGCCATATCCGCGTCGGGACGTTCCAGTATTTTGCCGCGCGCGGCGATACCGATGGCGTAAAGACGCTCGCGGATCATGTCATCGCGCGGCATTATCCGGAGGTCGCCATCGCTGAGAACCCGTATGCGGCGCTGCTATCCGCCATTTCGACGCGCCAGGCCGAACTGATTGCCCGATGGTTGTCGATTGGCTTCATCCACGGGGTGATGAACACCGACAATATGGCGGTCTCCGGCGAGACGATCGATTTCGGACCTTGCGCCTTTCTCGACGAATATGATCCGAAGAAGGTGTTTTCCTCGATCGACCAGCGTGGCCGCTATGCCTATGCCAACCAGCCGGGCATCGGCCAGTGGAACATCGCGCGACTGGCGGAATGCCTGCTGCCGTTGCTGGATGAGGACGAGGAGAAGGCCGTCGCGGTGGCGAATGGCGTTTTGTCCGGCTTTGGCGACATTTTCCAGGCGGCGTGGCTTGCTGCCTTCCGGGCCAAGCTTGGTCTCGCCGGTGAAGACGATAGTGACCGGGCCCTGATCAGCGATTTCCTCGATCTGATGCATCAGGGAGAGGCAGATTTCACCTTGGCATTCCGGGCGCTCGGCAAGGTCGCCGGTGGCGCGGAGGAAGCGTTGCTGGCAACGCAGTTTGCCAATGCGAATGGGCTGACCGATTGGCTGGTTCGTTGGCGCGGGCGTCTGGATGACGGTCGTTCAGCGGCTGCTATCCAGGCCCGGATGGATGCGGTCAATCCGGCATTGATCGCGCGCAATCATCGGATCGAGGAAGCGATACAGGCCGCCAACTATGGCGACCATTCTTTCTTCCACCGACTGACAGAGGCACTGCAGAGCCCGTTTGCGGAGGCTTTTGATGTGGCGGATCTGTGCCAGCCACCGAAGGCGGAAGAACGGGTGACACGCACATTCTGCGGCACGTAAGGAAACGGCGGGGTCGCTGATTGTGCCCCCGCCGTCTGGCTGGTGATCAGAATTCCTGCCAGTCATCCTGCTTCAACGCGGTGTTGCCAACTGTTGCTGGCATGCGGCTCGGCATTGTCCCGTTGGCGGGACGCGCGACCGGGCGGGCTGCGGTGGCCTGCGGCTTCGTCGCGTTCACGGCCTGGCGCATGGGGGCAGAAGCTGTGGCACGGTCCTGTGCGCTTCTTGCTGCCGCTTCAGAGCCGGGTTCACGGCGCTGCCTGCGGCGATCGAGCTTGAAGCTCTGCACCAGCGTCACCAGATGGCTGGCACCGCTCGACAGAATTTCGCTGACGCTGCTGATGCCGGAGACCATCGCGGCATTCTGCTGGGTCATCTGATCGAGCGAGGAGACCGTCGAATTGATCTCCTGCAGGCTGGTCGCCTGGTCCGATGCGGCCGTGGCGATCGCCTCGACATTGCCGTTGATCGATTCGACAAAATTCTCGATCCGGGTCAGCGCCGCGCCGGTTTCACCGACCAGTCGCACCCCTTCCTGGACCTCGGTTGTCGATTTGGCGATCAGGCCGGAGATTTCCTTGGCGGCCTTGGCCGAACGTTGCGCCAGTTCGCGCACTTCCTGGGCAACCACGGCAAAACCCTTGCCGCTTTCGCCAGCGCGCGCGGCCTCGACGCCGGCATTGAGGGCGAGGAGGTTGGTCTGGAAGGCAATCTCATCGATGACACTGATGATGTTGGTGATTTCCCTCGATGCGCCTTCGATGCGGCCCATGGCATTTACCGTTGCCTTGACCACGTCGACCGATTCGGTCGCAGCCTGGCGGGCATTGCTGACCAGCTTGCGGGTGTCGATCGCGCGGGCACTCGAGACTTTCACCGTTTCGGTGATCTGCTGCAGGGCTGCCGACGTCTGTTCCAGTGCTGTTGCCTGCTGCTCCGAACGCTGCGCGAGACCTGCGGCGTTATCATGCATTTCCAGGCTTTTCGTGGATACCATCGTGGTTTCCGACAGCACATCTTCCAGCGTTTCCTGGAATTTGCCCAGTGCGACATTGAAATGCGTGCGCAGGTGTTCGAATTCCGGCGTGAACGGCTCGTCGATGGTCATGCGGATATTGCAATCGGCCAGACGGCCAAGGCCGGCGCCGACCTGCTTCAGCGCGGTCACGCGCCCAGTGATGTCGGTGGCGAACTTGACGACCTTGAACACCTTGCCGTCGTCGTCGAGGATCGGATTATAGGTGGCCTGGATATAGATCGGCTGGCCACCCTTGCGAATTCGGGTGAACTCGTCTGTGACGAACTGGCCGGCTGCCAGACGTGGCCAGAACGTTGCATAGTCGCTCGATGCGGCATAGCCGGGTTCGCAGAACATGCGGTGATGCTGGCCTGCGATCTCGGCCAGGGAATAGCCGAGCGCCGAGAGGAAATTCGCGTTCGCGGTAAGGATCTGGCCATCCGGTGCGAATTCGATCACGGCCTGTGCCCGTGACAGGGCCTCAAGCTTGCCGTTGCTGTCGAGCGACCGCATCTTGCTTTCGGTGATGTCGCTGGCGATCTTGACGATCTTGTAGGCCTTGCCGCGGCGCATGACCGGGTTGTAGGAGGCCTCGATCCAGATCGGCTTGCCACTCTTGCCAAAACGCTTGTACTGGCCGCGCTCGAACTTGCCCGAGGCCAGGCGTTGCCAGAATGCGGCGTAGTCAGGCGAGGTGACATCCGTCGGATCGACGAAAATACGGTGGTGCTTGCCGACGATGTCTTCGAGGCGGTAGCCGAGCGCCTTGCAGAAGTTCTCATTGGCGGTCAGGATCGTTCCGTCCGTGTTGAATTCGATGATTGCCTGGGAACGGCTGAAAGCATCCAGAACGGATTTTGTGTCTTGGAAATCGATAGAAGGAAAAGGCATGGGAGGCTCCAAATGAACTCCCTGAATTGTAGTAGTTTAAAATTAAATCTTACTTAAAACTTGCATACAAAGTGTATTAGTGAATCGCGATATCATGGTATTGCGGAGGTGCAGTGAATCCGTCGATGCGTGGCTGCGCCTTTCCGGTTGCGACCGTGCGTCTCTGTCGATGCGTCTGTCGTGCGGGCGACATCGGCTGTTGTCATTTTGCCGCTGGCTGGCAGATTGTCTGCGGATAAGTGGTCGTGCAACACTTGGAGAATGTCGCAGACAGGCTGCAATTGTGCGACTGCTCCCCCTAAAATCGAACGCAACATCAATCATTCTCGCAGGCAGGATTGCAGGCTATGGCAGAGTTTCCGTCCAAGGCAAAAGTCGTCATCATCGGTCTCGGAGGGATCGTCGGCGCCTCCATCGCCCATCATCTCATCGAGCGCGGCTGGGATGACATCGTCGGTATCGACAAGTCGGGCATCCCCACCGACATCGGCTCGACGGCACATGCCTCGGACTTCTGTTACACCACCAGCCATGACTACCTGTCGGTCTGGACGACCCAGTATTCCATCGATTTCTTCGAGAAGATGGGCCACTACGCCCGCATCGGCGGCCTGGAAGTGGCGCGCACCGGCGACGACACCTGGATGGAAGAGATCAAGCGCAAGCTGTCGTCCGCCAAGGCCTTCGGCACCCGGGCGCATTATGTCTCGCCAGCCGAAATCAAAAAACTCTTCCCGCTGATCGAGGAAGACCAGGTGATGGGCGGCATGTTCGATCCCGACGCCGGCCTTGTCGTTCCCCGCAGCCAGACCGTTGCCGGCAAGCTGGTCGATGCGGCTGAAAAGTCCGGCAAGCTCACCGCGTTTGCCAATACCCCGGCCAAATCGCTGATCGTCGAGGGCGGCCGCATCAAGGGTGTCGTCACCCATCGCGGCACGATCATGGCGGACCACGTCATCGTCTGCGCCGGCCTTTGGGGCCGCCTGATCGCCGAAATGGTCGGCGAAGACCTGCCGGTCATGCCGGTCGATCATCCGCTGACCTTCTTCGGCCCGTATAACGAGTTCGAAGGCACCGGCAAGGATATCGGTTTTCCGCTTTTGCGCGACCAGGGCAATTCGGCCTATATGCGCGACACCGGCGACCCGAAGACATCCGAGGGCGGCCAGATCGAATGGGGCTATTACGAGCAGCACAATCCGCGCATGTGCCATCCGCGCGAACTCCTGGAAAAGCACGAGGCACGGCTCTCGCCCTCGCAGCGCGATCTCGACATGGAGCAGATCCTCGAGCCGCTCGAACGCGCCATGGAGCTCACCCCGATCCTCGGCGAGCTCGGCTATAACGAAGGCCATTCGTTCAACGGCCTTCTCCAGGTCTCCGCTGCCGGCGGACCTTCGTGTGGTGAAAGCCAGAAGGTACGTGGCCTCTGGTACTGCGTCGCGATCTGGGTCAAGGACGGTCCCGGCTATGGCAAGCTGATCGCCGACTGGATGACGGACGGCCGCACCGAAATCGACCACAACTCGATCGACTATGCCCGTTTCTATCCGCACCAGCTGACCGAAGAGTTCATCGCCAATCGCTGCTTCGAGGCGGCGCAGAAGATCTATTTCCCGGCCGTGCACACACGCGAGCCTTACGCCTCGAGCCGTGGCGCCAAGCGTTCGCCGATGTATGAGCGCGAAGTCGAGCTTGGCGGCCACTTCATGGAACTGGGCGGCTGGGAGCGGGCGCATGGCTACAAGGCCAACGAGCACCTTCTGGAAAAATACGGCGCCCGCGTGCCGGTGCGCGAAAACGAGTGGGATAACAGACACTTCTGGCGGGTCTCGAATGCCGAACATCTGGCGATGAGCGAGGATTGCGGCATCGTCAACCTTTCCCACTTCCACATGGTCGACATCGAAGGTCCCGACCATGTCGAGCTTCTGGAATGGCTGTGCGCTGCCAAGATCGGCGGCGACGGCAACATCGGCAAGGGCATCTACACCCACTTCCTCGACGACGAGGGCATGGTGCGGGCCGACTTCACCGTCATCCGCATGGCCGACCGCTGCCGGTTGATCAACGGGGCGGATGCCGGCCCGCGCGACTTCCACTATATGAAGCGGGTGGCGCAGGATCGCGGCCTCGACGTCACGATCACCGATGTGTCGGAAAAGTTCATCACCATCGGCATCTGGGGCCCGAATGCCCGCGACACGCTGAAAAAGGTGGTTTCCGAGCCGGCGGGCCTTGATCCGGAAAATTTCGCCTTCGCCCAGATCAAGCAGATCGAGATCGGCGGCAAGCCGGTCACCGCCTTCCGCATCTCCTATGTCGGCGAGCAGGGCTGGGAACTGCATATGAAATACGAGGACGGCCTTGCCGTCTGGGATGCCCTGCGCGCCACCGGCGTCATGGCGTTTGGCGTCGAGACCTATGCCAATTCGCGCCGCATGGAAAAGAGCCTGCGCCTGCAGAATGCCGATCTCCTGACCCAGTACAACCTGATCGAAGCCGATCTGGCGCGTCCGAAGGTCAAGGAAGCCGATTTCCGCGGCAAGGCCAAACATCTCGAATACAAGGCACGGGAACACCAGCCGGCCATGCTCTGCACGCTTGTGATGACCGAAAACACCGATGCCAAGGGCGTCAAGCGTTACCCGGTCGGCTCCATGCCGGTCATGGACCCGGCGACCGGCGAGGTGCTCATCGACGCACTCGGCCGCCGCTCCTACACCACTTCGGTGGCTTATGGTCCGACGGTGGGCAAGAACATCGCGCTCGCCTATCTGCCCTGGGACTATTGCCAGGTCGGGCGCAGGCTGAATGTCGAGTATTTCGGCGAGACCTATCCGGTGGAGGTTGCCGGCGTTGGTTACAAGCCGCTGTATGATGCGGAGAACTTGAAGCCGCGGAGCTGAGGCGAGGGGGCGGGGATTAAAAGGGCATTGCCATTAATATGAGGGCGGGCGGGCAAGAAATGGTCCCCGCCCTCAAGCGGCTCGCGCCGTATCACGAGAACATCGTTATTATAGTCGCGATACCTGCTCCCAATGTGCTGATGATTTTTTGCACGTCTTCGCCGGTCTCCCAAACTTCGCAGACTCCTTTGACTTTTGCCCAAGCGTTTCGAATCTTTGTTTTTTCGGGATTATTGCTCCGCAATATTTGTACCAGGTTTTTCAGCTCACCCTCTAGGTCGGTATTCCTGCTCGCTTCGGCGGCCTTTCCAAGTTCCCTTAGGGTGTTGTTGAATTCTCCATTCAAAAATTGCAATTGCTCGTCCGATATTCCTTCGTTCTTTGTAAATCGTATCGAGTAATCATAGATGTTTGTGGTTGATTTTTCCGTTATGTTTAATGAATTGTCAAATATCTTCTTGTTGTCTATGTTGACATTGTAGTGCAGTGTTGTGCTGCTCGTTGTTAAAGCTTTGAATATAACGTCTCTCACCTGTGTCATGAATTCCAGGTCGCGGGACCAAAACAGCGTCATGGTGCCAGAGTTACTTAATAGTTCTATCCCATATTGTTTGGCATCAAAAAACTTTCTCTTCCAAGTGAAAAATATAAAATACGCGCCACAAATCAATCCCACTAGGGATATGGCTTGATTGTCCTCATGATCTTTGTTTGCGATGCCTACCAGCATTAATATCACGCCGATAGCGAGGTTTCTGACCATTCGTTTTGTGTAATCTTTGTCGCTTTCAGGAACCTTGATGTCTTTTTCGACCATGCGTGCTGATGAGATGTTCTTTGTAGGAAAAATCTGATTGTCGAGTCTGATCGCTTCGCCAGTGATCTCCATAAAAAATCCCCCTGATCTAAGGCGAGTATAAGTAAATTATATCCAGTTTATTAAATCAACTACAGCAAGAATGTGTAACGCATGCCGCAACGCTACCGAGGCTGTGATGTTGTATCTTGCTGTGGCCAATATGTCGGAAAAGTCATCTCGATGTTAAGCGCAGTCGTCGATTACTTCGGCATGTTGATGCTGGCCTGGGCCGCCTCGTTTACCAAAGCCGCTAGAAGGCACCGGGCTGGCCCGCGAAGATTTGTCTCAAAGGATCCAAGGGAAACCTTCCACGTTTGCTGACAAAATCCGGCCTCGAATGGCGGGCACGCGCGGGTCCTTCCCATGCCTATGTGTTTCGTAAGGCTGTTTCAGGA
This sequence comes from Rhizobium sp. CECT 9324, assembly GCF_918741265.1. Lineage (NCBI taxonomy): Bacteria > Pseudomonadati > Pseudomonadota > Alphaproteobacteria > Hyphomicrobiales > Rhizobiaceae > Rhizobium > Rhizobium sp. CECT 9324. Next base: position 3,212,588 of record NZ_CAKKMZ010000001.1, on the reverse strand, counting down.
TGAGGGGGCGGCGGTGCGATCGGATCGTAGGGAATTTATCTCCCGTAACGTGGCACCTAGCCCGCGTGTACCCTGGGCGACGGGGCTTGATCCCCTGACTTCGACCGAGGTGGACGGGGCGGTCCTTCGTTTTTGTTTTATACCGCCCCGTCCGGGGACCTTGCGGTCCGCTCCTCCCCCCGGAGGCGTTTAGCCGGCCTTGGCGACGCGCATGACTTCGGGATCGTAGACGCGACCGAAGCGGTTGGCGAGGAAGGCGGGCAGGGCGATTTCTTCCTGGCGGACGAAGCCCTTTTGCGGCAGCGTGCCGTCGGCGAGCAGGTCGAGAACGGTGCAGATTCCGGCCGCCGTGGTGATCTGGATGGCGCTCATCTTCTTGCCCGCGACGACGCCGGCATAGACCTTGTTGGCATAGGTTTCCTGCAGGTAGCGGCCGTCCTTCCAGCCGCAGACGGTGACGAAGATGACGACGACATCCTGCATGGTGGCGGGAAGTGCGTTTTCGAACAGATCCTTCAGCACATCGCGGCGGTTCTTCAGGTTGAAGTCGTTGAGCAGCGCCTTGATGATCGCCTGGTGGCCGGGATAGCGGATGGTGCGGTAGTTCATCGTGCGCACACGACCTTCGAGCGTCTTGGCCAGCGTGCCGAGACCGCCCGAGGTGTTGAAGGCCTCGTAGGTGACGCCGTCAAGCGAGAATTCCTCGCGCTCTTCCATGGCCGGCACCACGGTCAGCTTGCCTTCGACCACCGCCTCGCAGGGCTCGATATATTCGTTGATCAACCCGTCGGTCGACCAGGTCAGATTGTAGTTCAGCGCGTTGGACGGATATTGCGGCAGCGCGCCGACGCGCATGCGCACGCTGTCGAGCGTGTCGAAGTGTTTGGTCAGGTCCTGGGCGACGATCGAGATGAAGCCGGGGGCAAGACCGCATTGTGGGATGAAGGCGGAGCGGGCATTCGTCGCCAGTTGCTCGACCTTTCGGGTGGTGGCGACGTCTTCGGTGAGGTCGAGATAGTGGGTGCCGGTGCGGGCGGCGCTCTCGGCGATGGCACCGGTCAGGTGGAAAGGGGCGGCCGAAAGAACGGCAAATTTTCCGGCGAGCAGGGCATCGAGTGCGGCACTGTCGGCGATGTCGACCACGGTGGTCGAGACCGAGGCATGGGCGTCAAGCTTGGCCAATTGCTCGGCGCTGCGGTCGGCCACGGTCACCTGATAGTCGCCGGTTTCAGCCAGCATGCGGGCAATTGCGCCGCCGATCTTGCCGGCTCCGATGATGACGATGTTTTTCATGGCTGTGCCCCTCGATACTGAATTCGGCCGGGGCTGATCCTCCGGCCCACTGCGTTAGCGTGGGCAAAGTGTGATCGCGTGTGCTGTCGATTCCAAGTGACGGAATGTCAGTTATGCCGTAGCATATTAGGCAATCAGACGAAGAGATTGAGCAATATGCAAATCAACGAGAAAGATCGCGAGCTTCTGGCACTGTTGTCGGAGAATGCCCGCATGCCGGTGGTGGAACTCGCGCGCCGGCTCGGGCTGTCACGCACCACGGTGCAGGCGCGGCTCGAACGGCTGGAAGGGCAGGGCGTGATCGCCGGTTACGCCGTACGGCTGTCTGATGCCTATGAACGCGGGCTGGTCCGGGCGCATGTGATGATCACCATCGCACCGAAGGCATTGAGTCAGGTTACCGCGGAGCTCAATGCGATCCGCGAGGTGACGGCGCTCTATTCGGTCAACGGCCCTTATGACCTGATCGCCATCATTGCCGCTCCGTCGATTGCCGAACTCGACCGGCTGATCGACCGGATCGGAGAGTTGTCCGGCGTCGAGCGCACGCTGTCGTCGATCATCCTGTCGACGCGCATTGCGCGGTAGGCCTGCCTGTTGATACGGGGGCTGGTGTCGTTGGCGGTTGGCCAGCGGCCAGCGCCAGCGCCAAGAGGAAACCGTTGCCGTGTCAGGCGGCTGCCAGTTCCGCTCGTGTGAGTGCCCGTTCCAGCGCTTCGATACAGGCCGGGTCGTGGCTTTTGCCGGCGCCCTCCCAGAGGATGGCCAGCGCCTTGGCGACCGGCATGGCTGCGCGGTAGGGGCGGTCTGCGGTCAGGGCGTCGAAGACGTCGGCGGTCGAGACGATGCGGGTTTCGAAGCTGATCTGGTCGCCCTTCAGGCCACGCGGATAGCCGGTGCCGTCAAGCTTTTCATGATGGGCGCCACCGATCAGGGCAAGATCGGAAAAGACCGCAATGCGCGACAGGATCACTTCCGAAAACTCGGCATGGCGCTTCATCTGCTCCCATTCCTCACCTTCCAGCCGACCCGGTTTGTCGAGCACGCTGTTGGAGACACCGAGCTTGCCGATGTCATGCAAAAGGGCGGCGCGTTTCAGCCGTCGGCGCTCAGGCGCTGCCATACCCATCTCTTCGGCGATCAGGTCGGTGAACAGGGCGACGCGGTCGCTGTGACCGGACGTATAGGGGCTCTTGGCATCGATGACCCGGGCGAAACCGGCGGCGATGTCGTCGAGATAGTCCTCGTCGGCCATGATCGCCTTGCGGCCGGGTTCACGGGCGAGAACGAAGCGTTCCAGGTTGTCCGCGCCGAGTTCGGCCCAAAAGACCGGCGTCGCCACGGTTTTGAATGTATCGACGAGATGCGGATCGAACCAGCCGCCGGCGCGCTTGCTGACTTCGGCAAGGGCAGCCACCGGGCCTTCGTTGATGAAGAATACGTCGGCGACCTGGGCAAGGAGCGCTATGCGGGCGAAGAGATGGATCTCATCTCCCTTGAGGCCGGCGGGCTGGCCGCCGCCATCGAAATGTTCGTCGAGATCGAGAATGCCCTGCGCGACTTCCTCGGAAAACCGCATCTGCCGGGCGATTTCGGCGCCGCGCTGGCAGCGGGTGCGGATCAGGCTCTGGGAGATTTCCGCGCCGTTCTTGACTATATTGAGCAAGCCGCGAAACCGCTCGGCAAGGCCCGCCTGCATGCCGGTATGAGAGAGCACGAAACGCAGGATCTGCGGGAACGAGCCATCCACCAGCTTGAAGTCATGTTTGAACTTCAGGTCATCGGCGAGATAGAGTTCGCAGATCCGGGCCGCGTTCGACGAGCAGCCGAGATCCTTGAGCATCAGCGTATAATAAAGGTCACGCAGCCGCTCGTCGTTCAGACCGAGTTTCTGCCCGATCGCCGTTCCGATATAACAGCAGCGGATGCAATGGCCGGGCGGCTGACCTTCGGTGAGGTCCAGCGCATGGCTGAGTGCTTCAATGATTTCTGCAAGACGTATCTGCTTGGCCACGACCCGTTCCTCGTTGTCCGCTTATAAAGCGAGGACCGTTAATAGCCGGTGTCTCAGACGCCGGCCGGCTGTCGCATTTTCAAGGCGGCGGTGTTTCTCCCTGGGGCTAACCTCCTGTTCACCGCTTCCATGCTTGTCTTTTTCCCGCATTGTCTTACGACATGAGACGCATTATGTGCGGGTGAGCTAAACGCAAGTGGAGAATTGCCGGATGAACGAAGAAGACGACGACAAGAGCAAGGAACTGCCGATCGGCAAGGAAACGGAAGCGAACCTTTTCAAGTCGCGGTCGATCTTCATCTACGGCGGCATTACCATGGAGCTGGCGCAGAAGGTCTGCACGCAGCTGGTCGCATTGGCTGCAGCCTCCGACGAAGACATTCGCGTGTTCGTATGCTCGCCGGGCGGCCATGTCGAAGCCGGCGACGCCATCCATGACATGATCCGGTTCATCAAGCCGAAGGTGTGGATCATCGCCACCGGCTGGGCGGCCTCTGCCGGCTCGCTGATCTTCGTGGCAGTCCCGAAGGAACGTCGCCTGGCTCTGCCGAACACACGCTTCCTGATGCATCAGCCGTCGGGCGGCACGCGCGGCATGGCGTCCGATATCGAGATCCAGGCCCGCGAAATCATCAAGATGAACCAGCGGCTGATCAAGATCTATTCCAAGGCCACCGGCCAGACGGAAGAGAAGATCGCCAAGGACATCGACCGCGATTACTGGCTCGCTGCGGAAGATGCCGTGCAATATGGCTTGGTCGGAAAGATTATCGAAAGCCACGCCGACATCGGCTGAGCGCATTCGAAACGCTGAATTGGAGAAGCCCCTGCCGTTTACCGGTGGGGGCTTTTTTGTGCGGCGATGTCGATGTGAGACCGAGCGTCGATCTGGCATCCGGTTGGTTCGCGTGAACGTACCCGTTTTCGCCATTCCTGCCTTGCCAAGCGTCGTGGATTTTGATGTTCGATAGGCAATGTTCCGTCGTCCAAGCGAGTCTTGCGCCATGCTGAAAGACCTCTCACTTCAGAGCACCTTCATGGGTGTGCTGATTGCCTTTGTCGGCTTCGCCAGCTCCTTTGCCGTGGTCCTGCAGGGCCTGAAGGGCGTCGGCGCGACCGACTACGAGGCGGCGTCAGGCCTGATGGCGCTATCGGTCTCCATGGGCATTTGCGGCATCGTGCTCAGCGTCTGGACCAGGCTTCCGGTTTCCGTCGCCTGGTCGACGCCGGGTGCGGCGCTCATGGCGACGGCGGGTATCCCGCTAGGTGGGTTCCCGGCGGCTGTCGGGGCGTTTGTCGTTTGCGCCGGGCTCATCGTGCTGGCCGGCCTGTTCCGCCCCTTCGGTAGGGCGGTCGCCGCAATCCCCGCGCCTCTGGCCAATGCCATGCTGGCCGGCGTTATCATCAATCTCTGCTTTGCGCCGTTCAGGGCGGTTGCCTTCGATGCCTGGCTCGGCCTGCCGATCCTGGTGGTCTGGGCGGTTGTTGCGGCGTTCAAGCGGCTTTATGCGGTACCGGCGGCCCTGCTCACCTTCGTTGTTGTGATCGTATTGGGTGTCGAATTGCCGGAAGGAGCGATGGCCAGTTGGACGCAATCCCTGGCGCCGCCGATCGAGTTCGTCATGCCGGTCTTCACCGTGTCGGCGCTGGTTTCGATCGCGCTGCCACTGTTTATCGTGACCATGGCCTCGCAGAACATCCCGGGGATCGCCATCCTCAAGGTCAATCGCTATGAGCCGAGGCCCGGTGCGATGTTCGCCGTGACCGGTCTTTTCTCATTGCTGTCGGCGCCCTTCGGTGGCCATGCGGTCAATCTGGCAGCAATCACGGCGGCGATGGCTGCCGGCGAGGACGCGCATCCAGACCCGAAGCGACGCTACTGGGCGGCGATCATCGGCGGTATCGGCTATGTGCTCCTGGGACTGGCCGCCGGTGCCGTCACCTCGTTCGTGGCCCTCGCTCCACCGATCCTCATCCAATCGGTGGCGGGTCTCGCCCTGATCAGCGCTTTTTCAGGCTCGGCCGTGGCGGCGTTCAATGCCGTTGAAACGCGGGAGGCGGCGGCGGTCACGTTCCTGATCACTGCATCCGGGATCTCCATCCTCGGGATATCGGGGGCGTTCTGGGGGCTGATCGCGGGCGTCGCGATGCTGGCATTGGTGAAGCTGGCCAAGGCCCGAGCATGAGGCGGGTTCGCATGCGGGCGATTATCCTTGCTCTTCTTGCGGCTCTTTTCAGCTTTATCTTCTACACACGCTACTGGATCTGGCGGGATTGTATCGCTGCATCGCAGTCGAGCTGTTTGACGCCGGATGGAAGCAACGTGACCGGTGGCGGCATGGTCTGGGCTGCCATCGCGTTCGGCTTCCTGGCGGCGGCGTTCATTGCGCAATTCGGACGTCGCTGAGCAGCGTGTGTCGGATCTGGTGCAATCGCAAGGGTTGCGCTAGGTATTGCGGATGGAGTTCGAATTCGATCCGGCCAAGAGCGATGCGAACAAAGCGAAGCACGGAATCGATTTCGTGGCAGCGCAGGAGGTGGCGCGCAGGAAATGGTTTGACCATCGACGCGCGCTCGCACGATGAAGTCAGGCATGGTATCGTGGGGCTGATCGAAGGCAAGTTCTGGGTGGGGTACTTTACTCTCCGGCAAAACAAGATCCGTATAATTTCCGTTCGCAGGGCCAGAAAGGCGGAGAGCCAATATCATGAAAACCATCACCGCAACTGAATTCGACAAGAAATTCGACGATGGCGAGGATGTCAGCGAGTATTTCGATTGGGCCAACGCTCGTCGTATCAATTGGGAACACGAATTGGTCGAGCTCGAATTACCTAAGGAAGAACTGGCTGAACTTGATGCGGAAGCCGCTCGCTTGAACACATCGCGGCATCGGCTGGTTTCTCTCTGGATTCGCGAACGCCTGCAACAGGCCCCGAAGCCCGCCGCTTAATAACACCCTTGCGCGATTCATTTCTCCAGGTTATTCCTCGTCCCATGAAGATCAACGGCACCACCATTGCTGCGACTGATATGCAGGCCGCCTACGCTGCGGTCGGCTTTGTCGCGTCGGTGCCAAACTCGCTTCTTCTTCTCGGCCTTATCCGCGGTTGCCGGGTCCATTGAGGAGCGCCCGGCGGCCGGGTTAGCCGTTTGGCGATTGCTCCTCGAAAATCCCAACTTGTACCGAGATTTGCCCGCACAGGGGCCGCTCACCCGTCGCCAAGCGCCTGCAGTTGCGCTATGAGCCGGGATGAGTGCGAAGAGCAGAGATGAAGACGATGATCATGAAATCCCAGACCGTGAAAAATGGCATGCCGGATGCCGGTCAGAAGTACCGCGCCTATCCGCAGATCCAGATCCCCGACCGTACGTGGCCGTCGAAGGTGATAGACAAGGCGCCGATCTGGTGCTCGGTCGACCTGCGCGACGGCAACCAGTCGCTGGTCAATCCGATGGGCCATGACCGCAAGGCACGGATGTTCCAGCTGTTGCTCGACATGGGCTTCAAGGAAATCGAGATCGGCTTCCCTTCGGCCTCGCAGACGGACTTCGACTTTGCCCGCTGGTGCGTCGAAGAGGGTGGGGTGCCGGCCGATGTGTCGCTGCAGGTCTTGGTCCAGTGCCGGCCGGAGCTGATCACCCGGACCTTCGAAGCCCTGGAAGGTGCCAACAAGCCGATCATCCACTTCTACAATTCGACCTCCGAATTGCAACGCCGCGTGGTGTTCGGCAAGGATGTGCAGGGGATCAAGCAGATCGCCGTCGATGCGGCCAAGATGATCACCGACATGGCCGCCAAAGCCGGTGGCGGCTTCCGCTTCGAATATTCGCCGGAGAGCTTTACCGGCACCGAGCTGGAGGTGGCGCTGGAAATCTGCAATGCCGTGGTCGAGATCATCAAGCCGACGCCGGACAACAAGCTGATCCTCAACCTGCCGTCGACCGTCGAGATGGCGACGCCGAACATCTATGCCGACCAGATCGAATGGATGTGCCGCAATATCGACAATCGCGAGAACTGCATCATCTCGCTGCATCCGCACAACGACCGGGGCACGGGTATTGCCGCAACGGAACTGGGCCTGATGGCCGGCGCCGACCGTGTCGAAGGCACGTTGTTCGGCAATGGCGAGCGCACCGGCAATGTCGATGTCGTGACGCTGGCCTTGAATATGTTCACCCAGGGCGTCGATCCGAAGCTCGATTGCTCGGATATCGAGCGGATCAAGGCGGTCTACGAATATTCCAACGAGATGAGCATTCCCGAGCGCCATCCTTACGTCGGCGAATTGGTCTATACCGCGTTTTCCGGCTCGCACCAGGATGCGATCAACAAGGGCATGAAGGCGATCAAGACCGCCAATCATCCGGTTTGGGAAGTGCCGTATCTGCCGATCGACCCGCAGGATGTCGGCCGTTCCTACGAGGCGATCATCCGGATCAACTCGCAGTCGGGCAAGGGCGGCATCGCCTATATCCTGCAGGAAGACTACGGCATCAACCTGCCGCGCAACCTGCAGGTGGAATTCCGCGAGGATATCCAGCGCATCACCGATGAAGAGGGCGTCGAACTGCCGTCGAAGCGCATCTATTCACGCTTCATCGAGCGCTATGTCGATCAGCCCGAGGCTCGGATCAAGTTCGTTGATCACCACACCTATCCGGCGGGAACCGACCAGAAGGGTATCCGGGTCGTGGCCGCAGAGATCACCGATGGCGGCGAGACCCGGCGCATCGAGGGCAAGGGGACCGGGCCGATCGATGGTTTCGTCAATGCCTTGTCGACTTATCTGGGCATCGAGCTTTCGGTTGAAGACTATTCCGAGCATTCGCTGCAGCATGGGTCGAATGCCGCCGCGATTGCCTATGTCGAGACGGCGCATGCCGGCGGCAAGCTGTTCGGCGTCGGTATCAACACCAACATCGTCACCGCTTCGCTGGAGGCGATCGTCTCTGCGGCCAATCGAGTTCTGGCCGAGCAGAACAAGGCCTGATTTGTGTCATCGCGGGGCCACGGACGTGGTCCCGCGATCGCATCGCAAGCGGCGGTCAGCCGCCGATCAGCATCTGCCGGTGATCGAGTGCAAGCGGCGCATTGTCGCTTTCGATCCTGAAACGCTGCCATTCCACCTGCCAGTTATCGACCGTTCCATCGATGGAAAAGAGATTGTAACCAGCGGCCGGTTTCTTGCCGCCTGGCCCCTGGCTGGCCGATGCGATGCCGACGACCGGCACTCTCTTGCCGTGATTGTCGAGCCAGTAGAGCGTGTTGAGATGGGTATGCCCATGCAGCACCAGTTCGGCACCGCCGGTGCGGATCGCTGCGGCAAAACGGCGTATGCCAATCAGGCGCTTGTGTTGCGCAGCCGCGCCGCGGATCGGCGGGTGATGGATCATCACCACGCGAAACAGGCCTTCCTCACCGGCCGCTTTCAGCAATTGCGCGGTTTCACGCGCCTGCCGGCCGCTGAAATAGCCTTGGGCGGAAAAGGGAGGCGTGGCGATCGAGGTGGAGCAACCGATCAGGGCCACCGGACCACGTCTGCGAATATAGGGAAAGATCTTGTGGTCGTCCTGCCAGATCAGCGGGTCGTCGTCACCGCGGATATAATCATACCAGGCATGAACCGAGCGATCATGGGCGCCGGGAACATAGGCATCGTGATTTCCGGGCACGACGGACGTGTCGAGCGGCGCTCCAGCCTGTTGCAGCCATTCGGCGACGAGGCGGATCTCGAGGCGGGACGCCAGGTTCACCAGGTCGCCGGTGATTGCCAGATGATCGGGCTGTTGCTGGCGCAGGCCGTCCAGCACCATCTGCAAAGCATTGGGGAAAAGGTGCTTGCGCCGGTTGCGATGCCAGTTCACATAGCCCGTAATCCGCTTCGATGCGAGTTCCCGGATCGTCAGGTTCGGCAAAGGGCCAAGATGGACGTCGGAAATATGCGCGAGCTTGAACATGGCGTCTCTCTTAAAGGCGCGGGCATTGGGGGGCAAGGAAAATGACGCCAGCGGATGATAGTGCGGAAATCCCCGGCCGGGCCAAGAAGTTCCTTGTCAGGTTGCTGCATGTCTATTTTGCCCTCAGCCGCGGCATGACGCTCGGCGTGCGGGCTGCCTGTTACGACGAGAAGGGGCGGGTGTTTCTGGTGCGTCATTCCTATGTGCCGGGCTGGCATTTACCGGGGGGTGGCGTTGAGCGTGGCGAAACGGTGATGCAGGCGCTGGCGAAGGAGTTGCGGGAAGAGGGTAATCTTGAGATTGCCGGCGCTGCGAGCCTCTTCCACGTCTATTTCAACCGCAATATCAGCCGGCGCGACCATGTCGTTCTTTACCGTGTCAGCGTTCGCCAGACGGCACCGCGCCTTGCCGACCGCGAGATCGTCGAGGCTGGTTTCTTTGACCTCGGCGAACTGCCGCAGGGCACCACCGCCGCAACCTTGCGGCGGCTAAGCGAGCTTGGCGGCGAGGTGCCGCTGTCGCACCATTGGTAGCCTCAAGCAGCCAGCTTTTCCCGGTCGTGCGACTTTTCCAGATCAAGCTCCGGGCCAACCGGCACAACGCCTGTCGGGTTTATCATCAGGTGACTGCGATAATAGTGATGCTTGATGTGGCGCATCTCGACGGTCTCGGCGACGCCCGGGGTTTGGTAGAGGTCACGCAGATATCCGTATAGAGCCGGATAGTCGGCGATGCGGCGGATATTGCACTTGAAATGGCCGACATAGACCGGATCGAAACGCACCAGCGTGGTGAACAGGCGCCAATCGGCTTCAGTCATGCGGTTGCCGAACAGATAACGTTGGCCGGTCAGGCGCTGTTCCAGCCAGTCCAGCGTTTCAAACAGCGGATGCACGGCGCTTTCGTAGGCTTCCTGGGTGGTGGCGAAGCCTGACTTGTAGACCCCGTTGTTGACGTTGTCGTAGACGCGGGCATTGACCGTATCGATCTCGACATGGAGGTCGGACGGATGCAGGTCGAGTGTCGAGCCGGTCAGGTGATCGAAAGCTGAATTGAACATGCGGATGATGTCGGCGGATTCGTTCGAGACGATGGTGTTGGTCTGCTTGTCCCAGAGGACCGGAACCGTCACGCGACCGCTGAACTTGGTGTCGGCGCGGGTATAGACCTGCCAGAGAAAATCCGAGCCGAAGAGATGGTCGACGGTCGCGCCGTCACGATCGTGGAATTCCCAGCCGTTGGACAGCATCAGCGGATCGACCACCGAAACCGTGATCAGGTCTTCGAGCTTTTTCAGCTTGCGGAAGATCAGGGTGCGGTGCGCCCAGGGACAGGCATAGGAGACATAGAGGTGGTAACGGCCGGCTTCGGCCTTGAAGCCGCCATCCCCGGTTGGTCCTGCCGATCCGTCGGCGGTCACCCAATTGCGAAACGTGGAGGCTCCGCGCTTGAAATGGCCGGAGGTCGCTTTCGTGTCATACCAGACATCATTCCAGACGCCGTCTACGAGCATGCCCATGGATTTCATCCTTGTTCGTTCTTAACTTGTCCTGAAAATACGGCGTCCCGGCCAGATTGCGAGGGGCAGATGGTTGAACACTGCGTTTTTCCATTGGACGCAAAATAATTTTGCTGCTACGGGATTCCGCAACAAACGAGAAAGCCTCCCGATGACCGTAGTACGGACCCTGCGACGACGCTGATGCTCACGAACGCCACGAGGCGTCATCGCGAACATTATTGCTGTCTATCTGCGGGTTTCGGTCATCCATGAATAATTCCGGGCTTATCTACCTCACCGAGGATGCGTCGCACGACGCTGTCATCGAACTCATCAACGAAGAAGCTTTCGGCCCCGGCCGGCATACACGTGCCGCTGCGCGCATTCGCGAGCAGGGACCGCATGACCGGTCGCTGTCGTTCATTTGCGCCGACAATGGCGAGACGATCGCTTCCGTGCGCATGACCCCTGTCATGGCCGGATCCGTCCAGGGGCATCTGCTCGGGCCGCTTGCGGTCAGGCCGTCGCACAAGAGCATGGGCATCGGCCGCGAACTGGTGCGCATTGCCATCGAGGCTGCCCGGCGCAAGGGGTCGGAAGCGGTGATCCTCGTCGGCGATCCGCCCTACTACATGCCGCTCGGCTTCGAGAAGGTCAGCTACAAGGCGCTGGAGTTCCCGGGGCCGGTCGATGCCAATCGGGTGCTGGTCGTGCCGATGGCGACCGATGTGCACGGGCGGTTGAAGGGCGTCATTGAATGGCGGCCCTTAAAGGTCGGCGGTTCGGTGGAAATTGCTCAGCTTGACAGCCCAGGATGGTCGTGGGAGACGGGCGAACGCCTGCTGCACGTCGGAAACTGATCGCCGGCAGCAAGCCGAAACGAGGGTGAGGTTCTGATATGCTTGCTGTCCCGTCGCATGGGGAGACTGCGTCTCATGGTGTCATCACCTGCTCGGACAGGCGCATGTTGCCAGCCGCCTGCTGTGCCCTGCTTTCGGCAAAACGGCATGTCGGCCTGACATCGGTGCGTTTCTTCCTGCTTGCCATCGATATCGACGACAATGCCCGCGAGCAGATCAAGATCTTCACCCGGCATCACGGTTTTGATATCGAAGTCGTTGATTTCGTGTCGCCTTCCTTCGAAGGACAGGGGTTGGGGCGGTGGCCTGCATCGGCGGTCGCGAGGCTTTACATGGATGAGCAGCTACCATCCGACATCGACCGTCTTCTCTATCTGGACGCCGACACGCTTGTGGTGTCGGCGCTCGATGCCCTGTTCGACATCGATCTCAAGGGCCAGCCACTGGCTGCGGTCGACGATTTCCTGATGGCTTTCCCTCGCAATATGGGCGTTCGCATCGCACAGATCGGCACGGCGCCGGAAAGTCGATATTTCAATTCCGGCGTGCTTCTGATCGACTGGGCTGGTTTGAAGCGGCGCAACTTCCTGAAGGATGCGCGCGCGCTGTTTTTCCGGGATTCCAATCGTTACGATTGCCCGGACCAGGATGCGTTGAACGTGGTGACCGAGAGGAACTGGTTGCCGCTCGATCCGAAATGGAATGCCCAGACCGGTATCCTGGCCTTTGTCCCAAAGCCTGCCATCCTGCATTTCACCGGGCCGAAGAAGCCATGGCATTCACGGGTGCAATTCATGCACCGTGATGCGCACCGATTCTACAAGACGGAACTCGCCGGTACGGCGTGGGCCGGCTTCTGCGCCACGCCATCAATTTTTGCCAATATCCGTAGCCTGCTGTCCCACCATCTGATCAATGTAACGAAGCAGCGCAAGCACAGGATCACGCAGCGCTATTTCGAGGCTCAACAGACGCCTCGCGGGACTTGATCCACATTCAGAACCGCTTGATCATCCAGGTGATATCGAAGCCCTGGGTGAAATTGTCGATCCGACCGAAGACATCGTAGCCTTGCCGCTGATAGGCACGGTAGGCATCGGGATTGATCGTGTCGATGTAGGCACCGATGCAGCCGCGGGCGCGGGCTTCCTGCTCTGCGCATTGCAGCAGCTTGCCGGCCATGCCCTGTCTGCGCAGGCGCTCGGGGACGAAGAGCATTTCGACATAAAGCCAGCCACGTCCGGTATAGCCGACAAGGCCACCATCGATATGGCCTTCGTCATCGGTCAGTGGAATGAAAAGGTTCCGGCGGTCCGTCTGGCCGAGCATGATGTCGTTATGCGCCTTGAGGCCGGCCAATATCGTGGCCTCGGCATCTGCCGGGACACTGTCGGATAGCTGCAGTTCGTCCATCCGTTCAGCGCCCCTCGCGCCACCACATGGCAGACACGGCCAGCAGCAGGATTCCGAGCCCGGCAAAGCCTGCAAACAGCGGCAGCGTATTGACGCCCTTCAGCACGGTTTCGTCGGTCAGGCGGATCAGCATGCGGCGATCGTCGGCAATGCGGATGTCGCCACGCACCGGCAGAATATCGGGCAGACGCAACCCAGCTTCGCCGTCATCGAGGCGGGTAAGCAGGCCGCGGCTTTTGCCGGTCACGCCGGCAAGCGTTTCCGTCGTCGAGACCATGGCGCGAAATTCGGGAGAATCGACGGCCCCGACATGCACCAGGGTCGAAAAGTCGCCGTTGGTGACGGTGAACAGGCCGGTTTCGGTCATCCGTCGTTCGCCGCGATAGAGGCCCGGCTGAATTTCAGCAAGATTCAAGCTCTCCGTCTGGCCCGACGGCGTGGTGATCGTTGCCGAACCCGGCGCGTCGCCGATGGTCTGGCGCGTGACTTCCATTGTGCGGCCGGTGGCGCGGGCCTTCAGCGCCTCTTCCTCGAGTTCCGGCTCCTTCATCAGCCAATGGGCGATGCGGCGATAGAGCGAGACATGCGGGCCACCGCCTTCGAAGCCACGGGCCCAGAGCCAGCCCTGGTCGGAGAGCAGCATGGCGACACGGCCTTCATTGGCGCGGTTGAGCACCAGCAGCGGGCGACCGTCATCGGCGGTCATCACGGTTTCGCCGGTGGTCTGGTCGACGTCGACGCTGCGGAACCAGCGGCCCCATTGCGGCGGTTCAACCGCCGACCCGTCAAGACCGCGGGTCACCGGATGGCGCTTGCCCTGTTCCGACAGGCGCGGATAGAAACCGGCCTCATGCATGTCGCCGGTCGGGGAGGCTGGCAGCACGGTGGCGAGCGGGGTGAGCGCGATCGAATCCTCGCCGGCATGTTCGGGACCGGCGGCAATCAGCAGGGCGCCGCCATTGCGGACATATTCGGCGATGTAGTCGTAGTAGAGGATCGGCAGCACGCCGCGATGCTGGTAGCGGTCGAAGATGATCAGGTCGAAGTCGTTGATCTTCTCGACGAAGAGTTCGCGGGTCGGGAAGGCGATCAGCGACAGTTCGTTGATCGGCGTGCCGTCCTGCTTTTCCGGCGGGCGCAGAATGGTGAAGTGGACGAGATCCACCGAGGCGTCAGATTTCAAGAGATTGCGCCAGGCGCGTTCGCCGGCATGCGGCTCGCCGGAGACGAGCAGCACGCGCAGGTTTTCGCGGATGCCCTCGATCAGGTGAATGGCGCGGTTGTTGACATCGGTGACTTCGCCGGGCGTTCCAGCGACCGAAAATTCCAGCACATTGTTGCCGCCGCGCGGGACCTTGAAGGCGAAGGACGTCTCGGCGCCCGGAACGGCGTTCAGCGCACCGATATCTTCGCCGTTCATCTTGACGGTCACGTCGGCCGGTTGATCGGAGGCCTTGCCGTCATCGAAGACGCGGAAGGTCAGTTCCTGTTCCTCGTTGACGATGCCGAAGCGCGGCGCGCGCAGGATTTCGATACGGCGGTCGAACTCGTCGGCCTTGCCGGTCACCAGTCCATGCACCGGGGCATTGAAGGGCAGGGGCTGGTTTTCACCGGGAATGTCATGCACCTGGCCGTCGGTCAGGAAGATCGCGCCACCGATGCGGGCCGGCGGTACGTCTGTAATGGCCGCGTTCAGGGCTTCGAAGAGTTTCGTCGAGGGCGCGTCGGATGTCGCCGGATCGGTCACTTCGACGATGCGTGGCTCGATATTGCCGAAGCGCGACAGACGGTCGCGCAGGCCCTCGAGCGCCCGGTCGGTCTGCTCGGCACGGCCGGCGATCTGCTGGCTCTGGCTGCGATCGACGATGACGGGGACAACCGTGGTGAGGGCTTCGCGGTCTTCCTGCAGCAACAATGGATTGGCAAGGGCAGCCAACACGGCTGCCGAGGCGGCAAAGCGGATGACCGTGCCGCGAACGCTGCGGAACAGGCCGAGCGTCAAGAGCAACACTGCCAAGACGGAAAGTATGCCGATGGCAATCCAGGGGATGAAGGGTGCAAATTCCACGGTCATGTCATTGCCCCAGCCGTTCGAGCAGGGCCGGCACATGTACCTGGTCAGCCTTGTAGTTGCCGGTCAGCATATACATCATGATGTTGACGCCGGAGCGGAAGGACATTTCCCGCTGCAGTTCATCGGCGGGGACCATCGGCATGACGCTGGCGCCATTGGTATCGATCGCCCAGGCGCCAAGCAGGTCATTGGCGGTGATCATGATCGGGGTGACGCCGTCGCCGGACGAGGCAACGCCGCTGGACGAGGACTGTGCTTCCTGCCGCGCCTCGACCCAGAGCGGGCTGCCATTGTAGCGCCCCGGAAAGCCGTTGAGCAGATAGAAGGATCGGGTCAGCACATGGTCCGAGGGGACGGGTTCCAGCGGCGGAATGTCGATATTGGCAAGGATCGCCTGCAACCGTTCGCCATTGACGCTCGGACCAGCGTCGTCACCGAGCGAGGAAAACTGGTCGCGGGTGTCGAACAGCACGGTGCCGCCAGCGCGCATATAGGCATCGATCCGGCTGATCGCGGCGGCTGACGGCATCGGTGCCGAAGCCGAGATCGGCCAGAAGATGATCGGGTAGAAGGACAGTTCGTCCTTGGCGATATCGACGCCGACCGGCGGCGCCGGCTCCAGCGTGGTGCGATAGGTGAGGAAGTCGGTAAGGCCTGCAAGCCCCTGTTCGGACAGGCGGTCGACATCGCTCTCGCCGGTGACGACATAGGCGAGATGGGTGTTGTCGAGCCGACCGAGGATCTGCTCGTCGCCGCGCTTCGCATCGGCTGCTTCCGACTGTCGCTGCGACACGGGGGAAAAAAGCAAGAGCGCGGCAAAGACGGCCATGGTCGCGGTTGTCGCCGCACGGCGCGGAATACGCGAGAAGGCGCCGCCCATGAACAGGACAACGAGGCTATCGGTTACCAAGAGCAGGAATGCGGTGATCAGCAGGCTCGGTTTCAGCGGTTTCGCTTCCGTGCCGGCCATCGGCTCACGCGCAACGGTCAGGCCGGCGGGGCTCGGGATCGGCCTGATCGTGGCCTCCGGGGGCAGCAGGTTGAGCGCGACGAAGCCGTCCTCGGTACCGTAGAGGCCAGGCGGGTTGTCGAAGGTTGCAGCCTCGGGGCGCGCCGGGCCAAGATCAAGCGGCCTTGCATTGCCGGCGTCGGCGGTCAGGGCGCCGCGGTCGGTCAACAGACGGTAAGGTGCCAGTGTTGGCGCGGTTGCCTGACCGGGCTGGGCTTCGGCAGCGCCGACGCGGGTCAGTTGCACGATCCGTCGCAGCATTTCGACGAAGCTGCCGGAAATCGGCAGATCCGACCATGTCGCCTCGGCGCTGATATGGAAGAGAACGACGCGGCCGGCGCCGCTTTCCTTGACGGTGACCAGCGGCGTGCCATCGGCAAGGCTCGCCCAGGTGCGCTCGGCAAGATCAGGGGTCGGCTCGGCCAGAACCTGGCGCTTGACCAGAATGCCATCTGCTCGCGGCATGCCGGCAAAGGGGCCAAAGCTGGGGAAGTCTGCGAGCGGTTGCGGTTCGGCCCAGGACAGGGCGCCGCCAAGGGCCCGCTCGCCCTGGCGCAGGATGACCGGCACGAGCGGGTCGCCGCTGGGTGCTGCAGCGAGGCGTGCGCCGGCAAAGCGGATAAGCGTACCACCCCGGGCAATCCAGCGCTCGATCGGTTCATAGACATCGGCCGGCAAGCGACCGACATCGGCAAGAACGATCGCGGATGGGTTCTGCTTGAGTATTTCCGGTATCGAGACGGCGAGGTCGGTCATGCCCGGTTTGACGAGATCGGCATAGGGGCCGAGGGCGCGTTCGATATAGTAGAGCGGCGAAAGCAGCGGCTGGAAACCATCGCCACTGTCGCCGGAGATCAGTGCTACCTTGCGTCGGCGGAAACCGTCGTCGAGCAGATGCGTGGCGCCGGCGCTGGCAATGCCGGCGACCGACAGGCGGGCGAAATCATTGCGCAGTTCGAAGGGGGCGGCGATATTGCCGCTGGCTTCGGTCGCGCCGACGGCAAAGTTGACCGGGCCCGAGGCGATGACGCGGCCCTGGCGGTCCTGCGCATCGACGATCAGGCTCTGGGCCTCGGCGCTTTTCAGGCGTGACAGGGTGACGGCCAGGGCATCGGCACCATTGTTGGCGCCGGTGATGGCGACCGTAGCCTGGCCGGATCCTTCGATCAGGCGAAACTCAACCGGTGACAAGGCTGCGAGATCGCCCAGAAACGGATCGTCGTCGCGAAGCGCTACGCCATCGGAAATATAGGCCAGCGTGCCGGCGCCGTCTTCGGCAAGGGCCGTGCGCAGCGCGTCGATGGTACGGGTCCGGTCGGGACGCAGCGGCCTGGGCGCTGCCGCGCCAAGCTTCTCCAAGGCTGCGGCGGATGTACCGGGCACGGCGTCATGCGTCTGGTCGGCGGTGAAGACGATCGACACCGGAATGTTGCGGTCACCAGCGTCGCCGATCAGCGTGGTTGCGGTTTCGACACGGCGATCCCAGTCGGCGGTGGTTGCCCAGCCGTTGTCGACGACAAGCACCAGCGGGCCGTCGGCCGACAGCGAGGCGTTGCGCGGATTGAGCACGGGATCGGCCAGCGCAAAGATGACCAGGGCGGCGATCATCATGCGCAGGAGGGTCAGCCACCATGGGCTTTTCGAGGGTGTTTCCTCGCGCTTCAGCACGCCGGCGAGTATCTTCAGCGGTGGAAACACTTCAGCCTTCGGGCGCGGCGGCGTGAGTTTAAGCAGCCACCAGATCAGCGGCAGGGCTGCGAGAGCCATCAGGATTGCGGGAGCGCCGAAGGCGAGCGGGAGGGCGTTCATGGGCCGCTGCTCCGGGCAACGGCAGGCGTCATGCCCGACAGATGCATGTGGATGGCGACCAGCGCTTCGGAGGCGAGGCGATCCGTGCGGTTGTGAACAAAGCTCCAGCCCATGCGGCGCAACTGGTCGCTGATGCTGTCGCGGCGGGCGATATAGGCCCGGCGATAGTCGTCGCCAAGGCTTTCGGCGCGACCGGATATCAGCTTGTCGCCGGTTTCCGGGTCGGTGAATTCGGTGCGGCCGGTATAGGGGAAGGTTTCCTCAGCCGGATCTGCGATTTCGACGACATGGCCGCGCAGGCCGCGACGGGCGAGCGGCGTGATGCGTTCCATGACGCGGTCTGCGTCATCGAGGAAGTCGCCGATCAGGACGATGTCGCTGGCGCCACGGATCATGCGCGTGTCGGGCAAGCCGCTGGTCAGCGGCGCGTGCATGATCGCGGTCGCCAGACGTTCGGCGGCATTGCGGGCGGAAACCGGCTCCATGATGCCCGGACATCCGATGCGCTCGCCGGATCGCGCCAGGATTTCGGCCAGCGCCAGCATCAGCACCACGGCGCGGCTTTCCTTGGACACCGAGGCGAAGCTCGACTTGTACATCATCGACGGCGACATGTCGGCCCAGAGCCAGACGGTATGGGCGGCTTCCCATTCACGGTCGCGGATATAGGTATGGTCGTCGCGGGCGGAGCGGCGCCAGTCGATGCGGGCGAAGCTTTCACCACCGGAATAAGGGCGGAATTGCCAGAAGTTTTCGCCGATGCCGCGCTTGCGGCGACCATGCCAGCCGGCAATCACCGTGTTGGCGATGCGTTTTGCCTCGACCATGCAATCGGGTACCAGAACAGCACGCTGGCGCGCGCGTTTCAGCACTTCGCTGCTTGAGGTCTGCTCGACGATCTGGCCGATCGATGCCACCTTGGCGATGCCTCCTTATGCCCGAAGGCTTTTGACAAGACCGTCAATCACGTCGCGAACGGTCATGCCTTCGGCGCGGGCGGCGAAGGTCAAGGCCATCCGGTGTTCAAGCACCGGCTCGGCCAGCGCATGAACATCGTCGATCGAGGGAGCGAGGCGGCCTTCATAGAGTGCGCGGGCGCGGGCGCAAAGCATCAGCGACTGGCCGGCGCGCGGACCCGGACCCCAGGCGACATTCTTGTCGGTTTCCGCATTGCCATGGCCGGGGCGGGCGGATCGCACCAGAGACAGGATGGCATCGACGACGGTGTCGGACACCGGCATCTGACGGATCAGCTTCTGGATTTCCAGCAGACGCTCGCTATTCACGACACTGGTCGCGCGGTTTTCGCTGACGCCAGTGGTTTCCAGCAGGATCTGACGCTCGGCGGCCAGTTCCGGATAAAGCACGTCGACCTGCAGCAGGAAGCGGTCGAGCTGGGCTTCGGGCAGGGGATAGGTGCCTTCCTGTTCCAGCGGGTTCTGGGTTGCCAGCACGTGGAAGGGGGCGGGCAGCTGATAGGCCTGTCCGGCGATGGTGACGTGATATTCCTGCATCGACTGCAAGAGCGCCGACTGGGTGCGCGGGCTGGCGCGGTTGATTTCGTCTGCCATCAGCAATTGGGCGAAGACCGGCCCCTTGACGAAGCGGAAGGAGCGGCGGCCGTTTTCGTCCTGGTCCATCACTTCCGTGCCGAGAATATCGGAGGGCATCAGGTCAGGGGTGAACTGGATACGATTGCCGTTGAGGCCGAGAACCGTGCCGAGCGTGCTGACCAGCTTGGTCTTGGCGAGACCCGGTACGCCAACGAGCAGCGCATGACCGCCGGACAGGATGGCCAGCAAGGTATTTTCGACGACTTTTTCCTGGCCGAAGATCACCTTGCCGACTTCGGCGCGGATATTGGCAATGTCGGCAAGCGCCTTTTCGGCGGCTTCGATGATCGCCTTGTCGTCCAGTGCGGCATCCGGATTTGGCATCATGCCCATGGTTAGCTCCAATTGGTTCGGCCTATTCCGGCGAATCGGGTGCGAACGCGATCCGCAGCGTCTGAAACTAACTTATTAGCGAACAAGCGGCTGACAAGCACGTTCCGAATGACTATCTCGTGACTGTGATAGGTTAGAGACCAAACCGGGACGCGAATATGGCAAGCGAAACGCTGAAAGCGACGACGGACGCGGCCGGACTGGCGGCGCTGATTTCGCGCGCCGCAGCCCAGACCGAGGGCGGAAAGGCCAGTTTGCCGCCCGTGGATCGCTGGGAACCGCCGTTTTGTGGCGATCTCGACATGGAAATCCGTGCCGATGGGACATGGTTCTATATGGGCACGCCGATCGGCAGGGCACCGCTGGTGCGGCTGTTCTCGACGGTTCTGCGCAAGGACGAGGATGGGAAAACCTATCTCGTCACACCTGTGGAAAAGGTTGGCATCCGAATCCAGGACGCGCATTTCGTCGCCGTCGAGATGAGTGCGACCGAAATTGACGGTGCACAGGTGCTGACGTTTCGCACCAATGTCGGCGACGTTGTCGAAGCGGGGGGCGAGCACCCGTTGCGGTTCGTGATCCATGGCGAGAACCATGAGTTGAAACCCTACCTGCATGTCCGCGGAAGACTGGAGGCGCTGGTGTCGCGCGCCGTGATGTATGATCTGGTGGAAAAGGGCGAGGTGCGCGAAATCGATGGACGCGCAATGTTTGTTGTCACGTCCGGCGGGGCTGTCTTTCCGGTGATGCCGGCGGATGAACTCGAACGGCTGTCGCGATGAACGGGTTTGAATTTTCGGCCGCGGATTTCCGCCGTCGGGCGCTGAACCAGGCTGGCGGGCCGGTCGATCAGGCATGGCGCGATCACGGCGATCATGTGCTGAACCTTGCCAGCGTCATCGAGATCGAAAGCCTGAAGCTCAAGGATGCAGCCGTCCTGGTGCCCATCATCGACGATGGTGACGAGGCGCGGCTGATCCTGACCAAGCGCACGACGAAACTGCGCAAGCATGCCGGACAGATCGCCTTTCCCGGCGGTGGCATCGACGAGACCGATGTGTCGCCGGAAGAGGCTGCACTGCGCGAGGCGCATGAGGAAATCGGCCTTGATCCGGCCTATGTCGAGACCGTTGGCCGTCTACCGCAATATCTGGCCGGTACCGGTTTTCGTATCGTGCCGGTGTTGGCCGTGGTGCAGCCCGGTTTCACGATCACGCCGAACCCGGCCGAAGTCGACAGTGTGTTCGAAGTGCCGCTATCCTTCCTGATGGATCCGCAGAACCACCGCCAGGACAGCCGCGTCTGGCAGGGCGTGGTCCGCCATTTTTACGTGATGCCCTATGGCGAACGCCAGATCTGGGGCATTACCGCCGGTATCATCCGGACGCTTTACGAAAGGCTTTATGCATGACCGATCTTTCCCAGCAGGACTGGTTCCGCACACCGGCGCTCGGGCGGCTGTTTGCCTTGCTGAATGCCGATGGCGGCGAGGTTCGGGTCGCGGGCGGGGCGGTGCGCAACGGCCTGCTTGGACTGCCGGTCAGCGATATCGATCTGGCAACGACGCTTCAGCCGGAAGAGGTGATTGCGCGGGCCAAGGCGGCGGGCATCAAGGCGGTGCCAACCGGTATCGAACACGGCACGGTTACCCTCGTCCTGGATGGCAAGGGCTATGAAGTCACGACCTTGCGTCGGGACGTGGAGACCGACGGCCGGCGGGCGCAGGTGGCTTTCGGGGCCGACTGGCAGGAGGATGCCGAACGCCGCGACCTGACGATCAACGGGCTCTATGCCGGTCAGGACGGGCAGGTGATCGATCTGGTCGGCGGGCTTGCCGATATCGAGACGCGCACCGTCCGTTTCATCGGCGACGCGGAGCAGCGGATTGCCGAGGACTATCTGCGTGTGCTGCGCTTCTTCCGCTTCTTCGCCTATTACGGCCATGGCCGTCCGGATGCGGCGGGGCTGAAGGCTTGCGCCAGGGCGCGCGAGAAACTGAAGACGCTGTCGGCCGAGCGGGTGTGGAGCGAGACGAAGAAGCTGCTTTCGGCGCGCGATCCGGGCCGGGCGCTTTTGTGGATGCGCCAGTCCGGTGTTTTGGGAGAGATCCTGCCGGAAACGGAAAAATGGGGCATTGACGCCATTCCGGGACTGATCGCGGCCGAACAGGCGCTGGGCTGGGCCGTCGATCCGTTGTTGCGGCTGTCTGCGATCGTGCCGAAAGATGCTGCGCGGGTCGCTGCGATGGCGGAGCGGCTGAAGCTTTCCAATGCAGAGGCGCAGGTGCTGGAGCGGTATGCGAAAGCGCCGAAGCCATCGGACACGACGACTGACGTTGCCTTCGATCGCGACCTCTATCAATTCGGTCAGGATGGGATGATCCGGGTCTTGAAGCTGGAGCTTGCTTCGGCACGCATGCAGGTGGAAGGCGATCCGAAATTCATGGCCAAAGCCGCACGCCTTTCGACGCTGCTGCAGCGTGCGGAGCGCTTCGAGCGGCCGGTCCTGCCGGTCAAAGGCAGCGATGTCCTGGCGGCAAACGTGACGCCTGGGCCAGCCGTTGGCGAGATCCTTGCCAAGGTCGAAGCCGGATGGATCGCCTCCAACTTTACCCTCGACCGGGAAAAACTGCTGGCCCGTATTGCGGCGCTTGCGAAAGGCTGATCTTCGGGACCAGAGCTTGCTCAGCTATCGACCTTGTGGTCTTCGCGGATGCGCGCCTTGATGTTATCGACCATGGCCGGACGTATGGTGTCCTCGCCATGGTCCGCGCGCAGGTGCTCGATAGCGCGCCGTACGACTTCCGCATCCTCTTCGGCGCGGGTGTGCCAATTGCAGCCCGGGACCAGGGTTCCGCATTCAAAGCTTTTCATGGTTGTCTCCTCCGTTTCAGTGCCTTTGGTACCAGCCCTTGCACAGGCAACGAACCAGAGGCCCCAATGTTCACGCCCATTTGCTAAAAAGCCGCCCGTGCAGTGCACGGGCGGATACAGGCGGTGGATTGTGGATCGTCATCTGCGCACGCTGGCGTCAGTCGGGCATGGCCCAGGCATGAAAGACAGATTGTGCCGCGGTTCTCTGCTGCTTGCGGCCGGGACCTTCAATGTCGTTCGCGACCATCTGGTCGGTCAGATTGGTCCCACCCAGACCAAGTCGTACCTGCTCGACGAAATAGGAGTGCGGAAGATCGACATCGCTTGAGCAGCGCAAACGTTCCGCCAGGCGGTCAATCAATTCGGGTACGTCAATGGAGCGTGGGGCGGTCTCACTCACTGCGGCAATGGTTGCAGTACCGGACTGGGTCATCGCATTCTCCTCCTCGAAACTGCGTGAGCCCGCAGAATGAGCAAGGATTCCGTTGAATGCAATGACTTCCGTCAAGCATTCGGGCTGCGCAGGCTAAGCTTCCGATATTTTAGCGTATTCTTTATCCACCGCCCTGTGCACGAGCAGTGGATAACTTTTATCGGTGCTTGCCTAGGGCCAACGAACCACAGGCGGCATGGAAGAAAGAATCGATTCGACATTGCCGCCGGTTTTCAATCCGAAGATCGTTCCGCGATCGTGGAGCAGATTGAACTCGACATAGCGGCCTCTGCGTACCAGTTGCTCGTCACGGTCTTCTTCCGTCCAGGGCGTGTTGAAATTGCTGCGGACGATCTTCGGATAGACGAGATTGAAGGCGCGGCCGACATCCTGGACGAAGGCGAAGTTTGCATCCCATCCGCCCTTGTCCGCCTGTGGATAGAGCCAATCGAAGAAGATGCCGCCGACGCCGCGTGGCTCGTTGCGGTGCGTGAGAAAAAAGTATTCGTCGCACCAAGCCTTGTAGGCGGGATAGTCGGCAATATCGGCGTGGTGCTGGCAGGCTATTTCCATCGCCCGGTGGAAGAGTTGCGTGTCCCTGTCTTCCTGGGTGCGGCGGCGGTCGAGGACAGGAGTAAGGTCGGCGCCACCGCCAAACCATTGGCTTGAAGTGACCACCATGCGGGTGTTCATGTGCACGGCGGGCACATTGGGATTGACCGGATGGGCGATCAGCGAAATGCCGGAGGCCCAGAAGCGTGGATCTTCTTCCGCGCCGGGCATCTGCTTGCGGAATTCTTGCGAAAATTCGCCGTGTACGGTCGACGTGTGCACGCCCACCTTTTCGAAGACGCGGCCTTCCATCATCGACATGCGTCCGCCGCCGCCTTCGCCGTTTTCACGCAGCCAGTCCTTGGGCTTGAAGCGTCCGGGCTGGCGATCCGACAAGGGACCGGCCAATTCGTCTTCAATTGCCTCGAAGGACGAACAGATGGTGTCGCGCAAGCTCTCGAACCACGTGCGCGCGGCGATCTTCTTGTCTTCAATATCGGCGGGAAGGCCTTTTGGCAGATCCGGTCGCTGCATGGATTTTCCTCATTGCGTCGCTGCGCGTCGATTATCAGTTTCATATATGCGCGGCCACCGGGATCGGAAGCCCCACCGGCAAAATCGACTCGCCAATCGATGTGGGGCGCACTAATGTCACGGGATGCGAGGTATGTCATGACGAGAATACCCGGTCCGCCGCCGCTTAACGGCCTGAGAAAACGCATTGCCGACCATCGGGCCGCCTCTTCAGGCGGCGGGAAAGGCCATTTTGTCCGCGAGACGTATTGCCTCACCCGCGACGAGGCCCGCGCAAAGGCGCGCGAATGGTTCGATACGTTTCCCAAGGCCGCCTACTGGACCGAGGTGGAAAGCTGGCGCCAGCTTGATGGCGACCAGATCGAATTCACCATGCGGCGTCTGCCGTCTGCCGATTGAGCAGCGCGCTTCCCGGAATGTTTGAAATATCTCGAATTCTAATGATTGGCGCAATCGAACGACAAAACATGGGTGGCATTCTGTGTCGTGAGGACGGCCGTGCATGATGCTTGCGGCATTGTTCGACATGATAGGCGACGCTAGGCTTCTCGATGAGTTCAGTCTCTTTTAATTCCACATCCGCGAGTTCGCTTGCGGTGCTGACCGGTTCGACTTCGGCGCTGGAGCGCACGCAGAGGCAGGTCGCGAACGGTCGTGCCGTCGAACAGGCGGCAGACAACACCGCCTATTGGTCCATTGCGACGACGATGAGGTCGAGCAGTCTTTCGATGTCGAGCGTCGAAGATGCGAACGGCCTTGCGGCAGCCCTAACAGATACGGCTGCCGTCGGCATTCGCGAAGCCACGCGCCTGGTTTCGGAAATCCAGTCCAAACTCGTGCTTGCTACCGCTGTCGGCGCGAACAAGCCAGCGATCAATTCCGAGATTACGCAGTTGAAGGATCAACTGAGTGCGGTGGTCGACAACAGTGCCTTCAACGGTCAGAACTGGCTGAAAGTTGAAGCGGGGTCGCAGCCGAAAGTGTCCTCCATGGTGGCGTCGGTCACGGATGGCGGCGAGGGTGACCTGTCGATCAACATGATCGATTTCGACACCGCGAAGTCCACCCTGGTTTCAGGCGAGAACGCCGCCGATGGCATGCTGACACGTTCCTATTCCGGTATGACGCGATCCGGTGCGCTGTACGACTTTCATCTGATCGATGCCAATTCCGTCGTGCCCAATGCGGCGAGTTCGAAAGAAATCAAGATCGACAGCCAGACCGGCAGTGCCGAACTGGACGGTATGATTTCCGCACTGAACCGGGTGATGGCCGACATGATCAGCACGGGGGCGGAGGTTGGCGCCACGCGCAATCGGGTTTCGGCGAACATGGAATTCATTCAGGGTGTGCAGGATGTCACCGAGACCGGCATTGGTCGGCTGGTCAACGCGGACCTCAACGAACATTCCGTCGTCCTGGCTGCCCAGATGGCGGCGCAGCAGCTTCAAACGACTTCGCTCAACATTGCCAACAATTCCATGAGCGCTTCGCTGAAACTGTTTCTCTGAACTGACCACGGATCATAGATAAAAGCCCGCAGAGATGCGGGCTTTTATCGGTGTTGATGCCAATCAGCGTTTCCGCGCGGCGCGTTTGCCCCGTGTCTTGTCGGTTGGTGTCTTGTCGGTTGGCGCCTTTCCCTTGGGCGATGCGGCCGACAGCGGGGGAGGAGACTCCGGTGCCGGCGGCAGCCCAGGATAGCTGTTCGTCTTGGCACGCGCGGTGATCGAGGGTGTTGCCGATGGCTTGTCCGATGCTGCCTTTATGGGTGTCGAAACCGGTGCCGAAGCCGCATCAAGCGCCGCTGACGGCGTGAAGTTGACTTCGCTGACCGTCGTGGGCAACAGGACCGCTGGCTCGGCATCGACCGCAGATGCTGCGGGCGCCGGCGCTTCGGGCTCAGCCTCAACCTTAGCCTCAGGCGGCTCTACTGGCGGGACCAGCGTCATCACGGCTGCGGGCGGCGGAGACGGTTTCGCCACGGGCGGTTCCGGCAAAATCTGTTCGTCCACGAGCGCTTCAGAAGGTGGTGGTTCGGCCACCAGGGTTATCGTTGGGGCCTCGTCCGCCGTCACTTCCCTGGCGCGCTCCGCGCCTTGGCCAAGGATATCCTTCAGAACCTTGGTGACCTGCAGTGCGCCGGCGATATCAGTATTGGTCGAATGGCCACACAGCGGAACGCGGATGTCGGTCTTGATCTTCGGGCGCGAATTGATTTCGCCGAACCAATCCAGTTCGCCCACCACATCGACGACGTCGGCGAAGATGTCCGGCATCTTGATGCGACCGCCGAAAGTGACGATGCGGGACGTGTCGGCCAGTAACTTGAGGCGAGCCGGTGCCGATGATGTCAGCAATTGCAAGGCATCCGCCAGGACACGGTTGCCGCGAGAGTGGCCGGCGAGCAGGTTGAACGAGAATTCGGGGTCAGCCAGCAAAGTGGCGACCGTGTCCGTGTCCAAGCCGGTGCTGCGGATGCTTTCGGTATCCGCATCGCGTTTGCCATAGGCGCCGAGTTTTGGCCGACCGACCATATCATCGATGACTTCGAGATTGCTGCGCACATGGCCGAGCCAGCCGAAGAAAAAGGCGCCACCGATCGCCTCGTTGACGATATCGCCGAGGCCGTAGCCAGAGACGACGGCCGCTACCGGAGCATCGATCGCATTGGCAACGTTGCGGGCGAAGGCGGCGGCGCCGATGGCCGATCCACCGATTCCGGCCACGGCGAGGGCGTGCACGTCACGACCACCGCGCAGGCGGTACTCCTCGATGCTGTCGCAGATCGTCAGCATGCCCTGTCCGGCCGGCGGGACGATCATGATCAGGCCTTCGGAGGCCAGCGCATCGCTGATATAGAACGTCTCTTCGGCCGACAGCGACTTCACGTCGTAAAAGAGTGCGTCGAGCCCGGTGTTGCGCATGCGCCATGGCTCGAGAGCCGCATTGCGCGCGGGCCGGTGTTGAAGCCGTTCGGGTGTGCTGAAGGTGCGGGCGAACTGGGTCAAACTCAGGGCGAATGCTGTTTCGAACATTTCCATCTCCCATTTTTGCTGCGCTGCAACATAAACCGTTCCGGATGAATTAGCAATTGTGGTTGTATATCGGCGCGCAATGGCTTTCGGCTTCGATCCGAAGCTAACGGATCGGGGCGGCGCGGTCCTTGACGATTGCCTTTTTCGGAGGGCTAAAGCGCGATCTGCCGCATTGCCTCGCCGACAATCATCGCGGCCGACATGGCCACGTTGATCGAGCGTTGGCCTTCCACCATCGGAATAATAACACGGGCATCCGTGATGTCATGAACATGATCGGGAACGCCGGCGCTTTCGCGGCCAAAGAGCAGTATGTCGTTCTGCTGATATCGGAAGCCGGTATAGGGCTCGGCCGCCTTGGTCGAGGCGAGAACGAGGCGGCGGTTCTCCCGGCGTCGCCACTGGTCGAATTGCTCCCAGTTGACATGGCGTGTCATCGCGACGCTGGCGAGGTAATCCATGCCGGCGCGTTTCAGGTTCTTGTCGGACAGAACGAAGCCGGCCGGCTCGATGATGTCGACTTTCAAGCCGAGGCAGGCGGCAAGGCGCAGGATGGTGCCGGTATTGCCGGGTATGTCGGGCTGGAAAAGGGCGATACGGAGCGCTGTCATGGGGCAGGTTCTACGCCAGGCCCCGGTGCGCCTCAAGAGGCTTGGACGTGCGGATCAACCTTCCGGTTGTTGTCTGCGTGCAACAGTTGCAGGGAATGGCCGGCAAGGCGCCATTCGCCGCTTTGCAAGGGCTGCCGAGGTGGTTACAACAGCTTCATCTGTAACACGCACGAGGGAGGGCCATCGATGGATTTTTTCGGTTTGAAGCCAGTGCCCCGCCTGCTTGCCAGGCCTGCGTGACGGCGACTTCATCGCCTTTGTATTTCCCAAACTGATTCATCTTGCGGCCCTATCTGGCCTCAAACATTGACATTTCGCGCATCTGCGACACGTCCCGATGGCCTGTCCGCTCGCGCGCTGCTTCATGGAGTTTCTCATGTTCTCGTGGTTTGAAAACCGCTTGAATGCCTATCCTTCGGATGCGCCTTCTCTGCCGCCCAAGGGGCTGTTTGCCTTTTGCTGGCATTACACGAAACCGGCCTGGCCATGGCTGCTGGTGCTCGGGATGTGCTCGCTGCTAATCGCGGTGGGCGAAGTATTCCTCTACCAGTTCCTCGGCAATATCGTCGACTGGCTGTCGAATGCCGACCGCACCACGTTCCTCGAAAACGAGGGTTCGCGGCTGTTCGCCATGGGCGCGCTGGTGCTGGTCGGTCTGCCGATCGTCGGGATCATTCACTCGATCACCATGCATCAGGTTCTGGCAGGCAACTTCCCGATGATCGCGCGCTGGCAGATGCATCGCTTCCTGCTGCGCCATTCGATGACGTTCTTCGCCAACGAGTTTGCCGGACGGGTGTCGACCAAGGTGATGCAGACGGCTTTGTCGATCCGGGAATCGACGATGAAGGTCATCGACGTTTTCGTCTATGCGACGAGCTTCTTCGTCTCGATGCTGGCGCTTGTGGCGGCCGTCGACTGGCGTCTGGTTCTGCCGCTTGCCGCATGGATCGTCATCTATGTGCTGATCCTGCGCTTCTTCATCCCGAAGCTGCGCAAGCTGTCCAGTGAACAGGCGGATGCGCGCTCGATGATGACCGGCCGCATCGTCGACAGCTATACCAACATTGCGACCGTGAAGCTGTTTTCCCATGCCGGCCGCGAGGAAAGCTATGCCAGGGAGGGCATGGATGCCTTTCTCAGTACCGTGCACCGCCAGATGCGGCAGATCACGCTGCTCAACATCGCTGTCGATATCAACAATGCCATCGTGCTGTTTTCGATCTCGGCGCTGAGTATCTGGTTCTGGCTCGACGGCGTGGTGTCGGTCGGTGCGATCGCGATTGCCATCGGTCTTGCCATGCGCATCAACGGCATGTCGCAATGGATCATGTGGGAAGTGGCGGCGCTGTTTGAAAACATCGGCACCGTCTACGACGGCATGGGCATGATGACCACGGCGCATGACATCGTCGATGTGCCGACGGCTAAAGCGCTGACGGCGCCGAAGGGTGAGATCGTCTATGACGCGGTCGGCTTCCACTATGGCAAGCGCAATGGCGTGATCGAGGATTTCGCGCTGAAGATCAAGGCGGGCGAGAAGGTCGGTCTGGTCGGACGCTCCGGCGCGGGCAAGACGACGCTGGTCAACCTGTTGCTGCGCTTCTACGATCTTGAAAAGGGGCGTATCCTTGTCGACGGGCAGGACATTTCCCAGGTTTCGCAAGACAGCCTGCGGTCGCTGGTCGGCGTCGTCACCCAGGATACATCGCTGCTGCACCGGTCGATCCGCGACAACATTGCCTATGGCCGGCCGGACGCCACGGACGCCCAGGTGATCGAGGCTGCCCGCCGTGCCAATGCCTGGGACTTCATCCAGACGCTGGCCGACCAGCAGGGCAGGACGGGTCTTGATGCGCATGTCGGTGAACGCGGGGTGAAGCTGTCCGGTGGCCAGCGCCAGCGCATCGCGATTGCGCGCGTCTTCCTCAAGGATGCGCCGATCCTGGTACTGGACGAGGCAACGTCCGCACTCGATTCGGAAGTCGAGGCGGCGATCCAGGAAAGCCTGTTCAAGCTGATCGAGGACAAGACGGTGATCGCGATTGCGCACCGCCTGTCGACGCTGACGCAGATGGACCGGCTGATCGTGCTCGACAAGGGGCGGATCATCGAAAGCGGCTCGCATCAGGAACTGGTGGCGCTGGGTGGCGTCTATGCCGACCTGTGGAATCGCCAGTCCGGCGGCTTCCTAGCAGCTGAGGACGGTGACGAAGCCGAAGAGGCGGCGGAGTAACCAGCCGTGGCTTGACATTGACGAGACGCGTCGCCCTTCACCCGGCGGCGCGTTTCAGTTTTTCTGCCCGCAGATCAGGAAATGTCGATTGGCATTCAGGGCCCGTATGCTTATGCGGGTGCCGGGCGCACTTCGAAATCAATGAAATGGCGAAACCGATGCGGTACTATCTCGACTGGTTCTGGGCTGCGTTGGCCGGCGGCATGCTGGCTGTGATGGTCACGCTGAACAGTGGGCTTGCCAGCTATTCCACCCCGTTCATCGCGTCCTGGGTCGTGCATGGTGTCGGAGCTGTCACAGCGGTCGTGCTGTTGCAGGCCAGCCGGATGTGGTCCTCGAAACCGGCTGACCTGGCGATCCATGCTGGCAGGCCGCCGCTCTGGTCCTATTTTGGCGGAGCGCCGGGCGCGCTTGCCGTTGCGCTGGGGTCCATTGCGGTCAATTCCAGCCTTGCCCTGGCCGGTGCACTGTCGTTGATGCTCGTCGGCCAGATCCTGTTCAGCCTCCTGTCCGACCTCTGGGGCTGGTTCGGGACGCCCAAACGCGCGCTCAACCGTTTCGACCTGCTGGCTGCCTTGCTCGTCACCATGGGCAGTGCGCTGGTGATCTATTCGGGAGGTGCGCAATGATCGGCTATGTGATGATCGCGCTTTCCGCCGGTGCCTTTGTCGGCATGTCGCGCTCGATCAATGGTCGCCTCGGCATGGATCGCGGGGCGTTCAGGGCGTCGTTCTGGAACCACCTGAGCGGCTTCCTGCTGCTCACGGTGTTCGTGTTGCTGTTCGAACGCGGCAATTTCCACACCCTGGGGCTGGCACCGAGCTGGGCCTTTACCGGCGGCGTCATCGGCGCGGGTTTCGTGGCCGTCAGTGCCTATGTGTTTCCGCGCATCGGCGCTGCCCGCTCGGCGCTGCTGATCATCGGCGGGCAGATGATTGCCGGGCTGTTGATCGACCAGTTGCAGGTCGCATCCGGTCTTCACCCCGGTCAGTTTATCGGCGTGTTCCTGATCCTGATTGGAATCTACCTGACGCGTTTCTCGCGCTAAGGCGAGACTGCACCGCGCAGGATTGCCCGGCTTCGGCTTTTCCAATCCGCCATCCGCCAATTCGCCAAGCCGCCGGTTTGCTGGAGCAACAGGCTGCTGCCCTCTCCGATCTGCATCGGCCTTCAGAACATCCTAATTTTACAATGACTTATAGTGGCGCGGTAGTGCTGGACTTCGCCGCCCGAGGTAATTTTTTCTTTATTTTAAGCTGCCAAGACAGGGCGATATCCATCAGGCTCAAACTGCGGTTTTTCAGATGTTCAGCAAAGTCAAAATCAAATTTCTCATGCCTGCGCTGTTTGCGCTCGTGCTCGTTCTCCTGTTGTTGCAGGGCGTGCTGGGAATGCGCTCAGTCTCCGAGCTCAATGCTCAGGCATCCAATTTGGGCGAGCGCATGGATCAGTCCCTGAAGACGGCGAACCTGGACAGGCTCTTGTCCGAAGTGCGCCGACTCTATCTGATGACGCTGACTT
Organism: Rhizobium sp. CECT 9324; assembly: GCF_918741265.1. Taxonomy (NCBI): domain Bacteria; kingdom Pseudomonadati; phylum Pseudomonadota; class Alphaproteobacteria; order Hyphomicrobiales; family Rhizobiaceae; genus Rhizobium; species Rhizobium sp. CECT 9324. The sequence goes on along the minus strand of NZ_CAKKMZ010000001.1, from coordinate 3,180,907 downwards.
CCAGCAATGCGGCAGACCAGAAACGCATACTTGAGCAGTTGCAAAGCAAGACCGCGGAACGCGCAGCGGCGTTCAAAGCATTCAGTGATACGATTACTGATGCGTCAACGAAAGCGAGCATGGACAAGCTGAACGCGGTCCTGTCGACATACGATGCGCTGGGTGAGAAGTTCGTCACTGTGATCAAGGCGTCGCGCGTCTATGAAGCAAAGGCGATCATCGCGGAGATGATCCCGATCGGTGGTGAAGCCGGCATCCTCATGCAGGACATGATCAACGAAATCGGTGCCCGCAGCCAGGATGATCAGAAGGCGGCAGCGCTTGCAGCCGAGTTCGCCTATATCACCACCATCGGCGCCATTGTTCTTGCTGCAATTGTGGCTGCTGGCGCGGCATTGCTCAGCCTCGTCCGCGTCACGCGCCCGATCGGCGCCATCACCCAATCGATGAACATGCTTGCATCCGGCAACAACGAGATCGCGATCCCCCATACGGATCGTCATGACGAAATCGGAGAAATGGCTGCCGCGGTCTCCGTCTTCCGCGACAATGCCGTCGAACGCGAGCGGCTGGAACAGGAAACCGAAAGCAACCGTTCAATGAGCGAACGCGAGCGTCTCGCCCGGGACGAACAGACTGCGCAGGCCGCCGCCGACGTGTCGTTTGCGGTCGAGAGCATTGCCCGTGGCCTGAAGGGCCTGTCCGATGGCGACATGACATTCCGTCTCGACGTTCCCTTTGTCGGGCAGCTTGAGCCTTTGCGTGCCAATTTCAACGAATCGGTGGCGAAACTGCAATCGGTTCTGCAGTCCGTCGGCGAGAATGCCCGGATGATCGATGCCGGCGCCAACGAGATCCGTTCCGCTGCCAATGATCTGTCCCGGCGGACCGAACAGCAGGCGGCCTCAGTCGAGGAAACGGCGGCTGCGCTGGAACAGGTCACCACCGCAGTCAAGGAATCAGCGGTTCGTGCCGGAGAGGCCGGCAAGCTGGTCGAACAGACCCGTCACGGCGCCGAGCGCTCCGGCGAGATCGTCCACCAGGCCGTCAATGCCATGGAGGCGATCGAGAAATCGTCGAGCGAGATCGGCAACATCATCGGCGTGATCGATGATATCGCCTTCCAGACCAACCTGCTGGCGCTCAATGCCGGGGTCGAGGCAGCCCGTGCCGGCGAGGCAGGCAAGGGCTTTGCCGTGGTGGCGCAGGAAGTGCGTGAACTGGCCCAGCGCTCCGCCAAGGCGGCGCGGGAGATCAAGGCGCTGATCACGACCTCAGGCGAGAAGGTCCGGGATGGTGTCGATCTGGTCGGCCAGACCGGCAAGGCGCTGGAGTCGATCGTGACGGAAGTTCAGCAGATCAACAACAATGTCGCGTCCATCGCCGTATCGGCCCGCGAACAGTCGACCGGCCTTTCCGAGATCAACATGTCGGTCAACGAGATGGACCAGGGCACACAGCAGAATGCGGCAATGGTCGAACAGACCACGGCTGCGAGCCACAGCCTGGCGGCACAGGCGGCTGCACTCAATGGGTTACTCGCACAATTCAAGCTGGGTGAGGGGCGGGCTGACCTGCATGTCGCGACACCGGCCTCGCGTCCGGTCCCTTCGCCGGCGCATGCGATGAGCGGCAGGCTGGCCTCCGCATTTGGCGGTGCGGCGACGGTGGCCCGCCGGCGCTGACGATGGCCTGATCCGGTGAGGTTGAGACAAATAGATCAGGTTCGGCGGCTTCGGCCGCCGTTGCCATTTTTGCCCAGCCGGCATTACGTAAATGTAATGACCGCCATGCTTTGCCAGACGCCGGAAACCGCCTATATCGCATTGCATGTTTCAATCTGTTGCTCGTCTCTTCGAAAACTGGCTCGATCCGTTTTACCGCTCGGACAATTTGCGTCCGCCGGAAAAGACCTGGGCCTTTGTCTGGTTCTATGTCAGCCAGGCGAAGCTTGCCTTCCTGCTCATGGCGATATTCGGCGGCTCGATCGCCGTGCTGGAGGCCGGGCTGTTCTGGTTCGTCGGTCGGCTGGTCGATGTGCTCGACACCGTGCCCAAGGATGCCGGATGGGACGGGCTGATCGCGGCCCATGGTGGCGAGCTTGCCGCCATGGCCCTGGTGATGCTGGCGGGACGGTTCATTGTCGTGACGATCGGCGCGCTGGTCGAAGAGCAGGTCATCGTCCTCAACTTCTTCAACATGGTGCGCTGGCAGGCCTATGCGCATATCGCGCGCCAGTCGCTGTCCTTCTTCCAGAACGATTTTGCCGGCCGTATCGTCACCAAAGTCTGGTCGGCCGGCCAGTCGACCGGGGACCTGTTGACCTCGCTGCTGCAGGTCGTCTGGTTCATGGTGATCTACACGATCTCGACCATGGCCCTCGTCGCGCAGCTCGACTGGCGGCTTTCGGCGGTCATCGGTGTCTGGATCGCGATCTTCCTGGTGCTTGCGAGGCTCTTCGTCCCGCGTATCCGCTATCACGCGAGGGAATCAGCCGAAGCGTCGTCGATGTTGAATGGCCGTCTGGTGGACAGCTATTCGAATATCCAGACGCTGAAACTGTTCGGCAAGGAGCGGCAGAACGATCACTATATCAAGGCGGGTTTCGACCGGTTCCAGGACACGTTGCGGCCGTTCGCACGGTTGCTGACGGGTGTTCGTGCGTCGCTGGCTGTTTTGTCGGGGATCATGATTGTCACGGTCGCCGCGCTATCGATCGATCTTTGGTTTGCCGGCGCGATTACCGGCGGCGGCGTGGCGTTCACACTCGGCCTCGTGCTCAGGCTCAACATGCTGCTCGGTCGGATGATGACGCAGATGAACAGCATCATGCGCAATATCGGCACGATCCAGAATTCCGCCGAACTGATCGCCAGGCCGATCGACCTGGTCGACCGTGCCGATGCCACTGCGTTGAAGGTCGTCTCGCCCGAGATCCGCTTCGAGGATGTCAGCTTTCACTATGGCCGCAAGAAGGGCGTGATTGATCATCTGACACTGACCATCGCGCCGGGCGAGAAGGTGGGCATTGTCGGCCGCTCCGGGGCAGGTAAGTCGACCTTGGTCAATCTGCTTCTGCGCTTCTACGATGTCGAGGGCGGCCGTATCGTGATCGACGGCCAGGATATCTCGACGGTGACGCAGGAGAGCCTGCGGTCGCAGATCGGCATGGTGACGCAGGATACGGCGCTGTTGCATCGCTCCATCCGCGACAACATCGTCTTCGGACGCGAAGATGCGTCGGACGATCAATTGCTGAAGGCGGCGGATCGGGCGGAGGCGCTCGACTTCATCCAGCGGCTGGAGGATCAGCGCGGGCGCAAGGGTTTCGATGCGCATGTCGGCGAGCGCGGGGTCAAGCTATCGGGTGGGCAGCGCCAGCGGGTGGCGATTGCCCGCGTGATGCTGAAGGATGCGCCGATCCTCGTTCTGGACGAGGCGACCTCGGCGCTCGATTCCGAAGTCGAGGCTGCCATCCAGTCCAATCTCGACAAGCTGATGCGGGGCAAGACAGTTCTGGCCATTGCCCATCGCCTGTCGACCATTGCCGCGCTGGATCGCCTTGTCGTCATGGACAAGGGCCGGATCATCGAGCAGGGCACACATGCGGAACTCGTCGCGCGGGGCGGGCTCTATTCGGAGCTTTGGGCGCGGCAATCCGGCGGCTTCCTCGATACCAAGGGCGTTGTCGAGCAAGCCTGATGCGCTGTTGCTGCCCACCGGCATCCAGTTGATGCGTTCAACAGTGGGTGGCACGTGCTCAGTTGTCGGGTGCGACTTCGCCGATCAACGCGACGTCGGCGACAAGGCCGAAATGGTTCGATCCATAACTCTCGTCAAGGCGTTTCAGCGACAGGGGCGCGATATCCTTGTCGACGAAGATATGGTCGATCGGAATGCCGGCCAAGCCGGCTTCGACCGGCCAGGTGGCAGGTTCGGCGCCGACCTTGCGCAGACCGGAGCGCCTAAGAAAGCGTTGCATGTCCGGCGCAATACTGTCCGAATTGAAATCGCCGGCCAGGATCACGCTGCCCTTGGCATCGTTGAGGCCAAGGATGAGGTTGTCCAGCTCGATGCTGTGGTAGTCATCGAAATACGGTTTGGAGAGATGAGCCGCGAGGAGACTGATCCGGCGGCCGGCAACCTCGATCTCAATTTCGGCAAAGCGGTCGGCGCGCAGGTCACTGAGCTCGTCGTAGCGGCCGGCCCGGATCGGATGTTTCGACAGCATCATCAGATCGCAGGTCGGCGTCTCGATGCCGCAGCCAATTCTGTAGGGATAAGTTTCGCCCAGCCGATCGAGTTCGCCAAACAGCGGATTGGCTTCCATGATGTAGACAACATCGGCCTGCGAACCCTGGATCATGTCGGCGATCTTCTTCGCGTTATCAACATTGTCGTTGAGGACGTTGAAGCTGAGGATGCGCAGGCGCGGGGCATTTGCCACGACTTCGGGCGGCAATGGGCTCGGCACGAACTCCCGTTTCATCCACAGGCTGTGGCCAATCAGGGCGAGACTGGCTGCCAGCAGCATCCAGGCATAGGTGCCACGCTTGACGAGCAGGCAGATCACGGTTCCGGCAAGAACGATGACGCTGATTTGCAATTGCAGGCTGAAAAAGAAGGAAAAGATCCAGAGCTCGGTGACGTAGCGCATGCTGAGAGCCGTGAGCGCCAGTGTCAACAGGACGCAAATTACGCAGTAGATAGTATCTCTCATGCCCGTCCCGACCCTGTCTTCCGGGCGCGGCCGGAGGCACGTGACCATGCTCGAAAAAAGCCTTACTTGCAAGAACCGTCCGCTTCATCCAACCTCATGGCACAACGTCAGAATTTATTGCGCGACATAGTGGCTCCTTCCCCTGCGGAGACTGGACAGAATGGATTATCAAGCTTAGAACGCGCCAATCTGGGGGGAATCTATGGCCGGACTATGTCTGCTTGATGATTCCCGCTACGGGGGCAGAATGCGGTGTGTCGCAGGATTGCGAAGAGGATAATTTGACCGTGAGCGAACACGAGACCAATGCACAACATGCGGCCGAACCTACGCGCCGTGACTTTCTCTACATGGTGACCGGTATGGCCGGCGCAGTTGGCGTTGCCGCTGTCGCATGGCCGTTCATTGATCAGATGCGCCCGGACGCCTCCACTCTTGCGCTCGCTTCGATCGAAGTCGATGTGGCGGCGCTCGAGCCCGGCATGTCGCTGACGGTGAAATGGCGCGGCAAGCCGGTGTTCATCCGCAATCGCACCGCCAAGGAAGTCGAGGAAGCCAACCAGGTTGCTCTTGCCGACCTCAAGGACCCGATTGCCCGTAACGCCAATGTCGATGCTGCCGCTGACGCGACGGACCTTGCTCGCTCTGCAGGCGAAGGCAAGGAGAACTGGATCGTCATGATCGGTTCCTGCACCCACCTCGGTTGCGTTCCGCTTGGCCAGGCCGGGGACTTCGGCGGATGGTTCTGTCCCTGCCACGGCTCGCACTACGATACCGCGGGTCGTATCCGGAAAGGTCCGGCGCCGATGAATCTGGCAATTCCGACTTTCGGATTTGTGTCCGATTCTGTGATCAAGATCGGTTGAGGGGATAATTAAACATGAGTGGTCCTTCCAGTTACCAGCCGACGACCGGCGTCGAAAAATGGATTGATGCGCGCCTTCCGTTGCCGCGCATGGTCTATGACAGCTTCGTCGCCTATCCGGTTCCCCGCAACCTGAACTACGCCTACACCTTCGGTGCCATGCTGGCCGTCATGCTGGTGGTACAGATTCTGACCGGTGTTGTGCTCGCGATGCACTACTCGGCGCATGTTTCGGTGGCATTCGATTCGGTTGAAAAGATCATGCGCGACGTCAACCATGGTTGGCTGCTGCGCTACATGCATGCCAACGGCGCGTCGTTCTTCTTCATCGCCGTTTACCTGCACATTGCCCGTGGTCTCTACTACGGGTCCTACAAGGCGCCCCGCGAAATCCTCTGGATCCTCGGCGTGGTGATCTTCCTCCTCATGATGGCGACCGCCTTCATGGGTTACGTGCTTCCCTGGGGCCAGATGTCCTTCTGGGGTGCTACCGTCATCACCGGCTTCTTCACCGCGTTTCCGGGCGTCGGCGAGTGGATCCAGCAGTTCCTGCTCGGTGGCTTTGCCGTCGACAATCCGACGCTGAACCGCTTCTTCGCGCTGCACTACCTGCTGCCGTTCATGATCGTCGGCGTTGTCATCCTGCATATCTGGGCTCTGCACGTCACTGGCCAGACAAACCCGACCGGCGTCGAAGTCAAGTCGAAGACGGACACCGTGCCGTTCACGCCTTACGCCACGCTCAAGGATGCTTTCGGCATCTCGGTCTTCCTGATCGTCTACGCCTGGTTCGTCTTCTACATGCCGAACTTCCTCGGCCATCCGGACAACTACATCCCGGCCGACGCGCTGAAGACCCCGGCTCACATCGTTCCGGAATGGTACTTCCTGCCGTTCTACGCGATGCTGCGCGCGATCACCTTCAATGTCGGTCCGATCGACTCCAAGCTCGGTGGCGTTCTGGTGATGTTCGGCGCGATCATCGTGCTGTTCTTCCTGCCCTGGCTCGACACGTCCAAGGTTCGCTCTGCGGTCTATCGTCCCTGGTACAAGCTGTTCTTCTGGCTGTTTGTGGTCAATTCGATCATCCTCGGCTGGCTCGGCGCCATGCCGGCAGAAGGCATCTATGTCGTCCTGTCGCAGGCCGGAACTGCTTATTACTTCGGTTTCTTCCTCGTGATCATGCCGCTCCTCGGTCTGTTCGAGACGCCACGGCGTATCCCGAACTCGATCACCGAGGCGGTTCTCGAAAAGAGCGGCAAGTCCGCCGCCGCCCAAGCCTGAGCACGTGAGAGGAACAGAACAATGAAGAAGCTTTTCACGAGCATCGCGCTGATTGCTGCCATGGCCGGATTTTCCGGCCTGGCTTCCGCAGCGGAAGAGGGCGATCTCGCCCATCAGGTCGAGCACGCGGCAAAGGTCGGTCACTACCCGATCCTCAAGCCGGAGCAGATCGACTGGTCTTTTGCCGGTCCGTTCGGCAAGTATGACAAGGGGCAGCTCCAGCGCGGTCTCAAGATTTACACCGAAGTCTGTGCCGCCTGCCATTCGATGAACCTGGTCTCCTTCCGCACACTGGAGGATCTGGGCTATTCGGAAGAACAGGTGAAAGCCTTCGCGGCGAACTATGAAGTGCAGGACGGTCCGAACGCCGACGGTGAAATGTTCACCCGCAAGGCGGTGCCGTCGGATCATTTCCCATCGCCGTTCCCGAACCATGAAGCGGCTGCTGCTGCCAACAACGGTGCAGCGCCGCCGGACTTCTCGCTGATCGCCAAGGCGCGCGGCGTGACCCGCGGCTTCCCGACATTCGTTTTCGATATCTTCACGCAGTATCAACAGGGTGGCCCGGATTACATTCATGCCCTGTTGACCGGCTATCAGGAGCCACCGGAAGGGATTGTCGTTGCCGAAGGCACGCATTTCAACCCGCATTTCATTGCCGGCCAGTCGCTTGCCATGGCGCCACCGCTCAGCGATGGTCAGGTGACCTATGACGACGGTGCACCGCAGACGCTGGACCAGTATTCCCAGGACGTTGCCGCATTCCTGATGTGGGCTGCCGAACCGCATCTGGAAGACCGCAAGCGGATGGGCTTCATGGTGATGATCTTCCTCGCGATCTTCACTGCGCTGATCTACCTGACGAAGAAGTCGGTCTATTCCAACAAGGAACACTGATCGTCTGTTGTCGATCATTCGGAAAGGCGGCCTCCGGGTCGCCTTTTTTCGTTGGGGACGGCATTCACAAGTAAGCGTTCCATTTACCACAGGTCCTTCGAAACATCAGCTTTTCCATCGCCACGGGGCTGGAGATGCGGTATGCGAAGGGCCAGTTTGCCGCCAAAATCTTCCACAGGTCACGGATACCCATGAGCTCGCCAGTCCAGAATTTCCTCGTCGATTCCATCCGCTCGATTCCCGACTATCCGAAGCCGGGCATCATCTTCCGCGACATTACGACCCTATTGGGCAATGCCCGAGCGTTTCGTCGTGCCGTCGATGAGCTGGTGCAGCCCTATGTCGGGTTGAAGATAGACAAGATTGCCGGCATGGAAGCGCGCGGCTTCATCCTGGGCGGTGCCGTGGCGCATCAGTTGTCAGCCGGCTTCGTGCCGATCCGCAAGAAGGGCAAGCTGCCGCACGAGACGGTCAGCATCGCCTATAGCCTCGAATACGGCGTCGACGAAATGGAAATCCATCTCGATGCGATCCAGCCCGGTGAGAAAGTCATCCTGGTCGATGACTTGATCGCGACCGGAGGTACGGCCGTTGGCGCGGTCCAGTTGCTGCGCCAGATCGGCGCCGATGTCGTCTCGGCCTGTTTCGTCATCGACCTGCCGGATCTCGGCGGGCGCCAGAAGCTCGAAGCGCTCGGCGTCGAAGTCCGGACACTGGTCGAATTTTCCGGTCACTGACAAGGCGGATGATCAGGTCAGGCGGTGGCAATACCCCCACCTGCGCGCCGCTGAGCTTGCTCAGGCGGTCAGTGCCTTTGCGATGTCTGCCTCGATCTCTTCCGGTGCTGTGCGCGGCGAAAAACGGGCAATCGGTTTGCCGTCGCGGCCGATCAGGAACTTGGCAAAGTTCCAGGCGATCTCGTTGCCCTGTTCCTCGCCCGGCGTCTCTGCCTTCAGATAGGCAAAGAGCGGATCGGCGCTTGCGCCGTTCACCTCGACCTTGGAAAAGAGCGGGAATGTGACGGCAAAGCTCGTCTCACAGAAAAGGGCGATGTCCTTTTCCGTTCCCGGCTCCTGGCCGCCGAACTGATTGCAGGGAAAACCGAGCACGACGAGGTCACCCTTGAAGGTCTGGTGAATTTTTTCAGGCCGCTGTATTGCGGGGTGAGCCCGCAGGCGCTCGCCGTGTTGACGATCAGCATTAGCTTGCCGGCATAGTCCGACAGTCTGCGGTCCCTGCCTTCGATGTCGCGGGCGGTGAACTGGTAAATGTTCATGCGGGCTTATCCTCTGGTGCTGGAAACTCGATGATATTGCTGTTGAAGCGCAGGACGGGTTCGGCATTCTGATTGAGGCCTTCGCACAGGGCCGTGATGACCATGTAGCCTTTTGAACCTGGCATGCGGCGGGTATCGATCGGCGTCATAAAATAGGTGATCCTGTCGCCGGCGTAGACAGGTTTCAACCACTGCAGTTCAGAAAAACCAGGCGAGGGGCCGAGCCTTGGAGCGTCGGTCCCGGTGGCGTTCAACCGTGTCGCCTCCGCATCCCAGAAGGCGACGAAATTCTTCATCCAGCCGGCGCAGGTATGCCAGCCCGAGGCGCAGAGGCCGCCAAAGACATACGACTTCGCCGCTTCGGCATCGATATGGAAGGGCTGCGGATCGAATGTGCTGGCGAAACGGATGATGTCTTCGGCGGTGAAGGTCATAGAGCCGAGCTCGATGCGGGTGCCGGCGGGGTGGAGGTCGAGCATCTTCATGCGGAGATACCCACAGTCTGGCGCAGCCGCATCATGATCGAGTTGCGGGCCGAGAGGACCAGTTGGCCGCGCTGGTTGGTCAGTTCGTGCTGAAAGGTCACGATGCCCAAATGGGGACGCGAGCGCATCAGCCGGGATGCTTCCACAGTGGAATGGCCGGCCAGCGTGTCGCCGGCCAGCACCGGCTTCCGCCATTGCATCAGGTCGATGCCGGGGGCACCTTCTGACGCCGAGCGGAGAACATAGGTGTCGATCATCATGCGCATGAAGATACTGCTGGTGTGCCAGCCCGAGGCGGACAGTCCGCCAAGAATGCTGTCTCGACCGGCTTCCTCCGACAGATGCATCGGCTGGGGATCGAACTCACTGGCGAATTCGATGATCTCTTCGGCGGATATGGTCTTCGGAAGGAAATCAAATCGCCGGCCGGGGGTGAAATCCTCGTAGTGAAGCTTGTCTGTGTCGCTCATCTCATTCTCGCTTTCACCGGCAGTCTGCGCAAGATGGGATTATGTTCAAGTCTGAACTTGTTTTCTGCGCATAAAAAAAGCGCCTCGTTGAAGGCGCTTTCTTGCTTGCCTCAGGTGTTGAAGCGGAAGTGGATCACGTCACCGTCCTGGACGACATATTCCTTGCCTTCGTCGCGGCCCTTGCCAGCTTCCTTGGCGCCGACTTCACCCTTGAAGTTGATGTAGTCGTCATAAGCGATGGTAAAGGCGCGGATGAAGCCGCGCTCGAAGTCGGTATGAATGACACCGGCGGCGGCCGGGGCCTTGGTGCCGCGCACGATGGTCCAGGCGCGGGTTTCCTTCGGGCCGACAGTGAAATAGGTGATCAGGTCGAGCAGGTGGTAGCCGGCGCGGATCAGGCGGTCGAGGCCTGCTTCTTCGAGGCCGAGCGCCGAGAGGAATTCTTTCGATTCCTCGTCCGGCAGCTGGGCAACTTCGGATTCGATCGCAGCCGAGATGATGACGCATTCGGCGCCTTGCGCCTTCGCCATTTCGGCGACAGCCTTGGTATGCGCATTGCCGTCGACGGCATCGCTTTCCGCGACGTTGCAGACGTAGAGTACCGGATGCGAGGTCAGAAGGTTCAGGCCTTTCAGAACTTCGATCTCGTCGGCAGCCAGGGTCTTCAGCAGGATTCGCGCAGGTTTGCCGTCGTTGAGAAGCTTGATGACCTCTTCCATGACCGGCAGCTGGGCGAGCGAATCCTTGTCCTTGGAGGCTGCGCGCTTGCGGGTCTGCTCGACGCGGCGCTCAAGGCTCTCAAGGTCGGCAAGCATCAGCTCGGTCTCGATCGTGTCTGCATCGCCGACCGGATTGATCTTGCCCTCGACATGGGTGATGTCATCATCCTCGAAGCAGCGCAGGACGTGCACGACCGCATCGACTTCACGGATATTGGCGAGGAACTTGTTGCCGAGGCCTTCACCCTTCGATGCGCCGCGCACCAGACCGGCGATATCGACGAAGGAGATGCGGGTCGGGATGATTTCCTTCGAGCCTGCGATTGCCGCCAGCTTCTGCATGCGCGGATCCGGCACGGCCACTTCGCCGGTATTCGGCTCGATGGTGCAGAAGGGATAGTTTGCAGCCTGGGCTGCAGCCGTCCTGGTCAGCGCGTTGAAGAGAGTGGACTTGCCGACATTCGGCAGTCCGACGATACCGCATTTGAAGCCCATGGGTTCATTCCGTCACGTAGTGGGATTTGTTGCCTTGCCTATGGGGGAAGGGGCGCGCCGGGTCAAGGGTTTCGGCTGATATTGCGCCGCGCGCAAAGGTCAGGCAGGATAAGTTGCAGCCGTGGGGGATGAGGAACGTCTGTTGTTGAATGGCCGGATAAGTCATTCATGCCGAAATGATCGACGACGGAAAGAGCCTTATGCCGAATAAAGACGTCTCCCTGAAGCCGAAATTGCAGTCCAAGCCGAAGCTGGAGCAGCCCAAGCTCTACAAGGTAATCCTGCTCAATGACGATTACACACCGCGCGAATTTGTCACTGTCGTGCTGAAAGCGGTGTTCCGCATGAGCGAGGAAGCCGGCAATCGCGTGATGATGACGGCGCACAAATTCGGGTCTGCCGTGGTTGTCGTTTGCACGCGCGATATCGCCGAAACGAAAGCGAAGGAAGCGACGGATCTGGCCAAAGAGGCAGGATTTCCGCTGATGTTCACCACTGAACCGGAAGAGTGAGCCGCCTGTCTCGGTTGGCTTCGGCTTCGTTTCATGCCACGCGGGCCCTCCGTATCTCGATCTTTCGACACATTGCCACAACTACCAAAACTGATGAAGGTCGTTGACCAGCAATTCCAGGTCGTGTGTCTGCCCGTTGCGTGAAGATAAAATATTGCTAATGTAAGTTATTCGATAGCCGCGGTGCCTGCAGCGAGGGGAGCGTTGTAGTGCTTTGTCGAGGCCGCGTTCATGCATGGAGGGGGCTCATGCGTTCTAAACTGCTTGCCGAATTCCTGGGTACGTTCTGGCTGGTGTTCGGGGGCTGCGGCAGCGCCGTACTGGCCGCCGCGTTTCCGGAGGTCGGGATTGGCCTTCTGGGCGTGTCTCTGGCTTTTGGCCTCACCGTCTTGACCATGGCCTATGCGGTTGGCGGTATTTCCGGCGGACATTTCAATCCCGCGGTCTCGGTCGGGCTCACTGTAGCCGGGCGGTTCAACAAAGGTGATCTCGCGCCGTATGTGGCGGCACAGATTCTGGGTGCTGCCGCTGCGGCGCTGGTGCTCTACATCGTTGCCACCGGCAAGGCGGGTGGCGACATCGGCGGCTTTGCCGCAAACGGTTACGGCGAACATTCTCCGGGTGGATATTCCCTCATCTCGGCGCTAGTGATCGAGGTGGTGCTGACCGCCTTCTTCCTGGTCATCATTCTCGGCTCCACCGGTGCCAAGGCACCCGCCGGGTTCGCGCCAATCGCCATCGGCCTCGGCCTGACGCTGATCCACCTGATCTCGATCCCGGTGACCAATACTTCGGTCAATCCCGCGCGCTCGACCAGTCAGGCGCTCTTTGTCGGGGGCTGGGCGTTGCAGCAGCTCTGGTTGTTCTGGGTGGCCCCCATTGTCGGTGCGGTGATCGGGGCCTTGCTCTGGAGAGGATTGTCCGACGAGCGGAAGTAATTGCCAGCGTTTTGGCGGCTACCGCCTGCTGTCCTGCAGTTAGACTGCGGAGGGGCATCGATCGCACCCGCCGTGCTCAGTCTTCCTTCTTGCCGAACATGCGTTTCAGCATGTCGGCCATCGGGCCGGTTTCGGGCAGTTTCTTCGGCTGGTTGAAATTTCTCGCCTGGTGGATATGAGACTTGCCGGCTTTCGACGCCTTGGGTTGCTGGGCGGCCGGTTTCTCGTCGTCCGCCTTGCCGCCGGTTGCCAGCGCAAGCTTGTTCATCAACTGCGAATCCTCGCCCTTGACCAGCATGTCGGCATTGTCGGCCAGCGCCTCAAGCAGCGGGTCGAGCCATTCCGCATCCGATTTGGCGAAGTCGCCGAGCACATAGCCATGGACGCGCGACTTGTCGCCCGGATGGCCGATGCCGAGGCGCAGGCGGCGATAGGCGAGGCCGCAATGGGCGTCGAGCGACTTGATGCCGTTGTGGCCGCCATGGCCGCCTCCGGTCTTGATCCGCGCCTTGCCGGGCACCAGGTCAAGTTCGTCGTAAATGGCGACGATATTTTCCGGCCCGAGTTTGTAGAAGCGCATGGCCTCGCCGACGCTTTCACCAGAAAGGTTCATGAAAGTCTGCGGTTTGATCAGCAGGACTTTTTCGGAGCCGAGGGTCCCCTCGGCGATCAGGGCCTTAAACTTCTTCGACCAGGGCGAGAAGGAATGGCGCCGATGGATCTCGTCCACGGCCATGAAACCGATGTTGTGACGATTGCGCTCATATTGAGAGCCCGGGTTTCCGAGCCCAGCAAGGATCATCATGGCTTGCGTCCGTTCCTGCCGTTCTGGTCATTGATCGCGCCGCTTATGGCACGATCTTTCACCACAGCGAAACGCGCCGAATGTCAAGGCGTGGTGGCGAGCCCGCTCGCGTTCGCGTCGAGCAGACCATAGTTGCCGAGGATCTTTGCCTGCCGGCCATCGGCGATCATTGCATCAAGCGCGCCCTGCATTTTGGCCAGAAGTTCGGCGGGGAAAGTCGGGTTGCAGGCAATCGAGAACTTTTGCTCGGTGAAGACGAATTTGACTTCCAGAGGCTCACCCTCCTTCACCAGTTGCACGTAGTGCTGTTCGTCGATCGGCATCAGGTCGAGACGCCCGCTTTCCAGCTTCTTCAGCGTCAGCTTGAGGTCGGTGGCGAGGTCTATCTTCTCAAAACCGGCGTTTTCAAGCAGCGTCTGGGTATAGTCGTTGCGTTGCGTGCCGACCGTGTAGGACTTGGCCTCGTCGGTGTTCTTCACATCCAGCACCGATCCCTTGCGGGCGACCATCAGATTGCGGCCGACGGCCAGTGGCTCGACCCATTTGAACAGCGTATCGCGTTCGGGGATATGGGCGGTGGTCAGGACGCAGTGCATGGCTTCGGTCTGGGCCAGCGCAATCGCACGGGCCCACGGCATCATTTCGACGGAGTAGGGGACCTTCAGTTCCTCCATGATGACGATCAACTGGTCGTAGCCCGCGCCCTTGATGTCATTGCCCTCGCGGAAATTATAGGGCGGATAGTCTTCGGTGGTGAAGTAGACTGTGTCAGCGGCGGCAACCGGGGCCGCCGCAAGTGAAAGCAATATGCCGAGAACTTTCATTGCGGTATGCCTCTCTTCCTGGTGTTCCTAGCCTGCCGCATTTTCGCGCAGGCGGTTCAACTTGATGGCGGTTTCAATCAGGCTGTCGACCGGTTGCGGCCGGGCAAAGAAATAGCCCTGACCAAAATCGACGCCAAAGTCGTTCAGCAGCTGGCGCTGTTCTTCGGTCTCGACGCCTTCTGCCACAACGCTGCATTCCATCTTGTGCGAGATGGCGGTAATGCCCTCGACCAGCATGCGGCTCTTGTTGCGCAACTCCGGTTCGGCCTCGGAGAGCGAACGGATGAAGGACTGGTCGATCTTGACGATGTCGACCGGGAAGCGGTTGAGATAGCTCAGCGACGAATAGCCGGTGCCGAAGTCATCCAGTGCTATCCGATAACCGAAGCGGTTGAAGTCATCGAGGATGGTGCGGATTTGCGGATTGTCGTGCAGCAGCGTTGCTTCGGTGATCTCGATGACGATGCGTTCGGGCGCGACGCCATGTCTCGTCGTCAAGGTGGCCAATCTGACGGGCAATGATGGTTCGAACTGCAAAGGCGAGAAGTTGATCGCCAGATAGGCGGTATGGTCATCCTTTGCCGTGCTCAGGCGCACGAGGTTCTCCAGCGCTTTTTCCAAGACCCTGCCGCCGACCTTGCCGATGGCGCCGATCTCCTCGGCAATGCGGATGATCTCGATCGGCGGAACGATACCGCGCTCAGGATGCACGAGCCGCATCAAGGCTTCGTAGCCGATAACCTTGCCAGTTTCGATCTGGACGATCGGCTGGAAAAAGGCATCGAACCAGTCATTGTTCAATCCCTGCTCGATGTCGCGTTCGATCTCCGCGCGCTGACGGGTGTCGTCCTGGATCAGCGGATTGTAGAGTTGCGCGCCATTCTTGCCATCGCGTTTCTTGCTGTACATGGCCATATCGGATTTTTGCAGCAGTTCGGCGGCATTCTCGGCGTGGCGCGGGTAGAGGGCTATACCGACACTGGCACTCAGGCGGGCGGTGGCACCGTCGATATCGATTGGTTCGACAAAAATATCGCATAGCTGCCGGCTCAACGTCATGGCGACAGCCTCGGCGTCCGGTGCGCGCAACAGGATGGCAAATTCGTCGCCGCCCAGACGGGCTGCCGTTGCGCCGTTCGGCAGATGTGCCTTCATCCGCTCGACGAAATGGCACAGCACGGTATCACCGGCCTGGTGGCCGAGATTGTCGTTGATCCACTTGAACCGATCGAGGTCGACAAAAATGCAGGCAAGCTCATGATGCGCTGCGTCCGTCAGCCGTATTTCGTCGTCGAGTGCGGCTTCAAAACCCTTGCGGTTGCGCAGGCCCGTCAGGTGATCGGTGATGGCCTGGCGGTGATTGCGTTCCTCGGATTGTTTCAGGGCCGTCACGTCGGTCATGACGCTGAGCGACAGGCCTTCGTCTCCGTCGTAGGCTGCACGATTGGCTTCGGCGATCAGGACGTCCATCACTGTCCCGTCGGCGCAGACGAACCGTGTGGTGGCTTCGAGAACGCCGACGATCGCCTTGGTGTTTTTGCGCTCCAGGTAGTTTTCCCAAGCGTCCAGCGGCACGAGTTCGGAAAAATGCCTACCGACGACCGATTGACGCTCATAGCCCGTTGCCAAAAGCCAGTAATCGCTAACGCCGGTAATGCGGTCCTGCTCGTCGAGGGAGAAGAGCATGGCGGGGGTCAGGTTGTAGATTTCGGTGGTGCGCTGATGGGCGAGCTTCAGTTCGCGTTCTTCCTGTTCGAGCTTGATCTGCATTGCATTGAAGCTACGGGCCAGGCGACCGATCTCATCATTCGATTGCCAGTCGACGTGATGGCGTGAGCCGAGCCGGCGTGTTGCCTCAATCGCGGCGGTCAATTTGAGCAGCGGTTTCATCACCATCACGCGGTTGCCGATGACTGCAGCGCCAACAACGCCGACGACGGCCAGCATGAAAATGCCGATCAGCATCACCTCTGCCTGACGCAGAGAGGAGAACATGTCGATCCGGCTATAATATATGGTGATCGTGCCGACGAGTTTCGGCCCCTCGATGGCGTTGTAGAAAATTTCGCGGGTGATCGAGCTCAGGCCGTTCTTCGGCCATTTGGGCAAAGCCGGCATGGAAACATTGATGCCGTTCGACAGATCGCGGACATGAACACGACTGACGGTACTGCTGGAGATGATGGTGGCTGTGATCTGTTCGACACTCTCGCGGTCGAAATCCCACATCGGCTTGGCCAATGCCTGGGCATTGGCGGCAATCAACACTTCCAGGTTTTGCTGCAGTTCACCGGAAGCGCGGTCCGTGGTCAATGACAGGAACAGGGCAAAGAGCGGAACGACAAGGATGAAGATCGTGATGGCAACAATCGCCAGGAATCGACTCTCGACCGATCGCGTCATCGGCTGCTTTCCAGTGTGTGCCGGTGACAATGCGACATGTTTCTCGGGAGGCTCCCTTTTTGGCGAGAATACGGCTGTCACGCTTTCACGAAACAGTTAACTCAAGCTGAAGCTGCAACCCGCATTTCTTTCAGTTTTATGACTAAAAGACCCGTGAAACGAAAAAACCCACCCTGTTTCCAAGGTGGGTTCTTCTCCAACCGAAATTTCGGTTTGATCAGGCTTCTGCTTCGGCTTCTTCTTCAACGCCACCAGCCGGTGCAACCAGGGTTGCAATGGTGAAGTCGCGGTCGGCGATGACCGGAGTCACGCCTGCCGGCAGTTTGACGGCCGAGATGTGAATGCTGTCGCCGATCTTGGCGCCGGAAAGATCAACCGTGATGAATTCCGGGATGTTGTCGGCCGGGCAATGCAGTTCAACTTCGTGACGAACGATGTTGAGGACTGCGCCGATCTTGACGGCAGACTTTTCTTCGTTGACGAAATGCACAGGAACCTGAACCGAAACCTGGCTGTTGGCCGAGATGCGGAGGAAGTCGATGTGCATGGTGAAATCACGAACCGGATCGAGCTGGTAATCCTTCGGGAGAACCTTGATCTTTTCGCCGTTGATTTCGATAACGGCGATCGTGGTCATGAAACCGCCGGCATGAATGCGCTTGGTGACCTCGTTCGTATTGAGCGAGATCGAAATCGGGGCCTGCTTGTCACCGTAGATGACAGCCGGGATGGAACCGTTGCGGCGAAGTTCGCGGGAGGACCCCTTACCTACCCGTTCGCGTGCTACGGCCTTGAGCTCGTAAGAAGCATGGCTCATGGCTTTACCTTTCAAGTTGTCTGGAGAGCCCCGGTGGCTGCATGTGGGCAGCGGTCCAAGGCTAGAGGCGTTTGACAGCCTCATCCGCGTTGCCTCCAAGGGTGTCTACGCGGACGGGGGCGCTATAAACCAGTCGCCCCCGAATAGCAAGTTTTGTTGCATCAAAACCACCGGCTGACCAAGGGGTTTGGCGAAGATCCTGGGTTTTATCACGATTTCAGCCGGCGTAGCGATCTCGGTAACTATCTTTGCGAAGCATTTGGCAATTGACGAATGTTATTTCGTTGCCGAGCAAGATTTTTACATACGGTTTTTTGATGCTGAAATTCGTGAATTGCATTGTCGTCGATCATGATCCGGTCTCGCTGGCCGCGGCGGTCGGAATATGCGTTTGTGGTGCCCTTCTGACCATGCGGCTTTTCGGTCGGATCCGCAGCACCCGTGGGGTGGCCCGTGCCAGCTGGATCTCGCTGACCAGCGTCATTGGCGGTTGCTCGATCTGGACGACGCATTTCGTTGCCATGATGGGATACGAGGCCGGTGTCGTCACCGGTTATGAGCCGCAGCGGACATTGATGTCCCTGGTTCTGGCGGTCAGCATCACCGGCATTGGCTTTGCCATTGCCGGCCTTGCCCAGCGCAGTCTCGTCATCGAGGCGGGCGGCGCGATCGTCGGTCTCGGCATCGCGGCCATGCATTATGTCGGCATGAGCGGATACCAGGTTCAGGGACAGCTTGAATGGGACCGCAGTTATGTCGTGTTTTCGCTGCTGTGTGGTGCTGTCTTCGGCGCGATTGCAACGAACCGCGCGTCGCGGCCGCTGACCCGCTTTTGTCGCCTGGGCGGCGGTGTGGCCCTGCTTGTCGCCATTGCCTCTACGCATTTCCTCGGCATGACAGCGGTAACAGTCGTGCCTGACATCCAGGCGCAACTGCCGCACGACGTGTTGCCCGAAAGCATTCTGACCGTTGTCGTGGTTGTCGTGACCATGATGATTATGACGATCGGTGCAACGTCCTACGCCATCGACAAGCAGTCGTCGAAATCGGCTGTCGAGCGATATCGTCAACTGTCGCTTCACGATGCGCTCACCGGTTTGCCGAACCGCTCCGCCTTTATCGAGCGGCTCGGTCATATGATCGACATGCCCTCGACACGCAGCGAGCGCATCTATGTGTTCTCTTTCGATCTCGATCGTTTCAAGGAAATCAACGACGTGCATGGCCATGCGGCCGGGGATCAGGTTCTGCGCGCCGTTGGCGAGCGCATGACTGCCCGTTTGCGCGACGGCGAATTTGTCGCCCGTATCGGCGGGGACGAGTTCGTCGCAGTATCGTCGCGGCTCTACACCAAGGCGGATGCGCAGCTATTCGCCGAAAAAGTCATCCAGGATCTGGGCGCCCCGGTCGAATGGCAGGGCGAGACATTTGCGATCGGGACCAGCATCGGCGTCACCATGTATCCCGATGGGGCCGAGAGCATCGACGACCTGATGGCGCAATCCGATATCGCCATGTACCGGGCCAAGGCGATCGGCTCGAACAATGTGTGCTTCTACGACCGTTCGATGGATCTGGCCGCGCGCGAACGCAATGCACTGGCGATGGACATGCGCAGCGGCTTCCAGCGGGGCGAGTTCGAACTTTATTATCAGCGGCAGAACAACACGTCCACGGGTGAGGTCATCGGGCTGGAGGTGCTGTTGCGCTGGAACCATCCGGTGCGCGGGCTTGTGTCGCCGACCGAGTTCATTCCGATTGCCGAGCGCAGCGGCTTCATCCTCGAACTTGGCGACTGGGTTCTGCGCCAGGCCTGCCTGGCGGCGGTGCAATGGAGCAATCCGTTGAGGATCGCCGTCAATGTCGCGCCGAAGCAGCTTGCCGATATCAGACTGGCCGAGCGCGTGCGCGAAATTCTCGAGGAAACCGGGTTGCCTGCGGAGAGGCTGGAGTTGGAAATCACCGAATCCGGTATCATTGCCGACCAGCAGCATGCGCTGCAGATCATCCGCCAATTGAAGGCGATCGGCGTCAAGATCGCGATGGACGACTACGGAACCGGGTATTCGTCGCTGTCAACGCTGCAACTCTTTCCTTTCGACAAGATCAAGATCGATCGTGGCTTCATCGATGGCGTGGCCAGCAGCCGACAATCGGCAGCGATCGTGCGCTCGACGCTGATCCTTGCCTCCAGTCTCGATATCCCCGTTCTCGCCGAAGGCGTGGAAAGCGAGGCGCATGTGCGTTTCCTGCAGGCCGAGGGTTGCGAGCAGGTGCAAGGCTATTTCTATGGCCGGCCAGTGCCGCTGTCAGAGTTGCGTGACGTGATCGATCTGGTGCGCATGATCAAAGCTGACGCGTCTCCGGTATTGGAATCGGGCAAACCCGACCTTGCAGCCTGAGAGCGCAGCCGGTTGATACGGATTGTGAATTTGTCGCATATATGCGCCACCTCCTGAGGCGAATATGTTCTGTTGCTTGTGTTCTTTCGTCTCATTGAAACATGCTGCATGCAGGATCATAACTGCATCCAGCTTTGGGAGGAGCCGATGCGACAGGATATCAGCCATTCGGCACTCGTCTATTCGACCACGCAGAAAGCCTCGGCAGCGGTGACGTCGCCGGTTGCCGCCTCGTGGAGCCGTTGCCTCAATCTTTATCACCTCGCGCCGGAAGAAGCGCGCAAGCCTGCTCAGGTGGACGATCTTGCCTTCCGGGAGGCGCATCAGCGTATGGAACGGCTGATCGGCAGCTCGACGGACGAGGTGGATCGGCTCTACCATATGATCGGGCGCTCGGGTTGCTGCATCATCCTGGCCGATGCCGACGGGATTGTTGTCGACCGTCGCGGCGCGCCGGGCGATGACACGGAATTTCGCGCCCTCGGCCTCTGGCAGCAGAATGTCTGGAGCGAGGCAAGTGTCGGGACAAACGGCATCGGCACGGCGCTTGTCGACGAGCGTGCGGTGGTGATCCACCGCGACCAGCATTTCATGAGCGCCAATATCGGTCTTTCCTGCGCGACGGCGCCGATCCGCGACCACCTTGGCCGGGTCATGGCAGCGCTGGATGTCTCCACCTGCCGTAACGACGTCACCGACATGACGCTTGCCGTCTTGTCGCAGGCGGTCAAGGATGCGGCTGCCCGGGTGGAAACGAACCTCTTCCGACAGGCTTTTCCGGGCGCGCGGATCGTTGTCGTACCGCAGGCAAATTCGATATCGGCGCTGATTGCAGTCGATGGCGACGATCTGATCCTTGGCGCGACCAGAGCAGCCCGAATAGCCCTCAAGATCGATGATCAGGCGATTTCTCAGGGCATGGCGGCGGCCGATGCGCTGCGTGAGGCGCGCGGCGGCGGTGGCAGCGATCTCGACGATGCCGAGCGCGCAGCGCTCCGCCGCGTCTTGTCACGCACGCAAGGCAATGTCTCGCAGGCGGCGCAGATCCTCGGTATCAGCCGGGCGACGCTGCATCGGAAGCTGAAGCGCTTCCAGGCGCAATAGAGATTGGCAGCAGTGTCGCATTCCTGAAACAGAGTGCAGTGCGGCACGCACACGGTGGACTTCACCGCGCAGCCAATCGCGGCAATCATCCTCCGACCGGCCCGAGGAGGGGCCTGTTCACAGGGAGGATTGAGAGATGAACATTCAGGTCCAGAAAATTGCAGCGTCGCCGTTCAAGCTGAAATATGGCAACTTCATCGGCGGCGAATTTCGCGAGCCGGTCAATGGCCGCTACTTCGAAAACACCACGCCGGTCACCGGTGGCAAACTCTGCGATGTTGCTCGCTCCGACGAACACGACATCAATCTGGCGCTCGATGCGGCACACGCCGCCAAGGATAAATGGGGCCGCACGTCGTCGACCGAGCGTTCCAACATCCTGATGAAGATTGCCCAGCGGATGGAGGACAATCTCGAACTGCTCGCGCGTGCGGAGACCTGGGACAACGGCAAGCCGTTGCGCGAGACCATGGCGGCCGATATTCCGCTCGCCATCGACCACTTCCGCTACTTCGCGTCGTGCATCCGCGCCCAGGAAGGCACGATCGGCGAGGTCGATCGCGACACGATCGCCTATCACTTCCATGAGCCGCTCGGCGTCGTCGGCCAGATCATTCCGTGGAACTTCCCGATCCTGATGGCGGCCTGGAAGATGGCGCCGGCACTGGCTGCCGGAAACTGCGTCGTGCTGAAGCCCGCCGAGCAGACGCCGGCCTCGATCCTCGTCTGGATCGAACTGGTTGGAGACCTGCTGCCGCCGGGCGTGCTCAACATCGTCAATGGCTTCGGCCTCGAAGCCGGCAAGCCGCTCGCGACCAGCCCGCGGATCGCCAAGATCGCCTTTACCGGCGAGACCTCGACCGGCCGCCTGATCATGCAGTATGCCAGCCAGAACCTCATTCCTGTGACGCTGGAACTGGGCGGAAAGTCGCCGAACATCTTCTTCGAGGATGTGATGCGCGAGGATGACGACTATCTCGACAAGGCGCTTGAGGGCTTTGCGATGTTTGCGCTCAACCAGGGCGAGGTCTGCACCTGCCCGAGCCGCGCTTTGGTGCACGAGAAGATCTATGACCGGTTCATGGAAAAGGCGCTGAAGCGAGTTGCCGCAATCCGCCAGGGCGATCCGCTCGACTTGTCGACGATGATCGGTGCGCAGGCCTCTTCCGAGCAGCTTGAGAAGATCCTGTCCTATATGGATATCGGCCGGCAGGAAGGCGCCGAGGTACTGATCGGCGGCGAGCGCAACAACCTCTCGGGCGATCTGGCGGGTGGCTACTACGTCAAGCCGACGGTGTTCAAGGGCCACAACAAGATGCGGGTGTTCCAGGAAGAGATTTTTGGGCCCGTCGTGTCCGTCACGACCTTCAAGGATGATGCGGAAGCCCTCGAAATCGCCAATGACACGCTTTACGGCCTAGGATCGGGTGTCTGGAGCCGCGATGCCAATCGTTGCTACAATTTCGGCCGCAACATCCAGGCCGGTCGCGTGTGGACCAATTGCTACCATGCTTATCCGGCCCATGCGGCGTTTGGTGGCTACAAGCAGTCGGGCATCGGCCGCGAGACCCACAAGATGATGCTCGACCACTACCAGCAGACCAAGAACATGCTGGTCAGCTACAGCCCGAAGGCGCTCGGCTTCTTCTGAGTGAGCTTCCTTCTCCCCGCTTGCGGGGAGAAGGTGCCCGAAGGGCGGATGAGGGGCCGCTCGGATTTGCCCCTCGCCCTAACCCTCTCCCCGCAGGCGGGGATAGGGGACTGTGCCGGAGTTGCTCATGACCACGACCACCAATCCAGGCGAACCCCGCGTCATCGCCACAGAGGCCGCACTCGCGTTCCTCGGCGAAATCCGCAAGGACCATTCCGATGTCCTGTTTCATCAGTCCGGCGGTTGCTGCGACGGGTCTTCGCCGATGTGTTATCCGGCGAGCGACTACCGGGTCGGTGAGACCGATGTGAAGCTGGGTGAGATCGGCGGCGTGCCGTTCTATATCAGCGGCAGCCAATTCGAGGTGTGGGCGCACACGCAACTGATCATCGACGTCGTGCCGGGGCGAGGGGGCATGTTTTCCCTCGACAATGGCAGGGAGCGCCGATTTCTCACGCGGTCACGGCTGTTTTCCGGTGGCGAGGCGTGTCCGCTGCCAGCGCGCTGACCGAATTTGCCGGGGGGATTGCTCGGTCCGTCAGCGAATGCCGAAGGTTTCGCAGGCAGCGTCGATGATCGCCAGCTTGGCGGATTGCGATTCCGCGTATTCGCGGCGGAATTCCTTCGAGACCCACATGACCGAACGGCCGCGGGTGCCCTCCCAGCCGATGCTGCCGATCGCTTCGGCCTCACGCAGCTTGCGTGTGAGATGGGTGCGCGACAGGCGGAAGGTTTCGGCCATCTGCGGCACGGACTTGACCTGGGTTGCGACGCGCTCGACAGACGGGTCCGCCGGTTCGATGCCGGCCAGCAGCCAGTCCATGACAATGCCGCCATTGTTCAGCCAGGTGAACAGGGTGAATGTCTGTGGCGGCGTGCGGATTTCCGGAGATATCAGAAAATTCGCCGTGATCTCCGGGTGCAAGCGATGAAGCAATGTCGGGTTTGCCTCATAGGCCGCCTGCCGGTGCCCACCGTCCAGACGGTCGAGCGTGACGAGATGGATCCACATCCACTGGCCGACGGCAGCCGTCGTTTGCGATGCCGGCCTTACCGGTCGGTTGCGTTTGTCGGCGGTCGCCATCTGCTCGGCTATGCCATAGACCAGCATTTCCTTGATGAAGGCATCGGCGGTATTGACGCTCGATATGTTGTGGTTTTTGACCTGTTCGTAGAAGCGCGCCATAACAATGGCTGGATCTGCCGTCCCGCGGGCTGCTTCGCTGAAATAGATCGACATCGCCAGATGTGCCAGGAGCCAGCGTTGCTGCGTGCCGAATACAGCGGCAAGCTTGGGCGATACGGCATTGATTTCGAGAAGCGCTTTGGACTGATCGCGAATTGCCTCGTGCAAATCGGAATTCCGGAGCAGCATTTCGACTGTCAGAGACATGAGGGCTTGGCCAGGTGAGAGTAATTCGATGCATGCGCAGACGCAGCAATCACTCAACATGATAGCCGATCTGTTTTAATGGACTTGCGTCAAGGAATGACGTTTCGCGATATAACTAAAAAAATAAGCTAAATATTCCAGTGCAATGCGTCCAAATGCGACGCATTGCACTGTATTGCCGAATATCAGTCGAAGAGGCTGGAAACAGACTCTTCCGCGCTGGTACGGTTGATGGCTTCGCCGAGCAAGCTGGCGGTCGAGAGCACACGAATATTGTGCGCCGACTGGACAGCCGTGGTCGGCTGGATAGAATCGGTGATCACCAGTTCGCGCAGCTTGGAGGAGGCAACGCGGGTAACGGCACCGCCGGACAGGACGCCGTGGGTGATATAGGCCGTTACGCTGGTGGCGCCGTGTTTCAGTAGCGCTTCAGCGGCATTGCACAGCGTGCCACCGCTGTCGACGATGTCGTCGATCAGGATGCAATCCTTGCCGGCGACGTCGCCGATGACGTTCATGACTTCGGACTCACCCGGACGGTCACGGCGCTTGTCGACGATGGCCAGCAGACAGTCGAGGCGCTTGGCCAATGAGCGGGCGCGCACCACGCCGCCGACGTCGGGCGATACGACCATGACGTTGTTCTGGTCGTAGTGTTCCTTGATGTCGCGCGCCAAGAGCGGCACGGCATAAAGGTTGTCGGTCGGAATATCGAAGAAGCCCTGGATCTGGCCGGCATGCAGATCAAGCGTCAGGACGCGGTCTGCTCCAGCCTCGGTGATCAGGTTTGCCACGAGCTTGGCCGAGATCGGCGTACGCGGTCCCGGCTTGCGGTCCTGACGGGCGTAGCCGAAATACGGAAGCACCGCGGTAATGCGCCGAGCAGACGAACGCCGCATGGCGTCGATCATGATCAGCAGTTCCATCAGATGGTCGTTCGTCGGAAACGACGTCGATTGCACGACGAATACGTCCTCACCGCGCACGTTTTCCTGGATTTCGACGAAGATTTCCTGGTCTGCGAAACGGCGGACGCTGGCCTTGCCGAGTGGAACATTGATATAGGAGCAGATCGCTTCGGCCAGCTGCCGGTTCGAATTACCTGCGAAAACCTTCATCGTGGCCCGCCTGTTACATGCCTTGAGATGGGCGCTTTTTACCGTCCTTGCCCCTGAATGCAATAGGCTTGGCGGCGTTCACCCGCTTTTTCGTCAATTCGGGGTGAGTTAACTCTGGATAGGGTGAATAAGGCAACTTTGACGGGTTGAAATCCAAGGTCTAACCGGTCTGCGCGTTTTTCCATGCCACATATTGTGCCACGCTCTTGGTGGCGATCTGCTGCATGACGGAGGCCGGAACGGAAGCCCATGGATCCTTTGCGCCAGAAGGCAGGCTTTCCTGGCCCTGAATGCGATGAAGCCGGCCGCCGCTGGCGTCCAGAATGTCCCAGACATAGACGATCGTCACGTTGCTGCCGTCGGCAAAGGCAGAAAAATAGCCCTTCAGGATATGTTCGCTGGCCGGATCATTGGCGCTTTTGATGGTCAGGCCATGCGCGCGCGCTTCTGCGCCCAGCTGGCGCGAGAGTGGCGTTACGGCCTGAACCGGCGCGCCGATGATCGGCAGGAAGCGGATTGTGCCGCGGGCGGTCGTCGCGCCGGCTGGTGCGAGGGAAGCCTGTTGAGTCTGCTGAGCGACCGGCGCCGGCTGTTGCTGTTGTCTGGCCGCCTGTGCTTGCGGTTGCTGTGGAAAGGCTTGGCTTGTCCGATCGTTATTGTAGCCTTCTCCGTCGAGGGGCGCGGACGCTACCGGATTGTTACCCTGACTGAGGGCAGCCGCCTGGGCCTCCAGCGTATTCTGCGGAGAGCTGTGGTACTGGTAGCCGGGTTGGTCGAGAGGGGCGCTCTGGACGCCTTGGGTGGCAACCGCTCCCAGCGGTGCGGCGGATGTCTGGCCCATGTCGCCGCCGCCCTGGCCGCCATCACCGACATCGACGGGCGGCGTCAGGACTTCGGTACTGTTACAGGCGCCAAGCTGCAGGAGCAGGACGAGTATGGATGCCAGCCGTACGGAACGTCTCATCTATCGCCGATCCTTCTCCGTCACTCCTGTTTGCAAGCTTGTAGCAGCAATTTCCTGTCAATTCTCTGAACAGATGGTGATCGCTTCTCGCCTCAGCGGATGATCAGCTCGAGCGGATGGCGGGAGAGGGGGCGCGGCGCATCCTCTGTCGTCAGATAGGTGTGACCGAGCGTCATCGCCGTCTCGCGCTCGCTGTCCATGATGATCATGTGCACGAAGAGCGTCATGTCCGGCAGGATCGGCTGTACATTGCCGGCGTGAAACATCTGGTGCTCCATCCACGAGGGTGAAAAGCGGGCGCCGAGCGAATAACCGCAGGCGTTCAGGCGGTGCCGGGTCAGGCTACGGTCATCGAGGATACGGGCATGGGTGTCGAAGACATCGCCGAACGTGTTGCCCGGGCGCAGCACGCCCTCGATCGCCTTGATGGTTTCGTGGCAGGCGGCATAAAGCTCGCGGTGGCGCGTGCTGGGTTCGCCAACAATCACCGTGCGCATCATCGCGGCATGATAGTGCGCGGCGGCACCGGCCCATTCGAGGGTCAACTGGTCGGTGGCAGACAGTTTGCGGCGTCCGGCCTTGTAGCGGCACAACAGTGCATCGGCGCCGGATCCGATGATGAATTCATTGGCCGGGTAATCGCCGCCGCCGCTGAAGACCGCGCCCTGCATGGCAGCCAGAATATCGGCCTCGTCCGCGCCGGCGCCAATCAGCGGCAGTGCCGCGTCGAGCGCGTCGTCGGCGAGTTCGGCAGCTCGTATGGCAAAGGCGATCTCGGCCGGGCTCTTGGTCAGCCGCAATTCACTGACAAGGTAGGAAATATCGACGATCTCGCAGAAATTCGTCATCTGATTGTCGAGCAGACGGGCGACGCGGCCGGTCATGCCATGCGTGTCATATTCGATGCCGATGCGCGTGCCGAGCAGGTCCATGTCGCTGAGCAGGCCGCGCAGATCCGCCGTTGGATCGGCGTTGACCCGATCGACCCAAATGACAATGTTCTGGATTGTCGAGGTGTGCTTGGCCTGGCGCAGGTCGGCTGATCGCGTCAGCAGGGTCATGCTGCCATCGGCCTTGACCACGAGGGTCTGGAAGAAGCAATAGCCGAAAGTGTCGTAGCCGGTCAGCCAGTACATGCTTTCCTGGGCGAACAGCAATACCGCGTCGAGCTTCTGTTCCGCCATGCGCGCGGTCAGTCGTGACAGGCGGGTCGCATATTCGCTCTCGTTGAAGTGTAGTGCCATGTCAGTGCTCCAATATCGCGATTGCGGAAATCTGCCGTCCGTAATCCGGTTCGCCGGCATGGGTGGTGCGGCGGTAGGAATAGAACGTCTCAGGGTCGGCATAGGTACACAGGCCCAGTGTGTCTGCTTCGATGCCGGCTCTGGCGAGACGCATCAAGGTGAGGCCGGGCAGGTCAAACATGGCGTGGCCTGGTTTTGCCGAGGGAGAGAAGAAGGGGGAGAAACCGGGATCCTCGTTGGCGAAGCGTTCGACGAACTCTGGACCGACTTCGTAATTGGCGACACTGATCGATGGGCCGAGCGTGGCACGGATCGACTGGCGTCGCGCACCAAGTCCAATCATCGCTTCGATCGTGTTTTCAATCACGCCTGTCAGGGCGCCTTTCCAGCCGGCATGGGTCGCACCGATGACACGGTTTTCCGGGTCGGCAAACAGGATTGGACCGCAATCCGCGGTCAACACGCCAAGGATCACGCCCGGCGTTGCCGTTACCTGTGCATCGGCCTTCGGACGGCTGCCGTCGTAATGCGCGTCAATGGTCACCACATCCGGCGAATGGACCTGATGTGCGGTGGCGAGGCGATCCAGCGGCTGGCCAAACCATGTGCTGACCCGACGACGATTTTCCTCGACGTTTTTCGGTTCGTCATGCGATCCTAGGCCGACGTTCAAACCGCGATAGATGCCGTTCGACACACCACCGGCGCGGGTGAAGAAACCATGGCGGATACCGGAGGCCGCTGCCTGCTGAAGCCGCGCGCCGATGATGGGCTGCGGCGTCGAGGTCTCGCTCATGTTTTCGTCTCCGGCATTGATATGTCCTCCGCAGCCTGATTCTTTTTCCAGTAAATATTACTGAATTTATTGGCTTTCTTGGACTTCCCTAGGCGCTGTTTTCGACGCGATGGTGGCAATGGCAGGCTATCAAGTCAATGCTTGACCTTGAAGGGAGCGACATGCACGACCGGATTGGACACGGCCATCACCTTGAACAGTTCCCCCATATAGCCGTTGCCGGAGCCTGCCAGTCGCTTGACGGCCTCGACGATATCGTTCTGGATCTTTTCGTCCTTGCCACGACCAAGCGCGGCGGCCCGCTCTTCGATTCCGAGCCCGACGAGAAAGTCGCCCTGGTGCATGCAGCCGTTCAGATGGACGCCGGCGGAGAGCGATGTTCGGGCGAGATTCTCAAAGTCGACATGGCTGGTCAGGTCGGCGAGACCGGGATGGGCGAGTGGCGGATCATATTCATGGGCACGCACAGCCTGCAGTGTGTCGCCGAAATTGCTGACCATATGGCCATAGTCGATGACCAGAGCCGTTCCATGATGCTGCCGCAGCCGTTCGCAGATGGTCAACATTACGGATTGACGGGCGGGAGCGACCTCGTAGATGGCACCGTCGTCCGGCAGAGCAAGTTGTTGTGGCAACAGAGCCGCATCGAGCGTCGCGACGCCGGTTGTGAAGCAAAGGTCACCCTGTTTATCCAGGCCGACCATGCGCTCGCGAAATCCGGTCGGCGTCTTGACGAACTGGCGGATCGGGATCGCATCGAACAACTCATTGGCGGCAAGCAGTGTGAAGCCACCCGGCACGCCCTCGAAACTGTCGTGCCAGGACACCTTGTCGCCGTGCGATGAGAGTGTCTCCATCTGGGTCAGCTTGAGCAAGGCACTGGTTTCGACCAGATGCACGGTGGCGGTTTCATACAGGCCGGGTGCGACGCGGGCGATGACACGCAGCATGTCGGCCATCATCGTGCCGCGGCCAGGGCCGATTTCGACCAGCCGGACATCCTGGGGTTCGCCGTGGCGCTGCCAGGTGGTGATCATGAAGACGCCCAGCATTTCTCCGAAGAGCTGGCTGATTTCCGGCGCGGTGACAAAATCACCGGCGCGGCCGAAAGGATGGCGCGTGCGGTAATAGCCGTGCTCGGGATCGGCAAGGCAGAGGGCGAAATAGTCGGTGATGCTGATCGGGCCGTTGGCCAGGATCAAGGCCTTGATCTTTTCGGCAAGCGGTGTGGGCATTCGCATGACCTCCTCAGCCTCGATCCGTCCGATCAGCGCGAACGGCGGCGCGACCGGACCACACGATGACCCAGATGCCGATGGCTACCATCGGCAGGGACAGGACCATGCCCATGGTCAGCCAGCCACCAAACAGGTAGCCGATCTGTGCGTCTGGTTCGCGGAAGAACTCGACTAAGATCCGGGCAACGGCATAAAGGCTGACAAAGACGCCCGTAATGCGGCCGGGAAAGCGCAGTGCCTTGAAGACACGTGCGAGGACTTGCAACAGCACGAAGAGCAGCAATCCCTCGAGCGCTGCCTCATACAGTTGGCTGGGATGACGCGGAAACGGGCCACCGGTCGGAAAGGCCATGGCCCACGCGACATCGGCTGGACGGCCCCAGAGTTCGCCATTGATGAAATTGGCGATGCGACCGAAAAACAGGCCGAGCGGCGCGACGCTGGCGACAAGATCGAACAGGCTCCACAATGGGATTGCGTGCTTTCGGGCGAAGAAGACCATAGCGAGCGTGGCGCCCAGGAAGCCACCGTGGAACGACATGCCGCCATTCCAGACCTCGATCGCGCGCATCGGATTGGCTGCAACCGAGGCGAAATCGTAAAAGAATATATAGCCGAGGCGTCCGCCGGCGACGATACCGATGGCCGCCCACAAAATGAAGTCATCCACCTGCTGGATGCTCAGCGGCGGCTGGCCATTGGGCCAGAGCTGCGGGCGGCGCAAAAGATCGCGGGCAACGAGCCATCCTAGAAGGATGCCTACGACATAGGCCAGTCCATACCAGTGGACAGCCAAAGGGCCGACCGAGAAGGCGATCGGATCGATCGCGGGAAAGCTCACGACGGCGAAAAGTTCCAAGACTGACAACAATGGCGTTCTTTCGTTTATGCAGGGCGAAAATGGCGTTGCGAAATGACCCGGTCAAGCCCGGCCTGGATGGAATCGCGTCACCCTGCAACACCGTCAACCACCTTTATCAGTTCGAAACTTCTTGCAAGCTCCCGGTTGAATGCCTACCTCATCTTCAACGGGGTGATCCCCGACGGATCTTGATTGAAGAGGAGCCATGCCATGTCGACCGGGCCGAACCGTATCATGGACGAATTTGCCAAACTGATGACGGACGCAGCCGGCGCCGCGCAAGGCGTGCGCCGGGAAGTCGAAACCGCGTTTCATGCTCAGGCCGAGCGCTGGATGAACAGCATGGATCTGGTCAAGCGCGAAGAATTCGACGTCGTGCGCGAGATGGCGCTGAAGGCACGCGAGGAAAACGACCTGCTGCAGAAGCGGATCGAGGCGCTCGAAGCGCAGCTGTTGGGCACAACGGGCAAGCCGGCGGAGTGAAATCCGCTAAATCGGTTCAATCACTTGAATTGCAGCAAGACCCGTAACCTGTTGGTTGCGGGTCTTTTGTCTTTCCAGGCCCTTGACCATGCGTTCTCCACCGCCAATCCCCGGTTATTTTGCTGCTTGTGGACAGGTGGCAAAAAGCCAATGGCCAGAGTCGCTTATGCCGCATTGCGCAGGCGATTCCCGAAGGTCCATCCACAGGCCCGGGCCGCAATTGTGGCATTGGGGGCTGGTGCTTGGTTCTGGCGATTATACACTGATTTTAAATGATGATTCGAAACGGGCCTACGTAAGTTTCGGACAGGGTGCGTGTTTTATCCTGGGGTCCTTCGGAATCGTTCCAGTGTAGTTTCCGGTTCTGGTGTTTGAGTTGTTCGGCATGCCGCCGAAAGCCTACATTCATTCCGGTCAAGAAGGTGATGCATGAGCCTCATGGAAATGGAAGTCGAACGCCAGTCCAACCCGGTCGATATGATCGAGTTTGTCGCGGCGACCAATGATTGGTCGTTCGAGCGTTCCGGCGAAGACGAGATCGCAATGACGGTCGAAGGGCGCTGGACCGATTACCATGTGTCGTTCTCCTGGATGGAAGAGTTCGAAGCGCTGCATCTTGCATCAGCCTTCGACCTGAAGATCCCGGAAAATCGCCTCAACGAGGTGATTAAGCTTCTCTCCTACATCAACGGTCAGGTGCTCATGGGGCATTTCGACTTGTGGCGTAACGAGGACGTGGTCATTTTCCGCCAGTCGCTGCTGCTTGCCGGTGGCGCTGAGCCGACCAACCGACAGGTGGAAGTTCTGCTTTCGTCGGCGGTTGATGCCTGCGAGGCCTATTACCAGGCCTTCCAGTTCGTCGTCTGGTCGGGTGTCGATGCCAAGACTGCCATGGACGCAGTGCTGTTCGAGACCGTCGGAGAGGCCTGAGCATGAGCCAGTCAGCATTCGGGCAGATCGTGCTCGTCGGCGCCGGCAATATGGGCGGCGCCATGCTGTCCGGATGGCTGAAGAATGGCGTACCGGGCTCCTCCGTCACGGTGCTGGATCCGTCGCCGTCCGAAACGATGATGGCGATGATCCGCGATGCGGGTGCGAGCCATTCGGTCAATCCGCCGGAGGGCCTCACTGCCGATATCCTGTTCCTGGCCGTAAAGCCGCAGGTCATGGATGCTGTCCTGCCGAAACTCAGTTCGCTGATGGGCGAGACGACTGCTGTCGTTTCGGTCGCGGCCGGCAAGACGATTGCTTCCATGGAGACCCATCTGGGCGCGGCCGCCATGGTTCGCGCCATGCCGAATACGCCGGCGATGATCGGTCGTGGAGTGACCGGCGCCTATGCCAATGCCGCCGTCAGCGAAACGCAGCGCGATATCGTGCATCGTCTGCTGAAGGTTTCCGGCCCGGTCGAATGGGTCGATAGCGAGGACGCGATCAATGCCGTGACTGCGCTTTCGGGCAGTGGGCCGGCCTATGTGTTTTATCTCGTCGAATGCATGGCAGAGGCAGGCCGCAAAGCCGGACTGCCGGCGGACCTTGCCATGCGTCTCGCGCGGGAAACGGTCGCGGGGGCTGGTGAACTGCTTCATCAGTCTCCCGACCCCGCTTCCAAACTGCGCCAGAACGTGACTTCGCCGGGCGGCACGACCGCCGCTGCCTTGTCCGTCCTGATGGCGGACGAGGGCATGCAGCCATTATTCGACCAGGCGATCGAGGCTGCTCGCAAGCGGGCCGAGGAACTGGCCCAGTGAGCGAAAGCAGCGTGAGCGAGATCAGCTTTGCCGACTTCGAGAAGGTCGATATCCGCGTCGGAACGATTGTCGACGTGGAGGCCTTTCCCGAGGCGCGCAAGCCGGCCTTCAAGCTGAAGATCGATTTTGGGCCGGAGATCGGGATCAAGAAATCCTCTGCGCAGATCACCGTGCATTATACGCCGGATAGCCTGCTCGGTCGTCAGGTGCTGGGTGTGGTCAACTTTCCGCCACGCCAAATCGGACCGTTTCGCTCCGAGGTCCTTACGCTTGGCTTCGAAGATGCGAACGGTGCGATTGTTCTGGCGGCCGTCGAGCAGGCGGTTCCGAATGGCCGTAAACTGATGTGATCAAAGGCCCGCGAGGGCCTTTTCCTTTCAGTGGATGTCCCTGCTGACGGGATCGGTGAGCGAGAAGCCGTGAAAGCGGACCTTGAAGCCCGCCCGTTTTGGCGAGCATGCGGTGATGCCGACCGAGAGCTGTTCAATGTCGGGCGGAAAATAGGCGAGCCTCGCCATCTGCCAAGGACTGTCTTCATCCAATCGATACTGTACAAAGAACGCGTCGCCGAGGCGGCTGGCTCTGACACCGATGGTCTTTGTCGACGGGGGCAGTGCAAAGGCCGACCAGTCGGAGCGTCCACGCGTGGTCGCGACGGTGCTGAAATGGCACAGGCCATCTGTGAATTCGATGCCGCACTTCATCCAGTGATCCGCGTCGTGACGGATCATCAGGCCGGCCTGATCATAGAGTTCCTCATAGGCGCCGGTGAAGCGGGTCTCCGCAGTGAAGTCACCCTGCCGGGTTTGTTGCAGGACATGACCATTGTCATGCTGGAAGCCGTAATAAGTCCTCTGCCAGAAATCCGTCTCCCGACCGGTCTCGACCACCAGGTCCGTTCCTTCCAAATGGGTGGAGGCGGGTGGATTGAGCCATGTCATGCCGTTCCACGGGGTTTTCGAGGGGGCGTTCCACGATGAGGTCATTTCAGCATCCTTGCCGGATCAGACGGGTATTCGGATCACGGCACGAAGGCCGCCAAGGGGGCTGTCTTCGAGCGTGACATTGCCGCCATGGCTGCGGGCGATATCGCGGGCGATCGCCAATCCAAGCCCGGTGCCCGAGGCATCGAGATTGCGGGCTTCGTCAAGCCGGAAGAACGGCTTGAAGACATCTTCACGGGATGCCGGCGCAATACCGGGGCCATTGTCGTCGAAGATCACCACGAGCCATTTGGCGGTATGGCGTGCCTCGATGTTGAGCGTCGTTGCGTAGCGCCGCGCATTGGACGCGAGGTTCGACACCAGGCGGGCAAAGGCGTTGGGTCTGACGGCTATCTCTTCATCGCCGTCGATCGTGTAGGTCAGCGTCTTCCTGTGCAGGGCAAAATCCGTTTCGAGCTTTTCGAACAGATCGCCTAGCCTGATCCGGCCGACGTCTTCCTCCGCCTCGCCCTTGGCAAAATCGAGATAACCTTCCAGCATGGTCTGCATGTCGTCGACATCCTGATTGAGGTTGTCGAGTTCCGGATCGTCGCCGGCGAGTGCCAGTTGCAGCTTGAATCGGGTCAGGATGGTGCGCAGGTCGTGGCTGACACCCGATAACATCGCGGTGCGCTGCTCCATCTGACGTTCGATGCGCTCTCGCATCAGAATGAAGGCGAGGCCGGCGCGGCGCACTTCATCGGCGCCACGGGGACTGAAATCGTCTGGTGGCCGCTGACCCTTGCCGAAACTCTCTGCCGCATTGGCCAGCGCCAGGATCGGCCGGATCTGGCCCCTCAGGAACAGGATGGAGATGATGATCAGCACCAGCGACGTGCCGACCATCCAGACAAGGAAGATATGGGTGTTGGAGGCGTAGGCCTCGTTTCGCCGGGCAAAGATCTGCAGGATGCCCTGGTCCAGCACGATGCGGATCTCGACCAGGCTGGAATCGCCGACGGTGTCGATCCAGAAGGGCCGGCGGATCTGGTTCTGGATCTGGTCCGACAGGATCTGGTCAAGGATGGAGAAGAAGGGGCGTGGGCGGGCAGGCGGCAGTTCCGAACCTGGCTCCATCGCAATGGTGAGGTTGAGGCGTTCCTTTGCGATCTGCACCAGTTGCCCATAGTCCTGGGGGCTCGGATAGGCTTCGATCAATGCAATGACTGCCGAGATGTCACGGGTGACGGCAGCGGACAGGCGTTCGGTCACCAACTGCCAGTGTCGCTCCATGAAGACGAAGGCGACGACGGTTTGGAGGATCAGCATAGGCAGGATGATGATCAGCAGCGAGCGGGCGTAGAGACCCGTCGGCAGCCGGTGGCGCAGCCACCGAGACAGATAACGCAGCCCGGTTGGCGGACTGCGGTCCTGATCCCGGCGGATCTGCTCGAAAAGCGTCATTGTCTTCGCTTCCTTGGTCTTCGCTTCCTACGGGGGCTGGCCACCTTATGCCGGCTGACCTCAGTCCATGCTCAGGCGATAGCCGATGCCGCGAACGGTTTGCAGCCACAATGGATTGGCCGGATCATCCTCGATCTTCCGCCGCAGACGATTGATCTGCACGTCGATCGTGCGTTCGCCGACGTCTGCGTCATTGCCAACCAGTTCGTGGCGCGGGATGGTCTCGCCAGCCCGTGTGGCGAACAGATACATGATTTCCTGTTCACGATCGGTCAGACGGATGGTTTCTGCACCTTTGCGCAATTCCTTGCGCAGAACAGAGAAAGTGTAGGGGCCGAACATGACCTGTTCGATCTTCGGCGCGTCCGGATTAAGATTGCGCTTGAGGATATTGTTGATGCGCAGCACCAGTTCGCGCGGATCGAATGGCTTGGCAAGATAGTCGTCGGCGCCTGCCTCCAGGCCGGCAATGCGGGAATCGGCTTCCGAGCGGGCGGTCAGCAGGATCACCGGGCATTTTTTCGCGTCCGACAGGCTCTGTGTGAGGGAAAGGCCGGATTCGCCCGGCATCATCACGTCGAGCACCAGAAGGTCAAAATTCAAACCTTCGAGCTTGCGGCGTGCTTCGGCGGCATCAGCGGCCACGGTCACCCGGAACCCTTTTTCCGTCAGGAAGCGGTGGAGAAGGTCGCGGATGCGGGTGTCATCATCGACGACGAGGAGATGCGGTGCATCGTCTGAAAGCAGGATCTTCTTGGCCACGTCAGTCGGCTCCGTCGGTATCCGGGTTCCCGGCAACTGTCTGTTTCTGCATGCCGTCGAGGAAGCGGCGAACGGCATCGCGTTCGGCGATGGAAAGTCCCTGCATGGCATTGGCAATGCGTTGCGACTGCGGCTCCGACAGCGCGAGCGCCAGTTCGCGGCCGGCAAGCGTTGGATAGAGCCGCCGTTGGCGGCGGTCGGCAGGACCTGCCATCTGACGGATATAGCCGCTGTCGATCAGTTCCTTCAGCACGCGTGCAAGGCTCTGCTTGGTGATCTGCAGGATGGCCAGCAGGTCGGCCACCGTCATGCCGGGACGCCGGCTGACAAAATAGACAACTCGGTGATGAGCGCGGCCATAGCCGAATTTCGACAGGATCGCATCCGGATCGGAAACGAAATCGCGATAGGCAAAGAACAGCCTTTCGATCGTTTCGAAATCGATTGCCTTGTCGTCGACCACCGGCAATTCGGGAAGATCCTTCTTGGCAGCCTTTGTCGCAGACTGTCGTACCACGCTGTTATTCCTTTCATCCCGGTCTCTGCTGAATGAGCGCTGGGCGCTGAAACGCATGGACCGGCTTGCTGTCCGGGATTGCCGCGGCGCAATCGGCCGCGTCTGTTCTCCCGTTCGTTCTCGGCCGGTCGCCCAATATATGCTCACGACGACGAACGATACCTTATCCGATTGGCGGCAAACTAAGCGGAAGTGCGGCAAAACTCCAATGTTTTTACACGGATCGCACATCTTGCGGAATAGTCGGAAACCTCTTGCCGACTTAGCCGTTATGGCCCTCAACAACAGTCGAACAGGTCCACGTAAGGACGTTCGGCTTATAATGCCAGGAAAGATGAAGGGACGGCTCATGCTGCACAATGAAATCGAGGAAAGCACATCGGCACGTTCGTTGAAGCCGGTGGTGATCGTCGTTGTCGCAGCCAAACTGATGGTTGCCAGCCTGCTTTTGGCACAGGCAACGATGCTGCCCGGTTCGCCCATTTCAAGTGCCTATGGGCTCAATCGCTGATTTCTGTTGCCGTCCAGTCGTGCTATGCGCTTCCGGTGTTAGCGTGAAAGGAAGCAGTCCCGATGGGCCACGTGCAGGCAGGCATTATCCCGGTCACCCCATTCCAGCAGAATTGCACCATCCTGTTCGATGACGAGACGCGTGAAGGCGTGATCGTCGATCCGGGCGGCGATGTCGATGTGATCATTCAGACGATCGAAGAGAACAAGATCACCTTGAAGGCGATCTGGCTCACCCATGGCCATCTTGATCACGCCGGGGGCGCTGCCGAACTCAAGGAGCGTCTGGGTCTGACGATCATCGGGCCGCACAAGGACGACCTGCCGCTGCTCGAGCGGATCGAGACGCAGGCGCGCGCCTACAATATCAACGGCTTGCGCAATGTCCTTCCGGACCAGTGGCTTGAGGATGGTGACCGGGTTTCCTTCGGCGAGCACACTTTCGAAGTGTACCATTGCCCGGGTCACGCGCCAGGTCACGTGATCTATTTCGATCGGGAACAGAATTTTGCTCATCTCGGTGATGTGCTGTTCAGCGGTTCGATCGGCCGCACCGATCTCCCTGGGGGAGACCATCAGACCTTGCTGAATTCGATCAGGGACAAGGTCTTTCCGCTGGGCGATGACGTCGGCTTCATTTGCGGCCATGGACCGGGCGGGCGTATTGGCGAAGAACGCCGGAACAATCCCTTCCTGCGCGGCCTCTGATCCGAAGACACATGCATAAAAAAAGCGCCGCGGAAGCGGCGCTTTGCAATTCAGACTAGCTTTCGTTCCGGTCAGCCGGCCGTGCAGAAATGCGACATGCCGTCATAGCCGACAAAGGTGCCGGTGCGCGAATTGAAGCTGCGATAACGGTTCGCGCAATAGTCGTACCATTCCGGGGTCCAAGGCTCGACGCCATAGCTGACACGGCGCTCCTGGTAGACGCTGCGGCGCGGCGGGGGCGGCGGCGGATAGTCGTCGACGTAATATTCCGGCTCGTCATACACCGGGCCGGGTTCGACATAGACGCGGCGCTGCGGCTGGCTGGCGATGGCCGAGCCGACGATCACGCCGGTGGCGAGGCCGAGAACGCCAAGGGCAACCGCATCATTGTCCCGATGGTGACGGTAGCGGTCGCGCGCCTCAGCCTGGCTCGATGCCATGATCGGCGTTAAGGTGACGACGGTCGCGAGAAGGGCGTATTTTGCGATTTTCATCATAAGGTCAGTTCCTCATGCCAAAGCGGCTTGCTCTTGGTTAACGAGCGATGAGAAAACATTAGCCTCGGATGGCTGAACGTAAGCTGAACGAAAAAACCCGGCATACCTGCCGGGCCGCACATGCGAAGCGAGTCCGGATGAAATCAGCCGGAGATCTGCAGGTTTACGGCCTTCGGGCCCTTACCGCGGCGATCCGGTTCCGTGTCGAAGCTTACTTTCTGGTTTTCGGTCAGGCCCGAAAGCCCAGATGCCTGTACTGCGGAGATATGAACGAAGATATCCGCGCCACCATTGTCCGGCTTGATGAAGCCAAAGCCCTTGTCGGTATTGAAGAATTTTACAGTGCCAGTTTCGGCCATGCGTCAGGTCCTTTTCTCTCTGCCCATATTCGGCGGGGCAGCATTTCAATGTTTTCCCGCGAACGGGTGAGCGACAGGCATTTGTCGATAAGTGAGGAAAGGGGCCCTGTTACCGCAAGCAACCCCGAAACGTTGCAACCAACGCCTCAAGATCGTTTGCCCGGGTTGTTATAGCGTCCCCGGCGCGCATCTATTTATAGGTCTTCCCATGCTCGCAAAATTGCCCGAACATCAAAAGAGTGCTTGGTTTATCAGGAATTGGCAAGCAAAAGTTTTCCGAACGTTAACGGCGATACCCCTTGGTTATCAAGGGGAATGCCGCTCCCGAGAGGAGGTTTTTGATGGTATTTGCCGTTTCGGCGAAAAATTGCATCGCCTGCGATGGAGATTTGCCAAAAAGCGCGCGCGAACACGGTATTTTTCGGTTGAAATTTTCTGTGTTCGGTTTTTTCGCCTTTAGGATGCATCCGCTCGCGACAATCGTATCAATTGTCCATCCTGTTCGTCCGTGACGAGCAAAATGGAGCCGTCGGGCGCCACTTTGACATCGCGGATGCGGCCATAATCGCCTGTCAGCAGTCGTTCTTCCGTGCCGATGGAGCCGTCGTCCATGCGATCGATGCGCGCCAGTAGCTGATATTTCAGTGCCGCAACCAGAAAGTCGCCGTTCCATTCGGGGAACATCGCGCCGCGATAGACTGAAATCGCGCCGGGTGCGATCGAGGGATCCCAGTAGTGCAGGGGCTGTTCATAGCCATCCGCCGCCTGCCCAACACCAATTTCGGCACCGGAGTAATGTTTGCCGTACGAGATTGTCGGCCAACCGTAATTGCTGCCAGCCTTCGGACTGTTGATTTCGTCACCGCCGCGCGCGCCGTGCTCGACCGTGTAAAGGCTGTTGTCGGCCGGATCGATCGTAATACCCTGCGGGTTGCGGTGGCCAACGGACCAGATTTCCGGCGCCCCCTGGCCGTTTTCGGCAAACGGATTGCCACTGCCGGGTGTGCCGTCAGGTTTGATATGAAGAATGGAACCGGCGTGATCCTTGGGGTCCTGGGCGCGGTCCATCTCGCCCCGGTCGCCGATGCCGAAATACAGGCTACCATCGGCAGCAATGGCGATGCGCGAGCCAAAGTGCTGGCCGGTGCCGGTCAATTTGTTCATCACGAATATGCGTTTGACATCTTCCAGACCGCTTTCGTTGGCGGCCAGCCGCGCGCTGAAAACAGCGGTCCCGTGGCCCCCTTCGCCTGCAACCGAGGCGGTGAAATAGAGGCTGCGGCTCTCTGCGAAGTCCGGTGAAAGAGCAATATCGAGCAAGCCGCCCTGACCGGCGACCCGGATTTCCGGCAGGCCGGTCAAAGGTTCGCTGGTCTTGCCGTCGCGGATGATGCGGATGCGGCCCGGCTTTTCCGTCACGATATAAGCGCTGTCGGGCAGGACTTCGACGGACCAGGGGTTTTCCAGGCTGCCGGCGATGGACGTTACGTTGATCGAGATGTCGCCGGCCTGAATTCTTTCTTGTGCCAGTGCATTGAGCGGCATTTGCAGAGTGGCGGCCGTCATTCCTGCGGCGAGTGTGAGACTCCGGCTCATGGCCCGGCTCATGGCCCGGCTTATGGCCCAGCTTATGGATCGTGTTGCGGTCATGGAAACTCCAGATGTTAACGTGTCGACGCGCACCGCGTCTCAAGGCTAGTTGGTCGAATGCCAGAACCGAACAAGGTGAAGCGGATAAAAGATCCGCGAGCTGACCTCTTTGTGACCAGACGTGAATGCATCGCCCGGTTTAGCGGCCATCATTGATCGAACGGGATTGCAGCAGATCCGCCATGCCGCGTCGCCACAGCCCGAACCCGCCTATGCTCATGACTGCAAAACAGAGCAGTAGCAGGCCGATCAGCACGCGGCGCTCTTCCCCGAGGCTGGACCTGTCGCGCGTGCCGGTCGTGCCGGGCTGGTCGACCGGGTCTCCCGTCGGGCGTGCCAAGGGACCATGCGGCAGGATAACGATACGACCAGAGCCATGGCTCTCTGATGTCGCGGCGATACTCGATCGGGATTGAGTGGTTGCGGGCGGCGTGACCGGCGATGTCGCATTGGCAGCCATGGCGAGCGCAACTGCGAGGCCGGTAATGGCGACAATCTTGGCGTTGGCGGTCTTGATGGCGGCAAGCCGCGTGCGCCGGCGCGGTGTAGCGCAATCGAGATCAACTGGCTTGTTCGTGGGCGTGCGCATGTCAGACCTTCCCTATGGTTGTCGGGCAGGGACAGACAACTGGCATTTCGCGACGCTAGCAGGACCGAAGTGTGGCGAAGCGCGGTTCATGTCGCGGCTTTCCCATGATGGGTGCCGGCGGCAAGCGAGGGAGATTGACTCCGTGACGCGAATATCGAGCGGGCGCGCGCTTTAAGCTTGAAAGGGTAGACCATTTTCGCCATAGAGCTTGAACCTGAAGCCTTGGCTCCGTCTAGGGTTCCAATTGATCAATCAGCTTCAGGATCTCACACAATGGCATTTCTCGCCGACGCCCTTTCCCGTGTTAAGCCGTCCGCCACCATCGCCGTCTCGCAGAAAGCGCGCGAGTTGAAAGCGAAAGGCCGGGACGTGATCGGCCTTGGTGCCGGTGAACCGGATTTCGATACGCCGGACAATATCAAGAAGGCCGCCATCGACGCGATCCAGCGCGGCGAGACGAAGTACACGCCGGTCTCCGGTATTCCGGAACTGCGCAAGGCGATTTCGGCAAAGTTCAAGCGCGAAAACGGCCTCGACTATACCCCGGAGCAGACGATCGTCGGCACCGGCGGCAAGCAGATCCTGTTCAATGCCTTCATGGCGACCATCAATCCCGGCGACGAAGTCATCATTCCGGCTCCTTACTGGGTGTCCTATCCGGAGATGGTGTCGATCTGCGGCGGCACGCCGGTCTTCGTCGCGACGACACAGGAGAACAATTTCAAGCTGACCGCTGCGGATCTCGAAAAGGCGATCACGCCGAAGACCAAGTGGTTCCTGTTCAACTCGCCGTCCAACCCGTCGGGCGCCGCCTACAGCCATGACGAACTCAAGGCACTCACCGACGTTCTGGTCAAGCATCCGCATGTCTGGGTCCTGACCGACGACATGTATGAGCATCTGACCTTCGGCGACTTCAAGTTTGTTACCCCGGTCGAAGTCGAGCCGTCGCTCTATGACCGCACGCTGACGATGAACGGCGTGTCGAAGTCCTATGCGATGACTGGCTGGCGCATCGGTTATGCGGCAGGACCGCTTTCGCTGATCAAGGCGATGGACATGATCCAGGGCCAGCAGACCTCGGGTGCCTGCTCGATCGCCCAGTGGGCCGCCGTCGAGGCGCTGAACGGTCCGCAGGACTTCATCCCGGCGAACAAGAAGATCTTCGAAGGCCGTCGCGATCTCGTCGTGTCGATGCTCAACCAGGCGACCGGCATCGTATGCCCGAAGCCGGAAGGCGCCTTCTACGTCTATCCGTCCTGCGCCGGCCTGATCGGCAAGACCGCGCCATCGGGCAAGGTCATCGAGACGGACGAGGACTTCGTTACCGAACTGCTGGAAACGGAAGGCGTGGCCGTGGTTCATGGCTCGGCCTTTGGCCTTGGCCCGAATTTCCGCATTTCCTATGCGACTTCGGAGGATCTGCTGGAAGAAGCCTGCAACCGCATCCAGCGCTTCTGCGCGTCCTGCAAGTAAGCTGCACGGTATGACATACAAAAAGGCGGGGCCTCGCGGTCCCGCCTTTTTTGTTCAGCCAAACGAGTCGTTTAGGCCGTGTTCTTCACCCACGGGCCGAGGTAGGCACTCTCACCGAATAGGCGTTCGCGGTCGCGCCACAGGGCCGGGATGAACAGGGCAGCGAGTGCTGCGGCGGTAATCATCGTCTTGGTCAGCTGCGACAGTTCCGGGGTGCGGCCGTCGAGATAGTAGACCAGATAAACGATCAGCACATGCCAGACATAGATCTGCAGCGAGTGGCGGCCGAGCAGCTGCAGGAAGCTGAGGGAGAACAGGCTGGTCAGTCCATTTGCGATCCTGCGCACCATCGCATTTTCGCTGCGCGGACCGGCGATCAGCAACCAGGCGATGCCATAGGCGACGGCGGCGAAGTTGAGCAGATAGACCGGACCAAAATCGGCGCGCACTTCCATCAGGCCGAATTTCTCCAGTACGACTCCAGGCATCAGTCCGTGTGCGGTCATCAGGCGCAGTGGCAGGAAAAACACGCAGACTGCAAGGGCGGTCCAGACCAGCGTGGTGTTGCGCGGAGAAAACACCTTCTGCCATTCGATCTGTTTCATCGAGGTCAGGCTTCCGGCAATCACGCCGGCAAAGAAGACGATCTGCCAGCCGAGCAGGTTGAAGCTGACCCGCAGGCCTTCCTTGTCCGGCGCGCCGGCCAGCCATTCGTTGAGCGGATAGGTGAGGGCGCGCTGCAGACCGAGCTGGGCCGCCATCCAGATGAGGAGCGAGCCGATCGCCACGCCGAGCCAATGACCGCGCAGGCACATCCAGATGACGATCGGCGCAAACACCATGTAGATGATGTATTGCGGCAGGATGTCCATGAAGGTGGGCTGGAACAGGAAGGTGACGAGCGGTGCGAGACTGCTCGGGTCGAACAATTTGGTGGGACCAAGCCAGTTTTGCCAGATTGCGCCGGCACCCGGCAGAATCAGCTGCAGCGCCAGGATGACAAGGATGATGCCCATCGCATAGCGATAGAGCTCCAGCGCGCGGGACCAGATCCGGTCACGGCCGACGGTGTAGCCGTCCTTCATCATCTTTCGGGCATAGACCATGCCGATCAGCAGGCCGGACAGGAAGACGAATCCCTGGGCATCTTCGACAAATGCGAGGTTGCGATGGTTGATCTGGACGAGCCAAAGGCCGCCGGTGAATACCAGATGGTTGATCAGCATAAAGACGAGGAAATAGCCCCGCATGCCGTCGATCACGTCCAATCTTTTCACGTTCGACTCCCGAGTTGGCCCCCCGGTAACCTGTGGGAGCGATGTGCATCCGCATCGTGTTGAGAATGCGGCGGGTGGCCCAAAGCGGGCTGACCATCGCTGGAGGAACGACGTTTTTCCACAAAAGTTCCGAAGGATTTGCGGTTTACGTGTGCGGTGCACAAAGGCTGGAGGCGCTCACAGGCCGATGAAGGACAGCATGATGAAGGTCGTGAACAGGATGAAATGCGTCATGCCTTCAATGGCATTGGTTTCGCCATCATTGAGGTTGATGGCAGCGGCTATCAGGGTGATCGCGACCATCGTGGTCTGGACAGGGGTCATCGCCATCACGAAAGGTTGACCGGTGTAAAGGGCAATTCCCTCCATCACCGGAACCGTGAGAATGACCGTCGAAAGCGAGGCACCCATGGCAATGTTTACGGTGGCCTGCATGCGGTTGTTGAGGGCGGCGCGGAGGGCGGTGAGGATTTCGGGCGCGGCGGAAATCGACGCGACGAGAATGGCAGTCAGCGCCACCGGCGCGCCGGTGCCTTCCAGTCCGGCGTCTGCCATCACCGACATGAACTCCGCAAGGCCACCGATCAGGACGACGCCGAAAAGGATCACGGCGATGGAAGTGGCGGTCGATTGTGAATGCGCATGCATTGGCGCGTGGGATTGGTTTCGCGAGGGCCTGGGGGATGGATTGTCGACTTCTGCCGACCTGCTTTCTTCGGCAGGCGGCTGCCGGGTCGGATAGCTATAGGAGAAGAAGTAGCTGTGGGTGCCGACCTGCATGCGCAGGAAAAGCGCATAAAGCGCGATCATCGCGAAGATCGTGTAGAGCGAATAATACTGCCATTTGTCGCGCGGGATAAACTCGGGCACGATCATGGAAATGCCCATGGCGGTCAGGATCATCACGCCATAGGTCTTGCCGGAATCGTCATTGTAGGGCTGCTCGCCGTGCTTTAGCCCGCCGATCAGGGCGGCAAGGCCGAGAATGCCGTTGATGTCGAGCATGACGGCCGAATAGATCGTGTCACGCACAAGGGTCGGCGAGGCCTCATTGTTCATCATGATCGCCAGGATGATCACTTCCACCGCGACCGCCGAAAGGGTCAGGATCATCGTGCCATAGGGGTCGCCCACCTTGTGGGCGAGGATTTCGGCGTGATGGGCAACGCGCATCGATGCGATGACGATCGCGCCAATCAGCAGGGCAGCCCCGATGAGGGAAGCGGCCTGGCCTGTCTCCAGGATCGCGTGTTCGAAAAGATATGCGAGGACTGCCATGACAATCGGAATCAACAGGGAGCGTTCCTGGCGGATCAACGACATACTTGCATTCCTCCTGGTTGAATTGCGCAACGGCGAAAGCATTCAGAGGTTCCGCTCAAGCGCCTGTGACCGCATGACATTTGCGAAGCATCGTCTTTGATGGAATAATCATCTTACCGTGAGAGGAGAAGGCCATGGTGAAGATTGTCTACGAGATCGTGCCGCATGATGGAGGTTGGGCCTATCGGCTGGGTACCGTCTATTCCGAATCGTTCGCGACACATGACCAGGCGCTGGAGGCCGTCCGGATCGTGGTGGCCGAGCAGCAG
Source organism: Rhizobium sp. CECT 9324 (assembly GCF_918741265.1). NCBI lineage: Bacteria > Pseudomonadati > Pseudomonadota > Alphaproteobacteria > Hyphomicrobiales > Rhizobiaceae > Rhizobium > Rhizobium sp. CECT 9324. Next base: position 3,136,067 of record NZ_CAKKMZ010000001.1, on the reverse strand, counting down.
GTCGGCGACGAACCGGTAACGATCAGCTTTCAGGACGAAACCGGTCGCTGGCTGGAGGAATATAGCGACGGTGGCGATCGACCGGAAATCGAGGTCGTCGATTCCTATATCACCCAGTCGCCCCCGCAGCTCTGATCCTGTTGGTGTCTTGGGCTTTTTTCAGTCCAATCAACCAGCTAGCAGGCCTTCTTCACGTGTGGGACATGTGTTGATGTTTTGAATCAAGAGGTGTTGTTCGCGTCCTGCCAACGTCTCGACTTCGCTATCGCGCGACGGTGGCGGCGAGGCCGTCGACGAGAGCGTTGTAGGTCGCGCGGTAGCGCGGTGTGGTCTTCAGGCTTTCATGCATGACGACGAACGTCTCCAGGCCGATACCCAATGCACCATGCAGGATCTCGACCAGATCCGGGTCGCGGGCTGCGATGGATGTCTGGCAGACACCGATGCCCAGACCGGCGCGGATTGCCGCCAGTTGCACCAGATTGCTGTCTGCACGGACATTGAAGTGGATGTTGGCAATGTCGGGCCGCGCCTTGAGCAGGTCGCGGATATAGGCCAACTGCTTGTCGAAGCCGATCAGGCGATGTGCAGACAGTTCAGCGGTGGACTGTGGCGTGCCATGGCGGTCGAGATAGCTGCGATGGGCATGAAAGCCAAGTGCGACAACCCCGACGCGCCGGCTTACGAGTGCTGCCTGGACCGGGCGTACCATGCGGATCGCGATATCCGCTTCCTGCTGCAGCAGGTCTTCGACGGCATCGGATGCGGAGAGCTCGATTTCTAGGCCGGGGTGCTTCTCCAAAAGTTCGGCCAGGATTTTCGGCATCGTTTCAACGGCTATCACCTCGGCGGCGCTGATGCGCACTGTGCCTCGGACATCCGTCATGTCGCCCGAGGCGATGCGCGACAGGGAGGATGACATGGCGGCCATTGTCTCTGCGTGGCCACGCATCGACAGGGCCTTGTCAGTCGGCAGCAGGCCTTGCGGACCGCGCAGGAAAAGCGCTGCGCCAAAGGCGTCTTCCAGCGCCTCGATATGCCGTCCAGTCGTCGGTTGCGTCAGACCGAGACTACGCGCGGCAGCCGACAAGGAGCCGGTCTGCAGCACGGCGAGGAAGGTTCGGTAATAGTCCCAGCTGACGCGATCGATTGCCATACATAAAAGTATAGCTGATCTATAAAAATAGACAATTCTGAATGTCGTTTGTCGGTGTCATTGTTTGCCCAGTTCACTGAAGGAGCAAACATGACCTATCCCCCTCGTTTTCTAGAACAGCCGCTTGCACTGGTCCTTGGTGCCACAGGCGGCGTTGGTGGCGCGCTGGCCGAAGCCCTGGTGAAGCGGGGCTACCGTGTCCGCGCGATGCATCGGCGTCCCGAGCAGCTTGCCAAGGCCCATCCGGCCTATGAGTGGGTCAAGGGCGATGCAATGAATGCGGCGGATGTGCGGGCCGCCGCCGAAGGGGCAGGCGTGATCGTCCATGGTGTCAACCCGCCCGGCTACCGGAACTGGGGAGAGCTGGTGCTGCCGATGATCGACAATACCATCGCCGCCGCGCAAGCGGTTGGTGCGCGGATACTGATGCCGGGGACGATCTACAATTTCGGTCCGGACAGCTTCCCGCTTCTGGTCGAGGACAGCCTTCAGGCTCCGCTGACCTCCAAGGGCCGGATCCGCGTCGAGCTTGAGCGTAGGTTGGAAGCCGCAGCGCGTGACGGCACACAGGTCATTCTCGTCCGCGCAGGGGATTTCTTTGGGCCGAATGCGGGCAACAACTGGTTTGCACAAGGATTGATCAAGCCAGGAAAACCGGTCCGGTTCGTGATTAATCCCGGAAGACAGGGGGCGGGACATGCCTGGGCCTATCTGCCGGATGTGGCAGAGACCTTCCTGCGGCTTCTGGAGCGGGCAGACCGTTTGCCGGCTTTTGGTCGCTACCACATGGACGGTTTCTTCGACGAAGACGGGCTGCAGATGGCCGGAGCGATCCGTCGTGTTGTCGGGCAGCCCGATATCCGCGTCTGGTCTTTCCCTTGGGCTTTGGCCGGTTTGGCGCGTCCATTCATGCCCTTGCTCCGGGAGATACACGAGATGCGCTATCTTTGGCGCCAGACGATCCGCCTCGACAACACGCGGCTGAGGGCCGTTCTGGGCGAAGAACCGCATACGCCGATCGATCTTGCGGTCACGGCGACCTTAACGAGCCTCGGCTGTCTTGGAGAGCCTTCGTCCCCGAAAGGTTCGCGCTTCGGCCTGCAGGCATCGGAGGCAGGACGATGACAGCATCAGTAACCGTTGAAACGGGTCATTGGCGCACTGGGTTTACGGCTTTGGCGGCCCTGACCATCGTCGGCATTGGCGGACAGTTCTACCTGGCCGGCATGGCGGTGTTCGGCGCCGGACACGGCTGGGACCTGCATGCCATGATGGGCGGGGTACTGTCTCTGCCGATCCTGCTAATGCTGGGTCTGGCTTTTCTTGTGCCTGGTCTCGGTAGCCTGCGGGGATCGGCAAGCGTGCTGGCGGGGCTCTATCTGGTGCAGGTCACTCTGGCTGCGCTTGGCTCGGGCATACCGTATATCGGCGCTCTGCATCCACTGAACGGCCTGGCGATGGATGGTGTCGCAATTGCTCTGGCGCGGGCAAGCGTCAGAAGGCGTGAAAATTAAGGAAAAACACCAAAGCCCCAGCGCGAGCCGGGGCTTTGGTTTCATGCGCTAAATCAGGCGAGCGCCGGGTAGGTGGTGTAACCCTGCTTACCGCCGCCGTAAAATGTCGAGCTATCGACCTCGTTGAGCGGGGCTTCTTCCTTCAGGCGACGGACCAGATCGGGGTTGGCGATGAAAGGCTTGCCGAAGGCGACGACATCGGCATAGCCGCTTTCAACGGCTTCGATCGCCGTGTCGCGGTCATAACCGTTGTTGACCATCCAGGCACCCTTGCCACCCTTGGCGCGGTAGGCTGCCTTGAGGGCTGCCCAGTCGAAGGGCAGGACGTCACGAGGGCCGCCGGTCGCGCCTTCGACGACGTGGATGAAGGCGAGGTCATAGGCGGCCAGTTTTTCGACCAGGGCCGTGTAGACAGCCGTCGGATCGGGATCGGATACGTCATTGGCCGGGGTGGTTGGCGAAATGCGGATGCCGGTGCGACCGCCGCCGATTTCCTTGGCTACGGCTTCGGCAACCTCCAGCGTCAGGCGGATACGGTTGTCGATCGAGCCGCCATAGGCGTCGGTGCGCTGGTTACTGCTGGAGCGCATGAACTGCTCGAGCAGATAGCCGTTGGCGGCATGGATCTCGACGCCGTCGAAGCCGGCATCGATCGCGGCACGGGCGGCCTTGCGATAGTCTTCCAGCAGGCCCGGAATCTCGTTCAGTTCCAGTGCGCGCGGCTCCGACGTCTCGGCAAATGCGCCGGTGCCATCGGCGTTCAGGATGTAGGTCTTGGACTTCGCCTGGATGGCCGAGGGCGCCACCGGCTTGCCGCCATTCGGCTGAAGCGAGGTGTGCGAGATGCGGCCGACATGCCAGATCTGGGTGACGATCTTGCCGCCAGCTTCATGCACTGCGTCAGTAACGCGTTTCCAGCCTTCGATGGCTTCCGGCAGATAGAGGCCCGGAACATCGGCGTAGCCCTGACCCTGATGGGTGATGGCCGTGCCTTCGGTGATGATCAGGCCTGCACCGGCGCGCTGGCGATAGTATTCGACATTGAGATCGTTCGGAACGGCACCTGGGGAACGGTTGCGGGTCAGCGGTGCCATGGCAACGCGGTTGGCAACGGCGATATCGCCCACGGTGGTCGATTGAAAAAGCTTGGACATGAAACCTCTCGGGAGTTTTCCAATGATGGGAGGGGAGGAGCATTGGAAGTTCCCATTTGGGGTTTCAAAGCTTGCTGTTCAAGTCCTGAATAAACTCGGAAATGCTCTGTTCGTTGCGCCTGTAAAGCACACGCTGACCCACGCGTTTGGACGCGATCAGGCCGGCTCGCTGGAGTGTGGCGAGGTGAGCGGAGACTGCAGATTGGGACAAACCGGATCGTTCAAACTGTCCTGCGCTGATGCCCTCTTTGGCTTCTTCGCTGGCGACGCCGAAATATTCGAGCGGATCCTTCAACCAGATGAGCATTTCAAGCCGCGCCGGATGGGCCAGCGCCTTCATGACGTCTTCCAAAGAGATTTCTCCTCCGTGTAAGTTACGCATGTGACATAGGCTAATATTGATTATCGTCAAGTTTTCGGCATGTCAAAAAGACCGAAGCCCTTGGCCGAATGTGGACGTGTCAGAAAAGCGATCGTAAATTTGGCAAAAAAAAGAGGGCCACTGGAAAAACCAGGGCCCTTTAAAGTGTGAAGGTTAAAAACCTCCAGAGGGGAACAGCTGCTGCGGTGGAACTGGGAGGAAAAAGCCACCATATGCATCAGCTGAGTGCGATATGGTGGTTTTTTGCGCAGTGAACAATGCTTTTTTATGCATGTCAGTCATGCGTCAAACGCAAGTCTTAACTTTTCAGCCTGAAAAAGACTGCATTGCTCCGACGCTCAGAAGTTCCAGTTGCGTGCTTTGGCAACGATGAAGTCTCTGAAAGCCTTGAGTTTTGCCGCGTTCTTGATTTCGTCCGGATAGCAGAAATAGGTGTCGAAGGAGGGGATATCTGCGGGGATCGCCAACTGGACGAGACCCGGATCGCGTCCGACGATGTAGTCCGGCAGCATGGCGATACCGATACCGAGCAGGCAGGCGCGCTTGATCGATGTCTGGCTGTTGATCTGCAGATGCGGCATTCGGGCATTGTCCGACGAGCGGCCTGCCGTTTCGAGCCAGTTGACATCGAGCAGATAATTGGGTGCCGGCTCGCCGAAGGAAATGATCTTGTGGCTGTCGAGATCCTCGATCGACTGTGGCTCGCCGTAGCGGTTGATATAGGACGGTGCCGCATAGACGTGCATGTGCACGGTAAACAGCTTGCGCTGGATGAGGTCCGATTGTTGCGGTTGGCGCAGACGAATGGCGCAGTCGGCATGACGCATGTTGACGTCCAGCTCCTCGTTGTCGAGGAGAAGCTGGATTGACATGTCCGGATAGAGCTGCAGGAATTCCTGCACCTTATCGGTGAGCCAGCCCTGGCCAAGGCCGACGGTGGTCGTGACGCGCAGTTTGCCGCTTGGCTTTTCAGTTGTCTCCGTCAGCTGCATCTTGACCGTTTGCAGCTTCAGCAGGACGTCATGGGCTGTGCGATAGAGCAGCTCGCCCTGTTCGGTCAGAATGAGGCCACGGGCGTGGCGGTGGAACAGCTTGACGCCGATGTCCTGCTCCAGCGCCGAGACTTGGCGGCTGATCGCGGACTGGGACAGGTGAAGCTTGTCGGCTGCGTGGGTGAATGACCCGGCCTCAGCGGCCGAATGGAAAATACGCAGCTTATCCCAGTCTAGCGGCATGCCGCCCCCTCTCATCGCTTATTCCGCCGCTTGTTGAGCGGGAACAACGACGGCGGACAGGAAACGCTCGGCCTCCAGTGCCGCCATGCAGCCCATGCCGGCAGCGGTAATGGCCTGACGATAGATGTCGTCGGTCACGTCACCGGCAGCAAAGATGCCGGGCACGTCGGTTGCGGTCGAATCCGGTGCGGTCCAGAGATAGCCGTTGGACTTCAGCTTGAGCTTGTCCTTGAACAGTTCGACCGCCGGTGCATGGCCGATCGCCACGAATACGCCATCTATCGGCATGTCGACAATGGCGTTGGTCAGCGTGTCGCGCAGCTTCACGCCGGAGACCGACGGCGGCATCGGCGGCTTGGCCGGCGCACCGGTAATCTCATCGACTGCAGTGTTCCACATCACACGAATATTGTCCTTGGCGAACAGCCGTTCCTGCAGGATCTTTTCCGAGCGGAAGGAATCGCGACGGTGCACGACCGTGACCGACTTGCAGATATGCGACAGATAGAGGGCTTCTTCGACGGCTGAATTGCCGCCACCAACGACGATGACGTCCTTGTTGCGATAGAAGAAACCATCGCACGTCGCGCAGGCGGAAACGCCGAAGCCCTGAAAATGCTGCTCACTCTCGATTCCAAGCCACTTGGCCTTGGCGCCGGTGCATATGATCAGTGTTTCGGCCGTCCAGACCTGACCGCTGTCCGTCTTGACGGTGAAAGGGCGGTGACTGGTGTCGACTTCGGTGACGAGGTCGCTGACGATCTCGGTGCCAACATGGACCGCCTGGTTGAGCATCTGCTCCATCAGCCACGGACCCTGGATCGGATCGGCAAAGCCAGGATAATTCTCCACATCCGTGGTGATCATCAACTGGCCGCCCTGTTCCATGCCGGCGATCAGAACAGGCTTCAGCATTGCACGGGCGGCATAGATGGCAGCCGTGTAGCCGGCGGGGCCGGAGCCGATAATCAACACCTTTGTGTGGCGGGCAGACATGATGGATCCTTTCAAAACGGCTGACAGAGCAAAGGATCCGAGACATGGACCGCGCTCATATTTGTAAGCTCATTTATGAACGCTCCCCATGTTTATTCAAGGGCAGCTTTGCATTAGCAACAGGGCTTTCATCAGGGGCGTAATATTTGTGCGCATTCTGGACAGAATGTTGCGTATTTTGGCGGTTCGGCTAGATAACAGACGGTGATTTGGGAAAGGCCCGACCGTGCTGAAAGTGGAACTCGACGCCATAGATCTTCGAATCCTTCGGGAGTTGCAGCGCGATGGACGCATGACCAATGTCGAATTGTCGGAGCGGGTCGGCATCTCGGCGCCGCCATGCCTGCGGCGTGTGCGCAAGCTTGAAGAAGCCGGGATCATCGAGGGCTATCATGCGATGGTGAGCGCAACTAAGCTCGGCTACGATCTGGTGGCCTTTTGCATGGTCGGGCTGAAACATCAGTCCGAAGGCAATCTCAAGGCTTTTTCTGCGGCAACCGATGGCTGGCCGATCGTCCGTCAGGCCTGGATGGTCAACGGCGACAGCGACTTCCTGCTCCACTGCGTTGCCGAAAACCTGACCAAGTTTCAGGATTTCGTCATCGAGGTTTTGACCGCCAACGAGCATGTCGACACCGTGCGCACCATGCTCACCATCCGTCAGGTCAAGAAACTCGGACTGGTGGAAATCTGACGTCCGCCGGATGATGGCAGTTTAAGACAGTTCAGGCGCCGTACCAGGCTTTGCGCAGCCAGCTGACATCGCCGATGCGGCGATACCATTTCTGACCGCCGCCATTCAGCGCCTCGGCCATCTTCGGATTACCGGCGAAGACGACGATCCGCGCATCGAGCGGAAGCGACGGATTGCGCAGGAAGCTTGCAAAATTCGGCGGAACGCAGTCGTTCTTGAAGCTGACGCACCATTGGCGCGGCCAATAGCGCAGCTTGCCGGCGCGAAACATGTGGTCGCTCAGAAACTGCTGCTCGTGTTCGTAGTCGACGGCTGCCTTTGCCGGATCCGCCAGATAGTCGTCGAGTACATCGGTATGGGCGCCGAATTCATAGCGGAAGACGGAGCTATTGCCGACCATCGCCAGAAACGTGTCCCGCTTGCGGTTGAGCCAACGGAAGGGCTTGGTGCGAAACAGATCATCGTCGCGAATGATGAGAAACTCGCCCGGGGCCTCGAACAGGGTATCGAGGCTGCCGACAACGACCAGGTCGAGGTCGAAAAAAAGTGTGGGTCCGGAGAGACCGGCAAGGTCACTGGCGAACACCGACAGTTTTCTCCAGCGCGTGTCCGTTTCTCCGTCGCGCATCTTCAAGGCGGGAAGGGGGGCGGTTTCGACGTCCGGATCCAGTCCTGTGGTGTCGTCGGTGAAGCAGACGAAACGATGCGGGCGCTTCAGGTGGCGTTGCACGCCTCGGCAGAGATTGTTGACATATTCCGGGCCGTAGAGCGTGCCCCATTTCATGCAGATGATATTCACCGATGAGGCTTCTGGCTCCTGAGAGATGGCAGGGGCAGCGGAACTGGGGGCATTCATGAGCGTGTCTTGTTGCTTTCGAGTGATGGAGTCTCTGTCGGCGTCTGAGATATAGTGTTTCGCCCTGACAGAGTGCGGGTGTCAGCCGGCCAAGAGGTTTTCATAGATATGCTGCAAACCTTGCGCTTCGCCCTCAATAGAAAAAGACCCGTGGGTTCTTTCGATCGCGCGCTGTCCGGCAGTTGTCCGCCGCTCCGCATTGTCCATCAGAAGCGTGGTGGCTTTCACCATGGCCGCGGTGCTGGTGTCTTCGAGCAGGACGCCGGTTTCATGGTCGCCCACTGCGATCAATTCACGAAATGCGCCGACATCGGTCGCGATCACCGGCACGCCGGAAGCCATTGCCTCCAGGGGGGTGAGGCCGAAACCTTCCCAGCGCTGCGGCGCGACAAACAGGTCGAGGGCGCGGTACCAGTCATTGATATTGGTATGCTCGCCGACAAAAAGAATTCGGTCCTGAAGTCCCGCTAAGTGGACCTTGTCCTTCAGGCCCCGCTCGAAGTCTGCATGTTTGGCCGTGGCGCGGCCCGCGACGATTGCGATCCAGTCCGGCCGTGTTGGCAGGAGTTCGATCATCGCGTCGATGAAAATGTCGGTACCCTTCTGGTGGCGGACGCGGCCGAAACAGCCGACATGGTTTTGCTGCGGGTTCAGTCCTAGGGCCTGCTTGGCTGCAGCCTTGTTGGCCGCAGGGCGGAAACGCTGCTCGTCGATGCCATGCATGACCACCGTATTCGGTACGGTCAAATAGGTCGAGGTTTTGGCGCTGGTCGCGACAACCGCATCCATTCGCGAGACGAGAAATTTCGTCCAGCGGGAATGCTTGCGCTGTGAGGCGGAGGTGAAGACGAGTTTCAGCGGCATGCGCAGGATGTCGCGCAAGACGAGGCCCGGCAACATCTCGATGTTGCGGCGGGCGTGCCAGACGCGGACTTTACCGTCTTTCGGCTTGCGCCAAAGCTTCCACAGATCGACAAACCGGATATGGGGCAGGTGCGCCGGCAATCCAGGCCCGATCACCGCAACGCGGTGGCCGAGCCTGTTCTGGACCGGTACAAGCTGGATGATCGTCGAGGTGACGCCGGAGAGACGCTGCTTGAAATTCGGCGCAATCACGAGGATCTCGGATGGATCCACGTAAGTTGTCGGTTCGGATGCCACATGCGTCTCCTGGGTGATCAGCCCCACTGAACGGCGAGGATTTCGTAGGCCTTCGAACCGCCAGGCGCGACGACCTCAATATTGTCGCCGACTTCCTTGCCGATCAGGGCGCGGGCAATCGGCGAGGAGATCGAGATGCGACCAGCCTTGACGTCGGCTTCCTGGTCGCCGACGATCTGGTAGGTCTTCTCTTCGTCGGTGTCTTCATCGATCAACTTGACCGTGGCGCCGAACTTGATCTTGGAACCGGACATCTTGGAGAGGTCGATCACCTCTGCGCGCGCGACCAGGTCTTCCAGTTCGCCGACGCGACCTTCGTTGTGGCTCTGGGCTTCCTTCGCAGCATGATATTCCGCGTTCTCGGAAAGATCGCCATGGGCGCGTGCTTCAGCGATTGCCTCGATGATGCGCGGACGTTCCTCCTGCTGGCGCCAGCGAAGCTCTTCGTTCAGCTTGACGAAGCCGTTCTGCGTCATCGGTACTTTGTCTACCATTACCTCTTCCTTCGGTCTTAGCGTCCGCGAGCGCGGGCACAAAAGAAAACAGGTTCCGAAGCAAAGCTACGGAACCGTGTCACAAATCACATCTGTCGGGACTATAGCAGATTGCCAGACGCAATTTCCAGAGTTTTCGACAGAGCGGGATTCGCGTGTGGGTATGTGCTGACTGATGGTGGTTCAAGCTTATGATATTCCTATCATTTTCGTGAATTCTTACACTGCGTGCGCGCTACTCTTGTCAATTGGAAAGGCCCTCCAATGGCGATTGTTCCTCGCTTCTGTCTACTGCTTCTAGTTGCATTCGCGTCGGTGGCGATGTCACTTTTTCTTCTGTCGCTCGCGTAGATGTCTGCCAGGTTTTCCGCTACGAGCGATCGGGAATGTAGCCCGTCACAGCCTTTCAATCTTGACGACGGAAAAAAGAACATATAGTGAACAAACCTATGAGGAAGACACTGAAAGAACGTCTCGCCATTCTGTCGGATGCGGCCAAATATGATGCTTCCTGCGCCTCAAGCGGAACCACAAAGCGCGATTCTTCGATAAGCGGCGGGCTCGGCTCGACGGAAGGAGCCGGTATCTGTCATGCCTATGCGCCGGACGGTCGGTGTATTTCCCTGTTGAAGATACTGCTGACGAATTTCTGCATCTATGACTGTGCCTATTGCATCAACCGGTCATCGAGCAATGTCGAAAGGGCGCGTTTTACACCCGATGAAGTCGTCTGGCTGACCATCGAGTTCTATCGTCGCAACTATATCGAAGGGCTGTTTTTGTCGTCCGGCATCATCCGATCTTCGGATGATACGATGGCGGAGATGGTGCAGATTGCCCGCGACCTGCGCACCAAGCATGGCTTTCGGGGCTATATTCATCTGAAGACCATTCCGGAGGCGTCAGCGCGTCTGGTCGAGGAGGCCGGGCTTTATGCCGACCGTTTGTCGATCAATGTCGAGTTGCCAACGGATCAGGGCATGCAGAACTACGCGCCTGAGAAACGCCCGGCCGGGATTCGACGATCGATGGGCGAGCTGCGCCTGAAGATCGAAGCGGCAGGGGAGGCGACCTACACCGGACGCCGCAAGCGGTTCGTCCCGGCCGGGCAGAGCACGCAGATGATCGTCGGCGCAGATGGCGCCAACGATGCGACGATCCTTGGTTCCAGTGCCCGGCTCTACAGCAGCTATTCGCTCAAGCGGGTCTACTATTCGGCCTTCAGCCCGATCCCGGACAGTTCGCGCCATCTTCCGCTGATCAAGCCGCCGCTGGTGCGTGAGCATCGCCTGTATCAGGCCGACTGGCTCTATCGGTTCTATGGCTTTTCGGTCGCCGAAATCACGTCTGCGCGCGCCGACGGCATGCTTGACCTCGACCTCGACCCCAAGCTCGCCTGGGCACTGGCCAATCGGCAGGATTTCCCGGTCGACGTGAACACGGCCGATCGGGAGACGCTTTTGCGGGTGCCGGGTTTCGGTACGAAGACGGTCAAAGCTCTGCTGGCCGCGCGCCGGCACCGAACCGTGCGTCTGGAAGACCTGGCACGCTTGGGCGTCGTTCTCAAGAAGGTGCGGCCGTTCATCGTCGCGGAGGGGTGGTCGCCACACCGGACACTGGAGCGTTCCGACCTGCGGGCCGTGTTTGCGCCAGAGCCGGAACAACTGTCCTTGCTCTGATGCGAGCAGTCTCACTCGAGGGACGGGGCAATCTCGGCGAATGGCGTGATGCCGCGCGCGCCCTGCTGGCCGCGCATACCCATCCCGATGACGTGCGGTGGACGCAATCAGACGGGGCAGCGGATCTGTTCGGTATCGATCAGGTGCCCGTCGCTCAAGCCTCGGCTGACAGCATGACCGCAGCGTTCAGCGTGCCGAAAGCGTTTGTTCAGGCAGCCGAGGCTGCGCTGTGCCACAGCGAGCCGGATCGGTTCTCATTGCTTTACCGCATTTTATGGCGTCTGCAGCGCGATCGGTCGCTGTTGGGCGATGCTGCCGATCCGGACATCATACAGTTGAAGGCACTGATCAAGAATGTTCGCCGCGATGCGCACAAGATGACGGCGTTCGTGCGGTTTAGGGAGGGACCCCCGGGGCAGGCGGGCGGGCGCCGGGCTTTTGTCGCGTGGTTCGAACCGGAGCATTTCATCGTGGCCCGGACCGCGCCCTTTTTCCAGCGGCGGTTCACCGATATGGATTGGCTGATCGCCACGCCCAAGGGATCGGCGATGTGGAATGGCCGCAGCCTGGAAACATCGACCGTGCCCGCGGAAAGACCACAGGCCGAGGATGCGACGGACGAACTCTGGCGAACCTATTTTGCCAATATTTTCAATCCGGCACGGCTGAAGATCAAAGCCATGCAGGCGGAGATGCCGAAGAAATATTGGAAAAACATGCCGGAGGCCGATCTGATCCCCGGGCTGATTGCGGGTGCCGAGCAAAGGGTGGCCGAGATGGCGGCACGTCAGGCGAGCCAGCCTCCGGCTTTCCATGAACGACTACAAGCTGCATGGCAGGAGAGGGCGGATGATGAGGAGGGGGCTCTCAGTCGTGCTCCGCGTGACGCATTGGCCTTGCTGAAGCGCGAAGCGGAGACCTGCGAACGCTGTGCATTGCATTGCCACGCCACCCGGACGGTGTTTGGCGAAGGGCCTATCGATGCCGCGTTGATGTTTGTCGGCGAGCAGCCGGGGGATCAGGAGGATCTGGCCGGTCGCGCTTTTGTCGGCCCGGCCGGCACGGTTTTCGACCACGCGCTGTCGTCTGCCGGTATCGAGCGCGAACGGAGCTATGTGACCAATGCGGTCAAGCATTTCAAATACGAGATGCGTGGCAAGCGACGGATCCATCAGCGACCGAATGTCGGGGAGATCGAACATTGCCGCTGGTGGCTGGCGCGCGAACTGGAGATCGTCAAGCCGAAGATCGTGGTCGCCATGGGCGGAAGCGCTTACTTCTCCCTGACAGGCGAACGCAAACCACTGGAGGATGTGCGTGGCCATCCCGTCGCGCTTGCCAAGGGACAGATCCTGTTTGTCACCGTCCATCCCTCCTATCTGCTGCGGATTCCCGACGAAGTGATGCGGCAACGGGAAGTGGCGCGGTTTCAGTCGGACATGCAGGCGGTCCAAACGCTGTTGCGGCTGGTCTGAGGTAGCGCGGCCTTCAATGTGCCTGAAGTGCCGTCTCGTCGATATGTGCGCTGTCGTAAACGCGTTTGGCGACGACGGCGAGGACGAGAAGGGTGACGGCGGCAAGGGCGCAACAGATGGCAAAGCCGAGTGCATAGCCCGCGCGCGCCTCAATCAGCCATGTCGGCGTGGGGCCACCGAGCCTCTGGGCAATCTCAACAGTGCTGGCCAGCGACGACGTGATCGCCATTGCAGACTGGCTGTCGAGCCCGGAAAGGTCCGCGCCGGACATCACCATGCGATAGACCAGTGTTCCGAGGCTGCCGAGAACGGCCACTCCCAACGCGCCCCCGAACTCAGCGCTGGTTTCGGAGATGGCCGATGCCGAGCCGGCGCGTTCGGGCGGTGCCGTGCCGACAATAAGCCCGGTGGTGGTCAGAATTACCGGCACGAAGCCCAGGCCGATGATCATGCTGGAAAACAGGACGCCGACCAGGCTCGAATAGTAGGCGGCGACCGCCATGCTGGCCGCACCCGCCGCGTTGACCACAAGACCCAGCAAAACGGTTCGAACCGGTCCCAGGTGATTAGTGACGCGGTAGGCCTGAAAGGACATGACCGTGAAGACCAGCGAAGAGGGAATTGACCAGAGGGCGGCCTGCAAGGGCGTCAGGCCGATGACCAACTGGAGGAACAGATTCTGGAAGAGAAAGATGCCAAAGATGAAAAAGACGCCGGAGAGGTTCACCAACAGGGAAGCGGTGAAGGCAGGAATCTTGAACAGGGCGAGATCGATCAACGGGTGGACGAGGGTCTTTTGACGACGGACAAAAAAGTAGCCGACCAGCAATCCACCGAGGATAGGAACAATCTGGGATGGCATGAAGCCATCGGCAGCCATCTTCTTGAAGCCGTAGGTGATCGGCAGCACGGTCATCAACGACAGGGCCACGCTGGGAAGATCAATGCCGGATGCTTTCTCATCGCGATATTCCGGCAGCAGGAAGGGCGCGGTTGCGAGCAGCAAGGCCATGATCGGAACATTGATCAGGAAGACCGATCCCCAGTGGAAATACTCTAGCAGAACGCCGCCGATCAGCGGGCCGACAAGGCCGCCCAGAGCGAAGGCGGTTCCCCATATGCTGATGGCGCGATTGCGTTCCGCCTCGTCGCGGAAGAGATTGACGACAAGCGACAGGGTCGAGGGCGCAATGGTGGCGCCTGCGATGCCGAGCAGGGCACGAGCGATGATCAGCATGTCGGCCGTGTTGGCAAAGGCAGCAAAGACCGATGCCGCCGCAAAGAAGAACGCGCCAATCAGCAGGACTTTCCTGCGGCCGATCCGGTCACCCAGCGTTCCCATCGTGACGAGGAAGCCAGCGACCATGAAGCCGTAGATGTCGTTGATCCAAAGCAGTTGGGTGGCGGATGGATCGAGATCGGCTACAATTGCCGGCATGGCAAGAAAGAGCACCGAAAGGTCCATCGAGTAGATCAGGCAGGCTATGGAAAGGATCAGAAGTCCAATCCATTCGCGGCGGGTGGCCCGCTCAGGCATCACGTTTTGATCCAGCATCTCTTACTCCCGGAAACCGGCCGAGATTTTCGCGAATTACCAGAAATGGCAAGTGCAAATCCCGATTGCACTTGCCGGCGTGGTCTAACCGGGCGTCGTCAGCCCACAGACATAAGCATCCATTCGCGCCAAAGTCTGTTTTCCGCCATCAACGGCACCGAACTCGATTGTCGCGTCGCGGGCTTGTGTGGTCGGGAAGATCAAGGTGATCGTGACCCGGGTCTTGTCGCCCTCCGTCTGCAAGGTGATGACGCCGTCGAAATGCGCTGGCTCGCCGGCTTCTCCGCCATGGGCATAGGCAATGCGCGTTGGTGGGCTGATATCCTGATAGCGGATCCAGTTGGGCCAATCCTTGCCGTCCGGCCCATGCATCGTATAGCGCCAAAGCCCGCCAACGGAGAAATCCATCTCATGAGTTTCGTTGCGGAAGCCGTCTGGACCCCACCATTGGTCGAGATGGCCGGCATCGGTAAACATCTTGAACACGAGGTCGATCGGCGCCCCGACGAGGCGATCAACCTGGAGAATCTTGGCGGGATCATAGTGCGTTTTCATGTCAGCGGTCTCCTGCCGTCAGGTCGAGAACAGCTTGCAGCCGGTCGAAATTCTGCTCGTTGGCCGCAGCGATGTATTTCTGCAGTGCCAGATTTTCCGCGGTCGCATCGAACAGCATGCGCCAATGGAGTCTGGTGCCTTTGTCTTCAGGCTCGAAGCGCATTTCCATCGTGTAGATGTGCATCGGTTCGTGATGCAGGAAGGCAATATGCCTGTCGGGGATGATTTCCTGGAAGGTCGAATGGTTGTCGAAATCGGTGCCGTTTGCGGCGCTCATGGTGATGCGCCAGCTTCCGCCTTCGCGAAAATCGAATTCGTCGATGCGATTGGTGAAATCATGTGGCCCCCACCAGTGCTTCAGCTTGTGCGGATCGGCAAACGCCTCGAACAGGGTTGCGGGGTCGACGGCAAACAGACGGTCGTTGAGGATTTCCATCTTATCGGTCATTTGTGTCCTCCGTGTTCTTCGCCTCGGTCTCAAGTGTCGCGATATAGTCCTCGAGCCGGTTGAGGCGGTGTTCCCAAAGCGTGCGATAGTCTCCGAGCCAGCCGTCGACGGTCTTCAAGGGTTCCGGTTCAATCCGGCAGGGGCGCCATTGGGCGCTGCGTCCGCGCGAGATCAGCCGGGCGCGTTCCAGCACCTTCAGATGCTTGGAAACCGCCGGCAGGCTGATGTCGAAGGGGGCGGCCAGTTCGTTGACCGTCGCCTCGCCCTTGGACAGACGTGCCAGGATCGCCCGACGGGTCGGGTCGGCGAGCGCCGAGAGTGTAATGGATAGTGGATCGTTGCTCATAGTTAGCCGATCGGTTAATTAACCTATGGGTTCAATAGCGGTCGCGATGGGGAACGTCAAGAGACCTGTTCTGGTCATTCGACGCTGGATGCTGCCCGGGATAGGACGTTGAACAAGGGGGCAGGCGTGTGGTCCGCGGTGATCGCGAGGGCCAAGTGCCTTGCGTAGCGCAGCTTTCGTCCGGCTCCAGCCGCGAGGAAACGCCGAAGTTGATCGTGAAACGGGCTGTCTCGCCACGCGTCCTGACGTTGGAGCGTCTGGAACGCCCGCTGGTCTCCCTGCTCGTTCAGGATCGCTTCAACGGCTTGTCTGCTGACGGCACGGAGAAGTTCGTCCTCGAGGTCGCGATCGCACAGGAAGAAGCCGAGTTGCCTGAGGTCGGTCGCGTTCGACCACTGCGCCTGGTCGGCACGCTGAACGGCTCTCAGCAAGAGCGGCGCCTCTGCGCCGTCAAACAGGCCACTGATCAGCGGCTTCGCCTCGCTGGCCAGGAAATGGGAAAGGTAACGGCTCATTGAAGCGATGCCGCCGACGGGAACGACGACAATGCGTCGCGACACCAGATCGAGACCGAGTCGCAGGGCCGTCGTTTCGAGAGCAATCTGGTCGCTGATGCCTTCGACGAGAATGACGCTACGTGCGCCCGCTGCCGCGTCTATTGCCCTTGCGGTTGCCCGGATCGGCGCGTCAGGACCGCGTTCGTAGCCAAACAGATCCATGTCCTGCGGCCGAGAATCGACGGTAGGCGCCGTCGAAACCGGTTCGGGTCCATCGCCAGCCATGGCGATCATTGTTATCCGAAATGCGGAAACGGGCAAATGCCCGTTTCGTTGCTTGTGATGCCAGGAGCGAGCGCTCCCGGAATCCGATCAGAAATAGCTCTGTAGCGGACGAACCTCGAGCTGGCCGCCCTTCAGCGCCCGGATGGCTTCGGCGGCGGCGAGGGCGCCGGCCATGGTCGTGTAGTAGGGCACCTTCTGCATCAGGGCCGCACGGCGCAGCGACTTGGAGTCCGAGATCGCCTTGTTGCCGTCGGTCGTGTTGATGACCAGCTGGACCTGACGGTTGCGGATGGCGTCCTCGATATGCGGACGGCCTTCGAGCACCTTGTTGATCTTGATCGCCGGAATGTCGTTTTCGGCGAGGAAGCGCTGGGTGCCGCCGGTTGCCATGACCTTGAAGCCGATCTGGGTGAGGATCAGGATGGCCGGCAGCACGCGGACCTTGTCCTCGTCACGGACGGAGACGAAAACCGTGCCGTCACGCGGCAGTTCGACGCTGGCGCCGAGCTGGCTCTTGGCGAAGGCGAGCGCAAAATCCGTGTCGAGGCCGATGACTTCGCCGGTCGAGCGCATTTCCGGTCCGAGCAGCGTGTCGACGCCGGGAAAACGGGCAAACGGGAAGACGGCTTCCTTGACAGCAATATGCTTCAGGTTGCGCGGGTCGGGCTTTTCGCCGTAGGCGGCAATCGCAGCATCGAGCTTTTCGCCGGTCATGATGCGGGCGGCGATCTTGGCGATCGGCGCGCCGATCGTCTTGGCGACGAAGGGCACGGTGCGCGAGGCGCGCGGGTTGACTTCGAGCACGTAGATCACGTCGTCCTTGATCGCATACTGGACGTTCATCAGGCCGCCGACATTGAGCGCCTTGGCCATGGCGGCCGTCTGGCGCTCCAGTTCGTCGAGCGTAGCCTTGGAGAGCGAGCGCGAGGGGAGAGAGCAGGCCGAGTCACCCGAATGGATGCCGGCTTCCTCGATATGCTCCATGATGCCGGAGACGAAGACGTTCTCGCCGTCGCAGAGCGCGTCGACATCGACTTCGATGGCATTGGTCAGGTAGCTGTCGAACAGAAGCGGGTTCTTGCCGAGCAGGGTGTTGATCTGGCCGGTCTTGTCGTTCGGGTAGCGCTGCTTGATGTCCTCGGGAACGAGGCCGGGCACTGTGTCGAGCAGGTAGGACTGCAGCATGCTCTCATTGTGAATGATCTGCATGGCGCGGCCGCCGAGCACGTAGGACGGGCGCACGACCAGCGGGAAGCCGATTTCGGTGGCGACCAGGCGTGCCTGCTCGACCGAATAGGCGATGCCGTTGTTCGGCTGGTTGAGGTCGAGCTTCATCAGGAGCTTCTGGAAGCGATCGCGGTCTTCGGCGAGGTCGATCATGTCCGGCGCCGTGCCGAGGATCGGGATGCCGTTCTTCTCCAGCGCTTCGGCAAGCTTCAGCGGGGTCTGGCCGCCGAACTGCACGATGACGCCGACCACTTCACCCTTTTCCTGCTCGGCGCGCAGGATTTCGATCACGTCTTCGGCCGTCAGCGGCTCGAAATAGAGGCGGTCCGAGGTGTCGTAGTCGGTCGAAACCGTTTCCGGGTTGCAATTGATCATGATCGCTTCAAAGCCGGCATCCTTCAGGGCGAAGGCGGCATGGCAGCAGCAGTAGTCGAACTCGATGCCCTGGCCGATGCGGTTCGGACCGCCGCCGAGGATGACGACCTTCTTGCGGTCGGAGACCTGGGCTTCCGAGCGCAGTTCGCCGACGAAGGGCGTTTCATAGGTCGAGTACATGTAAGCGGTCGGCGAGGCGAATTCGGCCGCGCAGGTATCGATGCGCTTGAACACGGGACGGACGTTCAGGCCGTTGCGGAGTTCGGCGACTTCCTTCGGACGCTTGCCGGAGAGCGAGGCAAGGCGGGCGTCGGAGAAGCCCATGGCTTTCAAGCTGCGCAGGTTCTCGGCGTCATCCGGCAGGCCATGTTCGCGAACCCGGGCTTCCATATCGATGATCGCCTTGAACTGGGCGATGAACCACGGATCGATCTTGGAGCCGTCATGAACCTCTTTTTCGCTCATGCCGAAACGCAGGGCCTGGGCGACCATGCGCAGGCGGTCCGGTGTCGGCGTGCCGATGGCGGCGCGGATGGCGTTCTTGTCGTCGCCACTTGTGCCATTGGCATCGACGCCGGGAATTTCGATCTCGTCGAGACCGGTCAGGCCGGTTTCGAGACCACGCAGGGCTTTCTGCAGCGATTCGGCGAAGGTACGGCCGATCGCCATGACTTCGCCGACGGACTTCATCGCGGTGGTCAGGACCGGAGACGCACCCGGGAATTTTTCAAAAGCAAAACGCGGGATCTTGGTGACGACATAGTCGATCGACGGTTCGAAAGATGCAGGCGTCGCGCCGCCGGTAATGTCATTTTCCAGTTCGTCG
The DNA here is from genome assembly GCF_918741265.1 of Rhizobium sp. CECT 9324. Lineage (NCBI taxonomy): Bacteria > Pseudomonadati > Pseudomonadota > Alphaproteobacteria > Hyphomicrobiales > Rhizobiaceae > Rhizobium > Rhizobium sp. CECT 9324. The sequence continues at coordinate 3,117,157 of NZ_CAKKMZ010000001.1, read as the reverse complement.
AGCGTGTAGCCGACGGCAAGTTTGGCGGCGACCCTGGCGATCGGGAAGCCGGTCGCCTTCGATGCCAAAGCGGAAGAACGCGAGACGCGCGGGTTCATTTCAATCACCACCAGGCGACCGTCGGCCGGGTTGACGGCGAACTGCACGTTCGAGCCGCCGGTCTCAACGCCGATCTCGCGCAGGACCGCGATCGAGGCGTTGCGCATGATCTGGTATTCTTTGTCCGTCAGGGTCAGCGCTGGCGCAACCGTGATCGAATCGCCCGTGTGCACGCCCATCGGGTCGATGTTCTCGATCGAGCAGATGATGATGCAGTTGTCCGCCTTGTCGCGGACGACCTCCATTTCATATTCCTTCCAGCCGAGAACCGATTCTTCGATCAGCACTTCTGTGGTCGGCGAGGCGTCCAGGCCGGAATTGATGATCTCGTAGAATTCCGAGCGGTTGTAGGCGATACCGCCGCCGGTGCCGCCCATGGTAAACGACGGGCGGATGATGGCGGGCAGGCCGACGACGTCGAGTGCCTGGGCAGCGATCGCCATGGCGTGGCTCATGTAACGCTGCTTGCGATCGGTCTCGCCGAGGTTCCACTGGTTTTCCAGCTCGTCCAGCGCCTTGTCGAGGTCGGCGCCGGAAAGCTCGGCCTTGACCTTGTTGCGCTCGGTCTCATGGGTCTTGCGGTCGGCGTCCTTGATCTCTGTGGCATTGGCCAGCATCGACTTGGGCGTTTCGAGGCCGATGCGGGTCATCGCTTCACGGAAGAGGGCGCGGTCTTCGGCCATGTCGATCGCGGCGGGCTTGGCGCCGATCATCTCGACATTGTAGCGGTCGAGCACGCCCATGCGCTTCAGCGAGAGTGCAGTGTTCAGCGCTGTCTGGCCGCCCATGGTCGGCAGCAGCGCATCGGGGCGTTCCTTGGCGATGATCTTGGCAACAACTTCCGGCGTGATCGGCTCGACGTAGGTCGCGTCGGCGAGGCCCGGATCGGTCATGATGGTCGCCGGGTTGGAGTTGACCAGGATGACCCGGTAACCCTCTTCCTTCAGCGCCTTGACGGCCTGGGTGCCGGAGTAGTCGAATTCGCATGCCTGGCCAATGACAATCGGACCAGCGCCGATGATGAGGATGGACTTGATATCTTGGCGCTTGGGCATGGCTCTATCCGTTCTGTGACCTGCGCGAAAAACCGGCCAAGGTGATGAGCTCACCGGCCGGGCGCAGATAGATGGTCTTTTCAGGCTAGAAGCGGCTTATAGGGAAAGTTTTTGCCGAGCGGAACCCCATAAATGAAGGCTTAGCAGGAAAGTTGGGGAGTGCGAATTTCGCCTGTGGTTCGGTCTCGTAACGGTGGGCTGTCACACAGGTTTCTTGGCCCGGAGATAGGGCAGGCTTCCGTGTCCCTAGGATGTTAAGATGTCGATTGAAAAACTTGCACCGCGCCTCCATGCCTTCTCAAAATTTTACGCGCCGGGCGCCATCCGGCATCTCGGAACCCGCTACAACGCGTCCGGGACATTTCTGCCCGAGCCGGGCAATACCGTGGTTTGCCATTTGCCAGTCGGATCGGAAACCGAAGCAGCGATTGTTGCGGCACGAGACCGCTATCTTGGAATGCCTGAAGCGCGGCTTTTGGCATTTACGCCGATCTCCAGCCTCCACATGACCCTGTTTCAGGGGATTATCGAATATCAAAGAAGCCTGCCATTCTGGCCCAATGATGTGCCGCTTGATACGCCGATCGAAGACATGACGGCGATTTTTCTCGACAGGCTGGTGGGCTTCGAACCTTGCGTCGCGTTTGATGTCGAGGTGACGAGGGCAACCCCGAACGGATTGATACTGAGTGGCGTGACAGGCGAAGACCGGATGGCGCTGAAGGAATGGCGGAATCGTCTTGCCGACCTGCTCGGTTATCGTCATCCGGATCACGAAACCTACGAGTTTCATATTACCTTTGCCTATCTGATGGAGCGGTTCGACGATCAGGAAATTCTGCGCTGGCAGCCTTTCCTTGAAGACATCGTCCACGAGATTGCAGACCAGGTGCCGGTGATCGAACTCAAACCGCCGGCCTTCTGCATTTTCGACGACATGAACCATTTCGAGGAATTGCTGGTGTTTGCACCGAAGACGTCTTCCGCCTGAGCGCCACTAACCGGTAGTCAGCCCCGGCACGATCAGGACCTTGACCTCGCCAGCTGCCGGCGGCTGGGAAACGACGTCGACAGCGTCTTCGAGCGATACCTTTCGCGAGATCAGCCTGTCGATTTCAATGGCGCCCGATGCGACGAGATCGGCGGCGCGGCGATGGACGAAGGGGTTGATGAAGGAACCGAGCACCTTGAGCTCCCGAAACAGGATGTCGAAAGGTTCGATTTCGACCTTTGCGCCCTGAGGCATGACGCCGAGGATGACAACGGTGCCGCCGGCTTTTGCCAGGCGGAACGATTGCTGGACGGTTTCGGCGACCCCGGCACATTCGATGACGACATCGACACCGCCGGGCATCAGGCCGTTCGCGCCGGCTATCTGATCGATGATATCGTCCGTCGTCGGATCGACGCTTGCGGTGGCGCCGATTTCCTCGGCAAGCGCGCGGCGCGATGCCTGCCGGGTGGAAAGGATCACCGTGGTTGCGCCGGCGAGGCGGGCGAGTTGTAGGGTCAACAGGCCGATGACGCCGCCGCCGAGCACGACGACGGATGAGCCGGCCCTGATCCCGGCAATGTCGATACCGTGCAGGCAGCAGGCGAGTGGCTCGCAGAAGGCACCGTGCAGCGGGTCGAGACCAGCTGGCAGGAGAAACGCCTGTTTTTGGGGAACCAGGACGTAGTCGGCAAAGCCGCCGTCGCGGTGAATGCCGATGGCCTGCAGGTTGCGGCAGAGGTTGATGCGTCCGGCGGTGCATTGCGGGCAACGGCCGCAGGCGATGTTGGGATCGCCGGTGATGCGGTCGCCGACGGAAAATCCCGTCACCGACGTTCCCATGGCTTCGACGATGCCGCTGAATTCGTGGCCAAGGGTAACGGGCGGGGTCGAGGGGAATTCACCATGGAAGAGATGCCGGTCGGTACCGCAGACGCCGCAGGCCTCGACCCTGACCAGAAGGTCATCCGGTCCGGGGATCGGCTTGTCGATATCGCAGACGAAAAGCTGGCCGACGCCCTCCAGTCGCATGGCCTTCATAGGTCACTCCTCCCAAAGTGATTCAGTCTCGTTGGCGCGATTGTGGCACGCGTGCCCGCAGCGGGCCAGCGCCATCACAGCGCCTCGATACCGGACGGGACGTGTGCGGAGAAAATTGTTCGACCTTGGCGCTGTGGGCCCTAAATAGCGAGCGGACAGATGAAACCGGAAATAATTGATGATCACCGTTCACTATCTCGACAATTCCCGCGCGCATCGCATTCTTTGGCTGTTGGAAGAACTGGGCCTTGCATACGATGTGAAAACCTACAAGCGGACATCGGACTATCGAGCGCCCGACAGCCTCAAGGCAATACATCCGCTCGGAAAATCGCCGGTGATCGTCGACGATGGCAGAGTGGTCGCCGAGAGCGGTGCGATCATGGACTACCTGATCGAGACCTTTGGCGGGAAGACACTGCATCCGCCCGCAGGCACGGACGAGCAGCTACGCTATCGCTACTGGATGCATTATGCCGAAGGCTCGGCAATGCCGCTTTTGGTGATGAAACTGATCTTCGCCCGCATTCCAGGCCAGGTGCCATTCTTTATCAGGCCGGTGGCCAGAATGATTTCGGACGGGGTGCGCCGCAAGCTGATCGATCCGCAAGTCGCCGATCATCTGGCGCTGTGGACGTCGGAACTTGCCAGAGACGGCTGGTTTGCCGGCCGGCAGTTCTCGGCAGCCGATATCGCCATGAGTTTTCCGGTCGAAGGTGCCATGTCGGCGATCGGGCACGAACGAGACACCACAGTGCTCAGGCAATGGATGGAAGCGATCCGGGCCCGGCCTGCCTACCAGCATGCCCTGCAGCGCGGCGGTGAATATCGCTACGCGAAAAGCTAAACCGCAATGGCGTGATGGAACGCTTTATCCTAATGTGACGTTGAGCAGGCGAATTGCAGCCGCGGAGGGGACAAGCATGGAATGGAAGGGCCGACGTCAATCGGACAATATCGAGGATCGCCGCGGCAACTCTTCCGGCGGCGGGATGGGGCGTAACCCCTTCGGTCGATCGGGCATCCAGATCCCAATGGGCGGTCGTCGCGGCGGTGGCTTGAGCATCGGCACGATCATCTTTCTTGTGGTGATCTATTTCATTCTCAAGGCCATGGGCATCGACATGCTGCAGGTCCTGGGCGAGGGCAATGTGTCCGGCTCGGGATCCGGCTATGAACAGCAGGTCGGCCAAGCGCCGTCCGGCCCCGCCAATGACGAGATGACGGCCTTCGTCCGGACCGTGCTTGCCGAGACGGAAACCACTTGGGACGAGATATTCAAGGCGTCCGGCGCGACCTATCAGAAGCCGACCATGGTCCTGTTCGATGGCGGAACCAGTTCGCCCTGCGGGCAAGCGTCATCGGCGACGGGACCATTCTACTGCCCGGGTGACAAGAAGGTCTATCTCGACACGTCCTTCTTCCGCCAGCTTGAGCAGCAGTTCGATGCGGCGGGCGACTTTGCCCAAGCCTATGTAATCGCTCACGAAGTTGGTCATCATGTCCAGAACCTGACGGGTGTGTTGCCGGAATTCAACCGCCAGCGTCAGGCGATGGGTGAGCGCGAAGCCAACCAGATGTCGGTCCGCGTCGAGTTGCAGGCGGATTGTTATGCCGGGATCTGGGCGAAGAGCGCCGACAAGGAAGGCCTGCTTTCGAATGGTGATCTCGAAGAGGCACTGAATGCCGCCCAGCAGATCGGCGACGATACGCTGCAGAAGCGCAGCCAGGGATATGTCGTGCCTGACGCCTTCAATCATGGCACCTCTGCCCAGCGGATGACGTGGTTCAAACGCGGCTACGACAGCGGCGATGTCGGATCCTGCGACACGTTCTCGGGCAATATCTGAGGCGCCTTGTTCACGCCCGGTTGATGGGCGTGAACTCCCCCGACGCGGTAACCGATTTCAGCGGATGAGCAGCGCGGTGCCCCAAAGACCGAGGGCAAAAACCGTGTGCGCCGCCAGATTGAGTGCGCGCACCTTTGTCGGGTTGGGCGTCTTTGATGCCGCCCAGCCGATTCCAAGGCCCGGCTGGAGCAGAAACCAGCCGGCACCGACGGTCAGAATGCCGAGGATCCAGGCGGGCAGGAACGTCGGCGCGGTAAACCATGCGGCGCCTGCCAAAAGTGCGAGGACGATGCCATACAGGATGCCAACGGCATAATGGCTGATCCAGCCGAGAGCCAGTTCATGTTTGTAAGGCGTGGCGTCGGCAATGCTGTCATGGAACACTTTGCCATACTGCAGGTGCCAGAACCACCGGCCGACCGGTGCCCAATTGGCCTTTGATTGACCAAACAGGCGATAAAGGGCAATGGCCCAGAGATCCATCAACATCGTTGCACCGATCCCGATGATGACGCCGCGCCAAACAAGTTCGAACATGAATATACCATCCCGCAGAAGAAATCGTGCCGCACATTAAACGCGGTGGCTGTCGGAACGGAAGAGCCGATCGTCTCCCGTCCCATCGAAACCTGTGGGCGTTCCCGGCACGCCACGGATTTCACCACGTTCCGGGTGTGCACGTCTTTTGCGTTTGGCGGCCACGCCGATGGCCTCCGGGCATTCGCTGCGTTTTTGCTGGCTGCCCTTCACATCACCACGTGTATTTGAGCGTGCCGACGACCTTGCGCCGGTCGCCGTAATATTGCGTTCCATAGTAGGACGACGAGACATATTCGCGATCGAACAGGTTGGTGGCATTGACCGCAAGCGTCAGATCCTTCGTCACCTTGTAGGATACGACCGCATCGACAAGCGCATAGCCGCCGACCGAAACCGTATTGGCATCATCGCCATAGGACTGGCCGATGTAACGCACGCCGCCGCCGACGGTCAGGTCGCCGCGGTCGCCGTCGCCCAGGAACGTATAGTCGAGCCAGGCCGATGCCAGGTGGCGCGGAACGCGCTGCGGCCGATTGCCGATATTGCCGCTGGTCGATCCGGCGTCAAGGATCTCCGCATCCCAGTAGGAATAGGCCAGCGTCAAATTGAGGTTGTCTGCAATGGCAGCCTTGCCCTCGAGTTCGAGGCCACGGACGCCTACCTCGCCGATCTGCCGCTGTACGGTCGGGCTGACATTGCTCGGCACATTGGTCTGTGTCAGGTCGAAAAATGCGGCGGTGAACAGGCCATCAAAACCTTCCGGTCTGTATTTGATGCCCACTTCATACTGCTCGCCCTTTTGGGGCTTCAGCGAACCTTCGACCGCATATCCGTTGCCGGTCGGCGTGACCAGCGGCTGGAAGCTATCCGAATAGTTGGCATAGGCGGCGAAATCCGGGGTGAATTTGTAGGTCAGGCCGGCCCGCTTGGTGAAGGCGGATGCGGTGTCGTCGTCTTGCAAGCCCGTGTTCAAATAGTCTGCAACGGTGTTCACATGATCCCAGCGCCCGCCGAGGGTGACGATCCAGCGGTCGTCGAAGGTCAGTTGCTCCTGGGCATAGATACCCAGCGCCTTTTGTCTGACTTTCCAGTCGACCCAAGGATCGGAGCCGGTGTCGATGCAAGAGAGGCCGCAATAGGTCGGGTTGTTGATATCAATGCCGGTCGCCGTGCCGTAGAGGATTTCTTCACGGGTGTTGTCGTCGGTGTAATCGACGCCGACAAGCGTCTTGCTGTCGATCCCATTCCAGGCGGTATCGAACTGCAACTGGTTGTCGAAGGCATAACGATTGGACATGCCGTCGACTGAAAATGCTGTGCGATCATCTGCAGGGTCAAGTGTCGAACCATAGACCTCGGCATAGTCGAGGCTCAAATGGGTGTATCGGGCGTTGGAACGAAACGTCAGGTTCTCGTTGAACTCGTGTTCGAACTGGTAGCCGATATCGGTCTGTTCCGTGTCGAAACGGTTGAAGTCCGGCTCGCCGAGAAATGTGTCGATGTCGATATCGGCACCTGTCGGGAACCCCCGCGCACCGGTCCCATCGCGCTTGTAATAGTCGGTCAGGATCGTGAGCGAGGTGCCTTCCTGCGGCTTGATGGTCAGCGCCGGTGCGACATAGATCCGGTCGTCGTTGGAATGGTCCCAACCGAGGTCACCTTCCTTGACAAGCGCGGTCAGCCGGTAGCTCCAGATCCCGTCGGCATCGAGCGGCCCACCGAAATCCGAACCGACTTCTTTGGTGCCGTCGCCATACGACGTATAGGCCTCGCTATGCTTTTCGTCCTGCGGACGTTTGGTGATCGCATTGACCAGGCCGCCGGGGCCGTTGAGGCCGAAGAGGGTCGATGTCGATCCCTTCAGGACCTCGACGCGCTGAAGCCCATAAGGCTCGAGACGGCTGGCCGTGAACCATGCCGGAATCCGCGCCGCCAATCCGTCGCGATAGGTCCCAAGGGTCGTTTGGTCGAAACCACGGATACGAATGTAGTCATAGCGGTCATCGCTGCCGAATTCATCGGCGAAGACGCTGGATGTATAGCCGACCGCCTGCTGCAGGCTATCGACATGGCGCAGCGCGAGTTCATTCTGGGTGATGACCGAGACAGAGGCGGGAACGTCAAGGATCGGCGTATCGGTCTTGGTGCCGGTCGCCGAGCTGTTGGCGACAATGGTTGCGTCTGGGCCGACCGGACGTTTCGTTTTTCCATCGACGACGATTGTTTGCAGCTGTGTTGCTTCTTCCGTGACGCTGTCCTGTGCCCCGGCAATGCCTGCATTTCCCAGCGAAACCGATATCAACGCGCTGCTCGCGACCAATTGTCTTGCGAACCCGCGCAACCCTGCCTGTCCCACCAACATTTCATTCCCTCATCTGACCATGTGTCAGCGACCGGCCTCCCGTCCCCGCTGCCGGGGTGAACCTATTCAAACAGGATAAAAAGAGTCAAGTTAAAATATCACGGGTTCGTGAACTCTGGACCGACTGGTTTTGTGGGGGGCAGTGGGGTCGTTGGAAGATTGCCCGTCACGGGTCGGCGCCTGGAGGCATCAATCAGATTGATCATCTGACCAATAATATTTCTTGATCTATTTTTAGGCTTGCAGTCTAAATTTTGATCAATTATTCAATCCTGACCGCCGCTCGCCAGCCAAAACTGGAAGCGGCTTTTTTCGTCTTGGAAATGTGCCATGCAACAGTTTGTCCGATCCCTTGCCGCCCATGATGCCGCCGGTAGTTGGAAGTCGCATTTCCGCGCGACATTTGCGCTTGGGATTCCGTTGATCGGAGCGCAGCTGGCGCAGTTGGCCATTCACACGACGGATGTGGTGATTGTCGGCCAGCTCGGCGCCCAGGCTCTGGCGGCCATGGTGCTTGCCGGCCAGTTCTTCTTCACGATCTTCGTTTTCGGCTCCGGGTTTTCGATCGCGGTCGTGCCGATGGTGGCGCAGGCCTATGGCCGCGGGGATGTCGTTTCTGTGCGCCGGTCGATCCGCATGGGTATGTGGGTATCGATCCTCTACACGCTGCTGACCGCGCCGCTTTTCTATAATGCGGAGGCCATCCTTCTAGCTCTCGGCCAGAAGCCGGAGGTCGCATCGCTGGCGGCCAATTACGTGCAGATCATCCAGCTCGGCCTGTTGCCGGCGCTGCTGTTTGCCGTTTTGCGCGCCCTGGTCAGCGCGACGGGCAGGGCAGGCATCATTCTCTATGTCACGCTAGTGATGCTGGCGATGAACGCGATCCTCGCCTACGGCCTGGTGCTTGGCCATTTCGGCCTTCCGGCGCTCGGCATGACGGGCGCTGCCATTGTCGCGGTGATCGTGCATGTGTCGAGCTTCGTGTTCATGGTTGGCTATATCCAGACCCGGCCTGAAACGCGCGCCTATGAGCTTTTCGTTCGTTTCTGGCGGCCGGACTGGCATGCTTTCCGTGAGGTCTTGATGCTCGGCATGCCGATCAGCGTCACCATTCTCGCCGAAGTCAGCCTGTTCACCGCTGCATCGCTGTTGATGGGCCGTATCGGCACTATCGAACTTGCGGCCCACGGCATCGCCCTCCAGCTTGCATCGATCGCCTTTATGATCCCGCTCGGGCTGTCTCAGGCTGCAACGGTGCGCGTTGGCCTAGCGCATGGCCGCGGCAACTATCCGGAGCTTATTCGAGCAGCCGTTGCCGTCATGCTGCTCGCCAGCATCATCTCGCTTGCCGGAGGCATCCTGTTCATGGCGATACCGAACCTGCTCGGCGGCGCGTTCATCAACAAGAGCACGGCGGACGCTGCGGCGGTTCTCAGCTACGCCGGACCACTGATCGCGATTGCCGGGATCTTCCAGCTGGTCGACGGCGTTCAGGCGGTTGCCAGCGGTCTGCTACGCGGCCTGAAAGATGCGCGTGTGCCGATGATCCTGGCGCTGATCTCCTATTGGCCGGTCGGCTTCCTGCTCGCCTGGATCCTGGCCTTCCCGCTCGGTCTCGGCGGGATCGGCATCTGGATCGGCTTTCTGGTCGGGCTATCGAGTTCGTCCGTGCTGCTGTGCGCACGCTTCCTTCACAGGGTTCGACACGAAATGACAACGGCCCGGATCTGATCCGGGCCGATTGATAGTCTACTTGTAAAGCGTCGCTGGGGTTGGGCTCAGCGCTCGGCCAATGCCGGCTCGCCCTTGTTCTCGCGTACCATGTTGATGAAGCGGCGGAACAGGTAGTGGCTGTCCTGCGGCCCGGGCGATGCTTCCGGGTGATGCTGGACCGAAAACACCGGCTTGCCCTTGAGGCGCAGACCGCAATTGGTGCCGTCGAACAAGGAAACGTGAGTCTCTTCAACGCTCTCCGGCAGCGACTTCGAGTCGACCGCGAAGCCGTGGTTCATCGAGACGATCTCGACCTTGCCGGTGGTGAAATCCTTGACCGGATGGTTGGCGCCATGATGGCCCTGGTGCATCTTCTCGGTGGTGCCGCCAAGTGCCAGGCCGAGCATCTGGTGGCCGAGGCAGATGCCGAACAGCGGCTTTTCGCTCTTGACCAGGTTCTGGATGACCGGAACCGCATATTCGCCAGTCGCGGCCGGGTCGCCAGGGCCGTTGGACAGGAAGATGCCATCTGGGTTCAGTGCGAGAATATCCTCAGCCGAGGTCGAGGCCGGCACGACCGTGACCTTGCAATCCAGACCGGCAAACAGGCGCAGGATGTTGCGCTTCACGCCGAAGTCGACGCAGACGATATGGTACTTGGCTTCGGTTTCGCCGAGCGTGGTGTGGCCGTTTTCCCAGGACCAGTCCTTCTCGCTCCAGACCGACGACTGGCCGGAGGTGGCGACCTTGGCGAGGTCGAGACCTTCGAGACCGCTCCAGGCCTTGGCCTCGGCCTTCAGCGCCTCGATGTCGAAGACACCGTTCGGGTCATGGGCGATGACGGCATTGGGTGCGCCATTCTCGCGGATCCAGGCGGTCAGTGCGCGGGTGTCGACGCCGGAAAGGCCAATGATGCCGCGGGCTTTCAGCCAGCCATCGAGATGGGAGGCGGCGCGGTAGTTGGATGGCTCGGTGATGTCTGCCTTGAAGATCGTGCCTACGGCGCCGTGACGGGCAGCCGGCGTCAGGTCTTCGATGTCTTCCTCATTCGTGCCGACATTGCCGATATGCGGGAAGGTGAAGGTGACGATCTGGCCGAGATAGGACGGGTCGGTGAGGATTTCCTGATAACCGGTCAACGCCGTGTTGAAACAGACCTCGGCCTGGACCTTGCCGGTTGCGCCGATGCCGTGACCTTCGATGACAGTCCCGTCGGCAAGAACGAGGAGGGCGGTCGGCTTGCGGGTGGTCCAGGGGGCTGTTGCGGTCATGGTCGTTCCTTGTTCGCCCTCGCGCCAGCCCACTTGTCAGGGCGGCTCCCAAGGGCCATCTATGTTGCAGATCGAGGGCGCGCGAAGTCGCGCGTGTTCGGCCCTGATGACAATTTCGTGCAGGTGCCGAGCAATAGACGGATCGATCCGTCAGGTCAATTCTTGAGTTTGAAGGCTTGCGGATTTCTCCCAAGCCATTTCAAGGGTTTGTGCAATTTGTTTGCACTGCTTAAGATGTCTGGCTATGAAACGGCTCAGAGAACAAGGAAAAGCCACAATTTGACACCGTCCGCACCGGCTTTTCCGCGGAGAAAAAAATGATACGCGATATACTCGCCAATACGATGAAAGAGTCCCTGAAGGCGAAGGACGTTCGCCGCACCTCGACCGTGCGTCTAATCCAGACGGCGATCAAGGACCGGGACATTGCTAACCGTGGTCTCGGCAAGGATCCGGTCAGCGACGACGAGATCATGCAGATCCTGATGAAGATGATCAAGCAGCGCGACGAATCGGCCAGGATCTATGCCGAGAACGCGCGGCCGGAACTGGCTGCCCAGGAACTTGAGGAAATCGAGATCATCCGGTCCTTCATGCCCGAGCAAATCTCGGAAGAGAAGGTGCGTGAACTGTGCGCCTCCGTCATCACCGAAACCGGTGCCCAGGGTCTGCGCGACATGGGCAAGTGCATGAACACGCTGAAAGACCGCTATCCGGGTCAGATGGACTTTGCCAAGGCTTCGGGCCTGGTCAAGGACCTGCTCAAGTAGGCTTTAAGCTTCGATTTATGATTGTGAGACGTCGCTTTCGGGCGGCGTTTTGCATTTCTGGCCCCGTATTTCAGCCCTTGGAGCGCTTCTGCTCGCTGATGAAATGTCGCAGCACGGCGTTGATGCGGGTCTGGTAGCCTTTGCCGGTCTGCTGAAAGAAGTCGATAATGTCTTCGTCCAGACGAATGGAGATCGCCTTCTTCTTCTGCGGGATGACCATCACGGCCTTTGACCAGTCGATGTCGATGAAATCCTGCCAGTCGGGATCGTCGTGCATGGCGCGTTCGATGTCCTCGTCGGTCAATGCGTTGACCCGAGCCCAGTCGGTCAGGCTTTTTTCTCCTCGTGCGCGCTTTTCGAGAAGCTCATGTAGAGTAATGCGCGTGATATTTTCTTCGCTCATTGGTTCCTGCCGCGCGTACGGAAATGATCCGGCATACGCGTCCTCTCATCATGTAGACCACTGCGATCAGTTTGCCGGTCAATGGGCAGACTGCAACTATCCGATGTTCGCCCGCTTTCGGTGATGGATGTTCGAGCCGCGGGCCGGACAATGCCAGCATGGCGTCCTCGAAGTCGAGTCCATGCTTGCGGATGTTGGAGCGCCGCTTGTCTTCATCCCATTCGAAGTCCCATTCCTCAATAGGCACGTCATCCAGGCTTTGCATGTGCCGTTCCGCTCGCAATCGCTTCGGGTGTATTGTATATACACCTGTCATTTTCGTCAATGGCTGTGAATAGCGGGCATCATGCGCGAAAGGCGTGGCGTTGGGTCGAGAGCGCGCCTATATGAAACTCAGCCAGCAGGAACAATTATGCGCTTTTCCAACGACTTTCTCGACGAGATCCGTGACCGCGTGCCGATTTCGGCCGTGATCGGCCGCCGTGTGACCTGGGATCGCAAGAAGACCAATGCACCCAAGGGTGACTATTGGGCCTGCTGCCCGTTCCATGGCGAGAAGAGCCCGAGCTTCCACTGCGAGGATCGCAAGGGGCGTTACCACTGCTTCGGTTGCGGCGTATCGGGCGACCATTTCCGTTTCATGACCGAGATGGAGGGCTTGAGCTTTCCCGAAGCGGTGCAACAGATCGCCGACATGGCGGGCATTGCCATGCCGCAGCCTGATCTGCAGGCGGAGCGGCGCGAGAAGGAGCGCACGACGCTCCAGGATGTGATGGAACTGGCGACGCAGTTCTTTCAGGACCAATTGCAGACGGCGAGCGGCGCCCGGGCACGCGCCTATCTGCGCGAGCGTGGCCTGTCGGGCAAGACAATCGAGACCTTCCGGCTCGGCTACGCGCCGGAGAGCCGCAATGCGCTCAAGGAATATCTGTCGGGCAAGGGCGTGCCGAAGGAGCAGATCGAGGCATGTGGCCTTGTCGTGCACGGATCCGACATTCCGGTGTCCTATGACCGGTTCCGCGATCGCATCATGTTCCCGATCCTGTCGTCGCGCGACAAGGTGATCGCTTTTGGCGGCCGCGCCATGTCGCCGGACGCAATGGCCAAATATCTGAACTCGAATGAGACCGAGCTCTTCCACAAGGGCAACGTGCTGTACAATTTCTCGCGCGCACGCCGGTCGATGCAGGGGGCAGGTGGGGCCGAGACGCTGATTGCCGTCGAAGGCTATATGGATGTCATCGCGCTTTATCAGGCCGGTATCGAAAATGCTGTGGCGCCGCTGGGCACGGCTTTGACCGACAGCCAGTTGCAGCTGATGTGGAAGACGACGCCGGTGCCGGTGCTGTGTTTCGATGGCGATGGCGCCGGGCAGCGGGCGGCGTTTCGCGCCGTCGATCTGGCGCTGCCGCATATCAAACCCGGCCAGTCGCTGCGTTTTGCCATGCTGCCCGACGGCAAGGACCCCGACGACTTGGTCAAGCGCGACGGGCGCGCACCCTTCGACCGGGTGATGGCCGAGGCCCGGCCGCTGGCCGAAATGGTCTGGATGCGCGAAGTGGGCGGTGGCGGTTTCGATACGCCGGAAAAACGAGCCGAACTCGAGGCGCGGCTGAAGCAGATCGTCACCGTGATCGCTGACGAGAATGTGCGCCGGCATTACCAGCAGGATGTTCGCGACCGGCTCTATACCTTCTTCCAATCGACCCAGCCTGGCCGCAACGATCGACGTGGCGGCGGTGGTGGCTATGAGCAGGGTGGTCGCGGCAGTGGCCGCAATGGCGAGGGCAGGCAGGGTGGCCAGGGCGGTGGACGGTTTGGCGGTCGCACGCCCGGGCCTTCCGCGGGTGGCGGTGGCGCCATTTCAGACCGACTGGCGCGCTCGGGGCTGGTGCGGGGGCATCAGGAGCAGCCGGCCCTGCGCGAAAGCGTTCTCGCGCTCACCGTGGTCAACCACCCGCAACTACTCGAAGATGAATATGACGAGATCGCGTCCGTCGACTATGAAAATCCCGCCTTGCAGAAGCTCTGGTCGTCGCTGCTGACCGCCGTGGCTGAAGGTGGTCCTTCGCTGAGCCGCGAGACGTTGATGGCGCGGCTCGACGCCCATGGTCATGGCACGACGCTGCGCAATCTCGACCAGCAGATCCGCAACGCACGGCTCTGGACCGCAACCGAGATCGCCGCACCTGAAGACGCGCGCGAGGGTTATCGTCAGGCACTCTCGCTCTACAAGCGGGCGCGCGCGCTGAAGCGCCAGCGGATCGAGCTGGAGCGAGAGGTGGCCGATGCGACCGAAGCCGACGACGGAGGGCGGATCGAGCAATTGATCAACGCCTTGCATGAGGTTCAGCTTGAAGTCGCCCGGATGGAGAACCAAGAGGCGATCATCGATGGATTCGGGGTCATGTCAGGGCGTGTCAAAGGCCCGGCAACAGGTCACAGCTCGTAGTCTGCGAGCAGGATTTGAGGTTGCGTGCCGTCGTCAAATGCGGGATGGAACATCAGCATGCCTTTGTGTACGGAACGCAGTGTGTCGTCAGATGAACTCGAACTGATAGCCCCCGGAGCGCGCGGCCGCCGTTCATCCTGGCGGTTGCCTGTTGTTCTCTGGTGGATTGCACGCATCGGTACATCGGGCTATCCGCCCCGCATACGCCGCCGCCTGGCGGTGACGAATGTGATTTCGGCCCTCTATAGCCTGATTACGATACCTTATATCCTTTTCTACCTGGTTTATGATGGTTGGGGGCTTTTACCGGCGATCATCGCCTTTGCGCCGCAGATCTTATTTTATGCCGTGACGCCGTTCTTTCACCGCTTTGGACCGTCGGCCGGGGCGATCTATCTCTGCACCATGTGGCTGATCTTCGGTGTCGCCTGCGGCCTGTTCTTTGGCCGCGATTCGGGTCTGCAATTCTTCTTCCTGCCAGCGGCGGCGGCTTCCATCCTGGTGTTTGGCGCGGAGCGCCTTGCGCTTTCGGGACTGGTCACGCTCATTGCCCTTTGCGCCTTTCTTCTCACCGAATTCGCCTTCGTCGCCCCGGCCTCGTTCATCCATGTCGAACCGGTGTTCCTGCAAGTGCTGCATTCGATGACGGTGCCGTTGACGTTTCTCCTCATCTTCACGACGTCCTTCTTTGCCTTCAAGGAGGCGGCGCAAGCTGAGATGGCGCTTGAGACCGAGTATCGTTTCTCCGAGCGTCTCTTGCAGAACATCCTACCGCGCGCTGTGGCCGACCGTCTCAAAGATCATCCGACGCAGCTGGTGGCGGACCATGTCGAATCGGCGACGATCCTGTTTGCCGACATCGTCAATTTCACGCCGCGCGCCGCCCGCTGGGGTCCGCAGCAGGTGGTGGCGTTCCTCAGCCAGATTTTCGGCCGTTTCGACGCCATTGCGATGAAGCATGGCCTGGAGAAGATCAAGACAATCGGGGACGCCTATATGGTGGCCGGCGGATTGCCGCAGCATCGGGAAGGCCATGAAGAAGCGGTGGCGCTGATGGCACTGGATCTGCTGGAATGCTGCCGCAGGATCTCCGAGGAGATTGGCGAGCCCGTCGAAGTCAGGATCGGCATGGATACCGGCCCGGTGGTTGCCGGCGTGATCGGGCCCAACAAACTTCTCTACGACGTCTGGGGGGATGCGGTGAATACCGCGGCACGGATGGAATCGCTTGGCGTCGCCAGCCGCATCCAGGTTGCGGACTGCCTGAAGACGCGGCTCGAAGATCGCTTCGAGTTCGAATTGCGCGGCCCGATCGAGGTGAAGGGCAAGGGCCTTATGCGGGTCTGGTTTCTGGTGGGCTTGAAGGCGTGAACGAGACTGTTTTGCGGCGAATGCTGTTCAATCGCCCGCGCCCCTTGTTTCTTCGGCTCAAGAACCTACATTCCCGTCAACCGGTGTATAAGCCACCGCTTGGCGTCTATTTTGTTGTTTTTCTGGGCATTCGATGTGGAAAAGCTTGACGCCAAGAAAAATTGTGGGAATCACCAATTCAGCAACACAAGGGTGAAGTGGGTTCAGGCGGATCTCTGGTATGATGACCGGTCATGCGGATAATCAAGAGTTCGGCGCTGCGGCCGCAATGCCTTTAGTTAATCAGGAATTAAGCAACACTCCGTTAGGTCAGTGACAGCTATCCGCCCGGGCGAGTGGTCCGCTCCCCTTTTGCCCGGCGGTGGGCAGCATGATCAGACGTCAGGGAAAGCGACGAGATAAATGGCATCGAAAGTCAAAGAAAACGAAGAAGCCGAAAGCGAACGCGACGGCGCGACAGACGGTCCGCTTCTCGATCTTTCAGATGACGCAGTCAAAAAGATGATCAAGGCCGCCAAGAAGCGCGGCTACGTTACCATGGACGAGCTGAATTCGGTCCTGCCGTCGGAGGAAGTGACCTCCGAGCAGATCGAAGACACGATGGCCATGTTGTCGGACATGGGCATCAATGTCGTCGAGGACGAAGACGCCGAGGAACAGACGGCGAGCGAAGACACCGACGACGCCGACGACAACGAAAGCGAGAGCAACGAGCTGGCACCGTCTGCCGGAACCGCCGTTGCGACTGCCAAGAAGAAAGAACCGACCGATCGTACCGACGATCCGGTGCGCATGTACCTGCGCGAAATGGGCTCCGTCGAGCTTTTGTCGCGCGAAGGCGAAATCGCCATCGCCAAGCGCATCGAGGCCGGCCGCGAGACGATGATCTCGGGCCTCTGTGAGAGCCCGCTGACGTTTCAGGCGCTGATCATCTGGCGCGATGAGTTGAACGAAGGCACGACGCTGCTGCGCGAGATCATCGATCTCGAAACCACCTATTCCGGTCCGGAAGCCAAGGCTGCGCCGCAGTTCCAGAGCCCGGAAAAGATCGAGGCTGACCGCAAGGCTGCCGAAGAGAAGGAAAAGGAACGCGCCAAGCGTCGCCCCGTCGCCTCCGGCGATGACGACATCACCTCCATGGGCGAAGGCATGCCGCAGGAGGAAGAGGAAGAGGACGAAGACGAGAGCAATCTGTCGCTCGCCGCCATGGAAGCGGAACTGCGTCCGCAGGTCATGGAAACCCTCGACCTGATCGCCGACACCTACAAGAAGCTGCGCAAGCTGCAGGACCAGCAGGTCGAGGCGCGTCTCGCCTGTGCCGGTACGCTGTCGTCCGGCCAGGAGCGCCGCTACAAGGAACTGAAGGATCAGCTGATCACGGCCGTCAAGTCGCTGTCGCTGAACCAGAACCGTATCGACAGCCTTGTCGAACAGCTCTACGACATCAACAAGCGCCTTGTTCAGAACGAAGGCCGGCTGCTGCGTCTGGCCGAATCCTACGGCGTCAAGCGCGATTCGTTCCTCGAGCAGTATTCCGGTGCGGAACTCGATCCGAACTGGATGAAGTCGATCGCCAATCTTTCGGCCCGTGGCTGGAAGGATTTTGCCCGCGAGGAAAACCAGACGATCCGCGACATCCGCGGCGAGATCCAGAATCTGGCCACCGAAACCGGTATCTCGGTGACGGAATTCCGCCGGATCGTGCATATGGTGCAGAAGGGCGAACGCGAAGCGCGCATCGCCAAGAAGGAAATGGTCGAGGCCAACCTGCGTCTCGTCATCTCGATCGCCAAGAAATACACGAACCGCGGCCTGCAGTTCCTCGACCTCATTCAGGAAGGCAATATCGGCCTGATGAAGGCGGTCGACAAGTTCGAGTATCGCCGCGGCTACAAGTTCTCGACCTATGCGACCTGGTGGATCCGTCAGGCGATCACCCGCTCGATCGCCGACCAGGCCCGCACGATCCGTATTCCGGTGCATATGATCGAGACGATCAACAAGATCGTCCGCACATCGCGCCAGATGCTGCACGAGATCGGTCGCGAGCCGACGCCGGAAGAGCTTGCCGAAAAGCTCGCTATGCCGCTCGAAAAGGTCCGCAAGGTCCTGAAGATCGCCAAGGAGCCGATCTCGCTCGAAACCCCCGTGGGTGACGAAGAGGATTCGCATCTGGGCGACTTCATCGAAGACAAGAACGCGCTGCTGCCTATCGACGCCGCCATCCAGGCGAACCTGCGTGAGACGACGACCCGCGTGCTTGCCTCGCTGACCCCGCGTGAAGAGCGCGTGCTGCGCATGCGCTTCGGCATCGGCATGAACACCGACCATACGCTCGAGGAAGTCGGCCAGCAGTTCTCGGTTACCCGCGAACGTATCCGTCAGATCGAAGCCAAGGCGCTGCGTAAGCTGAAACATCCGAGCCGGAGCCGCAAGCTGCGCTCGTTCCTGGACAGCTAAGAGCGATCAGGATTGGAATTCTGGAACCCGGCGGAGACGCCGGGTTTTTTGTTGGGCAGTTGACACCGGATTTGCCTGCATAGCGAACCTTCACCATTGTTTCCGCCCCATTCGTTGCTAAGTATCGCTCGATGGTAGAAGCAAGATCGATGCGGTGGCGGCGTTTTGGTGGGGGCTTGGGTATCTCCTTGCTGATCCATGCTGCCGTGGCCGCGGTCTTGCTGTTCAATTTTGCCTGGCCGGAGCCGGATGAGCCGGAGCAGCCGCCGGAAGAGCCTGTGGTCGAGGTGACCCTCGTGCCGCCGCCAGAACCGCCTGCGCCGGAAGAACCGGCAGAGGAAGAGCCGGCGCCCGAGGAAAAGCCGCCGGAACCGGCCGAGGCGGAGGCGCCGCCACCGCCACCACCACCGCCTGCGCCTGCTGTTGCGGAAGAGACCCCGCCACAAGAGGCTCCGCCTGAGACGGCAGCGCCGGAGGTCACGGCCCCACCGATCCTGCCGATGCGCCCCGTGGTGCAGTTCGGCGACAAGGATGCAGGTCCGCGCAAGACCGATGATGGTAGCGATTCTGTTGATCCGGCTGAGACGGCTGCGGAAGATCCTGCCGAGCCGCCGCCGGTGGTGGAGCCGGAAAAACCCGCGGAGCCGCTCAAGGAAGAGGCGGCTGCGGCCAAGCCATTGCCAGAAATCGCGCTGCCGGAAGCTGATCTCGAAGGGCAGGTGCCGGATCCTTCGGCCGAAGGCGAGGCCTTGAGCGGGGAAGCCATCGCGGCGCTGAACGAGGCGGAGGTCAAGGAAGCGGAGACACCGGTGGACGAGGCCAATGTGGGTGCTGCGGCGCCAAAGCTCGACGAGGCCAAGACGCTGTTTTCGACGACAATCTCGAGTGATCCGGCGGCAATGACGGCGATGAACGGTTTGCCGCGGGAACGGCGGGCCGACCAGTTGTGCACCACGGAGTTACGCGAGCAATTGCGCAACGCTTCTCCGCCGTACCGGCCGGAACTTCTGCCTTCGTTCGGGTTGAAGAAGGGCAATGTCCTGGCTCCGGCGAAGACCGCGTTTAGAGCGTCCGGTCAATGGTATGACCTGAGTTTCCGCTGCGAGGTCGACGACGAGGCCACCAGGGTCGTCTCTTTCGGCTTTTCTGTCGGTGACGCCATTCCAAGATCGGAATGGAGCGCTCGCCGTTTTCCGGATTTCTGATCAGTCGGCTTCATTTAGCCAAGCACATTGCGGATCACCCGCATGAAGGCCCGCGCGCCGATGGCGATCAAGGCGTCGGGGAAATCATAGTCGGGATTGTGCAGGGCCGGATGCTTCTCGCCGGAGCCGAGGAAAAACATCGCAGACGGGGCGACCGCGCGCAGGCGGCCGAAATCTTCCGAGCCACGCATCGGCAGATCGCCTTCGTCATGTGGGATCGATTCTTCGTCTAGCGCACGGGCCAGATGCAGAACCGCTTCGGGCGCATTGTCGCAATGCAGGAAAATGTCGTGGTAACCGATAGCAATGTTCAGGCCGTGCCTTGAAGCGGCATCGGCGGCCAGTGCTTCGGCGCGGGCGCAGAGTTCGGCCATGCGGTCGTCAACGAGCGTCCGCAAGGTAACCCATACCTCACCATCGCCGGGGGCAATGCCGAAGGCCTGCTCGCCGAGCCAGGCATGGGTGACGGTCGCGAGGGTGAAACTTTCATCGGGCGGAGCGCCGGCCGAGAGTGCCGTCAGCGACGGCATCAGGCTGGCGATCGCAGCCATGGGCGATAGACCCGTTTCGGGCTGCGATGCATGGGCGGTCTTGCCGGACAAGCCAATCTTCATGCCGCGCGAGGCGCAGTTGACCGGCCCAGACTTCAGGGCGACGTGGCCCAACGGCATACCGGGAAGATTATGCAGGGAGAAAGCGAAGTCGGGTTTGATTTCGGCAAAGTGCGGGTCGTCCAGCACGGCTGCGGCGCCGCTGCCATCTTCCTCTGCCGGCTGGAAAAGCAGCACGACCCGGCCGCGCTTTGGTGGCTGCCGGGAGAGGCCGAGCGCCAGGGCGGTCAGAATCGTCGAATGTCCGTCATGGCCGCACAGATGGCCCTTGCCGGGGACCGTAGAGCGATAGGCGGACGTGGATTTCTCCTCGATCGGCAGTGCGTCCAGTTCCGCACGAAAGAGCAGGGTCGGCCCGGGGGCGGCGCCTTCAAATACCGCTGCGACGCCATGGCCGCCAAGGCCGGTGATGATCCTGGACGGCGCCAGTGGTCTCAGCGCCTCGACGACGCGTCTTGCCGTGTGTTCTTCTTGCCCGGACACTTCCGGATGGCGATGCAGTTCCTGGCGGAAATCGATCAGGTCAACGATGTCGCGATTGCTGAGAAACATGGACCGGTTTCCTCCCGCTTGTCCGAGCACGCGTCTTTCTAGCCGAGCGTGAAGGCGGCTGCATCATCAAAACAGCCAGCATCCGCCTAGCGCACAAGATTGACAGCGATGGACATCATGATCAGCGCAATCATCCCGTCGAGGACGCGCCAGGCGATCGGCTTGGCAAACAGCGGCTCCAGCAGTCTGGCGCCAAAGCCGAGCGAGAAGAAGAAGGTGAAAGAGGCGACCATTGCACCAAGGGCGAAGGCCATCTCCTGGCCTGCGTAACGGGTCGAGATGGAGCCGAGCAGAACGACCGTGTCGAGGTAGACGTGCGGATTGAGCCAGGTAAAGGCGAGGCAGGTTAAAAGCGCAGGCAGGAGCCGCGTCTCCTGGGTCTTGGCAGCCCGCAGCGCGCCAGCGCCAGTCAGGCTCTGATGGAGACTGCGCAGGGCATAGAGGGCCAGGAATACTGCGCCACCGTATCGCATCACCGGCTCCAGCCAAGTGAGTGACGCCAGAACGGTGGCAAAACCTGCGACCCCGATGGCTATCAGCAGGGCATCGGATATGGCGCAGGTCAGGACAATGGGCAGCACATGCCGACGCAACAGTCCCTGGCGCAGGACAAACGCATTTTGCGCACCGATCGCGACGATCAGGCTGAGGCCGAGCAGAAAGCCGGCAAACAGGGCGGTGGACATGAAAACTCCTCGTTGATCGCGCTTTGACTACCCGATTGAGTTTGATTAGAACAATTAAAATTTCTTGCCTCAGATTAGGAACTCTAATGATAGATGCCGGCCAACTCGCAGCATTGGCCGCCGTATTGCGCAGCGGCGGTTTCGAGCGCGCAGCCCGCTTGCTGGGCGTCACATCGTCGGCGATCTCACAACGCATCCGTGCCCTTGAAGAACTGGTCGGCAGTCCGCTGATCATCCGCTCGCAACCCTGCCAACCAACCGAAGCCGGCTCGAGACTCTTTCGCCATGCGGAAGAACTGGCCCTGCTGGAACAGGGGCTGCGGCGTGATCTGGGATTGAAGCAGGGTGTCGGGAATGCGAACGCTGTGTGGCCGAGCCTGCGCATTGCGGTCAATGCCGACAGTCTTGCCACATGGTTCGTGTCGGCGATGACAGCCGTGCCGGAAACGCTGTTCGATCTGGTGCTTGACGATCAGGACCACAGTGCCGACTGGTTGAAACGGGGCGAGGTAAGGGCGGCGGTCAGCGGTTCGCCACAGGCGGCTCAGGGCTGTGACAGCCGACCACTCGGCGCGCTTCGCTATATCGCGACCGCAAGCCCGGCATTTTATCAGGACTGGTTCGGGAAGACCGGTGTTACCGCGTTGACCCTGGCACAGGCACCTGTCGTGACATTCAACGCCAAAGACCAGTTGCAGCCGCGATGGGCCCAGCTTGCGACCGGGTCATCCGTGATCGGGCCTTCTCATTGGCTGCCGTCCAGCCAGGCGTTCGTCGACGCATCCGTCGCAGGACTGGGCTGGGGGATGAACCCGCAGGTGCTGGTCGAAAAGCACATCGCCGAAGGGCGTCTCATGCCGTTGATCGATGGGCTACCGCTCGATGTTCCACTCTACTGGCATGTCAGCCGATCGATCAAGGTGCAGTTGAAACCGTTGACCGATGCGGTGGTGCTATCGGCGAAATCTGCCTTGCAGCCCATTGAGCTGCCGGTCGAGAACGCATGACCTTGCCCCCGACAGCAACCGGCCTATCTATTCCATAACAACGAGGAGCTGCCCATGTCCCTGAGAGATCAGACCCTTGCCTTGATCGAGGCGCTCAACCGTCGTGATTTCGACGGCGTGACCGGCGCCTTCGAGGAGGAAGCGGTACTCGATCTGCCGGATGGCATTCGGGTCATCGGCCTTGCTTCGTTCCGCGACACGCTGTCTGCCTATATTTTGCGGCATGACCTGTCCTTGGCCGACATGCTGGTCATGACTGACTCCGCGGAAACGCGCGGCGCTGTCGAATGCACATTGAAGGGTCGCGATCGGCGCGGTGTCGACGCCGAAAACGGCGTTGACGGTGGCCCGTATTCGCTTCCCGCCGTTTTGATATTGTCGCGCGAGGGCGAGCTTTTCAATCGGATGAGCCTGTTTGCCGCGATCAGACCGTAAGTTTGCTCAGGCGAGGTATTCTTCGAGTACCTTGACGATCATGTCATGATCTTCCTGAGATTTCAGGCCGGAGACGGTGATGGCGGCGACAACCAGACTGTTGATGCGGACCGGAAAACTGCCGCCATGGTCGGCATAGTCCAGAGGATCAAGGCCGAGATCGGGCGTAATGCCGCGATCCTTGCTGCGGTTGATCTCGCCGACGCGCATCGATGCCTTGTGGAAGCGCAGCGTGACATTGCTCTTTCGACGCGCCCAGTGGTCGTTGTCGGGGGATGAGCCGGGCAGGGCGGCATGAAACAGCGTGCGATCCGGCGTGCGGATGTCGATGACAACCGGGGCCTTTTCGGCGAGCGCCTGCTTGACCAGCGCTTGGCCGATCTGCACGGCTGTTATTTCATTGAATGTCTTGAAGATCAGCTGGTTTTCCTGTTTTTCCAGCGTGTCGAGCAGGCTCATGGTTCTTTCCTCCGGCGTTTTGCAGAGACTAGCGGGAGAGGATGGTGCCGCCAAGCTGCAGATCGGCTTTGTCCCGCACCAAAAGCAATAGAGTCAACAGTAGGAGGCAGGATTGGCAATCGGTCGAATCGAGATAACGACACGCGGACAGGGTCTCTACGAATTTACCGAGAAGGCAGCGGGTTTCCTGCGCGACGAGGGCGCGGTGGATGGCATGTTGACGGTATTCGTCCGGCACACCTCCTGTTCGCTGTTGATTCAGGAGAATGCCGACCCCTCCGTGCAGGTTGATCTCAAGGCGTTTTTTCGTCGCCTGGTACCGCCGACGAGCGATCCGTCGATGGACTACCTCATCCACCGCGACGAGGGACCAGACGACATGCCGGCCCATATCAAGGCAGCGCTGTTGCCGGTGTCGCTCGGCATTCCCTTTGCAGACGGCCGGCTCCTGCTCGGCACCTGGCAGGGCATCTATCTCTTCGAGCACCGCGATCATCCGCATCGGCGCCAGATCGTTCTGCATCTTTGAAGTTCACGTCGTGATTTGCATGAATGCCGGCTGAATGCCGGCTTCGGATTGCGTTCAGCCGACGAGAACTACTCTCTCCTCAATCGCTCGCAAAAGCGGGATGCATCCAAGGGCCAGACGCCCGGAACTCTAAGAGGAGAGAAACATGATCGATATGCTTCGCAAGCTGGGTATCGCCGCCCTCGTATCTGTCACGGCCGTGACCGGCCTTGCTGCCACTGCAACCACGGCTTCGGCCGACAGCTTTGGCATCTATATCGGCGGCCCTGCCTACGGTGTCGACTACCGCGATGGCCCGCGTCATTGGGACCGCGGCCCCCGTGGCCATGATCGTGACGGTCGTGGTCGGGGACGTGGCGACTGCCGCCCGAACCAGGCTGTTGAAAAGGCGCAGTGGAGTGGCCTGCGCCGGGCACGGATCATGGATATCACGCCGCGCCGGGTCGTGGTCGAGGGTGTCCGCCGTGGTGACTTCGACCGAATGGTCTTTGCCAATGTGCGTGGTTGCCCGGTCATTCGTTACTGAGGCCAGCGATTTGCGGCCGAGGAAAGGCGGCATCGGCTGACGGCCGATCCGCCACCTCGCTCTCCCACCGCCCGGGCCATGTATCAACCGGCGCGACAAGATCCGTAGTGCATGGTCCGTTTTTCGTTTCATCGCCGCCATCCGCCTTGAAGCCGCCCGAATCGCTTCCCATCTACGGGCCAACCCGCTGGTCCGGGCCCCTCTGGTAAGAGCCGTCCGGCGCTCTTGCGATGTCGGACCGTTTTTCGACACGCTTGCCGGCCAGAGGACCAGACCTTGCAACACCCGTATTCCGCCCCGATCGGCCCCGGCCGTTTCTCCCAATCCATGGGCTGCGATCCGCGCCCGGGACAGCCTGGACCGCGTGTGGCATCTGCCACCCGACTGTCGGGCTTTGAACAGCGCTTCAAGGGGATGGTGCGATGATCTCCGAATTCATCGCCTCTCTTTTTGCCACCTTTGTCGTCGAACCTGTACAAGCCGACATATTGTCGCGGCTCGATCGGGCCGGTGCCTCGGTCGAAGTGGTGAGCCAGGCGAGCGATTGTCTCGCCACCACCGCGCCAATCCTGATTAGCCGTGCCGGCGACGATGTCTGGTGGGCGGGAAGCACAGTCGTTTCTGTCGCGACCGGTTGGAAGAGCACGGCCGAACTGCTTGATGCGAGCAATCCAGCCTGTGTGCCGCTGGCGACGTTTCTGACCGGCACGGAGGCTTCAAGCTGATGGCCACCGATCAAAAGGAGGAGACCGTCATGATCGTGACTGATGATACGAAGAAAACGAGTGACCGCACCCAGCCCGGCCTTCAAGCTGGGCATCAGGAAGGAGAGGGGCTCGATGGCATACGTGCCCGCCGCAACCTGCTCGCTGGTTACTGGGCAGGCTCTCTGATCGGCTTTGTCGGCGATGATCTCGGTCGTTATGCGCGTGACCTGCATGAGGTGGATCATGCTGTCGCCGGTGACAGTGATGTGATTGCCCGGCTATCACGCGATCTGTCGCTTGCCGGTCACAAATTCAGCAAGGCCGACATCGAGGCCGCGCTCAGGCGCTTTCATGTCCAGGCGCTGAAGGATACAGGCTGTACCGAGTAAGGGATTTCGGTTCAGTCGCGGTCACCGGACTGCCGGCTCATCGGTTGCGGAAGACCGTGCAGGACACGGCCGCAGCCCGGATGGCAGCGCAGAGTTTGGTGGCCTCCTCGCGGGTTTCCCGTCCGATCCTGGCCGCATAACGCGTTCGATATCCGAAATTTCCGCCGCGCTGCCGGACGATCAGGGCACGCTCCGCATTGAGCGGAGCCGGAAGCCCGCCGATCGCGCGTCTGAACAGGTGATCGACAACGGAAGGGCGATAATGCGCTGCGAGCTGGACGCCCCAAGGCGCCCAGTCGGCGGATCCGGCAAGAACGGGCTCGTTCATCCGTCGTGTCTCGGCCAGCATCGTGCAGGCTTCCTGAAACGGCAGCGCTTCATCCAGTTCCGGCGCTGCGACATCGGGTGGGGCGTCCCGCCATGTCTCGACAATGTTGCCGGTAATCGCAAAAACATAATCCCGCGTCTCGATCGGCAACCGTCCTTTGGACAGAAAACGGGCGAACCCGTTCTCTCCGGCATTGTAGGCGGCTGCGGCAAAGCCGAAATTGCCGAACCGGGTTTCCAGTGCTTTCAGATAGGCCGCCGACGTGTCCAGGGATTCAATCACGTCAAAGGTATTGCCAAGGCCGCGTCGCCTTGCGGTGTCCGGCATGAATTGAGCGATGCCCTCCGCTCCCTTCGGGCTGATCGCCTCGGGGCGAAACAGGCTCTCGCGCCAGATGAGACGGCGAAAAATGCCGCCGGCACGCCGTGGACTTCGGCGAAGTGGCCGATCGTGCGGCACAGATCGACGTTGAATGTTTCCTGACCTATGCAGAGCGACGCCGCGCCGTCCTTGCGTTCGTACAGGCAGGAGGGCGGTTCCCGAACCACGGCAGCCGCCGCCGGGTCGTATGGCGCGATCACCGCAAAAGCAGGCAGCAGGACGGCGGCAAACCTTGAACGAGATCTTTGGCTCTTGCCCATTCCAAACCTCACCCTTTGGCCGATTGCGCTCAACGCCCGATGCCGCATGCTAACGCCTGTGGGGGTTGGCGCGCAACGTTGGCGGGGTATTACGCGGTTTGCGCGTGACACTCGTCAAAGCCGCGATAAGCCGGGCGTATTTAAGGTCCGGTGTTTGGCAGGAAACTGAGCTGACACTCAAAGACCATCTGGCTGTCTTCTGCCGGAACCGCGCGAAGCTCCATCGTACCGTTCATCTGCTGAATGAGTTTGTCGACGATGGGCAAACCAAGACCGGAACCGGGAACGGTCACGCTTCCGCGCTTGAACCTCTGCCGGTAGACGTTGATGTCCGGATCCAGCGCTCCGGCCGCATGATTGCGCACGGAGATCCAACCGGCTGCACAGAGGGTAACAGTGATCGGTCGATCGGGCCGGCCATACCGCATGGCGTTTTCAAGGAGATTCTTGAAGGCGATGGCAAATGCATCCGGGTCAATCATTCGCGAGATTGGTTGCACGTCGCCGTGCCACACAATGTCGACTGCTGTCGTTGCATTCGCCCTGCGGAACTCTCGAACGATGAGATCGACCAGAGCCGACAGATCGACAGGCGTTTCAGACACACCGATACCGGCATCCGCTCGGGACAATTGAAGCAGCTTTTCGAGGGTGAGTGACAGTCGGCGGAGCACATCCAAGACACGGTGGGCCCGCGCCTTGTCGGTCTTTCGGTCGAGCTGATCAGCGAGAAGTTCAGTCTGAGCGAGCGCTCCCGCCAGTGGGGTCCTGAGTTCATGGGCTGCATTGGCCGCAAGATCCCTTTCCGCCTGGAATGCCAATTTCAGCCGATCCAGAAGCGTGTTGACAGAATGTGGAATGGTGGCGATCTCGGTCGGCAGTCCCTTGATGGCGATCGGATCGAGGTTCGCCCCGTCGCGCTCGCTGATCGCATCGCTGAGTGCGCCGATCGGCCGGGTTGCGCGAACCACGATCCCCCACGTGGCGAGCATGCCAAGCGGCAGAAGCAAGAGGATTGGCATCGACAACGCGAGCGCGCTTTCAAGCGTTGCCTCCCGGCGGTGATCGAGAGAATCGGCGACCTGGATGAACAAGCTGTTGCTGACCGTGGCTAAAGTGAAGATCCGCTTGCCGTCGCCGCTCCAAAACCCAGGTTGAAGAGGGGCGGCGTAGCCGACTGAATTGACGTTGTGTGAATGCACCAGTACGCGACCGGACGGGTCTCGCACCTGATATGTCAGGTATCCGTCTGTGTTGCCGCCGCTCTGATCGGCAATCTGGTAGGGGCCGCTGCGTGTTTCGCGGTGGAAAAAGTCGTCGACGACGAGGGGCGCAAGGCGTTCCGTCGTTTCCTGCAGCGCACTGTCGAAGACTTCGTCGAATTCGCCGCGCATGATGTGAATGGCGAGGGCAACGCCGAGGATCCACAAGGCCGACAGCACGAGGGAGATGGAGACGACGAGTTGTCCTGACAGACTGTGTCGATCAATGCGCATCGGAAGATATCCTGTAGCCAACGCCCCGGACAGTCTCAATGGCTTGCTTGCCGAGCTTGCGGCGCAAGCGGCTCACATAGACTTCAACCGTGTTGCTCTCGACCTCGGCGCCGAATTCGTAGAGTGCCTCCTCGATCTGCGCTTTGGAGACAATGGCCTTTCGCCGCGCGATCAGACGATCAAGCACCGCCCATTCCCGAGACGAGATCATCACATCTGCACCCTTGTCATCGGTGATGCGTCGGTCCGACGAATAGATGGCAAAGCCGTTCAGATTGAGTGTCGGCAATTGATGGGTTCCGTATCGACGAGAGACGGCATGGATACGCGCCTGCAGTTCCCCGAGATCGACCGGCTTCACCAGATAATCGTCGGCACCGGCGTTCAACCCGGCAATCCTGTCGGAAACCTGATCATGTGCCGTCATGATGATGACGGGCGTCGCGTCGCGACGTGTCCGGAGTGCCGTCAGGATTTCCAGGCCGCTGCCATCCGGCAGACGCAGATCGAGCAGGATCAGGTCGTAGGTGGCGGCAGCAAGGCTTGCTGAGGCGTCGTCCAGGGTGAGCGCCCAGTCGACCGCATGCCCCTGGCGATGCACATAGGTCTTCACAGCATCCCCCAGGGTCTCGTCATCCTCCACCAACAACACGCGCATCTCGAACTCCCGCAAACCTAAGTCGTCACATCGTATCGCTAGCAAAACTGACAGGCGGCTGAAGCGCCCGCAAGCGATCAGATCAGACTTCAGGCCACTGTCAGCTTCACTCTGCACCTTGTCGACGGGTCCAAACAGAAAAGGAATGTCCCATGCGAATGATAACTGCTGCAATCTGTCTGTCCGCCGGCCTCAGCGGCGCGGCATTTGCCTCGGAAAAATGTGCGGTCCCCATGGCCGACTGGCAGCCCCGCGAAGCGCTGCAGACCAAGCTTGAAGGTGACGGCTGGAAAGTCCGCTCGATCAAGACCGAGGATGGCTGCTACGAAGCCTACGCGATCAATGCCGATGGAAAAAAGGTCGAAGCATATTTCAATCCCCACACCTTCCAGTCGGTCGACATGAAGATCGAGGACTGATCGGTGACCGTTCCGGTCAAGGTCTGGGACATGCCGGTCAGGCTCTTTCACTGGGGACTGGCCGGTTGCATCGCCGTGTGCTGGGTGTCCGCGGACGAATTGCAAAGCCTGCACGAGTTTTCAGGTTATGCGGCCGCAGCCCTGGTCGGTGTGCGGTTGGTGCTCGGCACTGTCGGCAATCGTTATGCGCGGTTTGCGCAATTCGTGCGCTCGCCCAGGCAGACCGCCGCCTACGCGATCGCGGTTCTGCGGCACAGGGATCATCGCTACCTGGGCCACAATCCGCTGGGGGCGGCGATGGTCTTGTTGCTGCTGCTGATGGTCGCCGCGGTTGCCTACACCGGTTGGCTTCAGACGACGGATGCCTATTGGGGCGTGGAATGGGTGGAAGAGGTGCATGAAACGCTTGCCGATCTACTGCTTGTGGCGATTGCGTTGCATGTTGCCGGCGTCATCCATGCCAGTTTCCGGCACCGCGAAAACCTCGCGCTGGCCATGGTGACCGGTCGCAAAAGAGCGCCAGTGAGCGGCGATATCGATCACTGACACGCTCGCCACAGGACGCCGCTGCCATGCGGCGTCCTGATGTATTGCAAATTGATGCCACGCAAGCTGCTCTTTGCTGCAGCGTTTCGCCATCACTTGTCCCTGCCGCAGCCGCGCGATCGTGGCGTTCCGGTTTCAGCGCACCTCTTCAAATATGCATCCTGACTTTGGCGTGTGGTGCCGCCTCTGCCGCGAACGCCGATGGCGTTGGCG
Source organism: Rhizobium sp. CECT 9324 (assembly GCF_918741265.1). Lineage (NCBI taxonomy): Bacteria > Pseudomonadati > Pseudomonadota > Alphaproteobacteria > Hyphomicrobiales > Rhizobiaceae > Rhizobium > Rhizobium sp. CECT 9324. The sequence goes on along the minus strand of NZ_CAKKMZ010000001.1, from coordinate 3,087,372 downwards.
GCGTATCGTGGTTTAGCCTCGCCCCAATTGACTTTGCTTTTTCATGACGGAGAGCCCGCTCGTGCAACCCGCAAAGACATCCAGCTCGGAATTGTACGCCTTGGTCTTTGCCTGCATCAGGCCGAGCACACTGTGGAACAGATTGTCATGGGAGTGCGGGGCTTGCGCGCTCCCTGCCAGGCAGGCTTTGTCGAGCCCGATCGACTGATCGAATGCGGGGGCTGTCCAAACGACGAACGGAACTTTCGTCTGTTGATCCGGTGCAAACATATACGGTGCGCCATGGAGATAGAGGCCATTCTCCCCCAGCGATTCGCCATGGTCGGACATGTAGATCATGGCGCCATCCAGGGCCTGTTCACGCGCCTTCAGCCTCTCGATGACCTGCGCAATGATATGGTCCGTGTAGAGAATGGCATTGTCATAGGCATTGACGATCATGTCCTTCGAACAGGCTTCGAAATCCACGGTTCGGCAATCAGGGGTGAATTTCCGATACGCTTCCGGGTAACGCAGATAATAGGCTGGCCCATGGTTGCCGAGCTGATGCAGAACCAGCACCGCATCCGTATCCACCGCATCCAGCCAATCGTCGAGCCCAGCAAGCAGGATGTCGTCGAGACATTCACCATTCTGGCAATAGCGCCTGTCATTAGAGCGAAACAGCTCCTTTTTCGGAATACGATCCGCCACCTTCTTGTCACCGGTGTTGTTATCCCACCATTCCGTCTTGATCCCGGCATGGGTGAGGACATCCATCAGGTTTTCGGTCGCCAATGCTTTCGCATGCGAGTAGTGGGCGCGGCCATAGACGGAGAACATGCACGGCAGTGATACGGCCGTGGCCGTGCCGCAGCTCGACGTGTCGCTGAAATACACGATGTCCTGCCTGGACAGTTCAGGGTTGGTTTCGCGCCCATAACCTCCCAACTGGAAATTCTCAGCACGCGCCGTTTCTCCGACGACGATGATCGTGACCCGGGGTTTTCTGTTCTGGCCGGACAGAGGATCCTCGACTTTCGCATCGGCACCAAGTGGCGCCACGACGATGTTCTGCTCCCCGGATGCCTTGAGCGCAAAGCTGACTGCGCTTCCGATCGGAAAGATCGGATTGAGGGTGGGAAACCAGTCGCGATGCTCTCTGGTGGTGAAAATATAGGTGCCGCTGTTTAAGATCGCGACGCTGGAAAACGCGGCTAGGCAGGCTGTCACGACGAGCAGGTTTACGCCGAGTTTGCGCAGGATCGGCCTGTGCAGAACTTTGATCCAGACAATCAAAATGGACGGGAGAAGCGCATAGGCCACCATATGCATGCCAAAGGCAGGGGTGATCAGATGTGCGGCTTCCGCTGTGTTTGTCTCGACGGCGTTCCGGATCATTTCGCGATCGATCGTGATGCCGAAGCTGTCCATGAACCAGGCAGAAGCCGATGCCGAAAACAGCATCAGGATCAAGATCGGCTTGATCATATATTTGGCCGAACACGCCACAGTCATAGCTGCAAATGCGCCGAGAAGACCAACAGCCAGGGCGCTTAAGGCAAAATCCTGCCCAGCGAGATAGGCCGACGACTTGCGCCAGAATGTCGTATTCATGAAAAAGAGCAGATAAGCGGCCGTGGCTACGCTCAGCCATTCGCTGCGAAGGCTTGGTCGCAGCGTTAAAAGCTTTTTCAGCAAGCTCGTTTCCTTTCGTGCATGGATCCCCGTTCCGATGCACTGGCAAGGAAAGCTGACAGCCACCTGAAGACGCGGCCACACCGTTGGGCGCGCCCGGCATGGCAACCGCATTCAATTGGAAAGTGTCCAACCGAGCCCTATGCAGCGCTCCCAATTGACAGTGGGCATATTGCCGTGCAGCCGGGTTGTGCTGGACTTCATAGACAAAGTTGGATTGTTGCGCGGGTGATGCGAAATGGTGGGCCCGGAGGGACTCGAACCCCCAACCAAGCGGTTATGAGCCGCCGGCTCTAACCATTGAGCTACAGGCCCAGCCCGGCACGTGGTGCCGGCGGGCGGGCAATGGTTACCCCGCACCGTGGCGAAGGCTCTAACGCAAATTCTTCGGACCGACAAGCCTTTGCCGCAATGGCTTCACAATCCCGCGTCATCAATGACTTGGAAGGGCATTCAACCGGGCCGTGAAGAGCAATATCTGCCGTGCGGTCGGGATTCGCGGGAAAAAAGGAAACATTCCACATGCTGAGACATACACGCGCTCTGGCCCTGGCTGCAGCGCTTTCGGGCACGACTTTCATGCTGACTTCGTTCGCGCCGGCCTTTGCTGCCGAGGCGGAGAGGCGGGAGGCGACGATCATGGTGTCGGGCGAGGGCGAAGCCGCGATCGCGCCTGACATGGCGCTGGTTTCGCTGAGCGTCGTGCGCGATGCGGCGACCGCCGGCGAGGCACTGAGCGCCAATAGCGCGGCGATGGCCGAGGTGCTTGCCAGCCTCAAGGAACAGGGCATTGCCGAAAAGGACATGCAGACGACGGATTTTTCGATCCAGCCGAAATATCGCCAGCAGCCGACCGATGGCACGGGCTTCGAGGCGCCGGAAATCGTCGGCTACAGCGTGTCGAACGGGCTGACCGTCAGGGTGCGCGATCTTGCCAAGCTCGGCGGCTTGATCGACCAGGCGGTGACGCTCGGCGTCAACCAGGGCGGCAATATCGTCTTTACCAATGACAATCCGGATGCGGCGATCGATGCCGCGCGCAAGGCGGCCGTTGCTGACGCCGCCGCCAAGGCAAAGACATTGTCGGAAGCCGCCGGCGTCAAGGTCGGCCGCGTCATCGACATTTCGGAGAATTTTGCCCGGCCGATGCCGATGATGATGTCGGCTGCAGCGCCGATGGCCAAGCGCATGGACGAGGCCATGCCGGTGGCTGCCGGCGAGAACCGTTATACGGTGACGGTCAACATCACCTATGGGCTCGAGCAATAAATCCTGGCGCAATTGACCATGGCAAAGGCCGGAGGGAAACCTCCGGCCTTTCTCGTTTGAAGGGATTCGCCAAGCCTCAGACCTTGAGCGGGCTTTCCTGGATGACTTTGGTCAGGCTGCCTTCGGCCGGGAAAAGCGGGATCAGGCAGGCCTGCAGGGCGTGATAGATATCGCCCTTGCCGGGGAAGAGGCTGTTTGCGGGCGTGCCGTCCTCTGTCAGTTCCTCGTGCCAGCCACCGAATTGCCGGTCGAGGCTGTTGCCTGCAATGTAGTTCCAGATGCGGCGGTAGCTCTCCTCGTGGAAGTCGCTTTCCTGGTGCTGGTTGAGGAAATGCGCGGCGCCGGCGCCCTCGCAGAGTGGCCACCAGAGCTTGGCGGTCTTTTCCGGGATATTGGCCCAGTCGAGCGTATAGAAGAAGCCGCCCTTGTCCTTGTCCCAGCCGAGCGCCATGGACTGAAAGAACAGGCCGCGGGCTGCCTCCGGCATCCAGTCATGGCGCTGGCCGTCGAGGATCCACAACTGCATCAGAAGCCTTGCCCATTCCAGCCAGTGGCCGGGCGTGGTGCCGGCGGGACGAAACATCTCGTTTTCATGATAATAGGTGCGGTCGACCACCCATTGCTCGTCGAAATGTTCGGCGACGCGGAAGGCTTCCTCGCGGGCGCGGCGGTTGATCAGGAGATCGGCAATGCTTGTCGCCTTGTCGAGATAATGGCGCTCGCCGGTCGCTTCGAAGGCGGCCATCAGGGCTTCGGTCAGGTGCATGTTGGAGTTCTGGCCGCGATAGCCGGGCACGGGCTGCCAGTCGGCGGAAAACTCCTCGGCGATGGCACCGTGGGCTTCTTCCCAGAAGCGGGTTTCGATCACCTCGGTGATATCTGCAAGCATGCGGTCGGCGAGCGGATGGCCGATCGTCTTGGCCGATGATGCGGCGAGCAGGACAAAGGCGTGGCCGTAGCCCTGCTTGGAGGCGTCGGCAGCGCCGGTGTCATCAGCCTGCCAGAAATAGCCGCCGTTTTTCTCATCGCGATGCCTTTCCCAGAGATAGCGCATGCCGTGATCGACGACATCGGCCGAGCCCGGACGGCCAAGCAGGTCGCCGATTGCAAAACAATGGACCATGCGGGCGCTGGCATGGATGCCGCGGGCAGGGTTGTCGGTCGCTAAGGGCTTACCGTCGCGCGTCAGGTCGTAGAAGCCGCCTTTCGGGTTGATGGCGGCGGTCTGGAAGAAATCGAACAGGCCGTCGGCCTGCTGCAGCAGCCAGCGCCGATGATAGGGGCGATCGGACCAAAGCGGCGCGAGCGGCTGGGTTTTGTTGGCGTCCGACATGCTTGTCCTCCCGGGAATTAAATCTTTTCAGCTCTATAGCCGATCCGGCGGGGTCTTGTCATCGCTGGACGCCGATTGCCAACAGTGCATTGGCATGTTGACATAAAGATATCTTTATGTGATCTGACCCATGTCGCATTTGAAATAAGGAAATTCGCTCATGCTCGATTCACTGTTCGGCCGCCAGGGCGCCAATCGGGACGGAGCCGAAATTCTCAACGCGCTGCAGCAGGCGGCGCGCGAGCGCATTCTGGTGCTTGATGGCGCCATGGGCACCGAGATCCAGGGACTGGGCCTGGGTGAGGACGATTTCCGCGGCGAGCGCTTCATCGGCTGTGCCTGTCACCAGCAGGGCAATAACGACCTCCTGATCCTGTCGCAGCCGCAGGCGATTGAGGACATCCATTTCCGCTATGCGATGGCGGGGGCGGATATCATCGAAACCAATACCTTTTCCTCGACCCGCATCGCCCAGGCCGATTACCAGATGGAAGGTGCGGTTTATGACCTCAACAAGGAAGGCGCGCATGCGGTGCGCCGCGCTATCCTCAGGGCCGAGCGCGAGGACGGCAAACGCCGCTTTGTCGCCGGCGCCATCGGTCCGACCAACCGCACGGCCTCGATTTCACCGGACGTGAACAATCCCGGCTACCGTGCGGTTTCCTTTGATGATCTGCGGCTTGCCTATGGCGAGCAGATTGACGGGTTGATCGACGGCGGGGCCGATCTCATCCTGATCGAGACGATCTTCGACACGCTGAACGCAAAGGCTGCGATCTTTGCCTGCGAGGAACGGTTTGCCGCCAAGGGCATCCGCCTGCCGGTGATGATTTCCGGCACAATCACCGACCTGTCCGGTCGCACGCTGTCAGGCCAGACCCCGTCCGCATTCTGGAATTCTATCTCGCATGCACGGCCGTTTGCCGTCGGTCTCAACTGTGCGCTTGGGGCGGACGCGATGCGGCCGCATCTGCAGGAACTGTCGGGTGTCGCCGATACCTTCATATCCGCCTATCCGAATGCCGGCCTGCCGAACGAATTCGGTCTCTACGACCAGAGCCCAGAGGAAATGGCAGTTCTCGTGGCCGGTTTTGCCGACGAGGGCATCGTCAATGTCGTCGGCGGCTGCTGCGGTTCGACGCCGGAGCATATCCGGGCGATTTCGGAGGCGGTTGCCGGCAAAGCACCGCGGGTGCCTGCTGAGCACCGGCCGTTCATGTCGCTGTCGGGCCTCGAGCCCTTCGTGCTGACCAAGGACATTCCCTTCGTCAACGTCGGCGAGCGCACCAATGTCACCGGCTCGGCCAAGTTCCGCAAGCTGATCACCGCCGGCGACTATTCGGCGGCGCTGGTGGTTGCGCGAGACCAGGTCGAGAACGGCGCCCAGATCATCGACATCAACATGGACGAAGGCCTGATCGATTCGGAAAAGGCGATGGTCGAGTTTCTCAACCTGATCGCCGCCGAGCCGGATATCGCCCGCGTTCCCGTGATGATCGACAGTTCGAAGTTCCAGATCATCGAAAGCGGCCTGAAATGCGTTCAGGGCAAGTCGGTGGTGAATTCAATCTCGCTGAAGGAAGGCGAGGAGAATTTCATCGCCCAGGGCCGGCTGATCCGCAATTATGGCGCAGCCGTCGTCGTTATGGCCTTCGACGAGCAGGGCCAGGCCGATACCTATGAACGCAAGGTTGAGATCTGCTCGCGGGCCTACAAGATCCTGACCGAAGAAGCGGGCTTTCCGCCGGAAGACATCATTTTCGACCCGAACATCTTTGCGGTGGCGACGGGCATCGAGGAGCACAACAATTACGGTGTCGACTTCATCGAGGCGACACGGACGATCCGCGAGCGCATGCCGCTCGTGCATATCTCGGGCGGCGTGTCGAACCTGTCGTTCTCGTTCCGCGGCAATGAGCCGGTGCGCGAGGCCATGCATGCGGTGTTCCTCTACCATGCCATCCAGGCGGGCATGGACATGGGCATCGTCAATGCCGGCCAGCTGGCGGTTTACGAGAGTATCGATGCCGATCTGCGCGAGGCCTGCGAGGACGTGGTGCTCAACCGTCGCGCTGACGGCACCGAGCGTCTGCTGGAGATCGCCGAGCGCTATCGCGGCACGGGCGAGAAACAGGCGCGGGTGCAGGACATGTCCTGGCGCGAGCAGCCGGTTGAAAAGCGGCTGGAGCATGCGCTGGTCAACGGCATCACCGAATTCATCGACGCCGATACCGAGGAAGCCCGTCTGCGGGCAGCCCGGCCGCTGCATGTCATCGAAGGTCCGCTGATGGCCGGCATGAACGTGGTCGGCGACCTGTTCGGCGCCGGCAAGATGTTCCTGCCGCAGGTGGTCAAGTCGGCGCGCGTGATGAAGCAGGCGGTTGCCGTGCTGTTGCCCCATATGGAAGAGGAAAAGCGCCTCAACGGCGGCAGTGGCGAACGCCAGGCCGCCGGCAAGGTGCTGATGGCGACGGTAAAGGGCGATGTGCATGACATCGGCAAGAACATCGTCGGTGTTGTTCTCGCCTGCAACAACTACGAGATCATCGACCTCGGCGTGATGGTGCCGGCGAGCAAGATCCTGCAGACAGCGATCGACGAGAAGGTCGATATCATCGGGCTCTCCGGCCTGATCACGCCATCGCTCGACGAGATGGTCCATGTGGCCGCCGAGATGCAGCGGCAGGGCTTCAACATCCCGTTGCTGATCGGTGGCGCGACGACCAGCCGGGTGCACACCGCCGTGAAGATCCATCCGCAGTATCAGGCGGGGCAGGCGGTCTATGTCACCGATGCCAGCCGCGCGGTCGGGGTTGTATCGTCGCTTCTGTCCGATGACATGCGCGACGGCACGATCGAGACCCTGCGCGGCGAATATGCCAAGGTGGCGGATGCCCATGCGCGCGCCGAGGCCGACAAGCAGCGGCTACCTTTGACGCGGGCGCGTGCCAATCCGGTCAAGATCGACTGGTCGGGTTACACACCGACGACGCCAAGCTTTACCGGCACGAAAGTCTTCGAGGATTATGACCTTGAGGAACTGGCGAAATACATCGACTGGACGCCGTTCTTCCAGACCTGGGAGCTGAAAGGCCGTTACCCGGCCATTCTCGAAGACGAGAAACAGGGTGAGGCTGCGCGGGCGCTGTTTGCCGATGCGCAAGCGATGCTGGAGAAGATCATTGCGGAAAACTGGTTCCGTCCGCGGGCGGTCATCGGCTTTTGGCCGGCCAACTCTGTCGGCGACGACATCCGTCTTTATGCCGATGACAGCCGGACCGAGGAGCGCGCGACGTTCTTCACCCTGCGCCAGCAGCTGTCGAAGCGGGATGGGCGGCCGAATGTCGCGCTCAGCGATTTCGTCGCACCGCTGGACACCGGCATCGCGGACTATGTCGGCGGTTTTGTCGTGACTGCTGGCATCGAGGAAGTGGCGATTGCCGAGCGCTTCGAAAGGGCCAATGACGACTATTCGTCGATCATGGTGAAGGCGCTGGCCGACCGGTTTGCCGAGGCCTTTGCAGAGCGCATGCATGAGCGGGTGCGTCGTGAATTCTGGGGCTATGCAGCGGATGAGGCATATTCTCCGGATCAACTGGTGGCCGAGGAATATGCCGGCATTCGCCCGGCGCCCGGCTACCCGGCACAGCCGGATCATACGGAGAAGGCGACGCTGTTTTCGCTGCTGGATGCGACGCAAGCAACCGGCGTGACGCTGACGGAAAGCTATGCCATGTGGCCGGGTTCATCGGTTTCGGGCATCTATATCGGCCAGCCGGAAAGCTATTATTTCGGTGTGGCCAAGGTCGAACGTGACCAGGTGGAAGACTATGCCAGCCGCAAGGGCATGGATGTTCGCGACGTCGAGCGTTGGCTGGGACCGGTACTGAACTATGTGCCGAAGGCGGCAGAGTGATAGCGGTTTGCTTGGACCGCTGGCGCTGACTTGCGCCTCAACTTGCTCTGACTTGCCCCTCACCCTGCCACTCTCCCCGCAATCGGAGAAATGGAGACGTTGCGGCCTTGCCCCCTTCTGCCCGTCTGCGGGGAGAAGGTGCCGGCAGGCGAAGTGGGTAATGTTGCTTCACGCTTTGAATCAGGGGGCTGCCGGATTGATTCAGGTGGCTCAGGTATCGATTTGATAAGGCAACGAAAAAGCACTCATGTGGTCAGTCTGAGCAGGATGGCGGTTGTGTCGTCCGACTGCTTGAAGCGGGGATATTGCAGACCGTCGGGATCAACCACCCGTTCGTAGTGGCGCAATTCTTCGACGAGCGACCGCAGGCCCGCTGTTGCGGCGCGGCGGATCAACGAGCCGGGGTCATAGGCCTTGTAGAGGGCAACCAGATCCGCGAGGCCGTCGGAGCACAGGATGGCGGTCGCGCCGCCGCCATGCACCGGAACGTCACAGGTGAACAGATGATCGGCGGCCTCCGGCACCACGCCGAAGGTCCAGGTCGCGCCGTTTGGCGTGTTCTGCAATGCGCGACCCTTGCGCAGGTCTTCGAGCGTCGTCGGGTCGGTATTGGCGCTGCCGGATGCGCCAATGCCGCCGAGGCGGGCAATATGCTGCGCCGCCCTGTGTTGTTCCCATTCATAGGCGCCGGGGATCGGGATGACAAAATCGCTTTGTCCGTCGTCATGCAGGATGTAGAGGGCGCTGTCGCCGAGGCCGAAATACTGGAAACCGGTCGCTGTGGCACGCAGAGCTGTCAGGCTGCAGAGCGGCCAGGCGTAACGTGGCTGCTCGCCGGCCACGGCTTCGAAGGCCTGGCGTGCATCTTCGGAGATGGCGCGCAGGATGGATCTGGGATCGGTCGTCGCATCCAGTCTTTGTTCAAGCTGCATGGCGCCGAACTCGGCGATCCAGGCGGCATCGGAGCCATAATCCTGCATGAATTGCCGGTCGCCCAGGCCGGTTGCGCCATCGAAGACGAAGGCGGCATGCTGATTGTGGCCGAGACGGTCCTCGTTCGGCCTGCCGTCCTTGCCGGGGTCGGACAGGGCTTCGATGATCGAAATTGCGGGATGGAGGCTCATAGGGTCAGGTCCAGACATAAATCATGGCAAGGCATCAGGAAGAGTGCCAGATTCGCAGCCGCTTGTTGTCGCAAAGGCGAACAGCATCCTGTTTCTATCATGCTGCCTTGAAGCGGGTCATGATGGCGGCGCGGTTCGGATCGGTGAGCACGACCGCAATTGCATATTCCAGCGCGCTCAAGCTGGCCTCGTCGGGATAGATGACCTTGTCGGAGACAATTTCCTCCGGCAAGAGCGCCAGCACCCTGTTGTCTGTGGTCGCCCCGCCGCTGGCGAGAAGATCAACCGCTGCAACGTTCGGATCCATCAGGTGATTGAGCAAGGCATAGGCCGCCGGTCTATTCTGTGTCCTGGTCGGAATCGCATAGTAGTCGGTCCAGATCTCGCCGCCATCCGATCCGAGACGGTAGCGGATCTCGTCGATGTCGCGGACCAGTTGCACGGCGTCGTTGCTCCAGCACATGCTGAGCCAGGCGTCCCCGGTACGCATGGCCGGCTGATAGTCGCTGTCGATCGCCAGCAGATGCGGCTTCACCTGCATCAGCAGGTCCTCGGCCTTGGAAAGGGCGTCAGGCTCGATCGAATTGAAGGCATAGCCGAGGGCGACAAGCGCGGCACCGATCGTGGTCAACTGGTAGTCCTGAACGATCGTCCGGCCCGAAGCATCGCCCATGGCTGTGTCGAAGAAGCCGCGCCAACTCGTCACGTCATCAAGCCTGCGTCGGTTATAGGCGATACCGGTCGTGCCGGTATTCTTGGGTAGCGCATGGAGCCTGCTGTGAAACATGGCCGGCGCGAGATAGCGTTCGGGGTTGGCGGCCGGATCAAAATTCGGCAAGGCGGAGAGATCAAGCGGTTCGATCAAGCCCAGGTTTGCATAGGGGGCGAGGGCGTATTGTGTCGGCACGATGAGGTCCCAGGCCGCAGCCTGCGTCTGCATGCGCTGCATCATCACCTCGTTGGAGCCGATGATCTCGACCTTCACGGCGATGTCGTGCAACTGTGAGAACTGCTCGAATGTTGCCGGGTCGTGATAGTTCGGCCAGGTTGCGATGCTGACGCTTTTGCCGAGGGTGCCCGCATTGGCTGGAGCCGAGCCGGTTGCGCCGCCGCCGAACAGGAGACTTGCGAGACCGAGGCCTGTCACCTGCAGGAAGTGACGCCGCGAAACGGATCCGCGCTTCAATCGCATCCATTGATCGATGAACCCGTCTGGGTCGATCGGCGGCCCCTGCCTCGGCATGCTCATAGCGCTTGTGATCCTCGTCATGGCCGCACTGATCGTCGTTCAAACTGTCTTCCGTTGCGTCAATTCATCATAAAAGCATTAACGGGGTTCAAAACGTCGAAAGGCTTTTACCGTATCGCCGCCTGCTTTGGCCGAGCGGCAAGACCGGATGGGAGAGGCGACTGGCCGATCAAACGAAACGGTCGATGATGCTGATGCCGCTGTCCTTAAAGCTGTCCATTTCGGTCAGCGCCCGTGCTGCATCATCAAGGCTGATACGCCGGCCGATCAGCTTTTGCGGCGCGAGTTTACCCGACTGGATCATCTCCAGCATGGCGTCGTAGCGCCAGGCCTGCATGCCGTGGCTGCCGTAGATTTCCAGTTCGTGGCCGATGACGCGCGCCATGGGAATCGCGGGCGTCGCGTGCTCGCCGAGCATCAGGCCGACCTGGACATGGCGTCCTCGCCGCCTCAGGTTGCTGATCGAGTGGAAGCAGGTCTGCGGATGACCGAGCGCATCCACCGAGACATGGGCGCCGCCGCCGGTTGCCTCGCGCACGGCCTCGACGAGGTCCGGCACTTCGCGGCTGTTGATCGCGACTGTGGCGCCGAGCTGGCGGGCGAGTGCCAACTTGTCTTCGGCGATATCGATGGCGACGACATTGGCACCGAGCGCATGGCCGATCATGATCGCCGACAGGCCAACACCGCCGCAGCCATGCACGGCAAGCCATTCGCCGCCCTTGAGGCGTCCCTGATCGACGACGGCACGGAACGACGTGGCAAAGCGGCAACCGAGGCTGGCCGCAGTCTCATAGGTCATGCCGTCGGGCAAGTGGACGAGGTTCTGGTCGGCGTAGTCGATCGCGACATATTCGGCGAAGGAACCCCAATGGGTGAAGCCAGGCTGGAACTGCTCTTCGCAGACCTGCTGGTTGCCAGACCGGCATTCGTGGCAATGGCCGCAGCCGGAAACGAAGGGCACGGTCACCCTGTCGCCGATCTTGAAGCGACGCACGTCGCGGCCAATGGCTGCAATGGTTCCTGCGAGTTCATGGCCAGGGACATGCGGCAGGCGGATATCGGGATCATGGCCCATCCAGCCATGCCAGTCGCTGCGGCAGAGGCCTGTCGCCTTGACGGCGACGACGACGCCGGACGGAGAGGGTGTCGGGTCGGGCAATATGCTGACCTGCGGTATTTCGCCGAAACGTTCATAGAAAAGCGCGCGCATCGGTATGTCCTCTCTGCCTGAATGTATTTCGGCGCGCATCGAAAATGCGCGCCGAAACGTCCTTAGCACCCGTAATGTCGTGCGTTCTAGTCTGCAAGCACGATCAGGCCCGACGGGTCGATCTTGACGCCAACCAGGTCGCCGACGACGGGCGGCTTGGTGCCGGGATCGTTGAACGTGTCGAAAGAGATCGTCTTGCCTGCGACTTCGACACGGGTGCGGATGACCGAGCCGAGGAACTGGCTGGAGGTCACCTTGCCGTTGACGGTCGCCTGGTCGGCGCCTGCGAGAGAGCCGGCCTCGGGGCGCATGGCAAGTTGTACGGGTGAGCCGTTGGTCGCAGGGATAGCGTCGCTGATCGAAAGCGTGCTGTCGCCGATCTTCACCAGGCCCGCAGCCTGATCGGTCACGATGGCTTCGAGAACATTCAGCGTACCGACGAAAGAGGCGACGAAGCGGGTGGTCGGACGGTTGTAGATCTCGAACGGCGTGCCGATCTGGTCGGCCTTGCCGGCATTCATGACGACGATGCGGTCGGAGATCGACAGCGCTTCTTCCTGGTCATGGGTGACGAAGACAGTGGTGATGCCGAGCTGCTGCTGGATATGGCGGATTTCCTCGCGCAGCGACACACGGATCTTGGCGTCCAACGCGGAAAGCGGTTCGTCGAGCAGCAGTACTTGCGGCTTAGGGGCCAGCGCGCGGGCAAGCGCCACGCGCTGCTGCTGGCCGCCTGACAGCTGGTAGGGATAACGCTCGGCCAGATGGTCGAGGTGAATGAGGGCCAGCATTTCCCTGACGCGCGCCTCGATGGCAGTTTTTGCCATGCCGGCGATCTTCAGACCGAAGGCGACATTGTCGAAGACGTTCATGTTGGGAAACAGCGCATAGGCCTGGAAGACCATGCCGATATTGCGCTGGTTCGGCTTCAGGTTTGTCTGATCCTTGCCGGCGATTTCGATCGTGCCGCCGCTCGGGGTCTCGAAGCCGGCGATCATGCGCAGGATCGTCGTCTTGCCGCAGCCCGACGGCCCAAGGAAGGAGATGAACTCGCCCTTGTTAATCGCCATGTTGAAGTCGTGAACGACTTTGGTCGGACCGAAGGATTTCTGCAGATTGGTGAGTGTGAGAAAGCTCATGAAGGTTCAGTCCTCAGGCCTGGCGAGGCGCGGTTTTCTGGAAACGGGAAACAAGCTGGATCAGTCCAAGGCAACCCCAGGTGATGCCGAAGGCGATGACCGCCAGGGCCGCAGGTTCATAGGCGCGGTTGGCGCCGAGCAACTGCATGTAGGGGCCGAAGGCCGGCTTGTTGAGAAGGGCGGCCATGGTGAACTCGCCGATGACGATGGCGAAGGTCAGGAAGGCGCCCGAGAGGACGGCGACGAGCACATTGGGCAGGATGATCTTGGAAATGATCGTGTACCAGCCGGCGCCGAGGCTTTGGGCGGCCTCGGTCAGGGTGCCGACATCAATGGTGCGCAGACCCGTGTCGACGGCACGGTACATGTAGGGCAAAGACAAGGTGGCGTAACCGAACATCAGCAGGACATCAGTACCGATTGAGGAACCGGTGAGCGGCAGCCAGCTCGATGTGTTGTAGAGGCGGATATAGCCGAAGACGATGACGATGGCCGGGATGACCAGAGGCAGAAGCGTGACGAATTCGATGTAGGGACGAAGACCGGGCAGCTTGAGGCGAACCCAGTAGGCGGTCGGCACGATGAGGAAGATGCCGAACAGGATGGTGACCAGCGCCATGGTGACGGAATAGGAGAAGGTTTCCTGGAAGCGCGGATCGGCCAGCACCTTGGCATAGGCGTCGAAGGAATATTCTCCGCGCCGCATCTTCAGCGAGAAGTTGGTCATGCCGATCAGCGGCAGGAAAAAGTAGAGGAGGCCAAAAACCAGGGCTCCCCAAGCCCAGAGACGCTTCATTTCAGCCACCTTTCGCTGCGGGCACGCAGCCAGATATAAAGTGCATTGGCCACGCCGGTGATGACGATCATGCCGAAGGCAAGTGCATAACCAAGGTGCGGATCGCCGAGAACGTCACCGCGGATCTGGGCAAACAGCAGAATCGGTACAATATTCAGCGATGAGCCGGTCAGCGCGATGGCGGTTGCGACCGCGCCGAAGGCGTTGGCGAAGAGCAGCGCCATCGTGCCGAGGAAGGATGGCAGCAGGATCGGGAAGGCGACCATGCGCCAGTATTGCGCATTCGTCGCGCCCAGGATCGAGGCTGCTTCGCGCCATTCTTTCTTCAGGCCGTCCAGCGCCGGCGTGATGATCAGGATCATCAGCGGGATCTGGAAGAAGAGATAGGTCAGAGTCAGGCCCCAGAAGGACAGGAGGTTGAAGCCGAGCATGCGCAGGTCTACGCCGAGCTGGGTCTTGAGGAAGACCGTTACCAGTCCGACAGGCCCAAGCGTTGCCAGAAAGGCGAAGGCGAGCGGCACGCCGGCGAAGTTGGAGGCGACGCCGGAAAAGGTCAGAAGCGGCCCGCGGATCCACTGCGGCAATCCTCCGAGCACGACGGCGGCAGCGACGGCAAAGCCGATAGCGCAGCCGAGAATGGCGCTAGCAAGACTGATCCTGATCGAAATCAGATAGGCCGACATGATCGACGGGGTAAACAAGCCGCGGATGTTGTCTAGCGTCAGCGAGCCGTCCGGGGTCTGGAAGGCTCCAATGACGATTTTCATCGTCGGCATGATCAGGAAAAGGACGGTGAAGGCGGCAAAGGGCAGAACGCCCAGCCAATGGAGGGGGAGGCGGAAGCGCGGCCCGGGGGGCGCAGCTGAACTGACCTGTTGGGATGACATTGCTGGTGCCCTTCGTCCGCGTGGTCGCGGTTTCTATAAAATGCAAATGCCGCCCCGGTCGTAAGATCGGGGCGGCTTTCATGCGCTATGCCTTACTGGACGTTGGCGCCAACGACGCTGTCCCAGGCGCCGGTGACGGCAGCCTTGTTGGCATCGACTTCTTCCAGTGTCGGGAAGTAGGCCTTCTCGTAGGAAGCGGCCGGCGGCAGCTTGTCGAGCAGGGCCTGCGGGATCTTGCCAGCCTTGGACATGGCGTTGAAGCGGGCCGGGTGGCAATAGCCGGCGAGCCATGCGGTCTGGCCTTCGTCGGAATAGAGGTACTCCATCCAGAGCTTGGCAGCGTTCGGGTGCGGCGCGAAGGCCGAGATGCCCTGAACGTAGACGCCGGCGAGAACGCCCGATGCCGGAACGACGACTTCAACCGGCGGGTTGCCGGCGAGCGTGTCCTTGGCAGCAAGGGCGTTGTAGTCCCACATGACGACGATCGGGGTTGCACCCTGAGCGAGCGTGCCGGACTTGCCGATGACCGGAACGAAGTTGCCGGCCTTGTTGAGCTCGCCGAAATATTTCAGGCCAGCTTCGCCAGCGTCCTTGCCAGCCTTGGCGCCCGATGCGAGGCCGGCGGCGAGAACACCGAGGATGGCCTGGTTGGAAGCGCGCGGGTCACCGGCGAGTGCCACCTGACCGGCATATTCCGGCTTCAGCAGGTCCGACCAGTCCTTCGGGGTGTTGGCCACGAGGTCCTTGTTCACCAGCAGCGACATGACGCCGTAATAGTCGCCGTACCAGAAGCCGTCTGCGTCCTTCACTTCAGCCGGGATTTCGTCCCAGGTGGAGACCTTGTAAGGCTGCAGCAGGCCTTCGGCCTTCATCTGCGGGCCGAAAGCAAGACCGACGTCGACAACGTCAGGCGCCTGCGGGCCCTTGTTGTCCTTGTTGGCCTTGATGGCTTCGACTTCGTCGGCCGAACCTGCATCCGGGTTCAGTTCATTGACGGTGATCTCCGGATACTTCTTCTTGAAGCCATCGATGACCGCACCGTAACCGCACCAGTCGTGCGGCAGCGCGATGGTGGTCAGCATGCCTTCCTTCTTGGCGGCTTCGATGAGCTCGGCGCTCGGTTCGGCATAGGCAACGGCGGAGCTGGCCATCACGATAGCCGTCGTAAGGGACAGGGCTTTGCGGAAATTGGTAATCACTGGAATTCTCCTCTGAGTTGGCAGCGATGCGGTTCACTTAGGTGCGCATTATTATCGTTGTATGACGGTTGGCGACGGCAGACTGACTTTACCGTTTCGCCCACGTACATTGGTAGTATTTCCTCCATGCTCGTGTTTGCCTATCGGGGCTTTCGAAACAGGCGCGCCTGTTCGAAGAGTCCTTCCAGGGTATTCATGCGTTCGCGCGTCTCATCCCAGGACGAGCTCTGCACGGCTTCGATCAACGCCTCCACCACGAACAGCGTCACCACGGACGAATCCCAGGCGGATGGTGCTTCGATGTGTAGCTTGAAACAGTTGCGTGCATGCTGGGCGACGGGCGACATCCATTGGTCGGTAAAGACGATGATCTCGACGCCGTTGGCTCTAGCCACTTCCGCAAGGGTGGTCATGTCGGCTTCGTAGCGGCGGATGTCGAAAATGATCAGCACATCGCCGGCCTGCATGTTGAGCACATGCTGCGGCCAGGAGCTGGCATTCGACGACATCAGGGTCGTCTTCGGCCGGATGACCTGCATATGGGTAAAGAAATACTCGGCCAGCGCGCCGGTGATGCGACCGCCGACAAAATACAGGCTGCGATTGCGGTCGCCCAGCAGCCGAGCAGCTTCGTCGAAGGTCGAGGTTCTGAGTTCGCCCAGTGACGAGCGCAGATTGCTGATCACGGCTTCGGCAAAGCGATTGAGAATATGCCGGTTCGGGGCATTGGCTGCCCAGCGGTCATGCTTGTTGATCGGATTGGAGATCGTGGCTTCCAATTCCTGGTGCAGGTGGGCCTGAAACTCCGGATAACCCTTGTAGCCGAGTTTCTGCACCATGCGCGCCACTGTCGGCGTCGATACCCCAGCGTTCTCGGCGACAGTGGTGATGCTGCCGAGGCCGGATACGGGGTAATTTTCCAGCAGGCTTTCTGCCAGCTGCCGTTCGGCGCGTGTCAGCCCATCGAAATGGGCATGGATCACGTCCGACACTGTCTTGGACGCACTTAGCAAGGACCGATAGTCTCCCCTCAAGCCGATCTATGCCGGCTTTTGAAGGATTAAGCCTTTATGGCCGGAATGTGTCAATTGCTATTTTGAAGAGATTTCTTCAGTTCCCATTGACAGCGGGTAAATCGTGAAGAATTCTCTTCGTAATAAATGCAGCCGAATGGCGCAGGGGAAATCAGCATGCTCTCAAGGCCCGACATCCTGACGCCGGCGGACGGCGCAGCCGTCGAAGTGGAAAATTCCGCTGCGTCCGGCCCGGTTGTGCTGGTCTGCGAACATGCAAGTCTGGCGCTGCCGGAGCGGGCAGGGGATCTGGGCCTGCCGGCAGAAGCGCTGGAAAGTCATATCGCCTGGGACCCCGGTGCGTTGGCGGTTTCGCGACTGTTGTCGCAGACGCTGGATGCTGTGCTCATCCATCAGCGTTTCTCGCGTTTGATCTACGACTGCAATCGTCCACCGGAATCGCCGGCGGCAATGCCTGAAAAGAGCGAGATATACGATATTCCGGGGAACCGGGACCTCGGGGCCGCCGAGCGCTATGCGCGGACAGCAGCGCTTTACGTGCCGTTTCACGACAGCATCAGCGCAACGCTTGTGGCACGCGAAGCAGCAGGTCTTTCGAGTGTCTTGGTCACGGTCCACAGTTTTACGCCGGTCTATTTTGGCAAGCCGCGGGCGGTCGAGATCGGCATCCTGCACGATAGCGACAGCCGGCTTGCCGATGGCATGCTGGAGGCGGCCGAGGGTGGGCCGTTCCGGGTGGAGCGCAATGCGCCCTATGGACCAGACGACGGCGTCACGCATAGCCTGAGACTGCATGCCCTGCCGCACGGGCATCTCAACGTCATGATCGAGGTCCGCAACGACCTGATCGCAGATAATATCGGCCAAGGGGTTGTGGCCGATTACCTGGCAGTTCTGATCCAAAACGCGATCACGGCCTGCCAGAAATAATAAAAAGACCCCAAGGGGAGCAGCTCAGCTGCAACCTCCGCCCGTCAGTGGTGGAACTGAAAGATAGTCAATTGTCCGCAATTCCGCGGACAATCGTCAACTGGGGGACGTCATGTCAGACTATTCGGATTCGGATAAAAAGCAGGATCTTCATATCCTGCATTCCATGGGCTACGCCCAGGAACTCGAACGACGCATGAGTTCATTTTCGAACTTCGCTGTTTCTTTCTCCATTATTTGCATCCTTTCCGGCGGTATCAATTCGCTCGCTCAGGCGACTTCCGGCGCCGGGGGCGCTGCGATCGGTATCGGCTGGCCGCTTGGTTGCTTCGTTTCGCTCGTCTTCGCGGTCGCCATGGCGCAGATCAGTTCTGCCTATCCGACGGCCGGCGGCCTCTACCACTGGGGTTCGATCCTCGGCAATCGCTTCACCGGCTGGCTGACCGCGTGGTTCAACCTGCTCGGCCTCGTCACGGTGCTCGGCGCTATCAATGTCGGCACTTATTACTTCTTCCTCGGTTCCTTCGGAGGCCCGTATCTTGGGCTTGAAGATACTACGCTGACCCGCATGATCTTCCTCGTGCTGATCACCGGTCTCCAGGCGCTGGTCAATCACATGGGGATTGGCCTGACCGCCAAGCTCACCGACTTCTCCGGTTACCTGATCTTCGCCACGGCTATCGCCCTCAGCGTCGTGTGCCTGGCCGCTGTCGACAGCTTCGATATCGCCCGGCTCTTCACCTTCAGCAACTATTCGGGGGAAGCCGGCGGGAATGTCTGGCCGGAGACGTCGGGAACCTGGGTGTTCCTGCTCGGCCTCCTGCTGCCGATCTACACGATCACAGGCTATGACGCGTCGGCGCATACGTCCGAAGAAACCGTTAAGGCTGCGATTTCCGTGCCGAAGGGCATGATTTCGTCCGTGCTGTGGTCGGCGCTGTTCGGCTATATCATGCTGTGCTCGTTCGTGCTGATGATCCCGAGCATGGATGATGCCGCAGCCCAGGGCTGGAACGTGTTTTTCTGGGCGATGGACGCTCAGGTCAATCCGATCCTCAAGGATGTGCTTTATCTTGCGATCCTGGTCAGCCAGTGGCTTTGCGGCCTTGCGACGGTCACGTCGGTGTCGCGCATGATCTTCGCGTTTGCCCGTGACGGTGGTCTGCCGGCCTCGTCGGCACTTTCAAAGGTGAGCCCGAAATACCGTTCGCCTGTCACGGCGATCTGGACAGGCTCGATTTTGGCTGTGTTGTTCGTGTGGGGGTCTTCGCTTGTCTCCATCGGTGAAACGCCGGTCTATACGATCGTCGTATCCTGCACGGTCATCTTCCTGTTCTTCTCCTTCGCGATCCCGATCACGCTCGGGTTCTTCGCCTGGGGTACGAGCAAGTGGCCGGCTATGGGACCGTGGAACCTCGGTGAAGGCGTGTTCAAGCTTTTCGCCGGCTTGTCGGTTGTCGCCATGGCGCTGATTTTCATCCTCGGCATCCAGCCGCCGAATGATTGGGCGCTGTACATCACCGTCGGCTTCCTGATCGTCACGGCCATCGTCTGGTTCGCCTTTGAGAAGAAGCGTTTCAAGGGACCGCCGATCGGCGATGAAGTGGCAAAGCGGCAGGCCGAGATTGCTGCAGCCGAAAAGGCTGTCGGTGAAAGCGCCTGACGCTGACCAAACCAGCAAGCCGGCGGCGCACTCGCCTCCGGCTTGCCATTGACCCTCGCTTGACCAGCGCTTTCGGCGCGGTTCTGTTTTTCGTTGTTCCTACTCCTGCGGATGGCCCCTATGACCACCAACTATACGTTTGAAGATTTGAAGAAGGATGTTGCCGAGGGCCGCATCGATACCGTTCTGGCGTGTCAGGTGGATATGCAGGGCCGACTGATGGGCAAGCGTTTCCAGGCGGAGTTCTTCGTCGAGAGCGCCTACAAGGAAACCCATAGCTGCAACTATCTGCTCGCCACCGACATGGAGATGGAAACCGTCTCCGGCTACAAGGCGACCAGCTGGGAAAAGGGTTACGGCGACTACACGATGAAGCCCGATCTTTCGACGCTTCGCCGTACTCCATGGCTGGAAGGCACGGCGCTGGTTCTCTGCGACATGCTCGATCATCACACCCACGAGGAAGTGGCGCATTCGCCGCGCGCGATCCTGAAGAAACAGGTCAAGCGGCTTGAAGCGATGGGCATGAAGCCGTTCATGGCAACCGAGCTCGAATTCTTCCTGTTCGACCAGAGTTATGAAGCGGCGCAGGCAAGCGGTTACCGCAACCTGAAGCTCGCTTCGGGTTATAACGAAGACTACCATATCTTCCAGACGACCAAGGAAGAAGGCGTCATGCGCGCGATCCGCAAGGGTCTGCAGGGTGCTGGAATCCCTGTTGAGAATTCAAAGGGCGAAGCATCAGCCGGTCAGGAAGAAATCAATGTTCGCTATGCCGATGCCCTGACCATGGCCGACCGTCATGTGATCATCAAGAATGGCTGCAAGGAGATAGCCTGGTCGCAGGGCAAGGCGATCACGTTCCTTGCTAAGTGGCACTACACCGCCGCCGGTTCGTCCTCGCATATCCATCAATCGCTCTGGTCGCTCGACGGAAAACCGTTGTTCTTCGACGACAAGGGTCAGTACGGCATGTCGGAGCTGATGAAGCACTACATGGCCGGTCTACTTAGCCATGCGAGCGAGATCACCTATTTCCTGGCGCCCTACATCAACTCCTACAAGCGTTTCATGGCTGGAACGTTTGCGCCGACAAAGGCGATCTGGTCGAAAGACAACCGGACGGCCGGCTATCGCCTGTGTGGCGAGGAAACCAAGGCGATCCGCGTCGAATGCCGCGTCGGCGGTTCCGACCTCAATCCGTATTTGGCCATGGCGGCGCTGATCGCTGCTGGCATCGACGGCATCGAAAAGAAGCTGGCGCTTGAAGCGGCCTTTACCGGCGATGCCTATGGCGCGACCGATGTGCGGGAAATTCCGCGCACGCTGCGTGCGGCCACCGAAGAACTGACCCAGTCCACGATGCTGCGCGAGGCATTCGGCGACGACGTGATCGACCACTACGTTCGCGCTGCCGAATGGGAGCAGGAAGAATACGATCGGCGCATCACCGACTGGGAGGTGGCGCGAGGCTTCGAACGGGCTTGACCGAAGGCGGCCTTGAGGTCGCCACCTTCGCCGTCGTAGGGTGAAAACAAGGACAGCGGCGATGGCCGCTGTCGTCTTCTTTATGCAACAACAGGAAAAAGATCATGACGATGATCCAATGCATTTCGCCGATCGATGGGTCGGTCTATGCCGAACGCCCGGCGATGTCGCTGGAAGCAGCGAGTGACGCCGTCGCCCGCGCCCGCAAGGCACAGAAGACCTGGGCGCGCCGACCGCTGGAAGAGCGTGTTCAACTGGTCCTGAAGGGCGTAGCACGCCTCAACGAGATGTCCGACGAGGTGGTGCCGGAACTCGCCCATATGATGGGGCGTCCGGTGCGTTACGGCGGCGAGTACAAAGGCTTCAACGAGCGTTCCAACTATGTCGCGGCCATCGCTGCCGATGCGCTGGCGCCGCTGGTCGTGGAAGCCAGCAACAATTTCGAGCGCCGCATCGAGCGCGAGCCGCATGGTGTCGTCTTCGTCATCGCACCGTGGAACTACCCTTATATGACCGCGATCAACACGATCGCGCCGGCGCTGATGGCCGGCAACACCGTCGTCATCAAGCATGCGACGCAGACGCTTCTTGTCGGCGAGCGCATGGTGCGTGCCTTTGTCGAGGCGGGAGTTCCGGATGACGTCTTCATCAACCTCTTCCTTGACCACGCCACGACGTCTGCGCTGATCGCGGCCGGCAATTTCAATTTCATCAATTTCACCGGTTCGGTCGAAGGCGGTCGCTCGATCGAGCGGGCCGCTGCCGGCACCTTTGCCGGTCTCGGGCTCGAGCTCGGCGGCAAGGATCCGGGCTACGTCATGGACGACGCCGATCTGGACGCCGCCGTCGACACGCTGATGGATGGCGCGACCTACAATTCCGGCCAGTGCTGCTGCGGCATCGAGCGTATCTATGTGCATGAGAGCCTCTACGACGCCTTTGTCGAGAAGTCGGTCGCTTGGGTGTCGAACTACAAGCTCGGCAATCCGCTCGATCCGGACACGACGCTCGGGCCGATGGCCAACAAGCGCTTCGCCAAGGTGGTGCGCGAGCAGATCGCCGACGCTGTGGCCAAAGGCGCCAAGGCGCTGGTCGATCCGAAGCTCTTCCCGGCCGATGACGGCGGCGCCTATATCATGCCGCAGGTGCTCGTGAACGTCGATCACTCCATGGCCTTCATGAAGGACGAGACCTTCGGTCCTGCCGTCGGCATCATGAAGGTGAAGAGCGACGAGGAAGCGCTTGGCCTGATGAACGACAGCCCCTATGGCTTGACGGCCTCGCTGTGGACGCAGGACCCGGAACGCGCCGCCCGTATCGGCCGCGAGGTCGAGACCGGCACGGTATTCATGAACCGGGCCGACTATCTCGACCCGGCACTCTGCTGGACCGGCGTCAAGGAAACCGGCAAGGGCGGCTCGCTCTCGGTGCTCGGCTTTCAGAACCTCACTCGTCCGAAATCCTACCATCTGAAGAAAGTCACGAAATGAACATCGTCGCCAACTGGAGCTATCCGACCGCAATCAAGATGGGCCGTGGACGGATCAAGGAACTGGCCGATGCCTGCAAGTCGCTGGGCATGAAGAAGCCGCTTCTGATCACCGACCGTGGTCTGGCCCCGATGCAGATTACCCAGGCGGCACTTGAGGTTCTGGAGGAAGCCGGTCTCGGCAGGGCGATCTTTGCCGATGTCGATCCTAATCCGAACGAGAAGAACCTTGAAGCCGGTATCAAGGCCTACAAGGATGGTGGCCATGATGGTGTCGTCGCGTTTGGCGGCGGCTCCGGCCTCGATCTCGGCAAATGCGTCGCCTTCATGGCTGGCCAGACGCGGCCGGTCTGGGACTTCGAGGATATCGGCGACTGGTGGACACGGGCCAATTCCGACGGCATCGCGCCGATCGTTGCCGTGCCGACAACGGCCGGCACAGGCTCTGAAGTCGGCCGCGCCTCGGTCATCACCAATTCCGTCACCCATGTGAAGAAGATCATCTTCCATCCGAAGTTCCTGCCGGGCGTCGTCATCTGCGATCCCGAACTGACCGTCGGCATGCCGAAGATGATCACGGCCGGCACCGGCATGGACGCCTTTGCCCATTGCCTCGAAGCCTATTCCTCGCCGTTCTATCATCCGATGAGCCAGGGTATCGCGCTTGAAGGCATGCGGCTTGTGAAGGAATTCCTGCCGCGCGCCTATCATGACGGCACCGATATCGAGGCACGCACCAACATGATGGCGGCGGCGGCCATGGGTGCGACGGCCTTCCAGAAGGGGCTCGGCGCCATCCATGCGCTGTCGCATCCGATCGGTGCGGTCTACAACACCCATCACGGCATGACCAATGCCGTCGTCATGCCGCCAGTGCTCAGGTTCAACCGTCATGCGATCGAGGACCGGATCGAGCGGGCGGCGGCCTATCTCGGTATCGTTGGCGGTTTCGACGGCTTCTACGACTATGTGCTTTCGCTGCGTGCCGAACTTCACGTTCCGGAAAACCTCACGGCCATGGGCATTGCCAATGACCGGATTGACGAATTGTCGGCCATGGCAATCGAAGATCCAAGCGCCGGCGGCAATCCGGTAAAGATGACGCTGGAGAACACCAAGCAGCTTTTTGCCGACTGCTTCTAAGATCTTGCATTTCCAACATTTTAGCCCGGCATCTCAAGGTGCCGGGCTTTTTTGTGCGATGTGTCTGGAATAAAGTTGCCGAGTCGACCTGCTACAATGGCAGGTGGTGTTGAGGGGAATCCATGATCAGACATCGTTTCTATTTTTCCGCGCTGCTCGCATCGTTTTGCCTGCTTGCCGCAGGCACGGCCTCCGCAGAGAGTTACAAGGGTCTCTTGAAGAAGGGTTATGCGGTCGGCGCAATGAGCCAGGGCAAGTCTGGCTCTCTGGGGTGGGTGCTCAGCGGCAAGGACGGGAAGTGGTTCTGCAAGGGCAAGTTCAGCCTGGCCGTCGTCGATTACAAGACATTGGTCAGCGTTCTTGCGAGCGGCAAGATGATCAAGGTCGATCGGGCGGTTTTCGAAGACAGCATCGGCGGTCCGGATCCGTCGCTGCCGAATCTTGCTGATCTGAAGGCTGGGCGGGTTGAGCCGCGCCATGTCGGTTCCTGCACGCCGTTGCGCGGCTGATTGTCGTTTTGGCGACAAATGTGTCCGTGCTTGCTTTTTGAAATCATTGAGTTTTGCCAGATGCCCTCCCTCTTTTAGGGGAGGGCGTTTCTGCTTCGTATTTTCTGTTTGTTAACCATAATTAGAAAGAATGCAGGTAGCGGGCGCCAATGATCAGGGCTGCTCCAGAGCGATGAAACGCTCGGACAAGACCCTTGAGGACAGAGAATGCCAGTTATCTCATTTGCCAATGCCAAAGGTGGGGCCGGCAAGACCACTGCGGCACTTCTGCTTGCTACCGAACTGGCGCATCAGGGTTATCGGGTCGCGATCCTGGACGCTGATCCGCAGCGTTGGATTACCCAGTGGTTTGATGCCTCCGGGCCGCAGCACAATATCGAAGTCGTTTCGGAAGTGTCCGTGGCCTCCGTGCAAGGGCATATTCGTGAACTCTCGCGCACCAATGATTATATCGTCATGGATCTCGCTGGCGCGCGCGATGCCATGGTGACCACCGCTGTCGGCCTGTCCGATCACGTGATGATCCCGATCCAGGGCTGCGCCATGGATGCCAAGGGCGGCGCGCAGATCCTCGATCTGATCAAGATGATGGAAGAGGCCGGCCGCATGGTCATTCCGCACTCGGTGGTTCTGACGCGTGTGACCTCGATGGTGACGACCCGTGCGCTGTTGACGATCAAGGGATTGCTGGCGGCCCGTGGCGTCAACGTGATGAATACGCCGATCGTCGAGCGTAGCGCCTACCGCGAGATCTTCGACTGTGGCGGCACGCTGTATTCGATGGATGCAGCGAAAATCAGCAATCTCGACAAGGCGCGGGAAAATGCCCAGGCCTTTGCCATGGAAGTGATGCGTCTGCTGCCGGTCAAGGTGATCCGCTCGACCCAGCCGCGCCGGTTGTTCCGCCTGGTGCGCAACGCCGCCTGAGCCAAGTTCAATTGGACGAATTTGAAGCCGTTCGACTATTCCGGTCGGGCGGCTTTTTTCCGGCACTTTGTTGGTCGATCAATACCGAAAGGCCTCCGGATCATCTCCGGAGGCCGGTCATATTCTGGCGGAGCTCGGTGGATTACTCGACGAACTCGACGGTCACGCCTGCGCTGACCATCTTGGCCAGTTCGGTTGCGTCCCAATTGGTCAGGCGAATACAGCCATGGCTCTGGGTACGCCCGATCTTGGATGGCTCGGGCGTGCCGTGAATGCCGTAGGTCGGCTTCGACAGCGCCAGCCAGACAGTGCCGACGGGGCCGTTGGGGCCGGGCGGAATGGCAAGAACCTTGTTGTTTTCGCCCTGCTGGAAGTTGATCTTCGGATTGTAGGTGTAGCCCGGATTGAGCGCGATGCGCTCGATCGTCACCGTACCCGAAGGCGAGGGTGTGTCGGACGAGCCGATGCTGGCCGGATAGGCGGCGACAAGGCCGCCATCCTCACCATAGGCAAAGACCTGTTTCAGGCCCTTGTTGGCGACAATGCGGGCAACCTTGCCGGTCTTTGCCGGACCTGGCTCGACCACCTTGATCATCGTGCCTGGAATGGTGAAATCGACGCCGGGATTGAGTGCCTTCAGATAGGCCTCATCCATATGGAATTTCTCCGCCAGCATCTCGGTTGTCGAGGTGAAGGACAGTGCCGGAAGCATGGCCTTATGGCTGTAGTCTTCCGGGATGGAAGCCACATAGGGGCCAGCAGCGTCGCCTGGCGTAATGGTGTAGCTGACAATCGCCAATCCACCCGACAGGCGCAGGCGTTCCAGCACCTCCTCGGCATTGTTGGGGTCGATCGTCTCGCCGGTCATCTGCTGCCAGGCGACGAGTGCCTTGTTGACGTTCTGGCCCATCTTGCCATCGATCACGCCGGGAGAGACGCCTTCGCGATCAAGGAAGACCTGCAAGGCGGTCATTTCAAGTTGCGACAGATTGCTCTTCACCGGAATATCCGGCGTGACGATACGCGGTGTCGATGTTTCACTCGGCGGTGGTTGGTCGGGACCGCCGTAGGGCATGTCTTCCGGAAGCGCATCGAGGGACTGACGGTCGATGGGACCATCCATCGGGACAGAGCCGGTGACGACATTGTCGTCCCAGGCCGGCGCTTCGGCGCGGGAATTGCGGTAGGGATCGTCAACGCCCGGCAAACTTGGATTGGAGGCGTTCTGGCTCGGTGGGTAATAGCTTTCGGCCGGAATTTCTGTCGCCACGAGATTGCCATAACGGTCGATCAGCACTGTGCGCCCCATCTGGTCGCGGCTGATGGCGACTTCGCCAACTTCAGGGACGTAGTCGAGGATCTCGCCCTCAGGCGAAACCAGGAGTGTCTGTGGCTGGCGATAGCCGTCGGCGCTCTGTGCCGTCGCGGGCGCGGCCCCAAGCAGGGGTGCTGCGGTGATCGCCGCCAGAATTAGGCCAGTTTTCTTCATGTCGAACACGGTGCTGATTCCTCGTCTATGCAGGCGACAAACGCGTGAAATTTGACACTAATGTGGAAAAGGTGAATTCATAGTGAATTAATGGTTAACCAACTGCGCTGACATGGAAGTTTTGACGTCGATGTGACCGCAAAGTTGACCTGACGCCATCGTGGGGGGAGCGATGCACGACAGTTTCAGTATGGAGTCTTTTCTACCGTATCGATTGATCAGAGCGACCGAGCGATTGGATACGGTGTTTATGCAATACTGTGGTCCTGAGGATGAGCTTTCCTGGTCGGAATGGCAGGTGCTCTGGTCGCTCGGAGAGGCGGTCACCACGACAGCCAAGGCTATATGCGGCCAGTCTGGACTATCGAAGACCAAGATCAGCCGGGCGGTCAAGGTGCTGGACGAGCGCGGCTACCTGGAGCGCAAGCGCGATGCGCATGACCGACGCTTCGAACTCCTGTCGCTGACGCCAGCCGGATCGGTGCGCTTTGCCGCCTTCAGGCAAAGAGCCAGCGAGTTTCAGCATCGACTTGAGGCGATTGTCGATATGCCCTATCTGTCAGCGCTCGATACCGGCCTTGGCGGACTTGAAGATCTCATGGCGGCCGGACATTTTCGGCAAATATCCGCGATGGCGGAAGGAAGTCTTGCATGATCGCATTTCAGGGCCCGAGAGGGCCGCAGCTCTCACTTGACGAGAGTTCGGTTTTCGATATCGGCGCCTGCGTTGTCGATGGGATCGATCTCTCGCCAGGCCGGGCTATTCCGGATGATGGCGATCCGCGTATCGACCATTCGCTTGAAGGCTTTCTGTTTACCTGTGGTCCCGACCATATCCGCCATCCGCAACCGATGCCCGGAGGCGAGGGATTGTTCCCGCTGCATGGATCGTTTTCATCCCATCCTGCCGAATCGGTTCAGTTTTCGACGGACGGCGAAGATCTCTTGGCCCGAGCCACGGTACCGGTTGACCTCGCCGATGGTGGCCGTGCCCGTCTTGACCGGGTCTGGCGGTTGAAGGCCGACAGTGGCGAAGTGCAACTGAGCGATGTCGTTACCAATACGGGTGACATGCCGTTTCCGGCATTTCTGATGTACCACATGAACCTCGGCGCAAAGCACTTCGACGATGGGGTGCGGCTGGAGGGCGCGATGCTCGAGGGCGGTGGCTTCTCATGGACTTTCGGTGAGCGTGACGGCGGAATTTTCTGCGTGCCGGCAGGCAAGGGTGGCTGGGCCGAGCTTCGCCTCGGACCGATCGCCGCGATCGGCGGTAAGCGGCTGAAGGTGCGCTTCCGCACCGACACCTTGCCTTATCTCCAAGTCTGGCGAAACCAGAAGGCCCCGGCGCATGTTCTGGGCATCGAGCCGGTATCGCATCGCTGGGAGAGCCGGGACGAGTTGGAGGCGCGTGGCGAGTTCGTCATGCTGGCGCCAGGCGAGAGCCGCGAATACGGCCTGGCATTTTCCTTCGTCTGATGCGGCGTACCGAAGGGCGGCTGTCTGTGATTGACGCCCCGGTAAGCCCGTCGTAGATGTTTCGGCCAAAGTTTGAGAGAGGTGCGCCGATGAATATCAGGCAGATCAATGAGGAATATTCCGTCAGCGGCCAGATCACGGTCGAGGACGTCGATACGGTCAAGGAACTCGGTTTCAAGTCGATCGTCTGCCATCGCCCGGACGGCGAGGAATTCGGCCAGCCGGAATTTGCCGCCGTTGCCGCGCGCGCGGATGAGCTCGGCATCAAGATCAAGCATGTGCCGGTCGGTCCGATGGGCGTGACGCCGGAAGCTGTGGCTGGCATGGTCGATGCACTGGAAGACTTCGATCGCCCGATACTTGGCTATTGCCGTTCCGGCGCGCGGTCCACTGCGACCTACGAACACGCGCTTCGTCAGCGCGGCTGACGCGCTTTGCCTTTATCCCTGACGATGCCGTGCACTGCACGGACGCGTCTTTCTGTCTCACCATCCGATAGGAGAATTCCATGACCATCAAGCGTATCGAACCGGGCAAGCGTATGAGCGGCGCCGTCGTTCACGGCAACACCGTCTATCTCGCCGGCCAGGTTGGCGAAGGCACGACCGTCACCGAGCAGTCGAAGTCGGCGCTCGCCGAAGTGGACCGCCTGCTGGCGGCCGCCGGTTCCGACAAGTCGAAGATCCTGCAGACGATCATCTATCTCTCCGACATGTCGACCTTCGCCGAAATGAACGCCGTGTGGGAAGGCTGGATCGACCCGGCAAACCCGCCGGCCCGCGCCACCAGCGGCGCTCCACTGGCAACGCCGGACTACAAGGTCGAGTTCATCGTGACCGCCGCAATCTGATCATCCTGATGATTTGATTCTGAAAGCCGGCGTATCCTTTTGGATGCGCCGGCTTTTTGCTGCTTCAGAGGAACTTCTCGCGCATGTGCGTGATGTAATCCTCCTCGTTCAGCTCGGTGCGAGCCTTCAGCCAGCCATTGCTCATGTCGCCGACGAAGTATCGAAGCCGCTGCGTGCCATCGATTGACGCTTCGTGGATCACATTGGCAACATCAGTGGATGTCATGGTGAGCGCGGTACCCAGACGCGCGAAGGTCTCGACGCTTTTTTGCAGGAAGGGCAGGTAATCGGCCGGCGTCCCGTCATTGGCGAAATCGTCCGCGGCACGTTGCTGGAATGCAGTTTCGCCGACGCCGCCGTGTGGAATGATCAGCTTCACGTCGATCCCGATCGCCAGTAGCTCGTAGGAGAGCGCCTCCGTAAATCCCTCCAGCGCGAATTTGCTCGAGCAGTATGCGGAGATCATCGGTAGCGTGAAGTGCCCGGCTCCCGAACTGACATTGATGATCGTACCGCTGCCGCGCTTGCGGAAGTGGGGCAGGATCGCGCGGACCGTATCCATCACGCCAAAAAGGTTCACTTGGAACTGATGCCGCAGTTTTTCCTCGGGAATGGATTCGAAGATGCCGTAAAGACCGTAACCTGCATTGTTGACGAGGACGTCGATGCCGCCGAACCGGTCTATGCCGGCCATGATGGCAGCCTCAATGCTCGCCTTGTCCTCCACGTCGAGACGGGTCACCAGGACGTTGGCGAGCTGGTTGATTTCGGTTTCCGCGTCCGGTCTGCGCATGGTCGCGACAACATTGAACCCCGCTTCTTGAAAGACGCGCACGCTTGCCCGGCCTATACCGGACGATGCACCGGTGATGAGAACTGTTCTGCTCATGGAATTACACCTCATGTCGATTATGCCTGCCCGAGAGATAGCGTTTCGGATAGGAACCGATAACAGGCTCAATTCTGGATAAGCTCATGAGGGAATTCGAACAATGAAGCGAGCAGGGCTGATCGAACTCAATGCCGTCGCCATTGTCGCGGAGACACGCAATTTCCGCTCTGCAGCCCTTGCCCTCGGCATGTCGGCATCGGCGGTGAGCCATGCCATCTCGGCTCTGGAAAGCCGGCTCGGGGTCAGGTTATTCAATCGAACTACGCGGAGCGTTTCCCTGACTGAAGCCGGTGAGCAGTTTCTCGAAAAGGTCAATCCGGCTCTGAGAGACATTGCGGAGGCGATGGAAAACGCGACGGAATCGGCGGATGTGCCGCGAGGCAGGGTGAGGATCAACACGCCGTCCGACGGGATGCGCGGCCTGCTGATGCCGATCCTCGCTGAATATCATCAGCGTTATCCAGATGTGCATGTCGATGTCGTCAGCGAGGGACGGACGGTGGACATCGTGGGGGAGGGCTTTGATCTGGGCGTTCGGCTTCGGGAGATCGTGCCGCAGGACATGGTGGCGATCCCGCTCAGTTCCGAAGAGCGGTTTCTGGTCTATGGCGCTCCTTCGTATTTCGAGCGCTTCGGCCGTCCCGTGGCTCCCTCAGACCTGCTGCGCCATGCCTGCCTGAAGATGCGGTTGCCGAGTGGAACGATCTACCGCTGGGAATTCGAGCGGCACGGCGATGAAATCCGCATCGACGTCAATGGACCGATGACCCTGCAGAACATGGATCTGATGCTGGAGGCCGCAGTCGCTGGCATCGGGCTAGCCTATATGACCGAGCGTCGCGCGGCGGAAGAGGTCGCGGCCGGGCGGCTGCAGTCGGTGCTAGCAGATTGGTCACCGCCGTTTGCAGGGCTTTGCCTTTATTTCCCCAGTCGCCGCCATCTTCCGCCTGCGACGCGTGTTTTCATCGATCTGGCGCGCGAGATGACACGCGCGCCATAAGGCTCACGCCTTGTTGCGAATTTGAGTCAGCGTCCGGGTTGGAGTGATCGCCTCCGGATCGAGCTTGATCTCGATGATCGTAGGCTTTCCGCTTGCCCGGGCACGCAGGAAGGCGGGCGCAAAGTCTTCCGTTGTCTCGACCGTCTCACCGTGGCCGCCATAGGCGCGGGCAAGGGCAGCAAAATCCGGGTTGGTCAGATCCGTGGCGCTGACGCGGCCGGGATATTCGCGCTCCTGATGCATGCGGATCGTGCCGTACATGCTGTTGTTGATCACCAGCGTGATGATCGGCAGATTGTAGCGGATGGCGGTTGCGAATTCCTGGCCATGCATCATGAAGCAGCCATCGCCGGCAAAGCAGATGACTTCACGCTCGGGGAAGAGCTGCTTGGCGGCAACGGCTGCCGGCAGGCCGTATCCCATGGAGCCCGAGGTCGGGGCGGCCTGGGTGTTGAAGGCCTGGAAGCGGTGGAAGCGATGCAGCCAAGTGGCGTAGTTGCCGGCCCCGTTGGTGAAGATCGCATCCTTCGGCGTGTTGGCCTCGATCCACTCCATGATCGGCCCCATCTGCACGGCGCCGGGGCCGGCCTTGGGCGGCGTCGACCAGGTGAGATAGGCGGTATGCATGGTCTCGGTGCGCTCGGCCCACACAGGGGCGGCGGGTGCGTCCAGGGAGGCGAGTGCGGCGACGAATTCCTCCGGTGCGGCACAGATCGCGAGATCGGCGCGGTAGACGCGGCCGAGTTCGGACGGGTCCGGATGCACATGCACGAGCGTCTGCGCCGGGTAGGGGATGTCCATCAGCGTGTAGGAGGAGGACGGCATTTCGGAGAAGCGGCCGCCGAGCAGGATCAGCAGATCCGCTTCCTTCACCTCCTTCGCCAGCGCCGGATTGATGCCGATGCCGACATCGCCAGCGTAAGACGGATGCAGGTGATCGAAGAGCATCTGCCGGCGGAAGGAGCAACCGACGGGCAGCTTGAACTTTTCCGCAAAGGCCTGGATGTCGGCGACACATGACTTGCTCCAGCGCGTGCCTCCTAGGACGACCATGGGGCGTTTTGCCGTCTTCAGCATCTCGCCAAGTGCGGCGATCTGGGACGGACCGGGATGGGCCTCGACGGGGGTATAGGGCTTTGCCTCGGGTGCTTCGACCTCATCGAGCAGCATGTCTTCCGGCAAAGTCAGCACGACGGGACCCGGACGGCCGGAGGTGGCGATGGCGAAGGCGCGGGTGACGAATTCGGGGATGCGGCGGGCGTCGTCGATCTCGCCGACCCATTTGGCGAATTCGGTAAAGGCGCGGCGATATTCGACCTCCTGGAAGGCCTCCCGCTCCTTCATGTCACGGCCGATCTGGCCGATGAACAGGATCATCGGGATCGAATCCTGTTTGGCGACATGCAGGCCGGCCGACGCATTGGTGGCGCCGGGGCCGCGAGTGACCATGCAGATGCCGGGCTTGCCGGTCAGGCGACCCCAGGCATCGGCCATCATCGCTGCGCCACCCTCCTGGCGGCAGACCAGCGTTTCGATACCGCTGTCCTTCAGGGCATCGAGAACCGCGAGATAGCTCTCGCCGGGCACGCACGACACACGCTCGACGCCATTGGCTTTCAGCGCCTCAACGATCAGTTCACCACCAGTTCTCTTCATGGGGCTGTCTTTCCTTCGATCTCGGCCAGTTCGGCCAGAATGTCTTCGCTATGTTCTCCGATCCGCGGACTGGGGCGCTCGTAGCGCAGTGGCGTTTCGGAGAGGATGATGGGTGTACGGACGCTCGGGATGATGGTGCCCTTGTCGTCCTCGAGTTCGATCTTCAGGCCACGCGCCACGATCTGCGGGTCTGCGAACATGTCCTCGATCGAATTGATCGGGCCGGCCGGCACGGCATTGGCCTCGCAGGCGCTGAGCAGGTCACGTCTGGTCCATCTCGCCGTCTCGGTGGTGACGATGCGGCGGACCTCGACCTTGTTGGCGACACGGGCTCTGTTGGTGGAAAAACGTTCGTCTTCCGCGACCGGGGCTATGCCGAGGATGGCGCAGAGGCGCTTGAACTGGCCATCATTGCCGACGGCAAGGATCAGGTGACCATCGGCGGTCGGCACCACCTCATAGGGACTGATGTTGGGATGGGCATTGCCGAGCCTCGTCGGCGCCTTGCCGGAGACGAGATAGTTCATGTTCTGGTTGGCCAGCACGGCCGACATGACGTCGAGCAGCGCCATGTCGATGAACTGGCCCTGGCCTGTCTTCATGGTGTGGATCAGGGCTGCCTGGATCGCGGTCACGGCGTAGATGCCGGTGAAGATATCAGCAATGGCGACGCCTGCCTTCATCGGCTCGCCGGTCGTCTCGCCGGTGATCGACATGAAGCCCGACATGCCCTGGACGATATAGTCATAGCCGGCAAATTCGGCATAGGGGCCGTTCTGGCCGAAACCCGTGATCGAGCAGTAGATCAGCTTCGGGTTGGCGGCTTTCAGGCTCTCGTAGTCGAGGCCATATTTCTTTAGGCCGCCGAGTTTGAAGTTTTCGATCACCACGTCGGCTGTGGCGCAGAGGCGGCGGACGGTGTCCTGGCCTTCTTCCGTCTTCAGATCGACGGCGATCGAACGCTTGTTGCGATTGGTCGAATGGTAATAGGCGGCCGACAGGTTCTCGCCGTCGGTCCCTTGAACGAAGGGCGGCCCCCAGGCGCGCGTATCGTCACCACCGTCGGGATTTTCGACCTTGATGACATCGGCGCCGAGATCCGCCAGCATCTGGCCGGCCCAGGGACCGGCGAGCACGCGGGCGAGCTCGATGACGCGGATGCCGGCAAGCGGCGGTCCTGCGGTGGGGCTATCGGTGGCGCTGGCATGCGGTCTGGTGGTCATGGCGCTTCCTGTGCTGATCGGCATGACGGCTCAAAGCTGTCTTGATCTGCAGCCTGTCATGAGCATTTCTGCTGACTGACCTCCTATAACCGCGGATTAGTCCCCCGACACTTGATTTTCTCTCATGGGATCATTCCGTTTCGGCAAGCCGGCGGCTGCGGGCATTGCAGCGGGTATGGCGATGGATTTGGGTACGGTTGCGCGGTTGAGGTCGACGAGCATCTGGTCACACCACACAAGGAAATCGGCAACCGCTGCTTCTCGACCGACCTCGTTCAATGTCTCGTGGCGCATCGTATCATAGATGCGTGTCGTCACGTTGCGCATGCCGGAACCGGACAGGCGCTTCGCCAGCCAGCGGATTTCGCGTCCCTTGTTGGTGGCCGGATCTTCGCCGCCGCCCACCAGATAGACTGGAGTGGACTTGTGCAGACGAGCGAGTTGGCGGTCGCTCACGCCGCGAAAGGTAAGCGTGAACAGATCCTGCCAGAGCGAGACGCTGGCATCGAAGCCGCAGAGCGGGTCGGCAATATAGGCATCGACCTCGGCTGGATCATGAGACAGCCAGTCGAAGGCCGTGCGATGGTTCGGGATCGCCTTGCCCCAGGCGCCGAAGGTCGCCATCGGCAGGATGAGGCTCGGGACATCGGAGCCCTTGTAGATCCGCTCCAGCTTCAGCACCCACTGGGCAATGCGTCCAGCAATTCCGGGGTTGAAATTGGAGTTCCACACCGACACCGCCTGGAAGGCATCCGGATGATCCGTTGCCGCGTTGAGAGCGATCAGGCCGCCCATCGAATGGCCGAACAGGATGACCGGCAGGCCCGGATGGCGGCTAACGGTGAGATCACGCATGGCGCGGACATCGGCGACGACCTTGGCGGCACCGTCGGTTGCGGCATAACGGCCGATCGGCGCATCCGGCGCCGCGGTTTCGCCATGGCCGCGGTGGTCATGGGCATAGATATGCAGGCCCGCTGCAGAAAGTGCTGACGCACATGCGCCATAGCGGCGCGAATGTTCGGCGAGGCCATGGCACAGGATGACAATGGCGCGCGGTGCGCCGGTTGCTGGGAGATGATGATAGGCGAGGCGGGCGCCACTCGGGGCGTCGTGAAAGTGCAGGTCTGCGAACATACGGTCCTCCGTCGCAGCGATAGAATGGCATTTTACGTGCGCGTGCAATGGAGGTTTGGGGCTTTTTCCCAACGGTGTCTTCCAGCGGAGACAGGCGCTAACGCGATGTTAAGCTGCGGGCGCAAAAGTGCTGCGCGCGACGCAATCCACCGGGACAGACGGATGAGGCAGGAGTTTCGACACATCGCGACATCTGACATCCCCGTTCCGGTACGTTGCGCGAATGGGTCTATAAGTGCTTTGTTTTGGACGGCATTTGCGACGGCAGTAGCGGTGATCGCTTTCGATCTGCTCAATGCCCACTACCGTGATGTCGACGATGTCCTGCGTACGGTGCAGATCCGCCAGCTTCTGGCGCATGGTTCCTGGTTCGATCTCACCATCTCTGGAATTGACATGCCGGGACCCTACCTGTCGCCCTGGTCGCGACTGGTCGATTTTCCCTATGTGCTATTGAGTCTTGCATTGCGGACGATGACCAGCGAAGCAAACGCGATCTGGTGGGCATTCCGGATTTGGCAGCCTTTGCTGGTCATGGTCTTTTGTGCTTTGTGGGTGCAAACTGCAGTGCGGCTTTCCGGTTCTGATCGCCTCGTTGCGCCACTTCACGTGGTTGCAGCTTTTTCGTTGATGCCGCTAACGCTGTGGGAATTCAGCCCGGGCCGCATCGATCATCATAACGTGCAAATCGTCGTGCTGATGCTGGCCTTATTCGGCATTGCGCGTTGGTCCGCAATCGGTGGTTTCCTGGCCGGTGTCGCCTGCGGCCTTTCCTTTGTCATAGGCCTTGAACTGGCTCCGGCTTTGCTCATCCTTATGATCGGACCTGGACTGGCCTGGATCGGGGGTGTCGCGGGTAGCCAAAGGGTGCAGATATTTGTTTCTGTCGGTCTTGCTGTCACCACGCTGTTGGCTGGTCTCCTTCTGCTTGGCCCTTCCCGCCTTTTTGCCACTGAGTGTGATGCATTATCGGCACCATTTGTCATGGCGTTCCTCGGGTATGCTCTCATTACTATTGTCGTCGTTGGCACGATCCGTTCGACGCATGCGTCCATTCGGTTTACAGCCCTTGCACTCCCCGCCTTTGGGCTTGCCGTCGCGTTGGCGGTGTATTTCCCGGATTGTCTTCGCGGCCCCTATCAAGGGATAGACACGCTGGTGCGCAGCCTCTGGCTGGACCGGGTGCAGCAGGAAAAGTCGTTCCTGGATTTCTATCGGGTCGGAGAACTCATCAAGATCGTTTGTCTTGGGTTGGTGGTGATCGTTGCGGTTGGAGTCCTGCCGCAGATCCGCCAGCGTTTACGGCATGGCGATGCCGCCTTCGTCATTATTTTCGCCGTCGCCGTCCTCTTAGTGATTCTTACCTTCCTGCAGACACGGTTCATCCGCTTTCCGGCAGCTTTCGTGGTGCTTTTTTTGCCGCTGGTCTGGGGTGAGGTGAAGTTCGGCGTTCGTGCAACGAGGACGATGGTCTTGTCAGGTGCCGCCGTGACGCTGGTGGGCGGAGCGATTCTGACTAGAGTGCAGCCGTTCGAGCCATTCCGGCCTATCCTTCTCGACTATCTCGCGCTCGATTTGTGCACCGACATCGATGCGTCACCATTCGAGTCAATTTCTCCCGGACGAATTGTTGCGCCAAGTTCTCTCGGGCTCTTCCTGCTCGATCGGCTGCCGCCTGGAATGACGGTGAACTCGATCCCGTTCCACCGGGCAGCGCCGGGCATGCGGCGAATGTATGATGTGTTCACCTCGACGGATGGCGAAACTCGCAGGACCGCGGCCGAACCCTTCGACTATCTGGCGGTATGCCGCTATCCGTTGGTGGCAGAGATCCCCAACGACACGATGTTCGCCGTCCTGACACGGGGTGGGGATTGGCCTGGGCTCATACCGATTTTCGATTCCGCGTCTTCGGCTCTTCGGCTCTTCAAGATCGACCATGCCCGCCTGCAATAGCGGCGAAAAAGCCCTTATGCTGTGCGTTCTTCAGCAATGCGCCGTTGCTCCAGCGCTGCAATTCGCCTACATAGCGGCAACTTCCCATTCTGCCCGGAGCAATTTTACGATGGCACGCCAGTTCATCTATCACATGTCGGGACTGAACAAGTCCTACGGCGCCAAGAAGATCCTCGAAAACGTCAACCTGTCGTTCTACCCGGACGCCAAGATCGGTATCCTCGGCCCGAACGGTGCCGGTAAGTCGACCGTGCTGCGCATCATTGCCGGCCAGGACAAGGAATATACCGGCGAAGCCTGGCTGGCCGAAGGTGCGACCGTCGGCTACCTGGAACAGGAGCCGCATCTCGACCCCACCAAGACCGCCTTCGAGAACGTCATGGTTGGTGTGGCCGACAAGACCGCCGTGCTCGAGCGCTACAACGAACTGATGATGAACTATTCCGACGAGACCGCCGACGAAGGCGCCAAGCTCCAGGACATCATCGACAGCCAGAACCTCTGGGACCTGGAACAGCAGGTCGAAATGGCGATGGAAGCCTTGCGCTGCCCACCGAAGGATTCGGATGTCACTCTCCTGTCGGGTGGTGAACGCCGCCGTATCGCGCTCTGCCGCCTGCTGCTGTCGCAGCCGGATCTGCTGCTGCTCGACGAACCGACCAACCACCTCGACGCCGAAACCATCGCTTGGCTGGAAAAACACCTGCGTGCCTATCCCGGCGCCGTGATGATGATCACCCACGATCGCTACTTCCTCGACAACGTCACCGGCTGGATCCTCGAACTCGACCGTGGCCGCGGCATTCCTTACGAAGGCAACTACTCGGCTTACCTGACGGCCAAGGCCAAGCGCATGCAGCAGGAAGCCCGTGAAGACGCCGGTCGCCAGAAGGCGATCTCGCGCGAACAGGAATGGATCGCCTCCAGCCCGAAGGCGCGCCAGGCCAAGTCGAAGGCGCGTATCAAGTCCTACGAACAGCTGGTGGATGCCGCCGAGAAGCAGCGCCCCGGCGATGCGCAGATCATCATCCCGGTCTCCGAGCGTCTCGGTCAGGTGGTCATCGAGATGGAAGGCATTACCAAGGGCTTCGAAGGTCGCACGCTGATCAACGACCTGTCGATCAAGCTGCCGCCGGGCGGCATCGTCGGAATCATCGGCCCGAACGGCGCCGGCAAGACGACTCTGTTCAAGATGATCACCGGCCAGGAAAAGCCGGATGCAGGCACTGTGCGCGTGGGCGAGACGGTGCATCTGGGTTATGTCGACCAGAGCCGCGATGCGCTGGACGGCTCGAAGACCGTCTGGGAAGAGATTTCCGGCGGTGCCGAAATCATCAAGCTCGGCAAGTTCGACATGAACAGTAGAGCCTATTGCGGCGCCTTCAATTTCAAGGGCGGCGATCAGCAGCAGAAGGTCGGCAACCTGTCGGGTGGTCAGCGCAACCGCGTGCACCTGGCCAAGATGCTGAAGGCCGGCGGCAATGTGCTGCTGCTCGACGAACCGACGAACGATCTGGACACCGAAACGCTCGGCGCACTGGAAACGGCGCTGGAAAACTTCGCCGGCTGCGCGATCATCATCAGCCACGATCGCATGTTCCTCGACCGTCTGGCGACCCATATCCTCGCCTTCGAAGGTGACGGTCATGTCGAATGGTTCGAAGGCAATTTCGAAGATTACGAGCAGGACAAGGTTCGCCGTCTCGGTGCCGACGCCCTCAACCCAGGCAGTCAGGCCTACAAGCGCCTGACGCGCTGATCGACTGACCATCCGGCGGTAGATTTTGGCCGCCCCGTTTCGACGAAAGCCCCGCTTCAATCGGCGGGGCTTTTTGCGTCTAATCCTTCGGCGCGAGTTATCGTGTACACCTCAAGGCATGAAGCCATGGCGACCGTGCCTTGAACGGCATGTTCGGCCTTCGATAATTGAAGCAGATAATGCTTGCATGGTCCGCGTGAACGACATAAACATATCTTTATATGATTATTGCATTTCGAGGTCCGGGATGAAGTTTGGAGTAGATGCTCTGGTGGAGTTGTTGAAGGCTGCGGGTGAGCCAACCCGTCTTCGCCTGCTGGCGCTGCTGTCGGCTGGCGACCTGACCGTTACCGATCTTACAGAAATTCTGGGCCAGTCGCAGCCCCGAATCTCGCGCCACCTGAAGCTTCTTGCCGAGGCCGAATTGGTGGATCGCTACCAGGAAGGCGCCTGGGCGTTTTTTCGACTGAAGCAGGAAGGTGCTGGGTCTGACCTGACACGTGTCCTGCTGGGGGCAACGCTGGAAACAGATCCGGTTCTGCAACGTGACAGGGAGCGCCTTTCTGCCGTCAAGCGTTCGCGGGCGCAACGGGCGCAGGAGTATTTCAGCCGGAATGCATCCGAATGGGATGAACTGCGTCGACTGCACGTCAATGATGCCGATGTCGAAGCGGCGTTGCTCAAGCTAGTCGGGCCAGAGCCGGTCGATGCCCTGCTTGATCTCGGCACCGGCACCGGACGAATTCTGCAACTCCTTTCCAGCCATTATCGTCGGGCAACCGGCATCGATGCGAGCCGCGACATGCTTTCGGTTGCGCGCGCCAATCTCGACAAGGGCGGTGTTCTCTCTGCCTCGGTTCGCCATGGCGACATTCTCAACCTGCCGCTTGATGCTAGCGACTATGATCTTGTGACGATCCACCAGGTGCTGCACTTTCTCGAACAGCCGGAACTGGCGCTGGCCGAGGCGGCGCGCATGCTGAAGCCGGGCGGTCGTCTAGCGATCGTCGACCTTGCGCCACACGAGCTGGAATATCTGCGCGATGAACATGCCCATGTGCGGCTTGGGTTCTCACGGCAGATCATGGCCGACTGGCTCAATCGAAACGGATTGAATGTCGAGGAAGTGGTCGATCTGCCCCCGGAGAGTGCTGCGGGCAGGGGCCTTACCGTCACCATCTGGCTTGCCCGCCGCGACGATGTCGTGGCGCCGGCCGATGTTGCTCAACCCATTTTACAGACCGGGAGCCGATAAATGTCCGAGGACCAACGAGCGATCGACACCGCTGCAGACCTGCGCATCTCGTTTGAATTCTTTCCACCGAAGTCGCCGGACATGGAAGACCAGCTCTGGTCGACGGTTGATGCCCTGGCGCCCTGGCAGCCGGATTTCGTCTCCGTCACCTATGGGGCCGGCGGGACGACACGCGAACCCACATTGAACACGGTGAAACGCCTGATCAGCAATACGCCAATGCCGACAGCGTCACACCTGACCTGTGTCGGGGCGACGCGCGAAGACGTGCGGCGCGTGGTCGAGGAATTCAGGGCTGTCGGTGTCCGGCATTTCGTCGCGCTGCGCGGTGACCCACAAGATGGCGTTGGTGCGGCCTACCAGCCGCACCCGGACGGCTTCATCAACGCCGCCGATCTTGTCGGCGGATTGCGCGAGATGGGCGATTTCGAAGTCTCTGTTTCGGCCTATCCGGAAAAACATCCGGAAAGCACGAACGAGGCCGTCGACCTGGATATGCTCAAGCGAAAGGTCGATGCCGGCGCCACACGTGCGCTGACGCAGTTCTTTTTCGACAATGACGTCTATGCGCGCTATCTCGACCGGGTGTTGGCGGCGGGGATCACCATTCCGATTGTGCCCGGCATCATGCCGATCCAGAACCTGACGCAGCTGAAGCGTTTTGCCTCGATGTGTGGCGCATCGGTTCCGGTGAGTATCGATCGTCGTTTCGAAGGAACCGATGGCAATGCCCAGGATCGGGCAGCGGTAGCGGCGGATATTGCTGCCGAGCAGATCGCCGATCTGGCGAAGCGCGGTATCCGGGATTTCCACATTTACACGATGAACCGTGCACCACTGACGATCGCGACGCTGTCGCGGCTTGGGCTGGACGGCAAATCTCGAACATTGTCCGGCGCTGCGGCCTGAAACGGCAGCTGGTATCATGTGAAAGGCGCATGACGGGGGCCGTCATGCGCCATTTTGATTTCTGAAACCATTCCTGCCTGAGTGGCCTTGGTTGGCCGCTTCATCGCTCTTGGCTCATCTCACTCCCGGTCAGATGAACAGCATGGTGGTAATGAACACAAACGCCGCACTGACGATAAGGACATTGATAGAATTAGTCAGTCCCATGTCTGCCTCCTTGTGTTTGACCGTTAGATGTTATGTCCGTTTTGTGTCATCGAAAAGCAAATTCTGTGCTGCGGTGCGATGCAAGGCAGTGGATAAAGTGTTAAAGACGGTAAAATATCGTTCAATTTCATAATGTTAAGAATTTTCAGCTGTTGTTAATGGAGTTTAACAAACGTGAGCGGGTCGGCCCCAGATTGATGCGGAGTGTTGCGTTTTCGCAACATTCAGCTGCGGCCGATTTTATCGCCGGGCGATGGTATTCGGATGATCCGGCCGTCCAGCACAAGCAGCCCGGCGCCAATCAGGGCCATCCCGACAAAGTCCAGCGGATGCAGAATTTCGCCAAGGAAAAGTGCGCCCAGCAGAATTGCGCTGGGTGGAACGAGCAGCGTCACCAGTGACGCATTGGTGGCGCCAGCGACCGCCATGATCCGGAAGAACAGGATATAGGCAAAAGCGGTCGAGAGCAGTGCCAAGGCCAGAATGGCTGCAATCGCGCTGAGCGGCGGCATGGGCAGCGACCAGGGCTGGTCGATGACAAGCGCTGCCGGCAACATCAGGATCGACGAGGCGGTCAGTTGACCCGCAGCCGTGACCGGGGCGGGCACGTCACGGAACCTTTTGCCGTAGGTGGCGGCAAAGCCGTAGGATACTGCGGCGAGAATTGGCAGAATCACGGCCCAAAGTGGCACATCCGTCTGCAGGAAGGTGCTCGGTCCGATCAATACAGCCGTGCCGGAGAGGCCCAGGATGGTGCCGGCAATCTTCGCTGGCGAAAGCTTCTCATCGGCGGTCAGCTTGTTGGCAATCAGCACGGTCCAGATCGGTGTCGTGGCATTGAGGATCGAGGCAAGGCCGGCGCCGATTTCCGTCTGGCCGAGGAAGATCAGGGTGTGCGGGATGGCATTGTTGATCAGCCCGAGCAGAATGAAGCCGCGCCAGCGTGTCCTCAGGATTTGATAGAGATTATTGCCACCGCGCAGATAAAGATGCAGGGCGAGCGCAGCAAGCGACAGGCGTAGGAATACCAGCGTAAATGGTGGCACATACGCGACGGCATAACGCGCGAAGAAGAATGAGCCGCCCCAGATGAAGCCGAGCAGGATCAGCAGGATCCAGGTTGTGGCGTTCAAGGTCAGCGGAGCGCGTTGTTGCATGGGGCACCTTTCGAATCGGAGCCCCACGCTAATCTTAGCACCTCGGCGAAACCACCCGTTTCATGAGGCCAATCGTTTAGGTCACAGCGTGTTCAGCAGGCTCGGTGTCGCCCAGCCATCGGCAGGCACACCCAGCCGCTGCTGTTCCTTCTGAATGGCGACACGGGTGCCGGATCCGAGGATGCCGTCAATCTTGCCGACGTCATGGCCGCGTGTCTGCAGCTTCGTCTGCAGTGCCTTCATCTCTTCATCGCCGAGACCCTGTTCCGGCGTCCCCTTCAGATAGGGAGGGGCACCCATCAGGCGTGTGGCGAAATAGGCGGCGGACGTCGTGTAGATGAACGACTGGTTCCATTCCAGATAGATGTTGAAGTTCGGATAGGTGAGGAACGCCGTACCCTTGCGTCCCTGGGGCAGAACCAGCGATGCAGGCAGGCTGCCGAAAGCCGTATCGCCATCGCGCGGGGTGACGCCGAGCGCGAACCATTCGCTGGCGGTCAGAGGGCCATTGAGGCCTGTCTTTTCGAAGGGCAGGCTTTCAGGGATGGTGACTTCCTGGATCCAGGGCTCGCCGCGCTTGAAGCCCAGATGCTGGATGAATTTGGCGGCCGTCAGAATGGCGTCCGGTGCGCTCTGCTTGACGTTGATGTGGCCATCGCCGTCACCGTCCACGCCGAACTCGATGATATCTTTCGGCAGCATTTGCACCTGGCCGATTTCGCCGGCCCAGGCACCGGTGTTGCTGGCCGGGTCCAGATCGCCGTGCTGGACCATTTCGATCAAAGCCAGCAACTGCGGGCGAAACAGTTCCGGCCGACGGCAATCATGCGCAAGCGTCACCAGCGCGTTGCGGGTGCTGAAATCACCCTGCACGGCACCGAAATCGGTCTCCATGGCCCAGAAGGCGGCGATGATGCCCGACGGAATACCGAACTCCTGTTCGGCACGGTCGAACACCGCCTTGTATTGCTGCAGCTTCTGGCGACCGATGTCGAGCCGGGCCTGGCTGACCGTGCGCTGCGAGAATTCAAGGAAGGTCTGTTTGAAGACGCCCTGGGAGCGATCGCGGGCCAGGACTTTTTCGTCGATGCGAGCACCGGCCAGAGCCTGCTCGGCAATATCGGCGGGGATCCCGGCAGCCACGGCTTCCGCCTTGACGCCTTGCAGGAAGGTGCCGAGATCGCCGCCGCATTCGGCCGCCATCGAAAGGCTTGTGGATGCCATGAGGAAGGCGAAGGGAAGGGCGAAGCGCGAGGCAAATGTCATCAGCT
Source organism: Rhizobium sp. CECT 9324 (assembly GCF_918741265.1). NCBI lineage: Bacteria > Pseudomonadati > Pseudomonadota > Alphaproteobacteria > Hyphomicrobiales > Rhizobiaceae > Rhizobium > Rhizobium sp. CECT 9324. The sequence goes on along the minus strand of NZ_CAKKMZ010000001.1, from coordinate 3,044,147 downwards.
GGTCCTTAGATGGTTCTTAACGACGGTTATTAAGCCACTTTTTGACGAAAGAGAGATGGCGGCACCAGGATCGGTGCCGCCATCGTGTTATTTTTCAAGATTTCGTGGATTTGCCCGCAATCACTTTGAAACGGACGCCACCCACTTCTTCCAGTTTGCCTCCGTGCCGGCAAAGACGTTGATATCGGTTCCACCCCGGATGCCGGGAATGACGCCGGTCGATGTATATTGCCAGAAGGCCCAGCGGCGCTCCGGGTAGATCTCGTTGGGATGCTGGGCGACGGCCCGCACCCAGAAATGGTAGTCCTGGAATGCGCCTTCGAGATTGTCGCGGTGGAAGTCGACCGACGTGTAGATGATCGGCCGCTTGCCGTAATAGGCTTCGATGCGATCCATGAAGCGCTTCATCTCGCTGCGCACCGTTTCAGCATTCGGGCGAAGTTTGCAGGTCTTCGAGGTGGGATTCCATTCTACATCGAGTACAGGCGGCAGATGCATGGACTGTTTGGGTACGTTGCGGATGAACCAGTCGGCCTGTTCGTCGGCCGTCGAACAGAAATAGAAGAAGTGGTAGGGCGCGTGTGGCACGCCGGAAGCGCGCGCCTGCTGCCAGTAAGTGTTGAAGCGGGGGTCGACCATGTCCTTGCCTTCGGTCGCCTTGATGAAGGCGAAGGAAACGCCGGAGCGGCGGACCTGGTTCCAGTCGATGTCACCGTTCCATTTCGACACGTCGATGCCATGCACATTGTGGCGATGCGGCGTCTTGCCGTCGAAGTCTTGTGGGTCAGTATCCTTGAAGCGCGGCGAAATCGATGCCGTTTCCATCAGGTCATAGCTGGTGGAGGTGCAGGCTGCCAGAGACAGCGAAATCGGCAAGAGCGCCAGGAAAAGCCACCGCATGGATGTTCCATCAATTGGTATTGGAATCATGCCCCAAGAAAACGGTGCGCGCGAACGCAGGACACAAGAGGCGCGAACACCATTCTTGGTCCATCATCGTTAAAACTTGGTTATATGCAATCCGCCTTGCCAAGTTAATGCCGGCACGGTTCAGATTTTGATGATCGCGTGCCAGGCATAACCCCGGCCGATTGTCTCGAAAGTGAGGGCGGCGCCGCGGGCGGCTGTGCGCTGCTCCAGCACCTCGCGCAGGGTTTTTCGTGGCGTGACATGGAAGCGCGTCAGCCAGTTGCGCAGCAGATTGCGGAACCAGCGCGGAAGTCCCTCCTGCTGACCGAAGTCGACGATGTGCAGGGAACCGCCGGGTCTCACGGCATCGAGCGCGCAGTCGATCGCCTTCTCCCAGTCGGGGATCATCGACAGGGCGTAGGAGATCATCACCCGGTCGAAACCTTGCGTGCCGAACTGGCTGGCGTCGAATGCTGTGGCATCGGCGACGGTGAGCACAGGTTGGGTGGCGTGGGCGCGGAAATTGGCGCGTGCCGAGACCAGCATTTCCGCCGAGATGTCGAGGCCGTAGAGACGTGCCGTCGGATAGAGGCGGTGGGCGAAAAGCAGGTTGCGGCCCGTGCCGCAACCGACTTCGAGCACGGTGCCTTCACGCGGCACGTCGAGCCCGGCGATCATGCGGTCGCGGCCAAGCAGGTAGTATTTCCGCGTCAGGTCGTAGATATGGCGCTGGTAGCGATACATGCTGTCCATGCGCTCGGCATGATGCCGGTCGATGGCGCTGTCTTCGATGGCGCCGTCGGTTGCCTGTTCGCTCATGCCTGCGGCTTCTCATAGATGTGGAAGCCGCCATAGATCGCAGAGCGGTCCTGCTTGTTCAGTGCCGTGGAGCGCTCTGCCTGGTAGTGCCATTGGCTAAGCAGGCTGCCGGAGAGCTTGCCATCCAGCACGCTCTTTTCGGCGGCCGTGCGGAAGATGACGCGGGCGCCGGGGGCGGCGGTGCGGGTGATTTCAGTCCACAGTTCGTTGAGCTGGCGCTCGTTCATCCAGTCCTGGGCGTCGAGCAACACATAGCGGTCGACACTGGCGGCCGGCTTTTTTGCCAGCAACTCTGTAAAATTGGCGTGATGAACCTGGACCCGGTCGATGTGTTCGCGGATTACCGGGTAATGTTCGCGCTTCAGGTATGTCGGTAGCGTGCCTTCATCGGCATTGGGGTAGCGGCGCGCAAATGCCTGCCAGGCGAAATAATTGTCCTTCAGTGGGAAATAGCAGGCCAGCTTTTCCAGGCGGTGGCGCAGCACCGGCGCGATCGTTCCACCTTCGGAGAGGCTGGCGAGCTCGTCATATTGCTGCGGCGGTATGCCGAGGCCAAAGAGCGAGCTCTTGCGGCTGGTCAGCCAGCGGATCAGTGGCTTGTCGAACAGCGGGGCAATGCGGCTGTCGAAGAACTGGCGCTGATCGCGCAGGGACTTGGCGGCGGTGATTTCCTGAAGGCGGACGCCATGCAGGCGAGCCAGGAGATGGCCGATACCGATGAAGCGGCCCAGCAGGCCTGTGCGATAGAGGTTGCGGTTGAACACCGAGACCCGACGCCTGCCGGTGAGGCTGCGCTGGTTCCAGTAGCTTCGAGTTGCTGCATCGAGGTTGGGCGCGACATGGCGATCATACAGGCGGCTGTTGCCCGTTTCACCGGCTGTTGCGAGAAGACGGACAACGGCAGCATGATCGGGCAGATGACGATAGGCTGCAAGTTTTAGCCTGTTGAGTGCGACATGATTGGGGTTCAGATCGACGACTTCGATCGAGGCCGGCCGGCGGCTCAGATAGGCGAGCATGTTGCAGCCGCCGGAACCGATTGTCACGATCGAATGGCCCTCGGCCAGATCCATGGCGTCCATGTCGACGTCCGGGTCTTCCCAGATCTGGGCGTAGACCAGTCCGGAAAACAGCAGGCCAAACAGGCGTTCCGACAGTCCATCTTTCGAAAGGGGCTTGTGCTGGAGAAGTGCGTCCTTGAGCTTGTGGTTCTCATGAAAGCCAGCATCCGGTGCAATCTCGGTCATCTCGATCCGCCATCCGTTAGAGTTGATGGCGTGTAGCCCTGCGATGCTACAGTTTGATGACGTGGGCATGCTGATTGGATCCAGCAGCCGGGCACTTGACTTCTATCCGTTTGAATACAAACGGGAGTTTTCCAACTCTGGCTTGCTTCGCCAGCGATGATCTGCGTGAAATTTCTGGAAGAATGTCGGCGGGCGGTGCAGGCATCTTCAGCGGATGCAGGCCAGCTTGGCCATATGTCCTGATTCTACCCGGCCCTGTCGCCATGGTCCATGTGACAGTGGTTGGCGGTCGACAGTCGCGATTTGAACCCTACTGCGTCAGATGCAGCATGCCTTTGCGCTTGGCATCGTAATAATAGCCGCGAGAATACAGCCTGACCGCCTGATCGTGATCATTGTCAGCCACAAGCCACGCACCTTTGAGGTACTTCACGGCATACTTGATATTGGTCTCGGCGTCGAACAGTCCGGATGGTTGTCCGCTGTAGCCCATGGCCTTGGCAGTATTGTAGCGGATCTGCATCAGACCATAATTGCCACTGCTATACGCGCCGGGATTGTATGTGCTTTCGCGCTTGACCACACGGTGCACGAGATCCTCGGGGATCTCATAGAATTTTGCATATTTCTTGATCAGCGCGTTGAGCTTGGTGGGTCCGCCACTCATCTCTTTTTGCTCGGCTTCCTGTTCCGCAGGCGAGCTCGGCGCCGTCACGTCAAAGGGGTCGCCGAAGCTTGTCAGGGCCGTCATGCGCAAGGGAGCTGCATAGGCAAGGACAACGGGTGCAGGTGCCGGTACGGCGCCGGCTGTGGTCGTTCCCGAGGATACAGAGCTTGGGGCTGCAGCAAGTGCCTGCACGGAGGCTGCATCGGCTGAAATCGCCGACTGCTGCTGCTCGACGCCTGGAAGCGGGGTTGCCGTGGCCAAAGTCGTCAGCGCCTGCGTTGCAGCTGTTTGCGGCGCAGTGGCGGCCAGTGACGATTCCTTCAGCATCGGGATGGGGGCTGCGGTTTCGGTGCCGGGGATGATCGGGGCAGGGCCGGGATTGGCTGCTGCCAATTCGGCGGTGGTGGTGACCGCTGTTGTCGCAACTGCGGTTCCGCTGGAAATGGCTTCGGCCGCATTAGCTGCGCGCATTTCGGCGGAATTCGGCTTGGTGATCGGTGCTGAGGCCAGGTCAGCCTTCATGTTTTCATCGATCGCGGTGCATCCTGTGAGGCCCGCTAGCAAGGTAGCAGCCATGCAGATTGCAATGCCGCGGTCTGTCTTGACGATCATGCCACTATCCGTTTTCACGCTGCAGGCGACCGGTGCAGAAACAAATCACCGACCGTTAAGATTTCCATTTCTTAATCCAAGCGCGCCCCTGCGGCAAGCACTTGAGGGCAATGGGCTCTTTTGGGGCTCAGGCAGCGATCTTGCGATAGCCTGCCGTGACTGATCCTGCAGCGATCAGAACTGTGCCGTTCCCATGCTTTTTAGCCCGTCGAACTGAGCGTTTGCGGATGTATTTAAGGGCTTTTCCAGCAATCAGCGCGTAGGCGGCGGCAACCACGGTCGACAGGGCAACATATGTTGAGATCAGTGCGTAGACCTGATCTGAAATCGGGAGCGTCGCAGTCATGAATTGCGGCAGAAATGCGACAAGAATGGCGATGTTTTTCGCATCGCCCGCGGTCACCGCGAAGCAGTGCGCGACGATCTTCAGGGGCTTGTCTTGAGGAAGGTTGTCATTGTCGGCGACGGGCACCTTGCCTGCCGGTGCACGCCAAAGGTTGATCGCCATCAGCAAGAGGTAGGCGGCACCGATCCATTTTACCACAGCAAAGGCTGTGGCCGACCCAATGAGCAAAGCTGCCAAGCCCACCACGGCTGCGGTCATGGCAACCAAATGACCAAGGGCGACGCCGGTTACGGTGGCGAATGCCGTCTTGCGACCGTAGCCGAGTGCATACGATATCACCAGCAACATGGATGGCCCCGGAATGGCCAGAAGGACCACCGAGGCCGCCGCGAAGGCGAACCAGGTTTCATAGGACATAGAACTCACTCCTCCTTAGGAGAGGAAGCCAGCTTTCTCATCCCAGGTCAATTCACAGGTTGATACTTCTGGCCCAAATAATCCATCACGTCCTTGAACCATGGGGTCGAAAGATCGAAGGCCTTGCCTCCCTTGATGCGTGGGAACTCAATGGTGCGAAGCTTGCCGTCCTGGTCCTCGTCATGGCCGGTCACACCGGAGACCTTGTTCAATCCACTTTCCACGGCGAGATCGACCATGCTCTGGATCAAGCGCAGGTCCTCGGCGTTCGCCGGGGCGGATCGGGCGAAATAACCGGATTTCTGCACCATTGAACGTTCGGCATCGAGCAGCTTGGCAAATTGCTTCTGGAACCAGTTGCCGACATTGATCGTGTCGATCTTGACATGACCGAAAGCATCGCGCTTGACCTCGTCGCCAGACGCTTCGCGTTCAGCGACAATTTCATCCAGACAGGCGCCTTCCGAAACGAACAGCGTGACGAAACCGGTGCGGTCCATGATCTCCTTCAGGCGCTCCGCTTCGGCCTGCATGTCGAAATGGGTTTCCGGAAGGTAGAGGCCATCGATGTTCTTGAGCTCCTGGTTCATCATGAAGCCGTCGATATATTCGTTGTGCTTGGTGCGCTGGATATAGGCGCGGGCGGTTGCCGCGGTCAGCCAGCCGCAATGGCGGCCCATCACTTCATGAATGACGAGCGAGCGCGGTGCCGCGCTCTGTTCGTTGGAGACGTGGTCGAAGAAGCGGGCACCGACATCGGCGGCCGTCCAGGCGCCGAGCGACTGCCTGATCGGCACGACATCGTTATCGACGGTCTTGGGCAGTCCGACGACGGTCAGGTCATAGCCGTGGGCGCCGAGATAGGCTGCCAGATCGGCGGCGGTGGTGTTGGTGTCGTCGCCACCGATGGTATGCAGGATCGTGACGCCATCGTTTGCCAGGCGTTCGGCTGCGACGCGCAGCGGATTCTCGCCTTCCTTGACCAGACCGCGCTTGATGCAATCGGCGGCATTGGTCAGCTTGACGCGGCTGTTGCCGATCGGCGAGCCGCCGTAGCGATGCAGCAGGTGCGCCTTTTCGCGCATGTCCTGGTTGATCTCGATCTTGTAATCCATCAGCAAGCCGCGATAGCCGGACTTGTAGGCGATCATCTCGACGTCAGGGGCGATGTCGTTGTAGCGCTCGATCAGCCCGCCGACTGCGGACGAGAGGCAGGGGGCAAGACCACCAGCGGTCAGCATTGCGACTTTCTGTTTGGCCATCGAACCTCCTTGAGCACCGTCCGGCGGTGCCGCCATCATGACGTTTCCGGTCGAATGGATGCGACAGTCAGCGCGGGCTGTAAAGCCAAAAAATCAAGAAAAACGGGCCTTTCGGCCGAGCCAGACGACGAAGGCGACCGCCAGGGCGAATATAATCGTTTCAATTCCGATCTGCTCGCCGAGCAAGATTGTGGAAAAGGCGAGCGTGACAAAAGTCTGCATCAACTGGATCTGCGCAACCTTGGCAATGCCACCGATGGCGAGCCCTGCATTCCAGAAAATGAAGCCGGCAAACATCGAGATCAGGCCATGATAGAGCAGGGCGCCGATCGCTGCCTGATCGGGTGCGTGGATGCCATTTGCGGCCGTCAGCGCCAGCCCGACCAGCGACAGGGGCAGGGTGACCACAAGCGCCCAGGACATCACTTCCCATCCCGAGAGGGTGCGGGCGAGGCGGGCGGATAGGACATAGCCTAACGATGCCGACACGGCCGCGGCGAGAAGCCAGAGGTCGCCGAGTTCGAGGTGGAAGCCGTTCTGTCTTGCTGAAAACAGGGCGACGAGACCGGCACCGGTCAGGCCGCAGACCCAGAAGAGGGGGCTTGGTCGTTCGCCGTCGACGATCACCGCAAAAATGGACGTGAGCAGCGGCAGCAGTCCGAGAACGACGCCGCCATGGCCGGCGGGAAGGGTCTGCATGGCGATCGATGAAAAGATCGGGAAACCATAGACGAGACAGAGGCCGGCCAGAAACAGCGTCGGAAATGCGCCGGATGGCCAGCGTTTGCCGAGCGCCAGAAGTGCTATTCCGGCGGCCATCGTGGCGATCACGGCGCGTCCAAACGTGATGACTTCCGGCGAAAAGCCGGTCAGCGCAATATGCGTCATGGGCAGCGTCAGGCCGAACATCGTGACGCCGATCGCGCCGAGCCCGAGGCCAAGGGCGCCTTTGGAAATGTCTGTTTGCATGGGATCCACCGGAACTGATCGATGGCTGCTCGCATGCGCATGGTGAATAGTCCAATCAATTGCGCGAATGTAAATCGTGCCCCAGGTTCAGCTTTTCGCAACCGAACATGAATAAAGTTTAATGCCGTTCACGGGGTGTCGGGTTGCTTTTTTGCCGATATTTGGTCAAGGTCGCGACATGATTTTTGATTTCGCCTGCGAGCAGATATCTTCATTCTGGGACCGTTTGCTCGGCGCGATCGGTGATGCTGCGGGCAGCGCGCTGCACGGGATGATCGAGGCCATCCGGACCGTCTTTGAAGGCGACCCCGAAACGCGGCGTCGTGTTTCCTTCTCGGTAGCGATCATTGCGCTCTCGGCAAAGATGGCCAAAGCCGATGGCGTTGTCTCGGTTGCCGAAGTCGACGCCTTCCGCAAGATCTTCGATTTCCCGCCGGAAGAGGCGCGCAATGTTGCCCGCCTGTACAATCTGGCGCGCCAGGACGTGGCGGGTTTCGAGACCTATGCCACGAACCTCGCCAACATGTGCCGGACCTGCGATAATTTCTGCCCGGTGCTCGAGGATATCATCGATGCCCTGTTCCATATCGCGAAGGCAGACGGGCTGGTGCATGAGAGCGAAATGGCGTTTCTAGCCAGGATCTCGGAGATCTTCGCTATTCCGGAAGAGCGCTTCGCGATGATCACCGAGCGGCATATCCATCTCGATGGCGACCCGTATGGTGTGCTGGGTGTTCAGCCGTCCGATGACTTTGCCACAATCCGCAAGCGTTATCGCTCGCTGGCAGCCGAACATCATCCGGATCGCTTGCACGCACGCGGCATTCCGGCCGAATTCCATTCGGTTGCCACCCATCGCATGGCAAAATTCAATGCGGCCTATTCCGCGATCGAAAAAGAACGCCGGGCAGCATGACATCCTTTGCCGCTGAATGCCGCCTCGCAGAGGTGGTCCCATCGCCGAATTTCGGCGAACGGATCGGCGTCACCCGTCCGGATATTCTGCTGCTTCATTACACCGGCATGCCGACGGGCGAGGGGGCGCAGGCCTGGCTGTGCAATCCGGAAAGCCAGGTATCGAGCCACTACATCGTGCATGAGGACGGGCGGGTGGTGCAGATGGTGCCCGAAGATCGCCGGGCTTGGCACGCGGGTCAGAGTTCGTGGGCCGGCGAGACGGACATCAATTCGCGCTCGATCGGCATCGAGATCGCCAACGCTGGACACCCCGCCGGCCTTCCCGATTATCCCGATAGGCAGATCGAATCCCTGATCGAATTGTGTCGCGAATGCGTCCAACGGCACCAGATTGCCTCTGAAAGGGTGCTGGCACACTCCGATGTGGCGCCTGTTCGCAAGGTCGACCCGGGTGAAAATTTCCCTTGGTCGAAGCTTCATCATGCGGGTATCGGCCACTGGGTCGAGCCGGCGCCTCTCGGCGGCGGCCGGTTTTTCCAGCGCGGCGATCAGGGTCAACCCGTCGAGGCCCTCCAATCGATGCTGTCGCTCTATGGTTATGCGGTTGAAATCAATGGCGATTATTGTGCAAAGACGGAAGGCGTCGTCGCCGCGTTCCAGCGTCATTTTCGGCCCGTCAAGGTTGACGGCATCGCCGACAGTTCCACCATCGAGACGCTGCATCGACTTCTGACCAGCCTGCCGAGATTTGCCTGAAACCTTGCCCCGACATGGATCCCAAATGGCGGGTCCAAGAACGTTTGGCATGCCGATTTGTTGCAGTGCCACACGAATTCCTTATTGAGCCGGTCTAAAGAGCGGGCTGAACGGCGGCGCGGAATTCTTCGGAACCGGCCGCAAACATCAACATAAAGGCATGGTTTGGCGAGCCCATGAGGGCTCGTGACGCCGAAGGATTGCGTCCGCTCTGATATGCGCCGACGACCTGCCTTTGTAGGAGACTGACCTTTTCATGAACAGACGACTTGTTGCTGCTGCGGCATGCCTCGCTATCCTTTTGTCCCACACCCAGGCGGCGCTTGCCCGAGACGACGAAAGTCGCATCAAAATGCCTCTGAAAACAATCACCCGCGATGCCGGATTCCCGACGGCTCCCGCGTTTTCGAAAAGTCCCTATGGCGCGATCATCTCGAAATATGCCAAGCAATATGGCGTGCCGGTTGATCTGGCGCATGCAGTGGTCCGCATCGAGAGCAACTTCAATCCGAAGGCACGCGGCAGTGCCGGTGAAATCGGGCTGATGCAGATCAAGCCTGCGACCGCACGCTACATGGGCTATAGCGGCAGCAAGAAGGGGCTCTATGATCCCGAAACCAACATCCGCTACGGCATGAAATATCTGTCCATGGCGCATGATCTCGGCAATGGTGAAACCTGCAGCACAATCCTGCGCTACAATGCTGGTCATGGCGCCAAGCGCATGAACCCGGTCTCCAAGCGCTATTGCGGCAAGGTGCTTGCGCTGATTGGGACGTAACGATCTCTTGTGGCGGATGATCGCACCCGCTGGACAGAGTGTTCCGTCATGCTATCCAAAGAACGAACATGTATTGGATGGTGAGTCATGGTTGAACGCTTCAAGTCGATCGTTGTCGGGCGCGGCATGATGGGGGCTGCTGCCGGCAAGTATCTGGCGGCATCGGGTGACGGGGTGGCGATCATCGGCCCTGATGAACCGGCGAACTGGTCTACCCATCGCGGCGTGTTTGGCAGTCATTATGACGAGGCGCGGATTACCCGGACGATTGATTCCAATCCGGTCTGGGCGCGGCTCGCCAACCGTTCGATCGCCCGCTACGGCAGCATTGCCGCGGATAGCGGTGTCGACTTTTACGAGGAAGTCGGCTGCCTGATCGTCGGGCCGAAACGTGGTGGCTCTGACCCCTATATCTCCCAGGTCGAAGCCGCTGCGGCCGAGTTGGGCGTCGAGACCGAGATGCTTTCGGCTGCCGAGCTGAAAAACCGTTTCGCCTATTTCGAGTTCGGCGTCGAATGCGAAGGCGTCTTTGAGGGCCCACATGCCGGCTATGTCAATCCACGCAGGCTGGTCGAGGCGCAGAGCGTGCTGGCCGCAAGGGCTGGGGCCACGCTGATCCGCCATGCTGTGGTCTCGATCCGCGAAGAGGCGGGGCTCGCCGTGGTGACCACGGATGATGGCCGTGAATTTGCCGCCGAAAAGGTTCTGGTGGCGGCGGGCGGATTCTCCATTGCGGCGAATCTCTTGCCGCGGCCCGTTCATCTGTCGGTTTATGGCCGAACCGTTGCATTCTTCGAAATTCCAGACGGGGGTCTCTCCGCCTATGCCGGCATGCCGTCCCTGATACACCAGCCGGACGATCCGCGCGAACACATCTACCTTCTGCCGCCGGTTCGATATCCTGACGGTCGTACCTATTTGAAAATCGGCGGCGATCCTGATGATCTGCTGCTGGCAACGGAGCCGGACATTCGTGCATGGTTCCGGGGCGGTGGGCGCGAGACGACACGCGACCACCTTCAAGGGGTTATTGCGCGGCTGGTGCCGGGCCTCAAAGAGGTGCGGCCCAGCATGGCTGCCTGTGTGACTTCGTTTACCCCCGACAACTATCCGGCCATTGGCTTTGCCAGCGAGCGCATTGCCGTGTTGACCGGCGGATGCGGCGCGGCGGCAAAGAGTTCAGACGAAATTGGCCGGCTTGGGGCAGCGCTGCTGCAGCATGGCGCCATCGAGGACGATGCCTATGGGGATGTCTTTTCCCCGGTCTTCAGGGACTGATTCACCAAATGCGCCCAAGTGTCGGCTTCGCATATGTTTTTGTTGGCATTCGCTGCCTCGGTCGTTTAAGGACGCCATGCCAGTTGGCCGGGCAGCCGCGCTTTACCAATGTCGAAAGACGGTAAGGGGAGGAAAGTCCGGGCTCCACGGAAATACGGTGCCGGATAACGTCCGGCGGGGGTGACCCTAGGGAAAGTGCCACAGAGAGGAAACCGCCTCGATTGCCCGATGCCTGCATCGGGCGCTGCGAGGTAAGGGTGAAAGGGTGGGGTAAGAGCCCACCGCGTCGCTGGCAACAGGGACGGCATGGTAAACCCCACCGGGAGCAAGACCGAATAGGGATGACGCGGGTGACGCGCAAGCGCCACAACAGCCTGTTTCCGGGCCAGTCATCCGGGTGGGTTGCGAGAGGCAGCGTGCAAATGCTGTCCCAGATGAATGGCTGCCACGTTCCGGGTAACCGGAGCCATACAGAACCCGGCTTACAGGCCAACTGGCAAATTCTCTCCCCCCGCCTTTGGGCGGGTATGGGAGACAAGCGCGAAAATCAGCCAAGCTGCTGAAATCCCCGAGTTAAAACTAGTATTGCCGAAATCGGTGACATCGCGCGCTGTGCCGAGAAAGCGTTGTCTTGCCAGTGTTTTCTAACCTTTCGTTAAGCTTAACAGCCTATCAATATTGAATCCTGAAAGGGGTTTCGCCAGTCCGTTCCCATTGACGCCCATAGTGTCCCATGGTATCCCAAATGCATGCCGTTACAGGGGTTGATTTTACCCCGAGAGCCCGGAGTTCAGGCAGGCAGTCCCACAATGCGGATGGGCTGTGTGTCGGGTCGTCAGCGGCTGGCGTAACGAGTTTCCGGAAGCCGATCAGTGGCTTCCGATCGAGGGGGGGGTCGGTCGATTGTGATGAACCGCTTCCTGTCCAATGCGACAAACAGGATCGATGCGAAGGGGCGGGTCTCCGTTCCTGCGGCTTTTCGCGCCGTTCTCGCGGAGCGCGAGATTCAGGAGCTTTATTGTCTTCAGGATTTCGTCTATCCGGCAATCAATATCGGAGGCCCCGATTTGCTGGAGCGATACGAGCGAAAGGTGGCGGCGGAAGATCCTTTCGCTTTGGAGTCGAACGAGATGTCGCTGCTGTTGCATGGTGGTGGTGTCTTCATGCGTCTCGATGCGGAGGGGCGACTGATGGTGACGGAGTTCATCCGGGATTTTACGGGAATTTCCTCGGAAGTCTGCTTCGTCGGTCGATCGGATCATTTTCAAGTGTGGCAGCCGCAGGCGTTTCACGAGGCGCAGGCGAAGGCCAGGGAGGTTGTCAGGCAGCGAGGCCTGAGAACCTAGAAAGACGGGGAAACGGAATGGCGGCGAATCTTGGCGAGGGAGAACCTGATGCCAATGGCGGACCGGTTCGCCACATTCCGGTTCTTCTTCCGGAAGTTCTGGCGGCGCTCGAGGCGCAGCCGGGCAAGCTTATCCTGGATGGAACCTTCGGTGCCGGCGGCTATACCTCGGCCATACTGGCGGCGGGTGCCAATGTTGTCGCGCTCGATCGCGATCCGAATGCGATTGTGGCGGGCCAGGCTCTGGTCGAGGCCAGCGGTGGTCGTCTGTCACTGCAGCACACACAGTTTTCACAGCTTTCCGAACATGCGCCGACCGAGGGTCTGGACGGCATCGTGCTCGATATCGGGGTCTCCTCGATGCAGATCGACGAGGCCGATCGCGGCTTTTCGTTCCAGCGCAATGGTCCGCTGGACATGCGCATGTCGTCCTCGGGTGTTTCGGCAGCCGACGTTGTCAATCGCGCAAAGCTGACCGACCTCATTCGCATCTTCGGATTTCTCGGTGAGGAAAAGCACGCTGGCCGCATTGCGCGCGCCATCGAGAAGCGCCGTGCAACCGAGCCTTTCCGGACGACTCGTGAGCTGGCCAACCTGATCGAGACGGTCAATCCGCGCAAAGCCAAGGACAAGATCCATCCGGCGACCCGCGTGTTCCAGGCGTTGCGGATTTTCGTCAACGACGAGTTGGGCGAATTGGCGCAGGCACTGTTCGCAGCCGAACGTTCCCTGAAGCCGGGCGGTCGACTGGTCGTCGTGACGTTCCATTCGCTGGAAGACCGTATCGTGAAGAAGTTCTTTTCCGAGCGTTCGGGCAAGGCGTCAGGTTCGCGCCACCTTCCTATGGTCGAAGCACGTCCAGCGACCTTCGAGCCTGTTGGCAAAGGCATGGTTGCTGCAACCGAAGCGGAGGCGGATATCAATCCGCGCGCCCGCTCAGCCAAGCTTCGTGCCGGGATCCGGACAAAGGCGCCAGCAGAACGCGCCGACATGTCGATCTTCGATCTGCCGGACCTCGCCACTCTCGACAAGATCGGAGGCTAACAATGCTCAGAACGTTCGACCTCATTCTGGTCGGATCGATGCTGGCGGCGGCGGCTGTCACCTATCAGATCAAGCACCACACCGATAACAAGGCGGCAGAGGTGCGCAGGCTCGAGGCCGAGATCAAGCTTGAGCAGGACACGATCGAACTGCTCCGAGCCGATCGGGCGCTGTTGACGCAGCCAAACCGGCTGGAACGATTGGTCAAATCCTATTCGGCGGAGCTGAAGCTTGAGCCGACAGCGCCCGAGCAACTGGCGCGTCCGGTAGAGCTGCCGATGCCAAGAGATCAGCTGCCAAAGCCGGAAGTCGCAGAGGGCGAAACGCCGTCTGATCCGGTCAAGGACCTGATCACGACGGGATCTGTGGAACCAATGGAATCGGTGGACGACTGATGACCTTTCTTTCGCGAATCATGCTGTTGAAGAGCCGGGCGCATTTCTCCACGGATGTGCAGCGCAGCGGCACGGTCATCAATGGTGCAACCTTTAAAGGTACCGGCAAGCGCAAGACGGAAATGGCACGCACCCGCGTCGGCATCATGATCGCCGGCTTTTGTTTCGCCTATGCGATCATCGGTGGTCGGCTTGTCCAGTATGGGTATGCGCAGCCGGAAACGGTATCCAGCATTCTGCCCGCCGATCGACTGATGGCATCGCGCCCCGACATTCTTGATCGCAATGGCGAGGTTCTGGCGACCGACATTCGTACCGTCTCGCTGTTTGCCGAGCCGCATAAGATTGTCGATCCGGACGAGGCGGTCGAAAGGCTCGCAACCGTTCTCCGTGACCTCGACATCAAGGGGACCTACAAGAAGCTTTCCTCGAATTCCCGGTTCCAGTGGTTGCGTCGCCAGTTGACGCCGAAGCAGCAGAGCCAGATCCTGGCGCTCGGCATTCCGGGCATCGGTTTTCGTCCGGAAAAACGTCGCTTCTATCCGGGCGGCTCGACCGCCTCGCATATTGTCGGCTACGTCAATATCGACAATCGCGGTATGACCGGGATGGAGAAGTATATCGACAACCAGGGCATGGCAGACCTGCGCGCGCTCGGCATGACAAGCGATATGCCGCTTGAACCGGTCAAGCTGTCGATGGACATCCGCGTGCAGAACATCGTGCGCGACGTGCTTGTTTCCTATGTCGATAAGTTCAAGGCGCTCGGCGCCGGCGGCGTTGTTCTCGATGCTCATACCGGTGAAGTGTTGGCCATGGCCTCGCTACCCGACTACGATCCGAACAATCCCGCTGGTTCCGAGGAGGGCTGGCTCAGCCGCATGTCGAACGGTACGTTCGAGATGGGCTCGACGTTCAAGTCATTCACCATTGCGATGGGGCTGGATTCCGGCAAAGTGTCGCTGAAGGACAGCTTTGATGCGCGCTATCCGATCCGGATCGGCGGTTTCACCATCAAGGATTTCCACGGCAAGAATCGCGTTCTGACGGTGCCGGAAATCTTCCAGTATTCCTCCAATATCGGTACTGCCAAGGTTGCCGATCTCGTTGGTACCGATGGGCACAGGGAATTCCTGACTCGCCTGGGGCTGCTCACCAAGATGCAGACGGAACTTCCGGAAGTGGCAATGCCATCGCAGCCGCGTGAGTGGAAGAAGATCAACTCGATCACCATCTCGTTCGGACATGGTGTATCGACAACGCCGTTGCAGACGGCGGTGGCGGGTGTCGCACTGGTGAATGGCGGCAAGCTGATCGAGCCGACATTCCTGCCGCGCACGCGCGAGCAGGCCGATCTGGTCGCCACACAGGTGATCAAGCCGTCGACCAGCGACGACATGCGCTTTCTGTTCGAATGGAATGGGGTCAAGGGCTCCGGCCGCAATGCGCGCGTCGAGGGATTCGACGTTGGGGGCAAGACCGGCACGGCCGACAAGGTGGTCAACGGTCGTTATGTCGGCGACAAAAACTTCAACGCCTTCCTGGCGGCGTTCCCGATCGACAATCCGCGCTATGTCGTGCTGACATTTATCGACGAGCCGAAGACGGACAAAGGAAACGGCGCCGCACTGGCCGGTAACACCGCCGCGCCGATGGTTGCCGATATCATCCGCAGAAGCGCCGCAATTCTTGGTGTAGAACCGAAATTCGGAGAAGACGGCTCGGCCTTGCTCGTCTCTTATTAAATGGATCGAATATTAACGGGGCGATTCGGAATGATTTGCCCCGAGAGGATGGAATGCAGATGTTACTGGGCAAGCTGGCGGGCGAGCACTATCAGGATCAGATGACCAAGGAGGTCGGCTCGATCGAGATCACGGGTCTTGCTGCCGATAGCCGCAAGGTTGTGCCCGGCACTCTGTTTTTTGCACTCACAGGCAGCAAGGCTGATGGTGCCGCCTATGTCGCCGATGCTGTGACGCGCGGCGCGGTTGCTGTTGTCGCAAGTCATCCTGTCGATGCGCCCGTACCCGTGATCATGTCGGAAAATCCGCGTCATCTGCTGGCAATGACAGCCGCCCGTCTCGTAGGTCGCCAGCCGGCGATCATTGTTGCTGTGACCGGTACCGCGGGCAAGACGTCCGTCGCGTCATTTACCCGACAGATCTGGGCGGAGGCCGGCACGGCAGCAGCCCAGATCGGCACCACCGGAGTGATTTCGCCCAAACGCAATGACTATGGTTCCTTGACCACGCCGGACCCGATCGCGCTGCATACGTTGTTGGGTGAGTTGGCCGACGAAGGCGTGACCCATGCGGCGATGGAAGCATCCAGCCATGGTCTCGACCAGAGCCGGCTGGATGGCGTCAAGCTCGCCGCCGCGGGTTTCACCAATCTCGGCCGTGACCACATGGACTATCATCCGACGGTGGAGCACTACATGGCGGCCAAGATGCGGCTGTTCGATACGCTTTTGCCGAAGGGATCTCCGGCGGTGATCTTTGCCGATGACCCCTGGTCGGACGAGGCGATCCGGGCCGCGACGGCTGCCGGCCATGACGTGCGCACCGTCGGTCGCAAGGGCGATTTCCTCAGCCTCAAGCGCGTCGAGCATTTCCGCCACAAGCAGGTGGCCGAAGTGCATTGCGGTGGCGAGATCTTCGAGGTGCATATTCCGCTCGCCGGCGATTTCCAGATTGCCAATGCCCTGGTCTCGGCCGGGCTCGCGATTGCGACCGGTACGCCTGCATCCGTTGCGCTGAAGGCGCTGGAGCATCTCAAGGGTGCCTCGGGCCGGCTCGAGCTGGTCGGCCAGAGCAAGAGCGGTGCGCTTGCCTATGTCGATTACGCGCACAAACCGGATGCGCTTGAGAATGTTTTGAATTCAGTCCGTCCGTTCACCACTGGCCGTGTCATCGTCGTGTTTGGCTGCGGTGGCGACCGCGACAAGGGCAAGCGACCGATCATGGGCGAAATCGCCACGCGGCTTGCCGATATCACCATCGTGACCGACGACAATCCGCGTTCGGAAGTGCCCGCGACCATCCGGTCCGAGATCATGGCTGCGACACCCGGCGGCATAGAGATCGGCGATCGCGCGCAGGCGATCCGGGCAGCTGTCGCCATGCTGTCTGCTGGCGATACGCTGATCGTGGCCGGCAAGGGACACGAAGAGGGCCAGACCGTCGGCACCGCAACCTTGCCGTTTTCCGATCATGCCGAACTGCGCAAAGCATTGGAGGAGTTCGACCGTTGACCTTTCTTTGGACATCGCGTGACATGGTGGCAGCTATGGCCGGACGACCTTTCGGCAATCTGCCGGAGGGCATTACCGGCATTTCGATCGACAGTCGCACGATCACGCCGGGTGAGGCCTTCTTTGCCATCAAGGGCGATCGGGTCGACGGCCATGACTATGCCAGCATTGCGATTGCCAATGGCGCGTCGCTGCTCGTGGTCAATGAAGCAAAGCTTCCGGCGCTGGGTCGCCTGACCGTGCCGATGATCGTGGTCGAGGACGTTCTGAACGGACTGGAAAAGCTCGGACAGGCTGCGCGCGACCGGACACCGGCCACGGTGATTGCGGTGACCGGATCTGTCGGCAAGACGACGACCAAGGAAATGCTGCGCGTTGCGCTGGAGCCCTCCGGCAATGTGCATGCCGCCGTGGCCTCCTTCAACAACCACTGGGGCGTGCCGCTGACGCTGGCGCGCATGCCGATGGATACGCGCTACGGCGTGTTTGAGATAGGCATGAACCACCCGGGCGAGATCGGTCCGCTGGCGCAGATGGTGCGGCCGGACGTGGCGATCATCACCACGATTGCACCGGCGCATCTCGGCAATTTTTCAAGCGTCGAGGAGATTGCCGCAGCCAAGGCGGAGATTTTCGATGGCCTTGCCCGCGGTGGCGATGTCATCCTCAATCGCGACAACGCCTATTTCGAACAGCTCGAACAGGCGGCCTACGCTGCGGGTGTGGAAAACATCCACACCTTCGGCCAGCATGCCAAGGCGGAATTCAGGCTTGCCGAATTCGATGGCGCGGCGGAACGCTCAACGGTGTGGGTCTCCTTTGGCGGCGAAACCCGCGAGATCAGCATTGGTGCGCCGGGCCGGCATCTGGCGGAAAATGCGATGGCTGTCCTGGCTGCCGTCTCGCTGGTCGGTGCCGATGTCGATGCCGCGATCGAGGCATTGGCGAACCTTGCTCCGGTCAAGGGGCGTGGTCAGCGCCACAAGCTATCGATCGGCCGCGATGTTCTGACATTGATCGACGAGAGCTACAACGCCAACCCGGCATCGATGCGGGCGGCGATTGCCGTTCTTGCGGCATCGCAGCCGGAATATGACGGTCGGCGCATTGGCGTGCTCGGCGACATGCTGGAAATGGGCGAATTCTCGGCCAGCGTTCACGCGGAACTGGCGAGCCCACTTATGGCCGCGGGGATCGAACATGTCTGGCTTGCCGGACCTGAGATGACGGCATTGCGCGATGCGCTGCCGGAAAGCGTGCATGTGGTCTATCTTGAGACCACGGCCGAGCTGGCGAATTTCGTCGCAGCCGAAGTGCGCGGTGGTGACGTGATCATGGTGAAATCCTCGCTCGGGATTGGTTTCGGCAAGATTGTCGCGGCGCTGCTTGACAAGTATCCGGCATTCCCCGACACGGAGCGCCACTTTTAATCCGGGCTTTTGGAAAGGGCTCCAATGCTAATCTGGCTTGTGGAACTGGCGGACCACTTTCAATTCTTCAATTTGTTTCGGTACATCACCTTCCGCACGGGTGCTGCCCTGTTCACCTCTGCCCTTGTTGTCTTCCTGTTCGGTCCGATGATGATTTCGTCGCTTCGTGTCCGGCAAGGCAAGGGACAACCGATCCGCGCCGACGGTCCGCAGACCCATTTCAAGAAGGCCGGCACGCCAACGATGGGCGGTCTGATGATCCTTGCCGGCATTGTCGTGTCGGCGCTGCTGTGGGCCGACCTTTCCAACGTCTATGTCGTGGCCACGCTGATGGTGACGCTGGGCTTTGGTGCGATCGGGTTTTATGACGACTATCTCAAGGTCACCAAACAGACGGACAAGGGCTTTTCGGGCAAGGCCCGCCTTGGCCTGGAGTTTCTGATTGCCGGCATTGCCGTTTATTTCATGATGGGTTCGGCGCTGCATTCGGGGGCGCAGGGCTCCACCTTCGGTTCGTCGATCACCTTTCCTTTCGTCAAGGATTTCATGATCGATCTCGGCATTTTCTTCGTGCTCTTCGGCGGCTTCGTCGTTGTTGCGGCCGGCAATGCGGTCAATCTGACTGATGGTCTCGATGGCTTGGCGATCGTGCCGGTGATGATTGCGGCCGCGTCGTTCGGCGTGATTGCCTACCTGACCGGCAATGCCGTGTTTTCCAACTATCTGCAGATCCATTTCGTCCCCGGTACCGGCGAGCTTGCCGTGCTCCTGGGTGCCGTGATCGGTGCCGGTCTCGGCTTCCTCTGGTTCAATGCACCGCCGGCTGCCATCTTCATGGGCGACACCGGCTCGCTGGCGCTCGGTGGCCTGATCGGTTCGGTGGCGGTGGCCACCAAGCACGAGATCGTCATGGCGATCATTGGCGGCCTGTTTGTCATGGAAACGCTGTCGGTGATCATCCAGGTTGGCTATTTCAAGATGACGGGACGGCGCGTGTTCCTGATGGCGCCCATCCACCATCACTTCGAGAAACTTGGCTGGACCGAAAGCCAGGTGGTGATCCGATTCTGGATCATTGCGGTTGGCCTCGCGATGCTCGGTCTTTCGACCCTCAAGCTGCGTTGAGGTCGAGATGATCCCGGCCACCACATGCAAGGGCAAGCGGGTCGCATTGTTCGGGCTCGGCGGTTCGGGCCTCGCAACGGCGAAGTCGCTGGTTGCCGGCGGCGCGAAGGTGTTCGCCTGGGACGACAATCCCGACAGCGTTGCGAAAGCGGCAGCCGAGGGCATCGACACTGTCGAGTTGCATAGCCTTGACTGGAAAACGATATCGTCCTTCGTGCTGTCACCGGGCGTGCCATTGACCCATCCGAAGCCGCATTGGTCGGTGGCACTCGCCAGGGCCGAAGGCGTGGAGATCATCGGCGATGTCGAGATCTTCGCGCGCGAACGTCGGGCGTTTGCTCCCAATTGCCCGTTCATCGCCATCACCGGCACCAACGGCAAATCGACCACGACGGCGTTGATTGCACATATCCTGGAAAGTAGTGGCCGCGATACGCAGCTTGGCGGCAATATCGGCCGGGCTGTCCTGACGCTCGATCCGCCAAAGGAAGGCCGGTTCTTCGTCGTCGAGTGCTCGTCATACCAGATCGATCTTGCTCCAACACTGAACCCGACGGCCGGTCTTCTTCTAAATCTCACGCCCGATCATCTCGATCGCCATGGCACGATGCAGCATTATGCCGAGATCAAAGAGCGTTTGGTCGCCGGCGCGGCGACGGCGATCGTCGGTGTCGATGACAGCCACTGCGAATTGATTGCCGACCGTGTCGAGCGCGGTGGGCACAAGGTGATACGGATCTCCAAGCGCCAGCCTCTGGCCGACGGACTGTATGCTGATGGTTCGCGGATCATTCATGCTGAAGCCGGTGCGACATCACTGATCGCCGACCTCGACGGCATTCAGACCCTGCGGGGCGCACACAATGCACAGAATGCGGCGGCTGCCATTGGTGCCTGCCTTGCGGTTGGCGTCTCCGTTGCCGATATCCAGGCCGGATTGGCAAGCTTTCCGGGCCTCAAGCACCGGATGCAGCCAGTCGGCCGGCGTCGGCAGGTGGTTTTTGTCAATGACAGCAAAGCGACCAATGCCGAGGCCGCCGCGCCAGCCTTGTCGAGTTATGCGCGGATCTACTGGATCGCCGGCGGTCTGCCGAAAGAGGGTGGCATCACAAGCCTCGCTCCACTCTTCTCCCGTATCGTAAAGGCCTATCTGATTGGTGAAGCGGCTTCGGGCTTTGCCGCGACGCTGGGCGAGCAGGTACCGTACGAGATATCCGGAACACTCGACCGCGCCTTGGCCCATGCCGCCGCCGATGCCGATCAGGATGGCGAAGCCTCTGCGGTCATGCTGTCACCGGCTTGCGCAAGTTTCGACCAGTACAAGAATTTCGAAGTTCGCGGCGATGCCTTTGTCGGTCACGTCGCGGGACTGGATGATGTCACCATGCTGATCGACATGCCAACAGGAGGCAAATGATATGGTTAGCCGTGTGGAGAGAGGTCCGCTTGCGGACTGGTTCTGGACCATCGACCGCCTGTTCATGATCATCTTCGTCATGTTGATGGGCATCGGGCTAATGCTCTCCTTTGCGGCTTCGCCGGCGGTTGCCGAGCGGCTGGGCCTCGACAGCTTCCACTTCGTCAAGCGCCATGCCGTGTTCATGCTGCCGGCGCTGAGCGTGATGATCGGCCTTTCCTTCCTGTCCCCACGGCAGGTGCGTCGGACAGCGATGGCTTTGCTTGCCGTCTCGCTGATCATGATGGTTCTGGTGCTGTTCATCGGTGTCGAGGTCAAGGGTGGCCGACGCTGGCTGTCGCTGGCGGGGCTCTCGATCCAGCCGTCCGAATTCATGAAGCCTGCTTTTGTGGTGATCTGCGCCTGGCTGTTTGCCGAACATGCGCGCCAGCCTGAAATTCCCGGGAACCTGTTTGCCATCCTGCTGTTCGGCATTGTCGCAGCCCTTTTGATTGCCCAGCCCGACCTTGGGCAGACCATCCTGACCGCCAGCGTCTGGGGCAGCATGTTCTTCATGGCCGGCGTGCCGTGGTTCTGGATTGTCGTGCTGGGTGCCCTGGGTGTCAGCGGTTTTGTCGGAGCCTATATGACGTTGCCCCACGTTGCGGGTCGTGTTGACCGGTTCCTAACGGGCGAGGGTGACACGTTCCAGGTGGATACTGCCCGCGAGGCGATCATCCGGGGCGACTGGTTCGGCCAGGGACCGGGCGAGGGGATCGTCAAGCGGATCATTCCCGACAGCCATACGGACTTTATTTTCTCGGTCGCCGCCGAAGAATTCGGCATCATCTTCTGCATGCTGCTGGTGGCGATCTTCGGCTTCCTGGTGCTGCGCGGCCTCAGCCATGCATACCGCGAGCGCAATGACTTCAACCGCTTTGCGGTAGCGGGTCTGGTGCTGTTGCTCGGTATCCAGTCGATGATCAATATCGGCGTCAACCTCGAACTGCTTCCGGCCAAGGGCATGACCCTGCCGCTGATTTCCTATGGCGGTTCGTCGATGACGGCAATCTGCGTAACGGCCGGCTTCATTCTGGCGCTGACGCGCCGGCGTCCGGAAAAACGGGCGCAGGAGCGCAGCCTGTTCCGCTCGGTTGCCGGCGTTCCGGCGGAGTAGGGTCATGTCCAAGGGGATCATATTGCTTGCCGCCGGTGGAACCGGCGGCCATCTGTTTCCGGCGGAAGCGCTGGCACACGAATTGAAGCAGCGCGGCTATAGCGTGCATCTTGTGACCGACCGTCGCGCCGAACGCTACGCCGGCAGCTTCCCGGCCGACGCCATCCATACGGTGGCCTCGGCGACGATCGGATCGAAAAACCCGGTGGCGATCCTCAAGGCGCTGCTGGCGCTGTGGCAGGGATATCGCGAGGCGCGCAAGCTTGTCTCCACATTGAAGCCGAAAGCGGTGATCGGGTTTGGTGGTTATCCGACCGTGCCGCCGCTGATGGCGGCGGCGGGGCTGGGTGTGCCAACGGCCGTGCATGAGCAGAATGCGGTTATGGGCCGTGCCAATCGCATGCTCGCCGCGCGGGTCGATGCCATTGCCGGCGGGTTCCTGGCACCCTCCGGACGCCATGCCGCGAAAATGGTTGTGACCGGCAATCCGGTTCGACCGGCCGTGATTGCGGCGGCGGCCAAGGACTACATTCCGTCGTCCGCCGGTCAGCCATTCCGCCTGGTGGTTTTTGGCGGAAGCCAGGGCGCGCAGTTCTTTTCAGATGCCATTCCGGCTGCGATAGCCCTCCTGCCGCTCGACCAGCGCCAGCGCCTCGTGGTGACGCAGCAGGCGCGCCCCGAAGACCAGCAGAAGGTCATCGGCATCTATCAGGGGCTGGGTCTTCGCGCCGATGTCGAGCCTTTCTTTACCGACATGGCAAAGCGTCTTGCCGCAGCCCATCTGGTGATCTGCCGCTCCGGCGCCTCGACGGTATCTGAACTTGCGGTAATCGGCCGTCCGAGCATCCTCGTGCCTTACCCCTACGCACTTGATCACGATCAGGCCGCCAATGCCGCAGCACTTGCTGCCAACGGCGGTGCCCGGGTGATTGCACAAGCCGAACTGTCGCCGCAACGAATTGCGGATCTCCTTTCGGAGGCCCTGGCCGGGCCGGAATTGCTGGCAAAGACGGCGACGGCGGCAAAAAGCACAGGGAAGCCCAACGCTGCCGGCTTGCTCGCCGAACTGGTTGAGGCTATTGCCGCGGGCAAGGGCGTTGCCCAGGTCAAGGGAGCCATACAATGAAAATGCCGAAATCCATCGGGCTGGTCCATTTCATCGGGATCGGCGGGATCGGAATGAGCGGGATCGCCGAGGTTCTTCACAATCTCGGTCATAGGGTACAGGGATCCGACCAGTCGGACAGCGCCAATGTGCAGCGTCTGCGCGCCAAGGGTATCGAGGTGTTTGTCGGCCACACCGCCGAAAACCTCGGCGAGGCCGAGGTCGTGGTCGTCTCGACCGCGATCAAGAAGAACAATGCTGAACTGATGGCTGCGCGCGAAAAGCTGTTGCCGATCGTTCGACGCGCCGAAATGCTGGCGGAGCTGATGCGCTTTCGCAATGCGATTGCGATCGGCGGCACACATGGCAAGACCACCACCACATCGATGGTGGCGGCCCTTCTTGATGCCGGCCAGATGGATCCGACGGTGATCAACGGCGGGATCATCAATGCCTATGGCACAAACGCCCGCATGGGCGAGGGCGAGTGGATGGTGGTCGAGGCCGACGAGTCGGACGGCACATTCCTGAAGCTGCCGGCAGACGTGGCCGTGATCACCAATATCGATCCGGAGCATCTCGATTATTACGGCACGTTTGACAATGCGCGGGCGGCTTTCCGCCAGTTTGTCGAGAACGTGCCGTTCTATGGTTTCGGCGTCCTGTGTCTCGATCATCCGGAAGTGCAGGCGCTGGTCGGCAGGATCGAGGATCGCAAGGTCATTACCTATGGCGAAAACCCCCAGGCCGACGTGCGCTTTTCCAATGTGCGCCTCGATGGCACGCGGTCGATCTTCGATGTGGAGATCCGTCGTCGCCGGACGGGCCGCGTGTTCACCTTCAACGACCTTATCCTGCCGATGCCGGGCCGCCATAATATTTCCAATGCCTGCGCCGCGATCGCCGTTGCCAATCGTCTGGACATTTCCGAGGATGCGATCCGCAAGGGGTTGGAGGGTTTCGGTGGTGTGAAGCGTCGCTTCACGCTGACCGGAACCTGGAACAACGTTCAGGTGTTCGACGACTACGGGCATCACCCGGTCGAGATCAAGGCGGTGCTGAAGGCCGCGCGCGAATCTTGCAAGGGCCGGATCATCGCGGTGCACCAGCCACATCGCTATTCGCGTCTTGCCAGCCTGTTCGATGACTTCGCGAACTGCTTCAACGATGCCGATACATTGTTCGTGGCGCCGGTTTATGCGGCGGGCGAGGATCCGATCGAGGGGATCGATTCGGAAACGCTGGTCTCGCGGATCAAATCCGGCGGCCACCGCGACGCGCGCTATCTGCCGTCACCGGATCAACTGGCTTCGCTTGTCGCAGGCATTGCACAACCGGGTGATTTTGTGGTCCTGTTGGGGGCTGGTAACATCACGCAATGGGCGGCGGTCCTGCCAGCGGAACTTGATGCAATTTCGGGAAAGTCTTGAATGAAACAGGTGGATGGGGAAAAGCTGCTGGCCTCACTGGGCCCAGGTGTCAACGAGCTGAAGGGGCGGCTGACGCCGGATGCGCCTATGGACCGGGTCACCTGGTTTCAGGCGGGTGGCCTGGCAGAACTGATGTTTCAGCCGCATGATACTGCGGATCTGATCGCATTCCTCAAACTTCTGCCGGAAGAGGTCCCTCTCACTGTTGTCGGCGTCGGTTCGAACCTTCTCGTGCGTGACGGCGGTATTCCCGGTGTGGTCATCCGTTTGTCCGCCAAGGGCTTCGGACAGGTCGAACTGGCGGGGGAGAACCTGATCCGCGCGGGAGCGATCTGCCCGGACAAGCATATCGCCGCCATGGCAATGGACAACAATATCGGCGGCTTCCATTTCTACTACGGCATTCCGGGTTCGATCGGCGGCGCCATCCGTATGAATGCCGGGGCCAATGGCGGTGATACCGCAAGTCGTCTGGTCGAGGTCGAGGCCGTCGACCGCAAGGGCAATATCCATGTCCTGTCGAATGCCGACATGGGGTACAGCTATCGCCATTCGTCAGCGCCGGAAGGCCTGATCTTTACCAGTGCACTATTTCAGGGGTTTGCCGAAGACCGCGCGAAGATCCGTGCCGATATGGATGCGGTTCGCCATCATCGCGAGACGGTGCAGCCGGTCAAGGAGAAGACCGGAGGTTCGACGTTCAAGAACCCGGAAGGCCATTCGGCCTGGGAATTGATCGACGAAGCCGGCTGCCGCGGCCTGATGATCGGTGGCGCCCAGATGTCGTCGCTGCATTGCAACTTCATGATCAATGTCGGTCATGCCTCCGGCTACGACCTGGAATATCTCGGTGAGACCGTGCGCCAGCAGGTGTTCGAACATTCCGGTATCAAGCTCGAATGGGAAATCAAGCGCGTCGGCATCTTCATGCCGGGCCGCGAGGTGAAGCCCTTCATGGGGCAGGTGGCCACGACCGCCTAGACCACGGGCGGACCGGCTGAAGACTGCCGTTCCCGCTCCCCTTTCAGGCGAACGTCTTGCTGAAAGCGGACGTGAACCTGATGGCGCCATTGTTGTCCACGGCTTCCGCAAGGACCACATCCATCGTCTTTCGGCTGATCCGGACAAGCCCGAACCCGCCCATGAATGCGGCTTTCGGCTTGATGATGTCGTAGCCATATGACTGATACAGCATCGGTGTCTCATGCTGATGGCCGTGGATGATGGCGACCACGTTATATCCCTTCAGCGCGTCCAGAAACACTGATCGTGCCTCGTCCGACCACCAATGCGGTGCGCCAGCGCCGTTTTCGTCGAACGTTTGCCTGGCCGGATCCCAGCGTTCGCGTGAAAAGGCATCGAAGCCGTAGTGCTGGAAGATCATTACCGGGCGGCCATCGGCTGCATTTGTGGCCAGATCGCTTTTCAGCCAGTCAATTGCGCTGATCGCGCCCTTGTTGGTGTCGCCGGCAAAGCGCTGTGCCTGGATCAAATGCAAGCCATCCCAGTTCCAGGAATAGCTATCGGACGGGTCGTGGTAGTTGTCGACCGGCACCGTCGGCTTGAAGAATACGCTGGGACGATGGTTCATCTGGACATATTCGCGCATTTCGCGCCGATACCAGTCGACTTGCGATGCGATGCCGTCCTGGTCGAGGTCGTGGTTGCCGAGGCCGAGATAGACCGGGTAGTGGACGCGGTCCGTGCCGACGCCCTGCTGATAGCGGTGGGAAAATTGCAGCAGTTGCGACCCTTCTGCCGCAAGTGCCGTCTGCCCGCCGCCATCGTCCGTCATGTCACCGCAGACAACAATGCCGCGCGGCGTGGCGATCGGTTGTCCGGCACTGGCGAGCCCGGTTGGTTTTCCATCGATATCCGTCGGCCAGTGTTCATGGGCGATACGGTTCAGCGCCGCGATATGCCGCAGCAGGTTCTCATCGGTCTTTCCTTCCTCGGCACAGTTTGGGCTGAGGCCATTGCCCATGCTGCAGGTGTGGACGTCATTGATGACCAGAAACGTGACGTCGGTCGCCGGGATCGGATCACTGGCGATGAGCGGTGAGGGGAGCAGACATGAAAGTCCGGTCGACACTCCGCAACCGATAACCTGACGTCTTGAAATCATCTGGTGCTCCCGTGCTGCTGCTTGACTGCGAGGTTACGGCGGAACTCCCAGGGAGGCAATCGTTCGCAAGCCGCGCAAATCGCAACAAAGGATGCAAAATCAAACCGCTCCGAGAATTGCTTGCCATCTTGATTCCGGTCGCATGCATCTTGCGCGGCTGAGGTCGGTGCGCGTTTCTGTCCACCTCTCTTGACCCCACGAATTTTTAACTTTGCTGAAATACGCTTCGCAGCGATTGGGGACGTTATGATCAGCAAGGCAAACGAGTGGATGATCCGGCAATTGAGCTTGGGCGAATTTGGGTCGCGCAAGGCGGTGTTTTCGCGCTCGATCCGGATGGCGGTCAAGATTGCGGTTTTTGCCTATGTGCTGAACATCCTTTCGCATCTGGGACTCGTTGCGTTCGGCTTGCTGCCGTATGACCTGGGACCGGCCCTGGTAATCGCCACGGTGCTGACGCCTCCTGTTTCTTTTGTTGTCGCTTTGCTCGCCTACTCGGTCGTCGGTTTTGCCGTTTACGACCTCGGTGTTTCACGCCAGCGATTCGAAGCACTCAGTCGAACCGACATGCTATCCGGTTTGATGAACCGGCGTGCCTTTCTCGACGCGTTTGAAAAGAGCCGTGGGCCGGTATCTCTGCTGCTGTTCGACATTGATCGTTTCAAGACGGTCAACGACACTCTCGGGCACAAGGCAGGTGACGACGTCATCGTGGTTGTCGCCGACGTTCTGGCCGCCGCGGTCAACGGGCATGGCGCTCTTTCACGCATCGGTGGCGAGGAATTTGCCATCCTTCTGACTGGTGTTGGACCCGATGAGGCGATGCGGCTTGCCGAAGACATTCGGGCCCGTGTTGCCGATGCATCAATCGGCGCGGTTGGTCGAGTGTTCAGCGTAACCGTCTCGGGAGGCGTGGCGGATGCGACGGCAGATCGCGGTTTTAGCGAAATCTTCTCCGATGCGGACATGGCGCTCTATCATGCCAAGGCCACCGGTCGAAATCGAATCGTGCATGCTGCTTCGATGGTTTCGGCCGCTGCAGATCGCGCGCGTCATCCATCGGCGATCATTGATGCTCCAGCCGCGCTTCGCCGCGCCTGATCAGCCATCGGCATATTTCATCGTTATTTATCAGTTTGTTGCTGACTTTTCCGCTGATTGAGAGTCAGCATGATCAGGTATGGCCTGTCGTTGGAAATTAACGAAAGTAAACGCTTCATTAACCTTAATGTTGTTCTACTCGTGCTGCAAAGGTCGCGGCGGAATGAGAGTTCGCACAGGACCCAGTTCTGGAATGGTTGAGAGGCGTTGATGAGTGGCATGCATGTCGCGGTTCTGATGGGAGGAATTTCCTCTGAGCGTCCTGTCAGTCTCTCTTCGGGGACGGCGTGCGCTGCCGCGCTTGAGGGCGAGGGCTACCGCGTCACCAAGGTGGACGTCGGTCGTGATATCGGTCAGGTGCTTTCCGACCTGCGACCGGATGTTGCGTTCAATGCGCTTCATGGCCCGTTTGGCGAGGACGGTACGATCCAGGGGGTACTCGAATATCTTGGTATCCCGTACACGCATTCCGGCGTTCTTGCCTCGGCGCTGGCTATGGACAAGCGCCAGGCGAAACTAATTGCTTCTCAGGCCGGGGTTCCTGTGGCCGAGGCTGTCGTCATGAGCCGGTTCGATATCGGCAATGAGCACCCGATGGCGCCTCCTTACGTTGTGAAGCCTGTTCGCGAAGGCTCAAGCTTTGGCGTCGTGATCGTGCGCGAGGATATGGCGCATCCGCCACAGATCCTCACCTCTTCCGAGTGGCGCTACGGCGATCTCGTCATGGTGGAGCGATATGTGGCTGGTCGCGAACTTACCTGTGGCGTCATGGATGGACGCGCGCTGGCTGTTACCGAAGTCGTGCCGCTTGGGCATGGCTTCTATGACTATGATGCAAAGTATGCGGAAGGCGGCTCCAAGCACGTGCTTCCGGCGGAAATTTCACCAAAAATTTACCAAAAAATACAATCATTGGCAGTCAAGGCACATCAGGCGATCGGTTGCCGCGGAGTGAGTCGCTCAGACTTCCGCTACGACGATCGGTTCTCCGAAGATGGTGATCTGATCTGGCTGGAACTCAACAATCAGCCGGGCATGACCCCCACCTCCCTGTTGCCGGAAATGGCGGCCCATGCGGGCCTTGGTTTTGGTGAATTCGTTCGTTGGATGGTGGAGGACGCCTCTTGTTTGCGCTAAGCGGCAACAAATCGGCTGATATCGGTGGAGCGTTTCCTGGCGTGCGTGTCGCTTCTTCGGATGCTGTCGTCCTGCCGCGCCCACTGCGTCGCGTTGTTCGTTTTGTGGTCAGTCTCTGCTCTGGCCGAATCGCTTTGCCGCGCCATGCTGGCAAGATCGCATTTGTCGGCTTCTATTCGGTCGTCGCGCTTCATGGTGTTGTTGTCGGTGGTCATGGTCCGGCAGTGCTCCAGTCGATGACCTCGACGGCGGGTTTCGCCATCGAAGACGTTCGCGTTTCCGGTAATCAGCACACGTCCGAAATCGATGTGCTGCAGTTGCTGGGCCTCGATGGTGCAACGAGCCTTCTCGGGCTCGATATCGACCAGGCGCGCAAGTCGCTTGCTGATCTGCCGTGGATCGAGTCGGTCGAGGTTCGCAAGGTTTACCCAAGCACTGTCGAAATTCAGCTGCGCGAGCGCCAGGCCTATGCGATCTGGCAGCATGGTTCCGATCTCTCGATCATCGAGCGCTCGGGTTCCGTGATCGCGCCGCTGCGTGACAACAAGTTTGCCTCACTGCCGCTGTTCGTCGGCCGCGATGCCGAGACTGGCGCTGCGGCAATCGAAGAAGAGTTTGCCAAGTGGCCGGGCATTGCCTCGCGTGTGAAGGCCTTCGTGCGTGTCGCCGGCCGTCGCTGGGATATTCATCTCGATAACGGCATCGTCGTGAAGCTGCCGGAAACCGATATCGATCAGTCGCTGGCGCTGCTGTCGCGTTTCGACGAGGAACAGCAGGTGCTTTCGCGCGATATCGCGGCGATCGACATGCGTCTGCATGATCGTGTTGCAGTTCGTCTGACGCCCGAGGCGCAGGAGCGCCGGATTGCCGCGGTCGAGGCGCGCCGCAAGGCGCTGAAAAAGGCGGAGCAGAACATATGAACTTCTTCGGGGGCTCTAATTTCGGTCTGCCGCGCACCAAGCCGCTTTCGTCCAAGCGCGCCCATGTCGTCTCAGTGCTCGATATCGGCTCGACCAAGGTCGTCTGCATGATCGGCCGCCTGACTCCGCGTCGTGAAACCTCGGTCCTGCCGGGTCGCACGCACAATGTCGAGGTCATCGGTCTCGGTCATCAGCGCTCGCATGGCATCAAGTCCGGTGTGATTGCCGATCTCGATGCGGTCGAAAATGTTGTCCGTCTCGCCGTCGATGCCGCTGAGCGCATGGCCGGCCTGACTGTCGAAAGCCTGATCGTCAACGTGTCTGCCGGTCGCATCGGTTCGGACGTCTATACGGCAACCATCGATCTTGGTGGCCAGGAAGTGGAATCGGGCGATCTGCGCAAGGTTCTGGTTGCTGCCGGTCAGCAGTCGCAGGGCAATGACCGCGCCGTTCTTCATTCGCTGCCGACTGGCTTTTCGCTTGACGGAGAGCGGGGAATCCGCGATCCCCTCGGCATGTATGGCGACGTCCTCGGCGTCGACATGCATGTGGTCACGGCCGAACGTGCAGCGCTCCGCAATCTGGAGCTCTGCATCAATCGCGCCCACCTGACCGTCGAGGGTGTGGTCGCCACGCCTTATGCCAGCGGCCTTGCGGCTCTGGTCGATGACGAGGTGGAGCTCGGTTGCGCTGCGATCGACATGGGCGGCGGCATGACCACCATTTCGGTTTTTGCAGAAGGCAAGCTGATCCATACGGACGCCATCGGGATTGGCGGTCATCATGTGACCACCGATCTGGCGCGCGGGCTTTCGACCCGTATCGAGGATGCAGAACGCTTGAAGGTCGTTCACGGCTCGGCTGTCGCCAATGGCGCAGACGACCGCGAGATGATTTCTGTCCCGCCGATCGGCGAGGACGACCGCGATCAACCGACCCAGGTTCCACGGGCGCTTCTGACTAGGATCATCAGCGCGCGGATCGAGGAAACGCTCGAACTGCTGCGCGACCGGATCCAGAAGTCGGGTTTCTCTCCGGTGGTCGGCAAGCGTGTGGTGCTGACCGGTGGCGCAAGCCAGCTGACAGGCATGCCGGAAGCGGCCCGCCGTATTCTCGCCCGCAATGTGCGGATTGGTCGTCCGATGGGCGTGTCGGGTCTTCCGGCCGCAGCCAAGGGACCGGCCTTCTCCACAGCGGTCGGATTGATGATCTATCCGCAGGTTGCGGATCAGGAAACACATGCCGGGCAGGGCGGGTTGTTCTCGCCCTTCGGCAACGGAAACAGCCGCTTCGCCCGCATGGGTCAGTGGTTGAAAGAGAGTTTTTGAGTTCACCCGCCGGGCCCGCAAGGTTCGGAACAGGGAAATCTGTTGAAATGACTTGGCCGGCTAGGCGATGCGGCCGGAAAAAGAAGGGACTGGTACAATGACCATCAAGCTGCAGAAGCCAGACATCACTGAGCTGAAGCCCCGGATCACCGTATTCGGTGTCGGCGGCGGCGGCGGCAATGCCGTCAACAACATGATCACAGCCGGCCTGCAGGGCGTCGACTTCGTCGTCGCCAATACAGACGCCCAGGCGCTGACCATGACCAAGGCTGAGCGGATCATCCAGCTCGGCGTGAGCGTCACCGAGGGCCTCGGCGCCGGTTCACAGCCGGAAGTCGGCCGTGCGGCTGCCGAAGAATGCATCGACGAGATCATCGACCATCTCAATGGCACACATATGTGCTTCGTCACCGCCGGCATGGGCGGTGGTACCGGTACCGGTGCTGCTCCTGTCGTCGCACAGGCCGCCCGCAACAAGGGTATCCTGACCGTTGGCGTCGTCACCAAGCCGTTCCATTTCGAAGGCCAGCGCCGCATGCGGCTTGCTGAAGCCGGCATCGAAGAACTGCAGAAGTCTGTCGACACGCTGATCGTCATCCCGAACCAGAACCTCTTCCGCATCGCCAATGACAAGACAACCTTTGCCGACGCCTTTGCCATGGCCGACCAGGTTCTCTACTCGGGCGTTGCCTGCATCACCGACCTGATGGTCAAGGAAGGTTTGATCAACCTCGACTTCGCCGACGTCCGTTCGGTCATGCGCGAGATGGGCCGTGCGATGATGGGCACAGGCGAAGCGTCCGGCCAGGGCCGCGCGATGCAGGCTGCCGAAGCTGCCATTGCAAACCCGCTGCTCGACGAAACCTCGATGAAGGGCGCGCAGGGCCTGTTGATCTCGATCACCGGTGGTCGCGACATGACGCTCTTCGAAGTCGATGAAGCGGCAACCCGTATCCGCGAAGAAGTCGACCCGGATGCAAACATCATCCTCGGCGCGACCTTTGACGAAGCGCTCGAAGGCATCATCCGTGTCTCCGTCGTTGCCACCGGCATCGACCGCGCCGCGCTCGCCTCCAAGGGTTTTGAAGCCGCACCGCTGGCAAAGCCAGTTATGCGTCCTTCCGCGGCCGTTGCTTCGGCGCCGGCCGCATACCAGCCTGCAATGACGCAGGCCCCCAAGACCATGGTTGACCCGGTCGCAGAAACCATCCGTTCGGCAGAAGCTGACATGGAGCGTGAACTCGAAATCGCAATCGCTCGCCAGGCTGTATCCCAGCCGCAGGCCGCTGCCGAACCGGAATTCCGTCCGGCGAGCCGTCTGTTCGGTGCTCCGGCACAAGACGTTGCTCCGGCTCCGGCACCGCGTATGGCAGAACCGATGATGGCTCCGGCTCCCGTCGTTTCCCAGCCGGCTCCGGTCGCACAGGCTCCGGTCTACCATGCGCCCGTTGCTCCGGCACCGATGCAGGTGGAGCCGATGGCTGCTGCCCCACGCATGACCCAGGAACCGGCACGCATGCCGAAGGTCGAAGACTTCCCGCCGGTTCTGCGGGCTGAAATCGACCATCGTTCGCAGGTCGCTGCCCCGGCAGCCCAGGACGAACGCGGCCCGATGGGTCTGCTGAAGCGAATCACCAATTCGCTCGGCCGCCATCAGGACGAAGAGCCTGTCGTCGGCGACATGACCGGTTCGGCGCCTGCCGCGCCGCAGCAGCGTCGTCCGCTTTCGGCTGAAGCCAGCCTCTACGCTCCGCGTCGTGGCCAGCTTGATGATCAGGGTCGTGCAACACCTCCGACCCGTACGTCGAATGAAGACGACCAGCTGGAAATCCCGGCCTTCCTGCGCCGCCAGACCAACTGATCAGCATTTCCGACTGCTTGCGGAAACCCGGGCGTAAAGCCCGGGTTTTTTGCTTTTCGGAGGGCCGGCTTGATGAGGATTTTCTTGAGCTTTTTCAATCCGGTAGTTTCGTTACAGTCGGAAAGAAACAGTGATTTGGCTTGAGGGCGCTACCTACGTATGTATGAACACGGAACAGGGCTCAGGCTCTTCATACGACACATTGGTGCGTGTGGCTTCTTCAAGATGCTGGCACCAGGTTAGATAAGGCATTCGGAATGGCAATTGCTTTGCTCGGATTTCAAACGACGATCGCGGCTCCGCTTTCAATTACGGGTATTGGCGTTCATTCCGGTCGTGACGTCACAATCACCCTGCAGCCGGCGGAAGCGGGTACGGGCATCGTGTTCAGCCGCCAGCATGACGATGGCTCGACCAGCGAGTACCGTGCGGTTTCGGCCCATGTCGGCAATACCGATCTCTGCACCGTGCTGGGTACCTCTGCGAGCCGTTCGATCGCCACGATCGAACATGTCATGGCGGCGATTTATGCGCTCGGTCTCGACAATCTGATCGTTGAAGTCGACGGCGCAGAAATGCCAATCATGGACGGAAGTTCGGAAGTGTTCATCGACGCGATCGAGCAGGTCGGCATCAGCAATCTGGGCGTGAAGCGTCGCTATATCCGCGTGACCAAGCCGGTTCGCATCGAGGCAGGCGCGTCCTGGGCGGAATTCCGTCCTTACGACGGCACCCGATTCGAAGTGGAAATCGATTTCGACAGCAAGCTGATCGGCCGCCAGAAATGGCAGGGCGACCTTACGGCCGAGACCTTCAAGACGGAGTTGTCGCGGGCACGCACCTTCGGCTTCATGCGTGATGTCGAGCGCCTCTGGGCGGCAGGCTTCGCGCTCGGCTCGTCGCTGGAAAATTCCGTCGTCATCTCCGATGATGATACAGTGATCAATGTCGAGGGGCTCCGTTACGAAGACGAGTTCGTTCGTCACAAGACGTTGGATGCGGTTGGTGACCTGGCGCTTGCCGGTGCCCAGTTCATCGGGTGCTATCGTTCCTATCGGGGCGGTCACAAGCTGAACGCGAACGCGCTGAAGGCACTTCTCAGCGATGCGTCGGCCTATGAAGTGGTCGAAGCTCCGGCGCGCAGCCTTCAGGCGCGGGCACGCGAATTCGTGCCTGTCCAGGCAGTTGAATTTGCGCCGTGGACGGCTTGATCGATCTGTTCCAGATTCCAAAGTTGTTTGAATGATTTGGGCGCCGGTTCCGCTTGTTGCGGGTCGGCGCCTTCGCTTTTCCGGCCGGAACCGTTCGAATTGGAACTTTCTTCGGCCGTCGCCACAAAATTGCGTTAAATCGCCATCACTGCGTTGCTCTCATACGTCTTTTGTGGCTAGAAACGCCATTTGAAAGCGACGACTTTTTAGGCGGCGCTGCAATCGGGATCTTTCGGAATGAGTGAAGTAGGATCGGTCGTTGTGAAGAAAGCCGCGCGTGTCGCCAGTCTTTGCCTGATGATGTCGCTGGCCGGTGTGCTGGCCAGTTGCCAATCGGATCCCGACATCGACATCACCAAGCTCTCGGCAGAAACCGATCCGCCGGATGTTCTCTACAATCAGGGCCTTGCCAATATCAAGGCCGGCAACATGAGCGAAGCGGCTCGCAAGTTCGATGCCGTCGATGCCCAGCATCCGTTCTCCGAATGGTCGCGCAAGGCTCTGGTGATGAGCACCTTCACCAAGTATCGCCTCGGCCGCTATGGCGATTCCATCGCCAGCGGCAACCGCTACATGAGCCTTTACCCCAGATCGGATGATTCAGCTTACGTCCAGTATCTCGTCGGCCTTTCCAACTGGAAGCAGATCGCCAACGTCACGCAGGACCAGAAGGCTTCGCAGAAGACCATCGAGGCGATGCAGCGCGTGGTCGACGAATATCCCGATTCAGAATATGTCGATGACGCACAGGCCAAGATCCGTTTTGCCCGTGACCAGCTTGCCGGCCGCGAAATGCAGGTTGGACGCTATTATCTGGAGCGGAAGGAATATCTCGCCGCCGTGTCGCGTTTCCGTGTCGTGGTCGAGGAATTCTCCAATACGAACCAGATCGAGGAAGCGCTCGCGCGTCTCGTGGAAGCCTATTTCGCCATGGGCATCGTGCAGGAAGCGCAGACCGCTGCAGCCGTTCTCGGACATAACTATCCAGACAGCCAGTGGTATGCCGACTCCTACAAGCTGCTGCAGAGCGGTGGTGTCGAGCCGCGCGAAAACGAGGGTTCGTGGATCGCACGCGCCGGTCGCAAATTCCTGACCGGCAGCTGAGAACCATTTCCTGTTGCCACCGTCCGTCAAGTGAGATCTTGAGCCCATGCTGGTCCAGTTATCGATCCGGGATATCGTTCTGATCGAGCGGTTGGATCTTGCCTTCGAGGCAGGCCTATCGGTTCTGACAGGTGAGACAGGCGCCGGCAAATCGATCCTTCTGGATAGCCTGTCGCTCGCTCTTGGTGGGCGAGGCGACGGTTCGCTAGTGCGTCATGGCGAAGACAAAGGGCAGGTCACTGCGGTCTTCGACGTCGGCGGCAGCCATCCATCCCGAACGCTTTTGCGTGGCAATGGCGTCGATGACGATGGCGATCTCATCTTCCGTCGGATCCAGTCAGCCGATGGCCGCACCCGCGCTTTTATCAACGACCAGGCGGTTAGCGTTCAACTGATGCGCCAGGCCGGCCAATTGCTGGTCGAGATCCACGGCCAGCATGACGACCGCGCCCTGATCGATACCGATGCGCATCGTATGTTGCTCGATGCCTTTGCCGGCCTGTCCGATGAGGCCGTGACACTGGGCGAGAGCTATCGTCGCTGGCGCGAGGCAGAGCGTAGCTTCAAGACCCACAAGGCCAAGGTCGAGGCGGCGGCGCGCGAGGCCGACTATCTGCGTGCCTCGGTCGAGGAACTGGAGACCTTGTCGCCACAGGATGGCGAAGAGGACGATCTGGCAGAGCGCCGCTCACGGATGCAGAAGTCCGAGCGCATTGCCGGCGACATTTCCGAGGCCTCGGAATTTCTCAATGGCAATGCATCGCCAGTCCCGCATATCGCGTCGTTAATGCGCAAGCTCGAGCGCAAGAGCCATGAGGCGCCAGGGCTTCTGGAAGAAACGGTACAGCTTCTCGGCTCGGCCCTCGACACGCTCTCGAGCGCGCAGATGGAGGTTGAGGCTGCATTGCGGCGGACGGAATTTGATCCGCGCGAGCTTGAGCGGGTCGAAGAACGGCTTTTCGCCCTGCGCGCCGCCGCCCGGAAATATTCAGTGGCCGTTACCGGTCTACCGGCGCTGGCCGAAAAGATGGTTGTCGACCTTGCCGATCTGGATGCCGGTGAAGAGCGCCTTGGGCAGCTTGAAGCTGCTGTGACCGAGACGCGGGCGCATTACGACCATCTGGCAGTCCTGCTCTCCTCCAAGCGTCATCATGCGGCCGTGGCACTCGCCGAAACTGTCATGGAGGAGTTGCCGGCGCTCAAGCTGGAGCGGGCCAAATTTATGGTGGAAGTGGCCAGCGACCCTCAAGCCGCGACAGCCGAGGGCATCGATACGGTCGAATTCCACGTGCAGACCAATCCAGGCACGCGACCGGGTCCGATCATGAAGGTGGCCTCGGGCGGTGAACTGTCCCGTTTCCTGCTGGCGCTCAAGGTTGCGCTGGCAGACCGCGGTTCTGCACCGACGCTGGTCTTTGATGAAATCGACACGGGCGTGGGTGGTGCGGTGGCCGATGCCATCGGCCAGCGGCTGAAGCGGCTGTCGAGCAAGGTTCAGGTGCTGTCCGTGACCCATGCACCGCAAGTGGCCGCACGCGCCGCGACGCATTTCCTGATCTCCAAGGGACCGGCGGGCGATGCCGGCGACAAGATCGCGACGCGGGTGGCGATCATGGAGCCGGATCATCGCAAGGAAGAAATCGCCCGCATGCTGGCCGGCGCATCGATCACCGACGAGGCCCGGGCGGCGGCGGCCAAGCTTCTGGCGGGTGAGGCCTGAGCAGGCCGTTGAGGGCTATCGATTGCCGTTGCATTCGGGTGGGAAACCTGTTTCGCTCCGGCAACCATGATTGATATTCTTACGACTTACTGGCCTCATGTGCTTTTCACGCTGTCGATCATTCTCGGCACAGTGGCGGCCGTGCATGCGACGATGACAAAGCGGGAAGTTCGCTCGGCCCTCGGCTGGGTGGGGGTCATCGTGCTGTCGCCACTGGTCGGGGCGATGATCTATGCCGTGGCTGGCATCAATCGTATTCGACGCGCCTCATTGATCTCGCGACGCGCGCTGCGCCTTGATGAACTGTGGCGCAGCATCTCCTCCTACGGTGTGACGGGAGACGTGATCGCTGCGCGTTTCGGTCCCCAGATGGCATCGCTCAAGACGCTGGGGGACCGGGTGGCGCGCCATCCGCTGTCATCGGGCAATCGCATCACGATGCTTGGAACGGGTGAGGAAACCTATTCGTCGATCTGCAATGCAATTGCCGGGGCCGAACGCAGCGTCATTCTTGAAACCTATATCTTCGATCGAGACGAGATCGGCCTCAAGGTTGCCGATTGCCTGATCGCAGCCCACAGGCGCGGCGTGGCCGTACGTGTCCTGATCGACGCCGTCGGTGCCCGCTACAGCGTGCCGAGCATCATCGGCTATCTGCAGGCAGCAGGCGTCTCGGTGGCTGCCTTCAACGGCCAAGTCATCATGGGACTTCGGCTGCCCTATGCCAACCTCAGGACACATCGCAAGATCGTGGTTGTCGATGGCACAACCGCTTTTATCGGCGGGATGAATATCCGGGCCGGCTTCACCGGACCGGACAGCGCCCGTGATACACATTTCAAGGTCAGCGGGCCCGTTGTCGCCGACATTCTGGCTGTTGCAGCAGAAGACTGGCATTTCGAAACCAGGGAAGTGCTGAAAGGTGCGGAATGGCGGCTGGGGCTGGATGGCGCAGTCGCGGGAGAACCGTCTTTTGCCCGGCTGATCGTGTCGGGCCCGGATGCCCATCTGGAAACCAACCACAAGATGCTGATCGGCGCGTTTTCGGTGGCGCAGCACTCGATCCGGATCATGTCGCCATATTTCTTGCCGGATGCCGTGCTGATTTCCGCACTCGCCACCGCAGCACGCCGCGGCGTGCAGGTCGATATCGTCGTTCCCTCGCGCAACAATCTGGCGATCGTCAGCTACGCCATGACGGCGCAGTTCGACCAGGTGCTGAAGGACGGCTGCCGGGTTCTGCGGGCCGCCGGTCCCTTCGATCATTCCAAGCTTGCAGTGGTCGACGGCAAGTGGGTGTTTGTCGGTTCTTCCAACCTCGACTCGAGGTCGCTTCGGCTGAACTTCGAAATCGACATGGAAATCTTCGACAAGGACGTGGCAAGCGAGATCGAGGGTCGGATTGCCGCTGCCATGGAGGATGCCGAGGAGGTTGTGCTGGATGAGCTGCGAGCGAGACCGTTCGCGATCAGGCTCTTTGAACGTTTCCTCTGGCTTGGATCGCCCTATCTGTAAGGGACGGCGAGCCAACTGCTTGCGACACGGCCGGACTGTGACCTTTGGGTATCTGACTTTGACTGCTTGAGGCTTGATTGGTGGAATGAAAAAGACGAACGGCAGTCTCGCACGGACGATGATCTCGTCGATCCGCAATCGGCGTCAACGGCCGTATGGTCCGGCGTTGCGCGAGGCCGAGGATGGTCTGATCACTGTCGCATCCTACAATGTGCACAAATGCGTCGGCACCGATGGGCGTTTCGACCCCGAGCGGGTGATCGAGGTGATCCGTGAGATCGAGCCGGATGTGATTGCGCTTCAAGAGGCAGACCAACGTTTCGGCGAACGCTCAGGATTGCTCGACCTGACGCGTCTTCGGCTGGATACCGGCCTGTTGCCGGTGCCGGTCGTGGGCGGTCCGAAATCACATGGCTGGCGCGGCAATGTCCTGCTGTTTCGCCAGGGCATGGTGCGCGACGTGCACCAGATTGCCTTGCCTGGGCTCGAGCCGCGTGGAGCACTTGTCGCCGAACTCGAGATCAAGGGGCATGCGGGACTGCGGGTGATCGCGGCGCATCTCGGCCTGCTGCGCTGGGCTCGCCGGGCGCAAGCTGATGTGATCCTCGACATCCTGCAGGCACGTGAAGAGCGGCCAACAATCCTGATGGGGGACTTCAACGAATGGCGATTGGGGCCTGGCTCGGCGCTCACCCGCCTGGAACCTATCTTCGGGCCGCTGCCCCCACCGATCCCGAGTTTTCCGGCGCGCCTGCCGGTCCTGTCTCTTGATCGGATCATGGCGAACCGCGCCGACCTGATATGCGACATGACGGTGCATGATACGCCTCTGGCCAGACTTGCCTCCGATCATCTGCCGTTGACGGCAAGGATCAGGCTTCATCCGGCTATGGATTAGCGCGACGGAGGCTTTTCAACCGGTCAGATTCGGGGGTAAGACCGGCGGATAATTTTTCGGAGGGCGCCATGGCCGTTGAACTGATCGCAGTCGAGGATCTGAACGAAGAACAGGCGCGCGCCGAGTTGGCTCGACTTTCTGGCGAGATTGCCCATCACGATGCTTTGTATCACGGCAAGGACAAGCCGGAGATTTCCGACGCAGACTACGATGCGCTGAAGTGGCGCAACGATGCGATCGAGGCGCAGTTCCCGCAGCTTGTGCGCATCGACAGTCCTTCGCAGCGGGTGGGTGCTGCACCTGCCGGGATTTTTGCCCAAGTGACCCACGCCCGACCGATGCTGTCGCTCGACAACACGTTTTCCGACGAGGATGTCTCGGACTTCGTTGCCTCCGTCTACCGGTTCCTCGGCGTGATGCCCGACAATTCAATCGCCTTCACAGCGGAGCCGAAGATCGACGGGCTTTCGATGTCGCTGCGCTACGAGAACCGCAAGCTGGTGACGGCCGCGACCCGTGGCGATGGAACGACCGGCGAAAACGTGACAGCCAACATCCTCACGATCAAGGAGATCCCGACAGAACTTCCGGCGGATGCACCCGATGTCGTCGAGGTGCGTGGCGAGGTGTACATGGCCAAGAGCGCATTTTTCGCGCTCAATGCGCAGATGGAGGCCGAGGGCAAGCCGACCTACGTCAATCCCCGCAACACCGCCTCCGGTTCGCTGCGGCAGCTCGACCCCAAAGTGACGGCGAGCCGCAATCTGAAATTCTTTGCCTATGCCTGGGGCGAGATCTCGTCCATGCCGGCCGACACGCAATGGGGCATGGTCGAGACCTTCAGGACATGGGGCTTTCCGGTCAATCCGCTGACCCGGAGACTGACGTCGGTCGAGGAGATCATCGGCCACTACCGCGACATCGGCCTGCAGCGTGCCGATCTCGATTACGATATCGACGGTGTTGTCTACAAGGTCGACCGGCTCGATCTGCAGGGGCGTCTCGGCTTTCGTTCGCGCAGTCCGCGCTGGGCGACCGCGCACAAATTCCCGGCCGAACAAGCCTTCACCACCGTCGAGGCGATCGATATCCAGGTGGGGCGTACCGGGGCCTTGACGCCGGTGGCGCGGCTTGAGCCGATCACCGTCGGCGGTGTCGTCGTCACCAATGCGACACTGCACAATGCCGACTACATTGAAGGCATCGGCAATGGTGGCGAGCGCATCCGCCCCGAGGGGCACGACATCCGGGTTGGCGATACGGTCATCGTGCAGCGTGCCGGCGATGTGATCCCGCAGGTTCTGGATGTGGTGCTGGAAAAACGGCCGGCAACGTCAGTTCAGTATCTCTTTCCGACAAAATGCCCGGTCTGCGGCAGTCATGCGGTTCGGGAAAAGAACGAAAAGACCGGCAAGCTCGATTCCGTCACGCGATGCACCGGTGGCTTCGTCTGCCGGGCGCAGGCGGTGGAGCACATCAAGCATTTCGTGTCTCGCAATGCCTTCGACATCGAGGGGTTGGGAACCAAGCAGGTCGACTTCTTCTTCGAAGCCGAAGATCCGTCGCTGTCAATCCGCACGGCGCCGGACATCTTCACGCTCAAGAAGCGCCAGGACGGCTCGCTGCTGACCAAACTGGAAAACATCGA
Organism: Rhizobium sp. CECT 9324; assembly: GCF_918741265.1. NCBI lineage: Bacteria > Pseudomonadati > Pseudomonadota > Alphaproteobacteria > Hyphomicrobiales > Rhizobiaceae > Rhizobium > Rhizobium sp. CECT 9324. The sequence goes on along the minus strand of NZ_CAKKMZ010000001.1, from coordinate 3,002,895 downwards.
GGGTTTTGGCCGCGTCAGTGTCCGCAAGTTGTTCGATGCGATTGATGCTCGGCGCGAGATAGCCTTGCAGCGTTTCATCTTTGCCCTTGGCATCCGTCATGTCGGCGAGACCACAGCGAAGCTTCTGGCGCGCTCCTATGGTTCCTACGCGGCGTTTGCAGAGGCGATGCAGGCGGCCGCTCCGCGACACGGCGATGCCTGGAACGAGTTGAACAGCATCGATGGCATCGGCGAAGTGGTTGCGGCCTCTATCGTCGAGTTTTTCAAAGAACCGAGGAACCTGCAGGTCGTCCAGCGCTTGCTGGACGAGGTGACGCCGCTCGATGCGGAAGCGCCTGTGGCCAGCAACAGTCCCGTTGCCGGCAAAACCGTCGTCTTTACCGGCTCGCTGGAGCGGTTCACCCGTGATGAAGCCAAGGCGCGCGCGGAAGGTCTCGGCGCCAAGGTTGCAGGCTCGGTCTCGAAGAAGACGGATTATGTGGTGGCGGGTCCGGGGGCCGGTTCCAAGCTGGACAAGGCGCGGGAACTGGGCGTGTCGGTCATGACCGAAGACGAGTGGCTCGAATTGATCGGTGGCTGAACAGGGCTCGCCGCGGAAAAGGGAACCGGACGGCGGGGTGAAAAATACCTCTTCGTCTAGTGAAAAAGGATAAGTTGAAATACCCCCCTGAAATATAGGTCAATCAGGTTTGAAAACGAGGAAACGGGCGCTCCACCGGGGAGTGAAAGCTCTCTTCTTCGTTTGCTTCCCCTCTCTTGAACCACGGCGGGTCATGCGGCTTATTCTGATCAATGATGTGTCCGTGGTCCTGGGTGGCGCCACCAAAGTTGCGATGCAATGCATCGAGGCTGGCCTGTCAGCCGGACTCGACTGCACGGTGCTTGTCGGGGACGATGGCGAGGGCGTGAGGCGGAATTTTCCGGCGGCCAAGGTCGAGGCGCTGGGAGAGAGACCGCTTCGCGACGGGGTGCATCTGCGTGACGTGGTCGACCGGAATTTCAATCGGCAGGCCTATGCGGCGCTTGATCGGCTTTTGGGCGCCAGCCGGGAAAGAACCGTCGTTCATGTCCATGGCTGGTCGCAGATCCTGTCGCCGTCGATCTTTCACGCGCTGGCTAAACACGGTAGCCGGGTCATCGTGACGGCCCATGATTTCTTCCTCAGTTGCCCGAATGGCGGATATCTCAATTTCAACACCGGCGATGTCTGCGAACACAAGCCGATGTCGGCAGCCTGCATCACGAGCAATTGCGACAAGCGCAACTACCTGCACAAGCTCTGGCGTGTCGGTCGGATGTTGACGCAGACTGCGGCCGGCAAGGAATTCTGGGGGCGGGTCGAGGTCATCCTCGCGCATGAGAATATGGAGCTTCATCTGACCGGGGGAGCGTTGAGCCGATTTCAGACTCTGCGGACGCCCTGTAAACCATTGACGGTCGGACCCGTCAGGGCCTGGGAGAACAGCCGCGCGCTTTTTCTCGGGCGCATGACCTGGGAAAAGGGCGTGCGGACGCTTGCCGAAGCATTGAACAGCACCGGCAGGGCGGCAACGTTGATCGGGCGCGGGCCCTTGCTGCAGGAGATGCAGGCAGCGTTGCCACACTGCTACGTGCCGGGCTGGCTGGAGGACAGCGAAGTCGACCGCATGGCGGCCGAGGCGCGATTCTTCATCATGCCTTCGCGCATGCCCGAGCCTTATGGCCTGGTGGCGGCGGAAGCGGTGATGAGCGGGATTCCGGTGATTGCCAGCAGCAACGCTCTGATTGCCGAAGAGGTTTCGCGCAACGGCGCAGGTTTGGTGTTCGAAAGCGGCAATGCCGCTTCGCTCGCCGAGAAGATCGCTCTGATGGACAATGACGCACTCGTTCGCAACCTGAGCGAGGGAGCTTACGAATACGGGAAGCGCATTGCGCCGTCGACCGATGAATGGCGCCAGCGGATCGTCGATATCTACAGAGGCAATGCCAATTTGTCCGTGCACTGAGGAGGGGGATGTCATGACCAGGGCTTTGGTGACCGGTGGAGCCGGGTTTGTCGGACGTCATATCTGTGCACGGCTCCTGTCGGAGGGGCTGGACGTCGTCTGTGTCGACAACCTGGTCGCGGGAACCGGTGCGCTGCCTCCTGAACGGTGGCCGCATCCACCGAATGGCCGCTTCACATTCGTTGCTGCCGATTGCCGTGACTATTTTGCCCGCACGGATGAGCACTTTGACTATGTCTATCATCTCGCGGCCGTTGTCGGTGGACGGATCATGATGGAGACGCAAGCGCTCTGCGTTGCCGAGGACCTTGCTGTTGATGCCTTGATGTGGAAATGGGCCGCCGCCACCCGACCTGGCTGCGTCGTCTTCTTCAGTTCGAGCGCCGCCTATTCGATCGGTTATCAGCGGGTCGTCGGGCATCAAAGGCTGCGTGAGGAGATGATCTCGTTCGAGGATGCACTCGGGGTTCCGGATCTCAGCTATGGATGGGCCAAGCTGACCGGCGAATTCCTGATGAAGCTCTATGTCGAGCGGTATGGCGGCCGCGCAATCGCCTATCGCCCTTTCAGCGGCTACGGCGAGGATCAGGATCTCGCCTATCCGTTTCCGGCAATCTGCCAGCGGCTGATGGCTGAAGCGGGCAGGGACGAGGTTTTCGTCTGGGGGTCCGGGCGGCAATGCCGTGATTTCATCCATATTTCCGATTGCGTGGATTTCGTCTGGCGCAGCGTGGACCGGTTGCCATCGGGGAAGAGCCTCAACCTGTCGACCGGGATCGCAACGTCTTTCATCGCCCTTGCTGAGGAGGTTGCGCAGCAGATCGGATGGCAGCCGAATGTCTCCGGTCTGTCCGAAAAGCCCGAGGGTGTCTTTTACCGTTGCGGCGATACGGCAATGCAGGAGCACTACGGCTTGTTGCCATCGGTCACCCTTTCCGAAGGGATTGGCCGGATGTTGGACCAACTTAGATTTACCGCCGGGCGGGCAGCGTAAACGCCCACTGGTGGACTTCATTCGACACTGGCTGAAGGGCTCAAGGCTCGGTGAAACCGACGGCGCGAATCTTGAAATCGCGGTCGTTCGGGTTCTGGGTGAATATCAATGCACCATGCGCAGTTGAACGCGCGGCGACATAATCGACTGTGACTGCGGCTTCCTCAACAAGGCGACCCTGTTCAGACACGGTGCCATGCACCTCCACGGCAGCAGCGGTGGATTCGCCATTGTTTCGCAGATCAAAGAGCACCCGCCACCCGGCATCCGTTCTTTCCGTCGAAACGATGTCGACCTGCAGCTCGGCCGGACTGTCCGTGCCATTGACTGCTTCGTAGCTGATCCAGCCGACAACCAGAAGGATGAGGAGCGAAGAGACTGCGCCGGTCAGCCACTCTATCCAGTGCGGCTGCAGTGTCTCGGTATTCAGCCGTTTGCCTGCTGCCGTCGCCGTTTTACTTTCGGATTTTTTCATCGGCGATCTTCCTACAAAATCAGCCGGGCTGCCGCAGCACCGATGGCCGCGGGAAAGCCCAGGACGATGACGATCAGAACAATCTGGGTGATGCCCGTGTCGTCCAGCCGTTCGAATGTCCACAATGTGTAGAGGCTGACGCACAGGGCGACGAGATAACCGGGCAGGGTGAAACGGATGAGGGCGTGCCAACCGGGCACGCCGCTTTCCAGCCTGTGGCCGCCGCGAAACGACAGCGCATAGACGAAGCCGTGCATCATGCCGATGGAAATGGTCACCAAGGCAAGCGTATGCCACGGCGTCATCTTATAGGCGATCAGGATCATTTCCTCCGTCGGGGCCAGATTGAGCGACAGGAACAGCGCGCCAACCGCCATCATGGAGAGTTCGACGGCATAGCTGCTGCCATCCTGCGCGACGTTACAGTCAGCGCCGTCATCGTCGGCGTCTTCCGTGCCGATACCGAGCTGGCTGCGTGCGAGTAGGGCACCGATGCTTGCCGGCACCGCCTGGATGGCGACCATGCCGACCCATTGGCGTGGCGCCATGTCTGGCGTGATGACGCCGAGGATCAACAGGAGTGTGGCACTTGCCGCAATGCCCATGCCGTAGGCCACGACGGCATCGCGAATGCTGGTGCTCCAGCAGTTGGTATGCTCGAACCCGATCCGGTGCGAAAGAAAGATGAGAAGCGGCATGTTGAGGACGAGGAGCAGGAGCAGACGCGTCCGCTCCATGTAGAAGCCAAGGTTCCACATCTCCATGGTCATCAGCATCGGCAGCGCAAACAGCAATGCGCCTGCCAATCCCCGAGCCAATCCGGTCAGGAATTCGCTGACATCCGTGGATGTGTGTTTTCGAGCGCTGGTGCTGGCGGCCATTGGCAATTGTTCCCCGTCGCGCACTCAATGCGCGGGGGCGGGGCTTGTTCCATCGATGACGGAGCCCCTGCCTCAAACAGGCAAAGATGGGGCAGAGGCTGCCCCATCGATCGTTCAGCCCTTAGGCTTGAAGGTCTTCTTCTTCGGTCCAGCCGAAGGGCCTCGGTCGTCGAACTTCGGCTTTGCGGCATAAGCGGGCTTGTCACCCTTGGGCTTGCCTGCCCAATCGGACTTGGCCGGCTTATCCCAGGCGTTGGACGCGCTCTTTGGCTTCTTCTTGAAGTCAGGTTTGGCCGCGGCTGCGTCGTCACGTTTCGGCCTGGCCGGTGCATCGCCCCAGACATCGGCATCGGCGCGCGCCATGTCGTCCTTGTACGGCTTGCGCTCTCCGCTATCGCTCTTTGCGGCATACGGCTTCTTGTCACCATAGGGCTTTTTATCGCCGTATGGCTTCTTGTCAGCGAAAGGCTTCTTGTCGCCATAGGACTGGCGTTCGCCTTCTTCGCGTGGCGGACGCGCTGCGCGTTCCTTGGGGGCTGCCGAGAAGTCCGGAGTTCCAGGCAACTGGGTTACGGTGATGCCGCGCTCAAGTGCCTTGTTGGGGCCAAGCGCCGAGAGGAACTGGTCGAGATTGCTCTGGGCAATTTCAACGAAGGTTTCTTCCGGCTGCATCTTGATGGCGCCGATTTCGTTCTTGGTGATGTTGCCGTTGCGGCAGAGCATCGGGATCAGCCAACGCGGCTCGGCATTCTGGCGACGACCGACCGATAGCGAAAACCACACGCTCGGGCCGAATTCGCTGCGCGGACGCACTTCGGCGTTGCGGGGTTCGAAGGTTTCGCCTTCGCGGCGCTTGCGTTCTGCCTGCAAAGCAACCGGGATAAGATCCTCGGGTGCCGAGCGGTTGCCGCGCTGCAGGCGAAGGAATGCGGCTGCGACCTGTTCGGCGCCATGCTGGGCAAGAAGGGTTGCGATGAACGGGGCTTCGTCCTCGTTGATCGCCTGCGCCAACGCAGGGTCGGCCAGCAGGCGCTCGTCGTCACGCGCCAGAACCTCGTCCGCCGATGGCGGAAGCGCCCAGTTCGGCTGGACATTGGCGCCGGCGAGCAGGCGTTCGGCCTTGCGGCGGGCGCTGACCGGCACGATCAGGGCCGAGACGCCCTTGTTGCCGGCGCGGCCGGTCCGGCCCGAACGGTGCAGAAGCGTTTCGGAATTGTTCGGCAGGTCGGCATGGATGACGAGTTCGAGGCCGGGCAAGTCGATACCACGGGCGGCGACGTCGGTTGCGATGCAGACGCGAGCCCGGCCGTCACGCATGGCCTGAAGCGCATGCGTACGTTCATTCTGCGACAGTTCGCCAGAAAGCGCCACGACCGAGAAGCCGCGATTGTGCAGGCGCGCGGTCAGATGATTGACGGCGGCGCGGGTCGCGCAGAACACGATGGTGTTGCGTGCCTCGTAGAAGCGCAGCACGTTGATGATGGCGTTCTCGCGGTCGGGATTGGCAACCGTCAGCGCGCGGTATTCGATATCGACGTGCTGCTTCTTTTCCGAAACGGTCTCGATACGCTTGGCATTGCGCTGGAAGTTCTTGGCAAGGTCCGCGATCGAGCGCGGAACCGTCGCCGAAAACATCAGGGTACGGCGTTCGTCCGGCGAGGCTTCAAGGATGAATTCGAGGTCTTCGCGGAAGCCGAGGTCGAGCATTTCGTCGGCTTCGTCTAGAACCACGGCGCGCAGTTCGGACAAATCAAGCGCGCGGCGGGTAATGTGGTCGCGTAGACGGCCAGGCGTTCCGACAACGATATGGGCGCCACGCTCCAGAGCACGGCGCTCGTTGCGGACATCCATGCCGCCGACGCATGATGCGATCACGGCTCCGGTCTTTTCGAACAGCCATTCCAGTTCGCGCATGACCTGCATGGCCAGTTCGCGGGTCGGTGCGATGCACAGAGCCAGAGGAGCGGCCGCGCGGCCGAAGCGATTCTCGGTGCCGAGCAAGGTCGGGGCGAGTGCGAGGCCGAAGGCGACCGTCTTGCCAGAGCCTGTCTGGGCGGAGACCAGCGCATCCGAGCGTTCGAGATCGGGATCGATCATCGCCAGCTGCACGGGGGTCAGCGTGTCATAGCCACGTTGGCGCAATGCCTCGGCGATCGCCGGGACGATGCCGTCAAAATCAGTCATCGGGGTCAACTTTCGAAATTGGTGTCTCTTGCGGGCCAAAGCACCGCGCCCGCCGATTGCGGGTATGTTGGCGCCGTTCCTACTCGTCTCGGCCCAGAAAGTATAGAGGGCAGGGGACAAAAGGCCGCATATGGTGAAGGCGAGGCAGCAAAACTGCCGCCTGGCCGTGTGTGCCAAGGGCCAATCGGCCGGTTTGTGGTCAGGTTCGGAGCCTTGCCATTGCATGGGCGTCGACACGAAACCCGGCACGCAAGGCGAAGGCGCGGTGCGTGCCCTCATGCTCGAAGCCGAAACTTTGGTAGAGCGCGATCGCAGGCGCATTGTCGGTGAACACCGTGAGTTCGAGCCGTGTCAGATCCATCCAGTCGAAGGCGATAGCGACCAGTTCGCCCAACAGTGCTCGACCGATACCACGTCGCTGGTATGCATCATGTACGCCCATGCCGATCTCGCCGACATGCGCCCGACGCCCGGACTGACGTGTCAAACCGGCATTTCCGACAATTGTGCTGTTCATGATCGCGACCAAGGCAACCGTGTTGGCAGGCTGATTCTCGATATGTTTTCGGACATCCTCGACGCGGGGATATGGCGGACGCAAAGTGCCGGCACGGACACCCGGCAGGCTCTGCATGGCAGCGATGCCGCTTGCGTCGCCGGGGCATTGGGCGCGGATCGATAGGCCGTCCGGCCACCTTGCATTCATGGCGAGGGGGCATTGCGCCTCCGGTCGTGACGCACTTGGAAATTGGCTTGTGGGTGGGTCGTCCTGCATTGCTGCTCTCCTTGACGTGTGCGGGAGCAGGGACTTGTCGAGCCCTGCTTATCCCGGCAGGGCTCGTGGTTTGATCGCTGCGCGGACTAGTCGCGCAAGGATGCAGCCACGTTCCCGGAGGGAACGGTGGTAAGCATCATCACACGATGTGTCGAACGGTTTGCGATCATGACGTTACTGTGCGTTGTCGGCCCGTCTTCGTCAATCCGGGTTTGCGCCAACCGTCGTCTCGGCTAAGACAGGGCGTATATAGGTTGAGAAGAGTCGCGCCCGTTGAAAACCATCGCCATTGATTTCGAGACAGCCAACGAAGAGCGCGGCAGCGCGTGCTCGGTTGGCCTTGCCTGGATCGAGGACGGGCGGATCGTAAGGGTCGAGGAACGGATGATACGGCCGAAGAGTATGCGTTTTTCGCCGTTCAATGTGGCCATTCATGGAATCAGGCCAGAGCATGTCGAAGATGCCGACGAGTTTCCCGAGGTTATGGAAGAGTTTGCGGACGATTTTGCCGGAGCAACCATGATCGCCCATAATGCGGCTTTTGATTTTTCGGTCTGGCGGGCTTCGCTTGACGGCTACCGCATGGCCTATCCGACATTCTCCTATCTCTGTAGCGTCAAGATGGCGCAACGTGTCTGGCCGCATCTGCCATCGCACAAGCTCAATATCCTGGCCGCCCATCTCGGCATGCGCTTTGTCCATCACAATGCTGCTGAGGATGCGGTCGTCTGCGCTCAGGCATCGATCGCCATGGCCACGCAGAAGGGCGCAGCGCAGATCATCGATCTAGCCGCGATGATCGGGCTTACACCTGGGCGGCTGCACGCGACAGGTTACCAGGCCTGTTCGGTGCGCAAGGCAACAGTGCGCGCCTTGTAAAGGTGCGAAACCGCCTTAAGTCTCTGACAAGACGAAAGCGGAGAAGCTCAATGACAATTGCAAAGATGATTCGAAACCTCGCCAGCGCTGCGATGCTTTCGCTGGTTATGCTGCCCGTGGCATCCAGTGCCCAGGTTGTGGGCGAGGTGGGTGTGGACTGGGTCGGTAATGACATTATCGTCGAGGCGGTGAATGACCCAGGCGTCAAGGGCGTAACCTGCCACGTGACCTATTTCGACCGTTCGATTATCGATCGCCTGTCAAAGGGCAACTGGTTTGAAGACCCGTCCAATAATTCCATTGCCTGCCGGCAGACCGGTCCCATCGAGATCGGCGACATAGATCTGTCGAAAGACGGTGAGGAAGTGTTCCGCGAAGGGCGCTCCATCATCTGGAAATCGCTGGTGGTGAACCGGATCTATGACAAGCCGAATGATACGCTGATCTACCTCATTCATTCCCGCCAGGTCGTGGACGGCTCGGCGAAGATGGCAATATCGACCGTGCCTCTGTTCAATCAGCCGGTGACATGGGTCAAAGGAAAGCCGGAGTGATCGACCGTTTTAGGGGGCATTGACGCTCAAAGGCACTTTTGTGATGCGGCCCTCTTTCGTTTCGGCGGGCACTTTGTCAGGACAGTCGCAGGCTAGGACCGGTCGGCGTGATCCCCAATATCGCCGTCCATCTTTGTTCGGCCCTGTCTAAGGCGGGTAAGGACCTGTTCACCGAAGCCCCGTCATACGGACAGCGCCCTGAAGCCTTGCGGCTCCAGGGCGCTTTTGAAAATCCGGTCGGTCGAGATTACTTGACGTAAACGACCTTGCCGCCATCGGCAGCGGTCTCGATATGGACCACGTTCTCCAACTGCACGTTCTGTGCAGTGAGGGCCGCAGAGAGTGTTGCGTCGCTCTGCAGCGCGCTCTGTGCTTCGGCGACAGCGGTTTCGCTCTTAGATAGCGCTTCGATCTCGGCAAACTTTGCGTTGCCATTCTCGCCTTCCAGCGCGCTCATCATCACAACGGAGACTTTGTCATTCATTGTGGTCGAATTGGTCGTGGTGGTCGTGTCCACCATCGGTGCGGTGGTCGTTTGCGCCATTGCGACGCCGGAAAGCGAGGCAACGGACATGGCGCCGGCGAGTGCGATCTTAAATGCTGAATTCATGATCTTTCTCCTTGGTTTCTTTACAGAAACTTCCGTTTTTTCTTTTGGAAGTGAATGTAGAACTCCTCGCAGGCGGACTGGTTCCGATAAAAATGCACATACATTTGCGGATTGAAGGGAGATGCCCTGCGCATGCCCTCGTTGAAACGCAAAAAATCGCAATCGGCCGGTGCTGATTGCGTCTGTGTCGTCAGGCGTGTCGAATAGGGTTGGCCCCGCCTGTAAGCGGGGCCTTATCTCTGGGAAGAGATGATTGGTTTATGCAGCCTGGGCAAGCTCGTCGGCAATGACCGTATCGAGATTGAGGAAGCAGACCATGGATTTTTCCAGCGCAACGATACCACGGCAGAATGCGCGCTGTTCTTCCGGAATGATTTCCGGGGCCGGCTGCAGATCTTCGCCACGAATGGTCATCATGTCGGAAACCTGCTCGACGAGAAGGCCGACCAGCTTGCCGGCGATATCGGTCACGATGATTGCTGCGCGCTCCGACGGCTCGGTCATGTTCATGCCAAGGCGGCAAGCCATGTCGATAACCGGGATCACCGCACCACGCAGGTTGATCAGGCCGAGAACGTAAGGGGGGGTGTGCGGCATCGGCGTTACCGGTGCCCAGCCGCGAATTTCCCGGATTGCCATGATGTCGATGCAGAATTCCTGCTCGGCCAGATGAAAGGAGACGATCTCCAGATAGGCGCCGGACTGCTTGATTGCGTTGGACATATTAGAACTCTTCCCAGTGCTCTGCTACTGCGGCGTTGGTTGCGGACGCCGGAGTCGTTCGGTTGAATGTGCCTGCCACCTTGTTGATCAAGGCGTTTGCAGGGGATGGTCTCGGTTTGGAGGCGGCATGTGCCGGCTCCGGTTGGAAAGAGCCGACCTTCTGATCGGCGCCGACCTTGAATTGCCCGACGAGGCGCGACAGGTTTTCCGCGTCGCCCGCCAGAGTATGGCTTGCAGCATTGGTCTGTTCGACCATGGCTGCATTCTGCTGCGTGACCTGGTCCATCTGGCCCACCGCAGAATTGATTTCACTCAGTCCGACTGATTGTTCACGCGCGCTGGTAACGATTGCCTTAACGTGCTCATTAATTCTGAGAACGTCTTCGCCGATGCGATGCAATGCCTCGCCGGTTGCTGTGACCAGTTCGACGCCGGTCTTGACCTCAACCGACGAGCGTCCGACCAGAGCCTTGATGTCGCGCGCGGCTTCAGCGGCCCGGCCCGCCAGTGCGCGGACCTCCTGTGCAACGACGGCAAAGCCCTTGCCCGCTTCGCCGGCGCGCGCCGCCTCGACACCGGCATTCAGAGCTAACAGATTGGTCTGGAAGGCAATTTCATCAATCACGTTGATAATCTTGCCAATCTCGCCCGTCGCATCCTCGATGCGTTCCATCGCCGCCATCGCGTCGTTGACCACCAGGCCCGACTTCTCGGTGAAGTCCTTGGCATTGTCGACCATTTGGCTCGCTTCCTCGGCGCGATGGGTCGCACTCTGGACGGTTGCCGTGATTTCGGAGAGTGCAGCCGACGTTTCCTCCAGAGAGGCTGCCTGCTGCTCCGTCCGGCGGGCCAGATCATCGGCGGCGCTGCGCATCTGGAGGCCATTGCCGCGAATCGAACTGCTATTGGCGGCGATTTCACCCATGACGGTGCGCAGGTGCAGCGTCACCTGGTTGAAGTCGTTGCGCAAGCGTTCAAGATCGGCAGGGAAGGGACCGCTGATCTCGGCGCAGAGGTCGCCCTCGGTCAGTTGCATCAGGCCCGCCCCCAAAGCATCGACGGCCTGTTTCAAGGCACGCGTGTCGGCTTCCATCGCGGCTGTTCGGCTTTCCCGTTCCGCCTCATTCTGTCTGTTGGCATTGCGGGTCGAGGCTTCAAGCTCGCGCTTTTCGATCGCCGCGGTGCGGAAGATGTCGGCGGAATGGGCCATGCCACCGATCTCGTCATTGCGATCGGTGCCTTCGACGGTACTATCGTAGTCACCGTCGACGATGCGTTGCATGCTGGCCCGTACGATTCTGATGCCATTGGCGATCGAATTGCCGTGGATCAGCTGCAACAGGAGAACAAGCATAAAGGCGATTCCGCCGAGGCTAAGCTGGATATGGAGCGCGCTGCTGCTGCGGGCCGTGGCTTCGCCGACACGCTCTTCGACTTCATTGCCGCCGAGCGTGGAGATCTTGCCGAGCACGCTGCCGAGGCGCTCGCCGGCGCCATCGATCGCATCGTCAATGGCTGCGTATTCCTCTTCCGCTGCGCCTTCTTCCACCAGGCGCTTGAGGTCGACCTGAATGGCGTTGGCGACGGCTTTCAAGTCCTCGTCGTAGGTGGCGACCTCGGAGGTGGCGCCCGCTTCGGCTGCAATTGACTTGAGCGTGGACGAGCCTGCAGCGAGCAGTCCGACTGCGTTGTCGATGATCGCTATCCGCTCGGGCTGTATAGCGCCTTCCGAGCGGTCGATAATGGTGTCCATGGCCGCCAGAACCAGATTGGCATTGGCGAGCTGCATCTCGTTGACGCGCTCGACGTCGGCCTTCATCTGCACGGCGCGCTTGAGCGCGCTGTCCAGTCCTGCGTTCTGGTACCAGCCGACGCCGAGCATTGAACCGATACCGACAATGGCAGCGACCCCGAGCGTCATCAGCCGTTGGCGCACCGACAGGCTTCGTCCTGAAATATAATGTAGCATTCGTTCCCCCAGCGCGACCTCCACCGGCGGGTGCCTGGCGGAAACTTATCATGCGAAAACCAGGGGGACGTCGAGCGGCCTGGCGGACGGGTCATGTCCGTGTGCGATCCGGTAGGATCGCAACGCGCATTAACAATCTCGAATATTAGTTAACCTGCGGCTAACGGTATGATCGCGGGCCGGGTCACAGCGAGCCTGAATAGGGATCTACAGTTTGCTGATGGCCCGGCGATACAGATGCCACGTCGCATGGCCTGCAACGGGCAGCACAATCAGCAGGCCAAGAAACCCGGGCAACAGGGCCAGGATCGCAAGCGTCGCGACGAGTGCTCCGAATGCGAGCATGGGGAGCGGATTTTCCAGAACCACACGCATGCTGGTCAACATGGCGGTGATGAAGTCGATGTCATAATCGAGCAGAAGCGGCATGGAGATGACCGTTGCAGTGAACAGAATGGTCGCCAGCACCGCGCCAACAACTGTACCAACCGCAAGAAAGAGAAGTCCCTGCGGTGTGGATATCAGCAGATGGCCAAAGGCATCCAGCGATGCGGGAATCCTGAAGCCTAGGAACAGGGCCATCAGAAGACGCACCTGGTAGATCCAGATCCAGAAGATGAACAGCACGACAAACGCCATCCACGACAGCTGGCGTTCGCGCTGCCGGAAAACTTCGGTCAGAACCGCCGACCATTTGAATTCCTCGCCACGATGGTGGCGCCGGCTGATATCGTAAAGGCCAACGGCGACGAAGGGTCCGATCAGGGGAAAGCCGATGGCGACCGGGATAATCATCCACGGCAGGTGATAGTGAATGAGAACCACGGCAATGAACAGGCCACCCGCGGCATAGATCGCGCCGAAGAACAGGCCGATCGCGGGATAGCGGCGGAAATCGCGCCAGCCATCGCGGAATGCTGCGGTGACATCGGAGCCCATTAGACGGTTGACGCGAAACTTCGGCGTCTGGCCACTGTGTATCGCCTGTTCTTCCATCGGTCCCTCCCAAGATCCCCTAGGCTCGAAGTGTCAGCAAAATTCAGATGGCTTCCTTGATCTCTGTCAATCATTGCATGGAGATCGCCTCGATCCCCGGTTTTGCAGCCAGCGCAAACGCGCTATAGTGATATAATGATCGCGTCAAAACCCCGTCTCAAGCTTCTTCCCCTTGCCGCCATCACACTGGCGGGAACACTTGTCGCGTGCCTGGTTTTCCTTGGATGGATCCGTTTTGGGTCGGCGATATTTCTCAGCATGGTCGAGACCGGGCTGTCCTATTGCTTCTGATCATTCCACCCGCTCTTTTGCGACAAATCAGCGCTTGATGCGGATTTGACGGCGAGTTGAATTGCCTTTCATCAACGTCCGGCTTATCCGGCTTCATAGAACTGGACAGTTTTGAGGACATTGAGACATGCGGACTTTGCGGGTCGTTTTATGGGCAGGCGTGCTGATCATGGCGGGTCTGCTTGGCTGGCTGACGCTGACCGTCACGCAATCTGGCGACAAGATCGCCGAAGGTCCTTTCGGTGTGCCCTTCGAACTGGTGGACCAGAATGGCAAGCCAATCTCAGAACAGGCGTTTCGCGGCAAGCCGACGGCCCTGTTCTTCGGCTTTACCCATTGCCCGGAAGTCTGCCCGACGACGCTGTTTGAGCTCAATGGCTGGATGAAGCAGGTCGATCCGGATGCCAAGGGACTGCAGGCTTATTTCGTCACGGTCGATCCCGAGCGCGATACGCCCGAGCTTCTGGGCCAATATATCTCGAACGTGACCGATCGCGTGACCGGCATAGCGGGTGAACCGGCCAAGGTCGCTGACGTGATCAAGGGCTTTCGCGTCTATGCAAAGAAGGTGCCGCTGGATGAAAAAGATCCGAACGGCGACTACACGATGGATCACACCGCTTCGATATTCCTGCTCGATGCGGATGGCCGCTTCAAGGGCACGATTGCCTATGGGGAAAATCCGGATACGGCCGTCAAGAAGCTCGAAAACCTGATGAAGGGCTAAAGACTGCGCGGGCGTCGGAGGCTGAACGGTTGCCTTGGCGGCAATTGCGTTGTACCGCAACGGCTTCAAGTCTAGATCGACAGGACGCGCGCCCGTGAGTGAAATCCGCCTCTATGTGACGACCACCGAGACCCGTGCCAACGGTGTGCTTGACGTGATGACGTTCGGCTTTGGGGAGGAGGATTATGCGATCGCCACCACCGAGGTCGACGAGAAGAATGACATCTGGGAAACGTCGATTTACCTGATGTTCGAGGAAGAGGATGACATCCGCGGCCGGCTGGCCGAAATGTTGGCGCCAGACTTTTCCGACCTCGGAATCGAGCGGGAAATCATTCCGGAGATCGACTGGATTGCCAAGTCGCTTGAAGGATTGACGCCCGTGCGTGCCGGACGCTTCCTGGTGCACGGATCTCACGACCGCGACAAGGTCAGGCTGAATGACGTGGCGATCGAGATCGATGCCGGCCAGGCTTTCGGGACCGGTCATCACGGAACGACGGCCGGATGCCTTGAAGTCATCGAAGAGGTCGTGCGTGCCCGCAAGGTGCGCAATGCATTGGATCTGGGCACGGGCAGCGGTGTGTTGGCGATCGCGGTTCGCAAGCTTCTGCCGGTGCCGGTTCTCGCGACCGACATCGATCCGATTGCCGTGCGTGTCGCCAAGGAAAATGCGCGCCGCAACCAGATCGTCACGGGCATCGATTTCCGTACGGCGCCCGGCTTTCACTCGACAGCCTTCGGCGACTACGGTCCGTTCGACCTGATCATCGCCAATATCCTGGCGCGACCGCTGATCAGGATGGCCCCGCAACTGGTCAACCATCTTGCCGATGGCGGCTCGGTGATCCTGTCGGGCATCCTGGCCGCCCAGCGGTGGAAGGTGATTGCGGCCTATAGTGGTGTAGGCCTGTCGCATGTGCGGACCATCTGGCGCAATGGCTGGGTGACGATCCACTTTCGGCATGGCAAGGGCTGAGACCCTTCGCTGACCGTGCCGCGAAAAAAAAGGCGACCCGAAACCGGGTCGCCTTCGGCGCAGCATCACGCAGCGCGATCCGCGAGCCCCGGGAGAGCTCAAGCGTATATTGGTGTCGCCGTCGGTGACCGGAAGGCGGTATTAGCTGATCGAACGCAGCGAAGGCTTGCGACGCAGTTCTTCGCGGTTCAAGCCCATTGCCGAGAGCGTTTGGTCATCGAGGGTCTGCAGGGCGCCGTTGGCATAGAGGTTGGCGCGACGCTGGCGTGCTTCAACGAAATTGTCGAGGGCGATACGCAGGAATGACTTGGCCATTTCTCTGTTCCTTTCGGGTAAGACGCGATCGCCGCGTCTTTCGATGGGCCAGATATAGATCCGTTCTGCCGGTTCAGTCAGGTGGGCAATGGCACGGGAGACCTGCAATTGCTGCATAGCAACATGAGGATTGCCTGAATTTAGGGCGCTTTTGCGATCACCGGCGTTCAACTGCATCAAGATATCGCATTGAGAAAGTGCGGATGACCTTTGGCAACGGATGGGCAGGTGTCGGGTGCCTTGTTATAACGGTCGCCGAGACTCCTCCATCATGCAGGCTTTCCATGTTTCAATCCTTTGATGTCAAATCCACTCCTCATCATGGCAAGGAGCGCATTGCGGCGCTTCGCGCGCTGTTTTCCGAAATGGGCGTCGATGGCGTGCTGGTGCCGCGCTCGGATGAATATCTCGGGGAATATGTGCCGCCGTGCGCCGAACGACTGGCCTGGGCGACCGGCTTTACCGGTTCTGCCGGGCAATTGCTGGTCACGGAAGCAGAGGCTGTCGTCTTCGTCGACGGTCGCTATGTTACGCAGGTTGCACAGCAGGTCGATCTGGCGGTTTTCACGCCCGGCGATCTGATCGGGGAGCCGCCGCATACCTGGATCGCCAACCATGCGGGCAAGGGTTTCCGGCTTGGCATCGATCCCTGGATGCATACCGGCGTTGAGGTCAGCCGGCTGGAAAAGGTGCTGGAGGACAAGGGCGGTTCGCTCGTTCTGTTGTCGTTCAACCCGATCGACAGGCTGTGGAGCGATCGACCGGCCGAACCGCTGGGCCAGGTGAGCATTCAGCCGGAAAGCTATTCCGGTGTGCCGGCAGCCGATAAAATCACCAGGATTGCTGCCGATCTGACCGCCAAGGGACTTTCGGCGGTGCTGATCAGCGACCCTTCGTCGGTGGCCTGGATTTTCAATATCCGGGGTGCTGACGTGCCGCATACGCCGCATCCGCTGGCGCGCGCGATCATCAAGGCCGATGGCAAGGCGGAACTCTTCCTCGATAGCGCCAAGACCAATCTGGAGGTGGAAACCTACCTGCGCGACCTGTGCGAGCAGGTCGATCCGCAATTGCTGGCCGAACGGGTCGAGCGGGTGGCCACCGGCGGCGGACGCATCCTGATCGATCCGGATCTCGCACCACATGCAGTGGCGCAGATGATCAAGCAGGGCGGTGGCACTGCCATTGTCGGCAATGATCCGGCCAAGCTTGGGCGGGCGGTGAAGAACCTCGTCGAACTGAATGGCTCGGCTGCGGCCCATTTGCAGGACGGCGTGGCCGTGGTCGAGTTTCTGACCTGGCTCGATCAGCAGCCGGCCGGAACCATTACCGAGATCGGCGCGGCCAAGGCGCTCGAAGCAAGTCGGGTTCGCGTTGGCGAGCGGATGCAGAACCCGCTCAAGGACATTTCCTTCGAGACAATCTCCGGAGCCGGTGAGCATGCCGCGATCATGCACTACCGCGTGACGACCGAGAGCGATCGGACGATCAATGCCGGCGAGATGTTTCTCATCGATTCGGGCGCGCAATACGTGAATGGCACGACCGATATTACCCGGACGATCTCGATCGGGGCCGTACCGGAAGAGCAGAAGAGGTTCTTCACGCTGGCGCTCAAGGGCATGATCGCGATCAGCACGGCGCGCTTCCCAAAGGGCACGCGCGGCTGCGATCTCGATCCGCTGGCGCGCATCGCCTTGTGGAAATCCGGGGCCGATTTCGCCCATGGCACGGGCCATGGTGTCGGGTCCTATCTGTCCGTGCATGAAGGTCCGCAGCGGATTTCCCGTCTGTCGACGCAGGAATTGCTGCCCGGCATGATCCTGTCGAACGAGCCGGGTTACTATCGTCCCGGCAGCTTCGGCATCCGCATCGAGAACCTGATCTATGTGCGTGAAGCGGAGGCGATCGAAGGCGGTGATCAGCCGATGCTCGGCTTCGAGACGCTGACCTTTGCGCCGATCGATCGCCAGTTGATCGTCGAAGACCTGCTCACGCGCGAGGAGCTGCAATGGCTCGACGACTACCATGCCCGCACGCGGGCCGAACTGATGCCGCTGATCAGTGATCCGTCCGCACGCGAATGGCTGGAGCGGGCGACAGAAGCCTTCGAACACTGAAGTCCCGGCTGGAGCAGTTCGTCCAATGGCGAAGTGCTCCAGCATTAGGTCTGTCGTTCCCGACGCGGTCGGCCGCTGCCGGGTTCGCCGATCGTTTAGCCGACGAAATGGCGGATCGCGACGGCGACGGCCCAGCCGGCCAGCAACATGGGAATGGTCGACAGGCGCAGGCCCGCCAGCAGGCTGACGGCCAGCGCAATCTTGACCTCGATGCCGCCGGCAAAGAACGCAGGCGCGACAAGCGTGGTCAGAACGGCGGCGGGCACGGCATTGAGGGCGGCCTCCATGCGCGGCGGAATGTTCTTCATCTTGCGGATCAGCACGTAGCCGCCGATGCGCGTGATGTAGGTTGCGACCGCCGAGGCTAGAATGATCGCCACCATTTCAGGATTGAAGAGCGCGGTCATTGGCTGTCCTCCGCAACCACACTGGATGCGGCTTTGGAATCATCAGCCTTGGCGGGCGGCAACAGCGCTGCGGCCAGAACGCCGGCCAGTGCGCCGATGCTGACATGCCAGGGCGAGCCGACGGTCTTGTGGGCGATGGCCGAAGCGAGCGCGCTGACGATGACCACCGGCAGGAAATTGCTGCGGCGGCGAAAACCCAGCACCAGTGCGAGAAAATAGATCGGAAGCAATACATCAAAGCCGAAGCGGGCAGGGTCGCCGATCAGGCGGCCGAAATAGGCGCCGACGATGCTGAGCAGGACCCAGGCGACAAAAATCGGCAATCCCAGACCCATGTACCAGGCAAATGTCACCTTCGTGCCGGTCTCCGCACGCTTCAAGGTTTCGGCAAATTGCGGATCCGTCAGCAGGAAGAATGTCGCGGCTTTTTGCGACAGGGAAAAATGTTCAACGAAGGGGGCGAGCGCGGCCGAATACAGTACATGGCGGAAGTTGACGGCAAAGATCGACAAGACGATCAACCAGGCCGGCACATGGTGGCCAAACAGTTCGATGCCGACAAGCTGGCTAGCGCCGGCAAAAATGGTGCTGCTGGTCAGCGCAACTTCGCCGATTGTCTGGCCGTTGGCGATGGCAATGGCGCCGAAAAGTATGGCAAAGGGACTTGCCGAGACGACAATGGGAATGGACCGGGTGATCCCTTCGCTGAATTCTGAGCGTGACATACTGAAGTTCCGTGTTTTGCAGCCCGGTTACCCTGTCTGCCGGGTGCTGGCAAACCAATAGGTTTGATGGGACGTGCATCAGGGTTGATGGAACAGACCTGATGCACGCAATCCCTTTGAGGATCTTGTCGGAAAGAAACACGAGCCCGGTTTTTCAACCGGACGAATTCCGGCCCGGGCGTCATGCGGGTTGTCTATGGTCGGGGACAATCGTTTCGGTTCAGCCGCCACGCGTTGACGATGTTCGGTGGGGCTCGATTTTTGGGAGGCGGACTATTGCTGACATCTGAATTTTCAAAGGAAGAGCAGACACGCCTTGTCGGGCTCGTCCAGTCTCACTTCAAAAAGGAATTCGATCTGGAACTTGGACGCTTCGAAGCGGAGGGGGTCGCTGAGTTCTTTTCAAAGGTGCTCGGCCCGCAATTTTACAATCGCGGGCTGCACGACGCGCAGGCACTTCTCGCCAAGCAGATCGATCTGTTCAACGATGCGGTTTACCAACTCGAGCGGACACCGGAAAAATAACCCGGTCGACTATTTCTTGGGGCGGATCTGGAACGTGTGTTCCGGGCCCGGGAAATTGCGTGCCTGAACTTCGGATGCGTAATTTTCGGCCGCGGTCGAGATGACCTGGGCGAGATCGGCGAAGTGCTTGACGAAGCGCGGCTTGAAATCGTCGAACAGGCCGAGCATGTCGTCGGAGACCAGAATCTGGCCGTCGCAAGCGGGTGATGCACCGATCCCGATCGTCGCGGCGCCGACTGTTCCCGTAATTTCACGGGCCAGCGGTTCGACGGTGCCTTCGATCACCATGGCGAATGCTCCGGCCTCGTCGATTGCCTTGGCATCCGCGCGGATCTTATCCTGTTCCTTGTCGCTATGGCCTTTGGAGCGGTAGCCGCCGGACGTGTTGACCTGCTGTGGCATCAGGCCGATATGGCCGAAGACCGGCACGCCGCGCGCCACCAGAAATGCGACCGTCTCGGCCATTTCCGCGCCGCCTTCGAGCTTGACGCCGTCGCAGCCTGTTTCCTTCATCAGGCGCGCGGCATTGCGGAACGCCTGTTCCTTGGATTCCTGATAGGAACCGAAGGGCAGGTCGACGATGATGCAGGCACGGTTGGCGCCGCGCATCACGGCTTGTCCATGCGCGATCATCATCTCCATGGTGACGCCGACGGTTGTCTCAAGGCCGTAGAGCACCATGCCGAGGCTGTCGCCGACCAGGAGCATATCGCAGTGTGCGTCCAGCAATCGCGCTATTGGCGTCGTATAGGCCGTCAGGGAGACGATGGCCCGGTTGCCCTTCAGTGCGGTAATGTCTGCGGGTGTGAAGCGTTTCTGGCGGGGTGGTGTGCTCATGTCAGGCGGCCTCCATGCCGGCGGTGGCCTGGTGGCCGATGACGCGATTGTCGAGGAGTTTGGTCTTGCCGAAGCGTACGAAGAGAAGCACGAGGGCAGGGCCGTCGATCGTCTCAAGCTTTGCAAGCGTTGCCGGGTCGCGGATGGCAACGACTTCGGGAATAGCCAGTGGTTCCGTCTTGAGGAAATTGCTCAGCCGTGCCTCCAGCGCCTTCACGTCGCGGATGCCGGCGAGCAGAAGCCGATCGGCTTCGGCCAAGGCTTTCGGGACGATGACGGCGGCGGCTCGCTCTTCTTTCGACAGGTAGACATTGCGCGAGGAGCAGGCGAGGCCGTCTGTTTCTCGAACCGTTTCGACCGGGACGATGCGGACGGGGAGAGCGAGATCCTGAACCATCTTCTGGATGATCGTGACCTGTTGGTAATCCTTCTCGCCGAAATAGGCGGCATCCGGCTGGACGATGTTGAAGAGCTTGGTCACCACAGTGGCGACGCCGGCGAAATGGCCGGGCCGGGCTTCGCCTTCGAGTTCGGAGCCGAGCTTCGGCAGGTCGACCACCGTTTGCATCGGCTCGGGATACATGTCGGTGACGCCGGGTGCAAAAATGAAATCGACGCCTGCCTTTTCCAGCATGGCGCTGTCGCGGGCGAGATCGCGGGGATACTTGTCGAGATCCTCGTTCTTGCCAAATTGCAGCGGGTTGACGAAGATCGACACGACCGTGACGTCGTTCTCGGCCTTTGCATGCGCAACAAGGCTGAGATGGCCCTGGTGCAGGTAGCCCATGGTCGGCACCAGGCCAATCGCATGACCGGCGCGGCGGTGGGGCGCGAGCTTGTCGCGCAATGCGGCGATCGTGGTGATGATTTCCATGATCGGCGTCCTCCCTGACTTTTCATTGGCTCGGGCTCTAACCCGTGGCGTCAAAAAAGGCAATCGCACGAATCGTTTGCAGTCATCTGCTCAGAGGGTGATTCCGCTGCTCTCGATGATGTCGACGCCGGCCTCGCGCATCGCCTCGATCGCCTCTTCAACGCCTTTAGGATCAATCCCACGGCAACCGTCGGCGATCAGGCGCGCCTTGACGCCGGGCAGCATATCGACCGCATCCAGGGCCGAAAACTTGACGCAGTAGTCGGTTGCAAGGCCCATGATGTCGAGTTCCTTCACGTCTTTCGACACCAGATACGCAGCGAGACCCGTCAGGGCCGCCTTGTCATTGTCGCGAAACGCGGAGTAGCTGTCGACGGCGGGATTTTGCCCTTTTTTCTGAACGTAGTTGATCTTTGCGGTCAGGAGTTCCGGATGAAAAGCGGCGTCCGGTGTTCCCTGAACACAGTGGTCGGGCCACATCACCTGCGGTTGACCTGACAGTTCTCCCATGTCGAACGGTGCCTTGCCGGGATGTTGCGAGGCGAAGCTGCCGTGATCGGCGGGGTGCCAGTCCTGGGAGGCGACGATCAGGTCATAGTGACCGCTTTCCATCAGGCTATTGGCGATTGGAACCACGATGTCGCCATCGGCGACGGGCAGATTGCCGCCCGGACAGAAGCCGTTTTGGATATCGATCAACAGTAAGACCTTGGTCATGGACGCTCCCCAGCGCTTGTGTGCAATGCAAGATGACGATTCAGGCGACACTGTTCAAGCGTTCGCACAACAGTTCGCGCGTTCGGGTGCAGTCGGCCTGTATGGATTTTTCTCATGAGCATGGAACAATTGCCGATTTTGTGCGTTGCGGCATGGTCATGCGCCTCCTGCCGGAGGCGCTTCGATCCATTTTAGAATGAACGGAATTGGAAATGCTGATCACCATTACTGCCATCATTTTTGGCGTGCTGGGGCTGGTGCTTGCCGTGGGTGGCGGGCAGCTTTTGATGCTGGGAGGCAGCCTCTATTATCTCATCGCCGGGGTCGTCCTGCTTCTCACGGCTGTGTTGCTGCTGCTCCGACGGGCGGAGGCTTTGTGGCTTTATGGCTTGTTCATCGTCGGCAGCCTGGCCTGGGCGATCTGGGAGGTCGGATTCGACTGGTGGCAACTCGGAACGCGCGGCGGACTGGTCGTGGTGCTTGGCCTGTGGCTGATGTTGCCGGCGCTTCGCCGTAAGCTCGGTCCAGTTCATCGGCTGGGTCGGGTTCCGGCGAATGTTTGGCCGGTTGCGCTTCCCGTGTTGCTTGCCTTGGTGGTTGCTGTCTTTTCGATGACGCAGGACCCCTATGACCGTTCCGGCGCCTTGCCGACGGAGCAGGTCGCGGCTGCACCCAGCCTTGGCGGGAATGTGCCGGATGGTGATTGGCACCAGTACGGCCGCACGCCCTACGGCCAGCGCTATTCGCCGTTGACGCAGATCAATACCGAAAACGTCGATCAGCTTGAAGTCGCCTGGACGTATCAGACCGGCGACGTCAAGTTGCCCGACGATGTGGGTGAAACGACGTATCAGGTGACACCGCTGAAGGTGGGCAATACGCTTTACATCTGCACCCCGCACAACTGGGCGATCGCCATCGATGCCGAAACCGGCAAGGAAAAGTGGAAATTCGACCCGAATGCGGGCCTGAACCCGGACCGCCAGCACCAGACGTGCCGGGGCGTGACCTACTACGCGGATCCGGCTGTTGCGGCTGGAACCAGCTGTGCTGCACGCGTCTACCTGCCGACATCCGATGCACGCCTCATTGCTTTGGACGCGGAAACAGGTGCTGTCTGCACCAACTTTGCTGACGCTGGCACGCTGCGCCTGGAGCAGGGCATGCCTTACAACCCGGCCGGCTACTATTATTCGACGTCTCCGCCAGTGGTCGCTGCCGGCAAGATCATCGTTGGTGGTGCGGTCAACGATAACTATTCGACGCAGTCGCAATCCGGCGTCATTCGTGCATTCGACGTCAACACCGGTGCTCTGATCTGGAACTGGGATGCCGGCAATCCGGGCCAGACGCAGCCGATCGGCCCGGGCCAGACCTATACGGCCAATTCGCCGAACAGCTGGTCGGTGTTCTCCGTCGACGAACAACTGGGTCTCGTCTACATTCCGCTTGGCAATCAGGTTCCTGACCAACTGGGCATGGGCCGGAGCGAAAATGTCGAGAAGTATTCGTCGTCGATCGTGGCGCTTGATCTGAACACCGGTGCGGATCGCTGGGTGCGTCAGACCGTGCATCACGATCTCTGGGATATGGATGTACCGGCGCAACCGGTGCTGCTGGATATCAACAATGCGGAAGGCACGCCTGTGCCAGCACTGGTCGGGCCGACCAAGCAGGGTGATATCTATGTGCTGGACCGCCGGACCGGCGATCCGATCATCCCGGTCAACGAGATTGCGGCACCCGGCGGCGCGATCGAGGGAGATTTTTCAGCGCCCACGCAACCGATCTCCGATCTGAGCTTCCGGCCGAAAACCATGGTCGAAAGCGACATGTGGGGGCTTAGCCTCATCGATCAGATGATGTGCCGCATCGCCTTCCATCAGCTGAAATACGAGGGCCAATATACGCCGCCGTCGCTCGAAGGCACGTTGGTCTATCCCGGCAATTTCGGCACGTTCAACTGGGGTTCGGTCGCGGTTGATCCCGAGCGTCAGGTGATGTTCGGCATGCCGACCTATCTGGCCTTCACTTCGCGTCTTGTGCCGCGATCGGAAATCGCGCCAAAAGGCGAGGGAGAGAAGGGCTCCGAACAGGGGCTTAACCGCAACGAGGGAGCGCCCTACGGTGTCTATATGGGACCGTTCCTGTCGCCGATCGGCATTCCCTGCCAGGCGCCGCCATGGGGCACGGTCGCAGGCGTCGATCTGCGCACCGGCAAGGTGGCCTATCAGCATCGCAACGGCACGGTCTATGACATGACGCCATTGCCGCTGCCGCTGAAGGTCGGCGTGCCAGGGATCGGTGGGCCGATGATCACCAAGGGCGGTGTCGCCTTCCTTGGGGCGGCCGTCGACGATTACCTGCGCGCCTATGACCTGACGAGCGGCAACCAGCTTTGGGAAGCCAGGCTACCGGCCGGTGGTCAGGCGACGCCGATGACCTATGCGCTCGACAATGGCAAGCAATATGTGGTGATGGTCGCAGGCGGTCACGGGTCGGTCGGCACCAAGCCGGGCGACTATGTGATCGCCTATAAATTGCCTGACTGAGCTCGGCCAGATCACCACGATGAAGAGCAACCCTTCGGGCGCAAACGCCCGGAGGGT
This sequence comes from Rhizobium sp. CECT 9324, assembly GCF_918741265.1. NCBI lineage: Bacteria > Pseudomonadati > Pseudomonadota > Alphaproteobacteria > Hyphomicrobiales > Rhizobiaceae > Rhizobium > Rhizobium sp. CECT 9324. The sequence continues at coordinate 2,978,744 of NZ_CAKKMZ010000001.1, read as the reverse complement.
TTCCTTTTAGCACGGTTTTTCGATCGATTCGGCTGCGGGTGGCCGAAGGAAACCAAACGTTAACCATGTGATTCTACACACATTCACGTAACGTGAGGATGTATTCGCATGAGTGACCAAGCCATGATCGGCCATACCAACCCGTCCATCGCCTTCTTCCCGCTTGCGAACCGCACGGATCTGGTGCGTCGCTCGGCTGTCGAACTCGACCGCCTTAACGGTTATGCTGCCGCTGAATTCTGGAAGACGACGTGCCGCGCACTCGGCAGCGAACTGCTCTCACTAGGCTGCCCGGAAGACGAGATGCGGGCCGAAATCATGGATTTCCAGGCCGCCGTGCAAATGGAACTGATGTGGCTTCATCGCGCCGAAGAAGCCAACGGCTGAGCCACGGTCCAAAAGCCTTCCAGGCTGCCCCGTGGTCTCGGTTTGTTAGAAAAACCTGTTCTTCAGTAGTTGGAAGCCGCGTGAGAAGAAGCGCGATATTTCCAGATACGCGCGATAGGGCAGCACCGTCAGGTAGCGCCAGCGCGGCAGCTTGTATTGCTGCATGTTGCTCTGGATCTGGGTTTCGTGTTCCGAATACTGGCTGGCCGGTTGCGGATCAACGAAGGCAGCCTTGAGGCCGTCGAGATATTCCAGATCGAACGCGATATCATAGGCCAGCCGCATCGGGATCAGGCGGTTGACGATCCAGCGCGCACCCTCGCGGTTGATGACATAGGCACCGGCGCCTTTTTCCCGGGTGAGGGCAAGCGCGAGAGCACGGCCGTTTTCCAGTTCCCTGAAGCGAAATTTCCGCCCCCGGTTCACCGTTGTCAGACGCAGGATGTCCCAATCGGTCGGGTGCATGGCGGCACAATCGAGGCTGTCGAGGAAGTCGGGCTCGAACGAGACATCATCTTCCAGGATGAGCGCCAGGTCTGCGTGGCCGGCGAGCAGACGCCGGGCGCACTCAACATGGCTCAGATAGCAGCCAACTTCGGCAGGCGTGGTTCGTCGCCCGTGCAGAAGTTTGTAGGACAGTTCGCTGAATTCCTTGATCGGAAAACTGATCGCGCGTCCGTTGACGCCAGGTACGCGGGTGAACTCAAGATCACGGTCGGCGAGCTTTTGCACCATCGCGTCCAGACGATCCGTCGCGCCGTCCATGTTGATCAGGTAGACGTCGAGCGTCATCTGGCTCTTTGGCAGGAATTGCAAGGTGATCTCCGGCGATCTGTGTCTCGTTCCCATGCCTCCTAACAGGGTTTGCGCATGGGTCAAGGGAGAGGGTGACCGACCGGGCAGACGGTGCTCACCCCGCCTTTTCGACGAAACCGTCGAGCACACGTTTCTCACCGGCGCGGTCGAAGTCGATCGTCAGCTTGTTGCCCTCGATCGACGAAATGTTGCCGTTGCCGAACTTGATGTGGAAGACGCGGTCGCCGACGGAGAAGCGCGAAGGTTCGTTGCTGGTGGATTTCGCCACCAGTTCGCCGTCGATGGTCCTGGCGCGGGGGCCGCTCTCGCCATAGCCGACGCGTTCGACCGCGTGGCCGGAGCGACTGCCCCAGTTGTCGCGGGTCGCTTCGGTCTTGTTGGCCTGGGCACGTTTCCAGCCAGGGGTCGAATAGGAGTTCTGGAAAGGCTCCTGCTTGTCGAAACGGGATTGGCCGTAAGGATTGCGACCGTAACCGCCATAGGATGTCTCGGATTCGGACACTTCGACATGGGCCGGCGGCAATTCTTCCAGAAAACGCGACGGCATGGTCGATTGCCAAAGGCCATGGATGCGGCGGTTGGAGACGAACCAGATGTGGCAACGGCGCTTGGCCCGAGTGATGCCAACGTATGCCAGCCGACGCTCTTCTTCGAGACCGGAGCGGCCGCCTTCGTCGAGCGCGCGCTGGTGCGGGAAAAGGCCTTCCTCCCAGCCGGGCAGGAAAACGGTTTCGAATTCGAGGCCCTTGGCCGAATGCAGCGTCATGATCGAGACGGCGTCCATCTCGGCATTCTGCTCGGTGTCCATCACTAGCGACACATGTTCGAGGAAGCTGCGCATGCTCTCGAATGCTTCCATCGAGCGGATCAGTTCCTTCAGGTTTTCCAGACGACCGGGGGCTTCGGCCGATTTGTCGTTCTGCCACATGGCGGTGTAGCCGCTCTCGTCGAGGATCTGCTCGGCAAGTTCCGTATGGGGCGTGTTTTCCAGCAAGGTCTGCCACCGGCGGAAATCTGTCACGACATCGAAGAGCGACTTGCGCGCTTTGGGCTTCAATTCGTCGGTTTCGATGATGTCGGATGCGGCGGCCAGCATGGGAATGTCACGGGCGCGGGCATAGTCGTGCAGATTGCGGATGGTCGTGTCGCCAAGGCCGCGCTTCGGTGTGTTGACTATACGCTCGAAGGCAAGGTCGTCGGCTGGCTGGCAGACCATGCGGAAATAGGCCATGGCGTCGCGGATTTCGAGACGTTCGTAGAAACGCGGGCCGCCGACCACGCGGTAGTTCAGGCCAAGCGTGACGAAACGGTCTTCGAATTCGCGCATCTGAAAGGATGCGCGCACCAGGATCGCCATGTTGTTAAGCGGGTGCTCGTTGCGCTGCAGTTGCTCGATTTCCTCGCCGACGGCGCGGGCTTCCTCTTCCGAATCCCAGGCGGCGTGCACCACTACCTTGTCATCATTCGGATCGACGCGGTCGGTGAACAGGGTCTTGCCGAGGCGGCCCTCATTGTGGGCGATCAAATGACCAGCCGCGCCGAGGATATGTTCCGTGGAGCGGTAGTTGCGCTCCAGCTTGATCACTTTCGCGCCAGGGAAATCCTTGTCGAAGCGCAGGATGTTGTCGACTTCCGCGCCGCGCCAGCCATAGATCGACTGGTCGTCGTCACCAACACAACAGACATTCTGTGGCACGCCTGCAGGTCGCTGGGCCAGCAGCCTGAGCCACATGTACTGGGCGGTGTTGGTATCCTGGTACTCATCGACCAGAATGTATTTGAACTTCTGGTGATACTCCTTCAGCACATCCGGATTGGCGCGGAACATGCGGATCGGATGGAGAAGCAGATCGCCGAAATCGCAGGCGTTCAGCGTTTTGAGCCGTGCCTGATAGGCGGCATAGAGCTCGCGGCCCTTACCATTGGCGAAGGCGCGAGCATCGCCTTCGGGGATCTGTGCGGGGTCCAGGCCCTTGTTCTTCCAGCCGTCGATCATTGCGGCAAACTGCTTGGCCGGCCAACGTTTGTCGTCGAGGCCCTCGGCCTGGATGATCTGCTTGATCAGGCGCACCACGTCATCGGTGTCGAGAATGGTGAAATCCGACGAAAGCCCGACCAGTTCGGCATGGCGACGCAGAAGCTTGACGCCGATCGAGTGGAAGGTGCCAAGCCAGGGCATGCCCTCGACCGCCCCGCCGACCAGATGGCCGATGCGCTCCTTCATCTCGCGCGCGGCCTTGTTGGTGAAGGTCACGGCGAGCAGCTGGGAGGGGAATGCGCGGTTGGTTGCAAGAATATGCGCAATACGGGTGGTCAGGACGCGGGTCTTGCCGGTGCCGGCGCCGGCCAGAACCAGGACGGGGCCATCGACGGTTTCGACGGCCAGGCGCTGTTCCGGGTTCAGGCCAGACAGATAATCGGGAAAACGCGCCTGGTCGCGTGCGGCCATGGCGCGGGCAGCGATGCCCAGCCCGCTGCCGGATGGCGTGGCCGCTGTATTTGCATTCGTCGATGTCGGGGCGGTCGGCGGCTTGCGCGGAGCGGGCTCTTCATCGAAGAAGGGTATATCGTCAAAACCGTTACTCATGCGGCTCAATGTAGTGATTCGGGTGGGAAAGGCCAGACAAGACGTTCTGGTTTTATTCCATCTACTTGCTTGCTCACGGTTTTTGCCGCTGGCGCAGCAGTCCGCGTTGACGGAAGTATGGAACGCTCAGTGCACCGGGTGTCGGCGGTGCCAGATTTGCAAAACCGCTGCCGCGAAGGCCGGTGCCTCGTTGGTCGACGATCACGACCGCGTGAATTCGCGTGATATTACAAATCAGTAAGCTTGGCTGTCGGCCATTGCTTTCGGCCCCTTGAAACCGGATACTTCAGCACGATTTTCATTGAAACTATTTGGAGTTCCGCATGCCGCTTTGGAAGCAACTCGGTCTCAGTCTCGTGCTGCTTTTTGCAGGGCTCTGTCTTTGGGTCTACATCTCCCCGCAGGCTGGCCAGACGCTCGTTCAGATGGGCGTTCCGTCAGGTGTGGTCGCTCTGGTGTCCAATTCGACCTCTAGCGGAGAGGGTCAGCAGGCCCAGGGCCAATCGCAGGGTAGAGGCCAAGGCGCTGGCCAAGGGCAGAGGGAAGGTGGCCGCAACCAGTCGATCCTGATTGTTACGCAACCGGTGTCGATTGGCGTGCTGAATGATCGACTAAGCGCGATCGGCGACGGTGAGGCGATCCAGGCTGTGACGGTGATGCCGCAAGCGAGCGGGACGATCAACGAGATCCTGGTATCCTCCGGAGAACGGGTCAAAAAGGGCCAGGTCATCGCCAAGCTCGATGACGACGAGCAGGTCATCTTGCGGGATCAAGCCAAGGTTGTTCTGCGCAGCGCGAGCGAAAAATCTGAATCCTACCGCAACCTCCAGAGCTTCTCGCGGCTCGAGGTCCTCGACGCCCAGATCGCGCTGGAGCAGGCGCAGCTGGCGCTGACAACGGCGGAACTGAACCTCAAGCGGCGTGATATCGTCGCGCCGATCGACGGCATTATCGGTATCGTCGGTGTGAGCATCGGTGACAACGTCACGACAGCGAGCAATGTCGTCACTCTGGATAACCGAACGGAATTGCTGGTCGATTTCTGGGCGCCCGAGCGTTTCGCGACGGCGGTGAAAGCCGGCATGGCGATCGAGGCGAATTCCGTGTCGCGGCCGGGCGAAGTCTTTGCCGGCAAGGTCGATGCGGTCGACAACCGAGTCGATCCGGCGAGCCGAACCATCCGTATCCGAGCCAGAATCGACAATACCGACGATCTCCTGCGGGCCGGCATGTCCTTCAACGTGACGATGCAATTTCCTGGCGACCAATATCCGGCGGTCAACCCGCTGGCGGTCCAGTGGGACGGGCAGGGCTCGTTCGTCTGGCAGATCAAGGATGACAAATCGATCAAGACGCGTGTCCGCATCATCCAGCGCAATTCGGACCAGGTCCTCGTCGATGCTGCCCTGAACGAGGGCGACGTCGTTGCGATCGAAGGTTTGCAGCGCGTGCGCGAAGGCGGATCGATCAAGATCGCCAATGCCGACACAGGTGCTTCGATCCCGGAGGTTGCCAGCCGATGAATTCCGTCGACAACAAGGCCTCTGAAAAATCGGGCAATTCCTTTACTGCCCTCTTTGTCCGCCGCCCGGTTCTGGCTGCGGTGCTGAATACGCTTCTGGTGGTGGCGGGACTTGCGGCCCTTGCCGGCATCGAAGTGCGCGAACTGCCGGATGTCGACCAGCCGGTGATTTCGGTAACCACGGAATATGAGGGTGCTTCGGCCCAGACCATGGACCAGGAGGTCACCAAGGTGGTCGAGGGTGCCGTTGCGCGCGTGAGCGGCGTTAAGTCGATCTCCTCACGCTCGCAGTTCGGCGAGAGCCGCACAACGCTCGAATTCAGCGATAGCGTCGACCTGGCAGTCGCGGCAAACGATGTTCGCGATGCGCTTGGCCGGGTGGCGAACCAGTTGCCGGAAGATGCTGACGAGCCGCGTATCGTCAAGGCTGACTCGGATTCGCAGGCCATCATGCGGCTTGCGGTCACATCGACGAAGCTCAGCATGGAAGACCTGACGCTTCTCGTCGACAACGAGATCTCCGACCGGCTTGCCGCTGTCGAGGGCGTGGCAGATGTCCAAGTCTATGGGGACCAGGAGAAGGTCTTTCGCGTCGACGTCAACCAGGCGGCCTTGGCCAGCCGCGGACTGAGCGTTGCCGACCTGTCGTCGGCGTTGCAGGGTTCGGCCATGGATGTGCCAGCCGGATCGCTGGAATCAATGACGCAGGACATCGTCGTGCGGGCGACAGCCAATCTCACGACGCCGGAAGATTTCGAAAATATCCTGATCGGCGATCGGGTCCGTTTGCGCGATGTGGCAACAGTCACGCTTGGTCCGGATGACGGCTCGACGTCCTTGCGCTCGAATGGCGTGCAGGGTGTCGGACTTGGCATCATTCGTCAGGCTCAGTCCAATACGCTGAACATCTCCGAGGGGGTGCATTCGGCTGTCGATGCCTTGTCGAAAACGCTGCCGGAAGGCACGCGGATCGCCATCACCAGCGATGACGCCGTTTTCATCGAGGGGGCTTTGCATGAAGTGGAACTGGCGCTGTCGCTTTCCGCGTTCATCGTCGTCGTCGTGCTTTATCTCTTCTTGCGCGATTGGCGGGCCACGCTCATACCGGCCCTCACCATGCCTGTGGCGCTGATCGGCACGTTGGTTGCCATTTACATGGTCGGTTTTTCGATCAATATCCTCACGCTTCTCGCCATCGTCCTTGCGACGGGGCTGGTGGTGGACGACGCCATCGTTGTCCTGGAGAATATTGTGCGTCGGCGGGCGGAAGGCATGGGGCCGCGCGCAGCAGCGGTTCTGGGCACACAGGAGGTGTTCTTCGCTGTTCTCGCCACAACCGCAACGCTGGCTGCCGTGTTCATTCCGCTCTCCTTCCTGCCCGGCCAGCTCGGCGGCCTGTTCCGCGAATTCGGTTTCGTGCTCGCCTTTGCTGTTCTTCTGTCTTCGGTGACGGCGTTGACGCTCTGCCCGATGCTGGCATCGCGCATGCTGGGCAAGGCCGAAGAAGAAGATCACGGATTTCTTGGTCGGTTCGGAGCCCTGTTTGCCAGGGTCTACAAGCGTACGCTGCATGCGAGCCTGAGCAACCCTTTGATCGTCGTGATTGTCGCGGTGCTGATCTCGGCTGCCGCCTATGGCACATTCGGACTGATCCAGAACGAACTGACGCCGCAGGAAGACCGCTCCATCGTCATGCTGCGCCTGTCGGCGCCACAGGGCGTCAGTCTTGCCTACACGCGAGATCAGGTTCAGCGGGTCGAGGAAAAGCTCCAGCCTCTGGTCGAAAGCGGCGAAATCCGCAATATCTTTTCGATTTCGGGGCAGGGTGCGACGAACAGCGCCTTCATGGTCTTGACGCTGGCTCCCTGGAGCGAGCGTGACAGAACCCAGAACCAGATCGTCCAGGATATCAATGCGGCCGCCGCAACAGTACCGGCCCTGCGCGGCAACGTCTTCCAGACCAACAGTCTGCGCATTCGTGGCGCGGGCAGCGGCCTGCAGATGGCGCTGGTCGGCAGTGACCACGAAAAGTTGACGGAAGCAGCGATCAAGGTTGTCGACCAGATGCGCAACTCCGATCTGTTCCAGACACCACGGCTGGATAACGAGCCGACACAGGCGCAGATCTCGGTGACGATCAATCGCGAACGGGCATCGGATCTTGGCGTCGACATCAACGCGATCGGTACGTCTGTGCAGGCCTTGCTGGAGGGGCGTTCGGTCACGGATGTGTTCGTCGACGGCGATGCCATTCCCGTTCGATTGATTTCCAGCACACAGCCGATCGACGATCCGACCGACCTGGAAAACATCTTCCTGACCACGTCCGACGGACGCGTCGTGCCGATGTCGACCATCGCGACCTTGCAGGAAAATGCCGTCTCGCCGCAGCTCAATCGCGAGCAGCAACTGGCGTCCGTGTCGTTTTCGTCCGGGCTCAACGACGGTGTCTCCCTCGGCAATGCTGTCGAGGCGATGAAGGCCATTGCCGAGCCGCTTCTGCCCGCCGGCGCGCGCCTGGTCCCATTGGCGGAAGCTGCCACGCTCGAGGAAAACGCATCCGGCATGGCGCTCACCTTCGGATTCGCCTTTGCGATCATCTTCCTGGTGCTTGCCGCGCAATTCGAGAGCGTGATTTCGGCTTTGATCATCATGTCGACCGTGCCGCTCGGCCTTGCCTGTGCGGTGTTTGCGCTGGTGATCACAGGCTCCAGCCTGAACGTCTACAGCCAGATCGGTCTCGTGCTGCTGGTGGGTGTCATGGCGAAGAACGGCATCCTGATCGTCGAATTTGCCAACCAACTGCGTGATCGGGGTGCGGGCGTTCGTGAAGCGATCGAAAGCGCCTGCTCGACGCGGTTGCGACCGGTGATGATGACGATGATCGCCACCGTGCTTGGCGGCTTGCCGCTGGTTCTTGCAAAAGGGGCGGGCGCCGAAGCACGTATCGCTCTCGGCTGGGTGATCGTCGGCGGTCTCGGCATGGCGACATTGGTGACACTCTACATCACGCCGGTCGCCTATCTGCTCCTGGCCCGCTTCTCCAAGCCGCATGCACATGAGGAAGAGCGGTTGAAGTCGGAACTTCAGGATGCCACCACGGCTGCAAACGATGCCGGTGAACCGTCCCGGATTGCCGCTGAATAGACATGTGCCGGGAAGGCGGCGGGTTCGGCCCGCCGCGCTCCGGCGGCGGCTGGACAAACGTCGGTGCCTATCCCATAGCAAATGCCAAGAGGCGCGGCGTTGCTTTGCCGCGACGGTCTAGCTGAAGTGAGGGTGATAGGCATGGCGTTGAAGGATGTGATCGACGGACGGCGCAACATTGACGGAATCGCAGCTGTCAGTGCCGTTCTGAAACAGCGTTTCGGCGATGCTTTTCAGGCTGGCCAGTCCTTCCGGGAACAGCACAGTCACACCACAACCTATCTTCCCTCACAATTGCCGGACGGCGTTGTGTTTGTCGAGAGCAGCGATGATGTGCGTGATGTCGTTCGTGCCTGCGCTGCCCACAAGGTCCCGGTCATCGCATTCGGTGTCGGCTCTTCGCTGGAGGGACAGGTCAACGCGCCGTATGGCGGCATCTCTGTCGACTTCACGCGGATGAACAGGATCTTGCGTGTGAATGCCGAAGATCTCGATTGTACGGTCGAGCCCGGCGTGACCCGCGAGGACCTGAATACCTATCTGCGCGATACCGGACTGTTCTTTCCGATCGATCCGGGGGCCAATGCCTCGCTCGGAGGAATGGCATCGACCCGTGCTTCAGGCACCAATGCCGTGCGCTACGGCACGATGAAAGACAATGTGCTGGCCTTGACCGTCGTGACTGCCGATGGCGAGGAGATCCTGACGGCGCAACGGGCTCGCAAATCGTCTGCGGGATACGACTTGACGCGGCTTTTCGTTGGTTCGGAGGGTACGCTGGGGCTGATCACGTCGATCACGCTGCGCCTGCAGGGGATTCCCGCCAAGATCAGCGGCGGCGTCTGCGCTTTTTCAACATTGGAAGACGCCTGCAACGCGGTCATCATGACGATCCAGATGGGGGTGCCGGTGGCCCGCATCGAGTTGCTCGACGAGATGCAGATCCGCGCCTGCAACGCCTATTCGAAGCTTGACTATGACGCGCGCCCCACCTTGTTCCTTGAGTTTCACGGCACAGACGAGACGGTGGCCTTGCAGTCGCAGCAGTTTGCCGAAATCGCGGCGGAGTTTGGCAGCGGCGAGTTTCAATACACGACCGACGCCGAAGAGCGCGCGCGACTGTGGAAGGCGCGGCACAATGCCTATTGGGCCAGCCGTGCGCTGGCGCCGGAGCTTGCTGCATTGTCGACTGACGTTTGCGTCCCGATTTCGATGCTGGCAGAATGCGTTGCACAAACGCAGGCGGATATCCGCGAAAACCGGTTCCTGGCGCCAATCGTCGGGCATGCCGGCGACGGCAATTTTCACGTGCTTCTTTTGTTCAACGACAAAAGCCCCGAGGACGTGCGCAAGGCTGAGGCTTTCATCGAGCGGCTCAACACCCGCGCGCTGTCGATGGATGGAACCTGCACCGGGGAGCATGGCATCGGTCAGGGCAAGATCAGCTATCTTGAGCAGGAATTGGGCAGTGCGCTGCCTGTTATGCGGACAATAAAAGCCAGTCTGGACCCGGACAACATATTCAATCCGGGCAAGATATTTAGGCTCTGATTACAAGACCTTGCAGCTTGCTCCAGCGGCGAATTGGGTTACGTTGCGGGCTGTGAACAAGGGAGTGGCATTTCGTGCTCGGACGCATTCTGGTAAGCCTCGGAGGTCTGCTTGTCGTCGCGCTTTTTTCGGCGCTGCTGGCTCCGCTCTTCGTGGACTGGACGAATTTCCGGCAGAATTTCGAGGATCGGGCCAGTCAGTTGCTCGGTAAAAAGGTTGTGGTGCATGGCTCGGTCAGCGCTCGCATCCTGCCATTTCCGTCCGTCACGATGGAAGACGTGACCATCGGGACGGATCTTGACGGCACGCCGCTTGTTCAGATCGCACGGTTCTCTCTGGATGCGGAGCTTGCACCCTTGTTGTCGGGCGAAGCGCGCATCTTCGACATGCGGATCGAGGAACCGAAAGCCCGCATTCGTCTCTTGCCGGATGGGTCGATGGACTGGTTGCGTGGCAGCAAGCCCAACATTCCGGCCCGCCTCGTGGTTTTGGAAAGCGTCTCCGTGATCGGTGGCGAAGTCGAGTTCATCGACCAGCAGTCCGGACGCAACCGCCTGCTGAAAGATCTGGATGCGGAAATTTCGGCGCGATCCCTCTCCGGCCCATGGACCGTCGACGGGCGGACATCGCTGGACGGCGAGGCGGCTCTGTTTTCGCTGACGACATCGCCGCCGCAGGACGGTGCGCTACCTTTGCGCCTGAAGCTTGATCCCGAAACACGTCCGTTTGATCTGGTTCTGGAAGGTGCATTGACGTTCGAGGCCGGCAAACCGGTCTACAAGGGCAAGTTCGAATCGATCTGGAAGGTGGCGGAAAACCCGCCGCAGCCCGGACAGGTGAAGCCGGTGCCGGGGCCGCGGGTCAAAGGCGACTTCGAGCTGACCAATGAACGGGTCGCGGTTCCCGGCTATCGGCTCGAACTCGGTGATCCTGCCGATCCTTACGTCGTCAACGGAGAAGCGAAACTGGACACCGGGACGCGGCCCGAGTTCCTGTTGACGGCGGAGGGACAACAGGTCGATGTGAACCGCCTCGCCGGTGACGGAACGAAAGCCAAGACCTCGCGGAGTGTTGCGACATCGGTTCGCCAGAGGTTGGCGCTTCTTCTGGCGACAGCTGCGGAAATTCCGATCCCCAGTGTTCCGGGGCGTGCAAACCTCAAATTGCCGGCGATCGTGGCCGGCGACACGGTGTTCCGGGATATTCAGCTCGATGTACGCCCCGGCGGCACCGGTTGGACGGTGGACCGAGCCGTTGCCGTCCTGCCAGGGCGCACGCAAGTGGAGGCCAAGGGCTGGCTGCGGCTGGCCGGCGCGCCATCGTTCGATGGTGAACTGCTCGTTGCCTCGACTCAGCCTTCGGGGCTTGCGACGTGGATTTCCGGCAAGGTTGATCCGGCTATCCGGCAGTTGAAGTCAGCCGGATTTTCCGCGTCCGTCAACCTGACGAGCGACTGGCAGCGGTTCGAGAACCTGGAACTGGCAATTGGCGCTGAACCGCTCAAGGGACGGGTCGAGCGTCAGTCGATCTCCGGCACGGCTGCCAGCCTTTCAGTCGACCTGACCGGCGACGTTCTGGACCTGGATGCTGCGCGGGCGATTGCGGTCCTGCTGGTGGGTGAGGAAGCGGAAGAACATCTGTTGGCCGAACGGATTGCTGCCCGGCTGAAAGTGGGGACGCTGTCTGCCTATGGCATCGAGGGACACGATGTTGATACGGTGTTTGCGTTCGACAACGGAAAATTCGCGGTTGATAGATTGAATGTCGGTGATGTTGCCGGCGCCGCGATCAAAGCCAATGGCGCACTCGGCGGCACTTTGCTCAAGCCGAGCGGGCAGGGACAGATTGCCTTCAGCGCGTCGGATCCGGGCCCTTTCCTCAACCTGCTGCGCCAACGCCTGCCGAATAATCCAGTGTTGCCCGGGCTTGCCTCCAGCGCGGTCTGGTATTCCGACAGCAATCTGACCGTCGATGTCACACTTGGCGAGCAAGTTGGCGGCGGTGTGGTGGCAAAGCTGTCTGGCAGCTCAAACAACAGCCGGGTCGAAGCGCAGTACAAGGCGAATGATCTGACTGCCCTGGCCGGCAATGTCGAGGCTGAGATCTCTGCCACGCTGGAAAACGACGAAGCGCAAATTCTGCTGGGCCAGGCTGGTCTCGACCCCTTGCCGGTGGAAGTCGGCGAAGGCGGCCTGTTGGGCGTCACCATCAAGTCGCAGTCGGCTGCCGCCGCCGATGTGGTCCTGACGTTTGCGACGGGCAGCACGAAGGTTCAGGCGCAAGGCGCCCTAACGGCCGCCAATACCGCGAAAGTCCTGGATGGCGACTGGACACTCAACCTGCAGAGTGAAGATCTCGGTCCTTATCTTCTGACTCTCGGTTCCATCCTGCCGGAAACGGGCACCGGACTTCCGGTCAAACTGGATGCGCAGATCGGCTTGGTGAATCGTCAGATTTCCGTCAAGTCGATCGCTGGCGACATCGATGGCAATGCGGTCAGTGCATCGGGTACAATCGACTTGCAGGGCGATCATCCCAAAGCCAGTGGCTCTCTATCGGTGGATCGGGCTGATCTCGAATGGCTGGCGCAGACGGTTCTGGGCCCGGTTCGCGATCCGGCCAAAGGGACCCTTGTGGCCGCGCCGTTGCCCAAGACGGTTGCGCCGGCCGAGTTCGCCGTCGACTTTTCTGCCAAGCGCTTCACCCCGGGCATTGCCGGGGAGATGACCGACTTCAGTGCCAAGCTCAGCCGAAAATCCGGCGAAATGATTGTGGATGATGTTGCCGGCCAATGGCTGGGCGGCCAGGCAAAGGGTCGCTTGTCGCTGGCCAATGGCGAAGGGGCGGGTTTTCTACAGGCGAGGCTCGATCTGACTGGTATCGATCTTGCTCAGACCTTGAGCACGTTGCGTGCCGAGCGGGGGATCGAGGACGCTGGCGCCGTATCGGGTTCCTTCGATGCAACCTTTGTGGCTGAGGGCAGCGGCCAATCGGTCGCCGAACTGGCCAGCCAGAGCAGCGGTTCTGGTGAATTCAAGCTTTCCAAACTGGATGTGTCCGGCTTCAGGCTCGATATCATGGCGGATCTTCTGCGCGAAGCCGACGCCATCGGCACGGCGATCAACGAGGACAAGGTGCGGGAGATTGCTGACAGGCTGATAAATTCCGGACCGATGCAGGTTGCTGGCCTGTCGCTGCCCTTTGCCGTGACGGACGGTGTCGTACGAATTCAGAATGCCACAGTCGAGACACCGGAGGCACAGCTCGGCGGTGATGCCCGGCTTTCTTTGACCGATGGCGCGTTGGACGCGGCCATTCAGGTTATCCTTGACGCCGGAGAGGCCGCATCGCCCGGCACCGATTCCAGCTACCGCATGGTGCTTAGCGGCGATGCGTTGTCGCCGACACGTTCGCTGGATGTGACGGGGCTAACTAATTTCCTGTCCCTGCGCGCCTTCGAACTCGAGCGGCGGCGGGTTGAGACGTTGCAGTCGAATGTGCTGGAAAAACAGAGACTGCGGCGGGAGGCGGCGCTGGCACGTTTCCGGCAGAGTGAACGTGACAAGGCGGAAGTGGAACGATTGAGGCTTGAGCAGGAGGCGCGCATGAAGGCGGAGGCCGAAGCGGCAGAACGCCTTGCCGAGGAGCAGCTCAAACTGATATTGCCGCCTGATCCGATCAATTCACGGCCCGTTGATCCGGGCCCATCACCTTTGACAACCGAAACGGTGCCGTCCGATCCCTCCTTGCCTGTGGCGCCGCAGGAGAAGGTGACGCGGCAGCCACTGCCGCCGGTTCCCCTGACGTTCGAAAGCCTTCCCGGGGTAAACTGACTTTTGCGGGCTAGTCCTATAGTGCCGGCCGCTAGTTATCGCGTCGTTTCGTGGATTTCAGCCATTCAAGGACCCGAAGCCGGAGCGCGGAGGACAGATTGGCCCCGGTCGGGCGGGTCTCGTCAATTTCCGCTATCAAGGCTGCCAGCGGTAAGGAACGCTCTGTCGCCATCGCTTTCAGTTCATCAAGGAAGGCGTCCTCGACCGAGAAACTCGTGCGATGGCCATGGAGCGTGATGGAGCGCTTACGGATCAACTGAGGCCTGCATCATTGTTACACTCGTTCGCAAACCGATTCCGAAGATCGGTGCAAGTCTATGATTGCGCGCGCTTTCCCAGGCTGGTCATTCGCCTTTGGTGTCTTCGAGGCGGCCCTGCTCGTGGGTTTGGATCGCTTTCTCGTTCAGCCTGTGAGTGAGGCTCTTTTCTGCCTTGGTGCGGCCGAACGAAATGCGATTCTGTTCGGCGGTCGCTTCTTTTTCGGTTCGCGCCTTGGCTTTGCGGAACTGGCGGAGGTTGACGATGTCAGCGGCCATAATCGAACATCCCTTGGAATCAATCGGCCGGGACATGTCCCGGCCGATTGTGATGAACCTGCTTTACTGCTTCTTGCGGAAGGCATCGAGCGAAACGACTGAGCCTTCCTTTTTCTCTTCGCCGTCCTTCGGCTCGCCGGTTTCCTCAGGTCGTGCAACGGCATCGACCGGGTAGGCGGTGATCTCGGCGCTTTCGCCGTCTTCTTCCTCATCGGCCAGCGGTACGTCGAATTCGAGTTCGAAATTCACCGATGGATCGTAGAAGCCTCGGATGGCGTTGAAAGGAATGACCAATTTTTCAGGGGTGTCGGAGAAGGACAGGCCGATCTCGAACAGGCTGTCGGTCACCTTGAGTTCCCAGAACTGATGCTGGATGACGATTGTCATCTGCTCGGCATACTTCGTCTTCAGGTGCTGCGAAATGCGTACGCCCGGAGCGCCGGTCAGGAAGGTGATGAAGAAATGATGGTCACCCGGAAGGCGTCCTGTAGCCGCGACCTCGGTCAAAACCTTGCGGATAACACTGCGCAATGCGTCCTGGGCCAGAATGTCGTAGCGAATGTGGTCTTGCCCCATGAGATCCTGTCTTTCCTTATCATGCCGTTTCAATCGGCTGTATGCCACGGCGAGTGATTGCAGAAAAGCCCCGACGCGCGAGTCTTATTCGATGAGAATACATCATTTTAGAAAGATGGGGTAGCCGGGAGAGGTAAGGTGAAGGCTTCTGTTGCCAGGTGCCTTCGGACCCCGCCTCAAGGGGCTAACCTAGAGGACTTAGTTCGGATTTCCCGCACCGCCATTAGGCAGCGAGAGCATAACCCTTAGCGTTGTTGTCATTTGCAACTACACTTGTGACCCGATAACGGCGGTATCATGCCGAGCAAAAGTTCGATCTTTACGCCCTTGTCGATCCTATTTCGCCCCCATCAAAAGCCGGTCATGCCCAGCGTGGGAGACCGACCGGTTTTTGGTGGAGGCGCCGGGTACCGCCCCCGGGTCCAATAGGTTTATTACACCGACCGTTTATTGCCATAGATGGCCCGAAAGCCAACGACGTTGATATAGGTCTTTCGGAGGCCAATGAAAAGGGGTGTCATCACGTCTGTCATAAAAGACTTTGACGGCCCATGCCGTGCAAGGTTGTTGATGGCCCTGCAGTTGCGCGCCCGACGTCTTGGTTTGAACGCCGGGCGGCCTTAGAATGGAATGCAACAGAATCGGCGGCCCAACCCATGAAACAGTATCACGACCTCCTACGCCATGTCCTTGAGACCGGGACCGACCGCGGTGACCGCACGGGAACGGGCACGCGATCGATTTTCGGCTATCAGATGCGCTACGACCTGTCTGACGGGTTTCCGGTCACGACGACGAAGAAACTGCATCTCCGGTCGATCATCCATGAATTGCTGTGGTTCCTCAAAGGCGAAACCAATATCGGCTATCTGCGCGAGAACGGCGTGACGATCTGGGACGAATGGGCCGATGAGGACGGCAATCTCGGCCCGGTCTATGGAGCTCAGTGGCGGTCGTGGCCGGATGGTAAGGGTGGACATATCGACCAGATCGAAAAACTGGTCGAAAGCATCAAGACAAATCCGAATTCGCGCCGCCATATCGTCTCGGCCTGGAATCCGGCGGAAGTGGACGAAATGGCTTTGCCACCCTGTCACTGCCTGTTCCAGTTCTACGTGGCGGATGGCAAGCTTTCCTGCCAGCTCTATCAGCGTTCGGCCGATATCTTTCTCGGCGTGCCGTTCAATATTGCTTCCTATGCCCTGTTGACGATGATGGTGGCGCAGGTCACCGGCTTGAAGCCTGGCGATTTCATCCACACGCTCGGTGATGCGCATCTTTATGCGAACCATTTCGAGCAGGCCAATCTGCAACTGGCGCGCACGCCGAAAGCGCTGCCGGTCATGCAGATCAATCCGGATGTGACGGATCTGTTTTCCTTCAGATTTGAAGACTTTACGCTGGTCGGCTACGAAGCCGATTCAAGCATCAAGGCGCCGATTGCCGTGTAGGCCTCGCAAAGCACTTCGAGGAGGGACTGGCGATGGCCAAGATCGATATTGTGATCATCGTGGCTGCGGCGCGCAACGGCGTGATCGGTCGCGACGGCGACATGCCGTGGAAACTGTCCACGGATCTCAAGCGGTTCAAGGCGCTCAGCATGGGCAAGCCGCTCATCATGGGACGCAAGACGTTCGAGTCGGTCGGCTCCAAGCCTTTGCCGGGGCGCCCGCATGTGATCGTCAGCCGCAACAGCAAGATCGAAATGCCGGGTGTCGAGACGGTCAGAAGTCTGGAAGACGCTCTTTCCAGAGGACGGGCGTTGGCCAAGTCTGCAGGCGTAGACGAAGTCTGCGTTGTCGGTGGTGGCGAAATCTATCGGCAGGCGCTGCCGCTGGCCGATGTGCTGCATGTGACGCATGTCGAGACCGAGATCGAAGGCGATACGCATTTTCCCGCGATTGACCCGGCGGTGTTCGAACTGGTCGAGGAAACCCGGGTTCCGGCAGGCGAAAAGGACAATTATGCCACCTGCTACGCGGTATACCGTCGCATACCGGCCTGATAACGGAATATTTCCCCTGTCTTTGAAAGAAGTTGCCCGCTTTGCGTTGAAAGGCGGTGGGCTGATACCTATAACCATGTCAGTCATTTGCGTGCTTGCCTTGCGGTATGTCTGCGAGGGGCTTGGGAGCGATTTTACAAACAAAGAGGTATGAATGCCCTGGAGTAATCAAAACGGCGGCGGCGGCGGTCCATGGGGTGGCGGCGGCGGCGGCGGCGGAAACAATCAGGGCCCCTGGGGGCAGGGGCCGAACCGGCCACGCGGTGGCGGTGGCGGCGGAAACACGCCCCCCGACCTTGAGGACCTGATCCGTCGCGGACAGGACCGGCTGAAGAATGTGGTCCCGGGTGGGTTCAACGGCGGCGTGGTGGCAATCCTTGCTCTCGTCCTGGTGGCCTTCTGGTTGATCCAGGCCGTCTACACCGTCCAGCCGGACGAGCGCGGCGTCGAACTGCGCTTCGGCAAGCCGACGGAAGACGTGTCGATGCCAGGTCTGCATTTCCATTTCTGGCCATTTGAAACGGTCGAAATCGTCAAGGTCACCGAGCAGCAGCAGAATATCGGTGGTCGGGCCAATTCCAGCAATGCCAGCGCTGGCCTGATGCTCACCGGCGACCAGAACATCGTCAACGTTCAGTTCTCGGTTTTGTTCACGGTGTCCGATCCGAAGTCATTCCTTTTCAATCTGGAAAATCCGACCCAGACCCTGCAGCAGGTTGCTGAAAGCGCGATGCGTGAGGTTGTCGGCCGCCGTCCAGCCCAGGACATTTTCCGTGATGCACGTCAGGACATCGCCGCCGGCGTGAAGGCGATCATCCAGGGTACGATGGACGCTTATGGTGCGGGCATCTCGATCAACGCAGTGGCGATCGAAGACGCGGCTCCTCCACGCGAAGTTGCTGATGCTTTTGACGAAGTGCAGCGCGCCGAGCAGGACGAAGACCGTTTCGTTGAAGAAGCCAACAAGTATTCCAATACCCAGCTCGGCCAGGCTCGCGGCCAGGCAGCGCAGATCCGCGAAGAGGCCGCAGCCTACAAGGACCGTGTCGTCAAGGAAGCCGACGGTGAGGCCAAGCGCTTCGTCTCGATCTATGACGAATACAGCAAGGCGCCTGACGTCACGCGCCAGCGCATCTATCTGGAAACCATGGAGCAGGTTCTGAAGAATTCGAACAAGGTGATCATCGACGAGAAGCAGGGTGTCGTTCCCTATCTGCCGCTGAACGAAATCGTTCGGCCGACGCAGCAGACGCAGGGAGGCAACTAACATGTCCAATCGTTTGGCTGCTATCCTGATCGGACTGGCCGTATTGCTAATCCTGATCTATTCGTCCGTCTTCGTCGTCAATGAACGCCAGCAGGCCGTGGTGGTCCGTTTCGGTCAGATCCAGGCGGTTCACACCGAACCGGGCCTGTACTTCAAGCTGCCGTTTGCCTTCGCTGATGCTGACCGCGTTCAGTATGTCGAAGACCAGGCGCTGCGCTTCGACCTCGACAATATTCGTGTCCAGGTTTCGGGCGGCAAGTTCTATGAGGTCGATGCATTCGTGGTCTACAACATCACGGATCCGCGCCGCTTCCGCGAAACCGTTTCCGGTGACCGGGAATCAGCCGAAGCGCGTCTTCGGACCCGCCTTGATGCGTCGCTGCGCCGCGTCTACGGCCAGCGCAGCTTCGAAGCTGCCCTGTCTGAAGAACGTTCGTCGATGATGCAGGAAATCCGCAGCGACCTGAAGGCCGATGCGGAAACGCTGGGCATCACGATTTCCGACGTCCGCATCCGTCGCACGGATCTGACGCAGGAAGTGTCGCAGCAGACCTTCGACCGCATGAAGGCCGAGCGTCTTGCCGAAGCGGAACTGATCCGTGCCCGTGGTAATGAAGAAGGCCAGCGCCGCCGCGCCATCGCCGATCGCCAGGTGGTCGAATTGCAGGCGGAAGCGCAGCGTGATTCGGAAATCCTTCGCGGTGAAGGCGATGCCGAGCGCAACAGGCTGTTTGCCGATGCCTTCTCGCGTGACCCGGCCTTCTTCGAGTTCTATCGGTCGATGCGTGCCTACACGGCTTCGCTGAGCGACAAGAGCACGACGATGGTTCTGTCGCCGGATTCGGACTTCTTCCGGTTCTTCAACAATGGCGTTGGTACCGGTCAGTCGCCGAGTACAGCACCGGCTCCGGCTCCCGCCGGAAACTAATGCGCCATGGCAGACCTGCTGACAGGTATTGCCTTGTTTCTGATCATCGAGGGGCTGGTCTACGCACTGGCCCCTCGTTTTATTGTGCGCATGGCCAAAATTCTGCCCTCCGTTCCTGAGGAACACCTCAGGCTTACCGGGCTTGCGGCCGTTGTTCTCGGGGTCGTCCTGGTTTGGTTTTTGCGCGGATGACAAGATCTCGACGCAACTCTGCGCTAGGGGATTTCCGGCAAATGTGATTTCCCCTTTTGCCAATCCGCCTTATGTTTCGATAGCAGGCCTGAAACCGACAATGAGGAAGCCAATGACCACGAACGCCCGCGCCATGCGAACGATCCTGCCGGCCTTCCTGATTGGCAGTGCTGTGGCGTTTGGCACCGTCGGTGCGCCGCATCAGAGTTTTGCGCAAGGGCCGGAGTCGGTCGCCGATCTCGCCAGCGGGTTGCTCGGCGCCGTGGTCAATATCTCGACTTCCCAGAGCGTCAAGGAAGAGGGCAATGGGCCGCTTCCGCAGGTGCCGGAAGGCTCTCCGTTCCAGGAACTGTTCGAGGATTTCTACAAAAACCGCGAGGGTGGAGACAGCAACAGCAAAGTCAACTCGCTGGGTTCGGGCTTCGTTATCGATCCGACCGGCTTTATCGTCACCAACAACCATGTCATCGAGAACGCCGATGATATCGAGGTGATCTTTTCCGACGGATCCAAGCTCAAGGCCAAGTTGATCGGCACCGACACCAAGACCGATCTGTCGCTGCTCAAGGTCGAGCCGCCAGAGCCGCTGACCTCGGTCAAGTTCGGCGATTCGCGCAAGATGCGCATCGGTGACTGGGTTATGGCGATCGGCAATCCGTTCGGTCTTGGTGGATCGGTCACCGTCGGCATCATCTCGGCGAGCGGCCGTAATATCAATGCGGGTCCCTACGACAATTTCATTCAGACCGATGCGGCGATCAACAAGGGCAATTCCGGCGGACCGCTGTTCAACATGAGCGGTGAAGTGATCGGCATCAACACGGCGATCATCTCGCCCAGCGGCGGTTCGATCGGGATCGGATTTGCGGTGCCGACGGAACTTGCCGCCAACATCGTCAGTCAGTTGAAGGAATTCGGCGAGACCCGACGTGGTTGGCTCGGTGTCCGTATCCAGCCGGTTTCGGACGAAGTGGCGGAAAGTCTCAAGATCGGACGTGCCCGCGGCGCCCTGATCAGCGGGATCGTTGAAGGTGGCCCGGTCGAGAAGGGGCCGATCGCGGTCGGTGACATCATCGTCAAGTTTGATGGCAAGGCGATCAGCGAGACGCGGGACCTGACCCGCATCGTCGCCGAGAGTGCCATCGGTACGCCGCTCGACGTGGTCATTCTCCGGGATGGCAAGGAGCAGAACGTCAAGGTGACGCTCGGTCGGCTGGAAGATGACGAAGTCGCCAGCAATGAGACCGAAGACGGCCAGCAGAGTGTCGAACCGGAGGATGAAGGCCAAGCACCGGATGGCGATGCGCCGGATCTCCAGACTCCGGACGGCCAGTCTCCTGATGCTCCGGCGCCAGACGACGGCCAGTCCGACGACCAGAACCAGACGGCGCCAGCCGAGCAAAAAGCTGCAGCCCCGGTGACCGAGGGACTGATCGGTGTCGAGATCGCTGTGCTGGATGACGCAGCACGCAAGTCTTACGGCATCGCCGAGAGCGTTGAAGGTGTGGTGATCACGCGCATCCTGCCGGGCTCCAAGGCGGAGGACAAGGGCCTGAAGGCTGGTGATGTCATTGTCGAGGTGGCGCAGGAGTTCATGAAGACCCCACAGCAGGTGGCTGAGAAGCTGACCAGCATCAAGGGTGAGGGGCGTCGCAGTGGCTATCTGATGATTGCCGACAAGGAAGGTAATCTTCGCCTCGTTGCTGTTCCGCTCGAATAGCGGCTCAGGCCGAGAGCCGGATATCGACGCCGCTTTCGGCGGCGAGATAGGCTTCGAACTGATCGATGGGCATCGGGCGACCGACGAGATAGCCCTGTATTTCCGTACAGCGTAATTGTTTCAACAGTTCGAACTGCCCCGGTGTTTCAATGCCTTCGGCCGCTACGGACATGTGCAGTTCCTTGGCCAGATTGATGACGGAACTGACGATGGCGCGGCTGTCGACGTTGGTTTCCAAATCCGAAATGAAAGACTGGTCGATCTTCAGCTTGTCGAAGCGATAGTGTCTGAGATAACTCAGCGAGGAAAATCCTGTGCCAAAATCGTCCAGGGCGATGCGCAGGCCGAGGTCGCGCAGTGCTTTCAGGGTTTCTTCCACGCCCGGCGCGGAATTCATCAGCAGACTTTCAGTCATTTCCAGCTCGAGGCGTTTCGGCGCCATGGAATTCTGTCGCAGGGAGTTTTCGATCATCGGCAGGAGGCCGGCGCTGAGAAACTGGCGCGGCGATAGGTTGACGGCCACCCGGACATCTTCTGGCCAATCAGTTGCAAGCTTGCAGGCCTGGTTCACCACCCAGGCGCCGATGCCGGTGATCAATCCCGTCTCTTCGGCAATCGGGATGAATTCCGCGGGGCTGATCGGGCCGAGTGTCGTGTGGTTCCACCGCAGCAGCGCCTCGGCGCAGACAATCTTTCCGCTCTCCGCGCTGACGAGAGGCTGGAAGTTCAATGTCAGTGTGTCGTTTGTCAGCGCCAGCCGGAGCTCGTGCTCGATCTGATTGCGTCTGCGCGCAGAAGCGTCGAGCGAGGTGTCGAAGAAATGGAAGCGGTTGCGGCCGTCGGACTTTGCCCGGTAGAGCGCCAGGTCGGCGTTGCGAAGCAATTGATCGCCGCCCGTACCGTCGATCGGCGCACAGGCGATCCCGATGCTGACGCCGATCTGGACCGTGCCGGATGCCAGGGTGAACGGCCTTTGCAAGCGCTCGATGATGCGCGCTGCCAGATGCCCGGAGCTTTGCGGTCCTTCCGTTGACATGTGCAGGATGGCGAACTCGTCGCCACCGAGGCGCGCAAGGGTATCGGTTTCATCGCAAAGCGTATTGAGCATGCGTGCGACTTCACGGAGCAACTCATCGCCGCCGCCATGACCATGCGTGTCGTTGACCTGCTTGAAGCGATCGAGATCGAGCAGCAGAACGGAAAAGGGGTCGCCGAATCGTTCGTGACGGGCGATTGCGCGGGTGAGATCCTCGCCGAGCAGAACACGGTTGCCGGCGTCGGTCAAAGGATCATGGCGCGCCAGATGCTCTATGCGCAGACGCGCTTCGCGGCTTGCCGTTACATCACGTCCAACACCGCGATAGCCGGTGAAGGCGCCGGACGGTTCGAAGACTGCCTTGGCGGTGAGCGACCAGATGGCCAGTTCGCCTGCCTGTTCGACGCAGATATCCATGTCACGAAAGGATTGCTTCAGGCACAGGCGGCGTTGGAGATCCTCCCGGGTTTCCGTGCCGTCAATTGATTTGTTGCCAATCTTTGCAAAGGGAAGGGCATCAAATATTGGCTTGCCTAAAACCAGGGTATCTGGAACCTGCAATTGTTCGCAAAAGCGCGGTGAGGCGTGTTCAATCCGCATGTCGGCGTCGGTTCCCCAGAGCCAGTCGGCGGCGTTTTCCTCGAAATCGTTGAGCAGCAGGTTGATCACGTCGCGCTGCTCGAGCGCCGCCATCTTCGCCCGGACGCGCTCGGTCAGACTTTTGCAGAGAGCCAGAGACGCACGGATAATGATCGCGGAATAGATGACGAAAAGGCCGAAAAGGTAGAGGCCGATCATGTCAGGCGTGAGCATCAGTGAAATCGCCGCGCCGAGTCCCATCATGAAGCAGAATGCAATGGCAGCGGCGGGTATCGTGGCCAGAGCAAAGCCACCTCCCGCTGTCATGCCAACGGTCAATGCGATCACGACCTGTTTCTGGCTGGCGGTGGCATCGGCAAAGCTGACAATGTCGATCATGGCCCAGAGGCCGCTCAACAGGGCGGCATATATTGTTGCATTACGCGTACCGCGAATGCTGGCATTTAGGCGAACGGGGTTTTCGCGCCCACGCCACCAGCTAAGGCTTGTGTGAAAGGCAATCGCGATCAGCAGGCCGCAAATGACGTTGATGATCAAACTGGCCGGGTGGGCCGAGAAGACGATGATCGTCAGGATGGCATTGCCGAGATTGGCGGCCATCATCCATGGTGTATTGTTCCAGACCGTTGCCAGTCGAACGGCCCGTATTCTGCTGATTTCCTGCTCGTCTTTCCCCTGTTCTCCAAGGCGCAGGAACGCATTGATCAGATTCGGGCTTTGCGCAACTGTACTGAATCTGCGGAGTTTGATCATGCTTTCTGATATATGCGAAAGAACTTAATCTTGAATAAATCGCAAATGTCAGATTGTCAGCTTTGATAGTTTTTTTGCGGCAGGGTCTGGTTCAGGTGACGGGACTGGCGGTCAGCTGGTACAATACGTGGCGCTTCAGCTCGGGATGGCTGTCTGGCACGCGAGGATGATCGAAAGCTCCGTCTTCGACGGCTGTCATGCCGATGCGGCGCATGACGGCGATGGAGCGGGCATTGCCTTCAACCGCGAAGGAAAAGATCTCGGCCAAGCCTCTGTTGTGGAATCCATAATGGGCAAGCGCCCTGGCGGCTTCGGTTACGTATCCGTTGCCCCAGAACCGGGTTGCGAGCCGCCAGCCGATTTCGACGGCGTCATCCGGCAGAATGCCGGGGAGGCCTGCAGGCGACAGGCCGCAAAATCCCATGGCGTCGTCGGTTGCCTTATCAGCCATGGCGTAGAAGCCGAAGCCCGTCTCGGCAATCATCGAAGCGACCTTGTCCATCAATGCGTCGGCCTCTTCGCGGCTGCGCCGAAACGGGAAGTATTCCATCACCTTGGGGTCACGGTTGATCTCGCGAAACAGGTCGCGGTCCGTGTCGCGCCAGTTGCGCAGATAAAGCCTCGTGGTTTCCAGGACGATCATCTCAATCCTCGCGGCCGTCAGGCTGTGACGAAATCCGTCTTCCTGTAACCCTGAATATAGAGAAGGGCGGTCAGGTCAGCGTGGTCGACGCGGATCTTTGCCTGGGCCGCCACGGTGGGTTTGGCATGCAAGGCAACACCGGAACCGGCGATGCCAAGCATGCCAAGATCGTTGGCCCCGTCGCCGACAGCGATCGTGTCTTCTGGACGAATCCCGAGCCTCTTAGCGATCTCCAGCAGCGAATCGACCTTCGCCTGCTTGCCGAGGATTGGCTCCGCCACCTCTCCGGTGAGCTTTCCTCCGGTTTCCAGCAGGATATTGGCGCGGTTTTCATCAAACCCCAGCGTAGCGGCGATCTTCGATGTAAACACGGTAAAGCCGCCGGAGACCAAGGCCGTGTAGTAGCCTCTGGCTTTCATCGTCGCGATCAGTTCCGGTCCGCCAGGTGTCAGTGTGATGCGCTTGGCGATCACCTCGTCGACAACCGAAATCGGCAGGCCCTTGAGCAGGGCGACGCGTTCGCGCAGTGCCGGTTCGAATGCGATCTCGCCATTCATCGCACGCGCGGTAATCTCGGACACCTTGTCTTTCAGGCCGACTTCCGCTGCCAGTTCGTCGATGCATTCCTGGCCGATCATGGTCGAGTCCATGTCAGCGATCAAAAACCGCTTACGCCGCGTGTCGGCGTTCTGGACGATGACATCGATCGGCAATCCGGCGACAGCGTCACGCAACTGGCTTTCGGCAACCGAGGCGTCGGTGCCGTCCTTCAGGGCGATATCGCAGGCGACGCCGTCGGCGAGCCAGTAGAGCCCGGACGCCGAAACAGCGGCGGCGGCCTTTTCTCCGAGTGCGGGAACGAGAACGGGGTTTGACGGATTGGCAACAAGCGTGGCAACCAAGGCCATGATGGAATATCCTAGACAAGACATCGACGCGATCCTGATAACCGGGCCGACCGCCAGCGGCAAGTCCGCGCTGGCACTTGAACTGGCGCGTCGCCATGACGGTGTCGTGATCAATGCCGACAGCATGCAGGTCTACGATACCTTGCGTGTGGTGACTGCGCGGCCGAGCGAGGCGGAAATGGGGGGCGTGCCGCACAGGCTCTATGGTCATGTGCCGGCGTCAGCCCGCTATTCGACCGGAGACTGGTTGCGGGAAATCGAGATCGTCGTTCAAGACCTGAAAGCTATTGGTCGTATGCCGGTGATCATCGGCGGCACAGGGCTTTATTTCAAAGCTCTGACCGGCGGACTTTCGGATATGCCGACTATTCCGGCGGGCATTCGGGACGCCCTGCGCCAGCGGGCGATCGATGAGGGTGCAGAGGCGCTGCACGCCGAACTGTCCGGCCGCGATCCGGCTGTGGCGGAAAAACTTAAGCCACAGGACGGACAGCGTATCGTCAGGGCGCTTGAAGTGCTGGAAGCGACAGGCCAATCGATCGCAAGTTTTCAGGGCAGGGCCGGTCCGATGATCGTCGATCCGGCGCGGGCGGAGAAATTCGTCGTCCTGCCCGAGCGCGCCACCCTGCATGAGCGGATCAATCGGCGTTTTTCGATGATGATGGATCAGGGGGCGGTCGACGAGGTGCAGGCTCTGCTCGCGCAAGATCTGTCACCGGAGATGCCGGCGATGAAGGCGATCGGTGTCAGCCAGATCGCCGATATGCTGGCGGGCAAGATCAGCCGGGACGCAGTTGTCGAACTCGCCTCTGCTTCCACCCGCCAATATGCCAAACGGCAAATGACCTGGTTCCGCAACCAGATGGACGATCGTTGGCTCAGGATCGATCCGAAGCAGCAACACCCGGCCTGATCCGTGAGTGGTACCCATCCGCCCCCAATCCCCCCAGGCTTCAATCCTTCTTGTAAAGACTGGAGAGCGGTCTTTTCAGGATGCTTTCTCGAAGTGATGGGCCACCCTCACGTCGCAAGGTAGAAGTGCCGAAGCCTGGAGCCACTGCTGCCGGCTCTCTGGTGAAGGCTGGCGGAGGGGCCAGAGGTTCAGGTCGGTAGCGGCTGGGATCCTCGCCCGCCGGATTGCGTGGCAGCATGTCGGGTCGGTAGGGCTCGATGGTGGGTGTTTCGGCTGCCGGCAGGGCATGACGGAATGGCGAGGGTTCGTAGGATGTCGTCGTGTTCGATGGCGGCCGATCGCTGCCGGCAAAACCCGGTGCGGAATAGTCGTCATCGCCATAGTCGTCGAGCTCTTCATCGTCGTAAATGCCCGTCGGATCGCCAGTACGGCTGCCAAGCATGGTGGCGTCGAAGCTCTGCTGGAATGCCGAGATATCCGGTGCAGCGATGGCGCGCATGCGGCCGACAATCGAGCGTAGATCGACGGTATCGGGTGATTCTTCCGAACTCTTGGCCGTTGCGCCATTGGCCTTCGGTAGATGGCTGGTATCGACGCGCGAAAAACGCATGCGCATTGGCACGGCAATGGCTTCCCCAAAAGCGATGGCTTCGCCATTGCCGATCGAGGAAATGAAGCTTGTCGTTGAGATCGAGCTGTCCGGAATCGCCGATCGAATGATCTCCTGGTCACGATCGTTGGAGAGCCGCATGGCAAACAGCGTCGAACACTGCGACAGAATGGTCTGGTCCAGTTCACCGGGGCGCTGGGTGATGATGCCGAGCGAGACGCCGTATTTCCGGCCTTCCTTGGCGATGCGGGCAATGGCCTGGCGGGTTGGAATGAAGCCGAGGCTCTGGTCCGCCGGCACATAACGATGGGCCTCTTCGCAGACGACCAGCATATGGATCGCGCCATTCGACCAGAGTGCGAGCTCGAACGCCATGCGGCAGAGAACCGAGGCGACCGAGTTGACCACCTCAGACGGGATGCCGGCGAGCTGGAAGGTCGAGATCGGGCGGTCGTCGCCGGGAATGCGGAAGATATGGGCGATGGTCTCCATGATCGTGTCGCTGATCGTGTTGCTGGAGAACATGAAATGGTATCGCGGATCGTTGATCGCCGACATGATGCGCATCTTGAGCGCCCTTAGGAATGGCTTTTCGCCCCGTCCTTCGAGGCGGCCGATGCGTTCGTCGATCAAGGCCATCAGGTCAGCGATGCGGTAGGGCACCGGCGTGTCGGCTGTCATCGAGCTTTTGTCCGATGCACGACGCATCAGGGCGGACTCGTTGCCGCGGAAGGCGCGCTTGGCCTCCGGCATCAGGTCACGCAGGATATCGAGTTCTTCTGGAACCGGCGGCCGGCCACGGAACAGGACCTCGGCAAACTCTTCCAGCCGCATCAACCAGAAAGGCAAGTCCAGGGTGTCGGTGTCGATGACCACGGCATGATCGGGGAACGCCGCAGCAAACTCGTTGTGCGGGTCGAGGATCAACACCCGCAGCTTCGGGTCGCTTTCGATCGCCTTGCGCAGGAGAAGCGAAACGGCAGTCGATTTGCCCACCCCCGTCGAGCCGACAACCGCAAAGTGTTTCGACAGCATGGACGGAATATGGATGGCGGCGTCGATCGTCTCATCCTGGGTGAGCTTGCCGATGACGCAAGTGTCACCCTGACGGGTGTCGTAGATGCGCAAAAGGTCGGCTGCACGGATGCGATGCGCGATGGCGCCGAGATAGGGATAACGCGAGATGCCGGTCGAGAAAACCTCGGATCCATCGTCGCCGACATGGACCTCGCCGAGAAGTTCTACTTCGATGAGGAAATAGTTGTCCTCGCCTTCGCCCCAATTCTTCGAGCCGGTCTGCATCGAATAGGCGAGCGCCACGACGCGGTTCTTGCCGACGGTGATCGAAATCAATCGACCGACGGACCAGAGTTCGGTCAGGTCAGTTCCGCCGTCTTCTGCGACGGCTGCAATGGTCGCGCGTGCGCCGTTGCAGGCGACGACGCGCCCGAGCATCCGGTTGCCAGGCCGCATGACATCGCGGCGGTCTTGTTCTGCGGCAGCGCCAGACTTGTGAAGATCATCGTTCAACAAGAAAATACTCCCAGTTGGGCGGGAGCCTATCCGCGAACGGCTTAAGACTTCGTATAGGGCTGGTCCTGTTGGCCTTGCCGGATCACCTGCGCAATAAAAGTGCGCCAAAGGGCGTAAATATTGATCAATGATGCGTTGACGCTTAGATCGTTTGTAGCTAACACTTCGGCCATGAAAAACGCAAACGTACTTATCGTGGTGGGACGGCGCATGGGCAGGATGGTGTAACCATCCGGCGATAGCCACCCATGCGCTAGATGACAGGCTCCTCAAGGGGCCTTTTTTTATGCCCAAAACCGGGGTATCAGCCCTAGAAAATCCAGAAGGCAGATGGAAACACAGCATGACGGGTAAAGACAATCAGATGACCGGCGCCGAAATCGTTCTGCGCGCGCTGAAAGACAATGGTGTCGAACATATCTTCGGTTATCCCGGCGGCGCCGTGCTTCCGATCTATGACGAGATCTTCCAGCAGGACGACATCCAGCACATTCTCGTGCGGCATGAGCAGGGTGCCGGCCATGCGGCGGAAGGCTATGCGCGTTCGACCGGCAAGGTCGGTGTGTTGCTGGTCACGTCCGGCCCGGGCGCCACCAATGCCGTGACGCCGCTGCAGGATGCCCTGATGGACAGCGTTCCGCTCGTCTGCATTTCCGGCCAGGTTCCGACTGCGCTGATCGGCTCGGACGCCTTCCAGGAATGCGACACCGTCGGCATCACCCGCCCGTGCACCAAGCACAACTGGCTGGTCAAGGACGTCAACCAGCTCGCCGGCATCATCCATGAAGCCTTCCGGATTGCCCAGTCCGGCCGGCCGGGTCCGGTTCTGGTCGATGTTCCGAAGGACATCCAGTTTGCCACCGGCACCTATACGCCGCCGGAAGCGCACAAGCCGGCCAGCAGCTATCAGCCGAAACTGCAGGGCGACCAGCGCGCTATCCATGCCGCCGTCGAACTGATGGCCAATGCCCGTCGTCCGATCATCTATTCGGGCGGTGGTGTGGTCAATTCCGGGCCGGAAGCCACCAAGCTGCTGCGGGAACTGGTCGGTCTCACCGATTTCCCGATCACTTCGACGCTGATGGGTCTGGGCTGCTATCCGGCATCGGGCAAGAACTGGCTCGGCATGCTCGGCATGCATGGTTCCTATGAAGCGAACATGGCGATGCATGACTGCGATGTCATGGTCTGCATCGGCGCCCGCTTTGACGACCGGATCACCGGCCGCTTGAATGCGTTTTCGCCGAACTCGAAGAAGATCCATATCGACATCGATCCGTCCTCGATCAACAAGAATGTCCGCGTCGACGTGCCGATCACCGGCGATGTCGGCAGCGTTCTGGAAGACATGGTTCGCGCCTGGCGCGCCCTGCCGAAGAAGCCTGATACGGCGCAGACGGGCGAGTGGAAGGAAAGCATCACCAAGTGGCGGGCGCGTAATTCCTTCGCCTATACGCCGTCCAAGGACGTCATCATGCCGCAATATGCGCTGCAGCGGCTCTATGAGCTGACCAAGCATCGCGACACCTACATCACGACCGAAGTCGGTCAGCACCAGATGTGGGCGGCACAGTATATCGGCTTCGAACAGCCGAACCGCTGGATGACGTCGGGTGGTCTCGGCACCATGGGCTACGGCCTGCCGGCCGCCATCGGCGTCCAGGTCGCACATCGCGACGCGCTGGTCATCGATGTTGCCGGCGACGCCTCGATCCAGATGTGCATCCAGGAAATGTCCTGCGCCATCCAGCATGAACTGCCGGTCAAGGTGTTCATCCTGAACAACCAGTACATGGGCATGGTGCGCCAGTGGCAGCAGCTGCTGCATGGCAATCGCCTGTCGAATTCCTACACGGAGGCGATGCCGGACTTCGTCAAGCTGGCGGAAGCCTATGGCGCTGTTGGGCTGCGTTGCGAAAAGCCGGATGAACTGGATGACAAGATCAACGAAATGATTTCGGTCAACAAGCCGGTGATCTTCGACTGCCGTGTGGCCAATCTCGCCAATTGCTTCCCGATGATCCCGTCGGGCAAGGCGCATAACGAGATGTTGCTGCCGGACGAGGCGACCGATGAAGCTGTCGCCAACGCGATCGATGCCAAGGGCCGCCAGCTCGTTTAACCGAAGGATTGAAGACCATGAGTGCACAGCTTCAGCCGACCGGTTCGGCCTATTTCATCTCCAAGGAAACCGCAGCGGTCGAGAGCCATACGCTCTCGGTTCTGGTCGACAACGAGCCGGGCGTGCTTGCCCGGGTCATCGGCCTGTTTTCCGGCCGCGGCTACAACATCGAAAGCCTGACGGTTTCGGAAACCGAGCATGAGGCACATCTGTCGCGGATCACCATTGTGACGCGCGGCACGCCGAGCGTGCTCGAGCAGATCAAGGCGCAGCTTGAGCGTATCGTGCCGGTGCACCGGGTTCTCGACCTGACGGTGCGGGCGCGCGAGCTTGGCCAGGAACGGCCGATCGAGCGTGAAGTGGCGCTGGTCAAGGTGGTGTCTTCCGGCGAAATGCGGGCAGAAACCCTGCGCTTGGCCGATGCTTTCCATGCGAAAGTGGTTGATGCGACGGTTGAACATTTCATCTTCGAAATCACCGGCAAATCGTCGAAGATCGATCAGTTTGTCGCGATCATGAAGCCGCTTGGCCTGAACGAGATCTGCCGCACCGGGATTGCCGCGATGAACCGTGGGTCGCAGGGTATGTAGGCCTGCCGATCTAATGTAATGTAGTCTAAAGCGGGCGGCCTCTGGTCGCCCGTTTTTCGTTTGACCGGTTTTGGCTCAGTCGAGAGATGCGAACAGGTCGAGAAGGCCCATCTGTTGTGAGGCCGCCTTTTCTTGCTTGCCCGGCTTCTTCTCCTTCGCCTCGATCGATGCTTTCTTCTCCTGTTTCTTCGCTTTTTTCTCAGCGGAGGTGGTTGGCTTTTTGTCTGCTGCTTTTGTTGTCTCTGGCTTTTCGAGGTGCGTCACTGGGCTCACATGCTCGACAAAGCTCAGGATGCTCTTGCGCAGCTGTTCTGGTACGAGGCTGTAGTGGATGAACTGACCACGCTTGTCGCCCTCGATCAGGCCGGCATTCTCGAGAATTGCCAAATGCTGGGAGATCGAGGGTTTTGCCATGTCGAAGCGGGACGAGATCTCGCCGGCCGTCAGGCTCGAGCCCGCCAGATGGACGAGGATCATCCGGCGCGGTTCCGACGCCAGCGCATTGAAAATACGCTGGGAGGCCCGATCCATGATGTCGACTGCGACATCTTTCTTCTGCTTCTTGCTCATCATCGACACTGCTTCCGCCCGGCTCAGAAAAATAAAATTAGGGAATGTCCTAATTTTCTTTTTGTCTTCCGTAAAGATGTAGGCATTGCTGGCGATACGGCGATCTTCGGCAAGCCAGTGTTGATCACAGCATTTCGAGCGGCACCTTGCGAGACGGCGGCGGGAAGGCTGCATCCAGTCGGTCGAGATCTTCGTCGGTGATGTCCAGATCGACGGCATCGCGATTTTCCCGCAGACGGTTCAGGTTGACGGTCTTCGGGATCGGGATGACGTTGTCGCGTTCCAAGAGAAAGGCAAGGGCAACCTGCGCCGGCGTGGCCTGATAGGCCTTGGCGATATGAATGAGCTCGGGATGTTCAAGCAGTCGGCCCTGTTCGATCGGAGAATAGGCCATGATCGGGATATGGCGCTCCTGGCACCAGGGCAGGAGGTCATATTCGATGCCACGGCGGGACAGATTGTAGAGTACCTGATTGACTGCACAGTTCTTGCCATCAGGCACACTGAAGAGTTCCTCCATGTCTTCGGTATCGAAGTTGGAAACGCCCCATGACCTGATTTTACCGCTTGCCTTCAGCGTTTCGAGGGCCGCGACCGTATCGGCCAGTGGATGTTCACCGCGCCAGTGCAACAAGTAGAGATCAAGATAGTCGGTGCCGAGGCGTTGAAGGCTGCGGTCGCAGGCTGCGATCGTGCCGTCGAGGCTGGCATTCCACGGCAGAACCTTGGAGACGACAAACGCCTCTCCGCGGCGATCCTTCAGCGCTTTGCCGACAACCGTTTCGGAGGCGCCATCGGCATACATTTCGGCGGTGTCGATGAGGGTCATGCCGAGGTCGAGAGCATGGCGAACAGCATCGATTTCCGCCGGCATGTGGCGCTTGTGCTCGCCCATCATCCAGGTGCCGAGACCGATTGTCGGAACGTGCAGTCCACCCGGTAACGTGATTGTCGCGATAGAGTCGTGCATGGGACAGCTCCTCGATTTGCAGATCAGGATAGCAGTGATATCAAGGCTGGCAAGGATAGGGCCACCGGCCACTGATCGTGTCACGGAGACAAGTGACCGGCTGACGCCAGGCGTTTGGACAGGTATGCTGACCTAAAAAATGACCGGGAGGATATCCATGTCTGTCGACACGCTGCTGGCGTTGATCCTGTTTGCCTTTTCGACATCGATCACGCCAGGTCCCAACAATATGATGCTGTTTGCGTCTGGCGTGAATTTCGGCTTTCGTCGCACCATACCGCATATGTTCGGGATCGGTGCCGGTTTCCTGTCTCTGCTGCTTGGTGTGGGGCTGGGTTTGGGCGCTGTGCTTGCGACTGTGCCACTCGCCTATACCGGCCTGAAAATCGCCGGCGGTGTCTATCTGGTCTGGATCGCCTGGAAGATCGGGACCTCCCGTTCACTGGGGCAGGGCGAGGTAAAGGCGAGCCCGATGACCTTCTTTGGAGCTGCCGCCTTCCAATGGGTCAATCCGAAGGCCTGGGTCATGGCCGTCACGGCCATGGCGGTCTATCCCGATCCGCAAAATTATGCCCTGACGGTGGCGATTGTCGCGCTGGTCTTTGCCGCGGTTAATGTGCCGAGCGTTTCTACCTGGGCAGGCTTCGGCTCGGCGCTACGCGAGTGGCTGTCCGTCCCCGTGCGGCTCAAGTGGTTCAATATTACCATGGCCATCTTGCTGGTTCTCAGTCTCTGGCCCATGTTGAAATGACGATGGAATGCCGTCGCCGCCTTTTGATGGTGGCAGGAGACCGCAGCTTAAAACTGTTTGCAGAATTGCCTGGGGGGCACGCTCTTGGTTCATGATCACAACCATACCCACGACCGTGGTGCGCATGGCGATCCTCACGCGCATGATCATCACCATGACAATCAGTATTCGGACATGCAGGCGCGGGTAAAGGCGCTGGAGACCTTGCTAACGGACAAGGGATTGATTGATCCCGCCGCGATCGACGCGATTGTCGATACGTATGAAACGAAGGTCGGGCCACGCAACGGCGCCAAGGTCGTGGCGAAAGCGTGGAGCGATCCGGCCTTTGCAGCGTGGCTGAAATCCGATGCGACCGCGGCCATCGCCAGTCTGGGTTTCGCCGGTCGGCAAGGCGAGCACATGCGCGCCGTGTTCAATACACTAGAGACCCACAACATGGTCGTCTGCACGCTGTGCTCCTGCTATCCGTGGGCGGTGCTTGGACTTCCGCCGGTGTGGTACAAGGCGCCGGCCTATCGGTCGCGCGCGGTGATCGATCCTCGCGGCGTGTTGGAAGAGTTCGGAGTCGCCCTGCCGGAGGGCATCAAAATTCGTGTCTGGGATTCGACAGCGGAACTGCGATACCTGGTGGTGCCCTTGCGGCCGGTCGGCACGGAGGGCTTCAGCGAAGAGCAACTGGCTGATCTCGTCACCCGCGATGCAATGATCGGAACAGGTCTTGCGCTTGCGCCGGAGGATATCCGATGAACGGTCCGCATGATCTCGGCGGCCAGATGGGGTTCGGCCCGATCGCGCCTGAGCGAGACGAACCTTATTTTCACGCCGAATGGGAAAAGCGCGCACTTGGCATCACGCTGTCCTGCGGTGCCTTCGGTGCATGGACCATCGATGAAAGCCGGCATGCGCGGGAAAGCATCCCTCCAGCCGAATATCTCGCCGCAAGCTATTACGAAATCTGGATCCGGGGTGTCGACACACTGCTGGAGCGGCATGGGTTTGCCAGTCGGGAGGAGTTGGCGTCGGGGCAGCATATCGCGCAGGGCGCCCGGCCAAAACGCGTGCTGAAGGCGGATATGGTCGAAAGCGTGCTGGCCAAGGGTGGACCATGCGACCGTCCGGTTCAGAAGGCCGCGAGGTTTGCCGTTGGGGATCAGGTCAGGACGAAGAATTTCCATCCGCTCGGCCACACGCGCTTGCCGCGCTATGCCCGCGCCAAGCGCGGCGTTGTCGAAGCCGTGCAGGGCGGATTCGTTTTCCCGGACGACAACGCGCATGGCAACGGCGAAAATCCGCAATGGGTCTACACGGTCGTCTTTACCGGTGACGAGATCTGGGGTGAGGGGGCAGATCCTTCCCTGACGATTTCCATCGATGCGTGGGAGAGCTATCTTGAGCGCATGTAAAACCCCGTCGCCTGTGGCGCAATCTCCGGGTCTGCCGAAATCGGCCGAAGGCGATCCGGTCTTTGGCGAACCGTGGCACGCGCAGGCATTCGCGCTGACCGTGCACCTGCATGAGCGCGGACTTTTCGAATGGAGCGAATGGGCGCAGAGCCTTTCGCGCGAGGTGCACAAACCGGGGCGGGTGGCGGACGGTTCCGATTATTTCGACGCGTGGGTTGCTGCATTGACGACGCTGTTGGTCGAAAAGGGCGTTGCCGATGGCGACAGGGTTCTGGCGCTACAGAAGAGTTGGCAGCGCGCTGCGGAAGCGACACCGCATGGCAGCCCGATCCAGTTGGCAAACGACCCGCTGGCCGTCTGATGTCCACTCTTTGTTCTGGTTAGCCGGCCTTTTGGCTTGCAATCAAGGCTCGAATCCGCGCATGCCTAGGCCATGCAATTTGCCCCGCAACAAGATGAAGCCCTGAAGGCCGTTTCCAAATGGCTGAAAGAGGGCAAGTCGCCGGTCTTCCGGCTCTTCGGCTATGCCGGGACCGGCAAGACGACGCTTGCGAAACATTTCGCAGAGCATGTCGACGGCGATGTGCTGTTCGCCGCCTTTACCGGCAAGGCGGCGCAGGTGTTGCGGTCGCGCGGCGCATCCAATGCCCGGACCATCCATTCGTTGATCTATCGGCCGCGCGGCGAAGAGGCTGTCGAGGACGAGGAGACCGGCAAGACTTCGATCGCGCCGATGTTCTCGATCAACCGGCAGAGCCCGCTCGCCAAGGCGGCAATGATCGTCATCGACGAATGCTCCATGGTCGATGAGCAGCTCGGTCGCGACCTGATGAGCTTCGGCACGCCTATTCTCGTGCTTGGCGATCCCGGACAGTTGCCGCCCGTATCCGGTGGGGGGTACTTCACCGAACAGGAGCCAGACTATCTACTGACGGATATCCACCGCCAGGCGCGCGACAATCCGATCATTCAGCTTGCCATGCATATCCGCGAAGGCAAGGAGATCATGTACGGCGACTACGGCTCGACTGCGCGGGTCATCTCGAAGAACGAAGTCAACCAGGAACTGGTGCTGGAGGCGGACCAGGTTCTGGTCGGGACCAACAAGACACGCCGCCGCTACAACAAGCGCCTGCGCGAGTTGAAGGGCTTCACCGTCGAACATCCGCAAGCCGGCGACAAGCTGGTCTGCCTGCGCAATGATCAGGTCAAGGGGCTGCTCAACGGTTCGCTCTGGCAGGTGATGACCTCGTCTCGGGAAACGGTCAAACCGGGCATCAATCTCCTGGTCAAGCCGGAAGACGACGACATGGATCGCGGGGCGGCCAAGATCAAGCTGCTGAAGGCGGCCTTCGAGGACATCGAGACCGAGGTGCCTTGGGCGACGCGCAAACGGTACGACGAATTCGATTACGGTTATGCACTGACGGTGCATAAGGCCCAGGGTTCGCAGTGGAACAATGTCGTGCTGTTCGATGAGAGCTGGGCGTTTCGAGACACGCGCGAACGCTGGCTCTATACTGCGGTGACCCGTGCCGCAGAGACGCTCACCATCGTTCGATAGGTGATGTCCCCGTTGTCGTCTCGTTACGGTCAGCTGGCGATCATTCCAAGCAGAACGGCCTTGGCGATTGCCTGAAAGCGATTGTGGGCGCCGATTTTTTCGATCAGCCCATTTTCAATTGCGGTTACCTCGTCAATCTTCAATTCGAAAGTTTTGGCGATCCGGCTTGTCGTATAGCCTTCGGCCATCAATTGCAGGCAACGATGCTCAACATCAGACAGGTCTGCATTCTGGCGTTTTAGGGTACTTCGTCCCGAGAGCGCTGTGTCCTCATTGGCCAAGAGCGCGTTCACCTGCTGCATCTGCCGGTGAATGGTCGAGAGGCTGGCGGTCAATTCGCGACGCCGCGTCATCAGCGCTTCCTCCAGCAACCCATTCGCCTCCGCTTTTGACTGGGCGGTCGTCAAATGCTCGAACAGATCCTGAATGACCGAGATTGGCATGCCGACTTCGCGGCACGTGTTGATAACGGCCATACGGGCAACATCGGTTTGTCCGTAGACCCGCATCAGGCCGATCCGGCTGGCACCGATCAGGCCCTTTTCTTCGTAAAAATGAAGCGTTCGATGGGTGATGCCGAAAAGCTCGGCCATGTCGGCGATTGCCACGAGCTCTGATGGCGTCTCGGGTGGCAATACAATATCGGGCAGGACGATGCGATCATCCTGTATTCGAGTGGTCGATTTTTCGATTTTATGCAGATGTTTCGGACCGTTCGCCATGACTCCTCCCGCCCCCAGCGTGTCACTCGTCTGCTATCCTTGAATGGTTTCCTGCAGCTTGGTTTGCCTCCCACCGGGTTCTTCGTGACCTCTGTTCGTCATGCTGACGCTATATTTATATTACTTTTCGTCGAAATAAATAAGTCTCTGCCTTTGTAACGCTTGGTGAAGCAGGCCTGCACGCGTTTCGCGCACCAGCGATGCGGCTTGTGGGGCCGAACCGGTCAGCCATGAAACGCGGCGAGCGCCAGCAGCTTTGGAATTTCCGTCACGATGTCATGCTCTGTATTGAGCCCAGCCCAACGTTGCTGATGGCTCTTGGCGAGGCGATAGGCATCGTCCGTGCGCTGCAGGGCGTAGCGATAGGTTGCATCAAGGCATTGCATGATCGGGCTTGAGAGATCATTCGCGTGGCAAAATTGGTAAAGATGTCCAGGAATTGTCAGGGTTGCGCCAGTGTACTGGTTGGCCAGCGTGCCGAGCTGTAGGATAGTGGCGGATGCGGCACAGGAATGGGCTTCCTCGGCGAACGTTCGACCGGAGGCGAGGTGCCGCAGGCTGATCTGGAGCGTATCCTGCTGGTTTGCCTTGACCGCCAGAGCGAAACAGAGGTCCGCCGAATGGCCTGACAGATTGTCCGGCGTGTCAGCAATGGACGCCAGCGAGACGCCCCAGAGCCGATCCGCCCACAAGCGCACGGCATTGCAGAAAATGTCGCCGCGCCTGTCGCTGCAAGGCGCGACTTCAAAGAACAGGCGGGGCATATCACGGGCGACATACAGCTTCACACCGGATTGCAGGGCATGCGCATGCATGCTCGGCAGTGTCGTCTGATCTGGGGTGTTGTTTGCGTCATCGGCATGGCGGCGGATAGGTGGAGCGCGCTCGTAGATCGGCACATAGCCCCCGATCGGAATCCGGATGCGGACCTGCTGGTTGCGTCCTTCATCGGCATAGAACTGATTGAGCAGGCGCCTGAGCTTGCCAGCCTGGACGCGAACCAAGGGATCCGTTCCCGGATCGAACGCTTCGTCGCGGCTGAAGACATCGATGCCGATCGTATACCCCTTCAGCTGGTGCCCACGGCCAAGCTGTTCCATTTCGACGACAAACTTCAAGAAAGACCGCAACCGTTCAGAGCGGGAGAATGTCTGGCTGGCGAGAATTGTCCGCAAGGCCTGACTGATCTCGTCACGGTCGGTCCGTTGCTCGACGGTCATTGTTTCCCCATGGATGGTTTGACCATTCTCTGACAAGCCGGATGCTGCGCGAATGGATAGTGCGTTGGGCAGACAGTTTGTGCGTTTCGTCACACGCTTTAATCTGACTAATCTATAATGGCATTGCGTCAATACCCCAAAGTCTGTGGTGCTCGCGAAACGCGTGCGGCACATCCATCAATTGGTTCGATCGGTTCATCTGCGATTCTCGTTGGTTTTCCTGTCGATGTTGGCCTATGGATGCGACTACGTTTCAGACCTTTGGAAAAGATCGAATGCCGACCAAGCTTTCCGTCAATCTCAACGCCATCGCCATGCTTCGCAACCGCCGGGATTTACCTTGGCCGAGCGTTGTGGATCTGGGGCGTATCGCCCTACAAGCGGGGGCGAGTGGACTGACGGTGCATCCGCGACCGGATCAAAGGCACATTCGGTTCACCGACCTGCCATCGCTGCGCGCCTTGATCGATGACGAGTTCCATGGGTCGGAGTTCAATATCGAAGGCTACCCGACCGAGGATTTCCTCGCGCTTTGCGAAGCCATCCAGCCGGAACAGGTTACCCTTGTGCCGGATGATCCAACACAGGCGACGTCTGACCACGGCTGGGATCTCGTCGCTCATGGCGACGACCTGAAGAGAATTGTTGCGCGGCTTCGTGCCAAAGGAATGCGGGTCTCGCTGTTCGTCGACGGTGATGGGCAGAGCGATACAATGGCTCTGGCCAAGGCGACGGGCGCCGAACGCGTGGAGCTTTATACAGGTCCCTACGGTGGCTGTTTTGACAATCCTGAAGCCGCGCAGCGCCAAATCGCATTGCTCGGGGCAACGGCCGATGCAGCCATCGCTGTCGGTCTTGCCGTCAATGCCGGGCACGACCTCACGGTTGCGAACTTGCCGGCACTGGTCAAGCGCATTCCGGCGCTGGCCGAGGTCTCGATCGGCCATGGCCTGACGGCAGATGCGCTGGAATATGGAATGGCAGAAACCGTCCGCCGTTTCTGTCGCGCCTGCGGCCAGAAGATCTGACCTTTGTTGTGTCAGGCGGCGCCAACCGAGAATGTCGGTTCGGCGAACCCGGTCATGGTTGCGCGTCAGCTGGCGTCATAAAGCCCCGGAGCTTTCACTTCGGGGCTTTATGGCGAGGACAGGCATCTGAGATCAGTGCGAGCCTGAGGTGGCGCGAGACACAAGCGTCGCCGATCTGTCGGCGTTCACCTTGTACACTTCGCGAACGTAGCGGCCATTCGGGCCGATGAAGGTGTGGAAGAAGGTACTGCCTACCGGCGCTTTTTCCAGATGAACGGTCTTGCCATTGTACGTGATCGAACCTTCGATCGGCTGGACGTCGGCCCGTGCGGCGGTGCCGGACAGGGAGGCAAGCAGAAGGGTGGCCAAAATGGTGGTCTTCATATGCAATCCTTTGATGGTGTCGCCGTCATTAATGCATCCATGGATTGCGTCAATGGCCAGCGAAACCCGCTGATGGGGCGGCGGTCGATCAGTCGTTGATGATGCCGCGCTGGACCAAAGTTACGGTGTGGTCAGCGTTGACCTTGTAGACTTCGCGAATCTTGTCGCCTTTGAAATTGAAATTGTGGAACAGGGTCGATCCTGCAGGCGCCTTGACGATGTTGGCTTGCTTGCCGGCGTAGGTGATTGAGCCAGGGATAGGTTCCAGCGCGAAGGCTGCAGATGCGCCTGCGAGTGTGGCAATGAGTGCTGTTGCAACGATAGTTTTCATAGTCTTGCTCCTGATTTATTCGGATCGACGTGTCTCGTTCGATACGCCTGATGTGGCGTTGCCGCTTGCGAAAATCAATACCGTGTTGCGCGCAATCGAACCTATCGGTTCGGCTAAATCCGAAAAAATTGCTGCGGACAAAATTAATAAATGCAATAAAAACAGATATATATAGATTATAAGCAAGCGAAATTAATTATAAAATATAATTGTTATTTGTGCGTCATTCACCCATTTGTGACCATGATGGAGGTCACGGTGGGGTGCCTTTCGGCCCGATCGTCTGAATGCACAAAACGTTTGCAGAAGCTGCCGCGGATGCTCATAAAAATATCATGACGGGCCTTGACCGGGAACGAACGCCGGTTCATAAAGCTGAAGAACCGTACCGTACGGTACTCGGAGGCCCCATGTCGAGCGACACAAGTCAAAACACCGAATTCACTCCCCGCCAGAACGCCGTTTTGGCAGAGGCGCTGCGTTTGTTGGTGGAAGGTGGCGACAAGGCCGTCACGACGGCCGGGCTGGCCCGCGCTGCCAATTGCTCGAAGGAAAGCCTGTACAAATGGTTTGGCGACCGCGACGGCCTGCTGTCGGCGATGATTTCGTACCAGGCCAGCAAGGTTCGCACATTTGAGCGGCCGGGCGAGCGCCTGACCGCTGCCAGTCTCACGGATCATCTCGAAATCTTCGCCAAGGATCTGCTGGAAGTGCTGGCAGGCGATGTGTCACTGGCGCTCAATCGTCTTGCCATCGGCCAGTCGAGCCGTGATGGATCCAAGTTCGGCACGCTTCTCCTGGAACGTGGCCGGCGGCAGATCGATCGTCGGGCGCGGGCGTTGATTGAGGCCGGGCAGCGCGACGGGTTGCTGCGCTTCAACGATGGCGAGGAAGCCTATCGCACGCTTTACGGTCTTATCGTCAGCGATCTGCACGTTCGCATGCTGCTCGGCGATATGCCGCAGACGACAAGTTTCGGGTCGAGGGCTTCTAAGGCGGTTCACGCCTTTCTGATGCTCTATGGCACGGACAGGGTTTTGGCGGGTCTGGACGGGGCATCCCGGCCCGGCGCGCCGATCAATAACATTCACCACAACTGAAAAGCATAGGGAAGGATTACGAATATGCGCGTCTATTACGATCGTGATGCAGACTTGAACCTCATCAAGGCGAAGAAGGTTGCCATCATCGGTTACGGTTCGCAGGGTCGCGCGCATGCGCTGAACCTGAAGGATTCGGGTGCCCAGAACCTGGTCATCGCCCTCAAGGCAGGCTCGAAGACCATCAAAAAGGCAGAGGCCGACGGCTTCAAGGTCATGACGGTCGCTGAAGCTGCCGCATGGGCCGATCTAATGATGATGGCGACCCCGGACGAACTGCAGGCCGATATCTACAAGGACGACATCGCCGGCAATATCCGTGACGGCGCGGCTATCGCATTTGCCCATGGTCTGAACGTGCATTTCGGCCTGATCGAGCCCAAGGATTCGGTCGATGTCGTCATGATCGCGCCGAAGGGCCCGGGCCATACGGTTCGCGGCGAATACCAGAAGGGCGGCGGCGTTCCTTGCCTCGTGGCCATTCATCAGAACGCTTCGGGCAACGCGCTTGAACTCGCGCTTTCCTACGCCTGTGGCGTTGGCGGCGGCCGTTCGGGCATCATCGAAACCTCGTTCAAGGAAGAGTGCGAAACCGATCTGTTCGGCGAGCAGGTCGTTCTGTGCGGCGGTCTCGTCGAGCTGATCCGCGCCGGCTTCGAAACGCTGGTCGAAGGTGGATATGCGCCGGAAATGGCCTATTTCGAATGCCTGCACGAAGTGAAGCTGATCGTCGACCTGATCTATGAAGGCGGCATCGCCAACATGAACTACTCGATCTCCAACACGGCGGAATGGGGCGAATACGTCACCGGCCCGCGCATCATCACGGCTGAAACCAAGGCTGAAATGAAGCGCGTCCTGACCGACATCCAGACCGGCAAGTTCACCTCGGACTGGATGCAGGAATATCGTGCAGGCGCTGCCCGCTTCAAGGGTATCCGCCGCATGAACGACAGCCACCAGATCGAGGAAGTCGGAACCAAGTTGCGTGCGATGATGCCGTGGATCGCCAAGAACCAGCTGGTTGACAAGGCCAAGAACTAATCGGCGCGTTTCCGGCGGACTGTGTTCGCCGGTCTTGCTCCTAAAAACAGCCGGGGGCCTCAAGGCTCCCGGTTTTTTTATTGGTCACGGTCCAACTTTGTGCCCGCACAATTGACGTTGCGCAAAAAAAACATCAGGCCCAAGGCTCATAAGTCGGTTTGTTCCTCGAACATTATTCCGGCTGCATGGCGATGTTAGCGCTTACTTTTGCGTGATTTAGCGCTCCCTAAAGTAATTGTTCCAATTTGTGTCGTTTTCAAGAATATTAGTGCTTTGTAAACCAACCGTTTCTACACTTTATCGGTGTGCGGATCGTGGTGTTTCGCCATTTGCGTCGGTTGGACGCGAGGGGGATGTTGCATGCCGATACTGGGAAACATGAGGGACTCTCTTGCAGAATCTGAAGCGTTGAGGCGTTCACAGGCGGTGATCGAGTTCGATCTGGATGGTATGATCCTGACTGCCAACGAAAATTTCTGCGTGGCGATGGGCTACGCTCTTTCCGAGATCAAGGGACAGCATCACCGGATGTTCGTCGATCCGATTGATGCAGCCTCGCCAGACTATTCGTCTTTCTGGCAGCAGTTGCGCAGTGGCAAGTTCGATCGCCGGCAGTATCGCCGCATCGCAAAGGGCGGGCGCGAGGTATGGATCGAGGCGTCGTACAACCCGTTGATGAGGGGTGGAAAACCCTACAAGGTTGTCAAATACGCCACCGACATCACCGCGGCAAAAATTCGTTCTCTGGAGGACGATGCAAAGCTTAAGGCATTGTCGGCGTCACAGGCAGTCATCGAGTTTCTGCCAGACGGCACAATCCTGACGGCGAACGAGAACTTCTGCAAAGGCCTCGGCTACATCCTTTCGGAGATTGTCGGTCGACATCATAAGATGTTCTGCGACCCGTCCTATGTGAAATCCAAGGACTACCAGGTGTTCTGGAGCCGGTTGGCGAGCGGCGAGATCTTTTCCGACGAGTTTCGCCGCGTCGCCAAGGACGGCCGTGATGTGTG
This sequence comes from Rhizobium sp. CECT 9324, assembly GCF_918741265.1. NCBI lineage: Bacteria > Pseudomonadati > Pseudomonadota > Alphaproteobacteria > Hyphomicrobiales > Rhizobiaceae > Rhizobium > Rhizobium sp. CECT 9324. The sequence goes on along the minus strand of NZ_CAKKMZ010000001.1, from coordinate 2,935,866 downwards.
GATCCAAGCTAGCTATAACCCGGTGTTCGATTCGTCCGGCAAGGTCTACAAGGTCATCAAGTTCGCCACCGACGTCTCGGCACGCATGGACGCGATCGCACAGCTTGCTGGCTCGCTGAGTGGTCTGGCAGATGGTGATCTGACCTGCAGCCTGGGCAAGCCTTTCGTTCCGACCATGGAAAAGGTCCGGAACGACTTCAACGAGGCGCTGACGCGGCTGAAGCAAACGATCTGTACCGTGACAACGAATGCGCGGTCGATCGCATCGAGCACCGGAGAAATTTCAGACGCTGCCAATCAACTCGCGCGCCGAACCGAGGTGCAGGCTGCATCCGTGGAGGAGTCGGCCGCGGCGCTCGAAGAAATCACCACAACCATGGTTGAATCCACCAAACGTGCCACAAATGTTGGAAAGCTGGTCGAGCAAACCCGAGCCAATGCAGAAAAGTCCAGCGCCGTGGTCCGCGATGCCGTTGGAGCAATGGGTGAAATCGAGCAATCGTCGAAACAGATTTCCAGCATTCTCGGCGTGATCGACGAAATTGCCTTCCAGACCAATCTTCTGGCGCTGAATGCCGGGGTTGAAGCGGCGCGAGCGGGCGAGGCGGGCAAGGGCTTTGCGGTCGTTGCACAGGAGGTGCGTGAACTGGCGCAACGCTCGGGCAGTGCCGCCAAGGAGATCCGCCAGTTGATCAGTACATCGGCGGCGCAGGTCAGCCGTGGCGTCGACCTCGTCGGGCAGACGGGACTGTCTCTCGAGCAGATCGCCGGTCAGGTCGAGGACATTACCGTCAACATCCGGGCGATCATCGAGGCGTCCGAAGAGCAATCCGGATCGCTGAAGGACATCAACAGTTCGGTGAACCAGATCGATCAGTCGACGCAGCAGAACGCCGCCATGGTGGAAGAAACATCGGCTGCTGCCCATTCGCTATCGCGGGATGTCAACGGGCTTTTCCAACTGGTACAGCAGTTCAAGACGGGAACGGTTGCGCAGACACAAAGAGAAATGTACGCGGCTTGAAGGCATAGATGCCGGTCGTCTTTTGGCGAATATTGTTGTGCAGATCCCGGGATCACCGACGTGGCTTCCGGGATCTGCGTTTTAGCGTTTCGAATGGGGCGAAACAGGCCGAAAATCCATCAGATTTAATCCCGTAAATTCATTTATTTCAATTGCTTGTAACTGTTTTTCGCGAATAGGTCAGCATTGTTGACATATTTCGGTTTTCGTGGTCTCGTGGGGTGTCAAAGAAGAACATCCGAGGAAACGCCGTGCTCAATTGGGATCATATTTTCGCTACGCGCTCATCGCGTATGCGCGCATCGGAAATCCGTGAACTGCTGAAGCTGCTCGACCGGCCGGAGATCATATCGTTTGCCGGCGGCATTCCGGATCCCGCGCTGTTTCCGGACGAGGCGTTCAGCGAAGCTTATGCCGACATTTTCAACGGCGGACAGGCGAGCGTTGCCCTGCAATATTCGGTTTCGGAAGGTTATAGGCCGCTGCGCGAATGGTTGAAGGCGGATATGGCCCGGCAGGGGATCGATTGCGGCATCGCCAATATCTTTATCACATCCGGCTCGCAGCAGGCACTGGACTATCTCGGCAAGCTGTTCCTGTCGCCGGGCGATACGGCCCTGGTCAACTGGCCAACTTATCTGGGCGCCCTGCAGGCGTTCAACGCCTATGAACCGACTTACGATCAGCTGAGCCTTGGTAACCGCACGCCAGCGAGCTACGCGGCAGCTGCGAACGGCAATGGTGGAGCGGTCAAGTTTGCCTATCTCTCTGCCGATTTCTCCAATCCAACCGGGGAGACGGTGACGCTTGAGGAGCGCAAGCGCCTGCTGGCTCTGGCCGATGAACTCGATATTGCCGTCATCGAGGACGCTGCCTACCAGCATCTGCGGTATGACGGGGAGGCTGTGACACCGATCCTGGCTCTCGACATCGAACGCAGCGGCTTGATCGAGAACACCCGCACGATCTATTGCGGCAGCTTCTCCAAGACGCTGGCGCCGGGATTGCGCGTCGGTTTCGTGGTGGCGTCGACGACGGTCATTCGCAAGCTGGTGCTGATGAAGCAGGCGGCCGATCTGCATTCGTCCTCGATCAACCAGATCGTCATCGCCCATGTCGCCGAACGCCATTTCGATGCGCAGGTCGCCAAGATCAGAAAAGCCTATGGCGCAAGGCGCGATGCCATGCTGTCCGCCCTCGACAGATATATGCCGGCCGGCACCAGCTGGACCCGACCTGAAGGCGGCATGTTCATCTGGCTGACCTTGCCGGAGGGACTAGATGGCGCCGAATTGCTGGCACTTTCGGTCGAGACGGAAAAGGTTGCCTTTGTTCCCGGGCAGGCGTTCTTTGCCGACCGCTCGGGCGCCAACACGCTGCGTCTGTCTTTCTCCTGCGCCAACGAGCAGATGATTGACGAGGGCATCAAGCGGCTCGGTCGCCTTGTCGGCGGAATGCTGGCCAAGGCCGCCTGATCATCCGGTTTGTCTGTTCAGAAGGCCCGGAGCCGTTGTTTCTGCATCCGGGCCTTCTGACATCGGCTGTTCGACTTTGGTCATTCTGCGGCCAGCACGATGACCATGTCTTCCGGTTTGAACTGCATCATCAGCGCCTTGGGTGGATTGACCACCACGCCGCCGAGGCGGCGCAGATCGGCATCTGCGTCATTCTGCTTGCGGTAGCCGATCGCTACCTCGCCACGGCGCAGGGCCGAAAGCGTGACGGTGTAGAAGTTCACTGGCTTGTCGATCGCAACATAATCCGACATCGGACGCATGTAGATCTCCGAGCCGGCCTCATCCAGCAGTTCGCCGAAGATCGCGGCCATATAGGCATTCTCAGAGGCCTGCGCGAGCATCAGGCTGACCAGCTTGTTGCTGACGACGAAGTCGTCGGCCCGTGTGACCTCCGCCAATTGGCGGTTCCGGATGTCGATCATTTCGCTGACGACGCTGATATGCTTGCCGGCGCGCTCGGCGATCTGGCGCAGTTGCAGCAGGGTGATCAGCGTGTGGGTGTCGGCGGTCTGGGCCGCCATCGTGTCGCTGTAACCGAGCACCAGGACGTGATCGTAAGACGGGATGTCGAGGTCGTTCAACGTGCCGCGATGGCTTGTGTCGATGGACCTGGCCTCGACCGTCATGACGCTGCGGTCGATCGCCAGTGCCGAGACTTCGTTTTCGAAATTCGGCGTTTGAGCCGCAATCGTCAGGCGCGAACCGGGCGCAACATAACGGGAAAGCTCGGTCGCGATGATCGGACCACGGCGGTTCCAGCCGAGGATCAATGTGCGCTCCGCCTGCTTTTCGTGGATTACGGGTGCAAGGATCATGTTCTGCGCCACAGTCGTCTTGCCAGCATCCAGTTTGATCGAGGCGTCGTCCTCGGAAATGATGATGGCCTTTTCCCCGGCCTCGAATACGCGGTTCGGCGGCGGATTGAGGTGCACCGCGCCATTGTTGTCGCAGATGCCGATTAGCGTGCTCGCCTGATAGCTCATGACGGCCGTGCCGAAAGGCTTACCGGTCAGGTCCGGCTGTTCGAGGGTGTAGATTTCGCAGCCGTCGAAATCGAGCAGTTCGGAATAGACGGCGGACAGGCCCGACTGGCGGCTCGTATGGACCACGATCCTTGAGATCAGGTCGTCGGCGAGGATGAGCTGCATTTCGCTGCCGCCGACGATCCGGGCGACTTCGGCATTGGCCGCATTGCGGATTTCGGCTGCGATCATATAGGGCTCGGCCCGGCGCTTCGGATCGTTGACCAGGGCAAGGACGGACTTGATGACGCGGGAATCGGCATCTTCATCTTCCGGTGACAGCACGATGATCGAACGGGATGTCTGGGCGTTGACGATGTCGAGGTCATAGAGATCGGTCGGGTCGCCGCTGCGGCAGATGATCTTGGTGTTCTTCAGATCATCGACCTTGGTGGCGATTTCATCCTCCATCTCCACCTTGTCCTTGCCCGCCATGATGACGATGCGCGGATTGCGGCGGCTCTGGTTGGCGATCACCAGTTCACTGATGATGTCGAAGATCGACGGCGACCAGTTGAGGATGATGGTGTGATCGGCTTCCAGCACCCGCGAGCGGCCCTTGCGCAACTCGTCCAGCTTGTTTTCAAGACCCGAGCTGATGACGCCGATCAGGGCGGAGAAGACGAAGATGCCGGCGATGGTCACGGCAAGCGAGACCATGCGGAACGACCAGCCGACATCGCCGCCCATGGTACCCGCGTCCATGGTGCGCATCAGGGATTCCCACGCTGCTTCGATGAAGCTGACCGGCTCGCCGCCTTCCGGCGCGATGCCCGTCAAGGCGAGAAAGACGCCGGCAAGCACGATGACGATCAGCGATATCAGCGCCAGCCAACCCATGAGCGCGATTGCGCCGGCTGCCATGCTCTTGTCGAACTCATACCGCAAGCGTGCGCGCCAATGGCTGCCAGTCTTCATCATGCTGATTTTCCCGTGAAATTTCGTTTTCAGATCGCAGTATTTTGCGTCCGCCGCAATGCTTGGATGGACCGCTTTGCGACAGCCCACCCAACAATAGTTCATCGGCGGTGCAGGCACGGCTGCGCGATATCCAGTGGGAACCGGTGCAGGTGTCATCCACCTGTCAAAGGGAGCCCCTAAGGAGCTGTAGCTTCTTAAAACGAGGATACCCCGATGAAAAAGCTCCTTTGCGCCTTTACCGCGCTTGTTTCGCTCAGCTTGACGGCCGTGTCGGCAAATGCCGCCAATCTTGTCCTCTATACCAGCCAGCCGAACGAAGACGCACAGGCGACCGTTGACGGCTTCATGGCGGCTCATCCGGACGTCAAGGTCGACTGGGTTCGTGATGGCACGCCGAAGATCATGGCGAAGCTGATGGCCGAGATCGAAGCCGGCAATCCGGTCGCCGACGTGCTGTTGATCGCCGACACCGTGACGCTCGAGCGCATGAAGCAGGCCGGACAGCTGCTCGCCTACAAGTCTTCGGAAGCGGCCAATTACGATGCCAGCCTCTATGACGCAGACGGCGCCTATTACTCGACCAAGCTGATAACCACCGGCATTATGTACAATACGGCTGCCGGCATGAAGCCCACCTCGTGGAGCGATCTGGCAAAGCCGGAGGCCAAGGGCCTCGTCACCATGCCGAGCCCGCTGACTTCGGGTGCAGCTCTCATCCATGCCCAGACCCTGGTCGGTGTGGATGGCCTCGGCTGGGACTATTACAAGGCCCTGCAGGCCAATGGCGCGACCGCATCGGGCGGCAATGGTGCGGTGCTGAAGTCGGTTGCGACTGGTGAAAAGGCTTACGGCGTGGTCGTCGACTACATGCCGCTGCGCGAAAAGGCCAAGGGTGCGCCTGTCGAATTCGTCTTCCCGGCAGAGGGCGTGTCTGCCGTGACAGAGCCGGTCGCGATCCTGTCGACCAGCAAGAATGCCGATGCAGCAAAGCTTTTCGTGGACTACGTGCTTTCCGAGAAGGGCCAGGAAGGTTTCCTCAAGCTCGGTTATATCCCGGCGCGTAACGGCATGGCTGTGCCGGAAGGCTTCCCGGCGCGTGACACCATCAAGGTCCTGCCGATCAATGCCAGCGAAGCGCTGAAGGCCAGCGAAGAGGATCTCAAGACCTTCTCCGGTATCTTCGGCACCAATTGATCCCCGCAATGCCACTTCCTTTACAGCAGACGAACAGCCAGCCTCGCTGGCTGTTCCCCTTTGTCGGCCTGCTCGTCTTCAGCATTTGCGCCGTGCCGCTGTTGCGTCTCGTCGCGGCCGGATTTCGCTCGATCTGGAGCGGCAAGGCATTGGAGCTGCTGCGCGAACCGGCTGTCTGGCAGGCGACCCTCAATACGCTCACGACCTCCTTCCTCGGGATGATTGTCGCCCTGATCATCGGCGCGTCGTTTGCGCTGGCCCTGGCCCTGACCAATGTGCGGGCGAGGGGCGTGCTGGGCTTCCTGTTCATGCTGCCGACGATGATCCCGCCGCAGGTGACGGCGTTGTCCTGGGTCGGGCTGTCCGGGCCGTCCAGTCCGCTGCTCAAGGCAATCGGGCTTGCCCCGCCGCTCGGTAGCCCGCAACCGCTCTATTCGATCTATGGCATTGCCCTGCTGTTTGGCGTGCAGCATGCGCCGCTGGTGTTTCTCTCCCTCAGAGCCGGCCTGCTGGCGCTGCCGCAGGAGGGCATCGATGCGGCCAAACTCTCGGGCGCCTCGTCGCGGCAGGTGCTGCGCGATATCGTGTTGCCGCTCGCCATGCCCGGGCTCATTGCCGGTGCGGCGATTGCATTTGTCTCGGGCGTCGGAAATTTCGGCATTCCTGCCATTCTTGGCATGCCTGCCGCCATCTACACTTTGCCGACATTGATCTATGCGCGCTTTGCCAGTTTCGGTCCGAGTACATTCGGCGACATCGCGCTGCTGTCGGCTATGATCGCGATCCTTGCCATCGCTGGCCTTGGTCTGCAGGAACGGGTGCTGCGCAGCCGGGAATACCGCACCGTCGGCGGCGCGGGTCTGACCGCGAGTTTCAATCTCGGCCTCTGGCGGCTGCCCGTCGAGCTGGCACTGTGGTTCTTGCTTTCCGCAATGCTGGTGCTTCCGTTTCTGGCGCTTGTGGCGGGATCCCTGGTCTCGACCTATGGTGTCGTGTTTTCGTGGAAGACCATTTCTCTCTCGGCCTATGAAGAGATCCTCTTCCGCCAGGCCGTGACCCAGACGGCTTTCGTCAATTCATTGTTTCTCGCCGGTCTGACCGCCTTCGGGCTTCTGGTTTTCGGTGTGCTCACCGCCTACGCCCTGACGCACACAAAAAGCCGCTGGACGGGACTGATCGCGGCGATGATCGAAATCCCTTATGCTCTGCCGGGAATCGTCATTGCCGTTGCTTTCATTCTGATCTTTGCCGCGCCGATTCCGCTTGTCGGCGTCAGCTTGTACGGGACGCTGTGGATCATCCTGCTTGCCTATCTGTCCAGCTTTTTTGCCGTCGGCCTGAAGCCGATTATCAGCGCCTTCCGGCAGCTCGATCCGGCACTGGAAGAGGCAGCCCGGTTGTCGGGCGCCGGGTTCTGGCGCCGTCTTGCCGAAATATTGGTGCCGTTGATCGCGCCTGCTGCCGGCGCATCGGTGATTCTCGTTTTCCTCGTTGCCTGCAATGAGCTGACCGTGTCTGCGCTGTTGTGGTCAGCGGGTACGCAGACGCTGGGTGTCGCGATCTACAATCTGGACGACAGCGGTTCCTTCGACCTTGCGGCCGCCCTTTCCGTGTTGGTGGTGGTGATGATCGTTATCCTGATGTTGCTTCTCGAGTGGATGGCGGCCTGGCTGCCGAAAGGTGTCGTGCCGTGGCGAAACTGATTTTGCATCAACTGACGAAGGATTTCGGCACCGGCCGACCGGCTGTCGACGCCGTGTCGATGGAAATCCGCGACGGTGGCTTTCTGGCGCTGCTCGGCCCGTCCGGCTGCGGCAAGACGACGGTGTTGCGCATGCTCGCGGGTTTCGAGGCGCCGACGGGTGGGATGATCCAGCTTGGCGACCGGGTGATGTCGGATGCGGCACAAATTGTGGCGCCTGAACGGCGCAACATGGCCATGGTCTTCCAGTCCTACGCGCTCTGGCCGCACATGACCGTTGCCGAGAATGTCGGTTACCCGTTGAAAGTGCGTGGCGTCAGCGGCGAACGGTATCGGGAAAAAGTGTTGGAAGCGCTGCGATCGGTGCGGCTTGAGGCCTATGCGGACCGGCGACCGGCCGCACTGTCCGGTGGCCAGCGTCAGCGGGTGGCGCTCGCCCGTTGCCTTGTAACATCTCCCGATGTCGTGCTGCTGGACGAGCCGCTGGCCAATCTAGACCGCCATCTGAGAGGCGAGATGGAGGATGCTTTCCGCGAGTTTCACGCCCGTTCGGGCGCCACGATGATCTATGTGACGCACGATCAGGCCGAGGCCATGGCGCTGGCGACCGATGTCGCCGTGATGGCGGAGGGCAGGCTGCTGCAGATGGCATCGCCTGCCGAGCTTTATGCGCGACCGGAGGGGCGCCGGGTGGGAGAGCTGGTCGGACGCGGTGCCATCTTGTCCGTCCGCGCCGGTGCAACAGCAACCCGCGATCTTGACTGGAAGGCGGTCCAGCTGGCGCTAACCACGCTGGACAATGGACCTTCGGTGGATGTTTTGGTTCGCCCTCAGGATGTTCATATCGGTGAGGGTGGTTTGCCGGCTGTGGTGGAAAATGTCGTCTTCGAAGGCGAGCGGTACTCGATGACCCTGCGCCTCGGCGACGGCCAATCCCTTCGGGCGCACTGGCGAGAACGATTGCAGGTGGGGGCGGTGGTGCCCGTGGTCATCGGTTGTGGTTGGCGGCTTTGAAGAAGGCTGGTCGCAAGGTGGAGCGGATTGGAAAAACATACCTGATGCAGCCTGTCTTGTCGCGCGACGCGCAAATCAATGCCATAACGGTGTCCGGTCGTTTTAGTGAATGCTCCGCTGCCGTTCGAAAGGTTGCAATCCGAGATGTCGCTGCGTATCGCAACCTTCAATATTGAAAACCTCATCACCCGATTTGATTTTACCGGTTTTCGCAATCAATTGCGCGCCGATCGTGTGCTGAAACTCTTCGAGATCAAGACCGAGCTTGGCTACCAGCAGTTGGAGGCCGCGCGGGTGGTGGCGACGACCGACGACACCCGGCAGTTATCAGCGCTCGCGATCGCAGACGCAGATGCGGATATCCTCTGCCTGCAGGAGGTGGACAATATGGAGGCGCTTCAGGCGTTCGAGTATGGCTATCTCTTCCGCATGGTGGGCGCCGGTTACAGGCAAAAATACATCATCGAGGGCAACGACAGCCGTGGCATCGATGTGGCCGTGCTGATGCGCGAGCAGACCCGCGACGGCGAGCGGATCGAGCTTGTCGATATCAAGAGCCATGCGGCGCTGACCTATCGCACCCTGTCGCTCTACCACACCGGCCTCGGGCCAAACCTGCAGCCGGATGACAAGATCTTCAAACGGGACTGTCTGGAGCTTGATCTGCGCATTGGTGGACGCCCGCTGACGCTTTATGTGCTGCATCTGAAATCGATGACCAACGGTCGCGATGGTGTGGATGGCCGTGAAATGACAAGGCCCGTCCGCGAAGCCGAGTTGAAGGCGGTTCGTCACATCATCGAAAACCGGTTCGGCAAGGAACATGTGGCCGGGATGAATTTCATCATCTGCGGCGACCTGAATGACTATCAGGAGCGTGTCGATGTCATCGGCGAGCGCCGCCGCGGCTATCGTTTTGAGCCGGTTGGGGGGCTGAACAGCGCACTTGATGTTTTGTCAGGGGACGGCTTTGTCGAAAACGTCATGTTGCGACGCGATGTGCTCGATCGCTGGACGCTTTACCACGCGAGGGGACCGCAAGAGCAGCATCTCTGCCAACTGGATTATATCTGGCTGTCACCGGCACTGGCACGCGCCAATCCGACGGTCGTGCCCGACATCATCCGCAATGGCCAGCCGTTCAGAACGCCGTTTCCCCCGGGTCAGGACATTGAGCGCTATCCGCGCGTTGGTTGGGACCGGCCCAAGGCGTCGGATCACTGCCCCGTCGCGATCTCACTGCATATCCCGTGAAAGGTGATCATTGTGATGGACGAGACCGGCCTGCCGATTGATGGCACCGTGGTGCCGATCAGATCCTATCGTCTGTCCGTACTGCCAGGCCGTCATCCGCTGGAAGAGACGATGCGTGAGGCTGTTGCCGAAAACTGGGCGGTCGAACATGCGGCGAATCCAATGCTGTTTGACGGTCGGATGGTCCTGCAGCACCGGATTCGGTTGAGAGGGGAAACAATCGAGGCCGATGGCTATCTTGCATCATTTTCGACCTTTCTCTGGTGGCGCAAGCAGGAGGACAGATCCGGCGCCTGCCACCTGTTTGGCTATCCGGTGATCGTGTCGTCGGATGGAGCACTGATCGCTGTGGAAATGGCGCCGCATACCGCCAATGCCGGTCAGGTCTATTTCGCTGCCGGCTCGCTGGATCATTCCGATGTGGTCGAAGGCGTCTGTGATCTCGCCGGCAACATGCACCGTGAGGTGCTGGAAGAGACGGGGCTTGACCTCCTTCAGGCCGAGACTGATGGCCTTGTCTATGCGAGCTATCGCTCACGCCGGTTGACGTTTTTCCAGATCTTTCAATTCGACGCTGCGGCAGATGAATTGGTTGAGGCGATCAATCGTTTTGCCCGCGACGCCGAGGAACAGGAAATTTCCGGTGCGGTTGCCATCCGCAACGCAGACCACACGGCGCACCGGTACAATGTCGCAATGCTTCCCATACTCGACTGGTACTTCGCTTCCCGGTCGTGACGCCCGTTGCTTGCCTTGAGCGTTGTGCTGGGGCAGTGTGACGAGCCAAATGCGACCGACCGGAGATTGCCCGTGGCACGAAGCTATTCCATCTATGACGTTTTCACCGATCGCAAACTTGCCGGCAATCCGCTGGCGGTCGTTTTTGACGGCGACGACCTCTCGGATCGGGCCATGCAGTCGATCGCCGCAGAATTCAATCTTTCGGAAACCGTCTTTGTTCAGAGAGCCGGCAACTCCACCCATGCCACACGGGTCCGTATCTTCACGCCAGCGCGTGAATTGCCGTTTGCCGGCCATCCGACGGTCGGCACCGCAATCGCGCTTGCAGAGCAAGCCTATGGCGATCAGGACGGCGGTCTCGATCTGGTGTCGGTGCTGGAGGAAAATGTCGGCCCGGTTCGTTGTGCCGTGAGGTTGAGGCCCGGCGAGGCAAGTTTTGCCGAATTCGATCTGCCGCGTACATCCAGCCGCTATGACCTGCCACTCGACCGTCAGGGCATCGCTGACGCGCTGTCGCTGAAAGTGACGGCGATTGGCTTTGAGAACCACGTCCCGGCCATCTGGGGCGCTGGAGTGCCGTTTCTGCTGGTTCCGGTCCATGACCTCGCCGCTGTCGAGAGCCTGGAATTCGATCCGCAACTGTGGGAGCGCACGGCGCCTTTATGTGAGGGACGGCTTACGCCTGCCTATGTCTATTGCCGCGGCGGGGTCCATCATGCGGCGAGGTTCCATGCACGGATGTTTTCGCCGGACATGGGCATTACGGAGGATCCGGCCACCGGTTCCGCTGTTGCGGCGCTGTCCGGCGCCATCTGGCATTTCGACGGATTGCCGGATGGCCATCACCCGCTGATGGTGGAGCAGGGCGTGGAGATGGGCAGGCCGTCCCACATTCATCTGCATATCGACGTTAAAGACGGCGCGATTTCTCGGGCGCGAATTGGCGGTCAGGCCGTGCGTATTGCAACGGGAAGCCTGGATCTCTGAAAAATAAGGGAAATTTCGGATTTCTGAAATTTTTTTGACCAAACAGCCAAGAATTTTCGTCTCGGCGCTAGACAAGGTTCGATATCCTGTTTATACGCCCGGTCACGCCTCCAGAACGGGGCGCGGCGGGTGATTAGCTCAGTTGGTAGAGCAGCTGACTCTTAATCAGCGGGTCGTAGGTTCGAACCCTACATCACCCACCATTTCTCAATCTTACCAATCATTTGGATAAAAAAGACCGTTATGGTCTCCATTCGTCTCGGTACTTCTCCTGTCGCATATTTGTGATTTTGCGGCGCGCGGCGCTACCGGTTCGCGGGGTGTGCGTCGTGACGAAACTGGCTGTGAATTCGGCGAAACAATATCGCCAGCCGGCTAATATCTTTCTTGACCGACGCTGGTGCGTTCCGCTCGGGTGTTCGTCTGATATATTCCCTTTATGTTCTCGTCTTTTGTCGGTGGCGTTCGCTATTCGTTGCCATTTTCGGGCGTGAATATGTTTGCTAGCCCTGTGGATAACTGTGGATAACCTGCGTAGCCGGCTCAGCGTTGAGCCGACTGTCTCGACTGCGGCAAGACATAAGGAATGTGGTCCGCAGGCAAGCGGCCGACCGTGCCACTGATGCCATAGACCTCGCAGATGATACTGTCGTTGATCGTGTCGCCAGGGCGACCTTCACTGACCAGCTTGCCTTTGTGCAGGATGGCCAGGTGGTCGGCAAACTCAGCGGCAAGGTTGAGATCATGGAGGATGGCGAGAACCACACCGCCGGCGCGGGCGAAATCGCGGGCGAGTTCGAGCACGGAAATCTGATGTCCGATATCCAGGCTTGCCGTTGGTTCATCAAGAAAGATCGCGCGAGGCTTACCGTTCGAGACGGGCAGGGGCATTTGTGCCAGGACGCGCGCCAACTGTACACGCTGCTGCTCGCCGCCGGAGAGCGCGTTGTAGCTTCGTGCCTCAAAACCACCCAGGCCGACACGGGCAAGCGCCTGGCGCGCCGCAAGGCCTGGTTCCCGGCTGCCGTGGGCGACTGCCCCCATGCGAACGACTTCAAGCGCGGTAAAGGGAAACGACAGGGCCGTCGATTGTGGCAGGACACCGCGCTCTGCGGCCAGTTCGATCGGCGACAACGACTGCAGGCGGCGGTCGTGATAGAAAATATCGCCGTGGTCAGGACGCAATTCGCCCGACATGGCCTTGAGAAGCGTTGACTTGCCAGCGCCGTTCGGGCCGATCACGACCGTGAAGCGGCCCGGCTGAAGATTGAGACTGACACGGTCAACAAGCGCACGTCCGCTGCGAATGATGCTGACTTCCTTTGCGCGGATCATGTCAAATTCCCTCCATGTTTGAACGGCTGTTGCGTCCGAGCAGGAGCATCAGGAAGACGGGTGCACCCAGGATCGCGGTGATGATGCCGATCGGCAGTTCCGCCGGTGCGACGATCGTGCGCGCGATGCTGTCGGCAAAAAGCAGCAGCGCAGCGCCGCCGAGTGCCGATGTTGGCAACAGGAAGCGGTGGGAGGGGCCGATTGCCAGCCTGAGCAGATGCGGAACGATGATTCCGACAAATCCGATCGAACCGGCAACGGCCACCGTGGCGCCGCAGGCGGCCGCGACGGCCAGAATGGTCAGCCGCTTCAGGCGCTGAACCGGCACGCCCATGTGAAATGCGGCGGCATCGCCAAGGACCAGCGCATCAAGCCCCTTCGCGACGAAGGGGATGATCAGCATGACGAAGCCGACGAACGGCAGGATCGCCACAATCTTGGCGGTACTTGCGCCGCTGAGCGAGCCCAGCGACCAAAATGTAATGTCGCGCAGGGCGCGGTCGTCGGCCATGAAGATCAGCAACCCGGTGGCTGCCCCTGTCATGGCGGCTATCGCAATGCCCGACAGGATCAGCGCCGTTGTCGAGGTCTGGCCGTGGCGGGTCGCGATGGCATAAAGCAGGAATGTGTTCGCCAGTCCGCCGAGAAAGGCCATGATCGGCAGGAACTGTTCGCCGAGCAGGGACTGCAGCGGAAATAGCAGCGTTGGACCGAGGACAATCGCCGTTACCGCAGCTAGCGCTGCGCCGGACGTGACGCCGACAATGCCAGGATCAGCCAGCGGATTGCGGAACAAGCCCTGCATCATGGCGCCGGAAACACCCAGTGCCGCACCGATCAGCAAGCCGATGGCGGTCCGAGGCAGGCGCACAGCCTCGAGGATCAGCAGGTTCTGGCTGTCGAGAGCGCTCGCATTGCCGCTGACATAGTCGAGGAGATGGGGCAGGCCGACGCCTGTCGGACCGACGACGATCGAGGTGAATATGGCCAGCACCAGAAGAAGGAGCAGTGCCACCACCATCAGCAGGCCAAGTGCGGAACGGTCGCCGCCGACTGTGCTGCGACCGGCGAAAAGCGCCAATGTGTTCACGGCTTTGTCGCCTCCGGGTAAAGCTTGCCGTGCAGTTCGGCGGCGGCGTCTGCGGCGCGAGGGCCGAGCCCGAGCAGATAGAGGCCATCCATCGTGACGAAAGCCTTGTTCTTGGCGGCTGGGCTCGACGCCAGCGCAGGCAGGGCGAAGGCCTGTTCGGCAGTCATGTGTGTGGCGCCGCCGCTCATGACCAATACAACGTCGGGGGCTGCCGCGATGATGGCCTCATCGGTGAGAGGTTTGTAGCCGGACACTGTGCTGACGGCGTTCTCACCACCGGCAAGCCGGATGATCGCATCGGCCGAGCTCTGCGAGCCGCCTGCCATAACGCGACCATTGGCCAGCGAAAGTGCAAAGAGCACCTTCTTCTTCGTCGCTGTGGAGGTGGTCTTGTCTGCTGTGGCCTTCAGTGTCGCCTCGACCTTGAGCGCGAGTTCCTCGGCCTTGTTCTTGCGGCCGATTGCTTCGCCAACGGCTCGGATCTTGTCGGGAATGGCGGCGGTGTCGGGTGGGCTTGGAATGCTGATCAATGTCAGGCCGCTTGCTTTCAGGATGTTCATTGCGTCGACCGGGCCGGCCCCGGATTCGGCAACGATCAGATCGGGTTTCTGCGACAGCACGCCTTCGGCCGAAACCTGGCGGACGTAGCCGATGTTCGGCTTTTGCGTGGCTTCCGGCGGATAGCTGCTGGTGGTGTCGACGGCCACGATCCGATCGCCTTCACCCAGGGCATAGATGATTTCCGTCACCGTGCCACCGATCGCGACAATGCGCTTGGCATCGGCCGATTGGGCAAGGGCTGCCTGTGGGGCAATCACCAATGCGCAAACAAGAGAAAGCATGAGACGGCGGGGCGAAGGAACGGAATGCATGATATCGTTAAACCTGTGGGGCAAGGTGCGTGACAGGCCGTTTGGCTGACGTCGCCTCGCTTGTTTCGGGGTGTGATGGCGCCGGCAATTCAGCGACATTTAACTTGACTTAGTTACACAAGTTTATCTAGGAAGGCAACAGATTGCAGGCATGGGGCTGCGTTGGTGAGATCCGAAAAGAACTCCCGATTGCGATTTTGCTTCGATCATCCGCAGTTCGTTTTTGATTGAGAGGATCAGACAGATGTACATTGCCATGAACCGTTTTCGCGTCGTGCCGGGCTTCGAAGAAGCCTTTGAAAATCAGTGGCGTTCGCGACAGGCGCGTCTTGCCGAAGTGCCGGGTTATGTCGAATTTCATATGCTGAAGGGCAACAAGGCAGACGATCATACGCTCTACGCATCGCATACGGTTTGGGAGACGCACGCGCATTTTGTTGCCTGGACCCAGTCGGAACAGTTCCGCGCTGCCCATGCCCGCGCCGGCGAAAGCAAGGTGCAGTATCTCTCGGGGCCACATTTCGAAGGTTTCGACGTGATCATCCACGAAGACAATACCGGCAAGCGCGCCGAAATTGCTGCGTGAGCGTCTGATGGATACGCTCACTCATTCAAACACGGAGCGCGCCGATCGCGCCCGCGCCGCTCTTGCAGAAAAGCCGGATGGCGTCATCGAGCAGATTGCGGTTCAGGCCGATGTCACGCCGGCCGACGTGCTCGCCAGTCTGCCGGAAGGTGCTGCTGTGCTGGTGCCGGCAGACCGCTGGGATGCGGTCTGGAAGGACATGACCGGTTGGGGGGAAATCCTGCTGATCGTACATACCGATGACATCGTGCTCGAAGTGAATGGCGCGCTTGTCGATGGCAGCGAAGGCCATGGCTGGTTCAACATCCATGGTGACAGCCCGATCGGCGGGCACATTCGCAAGGATCGTTGCGTCAACATTGCATTCGTCGATCGTGGCTTTCATGGACGCCGATCCTGTTCGGTCTGGTTCATGAATGGCGATGGCAAGGCCATGTTCAAGGTCTTCGTCCGCCGTGACAAGGAACGGGCGTTGATCGAAGATCAGGTTCAGCGTTTCGAGGCCCTTCGGATGGCCGCTGCTGCCTGACGTCCGCACATGCATTCACGGCCGGCGGAGGGTTTTCTCCGCCGGCCGTTGTTGTTTAAGCGGTTCTTTCTTTTGCCTATAACTGGTTCTATGGTCCCGCCGATTTCTCATTCAGGCTAGGGATTTGCATTGATCCGACTTCGATACGGCTTTCTTTCCATTGCGATGGCGCTCGCAGCGGCCGCTTTGCCAGCGTCCGATTTCCAATCAATGGCGGCCCTGGCGCAGACGCAAGATCTGGTGAAACCGACTGCGCAGGCTCCGGCAGCCAGCGCCGATAGCCCGGTGTCGACACCCGCCGCGTCCACGACGACGCCGGCAGCCGCGGCAGCCCCAGCCCCGGCTGCACCGGCGCAGCCCGTTCGGGATGAAAAACTGACGGCGGCCGACACGCAAATTGATCAGGCGCGCAAGCGTATGGAAAGCCTCAACAAACAGGTTGAGCAGAGCAAGGAGGACGATCGGGTCCTGGCAGACCTCAAGGTTCAAGCCGATGTGCTGGTCCGGGATCTGCTAGCGCTTTCCGTCGAACTCCGGCCGCGACTGAACGATATCCAGACCCGACTGACCGAACTGGGCGAGCCGCCTGCCGAAGGTCAGCCGCCGGAAGCGGCAGACGTCACTGAAGAACGCAACCGGCAGAACGCCGCGCGCTCGCAGATCAATGCGCTGACCGGACAGGCCGAAGATCTGTCGATTGAGGGAAAGTCGCTTGCCGATCGAATCACGGCTATCCGGCGTGCGATCTTCACCGATCAGCTTTTCGAACACACGGAAATCAATACAGAGGTGGCAGCCGAGGCCGCCGAGTCGTTTTCCGCGGATGTCGGGCGCGTCCATCGCAGTATCGTCAGCTGGATCGTCTTCGTGCTGAAGTTCAAGACGGTACCGTTTGCGATCACGGTTTTTCTATCGGTGGTCCTGGCATCGGCCATGCTGTTCATCGAATATCGTTTGTTCGGTTCGCTGATCCGCCGGGACCCGATGGTGGAGAACCCGAACTATATGAGCCGCTTGTCGGTCGCCTTCTGGTCGACGATCCTGCCTTCGCTCGCGTTCGGCTTCTTCCTGGCCAATACTTATTTCCTGCTCGACACTTTCAATATCCTGCGACCGGACATCGCTCCGATTGTGAGTTCGATTTTCGGATTTATCGGACTGGTCTTTTTCGTGTCGATGATCTCGAGAGCCGCGCTTGCCCCGCGCGCGCCCAACTGGCGTCTCGTCAAACTGTCCAATGTTGGTGCACGGGACCTGACAATCGCCATTTTTCTGATGGCCCTGGTGAATGGGCTCGATTATGTCCTGGCGGTCATCAGCGAGGCGTTCAGCTCTCCCGTGGTCTTGACGGTGATGAAGAGCCTGATTTCGTCGCTGACCGTTGGCCTGTTGTTGTTCATCGTTTCGTTCCTGCGCCCGGTGCTTGCCGAGAGCGGTGACCCGTATGACAAGGGTCGAGCCTGGCCGCGCAGTGTTTCCATCACTTTCCGGCTTGTCGGTATCCTGCTGATTTTTGCAAGCAGCATCGGCTATGTCGGCTTCGCCCGCTTCCTGGCGACCCAGATCGTTCTGGCCGGCGCGGTGTTGGCGACGATGTATATCGGCATCCTCTCGGGCAAGGCGATTTCCGCGCCGAACCAATTCGGCGACACGCGGATCGGCCAATATGTGGCGAAGCGTTTTCGCCTTGGTCCTGTCGGACTGGATCAGAGTGGCATCGTCGCCGGGCTGCTGATCTATGCCTTCGCATTGATCCTGGGTGTGCCCCTGATCCTGATGTCCTGGGGCTTCCAGCCGCGCGATATACAGTTGTGGCTCTATAACCTCTTCACCGAGGTCAATGTTGGCACGATCCGCATTTCCATTTTCGGCATTCTGGGTGGTGTGCTGCTGTTTGCGCTTGGTCTGGTGGTCACGCGGTGGCTGCAGAAGTGGCTCGACGGCAATGTAATGGCACGATCGCATGTCGACCCGGGCGTGCGCAATTCGGTGAAGACCGGTATTGGCTATCTCGGCACGGCAGTGGCAGGGATCGTCGGGATATCGGCGGCCGGCATCGACCTGTCGAGTCTGGCGCTTGTTGCCGGTGCCCTGTCTCTCGGTATCGGTTTCGGTCTGCAGAACATCGTATCGAACTTCGTCTCCGGTCTCATTCTTCTGGTCGAGCGACCCTTCAAGGTTGGCGACCATGTCTTGACCGGCACGACGGAAGGCATCGTCAAGCGCATCTCCGTTCGGGCCACCGAAATCGAAACCTTTCGCAAGCAGTCGATCATCGTGCCGAATTCCGAATTGATCAATGCGCCGGTCGGCAACTGGACGCATCGCAACCGGATGCAGCGTTCCGAGATCCCTGTCAGCGTCGGCTATGAGGCCGACCCCCAGGAGGTCATCGATCTGTTGCTGGAGATCATCAATACGGTTCCGCAGGTTTTGCGCAATCCGGAACCGCATGTCGAATTTCTTCGTTTCGGGGCGTCGTCGCTCGACTTCGAGCTCCGGTTTCATCTTGCCGACATGAATGACGGCCTGACCATCCGCAATGATGTGCGGATGGAAATCCTGCGAAGGTTCCGCGCCGAAGGGATCATGATGCCCTATCCGCATCAGGATGTGATGCTGCATCTCAGTGACAGCGATCGCAGTGCTCTGCTGCGACGCAATCGCGGCAAGGCCACTGAGCGAAAGCTTGCGGCGGATGATTTGCATGACGGCGCGGATGATGACAAACTCCTGCCATGAATGCCTCATTCAGGCGCCATTCAGGGGGAATGCGTCAGAAGAGGGGTAAGGCCGAGGGGAAAGAAACTTCCTGTCGACGGTCATGCACAACAGAGGGGTGGGGCCGCGAGCCCCACGACCGAAATGATCAGATTTCTGGTAGTGGGTGGTATATTTCTCTCTTTGGCCCCGGCTCTGGGCGGCGGTGCCTTGGCTGCCTCGATCAGCAATTCGGGATCATCCTCGATCGTGCTGATCGTGGTGGAGAATGGCAATCGTGTCGAGGTTTCGCTCGACGCCGGAGGTTCGGATTCCATTTGCCCTGCAGGTTGTTTCGTGACACTGCCAAACGGCGACCGGCTTGGTCTTGCGGGCAGTGAATCCATCGACATCAAGGATGGTATCGCGACGATTAAGTGAACTCGCTGATTGATGCATCCGCCGGCGTGGCACGCACTCAGGCGTCAGATGCTCGGTCCACGTGCTCTTTCGGCGATCCCCACAAGTAGAGATGGACGGCGCCGGGCAGTGCGTTCCGCATTACTTAACTATCGCTACGCGTTGCTGCCTTAAAATTGTCGAATTAACGGTTCCGCAAACGATCACTGCTAAATGACTAAGTGTTGAATAAAACACAAAAAGGCGAGTCATGGCAGTTCTAGGTATTTCCGGGATGCAATATTCAGGGGAAACATTCCCCGACGTTCGCATCATTCTCGGGGAAGATTCCAATGTCTTCACTCAGATGATTAGCCAGCGCCTCAATGAATTGATGGGCGTGGATATCGAGATCTGCAGAACCTTCGAAGACATGCAGATGGCCAATGAACTCAATGACGAACCGGTCGTTCTTGCGATTTCGAACATCAATCTGCCGGGTGCCGAAAATGGCGAAGCGCTCGAATACATGATCGACTGCAACATTCCGACGATCGTATTCACCGGGACGTTCCATGACGAGATCCGCGAAAAACTGCTGGCGAAGGATATTGTCGACTACATTCTCAAGGACAATGTCTTTGCAGTCGATATGCTCGCTGAATCGGTCTATCGGTTCCTCACCAATCATCGCCATCACGTGTTGATCGTCGATGACAGCGCCACGGCCCGCGCTCTGCTTTCGAGCCGTCTCAAGCGCTACAATTTTCGCGTCAGCCTTGCCGAAAGCGGCGCCAAGGCGATCGAGATCCTGAAGGCCAATCCTGACATCGGTCTCGTTGTCACCGACTACAACATGCCGGACATCGACGGTTTCGAACTGACACGGCGCATCCGGTCGGTTCGCGGCAGCCATGAACTGCGTATCATCGGTGTATCGTCATCCAACAATCGCCTGCTATCCGCGCGCTTTTTGAAGGTTGGTGGAAACGACTTCATGCTGCGTCCTTTTATCGACGAGGAATTCTACTGCCGCGTCAACCAGAACCTCGATACGCTGGTGCAAATCAGGGCTGCGCAAGCGCGTAACAAATAGGCGCTCAACGGCTCATTCCATGGATGATCGGCAAGCCGGAACTTGGTTTCGCGCCTGCCGTTTGCATTTCAGGCTGGTGGCCGACGTGAACAGGCGCGCATCCAGCGGTGCGCTGAATGGCCAGGGAACCATGTTGCAGCGCAAATCGGCTCGGCTGCGTCAGATGATGGTGATACGCGGGCGTTGTCACTGGTAACCCCGTATTCCAGACCTATATTCAGGCGGCAGATAGCAATAGCGAGTCCCCCAAGCCAATGGCGCCAATCATTTCCATCCGTTCCCTGTCCAAGACCTATGCCAATGGCTTCAAAGCGCTCGACAATGTCAGTCTTGATATCGAGGAGGGCGAAATCATTGCCCTGCTCGGGCCGAACGGTGCCGGCAAGACAACATTGATCTCGATCGTCTGCGGCATCACCAATCCGTCAAGCGGCCAAGTGCTGGTCGCGGGCCACGATGTGGTCAAGGATTTCCGCAAGACGCGCGGCGAGATCGGTCTGGTGCCGCAGGAATTGACGACCGACATGTTCGAGACCGTCATCAATACCGTGAGCTTTTCGCGCGGGTTGAACGGCAAGAAACCGAACCCTGAGCTGGTCGAATCCATTCTGCGCGAACTGACGTTGTTCGAAAAACGCAATGATGCATTGCGCGAACTTTCCGGCGGGATGAAACGGCGTGTGCTGATCGCCAAGGCGTTGTCGCACGAGCCGCGCATCCTGTTTCTCGATGAGCCGACGGCCGGTGTCGATGTCGCTCTGCGCAAGGATATGTGGCAGCTCGTGTCGCGGCTCAGGCAGACTGGCGTCACCATCATCCTCACGACCCACTATATCGAGGAGGCGCAGGAGATCGCCGACCGCGTTGGCGTGATCAATCGCGGCAAGCTGTTGCTTGTCGAAGACAAGAACACGCTAATGAGAAAGCTTGGCAAGAAACATCTGACCGTACAGCTTCACGCGCGGCTGGAAGAAATCCCTGCAAGCCTTTCAGAATGGAATCTAAAACTGAACGACACAGGTGACCAGCTGATCTACGATTATGAGCTTGGCAGCAATCACGGCGCCATCGCGCGCCTGCTGCAGGACGTCGATGCGGCCGGCCTTGGTTTCGATGATCTTTCCACGCGTCAGACCTCTCTCGAAGACATTTTCGTCTCGCTGATCGGAGAAGCCGAATGAATTTCGAGGCGATCAAATCCATCTACTATTACGAGATGGCACGCACCCGCCGGACGCTGCTGCAGAGCGTGATTTCTCCTGTTCTGTCGACGGCGCTCTATTTCATTGTCTTTGGCGCGGCGGTGGGCTCGCGTATGCAGGAAGTCGACGGCATCGCCTATGGCGGCTTCATCACGCCCGGCCTGATCATGCTAACGCTGATAACCCAGTGCATCTCGAACGGATCGAGCGGGATCTACTTCCCGAAATTTACCGGCACGATCTACGAAATCCTCTCGGCACCTGTGGCGATGAGCGAGATCCTGATCGGCTATGTCGGCGCGGCGGCGACCAAGGGCATGATGATCGCGCTGATCATCCTGGCAACGGCTGCCTTCTTCGTCGACCTGTCGATCGCCCACCCGCTTCTGATGCTGTTTTTCATGCTGCTGACGGCTGTAACGTTCAGCCTCGCTGGTTTCATTATCGGTATCTGGGCGAAAAATTTCGAGCAGTTGAGCCTGGTGCCGATGTTGGTTGTTCCGCCACTGACATTCCTTGGCGGTACTTTCTATTCAGTGAACATGCTGCCGCCCTTTTGGCAAACGGTCAGCCATTTCAATCCGGTGCTGTATCTGGTGAGCGGCTTCCGGTGGAGCTTCTTCGAGGTGTCGGACGTGCATCCGCTGTTGAGCCTTGGCATGGTCAGCCTGTTCCTGCTGCTTTGCCTCGGATTTCTCGCCTGGATCTTCAAGACGGGCTACAAGCTGCGGCCCTGATGCCTCAGTCGCGCAGCCGGAGCTCATCTGTCTGCATCTGCAGCAAACCCAGCGTCGAGAGGAAACTCATGCCGAGCAGGCTCCGGTCGAGCCTGCCTTCTTCGAGCACCACGCCTTCGACGTTGGTACGAGTGATCGGTCCGAGGCGGATTTCCGGGATCCGAACCGGGGCGGCGGATGCGCGGCCGTTGGCCGTCATCACGGTGCGGGTGAAATTGATCGTTGCTGGATCGATGCCGATGCGCACGGCATCTTCATAGCGTAGAGCGACCGAACTCGCGCCCGTGTCGATCAGAACCGGTACAGAGACGGGGCCGACGGCGATGGTTGTTTCAAAATGTCCACCCAGCGATTTGTGCAGCACGACCTCCGTCGATCCGTCTGCGGTCGTCACGGTCACGGCCTTTCCGGGCGCCAAACCGGCGAGGAGCCGCTCTCCGACTGCGCTGAAATCATTGCGATAGAGATAGCCGGTAACGAGGACCAACGCGATCAGTACCCAGATCGCCAGTTGTCTGATGCTCTGGCCAAAGGAGCGGCGGCTGGCGACAATGCCAGCAGACAGCATCAGAATGATCGGCAGTGTTGCAACAAGGCTGCCAAAATCGTCGTTGCGGATACCGAAACTCTCGCCAGCATCATGATTGAAAATCAGGACGGCAAGTCCAAGTCCGAGTATCGCCAGAACCACGATCAGACGCATCAGCCTGTCTCGCGCTCGCGTGACATCCGCGTGCGACGGGTTTCGCGGCGCGGTTTTCGTTCCATCGTTGCCAGTCTTGCTGGCAGGTCTGACATGATGCCGCGGCGTTCCGAGTCGGAATAACCCGTCCAGCTGCCGATTTCGTCGCGCGTGCGGCCACAGCCGAAACAATAGCCGGTCTTGTCGTCGATCGAACAGATCAGAATACAGGGTGATTCCATCGCGGCCTTCCAGTCGGTCTCTTTATATCGGTTGCCTAAAGCGCGATGGCAAGAGTGACAAGGAACCCGATCTCGGCAATCTGCTGGCAGGCGCCGATCGTGTCGCCGGTCTGGCCACCGAGCCTCTGGCGGATATGAGCGGTAAAGCCATAGCCGAGAATACCGGCGACAAGCACGGCGAAGAGCAGGGGAGCAAGGGGCAAGGCGAGCCAACCAAGTGCGATGGACAGTCCGCCGCCCAGCGCCAGCGCAAGATTGGCGATCGGCTTGTCTGGCGCACCCGCACGCGATGCCACGCCGTCGGTGCGGGCGGTCGGAAGCCTCGACCAGTGCCACACCATCAGCGCGCGACTGACGCTTGCGGCGGCCAGCCATGCGACGATGGCAGGCGCAGCGGTGCCGAGCACGCACAGTGTCGCAAGCGCTGTCGTCCTCAATGCGATCGACAGGATCAGGGCCAGCGCGCCGTAGGTGCCGATGCGGCTATCCTTCATGATCGCCAGGGCTTTTTCCCGATCATGGCCGCCGCCAAGACCATCGGCCGTATCGCACAGGCCATCTTCATGCAGGGCGCCGGTCACCATCACCTGAACCGCCAGAGCAAGAAGCGCGGCGATTGCGGGGGGGGCGGCAAACGTCAGAGCCAGCGCCAGAACGCAAGCAGAAGGCAGTGTGATCAAAAACCCGGCGAGCGGAAAAGCGGCTGCCGTTTTTGACAGACTGCCGTCATGGTCCCTGAAGTACCGGTTCGGGACGGGCAGGCGGCTCAGAAAGGAAATTGCCCTTGCCGTTTCATCAATAGAGGCACGCCAATCCAGCATTTACCGTCGTCCGTCGAATTGGTGACCACATCTGCCGTTTTTTAAGTTGAGACGGGTGCGCGTGGCCAGTATGAGAGAGCCACAAAGCCTGATTTGCAGGAAGATTACAAGGAAGCTCGCCTCATGACCGTTACTGGCCTGCCATTCGATGATTTCCGCGCTCTGCTGCGCGAGCTGCCGGGACCGGATACGGCTGCCCTGGTTGCGGCACGTGACCGTGACCGCCAACTGACCAAGCCGCCGGGAGCGCTGGGACGGCTCGAGGAAATCGCGATGTGGCTTGCCGCATGGTCTGGCCGGTCGCCGGCGGTCACCCGTCCGCTGGTCGCGATCTTCGCCGGCAATCACGGTGTCACCAAACATGGTATTACACCATTCCCGCCTTCGGTGACCCAGCAGATGGTGGAGAACTTTGCGGCGGGTGGTGCTGCGATCAACCAGATCTGCGTGACATACGATCTGGGCCTGAAGATCTTCGATCTGGCGCTGGACTATCCGACCGGCGACATCACCAGCGAACCGGCGCTGTCCGAACGCGATTGCGCCGCCACCATGGCTTTCGGCATGGAAGCGATTGCCGGCGGTACGGATCTGCTCTGCATCGGTGAGATGGGCATCGGCAATACCACAATTGCCGCTGCCATCAACCTGGCGCTCTATGGCGGAGAGGCCGAAGAATGGGTTGGGCCCGGCACGGGTTCGGAAGGCGATGTGCTGCAGCGCAAGATCGCAGCCGTCAAGCAGGCGGTCGATTTCCACAAGGAGCATCTGAACGATCCGCTCGAAGTCATGCGCCGCCTCGGTGGACGTGAAATTGCCGCCATGGCGGGCGCCATCCTTGCCGCGCGCATGGAAAAGATCCCGGTCCTGATCGATGGCTATGTCGCAACGGCCGCCGCGTCCATCCTCAAGGCAGCCAATCCGACGGCGCTCGACCATTGCCTGATTGGTCATGTCTCGGGCGAGCCTGGGCATCTCAAAGCGATCGGTAAACTTGGCAAGACGCCGCTTTTGGCGCTCGGCATGCGGCTGGGCGAGGGGACGGGTGCGGCCCTTGCCGCCGGCATCGTCAAGGCTGCGGCCGCCTGCCATTCCGGTATGGCGACATTCGATCAGGCCGGTGTGAGCAACAAGACCGATGGCTAAGCAGAAGAAGGGGCAGACGGCACCCGAAATCCTTGCGGCCGAGATTATCCAGAAGAAGACGGGCATCGCGCATCTCTTTGCGGCCGGACAGTATTCTTCACAGGGCTTTCGTCGACTGATCAGCGAGGCCGCCTTCCGTCATGAACTTCTGGCCTTGATTGTCGGTCTCGGCCTGTTCGCGTTCGTTGGTGCCACGCCGCTCGAATACCTCGGCTTCGTGATCATGATGCTGCTGATGTTCTGCGTGGAGGCGCTGAATACCGCAATCGAGGAACTCGTCGACAGGATCTCGCCGGAAATATCCACAGTTGGGCGCAATGCCAAGGATCTCGGATCCTTCGCAGTCTTCTGCCTGATCGTCGCCAATGCGTTGCTGGTTGGCTATGTGGTCGGCTCACGCCTGATCGGCTATCTCTGATCAGGCGAACTGGCGGCGGCGAGGCTCGATTGCCTTGGCTTCGGTGACAGCGGGCAAGCTCTCGAACACACGGCTTGATGGAAGAATGGCGATGACTTCCGTGCCCTCGCGCAGTTTCGACTTGAGCTTGAATTCGCCACCATGCTTGGCGAGAATTGCCTGAACGATCGGCAGGCCGAGACCGGTGCCCTGTTCGGCGCTCTTGATCGCGATCGAGCCTTGGCCGAAAGCGGACAGGACAACAGGGATTTCATTTTCCGGAATGCCGGGACCATTGTCACGGATGGAGACATACTGGCCGCCGCCGGCCGTCCAGCCGGCCTTGACGGTAATTTCGCCACCCTGTGGCGTGAACTTCACTGCGTTGGACAGCAGGTTCAGGATCACCTGACGCATCGCCTTCTCGTCGGCCCAAACAGACGGCAGGCTCTGCTCGAACTGTTCCTCGATACGGATATTCTTGGATTTTGCCCTGAGCTGGATCATGCCGATGCCATCTTCCGCGAGCTCCAGAAGGGAAACCACCTCTTCGCTCAGCTCATATTTGCCGGCTTCGATGCGCGACAGGTCGAGAATTTCGTTGATCAGTTCCAACAGGTGTTTGCCAGAACGATGGATATCGCCAGCGTATTCCTTGTAGAGCGGATTGTTGAGCGGACCGAGGATCTCGGTCGCCATGACTTCAGAGAAGCCGAGGATGGCGTTCAGCGGGGTGCGCAGTTCATGTGACATCGACGCGAGGAAGCGTGACTTTGCCATGTTCGCTTCTTCCGCACGGCGGCGTGCTTCGTCAGACAGCGATTTTGCCACTTCCAGTTCGGCGATCAGGTCGTCTTTTTCGGTCTGGAAGGAAAGAAGTTTCAAATTCGCCTGATGCAGGCGGTTGGTGATATAGATGAAAAAGATCAGTGCCGTGGTAAAGACGGCAGTGAGGCCGAGATCGAGCATCTGGCCATTGGTCAGCGAGAGGTAGACCAGCGCCGCGACCGTAGGCAGGAAGCCGAAAAGCACGGCCTGACGCAGCAGCATGTTGGCCATTGCCGTGACGGACAGGACCAGAAGCAGGACGGCGCCTTTGTAAAACGCAAAGCCGCTGCCACCACAGGTGGCGCATTGCTGAGTGGCAAAGATCGCCCAGGAACAGCCCATTGCGACCTGTCCCGCCAAGAGATATTGCCGCCACCGCCTGTGGTTGTCGGGGGTGATGCCGGTCTTGGAGGCGCGTTTGGCGACGAGGATGCAGAGCGCATGCATGCTCAGCGCAAAAATCCCCCAGAGAAACAAACGCGGCTCCGCGGTGAGGTATGTGCCAAATCCCGCGACGAGCAAGAGGATGGCGGGCATGATGGCTGCACCCTGAAGGGTTGCTGCCAGATGCATGCCAAGGATTTCTACGTCGAACGCAGGAGAGATGCCCTGATCCGATTGCAGGCGCTCACGCGTGAGGCGCACAGCTTTCGTCGCCGCCCGGTTATGATGGGTGCGTGTCAGGTCGACAATGTTCTTGTCGGTGGATGTGGTTACGCCGTTACTCATCACTAGGTGGATTTCTACCGCTGACTGAGCCGAGTTTATCGGCCAATTCTTAAGAAGATCCTGTCATGGAAGGATTTGTTTGCCATGTGTGCAAAGGTTTTGTTGTTGAAATGGGAGGGAATGTGGCGGTGATGATCAGGCGTTTGCGGGATGCGCTTGTCGGCCTCTGCATGCTGGCGCTATCGCTGATGATTATTGCGAAGCTGGAACAGGATGCTGCCATCGAACTTGGAGGCCCATTCCAGGTTGTCGATGGTGACACACTCTCATCGCACGGTCAGCGATTGCGACTTGTCGGGATCGATGCCCCCGAACTTGGACAAAGGTGTGAAAACGGGGATATGGTCAGCTATGACTGTGGCCTTGAGGCCCGTGATGGTCTGGAGCTGTTGATCGATCGCGCGGCCTGGGCCTGTCAGGGGAGCGCACAAGATCAATATCGAAGGACGCTGGTCCGCTGCGCGTTGCAGGGAGCCGATCTCGCAGAAGCAATGGTTCGGCAGGGGCTGGTTGTCGCAGAAGGCGACTATCTGTCGGCCCAAGCCGAGGCGCAGGTTGCAAAACGGGGACTTTGGGCCGGCAGGTTCGAACGGCCCGCGGATTGGCGGCGGGCGCGTAAACTAGACGAGATGGAACCGGCCGGCGGGTTCATGACGTATGTCTCCAATCAGATTGGCGCATGGTTGAATATTTGAAGCACAGGACAGGTAAAGTGCGGCAGGACACCGAAACACGTTTGCTCATGGAGAGCGGTATCGATGCTGACGCCGTCGGTGCACTTAGCAATACAGACGCACTTGGCCATGCAATTGCGCAATGTCGCATCTGTCGTGACCATGCCTTTGGCGGCGAAGCCTGCCGCTTGCCACATGAGCCGCGGCCGGTTGCCTACCTGTCAAACACCGCACGGATCCTGATCGCTGGCCAAGCACCCGGTCTGCGCGTGCATCAGAGCGGAGTTCCGTTCGATGATGCATCCGGCGACCGGCTGCGACAATGGCTGGATGTCGATCGGGATACGTTTTATGACAGGTCGCGGTTTGCCATCGTTCCGATGGGCTTCTGCTTCCCTGGATACAATGCGGAGGGCCATGACCTACCGCCGCGGCGCGAATGCGCGCCACGGTGGCGCCAGCCCGTGATGGATGCGATGCCGCAGGTCGAACTCATCCTGGCGGTCGGGCAATATGCCCAACTCTGGCATCTCCGGGACCGACGTCGCAAGACCATGACGGAGACTGTCGAGAACTGGCGCGAATTTCTGCTCAGCAATGCGCCGGGGCCGCGTGTTCTGCCCCTGCCGCATCCAAGCTGGCGCAACACGAGCTGGTTGAAAAAGCACCCATGGTTCGAGGTCGATGTGCTGCCGGTCCTCAGGCGAGAGGTTTCGCTGTTGATAGATCGAAATAATTTTCCTTAATTTGATCGAATCCCGCTATATCTGAGAAAATCAGTTTTCAGGGCTTGTCATGGATCGTCTCGACCGCAAAATTCTTCGCATTCTCCAGGAGGATTCTACCCTGGCGGTTGCCGACTTGGCCAAGAAAGTCGGGCTTTCGACAACACCGTGCTGGCGCCGCATCCAGAAGATGGAAGAGGACGGTGTAATCCGCCGTCGCGTGGCCTTGCTTGACCCGGCCAAGGTCAACACCAAGGTCACCGTGTTTGTCTCGATCCGCACGTCGAGCCATTCCATCGAATGGCTGAAGCGTTTTTCGGAGGTCGTGTCGGAATTTCCGGAAGTGGTCGAATTCTACCGCATGAGCGGCGACGTCGATTATCTGCTGCGCGTGGTGGTGCCCGATATTGCCGCTTACGATGCGTTCTACAAGCGCATGATCGCCAAGATCGAGATCCGCGATGTCTCATCGGCATTTGCCATGGAGCAGATCAAGTACACCACTGAGCTGCCGCTTGATTACATGATGCTCGACAACAACAAGTCGAACGAGGATTAAGCAGTCGCGCTTTTCCGAAGGCGGGCGAGTGACTTCTCGCTCGTCAGTTCCGTTACAGCCTCCCGGCCAATCCACCGCTCCGTCTTGTTGTCGCCTGCGGCCAGGCGTTCGGCGCAATCGAGTGCGGGGCCATGACAGTGCAGATTGCGCTTTCCGATATTGCGGAGGGCCCAGTTCACCGCTTTCCTGACGAAGTTGCGTGGATCGGTCGCGTGTCGTTCAATCAATGCGAGGAAATCGAGGAAGGTGGAATCCGGTTCGGATTTGTTGTGAACGCAAGCGCCGGCGATCATCGCGAAAGCGGCCCGCCTGACATATTCACGTTCATCGCCAGCAAATTGCGTAACCAGAGCCTGCCATTGTTCAAGTTCGGTGAAAAGATCGGCAGCGGCATCGACGATTTCCCAAGAGTTGAAATCCGCTGCCCATTCTGCGGCTTGAGACCTCGTCATATGCTCTGGCTCAGCCGTGTAGATCGCTACCATGCGCGCATCGCGCAGTCCGGTCTTCCAGAGTTCCAGCGCGCGCGCATGATTGCGGCCGATCTGGCGGGCAATCCTCTGCAAGTCCGGATTGGATATGCCGAATGCGGTTTCGGTGGCGATGCGGAAGCGTGTCATTGCCGCGACATTGTCGTCATTGCGCAGCGCCTTCAGATGCGCAATGAGCTCTTTGGTGGTGGTGAGCAGACCAAGGGTCATTTTTCCAGGCGGGCCAGCAGGGACGAGGTATCCCAGCGGTTGCCACCGAGCTTCTGGACTTCGCCATAGAACTGATCGACGAGCGCCGTGACGGGCAGGGTAGCGCCGTTGCTTTTGGCTTCAGTCAGCACAATGCCAAGATCCTTGCGCATCCAGTCGACGGCAAAACCGAAGTCGTATTTGCCGACCGCCATGGTTTTGTGGCGGTTTTCCATCTGCCAGGAGCCCGCAGCCCCCTTGGAGATGACTTCGACAACCTTTTCAATGTCCAAGCCGGCTTTCTTGCCAAAATGAATCGCTTCGGCAAGGCCCTGCACGAGGCCGGCAATGCAGATCTGATTGACCATCTTGGTCAACTGGCCGGCACCTGCCGGTCCCATGAGGCCGACCATTCGGGCAAAGGCCTCGATGACCGGTTTTGCCTGTTCGAAAGTTGTCTCCTCTCCGCCGCACATGACAGTGAGCACGCCGTTTTCGGCGCCGGCCTGACCACCCGAGACAGGCGCGTCGATGAAACCGCAGCCTTTCGCTTCGGCAGCCATCGCCAGTTCACGCGCCACTTCGGCAGAGGCCGTCGTGTTGTCGATCAGGATCGCGCCAGGCTTCATGCCGGACAGAGCGCCATTTTCGCCGATGGTGACGGAGCGCAGATCGTCGTCATTGCCGACACAGGTAAACACGAAATCCGCATCCTTGGCCGCGGCCGCCGGGGTAAGCGCATGACGGCCACCGTGCTGTTTGACCCAGGCTTCCGCCTTTGCGGTGGTGCGGTTGTAGACGGTCACGTCGTGGCCGCCCTTGGCTTTGAGATGCCCCGCCATCGGATATCCCATGACGCCCAAACCGATGAATGCGACCTTTGCCATGCTCATGCTCCATGCCTGCGAAAATGTCGGCACAAGGCATAGCGCAAGCCTACGTCTAGGGAAAGACGAATGGCGGTTGGAGCGGGAACGTGGACGTTGTACCCGCGTTTCTCCTGATCTCGTCATCGCCGAGCAATTCGAGAGACAAGGGGCCAAGGCGAACGGAAATCTCGTTCCATAGACGCCGCAAGCGACGAACGTGCAAATCATCGCCGATCCAGTCCATCAGATGTTCGATGGCGCGGGAGGCGTCTTTCGGTGTGCCGGTAATCGATGACAAGGCCCATTTGCTGAACTCTCCTGCATCCACTTCCCGCACCAGTCCCGGCTCGTCACCCGGGATCAGGAATTTTGCATTGCTCGTATTCTGGATGCCCTGCAACAGGCTATTTGGCGCGAAGAGGACCGCGGCGTAAATGCGGTCGAACTTGTCGATTGCAACCTGTTCTGCTGCCTCCAAACTGCGTTCCTGCTTCAAGGCGCGTTCCAGATCAAAGATCGTCCGGACGTTGAACTGGCGCAGTAGCAGGAAGCGGTCCAACCCGACAACGCAGCATAGTTGCGCCTGTGCGATCCAGTCGATCGCCTGGTAGATGCCGTAGGGCGTTTCGATATGGAGCATGATCGGATTGTAAGTGGCGAGAGACTGGACTTCGGAAATGCCGCACTCCTCCAACCGGAACCGGGTAAAATAGTCGATACCGTCGATGGCATCCAGCGGGATGACCCTTGTCCAGTCCTTGAAACGGTCGTCGGTCTGCTTGATCCAATTGATCACGGTGGTCGACTTGACGAGGGCAAATTGTATTGCGCTTTCCGGCAAGAGGCCGAAGCTCAGCGCCAGCAGGATCCAGATCAGAGGGATGCCCGGATTGTGCGTAAGAACGGTGTCATTGGGTGCAGGTTTTGCGAAGTCAGCGATGGCGAGAAGCGGATTGGGCAAGGCGCGGTAGAGGATGATCGTGACGAGCACGGAGATGACGATCATCGCGGCCTGGCGGATGAATGTGTATGCCGACAGGTCGAAGACGGCCAGAGCCTTGACCAGATAGCGGAGCGAAGCGACATAGGCGCCGATGAAGGCAAAGGCCGCAACGGTTGCCGTGTTTTCTGCGGCAAACCGCACCATTTGGCTTGCTTCTGCGCCGGCAGATCCCGGCAATCCGCCGGTGATGAACAGGCTGAGCACGAGGTCACGCGCACAGGTCGCATTGCTCATGCTGCATGACGGGATGAGGGCGAGATAGAAACCGCTCGTCACGACAAGTGCGTAGGGCAGCGATGACCAGAGCAACTGGCGATCATGCCGGCGACCGAAACGATGGGTCTGCTCGATGGTAGCGGTGATCTGGGAAACCAGTTCGTCAGCGTTTTCTTTTGCCCCGGGTTCCCCATTCGGCGGCGTTCTAGATGCTTCCGGGGGCGGCGCGTATGGCTCGACATCGGCCGAGTATTTCGTCCGGACGAACTCGAACGAAGGGTTGATCCCCTGCGCGCCATCGCCGCCTGCCGTGGTGGGGAATGCGGCAATGTAGTCGCGGATCATGCGCAGGCGGCGCAAGCGGATCTCATATCGACCGAAGATCAGGCCGATCACCGTGGTTGTGGCCATCGCCGCCGCCACCCAAATTGATTCAGTCGTCAGGAACTCAATCAGTGATGTCCACCACACAGCCAGTGTTTGCATCTGCGATCCCCCATTTTGGGGCGAGCCTAGCAACAACAAGAAAGGGCGCCACCAATCGGTGACGCCCTAAGATTGTATTTGGCAATTTTGGGTTGCTTTTTATTTCTTTTTCGCGATGACCAGGTGGCCGGGAGAGGGCTCGCCATCCTGCATGCGCACGTTGATATCGGTGATCTCAACGATTTCGAAGCCGGTGGCGGCCAGGCGTTCGCGAACATAGGCTTCGGCATGGACGAAACGCTGGTGCGGGCCGACGATATAGGGGCGGCCGGCCATGATCTCGGCCGGGCGGGTTTCGGAGGAGAAAATGAACAGGCCGCCATCGGTCATGTTTTCGGCCGCGCCGAAGAACAGCGGCTCGAGTGCCCCGAGATAGGGCAGGACGTCGGTTGCCGTGATCAGGTCGAAGGCTTCGTCGTCATTGTCCTCGAGGAAGTCCTCGATTTCAGCGACATACAGGGTCTCGTAGAGATCCTTTTCATGGGCGAGCTCGACCATGTTTTCCGAAATGTCGATGCCGGTTACGTCGGCGACCATGTCGCGCAACGTGCCACCGGTCAGGCCGGTTCCGCAGCCGAGGTCGAGCATGCGCTTGAAGGGGCCGAGGCCAAGCGACTGAAGGCGCTGGCGCACCAAAGCGGGCACGGCATATCCGAGCTGTTCGACGAGGATATCCTCAAACGCTTCGGCATGCTGATCGAAAAGGGTTTCGACATAGGCGTCAGGTGCCTTGGGCGGCGCTTCGCCGCGGCCGAGGGCAGCAATGCGAACGGACGCACCACCATGATCCTCGGGATCAATGTCCAGCACTTCGGCATAGGCCTTTACCGCAGCGTCGATGTCTCCGGACTTTTCCAGCGCCAATGCGCGGTTATAGGCCTCAGCCAATACATCTTCGTCGATCTTGGCCATCGTGGGCTCCTTGTGGTCTCTGTCGTATTTTCTGTGCCGTGGCTCTAGCGGCTCGCGCCACAGTTGGCAATGTTGACGCGCGACCATGATCGCTGCCGCATCTTGGTCGGAGTTATGCAATAGGGCAACGAAGGCATGCTGGGAGAAGAATTCATGGCAAATGATCTGGAACCAACGCTCGTCAACCTCGACCCGTCCGGCTCTGAGGCGCAGCAGGGATGCGCACCGGCGCTGCCGGCAAATTCGGCCGAAAAGGCCAATATGATCATCCACTACTACCGTGGTGAAATCGGGCGCATGACCAGTTGGCGTGATCGCATCGACAGGACGTCAAACTGGTCGATGACGGTGGTCGCGGGTCTGCTGTCGGTCTCGCTCTCGACGCCGACGTCGCATCACGGCGTCGTCCTGTTCGCCATGCTGCTCATTTCGGTCTTCTTGTTGATCGAAGCGAGGCGATATCGCTTTTTCGATGTCTACCGAGCTCGAGTGCGTCAACTTGAGCGACACTATTTCGCTCAGGCGCTGTGTCCGCAGGCCGAGTTGAATACCAATTGGGCGGAAGCGATCGCTGCCAGCCTGCGCAAGCCGGTCTTCCTGATAGAGTATCACGAGGCGCTCTTTCGCCGCATCCGGCGCAACTACGGCTGGATGTATCTGATCTTGCTGATGGCCTGGGGCCTCAAGATCTCAAGTCCCAAATTGCAGCCAGACGGCCAGCCGATCGAGTTTGTTTCAAGTTTCCAGCAACTGGTGGCCAATGCCCATCTTGGTCCGATCCACGGCGCAATAATCCTCATTGCCGTTGGACTGTTCTATACAGCCCTACTGGGTGCGGTATTGTACCGCGATCCGGACGATGGCGAATTCGCGCATGGAGAGGTTCATGTCTGATCACAGCCAATCAGTGCAGAATGAATTCACCTTTCAGCGCGCGCCATTCGCTGGACCCGATCATTTTCTGGTGCACATATTGCACTGAATGAAGAGGTCCTTCGATCTTCTCCTGCCAGAAGCGCAGGAAGCCCTTCATCTCGGGAAAGTCCGGGGCCAGATCGTAATGCTGCCAGACATAGGTCTGCAGCAAGAGCGGGTGATCGGGCAGGCGGTAGAGAATTTGGGCTGTCGTCAGACCGTAGCCCTTCAGCATCAGTTCCATTTCGGTATTCATGACCGTTCGTTCCGTGTCCCAGCTTAAGGGATCGGCGCGGACGGTGGAGCGCTTCCGCAACCGACCGGGGCCGCGACCGACGCGGGCCCTGTCGACAATGGAAACACTAGATGGCTAATCAAACGTTAATCGCCAGCAAGCGGCGCAAAAAAACTGATGGAAGTCAATGCTTTGGCAGCCTTCGGCGAGAGTGCTGCCAAAGTTTGCCATGTTAGCGCTTGAGGTGTCGGGTCAATCGTGCTTCCAGCCAGGCCCAGGTGTGGCGCAAGGCCTCGACGATCGTCAGGTAGAAGATCGCTGCCCATAGATAGGTCTGGTAATCGAAGGTACGGGAGAAGGCGTAGCGGGTCTGGCCCATGAGATCCAGAACGGTGACGACGGCGACTACGGCGGATCCCTTGATCATCAGGATGATCTCATTGCCGTAGGGGCGCAGTGCCACGATGAGGGCCTGTGGCAGGATGATCTTCCAGAACGTGACAGAGGCGGGTAGGCCCAGCGAATTGGCCCCCTCGGTCTGACCGCGGGGGACGCTCTGGATGGCGCCACGCAGGATTTCGGCCTGATAGGCAGCGGTGTTCAGTGTCATGGCGAGCACGGCACAGTACCATGCCTCGCGGAAGAACCACCAAAGACCCACTGCCTCGATCTGCGCCCGAAATGACCCTAGACCGTAGTAGATCATGAAGATCTGTACGAGCATTGGGGTCCCGCGGAAAACGTAGACATAGATGTAGGAGACAGTGTTCAGCAACTTGTTCGTCGACATGCGGGCATAGGCCACGGGAACGGAGAGAAGGGCACCGAGCGAGATCGAGGCTGCGACCAGGCCCAAAGTGGTGCCAAGGCCCGAGATATAGCGTGGGCCATACCGGACGAACTTGTCTGTGTCCCAATTGCTGATCATCATATAGGCGAGGCCGATGCCGAGCAGCGCCCAGACGCTGAGCGCGACATATCCAACCACACGGGCCGGAGTGAGCAGCCTTGCTCTTGCGGGCGGTGCAGGGCGGGCGGGGATCAATTCCAGGGCGTAACTCATCGGCTGGCTCCAGAACGATTGCTCCAACGTGCAATGGCGTTGATGCCAACCGAGGAAAGCGTGGCGAGGGCGAGATAAAGGCCGCAGGCCAATGCGTAGAAGAAGAAGGCTTCCTTGCTGACCTTTGCTGCAACCCCTGTCTGGCGCAGGATGTCGGAGAGGCCGATGACGGAGACCAGGGCCGTGTCCTTCAGCAGGTTCATCCAGAGATTTCCAAGCCCGGGTAGCGCGATGCGGATCAGTTGCGGCACGACGACCAGCCACATGGTTTTTCTGCGCGACAGGCCGACGGCGCTTCCGGCTTCGTACTGGCCCTTGGGAATGGCCCGGAATGCGGAAAGCAGGACTTCGGAACAGTAGGATGAAAAGACCACCGAAAGGGCCAGCATTCCGGCGAAGAAGGCGTTGATTTCGACGCGCTGATCGCTGCCGAACCAGGACAGCATCGTCTGGATCAGCATCTGGAAGCCATAGTAGACAATAAAGAGTGTCAGGAGTTCCGGCAGTCCGCGGAAGATGGTCGTGTATATGCCGGCGGCGCTGCGAAGGCTTTTTTCCTCCGACTGCATTGCCAATGCGATCATGAAGCCGAGGGCCAATCCGAGAGGCAATGTAATGACCGCGAGAGTGATGGTGACCTTGACCCCGAGTGCTACCTCGTCGCCCCAGCCTGTTGCGCCGCATGAAACGATACCGTCGCCCGCCAAGAGCGTGAACAGGCCGACCGGCCCGCAGAACGGATCGAATGTATATTCGATCCAGGCCCAGACGGAGCCCAGCGCGGAAAACAATCCGCTCATGCCATATCCCCCATAGCGGTTTTCCCGCATTTGATTATTGCATCGGCATCAAATGCAAAATGGCGGAAGCTCACTTCCGCCATTCGCAATCGTGTCAGCGATCCGGCGGTTACTGGCCGTAAACGTCGAAATCAAAGTACTTGTCGTTGATTTCCTTGTACTTGCCACTCGTACGGATGGCAGCGATTGCGGCGGTGAACTTGTCGGCAAGTGCTGTGTCGCCCTTGCGAACAGCAATGCCGGCGCCTTCGCCGTTGATCTCGACATCGACAGGAAGCGGGGTCAGGATCTTGCAGCATGTGCCAGCGTCCGACTTGACCCATTCCGACAGGACCACGATGTCGTCGACGACAGCGTCCACACGGCCGCCTTCGAGGTCGAGCTTGTATTCGTCTGCGGTCGGATAGAGCTTGAGCTCAGAGTCAGCCATATGCTTTTCGGCATAGTTGGCGTGGGTCGTCGAGGACTGGGCGCCGAGCGTCTTGCCCTTGAGGCCTGCGACGTCGGTGATCGGCGAGTCCTTCGGTACGGCAACGGCCGGCGGCGTGTTGTAGTACTTCTTGGAGAAGTCGACCTTCTCGAGGCGTTCCGGCGTGATCGACATGGACGCGATGATCGCGTCGAATTTTTTCGCCTGGAGAGCCGGGATGATGCCATCCCAATCCTGGGTGACGAATTCGCAGGTCACCTTCATCTCTTCGCAAAGTGCCTTGGCGATATCGATGTCGAAGCCGACCAGGGTGCCGTCTGCTTCCAGATTGTTGAACGGCGGATATGCGCCTTCGGTCCCGATGATAACCTTTTCCTGCGCCATTGCTGCGCCGGCAA
This sequence comes from Rhizobium sp. CECT 9324, assembly GCF_918741265.1. Lineage (NCBI taxonomy): Bacteria > Pseudomonadati > Pseudomonadota > Alphaproteobacteria > Hyphomicrobiales > Rhizobiaceae > Rhizobium > Rhizobium sp. CECT 9324. The sequence goes on along the minus strand of NZ_CAKKMZ010000001.1, from coordinate 2,899,134 downwards.
AGAGCGACAGTGCGGCAATCGAAGCTGCAGCCAAGAAACGTGTGGGAATACGCATGAGATCCTCTCTGTTGGTGGATGCCGTTTGTTTTTGTTGGCGGCTGTCCGTGGTCGGTGCGGCAATTGATCGGCCACACTTGGGGCCAATATTCGTCTGGTTTTTCGATTGAAATCAACTGGAAACCGTAGCAGGCCGAAAATTAGCGTGTTTTCTTCTGTTGAAACCGCGTTTCTCGCCCTATTTCCCGCATAGGCCACGTGGATCAAATCCGCTGACTGCGCGTTCAGGTGGGGTTAATTTAACGGGACCTAGGGTCTGTGCGAGGCTCGGTTCTCCAGAATCGGCGAAACAGAATAAAAGTTACTGTCTGGATGGTTTGACAATCGTCGATCGCTGACGGGGCTAAGGGAAGGAAATGCAAGGCATGTTCAAAAACAGATTGCTGACCACAGTGGCCATACCGGTGCTGTCCATGGCGGTGATGGCCAAGCCGGTGATGGCGTCGACCATCGGGTATAGCGAGACGAAATCACAGTCGCGCCAGGCGGAAGAGGGCCTGATCCAGCTTGCTCAGGCCGTTGTCTGCAGCGACGGAGCGGAAGCCGCTGACCAGGACGCCTGCAATGCGCGCGATGCCCAGCGTGCGGCTGAACAAGAAGCCGCGCGCCAGGCTGCCGAAGCACAGGCTGCGGAACAGGCGGCAGCCGAAGAAGCGCAACGTGCCGCCGCCGAAGCCGAGGCCCAGGCTGCCCAGCAAGCTGCCGAGCAGCAGGCGCAGCAGGAAGCGCAGAGGGCCGCCGAAGAACAGGCAGCCCAGCAGGCCGCGGCGGAAGAAGCGCAGCGCGCCGCCGACGCCGAGGCTCAGGCCGCCCAGCAGGCTGCTGCTGAGGAAGCCGCTCGCCAGGCTGCCGAACAGCAGGCCCAGCAGGAAGCACAGAAGGCTGCCGAGGATCAGGCCGCACAACAAGCCGCTGCCGAAGAAGCCCAGCGCGCCGAGGCTGAAGCACAGGCTCAGGCTCAGGCAGCCCAACAGGCTGCAGAGGAAGAGGCTGCCCGCAAGGCTGCGGAAGAGCAGGCGGCTCAGCCGCAGGCCGAGCAGCCTGCTGCCGTTCCTGCCGAAATGGTAACGTGTGCGGATGGATCTCAAGCTGCCACTGCCGAGGCATGCCCAGTGCCGCAGACCGCCCCTCCCGCTACAGAGCAGGCTCCGGCAGAGCAGCCGCAAACCGAACAGGCTCCTGCTGCGGAAACGCCCGCCGAGACACCGACTGAAACCCCGGCCGAACAGCCAGCCAGTGGCGCAGAGCAGCCGGCGGCGCCTACGACAGAAGCCCCCGCCGAAGCTCCTGCAGAGGCTCCCGCTGAAACGCCGGCGGAAGTGCCAGCAGAAGCGCCGGCAGGCCAGACCACCGGCGAAGCCGCACCGGCCGAACAGCCCGCTGGTGAGCAGGTCCTCGTGCCTGCCGTTGTACCGCCCGCCGATCAGCCTGTGCCCGAACTGGTCGAGACCCAGACCGAGGAGCAGAAGCAGGAAATCGCCGCAGATCCGTCGCAGACCTCGGAGACAGTCGTATTGCCGGTTGAAGGCGGCGCTGCCGTTCTCGATAGCGACAAGGATGCGGACAATGTCGGTGGTATGCAGTCGCGCGATCTGCGCAACCAGCAGCGCGCAGCGGAGGAAGTCGCCCCGGCTCCCGAGAATGACGCTGCTGCGCAGGCCCAGGGTGTTCAGGTCGAAAGCCAGACCATCCAGGCGACTGTGGCGGAAACCGGCACAAAACTCGAGGCAGCTCCGACATTCGCCGTTCCGACATCCGTGACCAACAATGCCACGAACATCACCAACAACGTGACGAACAACAATATCACCAACAACACGGTCATTCAGAACAATGTCGTCAATCAGGTGACCGAGGTGAAGGTTATCGAGCAGATCGATGATCGGACGATCATCAATGTCGGCAACCAGATCGTTGTTCGTGGCGACGACCGTCAGCGTCTGCGTTACGACGCGGAAGAAACGTTCTACGAAGAGCTGTCGCGTGGACGTACCCGCGAGACGATCATTCGCCCCAACGGTTCGCGACTGGTGACGATCTACAACCGCTATGGCGATATCGTTCTTCGCTCGCGGGTTACGCGTGATGGTGAGGAATACGTCATGATGTATTCCCCGGAAGCCGACGAAGAGCGTCCGCAGGTCTTCGTCGACGTGGGTTACTCTCTTCCGCCGATGCGCCTGACGATCCCGGTTCAAGACTATATTGTCAGCACGTCGCGCGAGCCGGATCGTGACTATTACGACTTCCTCGGCCAGCCGCCGGTCGAGCGTGTCGAGCGTGTCTATTCGATCGACGAGGTGAAGTCGTCTGCCCGTCTGCGCGACAAGGTACGCCGTATCGACCTCGATACCATCACCTTCCCGTCTGGCTCGGCCGAGGTCCCGCTCGCGCAGGCCAAGACGCTGCGCCAGGTGGCCGCGGCCATGGAGCAGTTGCTGGCCAAGGATCCGGGTGAAGTGTTCCTGATCGAAGGTCACACCGATGCCGTCGGCTCGGATCGCACCAACTTGGTGTTGTCTGACCAGCGCGCTGAAACGGTGGCTAACCTCTTGACCGAAGTCTACGGCATTCCGCCGGAAAACATGTCGGTTCAGGGTTATGGCGAACGCTACCTGAAGATCCGCACGGAAGCCGGTGAACAGCAGAACCGCCGCGTCGCGATCCGCCGCGTCACCTCGCTGGTTCGTCCGGCCGCTGCTGCCAACCGGTAATTGCCGGTTTAAAATCGCCGAATAGGAAAGGCCGCCGGAGAGATCCGGCGGCCTTTTCTCGTTGGTGATCAGGGTCGTTAGCGGGTCGGCAGGCCGGTCACCTTGGCGACGAAGTCTGCGATGGCTTGGGTATCATCGAGGTTGAAGACGGGGAGGGTGGTGTCGTCGACAGGATGGTCTGCCGCTATCGCCATGATGTGGGGGTCGCTTGGGGCGAGCGGCTCGCGATTTTTGGCCTCCAGCCGTCGGGCTTCAATCTTCGGTACAAGTTCGCGTTTGTAGCCCTCGATCAGAACGAGGTCGCACGGACCGATGCGGGCCAAGATCGCCTCGAATGATGGCTCAGGACCTCCGCGCAATTCGTGCATGATCGCGAACCGCGTGCCTGAGACGATAACCACCTCGGCGGCGCCCGCCTGGCGATGGCGGTAGCTGTCAGCACCGACCTTGTCGATGTCGAAGTCATGGTGAGCATGCTTGATGGTCGATATGCGATAACCGCGGCGGGTGAATTCCTCCACCAGCCTGACGGCAAGCCCGGTCTTGCCGGAATTCTTCCAGCCGGAAATGCCAAAGATGCGGGGTGTCTCGCTCATTTCATGCCTTTCCGGAGCAGTATCCCGGCCTGGGCCAGATCGTCTGGTGTGTTGATATTGAAGAACGGATCCTGGAGGCCGATGTCGGTTTCAATCATGGGAAATTCGACGACCGCCTGAGGATGGCGATCGATAAAGTCGAAGACCCGGCGGTGGCTCGGATCGTCAAGCCAGGCCTCCAGATCGGCTGCCAGCTCTCTTGGCCATAGAGCGACGACGGGATGCGTCCTGCCTGCCGAGGCGGCCAGCACGACGGTTCCGGCCGAAGCCTTCGTGCTCAGACGCTCGACAAGGTCCAGCGGCAGAAATGGAGTGTCTCCGGGAACGGTCAGGAGATGGGTGTAATCACCGCCATGTCGCTCCAAGGCTTTCAATCCCGCCAACACGCCTGCTAACGGGCCTGGCCGGCCGGGTCTGGTGTCGGGACAATTGGGAATGCCGAGATCAAGCGGATAATCTGACACGGCGTTGAGCCATACAGGATCTGCCTGCGCTTGCAGGCGCTCGAGAACCTGGACGATCAATGATTTTCCGCCAAGAAGCATCTGCGTCTTGTCGCGCCCCATGCGACGAGACACTCCGCCCGCAAGGATGAGGGCTGGGAGCCCGTGCGGCGTGCTCATGTCCCACCTGCTACGACTTCCGGTCGACAAGACGATTGCGTGGCCAGGGACATCGTAGTCTGCCTTGTTTCTTTATGCAGGCTTCAGACCGGTGTCACCGGTCCTGTGCGTGCCGCCAATTCTGCCTTGCGTTTGTTTTCCCGGTAAAATGTGTAGAGGCCCGAGGCAATGACGATGGTTGCGCCGAGTAGTGTCGCAAGTGTCGGTATTTCGCCGAAGAAGACGAAACCGAGCAGTACCGCCCAGAGGAGGCTGGTGTAGCGGAATGGAGCGATGAAGGAAATTTCACCGGTTCTCATCGCCATGATGATCGATTGGTAGCCGACGAATAGAAAACCTGACGAGACGAGAAGTGTGCCATAGGCGCCATATGATACCGGTTGCCAGCCGCCATAAACCGGGATCAGCAGCAGTCCGGCAAACGAAATGCTGGCAGCGGTGAACAGGGTGACCGTGAACGAGGAGACATTCGGGTCAATCTTCTTGGTGACCAGATCGCGACCTGCTGCCGTGACCACGCTGATCACGACATAAAGAGCCGCCAGCGTGAAGCCTTCGGGGCCTGGCTGAATGATGATCATCACGCCGACGAAGCCAACGCCGATTGCGGTCCAGCGGCGCCAGCCGACAGGCTCGCGGAAAAAGAGCGCGGCACCCAGCGTGACGGCGAGCGGCAGAGACTGCAGGATGGCAGATGCGTTGGCGAGCGGGATTTGGCCAAGTGCGGTCAAAAATGTAATCGCGGCGATGGTCTCGAGGGCGATGCGACAGAGGATGAGCGGCTGAAACAGGTTGCGGATGTGACCCAGCGCGCCGAGCCGTCTCGCGACGAGATAGACCATGACTGTTGTCAGGGCACCCCGAACGAACATGATCTGGCCGACGGTCATTTCGCCGGTTACGGACTTGGTCAGCGCGTCGTTGAAAGTGAAGCCGGCCATCGAGAGCGCCATCAAGGCTGCGCCTCGCATATTGTCGGATAATGCCATTTTTAAAAGATCCTGAAACTTGCAGGCACCCTTCTAAACCAAGGTCGGAGAGGGCGGAACCGATTTTCTGGCAAAAAATATAAAAGTTCAGGTATCCGAACTGCCATGAAATGCCAAAAAACGAGCGGCGGTTAACCTTTGTTCAAACTTGGCGGGTGAAGCTCGATCAGCATGTTCCACATGAGGTGGAGCGCCCGTTTGACGCCGCGCAGATGTTTTTAAGCGTGGGCGCTGACCTCGTTCCGAGGGTTTCATGAGTTTCATTGATCGCCTGCTGCAGAGCCGCAGAATTGTTACGAAAGTTTTGTTGTTTGTCGTTCCTCTCGTCCTGCTCATGGCAGGTGTTGGACTTCTGGGTTACCGGACGGCCATTATGTTGAACGGCCACATGACCGTCACCCGCGCCACGATCGGCAATATCAGCGATCTTGAGCAGGTTCAGGGTGGCTTGCAGGAATTCAGCCTTGATCCGACCGAGGCCAGCCGCAAGAATGTTCTGGCTGCCGTCGACATGCAGGAAAGCGGCCTTGCAGTGCTTGATGGCGTTCTTGCGGATCAGGCACAGAATGCCGATCTTAGCGATCTGCGCGCGCTTCCGCAGCGCATGCGCGATCAGACAAAGGCGATGTGGGATAACCATCAACAGCGCAGCGCCTTCGATACCGGGCTGGTCGATGCGGTCGAAGCCTTGCAGGGCGATGGCAAGCAGATCGTCAAGCAGGTGGATTTCGTCCGCAAGGAACTTGCCGATAAGGAGCGTTTCGCCAAGGAGTTGCTGTTCGACGCATCGGCGTTCCAGTCTCTGATCGATCGTCTCGGTAAGCTCCGGGTTGCGGTTCAGATGGGATTTACACCGACAGAACAGCTCGATGAGGCCAAACTCTATGCCGGCGCGATGCAAAAGGATCTTGCCAAAGCTCAGGCAATCGCCTCCGAAAAGGGTAAAGTGCTGATCGACGAGGTGGCCGGCTCCATGAGCCGGATCGACGCGATCTTGAAATCGACAGATTCCGATGACGCCAAGGCGCAAGGCCTGAACAAAGTGTTGTCCGAGCTTGTCCTGATCGAACAGAAAATCACGCTGCAGGCTTCCAAAAACAGTGATGTGGCCGCCGACCGATTTGTCGGCCTCGACAAGCTTGTCGCGGACCAGAAGGAACTCATGAGCCTGGTCGATGACGCGGCCATGGAGATCGCAACGCTGGAACTGCGCGTGCAGAAAATGCTCGGAAGCCTGGATGAGGCCTCGCGCGGGATTGTTCTGTCGAACGTCTCGGCGCTTGCCGAGATGGCTGCGCGGATTTCCGAGCTTGGATCAAAGAATAGTGCGCTGCGCGATTTTCCGAAGACCATTGCACCACGCCTGAAGACGATCGAGGACAATTCGCAGGCCCTCCTGATGGCCGGAGAGAGCTGGCAGGCACTGCGGCTCGCATCCACCGACTATGTCTCGACGGCGATGGCATCCCTGCGCGATTTTGTCAGCAATGCGCAGGAGGTCGGCAAGGAAGACAGCGAACGATCGGCAAGCATCTCGATCATCACGATGGTGATCGGAACACTGTTGGCGATTGTCGGCGGTCTGATGTTGATCGAAACATTGCGTGGGCCATTGAAGCGGATCACCGGTGTGATGTCGCGCCTGGCGAATGGCGACCTGTCCGTGCCCATCGAGGGGCGCAATCGTGGTGACGAGATCGGCGACATGGTTCGTTCCGTGACGGTGTTCAGAGATGCCGCGCTGGAAAACAGGCGCCTGGAAGAAGAGGCAACACAGTCGCGCCAATTGTCGGCGCGCGAGACTGAACAGCGGGCAGAGGAGCGTGCGCGGGTCGAGGCTGATCAACGCGCAGCCCTCGAGGCACTGTCATCGGTGCTCCAGGCGCTTGCCAATGGCCACCTCAATGTCAACATGCGGGAAGATCTGCCGGCGGACTTCGTGGCCATGGCAACCACCTACAACCATGCCGTCGAAGCGCTGCGTCTGACGCTCGAGGACGTGCGTGGTGCCAGCGCGGACATCAATGCCGGCACGGAGAACCTTGCCGTCTCAGCCGATGATCTTGCCCGCCGCACCGAACAGCAGGCTGCGGCGCTGGAAGAGAGCGTGCGCGCGCTGTCGCATCTGAGCGACGTGGTTCGATCAACGGCGGATGGCGCCGGTCGGACCGCGCGCTCGGTGGCCTCGGCGCGAGATCATGCCCGGCAGTCGGGCGTCGTGGTCAAGAAAGCGGTCGAGGCGATGGCCGAGATCAGCCGCTCATCCGACAAGATCTCGACCATCATCGGCGTCATCGATGAGATAGCCTTCCAGACCAACCTGCTGGCTCTCAACGCCGGCGTCGAAGCGGCGCGCGCCGGCGAAGCCGGGCGTGGATTTGCTGTCGTGGCACAGGAAGTTCGTGACCTTGCCCAGCGCTGCGCGAATGCGGCCAAGGAGATCAAGGCGCTGATTTCGGTCAGCGGGGGCCAGGTCAAATCGGGTGTGGAACTGGTCGAGAACACCGGCGAGGTCCTGCAGACGATCATTAATCAGGTCGAGGAAGTTCAGGGGCTTGTCGAAACGATTTCAGCCGCAACTCGTGAACAGTCCACCGGCATCAGCGAGGTCACGAGCGCCGTTCGCGATGTCGAACTGATCACCCAGCAGAACGCCGCCATGGTCGAGGAAAACAATGCTGAAATCCATGGGCTTCGCCAGCGGGTCGAAAACCTGATGGCCAAGATCGAGCACTTCCGGACCGAGGCACCGCATGCACAGCGGCAGCCGCTGCGACGGAGTGCCTGAGGTCCTCTTGATATGAATAGAGCCGGCGGCGGTTAGCCGCCGGTGACGCTCATGTGGCGACCGACCGCGGGTTTTCGATGATCGCGGTCGATGATGAAATCATGCCCCTTGGGCTTGCGGGTGATCGCTTCGTCGATTGCCGCCGACAGATAGGCATTGTCATCGGATGCACGAAGCGCTGTGCGAAGGTCTGCCGCATCGTCCTGGCCGAGACACATATAGAGCGTGCCCGTGCAGGTCAGGCGGACGCGGTTGCAGCTCTCGCAGAAGTTATGCGTCAGCGGCGTAATGAAGCCCAATCGTCCACCGGTTTCCCCGACTTCGACATACCGCGCCGGCCCGCCTGTCTTGTAGGGGATTTCCCTCAGCGTGAAGCGTTCTTCCAGCCTGCTGCGCACAAGCGACAGCGGCAGATACTGGTCGGTGCGATCCTCGCCCGTTTCACCCATCGGCATGGTTTCGATCAGCGTCAGGTCCATGCCTTCTGCATGGGCGAATGACATCAGGTCAGGAATTTCCGCTTCGTTGAAATCCTTGAGGGCCACGGCGTTCAACTTGACATGAATGCCTGCAGCCTGGGCTGCCTTGATGCCTTCCATGACCTTGTCGAGTTCACCCCACCGGGTGATCGACTTGAATTTGGCAGGATCCAGCGTGTCGAGCGAAACATTGATCCGGCGCACGCCGCAGTCGGCCAGTTCAGCGGCATGGCGCGCAAGCTGCGAGCCATTGGTCGTCAGTGTCAGTTCGTCGAGACCGTCGCCGAGGTGACGTGACAGGCCGCGGATGAGAAACATGATGTTCTTGCGGACCAGCGGTTCGCCGCCGGTCAGCCTCAGCTTGCGCACACCCTTGGCGATGAAGGCGGAACAGAGGCGGTCCAGCTCTTCCAGCGTCAGCAGGTCCTTCTTTGGCAAAAAGGTCATGTTTTCCGCCATGCAATAGGTGCAGCGGAAGTCGCAACGATCGGTAACCGAGACCCGCAGATAGGTGACGCTCCGGCCAAACGGGTCGATCATCGGCGCGGTTCGCTCTGCGAGCGGCGCTGCAGTTTGCCATGAGGCAGGGCTGTGATCCAATTTCAGGTCTCCCGATGTTTGCCGTAATGTGGGCTCGCACCGTCGAAGCGTCAAGCGAACTGACCTGAATAGTCATTCAAATTCTCTTGCACGGGGTTGGCCAAGGCCCTACCTGTGCTGCACAATTTTGCGAATTTGATCGAGTGAGAACCGGCATGAGCGACACCTGGCCCAGCGAACTCAAGGTTTCTACAGACCGCCGTCTTTTGACCGTCAGTTTCAATGACGGGTTCGTGGCGCAATTGCCGGCCGAGATGCTTCGGGTTCTGTCACCGTCAGCCGAAGTGCAGGGGCATGGTCCGGGGCAAAAGGTGACCGTGCCGGGCAAGCGCAACGTCACGATCAAGTCGATGACCCCGACCGGAAACTATGCGGTGCGTATCGGCTTCGACGACGGGCATGACACCGGGATTTTCACCTGGATCTATCTGCGCGAACTTGGAGACGGCGGTGCCGCGAAATTCGCCGAATATGAAGGTGAACTCGCCACCAAGGGGCTCAGCCGCGATCCTCGCTGATTGGGGCAATGTCATGCGCGTCCTCGCCAAGATCGGCAGCCAACATCCGCTGAATCAGCTTGTCCATGCTGTCGGCCATCTTCAGGCAGTCCTCAAGCGGAGTTGCAGACAGCGTGCGCTCGATCAGATCTGTCTGGATGAGCATCGCCTGCTCGGTGAGAGCTCGTCCCTCAACGGTCAGGGACAGCCTTAATATGCGCTTGTCGCGCTGATCGGGGCGGCGCTCCAACAGACCACGTTTTTCCATTTGTGGGAGCAGCATGCTCATATTGGAGCGGCCGACAAGCAGCTTGCGGGCCAGTTCCTGCTGCGAGATCGCCTCAAAACGGTAAAGATTCACCAGGATATCGAGATGCGGCGGCTTGATGTCCAATGGAGCGAGCGCCCGTGTGAGCGCCTGTTGCATCAGCTGGCAGGCGCGGCCGACGGAGATCCAGCTGCGAAAACGGGGGTGATCCCAAGGGAAGGCTTGATTTTTGTTCATTCTTGTACTTTATTGTTCAATATTGAACATTAAATTGGATCTCCGACTATGACATCCTTCGCTTTCAAGGTCATCCGTTTCGGATTCTCCCGACTGGAGGCGCTGTCACCCAGGCTGTCCGGCAGCCTCGCTTTCAAGCTCTTCTGTCGCACACCCGGCCGTCAGCCGAAAGGGGAGAAAGCAAAGCGCGTGTTTATGGCGGGCCAGCAGACGCTGAAAAATGCCGCGCTCGTGCGGTTGCCGACGTCTGTCGGCAATGTTGGCACCTATCATCTGGCGAGCGGAACAATCCGGCGCGGGACACCGCGGCTGCTGGTGGTTCATGGATGGGGCTCCCGGGCGGAATACCTGGTCGATCTTGCCTTGGGCCTGAGTGCGGCAGGCGCCGAGGTAGTCTTGCTTGACCTTCCGGGGCATGGCGTATCCAGCGGACGCCGGCTTGATCTCCGGCTCGCCGCCGAGGCCATCGGCGCCACGGAGCGGCATTATGGTCCCTTTGACGGTGTGGTTGGACACTCCTTCGGTGGCGCGGCCGTCATGACGGCTGCAGGTGGGGTGTTTGGCGAGCGGTCAAGTCTCAGAGCTGAACGCATCGTGCTCATCGGAGCGCCTTCCAGCATGGGTGAGGTGTTTGCCGGATTCGCGTCGACGATCGGCCTTGGCCGGCGCAGCATGGCGGCCATGCGTGCGCGGGCTGAGCAGTATGTCGGTGTCGGGGTCGAGCAACTCGACACGGTCACGGCGGCGCGGCGCATTGATCGTCCGCTGCTGGTGGTGCATGCAGAGGACGACAAGGAAGTGAATGTCGGTCATGCGCAGCGCTATATTGGCTTGTCGCCGAAGGTGCGGCATCTCTGGGCCAATGGCCATGGGCACCGGCGGATCGTCAGTGCTCCCGAGGTGATCGGTGCAGTTGCCGATTTTCTCGTGAGGGATCCGGCGAACGACGCTTCCGGACACCGTGCAGTGTCATAGGCTTGTCATCACTCTTTTCTAGGAGCCTGTGACATGGAATGCTGCCTTCAGCGCGGCAATGCCCGCTACGCTCAGGAGAGGCAGCATGAACGTGATCCGGACAGCAGAACAGTTGAAGCAGATTTATGGTGATGTATCCGAGGCCTCGGTTGCCAAGGTCACACGGGTTCTGACGGCGCAGTATCGCCAGATGATCGAAATCTCTCCCTTCGTTGCCTTGGCCACCGTCGGACCGGAGGGACTCGATTGCTCGCCACGCGGAGATCGTGGCGCCGTTGTGCGTGTTGAGGACGAAACGACACTGTCCATGCCCGACTGGCGCGGTAACAATCGCGTCGATTCGCTGCTCAATATCGTGCGGGATCCGCGCGTTGCCCTGATGTTCCTCATTCCGGGTTCGAACACAGCAATACGTGTCAATGGAAAAGCGGTCGTCTCGGTTGAGCCGGCACTGCTTGCCAGCTTCGAAATGGACCTGAAACACCCGCGCAGCGTGATCGTGATTTCGATCGATGAGGTCTATTTCCAGTGCGCGCGCGCTATCATGCGTGCGGATCTGTGGAACCCGGACGTTCGGGTTGATCCTGGCCAGTTGCCGACACCCGGCGATCTTCTGAAGGCGGCAAAGGCCGATTTCGACAAGGAAACGTACGACCGGGAATGGCCGGCGCGTGCGGCGAAGACCATGTGGTAGTTGCACATAGCCCGCGCACTCAAGCGCGGGCGCACGCTTACCGCTTGTAGATCAGCCAACTCTTGGTGAAGTCCTTCTTCATTCCGTCTTCGTAGAGCTTGGTGCGGTTGCGACCTGCATTCTTGGCGCAGTAGAGCGCGATGTCCGATTTGGCATACAGTTCGCCCGCGTCCTCCGCATCGGTTGCCATGCAATAGCCGAGGGAAATGGTCACAGGACCGTAGTTGACGCCGGTCTTGGAATTCTTGAACGGGGTTGTTTCCAAGGCGACCCTGACCCGCTCGCAGATCTGATTGACTTCCTCGACAGTGTTGCCGTCGATGATGATGGCGAATTCCTCGCCGCCAGTGCGGGCAACGAAGCAGTCCTTGCGGACGTTGGCCCGGATGACATTCGCGACCGTGGCCAGAATCTTGTCGCCGACGGGATGACCGTATGCGTCATTGACCTTCTTGAAATTGTCGATGTCGGCCAGGACCAGGGCGGAAAGTGTATGGCCGTCGTTGGCGTAGACGGCAGACAGCTTTTCATCAAAGGCGCGCCGATTGGCAATACGGGTCAATGAATCCGTGTTGGCGATCCGTTTGTATTCGTCGAGTTCCTTACGGACGAGATCCATTTCATGCGATTTTTGCGACACCTGGGACACGGTTCGCTCACCATGTGCCATGGTGCTGCCGGTGGCTTCGGTCAGGATGGTGATCGCACTGCGCAGAATGTCCGCGCTCGAATTGCTTTTGGAATTGATGCGGCTGTAGGTTTCGCCCAGCAGTTTGTTGTAGCTTTCCAGCGAGGTCTGTTCCTGTTGCAGGACCCTCAGCAGGCTTTCAAGCTCACCGATCAGCTTGGTGTGGGCATTTTCGATTGCGCGGCCCTGATGGCTGCCGAAATATTGCTCGCCGATAGCGTCAAGTTCGTCCTGCGTCGCTTTGCTGCCAAGGGCCGCAAGCTCGCGGGTCAGTGCCGGATTGGAGCCAATATAGGCCTCGTAAAATAGCTCGTAATTGCGCGGAATGGGAGCGACGCCCATTGTGCGCATTGCGAATGAGATCTGTGCCGCCACGTCAGTTACCTGCGCTTTGGGCGGTGGCGCCGTCGTCATCGGCCAACTCCAGTAGATTGGTCGGACCTTCTAGTCCCAAGAAATTGTTTATCGATAAAAACTTTGAAAATGTTTAATTATATCGATGTGACAAATCATGCACGCAAACTTGCATTGCGACTGCCAGGCTGCGCAAGCCTTTGTTTTTAAAGCAATGTATAGGCCCGGTTAGCTTTTTGGTCGCCAGGCCTGGCGGAAAATTAGGTTCAGCCGAGATTGAATTCCTGGAAGAAATCATTGCCCTTGTCATCCGTAACGATGAAGGCAGGGAAATCTTCAACCTCGATCTTCCAGACCGCCTCCATACCCAGTTCCGGGTACTCGAGAACCTCGACCTTGCGGATGCAGTCCTGGGCAAGGCGTGCGGCCGGACCACCGATGGAGCCGAGATAGAATCCGCCATGGGTCTTGCAAGCTTCGCGCACGGCGCGTGAGCGGTTGCCCTTGGCGAGCATCACCATCGATCCCCCGAAGGACTGGAACTGGTCTACGTAACTATCCATGCGACCGGCCGTGGTCGGGCCGAAGGAGCCCGAGGCAAAACCAGTCGGGGTCTTGGCCGGGCCTGCGTAGTAGACCGGATGGTTTTTCATGTAGTCCGGCATACCTTCGCCCTTTTCCAGTCGCTCGCGGATCTTGGAATGGGCGAGGTCGCGGGCAACGATGATGGTGCCCGTGAGTGACAGTCGCGTCTTGACCGGGTGCCGGGTGAGTTCGGCGAGGATGGCGCTCATCGGCTGATTGAGGTCGATCTTGACCATCGACGACGACAGGGCCGCCTCGTCGATCTCGGGCATGTATTTCGACGGATCGGTCTCGAGCTGCTCGATATAGATCCCGTCCCGGGTGATCTTGCCCATGGCCTGACGATCGGCGGAACAGGAGACACCGAGGCCGATCGGCAATGAGGCGCCATGACGGGGCAGGCGGATCACACGAACGTCATGACAGAAATACTTGCCTCCGAACTGGGCACCGACACCCATGGACTGGGTCAGCTTGTGGATTTCCTGCTCCATCTCGATATCCCGGAAGGCATGCCCGCTCTCGGAGCCCTCCGTGGGGAGACAGTCGAGATAGCGCGCCGAAGCGAGCTTGACCGTTTTCAGCGTCATCTCGGCAGACAGGCCGCCGATGACGATCGCCAGATGGTAGGGGGGACAAGCTGCTGTTCCCAGCGTGAGGATCTTCTCCTTGAGGAAGTCGATCATGCGATCCTTGGTCAGAAGCGAGGGGGTGCCCTGATAGAGGAAGGTCTTGTTGGCCGAGCCGCCGCCCTTGGCCATGAACAGGAACTTGTAGGCGTCCTCGCCTTCCTCGTAGATGTCGATCTGCGCCGGCAGGTTGGTCTTGGTGTTCTTTTCCTCGAACATCTTCAAGGGCGCCAGCTGCGAGTAACGCAGGTTGCGGCGCTCATAGGCATCACGAACGCCGGCGGCCAGCGCCTCGTAGTCGCCGCCATCGGTCCAGACACGCCGGCCCTTCTTGCCCATGACGATCGCCGTGCCGGTGTCCTGGCACATTGGCAGGACACCGCCGGCTGCGATATTGGCGTTCTTCAGCAAGTCGTAGGCGACAAAGCGATCGTTGTCGGTCGCTTCCGGATCCTCAAGGATCGACGCTAGCTGCTTCAGGTGGCCAGGGCGGAGCAGGTGGTTGATGTCGGAGAGGGCGGCCTCTGCCAGCAGTCTCAAGCCCTCCGGATCCACGTTGAGGATCTCCTGGCCCTTGAAAGTTTCGACAGACACATAGTCGGAGGTCAGCTTGCGGTAGGGGGTTTTGTCTTCGCCAAGAGGAAAGAGATCGTCAGCCATCAGTCCAGAGCCTTTCAGCGGCAGGTTGTCGGATGGCGGCTGTTTACGGTGATGGGGGTTAAATTTCAATGATTCTAAAGAAGGGAGGCGTTTTGACGAGCGAGCGTGGCGAGCCGGGTGAAGTCAGGCCAGGTCACCCAACGTACGCAGGAACGTCGCTGTGTTCACACATTCTCGCCCGCCCAAGGTCAATGTTGTTTCGTAGGCTTTCTTGAGTTCCAGCTCGAACTGCTGCTGATTGAACGCGGTCAACCACAGCACCAGTGCTTCCTGCATAACCTGGCTGGCATTGGCAAAACGACCGGCACAAATCAGAACCTCGATCCGGGCAACGATGTCCGGATCAAGGTAGATCGTCAGCGGTTGTTTGGCGATCTCCAACATGGATGTTGGTTTAGCATTATTGCATGTAATGCGGAACGGCTTAACTTAAGCTGTGCACAGTTTTGATTCGCGATCAGTCGGTCTCAGTTTGGCCCGATCATCAGTTCCGGCCGAACAAACTGGTCGAATTCCTCATTGCTCAGATACCCGCCGCCAACGGCCTCTTCGCGCAGGGTCGTGCCATTCTTGTGGGCGGTCTTGGCGATCTTGGCACAGGTGTCGTAGCCGAGCTTGCCATTCAAGGCCGTCACCAGCATCAGCGAATTCTCCACACCCTTGCGGATATTGTCTTCGCGCGCTTCGATGCCGATAACGCAATTGTCGGTAAAGGAGACGGCGGCATCGCCGAGCAACTGGACCGACTGGAGGAAATTGTAGGCCATCATCGGATTGAAGACGTTCAATTCGAAATGGCCCTGGCTGCCGGCAAACGTGATTGCTGCATTGTTGCCGAAGATGTGCGCGCAGACCTGGGTGAGGGCTTCCGACTGGGTCGGATTGACCTTGCCCGGCATGATCGATGAGCCCGGCTCGTTTTCCGGCAACGACAGTTCGCCGAGACCGGCGCGTGGGCCGGATCCGAGAAAACGGATATCGTTGGCAATCTTGAACAGCGCTGCGGCCGCTGCATTGATCGCGCCATGGGCAAAGACCATCGCGTCGTGAGCGGCAAGTGCCTCGAACTTGTTGGGAGCGGTGACAAACGGGATCGAGGTGATCAATGCAATTTCCTCAGCCACCTTTTCGGCGAAACCGATCGGCGCGTTCAAGCCAGTGCCGACAGCTGTGCCGCCCTGGGCAAGTTCGTATAGGCCGGGCAGCGTGAGTTCGATACGCTTGATCGACGAGGCGACCTGAGCGGCGTAGCCGGAGAATTCCTGGCCAAGCGTCAATGGCGTCGCGTCCTGGGTGTGGGTGCGGCCGATCTTGATGATATGGGCGAAGGCCTTGGCCTTGGCGTCGAGCGCATCGTGTAGATGCTTCAGGCCGGGCAGCAGGTGGTGGATGACATGTTCCGCGGCAGCGATATGCATCGCGGTGGGGTAGGTGTCGTTCGACGACTGGCTCATGTTGACATGGTCATTCGGATGAACCGGTTTCTTCGATCCCATGACGCCGCCCAGCATCTCGATTGCGCGATTGGAAATAACTTCGTTGGCGTTCATGTTGGACTGGGTGCCGGACCCGGTTTGCCAGACGACCAGCGGGAAATGATCGTTGAGCTTGCCATCGATGACCTCCTGGGCCGCTTGCACGATCACATCGCCAATCGCGGGGTCAAGCTTGCCGAGCGCCATGTTGGCACGGGCCGCGGCCTGTTTAACGATGCCCAGCGCTCGGACCACCGGAAGCGGCTGCTTTTCCCAGCCGATCTTGAAATTACCCAACGAGCGTTCCGCCTGAGCGCCCCAGTAACGGTCGGCGACCACGTCAATCGGGCCAAAGGTATCGGTTTCAGTGCGGGTGGTCATGGTCGTCCTGTTTTGCTGTGCGCGCTTGCGCGCCGTCGGTGGATCGTCGAGTTGCCTGTGCTCAATATCTAGGTCGTATATCTCCTAGCGCAACCGCATAAGATTAAGGTGAGTGGAGATGTCAAGATATGTGTAGCGATGAAGGGCATCGTTGGCGTATCGAAACAGGTGTGATGTACGGGACCTGGCAAAGCGGCACATGCGGTCTGTCTGCGATATTGTGTCATATTCGGCACGGATCACAACAATTTGTGCATGTCAGCACCCTGTCCAGCCAGTGCCTCGCTTCTGCTTAAATTCTCCGTCAATCAAAAATTAACGAATATTTCCACTTAGTTTGCTGTGTTGGCCACATGTCTGCTTCGGCTGATTCACACAAAGTTGAGACCCCGAGCTGGATCCAATTGCGGGGTACAACTTTTCAAGCAAAAGCTGATCGGTTAGTGATCCGCGCAACAGGCTGTCGATGCCTCGAGTCCTTGTGGCTCGGATATTGAAATGAGAGCGAGAATGACGAGAAACAGGAAATTCGTGGTAACCGCGCTTTTGGCTGCGGCAACCGCCCTTGGCGGCCTTCCACACGAGGCTGGCGCGACAACGCTTCTCGATCTTCTTCGTGGCGGCCCTGGAAAGCAGACGAAGCGTCAGGCTGCGTCAGCCGCACTGGAACAGCAGGCTCAAGGCGGCCTGGAAATGGGCGACCCGGAACCGCTGCCAAAGGTTTCAGGACCCCGCTACTATACCTACAAGCCCGAAACGCAGCGTGCCATCAAGGTCAAGCTGCCGGTTGCCGGCGAGGGGGCTCAGGCACCGGAAGGTCAGGTCCTGGGCGCGCGCCGTTTTCTAACGGAAGCCTCCGTGCGAGCCACCGACGATGTCGCGAAGTCGGTCGAGACCTATTACGGTAATCCGAACAAGCCATTGATCTGGGTGACGGACGCCGGACTGACGGATCGTGCCGGCCAAATGATCGACGCGCTTTCGAAGGCAGGTGATGCAGGTCTGTCACCGGAAGACTATGCCGTCGTGCCGCCGGCCGAAGCTGGTGATCCGGCCGATCCGGAAAAGCGCCAGCGCGAATTGATGGCTTTCGAACTGGCGCTTTCGGCCAAGGTTCTGACTTACGTCAACGATACCACGCGCGGCCGCGTCGATCCCAACAAGATTTCCGGCTATCACGACTTCAAGCGCAAGGGCGTCAACCTCGCACCAGTTCTCGATATGCTTCGCTTGAGCCCGGATGTCGGCGCATACCTGCGCAACCGGGATCCGCACAACGCGCAATATGTTGCCTTGCGGAACGAACTCTTGCGCTTGCGTGCGGAAGACAGCCAATCGGCTCCAGTCATCACTGTGGCACCGGGCACATTGCTGAAGCCTGGGCAGAGCAATCCAGAGCTTGTCAATGTGATCGGTCTGTTGAAGCAGAATGGTTCCGACACACTAAAGAGCCAACATTCGGCTGTCTTGGCTGCCTATGCAGGCACACCGGATTATACGCCGGAGCTGGTGGCACTGGTCGAGACGTTCCAGCAGGAAAACGGCCTCAAGGCCGATGGTGTTGTCGGTCCGGCAACAGTGCGGGCCATGGTCGGCGATAGCAATGCCGAGAAGATCCAGAAGCTGATTGTCGCCATGGAGCAGATCCGCTGGCTGCCGACCGATCTCGGACAGCGGTATGTTTTCATCAACCAGCCCGCTTATACGGCTTATTACATCAACGATGGCCTCGAACAACTCAACATGCGGGTCGTTGTCGGCTCGCGTTCGAACCAGACCTATTTCTTCCAGGATCAGATCGAAACTGTCGAATTCAACCCCTATTGGGGCGTGCCGAAGTCGATCATCATCAATGAGATGTTGCCGAAGCTGCGCTCCGACCCGAGCTATCTCGACCGCCTGGGTTATGAAGTCAGCTATGGCGGGCGCAAGGTCGCGTCGAGCCAGATCGATTGGTACGCAACGCACTCGGTTGATGTGCGTCAGCCGCCGGGGGGAGACAATGCCCTTGGCGAACTGAAGATCCTGTTCCCCAACGAACACGCCATCTACATGCATGACACGCCATCGAAGAGTTTCTTCAATCGTGACATGCGGGCACTCAGCCACGGTTGCGTACGTCTGGCGGAGCCCCGCGTCATGGCCGCCGCGGTCATGGGGACGACGGTCGAGGAAATCGGCAAGCAGATAGCCTCAGGGCAGAACCGCGCGGTGCAGGTGCCGCAGAAGATCCCGGTCTATGTGGCCTATTTTACCGCTTGGCCGAATAAGGCCGGCGCCGTCGAGTTCTTTGACGATGTCTATGGTCGGGACGATGCGGTTGACAAGGCCCTGACGATCACGACGGATGCCCGCACACCGCGGTCGTAAGCAAGACGATTGCTTGCTGATAAGAATCGAAATGGCGGGCCTTGGCCCGCCATTTTCAGTTGTGCTGCTTGCTGCTGCCGGGTTCGGTTCAGGTGTTTTCCACCAACTCATTGACGAGCGCGACGGTCAGTTCGTCGAAATGGTTGATGATCCGGCTTGCGCCAAGGTGTTCGATCGGCGTGTCGGAATACCCGAACGGCACAGCGATCGATGCGATGCCGGCGTTGCGGGCTGCCAGAATGTCGTTGATGCTGTCGCCGATCATCAGTGCGCGCGCCGGATGACCGCCCGCTTTCTCGATCGTTCCGGTCAGATGTCGTGCGTCCGGTTTGCGCACGGGGAAAGTGTCTCCGCCGGTGATTGCGGCGAAGTGGTGCGTAAGGCCCAGTTTTTCGATCAGGGGGCGGGCAAGCTCTTCCAACTTGTTGGTGCAGACCGCAAGCGTGAAGCCTTCTGCCGCGAGCCGCTCCAAGGCGGCTACCAGTCCCGGATAGGCGCGGCTTTCGCCCGGCATCCCTGCCTTGTAATGATTGATGAAACGTTCGAGCAGCTCCGGCAATTCTTTCTCATCCAGCGGCACGTCACGGAGCGCAAAGGCCCGCGTGATCATTACGCGTGCGCCTTGTCCGACGAGATGTGTCAGGTCGTCATATCCGACGGGGGCAAGGTTCTGGACGGCAATGGTATGGTTCAGGCTGGCAACGAGATCGGGAGCGGTATCGACAAGTGTGCCGTCGAGATCGAAGACGATGGTGGTTTGTGTCACGGAAGCTCCATACGCTGGGCAGCAAGGTCCGTTCGGCGTTAGGGGAAATCCGCAGAAAAGGCAACGGCGGCGATATGGGGAGGGCTTTCGTTTGTCGGACGAGGCGTGTAAACAGCATCCGACGAAACGGATGGGAGCTTTTGGCGCATGGACGCCCGCGAAATGAAGATCAAGGCCGCGGCCGCGGCTCTGGAACATGTCGAAGATGGCATGCGCCTCGGTATCGGCACTGGTTCGACAGCGGAAGAGTTTGTGCGGTTGCTGGCAGAAAGAGTGGCCGCCGGGATCAAGGTACAGGGCGTGCCGACATCCGAGCGGACGGCACGGCTTTGTGTTGAGCTGGGCGTGCCGCTGAAATCGCTTGATGAACTGCCGGAACTTGATCTAACCATCGACGGCGCCGACGAGATCGACCAACGCCTGACCCTGATCAAGGGCGGCGGCGGTGCGCTCTTGCGCGAAAAGATCGTCGCGGCAGCGTCTCAGCGGATGATCGTGATTGCCGACGCGACCAAAGTGGTGGACACCCTTGGCCGCTATCCTTTGCCGATTGAAATCAATCCTTTCGGCCAGGTTTCGACACGCGTTGCAATCGAAAAGCTTGCAGCCCGGCTCGGCCTGACAGGTGAGTTGACACTGCGCGCCAGAGGCGAAGACGATGTCTTTATGACCGACGGCGGACATCTCATTCTTGACGCATCTTTTGGCCGTATTCCTGATGCAGACGCATTGGCTAGCCAGCTCAATGCCATCCCCGGCGTGGTGGAACACGGCCTATTCATCAACTTGGCCACTCTCGCCATCATCGCCGGTCCGGCGGGTGCGCGGGTGATGGAGCCGAAAAACTAAACAGGAGCATTGAATTTCATGATCAGCTTTTCGGATATGAGCCGTTTCGCATCGGTCGCCGTCATTGCGGGCGGCGTGATGCTGGGAGCGATTTCCGCCAAGGCCCAGGATGTCGCGCCGGAGCACATTCAGGCCGCGCGCGCAGCGATTGCCTCGCTTGGCGTGACCGACCGCTTCGATGCAATCCTGCCGAACGTCATGAACCGGCTCACGGGCCAGTTGATTCTGGCATATCCCAACCTGCAGGACATCATTTCTGCCAAGGTTGAGGAAGAAGCGTTGAAGCTTGCGCCGCGCCGCGCTGATCTCGAGCAGGAATCGGCGCTGGTGTATGCCAAGGCATTCTCTGTCGAAGAACTGCAGGCGATCACCGCATTCTATAGCAGCGAAGCCGGCAAAAAGCTTTTGAAGGATGGGCCGATCGCCACCCGGGAACTGCTGAAGGCTGCCGACATCTGGACGTCGGGTATTGCCCGCGACCTTGAGAAGCAGGCCAATGAATCGCTGCTCAAGGAGGTTGGTCCGACACAGCCTGCCGTGGCGCCGCCGACTGCGGAAGCGCCCAAGCCGTAATCGGATGATCGCCACCAAATAGATGAAGCCCGGACCCTGGTCCGGGCTTTTCTTTTGGTATGCACCCACCCTATATCAGGACCGTCCCGCACTTTGGGGCGGCAAGGAGAAAAAATGTCCAGTTTCGACTATGACCTGTTTGTGATCGGCGGCGGCTCCGGTGGTGTGCGCAGCGCGCGCCTTGCGGCATCGCTCGGCAAGAAGGTTGCGATTGCGGAGGAATATCGTTTCGGTGGCACCTGCGTCATTCGCGGCTGCGTTCCGAAAAAGCTGTTCGTCTATGCCTCGCAGTTCCACGAACATTTCGAGGACGCGGCCGGATTTGGCTGGAGCGTGGGTGAAAGCACCTTCGACTGGAAGAAACTGATTGCCGCAAAAGATCTGGAGATCACCCGCCTTGAGGGCCTGTATCGTAAGGGCCTGGACAATGCCGGCGCTGAGATCATCTTGTCGCGCGCCGAACTTGTCGGTCCCAACAGCGTGCTGATCAAGCAGACCGGTAAGGTTGTCACGGCCGAGAAAATCATCATCGCCGTGGGCGGTGGCGCGAACCCGCATGCGGCCCTTCCGGGTCATGAACTCTGCATCACGTCGAATGAGGCTTTTCATCTGGAACGGCTGCCACGCTCGATCTTGATCGCAGGCGGCGGCTATATCGCTGTGGAATTTGCCAATATTTTCCACGGTCTCGGTGTGGAAACGACATTGATATATCGTGGTGCCGAAATTCTGAGCCGGTTTGACCACGACATGCGCCGTGGCCTGCATGAGGCGATGGAAGCCAAGGGCATCCGGATCCTGTGCCATGACCATATCCAGTTGGTGACAAGGACTGAGAGCGGAGATCTCGAGGTCGAAACGATGAACAATGGCAAGCTTGCCGTCGGGCAAGTCATGCTGGCTCTCGGTCGCGATCCTTTTACCAAGGGCCTCGGGCTTGAAGCCGCCGGTGTCGAGCTCAACGAGCGCGGTGCAATCATCGTCGATGCTTATTCGCGCACGAATGTACCGGGTATCTTTGCGCTCGGCGATGTGACCGATCGTGTCCAATTGACGCCGGTCGCGATTCATGAGGCCATGTGCTTCATTGAAACCGAATATAAGAACAACCCGACGTCGCCAGACCATGAACTGATTGCGACGGCGGTTTTCTCGCAGCCGGAGATCGGCACGGTCGGCATGTCGGAAGACGAGGCAGCAAAGCGCTTTGATGAGATCGAAGTCTATCGCGCGCAGTTCCGTCCGATGAAGGCAACGCTGTCCGGTCGGGCTGAAAAGATGATCATGAAACTGATCGTCAACGCTGCGGACCGCAAGGTTGTTGGTGCGCACATTCTCGGTCATGACGCAGGCGAGATGGCGCAACTGCTGGGCATTACGTTGAAGGCCGGTTGCACGAAAGACGATTTCGACCGGACCATGGCGGTTCATCCGACAGCGGCAGAAGAACTGGTGACGATGTATAGCCCGAGTTATCGCATTAAGAACGGCGAGCGGGTTTAACCTGATGAAGGTCTGCGCCGCGCCGGTGGTGGCGGGGCCCGAAGACAAAGAGGCGCGGCAATGCCGCGCCTCTTTTGAAAAAGCCTTGATGTGGCTGATTTTGCCTGTTGGTCAGGTCCAGGCCAGCACCGGCGCCGCAAGAGCGGCGAGCGCCAGCAGCGACAACGCGATGAACCGCATGCGGTTTCTTCTTCGCGTAAGGGCACCATTCCAGTCATACGCCATAACTCGATCCTCATGATCTACGCAGGAAACCGAAGTTTCCAATACAGTTCGCAATGCCCCCGCTGGTCGGGGTAGTCAGCGAGACTTGCGTGAAGCTGACCATGGGAGGCGGTCGCGAGGTCATTCCGGTCCAGTGTTGATTATCGATTTCGAATGTGCGGCGGACACTGTCGTCTGGCAAGAGCACGCGATTGTATCGAATTGAAACAGGCTGTGAATAATGTGTGTAACTCTTGTGCGCTGCGAAAACTCATTCTCCGCATTGATCAAGCGATGCAGGCTGCGCGCATGGCGTATAGCCCAGAGCCCAACCGGTCTCGGCACCCCTCTCAACGAAAACGCAACTGGCATGCCAAGTCACGGTTGTCGCGGTGTAGGCTCTTCACGTCATGGAGGTGGAGACGGCACGGTTTGGAGTGGCTATTTGGGTATCGGAGCCATCCAATTATCGCTTCGAAAGCCCTTAAACTTCGGCTTTGCAAGCCACATATAACGGTCTATAAGCCCCCATCCGACGCGGCCGGGAGGAGGCCGCATTTCTATTTCAGGACAGGTGACGACCATGGCGCAGAATTGGACCCCGAACAGCTGGAGGCAGAAGCCGATCAAGCAGGTTCCGGCCTATCCGGACCTCGACGCATTGAAGGCTGCAGAGCAGCAGCTTTCGACCTATCCGCCGCTGGTTTTTGCGGGCGAGGCTCGTCGTCTGAAGAAGTCGCTGGCCCAAGTCGCACAAGGCGAGGCCTTTCTGCTGCAGGGCGGTGACTGCGCCGAAAGTTTCGCCGAACACGGCGCCGACAATATCCGCGATTTCTTCCGCGCCTTCCTGCAGATGGCGGTCGTTCTGACTTTCGGCGCGCAGCTTCCCGTCGTGAAGGTCGGCCGCATCGCCGGCCAGTTCGCCAAGCCGCGCTCGTCCGACATGGAAACGATCGGTAACGTCGAGCTGCCGAGCTACCGTGGCGACATCATCAACGGCATCGAGTTCACCGAAGACGCGCGTATTCCGAACCCGGAGCGCCAGCTGATGGCGTATCGCCAGTCGGCCGCGACGCTGAACCTCTTGCGCGCCTTCGCCATGGGTGGTTATGCCAACCTGGAAAACGTGCACCAGTGGATGCTTGGCTTCGTCAAGGATAGCCCGCAGGCCGAGCGTTACCGCAAGCTGGCCGACCGCATTTCCGAAACCATGGACTTCATGAAGGCCGTGGGCATCACTTCGGAAAACAATCCGAGCCTGCGCGAGACCGATTTCTTCACCAGCCACGAGGCCCTGCTTCTCGGTTACGAGGAAGCGTTGACCCGCGTCGATTCCACCTCGGGCGACTGGTATGCTACGTCGGGCCACATGATCTGGATCGGTGACCGCACGCGCCAGGCCGACCACGCACATCTGGAATATTGCCGCGGCATCAAGAACCCGATCGGTCTGAAGTGCGGCCCGTCGCTGCAGGCAGACGATCTGTTGAACCTGATCGACATCCTGAATCCGCAGAACGAGGCCGGCCGCCTGACGCTGATCTGCCGTTTCGGCCATGACAAGGTCGCCGAGCACCTGCCGCGCCTCATCCGCGCGGTCGAGCGGGAAGGCCGCAAGGTCGTCTGGTCCTGCGATCCGATGCATGGCAACACGATCACGCTCAATAACTACAAGACCCGTCCGTTCGAGCGTATCCTGTCGGAAGTCGAAAGCTTCTTCCAGATCCACCGTGCGGAAGGTTCGCATCCGGGCGGCATCCATATCGAGATGACCGGCAAGGACGTGACGGAATGCACCGGTGGTGCGCGTGCCGTGACCGGCAACGATCTCGCCGATCGCTACCACACCCATTGCGATCCGCGTCTCAATGCCGACCAGGCACTGGAACTCGCCTTCCTGCTCGCAGAGCGTATGAAGAGCGGCCGCGACGAGAAGCGGATGATGGTTGCCAACGGTTAAGCTGTTCGTTCAGCAAGAATATGCAAAGGGCCGATGCGAGAGCTTCGGCCCTTTCTTTTTCGGCGCTTCGCGCGGCCTTGCCTATTGGACGAGAACCGACTGCATGCAGCGTGCGTCGGTGACCCTTATATCCGCCTCGCCAACCCTGACGCCGAGCGTCAACAGCGTGTTGTAGAGGATCTTGTCGAGCGGCACCGTCAGGGCCGAAAGGGTGTCTGAAAGGGCAGACTGGATGGCTTTGGGACTGGCGATGCTCAGTGGTCCCAGCCGGATGTCGAGATCGAGGTTCTTCAGCAATGAGGCCTGCAGCGATGTCAGCGTGTCGCTCGTCGATATTGTCTTGAGCGTGCCATCCTTGATGTCGGCAGCGCTGAAGATCAGGGTTCTCTTGTCCATATTGGTTGCCGTGACATGTGCAATCGCGTCGATACCGAGCAGGGGGGCTGCGACAAGATTTGCCTTGGTCACGCGGGGCGTGGTTCCGAAATTGGCAAATGCCTTGGAGTTGACCTCTCCCAAGGCCAGTTCCACAATACCGGGTACCGCTTCAACCTTCACGTACGGCACATTGCTGGCACTTCGGCAGATTACGTCGGAAATCTTTGCCTCCGCATAAGCGACCTCGAGATAGACCGGGACCTTCACCTTGATTCCGGCAAGTGCCAACAGACCCTCGCTGGTGATTTCGATCGCCAGTCTCGTTTGCGCGGTGCGGATGATCGTTCCCGGCGCACCGACAGCCGACCGTGGCGATACGACCGCCGGCTCGCCGATCGCAAGACTGAGTTTGGCGGATGCAAGGCCCGGGACCTTGGCGCCGAGGTCGAGATCGATTTGCGATTGACCGTTTGCCGCGCTTGCTGCGGTCGTCAGCAGTTCAAAGACTTCGAGGTCCAGCGCCATGAAATCCGAGCTGCCGACGAGATTGTGGGCCAAAGGCTCTAGCCCGATGACTTCTGCCAGCTTCAGGGTGAGCTTGGTTTTGGATGCAGTGCGTACCAGGGCTTCGAGCGCCGTTCGGGTACGGGGTTCCAAGCCTGATGTGCCGAGGATCGCCCGAAGCAGGCTGCCATAGGCTATGTCCGTTTCCAGTATTTCGCCGTAGGTCAATGCCGTGAGGCCGAGATCGACCGCAAGCGCGTCAATGACGCCGAGCGCATTGACCTGGGTGTCGAGCAGTGCACGGTAATCCATGACATCCAGGTCCACAGTGGTTCCGAGCAGGCCGGACAGGACAGAGTTGAGAACCCCGTCATGCAGGCTTGCGAGGCGCGAACCGATCGAGAATGCGGCGACCTTGTTCGCCGCTGCGGTGCCGACCGCGCCGAGTGAGGGTGGTTCGGCAAAGGCGCTGGCGAAATAGAGATTGCCCTTGCCGTGGATCTCGACGCGCGCGGCATCTGCTTGGCTGCGGGTTCTCACAAAGCGGGCAGCCACGGAAAGTGCCGGATCGGCGGTATATCGGCCAGGAGTGACGGTTGCCAGGATGGCCGGAACTTCATTGGGATCGTATGGAACGAGACCCTCCTCGGTCAGAAGGCCCTTGGCGGTCGCAACCGGGATTTTCAGGCCATTCATCTGGAAATAGTCAAACGTAGCCTGTTCTGGATCTGCGAGATTTGCGGCGGCGGCGATTGCCGCCAGATCTGCGGCCTGCTGCATTTCGCGCTGCTGAAGCGTGAGACTGCCGTAGTCGACGCCGAGTGCCAGCGCCGCGATGATCAGGGGTGAAACCAGTGCTGCGGATATGGCGATGTTGCCATCGTTGTCGCGCGCAAGAGACCTGAAGCCCAAGAGACGTTCACGGAGACGTTCGCCCATTCATATTCCCCCCACCCTGATCGTTGAAAAGCGCCGGATCGTGCTGTCAGGCATGGCGAAGCTGTAAAGGTTCCAGATCGGCAGTCCTGAAGCGTCGTAGTAGATGTTGACGGTGAACTGGTTCGGATTGTCGGGGCTGTCATTGACGGCGACCGCGAAGGCTTCCGAATCCAGGAACGCGTAGTCCGAGGTGGCCGTTTTGACATAGTCTTCGGCAAGGTGCTGGCGCTCACGCAGGCTCAACCCTGCAATCGCGGTTCTGGCGGCATCGGCGGTGATCTGCTGAACGGCATGGCTGGCACTGAGGTAAATCGCATAGCCTAGCATCGAAAACACCACGAGAAAGAACAGCGGTGCCAGGATGGCGAACTCGATGGCCGATGAACCGCTAACATCTTTGAGGAAACGAAAACGGCTAAGCATCGGCCTCTCCATTTGATATTTGTAATTTAGATTTATATGGAAATACGGAACCGTTTAATGGTTGGTTACTCGGTTGTATCAAAAGTATCAATGCACGCTTATGTTTAATTCAAATGCTTGTATTGGTTGTGTTTTTTAATTTTTCCTGATGTCTCTGGTTGCGCTAACAAGACGCTGGATTCTGCGGTTGTTCGCTTGCGCCACGACGGTTCGCTCACCTGAGGGCCCAAAAGGCGTTAACATTTGTGCGGTTTTCCCTTCATTGTGACGGCCTTCTTTGCGGCGTCGTACCTAGCCAAACTGCCAAGCTTTGCATCAAATTACTTGATTTGACCCGAAGCCGGACATCCGCGATCCTGATGTCTCGTACATTTAGGAGGGTGGATTGAGCGAGATTCATAGTGGCGGCTGCCTGTGCCAAGCCGTTCGTCTGACCGTAAGGGGAAAGTTGAACCCTGTCAGTTTTTGCCATTGCTCGCAGTGCCGACGGCAGACGGGCCACATCTATGCGACAACTGACGCCGCGATGGATGACGTCGTGATCACCGGGGCAGATGCAATCTCGTATTACCGTTCAAGCCCGGAGGCGCAACGTGGTTTTTGCCGCCTGTGCGGATCGGCATTGTTCTGGCGGGCGGACGATAGCGGGAGGATGTCGATCATGGCAGGGCTTTTTGATCAGCCCACCGGCATTGCAGGTGGCTATCATATCTATTGCGCCGACAAGGGAGACTACTACACGATCAATGATGATCTGCCGCAATATCCGGCGAGCAGCACTGTCTGAACCTATCTCACCATATGGATATCCAGCGGATTTAGCAGATCATCTCACGCTGCCGCTGCGTCCTGATCGATCGTCAATTGTTGCCGGCTCTTGCGATAGGCGATTTCCAACGCTGCAAACTTGGCGGATTGCCAAGTGAAATAATCCTCGATGAAGCGCTGGCTCAGCCAAAGGTCACCGCGCCGACGCGGCAGTTCCCAGCCCAGCAGTTCTTCGCTTTCCGCTTTCTTGAACATGCGCTTCAGATTGGTCGCTGAAATCATGTAGATCTCGCTTAATTCGGCAAGCGTCACCACGCCAACCACGGTTCGCTGTGCGGTGCGGTCAAAATCGCCCAGACGCGCAATCAGGTCATGCAAAATCATGCCCCCGAGATCTGACCACAGAAAATGGCCGATGCTATCGGGCGGATCGCGCCAGAGCGGATCAGCAACCAGGATTTCGGCCGCGATCGGCTGACCGAGACGGAAGATGCGCGGATCCGCCACGGTCGTCGCCTCTCTATTGCCACCATCGAGACGGTCGAGGCAGGCCATGTGGCCGACGAACCAGCGCATCATCGCAGCGTTGCTGATTTCGGTCGTTTCGAGAACACGCACCCGCTTGTCAGGGATATCGGGAATGTCACGCAGGAATTTGTAGGCTACTAACTCGGAGAGATAGGCGGTCGCGGTGTTGCGGCTGGCAGCGCCGAGCCGCATGACGATCTCGACGAAGCGCGTCGCCGTCAGTCCGGACAGCGGATCGTCGTCGCGGCGGCTGAGTGACAAAGCGAACATTGCATGGGTCATCAGCCACTTGCGATGCGACGCCTTCAGACGTGCCAACCGTGGCGTCTCGTTGTGAATGGCAATGAGATGTTGGGCGATCTGTTTCTCGATTGCGGGAAACAAGGCGTGAGATGCGATTTCGGCACGCGTAAGTTGCGGCATGGTTGGTGCTCTGTTGAACAGTGTCACGTTCAAGACTGCCGCGCGAACGAAAATCCGGTCAAGATGAGCGGACTAAGACACTATCAAGCGCGCAGCATTTTTGAACAAAAAAAGTCTATGAGATTAAATTGACTTTTCCGCAATAGTGCACCGATCCATGACTTGTCAACATAGGTGACTTGGGAGGTGACAAGTATCGCCTGCTCACGTCACCGGCTGTAGTCTTTCGGCTTGTTCGGGGAAGAACCGTTCAGTTCCAAAGCCTTCACCAAACATCATATCATGTTGAAGCAAGCGATAGTCACGGATGGTGGGATCAATGCGGCCGGAAACGGACCAATCTGGCTGAGCTCGGTTGTTGCGCTCGATCAACTGGTGGCGGTCGATCACAGTATAACGTTCCTGCACACGGCCGAGCATGCCCGTATAGAACGGATGTCGATATCCGCTCATCCGGACGATGAAATGCGGCAGTTGCGAGGGGCTGACCGAGCCGAGGTTCTTCTGCATGCCGCGCTTGGAGGACCACACAACCAGTGGTGTTTCATGCTCGCGTTTCATCGTCGCAACGGAGGCTTTGCGGGTCGCGACCTGATCGGCCATGTAGCCGCTCTCGGTATAGACCGTGCCGAGCGGCGGCAGGTGGTCGCCAAAAAGCACGATGATGGTTTCCCGCCGGCGCTTCTTGGCCCAGTCCATCAGCATCTTAAGGCTCTGGTCTGCTTCCTTGACGCCCTGCGTATAGGTGGCCAATGCACTCGCGCTCCCGTCGGACAAGGTCGGGGCGTCAACCTCGATCGAGTTCTTCTTGTAGCGATTGCTCTCGTAGGGACCATGGCCCTGCAGCGTAACGGCAAAGAAGAAAAACGGCTTTGCGGTATTGTCGGCCTGACTGATGATATGGCGCGTCAGCGCATCGTCGGACGCAAAGATGCCGCGCTTTTCCATCGCAGGCATGTTTTCCTCGGATTGGAAGCTTTGGAAGCCGAGTGCCTGATAGACGTTCTGGCGGTTCCAGAACCAACTCTGGAACGGGTGGAACGCCTTTGTGACGTAACCCTTCGATTCGAAGAATGTGGCAAGCGACGGCAACGGGCGGCGGATATATTGCTGATAGGGAATGCTGCCGTAGGGCAGGAACGCGTTGCTGAACCCTGTCAGGGCCTCGAATTCAACATTGGCGGTCATGCCGCCGAATTCCGGCGAGAATACATTGCCAGACTGGTTGGCACGCATGGTCGGCATCGGATCGCCGGAATAGCGGATGCTGGACATGCGCGTCGGATCCCAGAGCGATTCGCTCATGATCATGATGACATCGGCCTGACGTCCCGAAAAGAACGTCGCGGGCAGGCGGTCGGTCGGAATGTCTGAGACCGCGAGATTGTTGTAGCCGTCCGGCGCACCGACATTGGCCATCGGGACATTAAAAGCGAAGGCAAGCAGGAAGCCATTGTGACGATAGTTTTCCTTCTGGTCCCACATCATCGGCACGATATTCAGCCGATCGCGGACATAGGAAAATGCCATCGGATCCATCAGCGTGACAAAACCGGCGAGGATCGGGGCTGCGACCAACGTGCGACCAATGCGGACCACGGGAAGGATGCGCGGGAAAAGTCGGCGGCTGACGAAGATCAAGTAGCCAAGTGCACCAAGGATAGCCAAAGCCAATAGCGCCATGCCCGCCGCCGCAAGCGGACGGGCAGCAACCATGACAGGCAGAAGTTCCACGATCTGGCGACCGAACAGCAGGTCGCTCGGAAACAGCGGATCTGACAGGAACAGTTGTTTCTGTCCGGACAAGAAGGCGGGCAGGAGCGACAGCGGTACGATCAGCAACGCCGACTGATAGGCACGCCCGACGATGGCATCGCCAAACAGCATCATCAAAAAAAGCATGCCTGCTGCAATCATGCCCGGGCGAGCGGGCGACAGCATGTAGTCGGCGATATCGTTCAGGCTTCCGCGCGCCAGCCATTCGCTGAGAACAATGGTGACGATCGCCAGCAATGCTGTGTTGATCAGCGGGAAAACGATGCGTCCGGCACGCCCGGTGGCACGCGCTTCATCTCGGCGGGGTGTGGTGCCGACAGCTGCTGCCAAAAGGCTGGAATTTACCGATTTCGCACGCGTATCAGCCACAGAGTTCTCCGCGAGAAAAGCCAATTTCATCAAAGGTTCGCATAGCTGTCACATATTCGTCATGAACGCTACATGAACTGTGCCAAAGGCCCGATTGTTCCCCGTTTTTGATCGATGGTTGGGTGGCGACCGCACGCTTGGTTGGCAGACGCCGTTGCGATCCGTCAATCGAGCGGTTAAACCGTTGATCATGAGCGAAACATTGCAAAAAACAGATGTCCTGCGCATTGCCATTGCGCAACTCAATCCAACGGTTGGCGACGTCGTCGGCAATCTGGCGAAGGCGCGCGCTGCGCGGTCGGAAGCTGCAATTCAGGGCGCTGATCTGCTTCTTCTGACGGAGCTGTTCATTTCCGGCTACCCGCCTGAGGATCTCGTGCTGAAGCCAGCGTTTCTCAGCGCGTGCCTGTCTGCCGTCGAGCAACTGGCGGCAGAAACTGCCGACGGCGGCCCTGGTGTGATCATCGGGTTCCCGCGTCAGAGCGAGAAGGGACGGCATAATTCGGTGGCCATTCTTGATGGCGGCAAGATCCTTTCGTTTCGCGACAAGATCGATCTGCCGAACTACGGCGAATTCGACGAGAAGCGCGTCTTTGTCGAAGGCGAGATGCCCGGACCGGTCAACTTTCGCGGCGTGCGCATCGGCGTGCCGATCTGCGAGGAAATCTGGAACGATGCCGGCGTCTGCGAGACGTTGGCCGAAACCGGGGCCGAGATCCTCTTGGTGCCAAACGGTTCTCCTTTTTATCGTGGCAAGGTCGATGTGCGTCATCAGGTGGCCCTGCGCCAGGTGATCGAGACCTGCCTGCCGCTCATCTTTGCCAACCAGTTGGGTGGCCAGGACGAACTTGTGTTCGACGGTGCAAGCTTTGCCTTCAATGGTGACAAATCGCTGGCGTTTCAGATGAGCCAGTTCGAGGAGACATTGTCTGTCACGACCTGGAAGCGGACCGAAAGTGGCTGGCGCTGTGATGAAGGGCCGATGTCCCGCATTCCGGAGAAGGAGGAGGCAGACTACCGCGCCTGCGTTCTCGGTTTCCGCGACTACGTCAACAAGAACGGCTTCAAAAGCGTGGTGCTCGGCCTTTCAGGCGGGATCGATTCGGCCATTTGCGCGGCAATTGCTGTCGATGCTCTGGGGGAGGAGCGGGTGCGCACCGTCATGTTGCCTTATCGCTACACGTCGAAGGACTCCTTTGCTGACGCCGAAGCCTGCGCCAAGGCACTGGGTTGCCATTATGATATCGTGCCGATCGCCGATCCGGTCGAAGGCTTCCTGTCGAGCCTTGCCGAAATGTTCGAAGGCACGGAAAGCGGGATTACCGAAGAGAACCTGCAAAGCCGTGCGCGCGGGACGATCCTGATGGCGATCTCCAACAAATTCGGCTCGATGGTGGTTACCACCGGCAACAAGTCGGAAATGTCGGTCGGCTATGCGACGCTCTACGGCGACATGAATGGCGGCTTCAATCCGATCAAGGACCTGTACAAGATGCAGGTCTACGCGCTTTCCGCCTGGCGCAATGCCCATGTGCCGCCGGGCGCACTCGGTCCATCGGGCGAAGTGATCCCAGCCAATATCCTGTCCAAGGCGCCGTCGGCCGAACTTCGACCGA
Source organism: Rhizobium sp. CECT 9324 (assembly GCF_918741265.1). NCBI lineage: Bacteria > Pseudomonadati > Pseudomonadota > Alphaproteobacteria > Hyphomicrobiales > Rhizobiaceae > Rhizobium > Rhizobium sp. CECT 9324. The sequence continues at coordinate 2,866,896 of NZ_CAKKMZ010000001.1, read as the reverse complement.
ACCAGACCGACCAGGACTCGTTGCCGCCCTATCCGGTGCTGGACGATATCCTGGAATGCCTGATCGAGAAGGAGATGGCGGTCGAGGACATCGTTGCCCGCGGCCACGACATCGCAATCGTGCACCGGGTCGAGCACCTGCTCTATCTGGCCGAATACAAGCGTCGACAATCGGCGCCGGGGGTCAAGATCACCCAGAAGAATTTCGGCCGCGACCGTCGCTATCCGATCACCAACCGTTTTCGCGATCGCTGAGGGGCTGCGAAACCGATTTCGCGGCTGCATGGAGGAGACGTGATGCGCAGTTCGGTCGAGATCTACAATATCCGCACACGGCTGAGCCGTGTGGTCTGGCAGACCGCCGATCTGGTCGAGGCACCGAACTGGTCGCCGGACGGCTCCTATCTGCTGATCAATGAAAACGGCCTGCTCTACCGGCTTTCGCCGAAGGGTGGACAAGCACCGGTACAACTCGACACCGGTTTTGCGATCGAATGCAACAATGATCACGGAATATCGCCGGACGGATCTCTGGTCGTCATCTCGGACAAGACGGAGCACGGCAAATCCTGCATCTATGTGCTTCCCGCCATAGGCGGGCAGCCGCGCCAGGTGACGGCAAAACTGCCATCCTATTGGCATGGCTGGTCACCTGACGGTCGCAACCTTGCCTATTGCGGCATTCGCGAGGATGTCTTCGACATCTACTCGATTTCCGTGGATGGCGGCGAGGAACGCAGGCTGACCATGGGCGAGGGGCGGAATGACGGGCCGGATTGGTCCGCCGACGGCGAATGGATCTATTTCAACTCCAGCCGCAGTGGCCTGATGCAGATCTGGCGCATGCATCCCGATGGCAGTGATGTCGAACGCATCACCTACAGCGATACCGGTGACTGGTTCCCGCATCCTTCGCCGAAGGGCGACAAGCTTCTGTACCTCTCCTATGCGCCGGACGTGTTCGATCACCCGCGCGACCACGAGGTCAGTCTGCGGCTGATGGATATGGATGGCGGCTCGCCAGAAACCCTGTTCGAACTCTTCGGCGGGCAGGGCACGATCAATGTGCCGAACTGGTCGCCCGATGGCGATGAATTCGCCTTTGTCCGCTATTTCCCCGTCACCGACTGATGCTCGTCGCAGGCTGATGCTTGCGTCCTCCAGCGATCGGTCTACAAGATTGACGATCAGGTGCCCGCAGTCTTGCGGGAGAATCGGGAAGCCGGCGCAAATCCGGCACGTGCCCAACGCTGTAAGGTGGATGCGCGCGCAAGGGGAAACCCGGCCACTGGTGGACAAGACCGGGAAGGCGGCGTGTGCAGCAGATGCCAAGTCAGAAGACCGGCCTGATGAGATAGACTTGCCCGCGCGGACGGCGGGCGGTTGCGCATTGTTGGGGATTTGACGATGCACGACGAACCGAACGAGTTTCTCGTCCGGGCCGGTTGCTTTTCGACGGAGGAAAAGCATGCCGTCTACCGGGCCATCCATACGCGCCGCGATGTGCGTGATCAGTTTCTTTCCGATCCCTTGCCGGACGACCTTGTCCGACGCCTGTTGGGTGCTGCGCATGCCGCGCCCTCCGTCGGCTTCATGCAGCCGTGGAATTTTCTGCTGGTGCGCGATGATGAGCGGAAGCGTGAAATCTGGGACGCTTTCGACCGGGCCAACCGCGAGGCCACTGCGATGTTCGATGCCGATAAACAAGCGGCCTATCGTGCGCTGAAACTCGAGGGGATCCGCAAGGCACCCCTCGGCATTTGTGTGACCTGCGATCGGGATCGCGCCGGTCCCGTTGTGCTGGGGCGCACACACAATGCACGCATGGACAGTTACTCGACTGTCTGCGCCATCCAGAACCTATGGCTCGCGGCGCGCGCCGAGGGTGTCGGACTCGGCTGGGTGAGCATTTTTAACGAGAGCGAGTTGAAGCGGATCCTGGGCATTCCCGACCCTATTGAAGTCGTCGGCTATCTTTGCCTCGGCTATGTCGACACGCTCTACTCGGCACCGGAGCTTGAGGTCAAAGGCTGGCGATCGCGCCTGCCGCTCGACGAATTGGTCTACGAAAACAGCTGGGGAGACCGGCCTTCCGCGTTCAACACTGCGGCCGGTGTCATTCCTGTAGAGGCTGCGGACCAGGTGCCGCCGGCTTCCTCAGATTGATCGCCCCCGTCGCCGGAGGCAGAAACTGTGGGCCGACCTTGCGGATATTCGAGGCGCTGCCATCATAGGCGCGTTCCAGCGGCGGTGCGACGGTTGCAGAAGCCGATTGGCTCTGCGGCTTTGGCGCGATGGTGAGGATGGAAGACTTGTAGTCCGGAGCAGCCTGCCTCGGGCTCAATCGTTGTCTTGCCTGCTCATGATAACGGGCAAGATCGCATCCACATTGCTTGGTTTCCCCGGCCGTGCGGTTGCGATAGGCGAATGCGTTGGGAAGGTCGCGATATGGCCTGCCGGTCACTGCCGAAATCATGTCCGATGTCTCACTGTACTCTGGAGCGTGGAAATACAGTTCGGTTTCGGTATTCGGGCACATCTGCTGGCACTGGCCTGCGTCCCGGGCGAAATTCATCGCCGAAGTGTTGGACGAAATCGGAAAAAAGCCGCCATCGCAGGTACGCACACACAGAGTGCGGATATTGCCGGTGGGCAGCGGGGCTGGCTGGTCGGACAGGACACCCGGGGCGTTGCGGCTGACTTCATACGGTTCGGCCAACGTGTCGAGATAGGGGACGCGCTGAGCTTCCTCTGGCTCGCTCGCAAGCGTCGCGTCGGTGTCGGGGCTGCAACCATTGGCCACCAATGCTTCGCTCAATCTCGTCCGCGAGCCCTGACTTGCAGCGCTGCCTGATCGAATTTCCTGTAGTTTTGCTGTGAGGATGTCCCTGTTTTCTTCCATCCTGTCGATTGCCTTGGAAAGGTCTCCGCAATCGTTTCCTCCGTCCGGGCGCACAATCACGACCGCGGAGGTCAGGCAGCGTAACCTCTTCTGGTCCTGCTTCGCCTTGCGAAGCTCCAGATTTTGTTGGGCAATGGCGCTGGCATAACGATCGATTTCGGGATTGTCACCGATGATTGTTGACGCGTTCGCAAGTCGGTCGCGCAGTCGCTCACAAACGACCGACGCCGAAGCCGAATTGGGCAGGACCCAGGCCAAGCAGAACGCAGCAACTAGAAGTCTTGGTATCCTCGTCGGCAAAATCGATTTCCCGGTGGCGCGTCGCACTCCGTGTGCCCGCGCCTGCTCCTACACCAGCTAGGCGAGAATACGCCAGTTAAAGCTAAAGTAAAATGACGATGCCGACATTGACCGCCATCGCTGCTGCGCCGTTGGCGGTCAATCCTGTTGTTTAAGCCGCGCGTGCCATTTCGAGCGTCATCGGTTGCTCCAGGACGCTGCCACGGATCGATGCGATGCTTTTCATCCGGGTGAGCAGGTCGTCCGTGATCTGCCAGCCAACGGCAACCGCCTGCACGGAACCGATCCTGTGCGGGGCGGCAATACGCGTGCCCGGGCAGCCCATGCGCTTGAACATGCGCTCCAGGAATATGTCGGTGACGGTTACGATGTGGCTCAGTCCTGATGCCAATCCGAGTTCTCCGACGCCGCACATCAATTCGGCTGCGGCAATGGTGACCTGGTTGCTGGCGCGGTCCTGCGAGATTTCCGGATCGATACAGAAACGGCTCGATTCCCAGATTGCTGCGCTGCGAATTTCTTGGCTCCCGCCCAGCAGGATGGGAAACGTATCGTCGAGCATGTTCGGTCCAAGGGTTGGCAGCAGGCGAAGAGCGCCCCGCAGACGCCCGGTGTCCCCGTAGGATAGTACGTAAAGCGGATTGGCCTGGTCGTAGTGATCAATTTCCCACTCGCCGAGAACGCCAACGTCCCAATTCAGGAGATCGTGGAAGATTGTTTTGCGCAGGCGATGCATGGCGTCGATTTCGGACGGATAGCGTTTGCGGTTGGCGCCGTTAATGATCCTGATCATTCGTCACTCCTTCAGTTGAATGGAGTGCCGAGGATGGCGATTGCAGTTGACCGATGAAACTTTCGGTAGAGACAGCTACGCGTCTGCAATCAAATATTCCATGAGGTCGGAGAAGGGCTAAATCAGTTCCAATGCCTCGTGCGGATTCGCAATCAGATTGCGCCAGAGCGCTTCGGCAACTGCCTGCGGGTTGGTCATCACGTTGAGTTTTCGGCGGGCATTGGACATGAAAAAGCGCACGGTGCGCTCGGTGATCCCGAGAATTGCAGCAATTTCCCAGTAATTCTTGCCGGCTGCCACCCACGACAAGGTCTCAATCTCTCGCCGTGTGAGCCTGTCAGGCGCATGCCGCGGATATGCGTCTGGACGCTTGCGTGCAAGCATTTTTGCGTGAAAGCTGACAGCTAGGGCGGCAATGTCGCGATCATGCACCCGGCGCAGATGCGTCCACTCATGCTCTTCCATATCGGCCTGTATGACGAGGAAAGCGGCTCGGCCATTGTGAGACAGCATGGGGTAGCACGCAGCGACCGAGTTCAGACGAAGTAGGCGTGCAAGTTTTGCGAGGTTTTGCCCTGCCAGGGTTTTGGGGGCGATATCCCGCCAATCGAATGGCTGAACCGCCAAGTCTGCATGTCTCAGCGGGGCCAGCATGAGTGTGTCGCGCAGATTGTTCGTCAGCTTGTTCAGAGTTGCCAACGGCGTGTGGTAAAGACTGTGGGCGACAATGCGACTGTCAACGATCATTCCGTCGAAATAGAGCAGGTGAACGAGGGAATACGTCTGGCGCATGCGATTGAAAAATTGCGCAGGCTCGACACGCTGATCCTGCTCGAGCCAATCACGCAGTCCGAAATAGGCCTCCGCAGATGCCATGGAAAAAACCCTAAAACCAAGGGTTCAGAATGGTTTGGCTTGCTGCGAATTGTCCAGCGGCAATCTGTCCTTGCCGCTGGTAATCGGCCGAAAACCTTGAAGGCCGTCGTCCCGCGGTGGGGCGGGCGACGACGTTATGCCGGTTGCGAGGCTTCCACGACCGCCAGGGCCGCCATGTTGACGACGCCGCGCGACGTCACCGAGGTTGACAGGACGTGAGCCGGCATGGCGGCACCCAGAAGGATAGGACCGACATGCAGTGCATCCATCATGGTGCGCATGATGCCAAGCGAGATGTTGGCAGCATCGAGATTCGGGAAGACGAGCAGGTTGGCTTCGCCCGTCAACGTACTGTCCGGCATGGCCCGTTTGCGCAGTGCTTCCGACAGCGCCGATCCGCCCTGCATTTCGCCATCCACCTCCAGTTCGGGTGCCTCCTGACGCAAGATTCCGAGCGCACTGCGCATCTTTGTGGCGCTTGGCGAGGGGCGCGAACCGAAATTGGAGTGCGACAACAAGGCTGCTTTCGGGGCAATGCCGAAGCGCCGGATTTCCTCGGCGGCGAGCCTTGTCATTTCCGCGATTTCTTCAGCCGAAGGGTCGTCGGTGACAAAGGTGTCGGTAAAGAAGATCGCGCCACGCTGCGAGATCAGCAGGCTGAGACCTGAAAAGTCGCGCACGCCGGGGCGCTTGCCGATAATCAGCCGGACGTCACGCACATGGCGGTCGAAACGGCCTTCGACTCCGCAGATCAAGGCATCGGCATCACCGCGCTTCACTGCAAGTGCGCCGATTACCGTGGTGTTCGTGCGGACAATCGTGCGGGCGGCTTCCGGGTTGATGCCGGCGCGGCCGACAATGGCAAAATAGTCATCGACATAGTCGCGGTAGCGCGGATCGTCTTCCGGATTGACCAATTGGAAGTCGACACCCGGACGGATACGGAGGCCGTAGCGCTTGAGGCGGGTCTCGATGATTTGTGGACGACCGATCAGGATTGGTTCGCCGATGCCATCTTCAAGCAGGACCTGGGCAGCGCGCAGGACGCGCTCATCTTCGCCCTCTGCGAATATGACGCGTTTTTTGGTGGCTATTTTTGCCGCAGCGAAGATCGGCTTCATCACGAAGCCGGAGCGGAAGACAAAGCGGTTCAACTGGTCGAGATAGGTATCGTAGTCGCTGATCGGACGGCGAGCGACACCACTGTCGGCTGCGGCGCGGGCCACAGCCGGGGCAATGCGCAGGATCAGGCGTGGATCGAACGGCGAGGGAATGAGGTAGTCGGAACCAAACGTCGGTGTCTCGCCGGAATAGGCCTTGGCGGCCACTTCCGAGACTTCCTCACGTGCCAGCGCTGCAATGGCACGCACGGCGGCCATCTTCATCTCTTCGTTGATGGTGGTGGCGCCGCAGTCGAGTGCACCCCGGAAGATATAGGGGAAGCAGAGAACGTTGTTTACCTGGTTGGGGAAGTCCGAGCGGCCGGTGCAGATCATCGCATCCGGGCGCGCCGCGCGCGCTTCTTCAGGCATGATTTCCGGCTTTGGATTGGCCAGGGCCATGATCAGCGGGTTGGGCGCCATCTGTACGAGCAGCTCAGGCTTCAGTACGCCTGCCGCAGACAGTCCGAGGAAGACGTCGGCGCCGTGGATGCTGTCGGCCAGCACGCGCTTATCGCTTTCCTGGGCGTAGACTTCCTTCCAAGGGTCCATGAGCTCATTACGGCCCTTGTAGACCAGGCCTTCGATGTCGTGGACCCAGATATTCTCGCGCTTGGCGCCAAGGATGACGAGAAGATTGAGACAGGCGAGTGCTGCGGCGCCGGCGCCGGAGGCGACGATCTTGACCTCCTCGATCTTTTTTCCTGCGAGTTCGAGGCCGTTGAGGATCGCAGCCGCGACGATGATCGCCGTGCCGTGCTGATCGTCATGGAAGACCGGAATGTTCATCTTGGCGCGAAGCTGGTCTTCGACTTCGAAACACTCCGGAGCCTTGATGTCTTCGAGGTTGATGCCGCCGAAGGTCGGCTCCAGGGCCGAAATCGTCGAGACCATCTCATTGACCGTCGGCGCTTCGATTTCAATGTCGAAAACATCGATGCCGGCAAACTTCTTGAACAGAACTGCCTTGCCTTCCATCACCGGCTTGGAGGCGAGAGGGCCGATATTGCCGAGACCGAGAACCGCGGTACCATTTGAGATCACCGCAACGAGGTTTGAGCGCGCCGTATAATCGTCGGCGGCAGCGGGGTTTTCCTGAATGGCAAGGCAAGGTGCAGCGACGCCTGGCGAATAGGCCAGCGCCAGATCACGCTGGTTGCCGAGCGGCTTGGTCGCCTGGATTTCCAGTTTCCCCGGTCGCGGATAGCGATGATAGAAAAGCGCCTGCTCATCGAGGTCCGCAGAGGTGTTGGAGGCTTGCGGCTTGTTCTTGTCCTGGGAATTCATCGGCTCACCGGCAGTTTCTTGAAGGGGAAGTGTGGGTTCCTCAATACACGAATTGCCCGCAAGTGGTAGCCGCTAAGTGTGCTGTTCGGTACTGTGTCATCTTCCTGAAACACGACTCTGGTTAAGCGCTTGATAAAGAGTGCTAGAGGACCGCGACGTGGAAGAAGCCAGCGAAATCCGCCAATTCAGGACACTTTTCATCTCGGATGTCCATCTTGGTTCGAAAGCGGCCAAGACCGATTTCCTTCTCGATTTCCTGCGCCTGCATGAGGCGGAGACGATCATTCTGGTCGGAGACATCGTTGACGGATGGCGGTTGAAGCGCAGTTGGTACTGGCCGCAGGAATGCAACGACGTTGTGCAGAAGCTGTTGCGCAAGGCGCGCAAGGGCACGCGGATCGTCTACATCCCCGGAAATCACGACGAATTCCTGCGCGGCTTTCCGGGTACCCATTTCGGCGGTATCGAGGTCGCTGAGCGTATGATCCACGAGACGGCCGACGGGAAGAAATATCTCGTCCTGCATGGTGACGAGTTTGACGTTGTCGTGCGCAATGCCCGACTGCTCGCCTATCTGGGCGATTGGGCCTACGACACCGCGATCGCGATCAACATTTTCCTTGCAGCCGTCCGGCGCCGTATGGGCATGCCTTATTGGTCGTTTTCGGCCTGGGCGAAACTGCAGGTCAAGCATGCCGTCAATTTTATCGGCGAATTCCAGAAGGTTGTCGCCGAAGAAGCCCGCCGGAACGAGGTCGATGGCGTTATCTGCGGCCATATTCACCATGCGGTCATGGAAGACATCGATGGCATCCACTATGTCAACACGGGTGACTGGGTGGAAAGCTGCACTGCCATTGTCGAGCATCACGACGGCCGGTTTGAGTTGATTTCCTGGGCGCACAAGATCGGTGAAGCAGCTTCTTCCAAGCGAATCGCATCGCCGATGGTTCCGATTTCGTTGCCGGCGCTGGCTGACATTGCCGAAGCTGAGGGCGTCCGCGCAGCCTGAGCGCAGCGGACAGGTGCTGGAAAGCGACAGCCCAGCCAGATTAAAGCCATGGTGTGCGATTAATTCCCAGTTAAGGATTACATCGCCATTTGCGATGGTTATAGTGCACTTCCATTTTGTAGGATTTGCGTGGACGGGATTCGTTGTGGCCCGTCATTTTGGAAGTTGTCTTAGCCTTGAACTCGGTTCAGCCTGAAATCGCGCGTATCACGATCGATGACCTGCCGGAGGGGCGTGGGCGTGTCATTCGGCTCGCCGGAAACTGGAAAAATACCAGTCTCAGCGCCATGGTCAAAAGCGCAGGCAGCCTTGTGGATGACAAGTCCGGGGTTGCCGAAACCGTGGATCTCGACAGTGTTGTCAGCATGGATACAGCCGGCGCCTGGCTGGTTCGGCGTTTCGTCGCGCAGCGGCAGGCTGACGGGCGCGACATTTCGATCGAGGGCGGTACGCCTGAGATGCGTGAACTGATCAATGCGCTGCCCGACCGCGTTCAGCCTCCGGAAAAGAAGAGCAGCCGCAGCAGCCTGTTCGAAACCATCTTCGCACCCGTGGGGATGCTGACAGTCAGTCTCTGGGAAGATTTCGTCGCCATGATGTTTGTGCTCGGCTCTGCCGTGCGCGGCGCCCAGACGAAATTCGGGAGAGGCGGTGGCGTTTCGCCCGCCTCCGTGGTCAATCAGCTCGACCACATGGGCGTTCGCGCCATGCCGATCATCATACTGATGTCGTTCCTGATCGGCGCGATCATCGCGCAGCAGGGTGCTTTCCAGCTCCGCTATTTCGGTGCCGAAGTGTTTGTCGTCGATCTTGTCGGCATTCTACAGTTGCGCGAGATCGGCGTGCTGTTGACGGCGATCATGATTGCCGGCCGTTCCGGCAGCGCCATAACGGCCGAAATCGGTTCGATGAAAATGCGCGAGGAAATCGATGCGTTGAAGGTCATTGGCCTCAACCCGATCGGCGTGCTGGTTTTTCCGCGCCTCGTCGCACTGACTATCGCGTTGCCATTGCTGACCATTGTCGCCAACTTTTCTGCACTTTACGGCGCAGCAGTGGTCGCCTGGGCTTATTCGGGCATCACCTTCGATGTCTTCATTACCCGATTGCATGATGCCGTCGATTACTCGACCCTTGCTTCGGGCATGATCAAAGCTCCGTTCATGGCCCTGATTATCGGTATCGTCGCTGCAGTCGAAGGCATGAAAGTTGGCGGTAGCGCGGAATCGCTTGGCCGGCATGTAACCGCCGCCGTGGTCAAATCCATCTTTGTCGTCATTCTCGTGGATGGGCTGTTTGCCATATTCTACGCGGCCATCGATTTTTGAGGACGCGCATGGAAGACCAGACAGGCAAACAGAAAGAAGTCCGGCAGGCAGAAGTTCGGCAGGCAAAAGACCGGGAAACAATCCTTTCCGTCAAAGAACTGACCGTTGCCTTCGGCGACAATGTCGTGCTCGACAAGCTGGATCTCGACATCTATCGCGGTGAGATCCTCGGGTTCGTCGGCGCGTCCGGCGCCGGTAAATCCGTATTGATGCGCACCGTGCTCCGGTTGCTGCCGCGCCGCTCCGGCAAGATCGAAATCCTTGGTGCCGACTATGACGAGGTTGACGAGCGCGAGCGCACGATGCTCGATACGCGGCTTGGCGTGCTTTTTCAGCATGGCGCCCTATTTTCTGCCTTGACCGTCAAGGAGAACATTCAATTGCCGATGCGCGAATACCTGGATCTGCCGCAATGGCTGATGGATGAGCTCGCCTATCTAAAACTCGAGCTGGTCGGTCTCCACCCCGATGCCGCCGACAAATATCCTTCCGAACTCTCGGGCGGCATGATCAAGCGCGCGGCACTTGCGCGGGCGCTCGCCCTCGATCCGGATCTCGTCTTTCTCGACGAGCCGACGTCGGGGCTTGACCCGATTGGTGCTGCTGAATTCGACGATCTGATCGCTCGGTTGCGCGATACCCTTGGATTGACCGTCTATATGGTCACCCACGATCTCGACAGCCTGTTCTCCGTCTGCGACCGTATCGCCGTGCTGGGTCAGAAGAAGGTTCTGGTCGAAGGCACGCTCGAAGACATGCTCGCCTGTGATGATCCATGGGTGCAATCCTATTTCAAGGGCAAACGAGCCCGCTCCATTCCTCGGCCGGAATCGTCCGGCGTGCATCCGGTAGAGTGACTGACACATGGAAACCAAAGCCAACTATGCCCTCGTCGGCTTTTTCACCCTGCTGGTCATCGGCGCTGCCTTCGGCTTCGTCTACTGGATGGCGGAGTATGGCAGAGGCGGCCCGGTTGCGCCGCTTGCCATTCGCATTCCAGGCTCGGCCAATGGCCTGAGCATCGGCTCGCCGGTGCGCTTCAACGGCATTGCCGTGGGTTCAGTCCGCAATCTCTATATCGACAATGACGACCCGCAGTTCTCGGTGGCGTTTACGGAAGTGCGCGCCGATGCGCCCGTGACGTCCTCCACCAAAGCGGTTCTGGAAATCCAGGGTCTGACAGGGGCTGCCTATATCGAGCTTTCAGGCGGGACAGCCGACGACAAGGAAAACATCCTTGCCAAAGCAATGGCGACCGGGGAGCCAGCGGTTCTGATGGCCGATCAATCGAGCGTGACAAACCTGCTTTCCACCGCGGACAAGATCCTTCAGCGCGCCAATGATGCCATTGGTGATTTGCAGGGCTTTATCGGCGATGCGCGCGCGCCTCTGACCAATACGGTGAAAAATGCCGAGGTGTTCTCCAAATCGCTGGCCGACAATGCCAAGGGCATCGATCAGTTCCTGAAAAGCGTAAGCGCATTGTCCGATTCCGTGTCGGGCCTTTCCGGGCGCCTGGATTCGACCCTCGGTGCGGCCGAAGACCTGTTCAAGGCGCTGAATTCGGAGAAGATCGACAAGATCCTGACCAATACCGAGCGTGCGACAGCAAATATTGCCAGCGCAGCAGATCGAGTTGGTCCGGCCATCGACAGCTTCCGGCAGACGGCAGAGACTTTCCAGCGCTTCGGCAGCAACGCCGACCTGACCCTGCAAAAGGTGTCCAAGCTGGTTGACGCCATCGATAGCCAGAAGGTCGGCAAGGTCGTGGACGATGTCTCCGTGGCATCGGCTGATGCGCGCACCGCGATTGCCGGCTTCAAGGATCTTTCGGTCAGCATCACCGGTCGCAAGGATGATATCAACAAGGCGATCGACGACTTTACCCAACTCGCCAATCGTCTGAACAATGCCTCTGCGCAGGTGGACGGGATCCTGAAGAAGGTCGACAGCTTCCTCGGTTCCGACGACACCAATTCGCTGAGTGCCGAAGCGCGCAAGACGCTGGAGCAGATCCGTCTGACGGCTGAAAACCTCAATGCCCGGATCGGACCGATTGCGGAGAACCTGCAGCGCTTCTCCAGCACCGGCTTGCGGGACATCCAGACACTGGTCAACGATACGCGCCAGACCGTCCGCGGTTTGAACGACGCGATTACCAATTTCGACAACGACCCGCAGCGATTGATCTTCGGCGGTGAAACGATCAAGCAATATGATGGACGGACTCGCCGATGACGGACCGAAATCGCAGGGAATATGACAGCATGACTATGTCCTGTTTGGGAGGCGCGGTGCGCCACAGGCGTGCGCTGATGCGCGGCGCGGTGTTCTTGCCGATGCTGCTTGTCGGCCTATCGGGATGTGCTTCCAAGGCGCCAAACGATACCTTCGATCTCTCGGCAAGCGCTGTCGTTTCGACGAATGCTTCAGCCAAGAACCGGCAATTGCTCATCGCCGATCCGACGGCGCTCAAGGCGGTCGACAGCGAGCAGATCCTGGTGCGCGTGTCCAATTCCGAGATTCGCTATTTGTCCAAGTCGCAGTGGAGCGACAAGCTGACGCGCATGGTCCAGTCAAAGCTGGTGGAAGCATTTGAGGACACCGGCCGTCTGGGTGGTGTCGGCAAGCCGGGGCAGGGCCTTGCCATCGATTATCAGTTGATCACCGATGTGCGCGCATTTGAAGTGGCGACCGTCGGCGGAGATCGCGGTGTGGTCGAGATGTCGGCCAAGCTGCTCAATGATCGCAATGGAACGGTCGTTGCCCAGAAGGTCTTCAGGGCAGAAGCGCGCGCTGCGGGAACGAGCAACGAGGCCTATGTCACGGCAATGGACAAGGCCTTTGGCTCGGTCACTGCAGAGATCGTCACCTGGGCGCTCACGGCCATCTGATTTTTCATAGTTTGAGTCAGAAAAGCCCCGGATCCATTTGAGATCCGGGGCTTTTTCGTTTTCAGCTTGGTGACCCGTCTGCCGCCTCTGCCACTATCTTAACTGAAGCGGCCAGCGGCATGCGCCAGCATGGTATAGACCTTGCCGGTGTCCGAGGTGAGGTAGGACTGGGTCACGCTCTTGTCGCGATCGGTGCGTGCAACATCGGCCAGAAGCTTTTCGAAATCGGCGATGTAGCGATCGACAGCGACGCGGAACTCGGGCTCGCGGTCATACTTGCGCTTGATCTCGTCAAAGGTCTGCTGACCCTTCAGCGTATAGAGGCGACGGGTGAACACGTCACGCTCGCCGCGCTGGTAACGACGCCAGAGTTCGACCGAGGCATCATGGTCGATGGCGCGGGCGATATCGACCGAAAGCGAATTCAGTGATTCCACCATATGGCGCGGGTTGCGGCTGTCGGCCTGGCGCGGTGCAGCAGCCGACGAATCCTGTGCCGGACGGGCCGGGGCCGGGCGTGCCGGCGCAGGTGCGGCCGCTGCTGCCGTCTCATCGCGCGAGGCGCCGCGCAGCAGGTCGCTGATCCAGCCACCACCTTCGACGCGGCTCGCTGGCTGCGTCGGCTGGCTGTAGCCTTCGCCAAGCTCCAGGCTGCCGCGCAGAGCATAGTTTTCGGCGGGGCGAGCAGCCGGCTGGGCTTGAGGAGCAGGGGCGGGTGCTGCGACCGGGGCACGACGCACCGGTTCCGGCTGGGCCTCTGCCAGGCGACGGGCGACGGGCTCGGAGATTTCCAGCGTCTGGCTGGTACGGCCGACAAGCTGCGAAATGTCCTGCAGTGCCTTGATCTGTTCGGCCACGGCGCGGCGCATGGCGGCAGCGCTTTCCTTGGCCTCTTCGGGCAGATCGAACGCACCGCGCTTCAACTCGTTGCGGGTCAGGTCCAGTTCCTTGCGGATGTCGGTGGCCGAGCGACGGATTTCGTCGGTGGCGCCGGCAAAGCGGGCGACGGCGTCGGTCACTGCCTGCTGCATGGCTTCGCGAAGGGCGACCGCGGCACCTTCCGACTTACGGCCGGCTTCTCCGAGCAGGTGGTCAATGTCGTTCAGGGAAACAGCGAGGCCGCCGCGTAGACGGTTCGCAAGCTCGCCCGAACGCTTCTCGGCTTCGGTCAGCGTCTTGTCGATGGAAACCTGTGCCTCCTGTTCGGCGGAGAGCAAGGCATTGCGCATGTTGGTCGCGGTGACCTGTGCCTTCTTTTCCGTCTCCCCAAGCACCTGTCCGATGTCGGCGAAGGAGGCCTGAACGCTCTCTCGCATGTTGGCTGCCGTCGACTGGGCGCGCTTTTCCGTCTCACCAAGGATATGGCCGATGTCGGTGAAGGACGCCTGGACACTCTGGCGCAGGTTGCCCGCCATCTGGCCAGATCGCTGTTCGGCACGGTCGAAGGCCGTTTCGACCATCTTGCCGAGGCTCTGCATGGTGTTTTCAATTTCTTCCGAGCGCTTGACCAGGCCGATCGAAAGCTCGCGCAGGGCCTGCTGGCGTTCTTCCAGCGTGCCGACCAGATTGGACTGCGCGGCGGAGAGAAGTTCGGATGCCTTGCCCAGCACCTTGGTATGCTCGCCGAAGCGGCCGACGATCGACGAAACCTGGCCGAGCGTCTCGGTCGAGACGACTGTCAGGCGCTCGAGCTGTCCATCGAGAAGGCGGTTGGAGGTGGAGAGAATATCCGTCGCCTTGCCTGCGGTCTCGTGGAAACGCGCCGCCGTGGCACCCAAGCGGCTATCGAGCGAACCGATGCTCTGAACCGCCTGTTCAACGATGGTCGAGATACCGGAATTGCTTTCGCCGAGCCGCTCGATAAGCTGCGAGGCATTGGCAACGATAGAGTTTTCTGCGGCACTCAGAGTTGCTGCGGCGCGGTCGGCACGGTCGGTAATTGCGCCGAGCACGGCCGCATTCTCTGTACGCAGGCGTTCAGCACTCTGTTCCGCCGCCGCGGTGATCTGTTCGGCAGCAGCGCGTCCGGTCTGGGCATAGGTCGCGATCATAGGACCGGCCTTTTCGTCGATCAGGCGCGACAGTTCCGCGGAGCGGCTCGACAGCATCGAGTTCAGTTCGCGGGTCCGGTCGTCGAGAACCGAACGAATGGTGTTGCCGCGTGCCTCCAGCGCCTTCTCGACGGCGTCCATGGTGATGGCCAGTTCCTGGGTGTTTCCGGCAATAGCTTCGCGGATGGCGGCGGTACGGCCTTCCAGTGTCGAGCCGACATCCGCCAGGGTGCCGGAGAGGTTGGCGACCTGCGCACTGACCAGGGCCTCTGCCTGCGAGACCTTGTTGCTGATCGCATCGCCCGCCTGGGAGAAGGTCTGGGCAACGGCTGCTGCCTGACCCGCAAGGCGGCTCTGGGTGTCTTCGATGCGCCGGGTCAGATCCTGCGACTGTTCCTCGACGGTGCGGCTCAATTCGGCACTGCGTTCACCGATCTGTTCGGCAAATTGCGTGCTCGAAGCTGTCAGGCGGTCCACCGAGCGCTGTGCTTCGGTGTCGAGATCGCGGGCTGCGTCGGCAACGGCACCACGCAGGGCGGCGGCAAGACCTGCGGCCTTGCCTTCGATCGTGCGGTTGACGTTTTCAAGACCAATGTTGAGCGCGCGGTCCATGGTCGACAGCCGTTCGTCGATCTGGGCGGTTCGGCCTTCGAAGGTTTCTGCGACCTTGGCGGTTCCGTCGTCGAGGATCTGGGCAACGCGGGTGCTGGCTTCGCTGCCGACGCGCTCAATTGCGGTGACCTTCTCATCGAGGCGGGCCGCAAATTTTTCGCCGGCATCGTTGACCCGGGCGTCCACGCCGTCAAGGCCGTTGCGAAGGCGGTCTTCCAGTGTACCGAGGCTGAGTTCGATCCGGGTGCTGGTTTCGTCCAGGCGCGTGGTCATGCCGCTGACGGATTGCTCCACAACACCGGAAAATTCCTGGGCGGAGCGTGTGATGTCGCCGGCCGCGTCGCGGATCTGGGACGTCAAGGAGCCTGCGGTTCCGCGCAGGCGTTCGTCGAGCGCCTTGCTGCTGTCATCAATGGCACGCCGCAGCGTGCCCTCGTGGTCTTCAAGGCTCATTTCCAGCATGCCGGCCGATGCGGCCAGCGATGCACCGAGAGAGGTCGAGTGTTCGACCAAGCTGTTTTCCAGGTCGCCCTGCGCGTCGCGCAGCGTCGTGGAAATTGCGTTCGTACGATCGTCCAGGGTGGCGCGGATGCGCTCATGCGTGTCCACGAGCCTGGTGTCGATCTGACTGACGCCCGATGCAATCGTGTCGGCGATCCGGTTGGTATTGTGGCTGAGCGTTTGCGACAATTCGTTGTTTGCGCCTTCCAGCGTGGTCCGCAGGTGTTCGCCGGTGCCAGCCAGCTTGCCGTCAATGTCCGTGATGCCGCTCGACAGTGTCTCGGTGATGTAACTCGAGTGGCGTCCCAGGGTCCGCTCCATTTCACCACCGGCATCTTCCAGTGCGGAAGCGAGGTAAGCGGTGTGGCCGGCGAGCGACAGGTCGAGTCGCTGCTGGCTTTCGCCATAGGCGCTGCGGACAGATTCCGCCTTTTCGGCGAACGCTGCATCAATGCGCCGATCGGCATCGGCGACTGCGTCGATGATCCCGGAGGCGCGTTCGGTCAACGTTTCTTCCAGGCGTCGCTGGCCGTGAGACATGGCCTCGACGATGCGACCGGAATTCTGGCTCAGCGTCAGTTCCAAGGTGCTGCTGGCGTCTTCCAGCGTGGAGGCGAGATAGGCCGTGTGGCCAGCCAGAGAAAGATCGAGCTTTTCGTGGTTTTCACCATAGGCGTTGCGGATCGCGTCAACCTTCTCGGCGAATGCGGCATCGATACGGCGGTCGGCATCGGCGACGGTGTCGATGATGCTGGATGCGCGCTCGGACAGTGTTTCGTCGAGACGGCGTTGGCCGTCGGACAGCGCCTCGATAATACGGCCCGAGTTCTGGCCGATCGTCTGCTCGAGCGTGCCGGCGGCATCCTCGAGCGTCGATGCGAGATAGGCCGTGTGGCCAGCGAGAGATAGATCGAGCTTTTCCTGGTTGTCGCCATACGCGCTGCGGATCGCCTCTGCCTTTTCGGCGAATGCGGCCTCGATACGCCGATCAGCATCGGCAACCGTGTCGACGATATCCACCGTGCGCCGGGACAGCGCATCTTCCAGGCTGCGCTGACCCATGGAGAGTGTCTCGGCTATGTCCTGGCTGCGTGTGCTCAACGCCAGGTCCAGTTCGAGGCTCCTCGTGGCAAGCGAATCGGCAATGTCACGGCTGGCCGCATCGATGGACTGGGCAATCTGCTGGCTTTGCGATCCCAGAGTTTCGGCGATGTCGCGACCCTTGATCTCCAGTGTTTCGGCCAGATGCTGACTGCCTGTGCTGAGCGCGATATCGAGTTCCAGGCTCTTGGTGCCGAGTGTGTCCGCAATGTCGCGGCTGGCAGCCTCGACCGTCTGCACGATGGTCAGGCTCTGCGTTTCAAGCGTCTGCGCGAAGTCGCGGCTCTTGCTCTCCAACGTATCGGCAAAGCGGTCCTGATTGCTGTTCAATGCATTGATGATGAGTTCCGACCGTGTGGTCAGTGTTTCGTCAAAGCGTGTCTGGTTGTCCGCAAGGGCAGAGTAGAGTGCGCCGCCGCGCTCTTCCATGACCTGATCGATCCGTTTCTGTGCGGTTTCCAGACTCAAGGTCAGTGCCGCTGCCCTGGCAGACATGGCGTCGGCAATTTCCTGGGCGCGGCCGGCAAGAGCGCTGTCGATCATTTCCTGGCCGGTTCCGAGTGTCGCGGCATAGGCGAAAGACTGGTCTGCCAGAGTGGAGCCCAAGCGCTCGATGCTCGAGGTCAAAATGCCATCGATCGATTCAGAACCACCGGTCACGGTTTCATTGATCCGGGCAAGGCTTTCCATCAGCTTGTTGTCGAGGGTGCCGGCACGTTGGTCGAATGCGCTGGAGAATTCGGCGACACGGCTGTCGAACGTTGCGTTGATCTGGCCGATGGTTGTCTGGAATCGATCCTCAAACAGGCCCGAACGCAGGTCCAGATCGACGATCGCGTCGTCAGCGGCCGACTTCATGCTCTGACTAAAGGACCGGCCGCGCTCATCGAGCGAACCGTTGAGCTTGGCGAGTACGTCGTCCAAGGATGAGGTGATGGTGTGCTCGCCGCCCTTCAAGGTCTCGGCAATATCGCGGGTCCGTTCGACGAGCGTCTCGTTGAGCTGGCGCGCACGCTCGTTGAGCGCTGCGTTCAGTTTTTCTGTGTTGGCATCTAGCGTCGAGGCGCGGGTCTCGAACTGGCCAAGCAATTCGCGGCCACGTTCGCCCAGAGTGGAAGACAGATTGGCGAGCTGTGCGTCGAATTCCGAAGCCAGAGAGATGCCTGACGCCGCAAGCGTCTGGACCATGTTCTCTGTCTTGTGGGTGAGAAGAGAGCCGAGTGCCGTCACCGCTGCATCGGACCTCTCGGTCAGCGTCGCTGCGCGCGTGTCGATCATCGAGGCGAAAGCTTCGCCCGATGTCTGCAGGCGTACGGAGATTTCTTCCGTCGCCAGCGACAGTTCTTCCTTCAGCTGGTCATGCGCGCCAATGATCGACGAGCGGATGCGCTCGGCGTGATTGACGATTGCGTCGCGCTCGGCGCCCAGTTCGTGCACGAGGCCGCGTACACGCAGTTCGTTGTCGGTGTAGCTGCGCTCAAGCGCCGTGACTTCGGAATGCACCAGCGTTTCAAGTTCCGTCGCGCGGGCGATCGTGCGTTCGATGCCCTCGTTCATGGCAGAAACTTCACGGCGGACAGCCTGGCCGACGGTCATGATACGCTCGGAGGCGATGGTTTCCGGCTCCGACAGTCGCAGAGCCACTTCGGCCATGGATCTTGCTGCATTGCGCAGATCATGGGCACGCGCCATCATGATGGAAAAGGCGAAAAACAGCATGATCGGCACAATGGTGCCAACAAAGATTGCGACGACGCCCGGCATTGCGACGATGTCGGCAACCGTCGGCGCCTGCCACATCTGCGTGCCATAAAGAAGTTGTGTCAGTCCGACTGCGCCAAGGACCCATAGAGCCGAAATGATGGTGGCATTGCGCAGAGCCGTCGGCAGCGATGCGCCGTCCAGCGACTTCAAGATAGCGGCGGGCGTGCGGCGCGACGTGTCATTGGCCGGGGCAAAGGCCGGGGCCTTGGGGGCAGGCTCTGGAGCAAGCTCGCTGGTGCGAACGGCACGGCGCTCCTGTGGCTTCTTCGCCGATGCAGGATTTTGAACGGGTTCAGACACGGGGCTCTCCGATGCGCGTGCCGCCGGTCGGACGGGTTTAGTCGCCGGCGCCTCATTGTCGAAATCAATGCTCAGGGCCGCCTCAAGAGCTTGAAAAGCGCTCTCATCAATAGAGTCGGACTTCTTGTTCGCCATAGGGTTACGCCTCGTTACCGCTACTCTCGGCAGTTCGATCCAAGGTCTCTCCGCCGCCTGCGTTCGAGCCTGGTCTGACTGCCTTACTTCAGGATCCCCGTCTGCCGCCACGCCAGCCGAAGACCCCTTTGGATCTCATCGTCGAAGCGCTGGCAATCACCACATTCGCGATGAGTTTTAGCACTATCCGACATTGGGGCAAAGATTTCAGCCTTTAGCCCATTCAACCGTATCGTAGTGACACATTCGGGCTTCCGATACAATTAATGGCCCGGACGGGGGTTAATGCGGTTTTCGGTTGTTAACAATATTTAAACCAACGGAGGGCGCGAAAAGCCAATGTGTGTCGGGGTTTAACGCGCATTAACCATAGCGCGAAGTTTTTGGCGCCAACGGGTCCCGTTTTAACGCAATTGCCACGGCCGCCATTCAGACTGGCGACCAGAAATAACAAGAAAAGAAGGATCTTGGCTATGGCAGCCGTCAATGTCGCATTCGAATCTCCGGAAAACTTCGGCGGTCTTTGCCCGTCCCAGCAGCGTCCGGTTGATCTCGTCCACCTGGCCACACAGACCAAGGGCGACAGGGCTCTGGAAATCGAGATCCTGCAGATGTTCGCCCGGCAGGCACGCGGCTGTCTCCAGGCTCTCTCAAGCCATGGCGACGGTTTGCAGGTCAGGGCGGCCGCACAGAGGTTGAGAAATGCAGCGATGGCGGTTGGAGCCCTCAAGGTTGCCGGCGCAGCTGACCTGATCGAGACCAAGGGTGCGACCGCCGATTCGATCGCGTCCGTCAGCGCCGCTGTTCTTGAAGCCGAACACTTCATCCTGAAGCTCGCCCGATAGGGGAATGACGCCACAATGGCGGCCCGGTGACATTTGTCACGGTCGCTTCGTGTTGACTGGTGTTTCGATTTGTTGGATGACTTCGCGGATTTTTTTGGCGAAGCTTGGACACACACTACATGGCAAATATCAGCATCATTGCGTTTGACGGCACCCGCTTCGATATCGCAGCCGCCGAAGGCTCGACGGTCATGGAAAATGCCGTGCGCAATTCCGTCCCGGGGATCGACGCGGAATGTGGCGGCGCCTGCGCTTGTGCGACCTGTCACGTTTATGTCGATGACGCATGGACAGATAAGGTCGGGGCGCCTTCGGCAATGGAAGAAGACATGCTCGACTTCGCCGTCGACGTGAAGCCAAGCTCGAGATTGAGCTGTCAGATCAAGGTCGTCGCTGCCCTCGACGGCCTTGTGGTTCACGTTCCGGAACGCCAGGGCTGATTACATGTCTCCCTCGGATAGGCTAAAAAAAGCCCCGCTCTCGCAGGGCGAGGAGCGGGGCAAGGGGGCGCATCGCCAAGCAGGCGAGGGAGGAAACACCTGTGGCACCAGGACGCGCCGGGAGAACTTGAAATCGGATAAACGCTTAAACAACGTTTGATGATGACAGGTATATTTCAGATTCTTATCAAGTGCCACGCCGAGAAATAGCCGGTTATTCACAGGTGTGCCCGCAAGTTTGGGGCAAGATGTGGCATTGCTGCATTAGGTAACTGTAATTTTTCGCGGGTTATTTCCGCTAGAAAGCCTAATTGTCGCTTTCCCGTCCGCTTTTGTAGCGGAGGATGCGGGCCATCCTGTTTTGGAAGTTCTTGGCCTCGATCCGATCGAACGTCATTTGTGCCTCGTCATGGGCGATGGTCAGGCGATCGGTTACTTCTGCGACCTTGTCCTGCATTTTATCGCAATCATCCTGGGCCGGTATTCGCTTCAGAGCTTTTTCCAGATTGCGGGCGTATTGGCGGGCAATTTCCGCATGCCGTTCCTCGTGGCGCTTTATGTCTGCTGCCAACGCATCCCAGATGAAGGCGAGTTCCGTCGTGGCGCGTTTTCGGTTCTTCCAGCGCGGCAGAATGATCTTGGTGTCGAGTGTGACGCGTGC
Organism: Rhizobium sp. CECT 9324; assembly: GCF_918741265.1. Classification (NCBI taxonomy): domain Bacteria; kingdom Pseudomonadati; phylum Pseudomonadota; class Alphaproteobacteria; order Hyphomicrobiales; family Rhizobiaceae; genus Rhizobium; species Rhizobium sp. CECT 9324. The sequence goes on along the minus strand of NZ_CAKKMZ010000001.1, from coordinate 2,845,935 downwards.
ATCCTCGATGGCGCAGCGCTCGCCCTTGCGTATATAGGTGAGGTCGCCACCGAAGCGGATCTGGGTGGCGCCAGGATGGCGGTTTCCCGTCATCTGCGTCATCGGTCCCTTGCGCGTCAGTTCGTCATCGATTTCGGCAGCGGTTCTACCGCCGATCTGGAAATAGCTGGTCGATTTACGAACGATCGTCTCGGAGTGTGCGGTTCCGGCCGAGATCGACAGGAGCGCTGCAGTGGCTGCGGCTGGCCAAAAACGGCAAGCATTTGACATTATCGTTTTCCGCAATCTTCTCATCCGCAATGTTGAATTCGCCGCGCCCATGGGGCATAGCCAAGCCGCGAGCACTATTGCAGCTTCGCGGTTTTCCGTCGAGAGGACAGATGAACGTGACCACCGGCAATCGAAGCATCTGGCGCGTTGCCCATGGTCGCGAGATCGACCTGACCGAGCGTGGCGCGTTGATGGCGATCATCAATGTAACACCGGATTCGTTTTCCGACGGTGGACTGCACGATACAACCGACAGGGCGATTTCCCACGCGCTTGCATGTGTCGAGGCTGGCGCCGATATTCTCGATATCGGTGGCGAGTCGACACGGCCGGGCGCGGCTCAGGTGACGCCGGCAGAGGAATTGGCGCGTGTGGTCCCGGTGATCGAGGCGCTGGTTGCCCGCACCGGTGCGCTGATCTCGATCGATACCTACCGCGCATCGACCGCCCGTGCGGCTATCGCTGCCGGTGCCCATATCATCAATGACGTGCACGGCTTGCAACGCGAGCCGGAGATTGCATCGGTTGCCGCGGATACCCTCGCGGGCCTTTGCATCATGCATACGGGGCGCGGACGGGAGAAACTGGCCGACGTCATCGACGACCAAGTGTTTTTTCTGCGTCATTCTCTCGAAATCGCGCGGTTTGCGGGCGTTCAGCCGAATGCGATCACGCTCGATCCCGGCTTTGGTTTCTCCAAGGAAACGGTCGAGGACAATGTCGACCTGATGGTGCGTTTCGAGGAGCTACATCAGTTTGGTCTGCCCCTTCTTGTTGGCACATCGCGAAAGCGATTTCTGGGAACGCTCAGCGGACGAGACGCGGCGGAACGGGACGTGGCGACCGCTGCGACCACGGTTGCCCTGCGTCTGAAGGGTGCGGCCGTATTCAGGGTCCATAATGTCGCGATCAACCGCGACGCCCTGGTCGTTGCCGATGCAATGCTTGCGGCACAAAGGCGACTTGCCGAAGGAATGAAGCCATGAGTGCTATTTTCACCATTACCCTGAAAAACTGTGCCTTCTTTGCCCATCATGGCGTCTTTCCCGAAGAAGGTGTGCTTGGTCAGAGGTTCTATGTCGATGCTGAATTCGACGTGGATGCTGGCGAGGCCGCAGCGCAGGACCGGCTAGAGGGGACCGTGCATTATGGTATTGCCTTCGACGTCATCGAACGGATCGTGACCGGCACCCGAGTCATGCTGATCGAAGCGCTGTGTCTGGCGATCGCAAAGGCCCTACTGGAGCGCTTTCCGGAGATCGTGCGGACGCGGATCACGGTGCGTAAACCCAGCGCGCCGATTGCGGGCATTCTCGACTATGTACAGGTGAGCGTTGAACAATTCCGGTAAGTTTGGCTGGCATCAGGCGACGCTTGGGCTTGGTGGCAATATCGGTGATCCCGTGTCTGCCATGGCCGCGGCTCTGCGCCGTCTGGATAGTCGCGACGATTGTCGTGTCATTGGCGTTTCTCGGCTCTACAGAACGCCTCCCTGGGGCAAGGTCGACCAAGCAGATTTCTACAACAGTTGTGCCGCAATCGAGACCACGCTCGCGCCGGAACCGCTCCTGGCCGCGTGCCTTGACATTGAACGCGAGATGAAGCGCGTCCGTATCGAACGCTGGGGACCGCGCACGATCGATATCGATATCCTGACCTATGACGATTGTGTCGTCGACGGCGAGCATTTGAAGATCCCGCATCCGCGGATGACAGAACGCGGTTTCGTGCTAATGCCGCTCGCCGATATCGCTCCGGATCTCGTGGTCAGGGGGAGGGCGGTTGCTGACTGGTTGAGCGACACTGATCGTGCCGGCATTGATGTCGCAAATGAAAACCGCGCCTGGTGGCGCGGTTGATCCTGGTGAATGCGTCCTCGGCGCTCTGCCGAGCGGTTTATTCCGTGGTCGCGGTAACAGCCATGGCATCGGCCTGGCGGTTCAGTTTCAAGCCGATGACCGGGATCAGGCGATCCTCGACCTTGACCGAGATGGTGATGTTCATCGCATCGTCTTTTTCGATACGGGCGACCATCGCGCCATTCAGCTTCTTGCGGTTGATGCCCATGACGGCGCGGTTGCCGGTTACTGTTCCGGAGACGATATCCATGCCCTTGCCTTCTGCGCCGTCAAGGAACTGACCCTTGTAAGTGCTTCCGGCCTGGGAAATGAATGCGGACATCGGCTGGCTGAACACACCGACGCGGCAGGTGCCGTCGAGCTTCATGCCGGGTTCCTTGCCGTCTGCCGACAGTCCGGTCAGGTTACAGGTAAACTTGGTGCCTTTGTATTTGCCGGCAACAATTTCGCCCGGACCTTTCCAGACGCCAGCGACCTGTTCGAAGAAGCGCTTGTCACGCGATGCCGCGTCCGCAGCGGTGGCGGGCAAAATTGCGGCAACAGCCAGGATGACGGCACTGCGGCCGAGCGACGAGAAGATGCGAGAAGACATCGATTTACCTTGGTACGAGAAACCAGAAAACCCGCAGTCAATTTAGCGCGGTATTGGTTAATGCATCCTTGCAATTAACCTTAAATGGCGTCTGCCGCAATCGGCAAAACACGGGTTGTCCAACGGGTGTTGCCCATAAGACTCAGTTGTTCCCGCCGTCTGGCTTGCCATTCAATGATGGTGTCAGGTCGCCGATGAAGTCGCCAATACCCGGCCGCTTCAATGCCCTGAAGGGCAGCGGACGGCAGAGGTCCATCGCGGCAATGCCGATACGAGCGGTCATCAGGCCGTTGATCACGCCCTCGCCAAGGCGGGCGGAAAGACGCGAGGCAAGCCCGTGACCGAGCACCTGCTGCACCAGGCTGTCGCCTACGGCGATCGATCCGGTGACCGCCAGATGGGCGATGACGTCGCGCAGAAGGCGCAGCATTCCAAGGCTTCCGGGCCTTCCGCCATAAAGTTCGGCCATCGCACGGACCAGCCGCACGACCTCGAACAGCACATAGCCGAGGTCGACCAGTGCCCGCGGGCTTACCGCCGTCACGACCGAGACACGTTTGGAGGCGCCGAGAATGAGGTTTCTCGCCTTGATGTCCAGCGGGCTCAGCAGTTCGCGCTCGGCCAGTTCGATAAGCTGCGGTCCATCGATCACATCATTCTCGACCTCGGTCATCACCTTCTGGCCACGGGCCGTTTCGGGGCGATGGGACACGAGCCTGCTCAGGCGCTTGACGATGGCCAGGGCTGCGGGCCGCCTGCGATCGGCGCTGGCAAGCTCCGCATCCGCCTTCAGCGATTGGACAGCCTCCAACCTGTAGAGGCCGGCCACTTCGCGACCGATGGCAATTGCCAGAGCGAGCAGACCCACGACAAGCACGCCGACCGCGACAGAGCCGAGCCAGTCGGACCGGGCGAAAAGATCGCGAATCAGTCCATCGACCCAGAGGCCGAGGGCCAGCGAGACAAGGATGCCGAAGGCGCCGGCGGCAAGCCGGGCAAAAGAGAAACCACGTCGCCTCGGCGTTGCCAAGGGAATGTCGTCGACGGGAGATGCTGCGCCGAGGAAAGGATCCTCCTCGTCCGGCACGATCACCACGTCATGGGAAAAGCTTTGCGGCTGACGGGGTGTCGACGGGCGCGGCACAGCCACTGATGGCTCGGCTTCTATGGAAAAGGCGGCCGGCCGCCGCCGGTTGCCTTTGTCTTGGCCGGAGCCAGGTGCGGAGGATGACGGGGGCTTGGTCATGCGAGGCGGTCTCCGAGCAGGAACTGCATGGCGCGATCGAGGCGGATATGAGGAACGGACAGCATGATGCCACCGCCGGTTTCCTCAAGATGCGGAGGACGGAAGCGGACAATGCCAAGGTCCGGCAGGTCCGTCATCGCCTCGCCGGCGTCGATCGAGCGGAAAAAGGCTTCTGGATCCTCCGGAAGGTCTCCCGGGAAAACGGCAGTCTTGCGCTCGCCGTCGAAGGTTTCGCTGCCGATCCGTTCGCCGTCCATGGGGGTGCCAACGATAACCGGAAGATCATGGCCGTCCCGTTTGACATTGGCCTCTCTGGTCGCACGCACGGACGCAAGCGCCATCACCTCGATACCCGCGCCGCTCATCCCGATGGTCTGGATCGCCCTGTCCACCAGTCGACGGGTCAAGGTTTCCAGCCGGTCGTGGCTTTCGTGGTGCAGATGGTCCGCCTTGGTGGCTGCAACCAGCACGCGGTCTATGCGTCGGCGGATCAGCGAGGTCAGGATATTGTTGGAACCAGCGCGGAAGCAGGCGAGTACATCGCCCAGCGCCCGCTCGAGATCCTGGACCGCTTCCGGGCCGCGATTGATGGCCTGCAGCGCATCGACCAGCACAATCTGTCGATCGAGACGGGCGAAATGCTCGCGGAAGAATGGTTTGACGACCAAGGCCTTGTAGGCCTCGTAACGCCGTTCCATCATCGCCTGAAGTGATCCTTTCGGTGCCTTGCCTTCGGCGAGAACTGGCAACGGCGCGAAAGTCAGGGCCGGGGAACCTTCCAGGTCGCCGGGCATAAGGAAGCGGCCGGGCGGCAGCGTCGACAGCGATCGCTCGTCCGATTTACACAGGCGCAGATAGGTCGTGAAGCTCTCCGACAGCCGACGCGCCACCATTTCGTCGGCGGGCGCATGGGGGTCGGTAGACGCTGCCAGTTCCCGCCATTGACGTGACAGTTCCGCGCGCACCCCGGTTGTCGCAAGACTTGCCGTCGCTTCGGAGAATTGGCGGTAATCCTGCTGCAGCAACGGAAGGTCGAGCAGCCATTCCCCCGGGTAGTCGACGATGTCGATCGACAGTCTGCCCGCCGACAGAAGGCGGTTCCAAGTGCTGGCGCTCTTGTATTCTATGGTCAAGCGGAGTTCGGAAATTGCCCGTGTCGAATCCGGCCAGACGCGCTCCTTGATCAATGCACGGATGTGGTCCTCGTACTGGAACCGCGGCACGGCATCGTCCGGTTGTTCTTCCAGCTTGGCGCTGGCGATTCGGCCCGAGCGAATGGGCTCGAACAGTGGCAAGCGTCCGCCGTGCAGGATATTGTGGACCAGCGAGGAGATGAAGACCGTCTTTCCGGCGCGCGACAGGCCGGTTACGCCCAGACGGATTGTCGGGTGGACGAGATTGGCGGCGCGGTCCGCAACGTTGTCGAAAGCGATCGCTGCTTCATCGGTAAGGCTGGTGAACAGGGAAGGAGGCAATGGCGGGTTCCTGAGATTGTCATGGCTTCATCTGATGTTGGACATGGCCAAGCGACAGACATCGGCCTCCATTGCATATAGGTCGCCGTCGCCGCGCAAAAAAGAGAGGGCAAACAATGCCTGTGTTCTGAACCGGTGCCCTGATATTCGAACTGAGGATATAGGCTTAGCCTACGAGAAAGTCTCGCAACTTCCAGCCCTGACCGGGGCCGTCGATCTCAAGGGCATCGATTACCGCAAGACCAGACGTCGGATAGCCTTCAGGCACCGTACGCCCGACAATGTCATGGCCCACCAACCGCGCAAAGACCTCTTCAACAGCGGGATTATGGCCAACCATCATCAATGACTGCACACCGCGTGTTGATGTCAGAATTTCGAGATAGGTGTCCGCAGGAGAATTGTAGAGGTCATCGATGAAACGAAATTCGGACAGGCCGGAGAAGGCCCTGCGCAAGGCATCGGCAGTTTGGCGACAGCGCTTTGCGGTTGAGGAGATGACCAGATCGGGCCGATAGCCCTTGTCGGCAGCGGTCTCGGCCAGCAACTCGGCCTCGGCAAAACCTGCGTCGGACAGGCTGCGGTCAAAATCGCGACCACCAGGGTCGGCCCAGCCGGATTTTGCATGTCGCAACAAATAGATGCGTTCAGGAGGCTTGGTGGAGAGCGTCATCCGTTGGGTTATCCGCGTCAGATCATCCTGCTAATGAACTAGCGGTTATCGGCCCCATACGTCAACTGGCAGCCCATGCCTTATCACGTGTGTCGACCATTGTTCGGTCGGGGCGCTATGAGCAGTAGTCGATAGAAATAGTGCTTAAAAAATATACTCTTAGATGAAAAATATGACAGATTTAAAAATGCCGTGGAAACAGTCATGAGGCTTGAACAGGCTGGGCTGAAAGGTTATACAGCCGCACATTGAGATGTTCTTCAGGAGAATCGCGTTGAGTGAGAAGATCAATCTTAGCAATTATGTGCTCTCTGAGGAAGAAGAGTTCATGAACGCGAACCAGAGGGCTTATTTCCGGGCAAAGCTTGTTGCCTGGAAGAATGATATCCTCCGTGAAGCGCGCGAGACCCTCGGCCACCTTGCCGAAGAGAGCGCAAACCATCCCGATCTCGCCGACCGGGCGTCATCCGAAACAGACCGTGCCATTGAGCTGCGTGCTCGCGACAGACAGCGCAAGCTGATCTCGAAGATCGATGCCGCCTTGCAGCGGATCGATGAAGGCACCTATGGGTATTGCGAGGAGACAGGCGAGCCAATCGGATTGAAGCGGCTGGACGCCCGTCCGATTGCAACCCTGTCGATCGAGGCGCAGGAACGTCACGAGCGCCGCGAAAAAGTTTACCGCGACGAGTGATCCTGATCACCCGGATCGGTCGCTCTGGCGATTGACTTTGCATGCCGGCCTTCGGGCCGGCATTTTTCGTTGGGGATTGTGACATGGCGACAGAGCGTCGCGGCCGGTTGTCCGCTACGCTGTCTTCTGACCAGATCAGGAGTTCCGGCTGGCTGACATTTCGCCGAAAATACGGGCGATCTCGTTTTGCAGGTTCGGTTCGTCTGGCGTTGCTGCTGTGTTTGCGGCGTTTTTGTCGACCTGCGGCTCAGGATGCCTTACCTCGGGCAGGACCGCAGACATCGGCACGCCGCCGGACATTGCGACCACCGGCCTGTCGCTGCGGATTTCGGAAGAGACGGGCTGTGTGGCGGGCCTGTCGCTTTTTGTCAGCGGCAGCGGATCAGCGGCAAGATGCAGCGCCATTTCCTCTTCAAGCACCCGCTCGAAGTCGCTCATGTCGCGTGGCGGCAGTTGATCCTGGGTATTGAGCAGGGGTTCAAGCCTTGGGCTAAAACGACCAGCCTCAAATGGCTGAACGACCGCCGGGCTTGCGGCCGGGATCGTTGGCAGAACGCGCGCACGCGCCGTGTCCAGAATGCTGGCTGCCTGCGGAGCCGTGACGTCCGCTACAGGTGGCGGTGCTGCTAAGGACGCAACTCCATCGGGGGAAGACTTGATCGCCGGAAGGTCCATCACGGAATTCGGGGAGAGCGGTTCAAACGCCGGTGCTTGATCGAGGTTCTCGGGATGATTGAACGGTGGCTCGCTGGTGACGGCAGGCACAACCGTGATCGGCATCGGGACAGCCGCCGCTGTAGCCGCAGTCGATATCACATCGCCCGGGGCCCGCTTCAGTACTGTTTCCACAGTTTCAGTCACAGGAACCGGCGTTTCAACCACTTCAAGGCGTGGCTCCGGTCGCGCTTCGGCCATGTTTCTTGTTTCGATCGGCCGAGATTGATCGGCCGGTTTTGCCGCGTCTTGCGAAGGTGACACAGCCTGAGCCGTCATGACCGGGATCGCTGTCGCTGCGACAATGGGAGCGACCGGCGCTGCAACTGCCGCGGCGACGTAGACGGGTGTGGGGACGGCGGGCGTGGCCACTGGCGTTTTCGGAGCGACGGGCGTTGTGGCTGCAGGCTCAACGGCGCGTACCGCTGTCGGCATTGGTGTTGAAGCTTGCGTGGACTGCTGTTGCCCCTGATTGCGGACTGGTGCCGGATCGGCGGTGTTTGCCACAGGTGCGACTGGCGCTTCGATGGGAGCGGACATCTGGTCGCGCGGTGCCTGTTCGGTGTGATTAACGCCAATCTTTACCGCCTCAGCATGCGGCGGGATTGCGATCGCTTCCGGTGCCGGGGGCTGAACGGTCAATGCGGAGAGATAGCCGCGGTCATCGCCAATGCCGCTTTCAATAACGATATCGGTCGGGCCGCCGATCATCACAAGATGTTCGACATTGTCGCGGCGGATCAGGACTATGCGGCGGCGCGCATCAACGGCGGCGGCATCAAGGACCTGCAGCCGGGGCTGACGGTTGCGTCCGCCGCGAACGAAAGGCGAGGATGCGCGATTGCGCATCAACCAGAGAACGATGAACAGGCACAAAAGAGCGAGGGCTACGCCGAGTGCCGCCACCAGGAATTTATTGCCATAGGCGGAAATCATTTCGTCCAGCATGATACGCTCTCCATTTAAGGCTTTCTCGCAGAAGATGCTTCGTTCTGCAATCATGGCCTGTCGTCAGTCCCGTGCAGCAACTGCGCCGGTCCGACCCGATAATTTCCACTCAGAATGCGGCATTCCTGTGGGGTAGCGACAAAGCGGGCGTGTTTCGGCCTTTCTTCGCTTTTTGCACCCCTTGCAAATTGCTAAACAGGTGGGTGCGCCGATTCCCGTAACGGGTCGGGAGCAAGGCGCGGACAGGCAAGAGGCATTCATGACGAGACAGCAAAAGCCCGGCGACAACGATAGCCCTCTGGTCGACCGCCGTGGCGGGTTCGGCACGGCGCTGCGGATTCTCCTGCTCGCCCTGGTGCTGATCGGCGCGTCGGCGGCCTTTGTGTTTTTCCGGGACCAGTTGGATAACCAGATCGTTCTGGGTGTGCTCGGCGTTCTGGCGATGATGGGAATCTTCTTTATCGTCTCGGCCGTCATCGGCTTCGTTGAGGTCATGCCGCAGTCTCATACCGATACGCTGGCGCGTCGTTTTCTTGCCAGCCAGCCGGAAGGCACGCTGATCACCGATTCCGAAGGGCGCATTGTCTATGCCAATGCTGCCTATGGTGAGATGACCGGCGCCAAGAAGGCGACCGAAGTACAGACGCTTGAGGCACTTCTGTCGCGTTACCGTGAATCCAGCGAGGCACTTTACCGGCTGACCAACGGTTTGCGCGAAGGTCGCGAAAGCTACGAGGAATTCCGGTTGCTGAAGCCGCTGGGCAATCAGACCGGCAATGGCTCGGGCGCGCATTGGTATCGGCTCAAGGCGCGGTTGCTGGCAAGCGAGAGCCGCGGGCGGGGCCTGCATGTCTGGCAGATTTCCGACATTACCGTCGAGCGCGACGACCAGGAACGCTTCTTCAAGGAATTGCAGCACGCGATCGATTATCTTGATCATGCGCCCGCCGGTTTTTTCTCCGCCGGCCGCAAGGGAGAAATCTACTACCTCAACGCAACACTCGCCGAATGGCTTGGTGTCGACCTGACGCAGTTCAGCCCTGGTTCCATGTCGATTACCGATCTGGTGGCCGGTGAAGGCATGGCGCTGATCAATTCGGTCCAGGCGGAGCCCGGCAATTCGCGGACCGAGACGCTCGATCTTGATCTGCGCCGGGTCAATGGCCAGATCCTTCCGGTGCGATTGGTGCATCGCGTGCGTGCGGCACGGGATGGTGCGCCCGGCGAAAGTCGGTCCATCGTGCTTGCCCGGCAAAGCGGCGACACCGGCGATCATTCGGCCTCGGTCGCGTCCATGCGCTTCACCCGGTTCTTCAACAACACGCCGATGGCAATAGCGTCTGTCGACGGCGAAGGCCGGATCCTGCGCACCAACGCGCCGTTCATGAAGTTGTTTGCCGACATCATCAGCCGCGATCAGATCGAACAGCATGACAAGTTGGAGATCGTGTTCCACGAGGGCGAGCGCGAGCGTTTCCACGACGCCCTGACACTGGCCAAGGATCGCCAGGTCGATATCGCGCCGATCGACAGCCGTCATCCGGTCAGTGATACCCGGCACTTCCGATTCTATGTCAACGCCGTGATCGACCAGAGCGACGAGGCGCCCGAAGAGGCGGCGATCGTCTATGCCGTCGATGTAACAGACCAGAAGGCGCTGGAAGCGCAGATGGCGCAGACGCAAAAGATGAATGCAGTCGGCACGCTTGCCGGCGGTATCGCGCATGACTTCAACAATGTCCTGACCGCGATCCTTCTGTCCTCCGACCATCTGCTGCTGCAGGCGCGACCGTCGGATGCGAGTTTCGCCGACCTGATGGAGATCAAGCGCAATGCCAATCGCGCGGCGGTTCTGGTCCGTCAGCTGCTGGCGTTCTCGCGCAAGCAGACGATGCGGCCCTCGGTGTTGAACCTCACCGATGTGATCGGCGACCTGCGCATGCTCGTCGATCGATTGATCTCCGGCAGCAATGTCAAGCTGCGGGTCGAATATGGTCGCGATCTCTGGCCGGTGAAGACCGACCTGTCGCAGTTCGAGCAGGTGATGATCAATCTCTGCGTCAACGCGCGTGACGCGATGCCGAACGGCGGGACGATCACCGTGTCGACGCGCAATGTCTCGGCGCAGGAAGCGGACGAGTTCCAGTATCGCGGCCTGCCGGCGGAAGAGATGGTGCTGATCGAGGTTGCCGACACGGGCACGGGCATCGCGCCTGATATCATGGACAAGATCTTCGAACCCTTCTTCACGACGAAGGAAGTGGGCAAGGGAACCGGACTCGGACTTGCGATGGTCTATGGCATCGTCAAACAGTCCGGCGGCTACATTTATCCGGAATCGGAAGTCGGCAAAGGGACGATGTTCCGCATCTTCCTGCCGCGGCACATCCCCGAAATCCAACCGGTTATCGAGCACGCGGCCGGTACACCGGATCCGGTTGCGGTTTCGGCATCAAGCAACGAAGCGTCCGCCGAGAACCGCGATCTGACCGGAAAGTCGGCCGTGGTGCTTCTCGTGGAAGACGAAGAGGCCGTGCGCCGTGGTGGCAAGCGCATGCTGGAGACGCGCGGCTACACGGTTCACGAGGCGGGATCGGGCGTGGAGGCGCTGGAAATCCTCGAAGAGCTTGGCGGAGCGGTGGATATCGTCGTGTCCGACGTCGTGATGCCGGAAATGGATGGGCCGACGCTGCTGACCGAATTGCGCAAGAAATATCCCGACATGAAGTTCATCTTCGTATCGGGTTATGCCGAGGACGCCTTTGCGCGCAATCTGCCGGCAGATGCCAAATTTGGCTTCCTGCCCAAGCCATTCTCGCTGAAGCAATTGGCGGTGGCCGTTCGCGAGATGCTTGACGGGCAAGCCTGAGATCGAGACATATCGGACATAAAAAATCCGCGCTGGCGACAGCGCGGATTTTTCGGTTCGATCATGCCGTGGCTAATTCAGCCGTTCATGGCCACGGCGATTTCCGCGGCCAGGCGCGCATTGTTTTCGACCAGCGCGATATTGGTCTTCAGGCTGCGGCCTTCCGTCAGATGGAAGAGATTGTCGAGCAGATATGGCGTCACCTGTTTTCCGGCGATCTCGTCACGTTCGGCATTGGCCAGTGCACGGCTGATATAGATTTCCATTTCCTCGCGCGGGATTTCATCTGCTTCCGGCACGGGATTGGCGATCAGCATGCCCCCGTCGATGCCGAGTTGTTCGCGCAGTTTCTGGAAATTGGCGATTGCCGCCGGGCTTGTCAGATTGAGCGCGCTCTTCAGTCCAGAGCTGCGCGACCAGAACGCGGGGAAGTCTTCGCTGTCATAGGTGACAACAGGAACGCCGCGTGTTTCGAGCACTTCAAGGGTCTTGGGAATATCGAGAATTGCCTTGGGGCCGGCCGAAACAACGATGACTGCCGTGCGGGCCAGCTCTTCGAGGTCGGCGGAAATGTCGAAGCTTTCTTCCGCGCCGCGGTGCACGCCGCCGATGCCGCCGGTGGCAAACACATGGATGCCGGAGCGATAGGCGGCGATCATCGTCGCTGCGACCGTGGTCGCGCCATTGCGGCGTTCGGCCAGAGCAAATGCAAGATCCGCACGCGACAGCTTCATCACACTTTTCATCTGGGCAAGCTCTTCGAGCTGTGCCGGCTCAAGGCCGATATGCAGCACGCCGTTCATCACGGCGATGGTCGCGGGCACTGCGCCCTGCTGGCGGATGATCGTCTCGACGCTTTTTGCCATGTCGAGATTGCCCGGATAGGGCATGCCATGGGTGATGATGGTCGATTCCAGCGCGACAATGGGTGCGCCCCGCTGCTTGGCAGCGCTGACTTCGCTCGAATAGGCAATGGGTAGGAGAGGGGAGATGGAACGGTTCATGGGAGCATCCAGGTGGTTTTGCCCGTCATGGCAGGAAACGGGCTCGTGGGACAAGAGCCAACTGCGTTTCCAGCCGCTGGGGCGTGAGGTTTTCTTCGGTTGCATGTCTTGAGGCGAGCGTGATGGAGGCGGTTGCTACCGCCTGACGAAGTGCCTCGCAGAGATCGCCGCCGGCTAGCCGTGTTTTCAGAAATCCAGCGGCAAAGGCATCGCCGGCACCAGTGACGTCTGCAATCTCGGCGACCGGTGATGGTTCGATCGCGGCCGCTGATGTTTCATCAAAGGCAATCGCGACGCGCCCGCCACTGGTGACGCTGCCGCCCCGAAGGCCGGCCAGGCGGAGAAGCGTAGGCCAGTCCTCCGGTCGATCCGCGGTTTTCCCGGTCAGGCTTTCGGCCTCGGCAACGTTGAGGAACAGATGGTCGATCCGGGGCAGGGCCTCCCTGAAACGAAGGACTTTCGCCGGCGATATGGCGATGGCCGACAGGCCAATGCCGCGCGCGCTGGTCTCGTCGGCCAGGGCGGTGATGGTCGCGCCGGGAAGGTTCGCGTCACAGAGAACATGGCCGGCCGCATCGATGCTGTCGCGGGTGGAGCGGGCGCGTAGCCGGCGCGCACTGAAGATATCGTAGAGCGCCATGTCGGCCAGAGCGATGACCAGATTGCCGTCGCGCTCAATGATGGCGGTGTAGCTGGGCGTTGCGCGGTCGAGAAAGACCACGGGGCAATCGTCAAGGCCAGCGCGTTGTGCCGCCTCCGTCACGGCCTGTCCTGCCGGATCGCCGCCGCGGGGTGCAATCAGGCGAACGCGATGACCGAGCCTGGACAGGTTGCAGGCTGCATTGAATACCCCGCCGCCGACTTCCTCGAACCATTGGCCGGGATTGCTGGCGCCTGGCTTCGTGTCACCGAAGAGGCGTCCGCGACGGTCAATATGGGCGCCGCCTATGGCGAGAATATCAAAGCTCATGAACGGCACTTTCGCACGCGACGGCGACGAATCGCAAGGACATCAAAACACTGAATTTGCAAAGTAAGATCCTGTTTGCAAAAGCATTTATCGAGGTGGAACATTCGTCGAACATGGAATGGAAAACCGTTTTTTCTCAACGGTTTGAACGGCTCTTGCAAAAATAGAACAAATGCAGTACATACAGTCCATCGGCGGCTTCATTGCCTATGCGGCCTCAATAACCTAAAGGTGGATCGAATGGCACAGAATTCTTTGCGGTTGGTAGAGGACAAATCGGTGGATAAAAGCAAGGCATTGGAAGCGGCGCTCTCGCAGATCGAACGGTCGTTCGGCAAGGGCTCGATCATGAAGCTCGGCGCGAACGAGAGCGTGGTTGAAGTCGAGACGGTCTCGACGGGTTCGCTCAGCCTCGATATCGCGCTTGGTATCGGCGGGTTGCCGAAGGGCAGAATTATTGAAATTTACGGGCCGGAAAGCTCTGGCAAGACGACGCTTGCGCTGCAGACGATTGCCGAAGCCCAGAAAAAGGGCGGTATCTGCGCCTTCGTCGATGCCGAGCATGCGCTGGATCCTGTCTATGCCCGCAAGCTCGGCGTTGATTTGCAAAACCTTCTGATCTCGCAGCCCGATACCGGCGAGCAGGCCCTCGAAATCACCGACACGCTGGTTCGCTCCGGTGCAGTTGACGTGCTTGTTATCGATTCTGTTGCAGCGCTGACGCCGCGCGCCGAAATCGAAGGCGAGATGGGCGACAGCCTGCCCGGCCTGCAGGCCCGTCTGATGAGCCAGGCACTGCGCAAGCTGACAGCTTCAATCTCCAAGTCGAAGACGATGGTCATCTTCATCAACCAGATCCGTATGAAGATCGGCGTGATGTTCGGTTCGCCGGAAACCACCACCGGCGGTAACGCGCTGAAGTTCTACGCATCGGTGCGCCTCGATATCCGTCGTATCGGCGCGGTCAAGGATCGCGAAGAGGTTGTCGGCAACCAGACACGCGTCAAGGTGGTCAAGAACAAGATGGCGCCTCCCTTCAAGCAGGTCGAGTTCGACATCATGTATGGCGAAGGCGTGTCAAAGACCGGCGAACTGGTCGATCTTGGCGTCAAGGCCGGCATCGTCGAGAAGGCGGGGGCCTGGTTCTCCTACAATAGCCAGCGTCTCGGCCAGGGGCGTGAAAACGCTAAACTGTTCCTGCGTGACAATCCGGCGCTTGCGCAGGAGATCGAATTGGCGCTGCGGCAGAATGCCGGACTGATCGCGGAAAAGTTCCTGCAGAACGGTGGTCCAGACGCCAATGATGGCGATAGCGTCGAGGATTAAGTCTCTTTCGGGCCCAGATTCGAAGTTCGGCCGGCCACGTTTCGAAAGAGGCGTGGCCGGTTTTCTATTGCGCGGCTGGACAGCGACCATGGCGGACGATAAAAGCCATTGATTTTGCGAATTGGCCGGCTTCCGGCCTGAATGAAGGGCGTGACATGAGCGGTGTAAACGAGATCCGGTCGACTTTTCTCGATTATTTCAAGACGAACGGTCATGAGGTTGTTTCCTCCAGCCCGCTCGTGCCGCGCAACGACCCGACATTGATGTTTACCAATGCCGGCATGGTGCAGTTCAAGAATGTCTTTACCGGCCTCGAACAACGTCCCTACTCGCGGGCGGTGACGGCGCAAAAATGCGTGCGCGCCGGCGGCAAGCACAACGACCTGGACAATGTCGGCTACACCGCGCGACACCACACCTTTTTCGAAATGCTCGGAAATTTCTCTTTTGGCGACTACTTCAAGGAGAACGCGATCGAGCTCGCGTGGAACCTGATCACCAAGGAATTCGGTATCGACAAGAACCGGCTGCTGGTGACCGTCTATCACACCGATGACGAGGCGCATGCTCTGTGGAAGAAGATCGCCGGCCTGACGGATGACCGGATCATCCGGATTCCGACCAGCGACAATTTCTGGGCCATGGGCGATACCGGACCGTGTGGACCCTGCTCGGAAATCTTCTACGACCATGGCGATCATATCTGGGGTGGCCCTCCCGGCTCGCCGGAAGAGGATGGCGACCGGTTCATCGAGATCTGGAACCTCGTCTTCATGCAGTATGAGCAGATTACCAAGGAGGAGCGGGTTGACCTTCCGCGTCCGTCGATCGATACCGGCATGGGACTTGAGCGCGTTGCAGCCCTTCTGCAGGGCAAGCATGACAATTACGATATCGATCTGTTCCGCGCTTTGATCGAGGGTTCGGTCGAACTGACCGGCGTGAAGGCCGAAGGTGAGCGTCGCGCCAGCCACAGGGTTATCGCCGACCATCTGCGGTCCTCCGCATTTCTGATCGCTGATGGCGTCCTGCCGTCGAACGAAGGCCGAGGCTATGTCCTGCGCCGTATTATGCGCCGTGCCATGCGCCATGCGCAATTGCTCGGTGCGCGTGATCCGATCATCTACAAGCTGTTGCCGATTCTCGTGCAGCAGATGGGCCGCGCCTATCCCGAACTTGCCCGCGCAGAATCGCTGATTGCCGAGACGCTGAAGCTGGAAGAAACCCGCTTCCGCAAGACCCTGGAACGCGGTCTGTCGCTTCTCTCGGATGCGACGACGGATCTGGGTCAGGGTGACAGCCTCGACGGCGAGACCGTTTTTAAACTTTACGATACCTATGGTTTCCCGCTTGACCTGACACAGGATGCGCTGCGTGCCCGTGGCATCGGCGTCGATATTACCGGTTTCAACGATGCCATGCAGCGCCAGAAGGCGGAGGCGCGCTCGCATTGGGCCGGCTCTGGCGACAAGGCGACCGAGACGATCTGGTTTGAACTGCGCGAAAAGCATGGGGCGACCGAGTTTCTCGGTTATTCGTCGGAGACGGCCGAAGGCCAGATCCAAGCGATCGTGCGCGACGGTGCTTCCGTCGAGACGGCGTCCGCTGGCGAACAGGTGCAGATCGTTGTCAACCAGACGCCGTTCTACGGTGAATCCGGTGGTCAGGTGGGTGATACCGGCGTGATCGTCGGCGAAGGCTTCTCGCTTGACGTGACCGATACGCAGAAAAAGGGCGAGGGGCTCTTCGTGCACATCGCCACCGTTGGCAATGGCGTCGTTCGTGCCGGCGAGGCCGTGACGCTCAATGTCGACCATGCCCGCCGTTCGCGGCTGAGGGCCAATCACTCGGCGACACACCTTTTGCATGAGGCTTTGCGCGATGTGCTCGGCACCCATGTGGCGCAAAAAGGGTCGCTGGTTGCGCCCGAGCGCCTGCGTTTCGACATTTCGCATCCGAAGCCGATTTCGGCTGAGGAACTGAAGATCGTCGAAGAAATGGCCAACGAGATCATTGTGCAGAATGCGCAGGTGACGACGCGCCTGATGGCTGTCGATGATGCGATTGCCGAGGGTGCCATGGCGCTGTTCGGTGAAAAATACGGTGACGAAGTGCGCGTTGTATCGATGGGTACGGCCGTTCGCGGCGACAAGGCCGGCAAGGCCTATTCGATCGAGCTCTGTGGCGGCACACACGTGAATGCGACGGGTGACATCGGATTGGTGCGCCTGGTTGGCGAGAGTGCCGTGGGTGCTGGCGTGCGCCGTCTTGAAGCGCTGACGGGTGAATCGGCTCGAGCCTACCTGGCAGAGCAGGACGAGCGGGTGAAAACGCTTGCTGCCTCGTTGAAGGTTCAGCCGACGGAGGTTGTCTCGCGTGTCGAGAGCCTGATCGACGAACGCCGCAAGCTCGAAAAAGAACTGGCCGACGCAAAGCGCAAGCTGGCCATGGGTGGCGGCGCCACCGGCAGCGGCGATGCACCCCGTGTGATCAACGGCATCAGCTTTGTCGGGCGTCAGCTTACCGGTATCGATGCCAAGGATTTGAAAGGCATGGCAGACGAGGCCAAGACGGGTCTCGATTCTGCGGTCGTTGTCCTGATCGCGGTGGCCGAAGACGGCAAGGCGAGTGCTGTGGTTTCGGTGACGTCGGATCTCACCGATCGTCTGAGCGCCGTTGATCTGGTCCGCATTGCCTCGGTGGCACTTGGCGGCAAGGGTGGCGGGGGCCGTGCCGACATGGCGCAGGCAGGAGGCCCGGACGGCACTCAGGCGGACGCTGCGATCGAAGCGGTTGCCGCCGCGATCGCTGGATGATGACGACCGCACGGGCTCCGGGGCGCTGACGTGCCTCGGAGTGCGGTGTTTCTGCTGAAGCCTTCCGTCACATTTACCACGCCGGTTTTCACTTCTTTCAGCCTTCGTTGCTATCCCTTGCTGCAATCTTGAGGTTTGCGGCTTGGAACAGTTCTTCCATATTCCCACATTGATGTTCTGCCTGTCGGCGGCCTGCGTCATCATTTCTGCATTTTTAACGCTTCTGTGGGTCTGGGATCGATCCAGTCGCGCCCTGCTGTATTGGACCTGGGGTTTCTGGCTGGGATGTATCGGTCTGGCACTGCTCGGACTGCGTGAGGTGGGTCCACCCACGCTTTCGCTCGGACTTGGCAATGCGTTCAGTCTGTGGAGCCTCGGTCTGATCTGGCTTGGCTGCCGCGCTTTCAACGAGGGTGATGCGGATGCGCCGTCAGCGTTTGCGCTGGCCGGTGGTTTGGTCTGGTTTACGCTTTTTGCCTCCTGGGGACACTTTGCCGAGGATCTGAACACCCGTGTGGTCGTCGCGTCGGTCTTCTATGCTGGTTACTCGTTTCTCATCGCCCATGCCGTGTGGAAGGGCTATCGCCATGAGCCATTGCCCGCCAGACGGCTGGCTGCCGTTGCTTTCGGGATGCATGGCCTGTTTTACGTCGTGCGCGTGCCTGTTCTCTACATCTTCCCTGTAACGCTGAATGGCGGCTATCCGAATCTGTGGTTCGGCGTGGTTACCTTCGAATATTTCATTCAGGCGCTGTTCGGTGCGCTTGCCATATTTGCGATGGTGCATGAACGGCTGACTTTGCGTTACAAGGCGGCTTCAGAGATCGATTTTCTGACTGGCATTCGCAATCGACGTGCGTTTCTGGCCGCCATAGTGTCCAGCCGTTGTCGGTCCGGTGGCAACAGGGCGGGTGCAACGCTGGCACTGCTTGATGCTGACCATTTCAAGTCGATCAACGATACGCATGGCCATGGCGCTGGCGATGTTGTTCTGACGGATCTGACCGAAAAGGTTGCAACCCGTCTCCCCCCTGGCGCTATTTTCGGCCGCGTCGGTGGTGAGGAGTTTGCCATCTATCTGCCGCCTGATGTGGCATCGGGTGATGTCGCGCTGCTGGAGCAAATTCGCATCGACATCGGCACAATGGCGGTGCGTCATGGTCAGGCCTCTATCCGATTGAGCGTGAGTATCGGCCGTTGCGCGCTGCCGTCGGGCCATGTCGACATGCAGATGGCGCTTGCTGCCGCCGACCGGGCGCTTTATGCGTCCAAAAAGGCGGGTCGCAACCGCGTCACGACCAGCGCTTTCGATCCTGGCTTCGAGCCCAGCAAGCGCGATCGACCCGTGGACCTTGCTGCGGAAAACTTGCCTCCGTCGCCTGCCTGATCGCCCAATTCGTGTTAGCCGGCTGCTGCTTGTGGCAGTTCGGCCATGGCTGCATCGTCAAGTGCATTGGCGCGCTGCCATGCTGGCCGTGCAGTCAGGCGGCGGCAATAAGCCTCGAAGGCCGGGCGTTTTTCGATCGAGCCGAATTGCAAACCCCAGCTGATATGCGAGCCGACATAGACATCCGCGGCCGTGAAGCGTTTGCCGGCAATATAGGGCGTGGCGGAAACGGCGTATTCCAGCGTGTCCATGACGGCCTCGAACGAACCGTAGCCAACCATGCGGCGCCGGTCTTCCGGCACGTTTATGCCAAGGCTGCGGTTGGTGACCGCTGCCTCAAGCGGGCCTGCGGCAAAAAACATCCAGCGGAAATAGGCGCCACGTTCGTCTGCCGTCGGGGCCAAGCCGGCCTCGGGGAATGTTTCGGCGAGATAGGCACAGATCGCGGCACATTCGGTGACAATCGTCGCACCATGTTTGATCGCGGGTACCTTGCCCATCGGATTCACGGACCGGTAGTCGAGACTTTTCATCGCCGGGCCGTAGGTGACTATTTCCGTACGATAGGGCACGGCGACTTCTTCCAGCATAACGCGGGCAATCCGGCCGCGCGACATCGGGTTGGTATACAGAACCAGATCGGTCATGGGGTGTTTCCTCCGCTTTGTTCCCTTTATGTTTCAGTATAGATCGCGAGACGCGAGAGACAAGCAGGCAGAACAAAAAAGCCCGGCGCAAGGCCGGGCTTTTCGTCACGCATCAGGCGCCAATCAGGCAGCCATGGCCTTCTTCAGGTTTTCATCGACCTTGTCGAGGAAGGCGGTCGTCGAGAGCCACGGCTGATCCGGGCCGATCAGCAAGGCCAGATCTTTGGTCATGTAGCCGGCTTCGACCGTGTCGACGCAGACCTTTTCCAACGTATTGGCAAAACGTGCCAGTTCGGCATTGTCGTCGAGCTTGGCGCGGTGGGCGAGACCACGGGTCCAGGCGAAGATCGAGGCGATCGAGTTGGTCGAGGTCTCCTGACCCTTCTGGTGCTGGCGGTAGTGACGGGTCACCGTGCCGTGGGCCGCTTCGGCTTCAACCGTACGGCCGTCCGGCGAAAGCAGTACCGAGGTCATCAGGCCGAGCGAGCCAAAGCCTTGGGCAACGGTGTCGGACTGGACGTCGCCGTCGTAGTTCTTGCAGGCCCATACGTAACCGCCGGACCACTTCAGGGCTGAGGCGACCATGTCGTCGATCAGGCGGTGTTCGTAGGTGATGCCGACTTCATCGAACTTCGCCTTGAACTCTGCCTGGTAGACTTCTTCGAAGATGTCCTTGAAGCGGCCGTCATAGGCCTTGAGGATAGTGTTCTTGGTCGACAGATAGACCGGCCACTTGCGCATCAGGCCATACATCATCGAGGCGCGGGCGAATTCGCGGATCGATTCGTCAAGGTTGTACATTGCCATGGCAACGCCGGCGCCGGGGGCGTCGAAAACGTCCTTCTCGATCACCTGGCCGTCTTCGCCGACGAACTTGATCGTCAGCTTGCCCTTGCCCGGGAACTTGAAATCGGTTGCCTTGTACTGGTCGCCGAAAGCATGACGGCCGACAACGATCGGCTTGGTCCAGCCCGGAACGAGGCGGGGTACGTTCTTGCAGATGATCGGTTCGCGGAAGATCACGCCGCCGAGGATGTTGCGGATCGTGCCATTCGGCGACTTCCACATCTGCTTGAGATTGAATTCCTTGACGCGGTCTTCGTCCGGGGTGATCGTGGCGCACTTGATGCCGACGCCGTGCTTCTTGATGGCATGGGCGGCGTCTACGGTGACCTGGTCGGACGTCGCATCACGGTTCTCGACCGAGAGGTCGTAATACTCGATGTCGAGGTCGAGGTAGGGCAGGATCAGCTTTTCTTTGATGAACTGCCAGATGATGCGGGTCATCTCGTCGCCGTCGAGATCGACGACCGGGTTTGCTACCTTGATCTTGCTCATGAATATCCTCGCTCGGAATGAATAGGGACGAGCGTCCCACTTGGATCGGCTCGCTGGGCTATAGCATTCCCGGGTGAGAACGCAAAGCGCCGGCACAGGCTGATAGCGCGATTTCATTCACAAATTGACACCAACAATGGTCTCATGCGGGCGGCTATCCACATTGAGCTTTGGCCGCGCCGATATAGAGTGCCGCAACATTCAATCTGCCTGTGGAAACTGCCATGAAAACCATGATTGCCGCTTCGATGCTTCTCGTCTCCAGCGGTTTTGCCGCCGCGGCAGACATGACCGCTCCCGTGCGCGAAGTCGTCGAAGCGACGGCCGCCAACTGGACAGAAGAAGCCTTTGGAAACGAAAAGGAAGTTTTCTCCGAAGACCGTCTTGATCGGGTTTTCAGTGTGGATTTCGCCGCGCTTTACCGCGAAGCCTCGAAGAATCCCGCCTATGATCTGCCCGAAGGCGAAACGACGGGTTTTCCCTTCGACTACGACCCGATTGCCAGGGGCCAGGATGGATGCCCGTTTCAGAATATCCGCGTCGAGGATGATGGGGACGGGCAGGTCACGGCGCTGTTCAACAATCGGGCCTGCATGGGCGATGATCCCGCCTACAAGCAAGATACGGTGCTGATCTTTCATGTCCAGGAAGAGAATGGGCGCGCCGTCATCGATGACATCTATCCGGTCGAGAACGGTCAGTCCGGCCAATCGATCAAGGATGAGTTGAAGACGATCGCCGGACAATAGGCGCCCTGGGCGCAGATATCCGTTGCAGCGTGACGGAGTGCCGCGAAGGTTTTGTCCAAGCTCTCTGTCCGATCATGGTCCGGTTCGCGAGATCGGATCTGATGCTTTTGATTTTTGCGCCGGTTTGTGTCAGTGAGGCCGCACTTATCGATTGAGACAGGCGAACATGGCAGGCACCAACAGCGAACGCGTACTTCTGGCCGAAGGACCGGCGATCATTCTGGTCGAACCGCAACTGGGCGAGAACATCGGCATGGTGGCGCGCGCCATGGCCAATTTCGGTCTGGCGGAGTTGCGCCTGGTCAATCCGCGCGATGGTTGGCCAAGCGACAAGGCGCGGTCTGCGGCGTCCAAGGCAGACCATGTGATCGACGGCGTCGTCGTCTTCGAGACTCTGGAAGAGGCTGTTGCCGATCTCAACTTCGTCTATGCCACGACTGCGCGCTTTCGTGACGGTTTCAAGCCGGTGCGTTCGCCGGTGACGGCAGCATCGACGTTGCGTCGACGCTTCAGTGCAGGTGAAAAGACCGGCATCATGTTCGGACGGGAGAAGTCCGGCCTGTCGAACGAGGATGTGGCACTTGCCGACGAGATCGTCACCTTTCCGGTCAACCCCGCCTTTGCATCGCTGAACATCGCGCAGGCCGTGCTGTTGATGTCTTATGAGTGGATGAAGTCCAGCATGGACGATGTTCAGGCCGTTCCCTTCGACGCGGTCGAGCAGGCACCTGCCACCAAGGATGAGGTGATCGGGCTGTTCGATCACCTGGAAGAGGCGCTCGATGCGCGCAACTATTTCCATCCGGTCTCGAAAAAACCGAGAATGGTCGACAATCTCCGTGCCGTCCTGTCACGGCGCGCCTTCACCTCTCCCGAGATCAAGGTCCTGCGTGGCGTGATTTCCTCGCTCGATCGGTTCCAGCGTTCCAGGCCACGCGGAGCCGGCGCACCCGATCCGGCACTATCCAGAGGCAGCAAGCGGCATGACAGCGGCGATAACGAGTGAGCTGAAGCCGGTTCTGGTCTTTGATTCCGGGATAGGTGGTCTGACCGTCTTGCGCGAAGCCCGGCTTCTCATGCCGGAACGCGGCTTCATCTATGTCGCCGACGATGCCGGATTTCCCTATGGTGGCTGGGAGGAGGAACCGCTCAAGGCGCGCATCGTTTCCCTGTTTCGCGGCTTGTTTGCCGCGTATGAACCGGAAGCGGTGATTGTCGCCTGCAACACCGCGTTCACACTCGCAGGTGTCGATCTGCGCACCGCTTTTCCTGACAGGCGCTTTATCGGGACAGTGCCGGCCATCAAGCCTGCCGCCGAGCGCACGCGCTCCGGGCTCGTGTCCGTGCTGGCTACGCCCGGTACGGTCAAGCGCGCCTATACACGCGACCTGATCCAGTCTTTCGCCAGCCAGTGCCATGTCCGGCTTGTCGGCTCCGAAAACCTGGCGCGCATGGCAGAGGCCTATATACGGGGCGAGGCGCTGGACGATGCGCAAGTGATGGCCGAAATCGCACCGTGTTTTGTCGACAAGGATGGATCCCGTACCGACATCGTCGTGCTTGCCTGCACGCATTATCCGTTTCTCGCCAATGTCTTTCGTCGTTTGGCGCCCTGGCCCGTCGACTGGCTCGATCCGGCCGAAGCGATTGCGCGGCAGGCGCGACGGATCGTCCCGCTTATCGAGGGTGCAGAGCATCCGGATGGTTTCGATTTTGCCGTCTTCACCTCGGGGCAACCGAATTTCTCGACCTGTCGCCTGATGCAGGGAATGGGGTTGTCAATTGCGCCTGCTGATCTGCCGGGGATTTGCCGATAGACCCTTTGGAAGAGCCTACCGTTGTGCTAGAGGTCGGCCTGTGGCCGGACGATTAGCCGGTGTAGAGGAGCTTTGCTCGCAGTTTTGTTAACCGAGATATCGATTGTCGTATTCCTGACGCTTCTGAATGGCGTCTTGGCCATGTCTGAACTCGCCGTCGTCTCATCACGACCCGCACGTCTCAAGGTCATGAGCGAACTGGGAAACCACGGCGCACTCGTCGCTCTAAGACTGGCTGAAGATCCCGGTCGTTTTCTTTCAACCGTCCAGATTGGCATCACACTTGTCGGCGTGCTGTCCGGCGCATTCTCCGGTGCGACGCTCGGTGCGCGTCTGTCTGATTGGCTGGAGCTCCAAGGTGTTTCGAATGGCGTATCTGACGCGGTTGGCGTCGGTTTTGTCGTGATGATGATCACCTATCTGTCGCTGATCGTCGGCGAACTTGTTCCCAAGCAGATTGCGCTGCGCAACCCGGAAGCCGTTGCTGCGCGTGTCGCCATGTCAATGCTTGTCTTGTCCAAGGTGTCGGCGCCGCTCGTCTGGCTGCTGAATGGATCCGGCAAGCTGATCCTGTCGCTACTTGGCCAACAGGGTGTTTCTGCCGGTACCGTCACGGATGAAGAAATCAAGACGGTCCTGGCAGAAGCCCATAGCGCCGGGGTTATCGAATCGGAAGAATCCGCGATGATCTCGGGTGTCATGCGCCTTGCCGACCGGACGGCGCGTGGGCTGATGACGCCGCGCCGCGATGTCGAAATGCTCGACGTCAAGGACACGCTGGCGGAATTGAAGGATTCACTGCGCGACAGCCAGCATTCGCGTTTGCCGGTTCGTGCGGGCGATTCCGATGAAATCATCGGCGTGCTTTTCGTGAAAAAGGTCTACGAGGCCATCGCGCTCGGCACTGCGGTCGATATCCGCACGCTTGTCAGCGAAGTGCCGATCGTGTCCGACCTTGCCGGGGCGATCGACATCATCCAGGCAATGCGCAAGACCTCCCTGCACATGGTGCTGGTCTATGACGAATACGGTCATTTCGAAGGCATCATCACGTCGGGCGATATTCTCGAGGCGATCACGGGCGCCTTCCAGGACGATAGCGAGGACGAACCGTCTCTGGTGCTGCGCGAAGATGGTTCCTATCTGGTGGCCGGGTGGACGCCGATCGATGAGTTTATCGATCGTATCCGCGTGCCGATCGATCCCGATCCGGATTACACCACGGTGGCAGGCTTCGTCATTGCCGAATTGAAACGTATCCCGGAATTGGGCGAGAGCTTCGTGAAAAGCAACTGGCGCTTCGAGGTCATCGACCTGGACGGCCGCCGCATCGACAAGCTGCTGGTTTCACCGGTTGGGCAGGCGGACTGATCAGGAGGCGGGCCGCGGGCGACGGTCGTCTAACAGTTCGGTCCCGACATGCGAATGCACGAGGCATCCCGCAACCCGCGTCGGTTTGCGGGATGTTGCGTTTTTGCCACTTAAATTCGACAAAATATGCAATCCGCAATTGCGCTCTTGTGGCGCGCTTTGTCTTGTGTAATTTTATGGGCATCCGCAATTCAAGCAACAGGAGGCGTCGATGACTGATCATTTCGTGTATACGCGCCTCTCTGGCGGATTGGTGTTCATGTCGATGGTGCATTGCGCCTATGGACCACGAACCACCGCCTGAACGGTCTTTCCGTGCAGGATTACGGCGTTTGGCGCCATTTTCAACAAAACTGATGTGATTGGTTGACTGGGCGCGTAAGTGCGTCTGCATGTCCGCCTCTCCGTTTTTTCCATCTAGAGGACCTGGTCGCTTCGCCGCGCCGGGACGGAAAAATCATGCTTAAAGAACAATCTATAGTTGCTGACAGCCTGACGACTGCGGTCGATGAGCTATGCCAGAAGTTTGGTGTCTGGGCGGCCGCGCGAACCTTGATCTACGTTGCGTGGACAAAGCGCAGGACATCCAACTCGGTGAGCGGTATGTCCGATCGCATGCGCCGGGATATCGGCTTGCTACCAGAAGAAAACCGGCGTCTGCCATCGCGGTTTTCCCTGTGGGACATCCGTCTTTGACGGTCGCTAAATCTCCGGCGGATAAAGCCGCCGGAGATCTCCGACATTTCGGCAAGGATCGACTGATCATTTGTCCCGTCGTCAAGTCGACGCGTTGATAATCCGTGATGGCAAATGCTTGGTGCTCGCAGTTTGCCCGGCAACGATGCATAATTGCCTGTTGATGGCGCGGTCTTTCGCAGCGATGATTCGGGAAATATTTGCTAAAGCATCGGTGGGTCGCCTTGGCGATCTGGTCGCTCTGCGAGCGCAAGAGCATACGAGGTGGCATTGGTGCAGGTCGGAATCGATATGGGTACCCTGACGGGCGGCGCTCCGGCGAAGCTCGACATCGAGGAACTTCTCGCCACGCGTCTGCTCGTTCAGGGCAATTCCGGTTCGGGTAAATCGCATCTCTTGCGGCGCTTGCTGGAACAGTCCGCGCAATGGGTGCAGCAGGTGATCATCGATCCCGAAGGCGATTTCGTCACATTGTCGGACAAATACGGCCATGTCGTCGTCGATGGTGAGCGAACCGAAGCGGAGCTTGCCGGCATCGCCGACCGAATCCGCCGGCACCGGGTATCCTGCGTACTGACGCTCGAGGGTCTGGATGTCGAGCAGCAGATGCGCGCGGCGGCCGCCTTTCTCAATGGCCTGTTCGATGCGGATCGTGAATTCTGGTTTCCGGTGCTGGTCGTGGTCGACGAAGCGCAGATGTTCGCCCCGGCCGTCGGCGGCGATGTCTCGGAAGATGCGCGCAAGATGTCGCTCGGCGCGATGACCAATCTAATGTGCCGTGGCCGTAAACGCGGTCTCGCCGGGGTCATCGCCACTCAGCGTCTCGCCAAGCTTGCAAAGAACGTGGCGGCGGAAGCATCGAACTTCCTGATGGGCCGTACCTTTCTCGATATCGATATGGCGCGCGCCGCCGACCTGCTTGGCATGGACCGCCGGCAGGCGGAAATGTTCCGCGATTTGCAGCGCGGCAATTTTGTCGCCCTTGGCCCGGCCCTGTCGCGCCGCCCATTGCCGATCGTGATCGGCAATGTGGAAACATCCGCGCGTTCGTCCAGCCCCAAGCTGATGCCGCTTCCGGATGCGGTGGCCGATGTCGAGGACCTGATCTTCACGCCCGATCCGGAAGAATTCACCCGGCCGATCGTGCGCCGTGCACCGCCGGCGCCCCGTCCGACGACCGATATCCTGGCCGAGTTGTCGCGCTCGAGCCCTGCTGCCATGGCACCGGTCGGCGGCAGTGAACCGGGGTCGCCATCGCGCGCGGACATGTCGTCCGAAGAGCGCGAGGAGCGCCTGGCGGCGGTTCTTGCCGAAATTCTCGGCGATCCGCAGGCCGCCTATCGGACCGACAGCGTGCTCTACCAGGAATTCCTCGTGCGCGCCCGGATGCGGCGAGTGTCGGGGCCGCCAATGCCGATGGGCGAGTTTCGTCGGCGTGTGGCGATTTCGCGCTCGGGTGTCGACGAAGAAACGGCGGCGAGCGCCGGATGGGCGACGGCACTCGATCTGTCGGTGCGTGTCTCGGACGACCTGCAGGGCGTTTTCCTGCTGCTTGCCAAGGCCGCATTGCTGTCGGAGGAATGCCCGTCGGATCACCGCATCGCCAAGGCCTACGGCACCCATTCGTCCCGCCGGGCGCGACGGCTGCTCGGCTATTTCGAGGAGCAGGGGCTGGTCGTGGTGCATACCGATTTTTCCGGCAAGCGTATCGTCGCCTTCCCGGATCTGGAAGCCGAGACCCAGCCGGGCGATCCCAATGTGGTGGATTCGGACGTGTTGTCGCAGTCGGCGGCCGAGTGAGCCGATGAACGGGGCGGGGTGCCCCGTTGCATCATAGGCTGGTCAGGCCGCAGTCTTTTCTTCCCAAACCTTCACCAGTTCGACAATGGTCCTTGTTGCCGTTTCCATATCCTGGACGCTGACCCATTCGAGCGGCGAGTGATAGGCGTGGCCACCGGTATAGATATTGGGGCAAGGCAGGCCCATGAAGGACAGGCGTGAGCCGTCGGTGCCGCCACGGATGCTGTGCAGCTTCGGTTCCAAGCCGACGCGGAGAACCGCTTCGGCGAGATGGTCGACGATCTCGGGATGCTGGTCGAGAACCTGCTTCATGTTGCGATACTGCTGCTTGACCTCGAATGTGTAGCTGGAGCCCGGGTAGGCTTTCAGCTCGTCCCGGGTGATGTCTTCCAGCAGCTTTTCCTTCTCCACCAGACCGTCGTCGGTAAAGTCGCGGACAATCAGGCTGATATGGGCGCTTTCCATCGAGCCGCTGATATTGGTCGGGTGGATGAAGCCCTGCTTGCCTTCGGTTGCCTCCGGCGTGAGATCCCTTGGCAGGCGCGCGACGATGTCGCTGGCAATCTTGATGGCGTTTTCCATCTTGCCCTTGGCATAGCCCGGATGCATGGCGACACCGGTGATGTCGATCTCGACGCCGTCGGCCGAGAATGTCTCGTTCTCGATCTCGCCGACTGTGCTGCCGTCCAGCGTATAGGCAAAGCGGGCGCCGAGCTTGTCGAGATCCACCTTGTCGGCACCGCGGCCGATCTCCTCATCGGTGGTGAACAGGATCTTGATCGTGCCGTGGCTGATATCCGGCTTGGCAATCAAGGTTGCCGCGGCCGTCATGATCTCGGCGATGCCCGCCTTGTCGTCGGCGCCGAGCAGGGTCGTGCCGTCGGTCGTGACGATGTCGTTGCCGATCTGGTTCTTCAACTGCGGATGGCTTTCGACACGGATCACCTGGTTCGTGTCACCGGTCAGGCGGATGTCGCCGCCGCGATAGTTGCGGACGATCTGCGGCTTGACATTGGTGCCGGTGAAGTCAGGAGCGGTGTCCATATGCGAGCAGAAGCAGATGACCGGTACCGGCTTGTCGGTGTTGGCCGGGATTGTCGCATAGATATTGCCGTGCTCATCAAGGTGGGCGTCGGAGAGGCCGAGGGCCAAAAGCTCTTGGACCAGGATCCGGCCCAGATCCTTCTGCTTTTCCGTCGATGGCTGGGCAGAAGACTTCGGATCGGACTGGGTATCGATCACCACATAGCGGAGAAAGCGGTCGAGGACTGTATCGGTCATGGGGCTTATCCGATCTCTGAAGAGGTTATTGTCCGGACTGCGCGCCCAGATATTTGTCGAACAGGGCTGCCATCTGGCCGTCACGTTCGGCTGCGCTGTCGCCGCCGAGGACAACGCCGACGACGCGGCGTGTGCCATTGCTGGCAGAGCTGACGAGATTGTAGCCAGAGGCCTTGGTATAGCCGGTCTTGATGCCGTCCGCACCCGGATAAGTGGACAGCAAGTTGTTGTGTCCGCGGAATTTCATACTGCGAAAGGTGAGGCGGGTCGTGGAAAACAGTTTGTACTCTTCCGGATAATCGCGCATCAGGGCCAGGCCCAGCCGCGCCATGTCGGCGGCCGTCGTCACCTGGTTTGGGTCGGGCAGGCCGGCCGGATTGGTGAAGACCGTACTGGTCATTCCGAGCTTGCGGGCCTTGGCGGTCATCATGTGACCGAAGGCCTGTTCGGATCCGGCGAGCGTTTCAGCAACCGCGACGGCCGCGTCATTGGTCGACAGCACGATCATGCCCATGACGGCTTCGCGCACGGTGATCTTGTTGCCGGCGCCGACCGCAAACTTGTAGGGTTCTTTGCTCTCAGCGTTTTCCGACATCACCAGGCGATCATCCCAGCCGAAGCGTTTCTGATGCAGGGCCTCGAAGGTCAGGTACAACGTCATCATCTTGGTCAGCGACGCCGGATAGTTGATGACATCGGCATTTTCGGCCTCAAGTACCTGCCCGGTATTGGCATCGAGGATCACATGGGCACGACCGGCGAACGCCTGTGTCGGTCCGAATGCGGCCACGAGCGCCATGACGGACGAGAGGAAGAGGGAAGCATTGCGGTAGGTCATGACAGTCCTGAGCACGAGCGTGAAATCTGAGTGTTGTGTCGGCTTTAGACCAGTTTGACCAAGCTGTCAGCGTCGCAAACAGTCGTCACGATATTTTGAGTGCAAACTGATGGAGGCGGGGGCGGCGGTGATGCCGCCCCCCTGTGAGATCAGGTCACTGTTCGGTGACGGCCTTGGCGTCATCCTTGTCGGTGTTGCGGGTTGCCCAGAGGGAACCCAGGATGCCGACGGCGAGGATGCCGATGGTGACCGACAGCGAGACGACCGGCGGGATCTTGGCGAGACCCAGCATGTCGGCGACGAAGATCTTCGAACCGATGAAGATCAGCACGACCGACAGCGCATATTTCAGATAGGCGAAGCGGTGGATCAGGGCGGAAAGCGCAAAATAGAGCGCGCGCAGGCCGAGGATCGCGAAGATGTTCGACGTGTAGACGATGAAGGGATCGGTGGTGATCGCAAAGATCGCCGGGATCGAGTCGACGGCGAAGATGACGTCGGCCAGTTCGACCATGATCAGCGCCAGGAAGAGCGGCGTGATGTAGGTCTTCAGCTTGCCGGTCTTTTCATCCGGTTCACGCACGAGGAATTTCTCGTCACGCAGGCCGTTGGTGACGGGCAATCGCTTCTGCAGGAACTTCAGGACCGGATTGCTCGAGACATCATGTTCCTGCTCGGCCGTCAGCAACATCTTGATGCCGGTGATGACCAGGAAGGCGGCGAAGAGATAGAGAACCCAGTCGTAGTTTTCGACGATGGCAGCACCTGCGGCAATCATCACGCCACGCAGGACGATGACACCGAGAATGCCCCAGAGGAGAACGCGGTGCTGGTAGGCGCGGGGGATGGAGAAATAGCCGAAGATCATCGCGATGACGAAGATATTGTCCATCGCCAGGCTCTTTTCGACGACAAAGCCTGTCAGATATTCCAGTCCGGCCTGCTGGCCGCTCTGGAACCAGACCCAGCCGCCGAAGGCGACGCCGAGGGTCATATAGAAGCCTGAGAGAAGAAAACTCTCCTTGATGCCGATTTCACGGCTTTCCTTGTGCATGACGCCAAGGTCGAGAGCGAGTAGAAAGGCAACGAGAGAAACGAAAGTAAGCCACATCCAGGAAGGTGTGCCCAGGAAGTCAACCCAAAGAAAATCCAACATGAGGATCCCTTTGCCGGAAAGGTTTTTGATCGCAGCCCCGACATCACGAGAATCCGGCGCTCAACGTCAGAGGGGCCCGGTGGCTGCGTGAAAGGTCAGATGGGACAGCGGCTTGGAAACTTCAAGTCACAATGTTGACATTTCCGGCCATCCCCCATATAGCCCCGTCAACTTCGGGTTCCTGAGAGCCCGTCGTTTAACGACATGTCCCGTGGTTTTCCCCGTACGCTTTACGTGAGAGGCCTGTCAGAGTTTCTAAAACGGAACTCAGAGGAGGGCGTGTTTCCTTGATCCGGTTTGGCAACAAACCGGTGTAACCTGTTGAGAAGGAAATGCGATGAGCAAGCGCGCTGCATCCAAGTACAAAATCGATCGCCGCATGGGCGAAAATATCTGGGGTCGTCCTAAGTCCCCGGTCAACCGCCGCGAATACGGTCCTGGCCAGCACGGTCAGCGCCGCAAGGGCAAGCTTTCGGACTTCGGTGTCCAGCTGCGCGCCAAGCAGAAGCTCAAGGGCTACTACGGCGACCTGCGCGAAAAGCAGTTCCGCGCAACCTACGACGAAGCCAACCGCCGCAAGGGTGACACTTCGGAGAACCTGATCGGTCTGCTCGAATCGCGTCTGGACGCGATCGTATACCGCGCCAAGTTCGTACCGACCGTCTTTGCTGCCCGTCAGTTCGTCAACCACGGCCACGTCACCGTCAACGGCGTCAAGGTCAACATCGGCTCGTACCGCTGCAAGGCCGGCGACGTGATCGAAGTTCGCCAGAAGTCGAAGCAGCTGGTCACCGTTCTCGAATCGGTCCAGCTCGCCGAGCGTGACGTTCCGGACTATATCGAAGTCGACCACAACAAGATGGTTGCTACCTTCGCTCGCGTCCCGACCCTGTCCGACGTTCCTTACGCTGTCGTCATGGAACCGCAGCTGGTCGTCGAATTCTACTCGCGTTAATCGACGCGTTTCGGATTTTGGAAAAGCCGTCCTTCGGGGCGGCTTTTTCTGTTTGCAGTGGGATGGTGGACAATGAATATTGGGCCAGCGCTTCCGAGCGAGAGGGTGGACATGAACCTGCAGGCGATCGTTGACGACATCGTGCGCGAGCTCGAGCCCCGGCTGGGCGAGGGCAAGGTGGCCGACTACATTCCGGAACTGGCACGGATCGACCCCAAGCAGTTCGGCATTGCCATCACCACCGTTGAGGGACAGACCTACAAGGCCGGCGATGCGGATGCGGCGTTTTCCATCCAGAGCATTTCCAAGGTTTTCATGCTGACGCTGGCGCTCGGCAAGGCCGGCGAGGGGGTGTGGAACCGGGTCGGGCGCGAACCATCCGGGTCTGCGTTCAACTCCATCGTCCAGCTCGAACACGAGCATGGCATTCCGCGCAATCCGTTCATCAATGCCGGCGCGATCGTCGTCGCCGACATGGTGTTGGCCGGCCACGCGCCACGCGAGGCGATCGGCGAATATCTGCGTTTCATGCGCTACGTCGCCGATGACGAGACGCTGTCGATCGACGAGAAAGTGGCGCAGTCTGAGCAGAAGACCGGCTACCGGAATTTCGCCCTGGCCAATTTCATGCGTGGTTTCGGTAACCTGCATCATCCGGTCGAGCATGTGCTTGGCGTGTACTTCCACCAGTGCGCCCTGGCGCTAAGTTGCGTCCAGCTCTCCCATGCCGGCCTTTATCTCGCTCATCGCGGTACCAATCCGCTGACCGGCTTTTCGGTTGTCTCGCCCAAGCGCGCGCGCCGCATCAACGCGCTGATGATGATGTGCGGGCACTATGACGGTTCGGGTGATTTTGCCTTCCATGTCGGCCTACCGGGCAAGTCCGGCGTCGGCGGCGGCATCCTGGCTGTCGCGCCGGGTAAGGCTTCGATCGCTGTCTGGTCCCCGGGGCTCAACAAGGTCGGCAATTCGGCGCTCGGCTCTGTCGCGCTGGAGATGCTGGCGACGAAGACGGGCTGGTCTGTCTTCGGCACTTGATCTTGACGGCTTAAAGGGGCATTGCACACACGACATGCCACGCGGCCCCAGTGCCCGAGGGAGCCCGAAATGAACATTTCCTTGCCCGCCGATACATTTGGCGCCGATGCCACCACCACAGAGGACGAACTCGACCTCGCTGGCATCCATCCGATCTTCGCCAAGGCGCCGCAGTCCGTGTCGTTCAACAAGCTGCGCAAGCGGCTGATCCGCCAGGTCCGTCAGGCAATTACCGATTTCGACATGCTGAAGGGCCAGAAGCGTTGGTTGGTCGGCCTGTCCGGCGGCAAGGACAGCTATGGCCTGCTGGCCATCCTGCTCGATCTGAAATGGCGCGGCCTGCTGCCGGTCGAGCTGATCGCCTGCAATCTCGATCAGGGCCAGCCGAATTTCCCCAAACATGTGCTGCCGGACTATCTGACGGCGATTGGTGTCGAACACAGGATCGAATATCGTGACACCTATTCGATCGTGAAAGAGAAAGTGCCGTCAGGCGGGACTTATTGCTCCCTCTGTTCGCGCCTGCGTCGCGGCAATCTGTACCGGATCGCGCGCGAGGAAGGCTGCGATGCGCTGGTGCTGGGGCACCACCGCGAAGACATTCTCGAAACATTCTTCATGAATTTCTTCCATGGGGGGCGGCTGTCCGCCATGCCGGCCAAGCTGCTCAACGATGAGAAGGATCTCTTCGTCATGCGGCCGCTTGCCTATGTCGCGGAGGACGACATGGCGCGGTTTGCCCAGGCCATGGAATTCCCGATCATTCCCTGCGATCTCTGTGGCTCCCAGGATGGCCTGCAGCGCAATGCGATGAAGGATATGCTGGCTGGCATCGAAGCGAAAATGCCCGGCCGCAAGGATGCGATGCTACGCGCGCTCGGGCATGTCGATGCCTCGCATCTGCTCGACCCCAAGCTTTTCGATTTTTCCGCACTTCATATTTCCAAGGATAGCTAAATGGCCGACATCGATATCGCTGCGCTTGCCAATCTTTTGCAGGAGGCAGCCGTCCGTGAAATCTTGCCGCGGTTCCGTAATCTGGGCGACGGCGATGTCCGGATGAAAAGCGAGGCGATCGATCTCGTGACCGAGGCGGACGAAGCCGCCGAACGGCTGATCCGCGACGGTGTCGCCGAGATCATGCCGGACGCCTTGTTCATCGGTGAGGAAGCGGTGGCGGCCGATCCGGCTCTGCTTGGCAAGCTTGCAGGTGCCGACCTTGCCGTTGTGGTCGATCCGATCGACGGTACGTTCAACTTTGCCTCGGGTCTCGCACTGTTCGGCGTGATGCTGTCCGTGATCAGCAAGGGTGAGACGGTTGCAGGTCTGATCTATGATCCGATCGGCAATGACTGGGCGATTGTCGAGAAGGGGTCCGGCAGTTGGATGTGCAAGCCCGATGGTTCGCAGGAGCAGATGTTCATGCGCCCGTCACAGCCGCTCGAACAGATGATCGGCATTGCCAATACCGGCTATTTCGACATCGAGACGCGCCGGAAGCTTCTGGTCAATCTGGCTGATGTCCGGCTGTTCACCAGCTATCGCTGTGCGGCCCACGAATACCGCCTGCTGGCGCAGGGACATATGGATTTTGCCATGTACAACAAACTGATGCCCTGGGATCATCTGGCCGGTGCGCTGTTGATGCAGGAGGCCGGCGGTCATGTTGCACGCCTCGATGGCTCGGCCTATCTGCCGCACCATACAGATGGCGGCCTGCTTGTCGCGGCCGATGAGGACACCTGGCAGGAACTGCGCGAAAAGATCTTTACGGTATAACGAAAAAGGCCCGGTTTCCCGGGCCTTTTCTATATCTGCCGCCAACTCAGACCGGTTGGTTGTGTGCGTGGAACAGTCGTCCCTTTTCGCCGATCAGGACGAAGATCAGGCCTATGATCGAAACGACGAAATATCCCGCTACCATCGGCAGGGCCGTGCCGTCATAGGCCTGACCAATGGCCGCACCGATCAGAGAGCCGCCCACCGTGCCCATGAAGCCGAGCACTGACGAAGCCGTGCCGGCAACGTGGCCGAGCGGCTCCATGGCCAGCGAGTTGAAATTCGAACCGATCCAGCCGAACTGGAACATCGCCAGCGAGAAGAAGGTGATGAACAGGGCGAACGGCATGGGTTGCGGTCCGAGTACCTGCACGATCAGCCAGATCAGGTTGATGGCGATGAAACCGAGCAGAGATGCGTGCGACAGCTTGCGCATGCCGAATCGGCCGACCAGCTTGGCGTTGACGAAGGAGGACAGGGCCATGAAGATCGCAACGCCGGCAAAAGCGACCGGAAACCAGACGCCGAGGCCGTAGATGCCGACATAGATCTGCTGCGCCGAGTTGATGAAACCGAACAGGGCGCCGAAGATGAAAGTGCTGGCGATCGTGTAGCAGAGTGCGACACGATTGGTGAGAACGATACGGAAGCCGTCGTAAATGACGCGCGCGGTGAACGGGCGCACATCTTCGGCAGCCAGCGTTTCGGGCAGGCGCACATACATCCAGGTTCCGACGATGACAGCGATTGCGGCCATGAAGACGAAGATCCAGTGCCAGTGACCGAACATCATCACCACCTGGCCGGTGCCTGGCGCCACGACCGGGATGACCATGAACACCATCATGATCAGAGACATCACTTCCGCCATGCGACGGCCGCCGTAGACGTCGCGCACGATCGACACGGTTATGACGCGGGTGGCGGCCGAACCGATGCCCTGGATGAAGCGCAGAAGCAGCAGCATGCCGAATGACGGCACCAGAACGACAGCGAGCGACGAGATGACGTAGATCGCAAGGCCGATGATCATCGGAGTGCGGCGGCCGAAGCGGTCGGCGATCGGGCCGTAGAACAGTTGGGCGACGCCGAAGCCGATCAGGTAGGCGGAGACGACATATTGCCGATGGTTCTCATTGTCGACGTTCAGCGAGGCGCCGATTTCCTGCAGGCCAGGCAACATGATGTCGATGGCCAGCGCATTCAGCGCCATCAGGAATGCCATCATCGCGATGAATTCCATCCGGCCCATCGCCCCCAGGGCCTTGGGCGCCGATTGTAATGAATCTGACATGAAAAATGACCTTAAAACGGCAGCAAGGCGTTGCCCGGGGCAACGCCTTGTCAACCGTAGAGTATGAATTGCCTTACGGTGATACGGGTCAGGCGGCGCCGCGAACGGCAATGCCCTGGTCTTCAAAATGCTTCTGCAGTTCGCCGGCCTGGAACATTTCGCGGATGATGTCGCAGCCGCCGACAAACTCGCCCTTGATGTAGAGCTGCGGGATCGTCGGCCAGTTGGAATAGTCCTTGATACCCTGGCGGATTTCCGCGTCTGCAAGAACGTTTACGCCCTTGTAGTCGACACCGAGGTAGTCAAGGATCTGTACGACCTGACCCGAGAAACCACACTGCGGAAACTGTGGGCTGCCCTTCATGAACAGGACGACCGGGTTGCTCTTTACTTCGTTGTCGATGAATTCGTTGATGCCGCTCATGGGTCTTCCTTTCACGCGCGGATTCAAGGTCCGCTGTTTGTAGCCGTGTTTCTAGATAGCAAGCAGACGGCGCTTTTGCCAGAGTTATGCGTTACAACATTTCACGGTAATTCAGCGAACTCCGTTCAACGTGTGCGCTGGCTGCTGCGGTTGGAAGAACTGCGGCGGCGGCTGACCTGCTTGCGTGCGGGCTTTGCGGTCTTCGCCTTGCTGCGTGCGGTTTTCCTGACGAAGCGGCCGCTGGTGGCGGAGCGGGTCTGGCGTTTGCGGCGACGGGTGGTGCCCCTGCCTGTCGTCTTCTTGAGGATTTCCTTCAGGACGCCTTCGATCACGTCGCTCACCATGTCTTTGACCAGATCGGCCATCGATTTTGTCTCCAGATTTGACCACGCAATGGCGAATGACCCATGAAGCCGGGGCTTTTTCGACCTCCACTCTTTTAATCCGGGGACTTCTCGTCTAGCAAGCGCTGCTTGCGGTCGCTGATCGCCATCAACGAACTGAGACAATGACAAAGATCAAGACCAGGCTGGTTCTGCATTTCCCCGGCTTCGAGCCTCT
Source organism: Rhizobium sp. CECT 9324 (assembly GCF_918741265.1). Taxonomy (NCBI): domain Bacteria; kingdom Pseudomonadati; phylum Pseudomonadota; class Alphaproteobacteria; order Hyphomicrobiales; family Rhizobiaceae; genus Rhizobium; species Rhizobium sp. CECT 9324. Next base: position 2,809,348 of record NZ_CAKKMZ010000001.1, on the reverse strand, counting down.
CGATGCGGCGGCCCATCACCAGCGCTATATTCGCTCCGCTGCGCAAGCCTCCAAGGTCTGGGAGGCGGACTTTGCCGTGAAGCCTCTCGTGCAGGACGACGGTGGTGCGCGCTTCGATGTCGACGGCCGGTCCGAGGCTTGGCAGGTGCGTTCGACCATCCATGTCTTCGACCACAATGATCTGATTGCCGACATGCGCTCCGAACCGCTGTGGCGGCAATTGCTGTCTGGCTACCGCGCCGCGGTGCATGTCGTGGTGCAGGGCGGCGCCCTCGGCTACCTGCGCCATGCCTGGCGGTTCGGTCTGTTTTTCCTGTTTCCCTTCCTGTTCGTCGGGTTGGCAATGGCGCTGAGCCTGGCGATTGCGGCGCTGCCGGTGATGCTTGGACGAGCATCCTGGCTTTTTGGCCTCTCCGTCCCGGCCGCTGTCGGATTTTTCATTTTCCTGTTCGTGCCGTATTCCAACCGCTTCCACACCCTGCATCTCTTTGCCGACTGGCGTCTGGCGGTTGCGGTTGCGCGTGACGACGACACGGTGCGGGCCTGGGTCGAAAGCTGTGCGGAAAATGTGTTGCATGCGTTGAAGCATGAGGTCGACGAAGTCCTGATCACGGCTCACAGCATGGGTGCCAGCCTGGCAATCGCCGCGATCGGCCGGGTGCTGGAGAAGGAGCCTGAGGCTTTCGCGGCCAAGAACGTAACCTTCGTCACGCTCGGCGGCGCTGCCCTGCAATGTGCGCTGTTGTCGAGTGCTACGACCTTGCGCGGGCGGGTCGGTGCGCTGGCGCACAACCGCGATGTGTTCTGGTTCGATATCCAGTGTCTGACCGACCCGATCCATCTCTACCGGTGTCATACCGTGGCGCTTTGCGGCCATGCGGACGCGCCGCAGCCGAAGCTGGTCTTCATCCGCTTCAAACATGCGCTGTCGCCGGAACGCTACAGAAAGAACCGCCGCGACCTGTTGCGGATGCACCGGCAATATATCCTCGGGCCGGACCGCAAGAGTGGTTTCGATTTTACCTTGATGACCGCAGGGCCGCTGCCTGCCGCAAGTTTCGTTGATCTCAAGTCGGATCAACCACCGATACTGTGATGCCCCGCACGACATGAAGAGGCCCGCCTGACATTTGCCGGGCGGGCCTCTTCAAATTCTCTATCTGTGCGCTTGTGTGTCGCTATTCGGGAATGCTGGTCTGCAGCGCCAGCGCGTGCAGAACGCCGCCCATGTTGCCCTTCAGTGCGTCATAGACCATCTGGTGCTGCTGCACCCGGTTCTTGCCACGAAAGGCTTCTGCGACAACTTCGGCCGCGTAGTGGTCTCCGTCGCCCGCCAGATCGCGGATGACGACCTTGGCGCCGGGAATGCCAGCCTTGATCATGTCTTCGATATCGCCCGGGTTCATCGGCATTGGCTATACTCCTGCAATTTCTTGGCTGCCGCTTTAAGCGATCTCGCCATCCATGAAGGAAGGGAACCACGATTCATGGGCCGAGCGCAATTCTTCAATTGCAACGGGGCGGGCATTGCCGAGCGCGACATTGGAGCCGCCGGTACGACCGATCCACGGGCAGAATACGCCAGCGGCTTCGGCGCGGACCTGAACCTGGTCGACATTGTCCTGGGCGACGGTCAGCACGTAGCGGCCCTGGTCTTCGCCGTAGAAAACCGCAACCGGATTGGCGTCGTTCAAGGCGTTGACATGGGCGCCGATGCCTGAGGCCATGGCCATTTCAGCGACGGCCAGTGCAAGGCCGCCCGACGAGCAGTCATGAACAGCCGTTGCCAGGCCGTCCTCTATGAGGCCACGGACGAAATCGCCGACCTTCTTTTCATGGGCGAGATCGACATGCGGGGCCGGACCGTCGGTGCGGCCATGGATGTCGCGCAGATAGACCGACTGGCCGAGATGCGTGCCCCAGGAAGACGGAGCACCAGCGAGCAGGATCGCCTCGCCCTGGGCGGCAAAGCGGATACGGGCCATCTTCGACCAATCCTTCATCAGGCCGACGCCGGCAATTGTCGGGGTCGGCAGGATGCCCTGACCGTTGGTTTCATTGTACAGCGAGACATTGCCCGAGACGATCGGGAAATCGAGTGCCAGGCAGGCTTCGCCGATGCCCTTGATGGCGAATACCAGCTGGCCCATGATTTCAGGGCGTTCGGGATTGCCGAAGTTCAGGTTGTCGGTGGCGGCGAGCGGCAATGCGCCGGTGGCCGTGATGTTGCGCCAGCATTCGGCAACCGCCTGCTTGCCGCCTTCGAAGGGATCGGCCTCGACATAACGCGGGGTCACGTCGGAGGAGAAGGCGAGCGCCTTGGTCGGATGCGTGTCGACGCGGATGACGCCGGCGTCACCGCCCGGAAGCTGCAGCGAGTTGCCCTGGATCAGCGTGTCATACTGTTCGTAGACCCAGCGGCGCGAGGAATTGTTGGCCGAGCCGACCAGCTTTAGAAGGCTATCGCTGATGTCGGCGGAAGGAATGTCACCATCTGCAAGCGGGGCAGGCGTCTTCGGCTCGATCCACGGGCGATCGTATTCCGGCGCCTCGTCACCGAGTTCCTTGATCGGCAGGTTGGCGACTTCCTCGCCCTGGTGGAGTACGCGGAAGCGCAGATCGTCGGTGGTGTAGCCGACGATGGCGAAATCGAGGCCCCACTTGACGAAGATCGCCTTGGCAACCTCTTCCTTGGAGGGCTCGAGCACCATGAGCATGCGCTCCTGGCTCTCCGACAGCATCATTTCATAGGCCGTCATGCGCTCTTCGCGCACCGGAACCTTGTCGAGCTGCAGCTCGATGCCGAGGCCGCCCTTGGCGCCCATTTCGACGGCAGAGCAGGTGAGGCCGGCGGCACCCATGTCCTGGATGGCGATGACCGCGCCGGTCTGCATCAGCTCGAGGCAGGCTTCCAGCAGGCACTTTTCGGTGAAGGGGTCGCCGACCTGGACGGTCGGGCGCTTTTCCTCGATCGATTCGTCGAATTCGGCCGATGCCATGGTGGCGCCACCGACACCGTCGCGACCGGTCTTTGCGCCGAGATAGACGACGGGCAGGCCGACGCCCTTGGCTTCGGAGAGGAAGATGCCGTCGGACTTGGCAAGGCCAGCCGCAAAGGCATTGACCAGAATGTTGCCGTTGTAGCGGGCGTCGAATTCGACTTCGCCGCCGACCGTCGGCACGCCGAAGGAATTGCCATAACCGCCAACGCCAGCAACGACGCCGGCAACGAGGTGCTTGGTCTTCGGATGATCCGGCGCGCCGAAGCGCAGCGCGTTCATCGCCGCCACTGGACGGGCACCCATGGTGAAGACGTCGCGCAGGATACCGCCGACACCGGTGGCCGCACCCTGATAGGGCTCGATATAGGACGGGTGATTGTGGCTCTCCATCTTGAAGACCACGACGTCGCCATCATCGATATCGACGACGCCGGCATTTTCACCCGGACCCTGGATGACGCGCGGACCCTTGGTCGGCAGCGTCTTCAGCCACTTCTTCGAGGACTTGTAGGAGCAGTGCTCGTTCCACATCGCCGAGAAGATACCGAGCTCGGTAAAGGTCGGCTCGCGTCCGATCAGGTTCAAGATGCGATCGTATTCATCCGGCTTCAGGCCGTGGCTCGCGATCAATTCTGCGGTGATGGGACGGGTGTTGGAAACGGTCATCTGGCTCTCAGGGCAATGGAGATCGGTGGGAGATCGGTTTCGAGGCAGGCTATAACGCATGCCTGCGCGGCGCGCGACTGGAAAATGCGCCGAAGAGAAGGTTTGTCTACGGTTTTGGCCAATGGATCACGCGCCGCCTGGGATGCGTTCAGACGATTGCGCTCGTGCCGACCGGCGTCTGATCGAGCAGCCTGCGCAGTGTCTTCAGGCCGGTCTCGGAAATTGATCTGTCGCGTCCTTCGCTGAATCCCGCCCTGACGTGATGAAAAACGCGCGACGAGCGCGCCGGCTTGAATTCGTCCTCGTCATCGATCAGCACATCCGCATCGAGCGCCGCCTGCTTGAAGGTTCCAGACAGCCAAGGTTCTGGAAGCTTCAGCCAGAAGAAGGGCAGGCGAGGATGCGAGCGGAATTCGAATCCGGAAAAAAGCGTTCTGACAATGGCTTCACGGGCGCCAAGTTCGGTCAAGACGGCTGTGCGGATATCGTCAGCCGCACCCGACAGCACAAGTCGGGCAGACAGCTCGGCTAGAAGAAAGGGCAGGCCACCACTCACCATTTTCTGGGTGACGCGCACGCGCTGGCTCATATGCGGCGGGCAGGCGACCCAGCCGCCGCGTACACCGGCGGCGACTGATTTCGACAGTCCGTTGAGAAGGAAGGTGCGGTCTGGCGCCAGTTCCGCCAGGAGGGGAATGCCGTCGCCCATCATGCCGCCATAGAGGTAGTCCTCGATCAGCCAAACATTGTATTTTCGCGCTATGTCAATGATCTCGCGGCGACGCGACAACGGCAGGCAGGAGAGGGTGGGATTCTGGCCCGACGACATGATGAAGGCGGCCTTGGGGTGTTCCCGGGCGCAGACGCGCTCAAAGTCTTCGGGCAGAATGCCATCGACATCGGAATCGACAAGGGCAATCTGTCGACCCATCAGATTGGCACTTCGGGAAACCTGGGAATAGGTCAGGTGCTCGCAAACGATGCGATCGCCGGTGCCGCTGACGGCGGCGATCACGGCGTTGACACCGGCATGCACGCCGAGTTGCGGTAGAACCTGCTCGCGTTCCGGGCTCCAGTTCCCGTTCGACAGCCATCTGCTGCCTGCTTCCTGCCAGTCCGGCGACAATGTCCGGGTATAGCTGGAGATTTCGCCCGGATGGGCCGCTGCTATTTCGGTCATGACGCGCCCGACGATCTCGGCCTGTCCAACGTCCACCGCCGCCGTCGTGTCGAAGCGCAACTTCCCGGCAGGCGGCGTCAGAGCACGTGTTCCGCCGAACTGGAGGGTGACAGGATCGGACAGTGTGTTCGGTGCGAAGGCATTGCCGTTATGCACATACGTTCCGCGGCCGACTTCGCCGGCCACCAATCCGCGCTCTCGCAGGACATTATAAGCGCGTGAAATTGTACCGATTGTAACTCCGACGTCATAAGCGAGGTCGCGTTGCGGCGGCAGCTTGGTTCCGTGTGGCAGATGCCCTGCCTTTATTGCCGCCTCTGCTTCATCGGCAATGCGCAAATAAAGTGGGCCTTGCCCCTTCGAGAGTGTGGGAAGCCAATTTGTCATCATGACATTTCTCTATATTGTCACCCACTGCCTGTCAATTGTATCCGTATTCCATCGATACAAAGTAGATTGCAGGTCTAGAAATGGTGACAATAGATACAATTCCTTCAAGGGCCGAAGGTGGTTCTTGGATAAAGGGAGCCTGCCTTTTGGTGCTTCGAGAATTTGGTAACATGCGCGCGCGGTGGTCGAAGCGACGTGGCCGTCTGGCCTTGCTCGAGTTGAGCGAAAGCCAGTTGCGCGACATCGGCATAACCCGTGAACAAGCGCTTTACGAGGCGAGTAAGGTCAGTTTGCTGCAGAGAATGTTGTAGTTCCGGACGTGTCCGGGATGGGCCGGTTCGTCATCCCAACCTGACAGACCGGCCCACCGTTGCTACCCTCTAGAACCGGTAGGCCAGCGACAGACCCGCATGGCTGATACCGTCATTGGAATTGCCGCAAAGATTTGCATTCGATGCGTGGTCCACGGTCGCGACAATGGCGAGTTTTTCATTAAAGCGAAAACCGGCGGCGGCAAATTCGCTGAACAGAACCCGGCAGCCCAGTTTGGGGCCATTGGTGCCGTCTTCACGCAGATCGCCGTCATGCAGGGCGCCGCCAAAGCCCGCGTTCAGAAAAAAGCTGTGCGTCAGGTCTACTGTCCAGTTTACACCCGCGAAAAACTGGCTGGTGTCGCCCGATGTGCTGACGATCGCCCCTGTATGCACGCGTGGCCTCAAAAATGTATCCTGCCAAGTGGCAGCATGGACTGCGTCGAATGGATCGAAAAACAGCGTCACGCTTGGAAACAATCCTGCTTCGAAGGTGCTATGCGACTGGATTGATCCCGCCAGCCCGAACCGGGCCTCGTCGATCGACCAGTCTGCCGCTTGGGCGGCTGCCGGCATGTCGATGACGCACAGCAAAACCATCGCCAGCGCTGCGAGGCGCCAGTTTTTCAAGGTGGATTTCATTGTGAGCGTCCCGCCGCTGAGTGATTCTCAGTGTGGAGTTTCAGGCGAGTTTCGAGACATGGCAATGAAATTTTACATATGACGGCTCATGGCACGTCAAGGATGCGGCCGTCTCCGCCGGTCCGTCAGCAGTTTTTGCCACCCTTTGCCCAGTGCAGCACGTCCTTGCGGATGCGGTCGGCGCCTGTCTCGTTCATCATCGGTCCAAAAGCATCCAGCCGCGCCGGGCGTCCCTCGGCCTGAACGACGAGAAGCGGGCGGATGTCGGCAGAGCCGCGGCGAACGACGAGGAAGCGCGGCTTGCCGGAGAAGGAGTTCAGTTCCGGTGCCATCGAATAGGCCTTGAAGGCCGTGTCGCCCGATTTGAACCAGCAGCGATTGGCGGCGACGGCAACGAGTTCCATCACATCCAGTGCGGATTGCCCACGCGGCGGCGGTGGCGGCGCTTCGGGCTTGCAGGCGGCAAGCAGTGTTGCGGCTGAAACAAAGGCAAGGCAGAGAAAGGGGCGCATGGCAGGTATCCGGCTGTTCGCCGCCTCTCTAGCATCATTTTGGTTAAGCGAAGCTTGAATTATGCCGCGATGACATCGAGTGCCGAGGCAAAGATGCCGCGACCGTCATTGCCGCCATGGGCCGCTTCGATCAGGTTTTCCGGATGCGGCATCATGCCGATGACATTGCCCTTGGCGTTGATGACGCCAGCAATATCGTTGACCGAACCATTTGGATTGGTGTCGTCGGCATAGCGGAAAACGACCTGACCATTGCCTTCGATCGCCTTCAAGGTTTCAGCATCGGCGAAATAGTTGCCGTCATGGTGGGCGACCGGGCAGCGGATGATCTGGCCCTTAGCGTAGGCACGGGTGAAGTCCGTGTCGGCGTTGACGACTTCGAGCTTGATCTCCCTGCAGACGAATTTCAGAGACGCATTGCGCATCAGTGCGCCGGGAAGCAGGCCGGCTTCGACCAGGATCTGGAATCCGTTGCAGACGCCGATGACCTTGACGCCTTGTTCCACCTTTTCCTTGATCGCCTGCATGACCGGCATGCGGGCGGCGATCGCGCCGCAACGCAGGTAATCGCCGTAGGAGAAGCCGCCCGGGATGACGATCAGATCAACGTCCGGAATCTGCGTTTCGGTCTGCCAGATGGTAGTCGGGGCATGGCCGGAAATCTTGGTGAGGGCGGCAATCATGTCGCGATCGCGATTGAGGCCGGGGAGCTGGACGACGGCGGACTTCATGGGTGTGGCTCAAACCTTGCTTGTGCTTCCTGAAGCTCCCGCAGCTCCAGGCGATTTTCAATTCGACTGAGACGCTGATCCACGCGGTCCAGCCGCGTATAGATCTGATGTATGTCCATCTGCATGGAGGCGACCGTCCCGCGCAGATTGCTAAGCTCGTTTTTGGTGCTGGCCATCTCGAACTTCAAGCCAGACATTTCATGCTGAATCTTCTTCAGCAGTCAAAAATCAGCTCATTCGTGATCTCGGCCATGCACCATCGCTCCTTCAACCCTTAGGCGAGAGCGATAGTATAGTTCTCAATAACCGTGTTGGCGAGGAGCTTCTCGCACATCGCCTTGAGGTCGGCCTCGGCCTTGGCCTTGTCCGTGCCTTCGACTTCGAGGTCGAAGACCTTGCCCTGGCGGACCTGGCCGACGCCTTCAAAACCCAGCGCGCCGAGCGCGCCCTCGATTGCCTTGCCCTGGGGGTCGAGTACGCCGTTCTTCAACGTAACGGTGACGCGTGCCTTGATCACTTGCGTTTTCTCCAGATCTTACTTGACCAGAACCGGACCGGTGCCACGCAGCGGTTCGTTCTCATTGATGATGCCGAGCCGCTTGGCGACTTCCTGATAGGCTTCGAGCAGGCCGCCAAGATCCTCGCGGAAGCGGTCCTTGTCGAGCTTTTCGCGGGTTTCGATGTCCCACAGACGGCAGCTGTCCGGCGAAATCTCGTCCGCCAGGATAATGCGCATCATGTCGCCTTCGTAGAGGCGGCCACATTCGATCTTGAAATCGACGAGCTGGATGCCGATGCCGAGGAAGAGGCCCGACAGGAAGTCGTTGACCCGGATGGCCAGCGCCATGATGTCATCGAGTTCGGGCGGGCTTGCCCAGCCGAATGCCGTAATGTGCTCTTCCGACACCATAGGATCTGCGAGCGCGTCGGACTTGTAATAGAACTCGATGATCGAGCGCGGAAGCACGATGCCTTCTTCGATGCCCAATCGCTTAGACAGGGAGCCGGCAGCGACATTGCGAACGACGATCTCGAGCGGAATCATTTCCACTTCCTTGATCAACTGCTCGCGCATGTTGAGCCGGCGGATGAAATGCGTCGGGATGCCGATCTTGTTGAGATGCGTGAAGAGATATTCGGAGATGCGGTTGTTCAGAACGCCTTTTCCGTCGATGACTTCATGTTTCTTCTTGTTGAACGCCGTTGCATCATCCTTGAAGAATTGAATCAACGTGCCGGGCTCGGGTCCTTCATAGAGGATCTTAGCCTTGCCCTCGTAAACGCGGCGGCGACGGTTCATGGCTGGTTTTCTCTGTTGTTGGCATCCGATTGCGGACGCAGTGGTTGGGTATCGAAGCGGTCCCTTAACGGAAAACCTCGGTTTTCACAATGCAGCAGTTTCTCCTTCCCACCAAAACCTCTCCGCGAGGCCGACGCACACGGAATCGCGGAAGTGTGCATTGCACTTTGTACTCCCTTTTGATTAATGGGGAAACGATACCGCACAATGGCGGCATAAAAGGGGAGATGCAGATGAGCGGCATAAGCGATCGCGAAAAGGCGTTTGAAAACAAGTTCGCCCATGACCAGGAACTACGCTTCAAGGCTGAAGCCCGTCGCAACAAGCTGATCGGCCTCTGGGCTGCGGGCTTGCTCGGCAAAGAGGACGCCGATGCTTATGCGAAGGAAGTGGTGGCTGCCGATTTCGAAGAAGCGGGCGATGAAGACGTGTTGCGCAAGCTGCGCGCGGATCTTACTGCCGGTGGCGTGTCGATCACCGATGAGGAACTGCGCGCCAAGATGACCGAATATCTCGTCGTGGCCGTCGAGCAGATCCAGAACACCTGATCTCAAAGCTCATGTGCTGAAAACAGTCCGCCCGCATGTCTGTCGGGCGGATCAAATGCCTTTGGCCAGAAATGCGGTCGTTGCGATAAAATCCATCGGTTTTGCCAATCCGAAGCCTTGAAGCGTGTGACAGCCAAGCCTTTTCAGGATGGCGACATGATCTTCGGTTTCGACCCCTTCTGCGATTACCCTGATATTGAGCGACTTCGCTATTCCGATGATCGATTTGGCGAGCGCGCGCTGTTCCTGACTGCTTGGCAGTTTGTGAATAAGCTGGCGGTCGATTTTCAACGTCTTCGGCTTGAGATTGAGAAGGCCGACAATGGAGGCGTGACCAGTGCCGAAGTCATCGATCTCGATGTCGATGCCCAGATGGCGCAAATGGGCGAGATTGCTCATGGCAACCGCGTCATTGCTGTCGAGAAACACTGTTTCCAGCAGTTCGAACGATACGATTCCCGGTTCGATATCGAGGTCGGTCAGCAATTGCGGCAGTTTCGGGTCGTTCAGCCGTTTGGCGGAGACATTCACGGAAATCTTGGGGATGCCCAGGCCCATCGCGCGCCACTGCCTGAAATCGACGAGAGCTTTCTCGAGGATGAGGCCATCAATCCGAGCCAGGACACTCATTTCTTCAGCGATCGGCAGGAAGCGGTCCGGCGCCAATAGGCCATGTTCCGGATGCTGCCATCGCGCTAGGCACTCTGCGCCGACCACTGCGCGGCTGCGTGCGTCGAACTGCAACTGATAGAAAGGGACGATTTCGTTGTTTTCCAGCGCATGCAGAAGATCGTCCGACAGTCGCCGGTGATTGGCGAGGATCTTGCGGCTGCCCTGCGAATAAAATTCGTGGCGATTCCGGCCTAGGTTCTTGGCGTTGTAGAGGGCGATATCGGCGTTCAACAGCATTTGCTGCGGATCGATGATATCGCCATCAGAATGGGAAATGCCGATACTGGCCCCGAAGCGGCATTGATGGCCATCGTGGGTTACGGGTTGGCTGAGTTCGGCGATGATCCGATCGGCCAATTGAGACAGTGTTTTGGTCTTGCCGTCGAAGGCGACGAGCAGGACGAATTCGTCTCCGCCGATGCGCGCGACAAAATCACTGGCACGAATATTGGTGCGCAGGATACTGGCCGCATGTTTGAGCATGGCGTCTCCCGCGCTATGGCCCAGCGTGTCATTGATCTGCTTGAAGCGATCGAGATCGACATGCAAGACGGCCAGCCGGCCGAAGGTATTGGTTTTTGATTTCTGCCATTCGTCGAGCTTTGTTTCGAGATAGCGGCGATTTGGCAGGCCGGTCAGATAGTCATGGAGCGCGCTGTATTCGGCCGTCGCCCGGGTCTGCTCCAGTTCGGCATTGCGCGCTTCAGCCAATGTCTTGGCCCGTTCGAGTTCCTGGCGCAGGCGATGATCCTCGCTCACGTCCCAGTTGACGCCGATCATCTTGAGGTGGCCGTCGTGATCGATATAGGGCAGGCTGTTGGAGCGAATATACCGCACCGAACCGTCGTCTGCGATGATGCGATAATCGTCGGTGAAGGGTTGCAGTTTGCTGATGTGCTTCTCGACATGGGCCAGGGTGCGCGCCCTGTCATCCGGATGGAGCTTCGATTCCCAAAACTCGCCTATGCGGATGTCGTCCCCCTTCTTGACCTCGAAGATACGCCGCATGCTGTCATCCCAGTCGCTGGTACCGGATGCGAAATCGGTTTCGAACACGCCGATCCTCGACACGTCGAGCGCAAGTTTCAAGCGCCGCGAAATGCGCTCCAGCCATTCTTCCTGTTCCTTGCGCGCAGTGACGTCCGTATCCGTCCCCGTTATGCGTGCCGGCTGGCCGTTTTCGTCCCATTCGACGCAGGCTCCGCGGCATTCGATCCAGATATAGTGGCCATCCTTGTGGCGCTCGCGATACTGGAAAACCGTGTAGTCCGGGTCGCCGGCATTCTGCCGCGCGATGCAATGAAGCGTCCTTTCGCGGTCCTGGGGGTGGACCATTTCGAGCCATTGCTCAGTGGTCGTCGGGATTGGATCCTCCGGTGCCATGCCGCGCAACTCGCGCCAGACGTCCGAGTAGTAGAGCTGGCCGTCAAAGCGCTGGTCCCAGACGCCGGAAAGCGAGCTGCGCAGCGCATTGTTCCAGCGGCTTGCGTTGATTTCGAGATCCGCGATCGTGGCTTTCAGCGCAGAGATGTCCGTCAGCTGCACCAGGGCCTGAAGTCCGCCCTCGTCGGTCACTTGGGATGATAGGGCGGCCAGGCATGTTGCATATGCCTGGGTGGTGCCAAATCGGATCTCCAGATTGCTGATGATCGAGCCCGTAAAGGCTGACGACAGGGCCGCCAGAAAAAGTGGGCGATCGTCTGGATGCAGCGAATCCATGAGACTAGATGAGCCTGCACGGAACTCAGTCGTGAGCGCCGAAAACGCCACATTCTCGACAATCAGCGCACAACTTGCATCGATTAACGCTGCCGCGATCGGCATGCTTTCGATGCCGATTTGCCGGTCTATGCCGGATGGGTCCTGATAAAGAAAGTTTGGCTGCAATAGCTTTGCTCACATGGAACGCAGAACATCGTGCCATGCTAGGTTTTTCGTCTTAATATCGCTTTAATGCGCAATGCTAATAAAACTAAGGGTATAGTTCGGAAACGATCCGCATATCTTGCGCATTGTACCGATTTGAAGCGATCATCCCTTATTTCAGTTTTCCGATAAATTGCGCGAAAACCATCGTGCCTTCCGGCCAGGGTCCATGCCCTGAATCTGCGTTGATATGGCCGGACTCGCCGGCGTCTACCAAAAGAGATCCCCAGCTGTTGGCGACGTCCTCGGCATGGTCGTAGGCGCCAAACGGGTCGTTGCGGCTGGCAACCATCACCGATGGAAAAGGCAGCGGATCGCGCGGGTACGGTCCGAATGTCATCAAGTGTTTCGGCCTGATTTCGGCGTTGGCCACATCTGGCGGGGCGACCAGAAACGCGCCGGCAACACGCTGCTTGAATTGCGGCACGGCATGAATCACAGTCGGAACACCGAGCGAATGCGCCACCAGCACGACTGGGCGTGTCGATGCGTTGACCTCGGCAACCAGCCGGGCGACCCAGTCTTCGCGCACGGGCTTTGTCCACTCCGCCTGTTCGACTCGGCGTGCGGTGGAGAGTTTTGTCTCCCAGCGGCTCTGCCAGTGGTCTGGGCCAGAATTGGTGTAGCCGGGGACGATGAGGATATCTGCTTCAGAGACTTTCATGCGCCCTATCTGCGTTCGCCTCCTTCCGACGTCAAGATGCCCGAGCGCATAGGTGGCGCGAAAAATTGGCATGGCGCCGTGTCGGGCGGAGAAAACCAACAGGCACTACGGGGGGGGCGGGTCGTTCATCGGTCGCAGGAGACGCCTCTGCCGGGCGATTGAAATCTGTTGGAGATCAGACCGATCAGACGTACAGTATCGTTGAAAAACAACCGCCACCTATCGGTGACCTCGCACCAGGCTTACGCCGGCGACTGCCGGGTGGACGCGACGGTATGAGACGTACCGCCTTCTGAATTTCATTGCCAGACTGCAGACTTGCTTTGCTTGAGGAGGAAATGAGGATGTCGAACTTTCATGTCATGACCGGCTCAGCCGGTGTTCTGGAACGGCCGGATATACGGCGCATAACGGTGGAGGATGTCTTCGATGCGCTGCGCGCGGGCGTTGACGACTTTCGCGAACAGCCGTCGCATTATGCCTTTGTCTGCCTGATCTATCCTATCGCGGGCGCGATCATGATCGCATGGAGTGCCGGGGTCGAGCTGCTGCCGATGGTCTATCCGCTGATGTCCGGCTTTGCGCTTCTGGGGCCACTGCTTGCGCTTGGCCTGATGGAAATCAGCCGGCGGCGGGAGAGGGGCGATGATACGAGCTGGTCGCATGTCTTTGCCCTGCGCAAGTCTCCGGCCCTGCCTTCCCTGCTGATGATGAGCCTCTATCTGCTGACTTTGTTCATGGTCTGGCTGATCACGGCTCGGGCGCTCTATCTGCATTTCATCGGCGACTATCCGGCGCCCGGTTTTATCGGCTTTGCCTCTGGCGTGCTTTCGCATCCGAACGCCATGGCGCTGATTGTCTGGGGCAATCTGATCGGATTCGCGCTTGCCCTGATTGCTCTGGTGATCAGCATTGTGGCGTTTCCGCTGCTTCTCGATCGCGACGCCGGGGCGGCGACCGCGGTGCACACGTCGGTTCGGGTCAGCATGCTCAACCCGGTGCCCGTTGTCGTCTGGGGGCTGATCGTGGCCGCATCGCTTGCGGTCGGCATGGCGACCATGATGGTCGGCCTTGTGGTGATCATGCCGATCCTCGGTCACGCGACATGGCACCTGTACCGAAAGCTTGTGGTGTCGTCGCCGCGCTGAGTAAAGCTCTGCGCCTGGAGAAAGAAAAAGGCCCGGTCGCTCAAAGCGCCGGGCCATGATCGTCATCGTGTTCCGTGCGGCTCAGCCGAAGACGCGTCTGAAAATCGTGTCGACATGTTTGGTGTGATAGCCGAGGTCGAATTTTTCGCGGATTTCCGCTTCCGGAAGTGCTGCGCGAACTTCGTCGTCGGCGAGCAGTTCCTCGAGGAAATCAGCACCCTTTTCCCAGACCTTCATGGCGTTGCGCTGGACGAGACGGTAGCTGTCTTCGCGCGAGATGCCGGCCTGCGTCAGTGCGAGCAATACGCGCTGGCTCATGACCAAGCCTTTGAACTTGTTCATGTTTGCAAGCATGTTTTCCGGGTAGATCACCAGCTTCTCTATGACTCCGGCCAAGCGGTTCAGGGCAAAATCGAGGGTGATCGTCGTGTCTGGGCCGATTGCGCGCTCAACGCTCGAATGGCTGATATCGCGCTCGTGCCACAGCGCCACGTTTTCCAGTGCCGGGACGACCGACATGCGTACGAGACGGGCAAGGCCGGTCAGGTTCTCGGTCAGGACCGGGTTGCGCTTGTGCGGCATGGCGGAGGAGCCCTTCTGGCCCGGTGAGAAGAACTCTTCGGCTTCCAGAACTTCGGTGCGCTGCATGTGGCGGATTTCGATGGCGACGTTTTCGATCGACGAGGCGATGACGCCAAGCGTGGCGAAAAACATCGCATGGCGGTCGCGCGGGATGACCTGGGTCGAGATCGGTTCGGCGACCAATCCCAGCTGTTCACAGACATATTCCTCGACGCTTGGATCGATATTGGCAAACGTGCCGACGGCGCCCGAGATCGCACCAGTGGCGATTTCGGCACGGGCGGCGACCAGGCGGGCGCGGTTGCGGTGCATCTCGGCGTAGAAACGGGCAAAGGTCAGGCCCATCGTCGTCGGTTCGGCATGAATGCCGTGGCTGCGACCGATGCGGACCGTGTCCTTGTGTTCGAAGGCGCGGGTCTTGAGGGCATTCAGAACCCGGTCCATGTCTGCCAGCAAGAGGTCGGCAGCGCGCACCAACTGGATGTTCAGCGTGGTGTCGAGCACGTCCGACGATGTCATGCCCTGATGCACGAAACGGCTGTCGGGGCCGATGAATTCGGCGAGATGCGTCAGGAATGCGATGACGTCATGCTTGGTGACGGCTTCGATCTCGTCGATGCGGGCGACGTCGAATTCCGCAGCCGAGCCCTTTTCCCAGATGGTCCTGGCGGATTCCTGCGGAATTACGCCGAGATTGGCGAGCGCGGTGCAGGCGTGGGCCTCGATCTCGAACCAGATGCGGAACTTGGTTTCGGGCGACCAGATGGCGACCATTTCTGGCCGGGAATAGCGCGGGATCATCGGGATTTCTTTCGTTCAAACGGGAGACTGGCTTACGCAAGCTGGCCCGCTTTAGCAAAGACCACCGACAAGCTCAACGGTTACGGCGCGACATAGCGAGGCTGACGACAAACAGAAGCAAAAATGCGAAGGGGAGGAAGTGGCGCAGGCCGAGCACGGCAAACTGGTAAAGCGCGGACGCGCTCGTAAAGATCTGCTGTAGAAACCAAACGCGAGATAGAAAAGGCGCGTGCCATTGCGCATAAAAAATGCGGTATTGCAGGGCGAAAAGCCCGGCGGTCACGGCGATCGTGCCCATGCCGAGAAAGAGGAACCAGGCGGCCAGTACCGTTTCCGACTGTCGGCCGAAGGCAGCGACGCGGATTATTGGCAGAGCGGTCAGCCAGGCCAGAGCGCCACCGGCGCCGTAAATGAAGGCAAGAAGCGGCTGGTGACTGCCGCCGGATCGTCCCAGCAGATGGACGGACAGGGTGAAACATCCGGCCATTGCCAGACCCCAGGCGATTGCGCCGAAAAACCAGAGCGTTGCGGGCGGTCGGCTGGCCGAAAATCGGGAAACGGGCCTTGATCCGCGCGAGAATGTCGCTGCGCTCGTCGTCATGGGATCTGCGGCGAAAGGCATGCGATATCACTGGCACTTGTCGGCAGCGGAAGGCATATGGCGGCGCGAGCCACGGTGCATTCCTTCAATCGCCTCAAGCCCTTCCTCCTTTGGCCGCCATGCGCAGAGTGTCGATCGTTTTGCGGTAGTCGTCAACGCCCTTGCCCTGATAGATGGCGGAGCCCGCGACCAGCACATTCGCACCGGCCTTGGTGACCAGCGGCGCCGTCGCCGCCGTGATGCCGCCGTCGACTTCGAGGTTGATCGGTCGGTTGCCGATCAAGGCATTTGCCTTGGCGATCTTGTCGGTCATGGCGGGGATGTATTTCTGGCCGCCGAAACCCGGATTGACGGTCATGACCAGGATCAGGTCGAGATCGTCCATCACATGCTCGATGGCTGAGAGTGGCGTTGCCGGATTGAGCGACACGCCGGCCTTCTTGCCAAGGGCCCGAATGGTCTGCAGCGAGCGGTGCAGATGCGGACCGGCTTCGGCATGCACGGTGATGATGTCGCAGCCGGCATCGGCGAAGGCAGCGAGGTAAGGATCCGCCGGCGCAATCATCAGGTGGCAGTCGAAGATCGCCTTGGTATGCGGGCGAAGTGCCTTGATCACGGCAGGTCCGAAGGAGATATTCGGGACAAAGTGGCCATCCATCACGTCGAGATGCACCCATTCGGCACCGGCATCGACGACATCGGAGACTTCCTGTCCAAGCCTGGCGAAATCGGCAGCAAGAATGGAAGGCGAAATCAGCAGCGGGCGGGTCATGGGGCAGGGTCCTCGATGGCAGTCGTTGTTGCGGCTGCCCATAGCATCGCGTGCCTTTCGCGGCAACCGTCGTGGGCCCCGACGATCTTGGCAGGTAGGCGGGATCCCGCGCTGTGCGATCTTGACTGTTGGCAGCGGTCCCGTCATCCATCGTCAACGGGGTGGAGCCCCGGCAGGGAGGACGGACATGCACAAATTTACCATTATCACCGGCGGCAGTTCAGGTATCGGCCGGCATCTGGTCCATGCGTTTGCGGCAGCAGGCTACGACATTGCCTTCACCCATCTCGGCCAGATGGATGCGGCTGACGAAGTGGTGCAGGACGTTGCCCATCATGGCGTCCGGGTGATCGGGCACGATACCGACGTTGCCGATAGTGCCGCCGTCGCAAGTTTCCTCGATCAGGCCATCTCATGGGCGGGGCAGGCGCCGGATGTGCTGATCAACAATGCCGGAATCCAGACCTGGGCGCCGCTGCTTGAGTTGTCCGAGGAGCGCTGGGACATGGTCATTCGGACCAATCTCAAGGGCACGTTCCTCAATACCAAGCTGACCGCGCAGCGCATGATCGATGCAGGCAAGGGCGGCTCGATCATCAATCTCGGCTCCGGCTGTAACAAGCTCGCCTTTCCCAAACTCGTCGACTACACGGCCTCCAAGGGCGGCATCGAGCAGTTTACCAAGGTGTCGGCGGTGGAACTGGGGCCTTATGGCATCCGGGTCAACTGCATCGCGCCAGGCGCCATTGAAACGGCAAGGACGCAAGCCGAAGCGCCGGACTACGGCAAGACTTGGGGTGATGTCACGCCGCTAAGACGTGTCGGTACGCCCGAGGATCTCGCAGGCCCCGCCCTGTTTCTGGCCGGCGATCAGTCGAGTTTCGTCACCGGCCAGACGATCTGGGTCGACGGCGGCGTGTTCAGCCAGGCCTTCTGGCCCTATCGTGACTAGCATTCCTACTGGGTGCTTGCGGCGACAGGTACAAAGACGCCGTCCTTCCACTCGACAATCCGATAAGGGTTATCTGCCAGTTCATGCCCCTCGGTGAAGGTGATCGGTCCAATCACCGTCTCGAACATGGTGCCTGTGAGGGCATCCGTCAGGGGCGTGCCCATGGCCGACGATATACCGGCTGCGTCCGCGACGATGGTGACTGCGGCATGCGCTGGCAGTAGATAGCCGTCCGGCGGGCGATTTTGCTCGGCCAGGGCCGCGTTTACCTCGTCCGCCGATGGGCCTTCCGGTGTCTCCGTCAACGCCACGGCCATGACGCCATTGCGCAGCGGCACGGGCTCGTCGGCGGCCTGCATCGCATCACCGGCCAAAATCGTCAGGGGGATTTTCTCCGCGGCCGCGTCGCGGGCGATGATCGCGACATCATTGCGGTCACCGCCGATGAAGACATGCGTCGCGCCAGCCTTCTGAAGGCGGCGGACCAGAGCCAGCTGCTGCTCCTGACCCGGACGCAAGGTGTCGGTGAAGACGGGCTTCAGACCGCGTTCTTCCAGGCTGTTGCGGATCGCCTCGGTGAGTTCGCGGCCACGGATGGTACCGTCCTCCAGAAGTGCCACGGGTTCGCTCGCCCAATCGCGCAGAATGAAGTCGGTGAGTATCTGCACTTCGGATTCTGCCGTCGGCGCAAGTCTGAAGAAAGGCCAGCCTTGCTTGGCCGCATCCTCCATCAGTCCTTTCCAGCGCACCGATAGCGAGATGGCCGGGATGTTCTTGTCCGCGAGAAGGGGCAGCCCGCCCTCGAGGCTTTCGCTGCAGAGGAAACCGATCGCGGCCGTGACCTCAGCCTCGGTGATCTTTTTCGCAATGTCGGGGCCGCTACCGGCCT
Organism: Rhizobium sp. CECT 9324; assembly: GCF_918741265.1. Classification (NCBI taxonomy): domain Bacteria; kingdom Pseudomonadati; phylum Pseudomonadota; class Alphaproteobacteria; order Hyphomicrobiales; family Rhizobiaceae; genus Rhizobium; species Rhizobium sp. CECT 9324. Next base: position 2,791,059 of record NZ_CAKKMZ010000001.1, on the reverse strand, counting down.
CGCAGTTTTCGTCGATCTCGACGAGGTCGATGGAAAGCCGGCTGGCTGCCAGTTGCGCGCCGTGGCGGACCTGATCGCCAAGCGGTGCAAACATGCCGGTTTTCGGGGCCACGACCGCCAATGTCAGCGGCTTTGCCTCGGAGCCGGCAATGCCGGCAAGCAGAAGGGCGGTGGTGATCAGCAGGCGCTTCATCGGGTCATTTCCATCTCTGTCGCGATGATCCTAGCGCAAAGGTTTGCCGTTTGGAAATGTGCCGAGCTTGGCTTTCTCTTTGGTGCTTTTTTCAAGGCGGCCGGCCCGTTGTGGAAAAGGTAAGGCTTGCGGCCCATATTCGCCTCGGCTACGGAGCTTGGACGTGCAGGGAGACGGCATTTGAAAATCGAGAATTTGGATCCGGTCATCTATCGCGACGCGATGAGCCGCTATGCCGGCCATGTGCAGATCGTGACCACCCAGCATGACGGGATCCGGCGCGGTGTGACGATTACCGCGGCCTGCTCGGTGTCGGACAAGCCCCCCACCGTTCTTGTCTGCCTGAACAATGGCAATGCCAATAACATCGTCATGTTCGAAAGCGGGCATTTCGCCCTGAATTCGCTTTCCGATCACCATCGTCCGCTGGCCAATGCCTTTGCCGGTTTCGATGGTCTTTCCGTCGACGAGCGATTTGCGCTGGCCGAATGGCAGGTGATGGCGACCGGATCGCCTGTGCTTGTCGAGGCGGTAGCCGCCTTCGACTGCGTTGTCGTGGATCGCAAGGTGACGGCCACCCATACCGTCCTGTTCGGTGAGGTCAAGGCGGTGCATTTTGGCCCGAAAAACGCCCCGCTCATCTATCTGGACCGGGGCTACCACACGCTGTAAGCTCTTTCTCAAACAGGAGGAGACATGGCGGATACCTCTACAAAGGGACTGCCGGAATCAATTGATTCTGTTGTGGAAATTCTTGCGGCCGAGGATTATCTCGCCGGTCGGTCGCTGGCGACCGTGTTGTTTCTGGCGTTGAAGATGAAACGGCCGCTGTTTCTCGAGGGCGAAGCGGGGGTCGGCAAGACCGAGGTCGCCAAGGTGCTGGCCAAAGCCCTTGATAGACCGCTGATCCGACTGCAGTGCTATGAGGGTCTGGACGTCGCATCCGCCGTCTATGAATGGAACTATCCGGCACAGATGCTGGAGATCCGCATGGCGGAAGCCGCCGGTGTATCCGATCGCGACCGTCTCGAACATGACATCTTTTCCGAGCGATACCTGATCCGCCGGCCGGTTCTTCAGGCTCTGCAGAGCGCTCCCGGCCGGGCGCCGGTCTTCCTGATCGATGAACTCGACCGCACCGACGAGGCCTTCGAGGCTTTCCTGCTGGAAGTGCTGTCCGATTTCCAGGTGACCATCCCGGAGTTCGGCACGGTGAAGGCGGCCGAACCGCCCATCGTCATCGTCACCAGCAATCGGACCCGCGAGGTGCATGATGCGTTGAAACGGCGCTGCCTCTACCATTGGGTGGACTATCCGACGGCGGCCGACGAGTTGGCCATCATCCGCCGCAAGGTTCCGGGCTGCAATGAACAGCTTTCGCGGCAGATCGTTGCCTATGTGCAGCGATTGCGGACCATCGACCTGTTCAAGAACCCGGGCATTGCCGAAACCATCGACTGGGCGACGGCACTGACAGAACTCGACCGACTGGCGCTCGATCCGGAAACCATTGCCGACACGCTGGGGACACTGCTGAAATACCAGGAGGATATCGCCCGCATTCAGGGCAGCGATGGTCAGAAGGTGCTGTCGGAGGTCAAGGCTGAACTTCTGGCGGCGGGCTGAGCCGATGCAGACGCCTGGCGCGGGACCTGACAAAAGAGATGGGATCGTGGCGTCTCTGCCCGTTCAGGGAGAGGGCCGACTGGCCGACAATATCGTGCATTTCGCCCGTGTGCTGCGCAAGGCCGGCTTGAAGCCGGGCCCGGGGGCGGTGATCGACGCTATCGAAGCCATTGATACGATTGGTATTGGTTCCCGGTTGGAGTTTCATGCGGCAATGGCTTCGATCTTCGTCAAGCGGCATGAGGATCAGCCGGTGTTCGACGAGGCTTTTGCGATCTTCTGGCGCGGTCGCGACCTTGTCGGCAAGATGATCGCGCTGATGTCACCGGTGGCGATGGATCTCAGTGAGCGGCAAAAACCGAAACCGGGATCGGCGCGGGTCAGCGATGCGCTGTTTGCCGAGAAGAACAGGCCAGCGCGGGAACGCAACGAACCCGATATCGAGATTGATGCCCGGTTGACCGTGTCAGGCCAGGAAGTGCTGCGGCAGATGGATTTCGGCCAGATGACTTCAGGCGAACTGGCGCAGGCACGACGGGAAATCGAACGCCTTGCCATGCCCTTCGACAAGGTATCGACGAGGCGTTTCCGTGCGTCGACACGGGGTCGCTACGTTGACCAGAGGGCCAGCATGCGCCAGGCGCTCAGAACCGGAGGCGATCTGATGCTGCCGCGTTTTCGCGAACGGCGTCAGCGTCCGCCGCCGCTGGTGGTGCTTGCCGACATTTCGGGTTCGATGAGCCAGTACAGCCGGATCTTCCTGCATTTCCTGCATGTGCTGAGCGAGCGCCGGCAACGGGTGCATACCTTCCTGTTCGGCACGCGGCTGACCAACGTCACGCGGCAACTACGCCATCGCGATCCGGACGAGGCGATCGACCAATGCACGGATGCCGTGGCCGACTGGTCGGGCGGCACCCGTATCGGCGAGACACTGCGACTGTTCAATCGCCAATGGGCACGCCGCGTTCTGGGCCAGGGCGCCGTCGTGCTTCTGATCACTGACGGTCTGGAGCGGGATGATGTCGAGACCCTGGGCGTGGAGGTCGACCGATTGCACCGCTCGTGCCGCAGACTGGTCTGGCTGAACCCGCTGTTGCGGTTTTCAGGTTTCGAGGCTAGAGCGCGCGGGGTCCGGGCGATGTTGCCGCATGTTGACGAATTGCGTGCGGTTCACAATCTCGAGGCCTTGGGCGACCTTGTCAGGGCGTTGTCCGGCCCGCCCGAGAGAGACGCCGATCCGCGTCGGTTCCTTGCATCCATGAAAGGTGTGTCATGACCAAAGACAGCTTGCGGCATGATCCGCTGGTGATTGCTGAAGAATGGATCGGGGAAGGCCGCGATGTCGCCATCGCCACGGTGGTCGAGACCTGGGGCTCGGCGCCTCGGCCCGTCGGCAGCCATTTGGTGATCGATCGCGACGGCAATTTCGAGGGGTCGGTGTCCGGCGGCTGTGTCGAGGGCGCGGTGATCACCGAAGCGCTCGACGTGCTGGACAGCCGGCAGCCGAAGATGCTCGAATTCGGGGTGGCGGATGAAACTGCCTGGCGGGTCGGCCTGTCCTGCGGCGGGCGCATTCGTGTCTATGTCGAAAGGCTCGGCTGATGGATCCGGCGCATCTGAAGGCTCTGAACGCGGCCAGACGCACGCGCAGCGCTGTCATGCTGGTGACAGACCTGGCGAATGGCCATGACAGGCTGGTTCTGGAAGGCGAGGATGTTGACGGCCCGCTTGGCGAGGCGGTTGCGCAGCATTTCCTTTCGGGGAAAGCCGGGGCGGTGCAGATCGATGACCGGCACCATTTCCTTAATGTCTATCTTCCGCTGCCGCGCATCGTGGTGATCGGTGCCGTACATATCAGTCAGGCACTGGTGCCGATGGCCCAGCTTGCCGATTTCGACGTGACGATCATCGATCCGCGTACCGCCTTTGCGACGCCGGAGCGCTTCGCCGATGTCGAGCTGATCGCCGACTGGCCACAGGACGTTTTCCCGCAGCGTCCGCTCGATCGCTATAGCGCCTTGGTGGCTGTCACCCATGACCCCAAGATCGACGATCCGGCGATTGCTGCTGCACTTGAGGCGCACTGTTTCTATGTCGGTGCGCTTGGAAGTCGAAAAACCCATGGCAAGCGGGTCGAACGGCTGCTGACGGCAGGCTTCGGGCCTGAGCAGATCGGGACGATCTCTGCACCGATCGGGCTCGACATCGGGGCGGCGACACCGGCGGAAATCGCCGTTGCGGTGTTGGCGGACATCATCCGCGCCTTTCGCCGCCGCACGCTTGTCTCGTCGACAGGGGACGCCGCATGATCTTCGGCAGCGTGGCGGTCGATGAAGCCTTGGGCGCAGTCTTGGCCCATTCGATTTCGCTTGAATCTGGAAAACTGGCCAAGGGCCATGTGCTGGAGGCCCGCGACCTGGATGCATTGCGCGCAGAGGGTATTTCCTCGGTGATCGCTTGCTGTATGGAGCCGGGCGATCTCGGTGAAGATGCTGCGGCTCAAAAGCTCGCTGAGATGCTGGACAGCATTGAAATTCGGCGTTCGCCAGCGACCACGGGCAGGGTCAATTTCTATGCCGAAGCCAATGGTCTTTTTGTTGCGGACAAATCGGTGGTCGATCGGTTCAATCGCATCGATCCCGCCATCACGCTCGCCTGTCTGGCCGATCATGCCGATGTCCGGACCGGGGATCTGGTTGCGACGATCAAGATCATCCCGCTCGCGGTCGCCGGACGCTGGGTCGAACAGGCCTGTCAGCTGCTGCAAACAGGCCCCGCTTTTCAACTGAAACCGTATGTCGCCCATGCCGTGTCTCTGGTCGCCACGACCTTGCCATCGCTGAAAGCGTCGGTGATGGACAAGACAGCCAGGGTTCTGCAGCAGCGGCTCGTTTCGTCCAGCAGCGAACTCACCTCGGAAGTTCGCGTGGCGCATCGGGCCAAGGCCGTTGCAGAAGCGATGAAAACTGCGATTGCGGCTCCACAGAGCACTGAGAAGACGCTGCCCGCCATGATCATCGTCTTCGGCGCGTCGGCGATGAGCGATCCGCAGGATGTCATTCCGGAAGCGATCCGGCTGGCGGGCGGGCGGGTTGTCCAGGTTGGGCTCCCGGTCGATCCCGGCAATCTCCTGGTGCTCGGTTATCTCGGCGACGTGCCGGTGATCGGTGCGCCGGGCTGTGCGCGATCGCCGAAAGAGAATGGTTTCGATTGGGTGCTCAGCCGCCTGCTTGCCGGCGAGGTGCCGACACGTGACGATTTGACCGGTCTTGGTGTTGGAGGATTGTTGATGGAAATCCCGAGCCGGCCGCTGCCGCGTCTGATGGCTACGGCCGATCACAAAGCAGAGGAAATTGCCGTCGTCATCCTTGCAGCGGGTCGGGCAAGTCGCATGGGAGAAGGCGGGCAGCACAAGCTGCTGGCGGAATTCGGCGGCGAGGCGCTTGTGCATCGGGTTGCGCGTCAGGCGGTCGAGGCAAAGATAGGGAAGGTGCATGTCGTCGTCGGGCATCGCGGCGATGAAGTATCCGCCGCGCTTCAAGGGCTGGATGTGACGATCATCGATAATCCACACTACGCGACCGGCATGGCGAGCTCGCTAAAGGCAGGGCTTGAACAAACAGATGTCTCGGAGGCTCCGGGCATGATGGTGCTGCTTGCCGATATGCCGAATGTCGCCACGGACGATATCAGGGCGCTGGCAAAGGCATTTTCCAAGGCGTCCGGAACGGCAATCGTTCGTGCCGTCGCTGACGGGCAGCGCGGCAATCCGGTCATCCTGCCGCGTTCCACCTTCGAAGCGCTCAAGGCGATCGAAGGCGATATTGGCGCACGTCCGGTGATCGAAAGTGCCGGCCTGCCGGTGATCGATGTTGAAATCGGCGTGGCAGCGCGGCTTGATGTCGATACGCCGGAGGCTATCGTGGCGGCGGGCGGTATTCTCAGGGACTGAGCAGACACATGGACAATGATGCGATCGAGGAAATGTTTCAGGCGCTCGGGCCAGTCTCCATCCGCCGGATGTTCGGCGGCAAGGGCATCTATCACCGGGGCATCATCTTCGCGCTCGATCTGTTCGATGAGATCATGCTGAAGGGCGACAGCGAGACGGCGCCGCTGCTGGAGGCCGCCGGTGCCAGGCGCTGGTCCTATGAAGGCAAGACTGGAAAGCCGGTCGCCATGCCTTACTGGAGCGTTCCCGAAGAGGCCTATGACGATCCCGACGAGATGGCGAAATGGGTGCGGCTGGCTTTCGAGGCAGCCATCAGGGCGGACGCCAAGAAATAGGTTTCAGCGCAGATAGGGCAGCAGCGCCAGGGTGAAGGCCGAGAGCGGCTGCGGCAGGTCGTCGAGAGCAAAGAAGCCGATTGCCGACAGCTTGTCCGGCTCGGTCAATTGCGGCTCGCCCTGGATGTCGGTGGTCTTGTAGAGCAGGGAGACCCAGTGCTGGCGATCCGCTTCGATCCGCTGCTCGGACCAGGCGACGAACTCGATCGCGCCGATCGTCAGGCCAGTTTCCTCCTCGGCCTCGCGACGGGCTGCTTGTTCGGCCGGTTCCATATGGTCGACCTTGCCGCCGACGATGTTCCAGTGGCCAGCTTCCGGCGCCTTCATGCGTTTGCACAAAAGCAACTTGCCATCCCGAAGGATGGCAAGACCGACGCCGAGGCCGGGAAAATCAATGCCGGGTGCACCCATGACCGGATCAGGCCTTGGCTGCAGCCACGATCAGCATGAAGGCAGGGATATCATCGCCGAAACCAACCGGTGTCGGGCCGTCATCATGGTCGCGGTGGTGGCTGCGGCGACGCTCGCGATGATCGTCATTGGCCGGGTTCGGCGTCGAATTGTTGCGGGCATTGCGCGGGTTCTGGTTTGGACGCTTGTCCGCCTTGCGCTCGTTTGCCACGGGTGTTTCGATCCTTGCCGGTTCCATTACGACTTCCTCTACAGGCTTAACATATTCTGCGCGCGTTTCGGTTTTGTGACTGCTGCGCTCGCCACGGCCTTCGCGATTGCTATCGCGTGCACGATCACGGCTGCCTTCGCGGCCCTTGTCGCGACTGCCACGCTTGCCGCGACCTTCGTCACTGCTCTCAGCGGGGGCCGGCAAGGCGGAAAGGTCACCATTGTGCCATTCGATCTTCTGACCGATCAGCTTTTCAATGGCATCGAGGAACTTGGAATCGCTGCGGGTCACGAGCGAGAAAGCCGCGCCGGACCGGCCAGCACGCCCTGTACGACCGATGCGGTGGACATAGTCTTCGGCATGGATCGGGATGTCGAAGTTGAAAACATGGCTGACGTCGGGAATGTCGAGACCACGGGCTGCGACGTCGGACGCGACGAGCAGGGTGATCTGGTTATCCTTGAAGCCGGCCAGCATGTTGGTGCGCGAGCGCTGGTCCATGTCGCCATGCAGGGCGCCGACGGAGAAACCGTGGCGTTCGAGCGAACGGAACAGGTCAGCGACGTCCTTCTTGCGGTTGCAGAAGATAATGCCGTTCTTCAGGTCTTCCTGGGAACGGATCAGGTCGCGCAGGACAGAGCGCTTTTCGTAGTCCTTATTGTGCGCGGCGACGAGGCGCTGCGTCACGGTCGTGGCCGTCGAAGACGGCAGCGACACTTCGACGCGCTCCGGGTTCTGCAGGAAGCGGTCGGCCAGTTTCTGGATCTCTGGCGGCATGGTGGCCGAGAAAAACAGGGTCTGGCGGGTGAACGGGATCATCTTGGCGATGCGTTCGATGTCCGGGATGAAACCCATGTCGAGCATGCGGTCGGCTTCGTCGATCACGAGGATCTCGACGCCGGTCATCAGAAGCTTGCCGCGCTCGCAATGGTCGAGCAGGCGGCCAGGGGTGCAGATCAGCACGTCGGCGCCGCGTTCCAGCTTGCGGTTCTGCTCTTCGAAAGACACGCCGCCAATGAGAAGCGCGACATTGAGCTTGTGATTCTTGCCGTATTTATCGAAATTTTCGGCGACCTGGGCGGCGAGCTCGCGGGTCGGCTCGAGAATCAGTGTGCGCGGCATGCGGGCGCGCGCACGGCCGTTTTCCAGGAGCGTCAGCATGGGGAGAACGAACGAAGCGGTCTTGCCCGTACCTGTCTGCGCGATGCCGCAGATATCCCGGCGCTGCAGGGCAGGCGGGATCGCACCGGCCTGAATCGGCGTCGGGTTAACATAGCCGGCATCGGTGACGGCTGAGAGGACTTTTTGGCTCAAGCCAAGGTCAGCAAAAGTGATCAAAGGGAAGTAGTTCCGTTCCTGTTCTTACGAACATCCATGAATCGCCCTAAACGCGGGCCTTAATGGAAGGGGCGAATAGTCCCAAACTACCTGAAAGTCAAGGAAACTGAGGTATCTGGCGCAACAAAGGCTTAACAGCTGTGCTTAACTGCTGCGGGTTGTCACAAGGATCTGAATACCAGCCAGTGCCAATGCGGAGCCGGCAATCCGGTTGGCGCGTCTGATAATTGACGGCGTGCGCAGAAGGGCGCGGGCGCGATCGGCAATCCAGACATGGCCACCGATGACCGCGCACTCGACCAGAACAATGACCATTGCCAGTCTGCCATAGTCGCCCATGCCGAAACTGGTGCCGACAAAGCCGGGCAGCAGCGCAAGATAGAACAGTGGCATTTTCGGGTTGCCGAGATTGAGCGCAACAGCGGTCAGGCAGATGCTGACGAGGTCGCGTGGGCCGCCGCCTGCCTTGATTTCGGGAACGACGGCCGGTTCGGTCCAAAGCCGATAGGCCATGTAAATCAGGTAGGCAGCGCCGGCATAACGCAGGACGGTCATCAACAGGCCCATTTCACTGGCAATGATCGACAGGCCGAAGGCGGCAAGGCCGAGATAGATCAGGATGCCGAAGACTGTGCCGATGCCATAGGCGATGCCCGAAGCGGGACCATGCGAAACCGTTCGGGCAACGATGGTCATGTTGTCAGGACCGGGGGAGGCGGCAAACAGGAAGAAGGCCAAGGCAAAGGCAAGCAGCGACATCGTGTCCATGGCAGGCTCCAATCACATTGTTGCCTGCAATCATTGGGCGAAACCGTGGGCGCGTCAATTGATCAGGGTGGTCAATTTCATGCCGGCATTGAGAAAGCGGATCGGATCAACCGCTTCCTTGCCGCGGCGGACTTCGTAGTGCAGATGCGGTCCGGTGGAGCGACCGGTGGAGCCGGACAGGCCGAGGAGATCGCCGGCCTCGATCTGGTCGCCTTCCTTCACCAGGATACGGGACATGTGACCGTAGCGGGTCGACAGGCCAAAGCCATGGTCGATTTCGACCATGTTGCCATAGCCGCCGGAGGGGGCGGCCGTCACCACCTTGCCGGCGCCCGTCGCGTGAATTTCGGTGCCGGTCGGCGCGCGAAAGTCGATCCCGGCATGCATGGCCAGGCCACCGAAAAATGGGTCCGGGCGATTGCCGAAGCGGCTGGTGATCTCATGGCCGGGGGCAGGATTGGCAAAGGGCAGGCGCCGCGCGGTGTCACGCACGGTCTCCAGTCGCGTCAGGGCCGCATCGAGCGTGTTCAGGGTGGCATTGAAATCATGGTCGGGGTTGGGGGCGATGTAAGGCCCGCCGATCGCATCGGGTTGCGGGGCCAGTGCATCGTCGAGCTGAATTCCACTGCGTTCCAGGATCGCGGCAATCTCGGCGGCTGTCTGCGTGGCGCCGGATGCGAGACTGGCGATGCGGTCCATCTGTTCGCTCTCGATGTCTTTCAGCGACAAGGTCATGTGGGAAAACAGCTTGTCGGCCCGGTCGGCGACGTTTTCCTCCGTCATCGGCACATAGCCAAGTGCCAGGTTTGCCCTGCCGGCCCTGGTCACCGGTTTTGCGCCGAGAAGAGAGGCGAATGCCTGGGTGCTTGTCGTTGGGACAGAGGCTTCGTCCTTGATGCCGATCTGCGGGCGATCCGCCGGCATCGGGCCATCGGTCGGCAGGCTCTCCTGGCCTGATGCCCCTTCGAGAAGCGCGTCGATGCGGCCATGGCGCGAGGTCAGCGCCATCTGCTGCTCCAGCAGTTTTTCAACCTTCTCTTCCACCACCTGCTGATCGAGCAACTGGCGGGAGGTGACCCGGTCGACCTGAGCCCGGAGTGAAGCGATGCGATCTTCGTAATCGTGCTGCATGCGCGCCTGGCGTGCCATTGTGGCGCCGATCAGGTTGTCGCGCAAAACCAGATAGGTGGTGGCGCCGAGATAGCCGATCGCCATGGTGCCGCAAAAGCAGAATGTCAGGGCGACCATCCAGGGGCGGATTGTCATGTGGCGTATCTTGTCGCCGCTGGCGAGAATCACGACGTGTTGCTGACGGCGCTTGCCAAAGACCTGGTTGCTTGCCTTGATTGTCACGTCGTTCCCCATCGCTTCGGCGGCTTACCGCACAGGAAGAGGGTGAAAGCCGGCGCCTAGGCTCTCACTCGTCCATGCGCATTTACGCATGATTAGGGTTAATAAACGCTTAGCCATGGCCGACCGCTCGGTCGGCTACGATGCGTTTTTCGACGACAGAGACCGATAGAATGATGGTGTCAGGCCAGCCTCGGCGCGGGCAACGTCGTTGAATGGCGGCTTGAGGTTTCCGCGGAAATTGGCCCGGACCAAATCCTGGAATGTCTTGGCCGGATCGCGTTTCTCCCGCGCGCAAAGAAAGCGGAACCACTTGGCGCCTACGGCGACATGGCCTTTTTCATCCTCATAGATGATGTTCAACACATCGGCGCTTTCGTTATCACCTGTTTCACGCATCTTCTCTTGCAGGGCGGGCGTCACATCGAGGCCGCGCGCCTCCAGAATCAACGGGACCACGGCAAGGCGGGCAGTCAGGTCGTTGCGGGTGGAATGGGCAGCCTGCCACAATCCGTCATGGGCCGGCATGTCGCCATAGTCCGCGCCAAGGCTGCGCAACCGGTCGCGCACCATGCGGAAATGCTTGGCTTCCTCGAAAGCAACTTTCATCCAGCCGTCGAAGAACGAATGCGGCACGGGTTGCGAGGCGAAGCGGCCGACGATGTCGAGCGCGAGATCGACGGCATTGAGCTCAATATGCGCGAGCGCGTGCAGCGTTGCGATACGTCCGGGCAGGGTGTGAAGCGAGCGCTTCTCGGTGCCTTTCGGGGGAACGAGAACCGGCTTTTCCGGACGTCCCGGACGATCCGGCAAGGGCGGATCCAATGGCGACCGGAGTGACAGACGCCGCTCCTGCCAGCGGACCGCAGCTGTCTGGGCTAGGCTGGTCTTTTCGTCGAGATCTGCGCTCATGATGGCAAGCGTTGCTGCGCCGCGCAGGGAGTGAAACTGGGTCTTGGGCTCTCTCACTGTCAGATCCATCAGAGGGATTGAACCGCCTCGAGCACAGCCTGTGCGTGTCCCGCAACCTTCACCTTTGGCCAGATTTGGGCGATCTTGCCCGCCGCATCGATCAGGACCGTGGTGCGTTCGACACCCATATAGGTCTTGCCGTACATGCTCTTCTCCTTCCAGACACCGTATGCTTCAAGCGCCGTGTGCGCTTCATCGGCAGCCAGGATCACCGACAGGTTATGTTTTGAGGCAAACTTGTCGTGGCTCTTGACCGAATCCGGCGATATGCCGATGACGGTTGCGCCCGCGTTTGCGAATTTTTCAAAAAGATCCGTGAAATCAAGCGCTTCTGTCGTGCATCCTGGCGTGTTGTCTTTCGGATAGAAATAGACAACGGTGGGTTTCCCGGCGACATCAGCGAGGGAAACAGTGCCGCCTCCGGCCTTGGGCAGGGAGAAATCGGGGGCCGCGTCGCCAACTTTCAAATCCGTCATGGGATAACCTTTCTTTCGCCCGCTTTATGGATGATTGTGGGCGTCATCGATATATAGTCCGCTTCGGAGTCGTCCACAGCGACTTGATAGCTGCATCGATAGACGGAGACAATCACCAGGACATGTCGGATATCCGGGGCGAAAAGCTACGGTTTCGCACGCGGGACATCGTTCCGCTGCATGCCCTGCCTTCGGCGCAGGCGGAGGATCCGATGATCGTCCACTGCCCGCCGCGTCGCAGTGTTGCGCGCCGGTGTCTGCGGGGGATCATCGCTTTCATCGGGCTCTGGGCCGTCGTCATCGGCGGGGTGTTTGCCGTCGTCGAAAGCGGCGCGCTGGACGCAGCCCTTGCGCAGCGGGCCGCAGTCGCTCTCTCCAATGCCATGGGGCCACAATTCGACGCGAAGATCGGCCGGACGGAAGTTCGTTTTTCGGGCGGCCTTGATGTGACTGTCGATGCGCATGACGTATCGGTCGTCGAGGCAGCAAGCGGCCAGCAAGTCGCCATGACGCAGTCGGTCAGCTTCATCCTCGAGCCGATGGCGCTGCTCGGGGGGCGGTTCTCCGTTCGAGAAATCGACAGTCAGGGCATTGCCCTAGACGCCCGGCTTTTGCCGAAGCGCGAACCGTTGGATCTCTCCAAATTCCGCATCGACAACATGCCCGCTGTTTTAGACGGCGCTTTCGTCGAACTGGATCGGTTGCAGGGTTTCATCGCGCGCGGCGGGCTCGACCGCATGCGGATCGGCGGGCTCGAAGTGGCCGCGACAAGCGCAAGTGGTCGGCCTTTGACGCTGTCCATCGATGATCTCGCATTGGAGCGGGGCGGGGACGATTCGCTCTCGATCTTCGGTGCGATCTCGGTCAATGGCCAACAGACCGAATTGACGGCGCTGACGACGAATGTGGGCGGCGCGGTCCATTCCATGACGCTTCGGGTTGCCGATTTCCGTGTCACGCCCTTCATGCTGCGGCGATCCAAGGCTGGGCTTGCTCGCCAGGGCATCGACGGTTCGGCGGAACTGGTTCTGTCTGCCAAACGCGATATCGACGGCCAGAAGCCGCAGATGTCGCTGGCGGTCAACACGAGGGCCGCGACATTCTATTCGGACGGCCAGCCGCAGGAAATCACCAAGGCAGACCTGAATTTTTCCTATGACTTCGACAAGGATACGGTCGAAATCGGCGATTCCAGGGCTGAGTTCGGGCCAATGATCCTGCCGCTTTCCGGCGGCTTGATTGATCTCGACCGGCTGCCTGAGGGCAAGAATTTCGGCAAGGGCATAGGCATTGATCTGCTCGTCGCACAAGGGCGTGCCGATGTTCCCTCGTCGGGCGAAGCGGCGTTTCCCTTCGACATGAAGGCTTATGGCCGTTATCTTTTCGACGGCACGCTGCTGCAAGTCGATACGCTGGATGTCTCGACGGCTGGCGGCAAGTTGGTCAGCACGTTGCAGATCCGCTTCGGGGGCACCGGTCCGGAGGTCAAGTTCGACGGCGTCGTCGAGAATATGAAGTCTGCGGTGGTCAAGCAGCTCTGGCCATACTGGATCGCCGACAAACCGCGCAGCTGGGTCTTGCGCAACATCTTCGGCGGCACGGTCTCACATGGCGAAATTTCCGTATTTATCCCGCAGAATCGCCTGTCGCTGGAACCGCGTCCCGTACATCTGGTGGGCGACGAGCTGCGCGTCGGTTTCGACGTTGTCGATGCCAGAGTGAACCTGACCGGCGACATTCCACCACTGCGCGACGCCGATGCCCGGTTCGACATGAAGGGTGAGCGGATCGAGGTGAAGATCAAGTCCGCGGCATCCTACTTCCCGTCCGGTCGCGTCGTGACGCTGGACAGTGGCGCGGTGACGATTGCGCACGCCTATGAGAAACCGTTGATGGCGACCATCAATGTTGCCGTCAACGGCGCTGCGGATGCAGTTGCCGAGTTGGTGTCGTTCAAGCCGATCCAGGCGTTGCAACGTATCGGGTTTGTCGCGGAAAACTTTTCAGGCGGGGTCAAGGGCACTGCTGAAGTCACTCTGGGTCTGATTGCCGATCAAAATCCGCCATCGCCGGTCTGGCGGGCCGACCTTCAACTGGACAAGGTGGCGATCGATAAACCATTCGACGGGCGCAGGATCAGCGATTTTACCGGGACACTCGGCGTCGATCCCAAACTTGCCAATATCGAAGGCTCGGCAAAGATCGATGACGTTCCGATGGACATCCGCATGAGCGAACCCGTCGAGCGGGGCGTCGACAGCGGACGCGAGCGGGTGGTTACCGCCAAACTCGACAATGCGACGCGCAACATGCTCGTGCCGGGGCTTGACGATATCATCGATGGCCCGATTTCGGTGGAACTCACCCGGCTTGGCGATAAGCGTCAGGCGGCGTCCGTCGATCTGCGCAATGCCAATCTCAATATACCGTGGATCGGCTGGTCGAAGGGGCAGGGCATCGGTGCGAAGGCGACATTCGAGCTCATCGAACAGGACGGCCAGACGACGATCGAAAAATTCGTGCTGGATGGCGATGGTTTTGGGGCAAATGGAGAGTTGTCCATCGGCCCCAAGGGTCTGGTCGCAGCCAATTTCAGCAAGGTAAGGCTGGCGCCGGACGATAATCTTTCCATCGCGATCCGCCAGGCCAAAGGCGCCTACAATGTCTCGGTGTCCGGTGCGTCGTTTGATGCGCGATCGCTGGTTTCCAAGCTCAAGGCGCCAGCCACGAAGGGCACGGGCAGCGGCGATGATGTCACCTTGCGGATCGAGGGCAAGATCGATCGCGTCCTGGGCTTCAACGGCGAGGCACTTTCGGGAGCCTCGGTGATCTACAGTGCGCGACAAGGCAAGACGACGGCACTGGATTTTTCCGCCGTGACCAGCAACGGCCAGGCGGTCGTCGCCAAGCTTCGCCGGCCTGAGGGGTTCAGCGAGGTATCGGTCACGAGCAGCGATGCCGGCGCGCTCGTGCGTTTTATCGATCTCTACAAACGGCTGGTCGGCGGACTGGTGAACCTGAAGCTGAACGAGACCCCGAAGGGCGCCTGGGCTGGAAATCTCGACCTGCGCAGCTTTCAAGTCGACAACGAGGAACGTCTGCAATCGATCGTCTCGACGCCGACAGGCAGCGATGGCCGCAGCCTGAACAGCGCCGTGAAGCGCGATATCGATGTCAGTTCCGCCCGGTTCCAGCGCGCTTTCGCGCGGCTGTACTACAATGCCGGCACGCTGAGTGTGGAGAATGGCATCGTCAGGGGGGACCAGATCGGGGCGACGTTCCAGGGCATCGTGCGCGACAGCAGTGGCCAGATAGACCTGACCGGTACCTTCATGCCGGCCTATGGCCTCAACCGGCTGTTTGGCGAGCTGCCGATCATCGGTGCGATCCTGGGCAATGGTCGCGACCGCGGTCTCCTGGGGATCACCTTCAAGCTGACCGGCGCCGTCGAAAAGCCCAACCTCGTGATCAATCCGCTGTCGATCATTGCGCCCGGCGTGTTTCGCCAGATCTTCGAATTCCGCTAACAAAAAACCCGCCGGTTGGCGGGTTTGATGAGAGTGTGGATCGTGTGCCGGATCAGACCGGACGCACCAGGATATGCTTCTTCTTGCCGAGCGAGAGCTTGATCACGCCATCGGCGGTCACTTCGCCTGTGCCGACGACCATCTTTTCATCCGACACGCCGGCGTCATTGATCTTGACCGCGCCACCCTGGATATGGCGGCGCGCTTCGCCGTTCGAGGTTGCGAGACCGGCCTTGACGATCAGTGCCAGCAGGCCGATTCCGGCTTCAAGTTCATTCTTGGCGACCTCAATGGTCGGAAGGTTGTCGGACAGGGCGCCTTCCTCGAAGGTCTTGCGGGCAGTCTCGGCCGCCTGTTCGGCGGCTTCACGGCCGTGCAGCATGGCTGTGACTTCGGTGGCGAGGATCTTCTTCACCTCGTTGATTTCCGAGCCTCCGAGTGCCGACAGCCGCGCGATCTCGTCCATCGACAATGTCGTGTAGAGCTTCAGGAAGCGCGAGACGTCGGCGTCCTCGGTGTTGCGCCAGTACTGCCAGAAATCATAGGCCGACAGCATGTCCGGGTTAAGCCAGACAGCGCCGTTCAGCGACTTGCCCATTTTTGCGCCCGACGACGTGGTCAGCAGCGGCGAGGTCAGCGCGTAGAGCTGCGGCGTGCCCATGCGGTGGCCGAGGTCGATGCCGTTGACGATGTTGCCCCACTGGTCGGAACCGCCCATCTGCAGGCGGCAGCCGTAGCGCTTGTTGAGTTCGACAAAGTCGTAGGCCTGCAGGATCATGTAGTTGAATTCAAGGAAGGACAGCGACTGCTCGCGGTCCAGGCGTGTCTTGACGCTGTCGAAGGACAGCATGCGGTTGACCGAGAAATGGCGGCCGACATCGCGCAGGAATTCGAGGTAGTTGAGATCGCGCAGCCAGTCGCCGTTATTGATCATCTTGGCGTCCTTCTGACCTTCGCCGTAGCTGAGGTAGTTGGAGAAGACGCGCTTGATCGAGGCGATGTTGCTTTCGATCGTGTCGACCGTCATCAACTGGCGGGCATCGTCCTTGAACGACGGATCACCGACCATGCCGGTGCCGCCGCCCATCAGGGAAATTGGCTGGTGACCGGTCTGCTGCATCCAGTGCAGCATCATGATCTGGATAAGCCCGCCGGCATGCAGACTTGGAGCCGTCGGATCGAAGCCGATATAGGCGGTCACGGTTTCCTTGGCGAACAGTTCATCGAGCCCGGCCTCGTCGGAGACCTGGTGGATGAAACCGCGCTCGTCGAGCGTACGGAGGAAATCGGACTTGAACTTCGTCATGACGGTCTAGCTTTCAGGTTTTCAGTAAATTCCGTCGGCGCTTTAGCATTGTTTTTTTGAAAAGTGCACCCGTTTCCACCATGAATGTTGACGATAAGTGGCATGCGAATCGGTGATGGGCTCATGACAGAATTACTCACAGCAATCGGCCTGATGAGCGGTACCTCGATGGATGGCATCGACGTGGCGCTGGTGACGACGGATGGCGAGGCTGTCGTCGAGCGCGGGCCGTCACTCTCCGTGCCCTACGAACCGGCTTTTCGCGCCCGGCTGAAACAGGGGCTGGAGGATGCCAAGCCGATCACCCAACGTGATCAGCGGCCAGGCGACCTCTCACGTCTGGAGACGGAACTGACGCAACGACATGCGCAGGCCGTTGCGATTTTCCGCCGACGCCATAGTCTTCAGCCAGACAAGATCAACGTGATCGGGTTTCATGGCCAGACAGTGCTGCACAGGCCGGATCAGGCGCTGACGGTTCAGATCGGCGATGGTGCGTTGCTGGCCCGGGAGACCGGGATCGAGGTGGTTTTCGACATGCGGGCCAATGACATGGTGCATGGCGGCCAAGGCGCGCCGCTGGTACCGGTCTATCACCTTGCGCTCGCCCGGCGCCTGCCGCCCGAACAATGGCCGGTCTGTTTCGTCAATATCGGCGGGATTTCCAACCTGACCTATCTCGATCGCCAAGGCGCAATCATCGGCTTTGACAGCGGGCCGGGCAATACGTTGATCGATCAATGGGTCGAAGCACATGCTGGTATTCCCTATGACGATGGCGGCCGCATCGCATCTGAGGGCAGGGTATTGATGCCGCTGGCCGAGCGCTATCTTGCCAATCCGTTTTTCACCGCCAGCACACGCCGTTCATTGGATCGCAATGACTTTTCTCCACCAACAGGTAGCGAGGCGGAGCTTTCGGATGGCGCGCGCACGCTGGCCTATGTCTCGGCGGCGGCGATCCTCAAATCAGCAGCGCATCTTCCGCAAAGACCGAAGACCTACGTGGTCTGCGGCGGCGGTCGGCTGAACCGGATCATCATGGCTGATCTGGCGCAATTGGCGGGCGAGCAGGGCGCCAATGTCCTGTCGGCGGAAGCGGCAGGTTTCGACGGCGATGCGATGGAGGCCGAGGCCTGGGCCTATCTTGCCGTGCGTGCGACAAGAGGATTGCCGCTGACCTTTCCCGGAACCACCGGCGTCAAGGCGCCGGTCACCGGCGGCATCCTGGCACGACCGCCGGCCGTTCAAGTTGTGCGAGACTGAGGGTTCCGCGCAAAGGCCAGCCCATCTCTCAAGCCCACTTCATAGGCATGCCGGATGCCGGCCGCATCACCGACGGCGAATTTGCTGACGGGAATGTCCTCGCTTGGGCCGACCACGATGCGGTTCGGCGCTGATAGCGGCTTGCGGCCGTAGCGTGTGGAGAGGAGCAGCGTCCGCCAGCCCTTGTTCTCGACTTCCGTCAGTTTCATCAGCGGCGGGTTGTCGACCAGCCCGCCGTCGAGATAGGCGCGGCCGCGCACGCGCCCCACCGGCATGAACGGCGGCACCGAGGAGGTTGCCATCAGCGCATCGACGAGTTCTCCGGGATAATCGATATGGTGCGTCGAGATCCACACGGGCCGGAGCCCCATCCGCGCGCCTGCTCTTGAATGAGTTCCGTCGGTCAGCAGCTTCTCGATCTGGTAGGCGCCGATCGATCCGAGCGCCCCGAGGGCGCCCGGCATCCAGTCCGGCAGGCCGGACAGCTGGATCAACATGGGTGGCGCCACCTTCAATGCTTCTAGCTCTGTCTCGCCGAATTCGCTGGCGAGCAACTGCCGGAAGAGCGAACCGACGACGAGCGGCGATTGCCGGCGCCTGAGCGCCCGCCAGTCGACGCCCGGGTGTCGCTGTTCGGCAAAGGCGAAGGCGGAGGCGCGAACACGGTCGCCGACGCCTGCAAGGAACATCGCGCCATGATAGGCGCCTGCCGAGACGGAGACGTAGAAGCGTGGCGACAGAGGCTGGTGTTCGCTGAAGGCCTTGAGAAAGCCGCTCTGCCAGTAACAGCGGTTTCCGCCGCCTGCGAGCCCGACGGCGCCAAAGTTCATGTCACTCGCCATGGTGCAGCTCTCCAAGACTGCGGCGTCTGCGGCTCTGCAATCTTGCGTCACAGGCTTCAGGCGTTGCATCGAAAGCAAATGGCGCGGAAGCAATCCGCGCCATTCATCTCTTGTATGTCGATGTTACCGGATGCGTTTGGCGGCCGGTTCAGGCACCAGCTCACCTTCGAGGCGACGGTCGAGATAGTCCTCGCATTCGCCCATCAGGGTTTCGACCTGGCCGTTGAAGAAGTGGTTGGCACCGGGGATCGTCTTGTGGGTGATCAGAATGCCCTTCTGGGCCTTGAGCTTGTCGACCAGGCCCTGGACGTCTTTTTCCGGCGCGACCTTGTCATTGTCGCCATGGATGATCAGGCCGGATGACGGGCAGGGGGCGAGGAAAGAGAAGTCATAGGTGTTCGGCTGCGGCGCGATCGACATAAAGCCTTCGATCTCCGGACGGCGCATCAGAAGCTGCATGCCGATCCAGGAGCCGAAGGAATAGCCGGCGACCCAACAGCTCTTCGAATCGGGATGCAGGCTTTGTACCCAGTCGAGCGCGGAGGCGGCATCGGACAATTCGCCGGCGCCATGGTCGAATTCGCCCTGACTGCGGCCGATCGAGCGGAAGTTGAAGCGCAACGTGGTGAAGCCGCGCTTCTGGAACATGTAGAAGAGCTGGTAGACGATCTGGTTATTCATCGTCCCGCCGAATTGCGGATGCGGATGCAGGATGATCGCGATCGGCGCGCTCTTTTCCTTCGAGGGCTGGTAACGTCCTTCGAGGCGACCCGCAGGGCCGTTGAAAATGACTTCGGGCATTGAGACTCCGGTCAGTAAGAATTTTGCAGTTCTGTTCCATCAATTTAGAAACCTGACTTGACGACATCAGTCAGCTTTTCTAAAACGAAGTTTAGAATTGTTCGAAACTGGATGCTGCGCATCCGGGATGAACGTGTCATAGTGCAAGCCCGGTCGAAATTTCAAGAAAAATGCGCCGGTGCTAATCAGAGGTTTTCCAGAACAGATGGCGATTGAGCGCATCTATCTCGATTGGAACGCGACCGCGCCGCTTCTCGGCTGCGCGCGCGATGCCATGATCGAGGCGCTGTCGCTGCCTGGAAATCCGTCTTCCGTGCATGCTGAGGGCCGTTCGGCGAGAACGCTTGTCGAGAATGCGCGCCGCGCGGTCGGAACGCTGGTCGGTGCGTCGCCTGCAACGGTGACCTTTACGGCAAGCGCAACTGAAGCTGCCAATCACCTTCTGTCGCCGGTCTATCGCATGGGGCGTTCGCCCATCTCGATCGGTCGGCTTTATGTTTCCGCGATCGAGCACCCCGCCATTCGCTCCGGTGGACGCTTTGCCGCAGACCAAATCAGTGAAATCGCGGTTAAGCCGTCAGGTGTGATTGATCTCGGTTCCTTGACTGCGCATCTCATGACGCATGATGTCACCTCCGGTCTGCCGCTGGTGGCGTTGATGCTGGTCAACAACGAGACCGGAATCGTGCAGCCGATCGCCGAGGCCGCAGCGATCGTCCACAAGCATGGTGGTCTGCTGGTTGTTGATGCGGTCCAGGCTGCCGGGCGCCTGCCGCTTTCGCTCGATGCGCTCGGTGCCGATTTCCTGATCATTTCCGCGCACAAGATCGGCGGCCCCAAAGGCATCGGCGCGGTGATCGCGCGCGGTGAGGCGCTGATGCCGGACCCGCTGGTGCGGGGCGGTGGCCAGGAAAAAGGGCATCGTGCAGGCACGGAAAATGTCGCGGCAATTGCCGGTTTCGGCGCTGCGGCCCGGTTCATGGCCGAAGGGCTGGAGATCCGCAATGGCGAGATTGCTGCGCATCGGGATCGGCTTGAGCAGGCGATGGTCTCGGCGGCACCTGATGTTCTGATCTACGGCCGCAATGAACAGCGTGTGGCCAATACAAGTTTTTTCCATCTGCCCGGTCTGAAGGCCGAGACGGGGCAGATTGCTTTTGATCTTGAAGGCGTTGCGCTGTCTGCTGGTGCCGCCTGTTCGTCGGGAAAGGTCGGCGCCAGCCATGTGCTGACGGCGATGGGCGAAGATGCGGCAATTGGCGCGCTTCGGCTTTCGCTGGGTCCTTCGACGACGGATGCGGAGATCGATCGCGCCATCGAGGTGTTCAGCAAAGTCGCCGGACGGCGCAAGCTGTCGGGTCAGGCCGCGTGAAATTGAGGAAGAAATTGGCCTTTGCCAATTTTTACCTTGCCAACAGGGGGTGAAATAGTGCCTCCGAACATTACATATGGCGGACATCCCGCCCAACGTTAACAAGCTGCCGGACTTTGACCCGGCAAGATTGGAGAACGACCATGGCTGCTGTGCAGGAAACAATCGATCAGGTCCGCCAGATCGATGTCGATCAGTACAAGTATGGTTTTGAAACCACCATCGAAGTCGACAAGGCCCCGAAGGGTCTGTCAGAAGATATCGTCCGCTTCATCTCGGCCAAGAAGAACGAGCCGGAATGGATGCTGGAATGGCGTCTCGACGCCTACAGGCGCTGGCTGACGATGGAAGAGCCGACCTGGGCGCGCGTCAACTATCCGAAGATCGACTTCCACGACATCTACTATTATGCCGCGCCGAAGAGCACGGCTGGCCCAACCTCGATCGACGATGTCGATCCGGAACTGTTGAAGGTCTATGAAAAGCTCGGCATTCCGTTGCGCGAACAGGAAATCCTCGCCGGCGTGCAGACCTCGAAGATCGCCGTCGATGCCGTGTTCGATTCGGTCTCGGTCGTCACCACCTTCAAGGAAGAGCTGAAAAAGGCCGGCGTGATCTTCATGTCGATCTCGGAAGCGGTGCGCGAACATCCGGATCTGGTGAAGAAATATCTCGGCTCGGTCGTTCCGGTCACCGACAATTATTACGCGACGCTGAACTGCGCCGTGTTTACCGATGGTTCGTTCGTTTATGTGCCGAAGGGCGTTCGCTGCCCGATGGAGCTGTCGACCTATTTCCGCATCAACGAGAAGAACACCGGCCAGTTCGAGCGCACGCTGATCATCTGCGAGGAGGGCGCCTATGTGTCCTATCTCGAAGGGTGCACGGCGCCGCAGCGCGACGAAAACCAGCTGCACGCAGCGGTGGTCGAACTCGTGGCGCTTGACGATGCCGAGATCAAGTATTCCACCGTCCAGAACTGGTATCCGGGCGACAAGGAAGGCAAGGGCGGCATCTACAACTTCGTCACCAAGCGTGGCGATTGCCGCGGCCACCGCTCGAAGATCGCCTGGACCCAGGTCGAGACCGGGTCCGCGATCACCTGGAAATATCCGTCCTGCATCCTGCGTGGCGATGAGAGCCAGGGCGAATTCTACTCGATCGCCGTATCTAACGGCCATCAGCAGGTCGACAGCGGCACCAAGATGATCCATCTCGGCAAGAACACCAGGAGCCGGATCATCTCCAAGGGGATCTCGGCCGGCGTGTCGCAGAATACCTATCGTGGCCAGGTGTCGATGCACCGCAAGGCTGAGAACGCGCGCAATTTCACCAATTGCGATTCGCTGCTGATCGGCGACAAATGCGGCGCTCATACCGTGCCTTACATCGAGGTGAAGAACTCAACCGGCAAGGTTGAGCACGAGGCCACCACCTCGAAGATTTCCGAGGACCAGAAGTTCTACGCCATGCAGCGCGGCATCCCGGAAGAAGAGGCAATCGCCCTGATCGTCAACGGCTTCGTCCGCGACGTCATCCAGGAATTGCCGATGGAATTTGCGGTGGAAGCGCAGAAGCTGATCAATATCTCGCTCGAGGGAAGCGTGGGGTAATGAGGCGGTTCGCTCAGCCATTTACGGCCGTCAATGGTTCGAGCAGCATCCGAACATCGTCCTGGCGATACGAAGAGAGAAGTCTCTGAAGCGATATCTGCGGGACTGGAAGATCAAGCTGATCGAAGGGTTGAACCCGACATGGCTCGATCGCTATGACCGGATCTATGAAATGGAGAGCATCTATTCGCCGCATCCAGGCACACCGCATTGGTCGGACTACAATTGAAACGGCAGCAGATCCTCGGGACAAGCCCGAGGATGACGAAATTGAAGAGCGCCGCGCGGCGCAACAGGAAACGACAGGCGGCCTTTGAACCGCCCGATGGACAGGAACACAGACATGCTTGAAATTCGCAATCTACATGCCCGTATCGCCGAAGACGGCACCGAGATCATCCGAGGCCTGAACCTCACCGTGAAGGCCGGCGAAGTCGCTGCCATCATGGGCCCGAATGGCTCCGGCAAGTCGACGCTGTCCTACATCCTGTCGGGCCGTGAAGACTACGAAGTCACCGAAGGCGATATCCTGTATAACGGCGAGAGCATTCTCGAACTCGACCCGGCCGAACGCGCTGCCAAGGGCATTTTCCTCGCCTTCCAGTATCCGGTCGAGATCCCGGGTGTGGCCACCATGCAGTTCCTCAAGGTCGCGATGAACTCGCAGCGCAAGGCGCGCGGCGAGGCCGAGCTGACGACGCCGGACTTCATTCGCCGGGTCAAGGAAGCTGCTGCCGAGCTTAAGATCAACCCGGACATGTTGAAGCGTCCGCTCAACGTCGGCTTTTCCGGCGGTGAGAAGAAGCGCGCCGAGATCCTGCAGATGGCGTTGCTCGAGCCGAAGCTTTGCATCCTGGATGAGACCGATTCCGGCCTCGACATTGACGCCCTGAAGATCGTCGCAGACGGCGTCAACGCGCTGAAGCGTCCGGACCGCGCGACTGTCGTCATCACCCACTACCAGCGCCTGCTCGACTATATAGTGCCGGACAGCGTCCATGTTCTCTACAAGGGCCAGATCATCAAGAGTGGTGACAAGGATCTTGCACTGGAACTCGAAGCCAACGGCTACGCCGACATCACCGGTCAGGCAGCCTGAGGGCTCTCAAGTTTGAAGGAGTAGCAACGATGACATTGCAAGCGGCCAACCGGCTCACAGCAGCCGAGACCCAGCTCATCGACGCGTATACAAACCAGATCGGCAGCCTGCCGGGCGATGGTGCCGTGCTCTTGCAGCGCGACAACCTGTTCGACGTGCTGAAGCGACAGGGTCTGCCGACACGACGTGTCGAAAGCTTTCACTATACGGACCTCAAGGCATTGCTGCGTGCGCTGCCAGCCGAAGAGATTTCTGCCATCGCGCATGGCGTCAAGCCGATCGTCGCTGACGCATCGGTTCTGGCCATTCGCCAGGGCGTGGCACAGGACGTCGGCATGATGCCGGAAGGCCTGACCGTCACTGCCTATCGCGAAAGCCTGAAGGATGGTTCAGCGGCCCCCGCACTGACCGCCTACAACAGTGAGGACACGATTGGACGGATCAATGGTGCCTTCGTGCGTGACGGTTTCAGCCTGAGCGTCGCCGATGGTGCCGAGATTGAACACCTGATCGAGTTGCAGTCCGTGCATGCGGCCGGTCATCTGCATCTGCGCTTCCCGGCCTCGTTCGGCAAGGGCGCCAAGGCGACCGTGGTCGAGCGCCATGTCGGCCAGTCGGAGTCGGCCGCTCTTGCGACAGTCGTTGCCGATCTTTCGCTGGCGGAGGGTGCCGAGGTGACCTGGATCATCCTCCAGGGCGAAGGCGATGCCGACAGCCATCTCGGCCAGATCCGCGCCGATCTCGGCCCCAATGCCAAGTTCCGCCTCTTCATCATCAATGCCGGTGGCAAGCTGGTGCGCCAGGAAGTGCATGTGAAGACGACGGGCGAAGGCTCGGACTTCACGATGCGCTGCGTCAACCTGCTCGGTGGCGATACGCATACCGACGTCACCATGACGCTTGGTCACAACGTGCCACACACGACCTCGACCGAGATCATCCGCAACATTGTCTTCGATCGTGCCAAGGGTGTGTTCCAGGGCATGATTCGGGTTGCCCCCGACGCGCAGAAGACCGATGCGCGCATGGCCTGCAACACGCTGTTGATGTCCGACGAGGCCGAATTCTCGGTCAAGCCGGAACTCGAGATCTTCGCCGACGACGTGCAATGCGCCCATGGCGCAACGGTCACCGACATCCAGAAGAACCATCTCTACTACCTGATGTCGCGCGGCATTCCGGAAAAGACGGCGCGTGGCTTGCTGATCAACGGCTTCGTCGCCGAGATCGTCGAAGAGCTAGAAGACGAGGCACTCGTCGCGGCGCTGGAAGAGATCATCACGGATTGGCTGGAACATCATGGCTGATACAGGTGTGGCCAAGGCAGGATATGATGTAGAGGCCGTTCGGCGGGATTTCCCGATCCTGTCGCGCGAGGTTTATGGCAAGCCGCTTGTCTATCTCGACAATGCGGCGTCCGCCCAGAAGCCGCAAATGGTGATCGACGCGATCAGCCATGCCTACAGCCATGACTATGCGAACGTGCATCGCGGCCTGCATTTCCTGTCCAATGCCGCGACCGATGCCTATGAAGCGGCGCGCGAAAAGGTGCGCCGGTTCCTGAATGCCGGCTCCATCGACGAACTGGTGTTCACCAAATCCTCGACAGAGGCGATCAATTTGGTCGCCTATGGCTGGGGCATGAGCCATATCGGCGAGGGCGACGAGATCGTCCTGTCGATCATGGAGCACCATTCCAACATCGTGCCGTGGCACTTCCTGCGCGAGCGCTGCGGCGCCAAGCTCGTTTGGGCGCCGGTTACCGATGACGGCGCCTTCGATCTTGAAGCGTTTGAAAAAAGCCTGACCGAGCGCACCAAGCTCGTCGCCATCACCCATATGTCGAATGCGCTTGGCACGATCGTGCCGATCAAGGAGGTCTGCCGGATCGCCCATGCACGCGGCATTCCGGTCATGGTTGACGGCTCCCAGGGCGCCGTCCACCTGCCGGTCGATGTCCGCGATCTCGATTGCGACTGGTACGCCGTCACCGGCCACAAGCTCTATGGCCCGTCGGGCATCGGCGTGCTCTATGGCAAAATGGAGCGGCTGAAGGAAATGCAGCCGTTCATGGGCGGTGGCGAAATGATCGTCGAAGTGACGCAGGATACCGTCACCTACAACGATCCGCCGCATCGCTTCGAGGCGGGAACGCCGCCGATCGTCCAGGCGATCGGTCTCGGCTATGCGCTTGACTACATGGAAAGCATCGGTCGCGAGGCGATTGCAGCCCATGAGGAGAGCCTGCGTGCCTATGCGCATGAGCGTCTGTCGGCGATCAATTCGCTGAGAATCATCGGCAATGCGCCGGGCAAGGGTTCAATCTTTTCCTTCGAGCTTGCCGGCATCCATGCCCATGACGTGTCGACGATGATCGACCGACGGGGCGTTGCCGTGCGTGCGGGCACGCATTGTGCGCAGCCGCTGCTGGCGCGCTTTGGCGTGACGTCGACTTGCCGTGCCTCATTTGCCCTTTATAACACCCGCGAGGAAGTCGATGCGCTGGCGGATGCGCTCGACTATGCCCGAACCTTCTTCGCCTGAGGATGAACCGATGAGTGATACCGAAACCAAGCCGGACGTTCGCGAAGGCATCGTCCAGACCAGCCTGCCGGCCGAGGAAGTGGCGCGTCTGTCGGATGACATCATTGCGGCACTGAAGACCGTCTATGACCCGGAAATCCCGGCCGATATCTTCGAACTCGGCCTGATCTACAAGATCGACATCGAGGACGATCGTTCGGTGAAGATAATGATGACGCTGACGGCCCCCGGTTGCCCGGTTGCCGGCGAAATGCCGGGCTGGGTGGAGAACGCCGTCAGTTCGATCGAGGGCGTTTCCGGCGTCGACGTGTCGATGACCTTCGACCCACCATGGACGCCGGACCGGATGTCGGAAGAAGCTCAGGTCGCCGTCGGCTGGTACTGAGCGCGGCACTGATCAGAGTTTGGAGAAAGGCCCGCTGTCGAAGTGGGCCTTTTGTCTGTCAGACCAGACGATAGTCGCGGTCGAAATAGATCAGCGAGCGGCCGTCTTCGCGCGTGCGCACATCGATCACCTCGCAAAACAGCACGTCATGGGTGGCGCCGTCGGCAACCGAGGTGATGCGGCAGTCGAACGAGGTGAGGGCGCCTTGCAGGCGATGGCAGCCGGTCTGGGTGGTTTCCCAACTGGCTGCGGCAAAACGTTCGTCGACCGGCGTCTTGCCACCGAACAGCTGGCTCAGGCCAATATGCCCGCTTTCCAGGACATTGACGCAGAGCACGCCATTGGCGCTCACTGCCGGATAGGCCGACGAGCCGCGGTTGAGGCAGACGAGCAGGGTCGGCGGGTTGTCTGAGACGCTGGTGACGGCGGTGGCGGCAAAGCCTGCCCGTCCGCCCTTGCCGTCGGTTGTGACGATGTTGACCGCAGCCCCCATGCGCGCCATGGCATTGCGATAGGCAAGGCGTTGCTCTTCGCTCACGGCAGGGGCCTCGGGGGTGATCGTTTTTGCAGCCAGCATGGCGTTCTCCTCGTTCGGCATCAGGTCTACGACAGGAAGTCGAGTACGGTTTGGTTGAAGGCGTCCGGATAGGTGACATTCACGGCATGACCACCGAAATCAGTCACGCTGAGTGTTGCATTGGGCAGACCTTCGGCCAGCCGCAGCGAGCGCGAATAGGGCACCAGCAGATCGTCGCGTGTGGCAATCAGCAGCGTCGGGGTCTCGATGGTGGCAAGTTGTGCATCGACGTCGAATGCCCGCAATGCCGCGATCCGGCGCAGGATATTGGTCTTGCCCTGGAAATGGGCGATGGCATGGGCTTCTTCGGCCGCCATGCGCTCCGGATTTTCCGCCATGAAGATCGCCGGATAGAGGAACAGCGGCTGTGCCTTGACGAAGGCCGGCACGCCGGATTTTTCCAGCAGTTCGATGCGCACGTCGAAACAACGGCCGGAATGCGGGTCGGCCTTGCTCCAGGCATTGATCAGCACCTGTTTGGCGATGCGGCCGAGCTGGCGCAACCCAATGTCGAGCGCCATCAGGCCGCCGAGCGCGTGGCCGATGAAATCGAACTGCTCGAGCTTCAGGGCATCGGCAATCGTCAGCACGTCGTCGGCCATGGCGCGGATGCCGCCGTCTTCTGGAACGTCGCCGCCCGTCTTGCCGCAGCCGGTGTGATCATAGGTGACGAGGCGATATCGCTCGCCGAGTGCTGCGATCTGCGGCGCCCAGTAGCTGCCCGATCCGCCGAGGCCGGAGGACAGGATTATGGTGGGAGCATCGGGGGCGGTGAGGCCGTGGATATCGTAGTGCATGGAAATCCCAAATGTTGCGGCGAGTTGATACCCCCCTCTGTCCTGCCGGACATCTCCCCCCACAAGGGGGGAGATCCAAGGGTGGCAAGGTCTGTGCCCCGCCGTTGATCATGGATCATTGTGGGAGGGGCTGGAGTGGCAGTCGGGGAAGTGCGGTACGGTTTGCTGATCTCCCCCCTTGTGGGGGAGATGGCCGGCAGGCCAGAGGGGGGGTAAAACCACACCCTCGCAGATGTCATCACTTCGTTCCGATATGCGCCACCGTGGCGATCTCGACCAGCGCGTCGGATTTCACCAGTCCGCATTGCACGCAGTAGCGGGCCGGCTTGTCGCCGGGGAAATATTCGGCATAGACCGTGTTGACGGCCTGGTAGTTGGCCCAGTCGGTGACGAAGATGTGGTTCATCGTCACGTCTTCCATCGTGCCGCCAGCGGTCTCGATGACAGACTTGATCGTCTCCAGCACGTGGCGGGTCTGGGCGCCCGCATCGCCGACATGCACGACATCGTTATTCTTGTCGAAGGGCAGAGTGCCCGAGACATAGACGATGCCGTCTGCCAGCGTGCCGGGTGAATAGGGGGCGATCGGCTTCTGAGTGCCTTCGGGGACGATGATGGTCTTTGGCATAAATCTCTCTCCGTATATTCCTATTGGTGTCAGATGGCGTCGGCGGGGGCTGCCTGCGCAATCACGCTGCAGAAGTCGTTGACGGTCGCGACCCAGCCGAAGAATTTCTCGACATTGTAGACTGTCGCCTGCTGGATGAAGTCCGGGCCTAAGTGATGGGTCGCGTCTTCGAGCATCACGCCGAAATATTCGAGATGGAAGGCGTCGCGCAGCGAGCTCTCGACGCAGACATTGGTGGCGATACCGACAAAGACGAGGTTGCGGATGCCGCGGGCTCTCAGCACGCTGTCCATATTGGTGTTGAAGAAGCCGCTGTAGCGGGTCTTCGGCACCAGGATATCGCCCGGCTGCGGCTGCAGTTCGTCGACGATGGCATAGTCCCATGTGCCTTTGGCGAGCAGTTGGCCCTGCAGTTCGGGACGGGCGCGCATGGTCTTCAGGGCATTCGACTTGTGCCAGTTCGGCGAACCGGGGCCGCCGGCCTCAACGTAGTCCTTGTCCCAGCCGTTCTGGAAGTAGACCACCAGAACGCCGGCCGCGCGGGCGGCATCGAGCGTCTTCTTGATATTGCCGATGGTCGACTTGGCGCCGGCTATGTCGAAGCCTGCGAGATCGACATAGCCGCCTTCGGTCGAATAGGCGTTCTGCATGTCGATGACAACGACAGCGGTTTCGCTCGGTTTCAGGCTGATCGGTTCCGGGCGGGCCGGAAGCGTCACGCTCTTGCTCAGTTCCGGGCGTGGCTGGTAACCCGCGACGACAACCTCGCTCATTCGGCGGCCTCCAGCATCGGCTTGACATGCTGGCGGCTCTTCATCAGCGGCTGCACATATTTGCCGAATTTCTCGATGCCCTCGACGAAGTCGTCGAAGGTCAGCATGACGCCGCCGGTACCCGGGACTTCGCTCATCTCGTCGAGCATGCTTGCCACCTCCTCATAGGAGCCGATGATCGTGCCCATGTTGATGTTGACGGCTGAAACCGGGTTGGACATGTGGCGGACATTGGTGTCGGAACCGGACTTCGTGTCGGCTGCGCTCTGTAGGCCCAGCCACTTGATCGCCTCCTCGTCGGCGCCAGCCTTGTAGTGTTCCCATTTCGCAAAGGCTGCTTCGGTGGTTTCCTCGGCGAGAACCATGGTCAGCACGAAGGAACGCACGTCGCGACCGGTCGCTTCGGTTGCCTGGATGAGGCGTTCGTTGGTGGCAGCAAATGCCTTCGGCGTATTGACGCCGACGCCGAAGCAGAAGCTGTAATCGGCAAATTCCGCCGAAAATGCCAGGCCGGCATTCGACGACCCGGCGCAGATCAGCTTCACATCGCCCTGCGGCACCGGTTTCATCCGGCAATCATCCATCTGGAAATATTTGCCCTTGAGGTCAGACTGGCCGGTTGTCAGCAGCTCCTTCAGGACCGTGGTATATTCCGTCAGATAGGCATAGCGGTCGGCGAAATACTCGTCGCCCGGCCATAGGCCCATCTGGCTGTATTCGGGACGCTGCCAGCCGGTCACGAGATTGACGCCGAAGCGGCCGTTGGAGATCGAATCGATTGTCGTTGCCATGCGGGCGACGATTGCCGGCGGCATGACCAGTGTGGCCGCCGTGCCGAACAGCTTGATCTTGGAGGTGACGGCGGCCAGACCCGCCATCAGCGTGAAGGATTCGAGATTGTAGTCCCAGAACTCGGTCTTGCCGCCGAAGCCGCGCAGCTTGATCATCGAAAGTGCGAAGTCAAAGCCATATTGTTCGGCCTTCTGGGTCACTTCCTTGCACAGTTCGAACTTCGGCTTGTACTGGGGAGCATTCTCCGACAGCAGCCAGCCATTGTTGCCGATCGGGATGAAGACGCCGATTTCCATGTCATGTTCTCCGCTTCGAAGGGCATGTGCATGCCCGGATGGGTTCGAAACTATGGAAGCAAGCGGTGTGCCATTTGGAATTTCTCAATTTAAACAATTAGATATTACGCCGCGTCGAAATTAATTTACCGAATGGTCAAAAAATGACCGATTGCTCCGTCAAGATCTCCAGTTTTGCCAATGTGGTGGGCGAACATTGCGCGTAATTTGATCGCTGTCAGCCATGGGCGGATCGAATTCGGCTTGCAACATGTTGATAATGATCAATTTTCGCGCTGTGGGCTGCAATGCTTACAAAAATGGCGACACTGGACCGGCGCTGGGCCGACACTGGGCCGGTGCGGTTTGTTGCCCATGCGAATGCGGGCGGGATGCCGTCATCGCTATTGAACGCTTAACCCGCCTCCCTTACATTGGTAGCGAGAAAACACCGGGCCTTGAACCCGGTTGTTGAAGGAGAATGGGCCGATGGGCTTTCAAATCATGAGCATGAGCGATGCGGCGGCTAACCGCGTCAAGGCAATCGTCGAGAATTCCGGAGCGGAGGCCAAGGGAATCCGCGTCGGGATCAAGAAGGGCGGTTGCGCGGGGATGGAATATACGATCGATCTGGTCAGTGAGCCGAACGGCAAGGATGACCTGATCGAGCGCGATGGCGCAAGCGTCTGGATCGATCCCGCCGCCGTCCTCTATCTGCTCGGCACCGAGATGGATTTCGAGACGACCACGCTCCGCTCCGGTTTCACCTTTCACAATCCGAACCAGACGTCGGCCTGCGGCTGTGGCGAGTCCGTCGAACTCAAGGCGGCGGATCTGGCCGAGTTGGCGCGCAAGCGCGAGGCCGAGACGGCCTAACCGACACGCAGTATCTGGACATCGGCGCCCGGCTTTGCCGGGCGTTTTGTTTTTGTGTGCGCTGACATCTGGTGTTTGATTTTCTGCGGTAGGTCCAACATTAATAGGAAAATATCTTGCAAATATGTTGATTTTCAGGATATTTTGCAGCCATGGAAATCGTAGACCGCAAAATCATAAATCTTCTGGCCGAGGACGCCCGCCGCTCGCTTGCCAGTATTGGTGAGGTCGTCGGGCTTTCGGCTTCTGCCGTCAACGAGCGCATCCGTCGGCTGGTCGCCATCGGCGCGATCCGTCGTTTCACCGTGGATGCCAATTCGGCAGCTCTCGGTCTGCCGATTACCACCTTCGTGCTGGTCGCGCTGAATTACGATGCAGGCGAAGACGCATTCAAGGCTGCGATCGAGGCGCATCCGGCCGTGCTGGAATGCCATCACGTTACGGGAGGCTGGTCCTATATGTTGAAGATTCGAACTGCAGACCTCGCCGGAATCGAGGCGTTTCTCGCAGATCTCAAGACGGATCGCTTCGTGGCACGGAGTGAAACCATGATCGCGCTGTCGACGGTTTGCGAGCGCGGCTTTGTCCGGATGGAGACGTAAGATGGATCTCATCGTCCTTGGCAAGGGCCTCGTCCTCGGTGTTGCGATCGCAGCCCCGCTCGGTCCGATCGGTGCACTTTGCATCAACCGGACGCTGGAGCGCGGCTTCTGGGCCGGTGTTGCCGGTGGTCTTGGGACCGCGCTCGCCGATGGTGCCTATGCGAGCCTGGCTGCTGCCGGCTTCACGGCCATGGGAGGGCTGCTGTCTCGCATCGAATTGCCGTTGCAAATTTTCGGCGGGCTGTTCCTGCTCTATCTGGGATGGGCAGCGGTCAGGCCGCGTGGCGCAGTGGTTGCCGCGCGCGTCGATGCCCGTGGCCTGTTGACCACAACGGTTGCCACCTTTCTTCTGACCATCGCCAATCCCGCGACGATCCTGTCCTTTGCCGCCATTTTCGCCGGTCTCGGTCTGGCGGCGGGAGCCGGCGGATGGTCGGCTGCGCTTCTCGTCATCGGCGTTGTTCTCGGCTCGCTGGGCTGGTGGTTCTTTCTCAGCGGCATGGTCAGCCTTCTGCGCTCACGACTGCCACAAGGCTTTGTGGTCTGGGTTTCGTGGGTTTCCGGCGGCGTGCTGCTGTTGTTTGGCCTGGCGTCGCTCGGCATGGCTGTCAACGCGATGCTTTGAGGCGAGCGGCCATCTCGCTGAGGGCAGTCAGTCCCGCTTGATACTCATCAGCACGTCCCACAGATCCGCGCCGGTCTCGAAGGCTGAAGCGTTGGCCTTGAAGGCAATCTCGGTTTCGATGAGGGAGAGCATGTCCTCGCCAAGATCGACATTCGCGGTTTCATCGACAGTATGTGACGACACGGCTGTCGCGGTCACCCCGCCTGTCGAACTGGTGGTCATGCGGGTGTCGCGCCGGTCGTAACCGGTAGAGAGCGCGTTTGCGATATTGTCCGCTGTGGCCGCAAGCCGGCTCTGTTGGGCAAACATCCCGGATGCGGCACTGTTCATCGCGGCGGTGATGGTCATCCTGCGCTCTCATCCTTGGCATCGACGCGCAGAGTGTATGGCGCAGATGTTAGAAAAGTTTGAAAGAGCCGGTGTGCCGGAATGGCACGCATGCGTATGCGTGCCAGTTGTTTCGCACACTGCAAGCGGGCCCTGCGTTATTCCGCGGCGGCCTGGGCGGCGACGCCCCGTCGCATGTTGCGTCTCTGCTCTTCACCGAGATAATGCATCTTCAGCATATGGGCGGGGAGCAGATCGGCGATTGCCTCGGCCGCCGCCAGCAGTTTGTCGAGGGGAACCGGCGCCTTGGGCGGATCGAAGCGGTCGAGGCTGGGTAGGAACCTGAGGAAATTCGCGCGCATCTCCGTGATGATGACCTTCATGAAGTCGCTGAATTCGTTCGGTTGCTGCTCGACGCTGACGAGGTGGTTGTTCACTCTGGCAAGGACCGCAGAACCATCCAGCGAGGCATTGAGTGCCTCGAGATACATCCGGCACTTGTAGTAGTCGCGGTGGATCATGGTCTGCAGCACCCGGGCTTCAGGCGCGACATCATCTCCGACGAGCAGACAGGGCATGACTTTGTCTTGCAGGCCGGTTCTCTCGACGAAGGTCTTCATCGAGCGTCCAGTTCCAACGAAGTCGACAAGCAAGGTGCGTTCGCCGAGTTTTGAGCGGAAATAGGCTTCGAATTCTGGCGTGTCGGAATAACACAGGGTGCGCGACATGCGGACATAGTCGGCCGGAGGCAGGCCGTGGCGGGCAAAATGGGTGGATGACAGCAGGTGGATCAGCAGGTTGCAGTCCCTTGCTGCGGCCATGACCCGGGTGGCGCCAAACGTGTCGGCCTGATGGCGCAGCCAGAAGGTACCCAGCAGCATCAGCGGAATATTGATGCTGGTCTGCGCCTGCAGTGCATTGCGCACCTGCGCATTGCGATGAAAAGTCTGGAGGCGCGTCTCCCGCAGGGCATGGGCATAGGGGCCGAGGCTCGCTTCGTGCAGGATTTCCTCGGTCCTGTCCCATTTGGACAGGCTGACATAGGTCGCCGGGATGCCGAATTCGGCCGCGCCCTTGATGTCGGCATTCTGGTTGTCGCCGTAATGGGCGCGGAGTTTGTATTCCTGCTTGATCGATGGCCAGATGATGCGGTGATGCTTGCCGTAGTTGCTCAGATAGACCTTGTTGTTCAGGCCGCATTTCTCGCGGACGACACGTTCGACAAAGGACTGCGGCAGGTACATGTCGGAAATGATGATGTCGTCCGGATTGACGAATGCGGTGACCTGTTTCATCGGGAACAGATTGTCCCATTCCTCGTCGAGTTCCATCAGCTTGACCATCTTGGCCTGGCTGTCGGTCAGCGTCTTTTCCTGGATCAGCAGATCATAGATGTCGTCGAGGCCATAGTTGCGGCGCCCGAACATGCTCATCTCGACGAGATGACGGCGGGTGGCGAAATTGGCGACGCCGCTTTTTTCCTCGACACGCCGGAAGATTTCCAGCGGCCCGAAACAACGGCGCGCCACCAGCGTGTCGAACAGGTCGAAGCTCTGGATATGTGTGTGCAGGTCGGAAGCATTCGGCGTCAGGATATGCCGGGTGGCCGTGGTCGCGTAGTTGTCCCACGGGCTAATGAAATTGCCCGCGAGGCAGGGCGTGCCGCTGCTGTCACCGAGGAAAGACAACCGGCAGGTGGTCATGCCCTGAAGGTCAATGATCAACAGGTCGTTGCCGTCGAGATCCCAATAGGCTTCGTTGGGATGATTGTAGCCGACGATGAAACCATTCGGATGAAATACCAGCCTGTCGCTGATCGTCTGCCCCTTTGGCTCGGCGCGAAAATCGAAGGTGCGCGTGGTCAGCCACTCGACGGTCAGCGGCGGCATTGGCATTTCGGCGGCAAGAGCCATGATAACCTCATACGATTCTCGATGAGGACAGTAATGCTGCCTGAAACTTGCGTATAACTGGACCTGATGGGTGGCGGACCGCAATCGCAATGCAAGTCGAAGCGCGCCGATCCGAGCTGGGCACAGCGGAAGACGAGGGTCCTTTCAGCAAATCCGAAGGCCACAATCACGTCTATACCGGCCTCGGACCAGAGCATCATTGCGAAACATATCGATGCGCAAAAAAAAGAGCGCCATCGACTACGATGGCGCTCTCCAAAATCTGATCACAGACAAGGAACGTCGGAAACTAGTCCTGCGTGAATTCTTCTGCCTGGGGATTGTCTATTCTGTTGTAGGCCATGTTCGGCGCGGAATTGATCCGGTTGAACTTGAGCGGCTCGCCCTTTTCCAGGACGACAATGCTGTCGTAGAAATGCACGCCCTGAACTTTGCGGAACAGCGAAAGAAGTTGCGGATCGACATGCGGGCCTGCTGGTGTCTTGCCGACGCCGATGGCGAATTTCGTGTGCTTCTCGTTGATCACATCGATGATCTGCTTGGAGAATTCGATGAAGCTTTCGGGATTGCGCAGACCGCCGCCCTGAACCCGG
Organism: Rhizobium sp. CECT 9324; assembly: GCF_918741265.1. Classification (NCBI taxonomy): domain Bacteria; kingdom Pseudomonadati; phylum Pseudomonadota; class Alphaproteobacteria; order Hyphomicrobiales; family Rhizobiaceae; genus Rhizobium; species Rhizobium sp. CECT 9324. The sequence continues at coordinate 2,755,891 of NZ_CAKKMZ010000001.1, read as the reverse complement.
ACATTCTTGTAGTAGCTGGTGTGCACGTCCTCGCACCAGTAGACACCGCCATCGCGCAGCAGGCCATAGGTCTTCTGCAGCGTAACGATCTGGTGGACGTTGTCATGGCTTCCGTCATCGATGATGATGTCGAAATAGCCTTCGCCGTAGGTCCTGGCAATTTCGTCCCAGAATGCCGTGCTGCCCTGGTCGCCCTGTATAACTTTCAGGAAGCTGGTGCCAGCACTGCGCGGTGCGATGTCGATGCCGACGATCTCCGTCTCGGGGCCGAAATACTTGTACCACATCTCGGCGCTACCGCCGAACTGCACGCCGACTTCCAGAATGCGTGGGGCGCGATTTACGAACTTGCCGAACCACTTTTCGTACAGCGGAAGGTAATGCTCGAACTTGTCGCAAAGTGTTCCAAGTTGAAAAAATGTTTCTCTTAACGACACTTCACTACCTCGCTTGGTGATCTTGGCCTGCATCCGGTCAGGACTGTTGCGGGATTCGGAAAGCGAGGTCAAGTGAAGGCAAACTACCGGCCGGCGAGCCTTGTTTGGCCGTTAGTCAGCCGTGAAATGGTGGAGGTTGCAATCGCCCCCACCACTTAACCCAGCATCCTCCAGAGAAAACACCGCATGGATCGCTAGAACTTAAAAATCGGCCTCGGTTGGGTGCCGATCTGCTTGGTTGGCGTGTCTTTCCTTGGCGGCCATCGCGACGAGTTTGCCTCAAGAGACATCCGTGACGCGATGGCCAGTGTTTTTCCGAATTTACTCGGCCGCTTCCGCATAGTCCTCCATCGGCGGGCAGGTGCAGACGAGGTTGCGGTCGCCATAGACATTGTCAACGCGGTTTACCGAGGACCAGTACTTGTCGACGCGGAATGCGCCCGGCGGGTAGCAGGCCTGTTCGCGGCTATAGGGACGTGTCCATTCGCCGACGAGGTCTTCCACCGTGTGCGGGGCGTTCTTCAGCGGGTTATTGGTCTTGTCCATCCGGCCGTCCTCGATGGCACGGGCTTCCTCGCGGATCGCCAGCATCGCCTCGCAGAAACGGTCGATCTCCGCCTTGGTCTCGGACTCCGTCGGCTCGATCATCAGGGTTCCGGCCACCGGCCAGCTCATGGTTGGCGCGTGGAAGCCGCAGTCGATCAGGCGCTTGGCGACATCGTCGACGCTGACACCGGCCGACACGTTCAGCGGGCGGGTGTCGATGATGCATTCATGTGCCACGCGGCCGGAAGCCGAGGTGTAGAGCACGTCATAGGCGCCGGTCAGCCTTGCTGCGATATAGTTGGCATTGAGGATCGCCACCTTGGTCGCCTGGGTCAGGCCTTCGCCACCCATCATCAGGCAGTAGGACCAGCTGATCGGCAGGATCGACGGCGAACCATACGGTCCGGCAGAGACTGCACCCGGACGGCCGTCGGTCGAGACATGGCCGGGCAGGTAGGGCGCCAGATGCGCCTTGACGCCGATCGGACCCATGCCCGGGCCACCGCCGCCATGCGGAATGCAGAAGGTCTTGTGCAGGTTGAGGTGGGAGACGTCGGAGCCGATGTCACCGGGGCGTGAGACGCCGACCATGGCATTCATGTTGGCGCCATCGAGATAGACCTGGCCGCCTTGGCTGTGGGTGATCTCGCAGATCTCGCGCACCGTTTCCTCGAACACGCCGTGCGTCGACGGATAGGTGATCATGCAGCAGGAGAGGTTTGCCGCATGATGCTCCGCCTTGGCGCGGAAATCGTCGAGATCGACGTCACCGTTTTCCTTCGACTTTACCGGGACGACCAGCATGCCGGCCATCTGGGCCGAGGCCGGGTTGGTGCCATGTGCAGATGTCGGGATCAGGCAGACGGTACGATGTGCATCACCACGGGCGAGGTGGTAGTTGCGGATCGTCAGGAGACCGGCATATTCGCCCTGGGCACCCGAATTCGGCTGCATCGAAATCGCATGGTAGCCGGTGACGGCGCAGAGCTTTTCCGACAGGTCATCGATCATCTCCTTGTAGCCCAGTGTCTGGTCGGCCGGGGCGAAGGGATGGATGTCGGAGAATTCCGGCCAGGTGATCGGCAGCATTTCGGCTGTCGCATTCAGCTTCATCGTGCAGGAGCCGAGCGGGATCATCGCCCGGTCGAGCGCCAGATCGCGGTCCGACAGACGGCGGATGTAGCGGGTCATCTCGCTTTCGGCGCGGTTCATGTGGAAGATCGGATGCGTGAGGTAGTCGCTGGTGCGCAGCAGATCCTTCGGCAGGCGGTAATCCGGCTTGAAATCGTCGACTTCGAACTTGCCGCCAAAGGCGCGCCAGACGGCTTCGAGGACTGCCGGACGGGTGCGTTCGTCGAGCGCGATGCCGATCCGGGTTTCGCCGACCTTGCGCAGGTTGACGCCTTCGGCGACCGCCGCACGCAGGATCAGGCCCTGCATGTGGCCGACTTCTACGGTGATCGTGTCGAAGAACGTTTCAGGCTCAACCGTATAGCCGAGCTTTTCAAGGCCCTTGGCGAGCAGCACTGTCTTCTGGTGCACCTGCTGGGCGATGGCCTTCAGCCCTTGCGGACCATGGAAAACGGCATACATCGAGGCCATGACGGCGAGCAGGACCTGCGCCGTGCAGATGTTCGATGTCGCCTTTTCGCGGCGGATATGCTGCTCGCGGGTCTGCAGGCTGAGACGGTAGGCGCGGTTGCCGCGGCTGTCGACCGAAACGCCGACGAGGCGGCCGGGCATCGAGCGCTTGATCGCATCCTTGACCGCCATAAAGGCCGCATGCGGGCCGCCATAGCCGACCGGAACGCCGAAGCGCTGGGTCGAACCGATGGCGATGTCGGCGCCCATTTCGCCCGGCGACTTCAGCAGCAGCAGCGCCAAGGGATCGGCGGCAACGGCGGCGAGCGCACCGGTCTGGTGCAGGCGGGCGATCAGGCCGGAGAAGTCGCTGACCTGGCCGTTGCTGCCCGGATACTGGAAGATCGCGCCGAAGACATCGACCGGGTCGAGATCGGTGAAGGGATTGCCGACGATGACCGTCCAGCCGAGCGGTTCGGCACGGGTCTGGATGACGGCGATGGTCTGCGGATGGCAGTTTTCGTCGACGAAAAACGCGGTCGCCTTGGTCTTGGCACTGCGCTGGCAGAGCGCCATAGCTTCAGCGGCAGCCGTCGCTTCATCGAGCAGGGAGGCGTTCGCCACGTCGAGGCCGGTCAGGTCGCAGACCATGGTCTGGAAGTTCAAAAGCGCCTCGAGGCGGCCCTGGCTGATTTCCGGCTGATAGGGCGTGTAAGCCGTGTACCAGGCCGGGTTTTCCAGGATGTTGCGCTGGATCACCGGCGGCGTGATCGTGCCGTAATAACCCTGGCCGATCAGCGAGGTCAGCGCCTTGTTCTTGTTGGCGGTCTCGCGCAACTTGTCGAGCGCCTCGCGCTCGGTCATTGCCTTGCCCCAGGTGAGCGGCACCTGCTGGCGGATCGACGACGGGACGGTGGCATCAATCAATGCGTCGAGTGTCGGATAACCGACGACCTTCAGCATCTCCGTCATCTCGGCCGGCGAGGGGCCGATATGGCGGCGATTGGCGAAATCGTAGGGGTCGTAATCGGTGAACTGAAATTCGGTCGAGGTCGACATCAGGCGATCAGCTCCTTGTAGGCTGCTTCGTCGAGCAGGGCGTCGGCATCAGCCGGGTTGGCGAGCTTCAGCTTGAAGAACCAGGCTGCGCCTTCTGCATCGGAATTGACCAGCGATGGGTCATCGACGATGGCCTGATTGAATGCGGTGATTTCGCCGGCAAGCGGGCAGTAGACGTCGGACGCGGCCTTGACGCTTTCGACGGTCGCTGCAACGGCGTCCTTGTCGAAGGTTGCGCCTTCTTCAGGCAGTTCGACAAAGACCAGATCGCCGAGCTGGCCGGCGGCATGGGTGGTGATGCCGACGGTGGCAACGCCGTCTTCGATCTTCAGCCATTCGTGTTCAGCGGTAAATTTCAGCATGGTTCGTTCCTCTCGTGAAATATGTTGGTTTAATTCTTTTGTGTAGGGAGCAAGTCGCCCCCTCTGGCCTGCCGGCCATCTCCCCCACAGGTGGGGAGATGGGATAGGCGCACCGAATTCCCCACGCATTGTCCGTTTCAATTGGGCGCAGCCTTGCCGCTTGCCGATCTCCCCACTTGTGGGGGAGATGCCCGGCAGGGCAGAGGGGGGTAACGGCTGGCACAGCCATCATGGTGTTCACCGCTTGTAAGTCGGCGTAACAAAAGGCAGATCCGCCACCGTCAGCGGCAGATACTTGCCGCGCACCTCGGCAAAGATCTGGGTGCCGGATGCGGTGTAGGCCATTGGCAGCATGGCCATGGCGACGGGCCCCTCGACGGTCGGGCCAAAGGTGCCCGAGGCGACTTCGCCGATCTCGGTCTTGCCCTCGGCGTCGGCATAGAGGTTCACATGGCTGCGCACCGGTGCCTTGCCGTCGGGTTTCAGGCCGACACGGCGGCGGGATGCGCCATTTTCCAGTTCGCCGAGGATGCGGTCTGCCCCCGGGAAGCCGCCCTCGCGGGCGCCGCCCTTGCGGCGCACTTTCTGGATGCCCCATTCGATGGCACCTTCCATCGGGGTCGTGGTGGTGTCGATGTCGTTGCCATAAAGGCAGAGGCCGGCTTCAAGACGCAAGCTATCTCGGGCGCCAAGGCCGATCGGGGCACAATGCGGATGCGACAGGAGTGCCTTGGCGAGCGCGACCGCCTTGTGGTTGGGAACGGAGATTTCGAAACCGTCTTCGCCGGAATAGCCCGAGCGTGACACGATACAGTCGACGTCCAGCAGCGGGATTTCGCGGACATCCATGAATTTCATGCCGGAGACGCCGGCCCAGAGTTCACCGAGGACCGCTTCGGCGCGCGGCCCCTGTAGCGCCAGCAGCGCGCGATCTTCGAGCAGTTCGACCGTGCAGTTGTCGGACAGATGCGCCTTCATATGGGCGACGTCCGCGTCCTTGCAGGCGGCGTTGACGACGACGAGCAGATGGTCGCCGCGATTGGTGATCATCAGGTCGTCGAGAATGCCGCCGCTGTCATTGGTGAAAAAGCCGTAGCGCTGGCGGCCGGGCTTGAGGCCAAGAATATCGACCGGCACCAGGGTTTCGAGCGCAAGGGCTGCATCCTCGACCTTGCCGGACTTCGGCGTCAACAGGACCTGTCCCATATGCGATACGTCGAACAATCCGGCATCGGAGCGGGTGAACAGATGTTCCTTCAGCACGCCGGCCGGATATTGCACCGGCATGTCATAGCCGGCGAAGGGTACCATCTTGGCGCCAAGCGAAACGTGAAGATCGTAAAGGGGGGTGCGTTTCAGTGCGGTGTGATCGTCCAAGGGGCGTCTCCGGTATCGCGCGCTCGCGCTTGCTCAAGTCTAGGCACGGTTGTGCCGGTGTCATGAGCCCCCTCTGTCCTTGTGCCTGAGATTGTTATCCCTTCGGCGCGATCTGCTTTGGAAACAGACCTCTCTCCAGAGTCCAGTCGACGCCTTGTGGTCCTTTTGCCTGAGAGTTTCCGGGGCGGTTGCTCCTTCGGCACCGGATTGAACCGGCTTCTCCCAACAAGGTCGTGAATGCCATTATCGGGGGCGGCGGTTGCTTGGCAAGAGGCAAACGTCGCCAGCAAACAAATATTTGTCGCGCCAGCGTCATTTGCAGCAATCGGCCCAAGCGGGACCTGCGGTTTCAAGATATGGATTTCGGATGCGGCAAGTTGCGTCTTGGCATCCGAACCGCATGACGTTATGCAACGCATATCGGAGTGGATTGATGAGATTGCACGGGGGACGGATCTGGAGTGTTGCACTGCGCATGATCTGCGCCGTGGCTTTCCTGTCTCTCGGTTTCGCCCACAAGGCGCCGCAGGCAATGGGCTCGCCCTTCATCTCTGCCGCCTATCAACTGCCGGACGGCAGTTTTGCCGATATCTGTGTCAGCGACACGGCCGTCAAGCATGATGTCTTTGGCACCGGCTGCGACGTGTGCCGGCTTGCCTCCACGGTTCTGCTGCCGACGCCTGATCAAGATCATTGGTTGTTGCGCGCTTTCCCGAGCCTGATCTCGGCCTTCGAGCATGCCACGGCGCAATACGTCTTCGCGCCAGTTGAAGAGCCGCGGTCACGCGGGCCACCGGCCATCGCCTGATCCGATTTTCAATCGACCTTTGATCAGATGAGATGCCACGCGCGCCGCAAGAGATGGGCCGTGGCCGGGAGACACACCATGAAGACCATGCTTATTGCCACAACGGCGCTCGCTTCCCTCGTTTCGACCAGCGCTGCCTTTGCCCATGCCAGTTTCGCCAATCCACCGACGGCCGTCGGCGCCTATGTTGCCGCGACCCTGCAGGTGCCACATGGCTGTGACGGCATGGCGACCAACGAGGTGCAGATCAAGCTGCCGGAAGGGTTCATTTCGGCCAAGCCACAGCCCAAGGCCGGCTGGGAAATCGAAGTCATCTCTGGCGACTATCAGAATTCGTATGATAATCACGGCGAGGCGGTGACATCCGGTCCGGTCGAGATCCGCTTCAAGAACGGCAATCTGCCGGATGAATTCTACGACACGTTCACGATCTACGGGAAGGTGGCTGCCGCTGATCCGGAAACCGGTCTGGCTTTCCCGACCGTTCAATTGTGCGGCACCGACGCCACTGTTGCCTGGACCGATATCGCCGCAGCCGGTCAGGACCCGCATGATCTGAAGAGCCCGGCTCCGGTTCTGAAGATTTCTGCGACCGAGGGTGCGGATGAACATGCCGGCCATGGTGCTCCGGCAACCGGTGCCCATGCCGGGCATGATGCGCATGCGGGCCATGGTGACCATGCCGCCGCCGTCAATCCAGGTGGATTCGATACCGTGACCCTCGGTGATCTGGAATTGTCGGGCGGTTTCACCAAGGCGATGTTGCCGGGCCAGCCGGTTGGCGGCGGCTTTATCACCATCACCAACAAGGGTGCTGAAGACGACGTGCTAGTTTCCGCAACGTCTCCCAATGCGGGTGAAGTTCAGTTGCACGAAATGGCGATGGTCAATGACGTGATGAAGATGCGGCAGCTGCCGGATGGGATCAAGGTCCCCGCCGGTCAGTCGGTGGAATTGAAGCCCGGCGGTCTGCATCTGATGTTCTTCAAGATCAGCGAGCCTTTCCGCGACGGTGCGACGGTTCCGGTGACGCTGACATTTCAGAAGGCGGGCAGTGTCGATGTCGTTCTGCCGATCGGCCCGGCCAGGTCCAACTGAGCTGAAAGGCCAGCCACGCTCAGACAGATCCTCGAAAAAGCAAACCGCGGCCAGTCATTGGCCGCGGTTTTGCAATTGGGGAGAGCAGAGTTGCGGTCAGGCGACCGAACTCCGATAAGCCGAGATGGTTTCCTTCAGCGTTGCCTGTTCCAGTTTCTGTTGGCTCGCCGTCAGAAAATAGAGCGCAAGCGCTGGAGGTTGGACAATGCTGACCATTGCCCTCAGCTTGAAGTCTTCACCTTTCGCCGCCTTTTCAGCGAGAAGGCGGGTGGTCTCCTCCGCATGGCTTGATCCGGTCACCCGCTGCTGCGGCTTGATCGGCTCCATTGCGTAGGCGGCGGTGGTAGCAGAGACTGTCACGACCTGTGTCATGGGTTACATCCAGATATTACTTTACCACTTGATCATAAAGCACGGATATCTCTGCATCTTTAAATCGAATGACGTGTTTTTAATAAAATGCCATGGTTGTGTCATGCGGCGAAAAAGGCCGTAAACAGCGGCATTTGTGCTAGATCAAGAATCTGCTCTGTTGGGTCTGTTACAAGGTTCAACAATTCGAAGGCGCCTAGTTAAAGCGCTTTGCGGGAGGGTGGAATGATTGTTCTGGTTGGCTATGTCAGCATCGAGGGGCAGACACGCAAGATTGCTGAGGCGATCGCTGCGGAGATCGAAAAACATGGTCACCGGGCCTTGTTGTTCAATGTCGGGGAGATGGTCGAATACGGCGTTGATCATCCCCAGGCCGCGATCCTTTGCGCGCCGGTGCATGCAGGGCGCTACCCGGATCCCTTCGTCGGCTTCGTCCGTCGCGAAGCTGATTGGTTGAAATCGATCCCGACGGCCTTTGTGTCTGTTTCGCTGTTGATCCGAAGCGAGCTGGAGGAAGAGCGGCAGGAGGCGCAGGATTTCGCAGGCAGCCTGTTTGCAGAAACGCATTGGCGGCCCGGCATGGTGCATCACGCGGCCGGAGCACTGCGCTACAGTGAGTATGATTTCTTCAAGCGCTGGATGATGCGACGCATGGCGGCGCGCGAGAGGGCATCGACAGATGTCAGTCAGGACCATCAATTTACCGACTGGACTGCGCTTGCTACGTTCACTACAGAATTTCTGAAAGCGGCCGTCCAGTGACCTCGTAGGTCCGGTAATGCGGGCGGCTCTCTAAGACGCCTGGAGTTGTCGATGTATCATATGGTGTTGGTTGCGCTTGGCGGCGCCATCGGGTCTGTTTTGCGCTATCTGACCGGTATGGCGGCCTTGCGACTGATGGGGCCGAACTTCCCGTGGGGAACGTTGACGGTCAATATCGTGGGTTCGTTTGCGATCGGCCTTCTGTCGCATGTGGTCATGGTGCGCTTCGGCGCTTCGGATGCCTTGCGACTGCTGCTGATTACCGGCGTTCTGGGCGGCTTCACCACATTCTCGGCGTTTACGCTGGACGCCATTGTGCTGGCCGAACGGGGTGCCTTGGTGATGCCGCTTGTCTATGTCGCTGCCAGTGTCATCCTGTCGATCGGAGCAGCAGTGCTGGGCCTTGGCCTGGCGCGCAGCTTCGGCTAATCGGTTTTCCTGTTTCCATATTGCGGCGAAATGCTCTAAAGCGCACATAAAAAGGCGCAGGCAGGGCCTGTGGCGACAAAGAAAGTTCTGAATATCATGGCAGGCATCGAACATATCACCGTGGCAGCCGACGAGGCCGGCATGCGCCTGGACCGTTGGTTCAAGGTGCATTTCCCGGGGCTTGGCTTCGGCCCGTTGCAGAAACTTCTGCGCTCCGGCCAGGTGCGCGTCGATGGTGGCCGGGTGAAGACCGATGCACGCGTTCAGCCAGGGCAGGTGGTTCGCATTCCGCCGCTCGACGTCGACCTCAAGGTCAAATCCGGTCCGATCGGCTCGCACGATCTCAAGCATTCCGAAGACGGTGAACTCCTGTCGCGCATGCTGCTGCATGAAGACGAAAAGGTCATCGTGCTGAACAAGCCGGCGGGCCTTGCCGTGCAGGGCGGTTCCGGCCTTGTGCGCCATATCGACAAGATGCTCGAAGCCTGGACCAGCAAGAAGGGCGAGAAGCCGCGCCTCGTGCATCGCCTCGACCGCGACACGTCCGGTGTTCTGGTGGTGGCCAAGACCCGCGGTGCAGCGCAGAAGCTGACTGCCGCCTTCCGTGAGCGCGATACCAAGAAGACTTATTGGGCGCTGGTCAAGGGCGTGCCGCGCAAGCAGAGTGACAAGATCTCGACCTGGCTGGTCAAGGACCAGACCGATGAGGGCGACCGCATGCGCGTCTGCAAACATGGCGAGGACGGTGCCGATCACGCGATCTCCTATTACCGCGTTCTGGAGACGGCGGCGCATACATTCGCCTGGCTGGAGATGGAGCCTTATACCGGCCGTACCCACCAGCTGCGCGTGCATGCCCTGCATATGGGACATCCGATCATCGGCGATCCGAAATATTTCGACGACGATCACAACTGGGACTTCCCTGGCGGCGTGCAGAAGCGCCTGCATCTGCACGCCCGGCATATCGACATCCCGCATCCGGATGGCGGACGCCTGAAGGTGACGGCGCCTCTGCCGCCGCATATGGTGCAGACCTGGAACCTGTTCGGCTTCGACATGGCGTCGGGTGAGCGGGAAGATCACGAATGAAGCTGGTCCTGTTCGATTGCGACGGCACGCTGGTCGATAGCGTCGGCTTGATCCATGAGGTGATGCGCCGGACTTTCCTGCAATTCGGCAAGCGCGAACCTGAGGTCGCCGAGACCAAGGCGATCATTGGCCTGACGCTCGACATTGCCATTGCCCGCATGGACGGCAAGCCGCATGCCGATGACGAGGCGGTCGCGATGGCGACCTACTACAAGTCGATCTTCGGTGACGTCCGTCGCGACAGCGGTTTTGAAGAGCCTTTGTTCGACGGTATCCGCAGCGTGATCGACACGCTGGCCGCCCGAGACGATGTTGTCTTGGGTTCGGTCACGGGAAAGTCGCGACGCGGGCTGGCCATGGTCCTGGAAGGCCACGGCTTTGCGCCGCATTTCCAGTTCTGCCGCACGGCCGATGACTGCCCGTCGAAGCCGCACCCGGCGATGGTGACGGAATGCTGTGACGAATCGGGGATTGCACCGTATGAGACGATCGTCATTGGCGATGCCGTGTTCGACATGCAGATGGCCAAGGCTGCAGGCGCGACCGCCATCGGCGTCTCCTGGGGCTATGCCTCGGTCGATGAACTCTGGAAAGCCGGTGCCGATGCGGTCGTCGACCGCCCGGCTGATCTTCTCGCCTATATCCACTGAGGACCCTAATCATGCGTGACGAGCTCAGCGCCATTTCCGGCACGTTCATTCCGGAACAGAGCGATGCCGATCCGGTGCGCCGGGCGCAGATCCAAATGAAACGGCCGTTGCCGAAGCGGTTCTACACGACCGTGTCGATTTCCGCCGACGGGGAGGGATTTGCGATCCATCTCGACGGAAAACCGGTGAAGACGCCCGCCAAGAATACTCTGCGTTTGCCGACGCAGGAGGCGGCCGAACTGGTTTCTGCCGAATGGGCGGCGCAGGATCAGGTGATCAATCCGGCAACGATGCCGATCACCAAGCTTGCCAATACCGCGATCGATGCTGTCAGCCTCAACCTTTCCGAAGTGTTCGACGAGATCGTGCGTTTTGCCGGCAGTGACCTTTTGTGCTACCGCGCCGATAGCCCGCAGGAGCTTGTCGACCGGCAAGCGAACCGCTGGGATCCCGTTCTGGCCTGGGTTGCGCAAGCGCATCAGGCCCATTTCATCCTGGCGGAAGGCGTGATCCACCAGGAACAGCCGGATCAGGCGCTTCAAGCCTATGCGGCCGGTCTTGAACGCTACCGGGAAGCCTTCCGTCTGTCCTGTCTGCATGTCGTGACGACGCTTGCCGGTTCTTCGATCCTGGCGCTGGCTTTTGCCGATGGTGCCTTCGATCTTGATACGGTGTGGGACCTTGCCCATCTCGATGAAGACTGGACGATCGAGCACTGGGGCAGCGACGAGGAGGCTGACGCCCGTCGCGCGGCGCGCTACAGTGAAATAGCCGCCGCAGCATCGCTGTTTGCTGCCCTCGACAGTCAGGATTAACGAAGGGCTAACCATAATCGACCAATGCTCGGACGGGTTAGAATCACCGCGTCGGGGTTGTCCAGATGGTTGCTCGCAGTTTCCGCATCGCTTTTGCGCTCGGGCTCCTCCTCGTCCTGTCCGCTTGTTCCCTGTCCGGGGAAAACCGTATTCGTCGACCGCTCGTCTACTATGTGCGCGACGTAACAGTGATGGCCGATGCAAGCGTTCCATACGATCTGATCAAGGGCATCGATCGGCGGGTTGCGGCGGCGATTGCCTCGACCCGGCCGCCGGCTGACGCCGAGCGCGTCGTACTGCTGGTCAAGATCGACAAGTTCGGAACCGGCCTGAATGCCCGGCGCTATTTCGAGCAAGTGCGCTTTACCGTCACGGCTGCGTCGATCGAGATCGGCGAGCCGGTTGCCGCCGGAACCTTTACCGTCAATAGCCCGACCAATGATCCGCGCTTTGGCCGCGAGCCGCTGGCCGAAGAAATCGCCGCCCGAATCCGTTTTGCCTTTTCGCTGACTGTGCCACGGATCAGGACGGTGCGGCCGCCGAAGACGATGTCGACGCGGTTTGCGAGCGATCCCGCTCCTGCCGTTGCGGCTGCTGTCACGCCGCCGCCGCTACGCACTGCAGCACCGGTTGCGGCGGCTACGCCTACGCCCGTCGTTGACGCAGTTCCGGTTCCCTTGCCGGCGGAAATCGTTGCTCCGGTGATTGTGGCTCCCGTGGTTCAGCCGCCAAAGGCAAAAGCCCGCAACGCGCCGGCGCAAGGTGGCCCGGTGGAGCAGGGAGCCCGTGGGTCTGTTCGGCTTGACGGACAATGCGATCCGGTCACGGATGCCGAGTGCCTGGCGCCCTAGTCCTGACCTGCCAATCCCGAATTTCGTCAATAGCCGTTGATGCGCGGCCGGTCTTGATTGACTTGCCGCAAGTCACGGCCTAATCCTTTGACCTGGATGGTTTTCGGGCGACAGAAGTGTGGCCTGGAAAGCAAAAGGGAATGCGGAGGCAGGGACCCAGACCGGGACTGCCAAACGCAGCCGACCCCGCGACTGTAGAGCAGCGAGGGTTTTCCATCCGGTTTTGGTGCCGAAGGCATGACGGATCGCAGGTGCGGTCGGTGCTGGATGCAGGAAACCGGAAAAGCCACTGGGGTGGCAGCGCGATCAGCCGGGGTTGGACGCCTCTTTATCTACGAATCGTCCGCCTTTTCGCGACTGCCTCAAGCCCTGGGAAGGCGAGGAGGATCCGTTGGCGTTTTCGCCGGCAGCTGCGAGCCAGGAGACCTGCCGTCCGTGACGGGCCGAGAAGGCCCAATTTATGGGGAGAGATCCCCGGCGCCAGCACGGAGGTTGTCGTGGCGACGTTTGATTTCTGCGGGACCTCATGGTCGCGCGGGACGGTGCATCCGGTTCGGGATGCGTACCGGCCTGGTCTGCTTGGCGACGGCATTTTGTCGGTCACGCCGTTCTCCTGCTCCCGTATTGCGGAGCATGTCTGAATCATGCAGTCCGTTGATTCTTCCGTTTTTGTCCTGGGTGGCGCTCGTTCCGGTAAGTCGCGCTTTGCCGAACAAATCTGCCGCGACAGCGGCCTTGCGCTCAACTACCTCGCCACCGGTCGCGCCTGGGATGACGAGATGGGCGCGCGTATCGAAGCCCATAAGCACGATCGCGCCAGCCATGGCTGGACCACACATGAAGAGCCGCTCGACCTTGTCGGCATGCTGGCGCGGATCGACGATCCCGGCCGGGTGGTGCTGGTCGATTGCCTGACGCTCTGGGTCACCAATCTGATGATGGAGGAGGGACGTGATGTTGCTGCAGAGAGCTGCGCACTCGCGGACCTGCTGCCGTCGTTGAAAGCCCGGGTCGTGTTTGTTTCCAATGAAGTCGGCCTCGGCATCGTGCCGGAAAACCGGATGGCGCGCGATTTTCGCGACCATGTCGGACGGCTTCACCAGATGATCGCAGCCCAGGCTGCGGACGTGTATTTCGTCGCGGCCGGATTGCCGCTGAAAATGAAGGGTTGAACCATGTTGCAGCAGAAAATTCCCGCCACCGTGATCACCGGCTTCCTCGGCGCGGGCAAGACCACGATCATCCGCAACATGCTGATGAATGCCAATGGCAAGAAGATCGCTCTGATCATCAATGAATTCGGCGATCTTGGCGTCGATGGCGACGTGCTGAAGGGCTGCGGTGCCGACAATTGCACCGAAGACGACATTATCGAGCTGACCAATGGCTGCATCTGCTGCACGGTCGCCGACGATTTCATTCCGACGATGCAGAGGCTGCTTGAGCGCGACGTGAAGCCGGACCACATCGTCATCGAGACCTCTGGACTTGCGCTGCCGCAGCCGCTGGTCGCCGCGTTCAACTGGCCGGATATCCGCACGCGCGTTACCGTCGATGGCGTCATCACCGTCGTCGACAGCGCAGCCGTTGCCGCCGGCCGGTTCGCCGATGATCACGACAAGGTTGATGCGGCTCGGGCCGAGGATGAAAGCCTCGATCACGAGAGCCCGATCGAAGAACTTTTCGAGGACCAGCTGACCTGCGCCGACCTGATCGTCTTGAACAAGACCGACCTGCTTGATGCCGCCGCCATCGCCGCCGTTCGCGCCGAGGTGACCGGCCGGGTGAAGCGCAAGCCGGCGATGGTCGAAGCACGCAATGGCGAGGTCTCTTCGCTGGTGCTGCTGGGCATCGGTGCCGGTACCGAGGACGATATCGACAATCGCAAGTCGCATCACGAACTGGAACATGAGGCGCTGCACGAAAGCGGCGCGGCACATGACCATCATCATGACCATGACGAATTCGAGAGCTTCGTCCTGAAGCTCGGTTCGATTGCCGATCCGGCGGCCTTCGTCGATCGCCTGAAGCCGGTGATCGAGAGCCATGATATCCTGCGTCTCAAGGGCTTCATCGACGTGCCCGGCAAGCCTATGCGGCTCGTCATCCAGGCTGTCGGCACACGGATCGAAACCTATTTCGACCGGCCATGGACTTCTGGCGAAAAGCGCGAGACCCGCCTTGTCGTGATCGGCCTGCATGAATGGGATTTCGGCGCGGTTGTCGAAGCCGTGCAGGCTGCGGCGGCCTGACATCAGAAGAATAGACAGATGACCCGCGACAGCACCCCCCTCTGGCCTGCCGGCCATCTCCCCCTCAAGGGGGGAGATCCGCTGATCGCATGCCTTGCGCGTCCTGTAAGGTGTGGCGTGGAAATGAGGGGGTGCCGTTTTAAGGCGAGAGCTATCCGTTTGCGATCTCCCCCCTTGAGGGGGAGATGGCCGGCAGGCCAGAGGGGGGTATCGGCTATCGCATCGATCACGGAAGGCGCCCTGTAATGCATCTTCTTCTCGCCCAGAAAGGCTCGATTGCCGACGGAGACGAAGCGATCGATCTTGGGCAGTCGCCTGGCGAAATCCTGTTTCTGTCTGCCGCCGACACAGAACTGTCGGCGGTGGCTACGGCCGTCGCAGCGGCGGGGTCCGGGTCGAGCTGGCGCCTTGCCAGTTTGATGGCGCTCAAGCATCCGATGTCGGTCGATACCTATGTCGAACGCACGGCACGCCACGCGAAACTGATCATCGTCAGGGCGCTCGGTGGCGCCAGTTATTTCCACTATGCGCTGGAGGCGCTGACGGCCGCGGCGCGCGCCAAGGGGGCGTTGATCGTGACGCTGCCCGGCGATGACAAGCCCGATGCTGGGCTTGATCCGTTCAGTCTGTGCACGGATGGCGACCGTTCGGCACTGTGGCGCTACCTGACCGAAGGCGGCGACCGCAATACGGCGCATTTCGTTGGTTATGCGGAAGCGATGCTATCGAATGGCGACAAGCCGGAGCCGGCACGTCCCTTGCTGAAAGCCGGCATCTGGTGGCCAGGCAGGGGCGCGATCGGTATTGCGGAGTGGCAGGATGTGCAGGCAGAGCGCGCCCCTGCACCACCCTCCGTCGCGGCCATATGCTTCTACCGCGCGCTTGTCCAGAGCGGCGAGACGAAACCGGTCGAGGCGATGATCGAGGCGTTGCAGGCGGAAGGGTTGCGCGTGCTGCCGGTGTTCGTTTCCAGCCTGAAGGACCAGGTCTCGGTCGAGACACTGCGGGCTGTCTTTGGTGACGTGCCGCCGGAGGTGGTGATCAACATGACCGGTTTTGCCGTCTCGGCGCCGGGATCAGAAAATCCCTCGACCATTCTCGACGAACAGGGTGCCGTGGTGCTGCAGGCGATCTTTTCCTCGTCACCGAAAGCGGTATGGGAAGCGTCGAGCCAGGGGCTGTCGGCGCGCGATCTTGCAATGAGCGTGTCGCTGCCAGAGGTCGATGGAAGGGTGCTGACGCGTGCCGTCTCGTTCAAGTCGGCGGCCCGCTTCGATGACCGGGTCGAGACCAATCTTGTCAGTCACGAACCGGATCCGGGGCGCATGGCATTTGTCGCGCAGCTTGCCGCCAACTGGGCGCGGCTGCGCGCAACGCCGCCCGTCGAGCGCAACATTGCGCTGATCATGGCGAATTATCCGAACCGCGACGGCAGGCTCGGCAATGGCGTCGGGCTCGACACGCCGGCAGGCACGATCGAGGTGCTGCGGGCTTTGGCTGCGGCAGGATACAAGGTGGAAGAGCTGCCGGCCGATGGCGATGCGCTGATCACGGCGCTGATGGATGGGCCGACCAATGCAGCGCATGATGGCCGCGTCATTCGCGAAGTCATTTCACTCAGCGATTACAAGGTCTTCTTTGAATCGCTTCCGAAACAGATTCAAGACGATGTGAGTGCTCGCTGGGGCGATTCACAGACGGATCCCTTCTTCCTCGACGGCGGCTTCGCCTTGCCGTTGATGCGCTTCGGGCGGGTCATGGTCGGCATCCAGCCGGCGCGCGGCTACAATATCGATCCGAAGGAAAGCTATCATTCGCCGGATCTGGTGCCGCCGCATGGGTATTTCGCCTTCTACGCTTTCCTGCGCAAACAGTTTGCAGCGCATGCGCTGATCCATATGGGCAAACACGGCAATCTCGAATGGCTGCCGGGCAAGGCGCTGGCACTCAGCGAGACCTGTTATCCGGAAGCCATCTTTGGGCCTCTGCCACATCTCTATCCGTTCATCGTCAATGATCCGGGCGAGGGCACGCAGGCCAAGCGTCGGACATCGGCTGTCATCATCGACCACCTGACGCCGCCTTTGACGCGAGCGGAAAGCTACGGGCCGCTGAAGGATCTGGAGGCGTTGGTCGACGAATATTACGAGGCATCCGGCGGCGACCCACGTCGGCTGAAGCTGCTGAAGACGCAGATCCTCGACTTGGTCAGGGATATAGGCCTCGACCAGGATGCCGGGATCGGCAAGGGCGAGCAGGAAGAGACGGCGCTGGAAAAGCTCGACGCCTATCTCTGCGACCTCAAGGAAATGCAGATCCGCGACGGACTGCATATCTTCGGCCTTGCCCCGGAAGGACGGTTGTTGACCGACCTGACGGTGGCGCTGGCGCGTGTTCCGCGCGGATTGGGCGAGGGCGGGGATCAGAGCCTGCAGCGGGCGATCGCGGCGGATGGGCTGCATCCAGGTTTACCCCCCTCTGCGCTGCCGGGCATCTCCCCCACACGGGGGGAGATCGATCTGGTGCAGCCGCCCGATCCAGATGCTACGGGTGCAGAAGCCCACCCCTTGGTAAACCTCGGCGGCGAGCGAGGCGTTTCGGGTCTGTCGATCTCCCCCCGTGTGGGGGAGATGTCCGGCAGGACAGAGGGGGGTATTGTAACCCACAAGTCCAACTTCGACCCCCTCGACTGCATCATGTCCGACCCCTGGACCGGACCGCGCCCAGAAATCCTCGCCCCGCTCACTGACCAACCTTGGCGCACCAATGGCGACACGGTCGAACGCATCGAACTGCTGGCTGCGGCCTTCGTCTCCGGCGATCTCCGATGTCCGCCGGACTGGTCGCGAACCCGAGCGGTCCTCGCGGAAATCGAAGCCCGCCTGAAACCCTCGATCGTCAAGTCCGGTCCCGCCGAAATCGTCGGCCTGCTCAAGGGCCTTGATGGCCGTTTTGTCGCCCCCGGCCCGTCCGGTGCGCCGACGCGCGGACGACCGGACGTGCTGCCGACGGGCCGAAATTTCTACTCCGTCGATAGCCGTGCCGTTCCGACGCCAGCGGCCTATCAGCTTGGCAAGGCCTCGGCGGAACTGCTGATCCAGCGCTACGTGCAGGACCACGGCGAATGGCCGGTGTCGTTCGGATTGACGGCCTGGGGCACGTCGAACATGCGCACCGGTGGTGACGACATCGCCCAGGCACTGGCGCTGATTGGGGTCAAGCCGGTCTGGGACATGGCCTCGCGGCGGGTGACCGGCTACGAGATCCTGCCACAGGCGCTGCTCGGCCGACCACGCGTCGATGTCACCCTGCGCATTTCGGGATTCTTCCGCGATGCCTTCCCGGAGCAGATCGCCCTCTACGACAAGGCGATCCGCGCCGTTGGCGCACTGGACGAGGACGAAGGCGATAATCCGATCGCAGCGCGCATGCGGGCCGATACCGCGCAGTTTGTCGCCGACGGTCTCGATGTAGCCTCCGCTTCACGGCGGGCCGGTTACCGCGTGTTCGGCTCCAAGCCGGGCGCCTATGGTGCCGGCCTGCAGGCCTTGATCGACGAAAAAGGCTGGGAAAAGCGCGGTGATCTTGCCGAGGCCTATCTGGTCTGGGGCGGCTATGCCTATGGTGCGGGTGCCGAGGGCAAGGTCGAACGCGGCTTGTTCGAGGAAAGGCTGCGCACGGTTCAGGCGGTGGTACAGAACCAGGACAATCGCGAGCATGACCTGCTCGACAGCGACGACTACTACCAGTTCGAAGGCGGCATGACGGCGGCGATTGAAGAGGTTTCGGGCGCCCGGCCGGTGGTCTACCACAACGACCACTCACGCCCGGAAAAGCCGGTGATCCGCACGCTTGAGGAAGAAATCGGCAGGGTGGTGCGTGGCCGCGTGGTCAATCCCAAGTGGATCGACGGCGTGATGCGCCATGGTTACAAGGGTGCTTTCGAAATTGCAGCGACGGTGGACTATATGTTTGCCTTCGCAGCCACGACCGGCGCCGTGCGCGACCACCATTTCGAGGCCGTCTACCAGGCCTTCCTGCTGGATGAGCGTGTGCGCGACTTCATGGCAGAAAAGAATGCACCGGCGCTCAGGGAAATGTCTGAGCGGCTTATCGAGGCGATCGATCGCGGACTGTGGACGCCGAAGAGCAATTCGGCCAAATTCTCCCTGCTTGAGATCGTACAAGGAGAGCAGACCCATGGCTGATTTATCCGGACATTGCCTGTGCGGCGCGGTGCGCTTCAAGGTCCAGGGACCGGTGCGCACGGCCGGGCACTGCCACTGCGAAAGCTGCCGACGTGCGGCCTCGTCGCCGGTTACGAGTTTCTTTACCGTCGAGCGTGCCGATGCCTCATTTGCCGGCGACAGCCTGCGTTTCTATGCGTCTTCACCCGGCGTGCGGCGCGGGTTCTGTAGCGAATGCGGATCGCCAATGTCGTTCCAGACCGAGCGGCGACCGTCCGAGATTGATTTCTATGTCGCGAGCCTCGATGACGGCCAGTCGGTTGGCATCCTCGAACATTGGCATTGGGACGAGCGTGTCGACTGGATCACTATTGTCGACGATCTTCCCAAGGGTGACGGTGGCGCATGACCGATACGATCCAGATCAGCGTCGTCGCGGGTGAGGACAAGGATTTTTACGACGCAACCGTTGCCATTCTCGACGAGGCAGCGCGCGGGCTCGAAAAGCCGTTCGACGGCGAAACCGTGCAGTTGCGCGCTGAAGACGGCGATGGACGTTTGCTGGGCGGTCTGGTCGGCTCCGAGATACAGGGCTGGTTCTATGTGAAGCTGCTTGCGGTTGCAGCGCATGTCCGCAATCTCGGGGTTGGCGCCAAGCTCCTGTCTCGGGCCGAAGACATGGCGCGGGCCAAGGGCTTCGTCGGTATCTATCTCGATACGTTCGATTTCCAGGCGCCGCGCTTCTACCTGCGCGAAGGCTTTATCGAAATCGGCAGGCTGCCTTCTATCGACGGCAAGCCGCAGCGCATATGGTTCGTCAAAACATTTGATAATTCTGGGAGTGCACCATGACCGAAGAGACGATGTCCAATGACGCGGATCTCGCCCGCCACGCCGAGAAGATGGCCAAGAAGAAGGCCGCGCGCGACAAGATCATGGCAACCAAGACCGGCGAGAAGGGCCTGGTGATCGTTCATACCGGCAAGGGCAAGGGCAAGTCATCGGCCGCCTTCGGCATGATCTTCCGCCATATCGCCCATGGCAAGAAATGCGCAGTGGTGCAGTTCATCAAGGGGGCAATGTCGACCGGTGAGCGGGACATGATCCTCAAGCATTTTTCTGATCTCTGCCAGTTCCACACCATGGGCGAGGGCTTTACCTGGGAGACGCAGGACAAAGCCCGCGACGTTGCCATGGCCAAGGCCGCCTGGGAAAAGGCCAAGGACCTGATCCGTGACCCGTCGCACTCGATGATCCTGCTCGACGAGATCAATATCGCCATCCGCTACGACTATATCGACATCGCCGAGGTGGTCGACTTCCTGTCCAACGAGAAACCGGAGATGACGCATGTCGTACTCACCGGCCGCAACGCCAAGGACGAGCTGATCGAGATCGCCGATCTGGTCACCGAGATGGAACTGATCAAGCATCCGTTCCGCTCCGGCATCAAGGCGCAGATCGGCGTGGAGTTCTGATGGCGCAAAGATGGCCCGCCCTTAGGTCGTCGCTTTCCCTGCCATCAGGCGCGCAAGGATTTCCGCTGTTGCGGGATCGGCGGGGAAGAAGGATTCGATCGCCAGTTCCGACAAGGTGATGTCGACCGGTGTTCCGAACACGGTCGTCATCGACAGAAAGGACAGGACGCCGGCTGCGGTCTTGAGCTGCAGCGGCACTGCGATATCGCCGTGATCGCGGATGGGAGAGCGGTGGTCCGCGGCGCGGCCGACTGGCTGCGGCAGTTCGCGCAATTCCATCAGCAGCGCTCTCAGCACCGGGTCACCACTTGCGGAAATCTGTTGCTGCAGGCGATCCAGCAGATGATGACGCCACTGGCTGAAGTTGACGATCGCAGGTGCCAGACCTCCGGGATGCAGACTGAGCCGCAGGACATTGACGGGAGGCCGGAGCAGTTCCGGCTCGGCGACACCGGCCAGCAACGGCGATAGCGCATTGTTGGCGGCGACAAGCGTCCAGTGGCGGTCCACGGCCAGAGCCGGATGCGGCTCATGGCCTTTCAGGATCAGATCAATGGTCAGTCGCGCAGCGGCGAGGGCGGGGTCATCCAGCGGACGCTGCAGATAAAGTGGCGCATAACCTGCCGCCAGCAGGATCGGATTTCGCTCCCGCAGCGGCACATCCAGTCGCTCGGCCAATCTCAGCAGCATCTCGCGGCTCGGCGAGGCCCTGCCGCTTTCGATGAAACTCAGGTGCCGTTGCGATATATCGGCCTCGAGGGCGAGATCCAGCTGGCTCAAGTGGCGGCGACGCCGCCACTCTCGCAGGATGTCGCCCAGGCTTTGGCTCGATGTGATCATGCCGTCGCCGGCACCTGATCGAGGAAGCCATTGATGCTGCGTAGGCGCCCGTTTTCGACGATCGCGAAATCGGTACCCTTGATCATGTCGTCATTGTCGGCCGGACCGAGCTTCCAGCAGAAGCGCAGGCGGTCACCATAGCCATCCGGCTTGCCCATCAGCGCGAAGCGGAAGCCGGGGAAACGTTGATGGACGGCACCTACCAGCGCATGCAGTTCGACCGGACCACTCGCCGCCATCAGCGGATCGACATAGGAGGTGTCTTCCGTGAACGTATCGGCAATCAATTGCGACCGTAGGCCGACATCGGTCTCGTTCCACACGGCGATATAGCGCTCTGCGATTTTCTCTGCATTGTTCATTGTCATGCTCCTTTTGATCACTTGCCCTCATCAGGCAGGGTGATCATCGCGGGCTGGCAACAGACTAGCAATTATGCCGGAGGTAATCAAAAGCGGTCGCGTGCCTAAAACCCCATCCATAGCCGGATCGGATTGGTTGGATCGAGCAGCAACTTGATGGCCAGTGCCACGCAGGTGACGATCAGCAGCGGTTTGATCAGCTTGGCGCCACTTTTCATGGCAAAGCGCGAGCCGACCTGGGCGCCGAGAAACTGGCCAAGGCCCATCATCAGGCCGATTTTCCACAACACGACCCCGCCGACCATGAAGACGATGAAGGCGCCGACATTGGAGCCGAGATTGAGCAGCTTGGTATGGGCTGTCGCCTTCAGCACGCCGAAGCCGGCCAGCGAGACGAAGGCGAGCATGAAGAAGGAGCCGGTGCCCGGGCCGAAGACGCCGTCATAGAGGCCGATCAGCGGCACGAAGGTCATGCCGAAGAGGAATGGCGTGATGCGCTGGTGGCGATCGTCGTCCGACAGGTTCGGCTTCAGGGCGAAATAGAGCGCGATTGCCACCAGAAGGAACGGCATCAGCGCGCGCAGGACGCTTCCCGGCACGATGGTTGCGATCAGGGCGCCGATCGCGCCGCCAGCCACCGCCATGACCGCCATCGGCAATTGCTTCTTCAGGTCGACATGGCCCTTGCGGGCATAGGCAATCGTCGCAGACGCTGCGCCGAACATCGATTGCAGCTTGTTGGTTCCCAGCGTTTGCAACGGCGGGATGCCGACGATCAGCATGGCAGGGATGGTGATCAGCCCGCCACCCCCGGCGATCGAATCGACGAATCCGGCGATAAAGGCGGCGACAAAGAGCAGAAGGAGGAGGTTGAAGGCGAGATCGGACACGGGTCACTCGATGTCAGTGGAGGGGGGTGCCGGGTTGGGGCAGGTGGAAAGAAGCCCAGGACTTTTGCACCGAGTCTTGACCGGGAGCAACTCCATCCGCCGCGTTTGTGCTCCAGCCGGCCGTCCAGCTGTGTTCTGGCGCATCTTCCACACGAAGCGGCGCAAACCGGTTTGACCCCGTAAGCCGGCTTCGATAAAGCTCTATTTAATGTGCGACGGCGCCTGTTCGACAGGCTGGAAATAGTCCGGTGCGGCTGACCCAATCAGGGGGCCAATTCCGGAGCTGTCCCAAAGGCCATAGAGTAGTTTCATCGCTGCTCTGGCGCTTCGTACATAGTGAAAAATACGAAGCAGGGAGGCCGGAATTCATGGCTGAAAAACTTGGAATCATGGTCTGTGGCCATGGCAGTCGCAACCAGAACGCGGCGCGTGAATTCGCGATTATCGCCGAGGCGCTGCGTGCGCGCAATCCCGACATGCCGGTCGAATACGGCTATCTCGAATTCTGCAATCCGGTGATCGCCGAGGGCCTCGATAGGCTGCGCGCGGCCGGCGTGACGCGGGTGCTGGCGGTACCGGGCATGCTGTTCGCCGCCGGTCATGCCAAGAACGACATTCCGTCGGTTCTCAACACCTATCAAGCACAGAACCCGGGCATGGTGATCAATTATGGTCGCGAACTCGGTATCGACCTGAAGATGATCCGCGCCGCCGGCGACCGGATCCAGGAAGCGGTCGATCAGGCCAATGCCGAACTCGGTTTCGTCGACAAGCATGACACGCTGCTGATGGTGGTCGGGCGTGGCTCGTCTGATCCCGATGCCAATTCCAACGCGACCAAGGTCATGCGCATGCTCTGGGAGGGCATGGGCTTCGGCTGGGGCGAGACATGTTATTCCGGCGTGACCTTCCCGCTGGTCGAGCCGGGCCTGAGTCATGCCGCCAAGCTCGGCTACAAGCGCATCATCGTCTTCCCTTACTTCCTGTTCACCGGCGTGCTGGTCAAGCGCATCTACAGCTATACCGACGAGGTCGCGGCCCGCCATCCGGAGATCCAGTTCGTCAAGGCGAGCTATCTGAACGATCATCCGCTGGTACTCGACGCCTTCCAGGACCGGGTCAGGGAGATCCTCGACGGTGCGGCCGTGATGAACTGCCAGATGTGCAAATATCGCGAGCAGGTCCTCGGTTTCGAAGCCGATATCGGCCAGCCGCAGGAGAGCCATCACCACCATGTCGAAGGCATTGGCGGTGGCATGGAAGACTGTCCGTGCCAGGGCGACTGCGATGCGTCGTGCCGCGAGGAAGATTTCTGCCGCGAACATGGTCTGCCGTGGACGCCGGTGCACAGCCATGCCGAGCCTGCTCCGCTGGAGCCGGCTTTCGATTACGGCGCCTCGACCTTGCTGGGTGGGAAATATGGCCACCTGCTGAACGCCGCACCCGATGCGGGACTCGAAGCGGTGATGAATGCTCCGTCGAGCGGCAGGAAGGCCGTGCATGAGCACGGACCGGATTGCGGCTGCGGCCATGACCATGACCACGACCATGGTCACGATCATCACGGCGGCCCTGCCGCGCACGATCACGGCCATCACGATCAAAAACATGGTCATGACCATGGCCACAGCCATTCGCATGATCACGGGCACGCGCATGATCATGGCCATCATCATGCGCCTTACCCCCATGCCGACCATCCGCTTGGCCCGAAGTCGATGCAGAAGAAGAAATAATGGCCCTGTTCGACCGCATCCTGATTGTCGACTGGTCCGGCGCCGGCGTGCCGGTGAAGGGGGCCAATTCGATCTGGGCCTGCCTTGTCCGGCGCAGCGGCGATCAGGTGCGTCTCGACTGGCTGGAGAATTTCGCCACCCGTCATGCCTTCATGCAGCGGCTTGCGATTGTTGTCGACGAAGCGCTGGCTGCCGGCGAACGGCTGCTCTGCGGCTTCGATTTCGCCTTCGGCTATCCGGTAGGAACGGCGGAGCGGTTGACGGGCAGGGCCGATTGGCGTTCGCTGTGGCGCAAGATCGCAGAGGACATTGAGGACGGGCCGGACAATGCCAATAACCGGTTCCAACTGGCTTCGGACTGGAACCGCGATTATTTCGCCGACGCGCCGCGCTTCTGGGGCCGGCCGCAGGGGCATAGCTACACACATCTGAGCGACAGGAAGCTGGTTGGACTTGTCGACGCGCCACGGGTGTTTCGCGTGGCCGAGGCCCATGCCAAGGGCGCCAAGTCGGTTTGGCAATTGGCCTATGTCGGTTCGGTCGGCAGTCAGTCGCTGCTGGGCATCGCGCGGCTGTCGCGCTTCATCGATGACAGCGGTTTTGCCGATCGCATCGCGGTCTGGCCGTTCGAGACCGGCTTTTCAGCCGAGTTCAGCAAGTCTATCGTCTTCGCCGAAATCTATCCCTCGCTGTTTTCGCCTGATGGCGCAGAGGGTGTCCGCGATGCGCTGCAGGTTTCGACCGTGGCGGAAGCGTTTTCACGTTTCGATTCCGCTGGTGTTCTCGAGCACCTGTTTGCGGCACCGGATATGCTGTCGGCCGTTGAGCAGGATCAGGTTGTGCGGGAAGAGGGCTGGGTGCTCGGGATCGGGCATCAGGCTTTGGTTGCGCAGGGAGTTCCCCCCCTCTGGCCTGCCGGCCATCTCCCCCACAAGGGGGGAGATCAGAATGCGGATGGCCACTGTGCCGCAAAATCGGTTGGCCGACCTGAACATGGGGCTGTCGCAACAAGCTCCAGCTTGGCGCGTTCAGCGATCTCCGCCCTTGTGGGGGAGATGTCACGCAGTGACAGAGGGGGGTATTCCCCGAGCGCAACTCTCGACTACATCCGTGACCCCGCTGAAATCTATCGCCAATCCTTTTCAACGATCAGAGACGAAGTGAATTTATCACGCTTTTCCAATGGTCTCGATGCGTTGGTTATCAGATTGATTCATGCCTGCGGCATGGTCGATCTGGTCGACGACATTGCCTTTTCGGACGGCGCGTTCGATGCCGGTGTGGCGGCACTTGCGGGGGGTGCACCGGTGCTGGTTGATGTCGAGATGGTTCGCCATGGCATCATCCGCCGGTTGCTGCCGGCCGACAACGAGGTGATCTGCCTGCTCAACGACGCGCGCGTGCGGCCGAAGGCCGAAGAGATCGGCAATACGCGATCGGCCGCCCAGGTCGATCTCTGGGATGAGCATCTCGCGGGCGCCGTTGTTGCGATCGGCAATGCGCCGACGGCGCTGTTCAGGCTGCTGGAGCGCATCGATGGCGGTGCGCCAAAGCCGGCGCTCATCCTCGGCATGCCGGTCGGTTTTGTCGGGGCGGCGGAAAGCAAGGATGCGCTGATAGAAGACAGCCGTGGCATCCCATACATTGCCGTGCGCGGCCGACGTGGCGGGTCGGCGTTGGCTTCCGCTGCGGTCAATGCGCTGGCCGGAGGGCTTGGCACCAGTGTCTGATCTGTCGCAACCCTGGCTCACCATTATCGGCATCGGCGACAACGGGCTGGAAAGCCTGACGCCGGAAGCGCAGTCGCATGTCTGGCAGGCGGAAACGCTGGTGCTCGGCGAACGGCTCGATGCGGTGATCGACGGCAGTTCGCTGCCGGAATTGAAGCGTATCCTCACCTGGGGAGCCGGCTTCCGCGAAACGCTGGCGGAAATCCTCAAGTTGCGTGGCTCGCCGGTCACGGTGCTGGCCACCGGCGATCCGATGCATTTCGGCATTGGCGCGACGCTTCGCCGCCATGTGGCTGCCGAAGAAATGTATGTCCTGCCGAGCCCGTCTGCCTTTTCGCTGGCGGCAGCGCGGCTCGGATGGCCATTGCAGTCGGTGACGCAGATTTCCCTGCATGGTCGGCCACTCGCCTTTCTGCATCGCCATGTGCTTCCGCGCGCACGCATCCTGGCGCTGACTTCCGACGCTGCGACCATCGAGCAGGCGTCTGCGCTCCTGGTCCATCGCGGCTTCGGCAATTCGATCCTGCATGTGCTCGAGCATATGGGCGGCGGGACGGAGCGTATCGTGACGCTGACGGCGCGCCAGATCCTCGAACATCAGCCGGAATTTTCCGATTTCAACACGCTGGCTATCGACTGCGCTTCCGATGGACCGCTGCTGTCGCCGGTCTCTGGCCTGCCGGACGAGGCTTTCCGCCACGACGGCCAACTGACCAAGCGCGAGATCCGCGCCGTGACGCTGTCACAGCTCTCGCCCTTTCCCAATGCCACGCTCTGGGATGTCGGCGCCGGTTGCGGATCGATCGCCATCGAGTGGATGCGCGCTGGAATGGGCACAAGAGCCGTCGCGATCGAAGCCAAGCCGGAACGGGTGGCGATGATCAGGGAAAATGCCGAAAATCTTGGTGTCCCGGATCTCGACATTGTCGCGGGCGAGGCGCCAACAGCCCTTGCGGGCCTGCGCCGGCCGGACGCCGTTTTCATCGGTGGCGGCATTACCGGCGAGGGTGTGTTCGAGGCCTGCTGGCAAGCGCTCGGGCCGGGTGGCTGGCTGGTCGCCAATGCCGTCACCATCGAGGGCGAAGCCCGGCTTGCCGAGTTGCGCGGAGTTTTCGGCGGCGACCTGACCCGAATCCAGGTCTCGCGGGCAGCACCAGTCGGGCGCTATTGCGGCTGGAAGTCGCTGATGCCGGTGACGATCTGGACCGCGACGAAGGACGAGGCGTGATGGTGTTTGTGCGGGTTTTACCCCCCTCTGGCCTGCCGGCCATCTCCCCCTCAAGGGGGGAGATTGGCAGAACGGATATCGCCTGCCGGATCGTCGCCA
This sequence comes from Rhizobium sp. CECT 9324, assembly GCF_918741265.1. Lineage (NCBI taxonomy): Bacteria > Pseudomonadati > Pseudomonadota > Alphaproteobacteria > Hyphomicrobiales > Rhizobiaceae > Rhizobium > Rhizobium sp. CECT 9324. The sequence continues at coordinate 2,728,850 of NZ_CAKKMZ010000001.1, read as the reverse complement.
ACAGGCCAGTGCCATTATTCGGCCCGCTGTTTTTTGGGAAAAGTGCCCGCCGCGAATTGATCTCCCCCCTTGTGGGGGAGATGCCTAGCAAGGCAGAGGGGGGTATTGGCCCGATGGCAGCAAGGAGGCTGGCATGACCGGAACACTTTACGGCCTTGGCCTTGGCCCCGGCGATCCCGAACTGCTGACGCTGAAGGCGCATCGCATCCTCAAGTCGTGCCCGGTCGTTGCCTATCCGGCGCCGGACACGGGACCAAGCTTTGCCCGCCAGATCGTCGCCCCGTATCTGACCGCCGCCCAGCTCGAAGTGCCGATCATCGTGCCGATGCGGGTCGAGCGTTTCCCGGCGCAGGAGATCTACAGCCAGGCCGCCGAGGTGCTGGCGCGGCACCTCGATGCCGGCGCAGACGTTGCGGTTCTTTGCGAGGGCGATCCGTTCTTCTATGGCTCCTTCATGTATCTGTTCGAGCGCCTGGCCGATCGCTACCCGACCGAGGTCGTGCCGGGCGTGTCGTCGATGATGGCAGCGGCTGCAGGCCTTGGTCGGCCGCTTGCCGCCCGCAATGACGTGCTGACCGTGCTGCCCGGCCCGTTGGACGACGCAATTCTGGCAGACCGCATTGCTGCCTCCGGCGCGGTGGCGATCATCAAGATTGGCCGGCATTTTTCCCGTATCCGTTCGCTGATCGCCGACCTCGGGCTGACGGCGCAGGCGGGATATGTCGAGCGCGTCAGCCTCGCCGAACAGCGGTTGATGCCGCTTGCCGAGGTTGCCGAAGATGTTGCGCCGTATTTCTCGATGATCCTGATCTACAAGGGGGCTGAAACCTGGCATCCGGCGCTGGCAAGCCGGCTTGGTGCGGAGCAGGGCGCGTGAAGATTTCCCTTGGGCCCGCAGTCATCGTGCTGAGCGACAGCGCCGCCAATCTTGGTCGCCGCATTGCCGCATTGGTCGATGGCGAACTGCATGGCGCGCGGGCGCGGGTCACGGAGGCCGACCGGCATTTCGACGCGGTCAAGCCCTATCTCCAGGCACTGTTTGCCGAGGGCCGGCCGATCATTGCGGTGATGGCATCGGGGGCGCTGATCCGGTTGCTGGCACCGCTTTTGTCCGACAAGCAGTCCGAGCCGCCGGTATTGGTGGTGTCGGATGACGGTGCGTCGGTCGTGCCTCTGCTCGGCGGACATCATGGCGCCAACGATCTGGCGCGCAAGATTGCAACTGGTTTGTCCTCCCATGCCGCGATCACCACGGCCGGTGACCTGAAGTTCGGCGTGGCGCTTGACCAGCCGCCAGCCGGTTACCGTCTCGCCAATCCCGAAACCGCCAAGGCCGTGATGGCCGAGCTTGTCGCTGGATCTGCCGCCAGGCTTGTCGGCACGGCGCCATGGCTCATGCATTCCCGTATTCCTTTCGACAACGAGGCTCCCGTGACCCTGACTGTGACTGATAAAACAAAGACTGCCGACGGGCTGGAGCTGGTCTATCATCCGAAGACCCTGGTGCTCGGTATGGGCTCCGAACGGCATGCCGATCCCGCGGAAGCGATCGCACTGGCCGAACAGGCGCTGGCAGGTGGTGGTTATTCGGCTGCCAGCCTTGCCGCCGTCTGCTCGATCGACCTGAAGGCCGACGAGGCGGCGATCCATGCCGTTGCCCGGCATTTCAATGTGCCGGCGCGGTTCTTTAGCGCTGCGGCGCTGGAGGCCGAAACGCCGCGGCTGAAGAACCCGTCCGATGTTGTCTTTGCCGAGGTCGGCTGCCATGGCGTTGCAGAAGGTGCGGCGCTCGCGGCTGTCGGCGAGACGGGCGAACTGGTGGTCGAAAAGATCAAGTCGAAGGGCGCAACCGCTGCCATCGCTCGGGCTGCCGAGGTGATCGAGGGCAGGGCCATCGGCCGTTCGCGCGGACGGCTTTTTGTCGTCGGTATCGGACCCGGTTCGGACGGCTGGCGTTCGCCGGAAGTCTCCTCCATGGTCGCAGCCTCGACGGATCTCGTCGGTTATTCGCTCTATCTGGATCTGCTCGGTGCGCTTGCCGACGGCAAGACCCGTCACGATTTCGATCTCGGCAAAGAAGAAGCCCGCGTCGTGCATGCGATGGAATTGGCCGGCGAAGGCAGGGATGTTTCGCTGGTCTGCTCCGGCGATGCAGGTATCTATGCCATGGCGACGCTGGTGTTCGAGCTGTTCGACAAGGGCGGCATCACCGATGCGGCAAACCGGATCGAGGTGCAGGTGTCACCGGGAATCTCGGCGCTGCAGGCGGCAGCGGCCCGCATTGGCGCGCCGCTTGGCCATGATTTCTGCACCATTTCTCTGTCGGATCTTCTGACTCCGTGGGAACATATCCAGCGGCGGGTAAAGGCGGCGGGCGAGGGCGACTTCGTCATCGCCTTCTACAATCCCGTTTCGATGAAGCGCCGGACCCAACTGGCCTATGCACGCGACGAACTTTTGAAATACCGCCCCTTCGATACACCGGTGATCCTCGCCACCAATCTCGGCCGTCCGGGCGAACTGGTGCGCACGGTGCCGCTCGGCGCGCTCAATGTCGATGATGTCGACATGCTCACCGTCGTGGTCGTCGGCTCGTCGGAAAGCCGCACGGTGACGACCGGCGACGGCAAGACCTGGGTTTACACGCCGCGTGGCTATTCGGGGAAGGTGGATACGGGCATGAAGGCTGGAACTTGATGTCACAGCACAAATCACACGCAATATCCCCCCTCTGGCCTGCCGGCCATCTCCCCCTCAAGGGGGGAGATCGGACGCTCGCTGGCGCATCATCCTGTCGTTTTCCGGTTGGTTGGTCTGGTGCAAGAGTGGCTTTCGTGAAGCTGGGGGCCTGCTTTGATCTGATCTCCCTCCTTGAGGGGGAGATGCCCGGCAGGGCAGAGGGGGGTACCCCCGCACGCAACTTGAGGACAAGAACATGACCGTCTATTTCATCGGCGCCGGACCGGGCGCACCAGACCTGATCACCGTGCGTGGCCTTCGCCTGATCGAGCGCTGCCCGGTCTGCCTCTATGCCGGATCGCTGGTGCCGGAGGAAACGGTCAAGTGCGCGCCGGAAGGTGCTGTCGTCAAGGACACGGCCCCGATGCATCTCGACGAGATCATCGCCGAGATCGTCGCAGCCCATGGACGCGGTGAGGATGTTGCCCGGGTGCATTCCGGCGATCCGTCGATCTATGGCGCGATTGCCGAGCAGATGCGCCGGCTCGACGCGCTCGGCATTCCCTATGACGTTGTGCCCGGCGTGCCGGCCTTTGCCGCGACCGCCGCGCGGCTGAAGACCGAACTGACATTGCCGGAAATCGCCCAGACCGTCATCATCACGCGGACCGAGATGAAGGCGTCTTCGATGCCGGAATTCGAGACGCTGGACATTCTCGGCAAGTCGCGGGCGACGCTTGCGATCCATCTGTCGATTCGCAACCTGCCGCATATCCGCGATACGCTGACGCCCTATTACGGCGATGATTGCCCGGTGGTGATCGCCTATCGCGCGACCTGGCCGGACGAGCTGTTCATCCGCTCGACGCTCAAGGATATGGCCGAGGATGTGCGCAAGGCAAAGATCACCCGCACCGCGCTGATCATGGTCGGCAAGGTCTTCGGCCATGTCGAGTTCCGCGACAGTGACCTCTACAATTCCGATTTTACCCATGTGCTGCGCAATGCGGGCAAGAAGAAAAAGAAGGTCGCAGGCTAAGATTGCCTGGCCGAGATTGACGTTCGCGGGACTGGCTGTAGGCTTCCCGCATGTATGTTCTGAAGCGCGGCATCAAGAAGGATCCGGTCAGGCGGTGGGCACTGCCGGACCGGATATTCTTTGGCTACGGCGCCTGTCATATCCTGGCGGGTGTCTATCTGAAGCATGAACCTCTGGCAGGCTTTCACGCTGAGCGCATCATCCCAGACGATGGCTTTGCCGGCGGCCACATGTTCGTCACGGATGGCGTGATCGCTTTCGACTATCACGGATATTGCCTGCGCGATCGCCTGCTCGCGCATCATCGAAAAGGCTGGTCGACCCATAGTCCCGGCTGGAGCAGCACGATCGAGCCGGTCGATTTCGATGCGCTGGACACGGTTGAGCTGAATGCCCGGAAAATGCTCGGGCCTGACCAGTATCTGCACGATGCGCGTCCGCGTGCCTTTGCATTTATCGCAAGACGCAATCACGCGGCCGAAGCGGCGAGGGTGCTGCAGGCTGCAACGCAATTTTCATGAGCGGAGGAAATGTGCTGATGTCCGATGATACCAGTATTCACGCCGGCAGTTGCCGCTGTGGCCAGGTGCAGTTGAAGGTCAGGGGTAAGCCGCTGATGACCATGGCCTGTCATTGCACCGGCTGCCAGAAGATGACGGCCAGCGCCTTTTCGCTAAGCGCGCTTTATCCGCTCGATGCGGTCGAGGTCCATGGTCTTGAACCGGTCATCGGCGGCATGCACGGTGATCTGCATCACAATTTTTGCCCGCATTGCCTGAGCTGGATTTTCACCCGCGGCAAGATGTTTGGGCCGATGATCAATGTGCGTGCGACCGTGCTCGACAATGCGGCCGAACTTGCGCCCTTCATCGAGACCTGCACGGACGAGAAGCTACCCTGGGCAAGAACGCCAGCCGTGCACAGCTATAACAAGTTTCCACCGATGGAGGCGTTTGCGCAGTTGATGCAGGAATATGCCATGGCCGACGTCTGAGCCTTTCAGCACATTCTGTGTGCCCGGCAATCCGCGCCTCGTTCGCGCCTTGAACCAATTCCGGTCCTCGGCTAAGCCGGATGGATTGCGGCGGGTGATCTGCCGTTTCCTTTCTCAGATATGATGGCGGCACTCTCTTCATGCATAAGGTCATTTTCGACACGGATCCGGGCGTCGACGACGCCATGGCGCTGCTCTTTCTCCATCACCATCCCGACATAGACCTGATCGGCATCACCACCGTTTTCGGCAATGCGACGATCGAGACCACGACACGTAACGCGCTGTTCCTCAAGCGCGAATGGCAGATCGAGGCGCCTGTTGCCCGCGGTGCCGGCGAAACCTTCATTCCGCACCGCGTCAGCCATGAGCCGCCGACCTTCATCCATGGCGACGACGGTCTCGGCAATATCGGCGTGCCGGAGGTGACGGATGTCGAGCCTGATCCGCGTCCGGCCCATCGTTTCATCGTTGACATGGTGCGCGCCCATCCGGGCGAGGTGACGCTGGTTGCCGTCGGCCGGATGACCAATCTCGCCAATGCGCTGAAGGAAGATCCCGAGATCGTTTCGCTGGTCAAGGAAGTCGTCATCATGGGCGGTGCCTTCGACACCAATGGCAATGTCACGCCGGCGGCCGAAGCCAATATCCATGGCGACCCGGAAGCAGCCGACATCGTCATGACCGCGACATGGCCCGTCGTCGTGGTCGGGCTCGATGTCACCCTGAAGACGGTGATGACGCGACAGGCTCTCGCCGATATCCGCGATGCCGCCGGCAAGCGGGCGCAACTGCTGTTCGATCTGTCGCAATTCTACATCAAGTTCTACGAGGGCCGCGTTCAGGACGGCATGGTCGTGCATGACAGCTGCGCCTGCGTTTATGTCGTGGCGCGGGAACTCTTCACCACCCGCTCCGGCCCGATTCGCGTCGTCTGCGGCGGCATTGCCGATGGCCAGACGATCCAGAAGCCCGACGGCAAGGGTTTTGGCCCGTCCGACTGGGATGGCGATCTGCCCAGCCAGAAGATCTGCGTCGATATCGAGGCAGATGCGGTGCTGAAGCTGATCCACGACACGATCGTGGCGATCAAGGAAGACTGAGTTACAGTCTCTTGTCGCATTGATGCGCCCCGGCCCTGTCCGGGGCGTTTCTGCGTCCGGCCTCAGCCTTACACTTGATCCAGTCGTGGTGCGCCGACCTTGAACCAGGCCTATTCGCGCTCCAGCATGATCACCGGCAGGCCAAGGCTGCGGGCGGCGATGATCTTGGCATAACCGGCTGGACCGCCGGAATTGCGGGCGATCAGATGCGTGATGCCGTGGGCGGTCATGAGATCAGATTCATGCGACGGATCGCTTGCCGGTTTGCCGAGGACGACCGCGTAGTCGAAAAAGCCGAGCGGTTTCTCCGGCGCATCCACCATGCGGATGATGAAACGGCAGTCGGTGCGCGGCACGAAGGCGTCGAGATATTGCCGCCCGAGCGCCAGGAACACTGTGGCACCAGAGGGCAGGAGGTCTGCCGCCTGCTCCAGCGTGGCGACCGCACGCCAGCGATCGCCCGGCTGTTTCTGCCACCGTGGCCGCACGATCTGGTCCAGCAAAATGCCGGTATCGGCCGCGGCCTTGATGGCGTTTTCGGAGATCCGCCGGGCGAAGGGATGGGTCGCATCGATGATCCGGATGAAGGCGTTTTCGCGTAGATAGGCGGCCAGTCCCTCGGCGCCGCCGAAGCCGCCAATTCGGACTTCGCCAGCGGGCAGCATCGGATCCATGGTGCGGCCGGCGAGCGACGTGGTCACGGCATGGCCGTTTTCGACCAGTGTCTGCGCCAGTTCGCGCGCCTCTTTCGTGCCGCCGAGGATCAGGATTTTTTGCCGTTCCCCGGGATTTTGATCAGACGGCATGGGCGAGAATGTTCCCCTTGCGGTCGATGACGATGACATCCACCTCGATCGGTGCGTCGCGTAGAACCGCAATGGCGTTCGAACGCGCGGATACGGCAACGAATGACGCAATGTCTCGTCCGACTTCGGTCATGATTTCAAGAACTTCCAGAGCTGTGTTCGCGGCCTGAACTCTGTCTCTGATATCTTGATCAAGGTTTTCACTGCAAGGCAATGATAAAAAATAGCTATTGTCTATTTGACTGCGCGAAGAATGAAGGTCCAGCGCACCCTGTGCAAGCTTGGCCATCTTGGCGAAACCGCCGGCAAGAGTGAGGCGCGGGACCGGGTGTGCACGCAGATATTTGAGCAGTCCGCCGGCAAAATCCCCCATGTCGAGCAGTGCTCCGTCAGGCAGTTGGTGAAACGCCTGGGCGGACCTTTCCGAGGTTGAGCCGGTCGCGCCGAGCACATGGGTCAGGCCTTCGGCGCGGGCAACGTCGATGCCGCGATGGATCGAGTGGATCCAGGCCGCGCAGGAGAACGGATGCACGATGCCGGTGGTGCCGAGAATGGAAATGCCGCCGACAATGCCGAGGCGCGGGTTCCAGGTCTTCTCGGCCAGCAGGTTGCCGCCGGGCACGGAGATGGTGATCTCGACATCCGAGGCAACGCCATGGGCCACGCAAAGCGCCTCGACCTCGGCTGTCATCATCTGGCGCGGCACGGGGTTGATGGCGGCCTGTCCCGGGGGAATGGGCAGTCCGGCCTTCGTCACCAAACCGACGCCGTCGCCGGCCGCAAAGACAATGCCGCTTCCGGGATTTGTCCGGCGGACCTTAGCCACTACGGTTGCGCCATGGGTCACATCCGGATCATCGCCCGCATCCTTGACGATGCCTGCATAGGCACTCTCGCCGTCCATACCCTCGATGGCGAGGGCAAAGGCAGGCGTCTCGCCACGCGGCAGCGTGATCGACACAGGATCGGGGAACTCACCGGTCAGAAGAGCGGTCAAGGCGGCTTTGGTCGCTGCGGTGGCGCAGGCGCCGGTGGTCCACCCTTTGCGAAGCGCGCTATCCGGTTTTTCCAGACGCAGATCCTCTGCGCCGGTCGGGTCGCTCTGCACCTCGTTGCTTGGCTTGCTCATGGCTTCCTTATAGGCGAGGCGAGGTGCGACCGGAAGCGCAACTGGCGCGCCGCGCATTGCATTTTTCATAGGCCGGACATAGACCATGAGCATGAGTGACACGACGCATCTTTCCCTGCCATCGAGCCTGCCGGCGATCCAGCCGGGCCATGTCTGGCTGGCCGGTGCGGGGCCGGGCGATCCTGGACTTTTGACGCTTCTGGCGGCCAAGGCGCTGAGCGAAGCGGATGTCATCGTGCATGACGCGCTCGTCAACGACGAATGCCTGAAGCTCGCCCGCAGCGGTGCCATGCTCGAATATGCCGGAAAGCGCGGCGGCAAGCCGTCGGCCAAGCAGCGCGACATTTCGCTGCGGCTTGTCGAACTGGCGAAATCCGGTCTGCGCGTGCTGCGCCTGAAAGGCGGTGATCCGTTCGTCTTCGGCCGGGGCGGCGAGGAGGCCCTCACATTGATCGAGCATGGCGTGCCGTTCCGCATCGTACCGGGCATTACCGCCGGTATCGGCGGGCTGGCCTATGCCGGCATCCCGGTGACCCATCGCGAGATCAACCATGCAGTCACGTTCCTGACCGGGCATGATTCGTCCGGCGTCGTTCCCGACCGGATCGACTGGGATGCGATCGGTCGCGGTTCGCCGGTCATCGTCATGTATATGGCGATGAAACACATGGGCCAGATTGCCGCCAACCTGATTGCTGCCGGTCGGTCTGTCGATGAACCTGTTGCCTTCGTTTGCGATGCGGCCACGCCGGCGCAGACGGTTCTCGAAACAACGCTCGGCCGGGCCGAAGCCGATATGCTCTCGGCCGGTATCGTGCCGCCTGCGATCGTCGTCGTCGGCGAAGTTGTGCGGCTGCGTGCCTCGCTCGATTGGCTTGGAGCCCTGGACGGCCGGGTGCTGCAGCCCGACCCATTCGCCGTGCAGGAGAGGAAAGACCGGGCATGAGCGGTCTGATGATCGCAGCCCCTGCGTCCGGGTCCGGCAAGACGGTGGTGACGCTCGGCCTGATGCGGGCGCTGAAGCGTCGTGGATTGCAGCTTGCGCCCGGCAAGGCCGGGCCGGACTATATCGATCCGGCATTTCATTCGGCCGCCAGCGGCGAGACCTGTTTCAATTTCGATCCCTGGGCCATGCGGCCGGAATTCCTGCTCGCACAGGCCGAGAGTCATGGCAGTGGCCGTCTGTTGCTGATCGAGGCGATGATGGGCCTGTTCGACGGTGCGGCCGACGGTTCCGGATCGGCAGGCGACCTTGCGGCACTGCTCGGGCTTCCGGTGGTGCTGGTGGTCGACTGCGCCAAGACGTCGCAATCTGTGGCGGCACTGGTCTCCGGTTTTGTCTCTTACCACGCCGATGTCCGTGTGGCCGGCGTCATTCTCAATCGGGTCGGCAGCGACCGTCACGAGGCGATGCTGCGCACCGCGCTCGACGCAATCGAGGTGCTCGTGCTGGGTGCGATCCGCAGTGATACCGCGCTCGCGCTGCCCGAGCGCCATCTCGGCCTGGTGCAGGCAGGCGAACATGCCGCACTCGAAAGCTTTGTCGCACATGCGGCCGATGTGATGGAGCGCTGCTGCGATCTCGATCGTCTCGTGGCTCTGGCCGGCAGCCATGTTTTTTCGTCCGGAGCACCTGTCGTCTCGTCGATCGCCCCCATTGGCCAACATGTCGCCATTGCCCGGGACATGGCGTTTGCCTTTTCTTATGCCCACATGATCGAAGGGTGGCGCGGGCAGGGCTGTCAGGTCAGCTTCTTCTCGCCCTTGGCCAATGAGGCGCCGTCGGCTGACGCCGATGCGGTTTATCTGCCCGGCGGCTATCCGGAACTGCATGCGGGCACGTTGGCACATGCCTCCGGCTTCAGGACCGGCATGTTAAGTGCCGCCCAGCGTGGTGCGCTGATCTATGGCGAATGTGGTGGCTACATGGTCCTCGGCGATGCGCTGATTGACGGTGAAGGGAACTCGCATGCCATGCTCGGGCTGCTGCCGCTGGTGACAAGCTATGCCGCTCGCAAGCGCCATCTCGGCTATCGACGCCTGACATCGCTTCAACCGGATCTGTTTTCTCAACCTTTGACCGCGCATGAATTTCACTATTCGACCGTGGTATCAGAGGGTGATGCCGATCGCTTGTTCACGGCTGAGGATGCCCTGGGAGAAAAGCTCGGCGAAGTCGGTCTCCGGCGCGGCAATGTGTTCGGCTCCTACATGCATCTGGTCGATATCGCGGAGACCGGTGCATGAGCGGCTCGATCCAGCATGGCGGCGGTCTGGCCGCCGCGGCTGCCATCTATGGTGGAGAGCCGAAGGACTGGCTCGATCTGTCGACCGGCATCAATCCGTGCCCGCCGCCTCTGCCGGCGATCCCCGATCGGTCCTGGCACCGGTTGCCGGATCGCGAGTTGGAACTTGCTGCGGGCGCCGTGGCCCGTAAATTTTACGCATCCGGCGACCGGCTGCCTTTGCCTGTTCCAGGCACGCAATCGGCCATCCAGCTCCTGCCACGCCTTGTCGCGCCATCGCGGCGGGTTGCGATCTTTGCGCCGACCTATGGCGAATATCGCCGAGCCTTTGAACTTGCCGGCTTTGCCGTCGATGCGGTCACGTCGATCGATGAAATCGATGCGCGTCATGGTCTTGTGGTTGTCGTCAATCCCAACAATCCCGACGGCCGCTTGTATACGCGAGAGCAGCTTTCGCTGCTGGTCGAAAACCTGCGACAGAGTGATGGAATTCTGGTGGTGGACGAAGCATTCGGCGAAATGTGCCCCGATAGCAGCATGGCTGGCATATGCGATCCGAACCTCATCGTCTTCCGCTCCTTCGGCAAGTTCTTCGGCATGGCCGGGATCCGGCTCGGTTTTGTCATCGCGGACGAGAGCATCACCGGGCGTTTTGCCGAGTGGCTGGGTCCCTGGTCCGTATCCGGCCCGGCACTCAGTATCGCCACGCAACTCTTTGCGGCAGATCGGCAAAGGATCGCCGATCAGATTGCCGCGCGCCGCGCCGGGCTCGACAGCATCCTGTCGGCGCATGGTTTGACAATCCGCGGTACCGTCGGGCTGTTTGCGCTGGTCGAGGACGAGCAGGCGGCGGATCTGCACGCTCATCTTTGCCGACACCACATCCTGACCCGCAAATTCGACTATGCCCGGAACTGGCTGCGTTTCGGTCTTGCACCGGACGGGGATTCTGATCTTCGCTTGAGCACGGTACTGGATCTGTGGCGGGCGGGCTCAGCATGATGCACCTGCTTACACTGTGCCTGGCGATCGTGCTTGATCGGGTGATAGGCGATCCGCCAGTTCTGTGGTCGCGCCTGCCGCATCCGGTGGTCCTGTTCGGTGCCGGGATCAGTTTTCTGGAAAAACATCTGAACAATGCACGCTTCACGCCGGAAGGTCGGCGTCTGAACGGTGTGCTGTCGATCGTGCTGCTGCTGTCTGTTTCGGTATTGGCGGGAGCTTCGCTATCCTGGCTGTTTGACAGTCTCGGAGCCGTCGGTCTCGCCTGCGAAGCCATTGTGGCTGCCGTGTTCATTGCCCAGAAAAGCCTTGGTGATCATGTTCAAGCCGTTGCCCGCGGGTTGAAACAGGATGGAATCGAAGGTGGACGGCAAGCGGTGTCGATGATCGTCGGGCGTGATCCGAAGACACTCGACGGTCCGGGTGTCTGCCGGGCGGCAATCGAGAGCCTGTCGGAGAATTTTGCCGATGGCGTCGTGGCGCCGGTCTTCTGGTATGCGGTCGCCGGTCTGCCCGGGATCCTGGCCTACAAGATGCTGAACACAGCCGATTCTATGATCGGCCACAAGAACGAGCGCTATGTCGATTTCGGTTGGGCTTCCGCGCGGCTGGACGATCTGGCCAACTGGCCGGCGGCGCGGATCTCGGCGGTGCTGCTTGCGCTTGCGGCCTGGTTGCGCCTGGGCCGTAATGCAGGCCGGATGTCGCTTTCGGCGGCGCTGCGCGATCACGGGCTGCATCGCTCGCCCAATTCCGGCTGGCCGGAGGCGGCGATGGCGGGTGCGCTTGATCTGCAACTGGCCGGGCCACGCATCTATGGGGGCGTGCGTGTCAGCGAGCCGATGATGCATGCCGCCGGTCGCGACGATGCCAGCTATCAGGACATCGTCACAGGCGTGCGCGTCTTTTACACGGCCTGCGGTCTGCTTCTTGCTATCACGGTGCTGCTCGCTCTCGTGGTCGGGCTGTAGTGCCGGACCGCGCTTGCCTCAATCAATACCGGCGGCGTCGCGAAGGCGCTCGGTATTGGGCACGATGACATGGCGGTTGTTCTCGATGACGATGGTGCCGTCCTTGCGTAGCTTGGTCATCTGGCGGCTGACCGTCTCTATGGTGAGGCCAAGGAAGTCAGCGATATCGGCGCGCGACAGCGGCAGGTCGAAGGTTGAGGTGTCGACCGTTTCCGGGTCGATGTGGGTGGCGATCAGGTAGAGGAAACTCGCGACCTTTTCCTGGGCCGTCTTGCGGCCGAGTGTCAGCATCCAGTCACGCGCCTCATCGAGTTCCTTCAGCGCTTGGCCGTGAAGCATGCGTTCCATGTCCGGGACTTCGCCGACCATGCGATCGATGATGTGGCGGGGGAAGGTGCAGATTTCCGTATCGGTCGCGGCTTCGGCTGTGATCGAGCTTTCGCCCTGGAACGGTCTGCCGAGAAAATCCGGGGCAAATTGCAGGCCAACGATCTGCTGGCGCCCGTCGGCCATCATCTTCGACAGCTTGATGACGCCTTTCAGGATATTGCCGTAACTACCGACCGGCTCGCCCTGGCCGATTATCTCGTTGCCGGCCTCGACGCGCCTGCGAATGGAGTGGCGGTTGAGTTCCACCATCTGCGCGGCAGACAGGACCGAGCAGAGGCCACCCTGGCGGGCTTCGCAGTTCCGGCAGACGGTTGGGGCTTCACAATCGGGCCGTGGTTTTTGGAATGCGTCCATCATCATGCCGCCTGTAAATACCCTTGGTCCTACGTCTTAGACCGTTCGCGCCGCGGTGCTCGACCGAAAAACTTCCGTTCAACTCTAGGCGGAATAATCGGTTTGCGACTTGATCGAAGTCAAAGGAAGCGCGATTTGCGGCAGTTATCCTTGGCTAAAATCAAGTCGATGCGGAGCCTCAACTCGCCATGCAAAACAGCCTTCTCTTCCGTTATTCCGGTGCGGTCCCACGCTATACGAGCTATCCGACAGCGCCACATTTTCATGAGGGGATCGACTGTGGCATTTATGCGCAGTGGCTGAGCTCTTTGTCGGGGCAAGAGGATCTGTCTCTCTATATCCATATTCCCTATTGCGACCGGCTGTGCTGGTTCTGTGCCTGTCACACGAAACATACGCTGAAATATGAGCCGATCTCGACCTATCTCGAATCGCTGACGAAAGAGATCGCCAAGGTCGGCGCGCTAGTCTCCGGCGAGGCCAAGGTGTCGGCGGTGCATTTCGGCGGCGGATCGCCGACCATGGTCAGACCCGAAGATCTGATTTCGCTGATGGATTGCCTGAAAGCTGCGTTCAGCTTCGGCGAACGCTTCGAGATCAGCGTCGAGATGGACCCGAACGATCTCGATGACAGTCGCTATGATGCGCTGGCTCAGATCGGCATGACGCGGGCAAGCCTTGGCGTGCAGGATTTCGACCCGCTCGTGCAGGCGACGATCAACCGGCTGCAATCCTTCGAGCAGACGAAGTCCGTTGTCGATGCGGTCCGGGCGCGGGGCGTGCATTCGGTCAATTGCGACATTCTCTATGGGCTGCCGCATCAGACCCTGGAAACGCTTGGCCGGACCGTTGACGATATCCTGTCGCTGGCGCCGGATCGTATCGCGCTGTTCGGCTATGCCCATGTGCCGTGGATGAAGAAACACCAGACCATGATTCCCGAGGTAGCGCTGCCGGGCCTCGAGGAACGCTTCGCGCAGATGACCATGGCATCCGAAATGCTGCTGGCCGCAGGTTACGAGGCGATCGGCATCGACCACTTCGCCCTGCCGGGTGACAGCCTGGCGGTTGCTGCGCGGGAAGGGCGGCTGCGCCGCAATTTCCAGGGCTATACCGATGACGGGGCCAAGGCGCTGATCGGGCTCGGCGCCTCGTCTATCGGGCAATTGCCGCAGGGTTATGTGCAGAACATGCCGGCAACCGGCGAATATCAACGGATGACCGATAGCGGCGGTCTTGCCGCCGTCCGTGGTATCGCCGTATCGGACGAGGACCGCATGCGCGCCCGGGTGATCGAGGAAATCATGTGCCGCTTCGCCGTGTCGTTTTCCGGGTTGAGAACAGATTTCGGCCATCTTGCCGAAACGGTGATCGCCGAGGCCCGGCAGTTCGCGGGGAACAATCGGGACGGGATATGTGAGATCGCCGGGGATGAATTCCGGCTGACCGAAACCGGCCGGCCCTTTGCCCGCACGGTTGCCGCTGTGTTCGACAGCTACCTTTCCAATGGCAAGGGACGCCATTCGATTGCTGTTTAGGCAACACTTCGGTGGCAAATTTCATCCTGTCTTAAAACGGCCATTGGCTTTTAAGACTGTTTTCCCTATGTGGAACACAGAATTTAAGACATATGAGGTACGAGCGTGACCGCTACATTCGACAAAGTTGCCGACATCATTGCTGACACCAGCGAAATCGATCGCGAGACGATCACGCCGGAAAGCCACACGATCGACGATCTCGGCATCGACAGCCTGGACTTCCTCGACATCGTCTTTGCGATCGACAAAGAATTCGGCATCAAGATCCCGCTCGAGCAGTGGACCCAGGAAGTCAACGAGGGCAAGGTCTCGACCGAGGAATACTTCGTTCTGAAGAACCTCTGTGCCAAGATCGACGAACTCAAGGCTGCCAAGGGCTGATCCGCTCAAACGGCGGAGATCGTCATGCTGCTTGAATATTTCCAGATGATTGACAAGGTCGAGAGCGTGGATCTCGGCCTTGGACGTTTGAAGGCCCGCTCGGTCGTGCCGATGGAAAGCCCCGTGTTCGAGGGTCATTTCCCCGGCATGCCGTTGGTGCCCGGCGTCCTGTTGATCGAGACCATGGCCCAGGCATCCGGCCTGCTGGTGCTCGCGGCCAAGGATTTCGCGGCGATGCCGTTCCTGATGGCCGTCGATGGCGCCAAGATGCGGACCTTTGTCGAGCCCGGCGCCGTGCTCGACATCGAGGCAGACCTCGAACATGACGGTTCCGGCTTTGCCGTGACCAAGGCGCGCATTACCTCGGAGGGCAAGAAGGTTTGCGATGCCCAGCTGAAGCTGCGTACCATGCCCTTCAGCGAAATTCCGCTGGCGCCGATCGTGCGCAAGCGCGCCGAGGATATCGGCCTGATCGATGCGATTGCGGCAGCCCGCTGAGGGCTGCTCGTGCCTTCCGGCGCAATCGCCTATTGACCTTCGGGCGCGGATCGGGAAAACCCAGCTTTTGACGCTGGCCGTGGGGCCTGCGAGAGGATTGCATATGGTCAAGAATCCGAATGATGTGGTGATCACCGGCATTGGCATTGTGACATGCCATGGAACCGGCAAGGAACCACATATCGCCCTCTTGTCGTCGTCCAAGGCGCCCGATCCGGTGCTCGAGACGGACAAGTTCAAACCCTATGTCGTGCATCCGTTGCCGGAGATCGACTGGTCGGCCCAGATCGGCCGCAAGGATCAGCGGCAGATGGAAAACTGGCAGCGCCTCGGCGTGTTCGCCGCGGGTCTCGCGCTCGACGATGCCGGCATGAAGGATGACGTCGAAGCCTGTGGCTCGATGGATCTGATCGTCGCAGCTGGTGGCGGCGAACGTGACATCGCCGTCGACAGCCTGATCGTCGATGAGGCCCTGAAGCGCAATGATCGCGAAAAGCTGCTGATCGAAAAGCTGACGACCGAACTGCGTCCGACGCTGTTTCTGGCGCAGTTGTCCAATCTGCTCGCCGGCAATATCTCGATCGTGCACAAGGTCACTGGTTCGTCGCGCACGTTCATGGGCGAAGAATCGGCCGGGATTTCGGCCATCGAAACCGCGTATTCGCGGATCAAGGCCGGTCAGTCGACCCATACCCTGGTCGGCGGCGCCTTCATTTCGGAACGCCCTGACATCCTGCTTCTGGTCGAGGGTATTCGTGCCCACCAGACTGGCCCATGGCAACCACTGTGGTCGCGTGACGGCACGGACGGTGGCGGCATGATCCTTGGCACAGTCGGCGCTTTCCTGGTGCTCGAATCGCGCGAACACGCCGAGGCCCGCGGCGCTCACATCTATTGTGTTCTGGATGCTGTGGAAGGCGACCGGGGCAATCGTGATGATGGACGTTTCGAGCAACGGCTCTCCGGTATCACACCGGAGGCTGACGCTCTCGATGCAGCGGACACGATCGTGTTCTCCGGCGCATCCGGCATGGCCGATCTGTCGAAGCGCGAAAAGGCAACCCTGGAAGCCCGTTTCGGCGCGGTTCCCGTACGCGGCTATGCCGGCTCCATCGGTCATTCGCTCGAAGCGCAATTCCCGGTTGGACTGGCGCTTGCTGCCCTGTCGATCGACAGCGGTGCGATCGTGCCGGTCTTCGACGAGAGCAACGAGGCCAAGCAGGCAAAGCCTGCCCGGCACGCGGTCGTGACGACCGTCGGCTACGTGCGCGGCGAAGGTCTTGCCGTTCTTTCGGCAGATGCTTGAGGAGACTGGATCCATGACTGACAACCGTTTCACGGACCACCTTGGACGCCCGATCATCGCCGTCACCGGCATGGGCGTCATCACCTCGCTTGGCCAGGGGCTTTCCGACAACTGGTCGGCGCTGACCTCGGGCAAGTCGGGGATCCACAGGATCAAGCGCTTTGATACCGAAGGCATGTCAACCCGCATTGCCGGGACCGTGGACTTCCTGGAAGTGCCGGCCCCCAATTCCGTCGAGCGGTCCTACGCGATGGCACGCGAAACCACGATCGAGGCTCTGGCGCAGGCCGGTATCGATGGCGACTTCAATGGACCGCTGTTTCTCGCGGCCCCTCCGGTCGAACCCGAATGGCATGACCGTTTTGCGCTCGCCGACCGCGCACCACCGGCCTCCGAGCCGGGCGATGCCTATGTGCGTTTCCTCGCCGCCATGCGCGCCAAGCCTGATCCGGTGTTTCTCGAAGCTGTCCAGTTCGGGGCGATCTCGGAGCGTCTGGCCGACAGGTTCGGCACGCGCGGACTGCCGGTTACCTTGTCGACCGCCTGTGCCTCGGGGGCTACCGCCATCCAGTTGGGCGTCGAAGCCATTCGCCGGGGCCGCACCACCCGTGCACTGACTGTTGCGACCGATGGTTCGATCAGCCCGGAATCGGTGGTGCGTTTCGCATTGCTGTCGGCGCTGTCGACCCAGAACGATCCGCCAGAAAAGGCATCCAAGCCGTTCAGCAAGGAACGCGATGGTTTTGTGATTGCCGAAGGCGCAGCCACGCTGGTGCTGGAATCGCTGGAAGCAGCGATTGCACGCGGCGCCAGGGTCCTCGGCATCATGAAGGGTTGTGGCGAAAAGGCCGATCACTTCCATCGTACACGCTCGTCGCCTGACGGTGGCCCGGCGATTGCCACGATGAAGGCGGCACTTGCCGATGCGGGTCTGTCGGAAGCGCAGGTTGGCTATATCAACGCCCATGGTACATCGACGCCGGAAAACGACAAGATGGAATACGGCGCGATGCTGTCGGTCTTCGGCGATCGCCTCAAGGATGGCATCCCGTGCTCGTCGAACAAGTCGATGATTGGCCACACGCTCACGGCTGCCGGTGCGGTCGAGGCGGTGTTCTCGATCCAGACCATGCTGACCGGCACACTGCCGCCGACGATCAACTACACCAATCCCGATCCGTCGATCGTGCTGGATGTGGTGCCGAACGCGAAGCGAGACGCCGATGTTTCGGCGGTTGCGTCGAACTCGTTTGGCTTCGGTGGCCAGAACGCAAGCCTTGTCATGACGCGGGAACCGGCGTAATCCGCCTCGCAACACTGGTAGACCTGAACTAACGCCCGCCGGGCGGGGAAAAATCCTATGCGCGCATTGCAACTCGTCGAAGACCGCAAGCTTGAAATCGTCGATCTGCCGGAGCCCGATGCACCCGGTCCGGGCGAGGTGACCCTTCGCGTCAAGGCTGTGGCGCTGAACCACATCGATGTCTGGGGCTGGCGCGGCATGGCGTTTGCCAAGCGCAAGATGCCGCTGGTGATCGGTGCGGAAGCCTCAGGTGTCGTCGAGGCGATCGGCCCGGGTGTCGGCAACATCCTACCGGGACAGCTTGCAGCCATCTATGGCGCGCGGACTTGCGGCCTGTGCAAGCCATGCCGCGAAGGCCGTGACAACCTGTGCGAAAACGTCAGCGGCGTGCACGGTTTCCATCTCGACGGCTTTGCCCAGGAAAAGATCAACCTTCCGGCTCGCCTGCTGGTTCCGGCCCCTCCGGGCGTTGATGCCATTGGCGCAGCGCTTGCCCCTGTCACTTTCGGGACCGTCGAACACATGCTGTTCGACAATGCCAAGCTTGAGCCGGGCGAAACGATCCTCATCCATGCCGGCGGTTCGGGTATCGGGACTGCTGCCATCCAGCTGGCGAAGAAGATCGGCTGCACGGTCATCACCACCGTCGGTTCCGACGACAAGATCGAGCCGGCCAAGGCGCTGGGTGCCGATCATGTCATCAACTACCGCAAGGACCGCTTCGAAGGTGTCGTGCGCAAGCTGACCAAGAAGAAGGGTGTCGATGTCGTCTTCGAACATGTCGGCAAGGATACGTTCGCAGCGTCGATGTTCTGCCTGAAGCGCGGTGGTCGTCTGGTCACCTGCGGCTCGACATCGGGTGTATCCACCGACGTCAACCTGATGATGCTGTTCCAGCAACAGCTGAAACTTCTCGGCTCCTTCGGTTGCCGGATGGAGAACATGGCGGACGCCATGCAGAAGATGGCGCGCGGCCTGGTGCATCCGGTGATCGATACACAGGTCAGCTTCGACGATATCGACAAGGCACTTGCCCGCATGGAAGGTCGCCAGGTGTTCGGCAAAATCCTCCTGAAGATGGATTGATCCATTGCGGATGATCATCACCCGCATCGTGCTCGCCCTGCGCAAGCTGTCCCAGTGGATGGTTGCGCAGGCGGCGTTCGGCTTTCTCAGCATGCTCAAGGTGCTTCCGGCCGATGCGGCGATCGATTTTGCCGATCGACTGATGCGCTGGATCGGGCCGAAGACGCGCCGGCACACGCTGATGATGGTCAATCTTCGCAACGCGTTTCCGGAAAAACCCCAGGCCGAGCGTGAGGCAATTGCGCTCGCCAGTTGGGGCCATATGGGTCGGCTTGCGGCCGAATATGTCTTTCTCGACCAGCTGTTCGACTACGACCCGGATAGACCGGGTGAGGGGCGGATCGAGGTGTCGGGCGTGCCGATCTTCATGGAGCTGCGCAATCAGCCGCGGCCGTTCATCGTCTTTACCGCGCATACGGCGAATTTTGAACTGCTGCCTGTCGCAGGGGCGGCATTCGGCCTTATGGTGACGGTGCTGTTCCGGCCGCCGAACAATCCGTATATCGCGGAAAAAGTGTTCGAGTTTCGCCGCAAGCGCATGGGCAAGCTGGTTCCCTCGCATGCGGGGTCATCCTTTGCCCTGGCGCGCCAGCTGGAGCAGGGCGGTGGCGTGGGCGTGCTCGTCGACCAGAAATTCCAGCGCGGCGTGCAGACGCAGTTCTTCAACAATCCGGTTCAGACCAATCCGCTTCTGGCCAAGCTTGCCCGGCAGTTCGGTTGCGACATCTATCCGGCGCGCTGCATTCGTCTGCCCGGCAATCGGTTCCGGCTGGAGATCGAGCCGAAGATTGATCTCCCCCATAATGACAAGGGTCAACTGGACGTCGCTGCAACCGCGCAGGTGTTGAACGACAAGGTCGAATCCTGGGTCCGGGAGCATCCGGAGCAATGGCTCTGGTATCATGATCGCTGGAACATAAAACACACGATCTGAAGCAGTTGGCGCGGTTTGACCGTGTCTGCGACATCCCTGATATGCCGTAACATTTTTTGGGCTAGCGAGTGAACGCTACGCCCAGAGATTGAAGATGATGCAACCTCATGTTATCGCTCAAATTGGAGTGAATGTGACTTGGTGGCTTGCCCATGTCACACGAGTAAATGAGGTGATTGCATGTCTTCAGGTCCATCGCGTGACGGGAATCTGCTTCCGTTGTTCGAAGCTGTCACATTGAAGAACGTCCAGTTGCAGCAAGCCATTCGCAGCGGCAACGACCGTCTGGTTGCGGTGCTTGATCGCGAGCTTGATCCCCTGATCTGCGAAATGGTGGCTTATCGCGCCAGTGAACCTGAGGAAATCTATCTTCAGCTTCAACTGCTCACCAAGCTGCTGCGCGAGGATGCCGATGATCGCTCCTGCGTTCTGCGCCATACCGCTTTGATGTCCATCCTGATCGAGCGCTATTTTGGGCCGCGTGGTCTGGCAAAGCCGACTGGCGAGGCGGTGGCCTCCATGCTCGAGGCAAAGCCTTATGCTTCGTTTGGCGACGACGACATGCTGAACGAGGTGATCCTCAACAGTCTTCCCGATCGCGTCGCCGTGGTCACCCGGGATTATCGCTACCTGTTTGCCAATCCGGCCATGGCTGACATGCTGCGCATGCGCCCGATCGAAATGATCGGCCGCAGCGTTTTCGAGCTTGGTCTGCAACCGGAGGCATTTACGTCGATGCGCGACGCGCTCGATCATGCATTCCGTGGTGAAAGTGGAGATTTTGCCAGCCGCTTTATCGGCGGCAACCATATGGTTTCAGCGTTTTACGGGCGGTTTGCGCCCTTGCGCAGCAGCCACGGCGCGATCAATGGCGCTGTATTGTCGTTCAGCGAGAGTAACGTGAGCGTCAACAATCTCGCGGCCTGAGCTTTCCGGCGTGCCCGCAGATCGATGGAAAACGCCCGGGAGGCTGAGCGCATCGATTTAGCACGCGGCGTTCAGTTTACATCGAAACCGCGCGCCCGGTCGCTGGCGCCGGCCAGAAGATGTTCACGCTCGAACGCAATGTGTCGACGTATGCCTTCGAAGAATCCTCGCAGCATATAGCCGACTGCCTCCATGTTCACGGTATCGCCTGCGCCCAGCTTGAGCAGGGCATCGGTCAGTTCTTCGGCAAAACACTGATCTTCGAAATGTTCGAATTTCAAACGCTCGAGCGTCTCAGCGAGATGTTCCGGTGGGTTTTCGCTTGAGCGCAGTTGCGGGAACAGCACCGTCTCCTCGTAGTGATGCGCAGCCTTGACCAGCGGGCCAAGCGCCTTCGCCGCATAGATGCACTTTTGCCGATTGATGCTGGAGGGCAGGGAATCGGCAATCTCCTCGAGGTCGCTGCACAGTGCCAACTGTTCACCATGCGAGTGCCGCAGCCAAGCGGCGCAACTGTCGCCGCCCTCTGTGCGATTGGGGTTGCCGCCGTGGAACTCGTCTGTTGCGGACAGATATGTGGTGGTTTTCGCTTGCATGTCGATCATCTCCAACGCGCCGTCCCTGGCGGGCTTGCCGTGCCTGTCACCGCAGATCCAGACCTCCCCGATCACACCGCTGACAGGCTGCTTCCTCCGGTGTGATGTCGAGGTTGACCAATCCGACGGGAGATTGCCTTGACCTGGATCAAGGTGGGTTTGCCCCGTCAATGCGATGTCTGCAGTCGATGCGGGAGGATTCTCCGTCTGGTGATGGCACCCGCACGTGAATCAGCAAGCCGTTGGGGGATTCCAACAATGAATTATACGATAGAAACCATGGGGATGGCATTGCTCGCCTTCGCCGCGCTGCTCGGGGTGGCTTTTGCCCATGACAGCCTGTTTGCCGCCCATATGTGGGTTGCTTTCTTCGTGCTGGCGGGCGGCACGATCATCATGTTGCGACGGATGAAGTTTGCCCCGACGAATGGGGCCGTCGCGGCCCCTTCCGCGCCAAAGTCCGAATATTTCGATGAGGTCGTGCGCTACGGCGTGATCGCCACGGTCTTCTGGGGCGTGGTCGGGTTCCTGGTCGGCGTCGTTGCGGCGCTGCAACTGGCCTATCCGGACCTCAACATCGAGCCGTGGTTCAATTTCGGCCGGGTCCGCCCGCTGCATACCTCGGCCGTCATCTTCGCCTTCGGCGGCAATGCGCTGATCGCCACCTCTTTCCATGTGGTACAGCGCACGTCGCGGGCACGCCTGTTTGGCGGCAATCTCGGCTGGTTCGTCTTCTGGGGCTACCAGTTCTTCATCGTCATGGCCGCAACAGGTTATTTGCTGGGCATTACCCAGGGACGAGAATATGCCGAGCCGGAATGGTATGTCGATCTCTGGCTGACCGTCGTTTGGGTCGCCTATCTGATTACCTTCCTCGGAACGCTGCTGACCCGCAAGGAGAGCCACATCTACGTGGCCAACTGGTTCTACCTGGCCTTCATCGTGACGATCGCGATGCTGCATATCGTCAACAACCTGGCGATGCCGGTCTCGATCCTCGGCGTGAAGAGCTATTCGGCCTTCTCCGGCGTGCAGGATGCCCTAACGCAGTGGTGGTACGGCCACAATGCGGTCGGCTTTTTCCTGACGGCCGGCTTCCTCGGCATGATGTATTATTTCGTGCCGAAGCAGGCCAACCGTCCGGTCTATTCCTACCGCCTGTCGATCATCCACTTCTGGGCGCTGATCTTCATGTATATCTGGGCCGGCCCACACCACCTGCACTACACGGCGCTTCCGGACTGGGCCCAGACGCTCGGCATGGTGTTCTCGATCATGCTGTGGATGCCGTCCTGGGGCGGCATGATCAACGGCCTGATGACGCTGTCGGGCGCCTGGGACAAGATCCGCACAGACCCGATCATCCGCATGATGGTGATTGCCATCGCCTTCTACGGCATGTCGACCTTCGAAGGCCCGATGATGTCGATCAAGGCGGTCAACTCGCTCAGCCACTATACCGAATGGACCATCGGCCACGTTCACTCCGGTGCGCTCGGCTGGGTCGGCATGATCACGTTCGGCGCCATCTACTACCTGACGCCGAAACTGTGGAACCGCAACCGGCTGTACTCGATGCGCCTGGTCAACTGGCACTTCTGGCTCGCCACGCTCGGCATCGTCGTCTACGCCGCCGTTCTGTGGGTTGCCGGCATCCAGCAGGGTCTGATGTGGCGCGAATACGATAGCCAAGGCTTTCTGGTCTATTCCTTCGCCGAATCGGTTGCTGCCATGCATCCCTATTTCGTGCTGCGTGCCATCGGCGGTGCCATGTATCTGCTCGGTTCGCTGATCATGGCCTACAACGTCCTGATGACCATCCTCGGCTACGAGCGACAGGAAGCACCGATCCCCGGATCCGTCATTCCTGCTGCCGCGCAGCCGGCTGAATAAGAAGGAAGGCTCATATGTCTATTCTTGATAAACACGTCATCTTCGAGAAGAACGGGAGCCTTCTTCTCCTCGGTTCGCTGCTGGTGGTCACCATCGGCGGGATCGTGGAAATCGCGCCGCTGTTCTACCTCGAAAACACGATCGAAAAGGTCGAAGGCATGCGGCCCTATACGCCGCTGGAACTGGCCGGTCGCAACATCTACATCCGCGAGGGCTGCTACGTCTGTCACAGCCAGATGATCCGCCCGTTCAAGGACGAGGTCGAGCGCTACGGACATTATTCGCTGGCGGCGGAATCGATGTACGACCATCCGTTCCAGTGGGGCTCGAAGCGGACCGGGCCGGATCTGGCTCGGGTCGGAGACCGCTATTCCAACGAATGGCACGTCCAGCACCTGAACGAACCGCGCGACGTCGTGCCGGAATCGGTCATGCCGAGCTACTCCTATCTGAAGACCACGGTGCTCAAGGTGCCGGATGTCGGCATGGAACTGGTCGCCAATCGTCGGGTTGGGGTTCCCTATTCCGACGAGATGGTTGAGCAGGCATCCGCTGACCTCGCGGCCCAGGCGGATCCGAATGCCGACACAGAGGCACTTCTGGCCCGTTATCCAAAGGCCAAGGTCGGCGATTTCGACGGCGATCCGGCCCGGTTGACGGAGATGGACGCACTTGTCGCCTATCTCCAGATGCTCGGCACGCTGGTCGACTTTTCCACCTATGACGACGCAACCGGTTATCGCTGAGGAGGGCATCATGGAAACCTATACGGCTCTGCGCCACTTCGCCGACAGCTGGGGGCTGCTCGCCATGGCCCTGTATTTCGTGGGCGTCGTCCTCTTCACCATGCGTCCGGGCGCCAAGCGGCTGGCGGAAGAAGCCGCCAGCATCCCTCTCAAGGAGGATTGAACAATGGTAGAAAAACACATTGACGAAATCAGTGGCGTCGAAACCACTGGCCATGAATGGGACGGCATCCGGGAACTGAACAATCCCATGCCGCGCTGGTGGGTCTATACTTTCTACGCAACCATCATCTGGGCCATCGGCTACATGGTCGCCTATCCGGCGATCCCGATGCTGACCGGGGCGACCAAAGGTCTGCTCGGCTATTCGAGCCGGGCCGAGGTCGCGGCCGAACTGACCAGCGCAAAGGCTGCCCAGTCGGTCTATCTCGACAAGATCACCACGCTGCCGTTGAACGAGATCGTCGCCGATCCGGGCTTGGCACAGTTTGCGGTTGCCGGTGGTGCTGCGGCCTTCAAGGTCAACTGTGCCCCTTGCCACGGATCGGGGGCTGCCGGTGGTGCCGGCTATCCGAACCTGAACGATGACGACTGGCTGTGGGGCGGCGATCTGGAATCGCTGCACACCACCATAGCCCACGGCATTCGCTACGATGGCGATGCCGATACCCGGATCTCCGAGATGCCGGCTTTTGCCGAGATCATCGAGCCCGAACAGGTGAAGCAGGTTGCCGCCTATGTCGTCAGCCTGACCGGCACGCCGTCCAATCCGGCACTGGTTGAACCCGGTCGTCAGGTGTTTGTCGACAATTGCGCAGCCTGCCATGGCGAGGATGCCAAGGGTCTGCGGGATTTCGGTGCCCCGAACCTTGCCGATGCCATCTGGCTGAAGGCGGGTACGGAAGCGGGGATCATCGCCCAGATCAATGCGCCCAAGCACGGCGTCATGCCCGGCTGGGGGACACGTCTGGGTGACGCAACCGTCAAGCAGCTGACCGTCTATGTGCATTCGCTGGGCGGCGGCGAATAACGGTGTGACCGAACGACACAAGTCTGTTGCAAGACTGGCCGCATCCCCGGATGCGGCCATTTTTCTGCGCCTCCCTGGCTCGAACAGAGCCAGCCCAATGCCTTGCGACGCTTCGCCGCTGCTTGACTTAAGTCAAGGCGGGTTGAACCACCAGATGGGACAAGCAAACATCAGAAACAGGTGCGGGTGCCACAAATATGCTTGCCGATCAGAAACAAGTCGCCAATGGCGGCGAGGTCGAGAGACACGAAGCTGAGGCGGTGATGTCGGCCAAGCTGCGCGGCCCGCTTTACGAGGCGCGCAAAAAGATCTTTCCCAAGCGCGCCGAGGGCCAGTTTCGCCGGTTCAAGTGGATCGTCATGGCGATCACGCTCGGCATCTACTACCTGACGCCCTGGTTGCGCTGGGATCGCGGTGCCTATGCACCGGACCAGGCGGTACTGATCGATCTCGCCCACCGGCGCTTCTATTTCTTCTTCATCGAGATCTGGCCGCAGGAATTCTTCTACGTCGCCGGCCTGCTGGTGATGGCCGGGTTCGGGCTGTTCCTGATCACCTCTGCGGTCGGTCGCGCCTGGTGCGGCTATACCTGTCCGCAGACGGTCTGGGTCGATCTGTTCCTCGTGGTCGAGCGCTTCATCGAGGGCGATCGCAACGCCCGGATCAAGCTGGAAAGTGCGCCCTGGAGCCTGTCGAAGATCTGGAAACGGGTTTCCAAGCATGCGATCTGGGTGCTGATCGGGGTGCTAACAGGGGGTGCCTGGATCTTCTATTTCGCCGACGCTCCGTCGCTTGCCATGGATTTTGTCGCTGGCCGCGCCGAGCCGGTTGCCTATATGACCGTCGCCGTGCTGACCGCCACGACCTATGTGTTCGGCGGCCTTATGCGCGAGCAGGTCTGCATCTACATGTGCCCCTGGCCACGTATCCAGGCGGCCATGCTCGACGAGAAATCGCTGGTCGTCACGTATAACGACTGGCGCGGCGAACCGCGTACACGCCACGCCAAGAAGGCGGCCGCCGCCGGCGAGCCGATCGGCGATTGCGTCGATTGCAATGCCTGCGTCGCCGTCTGTCCCATGGGCATCGATATCCGCGACGGACAGCAGTTGGAATGCATTACCTGCGCGCTTTGCATCGATGCCTGCGACGGCGTGATGGACAAGGTCGGCAAGCCGCGCGGGCTGATCGCCTATGCGACGCTCGAAGAATACCAGTCGAACATGGCACTGGCGACCAATGATGGTTTGACGGTGATCGAGCCGGCACGGGTGCGCAATCCGGATGGTTCGTTCAGCGACAAGGTCCGCCATTTCGACTGGCGGGTGATTTTCCGGCCGCGGACGCTGCTCTACATGTTTGTCTGGAGTGCCGTCGGCGTTGGTCTGGTCGTCACGCTGCTCGGTCGCGACCGCCTCGAACTCAATGTCCTGCATGACCGGAACCCGCAATATGTGCTGGAATCCGACGGCTCGATCCGCAACGGCTATACGATCCGGATTCTCAACATGATCGCCCAGCCGCGTGATATCATTGTTTCGCTGGACGGACTGCCCGACGCGGTGATGAAGATCAACGGCATCAACGAGGCACCGGGTCGGTCGTTCACCGTTTCGGTCGAACCGGACGAGGCGACCACTCTGAAAGTCTTCGTGACCATGCCGGGCGACAAGATCGCCAGCGATGCCGAGAATGTCCAGTTCATTGCCAAGGATACCGCAAGTACCGAGCAGGATACCTATACCGCTGTCTTCAATGCGCCGGGAGCGAAGAAATGAGCCAGAAAACGATCAAGACCTTCACTTTCACCGGATGGCATATGCTGGCTGCCATGGTGCTTTTCTTCGGCACGATCATCACCGTGAACTTTACCATGGCCTATTTTGCCACCTCCACCTGGAGCGGGCTGGTGGTGAAGAACACCTATGTCGCCAGCCAGCAGTTCAATGGCAAGACGACTGCCATCCGCGAGATGCTGGCCACCGGCATCAAGGGGCAGCTTGAGGTGGACGGCACGGTCATTCGCTACCGCTTGCGCCTTCCCGGCGAAAAGCCTGTCGTGGCCGACAGTGTGACGGCACATTTCAAGCGGCCTGTCGGCGAACATCAGGATTTCCAGTTGGCTCTGACACCGGCCGGCGACGGTCTCTATGTCGCAGAGCACGAGGTTCTGGCCGGCAACTGGATCGTCGAGATGATCGCCATTCAGGGCGGCAAGACCATCATGCATGAAGCCAATCGCATCGCGATTGCAGGAGAATAACCATGAGCTGCTGCGCGGCAGGAACAGAAGGTGCGCTCGATATCGAACGGGCAGGGCACGCCTTGCCCTCGGCCGAGGAAATGAAGATGTCGAGCCGCGCGGTTGGGCCGGGGCTTTTCCAGGTCGATCTGAGCGTCCCGGCCGTGCATTGCGGCACCTGCATCACGACGGTGGAACGTGCGCTCAAGGCTTTGCCGGAGGTCGAGCGGGCGCGGGTCAACCTGTCGACCAAGCGGGTCTCCATCGTCTGGCACGAGACGGTCGACGGTATCGAGACCGATCCGGTTCGGCTTGCCCGGGCAATCGCCGCCACCGGTTATGATTCGAACCTGTTCACGGCAGCGGAAGAAGCCTCCGATGCGCTGCGCAACCAGTTGATCCGGGCGGTTGCGGTATCGGGTTTCGCGGCGACCAATATCATGCTGCTATCGGTGTCGGTCTGGTCCGGCGCGGATGCCTCGACACGCGATCTGTTCCACTGGATCTCCGGTCTGATCGCCGCACCTGCGCTGATTTATGCCGGCCGGTTCTTCTATCAGTCGGCCTGGAATGCGCTGAAACACGGCCGCACCAATATGGACGTGCCAATCGCGATCGGCATCACGTTGTCCTATTTCGCATCGATCTGGGAGACGATCCATCACGGCGAACATGCCTATTTCGATGCCACGGCGTCGCTCTTGTTTTTCCTGCTGATCGGTCGCACGCTCGATCACATCATGCGCGACCGCGCGCGCTCGGCGATCAGCGGCCTGGCACGGCTCAGTCCGCGCGGTGCCATGGTGATCGATGCCAATGGAGCACGCGACTACCGGCCGGTGGAAGATATCCGTGTCGGTGACCATGTGGCGATTGCCGCCGGCGATCGTATTCCGGTCGATGGCCTGGTCATCGCCGGTGAGACCGACCTCGACATGTCGATCGTCAACGGTGAAAGCGCGCCCGTTTCCATTCGTCCGGGTGCTGCCGTCCAGGCCGGGACACTGAGCCTGACCGGTTCTCTGACGATCGAGGCCACGGCAACGGCGCAGAATTCCTTCCTGTCGGAAATCATCCATCTAATGGAGGCCGCCGAAGGGGGCAGGGCGCGTTACCGCCGCATCGCCGACAGGGCTGCGCGCTTCTACTCGCCGGCGGTTCATTTCCTGGCGATTGCCGCCTTCGTCTCCTGGGGCCTTTATGATGGCGACTGGAAGCATGCGATGATGGTGGCGATTGCCGTGCTGATCATCACCTGCCCCTGTGCGCTCGGCCTAGCCGTGCCGGTGGTCCAGGTTGTCGCGGCCGGCCGCCTGTTCAAGGCGGGCATCATGGTCAAGGACGGGTCAGCGATGGAGCGTCTGGCCGAAATCGACATGGTCGCCTTCGACAAGACCGGGACGCTGACGCTCGGGCGCCCGCGGCTAATCGATGGCAACCGGATCGATCCGGCTGTGTTTGCCATCGCGGCCGGGCTTGCCGCCCACTCACGTCATCCGCTGTCGCAGGCGCTGTGGAACGCCTATGGCGGCCAGCCGCTCGGCTTTTCCTCGGTTCGCGAAGTGCCGGGTTCTGGTGTCGAGGCCCGGAATACGTCCGGCCTATACCGGCTTGGCAACCGGCGCTTTGTCTGTGCCGATATGGCGGAGCAGGACGAGGCCAATGTCTATTCCGAGGTGGTACTCTCCCTGAACGGCGTTGAAATCGGCACCTTCCATTTCGAGGACATGCTGCGCCCGCGCGCCGAGGCCGCGATCCACAGCCTGAAGGTTTCCGGCCTGACGCTCGCCATCCTGTCCGGCGACCGCGCGCCGGTGGTAGCGCGGCTGGCGGCCCAGCTCGGCATCGAACGCTGGCGGGCCGAACTGTCGCCGCGGGATAAGGCCGAGGCCTGCGCGTTCGCAGCCGACAATGGGCACCGCCTGCTGATGGTCGGCGACGGCATCAATGATGCGCCGGCGCTGGCTGCCGCGCATGTGTCGATGGCGCCGGCAACGGCGGCCGATGTCGGACGCCAAGCCGCCGATTTCGTCTTCATGCGCGACGGTCTGGACGCCGTGCCGTTCGCCATCGAGGCATCGCGCCGCGCCGGTCGCCTGATCCGCGAGAATTTCGTGTTGGCGATCGGCTACAACGTGATTGCCGTGCCCATTGCGCTTCTCGGCTACGCCACGCCGTTGATCGCATCGATTGCCATGTCGACTTCGTCGCTGATCGTGGTCGCCAATGCCTTGCGCCTCAATCGCCTTACGATGAAAGCGGAGCTGGCGGTTGTCGGTGACACCCTGGCCAAAGCTCGCATTCCTGCGCCGAATGAGAGGCTTGCCGCATGAATATGCTGATTTTCCTCATACCGATCGCATTGTTCCTCGGCGGGCTCGGGCTCTATGCCTTCCTCTGGGCGCTGAAGAGCGGCCAGTATGAGGATCTCGACGGTGCAGCCTGGCGGGTGATCACCGACGATGACGATCATCCTGCGACATGATGACCATTAACATGATTACCGTAATCATCTTTACCGATTGATCAAATTCTGCCTTGCCGCTGACGCCGGAGAATGCGAGAAAAGCCCTCCTTAATCGATTTGCATGCGGAGGTCTTTGTCGTGCAGCAGGCGGAAATCGGACTGATCGGTCTCGGAGTCATGGGCTCCAATCTTGCGCTTAACATTGCCGAAAAGGGCAATCGTATCGCGGTCTTCAACCGGACGACGGCACGTACCGACGAGTTCCTCGGCGAGGCTGGTCCTCTGGCCGACCGGATCATCGGGTGCCATACGATCGAAGAATTCGTTGCCGCGATCCGCCCGCCACGGCCGATCATCATCATGATCAAGGCCGGCGAGGCCGTTGACCAGCAGATCGATGCGCTGATGCCGTATCTGTCGAAGAACGACATCATGATCGACGCCGGCAATGCCA
The DNA here is from genome assembly GCF_918741265.1 of Rhizobium sp. CECT 9324. Classification (NCBI taxonomy): domain Bacteria; kingdom Pseudomonadati; phylum Pseudomonadota; class Alphaproteobacteria; order Hyphomicrobiales; family Rhizobiaceae; genus Rhizobium; species Rhizobium sp. CECT 9324. The sequence goes on along the minus strand of NZ_CAKKMZ010000001.1, from coordinate 2,698,733 downwards.
ATTTCCGCGACACGGTCGCGCGTTTCGCCCGTCTGGATACCACCGACTTCACCTTCATCGGCATGGGTGTCTCCGGCGGTGAAGAGGGCGCGCGTCATGGCCCGTCGATCATGGTCGGCGGTACTGAAGAAAGCTGGAAGCGCGTCGAGCCGGTGCTGACCTCGATTGCCGCAAAATATGACAACGACCCGTGCGTCGCCTGGCTCGGCACCGATGGCGCCGGTCACTTCGTCAAGACGATCCACAACGGTATCGAATATGCCGACATGCAGATGATCGCCGAAATCTACGGCATCCTGCGCGACGGTCTCGGCAAGAAGGCCGGCGAAATCGGCAATATGTTCGGTGCCTGGAACAAGGGCCGCCTGAATTCCTACCTGATCGAGATCACCGAGAAGGTGCTGGCTGCCGCCGACCCGGAAAGCGGCGCGCCGATCGTCGACGTGATCCTCGACAAGGCCGGACAGAAGGGCACGGGCAAGTGGTCGGTCATCGAAGCCCAGCAGATGGGCATTCCGGCAACCGCGATCGAAGCCGCCGTTGCCGCCCGCAGCCTGTCTTCCGTCAAGGAAGAACGCGAAGCGGCGCAGAAGATCTTCGGCAACCCGGCCCGTGTGTTCAAGCTTGAGGGTGGCGCGATCGAGACCGATCTCGAGCTGGCGCTGTTTGCCGCCAAGATCGCGGCATATGCCCAGGGTTTTGCCGTGATGTCGGCAGCGTCGAAGGAATTCAACTGGTCGCTGCCGATGCCGACGATTGCCAAAATCTGGCGTGCCGGCTGCATCATCCGCTCGCAGTTCCTCGACGAGATCACCCAGGCCTTCACCGCCAATCCCGATGCGGCCAACCTGATCGTCACGCCGGCGTTTTCGGCCATGGTCAAGCAGAGCCTGCCATCGCTGCGTCGCGTCGTCGCCGCTGCCGTCACCGCCGGCCTGCCGGTTCCGGCACTTGCCTCAGCGTTGACCTATTTCGATGCCTATGCCCAGGCACGCGGCACGGCCAACCTGATCCAGGCACAGCGCGACTTCTTCGGTGCCCATGGCTTCGACCGCATTGATGGCAAGGACATTCACCACGGTCCCTGGGGCAGCGGCGCCTGAGCCTTCTGGTCTGTTCTATGCTAGTCTGAGGCCCGGGTAACCGGGCCTTTTTGCTATCGAGACCAGCGTGGCAGTTGTAGCGCATAGCTGCCATGCATTTTATGGGGGCAATATGCGCCTCACCATTATGTCGCGGTTAACCGCCGGCTCATACGGTTCCACAAGCTGCCGACGTGGGGGTCTTCAGCGGAACTGATCGAGTGTGCATTCCGTGACCGCAATTCACCTTCCGACCATCATGCTTGGCTCGTTTGCCGCGCTCCTGGTTTTCAGCGTCTTCTTTGCGCTGGACTGGGTTCGCGATCGGCATCGCTTCGAGCTGTTGATGTGGTCGATGTCGTTTTTTTCGGCGGCGATCGGTTTCATATTGCTCGCCCAGCGAACGGGCAGCTACAGCTTCCTGACCATTTCGCTCGGCAACAGTCTGGCATTGTCGGGGCTTGCTTTCGTCTGGGTGGGATTGCGATTGTTCGACGGGCGGCGGCTGCACATTGCTGCTGCCTTCGTCGGACCGATGTTGTGGATCGTGCTCACGGCGGGGTTTGCCGAAATCGGCAACAGCGTCAACATTCGTCTCTGCATCTATTCCATACTGGTCGCGGTCTATTCGATGCTGATCGCCTGGGAGGTCTGGAGAGACAAGGTGGGTGAGACGCTGCCAAGCCGTCTCGTCGTCGCCATCTGGTTCTTCCTGCACGGGGCGATCTATCTGCTCAGAATTCCGTTTTCCTTTGTCTGGCCGGTCGTTGCCGGTGGCGATACCCGCGTCTTGCAACCGTTCTGGTATAGCATCATCACTTTCGAACTGTTCGTGCACATCATCGTCGGTGGGTTTTCCTTCTTCGTGCTGATGAAGGAGAGGATGCAATGGGAGCACAAGCAGGCGGCGGAAACCGATGCACTGACGGGTCTTGCCAATCGACGGGCCTTCTTCTCAAGGCTCGACCGGCTGACGTCGGAGGACCTTGGCCGGGGCGCGTTGCTGTACATGGACCTCGATCACTTCAAGCGTATCAATGACCAACACGGTCATGCCGCGGGAGATATGGTTCTGTCCTCGTTCAGCGCGCTGTTGTCACGCGAAGCGCCTGAGGGCTGTGCGGTCTCTCGCCTGGGCGGCGAAGAGTTCGCTGCTTTCCTGCCCAATACCGGCGAGGTCGATGCCTTGGCCTTTGGCAATCGCCTGCGCTGGGTGCTCGGTCAGGCGCGTTTCAAGGTCGACGACGGCGAGATCTCGGTCTCGGTCAGTATTGGCATTGCCAGCGGATGCGCCTTGACGTCGGATGAATTGCTCAAGCGCGCCGATCGCGCACTCTACCGGTCGAAAGCCGGCGGTCGCGACCGCGTCACCCTGTGGACACCGGAAGCGATGGCGCTGCCTGCCTGAGGCATTGCACCTCAATCGCCCCAGATCGGCTGGCTGACGCTCTGCAGCAATTGCGGCTCAACGCCGTCGATCCGGGCGATGACCGCCTTGGCGAGTTCGCGACCGGACTGGCGCACGTCCTCATAGGCGGTAATGATTTCCGGGCGGATCCAACTGAGGATCGGCGTGCCCTGCTTGGAAACAAGATCAAGCTCGCGTCCGACATGTTTGCCTGCCGCCTCGATGCCGGCATTGGCGGCAATTGCCGCGCTGCCCGATGCCGTGATCAGTCCATCCGGGGCATCGGTCGCGCGCATCAACCGTTCGACGGCGTTGCGAATGTCGGCCAGCGATGCATCGATGTTGATGTTGAGCGGAACCTCTTCTGCGCCAAAATCCCTCAGGCCGCGCTGAAAACCATTTTTGGTGTGTTCGCTATAGGTCAGTTTGTTCGGCGGCGGCAAAAGTGCAATGCGCCTGCGTCCTTTTTTCACCAGGCGCTCCACTGCACCATAGGCAAATGCCTCGTTGTCGAAATCGTGAAATGGGTGCAACTCGCCCATGTTCGTCCGGCCGTGGGTGGCGAACGGCATGTTCTGCTCGATCAACAATTGCACGCGGGCATCTTCAGGTTCCGTGCGCGAAATGATCACGCCATCGGCCGATCCGGTCTCGAGAATGTAGCGCACCGGCAGCATGGGATCCTTGGTATGGGCATGCGGGGTGACGACGATGTGATAGGGCGTGCCGGACAGGACTTCGGAAATACCGACCACCATCTGGTTGGAAAAGCCGAGGATTTCTTCATCGATGCCGAGCACCAGCGCAATGACATTGGTCTTGCCCGTGCGCAGGCGGACACCGGCCCGGTTCGGCTGGTAACCGAGTTGCCGCGCCACCATGCGGACCCGCTCCTTGGTCTCCGCACCGATGTCGGGCGCATCTTTCAACGCTCTCGAAACGGTTGTGATGCCAAGGCCGGTCATGAAGGCGATCGTCTTGAGCGTAGGTCGCTCCTTGGTCGCCGTCGCGCGGTCAATGATCCCGCGCCCTTGCTGCTCTGTCATGGTGCCCCTGCCATTCGTGTAAGCCTTGCTTATAGTTGCCTTTTTAAAGGCTGCAAACACGCCGGACCGCGCCTCTCACAGGTCCGGTGGATGCGAAATCTGTAACGATACAGTTGCTTTGTCGAGCGGATTCTTACGGGTCGCCGTCCCTGGCTGCAACCTGTGCATGAAGATGATCATAATCCCATTCGAAACACAGGTTTTCCGGTTGAAATTGCTGCAAAGCACATAAAAAGCTCTCAAATTCGGCATTTATGAATGAAATCATAGCAAATACCTCTATTGCTTCGCAGCATATGGTATGCTCAAAGCGCCTTAAGATCAGAGTGACAAGTGCATCTTTTGATTGAATAATGCGTAAAAATATAAATTTCATGTTCTTGTGGTTGCGCCCTCATATCGTTTCGCATAGATTTTTCCGGCAACGTTTCAGTGAGGGAGGAGACTCATGAATTTTCGTAGCTTCGCGGCAGCTTTGGCCGTAACCGTCGTCATGCCGTTCGCGGCTCATGCAACAGATCTCGAAGTCACCCATTGGTGGACATCCGGCGGTGAAGCCGCGGCGGTCGCCGAACTTGCCAAGGCTTTCGACGCCACCGGCAACAAATGGGTTGATGGTGCAATCGCCGGATCCGGCGGCACCGCGCGTCCGATCATGGTCAGCCGCATCACCGGTGGCGACCCCATGGCCGCCACGCAGTTCAACCATGGTCGTCAGGCAGAAGAATTGGCCCAGTCCGGCCTGCTGCGCGACCTGACCGATGTCGCAACCAAGGAAGGCTGGAAGGACATCATCAAGCCGGCCAGCCTGCTGGAATCCTGCACCATCGACGGCAAGATCTACTGCGCCCCGGTCAATATCCATTCCTGGCAGTGGCTGTGGCTCTCGAATGCCGCCTTCAAGACAGCTGGTGTCGAGGTGCCGAAGAACTGGGACGAGTTCGTCGCAGCCGCTCCGGCACTTGAAAAGGCTGGCATCATTCCGCTCGCCGTTGGCGGTCAGCCGTGGCAGTCCGCCGGTGCCTTCGACGTTCTGCTCGTCGCCATTGCCGGCAAGGATACTTTCGAGAAGGTGTTCAAGGACAAGGATGCCGAGGTCGCAGCCGGTCCGGATATCGCCAAGGTGTTCAAGGCTGCCGACGATGCCCGTCGCATGTCGAAGGGCTCCAACGTGCAGGACTGGAACCAGGCCACCAATCTGGTGATCACCGGCAAGGCCGGCGGACAGATCATGGGCGACTGGGCGCAGGGTGAATTTGCTCTGGCCGGCCAGACCGCCGGTACGGACTACACCTGCCTGCCGGGTCTCGGTGTCAACGAGATCATCTCGACCGGCGGTGATGCCTTCTACTTCCCGCTGCTCAAGGACGAGGAGCAGTCCAAGGCACAGGAAGTCCTGGCCTCGACCCTGCTCGCGCCGGCAACACAGGTTGCGTTCAACCTGAAGAAAGGCTCGCTGCCGGTTCGCGGCGACGTCGATCTGGCCGCTGCCAACGACTGCATGAAGAAGGGCCTTGAGATCCTTGCCAAGGGCAATGTCATCCAGGGTACCGACCAGCTGCTGTCGCCGGACAGCCAGAAACAGAAGGAAGACCTGTTCTCCGAATTCTTTGCCAATGCATCGATGACGCCGGAAGACGCGCAGAAGCGTTTCGCCGAAATCATCGCCGCTGCAGACTGAGCAAGGGCGGTTGACGATATCCGGTCGGGTTCGAAGGAGCCCGGCCGGTGATCTGCCAACTCCGGTAGAGGTAGCGTGACCATTGTGTTCGGCATACCGGCAGGGCCAAGAGCTCAGCGGTTTGCGTCTGGTTGTCTCGTAAAGCCCCGTACCGTGCAACAGGAGGACTGACCCATGACGGGCCACGCGCACGCCGGTCGACCCAATAAACTGTTCCGCAATCTCAATTCCAAGATTGCTTCGATCCCGATGATTCTCACCGCCCTGGTGATCTTCCTCGGAGGAACCATCTGGACGGTGGTTTACTCCTTCACCAATTCCAAACTTCTACCGCGCCTGCAGTTTGTCGGTCTCGACCAGTACGATCGCCTGTGGGATGCGCCGCGCTGGATCATGTCGATCCAAAATCTGGCGATCTATGGTCTTCTGTCGCTGATCTTCAGCCTGGTGATCGGTTTTCTGCTTGCCGCGTTGATGGACCAGAAGATCCGCTTCGAAAACACCTTCCGCACCATTTTTCTCTATCCATTCGCCCTGTCCTTCATTGTGACCGGCCTCGTCTGGCAGTGGATCCTCAATCCCGATTTCGGCGTCCAGTCGATCGTGCGAAGCCTGGGATGGACAACGTTCACCTTCAACCCGCTCTATGATTCCGAAATCGTCATCTACGGCATCCTGATTGCCGGCCTCTGGCAGGGAACGGGTCTCGTCATGTGCCTGCTGCTGGCTGGCCTGCGCGGCATCGATGAGGATATCTGGAAAGCGTCGCGCGTCGACGGCATCCCGGTCTGGAAGACCTATTTCTTCATCATCATCCCGATGATGCGTCCCGTGTTCATCACCACGCTGGTGATCATCACCAGCGGCATCGTGCGGCTCTATGACCTCGTCGTGGCCCAGACCAGCGGCGGTCCGGGCATCGCCTCGGAAGTGCCGGCCAAATACGTCTACGACTACATGTTCCAGGCGCAGAACCTTGGCCAGGGCTTTGCCGCGTCGACGATGATGCTGCTCACGGTGGCGATCGTCATCATTCCCTGGGCCTATCTGGAATTCGGAGGAAAGAAGCGTGGCTAATTCGGCTTCCCCCAATCATCCCACTGTCTCCGCTGCAATGCCGATTCCGGCTGGAACCGGTCCGATCGGTCGCCTCGGCCCGGGGCCAAGCGGTGCCAAGCCGCGCCGCACCTTTTCCGGCCGCAACATCATGCTTTACGGCGCGCTGATCTTCTTTGCGCTGTATTACCTCCTGCCGCTCTACGTGATGATCGTCACGTCGCTGAAGGGCATGCCGGAAATCCGCATGGGCAATATCTTTTCGCCGCCCATGGAAATCACCTTCGAACCCTGGGTCAAGGCCTGGGCGACGGCCTGCACCGGCCTCAATTGCGATGGCCTGTCGCGTGGCTTCTGGAATTCGGTGCGGATCACCGTGCCGTCGACCTTGATCTCGATCCTGATCGCCTCGGTCAACGGCTATGCACTGGCCAACTGGCGCTTCAAGGGTGCGGACCTGTTCTTCACCATCCTGATCGTCGGCGCCTTCATTCCCTACCAGGTGATGATCTATCCGATCGTTATCGTGCTGCGCGAACTCGGCATCTACGGCACGCTGACCGGCCTGATCATCGTGCATACGATCTTCGGCATGCCGATCCTGACGCTGCTGTTTCGCAACTACTTCACCTCGCTGCCGGAAGAGCTGTTCAAGGCCGCGCGTATCGACGGGGCAGGGTTCTGGCAGATTTATCTCAGGATCATGCTGCCGATGTCGCTGCCGATCTTCGTCGTCGCGATGATCCTGCAGATCACCGGTATCTGGAACGACTTCCTGTTCGGCGTCGTCTTCACCCGTCCGGAATATTACCCGATGACGGTCCAGCTCAACAACATCGTCAACTCCGTCCAGGGCGTGAAGGAATACAACGTCAACATGGCCGCCACGCTGCTCACCGGCGCGGTGCCGCTGTTCGTCTATTTCGTGTCGGGACGTCTCTTTGTCCGCGGCATCGCCGCCGGCGCAGTCAAGGGTTAATCACATGTCGCATAGTGTATCGATCAGAGACCTCTCCCTGAGCTTCGGCGCCGTCAAGGTGCTGCAGAACCTCGACCTCGACATCGGCGATGGTGAGTTCCTCGTCCTGCTCGGCTCATCCGGCTGCGGCAAGTCCACGCTGCTCAACTGCATCGCCGGCCTGCTGGAGCCGACCGAGGGGCAGATCTTCATCAAGGGCAAGAACGTCACCTGGGAAGAACCGAAGGACCGCGGCATCGGCATGGTGTTCCAGTCCTATGCGCTCTATCCGCAGATGACAGTCGAGAAGAACCTGTCCTTCGGCCTGCAGGTTGCCAAGATGCCGAAGGCGGATATCGACAAGCGCGTGCAGCGCGCGTCCGATATCCTGCAGATCGGGCCGCTGTTGAAGCGCAAGCCGTCGGAACTGTCAGGCGGCCAGCGCCAGCGCGTGGCGATCGGCCGGGCGCTCGTGCGTGACGTCGACGTCTTCCTGTTCGACGAGCCGCTGTCCAACCTCGACGCCAAACTGCGCTCGGAACTGCGCGTCGAAATCAAGCGTCTGCACCAGAACCTGAAGAACACGATGATCTACGTCACCCATGACCAGATCGAGGCTCTGACGCTGGCCGATCGGATCGCGATCATGAAGAACGGCGAAATCCAGCAGCTCGCCGATCCGAACACGATCTACAATCAGCCGCGCAACCTGTTCGTTGCCGGCTTCATCGGCTCGCCGTCGATGAATTTCCTGCATGGCGAAATCAAGGAGCAGGGTGGCCAGCCGTTCTTCAAGACCCATGATGTCCTGTTCTCATTAGCTGGCTACCGGTCAACCGAGACATTGATTTCCGGCCGCAAGGTGGTGCTTGGCGTGCGTCCCGAACATGTCAAGGTCGACGAGGAAAGCGGCATCACCGAGTTTCACGAGGCGGTTGTCGATATCGAAGAACCGATGGGCGCCGACAACCTGTTGTGGCTCAAGCATGCCGGGCACACGATGTCGGTCAGGATTGGAGGCACGCGGCGTTATGCGCCGGGTGCGCGCGTGCGCCTGAGCTTCGACATGGCGGTGGCTTCGCTGTTCGATGCACAAACGGAAGAGCGCATCTGAGCGCCTTCCTCCAAGCGTCCCGGTTTGCGCCGGGACGTGCGTCTCAGTTCAGGATCAGACATCATGCAGACTTTAAGCGGCGACATCATCGATCTTCACGGCGAATGGCAGCTCGCGTCCGTCGATGGCGAACATTCGGCTCCGATCGAATTGCCGGGCGACGTGCATTCGGCGCTAGTCGCTGCCGGCATCATTCCGGACCCCTATGCCGGCCGCAACGAAGAGGTCGTCCAGTGGGTCGCAGAGCGTGACTGGTCGGTCGAGCGCAGCTTCGTTGTTCCTGACGCATCGGGCAGCTGGTATCTCGACATCGACTATCTCGACACGGTCGCCGTCGTCTTCGTCAACGACGTGCCGGTGTTGTCGGCCGACAATTGTTTTCGTCGCTACCGGCCGGACATCTCGGCCGCCCTCCAGCCCGGCGAGAACCGCATCCGCATCGTCTTTCACTCGAGCATAGCAGCCGGCGCCGAGCGCCAGGCACGCCAGCCGTTCTATGTGCCGTATCAGAAAGGAAACTCACCGATTCCGAACGGCAATATGCTGCGCAAGCCGCAATGCCATTTCGGCTGGGACTGGAATATTGCGATTGCACCGCTCGGCGTCTATGGCACGGTGTCGGTGAAAAAGCTCGATCCGGCCCGGATCGAGCATGTCGAGACCGAGCAGCTGCACCATGCCGACGGTCGCGTCGATCTCAAGGTGACCGCCACGATCCATTCGGTCGAGCCGGCCGTGGTGCCGGTGCATTTTATCCTGGACGGCGAGAAGGTCCGGCTCGATGTCGGCATCAATGCCGGTGAGACCAAGGTAGTCTATGTCTTCGAAATCGACAACCCGCGGCTCTGGTGGCCGGCCGGCAATGGTGAGCAGGCGCTCTATACGCTCACCGTCGACATTCCGACCGAGACGGTCACCCGCCAGATCGGCCTGCGTACCGTCGAACTGATCACCGATCCGGACGCCGCCGGCAGCCGGTTTGCGCTGAAAGTCAACGGCCGCGAGATCTTCTGCCGGGGCGCAAACTGGATCCCTTCCGATGCGCTCTATTCGCTGAGCTCGGTTGCCAAGACCGAGGACCTGCTCAATTCCGCCGTCGATGCTAACATGAACATGATCCGCATTTGGGGCGGTGGTTTCTACGAGCAGAACTGGTTCTACGATCTCTGTGACCGGAAGGGTCTGATGGTCTGGCAGGATTTCATGTTCGCCTGCAATCTCTATCCCTGCAGCGACGACTTCCTCGCCAATGTTGCCCACGAAGTCGATTATCAGGTCCGCCGGCTCGCCTCGCATCCGTCGATCGTGCTCTGGTGCGGCGACAATGAACTGGTCGGCGCACTGACCTGGTTCGAGGAATCGGTGAAGAACCGCGACCGTTATCTGGTCGCCTATGACCGGCTCAATCGGGTCATCGAACAGGGGGTGCGCAAGGCCTTCCCGCAAGCCATCTGGTGGCCGTCGAGCCCGGCGTCGGGTTATCTCGACTATAATGATGCCTGGCATGCCGACGGCTCAGGTGACATGCACTACTGGTCCGTCTGGCACGAGAACAAGAGCTTCGACAACTATCGCCGTGTCCGCCCGCGCTTCTGCTCGGAATTCGGCTTCCAGTCCTATACCTCGCTGCCGGTGATCGAGAGCTTCGCCGACAAGGCCGACATGAACATCGCCTCGCCGGTGATCGAGCTTCACCAGAAGAATGCCGGTGGCAATGAGCGGATCGCCGGCACGATGTTCCGCTATTTCCGGTTTCCCAAGGATTTCGCCAATTTCGTCTATCTCAGCCAGATCCAGCAGGGACTGGCGATCAAGACGGCCGTTGATTTCTGGCGATCGCTGAAGCCGCATTGCATGGGCACGCTCTACTGGCAGCTGAACGACACGTGGCCGGTGGCCTCGTGGTCGAGCCTCGACTATGGCGGCAGCTGGAAGGCTCTGCATTACATGGCAAAGCGGTTCTTCCAGCCGGTCGCTGTGGCGGCAATCCCGTCAGAAGACGGCACTTCGCTGACGCTCACCATGGTCAATGACACGCTCGACCCGGTGACCATCGATGCGAACCTGTTTTCACTTGCGCTCGACGGCAAGCGCAGTCCGCTGAAAAGCGTGCAGGGCGATTGCAGCCCGGATCGCGCCGAGGTGCTGCTGACACTCGATACCACGGAAATCCCAGTCGATGGACTGCTCGCCTGGGAATTCACCGCGTCGAACGGCATGCGCGGCGAGGGGCATTTCATTAGCGGCACCTATAAATCGCTCGACCTGATGCCGCCGAAGCTCTCGGCCAAGGTCACAGCACTTGGCGATGGCGCGTTCGAGATTTCGGCCTCGGCCGAAGGGCTTGCCCTGTTCGTGATGATCGAAAGTGCCACGCCTGGTCGCTACAGCGACAATGCCTTCGATCTATCAGCCGGCGAAAACAGGCGGATCGTCTTCACGCCGTCTTCGCCGCTTGAGCCCGGCGCTCTGCCAGACTTTCGCATCTATGATCTCTATTCCTGCCAAGCGGCGGACTGAAACACCAAGGACACAGACCCGGCTCCTGACCGGGCAGCATGAGGAAGAAACACCATGACGAAACTCGGCTTCCAGCTTTACAGCGCCCGCAATTTCCAGCCGTTCAGCGATATCCTGCCCAAGCTCGCCGCGGCCGGTTACAGTGCCGTCGAAGGCTATGGCGCCATGTATGCAGCGCTCGACGATGCCGGTCTCGATGCGTTGAAATCGGATCTCGACAAGAATGGTCTTACGATGCCGACGGCGCATTTCGGTCTCGACATGATCGAAGGCGATCCGGCCAAGGTGATCAGGATTGCCAAGGCGCTCGGCATCGAGGCTGTCTATTGCCCGTATCTTCTGCCCGACCAGCGCCCGAGCGACGCATCCGGCTGGTTTGCCTTCGGTCAGCGCCTGCAGGCGGCCGGCAAGCCGATCCGTGATGCCGGCCTGATCTTCGGCTGGCACAATCACGATTTCGAATTCGCCACGCTTGAGGACGATTCCACGCCGCAGGAGCAGATCCTGGCCGGCGGTCCGGAGCTCGACTGGGAAGCCGACATCGCCTGGGTGATCCGCGGCCATGCGGACCCGTTCGCCTGGATCGAAAGCTACGGCAAGCGTATCAGCGCCGTGCATGTCAAGGATATCGCACCGGCCGGTGAAAATACCGACGAGGATGGCTGGGCCGATGTCGGCCACGGCACCGTCGACTGGAAGGGACTGATGGCCGCACTGCAAGGCACCAAGGTCAAGTATTTCGTCGTCGAGCATGACAATCCGAAGGATATCGACCGTCTGATTTCCCGCTCGATTACCTCTTTCAACGCCTACTGATCCCATTTCAAAGCAGGACATTTCCCATGGCACGCGAACTCGGCGTCGGCATCATCGGATGCGGCAATATCTCCACCACCTACTTCTCGCTGGCACCGCTCTTCCGGGGGCTGAAAGTGCTGGCTTGCAGCGATCTGAACATGAACGCGGCGGAACTCCGGGCCGACGAATACGGCGTCAAGGCGCAGACGCTCGACGAGCTTCTCGCCAATGACGAGCTCGACCTCATCGTCAACCTGACCATCCCGGATGCACACTACGGCGTGTCGAAGCGCATTCTTGAAGCCGGCAAACACGTCTACTCGGAAAAGCCGCTGGTGCTCACGCTCGAACAAGGTGAGGACCTGCGCCGGATCGCGCGCGACAAGGGTCTCTGGGTCGGCTGCGCACCGGACACGTTCCTCGGCGGTTCGCACCAGCTGGCGCGCGCCCATATCGAAAAGGGCGGCATCGGCCGGGTCACGTCCGGTACCTGCCATGTGATGAGCCCGGGTATGGAAATGTGGCACCCCAATCCCGACTTCTTCTTCCTGCCCGGCGGCGGCCCGGTCCTCGACCTCGGCCCCTACTATATCGCCAACCTCGTCAACCTGATCGGTCCGGTCAAGCGGGTTGCGGCCCTGACCTCGATGGCCAGCGAAACGCGCACCATCACCAGCCAACCGCGCGCTGGCGAAACCATCCCGGTCAAGACGCCGACGAATATCCATGCGCTGCTGGAATTCGAAAACGGTGCGACGATCACGCTCTCGGCGAGCTGGGATGTCTGGTCGCATCGCCACGCCAATATGGAACTCTACGGCACAGAAGGCTCGATCTACGTGCCGGATCCGAATTTCTTCGGCGGTGCGGTCGAAGCGTCCGGGCGCGACAAGAATATCCAGCCGCTCGAGGTCTGGGATCATCCGTTCGGCGTCAACAACCAGGAGAGCCCGCAGGGACCGCGTGCCAACTATCGCACCGCTGGCCTTGCCGACATGGCGATCGCCATCCTCGAAGGCCGCGATGCGCGTTGCTCGCTCGACAGGGCGCTGCATGGTGTGGACGTGATGACCTCGATCCTGAAGTCCGGCGAGACGGGAGAATTCGTAACATTGACCACGACATGTACCCAACCGGCCGCACTCGGGATAGAAGAGGCGCAGGCACTGCTTCGTTGAAGCAGTTTGCCCTCAGTATTCCGGAGGATAGACATGAACTGGACCCCAGCCGAAGACCGCTATGAGCGGATGACCTACAACCGTTGCGGCAAGAGCGGCCTCAAGCTGCCGGCGATTTCGCTCGGTCTGTGGCACAATTTCGGCGATGACACGCCACATCAGACCAAGCAGGCAATTTGCCGCAAGGCGTTCGACCTGGGCATTACCCATTTCGATCTCGCCAATAACTATGGTCCACCGCCCGGTTCGGCGGAAACCGCATTCGGTGACATCCTGCGCACCGATTTCCGAGGGCTGCGCGACGAGATGATCATCTCGTCCAAGGCCGGCTACAACATGTGGCCAGGCCCTTACGGCGAATGGGGCAGCCGCAAATATGTGATCGCGTCCTGCGACCAGAGCCTGAAGCGCATGGGGCTCGACTATGTCGATATCTTCTACTCCCATCGTTTCGATCCCGACACACCGCTGGAAGAAACCTGCGGTGCGCTCGATCACATCGTCCGCTCGGGCAGGGCGCAATATGTCGGTATCTCGTCCTATAATTCGAAGCGCACCCGCGAAGCGTATGACATCCTGAAAAGCCTCGGCACGCCGCTGCTGATCCACCAGCCGAGTTATTCGATGATCAACCGCTGGATCGAAGAGGATGGTCTGGTCGATACGCTGGAGGAACTTGGCGTCGGCTCGATCGTGTTCTCGCCGCTCGCCCAGGGCATGCTGACGGCGAAATATCTCGGCGGCGTTCCCGAAGGTAGCCGTGCGGCGCAGGATAAGTCGCTCAATCCCGACTTCCTCACCGAGCGCAATATCGAGAACATCCGCGGCCTCAACCGCATTGCCGAACGCCGTGGCCAGACATTGGCCCAGATGGCGCTCGCCTGGGTTCTGCGTGGCGGCCATATCACCACGGCGCTGATCGGTGCGTCGAAGCCGAGCCAGGTGGAGGATTGCGTCAAGGCGATCGAGAAACCCGATTTTACCGCCGAGGAACTGGCGGAAATCGATGTCTTTGCCAAGGACGCCGACATCAACCTGTGGGCAGCGTCGGCGGAACGCAAGGGGCCGGCGCGGAAGAAGAAGTAGGGGCTGAGGGCTGGGTTACCCCCCTCTGGCCTGTCGGCCATCTCCCCCACAAGGGGGGAGATCGAACCCACGCCGGCGGTAGCGTGCTTGGGCGTGTGACATGGGGAATGAAGACCCTGAGTAAAGGACGTCGCAGCGCCGGCGAATAATCTCCCCCTTGTGGGGGAGATGTCGGCGTCGCCGACAGAGGGGGGTATTTCCCGCACATGGAGGAGACAAACATGATCCACAACCCCATCCTGCCCGGCTTCAATCCGGACCCGTCCTTCGTCAGGGTGGGGGAGGACTACTATATCGCGACCTCGACCTTCGAATGGTATCCGGGCGTGCAGATCCACCATTCGCGCGATCTGGCCAACTGGACGCTGGTGTCGCGCCCGCTGAACCGGGCAAGTCAGCTCGACATGCGCGGCAATCCGGACAGCGGCGGCGTCTGGGCACCGTGCCTGTCTCATGCGGACGGTCTGTTCTGGCTGGTCTATACCGATGTGAAGCGCTTCGAAGGCAGCTTCAAGGATGCGCATAACTATATCGTCACGTCACCAACGATCGAGGGTCCCTGGTCCGATCCGGTCTATATCAACTCGTCGGGTTTTGATCCGTCGCTGTTCCATGACGACGATGGCCGCAAGTGGTTCGTCAATATGCAGTGGAACCACCGGCCAAAGGCCAGCAACACGATCGGCAGACATCCGGCCTTCGATGGTATCCTGCTGCAGGAGTGGGATGCGAAGACGAAGAGCCTTGTCGGCCCGATCCGCAACATCTTTGCCGGCAGCCCGCTCGGGTTGGTCGAGGCACCGCATCTGTTCAAGCGCAATGGCTGGTATTACCTGACGACGGCCGAAGGTGGCACCGGTTACGAGCATGCCGTCACCATGGCCCGCTCGCGGACGATCGACGGCACTTATGAATTGCATCCGAACCAGTATCTGATCACGTCGAAGGACAATCCCGAGGCCGTGCTGCAGCGTTCGGGCCATGGTCAGTATGTCGAGACGCCGGAGGGCGACGTCTATCACACCCATCTGTGCGGCCGGCCGCTGGCGCCGAAACGGCGCTGCACGCTCGGACGCGAGACCGGCATCCAGAAATGCGTGTGGAAGGAGGACGGCTGGCTCTATCTCGAACAGGGCGGCGTCGTGCCGGCGGTCGAGGTTCAGGCGCTGAACGATGCGATGAAGGTGCCGGAGCCCATCGAGATCCTGCGGACCTTCGATTCCGCCGCGCTACCAAATGAGTTCCAGTGGCTGCGAACGCCTGAGCCGGAGCGGATCTTCACGCTGTCGGAACGGGCAGGGCATCTGCGGCTCTTCGGCCGCGAGGGCATCGGTTCGTGGTTCGAGCAGGCGCTGGTCGCGCGTCGGCAGGAGCATCACCGCTTCCGCGTCGAAACCCGCCTCGAATTTTCACCCGAGACCTACCAGCAGGTCGCCGGCATCACGCATTACTACAATCGCTACAAATTCCACGCCCTCGGTGTCTCGACTGACGAGGAAATAGGACGCTGCCTGATCGTGCTATCGGTTCCGGGGGACTATCCGGCCGGCAAACTGACCTTTCCGATCGGCCAGGGCATCGCGATTGGTGACGGTCCTGTCGACCTGGCGATGGAGGTCATCGACAACGACCTGCAATTCTTCTGGCGCTTGTCGGGAGATCCGGACTGGCAGGCGCTCGGGCCGGTTCTCGACGCAGGTGTCATCTCGGATGAAGGCGGCTTCGGCGAACATGGCTCCTTTACCGGGGCGTTCACCGGCATGTTCTGTTTCGACATCACCGGCGGGGCGAAGCCCGCCGACTTCGACCATTTTTTCTATCGCAGGCTGTGAAACCAACGTCGGTTCAATCCAGGTCGCAGGTCTTGCGATCAGGGGGAGCCGCTGAAAGGAGACCTAATGACGCGGTATCTGGTGGCCATTCATCACCCCGACGGCTACGATCCATCGATTGCAGAGGACGAGGCGATGTCGCGCGACATCGACGCGCTGAACGACGAGATGGTGTCTGCCGGCGTTCGTGTTTTTGTCGGCGGATTGCATCCGGCAAGCCGTGCAATGTCGCTCACTTTGCAGGCCGATGGTTCTGTGCGTGTCGCCGATGGGCCGTATCTGCAAACCTCTGAACATGTCGGCGGTTTCTGGGTGCTGGAGGCCGCCGACCTGGGCGCGGCGCTGGCATGGGGTCGCAAAGCCGCCATTGCCTGCCGCGCACCGGTCGAGGTCCGCGCGTTTCACTGACAGCCTCGCCAATGCAGCGTACCCGGGGAAGCCGAGTTGCACGCGACGGCCGGTCAGCCCAGCCGTTCGGCATGCCACTTCAGGTGATCTTCCATGAAGGTTGAGATGAAGTAGTAGGAATGGTCGTAGCGCTCGTGCATCCTGAGCGTCAGCCCGATATCGGTTCCCTTGATCGCCTCTTCGAACAGCCAGGGTGCCAGTCCGGTTTCGAGGAAACTGTCGGCCTTGCCCTGATCAATGAGGAATTCGGGGAAGCGGGCGCCGTCCTCGACCAGTGCGCAGGCATCATACTGCCGCCATTTCGCCCGGTCGGCGCCGAGGTATTTCTCGAAGGCGTCCTGCGTCCAGTCGGCGGTCAGCGGGTTGACAATCGGGGCGAAGGCCGAGCAGCTCTTGTAGCGTTCCGGGTTCTTCAGGGCGATGGTCATGGCGCCGTGGCCGCCCATGGAGTGGCCGAATATGCCCTGGCGGTCCATGTCGACACGGAACTGTTCGGCGATCAGGGCCGGCAGTTCCTCGGTGATGTAGGAATACATCTGGTAGTGCTCTGCCCAGGGCGCCTCGGTGGCGTCGAGATACATGCCGGCGCCCTTGCCCATCTTCCAGTTGGTGAGTTCATCGGCGACGTCGTTGCCGCGCGGGCTGGTGTCGGGGCAGACGATGATCAAGCCGAGTTCGGCGGCCATGCGGCGGTACTCGCCCTTTTCCATCACATTGGCATGGCTGCAGGTCAGGCCCGACAGGTACCAAAGCACGGGCCGCTTCTCGGCAATCGCCTGCGGCGGCACGAAGACGGCGAAGGTCATCTCGGTCCCGGTGGTTTCGCTGTCATGGGCAAAGACGCCCTGCATGCCACCGAAGGCGGTGTTCTGGGAAAGGATCTTCATCGGTCTTCCTTGTCTGGTCTTGGTCGTATCTGTGATGTCGTCTGGGTCATGTGGCGGATCAGCCGGCCAGCGCCACGGCTGCATTGACGGCTGCGGCGATCAGCACGGTGTTGAAAAAATAGGATGTGGTGGCGTGGATCATGTTGAGCTTGCGCATCGATGTGCTGGTAATCGAGACATCGGCGGTCTGCGCCGTCATGCCGATGACCAGGGCGAAATAGACGAAGTCATGGCCGCAGGGCTCCGGCGTGCCAGGAAACTCGAGCCCGCCGCGATGCGGCCGTGCGCCGCCCTTCTGCGCCGGGCTAGGTTTCCAGAAGACATGGGCATAATGCATGGCGGCCATGGTGTGGATGGTCAGCCAGCCGAAAATGACTGATCCGGCAGCTGTGACCAGTTCCAGCGAGCCGCCTTTGACGTCGCGATTGAGCACGGCGAACAGGGATACTATGGCGGCCACGATGGCGAGCGCCGTGACGATGAAGATGACAAAGGCCGGGGCATCCGCCGTCTCGGCATGCTGGCGCAGAAAGGCCGGCGTCAGGCGCCGCAGTCGCCACCAGGCGAGCGTCAGATAGGCGACGAAAAACACGATCGCCGGTCCTTCGACGGCAATCGCCGGCTCCAGGCGTGCGATTACCGGCAGGGCGACCAGTGTCAGCGCACCGGCACCCATGAAGCTGCTGTAGCGGTGGTTGAGGATCCAGTTGCGCTCTTGTGTCATCGGTTCATCCGCTGATGCCTGCCTAGTCCCGGCTTTGGAGCCCGGTCGGGCGTCGTCACTTCTTGAGGCGGCGGCAGAGCCTGTCAAGCGTTTCGAGGAAGGCGGAACGGTCGCGCGGCGAAAACGCGGCGTTGTAGCCCTTGCTCTCGCCGGTCTCGCGCAGATGGGCGCCGAGATCGCGCATCGCGGTCGCCATGCCGATATTGGCAACGTCGAAAACGCGGCCGGTCGGACCGGTGACCTGCGCACCCGCCGCCACGCAGCGGCCGGCCAGCGGCACGTCGGCGGTGATGACGATGTCCTCGGGGCCGGCGCGTTCGGCGATCCAGTCGTCGGCCGCGTCAAAGCCGCTCGAGACGATGACGTTCTTCACCATCGGATCACGCGACGGGCGCAGGCCGGAATTGGCGACAAAGGTCACTTCCATGCCATGGCGCTCGGCCACTTTGAGGATTTCCGGCTTCACCGGGCAGGCATCGGCATCGACATAGATCATCAGGCAGTTTCCCGGCGCAATGGCCGCATGGTCACTTGACGGCGACCGTGGTGGGGCGGAACATGTCGACATGCGGGATGCCGTCTTCGAGATATTCCGCCGAGCAGACCTCGAAGCCGAACGAGGCATAAAAGGCCTTCAGATGGCTCTGCGCCGACAGGGCAAGGGTGCAGGCGGGAAACCGCGCCTCGCAGAGCGCGATCGCCTCGCGCATCACCGCATCGCCAAGCCGCTTGCCGCGGTGCGCTGGCGACACGACGACCCGGCCGATCTTCGCCGGGCCTGCTGCCTCGGAGGGCGCGAAAATCCGCGCCGCAGCGAGCAGATCACCGTCCTGCATCAGCCGCAGATGCAGGGCATGCCGGTCCTTGCCGTCGATCTCCGGATAGGGGCATTTCTGCTCCACCACAAAGACATCGACGCGCATCTTCAGCAGGTCATGAAGTTCGAGCGCGGAGAGCTCTTCCAGTCTCCGCGCATCGACCCGGTAGCTTTCCGCCGTCATCAGTAGACCACGACGCCGCGAATGCTTTCGCCCGAATGCATCAGTTCGAAGCCCTTGTTGATGTCTTCCAATGGCATGGTGTGAGTGATCATAGGATCGATCTGGATCTTGCCGTCCATATACCAGTCGACGATCTTCGGCACGTCGGTGCGGCCGCGCGCGCCACCGAAGGCCGTGCCCATCCAGTTGCGGCCGGTGACCAGCTGGAACGGACGGGTGGAGATTTCCTGTCCGGCACCGGCAACACCGATGATGACCGACTTGCCCCAGCCGCGATGGGATGCTTCGAGCGCCTGGCGCATGACCTTGGTATTGCCGGTGCAGTCGAACGTATAGTCCGCGCCGCCGATCAGGTCGCCATTGCGCTTGGTCAGGTTGACCAGATAGGGCACGATGTCGTCGCCGACTTCCTTCGGATTGACGAAATGCGTCATGCCGAACTTCTCGCCCCAGGCCTTGCGGTCATTGTTGATGTCGACGCCGATGATCATGTCGGCGCCGGCAAGACGCAGGCCCTGCAGAACATTGAGGCCGATGCCGCCGAGGCCGAAGACGATGGCGGTGGCGCCGATCTCGACCTTGGCGGTGTTGATGACAGCGCCGATGCCGGTGGTGACGCCACAGCCGATATAGCAGATCTTGTCGAACGGTGCGTCCGGGTTGACCTTGGCGAGTGCAATTTCCGGCAGAACGGTGAAATTGGCAAAGGTCGAGCAGCCCATATAGTGATGGATCTTGTCCTTGCCGATCGAAAAGCGGCTGGTGCCATCCGGCATCAGGCCCTGGCCCTGCGTGGCGCGGATCGAGGTACAGAGATTGGTCTTGCGGCTGAGGCAGGAGTAGCACTCGCGGCATTCCGGCGTATAGAGCGGAATCACGTGATCGCCCTTCTTCACCGAAGTGACGCCCGGACCGACATCGACGACAATGCCAGCGCCCTCATGGCCGAGAATGGCCGGGAACAGGCCCTCCGGATCGGCACCGGAAAGCGTGAAATCGTCGGTATGACAAATACCTGTGGCCTTTACTTCAATCAGAACCTCACCCGCACGCGGGCCTTCCAACTGAACGGTCATGATTTCCAGCGGCTTGCCAGCCTGCACGGCGACGGCGGCGCGAACGTCCATGATATAGTCTCCCTGTCTGATTTGTCGGCGCGACATTGGCACGCCGGACCAAGGCCGCTCAAGGGCTTTTGGCCGGCTTTTCGTCCTGTGATCGTTTTTGTGAGGGCGGCGGTTACGAAACCGGATCGACCGGACGGATCAACGGCACGTGCTGGGCCGCATCGATCCGCATCTTGCCGGTCAGGCGCGGATCCTCGGTCACCTCGACAAACGTGTCGTACGGCTCGAAGCCGGAGCGGCGATAAAAGGCAATCGCGCCGGGATGGTCGAAATGACAGGTGTGCAGCCAGAGCCTGGTGATCGGCTTTGCCCAGGCCTTTTGCAGTGCCTGGTTCATCAGCCAGCGCCCGGCGCCCTGGCCGATCGCTTCCGGCACGAGGCCGAAAAACACCAGTTCGCATTCGCCGGGCTGTCGAAAGTCCAGTTCAAGTATGCCGACTGGTACATCCTCTTTCATCGCCGCAAAGAGTTCGACACCCGTGTCGGCGAGGATGGCGCTCAGTTCCTCGTCCGGCATGACGAGCCGCGAGACCCACATCCAGTCCTCGCCGACGCGCCGAAACAGGTCGCGATACATGTCGAGGTCGACATCGATCCAACGCTCGAGCGTCAGATTCGGCCCCAAGTGTATTTCGGTGACATCGGGCTTCCTGCGCATTTCCAGACAGGTGACGACATTGGCAAGGGTGCCGGCGGGAAGGGCGGAGTAGCCCATGGGCAGAGGAGGATTGTCGGTTTTCATGGCTCTTTTGGAGCCAGTTCGGGTCTTGAAGTCAAGATCAGCATTCCCGTGTCGGACGATTTTCCTCACCCTGTGCCGGGCTCAGCCAAACAGCCGGTCGCAGGCATAGATTACCGCATACGCATGGATCGAAATGGCGGCGTAGAGGCCGAAGCCGGTCATCAGCCGTTCCGGACCGGACATGGGTATGAGCTCATGGCGCGGCTTGACCGTGCTGGTGCGGATCATGCTCAGCAGCGTAAAGATCGCCAGGCCGGACACCAGCACCATCGAAGGCAGACCGATGCGCCAGCAGGTCCACAAGATGATGCCCGTGATGCCGAAGCTCGCCAGCGCCAACATTTTCTGGCTGACGAAGATCTGGCGCAGAACCTGGCCACCATCGAAGCGGTAGGTGGGCAGCAGGTTGAGGAGGTTGAAGGCGCCGAGAATGACCAGGAAGATCAGGATCGGCCCTTCTGTTGCGGCGGAGTGCTGAATGGTCAGCGCGGACTGATGGCCCGCGACAATGATCGGCACCAGCAGTGCAGACACGCCAGCGCCCATCAGCGCACATGTCGCGACCTCGAACAGACTGTTATAGGGCCGCCCACCAATCGCGATCCCGCCGAGAAACGGGATGAAGACCATGCGCACCCTGGCATGGCCGAAGGCGCGGTAGGCGACCATGTGGCCGAGTTCGTGCAACACGATGACCAGTGTCAGGAAGATCGAGATCATCAGGCCCGCAGGGGTCAGGCCGAAGAACGGCCAGAGCGCCAGAGTAGAGCCGATGACCAGCAGGCTCTGCCAGAACGGATGTTCGATATGGGTGCGGCCCGTATGCGACCGTCCCTCGACATGATCGTCGAGCGCCTGCAGTTCGCGGCGTATGGAAAACAGGCGCAGCAGATAGAAGGCAAGGCCGCGATAGCTGTCGGTTTGCTCGAACGTCACAAGCGCGCCCTTATCGGCGGGTTCGATATGGCGGCTTTCGCGATATCCTGCCCAGAAGGATTGATGCAGCGTGCTGTCGGAAATGACGCGCAGATCGCAGGAGAAACTGCCATTGGCGTTCATCGAGGCACGGTCGACGATCATCGTTCGCTTGGTCGGCTTGCCGTTCCTGTCCGGTTGCCGATAGACAAATTCCACCCGGTCCGGATGCCCAGCGACCGGTTCGACGGCGATGACCGACGGGTGCCAGTCGGTCAATGCGCCGGCGGGTCGGGTGATGTTCCAGAGATCTTCGGGGCGCTTGCGCACCATTCTGCTGATCCGGATGGTCCGGCGACCGAGAGGGGCCGCCATCAGCAGCCAGAGCAGGCCGAGGTTGATCACGAGCAGGAAGATTGCGGCTTGATGGGTCGCCAAAATGAACTCCTCGGGCCGTGGCTGATGCCAAACTAGGCCGCATATCTTACGTTCGAGTTTCTGAAATTGCTAAAATGCGACGCAAGCGCCAGCCAACGGCATCGCTGCCGCTAGCTTGCGTGACCGTTCTCGAGAAAGACCCTGTCCGGCACCTTGAGCCACCGGTCGGCAAGATCATCCACAAGGACGCGCCGCATGCTGTCGTCCTTGGTCGTGCCGACAGCGCCGAAGGGCGCACGGTCTTGGAGGCAATGGTGCGGGGGGTGCTCGACGCAAAAGCTGTTCCCCTCTGCAGATCTGTCAGAGCGGGAATTGTTCGTCGCCGGATGCGGCGTGACATCATCCAATGTCAGCCCGTCATCGGGAAACGTCAGAATGCGTGAAAGAAGAATGTCGTCAGCCGACAGCTTCTGTTTGCCGGCAACGACACGTGCCGGAAACGAGAGGCGAAACTCGCTCATGTTTCTCTATCCTGTTTCATCATGAAACTGGAGGACAGGATAGAGCTCGATCCCTTGCATTTTCGCCAACAAACGACGTTAGCAGGATCTTACCGAGCTGCCTCTGATCTGGCGATCTTGGTGGACTGTTGCTGCTCGCGCCAGAGAATGAAGAGACCCGATCCGACGATGATCACGATACCGAGCCATTTCGAGGCAGTCGGGAATTCGTCGAAGAACAGATAGCCGAGGGCGACAGCGGCAATGATTTCGAAATACTGGAACGGTGCGAGCACCGACAGCGGCGCCATGCGAAACGCGCGCACGACGAGAAGATGGATGAACCCCGATATTGTGCCCAAAAGGGCGAGAAGCATGAGGCCAAACCAGGATGCCGGCAGGGAGGCCGCAAAATTGGCATCCCCTGCGCTTGTTCCGATCGCCATGGCGCCGACCATGAACAGCGTTCCACCGATACCGGCAAATGTCTGCATGGTCATCGGCGAATCGGCTTCACCGATCGCCCGGTTGAGGAACATGTAGAGGGCAAAGAGAAAGGCGCAGGCGACCGGCAGCAGCGCCGTCAGGCCGAAGATCTCATAGCTTGGCTGGATCACGATCATCGCGCCACCGAAGCCGACGACGATGGCCAGCCAGCGGCGCCAGCCGACTTTTTCACCCAGAAACATCGCCGACAAGGCCGTGAGGATGAACGGCTCGACAAAATAGATGGCAAAAACGTCGGCGAGCGGCATGTATTTGACCGCCATGAAGAACAACAGGCTCGCCGCCCCATGCAGCGCGCCACGCAAAAGGTTCATCCACGGACGCTTGGCAGCCAAGGCAGCAATTCCGCGCAAAGCGAACAGGAAGGGCAGGGTGGAAGCGAGTTGGAACAGGAACCGGTAGAATGTCACCTGTCCCGGCGACATGCCCTCGACAGTCGCCATGTATTTGGCAATCGCATCCATTACCGGCAGGACCAGCATGCAACCGGCCATCAGGACCATGCCGCGCAGGGGATTGGACGACGATTGCGACTGCTGCATGAAGGATTGCCTTGCGAATTGTCAGGCCATCAAGCACAGGCTGCAGGGCAGTTCAAGGATACCGTCGATCTCATGACCCGTTGCGAACAGGCATTGTGCGGTGCTGTGGCGAATTCCCGCATGTGCATGGCGTTGCCGGGGTGGCGGCCGCATGTGAGCTATCCTATATTCGTCTGGAGGATGCAAAAGACTGGCTGACAACCGGACGCTTCCGGGCTTGGCTCTTTGCAAAAGGAGGATAAGGCATGCCGACACGCAGCGTTTCACGGATGATCGATTCGAGCGATGACACGCTGGGCGGGCGCCTGTCGGCCGCGCGCGATGCGGCTGGCGTTACGCTGCCCGATCTCGCCAACCGTCTCGGGGTCAAAGCGGACAGCCTGCTCAACTGGGAGGCTGACCGCTGCGAGCCGCGGCCGTCGCGCCTGATTGATCTTGCCGGCATTCTCGGTGTCTCACCGATGTGGCTGATAACCGGCCATGGTTACGGGCCGCTCGAAGAAACCGATGACCTGCCGATTGAGGCGTTGCAGGTGCAACTGCGCCGGCTGAATGATGCCCATCAGGAATGCGGTCGGCTTATCCGCCAGATCAGCCAGCAGATCGAACGCTACGAGGATCGGCAGGACGGCAAGCAGGCGGTGTCCGACCTCGATGGGCCGGCAATCGGGCGGGCTTGACGCATTACGCCTGGCTTTCGTTGACCGTCTCGCCGAAGACCTCCTGGAAGGCATCGCGCAGGCGCATGTCGACATCGGTCATCATCACCGGAAGCCCTAGGTCGACCAGGCTGGTCACGCCATAGGTCCTGATTCCGCAGGGCACGATGCCGGAAAAATGGTCGAGGTCGGGATCGACATTGATCGACAGGCCGTGAAAACTGACCCAGCGGCGCAAGCGGATACCCAGCGCCGCGATCTTGTCCTCGGCCATCGTGCCGTCCGGCAAAAGCGGCTTTTCTGGCCTTCGCACCCAGACGCCGACCCGGTCTTCGCGCCGTTCGCCGCGCACATTCATGCTGTCGAGCGTGCGGATCACCACGTCTTCGAGGGCCGCCACATAGGCGCGCACATCCTGGCGCCTGCGCTTCAGGTCGAGCATGACATAGGCCACCCGCTGGCCGGGGCCGTGATAGGTATATTCGCCGCCACGACCAGTGGCAAAAACCGGAAAGCGGTCGGGCTGGATCAGGTCGGCAGAATCGGCGCTGGTGCCGGCGGTATAAAGCGGCGGATGTTCGACCAGCCAGACGAGTTCATCGGCCGTGCCGTCGGCGATTGCCGCCACCTGGCGCTCCATTTCGGCGACGGCTTCTTCATACGGTACGAGCCCTTCGGTAATCCGCCAGCGAACGGCGGGACAGCCATCGGCCGCCTGCATGGAAAGATCGAGATCGGTGCGTTGCATGAAATTTGCCTTCGGGTGAAAACCCTTGTTTTCCCTTTACTTGGCAAGAAACTCCCGGGAGTTCAAGGGGAGTTGGACGCTTGTCGCTCGCGGCTGTTCACAGGCTTATCCACCGGTTGTACCGAATTTTCAAAAATCTGTCATGGCGGGCTTGTGGACCCCGGATGCTTTTGCTACATGCAGCCCCGCCGGAGCAATTCGGCGCCTACCACGATGCGGTCGTGGCGGAATTGGTAGACGCGCAGCGTTGAGGTCGCTGTGTCGCAAGACGTGGAAGTTCGAGTCTTCTCGACCGCACCAAAAAAAGCCCGGCCATTTGGCCGGGTTTTTTGTTTTCTACTGCAGGATCAACATTCTAGCTGACGACATTATTGTTTCGATCGTTAATCGGTGTCGCTTGGAATGTGGCTGTCGATGCCCAGCGTCGTGATGTGATTGTGCACCGCGTTGACGCCGTCGATCGCGAGCACCTTCAATTCGATCATTCGGCGCTCCTCGGCGGTATCAACAGCGCCGCGCAACGTCACCAGATGGCCATCGACCTGGATGTCGATGCCTGCCAGCGTCGTCTCATCGAGATCGGCGAGCGCTGCATCGATGTCCGATTCGAGCTGGTCGTCGTCGCCGCCAAAGTCCTCGCTCGGAACTTCCGGCGTCGTGGGCGCCCGCTGGGCACCGTTCGCCTCGACCGTGCTCACCCCAAATCCCTTGTTGCGATCACGGTCGAAATTGGCGCCGGTCTCGCCGTAGCCATGGTTGCCGACCGGCTCTGCCGCCGTGCCCGCGCCGTCGGCATAGGGCCAGCCATTGTCGATATCGCGCTGTTCATAGTCGCGGTAATCGTCTTCGCGGGAAAATTCGGTCGTGCTGCGGTCCTTGGCCATGGATCTGCTCCTTCGCTTGCCAGTTGAAGAGCAAACGCATGGGGGGCGGCTTTGTTCTCCGGCACAGGCGGCGGAATGCAATTCAGCGCGCATGCTTGTCCCACTTCTTCAACAGCCGCTCGCGTTTCAGGCGTGACAGTCGATGGATCCAGAAGATGCCTTCGAGCTGGTCGATTTCATGCTGCATGCAGATCGCAGCAAAACCGTCGAGCGTTTCATGTGTCTCCACGCCGTCGAGGGTGCAGTAGCGGATGTCGATGCGGCGCGGCCGCACCACCGTGTCGGTCATTCCCGGCATCGAGACACTGCCCTCGGTGTGTTCCATGGTCTCGTCCGACACAGACACAAGCTCTGGATTGACATAGTCGCGTCGGCCGCCAAGTTCGGCCAGGTCGAGCACGACGACCCGCTGCAAGATGCCGCAATGGGCAGCGGTGATGCCGACGCCCGGTGCTGCCGTCATCGCGGCATGCAGGCCATCGGCCAGGGCCTTGAGGCCGGCGTCGAATACGGTCACCGGCAGGCAGTGGGTTTTCAGGGCGGGATCGGGGTAGCGGCGGATCGAAAGCACTGTCACGGTGGTTGTCGGTCTCGTGTTGCGGGCCGGTCGAGACCCGTTGATGTGGCGGACGCAAGCGACCTCGCGGTCTGCCGGAACGGGACTCGACCGGGCCGCGCCGATAGGTTAGCAGGGAGCCTTCGCATTTGCACATCCGGGCGAGATCAAATCGCTATGCAGTTGTTGACAATACGTTTTTAGCCGCCATTCTGCGGCGGCCGGGCGCGGCACGACAGAATGATGCGAGGGTGCTTGTATGACGGACAACGAGGAAGACCTCCGCACCCGCCCGACGCCGGAAGAGGTGCATGAGGACATCTACGGCGACGATGGCTCGATCCGGCTGGACTTTCTGGCCATGGTCGGCGCAGCTATCGCCGACCGCGACCTGCTCTTCCTGCGCCAGCATGTCGCCCGCCTGCACGAATCGGAACTCGGCGACCTGATCGAGGCTATCCAGCCGGATCAGCGCATCGCGCTTGTCCGCCTGCTTGGCGACGATTTCGACATGACGGCGCTGACCGAGGTCGACGAGGCGATCCGCCTGCAGATCGTCGGCCATCTGCCGAATGCCCAGATTGCGGCTGCCATCGGCGATCTCGATTCCGATGACGCGGTCTACATTCTCGAAGACCTCGACAAGGAAGACCGCGACGAGATCCTGGCGCAGCTGCCATTCACCGAGCGCGTTCGCCTGCGCCGGGCACTTGAATATCCGGAAAGCTCGGCCGGTCGCCGTATGCAGACCGAGTTCGTCGCCGTGCCGCCGTTCTGGACGGTCGGTCAGACGATCGACTACATGCGCGACGAAGAGGGGTTACCGGACAGCTTCACCCAGATCTTCGTCATCGACCCGACCTTCAAACTGCTCGGCGTCATCGATCTCGACCGTATCCTGCGCACCAAACGCCAGGTGAAGATCGAAACCATCATGCGCGAGACCAATCATCCGATTCCGGCCGAAATGGACCAGGAAGAGGCCGCACAGCTTTTCGAGCAGTATGACCTTCTCTCGGCCGCCGTCGTCGACGAGAGTGGCCGTCTGGTCGGCGTCCTGACCATCGACGACGTGGTCGATGTCATCCAGGAAGAGGCCGAGGAAGACCTGATGCGCCTCGGCGGCGTCGGCGACGAAGAACTGTCTGACAGTGTCGCCGAAACGTCGCGCTCACGCGTGCCGTGGCTGGCGGTCAACCTGTTCACCGCCTTCGTCTCGGCCTCGGTCATCTCGCTGTTCGAGGCAACGATCGAGCAGGTGGTGGCTTTGGCGATCCTGATGCCGATCGTTGCCGGCATGGGCGGCAATGCCGGTTCGCAGACCATGACCGTGACCGTCCGGGCGCTGGCAACCCGCAATCTTGACATCCACAATGCCTGGCGCGTCGTGCGTCGTGAAGCGGGGGTTGGGCTGATCAACGGCGTCCTGTTCGGCTGTCTGGTCGGCACGGTTGCGGCGATCTGGTTCCAGAACATCTACATCGGCGGACTGATCACCACGGCCATGCTGATCAACATGTTCGCAGCCGCCATGGCCGGGATCACCATCCCCATACTGCTGGTAAGGAGCGGCGCCGATCCGGCGGTCTCGTCCGCGGTGTTTGTCACGGCGATCACCGATACCATCGGATTTTTCAGTTTCCTCGGCCTTGCCACATGGTGGTTCGGGATTGGGATCGGCAGCTAAAAATTGACTTTTACGTAAATGTAAATATGCTGTCGGTTCTTGATTGAGCAGGAACGCATGTGAAGAAATTTTATAGCATCACCGAGCTGACACGGGAATTCGGCGTGTCGACGCGCACTCTACGCTTCTACGAGGATGAGGGCCTGCTTCATCCCGAGCGGCGCGGCAGAACCCGTCTCTACCGCTCGGCAGATCGTCGACTGCTGCAGGAGATCCTGCGCGGCCGCCGCATCGGCTTCACCATCGCCGAGATCCGCGAGATCGTGCATGTCTACAAGGAACCGCCGGGCGAGATCGGTCAGTTGAAGCTGATGATGAAGCGCATCGACGAGAAACGCGAAGAATTGCGCCAGAAGCGGCGCGATATCGACGAGACCCTGACGGAACTCAACAATGCCGAGGAAGCCTGCCTGACCCGCCTGGTCGAAATCGGCGTCGGCAGCTGACCTTCGCTTGCCTCCGCCTCAGACCCAGCGCCGGGTGTGGCGGCAATACCGTTCGAAATCGATGCCGAAGCGGGCGAGCAGGTGCATTTCCTCACAGCGTATGGCCACCAGACTTGTGGCAAATGCCGCAACGCCAGCGGCGATCAGGAACCAGCCGTTGCCGCTGATCAGGCCTAGGGAAATCGTCAACAACGTATAGCCGAGATATATCGGATTGCGGCTGAGCCTGAACGGCCCGGTGGTGACAAGCCGCTGGGCGCATCGGGTCGGCAGGACTGGCGTGTGGCAGTCCATCAAGGTCTTCACGGCCCAGACATCAAGCGCGACAGCAAAGGCAGCGAGAAGGAGCCCGGCAATCCATCGCCACCTGTCGCCACCGAGCGGCAGAGTGGCGATGAATTTATGCGCAAGCAGCGCAACGATGATGGCAATCCCAAACAGCATGGGTGGCCAGGGATAACGCAAGGGCTGCAGCCGATAGGCATTCATGGCCAGCTTCCGTTTCAGCTAAAGTCATTGGCTTGTGGTCGTACACTCACTTGCAAGCTTCAGGATGCGGTCATCCTGACTGGGCAAGATTGCGCCAGACTGGAGCGGTTCGAGCAGTGATTGCTGCTGCAACTGGTCGAGCGTGCAGCTGCAGAAGCGCTGGCAGAGCTGAAGGTTGCTGCCTTCGGCCAGGCAGCCGCTCTCGCAACTGCGGATATAGGTGAGTGCCGGGTCCGGTTTTGCCGGGGGCACCACCTGGGACACCAGATAGACCAGGGCAAACAGCAGCGGCTGATGCAACAGGTAGACGATCAAGCTGTGGCGACCGCCCCAACGCAGCCAGCCGGGTCCCGCCGGGAGCTTGGCGAGTGCTGCAAACGCGCCGCGATCACGCAGGATGCGGGCTAGCGCTATGCCGCATAGCAAGGCACCCAGCCAGGGAAGCAGCGGGACGAAGTCATTCGAGCGTGGAACGGTCTGCGACAGGCCGGTAAACCAAAACCAGGGTGTGTCGAAGATCTCCGACCGCCATAGGTTCGGCAGGGCGATGGCGCCACCTGCTGCCACCAGCGTGACCAGCGGCGGCAGTCGCAGAAACAGCAGGCCGATGAGACTGGCCGTTGCGATGGAATGCAGGATGCCGAAGAAAATCCAGCCGTCGGGGACGAACCACCATGTTGCCGCCGAGATCGCCAGAGCTGCGGCAACAATGACGGCCAGACGCTTGAGAAAGGCCTGAAGCTTCAGTTGCGGATAATGGGCAAGCACAAGGCTGAAGCCGGCGAGAAAGAGAAAGCTGGAGGCGATGATCCTGGCATAGAGCCGGAGGAAGCCTTCCGTCGATGTTCCGGGCGCCAGATAGCCAAAGAATTCGAGATCCCAGGAAAAGTGGTAGGTTGCCATGGCGATCAGGGCAATGCCGCGCAGGGCATCGAGCCACAAGAGCCGGTGTGTCACCGGCGCTGCTCCGGCGCTGTTCATTTCCGCCACGCTGTGTCCTTCCGGTCTGATTGCCTGCGCCGACATCTTATCCGCGCCGTGCTCGTGGCAAAGCCGTCAAACGCGGCCTTTTCATGGCTGCAGGTCGGCATCGATCGTGTCCCCCGGCCACTTACCGGTCCTTGTCGCTCAACAGTGCCAGCCGTGCTTCGGAAAAGAATTGCCGGCGCAGGAGCACGAAGAAGACAAGGACCGTCGACAGCATGAAGATATACGGGCTGACGAACCAGCCGAGATAGCCGATCGAATAAAAAATGGCGCGCAGGCCGGCGTTGAAATGGCTTGCGGCGATAATGTTCATGCGGATCGTGATTTCGGCCGCCTCGCGTGCCTTTTCCGGGTTCTTTTCGGCTTCGCTCATCATCGGAATGGCGCCGAACAGGATGGTGCAATAGTTGAACAGGCGGTAGGACCAGCCGAACTTGAAGAAGGAGTAGGCAAACAGCGCGATCAGGCCACTGACCTTCATTTCGAAGGCCGCGCGGCCACCCTGGACGAGATAGGGAATGTCCTTGATGATGGCGTCGACCTGCTCGGTCGCGCCGAGCAGGGCAAAACAGCCGCCGATGGCAAAGATCGTGGTCGACGCGAAAAATGCCGTTCCGTTCTGCAAGCCCCCCATGATCTGCGTGTCGATCATCTTCAGATCGCGCGACAGCGAATTGAGGATCCATTCACGCCGGCGCTCTGCCATGGCTTTTGTCAGGCTCGTCCGCTTCAGGATGCGCTTTTGTCCGGTAATCCAGGCATAGGTCACCCAGAGAAAGACGAAGAGTGCCATGGCGCAGTAGTCGATCGTTGTCATTCCGTGAGTCCACCGTAAGATTCCCCGCCCATTGTTAGCTTTGGAGTGCCGACCTCGCTACGGAAATTAACTCTCCCCAATGATTTTGGGCCAAAATGAGGCAGGCTGTCTCGGTGGTGGCTCAAGCGCATATGGCTACAAGCCATTGAAATTACATGTATCCATGCATTGAATGCATACCTGCATCCCGGAATCAGTCTTCGTTTCGCCTTTTTTGCGGTTGCGAAGAGCCGGAAATTTTAATAGATCGTTCTCCACAAGGCGGTCGGGGGACAGCTTTTGTCAACAATGCGTTCTCATTCGGAGTTTCCATGGAAGGCAGTGTCCAGAAGTCGTGCTGGAGCGTTACTATTCGGGCTTTGATGGGGTTTGCCGGCGTTCTTTGCCTGGCTTATCTTTTCAGCAGTATGTAACGCCTACACGCAATTAATTGCCAACAGCGCGGTCTTCGGGTCGCGCTGTTTGCGTTTGTAGCGACATAATCATTCCTTTCGATGTCGCGGCGGTGAAAGCCGATGTCGATCCTCGCCCGCATTCGTGCTACGCGATCCTTTAGCCTCTGATAATTGCAGTGCAGAAGGACGGATCCATGTTTCTTTCGGTTTTCGACGTGTTCAAGATCGGGGTCGGTCCTTCGAGTTCCCATACGATGGGACCGATGACGGCGGCCAACCGGTTTCTCGATCTGATCCTGTCCGACGAGTGGCCGCGGCCTGCGGGTGCGCATGTGACTGCGCTGAAAGCCAGCCTGCACGGGTCGCTCGCCTATACCGGCATCGGCCATGGCACCGGCAATGCCGTGATCATCGGCCTGATGGGCGAGGCGCCCGACAAGGTCGATCCGGACCGGATGGACGAGATCATCGCTGAGGTCGAACGCACCGGACGCGTCACGCCGCCCGGCCATCCGGGTTATCATTTCAAGCCGAAGGACGATCTCGTCTACGACAAGAAGACACCGCTGCCTGGTCATGCCAATGCCATGCGGCTGACGGCCCTCGATCGTGACGGCCGCGTGCTGCTGACCCAGGTCTACTTCTCCATCGGCGGCGGTTTTGTCGTCACCGAGACGGAGTTGCTCGCGATGCAGAAGAACAAGAAGGCAGCCTCGACGCAGAAGGTGCCTTATCCCTTCGCCTCGGCCAAGGAGATGCTGGCCATGGCGGCTAGTTCCGGTCTGAGCATTGCCCAGATGAAGCGGGCGAATGAAGAGGCGGTGATGGACCGCGCCACGCTCGATGCCGGGCTCGACCGGATCTGGGATGCGATGAGCGGCTGCATCGACCGCGGACTGAAACAGGACGGCAGGCTGCCGGGCGGACTGAATGTGCGCCGCCGCGCCCGGTCGATCCATGACAAGCTGCAGGAGGAATGGCGCAGCAACCGGCAGAATCCGCTTCTCGCCAATGACTGGCTCTCCGTCTATGCAATGGCGGTCAACGAGGAAAATGCCGCCGGCGGCCGCGTCGTCACTTCGCCGACCAATGGTGCGGCCGGCGTTGTTCCGGCCACGGTGCGCTACTACCTGCATTTCCATCCGGAAGCGGACCAGGAAGGGGTGCGCGACTATCTGCTGACGGCGGCTGCCATCGGCGGCATCATCAAGCACAATGCCTCGATCTCGGGCGCGGAAGTCGGCTGTCAGGGCGAAGTCGGCTCGGCCTCGGCCATGGCGGCCGCAGGTCTGGCGGCCGTGATGGGCGGCTCGCCGGAGCAGATCGAGAATGCCGCGGAGATCGCGCTGGAACATCATCTCGGCATGACCTGCGACCCGATTGCCGGCCTCGTGCAGGTGCCGTGCATCGAGCGCAATGCCCTCGGTGCCGTCAAGGCGGTGACGGCTGCGTCGCTGGCGATGAAAGGCGACGGCGAACATTTCGTGCCGCTTGACGCCTGTATCGAGACCATGCGCCAGACCGGCAATGACATGAACGAGAAATACAAGGAAACCTCGCTCGGAGGTCTGGCCGTCAACGTCGTCGAATGTTGACGCGCTGCCATTGCCGGCAGCGATCCACGTGATCGATCGGTTGGGGAGGGAAGGGCCTGCGGCACCAGTGCCTCTTGACGGCGGCGTGGAACCGGCTATCTCCGAGGCATGACCCTTCATCTGATCAAGCTCTGTGTCGGCTGCGAAGCCATCGACGACCTGCGGGAATGGGTTGCCGAGCGCGCGCTGGTATCGGTCGCGGCCGGCCTTCAGCCGCAAAGCAGCCACGTCACCCGCATGGTGCCGAAGCGTGCTGAGGAATTGCTCGATGGCGGTTCGCTCTACTGGATCATCAAGGGGCAGGTGGCCGCGCGCCAGGTTTTGCTCAACATCAAGACCTTTACCGGCGGTGACGGGATCAGCCGTTGCGAACTGATCCTCGGCCCTGAGGTAATCGAGACCTCGCCCGTGCCACGCCGGCCGTTTCAGGGATGGCGCTATCTCGAGCCCGATGCCGCTCCGCGCGACCTCGGCGCTTCCGGTGCCAATCTCGAGGCGATGCCGGATGAGCTGAAGCGTGAATTGTCGGAACTCGGTCTTCTCTAGGCCACACACTCATTTTGGCCTGTCGGTTCACAGGCCTTGATCCGCACCGCGCGGCGCCACAGGAAAGCCTTGGTGCGCGGTCATAGGCGTCTGGTCTTGTGGTTGGGGTCTTTGAAGAATGTCGAATACGGCCGGGGTTGAAACACCGATCTCCAATACGCGCGGCGCTGACATTGGTCGCGTCGCGCTGAAAACGCTCAAGCGTTTCGGCATCTTACTCGCTGCGGTTTGCCTCGCCTACGGCGTCTATATCGGGGTCACCTTGCTGCGCGGCAATTTCCACGAAATCCTACCGGGGCAATACTACCGGTCGGCACAACTGTCGGGCAATGCGCTTGGCCAGTATATCGACCAGTACAAGATCAAGACGGTCATCAACCTGCGTGGTGAGCATGTCGGCACGCCCTGGTACGATGCGGAGGCCGCGGCGACAGCGTCGCGGGATACGGCGCTGGTCAATTTCCCGATGTCGGCCCTCAAGGAACTGAAGGCCGAGGATGTGCAGCGACTGCTCGGCATCCTGAAGACCGCGCAGCAGCCGGTCCTGGTGCATTGCGCCTCCGGCGCTGACCGCACCGGTCTGGCCTCGGTGATCTTCCTGCAGCAGGTCGCCGGCATTGACGAAGAGACCGCCGAATGGCAGCTCTCGCCGATCTACGGCCATATCGGCCTGCCGTTCCTTGGTCCCTATGCGATGGACACGACCTGGGAAGCGCTGGAAAAGGTAATCGGCCTGGACAGCTGAACCGTGCACCCGTCATGTTTGCGATGCCGGCGTAGATGATGCAGTCATTCACCATTCGCTGCCAAGACAGCGAATGGTGTGCTCAAGCAGGCTGCTGGCAGCTCAGTTCTTGACGGTGTCTTCGAGGAAGAAGCGACCGAGCGGATTCTGGTAGAAGTTCTCGATATTCTTGCGCGAAACGTTGATGTACGGGCTGTAGTAGAGGTCGATCCAGTGCACGTCGTCCTTGGCGGTCTTCTGGATATCGATATACAGCGCCTCGCGCTTGGCCGGATCCAGTTCAAGGCGGGCCGCGGCGACCATGTCCTTGACCTTGTCGCTGTTGTAGCGGGTCATGTAGTTCATATTGGTGTCGTGGCCGAGCACGAAAGTGGTCTTCTGGTCAGCATCGAGAATGTCATTGGTCCAGTACATCACCGAGATGTCGTAGTCTCCGGCCACCAGCATGTCCCAGCTCTGGCTCGGATCGACCTTCTGCAGGTTGACGGTGACGCCGGCCTTGGCCAGTTGCTGCTGCAGGAGAACGGCGATCTGCTCGTCGACCTCGTTGCCGGCGTTGACGATGTAGTTCAGCGACAGATCGGATGCGCCGGCTTCCGCCAGCATGGCCTTGGCCTTTTCCGGCTCATAGGGATACTGATAATTGGCGTCATAGTGATACAGCGAGCCCTTCGGAATGTAGGAATTGGCGACCGTGCCGAGACCGAAGGTCACGGTATCGACGATCGCCTTCTTGTCGATCGCCATGTCCAGCGCCTGGCGCACTTCCTTCTTGGCCAGCGCACCATGTTCATGGTTGATCAGCAGATGGTCCTCGCGGGTCGAGGTATCGACATGCACTTGAAGGTTCGCATCTTTCTTCAGTTCCTCGACGCGCGAGAAAGGCACGAAGATCGCGGTGTCCAGTTCGCCGGCCTGCACATTGAGCATGCGGGTATTGTCATCAGGCACCGAGATCCACTCGACACCGTCGAGCTTCACCCGGTCCGCCTGCCAGAAATTCGGGTTCTTCTCGAGGATGACGCGGTCGCCGCGGCGCCATTCCTTGACCGTGAAGGCGCCGGATGAGGCAATCGGCTTTTCGGCAAATGCTTCCTCGCCGGCTTCTTCCAGCCCCTTCTTGGAAAGGACGGAGACGTTGGGCAGGGCGAGCGTCGAAAGGAACGGCGCCGACGGCGTCTTCAGCTTGACGACCAGCGTCTTGTCGTCGGCGGCCTCTGCCGTGTCGACCACCTTGTAGCTGTCGCTCCAGAGTGAGCCTTCATTGTCGCGGATGCGAAGCAGGCTGAAGGCGGCGTCGCCGGCCGTGATCGGCGATCCGTCGGAGAACTTGGCGTCGCGCATCTTGAACGTGTAGGTCAGGCCGTCATCGGAAATGGTCCAGCTTTCGGCAAGGCCGGGCTCCAGTTTGGTGCCGGACTTGTCGACGCGCACCAGCACGTCGAAGACGTTGGAGAACACCCAGTTGTCGACGTTCTGCGCAGACTTGATCGGGTCGAATGTTGTCGAGTCCTCGCGGCGGCCGATGGTCAGCACGCCGGCCGCTTGCGCCAGCGTCGAGCCCAGCGTCAGCATCGCGAGCACGGTGGCCACGCTGATGGTCTTCCATTTGCTTGTCATGTCGTTCGTTCCCTTTGTTGTTATCAGGCAGTCAGGAGATGCGGTATGGTCTCCGCCGGCAGGCCGCCCAACAGCGG
Organism: Rhizobium sp. CECT 9324; assembly: GCF_918741265.1. Taxonomy (NCBI): domain Bacteria; kingdom Pseudomonadati; phylum Pseudomonadota; class Alphaproteobacteria; order Hyphomicrobiales; family Rhizobiaceae; genus Rhizobium; species Rhizobium sp. CECT 9324. Next base: position 2,662,992 of record NZ_CAKKMZ010000001.1, on the reverse strand, counting down.
TTTGTCGGGGTCGATATCGGGAATGGCGGCGATCAAAGCCGCGGTATAGGCGTGCTGCGGCCGGGCAAAGACGTCCTCGCAGCGGCCCTCCTCGACGATCTGGCCGCGATACATCACCACAACCCGGTCGCAGAGGTTGCGGACGATGGCGAGGTCGTGAGCAATGAACAGGAGCGTCAGGTTCATGGCGCTCTTCAGATCGCGAAACAGGTCGATGATCTGTGCCTGGATCGTCACATCCAGTGCCGCCACGCATTCGTCGGCGATGATCAGTTTCGGATCGACGGCCAGTGCCCGCGCGATGCCGGCGCGCTGGCACTGGCCTCCGCTCATCGATTGCGGGCGGCGTGTGGCAAATTCCCGATCCAGTCCGACCAGATCGAGCAGTTCGTGGACGCGGGCGGGTATCCGGTTGGCCGGCACCTTGTTTTGCACCGCCAAAACCTCGGCCAGCATCGCGCCGATGCTCATGCGCGGGTTCAGCGCGTTGTAGGGATCCTGAAACACCATGGCCGCCTGTGTCCGGATCTTGGCCAATGCCTGGCGGCGCTGCTGGGCGAGGTCCAGACCCTCGAAGCTGATATGGCCCGAGGACAGCGGTGTCAGGCCCAGGATGGCGCGCGCCAGCGTGCTCTTGCCGGACCCACTTTCACCGACGATGCCGACTGTTTCGCCGGGCATCACGCGCAGGCTGACGCCATTGACGGCGGCTACATGGGACTTGCCGCTCTTCAACAGGCTGAAACCGGGAGTCGGGAAGCGAACCACGAGATCATCGATTTCGAGCAACGGCTTTGCCGCCGGAGCCGATGCACTCTGGATGCTTGCTGGACCATCTTCCTCCGGCATGGACGGGTGGCTCTCGAGCAGGCTGACGGTATAGGCATGCCGCGGGTTCGACAGCACTTGCCGCTTGTCGCCGAGTTCCAGCAACTGGCCGTGACGCAGCACGGCAATCCGGTCGCAGGTCTGGGCGACGATGCCGAGATCATGGGTGATCAGGATGATCGACAGGCCGCGCGCGTCGCGAAGGTCCATCAGCAGCTTGAGGATCTGCGCCTGGATTGTGACGTCGAGCGCCGTCGTCGGCTCGTCGGCGATCAGGATTTCCGGATTGCAGGACAGTGCGACGGCAATCATCGCCCGCTGGCGCATGCCGCCGGAGAATTCATGCGGATAATTGTCGTATTGCCGCTCGGGATCGGGAAAGCCGACCTGGGCGAGGATGTCGATGGCCATGGCTTTCGCATCGCGGCGCGACTTGCCCTGGTGATAGCGAATGCCTTCCGCAATCTGGTCGCCGATGCGCATCACCGGGTCGAGATGGCTGGTCGGGTTCTGGAACACCATGCCGATCTTGGCACCGCGCACGGCGCGCATGGATTCTTCGTCCAGTGTCGTCAGGTCGCGGGCGCCGAGCATCACCGACCCACCGGTGATGGTGATCGCCTTGGACGGCAGGAGTTGCACCAGCGCCCGGCAGATCATGCTCTTGCCGGAGCCGCTTTCGCCGACAAGGCCGAGTATTTCGCCGCGGCCGAGATCGAAGGACACGGCATCAATGAGCGTGCGCGTCTCGCCGTCGAGCAGGGCGTGTACGGTCAGATCGCGGATGGAGAGGACCGGCTCGCTCATTCTCGCACTCCCAGCCATTCCCCCAGCCCGTCGCCGAGAAGGCTGAAGCCGAAGGCCAGCACGACGATGGAAAGGCCCGGAAAAAGCGTGATCCACCAGGCCGTGGTGATGAAGCTCTGGCCTTCCGCAACCATGACACCCCATTCGGCGACCGGCGGCTGAACACCGAGGCCGAGATAGCTGATGGCGGCGCCACTGAGCAGCACCAGAACCGCATCCGACATGGAGAATACGATCGATCCGGCAATCGCGTTCGGCAACAGGTGGCGGAACATGATGCGACTGCGGCTGAAACCGAGGCTGACGGCGGCCACCGCATAATCGCTGTTCTTCAGTACCAGCATCTGTGCGCGGATCAGCCGGGCGTAGGAGACCCAGCCCACCAGCGCCATGGCGATATAGAAGCTCGACAGGCCCGGCCCGAGAATGGCGATGATCGACAGCATCAGCACGAGGAAGGGAAAGGCGAGGATGATATCGACCAGCCGCATGAAGATCGTATCGACGATGCCGCCGAAGAAGCCGGCGATCGTGCCGATGAAGGTGCCGATCAGGAACGGGAAGGCGACGCCGATGACGGCGATCTGCAGGTCGATGCGCGTACCCCAGAGAACACGCGAGAAGATGTCGCGGCCGAAATTGTCGGTGCCGAAGGGGTGAGCCAGAGAAGGCACAGCGAGCCGAACGGCCGCATCCTGATAGATCGGATCGTATGGCGCGATCAGGGGGGCGGCGAGCGCGACCAGCAGAAACAGACCCAGGATAGCTGCGCCCGTCGCCAGCGTCAGGTTGCGGCCGAGAAATTGGCTCCACGGAACGGTCATGCGAATGGCGGCGGCGGTCATAGGCGCACCCTCGGGTCAAGGGTCACGGTGACGATATCTGCCAGGAAGTTGACCAGCACGGTGGCGCAGGCAAAGACCATGGCGACGCCCTGGACGACCATGTAGTCGCGCGAGAAGATGGCGCGCACCAGAAGCTGTCCCATACCCGGAATGGCAAACACGGTTTCGACCACGACCGTGCCGCCGATGAGCCAACCGATGTTGACGGCCAGCAGATTGATTGTCGGCACCAGCGAATTGGGCAGCACGTGCCGCCAGAACACGATGCTTTCCGGCATGCCACGGGCGCGGGCCGCGGTCGCCAGGTCCGATTGCAGCTCGACGATCATCGCCGCTCGCAGGCTGCGCGTCAAAACCGCCGATAGCGACAGCGCAATTGTCAGGCTCGGCAGGACCAGATGCGCTGCCTTGTCGAGAAAGCCAGTCCCATAGCCTGAGACCGGCAGGACGCCGAGTTTGACGGAAAACAGGATGATCAGCATCAGCGCCAACCAGAAGGGCGGAAAGCCGATACCGAGCGTCGAGACGATGCGCACGGCGTGGTCCGGCAGGCGACCGCTGTTGCGTGCCGCCAGAGCTGCCATCGGAACGGCAATCAGGATCGACAGTAGGACGCTGGTCAGCACCAGCACCAACGTCGGCTCGATGCGGGTGACAATCAGCTTCAGCACGTCGATCTTGTAGAGGATCGACTTGCCCATCTCGCCCTTGCCGAGGTTTTGGATGAAATAGAAATATTGCAGCCAGATCGGCTCGTCGAGACCGTATTGGGCGCGGATGCGGGCGATTGCCGTCGGGGTCGAACGGGCGCCGAGGAGAACGCGGGCGGGATCGCCCGGGATCAGCCGGACCAGGATGAAGGTGATGACGCTGATGCCGAACAGCACCGGCAGAAACTGCAGCGGGCGGAACAGCACGAACCTATAGCGGTGCATGGGCCTGCACCTTTCCGGCCTGTCGGCCTTGAAGCGAACGTCGCGCGCTGCCGATCATGCCGCCGTCCTGTGACGCGCGAGGAAATCGAGAAGCACCGGATAATAGCCATCCGGATTTTCATAGAACGGCATGTGGCTGGCATTGTCGATGACGCTCAGTTGTGCGTCGGGGAGGTTCAGTTTCATGCGCAGCGCGCAGGCCGGGGTCAACTCGTCGTGCTCGCCGCAGGTGATCAGCACCGGGACGGTGATTTTCGGAAGATCCGGCACACGGTTCCAGTCTTTCAGGTTGCCGATATAGAGGAATTCGTTCGGGCCCTGCATCGTGCCGTAAGGCGCCATGTTCCAGTCGTCGAGGGATCGTTTGACCGGTGCCGGCCAATCCGAAAGCCGGCAGACATGCCGATAGTTGAGAAGGGTAATCGCCGCCAGATATTCCGGGTGATCGATGCTGCCGCGCGCCTCGTGTTTCTGCATCATCGCCACGGTCTCAGAACCGAGTGCTGCCCGCAGCCGCTCGAGTTCAAGGATCAGATGCGGCATGTCGGCAACTGTGTCCTCGAGGATCAGTGTCTTGAGGTTTTCCGGATAGGTGAGCGCATAATCGATGGCGAGCCAGCCGCCCCAGGAATGACCCAGCATATGCACCTTGCCGAGCCCCAGCGCCTTGCGCACGGTCTCGGTTTCCTCGACATAGCGGCCGATGGTCCACAGCGCCGTGTCGGTCGGGCGGTCGGAGGCGCCGGTGCCGAGCTGGTCGAAGGCCACGACCCTATAACCCTGGTCGACGAGGCAGGAATGGGCTTCACGCAGATAGTCGCAGGGCAGGCCAGGTCCACCATTGAGACAGAACACCGTGTCCGGACCCGAGCCGAAACTGTAGGCGACGACCTTGTGGCCCGTCACATCGATTTCGATCCGCTCATCCGGTTCCATCTCGCGCCACATCGTGCGTCTCCTGCATGCCGCAAACACTGCTCATCTTTTCAGCAAGGCTAATTTTTAGCGTTTTATCGGTTCCGCACCAGCTATAAGAAGTGATAGGATGAGAACTCCGCTGCACTACAGATCCCGGTTCGACATTAGGGTTTGCGCATGTTTGACGATATTGGTTCGATCCGATCGCGGCTCACCGCGGGTGAGACACTGGACGGGAGGATCGACACCGCGTTCGAGGTCATCAAGGGTTTCGGTTTCGATGCCCTGATCTACGACTACACGCCGGTTCCCTACGATCTCGACGGCGCGCTGATGCTGCCCTCGCTCCTGAAGCTGCGCAACATTTCCGAGGACATGCGCGAATACTGGTTCGACCGCGAATATTTCCGCATCGACCCGGTGCAGCTGCTGGCGATGCGCACCACGACACCCTTCTTCTGGAACTACGACCACAGCGCCGGGACGCAGATCAACCGCTTCCTCGACGAGCGCAGCGCGCCGGTGTCACGCTATCTGCATGAGCGCAACATGTCCTGCGGCGTGACCGTGCCGGTGCATTTGCCGCGCGGCGATTGCGCGACCGTAACGGGGGTGCGCTTCGGCGCGGGCCGCGGATTCCAGAGCGATGCGGACCGCCATATGGCGGATTTCGGCCTCTTGGCCCATCTCTTCCACGAGGCCGCCTTTGCAGCCTTCGACGAGACGGCGAAGACCGGAGCGCGCGCACACCTGACGGCTCGCGAGCGCGAGTGCCTGCGACATTCGGCGGAAGGCCTGTCGGCCAAGGAAATTTCCCGCGTCATCGGCCGCTCGGTTCCAACCGTGGTCATGCATCTCAATGCCGCTGCCAAGAAGCTCGGGGCAAAGAACCGGACACAGGCCGTGGTGCGCGCCACCCACTACCGGCTGCTGGAAGAGCCTCCATCCTATTACTTGTGATAGCTGCCGCGACCTAGATCAGGAGGCTATGCTTTCTCCATCGGAACAACCGCATGGAGATGAAGACGTGGCACCGGTCGAAGTTCAGGAATCCTACCTGCCGTTTCGCGGCTATCAGACCTGGTACCGGATCACCGGATTATTGGATTCGCCGCTGCTGCCACTCGTCGTCGCCCATGGCGGGCCCGGCTGTACCCATGACTATGTCGACAGCTTCAAGGATATCGCCGCGCTCGATGGCCGGCCGGTCATCCACTACGATCAGCTCGGCAATGGCAACTCAACGCGTTTGCCGGAAAAAGGCCCGGACTTCTGGACGGTCGACCTGTTTCTCGAAGAGCTGGATGCGCTTTTGGCTCATCTCGGCATCGCGGAGCGTTACGCCTTTCTCGGCCAGTCCTGGGGCGGCATGCTCGGTGCCGAACATGCGGTATTGCGACCGAAGGGGCTGAAGGCGCTTGTGATCGCCAATTCGCCGGCCAACATGCACACCTGGGTCTCGGAGGCCAACCGCTTGCGCCGTGACCTGCCGGCCGAGGTGCAAGTGACGCTTCTCAGGCACGAGGACGCTGGAACACTCACCGATCCAGACTATATCGCCGCCTCGCGTGTCTTCTACGATCGTCATGTCTGCCGCGTCTCACCCTGGCCACCGGAAGTGGCGCGCACCTTCGCCATCATGGACGAAGACAATACCGTCTACCGCAACATGAACGGTCCGACCGAGTTCCACGTCATCGGCACGATGAAGGACTGGACGATCGAGGACCGGTTGCCACAGATCGAAGCGCCCACCTTGCTGATCTCCGGTCGTCACGACGAGGCAACACCCGAAGTGGTGCGCCCCTATGTCGAGCGCGTGCCGGGATGCCGCTGGGTTGTGTTCGAGCAGTCCAGTCACATGCCGCATGTCGAGGAGAAGGACCTTTGCCTGGCAACTGTCTCAGATTTCCTCAAGCTGCACGACGAGAATTGAGCACAGTAGCGGAAGACGCGTGACGAGTGGCGAACACCATTGGTGGGGGGATCCATATCCCAAGTCGCTTGAAAATCCCTGAACCGTCGCGCTGCTGGCGAGTTCATATAGCGCGATAACCCGATGCAGTTGCCGCCGCCACCGCGCGACGGTAAGCGCCCCGTGTCCATCACAAAGCGCGGTTTGCAGAACAAGGCTCCGCCGCAGGCACGGATAGGGAGATATCCCAGCGTCTCGAAAGTGACGAGAGCAGAATAAGCGGGCAGGGTGGTGGGTTGCCCCGACCTACCTTGCACCGTCTCTTGCTCGAGCGAGATGACCAACTCGACTGTCGAGAGAATCACATGCGCTTGGCACTGGGTTAATAACAATTGGTAATTAACCGCGCGCTCCTGGGAATTAGGGCCGGATGGAGCTTCCTGCTAGCTTGCATGTGACGGTCGCAGTGACCAACAGGCGGGCTCAAAGTAATGACAGATGATACTCCTCGGTCGATCGCTCAGATACAGAGAGATTTTGCCGACGGTCTGTCTCCGGTGGCTTTCGTTGAGGGCTGTTTCGCCCGGATCGAGCGCGGCAACGACGCTTGCAAGGCGATGATCTTCATCGGCCGCGAAGAGGCACTCGACGATGCACGGCAGTTGGAAGGGGAGCTTCGCTCCGGTCGGAGCCGCGGACCACTCCATGGCATCCCGATTGCCGTTAAGGATGTCATCGAGGTCAAAGGTTGGCCGACCACGGCCGGCTCGTGTCTTTTCCGGGATCATGTCGCGGTTGACGATGCTGCCTGCATTAAAAACCTCCGTGCCGCCGGCGCCGTGATCATCGGCAAGACAAATCTGCATGAGTTGACGGCCGGGGGTCATGAAAACCCGTGGTTCGGCAAAGTCACCAATCCGCTTGATCCTTCCCGCGGCACCGGTGGAACAAGCAGCGGTTCGGCAGCGGCCGTGGCTGCAGGGTATTGCGTCGCAGCCCTTGGCACGGACACCGGCGGATCGAACCGGTCGACGGCCGCTGCCACCGGCCTTTTCGGGTTCAAGCCGACGAATGGCTGTGCCGATCGCGCAGGGGTCCGTCCTACCGCACCAAGCCTGGATACAATCGGGCCGATCGCGAACAGTATCGAAGATGCACGCCTGGTCCATTTCGCCAGTGAAGGCCGCGATGTCCCGCAACGGGAGACGGTCGACCTTGGAGGCCTTCGGATCGGCCTTTGTCCTGATCTCCATGCCGCAGCGATCGATCCAGCCGTGGCGGATGCCCATGCCTTATGGCTCCGCGCTTTGGAAGAGGCGGGTGCCACAATTCAGTATCTGGAATTCCCGCTCGCCGGACGCGTCAAGGACGCGGGCTTGACGATCCTGCAATACGAGTTCGCCGCGCAGTATGCAGATCTCATCGACAGAGAGCCGGACGCCGTCGGCAGCCAGGTGCGCAGCTTCCTGGCCGCCGGCGTTGCCATCGATGCGGCGACCTACCAAGAGGCACTCGCGTTTCGCGCCGAGGCTTGCACGGCTTTTCAGCACGTGATGTCGGCGGTGGATCTTCTCGCTGCCCCCGTGGCACCCGGACTGGCGCCACGCCTGTCCGACGAGAAGACAGCGGTCGGCTCCGATCTGGTGCCCTATGGCATCGCGGGCGGCACCTTCCGCCGGTGGGCGAATTTTCTCAGACTTCCGACGCTCGCCATGCCCCTGAAGACGCAGGGCAGGTTGCCGGCATCCATTCAAATCTCGACACGACCCGATACCGACGCGCACCTGTTTTCGATATGCGAAGCGCTTCGCACGGTGGAGGCGCGCTGAGACGAGAACCCAAGACGACCATACAAACCAAAAGGGGAATGAAAATGAAAAAAATATTGATTGCATTGTCTATTCTTGTCGCGCCGCTGGGAGCCGCCAGCGCGTCGATGGCGGCAGATGAAGTGTTGCGCTTCGGCGTCGCCGCAGAGCCTTACGCGCCCTTCTCCGTCAAGGATGCGAGCGGCAAATGGCAGGGTTGGGAAATCGATCTCATGGATGCCGTTTGCGCTGAAATGAAAGCAAAGTGCGAGATCGTCGATATTGCCTGGGATGGGATCATTCCGGCCTTGCTCGAAAAGAAATTCGACGTCATCTGGAGCTCGATGTCGATCACCGACAAGCGCAAGGAAGTGATCGATTTCACCGACAAATACTACTACTCGGCGAATGTGCTCGTCGGTGCCAAGGCCGATACGAGAGCATTCGACGTGACCAAGCCTGACACGTTCAAAGGTGTCGCTGTCGCCGCGCAGAGCGCCAGCCTGCAGGCAACCTATATGCAGGAAAAGTTCGGCGGCGTGGCCGATCTCAAGCTCTATCCTACACTGGACGACGAGATCGCCGACCTGCAGGCAGGACGTGTCGATCTCATGGCGGCCTCGGCCATCCAGATCTCCGATTTCCTGAAGAAGCCGGAAGGGCAGGGCTACGAGATCAAGGTCGAGATGCCGCATGAAAAGATGTTCGGCTACGGTGACGGCGGCGGCGTCCGCAAGGAAGACGTTGCTCTTCGGGATCGTCTCAACGTGGCGATCAAGGCGGTTCGCGCAAGCGGCGAATACGACACGATCACCAAGCGCTACTTCGACTTCGACATTTACGGTGATTGAGTCTTGAATTCAAAGTCGGTGCCGGCTGGTCTCCTGGCCGCCGGCACCATCCTTGTCGAATTGGAACACATGCAGCATGGACTCGACGGTCTCTTGGCTAACTCTCCTCAGTTTTGGCGACCAGGGCTGGGGCGATGAACTGGTTCGTGGCGCGTGCCTGAGCCTCGGCATCTCCATCAGTGCCTATCTCATCGGTCTCTGTATTGGGCTGGTCGGCGCAATCGCCAAGGTGTCGAATAGTCCTATCGCCAGGGGCGCTGCCGCCGGATACACCACGATCATTCGCTCGATCCCGGACATTCTCATCATCTTCCTGGTCTACTATTCGGCAACCGATGCCCTGAGATCGCTTCTCGGCATGACCGGCCTGCTCGCCGATTTCCAGCTGAATGGCTTCGTTGCGGCGGCGATCTCTCTTGGTATCGTCCAGGGCGGCTACAGCACCGAAGTTCTGCGCGGCGCGATCGTTGCGGTCTCGGCCGGACAATCGGAGGCAGCCTTCGCGGTCGGTCTGACACGCCGCCAGACATTTCTTCTGGTGGTGATGCCGCAAATGGTCCCTTTGGCTCTGCCGGGATTGGGCAATTTGTGGCTGGTCGTCCTCAAGGAAAGTTCACTCGTCAGTCTCATCGGGTTCACCGAACTTGTGCTTGCGGGAAAGATGGCTGCGGGCGCAACACGCCACTACTTCCTGTTCTATTCGGCAATCGCATTCATGTTTCTGCTGATGTCGGCCGTTTCGACAGCCTTGCTGCACGTCTGCGAAGTGAGATCTTACCACGTCTGGAGGCAAAAGTAGCATGACGGATTTTGGCACCTATCTCGCGACCCAATTGTTGACCGGACTGCAGTCGACGATCCTGTTGTTCGTCGGGTGTGCGCTGGTCGGCAATGCGCTGGCCATTCCCGTGGCTCTCGCCAGGCTGTCGCCATCGCGCTGGTTGCGATATCCGGCCATCGGATTTGTCCTCGCATTCCGGGGCACACCTCTTCTGGTCCAACTCTACCTTGTCTATTTCGGCGTCGGGCAGATCCTGTCCGGCATCCCGAGCATCCGGTATAGTCCCCTTTGGCCCCTGTTCCGCAGCGCCTACAGCTACGCTTTCTTCGCGTTGTCGCTGAACACGGCTGCCTATTGCAGCGAGATCTGGCGGGGTGCCTTGCAGGGGGTGCCCAGTGGCCAGAGCGAGGCCGGCAGGTCCCTGGGGCTGTCGAAACGCCAGATTCTGCGTTCGATCCTTCTGCCGCAGGCATTCCGCCTCGCGTTGCCGGCCATCGGCGGGCAGAACATCCTGCTGCTGAAGGGTACCGCATTGACCGCGACCATCACGCTTTTCGAACTCATGGGGGCGGCAAACCTCGTCCGCGCGCAAACCTTCCGCGTCTATGAACCCCTTCTCGCCGCGGCTTTCGCCTATTTTATGCTGGCAATCGTCATCACATCCGGATTCAAGTTTGTGGAAAGGCGATTACCCTCATACTCTTGAGGGGCTGATCGTCTGCGTGCCATACCTGTTTGGGAGATCGAGTTGCTGACCAATGACGGCGAATTCACACCGCGGGAGATCGAAGTCTTCGCTGCGGTCATGTCGCATGGCACGACGACCAAGGCGGCCGATGCGCTCAACATCACGCAACCGGCCGTCAGCAAAATCCTGCTTCAATTGACGACGAAGGCAGGCTTTCCACTTTTCCGCAATCATCGCCAGCGCCTGATCCCAACGCCCGAGGCGCATATGCTGCACGCGGAGGTTCGGCGGGTCTACGATACCGTGCGCGGTATTTCGAGGGTGGCGCGGGAGATCAAGGAGCTGCGGAGCGGTCGGCTCAATATATCGGCTTTACCGGCATTCGGCCTGACATTGCTGCCGTCGATCATCGCGGGCTTCACCAAGGACTATCCCGATGTTGCCGTGACCGTCGACATCAGAAGCTCATCCACGATCATTCAGCGTGCAAGCCGAAACCAGCTCGACATCGGGGTCGCGGCCGAGGTCAATGACGAGACACCGTCCGTGGTCCGGCGGGCGCTGGTCGCGACGCCACCGGTGTGCATCATGCCGAAGGGCCATCCGTTGAGCAGGCTTTCGGTCGTGCAGGTTGACGATCTGGAAGGGCTGAATTTCGTCTCGCTGGGGGTCGGCGACCCGATGCGGCGGCAACTCGACGCCTTGTGCGAGGAACGCGGCGTGGCGCGTTCGCTGAAGATCGAAGCCGCCCTTTCCAACACCTGCGCCAATCTGGTTGCAAACGGCGTGGGCGTTGCCGTCATCGACAGGCTTTCCGCATGGATGGCGAGGGACCTGCCCATCGAAATACGCGACTTCCAGCCGCATCTCGACATCAATCTGAGCGTTTACAGGCCATGGGGTACCATCGCCTCGTCGGTCGCCGATACCTTTGTCGAACACCTCATCCAGTCCACCAGGGACTATATGAATGGTGTCGACCGCGGCGTCAGGGCACTCACGGGTTCCTGAGTGCCCACTTGCTTTTATCCAGCCGACCCTATCGGGTGAGCGCCTCGACGATCTCGAACAGTTTCAGAATGTCGGCCTCGTCATTGTAGACATGCGGCGTTATCCGCATCTTGCTGCCCCGGATGGTGACAAAGGCTTTCTTTTCCCTCAGCCGTCTCGCCAGATCGTCGCGGTATCGCTCCCCGAGTTCGACGACGGAAATATGCCCGGCCCGCTGGGCCTCGTCCGGTCCGGAAAACCCGTGTCTTTCCGCCTGTTGCCAGATGCAGCGATTGAGGTGCAGCAGCCGCTCATGCACGGCCTCTCCGCCCCATTGCTGCAAGAGTTCCATCGCATCGATGGCGATCGGCAGGACGGCGAAGTCGGAGCGCTCACCCATGTCAAACCGGCGGGCGCCCGGCAGATAATCCAGCATTGTTGGCAGGTAGAAATCGGGGCGTTCGCCACCGGCCCGGTTCCAGGAGTGAAATTCAAGCGGGCGTCCTTTCTGCTGCCAGTCCTGATTGGCATAGAGAAAGGCAAGCCGGTAGGGGCCGAGAAGAAACTTGTAGGTCGCGAATGTCAGGAAGTCGGGGCGAACGCGCGTGACATCGAAAGGCACGGCACCCACCCATTGGGTGCCATCCATCACCAGGCTTGCGCCGGCCTCCCGGGTTGCTTCTGCCACCGCTTCGATGTCGACATGCGTTCCCTCGAACCAGTGGACAATCGTTCCGGCGACGACCGAGACCGGCGCCTCCGAATCCCGGATCGCCGCGATGAGCTTGTCCGCCCATGCTTCATGCGGCAACCGCTGCACGGTCACGACACGCGCGCCTTTTTGCTTGGCCAGTTCCAGCCATGCGTATCGATGCGAGGTATGTTCGTTCTCCATCATCAGGATCACGGATCCTGCGGCGACCGGCACATTCGCGGCGGCAACCGCGATGCCGTAGCTGGTCGCGGGTACGATCGCGACATCGTCCGGCTGCACGCCGATGAAGGAGGCGGCGAGTGCCCGGGCCCTTTCCACCTCGTCATAGTAGGAATTGATGGTCATATCCCAAGGCGCCGCCTTGACCTTGACGCCGCGAATGCCGGCCTCGACGGCAGTCTTGGGGATGGGCGACATATAGGCCACGTCCAGATAGGTGACGTCGTCGGGAATGGAAAACAGATGCCTTTGGCTGGCCAGCATGGGACTATCCTTACAGTGAGACCTTGACGCCGAGACCGAGGTCTTTCGCCTTCTGGTAAATGAAGTTCGCAAGTTCGATGTCCTGGGCGGGGACGCCCAGCGAACGATACAGGGTGATTTCGGACGGGTCGCGACGGCCCCGGACCTCACCATTCAGGGTCGCGCCGATTTCTCCGATAATCCTTGTCGGATCGAGCCTGCCGTCGGCGAGCGGCTCGAACAGATCCGACGCCGAGGTCATGGCCATCGGCATGTAGTCAACCCAGATGCTGGAGCGAATGACGCAGTCCGTGTCCAGTTCCTTGAGCGAGGCGATGCTGGCGCCGACCGCATTGATATGCGTTCCGTCGGTGATCCATTTGCCTTCCAGCACCGGAAATTTCGCGGATGTGACGGTGCAGACGATATCGGCTCCTTCGACGGCCTGCCGAGCGGTCGGATAGACCGTTGTCGGGTAACCCTTCCGGCTTTGAACCTCGGCGAACAGCGCAGCCTTTTGCGGATCGCGCCCCCACACCTGAACCCGGCTGATGGGGCGTACGAGCGCAATTGCTTCAATATGCCGGGCGGCCTGCTCGCCATAACCGATCATCGCCAGGCAGCCGGAATCAGGACGGGAAAGGGTTCGCGTCGCGACGGCACTGGCAGCCGGTGTGCGCAGACCGGTGATTGCGTGTCCGTTGATCAAGGCGACCGGACGCCCATGCTCCTTTTCGAACAGGAGCACGCCGCCCTGGTGCGATGGCAGGCCACGTTGGAAATTCTGCGGACTGACCGACAGGACTTTGGCTCCGAACAGCGGTCGGTCTCCCGACGAGGCATACATGACGGAAAGGCAGGCACCGTCCGCCGCCGGCAGATCCAGAGTGCGTCGGATATCCTGATGTGCAACGCGGTTGGATGTGTTTCGCAACGCCGCTTCCGCCAGCTCGATGGCATCCTGCTGCGTCACGAGCGCCTCGACGGTCGGTCCATCGACTACGAGCAATCCGGCTGTGGGGCTTACGATCTGCGGGGAGCGCAACGACATGGGGAACCTCTGACATTTCAGCTGCCCCCAGAGATATCATTGCGAAAATAGTCTGGGCCGGGAAACTTCATAACTGCAGGGCGACACGTTCGCTTGTTTTCTCATAATTCCCGCATTCTCAGGCTTTCCGGCAAGTCCGCCGGCGCTTCATAACTATTCATTATAAGCGGCCCCGATGCGGTTGTTTGACCTAAAACACCCCGTTCTCCAAAACAACAGACATCGCCAACTCGGCGCCGGCTTCGCTCGAAGCAGGACAGAATCGTCGAAATTTATACCGGAGAATAGAATGCGCGTTGTCGTCATAGGGGCAGGGATCATCGGGAGTTCAGTGGCATATGAAACGGCCAAGGCCGGTGCGCAGGTCACTGTTCTCGAAGCCGGAAAGATTGCCGGTGGAGCGTCCGCGGCCAGTTTTGCCTGGACCAACGCCACCGGAAAGAGACCGCAGAGCTACTTCGCCCTGAACGTTGCCGGCATGCGCGCCCACCTGGACCTCAGTCGAGAATTCGGCAAGGCGCCGTGGTTCCACCAGGCCGGCAGCCTCGAATGGTATTCGAAGGAAGAGGACTGGGCTTCGCAGGCGGAAAATGCTGACCAGATGCGGGACTGGGGTTACGGTGTCGAGTGGATCAGCAAGGACCGCCTGGCTGAGCTGGAGCCCGAGATCGATCTTTCCGCCATCGCCAAGTCTCCGATCGTCTACTATCCGGAAGAAGGCTGGGTTCATCCGGTGCTCTATTCTGCCAGCCTCTTGCGGGCGGCCAAGGAACGATGGAATGCGTCGGTCCATGCCTTCTCCCCTGTCGCGGCGCTTGACCTGAGCGGTGAGACAAAGACGGTGCGCACGACGAACGGCGATGTCTACGAAGCCGACGTTGTCATCAACTGCACCGGCAGCTGGGCAGATCGTAGTCTCGAGGGTGCGCCACCCATACCGATGGCCTCGAACATCGGTGTCCTCGGCTTCACCCTGCCGGTAGCCCTGACGCTCCAGAGGCAATTTCACATGGACGATCTTGATGTTCGTCCCGATGGTGCCGGGAGGCTGATGATCCACAAGATCTCGGTGGATGATGTCGTCCCGGAACTGGGTGACCTCGATCCGAAGGGCTGGGAAGCCGGCCTCCTGATCGATGCCGTTCGCCGGGTGCTGCCGGCGGTTCAGCCAGGCGATCTTGAATCCATCCGCACGACCATGCGTCCGATCCCGAGCGATCGCCTGACCTGCAGTGGATGGGTGCCCGGTGTCAGCGGCTACTACGCCGCGGTCACCCATAGCGGCGTGACGATCGCCCCCTATCTCGGCAAGGCCGTCGCAGACGAGGTCGTTCGCGGACACGTTCACCAGAGCCTGGCCGACTTTCGCCCGGACCGATTCATCGCAGCGAAAAATGGCATGGGACAGAGATCATGACGATACAGAGAATTGACAAGACCGAGCGACTGAGCCGTGTCGTCGTGCACAAAGGGATCGCTTACTTTTCCGGGCTGACCGCCGATGACAAGCAGCAGGATGTGCGCGGCCAGACCGCACAGATCCTCGCCAAGGCCGATGGCTATCTGGAGCGAATTGGCTCCAATCGCGCCGCGATCATCAGTGCGATGATCTGGCTTCGCGATATCGACGATTTCGACCAAATGAACGTGGCCTGGGTCGACTGGATCGACAAGGATGCGCCGCCGGCACGGGCGACGGTGGAAGCCAAACTCGGTCTGCCGGAGATCCTGGTCGAGATCCAGTTCACGGTTGCCATGCCGGACTGAAAAATCGGGGCCGGAACCCGCTTGTCGCGTTCCGGCCACCTGCTTCGATGCACAACATCAGGACACCGACGATGGCCAAAGCCCACCCTGCAGCGCTCGCGTCCGCTTCGGACTATTCGATCGAACTGATCGGCATGAACAAGTGGTTCGGTGAATTCCACGTCTTGCGCGACATTGATCTTCAGGTCCGGAAGGGCGAGCGCATTGTCGTTGCCGGCCCATCGGGCTCGGGAAAATCGACGATGATCCGTTGCATCAACCGGCTGGAAGAACACCAGTCGGGAACGATTATCGTCGACAAGATCGAACTCACCAATGATCTGAAGAAGATCGACGAGGTGCGTCGCGAGGTCGGCATGGTGTTCCAGCACTTCAACCTGTTTCCGCATCTGACCATTCTGCAAAATTGTACCCTTGCGCCGATCTGGGTCCGCAAGATGTCTCGGAAGGACGCCGAAGACATCGCCATGCATTATCTGAAACGGGTCAAGATCCCGGAGCAGGCGAACAAGTATCCCGGCCAGCTCTCCGGTGGCCAGCAGCAGCGCGTGGCGATCGCCCGGGCGCTCTGCATGACGCCGAAGATCATGCTGTTCGACGAGCCGACCTCGGCGCTCGATCCGGAAATGGTGAAGGAAGTGCTCGACGCGATGGTGGGCCTGGCTGACGAAGGCATGACGATGGTCTGTGTCACGCATGAAATGGGCTTTGCTCGGCAGGTCGCCAACCGGGTCATCTTCATGGACCAGGGGAAGATCGTCGAGCAGAATGCGCCGGCCGAATTCTTCGACAATCCACAGCACGAACGCACGAAGCTCTTTCTCAGCCAGATCCTTCACTGACCGATACAGACGCGAGAGCGGACGCCTGGTCCGCAGGCCCTTCAAAACTGAGAGGAAGGATCCATGTTCAGCAAGTTGAATGTGATCGACGATCGAGACGCGGTGAGCATCACGATAGACGGCCATGACGTCTTGTGCCGGGACGGTGACACCGTGGCGGCCGTGGTGATGCTCCATGCCGCGCGCCCTTACCGCCACAGCATCCTGTCCGGTTCCGCGCGGGCGCCGTTCTGCATGATGGGCATCTGTTTCGAATGTCTCATCGAAATCGACGGCGTGGCAAATCAGCAGGGCTGTCTGCGGCGCGTCGAGCCTGGCATGCGGATCCGGCGCCAGGTCGGGATTGCAACCGCCTCGTCTGAACGGAAGCCGCAGCTATGATCCAGGCCTTCGATCTCTGCGTGGTGGGGGGCGGTCCTGCCGGAATGGCGGCGGCTGTCATGGCGGCGAGACACGGGCTCTCCGTGGCGCTGCTCGACGAGCGCCCGAGCGCCGGCGGGCAGATCTATCGGGGCATGGAGGACGGGCTGTTCCGGAACTCGGCTGCTCTCGGGACCGATTATCGGCAGGGAGCAGGAGCAATCGCACGCTTGCGGGCAGCCGACGTGACGACCTATTTCGGGGCGAGCCTCTGGCGGATCGACATGACTGAAAACGGCGGTGTAGTGAGCTACAGCCACGATGGCGTGTCCCGGCGCCTGGCGTTTGCCGATCTGGTTCTGGCGAACGGGGCAATCGAACGTCCGGTTCCTTTCGAAGGCTGGACACTGCCCGGTGTCATGGGCATTGGCGCGGCGCAACTGCTGTTGAAGACATCGGCGATTGTGCCGGCCGGCCCGATTGCGCTCGCCGGCAATGGTCCCTTGATGCTGTTACTCGCATCGCAGCTGTTGCGCCTGGGGGTCGAGATCGCCGCCATTCTCGATACGTCTCCAAGCCGGTTCGGCTTATCCGGTGCGCTTGCAAATATCCACGGGCTCCTGCTCAATCTCGACAAGGTTTACAAAGGTGCGCGCCTGTTGCGCGACATCCGCCGTGCCGGCATCCCTGTTCATCGCAATGTCTCCAGCCTGTCTGCCTCCGGTGGCGACCGGGTCGATGCCATCCGCTTCGAAGCGGATGGAGCCCACCAGCAGCTCGACGTCGACGCCTTGCTGGTCCATGAAGGTATCATTCCGAACACGCAGCTGCCGCGTGCTCTGGGGTGCGGACATGTGTGGGACAACGGACAAAAATGCCTGCGCCCGGACATTGACCGCTTCGGTGAAAGCAGTATCGCGCATGTCTATATCGTCGGCGACGGCGCTGCCATCAATGGCGCGATCGCCGCACCTGCATCCGCAGAGATCGCTATCGGCCGTATCCTGGAGCGGACCGGGCGTGATGACGAGCGATCGCGTGCAACGGTTCGCCGAGCGTCGGCCGTGCTTGCACGGGAACGGGCCTTTCGCCCCTTTCTCGACGCCCTCTATCCGCCGCGCCTGTCTGCATTCTCGCCAAGCGATCTGACCGTCATCTGTCGTTGCGAGGAGGTCGATGCGGGCACGCTCCGGGCGGCCGTCAAGGATGGCGCCATCGGTCCCTCCCAGGCCAAGGCTTTTACGCGGTGCGGCATGGGCGCCTGTCAGGGAAGGAGCTGCGGGCCGATTGTCAGCCAAGTGATCGCAACGGAAACCGACCGGCCGATCGGAGAGGTCGGCACCTACACTGTGCGCTTTCCTCTCAAGCCCGTCACCGTCTTCGACATGGCCCGCTGTGGTCGCGACGGGGACCTGACGGAGGGCAATGATCATGCGGCTTGAGACAGATGTGGCGGTGATCGGCGGCGGTCTGGTCGGAATCTCGGTGGCTTATGGTCTTGCCCAGCGCCAAGTCGACACGGTGGTGCTGGACGAGGGCGACGGTGCCATTCGCGCCAGTCGGGGAAATTTTGGCCTCGTTTGGGTTCAGGGCAAGGGGCTGTCCCTTCCGGCCTATACCGGCTGGGCCATGCGCGCCGTCGAACAATGGCCGGAATTGGCCGAGCGGCTCGGCTCCGAAACCGGGATCGACGTCGGGCTGACGCAAATAGGGGGCCTCTATCTGAGCAGAACTCCGGAAGCTTACGCGCAAAGGTCGCAGGGCCTGGCCGCCGTGAAATCGCGTTTCAATGGCGACTATGACTTCGACATGCTGGACAATGAAGGGATCCGAAAGCGGGTGCCGGAGATCGGACCGGATGTCGTGGGTGGAAGCTACTCGCGATATGACGGCCAGGCCAATCCTCTGCGATTGCTCCATGCCCTTCATCGGGGCTATCTTCGCCGCGGCGGTCGCGTTTTGTCGGATGGCGGCGTTACAGATATTGACCACCAGGGCGAAAAGTTCGTGCTCACGACGGCGGCGGGGCAGGTGATTGCCAGTCGCATCGTCCTGGCCGCAGGTCTGGGCAATGCGGGTCTTGGCGAGATGCTCGGGGTCACCATTCCTGTCAAACCCATCCGGGGTCAGATCCTGGTGACCGAGCGCATGCCGCCGATCTTCGACATCGCGATAGAGCAGGTCCGCCAGACGGAGGATGGCACGTTGATGATTGGCGGCAGCTGGGAGGATGTCGGCTTCGATCTCGGCACCACGTTCGACGTGTCACGCCGGATTGCCGAAGACGCACTTCACTTTTTCCCCTTCTTGAAGAACGTTCGTATCATCCGCAGTTGGTCGGCACTGCGGATCATCTCGCCCGATGCCGCGCCGATCTATGAGCAAGTCCTACCCGGCGCCTTTCTGGTCACATGTCACAGTGGTGTTTCGCTTGCCGCGATCCACGCGAACGAAACTGCGGGGTGGGTTGAGCAGGGAGCCATTCCGCAAGAAATGGTCAGCTTTGATCGGCGACGGTTTTCCGCAACATGAAGTTGACTGCCGTGCAGCATTGTCGAATGAACCAAGTCGCGGGGATGCCAAAGAGTCTGGACTTTCAAGGTGGACGTGCCAACACGTGACCGCAAACAGAGTTTCGATTTCAATTGTCGGGATAAGTGACTGCGAAGCTGTAGGAGGGATCATCGTGCAACAACCAGTATTCCTCCCAGATCATGCGTGTAATGGGACCGACCTGACCACCACCGACCGGTTGGTCATCCAAGCGGGTCACCGGCATGATGCCTCCTGCCGTGGTGCAGAAGAACAACTCGTCGCAATGATAGGCTAAATCGACCGGTACATGCTCCAGCCGGATCTCGATGCCCTTCCTGCGGGCGATATCGAAAACCGTCATACGTGTCACGCCTTCCAGCACGCCGTGTTCCGGCGTGTAGAGCACACCGTCCTTGATCAGCGCGACGTTGAAGCCGGAGCCCTCGGTGATGTTGCCGTCGCCGTCGGGCAGGATGGGATAGATGGCATTGCGGTCCTGGGCTTCAAACAGGCCGCGGACGAAATCGCCCCATTGCAGGTTCTTGACTGTCGGGTCAATGGCACCCGGCGGCACGCGCCGCACCGTGCGGGTGATGACGGCGCTGCCGCCTGATCGCTGAAGGTCGGGCGGCATCACCCAGACATAGGGCATCACCAACATATAGAGCGAATTGACGATGTCCTCTGGCTTGTTGCCGCGGACGAATTTCAGGCCGCGGGTGACGATCATCTCGACATAGGCGTCGCGGATGCCGCTGCGGGCCACCATGTCAACCAGCGTCGCGCGCATCTCCGCGCGCGGCATGGGAAGCCTCAGCCTCAGCTTTTCGCAACTGGCTTCCAGGCGGTCGATATGGTCGTCGAGCCGGAAAAACCGGCCGTTCCACACCGCAGGCACGTCATAGGTGAGGTCGGAATGCAGGAAGCCCTGGTCGAGCAACGGAATACGCGCTTCGGCCAGCGGCACGAATTCGCCCTCGATCCAGGCAATCCCGTTGGCGAAGGGGCTGCAGCTTTCCGCAAGCTTTGCTGCGCGCTCGGCATGGGGGGCAAAGACTGTTTCCATGAAAGACATCGGCTGCTCCTTGGAGATGGGAATGGACGGCGGGATCGCCGATCAGGTCTGTGACGGAACGGGATCGCGGCGCGCCGGCGGCTGGGCCTTAAGGGTGATGAGAACGCCGGCAAGCGCCACAGTCGAGCCGGCAATGGTGCGCAGGCTAAGATGGCCGCCGATCAGCAGCACGTCGAGCAGGATGGTCATGATCGGCATGGCCAGCGTCAACGGCGCGATCATGCTGGCCTCATAGCGCTGCAGCAAGCCGAAATAGGCCGTATGGGCAATGACCGTCACCACGAGAACCGAAAACAGCGTTGCGGCGAGGAAGACATAGCCGCCGTCGAGCGAGGTGGTTATCTGACCCGCTTCGAGCTGCCAGGAGGCGAGCAGCAGTGGGACCCACGAGACGAGGCCGACCCAGGCCTGCAATTTCAGCGGCGCGATCGGCGGCAGGCGCTTCAAGAAGATACCGCCGACGGCAAGCGAACTCGTGGAAATCACGATCGCCACCAGGCCGATCGAGGCGGTCATCTGTTCAGGGTTCCACATGACCGCGATCACGCCGGCAAGCGCCAACGCGATGCCGGTAATCCTGAGGCTCGAGATGCGTTCACCCAAGAAGATGACTGACAACATGGCGGTTAGTGGAATGCCGAGTTGCAGGACAATCGCCGCGCTCGAGGGTGAGGCGGCCGACAGGCCGAGGAACAGGAAGCCGAAATGGCTGGCGCCAACCAGCAGACCGACCAGCGCAACCTGTCCGATCCGCTGAGGAATGGGACGCAGCAGT
Organism: Rhizobium sp. CECT 9324; assembly: GCF_918741265.1. Classification (NCBI taxonomy): domain Bacteria; kingdom Pseudomonadati; phylum Pseudomonadota; class Alphaproteobacteria; order Hyphomicrobiales; family Rhizobiaceae; genus Rhizobium; species Rhizobium sp. CECT 9324. Next base: position 2,642,044 of record NZ_CAKKMZ010000001.1, on the reverse strand, counting down.
GGCGAAAGCACAATCGCGACGCCGAGGAACCGAATGCCGGCATAATAGAAGGGCGGGATGTCGTAGCTGCTCAGCATCACTTTACCAATGATCACGTTGAGCGACCAGATGAGGCAGACGCCCATCAGGACCAGAAAGTCGCGGTAGCGCATTATTGTGCTCCAGCGGTCTGTAGAGCTGCATCGTCGGGATGATGGCATGCGAAGAAATGTCCGTCGGTGCGCTGCCGCAGCGCAGGCTCCAGCCGTGCGCATGTGTTGGTCGCCTTCCAGCAGCGGGTGCGGAACCGGCAGCCGCTCGGCGGATCCATCGGGCTTGGCACGTCGCCCTGCAGCACGATGCGGTTGCGACCCTTCTCCGCGTCGGGATCCGGCAATGGCACGGCGGACAGCAGCGCCTGCGTGTAAGGGTGCTGTGGCCTGTGATAGAGGTCTTCAGCCGACGCGATCTCGACGATGCCGCCGAGATACATCACGGCCACACGGTGTGAGATGTGTTTGACCACCGCCAGATCGTGGGCGATGAACAGGTAGGAAATGCCAAATCGTTGTTGCAGGCCCTGAAGCAGGTTGAGCACGCCGGCTTGGACCGAGACATCGAGCGCCGAGACAGGCTCGTCCAGCACGATCAGCTTCGGCTGGAGCGCCAGCGCGCGAGCGATGCCAATGCGCTGGCGCTGGCCGCCCGAGAGCTCGTGGGGAAAGCGATCCGCCATCTCCAGCGACAGTTGCACGAGGTCCAGCAATTCGTCGACGCGCCGGCGCATGTCGGGCCGCGACACGTTTTTCAGCCGCAAGGGCTCTTCGAGGATGCGCCGCACCGTCATGCGCGGATGTAGCGAGGCCATCGGGTCCTGGAAGACGATCTGCAGGTCCTGGCGGATGGCGCGCAGTTCCTTGGGGGATGCTGCAGCGATATCGCGGCCGGCCATGCGGACTTCGCCGGACGAGGGTGTCAGCAGCCGCATGATGCAGCGGCCGAGCGTGGACTTGCCGCAGCCTGATTCACCCACCAGGCCGAGCGTCTCGCCGGGCGCCAGCTTGAACGAAACGCCGTTGACGGCGCGAACATGGCCGGTCGGCTTGTTGAAGATCAGCCCGCGCCCGACGGCAAATTCCTTGACCAGGCCATGGACTTCCAGAAGCGGCGTGGCGGTTTCGGGCTCGATCATGCGGCATTCTCCGCCAGGGCTTGGGAGAAGTGGCAGGCGCTTTCGACGACGCCGGCCGGCAGGAGCGCGGGCACCTCAGCAGCGCAGATGCATGCGGCGCTCAGACAGCGCGGCCGAAACGCGCAGCCGGGCGGGCGGTTGCGCAGCGACGGCGGCATGCCCTCGATGGCGACGAGCGGACCGCCGCCGCCATTGAGCTTGGGCAGGGATCCTAGAAGGCCGCGTGTATAGGGATGGCGCGAATGACGGAAGACATCACGGACGGCACCGCGCTCGACGATACGGCCGGAATACATCACCGCGACCTGGTCGGCCGCGCCGGCAACCACGCCGAGATCGTGGGTGATCAGCACCATGCCGATCTTGAGGTCCTCGCGCAGCTTCTGCAGGAGATCCATGATCTGTGCCTGCACCGTGACGTCTAGTGCCGTCGTCGGCTCGTCGGCAATCAGCAGAACCGGCCGGTTGGCAATTGCCATGGCGATCATGGCACGCTGGCGCATGCCGCCGGAAAACTCGTGCGGATATTGATGCACCCGCCGATCGGGCTGCGGGATCGATACCTCGGCCAGCAGTTCAATGGTGCGGTTCAGCGCTGCTTTCCGCGATAAGCTGCGATCATGCAGGCGCAGGGCCTCGACGATCTGCTGTCCGATGGTGAGCACCGGATTGAAGGCCGTCAGCGGGTCCTGGAAGATCATGCCGATGCGCGAACCGCGCAGTTTCGTCATCTCCGACGCCGACATGCCGACCAGCTCCTGGCCCTGGAAGCGGACGCTGCCCGAGATGCGCGAGGAGGACGGAAGTAGGTGCATCAGCGCCATCATGGTTACGCTCTTTCCGGAACCTGATTCCCCGACAATGCCAAGGACTTCGCCGGCGTTCAGCGAGAGATCGATGCCGCATATGGCGTCGGCCGCATCGTCACCGGTGCCGAAGCTGACGCGCAGGTCTCTGATTTCGAGGAGGGGCGTGTTGACGGGATCTTGCATGGTCTCCCCCTTTCATTTCGAACGCGGATCGAGCCGATCACGCAGGCCGTCGCCGAGGAAGCTGAAGGCGAGCACGAGGCTGAGAATGGCCAGGCCCGGGCCAAGCGCGATCCACCAGTTGTAGAAGCGCGATGCGCCTTCGGAGATCATCGAGCCCCATTCCGGCGAGGGTGGCGTCGCACCCAGTCCGATGAAGCTGAGTGACGCGGCCAGCAACACGACCTGGCCGAAATCCATCGTCGCATTGATCAGAACCGGGGTCCAACAGAGCGGCAGGATATGAACCCGAAGAATGCGAAGATGTCCCGCGCCGCCGGCAATGGCAGCCTCTACATGTTCGCGCTCCTTAACTTCCAGCACCTGCGCCCGCATCAGCCGGGCATAGACCGGCCACCAGACGATGACCATGGCCAGCGCTGCATTGACGATGCCTGGACCGAGCGTCGCTGCAACCGTCATGGCCAGCAGGATCGGCGGGAAGGACACGGTCACGTCGACCAGCCGCATGATGGCGCTGTCGACCAGACCGCCGACATAGCCGGCGATTGCGCCGAGCAGGGCGCCAATGGTGACACCGGCGACAACCACGAAGATCGCGATCGGAACGGAATAGATGGCGCCGTGCAGCGTGCGGGAGAAGACGTCGCGGCCCAGCGCATCGGTGCCGAGCCAGTTCTGCAGGCTCGGGGCCTGAAGGCGGCGTCCGGCCATCTGCAGCGGATCAGGCAGGCCCCAATGGGAAACCGTCAGTGCCGTGACGATCCAGAAGAGAACCACCACACCGCCGATTTTGGCCGGCAGCGACAGCTTGGCGAGCCATGTCAGGAATGATGGCGGACGGCGTTTTCTGGCCGACGAATTGCTGATGGCCTTGGGCTCCGATCCAACCATTGACGATAATTCCATTCGGTTGGCCTCACTGAAGCTTTACGCGGGGATTTGCGAAGGCATAGGCAATGTCGGTCAGCAGATTGGTCAGCAGGAAAGCCGTTGATCCGACCAGCGTCACGCCGACAATGCCGGGAAAATCGAGCGATCTCGCTGACGTCACCGCATAGGAGCCGATGCCCGGCCAGGAAAATACCGCCTCCGTCAGCACGGCGCCGGTTATCAGATAGGCGAAGGAAAAGCCGATGATCGTCAGTGTCGGGATCAAGGCGTTGCGTAGCGCATGATGGATCATGACGCGCGCTTCACCGGCGCCCTTCGCCCGTGCGGTGCGAATGTAATCCTGTCCCATCACCTCCAGCAGACTGGAGCGCACAAGCCGGACGATAATGCCGACCACCGACCAGGCGAGCACGAGCGCGGGCAGGACAAGATGATGCAGGCTTTCGAGGAAGAGGGGGAAGTTTCCAGCAAGAAGCGAGTCGATGGTGTAGAATCCAGTGAAATCCGGCGGTGCCGTCGTTCTTGCGTCAAGCCTGCCTGGGCCGGGAAACAGATCGAGCTTTACCGAGAAGAGGAAAAGCAGGATCAATCCGGACCAAAAGACGGGAAGCGATGATCCGATCAGCGAAAACATGCGCGAGAGATAATCGACCGGTCCGTCGCGGTAACGGGCGGCAATCACGCCGATGGCGACGCCCGACAGCGTGGCAATCAGCATCGCCACGCTTACAAGCTCAAAGGTTGCGGGCAGCCTGTCGGCAATATCCGCGCTGACCGGGCGACGGGTCGAAAACGATACGCCGAGATCACCCTGGACCAGATTGCCGATATAGATCGCGTAACGTTCGACAAGCGGCTTATCCAGTCCCCACTTCTCCTTCGCTGCCGCCACGATCTCCGGGTTGTTCATCTGCCGCTCCGGGACGATGGCCGAGAGCGGGTCGCCCTTGGTCATCTGCGAAAGGAAGAAGGCAACGGTTGCAACACCGAGCAGGAGCAAGGGCGTTGCGAGGAGGCGGCGAAGGATGAAGCGCAGCATGTCACTTCTTCCGGCTGATGTCGGCGAGCGGTAGGTTGCAGCAGGCGCTATATCGGACCCCTTCGATATCGCCGCGATACGCGAGGACCAGATTGGGGCTGACCATCGGGATGATGATGTTGTCCTTCATCATTTCCAGCCCGAGATCATGATAGATGCCCTCCTGTTCGGCCGCTGGTGCGGCCAGCGCCTTGGCGAGGAGTTCCGCTTCCTTCGGATTGATCACCGAAGGATCGTTTGCCGCGCCAGCGCGCTTCGACCAGGACGTGCCCGGCATCATCGCGAAGTAGTTCGCATACTGACCCGACCCGTAGTAGTCCGGAGCATAATAGACGGCGGTGAGTGGTATGCCATCGCCATTGATCTGGTCGCGCCAGACGGGATAGGTGGAAGGCTTGAGCTGGACCTTGATGCCGACTTCTGCCAGATCCTGTTGGACCTTCTGCATCATCAGATTGATGTCGACGCCATAGATGTTGTCATTGGGATAGACGGCCTCGATCTCGAAGCCGTCGGCCACACCAGCCTTGGCCAGCAGCGTCTTTGCCTTGTCGAGATCGCGCTTGCGTTCCGGCAGTCCTGCTGTTCCGGGAAAACCGTTGGGGATCGGCGAGGACTGCTTGGCGCCCTGGCCGCCGACGGTAAACTCGATCACGCCTTCATAGTCGATGGCCGCCGCAATGGCTTCGCGGATGTCTGGGGTCATGGGAATGGGGGCCGACTTCGCGCCAGCGCCGATGGCGATGTAGAGGAAGTTGTAGGATGGGATGACCTCGGTCTTGACTTCGTCGGTTCCGAGCGAGCCGGCGGTGTCAAAATCGATCTGCATGGCAATGTCGGCATCGCCCGATTCCAGCATTTGTGCCTGGGAGACGGCATCCTGCGACTGGCGGAACACCACTTCGGAAAATGCCGGCGCTACGCCCCAATAGGCATCGTTGCGCGCCAAGCGCAACTCGTCATCCGGACGGTACGAGGTAAGCTTGAACGGTCCGCTGCCAGCGGAATTGGCGAGGAACCAATTCTCTGCCTTGTCGGCGGATGCCGCATCGGCATCGGCTGTCGCCCCATTGGCCGTTGCGACATCCTTGTTGACGATGCCGGTGAAGCCGGCCGTCAGCTTGTTGAGGAATTCACCGTTGGACGCATCAAGCGTGACCACGATCGTCGCTGCATCCTTCGCCTCGACCGACTTCACGCCGTCCATAAAGAAGGACGGGCTGCCCTGGATGTTCTTCAGCCGCTCCAGGCTCCATTTGACGTCCTGAGCTTCGACGGGCGAACCATCGGAAAAGACCGCCTTGGTATCGAGGAAGAAAGTGAAGACCGTCTGGTCGGCATTGATTTCCCAGCTTTTGGCCAATCGCGGCTCGACGGACTTGTTGTCCTTGCCGAGTGTCACCAGCGTGTCATAGACCGAGGTCAGGTAGATCTGGCAGGTATCGCAAAAGGCGCGGGCCGGATCGAGGGCGTTGACATCCATCGATCGCGCGATGACCAGCGTATCAGTGTCGGCCGCCAGCACCTGGGGCGCAACCGAGGAGGCAAGTGCCAGGGCATAGGCAAGTCTGCGGGCATTACGGAGTTTTTTCGTGAAAGCCGTCATTGTCATGTCATTCCCCATTATTGTTGGTGATTGGCTGCGATCTGGCGTTATGCGGCGGCTATCGCGCCCAGGCGGGCGGCAACGAACGGATTGGATTGTGGCTCGATCGATGAATAAGACCGCTTCAGCTCTTCAAAGGCCGCATTGGTGACCTCGAACGTCTTTTCGATGTCTGCCTCGGTCAGCGCCGAGGTGACGAACATGTTGTGATAGGGGTGCAGGTAGACCCCGCGGCGGACGGCGGCAGCCGTCCAGAAATAACCGTAGCGCATGTCCGGATCATTCTCGAACAGGATCTGCGGCATCTGGGCGGGGCCGGTCTGGCGGATGCCGATGCCATGGGAGGACGCCTGTTCGGCAATGCCTGCGCGCAGGCGATCGGCGATGGCGATCATGCGCTCGAGGTAATCTGTTTCGCGTATGAGCCTCAGGGTTTCGACGCCTGCAGCCATCGGCACGGCGGAAAACCAAAATGACCCGGTGACGAAAATCGTCTGTGCGGCAGCGCGGATCTTTTCGGCTCCGAGAAGCGCAGAGAGCGGATAGCCGTTTGCAAGAACCTTGCCCCAGGTGCTGAGATCGGGCTTGACGCCGAACCGCGCCCAGCTGCAATCACGCGACAGCCGGAAGCCGGTGCGGATCTCATCGATGATCAGCAATGCGCCGGCCTCGTCGCAGATCTGGCGCACGCCTTTGGCATAGACGTCAAATGGTGTGGTCTGATCCTGGAATACTTCGTGGCGGAAAGGCGTGGCAAAGACGGCTGCGACATCGCCGTCGGCGCTCTTGACCGCGTCGCGCAGACTATCGAGATCGTTATATGCAAAATATATGATGTGGGCGCGATCTTCCGGCAGAATGCCCTTGGGCGACGGTGTGTTCCAGGGAGAGGCCCCGTGATAGGCCCCTCTGGCTACGAGGATCTTGCGACGCCCGGTATGGGCTCGCGACAACACCATTGCCATGGAGGTGGCGTCCGAACCGTTCTTGCAAAACATCGCCCAGTCGGCGTGGTCGATCATGCCGACAAAATCCTCCGCCAGCCGCACCATGAATTCGGAAGGACCGGTCATTGTGTCTCCGAGTTCGGCCTGTGCACGCGCTGCAGCCTCAACCGTCGGATGATTGTAGCCGAGAAGGTTCGGGCCAAAGGCGCACATGTAGTCGACATAGGCATTGCCATCGGCGTCCCAAAGCCGGGCACCATCAGCCCTTGAGAAAAACTGCGGGAACTCTGACGGCAGGAGAGCCACAGATTCGTGGCCGTACATTCCGCCCGGGATGACTTTGCGGGCGCGCTCCAGCAGTTCACTGTTTTTCGAATTTGTTCGCATTTTGTATAGCCCGAAATTTGAGATGATCGGCCAGTCGCACTTAGATCGACCTTCCACCCAGAAAGTTATTGATAAAAAAATCGATTATCAAACTGAATCTGACAATTGGGTAGGCATTTTTTCGCACTGCACAAATCATGGGCGCCGCGGTTAAAATATCCGCGGAATTTCCAGACTGAAGGCTATTCGGCGTGCATGCCGGCAATAGGGGAGGCTCGTCGCCAACCTTCGATGCAACGACACAGTTCAAAAATGTTGCTAGAAATTTCGATTATTGAATTGTGCTCAAGACACGGTGGCGCGCTTCTGCAGGTGTTCCGGCAAATAGCAGCGCAGATAGGTCAAGGCAGCAAGGACGGCCTCCTCGACATATTCGTCGGTAATATGTCCGTGCATGGCATAGGACAGGGCCCAGATGCCGTCGATCAAGGCCAGGGAAATTGCGATCCGCTTCTCCAGTTCCGGCATGGCAGGCAGATCGAATACCTCCCGCAGATACTCTGCACGACGGGTGGCAATCGCGGCGTTACCCGATACATCGACGTTGCGGATTTCAACACTGACACCAGCGCCCATAAACAGACGAAGTGCCGCCGGCTCACTGTTCAGAAAGGCGGCGCTTCGACGCAGGCGATAAATGAAGACATCTTGCCAGCGATCTGGAATGTTCGATCCTTCCGTCATCGCCAGTTCAAAGATCTGACCATGGTATCGACTGGCCAAGGCTTCGAGCGCAGCATTACGATTGGGAAAAAAATGGTAGACCGACGCCAGCGGTACGCCTGCGTTCTCTGCGATTTGCGCCAGACTGATATCTTCATTCGGTCGTTGACCGAGAACGGCCGCAGCAGCATCCAGAAGGAGCTCATATCGCTCGATGCCGCGCTTGCGCCGCGACGGGCGCAACTGGTTCGGTGAGATAGTGTCCGCTTTTTCGTTCATCCTTATCAGATAGCCGATCTTCTCCGTGAAGGTAAAGAATATGATGGCGCGATTGTAAGCACTGTCATCTGGTCCGGCGCTGACAACGATCGATAGCCACAATCGCACAACGGTCGGCTGAATACCTCGTTTCCCTCCCTCCACCAAACGGTTGATTGCGTAGTGTCGGTCCAGTGCGGAGACTTGCGTCTCGTATCGAGATACGGTCAGCCTGGAAAGGAACGACTGGGATGACTTCGCTGCAATTTTTGCCTTCCATGCGGTTGCCACCTTTCGCACCACTGCCATTTGTGATCGCGGCAAGCTTTGTCGCGCTGGGATGGCTGGCGATCTTCGACATGCTCGGTACGGCCATTTTCTTGCCTGAAAACGGGTCGCTTGGCCCCGGTATGGCGACCGCCAGTGCAATCTTCCTTATGATGAAAGGTATCCGCATTGAACTCTGGCAGTCACTTTGTATCGCAGATGTAGCGCCATCTTTCTCATGGGTTTCCTGGAGCCAGTTCTGCAGCATGGGGGCAATAATGACGCTGGCGATGATGTTGCCCTGCGCAACGCCCGCATGGAGGATGCTCAAAACCGGATGTTCTGCCGCCACTGGTTTCGCCTTCCTCGGCGGCTACAGCGTCATCTGGATCCTGTTTTCCCTGGTGCTCGCGACAATCGATATGACATTGCATCTTCACGTCGGATCACACCTCGTCTCCACCGCGGGAATGACAGGTGTTGTGGCCGCAGGCGCTATTATCGGTGCCGGAGCATTTCAATGGACACCAATCAAAAACAGCGCACGCCTCAAAATCGCAACAGGCAAAGTTCTGGCAAGTCATAGTAACGAGAGTATCTGCGCATCGTTTGCGGCAGGCCTTCGCTATGCCGGATGTTGTGTAAAATCCAACGGGCCGTTGATGATGACCATGATCTTTCTTGGCATGATGAACATCGTCGCCATGGCGCTTCTTCTCTTGGCAATGATTCTAGAGAAAGGAGTGGTGCGAAACCGTGTATCGCACGGCATCGGCATTGCCCTCGTTCTGGCCGGATCTACGTGGGCTTATTGGGCAGCAACGGCATAATACTTTTCTTGCATCACGGTTGCTACTGCCGGAAAGGTCGTCGTCTGGCTTGTCGCCCTCGGCAATTTCATTGCCACAGCAATTCCGTCGCTAAGGTGCAATCGACATCGCCTGAAATCAACCGGTCATTCGTGGACAAAAACGCCGTACGCCAGCACTAAACCTGATCCGATCTAGCGCGTTTTGTCCTTCACGAAGCTTGGGTGATTTCGGCCAATCAAGCGGCGGCCCCAATCAGCCGCCAACCCGCTGCATCTGGTTTAGCTAGCCTTTGATCTGGCGGCGCTTCATGAGAGCCGAGATGTGGTGGCCGGATGCCATGACCACGGCAGCGGCCAGGATCGTTAGCGTGCCGACGGCGGGCACCTGCGGCGTATAGCCGGATTGCAGCTTGGCGCTGACCCATTCGGGAATGGTCGAATCGGCGCCGGACGACAGCATGGACAGCGGGAAATTTGCCCAGGACAGCAGGAAGGCGAAGGTGAAGCCGGAAAATATGCCCGGAGCCAGCAAGGGCAGGGTGATTTCACGCATCACCTGCCAGCGGCTCGCTCCCAGATCATAGGCGGCCTCCTCCACTGCCGGATCGAAGGAATAGACCTGGATGGCGATCACCAGCGTGGCGATCGGCGCGATCCAGACCAGATGGGCAAAGACGGTCGCCTGCCAGGAGGGCGTGATGCCGAGCGCGGTGAACCACAGCAGCAGGGCAAGCCCCAGCACGGCCTGCGGAAAGAGGATGGGCAGCAGAATGATCTTCTGGAACAGGCGCCGGCCCTTCCAGTCGTAGCGGGCAAAGGCGAGCGCCCCGAAAAAGGCCAGCACCGTCGACAGGCAGGCGACGGCTATCGCGACGACGGTTGAGGTCCAGAAGAAATCGCGGATCGACAGGGATTCAAAGACTTCGAGATACCATTTGTCCGAATATTTCGGCACCGGGAAGCTGAAATATTTGGAGCGCGAGAAGGAGGCCAGCGCCATGGTGATCATCGGCAGATACATGAAGATTATGAGGGCTGCCATGGCGCTGCCATAGGCGAGGGTGGCGCGGCGGCTGAAATCGTTCATGAGCGTGTTCCTCTCATCGCTTGCGGCCGAAGATTGCGTCGAGATCGACGCGCTTGAACATGGCCAGCGCCAGGGATCCGGCCAGTATGATCATCAGCATCGACAGGGCCGAGCCTTTCGGCCAGTTCTGCGCGAAGGTGAATTCCTTCTGGATGTCCTGGGCAATCATCACTACGGCCGTGCCGCCGAGCACCTTGGCCTCGGTGATGGCACCGGCGGCGAGGATGAAGGTGATTAGCGCGCCGATCATGATGCCGGGCATGGCGAGCGGTATGTCGACCTCCTTCATCACTTGCCAGCGGCTGGCGCCGAGATCGAAGGCGGCTTCGCGCATCTGGGGTGGAACCATCGAGACGCCGAGGATCATCGGGAAGAGCATCATCGGCAGGTTGATGTAGACGAGGCCGAACAGCGTCGCGCTAAAGGTATAGAGCATGGAATCGACGGGGATGCCGAAATAGGTCTGGATGGTGCCGGAGACGACGCCGCCCTTGACCAGGAACAGCATCCAGCCCATCAGCCGCAGATTGTCGGCAACGAACAGCGGCGCGGCCAGCACCAGCGCCAGAATTCCGGCCTTTCGGGTAAACACCCGCACCATGGCCACGGCCAACGGATAGCAGATCACCAGCAGGATGGCGACGGTGGAGGCGGCCAGTTGCAGGGAGGCGAGGAAGGACAGGTAATAACTGTCGGCAAAGATCGTGCGGAAATTCTCAAACGTTGGCATCTGCAGGACAGAAAAGGTCTGCGGCGGCATGAAGGCGAAGACGAAGACCAGTGTCAGGGGGCCGAGAAAACCGAACAGCAGCAGAAGGCCGACCGGGACCGCTGCCAGGAAACCGGGTTTCATCATGCCGCGGCCGAGCCGCACCGCCCAGGGTTCGGCGCGGGAAACCTTACGCGGCAGGGCGGCATTGTGGCTGAGCGTTTCGCTTGCATCCGTCATGCGCGACGTCCTTCGTCAATACTGCTCATATCAATTGGCAAAACGGGCGGTCGGAAAAATGGTCGAATCCTTGGCGTCCCAGGCGATCGTGACGCGACCGCCGCGGGCGCGGGCCAGCTGCTGCTCGCGCAGTTTCTCGACCAGGAAGACCTGGGCATCTCCGACACGCACCTGATATTGCACCCGCGATCCCAGCAGATATTCATTGTAGACCACGCCTTCGAGCTTGTTGGCGGCCGGAGAAGCGGGGTCGTCGAGAAAGCGGATGTCTTCGGGGCGGATGACCAGCGAACCGCCGGCAAAGGCGTCGGCAATCGGCGGCGCCAGATAACTGGCGCCGGTCGCCTGATCGATCACGGTGCCGTCCGGGCCGGGGCCGACATCGAGAATATTGACCTCGCCCATGAATTCCGAGACGAAGCGGGTCGAGGGATTGCCGTAGATCTCGTTGGGCGTGCCGATCTGCACGAAGCGGCCCTTGTTCATCACGCCGATGCGGTCCGACATCACCATGGCTTCCTCGAGCGAATGGGTGATGTAGACGAAGGTCTTGCCGGTTTCGCGGTGGATGTCCTTCAGTTCCTTTTCCAGAATCTTGCGCAGCTTGTAGTCGAGCGCCGACAGCGGTTCGTCGAAGAACAGGATTTCGGGATCGAAGGCCAGCGCCCGGGCAAGCGCGACGCGCTGGCGTTCGCCGCCGGAGCATTGCAGCACGCCCTTGCCGTAATAGCTTTCCGGCAGGCGCAATTGCGCCATCAGTTCCAGCGCCCGTTCCTTGCGGCTTCCTGCCTTCACGCCGCGGATCTTCAAGGGGAATTCGATGTTCTGGCCGACGGTGCGATGGGGAAACAACGCCAGGGACTGGAAGACCATGCAGGTCGGGCGCTTGTTGGCCGGCACGTCGTTGATGCGTTCGCCGCGCAAGAGGATATCGCCATTGGTCGGCTTGTCCATGCCGACCAGCATGCGCACCATAGTCGTCTTGCCGCTGCCGGACGGGCCGACGATGGTGAAGAACTCGCCCTCGCGAATATCCAGGCTGATGCGGTCGACGGCCGGAAATTCGCCGAAGAACTTGTCGACGCCGCGCAGTTGGAGAATGGGCAGGGGCGTTGTGGATGCGATGTCGGCGGTGGCTGCTGTCATCATGCGGTCCCATCTGTCTGTTGGCAGGGTCGGAACGGCGGGAAGGCCAGGAGCGGCGGCTTCCCGTCGTCATCAGGCCTTCTCGCGCACGGCGGCGGAGAAGATCTCGTGCAGCTTTGTGTAGCTCGGGATGATGTCGAAGTCGGCGCATTTGGCCATGTCGGCCGCCAGCGTGTCGTACTGGAAGGCATCGAGTTCTTCGGTGTTGAACAGCGACATGACCTTGGGATCGCCCATCTGACCGACCGGGTTGTAGGTGCCCTCGGCAAAGGACACGTTCTTGGCGGTTTCCGGGCGGAAGCAATATTCGAGGAAATCCTCGGCGCGCGGCGAGAGCTCAGGGTTGTTGACCAGCGAGGTCAGTTCCATCCAGCAGACGCCGGCCTTGCCGCCCATTTCCTCCGGTCCCTTGTTGGGCACGATACAGCGCAGGTTGGGATTACCATCGTAGCGCGCCGCGGAAACAGAATAGACGCTGCCGGGGAACGAGCCTTCGATCGAGCCGTTGATCATGCCAAGCGCAATGGCGTTCATGTCGTCCGACAGGAAGGCGGCATTGTTGATCAGCTTGCGCATCAACACTTCGTATTTGCCGATTTCGTCGTCGGTCATTTCGCGGAACGGGCTGAAGCCGGCGGCGATCACCACATGCATGATGACCCAGTCGTCATACATCAGCACGGCATATTTGCCCTTGTAGCTGTCCTGCAGCATCAGGTCGTAGCCCTCGTCTTCAAGGGTGGCGGCCGAGACCTTGTCGGTGTTGACCAACATGCCCGAAGGTCCATAGCGCTGGATCATGCCCAGCAATTGGTTACCGTCGTCGGAGGTCGACCATTTGTACGGCCATTTGAATTCGGGAATCATCATCTCCCAGAGCGGCTCGAACTTGGCCTTGTCGAGCGGCTTGATGAGGTTTTCCGGATAGAGCTGCCGGCGGCCCCAGGCATTGTTGAGGTTGATGATGTCCCAGACCTTGGTATCGCCGGCGCGCAACTGGTTGACGGCTTCCGGGTCGGAGATCAGCCCCTGCGCCTTGACGTTGCAGTCGAATTCCTTGCGGAACGGGTCGAGCACCTTGTCGGAATTGTAGCCCTCCCAGCAGTAGATGTTCATTTCCTTTTCGCGGGCCGCAAAGGCGCCACGCGGCAACATGGAGGCTGCGGCAATGCCGGCCGAAATCGAGACAGTGTCGCGCAGGAAGGCGCGCCGCGACTGGCTGAAGGATTGCAAGAGGTTTCTACGCTTCATGGATGGACCCTCTGGTTGGACATCGACATCATTGCGATTTGGCATTGCGAATGGGCATTGTGAGACAGGCAGGAGGCGGGGCGAGCCCGCCACCCGCTCAGCTGTGGCAGCAGGCAGCGCCTTGCGCATTGGACTTGCTGGCCTTGTTGGTTTCGGGCGGCAGGTTGATCAGCGGATTGCCGTTGAAGAAGCCGACCGGCATCAGCTTGAAACCGCACAGCACGCAGGGCTGGACCGGATGGTCCTCGACGCGGGGAATGTGGTGCAGGCCGAAGGAATGCCAGACGACGATATCGGTATTGTCGGTCGGCCGGTCCTTGGCCGTCCAGGTGGGCAGGCCGTCATTGCCGCTGGAATGGTTCATGTATTCGCCGGCCGGGAAGCGTTCCTCGGGATCGTAGGGTGTGACCCAGAGATGGTTGTAGACGAAGCCGCCGCGCTTGCCGGATGGGCCTTCCGGATTTGTGTAGGACTGGATGGCCGAAGGGGTTTCCAGCTTGTAGGCGGTTGGCTTGCCGACCCAGTTCTTGACGTTGGGATTGGTGATCTTCCAGTAACGCGACTTTTCGAAATCGACCCGGCGGCGTGCCTTCAACTCGCTGGTGAGCGGCGTCTGCTCGACATAGAAGGCATTGCCCATCGGATTGTCCGGGCCGATCGGCGGGGCCACGGTGTCGCATTCGACGACGGTGTTGTCAGGGCCGTCGACCTCCATGTCGAGGCGCATGCAGAAGACGTGCTGATGGATGTGGCCGACTACGCCGGGGGCGACTTCGGTGCCGTATTTCTGCTCTGAACCGGGAATGCAGGCGGCGGTGTTGATGACGCCGGTCGCCTTCATCTCGAATTCGATGGTGCCATCCTGGAACAGGTACCAGTAGCAGCAGTATTCGTAATTGCCGACCGTGGTGATCGAGGAAATGACGAGGCGGCGCATGCGGCGGGTCTCGGTGCGTTCCGAGCGGAAGTCGAAATGCTTCCAGGCAAGGCCAGCATCCTCTTCATGGATGCAGATCGCGCTCGGGATCAGGCGCGGATTGCCCATCATGTCGGGCAGAACGACGTCCATGTAGTGGATATGGCCGAGGCAATCGCAGCCGAGCGCCAGGGAATTGACCAGCTTGCCGAAGCCGTATTCGCCGCTGTCGAAGACGTTCTTGCGGTAATGCACGCCTTCCGGTGTGCCATAAGGCACGACCATTTCGGCCATCGACACCCGGTAGAGGATCGGCCGGCGCAGGCCGTCGACGGTATAGCCGACCTGCTGGAGGACGAGGCCCTCGCGACCGTTGAAGGAGATGCGCACATCCCAGTTGTCCCAGTTCAGCTTGTTGCCCTCGATGGTGAAGCTCGGGCCTTCGCTCTGGACCACATCCAGCGGCTTTAGCGGCTTGCGGAAATCGGTGAGCAGTTCCGGATCGTAGTTGATCAGTGTTTCCGGTATCGGAATATGCTGGCCGGAGGCGGGCAGATGATCATCGACCCGCAGCACCTCAAGCTTGTCGATATCCACGACGACATTCAGACCTTCGACGGGATGGGCGTAATAGTTGTCGAAGTCGGACATGCGCAGCCAGACGAACGCATGCGACAGGCGCCGGTTCTCTTCACCGGCAACCGGGAAATTGCCGGCCGGCCAGGGGTCGACGCAGACATAGGCCATGTTCTCGATGCCGCGTGCGCGGATGGCATCCTGGAAGCGCGGATCGGCCTTTGCGACCTCCTCGATCAGCAGGAATTCCTCCGGCGAGATCATCGGCCGTGCTTCGGCCAGGAACTCGACCTTGGTCACCGTGCCGAGCCCAAGATCCAGGCGACCGCGCCAGACACCTGTGCCGCCGCGCTTGTGCACGTTGAAGCGGGCCTTGCGCTCGATCGGCATGCCGGGAATGAACGCCCGCACGACATCCTTGGCCGGTTCCAGCAATTCGATCGTCTCGAACAGCAGAGCAGGGCCGAAATCGAAGTGGGCCCGCAGGATCGAGGCGGCCTTGACGAGCTCTTCCGCCGTCAGCGGATCGAGCGGATGGCTAAAGGCGGGTGAGGCCTGCAGGGACAGGGAAACATTGGGCCTCTCGTTCATGGCCGATCCTCCTTTGAAAGGTTTTTCACCGTCGACGTCGGCAACCATCATTTTGCGTCTCATCAACTCTTGGAGGTCAATATTTGTGCATGCCCAAATAATGTCCATCCACCGAACGGTTGACATACGTCAAAGAAGACAGGGTTTGGCCCGCAACGGCAAAGAGATAGGCCGGCACACGGCAAGCCGGCCGGCAGCGGTCACCGCAGGATGCGATGGTCGGACCTGTTCTGGGTATCCAGTGGCTTTGAAGGTTCAGCTGAACTGCATCATCCGTGACACCAGGCCGGCGCGATTGTCGACGCCGGCCTTGTCGAAGATGTGGATGAGATGGGTCTTCACGGTTGAAAGCCCGATTCCCAGACATTCGGCGATATCGGCATTCGTGCGGCCGCAGCACAGCAGTCTGGCAACTTCCGCCTCGCGCTGGGTCAGGTGCAGTAGGGCATTGGCTTTCTGGGCGGTGCCGGCCTTGGAGCGCGGCAACACCTCCTTGAGATTGAAGGAGATGTAGGGATGCAGCGTATCGGCTAGGTGGAACTGACTGTCAGTCGGCATGGTGTCGTCGGCCGTCCACATCACGCTGATACCGGCATAGATCTGGCTGTCGCGCTGAAAGATCAGTTCGATGGTGTTGCTGACCTGGAAGACGTCGAGGAACTGCCTGTAGAGGGCCACCTCGCTTGCCGGCGCATAGCGCCCAGCATCCATCATCTTGATCACCGGGTTCTGCTCATGCTCGATCTGGCGCACATGGAGCGGGTCATGGGCGTGCATCTCGCGGATGTAGATTTTCAGGAAGTCGGAGGGCACACGTGAACAGACGAAATTGTGCAGGTTATTGTTGTCATCAACTGAGTAAAACACCAGTCTGCTTGCTCCCAGTGCCCCGGAAAGCAGCCGAAACGTCTCATCGATGAATTCCCGCTTGCGAACCTCTGAGAAAGCCATGGCCATACTCCACAGTGCGCTAAAACGCCGCACTGCAATTAATGGTGCGATGCAGCAAGCGAGTCAAGCGCCCCTTCGATGCCGCTTTTAACAGTGTGCTGAGAGCTCCGTGTTCAGAATCGAGTGGGGCACGTCGAAATCGATAAATAGACTCAGGCGTCACTCCATGGTCGAACTCTACGCCTCTGGCTGTGCCGAACGGCTGCCTCCGCCGCTTCGATGATCGAATAGGTATCGATGCCGAAATGGGTATAGAGATCGGCGATCGTCCCGGTCTGGCAGAAATGCTCCACGCTGAAGCTGGTCAGCGCATGACCATGAACCGAGCCGAGCCAGCCGAGTGTTGCCGGATGACCATCGGTGACGGTTATCACATGGGCATGCTGGGGCAGGGGTGCGAGCAGCTCTTCCACGTGGCTACGGCCGCGCCATATCCGTGCCGCCTTGCGCGCTGTGCTGCCGTCCATCCAGCATTGAGCCGGTCGGACGACGTGACGGCCAGAACCGCCACGTCGCGATGCCGCTCCGCCGGTTGCCCTGCAGCGGTCAGCACTTCCGGTGCGGCACAGCCCTGGTACGCCAATACGAGAGGTGTTCGGTTGCGGTTCGCGAAGCCAGTAGGCCGCAAGTTCTTCGTGCTGGCCGACATCGGCGCGAACGCCAAACGTGGCAACAAAGCTGCGCCGATCTCGCCAATGGCATTGGAGGCCGTCAAACGGATCGATGCCCTGTTCGAAATCGAACGGGAGATCAACGGTCTTGCCGCCGATCAACGCATGGAGCGTCGCCGCCAGGACAGCCTGACAATCGTCGAAGAGCTGCATGATTGGCTCCAAACCGAACGGACTAAACTGTCGCGCAGTTCTCCCGTCGCTGAGCCGATCGACTACATGCTGAAGCGCTGGGATGGCTTCACGTCATTCCTCGATGACGGCCGGATTTGCCTGACGAACAATGCCGCCGAGCGAGTGCTTCGGGGCTTTGCGCTCGGACGGAAGTCATGGCTCTTCGCCGGATCGGATCGTGATGCTGAACGTGCGGCGTCCAGACCGGTGAACCTGCACACAATAAGGGCCCCCACGCGGTCATCAACGGATGCTTACGATGTTTCAAGTTTCCGCGGCGGACATCCTAATGATCACTGTTGCCAAGCCGGACCGGCATAGTCCACCGAAGCGCGGAAACGCATAATCGAAGGCGTAGAGATCCGTCGCCGTTTGGATGACAAGATGAGGCTGCCGGCGGTCAGCCGAGCAGCCTCAGTGGTTTTAGCCAATTGTCATCAGACTGGCATTCCCTCCAGCGGCGGCCGTGTTGATTGACGTCGAAACCTCTTCAAGAAGCCAATTGAGGCAATATGCACAACTATCCGAGGTCAGCTCTTCAGTTGTGGCAGCCTGGACGAGCACGAGCGGCCCTTCCATCGTCGCGATACGCTTATTGGCTTCTTGGACACGAGCCATGTCGCCTTCTACAAGCGCGCCCGCGAACGGACCTGCTCCGTTCCAATCTGAACTCCACGATACTCTTGAAGCTATGGCGAGGGGCAGGCCCGTCAACGCAGTTTCTAGATTGGAGTCCTTGTCAATGACGACATGGTTGCCTGTGGCGAGGGCAGCAGCCAGCTGACGGAACAAGCCCTTTTCGGTTTGAGGCGCGAGCAGTATGCGCCCGCGCGGATGCAGGGCATAGAGGTTGCGCTCGCCGACAGGCCCAGCCAGTTCGTAGTTGAGACCGAGCGCGGAAACATCCACAAGATCACGGGCAGCTTCTGCATCCGCGTTGTGACCCCTGCGGCCGAGCCACGACGCGAAGTCACGAAGACCGGGATCGGTGTGCACCGAACTGTGACGTGGCGGCACCGGGGCAGTCTGTACGAGGCGACCGATATAGAGCGGACCACCCGCCTTTGGACCGGTACCGGACAAACCTCGACCGCCGAAGGGCTGCACGCCGACAACTGCACCGATTATGTTGCGGTTCACATAGAGATTTCCGGCCTTGATCTTGCTGGTGACGTGCTCGATCGTCTCATCCAGACGTGTGTGAAGGCCGAAGGTCAGCCCGTAGCCGGACTCGTTGACCTCGTCGATGAGACGGTCGAGGTCCTCACGGCGGTAACGGATGATGTGGAGCACAGGGCCGAACACCTCGCGGGTCAGATCGGACATCTTGGTCAGCTCTATGATCGTCGGCGCAACGAACGTTCCGAGTTTTGCGCATTCTGGCAGAGGCAGCTGCTCCACCTTGCAGCCGAGCGACCGCATGCGTTCAATGTGCGTTTCGATGTCAGCCTGGGCGAATTCAGTGATGACAGGGCCGATATCCACGTTCAGTCTGTCGGTGCGACCAATGCTCAGTTCCTTGAGCGCTCCCTTGAGCATTGCCAAAGTGCGGTCGGCGATGTCTTCCTGAAGGCAAAGCACACGAAGTGCGGAGCAGCGCTGCCCAGCGCTGTCGAAGGCGGATGCAATAACGTCAGAAACGACCTGTTCCGCAAGCGCGGAGGAATCAACGATCATACCATTTTGTCCGCCCGTTTCTGCGACCAGCGGAATGGGCTTGCCCGTTTCGGATAGCCGTTCGGCAAGCTGCGCCTGGATCTGCCGTGCCACGTCGGTGGAGCCGGTGAACATTACGCCCGCGGTTTCGGGCGCAGCAACCAGAGCCGCACCCACACGGCCGCTGCCAGGCACGAATTGCAGCGCGCTGCGTGGCACGCCCGCTTCGTGTAGGATCTTTACGCTCTCGAATGCGATAATTGGGGTAACGCCCGCAGGCTTGGCCATGACAGAATTGCCAGCGACGAGGGCGGCCGCAACCTGGCCGGTGAAAATCGCCAGCGGGAAGTTCCATGGGCTGATGCAGAGCACAGCACCCAATGGTTTATGAGATGGACCGAGCGTCTTGCGCGCTTGAACGGCATAATAGCGCAGGAAGTCAATCGCCTCGCGAACCTCACCGACCGCGTTTGCGGCAGATTTGCCGGCTTCACGCATGGCGATCGCCATCAGTACCTCAAGCCGTTGCTGCATCAGGTTGGCGGCCCGGTCCAGGCAGTCCGCACGTTCGGCAGGCGACGTTGCCGCCCATTGCGCTACGCCCTGAGCCGCCATCTGGGCAATCCTGCCCGCGTCTTCAACGGAAAGCTCGGTGACCTTGCCGACAATGTCATTGTGATCGGCGGGATTCAGGATCGGGCGCTCAGCTCCTGACAGCGAACCGTCAGCCAGGAGCGGGGTCGCGTGCCAGTTCACCCTGACCGTTGCCGCCAGCTCTGCCGCCAACTTGGCAAGCGTTGTCTCGTTTGACAAGTCGAGACCACTCGAGTTCAACCGCTCCCGGCCAAAGAGTGCTGCTGGCAGCGCGATTTGGTCGTGCGGCATTCCGACCACCGGCATCGCTTCAACGATATCGACCGGATCGGCCACGAGTTCGTCGACCGAGACGTTCTCGTCGGAGATGCGATTGACGAAGGAGGAGTTCGCACCATTTTCTAGGAGCCTGCGTACCAAATAGGCGAGAAGCGTCTCATGCGTGCCGACGGGAGCATAGATTCGGCAAGGGCGGTCGAGCTTGGCGTTGCCAACAACTTCGTCATAGAGGGGTTCCCCCATTCCGTGAAGGCACTGGAATTCGTACTTGCCGACCTGGAACTCCGGCCCCGCAAGGTGATAGATTGTCGCGAGCGACTGGGCGTTGTGCGTGGCAAATTGCGGGAAAACGGCCTCCGGCGCGGCGAGCAGCTTTTGCGCGCATGCGATATACGCGACGTCCGTGTGAATCTTGCGGGTGTAGACCGGGAAACCCTCCAAGCCCTCCAACTGGGCGCGCTTGATTTCGGCGTCCCAATAAGCGCCCTTGACGAGGCGGACCATAATTCGGCGGTTCGAGCGTCTTGCGAGATCGATGATGTAGTCCAGCACGAAGGGGCAGCGCTTGCCATACGCCTGGACCACGAACCCGAGGCCGTTCCATCCACCCAGGTCCTCGTCCAAGCTCAACTCTTCAAGTAGGTCCAGCGAGATCTCAAGCCTGTCCGCTTCCTCAGCATCGATATTCAGCCCGATATCGTAGCTTTTCGATAGCACTGCCAAGCGCTTCACGAGCGGTAGCAGCTCACTCATCACGCGCTGTGCCTGACTACGGCTGTAGCGGGGATGGAGCGCGGAGAGTTTAATGGAAATTCCAGGCCCTTCGTACACGCCGCGACCTTGAGAGGCTTTGCCGATTGCGTGGATGGCATTTTCGTAGTCGCGCAAATATCGAACTGCATCCGCGGCGGTAGTCGCCGCTTCCCCGAGCATGTCGTATGAATAGCGGAATCCGCGCGCTTCCAGTGCCTTAGATCGCTTGATGGCTTCGTCGATGGTTTCGCCCGTTACAAATTGTTCGCCCATCATTCGCATTGCCATGTCCACACCGCGGCGGATGACTGGCTCGCCCGCACGTGCGATCAGCCGGGTCAACGCTGCTGACAGGCTTCGATCATTCACCGTGGAGGTCAGCTTTCCTGTGACGACCAGGCCCCAGGTGGCTGCATTGACAAACATGGACTTCGTGCCGCCGAGGTGGGCCTTCCAGTCCCCTTCCGAGATCTTATCCCGGATGAGGGCGTCACGTGTCTCGGTGTCGGGGATACGAAGCAGCGCTTCGGCGAGGCACATAAGCGCTACGCCTTCCTGGCTCGACAATGAATATTCGTGAACGAGCCCTTCGACCCCGGTTCCCTTGTGCTTGGCACGCAGTGCTCCGATCAGCTTGCGGGCTGTAATTGAGATCTGCGTTTTGGTGGCCTCGCCGAGACGGGCGGACGCGACAAGTGGAGGTAGGCAGTCCGGCTCCGGTGTACGGTAGGCGGCCGTTATAGCCTGCCGAAAAGCTGACTGCGTGCGGATCGGCGGGGCGAACACTGCGAAAGGTCGCGAGATCTCGATTTCGGCATTTGATTGAGGCTGTGAGGACATTTGTTGACCTTTCGACAATAGCTTGCAGACCGATTCTAGCAGGGAAACCCTAGGCAGTTCGCCTTTGTTTCGCTATCATGCAGCACTTAGTGAGCTATTTTCCCGGTAAAGATAGGTGGAACGACCATGGAATTATGGATGTCTAGTGAACTTGACCAATTTGACCGCAGCATCCTTGAAGTGCTATCAAAGGATGGAAGAATTCCCGTCACAGAATTGTCGGAAAGGGTAGGGCTATCCCGCACACCTTGCCAGATTCGCATGAACCGCCTTATAGCCGACGGTTACATTGAAGGCTTTACCGCAATAATCAACTTATCGAAGCTTCAGCTTGAGCATATCGCGTTCGCCGAAGTGAAACTGTCCAACACTCAGGAAGATGCTCTTCTGAAGTTCAACGCGGCAGTGAGAAAGATCAAGGAAGTCGAAGAGTGCCATATGATTGCCGGCAGGTTTGACTATCTTTTGAAAATTAGAACTCGTGATATCCGACGGTACCGTGAGGTCTTGGGGGAACGTATCTCCAGTCTGCCCTACGTCGCAAACACTTCAACGAATGTGGCGATGGAGACGATCAAAGAGAGCGGAAACAACGGCGTGCTTGCGATTTCGGCCGCTGGGTAAGGACGCCCCAATTTGACAAAAGTCGGCTGACAGGTGGCAGGGGGCCTAACGGCAAGGTGTGGGAGCCTAACAATCGAAGTCCAGAGCCGTCCCCCTGGTTCACACTCCTCGTGCAATCGGCGTGAGCCCCCACGCGAACGTGAGGGCTCTGTTCAAGGCCTGTGCATCAAGCCGTGCGGTACTGCTTGACGAACTGGCGACCGTCCATCTCCAGCTTGCGACCGGTGATATGGCGATCTTCGCCAAGGTATTGCATGTGAAGGTATTCGCGATCATCGAAGTCGGCATGCTTGATCTTGATGTGACGGATGGCATGGCCACCTTCCACGACGATCTTGCGTGCCTCCGGCGTGAGCACGGATAGAACTTCGTTGATCACGATCGCTTCCGTGCCGCCAAGAATCTTCTTGGTGGTGTCGTCCCAGATCAGCTTGTAAACCGCACCATGGCGGAAATAGTTGATCTCGACCTCGGTGACACCATGCGCCTTCGCGACGATGATTTCCCCGAGCTTGGAACCGACGAGAAACCGGGCAACGGCTTGCTGAATATCGACTGAGAGTTCCCAGAACGAATTCAAAAGCACTTTGCTTTCGTGCATCGTCATGAGCAATCCTCAGTGCTTGTGAGCGCCGAGCTCAATCTTGCTCTTGTCGATGTCGATCTCACCCTTGCCGGCAAGTTCCGCAACAACGGATTGCAGACGCTGCTGAGCCTGGGCAAAAGCGTCGTCGTGGCTGGTGGCCTCGACGAATGCCTCAAGCTCCAGCTTGTCTCCATTGTCCAGCATGTGGGCGATTTTGGTCTTGAACATCTGCTTCATATGTATCCTCATTTTTTGAAGCTTGCAGTTTCGTCGCCACTAAAGCGACGTCGGTATGTGCCGAGTTCTGAAATTCACTCAGCACACTTCTCACCAGCGGAATGCAGTTGTTGCACTTGGGCATGCATCCGATGGATCTGAAGCAGGTTTTGACATTGTGAGCCCCGGCGCGGCAGGCGGCACGGAAGGTCTCCTCGTCAATATCGTGGCAGGTGCAGCTGGTCCGGCAGGTCATACGGTATACTCCTCTGCGCGGGTTTCATGCGGGCGAAGCGCGCGTCGCACAGAAGGCCAGCATTCACGGATCTTGTTGTGCATCTTGGTGACGGCGCTAAGCGGCTGATTGAGAAGTTTCAGGTTGACCAGAAACACCCCGATCTGCACCGCTGACAGTTCGTCCGGCAGGAGTTTCCATAGGCCGCTCAGTGACATGATGAGCAGGAAAACCAGCGAAACCCAGAAGGCGAAGTCGCTGATCGCCTCGCTGGCCTGTTTGTAGAGCTCGAAGCGGATGCGGTTGGAATAGAGCTTTTCCTGTTCGCGGTGGAGTTTCAGCCGATCGCCATCGGCAACGGCGGAGCTGACGCTGCCAAGCAGCACCAGTCCGGTATGACTGAGCCGCTGGATCAAGGTACCGAATGTCAAGGATGCCAGAAACGGGACGAGGGCCGATACCAGCAATGCCGGAAGCAGTTCCGGAGACAGTGTCGTCTGCCAGATCAGCACGGCCGGAACGCCGATCAGAACGACCCACATGTCCTTTTGCGCGAGATCGAAAATCTTGACGACATTCTTGCAGTCATTGGTGGCCTTGGCGACATGATTGCCCGGATTGCCATCCCCGCGGATTTCGAACCAGCGCCGCTGCACGTCGATCAGCAGTCGGTCGTCATACATGCGGTTGGTGACTTTCTCGACGATGTGCAGAAGGGACAGGCCGAGGAAAATCGCGACGGCGTATGGCGTGTAGGTCAGCAGTTCAACCAGGCTGAACATCCTGTCGCCTTCGGAGATTTCCAGAAGCACTTCCTTGGCGAACCACGCCTGAATTGGCGCAAGCGCCGGGGTGACGATGTTGGGCAGAACCGTCAGGGCCAAAAGCCAGGGGTGAGCCAGCATCATGATCACCAACTCCCAAATCAGGGTAGGGATTGGCGTGCGCGGACAATGCCCGGCTCCGGCTATCGATGCGATCGGCCCTTTTGTTTCCAGCACCTGCATGACCATTCCTGATGGGGTGACGTTGACTTGCACAGCCCGCTGACGATTGCGGGCTGTGCGTCCTTGGGTCAGAATTTCGCGCGGATGCCGGCGAAATAGCTCTTTACGCCTTCCTGGATTTCCGTCGTGCCGTCCGATTTATGCGTGACGCGCTCGGTCCCTGTGACGTTCTTGGCGAGTGCATAAAGCTCGAATGTCTCGGTGAGTTGGTAGTTCATTGCCAGATCAAGCGAGAGTTCCGCGTCGCGGGATTCGTTGGCGCTGTCGCCGGCGGAATCGATTTTCGCGGTATATCCGAAGCCCGCGGACAGTGAGAGCCTGTCGCTCGGATCTGTCCATTCGACCGCCAGATCGGCGAAGAACGGCGCCTGTTCCTTGAATTCCCGCGTCGTACCGTCGGCCTCAGTCACCTTGCTGCGGGCAAAGGTTTGCGTCGCAAAGATAGAGAAGCCGTTCAGCACCGGTGCGTTCAGTGCCGCGAGGCTGACGCGCTGGCTGAGGATGATGCCGTTTGTCCAGCCGTTGCCGACATTCTGATACTGATAGATGCTGTCGCCGTCGCTGTTCAGACGTCCGGTATCGACAGTCTCCATCAGATCCTCAATCGCGCGATGGAAGATGCCGAAGGAGAGCTCGAGATCATCGGTCTCATAGGTGACGCTGGTATCGAAGGCCCAGGCCCGCTCCGGATCGAGATCAGGATTGCCGAGCAGCGTATTCGACTGCTGGGGGATCAGGTTGTCGAATTTCGGCCTGTTGACCAAACGTGCGACGCTGGCATCGATGGACCAGTCATCCGTCGCCTGGAAATGGACCGGTAGCGATGGCAGGATATCGAACACATTGCCACCGCCAGATGTGCCGTCTGCAATCGCTGCATCCAGATCGCTCGCCTCAAACCGGACGCCTGGTGCGATGGTCAAGCCGTTGCCGAAGTTGATTTCATCCAGAACATAACCTGCCCAGACGGTTTCATCGATCGCATAGACTTCCTTGGCTTCCTGCACCTGAACTACGCCGCCAACGGTCTTCTGCTTGTCCTTGGTCCGGTCACGGACGCGCAGCAGAGTGCCGGTCTTGACATCGTGCTGTATGCCGCCCAGTTGGAAGGGCAGAAGAACATCGACCTGGGCAAAGGTCACCCGATCGAGTTTGTCCTCGATTTCCGTCTCGTATTTGTTGGTGGTTTCGACGCCGGCTGCGGTGAAGATGCGCTTGCCCTTGTCCTTCTTTTCCGTGGTGCGGTAGTGCCCCGCGAGCATTTCCACGCTGGCACCCACCCAGCTATCGAAATCGTGTCGCCAGGACCCGCTGGCGCCATAGGTGCGCTTTTCCTTTTCCTCGACTTCCGTTTCAGTGCCGTTCGACGTGCCGTTTGCCTTGTACTTGTATTTGATCTTGTCCTTGTCCTCATCGAGGCCAAGCAGCAAGGGTTTCAAGTGGAACGCATTGGCATCGTTCTGCCACAGAATGTCGGCGAGGGCGCCGAAGGTATTCATCGACTTGTTCTCATCCTCGGCTTCGGACAGGAGACCGCTCGAGGTGAACTTTTCCTTGGTCTTGCTGTTGGAATTTCTCGCGCGCGTCAGGCCGCCCTGGGCACCGAAATCGTCGGAATACATGCCGCCGCCGAGGATGCCGAGATCGAACAGTGTCTGACCATCTGAACTGCCACCGATCGCGCTGTGGGCCTCATAACGCGGTGTCTCCGGAATGTCTGCGAGCTTGACGTCGATGCGTCCGGCCAGACCGTCAGCCTCCATGTCCGCGCGGCGACCGCGGATCACTTCGACGGAGTCGACCAGGCCAGCCGGAAGGCTGTCGAGGTTGAATTCGCGCTTTTCACCGTCATCCGGCAGAATGACGCCGTCGATAGAGGTGCGGGTGTATTCCTTGTCCATGCCAAGAACGCGGGCATCTTTGTCTTCGCCCGGAGCACCTCCAGTCATGACGCCGGGAAGGCGCTTGACGAAATCCTGTGCCTGGGAACCGGCCGGCAAACGATCAAGCTGGTTGCGGTCGAAAGTGTCGCCGGGCACGTTGTTGCGAGCAATGCCTTCGCCAACGCAGAGCGGTCGCCGGTCGTCCTCGGCGCGCTTCTGTCCCGCCGGAATGCAAAGACGATCGCTTTTCCCCGAGATTATAATTGGGTTCAGAACTGTGTCTGCGGCTTGCGCATATGCGCCATTCGTGCCGACGAAACCCAAAAGAGCCACTGCAAGCGGCCCGACAGTCAAACGCATCACCTATCCCCCAATTAACATGACTCGAAGAGTCATGTTTCACATCGGAAATATGAGTACGTGTGTCAAGATTGAGTCTCGGGAATGACATAAAATATACGGTACCCCAGCAAGTCCAAGGGGTCACAAGGCCGGCAGCAAGATCTAGAAGGTGTATCTCGACGGCTACAACCTTCTGCCGTATCTCTCAGGCAAGGAGAAGAGAAGTCCGCGCAAGGGTTCATCCACGTCACAGACGATGGGGGCGTCGCGGCCCTGCGCTACGACAACTGGAACTGATGTTCATGGAACATCGCGTCCAGGGCACTTTGAAAATCTGGCAGGAGCCCTTCATTGTGCCGCCGCGCGTGGATGTGAACACGATCTGCAGCACGTTCCGTCTGGTGATCGAAAATTGAATGATCACGCAGCCTTGAAATGCCCAGTCGAGGTCAATGGATTATCTATACCTATTCGGCGCAGGATCGGCCCGATGAACGGTGGCAGAATTGGGTGCAAAGTCATGGGATGCAAGGCTATGAGAAATGTCGCATCGACTATTTTGATGATGATGGCACTTGCCGGGTGTTCCGCGCCGGCTGTCGAGCCTATTCCGGGCAGCATAACCTATGGTGGCCAGCCACAGACGAAGCTGACCAAAGCGCCGGTCGGCAGTACGTTTACGAAACGCCTCATCGATCAAAACGGCCGCCGGGCGGAAGAAACCTACAGGGTTCAGCCCGACCGTTCGCTGAAACTGATCAGCCGGCGTTCCATCGAATTCGATTTCCCCGACGGACGTTAGAATTTCGGCTACCGACGCGATGCTGATAAACCTGCGGTCTTCGTCCAGCCCGTGTAGCCACTTCAAGACGCCTTCATTGGGGTGAGGTCTCGTCGCTTCCGACGTAGCGTTCGTCGACGTCATCAGAGCATCCAAGCTCAGCGCGAAGCGGATGACCGGAGAACTTGAAAGCGCTCTGGATCTCGCTGAGGTCACCTCGAACACTGGCGGTCATTGCAGTCCGTTTCACAAGCCGGGCTACGTCCTCGTCGTTCAGTCGCTCCGAGGCAACAGCTTTTCACAAGGTCTGATTAGACTTTTCGCCGGGGAGGAGCCGCTCAATCGCTTCCGGCGGTTCGGGCCGGCCAAGCAGGAATCCTTGAACCTCATCGCAGCCCGCCGAAAGGAGAAACTGTGCCTGCGCCTCGGTCTCCACGCCCTCTGCCAGTACATCTAACCCCAGTGTCTTTGCGAGCGAGATGATGGCCGACACGATCGCGCGGTCGTCGGGATTGTTTGGAGATTCGACAATGAAGGAGCGATCAATTTTAAGTTTCGACAGTGGAAAGCGCTTCAGCATGCTCAGGCTCGAATAGCCCGTGCCAAAATCGTCCAGTGCCAGGGCAACTCCGAGCGTCGTCAACTCTTCCATTCGAATGACGGCTGCATCGATGTCCTTCATGATGAGGCTCTCAGTGATCTCAATTTCGAGCCATCGGGGATCAAGCCCCGTGCGTGCGAGCACGTCCGCCACCATCTCGGTCAGACCAGTATCCTGGAACTGTCGTGCCGACATGTTTACCCCGATCTTCACAGGGGCAAATCCCGAATCTTGCCAATCTTTCCCCTGGCGACAAGCCCTTTCCAAGACCCACGCGCCAAGCTCGAGGATAAGCCCACTTTCCTCCGCCATTGGTATGAAGTTGCAGGGCGCGATCATGCCCTCTGTCGGGTGGTTCCACCTGACAAGCGCCTCGACGCCTGTGATGCCCCCCGTCCGCAGGTTCTTCTGCGGCTGATAGTGGAGGAGGAATTCGCCCCGGTTCAAAGCGCGCCTCAATTCTTCTTGGCGAAGAAGCTTTTGAGAAGCCTCCTGCGCCATGTCGAAGGCAAAGAGGGTCACCCCGTCACGACCGTCTCGCTTCGTGCGATACATTGCTAGATCCGCACGCGCAAGAAGCTGGGAGGGACTTGCACCATGGTCAGGAAACACCGCCAGACCGATGCTCGCTGTTGCTCGCAACTCATGCCCTTCCACAAGGTGAAGACGACCGATGGATCCTCTCAGTTGTTGTGCCCGAGCCATAAGGTCTTCACCGGCGCCAGGAACGACGACGACGAATTCGTCACCGCCAATGCGCGCCGCTATTCCCTCGGGTCCAATCGTGTCAGCGATGGCGGCCGCAACCTCCCTAAGAAGCTCGTCCCCCGCGTCGTGACCAAGAGTGTCATTGATCAGCTTGAAGTTATCCAGGTCTATAAATGCGACAGCCACCCGCGTGCCTTCGTGTGCCGCTTGGGTAAGGATTCCTTTCAGCTTGTGGTCGAGACCGTCGCGTTTCAGCAATCCTGTCAATGCGTCGTGCTCCGCCAGGAACCGGATTCGTTTCTCAGCCAGGATGCGGTCAACAGCGATGCCAGCCAATCGCGCCGCAGAGGTAACGAACTCGCTGAACGAGGGTTCGGGGCTGCGACCGAACAGTGTCAGGACCAGTAGGGCGTGCAGGCTGCCGTCGGAGGCGCGAATTTCGACACTCCGGACGTAGTCCCTCGGGTGCCGCAGGCTTGCTGCGAACTGCTCCATCTCATGCGCTGCCGTGCTCATGTCAGCGACGCTTACTCTCGTGTCCTTGAGCCATCCAGGAGCGGAGCGGGATGCCAGCCTTAGTTCGGCCTTGCCATGGGGCACGAACATGGCTGTTTCGACATCAGCGGCGGCCTTCTCAAGCAGGGCAGAAAACGTCTCGAAGAACTCATTCGCGGGCACCGCCGCAATGATCATCTCGAGTAGCTGCGCCTGTACTGACATCAGTCGCTCGGACATCTTCCGGGCGGTAATGTCGCGCGACGCACCGACGACACCAACGATTTTCCCTTCGCTGTCCTTCAAGGGAACGCGTGACATCATCAGCCATCGGTCGGGCCCACCCTTGAGGGCGCGTTCTTCATATCCAAGATCGGCAATGCCCGATTCGATAACTCTTAGCTCGATCTCTGCAATCGGCGCGGCGAGTTCCGGGCCATGCAGGTCGTAATCGGTCAGGCCGATGAGTTCGTCAACGCTCGACAGACCATTGTTGAGAACAACAGCGTTGTTCGCGAACAGGAACCTTCCATTGAGATCCTTCGCGTAGATGTAATCGGGGACGTGGTTGATCATCGCCTCAAGCCAGCTGTACCGGTCGGCGAGCGTCGGCCCGTTCTCCCTGAGCAAACTGGCCACGTATTCCAGATCCTGGGAAAGGGTCGACGTAGGCTGTTCCTCCTGGCAAACAAGCAGATTACGGAGAAGGTCAGATTCAATGCGCACGCGGGTTGCTCCCAGTTCGATGCAAATCTACCGTAGAGACGTTAGAGCATTGTTACAGTCAGCCTGTTTGCTGAATTCCAAGGGCCTGCCGGCAACTACGACTTAGTTCTTCCGGGACTGGCGGGGAGGGATCAGCCAATGACCGTCGGGGCTTTCATTGCTGCTGGTGTCTCCGTGCAAGCAATTGCCGAGGCGACCGGTCGCGGTCCTTCGTAAAGACACAGATCATTGGAAAATGGAGCCGCCCTGTCACTATCAAAAGTAAGCCTGCATTCGTTTAGAGCGGCCGAGACAAGCAGCGATTTAGCACCAGCGTCGTTGTTACGTATTCGATAGAGGCGCCTGATTTACAAGTCGCCGTGCGCTCAGGCTCGCGCTCAGCGATTATTTTCTCGCTCAACTGCGAGCACCTGTGATTCCTGAAAGAATAGTGTTGCGGGGATCATCATTTTATATTTGGCCACTGCCCCTGTTCTGGAGAGTTCCCGTTCCCGCTCTGAAACCCAGGCTGCAGCCGCAGGACGTCTGTCAAAGGTCTCGGTCTCGTGATAAGTCACGTCATCCCGCACACCCCGCACCCACGCCATGTAGCCGATACTGTCGTGCGTGCGGTGCCAGTGCCCAAGCCGGCGTTAATCGCGCCAATAGAGCGTAAACGAGACGATGAAGAAAGTGCCGTAAGTGCTGGTAAAACAACACAACCTCAATTACTTCAAAGCGCCCGTCTTTGCCGTTGCGCCGATGATCGACTGGACGGATAGGTGAAATTTAGTCAATTTTAACAATGTTGTAAGTCAAGCCTCGTGTACCAAGTACCAACTATTCATCGATTGGCTGTGAATGTTGGAAATCATTTGTCGGATATGGGGCTGGTTGAGTGGCCTACGCCAAATATTGGGTTGCTAGCAATTGCTCGTATGTGTTTCGCAAGCTTTCGCAATCCCGATCCTTCAATGGCACATTCATCTCCCTGCTGCGATCCGCCAATGAATTGTCGCATGATAGATTTCTGCTCGCGGAAAGTGCGGCCTCAATCCATTCTGCAATCATGATGTTGTCGTACATTTTTCAACCTTGTCAGCTGTGTTCCTAACCTGAGAAATCCATCGATTTTGCTCGATGGAGAAGGCTGTATATGCGCAAGACATTATTCCAGTTGGTGAAGGATTGGCGCACCCAAGGGCGCGCAGCGGGTCACATGTTGAATGGCATGTTCCACCGTCCGCTTCCTGGCAGCAGGATTGTTGCGTCAGCCGTAATTATGAACTGCGAAACCTGGCTGTTCTCATGGGCGGCCGCTTGTTGCACCTTCGGAGCATGGATTGGGAATGGACCCTCCAACAGTTTTGCAGGAGCACACAATGAAACTCTATCATCACCCGCTTTCCGGTCACGCGCATCGGGCTTGCCTAATGGTCTCGCTGCTTGGCTTGCCACACGAGCTGGTCGAGGTAGACCTGCAATCCGGCGCGCACAAGAAACCGGAATTCCTCAAACTGAACCCGTTCGGCCAGGTGCCGGTGTTGGAAGACGATGGCGTCGTTGTCGCCGATAGCAACGCCATTCTCGTGTACCTTGCCAAGAAAGCGGCCCGCGCCGATTGGCTTCCTGAAGACGCCGCGGGCGCTGCCGCCATCCAGCGTTGGCTGTCAGTGGCCGCCGGCGAAGTCGCCTATGGTCCAGCCGCTGCGCGTCTGATCACTGTCTTCGGCGCAAAGTTCAATCCTGAAGAAGTCATCGGTCGTGCTCACACTTTATTGGCACGGCTCGAAAGCCACCTTGCCGATCGTCAATGGCTTGTCGGCAACGGGCCGACCGTCGCCGATGTGGCCATCTACAGTTATGTCGCCCGGGCACCGGAGGGCAATGTTGATCTCTCCAGCTATCCGGCAGTCGATGCATTTCTCCGTCGCATCGAAGCTTTGCCGGGCTTCGTCCCCTTCGTTCAAACGCCAGCCGGCCTTGCAGCCTGATGTCCTGATGCGGGCGTGCGGCCGCGCGCGCCCGAACTTCTTGAGGGAGATGCGACATGAACGAGATGCTGGAAACGTTGCCTGCGTGGCACGAAGGCGAAATCTACCTTCAAGAGAAGGTTGGCGTGGTGGAGCGCATGGCATCTGTGGGCCAGCGCTTCATTCGTGACTTCATGCCCGATCAACACCGCGACTTCTACGCGCAACTGCCTTACATTGTCGTGGGCAGTGTGGACAGAAGCGGTGATGCCTGGGCGACCCTTCTCGAAGGCCCCCCCGGCTTCATCTCCTCTCCCTCATCCACAATCCTCGCCATCGAAGCACAGGCGGATACGAGCGATCCCGCAGGCGAGGGGTTGAACGATGGTCAGCCCGTCGGCCTTCTCGGAATGGAGATGCACACCAGGCGCCGCAATCGCATGAACGGGTTCGTCTCCCAAACCCCTGGTGGTTTTCGCGTCGATGTCGACCAGAGCTTCGGAAACTGCCCGCGTTACATCCAGTTGCGTGACTTCGAGTTCGTTCGAGAACCTCGCCAGCCCTATTCGGGCACCGTCGAAGACATGCCTGTGGTCGACGATGCTGCAATATCGATGATCGCTGCGGCCGATGCCTTTTTCGTGGCGTCCTATGCCGACCGGAAGGACCGGCGTCAGGTCGATGTGTCGCATCGTGGTGGCAAGGCGGGTTTTGTTCGGGTCAGTGAAGACGGCACGCTGACCATTCCCGACTTCGATGGCAATCTCTTCTTCAATACGCTTGGCAATATCGTCCTGAACGGCAAGGCCGGGCTTTTGTTCATCGACTATACGAACGGCGACATGCTGCAGATGGCCGGCGATGCCGAAGTCATTCTGGATTCGGCCGAGATCGCCGCCTTCCAGGGGGCCGAACGGCTTTGGACGTTCAAGGCCCGCCGCGTAGTCCGTCGGCGCAATACGCTGGCATTGCGCTGGGCCTTCCGGGAAAATGGCTGGTCTCAGAATTCCCTGATGACGGGTGACTGGGCGCAGACAGCCGACCGGCTGCAAGCTGCAACGCTGGCTAACCAATGGCGCGCGCTGACTGTGACGAAGATCCTCGAGGAGAGCGCCTCTATCCGTTCGCTTCATCTGCAGCCCGGCGATGGTGCAGGCTTGTTGCCGCATAGTGCCGGCCAGCACCTGCCGATCCGGGTCACGATCCCGGGTGCGGACAAGCCGGCAATCCGGACCTACACGCTGTCGGCAGCTCCCTCCGACGGATTTTACCGGATCAGTGTCAAGCGCGACGGTGCCGTGTCGCAGTACCTCCACGACCACATCCGCGTCGGCGACACGATCGAGGCGCGGGCGCCAGCCGGAGACTTCATCATCGACGCCCGCAGCGACCGCCCGGCGGTTCTGCTTGCCGGCGGTGTCGGGATCACACCGTTGCTCGCCATGCTGCGCCATGTCGTCTACGAAGGTCTCCGGAAGCAACATATCCGTCCGGTCATCCTGTTTCATGCGGCACGTTCGATGAAAGAGCGGCCGTTCGACCGGGAAATCGCCGAATTGGTCAATGCCGGCCAGGGTGCCGTCAGGCTGATCCGGGTCCTCAGTGACGCCGACGGGGCCAGAGAAGGCATCGACTACGATGCGATTGGCCGCATCGATATGGGACTGCTCTCCCGTCACCTGCCGTTCGGCGACTATGATTTCTACGTCTGCGGCCCGCCGCAGTTTACCCAGTCCCTTTATGACGGGTTGCGGGGCTGCAATATTGCAGACAGCCGCATCCACGCGGAATCCTTTGGGCCTTCGTCTCTGACGCGAACGCTTGACGCCGGGGTGACGGCACCTGTGCGCCCGCCGCCATCGACAAAGCCCGTGCCGGTTGCCTTCATGGCATCGCTGAAGGAGGCGCGCTGGACGCCCGAAGCCGGCACCCTGCTGGAACTGGCTGAGGCGCGCGGCCTGGAACCGGAGTTCAGCTGCCGGGAAGGCACATGCGGCACGTGCCGTACCAAACTCACCAAGGGCGCCGTGACCTACATAAAGGAACCAACGGCCGCGATTGGCGAAGGCGAAGTCTTGCTGTGCTGCGCGGTTCCGGCTGAACAGGACAATGGCCAGGAAAACCGGATCCAGATTGAACTCTGATGCACTGGATTGATGCGTCTGACGCAACAGTCTCTGCCTCGGTTTCAACATTCACCATCAAGCCAAACCGGCGCATCGTCGCCAGAACGAAAGGGGGCGAAAGGGACCGCCTTTTTGTCCCGGTGCCACTATGACCCCGTGATGCGTAAATGCCGGCCTATGGCCACCCTCCCATCTTCTGCCAACTGAAAAAGGAAATACTGATGTCCCGCCCACCGCTTCCGCCCTTCGATCAACAAAGTGCCGTCGAGAAGGTCCGCCTCGCCGAAGATGGTTGGAACAGCCGCGATGCCGCCAAGGTGGCGCAGGCTTATACGGCAGACACGCGCTGGCGCAACCGCGTGGAATTCGTGACCAGCCGCGCCGAGGCTGAAGCCTTCCTGACACGCAAATGGAACCGGGAACTCGATTATCGGCTGATCAAGGAAATCTGGGCATTCCAGGGAAACCGTATCGCCGTACGGTATGCGTATGAGTACCATGACGATAGCGGCCAGTGGTTTCGGGCCTATGGCAACGAGAACTGGGAATTCGCTGAGGATGGTTTGATGCGCGCGCGCCATGCCAGCATCAACGAGCAGCCGATCAAGGAATCGGACCGCAAGTTTCACTGGCCGCTTGGCCGTCGGCCGGACGATCATCCGGGCCTGAGCGAATTCGGATTTTGAGGTCGAACAGCTCTTTTCAGGACAAATATCATGACTGGTTTCAACCTCGGTCCGCGAGCACGCTTGTCGATAGAACTTGCCCTTGCCGCCACCAGCGGTGATGATCATATGATGCGACCTCTGGAGAAGGACGCAAGGACGTTGGGAATGACCGGGGCGGAAATCGACATGGCCCGCAGCGGTTCGAGCTTCGATTTCCAAGTGTCCAAGGCGATAGCTCTTGCACTTGCACCGAACAGCGAGCGCCGCACTTGCGCCATGGCCGCCGGCATCGATGCTCAGGTCTGCGCAGAAATTGAAGCTATCGCCGCGTCGCACATGACGCGATCCGGATTGACGTCCGCATAGAACTCGTAAGCAATTATTGTTTGACCACCGCAAGGCTCGAATGGTCTTTCGAGATTGTTACAACCTCATGTGTATTGCGGTGCTCATTGAGTGCAGGTGAATTTGGGGCAAGAAAATGGATCGACTGCAGGCGATGAAAATCTTCGCGAAGGTTGCCGAGACTGAGAGCTTTGCGGAAACGGCGCGCCTGATGCATATGAGCGCACCCGCCGTAACCCGGGCAGTTGCCGCCCTTGAGGATGTCATCGGTGCGCGTCTTTTCGTCCGCACGACACGATCTGTTAAGCTGACGGAGGCAGGGACGCGATACTTCGAAGACTGCCGTCGTATTTTGGCGGATATTGCCGAAGCAGAAGCGGCAGCAAGCGGCTCCTATGCCACTCCGACCGGGACTTTGGCCATCACCGCATCCATGCTGTTCGGGCAGATGTATGTGCTGCCGATCGTGACGGAATATCTGAAGACCTATCCCACCATGCATGTCAGAACGTTGTTCATCGACCGGCCCGTCAACATCATCGAAGAAGGGGTTGATGTCGCAGTTCGTATCGGTCACCTCAAGGATTCCGGTTTCTCTGCTGTCAAAGTTGGCACAGTCAGGCACGTCATCTGCGGCTCGCCACGCTATCTGGAGATTAATGGTGTCCCACTGACGCCTGCCGACCTCAAGAGCCATCGAATCGTGGCATCAACGAGCGCCTGGGCTTCACCGGAGTGGCGGTTTGCGGACGATCATCGCGTGACAATTGACCCTGTCTTGCAGTGCAATACCAATGAAGCGGCGATTACACTAGCCCGTTCGGACTGGGGATTGACTCGTGCTCTGCACTATCAGGTTGGTCCAGCACTGCTCGCGGGCGAACTTAAGATCGTTCTCAGCGACTATGAGGAGCCGCCGATCCCCATTCATATTCTTCATCCCGAGGGACGAAGTGCACCCGCCAAGGTTCGGGCCTTCGTAGACATGGCTGCGGCCCGTTTGCGGGAGAACCGGCTGTTGAACTGACCGCCACGGCTGTTCCGACGACTTAAACGGTCTTGGAACGCCACGTAGAGCAGGGGATTTCCTCTTTGGCTAGCTAGCGTCTCTCAAGGTGAGTGGGAGCGCCTGACCCGATCCGATCTGTGTCCGTCTGGCTGGGCAGCTTGGTGCATGACATCATCGCAACGTCATGCATCGAACTGGGATTGCCCGGTGTCCTTTTAGTTGGGCCCGCATGGTCCTGAGGTGCGAGCCCAATCTCAGCTGCTTCCTTCCATCGTCGAACAGAGTCAGGACCGGTGATTGGTCCCCTGAGTCTGGCGAATGTTTACGCTATTCCTGCAAGGCCCAGTCGGCGATCTGCCAGCGCATTTCACCTCGGTCAGAGACGATGCGGCCAAGCCCCGGGAAGGGCATGTGCGTCGCGGCAATGAGAGCGCCTTCGGATGCGGCACGAGGAAAAAATCGATCTCGCATTGCTTTGGCCGCGGC
The DNA here is from genome assembly GCF_918741265.1 of Rhizobium sp. CECT 9324. Classification (NCBI taxonomy): domain Bacteria; kingdom Pseudomonadati; phylum Pseudomonadota; class Alphaproteobacteria; order Hyphomicrobiales; family Rhizobiaceae; genus Rhizobium; species Rhizobium sp. CECT 9324. The sequence goes on along the minus strand of NZ_CAKKMZ010000001.1, from coordinate 2,605,788 downwards.
AGGATCCTGTTCAAACAGGAAGAAGACATCAGTCGCCCCAGGGTGGACGACCGGAAAAACCATATCCGACACCATGATCAGGCTCTGCCCGCCATCCTCAACGCGCACCCCAATCTGACCAGGCGTGTGGCCGGTGAGATCGACGATTGTAACACCCGGCATGATCTCACGCTCTCCGTCAATCGCCTGCAGCCGCGGATACAAGCGAACTACCTCCTCCGCCATTCTGAAGCTGGTCTGCAGATAATCAGGTGCGCCATTGCGCTTGGACGGATCGGTCCAGTGCTTGACGTCACGACGATCGATGTAGAGTTCCGCCTTGGGGTAATTGTTCTTGCCGCCCAGAACTAGACCACCCATGTGGTCCTGATGCATGTGCGTCACGATGACCGCATCGATCTGGTCCGGCGTGATGCCGAGTGTGGCAAGCGCCTGTGGCAGTTGCCCGGTCTGCCCGATCGAGCCCGCAGCGCCGGCATCAATCAGGATCCGGCGGTCTCCGTCCTCTACCAGGTATTGGTTGAAGAGGAACCGCACACCGCTCTGCCGTGCCGTAAACTGTGCGACGGCCGCCTTCTCTACCTCTGCCGCACTGCGCCCAGGAAAATAGTCATAGGGCATATCGGCAAATCCGTCCGTCAACGCTGTCACCGTGAAGCGGCCGATCCGGATCTGTGCGAAAGGCGTAATGCCTGCTGGCGCCTTGGAGGCATCCTGCGCCATGGCCGGAGCAGACGCGCGTCCGATTATGGCTGGACCAAAAAGGCTTCCTCCGAGGAGGCCGATGGGGAGGGCTCCGGCAAAGGCACGACGTGAAAGTAGAGGCATAATGTTTCTCCTTCGGGTGGGTGTCAGGTCAATGAAGCTGGATTGCTGGAAATGGACTTGTATGCCGGACGCGAGCCGCTCGACCTGTGGAGACGATGAGCGCGCCCTACCTGGTACCTCTCGGGCGGGCGTGAGGCCCAGGTAACGCGCGCTCTGGCGGCTCCCTCTCAGAGAGGGATCCATCGAGCGAGCCGAATGGCGATAGTTTCCAGGCGGAATGACTTTCGGCTACCTGGCGGCGAACCTGCTCAACTCGGTCGATAGAAATAGGATGACCGAAGATGCAAAAATGGACGAGTTAAGCGCGATAAAATTGCGTGAAAGCCAGTGAATCCCGGATGTGGCGCAGAGGCGCGGTGCAAAAAGACAAGGAGAAACAGTGGCGCCACGTGGCCGGGGCGCCGAAGCCATGTGTCACTGGAATTTTTTGGGGTTCAGGGCGGACGGGTCTTCGCGTTCGGAGAGAACGACTCGTTGTTTGAGATTATCGTGCTGACTGCAGCAACCCGCGCGCGCGTTGAAGATCTCCGGTATCGTCGTCGGCCGTAAAGCGTGAATAGATGGGCGACAAAACAGCACGTGCCTCATGGCTGCGTGACGCCGCTTGGCAGAGTTCGGCAAGATCGGTAGCCGCACGCAGCTGCCATGAAAGCATGCCCAGATCATTGGCAATAGTCATTGAATTAATGAAAAGCGTTTCAGCCTCAGCCGGGCGTCCCTGCGCAAGCAAGATCGATCCTTGAATGCGTATCAATTCGGGAAGGCACCAACGTTCATTGTTCCGGTCTGATACGGTCAGTGCGGTCTCGATCGTCGACATCGCCTCTGCGAGATGCCCGGCTTTGGCAAACGCAGACGCAAGATTCCCTAGAAAATAGGCGCGGCGAAGCTTTTGGCTTTTTGCATCTAGGCCTCTCAGGGATGCCTTCAAAATCTCGAGACCTTCGCTCAATGTAGCTTCTTCACTGCACATTAAAGCGCCGCGATAATGCAGGGCAACTGGGCGCCATACTTCCAGCCCACTCTCGTCCAAGACCTGATCGAGGATTTCCAAATACCGGCGAGCATCATCTCGATGGTTTCGAAGCAGGGCAATCAAGCATCCCGACATCACCAGCGAACTGGCGATTTCCATTTTGTGACCAGTCCGAAGCGAATCCTGCACAACTCGTTCTATCGTGCGTGCGGCGCGACCGGGCCATCCCTTGTTCCATTGTGTGATTGAAAGAATAACGCCGAACGTGGAGTTCGAAACGAATTGAAAACGGGCTAGCCGAGGTCTTTCCAGTACGTTCTCATCGGGGTTGAAATGCGCTTCGACACGCCGAAGTGCGTTGTCCAGATCGCCCACGTAGAATTCCGCAGTGGCCAGCATCGCCTCTCCGCCTGGGACAGCGGTGCTGTCTCTCGCTTCCGCAATTGCTAGAAATGCCTTCATGCGATCGATCGCATCGTCATATTCGCCAGCGAAGATCTTGTAGCTCCCGATGGTCCACAGACTGCGCAGCTGGAACTCAGTATCATCAAGCGCGACTGCGATGCTGAGTGCCCTCTCTGATGCCATCAGCATCTCGGGTCCCGGACCGCGTGTGAAAATCGCAGCGCCCGACAGAAAGGTCTGCAACTTCATCTCTGTTGCAGTGCCCGTAAGACCGAGGTGCTCAAGTTGCGCAATGGCGCGAAGAATCGCATCTCTGCATTCTTCGGTCAGCGAGAAGTGATTCCACAAGATCGTTGCAGCAGTTGTGATGTCGATGAGCAATTTTTGATCGCTGACCTCTGCCCAGGCGAGAGCAATTCGCAGATCTTTCAAAACCGGCCGATAGCGCTCGCCCCATTCTCGGGCGGGCACTCTGCTCCATTCTTCGCCAGCCGCCCGCAAAACCGCGTAGACGCGTTCCGCATGGCGACGTTGCATCGCGTTGAGCTGTCCGGCGGCACGCAACCGCATGACGCAATAAGATCGTGTGGTTTCCAGAAGGCGATACCACGTGCGATCGCTGGTGAAATTGATTGAAACGAGCGATTTGACTGCGATCTGCGCTAACAGATCAACGGTTTCTTCCGGCGAAGTTCCAGCGATGGCGGCGGCATCCTCCACACTGAAGGCACCAGCAAAGACCGCAACTGCGTTCAGCAGGCCGGCTTCGGCAGCGGACAGAAGTTCGAAGCTCCAGTCCAGAGTGGCGACCAGCGAACGGTGCCGTTCCGGACCCGTTTTCGGTCCCACCAAAGCCCTGAAACGGTCATCGAGCTGTTCAAGGATGCCGTCGACCGTAAATGTGTCGACACGCGTCCCGGCAAGCTCGATCGCGAGGGCAAGCCCATCCAGTTGCCTGCAGATCTCCGCGGCCGCCGGTGCATCTTGATCGCGCAAGACGAATGTTTCCTTTCGTGTTGTCGCACGCTCGACGAAAAGCTGGATTGCAGGAAACATCAGAGCATCCTTGGCCCTCAGCCCGATGGATCTCTCCGGAAAGCTCAGGCCGGCGAGCGCGCGGACACGTTCGCCGTTTACGCCAAGTGGCTCCCGACTGGTGGCGAGAATGCGCACGCCACTTGCCGCCGACAGGATACGGAATACGCTGATCGCGGCGGCTTCGATAACATGCTCACAGTTATCGAAAAGGAGCAGCATTTTGCGGTCGCGCAGACTTTCGCACACGCTGTCCAGAACCGGTGCCGCCCCCGTTTTAAGCCCAATTGTTTCCGCAATTGCGACTGGCACCATCTCGGAGTCCCGCAAGGTTGCGAAATCAACGAACCAGGCGCCGTCTTCGAACTCGTCCAGCAGGGAGTTGGCCACCTCTATGGCAACCGTAGTCTTGCCAACGCCCCCGGCGCCGACGATCGAAACGAGGGGAGAGGACCTCAAGTCGGCGGCAAAGTTCGCAACAACGTCCTCTCTGCCGAAGACAGGCAAGTTGGGCGTCGGTAAACTGTGATTACGTGGCAGTCCCATATGTATCAAGCAATATTGTGTTCGACAGCTGTCTAATTGTGGCGGGAGCAAACAACCTGTATGCGCTGCCCCAGATGCGGCGGCTGCGCCCAGCGGGCAACAGCAGTATGAACTGTATTTTTTCTAGCGTTGTTCAACTGATTGTGAGCTATCAAATCTTCTGAAATGCAGGATAAAAATAGATCAATTTGGTAAATAAATTTGGTATTCAAGTGCAGCAAGTCAATACCTGTTCCCAAAGCTCGCGAAATCAACATACGCCTTCGATCCGGTTCCGGTGAACTGGATCGAATCTGCGTCCGGCGATGATTATGGCTGATCTCAGGACTCGGCGGAGGGAACTTTGCCACATCGGGGAGCGCTAGGGAAGGCGTCGGGTGCGCGAGGTTGTGATGTGTTCGGCGCTCGGCGTCGCGAACATGGGGTTGGTCCGCACGTCGGCTCTGGGTGGAGCCGAGGTTGCAGGAGCAGCAACTTATAGACGCTTCAGTTTTGCAGCTTGAGCTTGTTGCGAGCTGCCGGCGGCACCGGCTCGCACCAATGAACCGTCTCTTGCCGAGTGAATTCAAAGGGAGACGCTATTTCCCCCGTAGAGCTTCAAGCTCGCTACGGAGCTTCGCGATCGTCTCGTCACGTTCCGCCAACGCGTGGGCGACATCTTCGGCAAAGAACATCTGCGGAATATGCTGCGGACAATTGATGTCCCAGGCTTTCACATCGAAGATGATGATTTGCTCGGCTCGTCCACGATATCCTTCGGAGCTGAGGGGTTCGACCATCGTGTGATCGTCTTTCTCGACCTTCGCGTTGCCCCAGATTTTGATGCGACGTCGGTTTGCATAGTCCATAAGGAAAATGAAAGCGCGTGGGTTTGCGGTGAGATTGCCCGTGGTGATAAATTGTCGGTTGCCGACGAAATCGACGAAGGCAAGCCTGGTCTTGTCGACGACGCGGAGGAAGCCAGGAGGGCCGCCCCTGTGTTGAATGTAGGGCTGGCCGTCTTCGCTCACTGTCGCCAGATAGAAGCTGCGAACGGTGGCCAGGAAGTTCGTCAGGTAGGTGTCTATGTCCTGTCTGAAGTGGTGGTGCTCATACATGTCGAACGAGCCCTTGCGCTTTTGTGCGGCTCGGACTGATGCGGGAAAGACAATATCCTCGTTTGCTTCTTGCATTGTCGCCCTTTCTGTCTGCGGTTGGCCCATTGATGCTGTTCAAAGAGTAGAGGTTCGTTCGTCTATCGCCAGCAAGTGCCGGACGCGGGGCGGGTCCTCGGATACGTGGAAAGACACCACCTCCAATTGAAGCTCGGCGGCGGCGCGAGACGTGCGGCGATGCTGCCGCAGGTGTTCGGCCCAGGATTCAACCATGAACCATTCCACCATGATTTCCGGAGCGGAAGTGTCCTCGGTAACACCCCAGGCATAGGCGCCGTCACGCCGACGTTCGGCGGAAAGGCGTCCGATTGCGGCCAGAAACGGCTTGGTCTCGGCGCGATCTATTCTGTATTCGACTGTGACCAGCAGCGGACCACGATCCGTTTTGACAGGCTTGGCCAGAAGGGGAACTGGCCAGTGATCCGACGGCAGAAGATCTGCCTCGCCCTTCGGAAGCTTCAGGAAGTGAAAAATGATCCCCGCTATCGCGACACCGCCGGCGGCAAGCAGCAATGCCATTTCCAAACCGATATGTTGAGCGACCGCACCCCATATAAGACTTCCTGACGTTATGGCACCATTGAACACTGTCAGGTAGATCGCCAAAGAACGGCCGCGCACCCAATTGGGCAGGACGGCCTGGGCCGCGCCGTTCAGCGTCGTTAGCGCGATGATCCAGGCTCCGCCCATCACCAGCAGAATAATGATGGCCACCGAACGCGGTGGGACCATCGCAAACAGGGCCATCGAGAATGCTGACAAAAGCGCGGCGAGCAACATCAAGCCGTCGACGCTGAACAGTGTTCGCAAGGTGGGGAGAAGAAACGCGCCGACAATAGCGCCCACTCCGACCGCACCCAATAGAACACCGTAGAAGCCTGCGGTCCCGGAGAGCAGGGAGCGAGCGACCAGTGGCAGAAGTGCCCAAATGGCACTGGAGAATAAGAAGAACACAGCCGCGCGGAGCAAGATGATGTGCAACTCGCGACTGGCTCGCGCATAGCGGAGGCCGGCACGGAATGCGCCGAAAAAGTGCTCTGCCAGCGGATCCCGGGCGCGGCTATCCCGTTTCCACAAGATCAATGCGGCCACCACGAAGACGTAGCTGAGCGCATCTAGTCCATAAGTGACGGCGGCTCCGAAAGATACCAGCAGGATCCCACCTAAGGCCGGGCCGATTGCCCGGGCAACATTGATGCCGATTGAATTCAGGGCTATCGCGCTCGCCAACTGTGATCGTTCGACAAGCTCTGGCACGATTGCCTGCCAGGTTGGTGCCATCAGCGCGGCACCGACACCACCTACGAGGGTGAGTGCCACCAAAGATGTCATGGATTGCATTCCTGTGGCCGAGACCAGCAAGAGGCCAAGGCTGGCTGCACACAGAATGAGCTGGGTCACCAGCAGGAAGCGGCGACGATCCAGGATGTCTGCGAGGACACCTGCTGGAATGGCGAGAAGAAATATTGGTAGGGTGGACGCAGCCTGGATCAACGCGACGTCGGATGGCGCGCTGCTCAAGTCCGTGACCTGCCAGGAACTGGCGACATCGCGAATGAAGGTGCCGGTATTGCCAATTACCGTCGCGATCCAGAGTATGAGGAAGGTTCGTTGACGAAACGGCGCGAGCGGAGAACCGGTTTCTTTGCTCATCTCGTCCACCGTGCTCCGGTCTGCCACCGCTTCGCCAGATCGTGCCCGGCCAAAAGCAGGAAAGCCCCAGCAAGGCCGACATGCTCGAAAAACGCGTTCATTGCCATCGTCTGCTGCATGCCGGCGGGCAATTCCCAGAAACGCAGCGCGATAAAGCTGGCGAGCACGGTGAACATGCACAGGGCACCGGCGCCGATCCAACGGAAGCAACCGCTTATGACCATGGCAGAGGCGGTAATTTCGAAAAGGATCAGCGCCACGGCGAGAGGTGCTTCGGGGCGAAGACCGAAATGACGCATCTCTTGGATTGCATCCTCAAAATTCAGCAATTTGGTCATGGCGCCCTGTAGATAGGCAGCACAAAGCATGAGGTGACCGGTCGTGCTCCATAGAGAACGGAGATATTGCGACGGCGCCCTGCGGCTTCTTGTCGTCGTAATCGTGGTCATGTGCGTCTCCACAGTGCAGCATTGCCGTAAAAACGGCGACGCCCTGGTGCTCTATCTTTTCGTTTTCATGCAATTCTGGACGCAGGACGGCTTCGCACCGTCGCAGGACGTATTCGAGAAAGTCACACTGCCCAGCACTGACACCCGAGCGTTCCGAAGAAGCCCTTGAGATCGCGTGTCGGCAATGACGAGGACCAGGCGGCGGCATGGTCGTGGCCATGGACATTGCAGCTTGATGCGCAATTGCAGGCGTTGATGACCTGACGCCGCAGATTGTACTCACCTCCGTTGCCGGCCCAGTCGGGCGCCCCATAGCCGCCGAACGTGCGGACAGGAGACCAGTCGGGCATTGCAGGGGGGAGGGTGTTCTCATCAAGCTCGCGGAAGTCGCCGGCGCTGAAAACTATCCTGCCGCCGACCATCGTCAGTTCTGAGGTTAAAAACGAGATCTCCTGCTCCGCACAGCTAAAGAAGTCCCGATCCGGAACAACGAGGTCAGCAAAATGGCCCACCTGGACGCGCCCTTTGCAACCGACTTCGTTGGAAAACCAGGCGACATTCTCGGTGAGCATTCGAAGGGCGGTCTCGCGGTCCAGGCAGTTGGAACGTGGATAAAGCTTGGTGCCACCCACGGTCCTGCCTGTAATCAGCCAGGCAAGTGCCACCCAAGGATTATAGGAAGCGACGCGCGTGGCGTCGGTGCCGGCAGAGACCTTCACACCCTTGTCCAGCATGCGAGCGACCGGCGGTGTCGCTTCTGCCGCGCCGTGGCCGTAGCGCTCCACAAAATATTCGCCCTGGTAGGCCATCCTATGCTGGACGGCGATCCCGCCGCCGAGGGCCGCGACCCGATCGATTGACCGTTCCGAAATGGTCTCGGCATGATCGAAAAACCAGTTGAGGCCCTCAAGCGGAATATCCTGGTTGACCTTTTCGAAAACATCGAGAGCCCGTGTGATCGTCTCGTCGTAGGTAGCGTGCATGCGCCAGGGCCAGCGGTTCTCCGCCAGTATCCGAACGACCTCCTCAAGATCGGACTCCATCGTCTCGGGCAGATTGGGTTTCGGTTCGCGAAAATCCTCGAAATCGGCAGCCGAGAACACCAGCATTTCGCCTGCGCCATTATGCCGGAAATAGTCGTTCCCTTGCTTGTATTTGACCGAGGAGGTCCAGGCGAGGAAGTCCTCTGTCTCCTCCTTGGGTTTCTGGGTGAACAGGTTGTAAGCCAGGCGCACGGTCATATGGCCATCGTCGTCCAATTTTTGGATAACGGCATAATCGTCCGGATAGTTTTGAAACCCGCCACCCGCATCGATCACCGAAGTGACGCCGAGACGATTAAGTTCGCGCAGAAAGTGCCGTGTCGAATTCAACTGGTAGTCGAAGGGCAGTTTCGGTCCCTTGGCGAGTGTAGCATACAGCACGCCGGCATTTGGGCGGGCAAGCAAAAGTCCTGTCGGATTGCCGGCGGCATCGCGCTGGATTTCGCCCCCGGGTGGATTGGGGGTATCCCTGGTGTAGCCAACTGCACGAAGGGCGGCGCCGTTTAAAAGCGCGCGGTCATAGAGATGTAGAATGAAGACCGGCGTATCGGGTGCTAGCGCGTTGATCTCGTCGAGTGTCGGGAGACGCTTCTCCAAAAACTGGTTCTCGCTGAACCCTCCGATCACGCGAACCCATTGTGGAGGGGGCGTCACGGCCACCTGATGTCGCAACATGTTCATGGCATCGCCGAGAGAGGCAACACCATCCCAGCGCAGTTCCATGTTGAAGTTCAAGCCGCCACGGACGACATGGGTGTGATTGTCGCAAAGGCCGGGCAAAACCCGCCGCCCTTTCAGATCGACGACCTTCGTATCGGCACAAACCAAAGGCATCACCTCGGCTTCGGTGCCGACCAAAAGGAACTTCTGGTCCTTGATCGCGACAGCACTGGCATGAGGGTTTCCCCGGTCAAGCGTCGTAAAACGTCCGTTGTGAAGTACCACGTCGGCTGTCATCGGACCGCGTAATGATGATTTTGAAGTTCGCATCATCCCATCCCCGTCTCGGTCGGCAGGTCCGCAGACTGCGGCTTTGCGCCCGGCAGTTCGCCAAAGACATGGGGTACGCAATGCGACCGAAACCATGAAATGTCGATCGGCGCGCCGGAGATCAGACGCCTTGCCGCCGGTACCGCCTGTTCGCCGGCAAGAATGCCGAGCAAGCCTAGCAGGGCGATGATCGGTGGGGCTGGAGACCGGACGTTGAGCAGGCCGTAGATCACGCCGACCAGGAGGCCGGCTGCCAGCGAAAGCAGATAGATTTTCATCGTTTCAGTCCTCCGGGCAGCGGCCGAGCGGGGTGCTGCGACGTCTGGTGGCCCTTTGGGTCAGAAGGCTAGGGCCATTTCACGATGCGTCTGAGTAAAGCGTTGAAAAATGCCGTGAAGCCGGGGGAGGGAGCTCGAAGGCTGCGGTCGCCGCGGCGAAAGCGGCGATGTGCATTCGTCACAGGATTCGCGCAGACGAGATTTTGATTTCACGGAAATTCCCGGTCTTTAACTCGCCTGTCGTCCTGTCTTCCGCCACGCTTGGCATGCCACGAGACTGGCGCCAGCTTTCATCGGATGGGAACGGCGTCGATCGCCACGACACCCTTTCGGTCGCAACTCAGCGACGGCTTCCACCAGATGGAGCCGGAGAGACGATAGGATTTCTACTTTTTCACCGAGCACTGGCTGCACACCCGCAGACCCAGTTCAACACGGAGACTGTCGACATGACGTTTTTTACACTCACCGACGGGACGGAGCTCTACTTCAAGGACTGGGGGCCGCGTGACGGCAAGCCGGTCGTCTTTCACCACGGCTGGCCCCTCAGTTCCGACGATTGGGACAGTCAGATGCTGTTCTTCGCCAAGAAGGGTTATCGCGTGATCGCGCCTGATCGGCGCGGCCATGGTCGCTCGACCCAGACCACATCCGGGAATGACATGGACACCTATGCATCCGACGTCGCCGAACTGGTACGCCATCTCGATTTGAGGGATGCCATCCATGTCGGGCACTCGACCGGCGGGGGGGAAGTTGCTCGCTATGTGTCACGGGCCGACAAGGGTAGGGTCGCGAAGGCAGTCTTGATTGCAGCAATCACCCCGCTGATGTTGAATACCGAGCAGAATCCGGCTGGAATCCCCATCGAAGCATTCGACGGGTTCCGTCATGCGATTTCTGCCAATCGTGCCCAGTTCTTTCTCGAAATCCCATCCGGCCCGTTCTTCGGGTACAACAGGCCGGGCGTCGAACCCAGCGACGGTGTCATCCGAAACTGGTGGCGGCAGGCGATGACGGGTGGGGCAAAGGCGCAGTATGACTGTGTCAAGGCTCTCTCCGAGACCGATTTCACCCAGGACCTGAAGGCAATAGATCAGCCGGTGCTTGTTCTGCATGGGGAAGACGACCAGATCGTGCCCTTTGCGCTGGCGGCGGCGTCGACTGTCGCCTTGTTGCGAAACGGCAGGCTGAAATCCTATGAAGGGCTGAGCCACGGTATGTGCACGACACATCCGGATGTGATCAACGAGGATCTGTTGGTGTTCTTCCAGAGCTGATCTAGTCATGTTATGGCACGCCTTTTTTGGTGTGCTCCAGGCGCGATCATTTCATTTGCCGCCGCTTCTCCTAGGGTCGGCATGCTCGGTCAGGACACCGCCGCTCATTGCCGTGAAAGAGCGGCCTCCACCGTGGGGCCGTATCTGCCATCGATCTGGATAAAGACCATCCGACATGGCTTTCCCGACCGATTGGACCAGGCGTGATTGGTCCCTCGCTGAATGACGACGCTGCCAGGCCGCAGCGCGATCTCTTCTCTTTCGAGGACCAGGACCACTTCGCCTTCAAGCACGATGCCATAGTCGACTGCTTCGTGGCGATGCATCATCGGGTGCGGCGAATCGTCCCTCAGCATCATCGCATCTACACCGTTAAGTTCGACGAAGAGCTCCTTGATCTGTGACTCCCCGCCGGTCAGGTTTTCATCGGGTGGCATATCGACGAATCGGATGCGTGTCCCGTTTGCCGGTGCGCGGTGTGTCATCGGTTGCAGCGTTGGGTCTGGCCCATTGTCCACGGGTGCTGGAGTGCCTTGCGTTTCCCAAACTTCATGAAAGATCAATCCGGGAAGCGCGGCGATATCGACCACGGTGGGGAGCGGTCCATTCAGGGCGACTACAGATTTGCCGTCGGCATCATGCGCGGTAACGACCCGATGGATTGGCGGAAAGCTCATGACGCGATCTCCTCTGATAAACATGGTCGGTGATTGACCGTGTCACTCGGCGAGCCTGGTTCGATCCATGGTTCTGATCGTGCGGTCGCCATCCTGGCAATCCACGAGTCTCTCCAGCAGCCGGTTTGCCGCAAGATGATCGCGTGTCCAGGCGCCCTCTGTAAAGGCCCTGACCACGGGCGCCAGCGTATCAAAGGCCTCGTGATGCCTCGCCTCAGACGCCTGAAGTCGGGCAAGATCGGTAGCGGAGCGCAGTTGCCACGACAGAGCTCCAGCATCGCGTGCGACAACGATCGACCTTGCCAGCAAAGCCTCGGCCTCAGCGGTCCGCCCCATGCTCATCCGGATAGAGGCCTTGATACGCAACAGTTCTGCAAAACACCACATCTCGCCTTGAATGTGTGCATGCTTCAGCGCGGTCCCGATTTTCTCTTCCGCGCGGTTTGTCTGGCCGGATTTTGCCAGGAACTCGGCCTGGACTCCCAGATAGTAGGGCATCCGAGCAAGATGCCCCTTCGCCCGGAAGTGGCCGATGGCGCGTTCGAGTTCGTAAAGCCCCGTTTCACTTGAGTTATCTCGCAGGCAAGTCACTGCTGCGCGATAGAACATGGGCACTGGCTTTCGTACGTCGAAGCCGTGGCGATCGACGATGCTTTGCAGCAACTCAAGGCACAGTGTGCAACTCTCGATATCCCCGATCCAAAAGAAGACGGGACATGCATACGAAAGAGCACTCGTAAGAGAAAGATGATGATTGCTCGCCCTTGCCCTCTCGATTGCGCCGTTTGCCAAGTCTGAAGCGATTTCGGGAGATCCCGTCAGCCATTGAACCTGTGAGAGGACGCAGCAAACATCGACGGATCTATTCGAATGATATCGCAGCTGCGGCGAAGGATTCGAGTGGTGAATTTCGATTACCCTCAACCTTTCGAGACGATTCCGAGTGTCCAACAGCCGGCCGAGGAAGAGCTCGCCGATTGCAATGTGCGATTCATTATCGGGTATTGCAGTTTTATCGCGCTCTGTGGCAACCGCTGCAAACTTCTCCAGAAAGGCTAGGCCGTCAATGTAATCTGCGGTGAAAAGGTGGTGAGTTCCGAGATTTCTCAGACAGCGCAGTATGCTCTCCGTGTCATCGAGATCCTTGGCAATCGCCAGGGCCTGCTGGAGCGCATGGATGGTTTCCGGCAAAAGTCCCCGGGTGAACATGGTCGTGCTGCCCAACCAAATCTTCAGTTGCATTTCGTACGCGCTACCTGAGAGGTGCGCCATGTCTAGCTTGCCAATCGCCAGCTCAACCTGGGAGCGGCATTCTTCGGTCAGCGAGAAGTGATTCCACAAGAGTAGACCGGCCGTCACCAGCTTGATCTGCAAAATTGCCGCCCCCTCCGTTTGGGCAGCCCAATGAAGCGCGTTGCGCAATTCATCGACAACGTTCCAATGGGCTGCGCCCCATTCCTGGTCGGCGCTGATAGCCCAATCCCTGGAGGCGTCGTCAAGGATTGAGAGCACGTATTCTGCATGGCGCTGCCGGCTGAGCCATTCTTCGCCGTCACTCCTTAGGCGCTCCAGGCAGTAGGCGCGTGTCGTCTGCAAGAGGCGATAGACGATCCCGTTCGCGTTGTGTTCAATCACGAGAAGGGATTTCGCCGCAAGCCTTGACAGTGCCTGTGTCGTAACGCTTGTCGGCATCCCGGACACGGCGCAGCCTCCGGAGACATTGAACAGACCAGCAAACACCGACACGGCACGCAGCATTTGCGCGTCGGATGGTGGAAGCAGGCTGTAGCTCCAGTCGAGGGTCGCGCTCAGAGTTCGGTGTCGCTCCAGTCCGCCCCGTCTGCCGGCCAGAAGGTGCAAGCGGTCTTCGATCTGACTGTGAAGTCCGCGAACCCCAAAAACATCGATGCGCATTGCGGCAAGTTCGATCGCAAGTGCGATACCGTCGAGGCCTCGGCAAATATCCGCAACGATGGATGCATCTGCATCACTCAGCTTGAAATCTTCCACGCGTTCCGCAGCGCGGTCGGCAAAAAGCTGGATTGCCGGGAACTTCATCGCCTGCGCTGCAGTCAAAATGTTCGATGACGTCGGGGTCGCGAGTCCCGAGAGGTGATGGATGTCTTCCCCAAGCATGTTGAGGGGTTCCCGACTGGTCGTCAGAAGCCTGGCGGCGGGCGCCACTTCCAGAATCCGAGCTGCGCAGGCTGCGATGGTATCCGTCAGGTGTTCGCAGTTATCCAGCACGATCAGAATTTCTTGTTTGTGGATGTGTCGGCAGATGGAGGTGAGTACGTCAGCCGAGTGCACTTCGATTGCCATCGCCATGGCAATTGCATTGGCAACGAGGTCAGGCCCTCGTAGACGCGCGAAATCGACCAGCACGACTCCATCCCGGAAATCGTTGATGGACCGCTCTGCAACGGCCAGCGCCACCGTCGTCTTGCCAATCCCGCCTGTGCCGACAATCGAGATGAGCCGCCCGCGCGCAAGCGCCGCCAGCAAAGCTTCAATCTCCCTGGAACGGCCAAAAACCCGTGGAACAGTGGGCAAATGGGAAACGCGAGTGGGGGGCAGGGCTGTGGCGACGCCATGGCCGACTTTGACCTCCTCGACAAACTTGTAACCTTTGCCTGGAACCGTTTCGATGAAGACGCCATGGCCAACCGTGGCCAATGCCCGCCTGAGCGCAGCCATGTTTACCTTGAGATTGCCCTCGTCGACGATAAGATTGGGCCAGACATGCTGCATGAGTTCTGCTTTGCCGACCGCCTCGCCGGCCCGTTCAACGAGCAGCGTCAAGATGTCAAGTGCCCGGCCGCCGATGCGAACTGCTTCATTACCTCGCATCAACGACTGGCGTTCGGGTACGAACACGAAGGGTCCGAATCTATACGTCGCTGCGCTCTCGGATTCAAAAACGCTCATTGACATCCCCGTTTAGGCGATCTTCGCTGCCCGGACATGCGTCACGCTTGATCAAGAAGTGTGCGTGCGCGCTGCAAGTCCGCGGTCCAGAAGCCCTCCTCAAATTTCATATAGACTGAAGATAGCATTTCCTCTGCTTTTTGATTGCCGCCCGCCTCACGCCACAAAGTGACGTACTGCATCGCCGAACGGAGTTCCCAGGTCAGCGCACCATGTTGGCGGGCGAGGTCGATCGCCTCCCGATAGCAGGCTGCCGCTTGATCGAAGCAGTTGGCGCGACCACCGGTACGAATGAAGTTCCCCTTCATCATCAGCATTTCCGGCAGACCCCAATCCTGCCCGCTTCCCGAGTAGAGCGTGATCGCCTCATTGATGCAGGCCAGCGCTCCGTCGACATCGCCACGAAGCGACAGGACATGGCCGTAGTTTCCGAGGAACGGCGGGTAGCGCATGCCGAGGCCGCTTTGGCGCAGTTCATCGAGGGCGAGCCTGTAAACCTCGAGATTGACGGGCCGGTTCATATCGATATGGAGTTTGGCGCGCATGCAGATGGAGATGGCGCTCCACAGCATCAGTCCATGTTCGGCTGCAAACTGATCTGCGAAATCCAACATCTCCTCTGCTTCGGCGAAGTTTCCGACATAGATGGCGATGCACACCGATGTGATGAGGATCGCGGCGCAATGAGGAACGGGATAGTGGTGGCTCTCTGCCTCCTTCAGCTGGTGCCGGGCCATCGTCAGTGCCTGATCGGAGTAGCCTTGCAGCCAAAGAACCATTGCCAGGGAGCCGCGTGCTTCCGACTGATGGTCGAAATCGAAGCGCGAAAGTTCGAGGCTCGAGGACACTGCCGTGACTGAAGCGATAAAGCCCTCAAGTTGCTTGCGCGCAGCCGTAAGGTCGCCGAGATAGTGAAGTGCACTGCCGGTCTGGCCATCGACCTTTCGCGCGAGATGTTCCTCGCCGATACCGGCGGCGATGTTCCTGACCTGCTCGGCATAGCTCAGAGACGCGCGCGAGTCACCGGCCCATAGCTCGTATTGGGAAAGTCCACGCAGGCATTCGATGCAAAGGTCGGTGTCGCCGAGCTTGCTTGCGACGTCCAGAGCCATCGTGAAAGCTTCTTTCACCTCCGGGACGGGTCCGCGCGTGAAGAGGCGGGTCGCACCCTTGGACAGCAGGAGTTCCAGTTTGTCGCGCTCATTTCTATGCTCGGCATAGCGGTCGTCCAGCGCCCGCTCAACGGCAGTTCGACACTCTTCGAGAAGCGACAGCCTTTCCCAAAGGGGAATGGCCGCAACGGTCAGTTTTACCCCGAGCGCCTCGTCGCCGCGACCAGAGAAGGCAAAGTTCAAGCTGTTTCTGATGTCGTCGATCTTTGAACGATAGCGCTCCAGCCAAGTGGCCATCGGTATTGCCGCGAGTTCAGCTTTCGCCTGGATGGCAAGATCGAGCGCGTGATGCGCATGCCGCCGGCGAACATGCTCGAACTCGGCCGTCGCGGCCAATTTTTCCGATGCATAGGCTCGGGTCGTCTCCAACATTCGGTAGGTGACATCTGTGTCGAGGAGGTCAACGGCGAGGAGGGACTTCGCCACGAGTCCGCTGAGATCGTCGATGACTTGCAACTCGTCGATCGTTTCGTCAGATGCCACCCGGCAGGCCTCGGCGAGAGTGAACGTGCCGGAGAATACCGACAACCGGCGCATGAGTGTTTGCTCGCCGTTGGCCAGCAGCTCATAGCTCCAGTCGATCGTGGCTGCGAGGGTGCGGTGGCGTTCCGGTCCTGCACGCCGGCCGAGTAGGAGGCGGAAGCGGTCGTCGAGCCGGTCGAGTAGTTCTGCCGGACGAAAGGTATCGATGCGGGTCGCGGCCAGTTCAATGGCCAAAGCGAGGCCGTCGAGACGCCGGCAGATGCCAGCGATGATCGCGGCATCGGCATCCTGCATAGAGAATGTCGCGCTCCTGTCTGATGCCCGATCGACGAACAGCTGCACTGCGGAGAAGCCGAGTGCATCTTCCGCATTCATCTTTGAAGCGGTCGAGACTGGTGGCAATGCCAGCCCGGATAGCCGTCGAACACGTTCGCCCTTAATCGAGAGAGGTTCCCGTGACGTCGTTAGGATTTTGACGTTTCCCGCGCTCGCCAGGAGTTTCTGGGCGCATACTGCAACAGCGTCGATCACATGCTCGCAATTGTCCAGAACGAGCAACATCGAGCGCTCCTGGAGCGCGGCGCCAAGAGCTGCTGTCAAATTGGTCGTGTGGGCCGTCAATCCAACGGCCGTGGCAATCGCGTTGGGAACGAGGTTTGGATCCTTCAGCGCGGCGAGGTCCACAAACCAGACGCCATCCACGAAACGATCGATGGATCGCTCTGCGACGGCAAGTACGACCGTTGTTTTGCCGATCCCGCCGGTGCCGACAATCGACACGAGCCGCGCACCGTCGAGTTCCCGCAGGATCGAAGCGATCGTCTCTTCGCGCCCGACGATACGTGTGGTGCCGATGGGCAGGTTATGCCTGCGATCGACAGTCTTGTCTTCGATTTGGATTGGGCTCGGTGCGCCACTCAGAGAAACCGGCGCGACGAACCGATAGCCTCGTCCCACGACGGTTGCGATGTACTGCGGATGGCCCGCGCCTTCACCGAGTGCTCGGCGGATTACTCCCATGTTGACCTTGAGGTTTGCCTCATCGACCGCGACGCCGGGCCAGACGCGCAACAGAAGTTCTCGCTTGTCGACGACCTGTCCGGGGCGCTCGACCAGCGCAGTGAGCACGTCGAGCGCCCGCCCGCCTATGCGAACAGGCTTTTCCCCTTCCACGAGCAGTTGTCTCTCGGGAATAAGGACAAACGGTCCGAAGGAGTAAGAGCGCTGAAGGCTCTCCGCCAAAACTCCGGTCAATGTGATTCCCTCAAGTCTATTGAATGCCAGCCGAGGGTCACATGGTAGCCCAGAAATGCTCCAGTAAAAAACGGTAAAGACCTTTACCGGATCGATCAGTCACAGATTGCAGAGCGTCCCAAGAGCACCGATCGCGCGACCGGTGCTCTTGCATGGAGGACTAAAATTCGTCCCGTCGCTTGCCCTCAGCGCGTTGCGTGATTGCGGTCGAGGAAATCGTGAATGAGCGGCGCCATGACCGAGAGCCGGTCCTCCAGCGCGAAGTGGCCTGAGTCGAGAATGTGAATTTCCGCCTTGGGCAAATCGCGCAGATAGGGATGAGCTCCGTCCTCCGGGAAGATCTTGTCATTCTTGCCCCAGACGATCAGTGTCGGCGGCTGGCGTTCGCGGAAAAAGGACTGGAACTGCGGGTATAGCGGCACGTTGGAGCCGTAATCGCCCAGCATGTCGAGCTGTACGTCCCTGTTGCCGGGGCGGTCGAGTAGCGCCTGATCATGAACCCAGTTGTCCGGACTGATGCGCTCGACGTCGCCCATGCCGTCGGTATACTGGAACTTTGTCGTCTCCAGCGTGACCAGACCGTTCAGTTCATCGCGGTTTTTCTGCGAACGGTCGTTCCAGTATAGCTTGATGGGATCCCAGAACGGCGACTGGAGACCCTCGTCATAGGCATTGCCGTTCTGAACGATCAGCCCGCTCACACGTTCAGGATGCTTCAGTGCCAAGCGATAGCCGATCGGCGCGCCGTAATCCATGACGTACATCGTATATCGGTCGGCTTGCAGCTTCGTAACCAGTTTGTCTACTATGTCGGCCTGGTTGGCAAAAGTGTAGGCGAACTCCGTATGGTCGGGGGCGTCACTCTGGCCATAGCCGGGATAATCTGGGGCGATGACCCGATACTTGTCCGCCAGCAGCGGAATGAGATTGCGGAACATATGCGACGAGGTGGGAAATCCGTGTAGGAGAAGGACCACCGGGCCGTCGGCTGGGCCAGCCTCCCGATAGAACACGTTAACCCCGTCGATCGCCATTGAGCGATAGTGGACGGTGCCGACCGATTCGAGAGTGCTTGAGGTGCCATTTGCGGATTGAGCGGCCTGAACCGGGATCGGCACAGCGGCCGAAGCGAGCACGGTGGTGAGCAGTAAGGACATCAAGACTTGGCGCATTGTTGTATCTCCGGGGTTTTGCGGGACTGAAGGCTCGACGCCTGTTCAGTGCGTGTGATGGTTCCGCAAATCTCGCCACACGGCGAGTTAATCCACGATAATCTCAGGGAAATTCTCGAAGTCCCCACTTCCCCCATTTTTGGGAAAGCCAAGTAAAAGCGAGGCATTTACTGGATTTAACGAGCCAGGTGGCGGGGATTAAAATAAATCTGACGTTACAACAACGAGTGAGTGGCCGCTTCTTTGCGAAGCGCTTCCTTTGGAGTGCTGACATGTCAGAGCAAAGCACGGGCAGTATCTATGTCTTTGGGCCTTACCGCCTTCAGCCGTCCGCCAGGATTCTATTGCGAGATGGTCTTCCAGTTGGGATTGGCAGTCGCGCTTTTGATATTCTGGTAGCCCTCGTCCAATGCCCAGGCCAGGTCCTGTCACGACGCGACCTGATGTCTCTGGCTTGGCCCGGTCTGACAGTCGAAGAATCCAATGTCCGGGTGCAAATGGCGCATCTGCGCAGGGAAATTCATTGCGGTGAAAACGGCGAGCGCTACATCGTGAGTATCGCTGGACGGGGCTATTGCTTCGTTGCGCCGGTTGACTGGGAGGACTACGTCGACCGTGGGACGGAGTTCGAAGTATCTGAGGTCTTCCCGTCCGGTGCAGACGGCGCCGGGAGCTTGCCGAGCCGACCTTTGCATCCTGTAGGACGCGACGAATGCCTGATTGAACTCACCAAGGCGATCGAAGAAAAGCGGCTCGTCACGGTCGTCGGGCCAGGCGGCGTCGGCAAGACCACGCTCGCAATCATGACAATCCATATGTCAACGAGTTTCGATCGAATTTACTTTGTCGATCTCAGCACGGTTCTGGACGGGGGTTCGATTGTGGACGCCATCGGCGCTGCCGCCGGAATTACGGGCGCGAACTGCACAATGGAGCTGTTGGCCACCTGCCTTTCGGGGAGCCGGACATTGCTCACGTTGGATAACTGTGAACACTTGATCGACGCTGCGGCCGAGGTGGTCGAGCGCATCCTTCACCATGCCTCGACTGCGCACATTCTCGCGACGAGCCGAGAAGCGTTTCGTTTGCCGGGCGAAACGGTGCATCTTCTCAAGCCGCTGGCAGTCCCGTCGCCG
Organism: Rhizobium sp. CECT 9324; assembly: GCF_918741265.1. Classification (NCBI taxonomy): domain Bacteria; kingdom Pseudomonadati; phylum Pseudomonadota; class Alphaproteobacteria; order Hyphomicrobiales; family Rhizobiaceae; genus Rhizobium; species Rhizobium sp. CECT 9324. The sequence continues at coordinate 2,586,329 of NZ_CAKKMZ010000001.1, read as the reverse complement.
ACCTCCGAGATCAGCGGTGAGCATGCCTTGCAATGGCCAGCGGTACGTCTGTTCATTGATCGCGCCATCGAGGGAGGATATTCCTGTCCGATGGATGACGAGCAAGTCGGTATCGTTGCTGCCATATGCCGGAGGCTGGAAGGCAACCCACTGGCGATCGAGCTGGTTGCGAGCCGCGCCGGTTCCTATGGGCTCGACCGTATCTGCGAGTTGCTCGACAACCAGCTTGCATTGGTCTGGCGCGGTAGCCGCGGTGCGCCCCAACGTCATCAAACTGTCCAGTCGATGCTCGACTGGAGCTATGCTGGCCTGTGCGATGAGGACCAAAGTGTGCTTCGTCGTCTGTCGATCTTCCAGGATGCGTTTTCACTGGACGCTGCTCTTGCGGTCGCACGCGGTGGTGGTATCGAGGATACAGATGTCGCAGCCTCGATTGCTGTGTTGGTAGATAAATCACTTCTGGTGCTGCAGCCTGGGCGCGGTGCTGCAACGCTGAAACTGTCGGGGTTCACAAAGACCTATGCTGCCGTCAAGCTGGCGGAGACAGCAGAATACGAAGGTGTCCACCAACGGTACGTATCGTACAGGTCAGGGATGTCCGATAAAGTATTCGATCTGAAAGACCCGTCACTGGAGCACCACCGGAAGATGGCGGTGCCGGCAGCGTGACGGTGAAATCGCACCGGCGCCTTTGCTGGTAGGCGCCATGTCGTGCCGCTCGGCACCAAAGCCAGGCGGCGAGATAGGCCGGGACTGACCGGCAGACCCACTCCTTTCACCCTCCACAATAAGAAAAGGCTCAAATGCCCCATCACACGCTTGCGCGCGAAGAAGCCATTGAAGTTCGGGCATTTCTCGACTTATTTCATTCGGCCCCTCGAACCATGGTTGACCACGACCAGCTCGCCTTCGCCTCAATCGGGGACGGATGTGTGGTTTCTCTGCCGTTCGCGCCAGCAATCGGGTTGAATCGTGTGCTCGGCTTAACCGACGTGAACGATCTCGATCGAGCTTTGAAGTGGTTTACCGGTCGGGCGGGTGCAAGGCATGTGCAGATTAACCGAAGCGGGGCCACTCGCGAGGTCCTTCAATGGATTTCAGACCGAGAGCTTCGGCAACTCGACGGCAGTTGGACGAAACTCTCGCGTGAGGCGCCAGCCTCCCCAATACAGTGGAGCAGTCCCGTAGAGGTTCGTCTGGCCGGAATCTCGGAAGCCAAGCTTTTCGGCGAATTGATGTGTCTTGGCTTTGGCTTCCCACCGAAGCTCGCGCCGTTCTGGTCGTCTCCCGTCGGCAAACAGGGATGGAGTTGTCACGTGGCCTATTGGAATGACATCCCGGTCGGGACTGCAACGATGTACGTCGCAGACGGCTATGCCTGGCTGGGTGGAGGCACGACATTGCCGGAGTATCGAAGCCGCGGTGTACAAGGTGCCCTCATCTGCGACCGCCTGAACGTAGGAGCTGGGCTTGGCGTCGATGTTTTTGCTGTCGAAACTGTCGAGCCCGCACCCGGGAAAAATCGGACGTCCTATGACAACCTCCTCAGATGGGGGTTTCGGCCGCTCTATACGCGAGAAAACTTTCTCATCACACGATAGCTGGGGACGTAAGGTCAAATGCGGCCGTTGGAACGGCTTTTGGATGCCTGCGAAACATCGTGATGCGCCATCTAAACCGGAACGAGTGGTTACCGTGGCCCTCGTCCGGAGAGAAAGAAGAGCGCGCCGGACCTAACGGGACAGGGGGCGGGGCGGGGATTGTCCGCATGATCTCGGCGCGCTCAGGCAGCCACCGGGGGAGGAGCCGGGGGCAGGGGAACCGATGGCCACCACTTTGGGGATCAGTGTTCATCAGATGGCTGAAGTATGTCGGTTGCCTGGTTGATTGACGAGTAAAACAGCGTCAATCGCTGTAAAAAGGAATGGCTCCTAATCGAGCGCTTGTTCCGAGATTTCACCGTGTCGAATTCACAGAGTTGGTCAGTCTTCATTTCTATGCTCGAAACTTCGACTGTTTGTATTCACATTGGGAATATTGGTTCATGCTTCTTCATGTCGGTTTTCGGACTTTAACGAATATTGGCGGCGTTTAACTTACCCCCTCTGCCCCATCCGGTTATCCATTGATCCGGCGCAATCATCTGATTGTCGCTGTTGAACCTGGATCATGGAGAAAGACAGTGAGTATTGAAACCCGCAGCAAGACGAGCATCCTGGCCTCCGGCGGAGGCGCCGCTCTGATCGATCCCTCCGACACTGTGATCCTTCTGCTTGATCATCAGTCAGGACTGTTCCAGACGGTCAAGGATATCCCTGTCGCCGATTTGCGAAGAAACGTTGCAATGATTGCGAGACTGGCGACGCTTCTCGGCATTCCCGTCATCACGACCGCTTCCGAGCCCAACGGTAGCAATGGACCACTGATGCCCGAGATCCACGACGATGCACCGCACGCGGTCTATGTGCCCCGGAAAGGTGAAGTGAACGCCTGGGACAATGATGACTTCGTTGCGGTCGTGAAGGCCACCGGCCGCAAGACGCTGGTGATGGCTGGCGTATGGACGAGTGTTTGCGTCATGTTTCCGGCGCTTGATGCCCGTGTAGCAGGATATGACGTATACGCAGTGATCGATGCCTCTGGTGATCCCAGCGAGATGGCATCCCGCGTCACACTTGCCCGTTTCGTGCAGGGGGGCGTCAAGCCGACATCGACAAACGCGCTTCTGTCTGAACTTCACCGCACCTGGGCGCGGCCCGAGGCAGCAGCTTTGGCTCAGCTTTACGGTATGGTCGCCCCGAATTACGCGGCTGTCGCCGAGAGCTATCAGCGTGCCCAGCAAGCGGCTAGAGAAGCCGTCTGACCCGACAGCCTAAGGCAACCAAATCGGCGATAACTGGCGGGGACGCGCGACTGCGCGCCTCCGCCCGGTTTAGCACTTACCTCTTGTTGAAAGAAACGAGCCATGTCACGTCCTCCACTTCCGCCTTTCACCGAAGAATCCGCCAGGGAAAAGGTACGCCTCGCCGAAGATGGGTGGAACAGCCGTGACCCTGCCCGGGTAGCCTTGGCCTATACCGAGCAGACGGAGTGGCGCAATCGTGCTGAATTTCCGCGGGGACGCGCACAGGCGCAGGCATTTCTCGAACGGAAATGGGCGAAAGAGCTGGACTACAGACTCATCAAGGAGCTTTGGGCCTTCACCGACAATCGCATTGCCGTGCGATATGCCTACGAATACCGCGACGATAGCGGCAACTGGTTCCGCGCTTACGGCAATGAAAATTGGGAATTTGCGACAGATGGTCTGATGCAAAGGCGTTTCGCCAGCATCAATGAGCAACCGATCAGGGAGGAAGAACGGATATTCAGATGGCCGCTCGGCCGCAGGCCCGACCACCATCCGAGCCTCTCGGATCTTGGTCTCTGACGGGAGGCCCCTGCATCGTCAAGGCAGCCAGTTCAGCGCGCGCTATCGCAACGCTGAAAGAATGGCGCGTGCTGTGGCAACGTCCGGGCTCGTCGATCCTGAGATGGCTCTTAATGTGGTCTCCAGCAGGTGCGCGGCCTCTGACTCACGCGACTGCCTATGCCATAGTCGCGCCAGATCGTTGCAGGCCCTCAGCCGCCACGTGACAGAGTGTATCTCGTCCGCAGCGCCAATCGATTTAAGGAGTAGGTCTTCCGTCGTGTCGGGTAGATCTTGAACAAGAGCGATTGATGCTTGGAGACGGAGGATTTCCGGCAGGCACCATCGTTCCTCTTGCACATATGCCAGTTCGAGCGCTTCATGGGCCTTCTGCGCCGCTTCTTCGACCCGCCCCTGGCGGGAAAGTGCCTCGGCCAATACAGAAATATGGTATGGAAGCCGAACCAGGTGCCCGATTGCTCGAAAGTCCTCGATGGCCTGTTGCATTAAAATGATGCCCTCAGCCCTGATCTCCGGCTGCGTGCTCGCCACCGCACCGCGGCAGAATGTGGCGACGGGTTGCCACATGACGATTCCGTGGTGTTCGCACAATTCATGAAGCTTCAGCGCGTGCCGCTCGCAATCTTGCCACCGTCCATCCCATTGAAAGAGCATGCATGCCCAGGCGAGTGCAATGCTGTACGAGAGCTCGTGACCCGCATGCAACGCGAAGTTGATCGCCTGATTCATCGTCTCGATCGCAGCATCGGGCTCATCCGTTAGCCACTGTGCGTGGGAAAGCACGATCATCAATGCCACATTGTTGCTATACTGGTACTGCGCATATTTCTTGTCGGTAATATCCCGGTTTAGATGGGCGTAGAGGCGCTTCATCCGACGGCGAGCCATCGGTAACTTTCCGGTGCAGATTTCGCCGACGCCGAGGTGGGTCTCGCCCTCAGGGTAGGTGGCTGGATCTCCCGTCGATGCGATTGAGAGGAAGTATTCAAGCGTACTCATTCCCGCCTTGGGTTGTCCGCTAAAGAGCTGGTGAGTGCCCATGACGCGCAGACACTGCAGCTGGGCTGTCTTGTCGCCGAGCGAGTTCGCTATGTGCAGCGCGCGAAAGACCGCTGTGCGGACAGACGGGACATTGCCCCGTGTGAATAACAGGGCACCGGCGAGTTTGAGCTGCAGGTTCATTTCCACTGCGGTTGCTGACATGCCAGCATTCTCAAGCTCTGCGATCGCGCGAATGAGGTGAATTCGGCTCTCGTCGGTGAGGGAGAGCTCGTTCCAAAGCGTCGCAGCGGCTGCGGTCAAGTTGATCAAAAGGATTCGATGGGCAGGGGCGGTGGCCAGCCAAGCGAGGGCCGCGCGCACATCGGCAAGGAGCCTGCCAAGTAGCCATCCTCGTTGCTGCGACTGGGCATCGTGGTTTCCGGCCGCCGCTCGCTCCAGCATTCGCCAAACATGTTGGGCGTGGCGAAGGCGAATTTCCGGCTCCCTTCCACTTGCGGCCAGTTTGGCTAGGCAATAGGCCCGGGTGGATTCGAGCGGGCGGTACATAACATGTTGCCCCTCCGCGTCCACGTAGAGAAGCGATTGCGACCCGAGTTCGCTCAGCATGCCTGCGGCATCCGCACGGGGGATGTCGAAAGCTGCCGACGCATCATCGACTTCAAAGGCACCGGCGAAAACCGATACGGTTTGCAACAGCTCTGCTTCCTGCTCCGATAAAAGCCCATAGCTCCAATCCAGTGCCGCGGCCATGGTCCGGTGCCGCTCTAGGCCGGCCCGGCGTCCACCGAGAATGCGGAAGCGGTCGTCTAGCTGTTTGCGGAGGCTGCGCACTCCGAAAACGTCGATCCTCATGGCGGCCAGTTCGATGGCGAGTGCTATTCCGTCCAGCTTCCTGCAGATATCGACCACCGCAGGCGCATCCGTATCATTGAGGACGAAATTTTCCTGACGCGCGCGCGCGCGATCCACGAAAAGTTGGACGGCAGAAAACTTCAGTGCGGTCTCGGCCGTCAGTTCTCTATCATCCGGCGGTACGTCAAGTCCCGGAAGGCGGTGGGCATGCTCGCCGTCGACGCGCAAGGCGGTTCGGCTGGTTGCTAGGAGGCGCACCCGAGGCGCGTCCGCGACGATTTGGTGAATGGAAGATGATATTGCCTCGGCCAAGTGTTCGCAGTTGTCCAGTACCAGCAGCATTTCGCGATCCTTCAGAAAGCGAGATAGAGCGGTTTGTACGTCGGCGGAATGTACGTTCAAGCCCACTGCATTGGCGATCGAACCGCAAACGAGTTCGGGGTCGTGCAGAGAGGCGAAGTCGACCAGCCAGACGCCATCGGCGAATAGACCCATTGCGCGCTCTGCAACCGCCAAGGCCACGGTGGTCTTTCCAATACCTCCTGCACCGAGAATGGATACCACACCCCCTCGCGTCACATCATGGTAGACGAGCTTGATGAACTCTTCGCGACCTATGATGTTTGTGGCCCCGGCTGGCAAATTGTGACCGAGTTTAGCGCCCATCCGATAGTCCTTCGAATTGCAATGGCGCATCCGTTACAGGAGTTGCTAGATTCGTTCTGTCACACTGTTGATGGCTCACAAAAGGAGTGGTTTCAAGACGAAGCAAAGCTTTGCTGTATTGCAAAGGTACGGGTAGGATGGGCAATGGAATTTCGACCTTCCAATTCCGGGATTTGTCTTGACCGGGTAGATGCCATCGGTCGGCGGGGCAGATGGCGATTTGGGCTGTGCAGCCCTGTGAGCTTCGATGGGAGTATGTCTTCCGCCTGAGGCGGCCTCAAGTAAATTGCGGTAAATCCTACCAAAGCCGTTGTTGAGCCGTCAGATGTGAGGGTGTGAACGACCATGAGCCTCGGAAGTCGGGTCTACGCTCGATTTATCACGCGGATTGCGCCTTACATGTGGATACTCCAGCCTATCTTGAACAGCCGTGAAATGCAGGCGCTGCCATCATCGCGCTTGCACGCGCTAATCGTGCCCATGACCTGCTCATAATTTTGTCCAGGGATATTGCAGCTGGTCTCCTGGTACAAATCCAGCGCCAAAATTGGAGGAAATAACGGCGATATGCATGCAACATTAATAAGTAATAAAATGCGATATGTGTTTGAAGGAAATGATCAATACCGCGACTGAAACTCGAGAGAGGCGTTTTCAATGCGTGCAGGATTCCCGCCATTTTGCAGTGTTTTACACGACATGGCGAGAGCATTGATTTTCACTTGTACCTGGTCGGTCACGGAGACCGCCGGCGTGCCCGCAGGCATGTTCTGGATAAAGGGATCAAGAGAATGCAAAGACCGGACCACAAAAGACGGATCGAGAATTTCGGCGTCGCATGGGAAGCCTTGTTTGGCTACGCGCAAGCGGTTCAGGTCAAGGACACCATCTACCTCTCCGGCCAGCTCAGTCACGATGGACAAGGAAATCTGATCGCGCCAGCCGTTCTGGATGCGCATGGCAAGCCCGCCGATTTCTCCGCCATGGAGGCGCAGGTCCGGCAGACTTATATCAATGCGATCGAGTTGCTGGCCCGGTTTGGGGCGACCCTCGATGACGTGGTCGAGGAGACACTTTATGTTCTTGATGTTCCGGAAGCGTTTGCCGCTGCGAGCACTGTGCGTAAGCAGATGTACGGAGCGGCGATGCCGTCCGTGGCGAGTAACCTGATCGGAGTCTCCCGTCTTGCCTTCCCGGAACAGCTCGTGGAGGTTACATTTAGGGCTGTTCTCGATGGATGAATGGCCGTGGATTGCGGACAGTATATTGCCCTCGCCGAAAGACGGCACGAAGTAGGACGTGGCGCTGAACAGCACGACGGCATAGGAGACATTGCCGATCCAGGCCGAGATCCAGTAGCCCCAGGCACTGTTGAAGCCGATAAATGGACCGAAGCCGGCCTTGGCATAGGCATAGGGACCGGCAGTGAGTGCCGGCGTCCGGACGGCAAGGTTGCGATAGACCAGCGCCAGCGCCAGGATCCCCATGCCAGTAATGCGCCAGCCGATCAGGATCGCCAGCAGCCATGTTTTGCGACAGGCTGAACACGCCAGAGCCGATCATCGAGCCGATCACGATGGCTATCAGGGCGCCCAACCCCAGACCTCGCGAGGCAGTCACCGCGCCGATTGGCGCGGTATCTTCAGTGGATAGTGCTGTCTGTCATTGTCTGACTCCGTCCCTGCGGGACGCTAAGGCCGGGTCGGCTCATAGGAGGCTGCAACCGGTTTAAGTTTGGCTGAAAGTGCATAACCAGACTATTTCAATGCACTTGCGCCACCAGCTTCGGAAACTACCCAGTTGGATCATCTGCCGTAACGGACTGAGTTTCGTTCGCCTGCTATCGCAAACATGGCACTTTCGTCAAAGAAGCTGTCCGCTTATTTGGTTCGTCCGTCAGAAGCGGACTGTCTCCATGCGACCCAACTTTTCAGCCGACAATGAATGTTCGTGCCGTATGCCGATGGCTGTGTCGAACGGCTGCCTCCGCTGCTTCGACGATCGAAAAAGTATCGATGCCGAAATGCGCGTAGAGATCGGCTATCGTCCCGGTCTGGCCGAAATGCTCGACGCCGAGGCTGGTCGCGGCATGACCGTGCACCGAACCGAGCCAGCCGAGCGTTGCCGGATGACCGTCGGTCACGGTTATCATTTGGGCATGCTGGGGCAGGGGTGCGAGCAGGTTTTCCACGTGGCTGCGGGCGGCGGCATATCCGTGCCGTCTGGCGCGTTGTGCTGCCGTCCAGCCGGCATTGAGCCGGTCAGCCGACGTTACCGCCAGTACCGCCACGTCGCGATGCCGTTCCGCGAGCCGTCCCGCAGCGGTCAGCACTTCTGGCGCGACGCAACCCTGATAGGCCAGCACGAGAGACGTATTCGGTTGCGGTTCGCGAAGCCAGTAGGCGCCATCGACAACGCCTTGGCGAAACGCCTCGCTTTCTCGTCGCACCGGCTGTTCCAGAGGCCGGGTCGTCAGGCGCAGATAGACCGAGCCCCCCGCTTCGTCCCGCAGCCATGTCCGCGGGTCGTGGCCGCCTTTGCCTTCCCGCTGTATGTAGTCGAACGACCAGTCCATGATAACAGAGAGTTCGTCCAGATAGGCCGGTTCGAAGCTCGCCAATCCGTCCTGGCTCATGCCTATCAATTGCTGCCCGATGGACTGGTGCGCGCCGCCTTCCGGCGCCAGCGTCACGCCCGACGGCGTGCCAATGATCATGAAGCGGGCATCCTGATAGCAGGCGTAATTCAGCGCATCGAGACCTCGGGCGACGAAAGGATCGTAGACGGTGCCGATCGGGATGAGCCTTTCGCCAAACAGCGAATGCGAAAGCCCTGCTGCTCCCAGCAGCAGGAACAGGTTCATTTCCGCGATGCCGAGTTCGATATGCTGTCCCTTGGGGCCGAAAGACCACTTCTGGGTCGAGGCGACTTTCTCGTCCTGGAACGTATCTGCCAGCGCGTCACGCGCAAACAGCCCGCGCCGGTTAACCCAGGGACCGAGATTGGTGGAAACGGTGACGTCAGGTGCTGTCGTCACGATCCGGTTGGCGAGGTCGTCGTCGCGCCTTGCGATCGCATCCAGGATCTTGCCGAAGCCTGCCTGGGTGGACAGTTCGCGATCCTCCAGGAAGACCGGGCCCGGCGATGTAACACGAGCGGCGGCGTAGTGGCGCGTGCCCTTGGCGAAGAAGGGCACGGTCTTGAGGTAGGTCTTGACCGCCGATGTATTCTTGATGGCGCCGAACTCCTCCCATTCCTCGCCCGCGGCGACCCCAATGCCGTTCTGGAACGCCTCCATCTGGGCCTTGGTCATCAGGCCGGCGTGATTGTCCTTGTGGCCGGCAAGCGGCGTCCCCCAACCCTTGATCGTATAGGCCAGAAACACTGTCGGTCGATCATGCTCGATGCTGTCGAACGTATTCGTCAGCGTCTCGATGCAATGGCCGCCGAGATTGTTCATCAGCTCGGACAGTTCCGCATCCGTGCGCCGGTCGATCAGCCGTGTGACCTCTCCCTGGTCGCCGATCTCGTCGGTCAGGCGCTTTCGCCATGCCGCGCCGCCTTGAAAGGCAAGCGCCGAATAAAGCTGGTTCGGGCAGCGGTCGATCCAGTCGCGCAGTGCCGCGCCGCCAGGCTCGCGATAGGCGGCCTCCTGCAGAGCGCCGTATTTGATGACTTTCACGTCCCAGCCGAACGCCGTAAATATGGCCTGGATGCGCTTCCACAGTCCCTCGCGCACGACGCCGTCAAGGCTCTGCCTGTTATAGTCGATGATCCACCAGGTGTTGCGCAGGTCGTGCTTCCAGCCTTCCTGCAGGCATTCATAGATGTTGCCTTCATCCAGTTCGGCATCGCCGACGAGTGCGATCATGCGGCCCATGGGGCGCGGCGATGATAAGGACTTGGCGTCGATATAGTCCTGGATGAGTGAGGCAAAGGCCGTGATCGCCACGCCCAATCCGACCGACCCAGTGGAGAAATCGACGTCGTCTGTATCCTTGGTGCGGCTCGGATAGGATTGAGCGCCACCGAATCCGCGAAAGTTGACCAGCTTCTCTCGGCTCTGGTTGCCCATCAGATACTGGATCGCATGAAAGACTGGCGAAGCGTGCGGTTTGACTGCCACACGATCTTCCGGCCTGAGCGTGTAGAAGTACAGCGCCGTCATGATCGACACCATCGAGGCGGAGGAGGCCTGATGGCCGCCCACCTTCACCTCGCCCTTTTCGCGGATGTGGTTGGCGTTGTGGATCATCCAGCAGGCATGCCAAAGCACCTGACGTTCAAGATCCGTCAGAATCTGGAGTTTTTCTTGCGATAGACCAGATTTCATCTCTCATCCTCCCCGATTGTGGTGAAAAAGCTATCACCCTTGACGCGGTTTTACTGGTCTATCTCTCTTGCTCATTACCCATTTTTCGGCAAGATTTGCCGACGAGATCTGAAAAGTGGAAATTTCATGCCGACCGTGACTTATGACCCCGCGACGCTGAGGCTGTTAGATCTGCTGCAGAAGAATGCCGAACTCAGTACGGCGGAACTCGCGGCAGCGACCGGCCTGTCGGCTTCTCCCTGCTGGAGGCGTGTCAACGACCTGAAGGAGAACGGCGTGATCAAGGGGACGGTCGCGCTCGTGGATGCGCAATCGCTCGGTCTCGCCGTCAACGTCTTCGTGCATATTTCGTTGAAACAACAGGACCGGGCATCGCTCGACATCTTCGACGAGGCGGTGCGGTCGATGCCTGAAGTCATGGAATGTTATCTGATGACCGGGGAAGCCGACTATCTTCTTCGTGTTGTCGTCGAGGATCTCAGGAAATACCAGGCGCTCGTGGTAGACCGGCTGACGACCATTCCCTGCGTATCCAACATCCGGTCCAGCTTTGCCTTAGGGCAGGTAAAGTATACGACCGCATTGCCCACCACGCATCTGCGGAAATAGCCCAGAACGCAGGATTGACTTGGCTGATCGTCGTCCGAACCATCAGATCCTCGTACTCTGCGTTCACAGTGCCAAATCATTCTGAGTGAATGCAGCGGTGAATCGTTTGAGCAGAATGGTAGCTAGATGCGCGGTAGCGGCGAAGCAGTGGTATTGCCTGTAGATATGTCGGTAGCGAGCGCTGCGGGAACTCGCAACCCCCGGTAAAACTTATGTTTGGGTTGAACGCGCGAGGCAAACCGACAACTTTGTGTGCGCAGTTTTTTCCGCACATGAGGATAGAATATTGTCGCAAACTCAAGATATTCCGTTGATTGGTACTGCAATGGTGGATGCTCTAATTGGTGCATTTGGCCGGCACCCTCACAAGCGGGCGTCTCACGCAAAGGGGATTTTCGCCACTGGACGATTCATCGCTTCAGCAACAGCTGCGCAGTTTGGTCAGAGCCGCCTTTTCGCTGGCCAACACTCCGCCACAGTTCGTTTCTCAATTGCGGGCGGAAACCCAGCTGTATCCGACAAGGCAAATGCGGCCCGTGGGATGTCAATCGATGTCAATCTGGGAAACGGCGAACATCTCGTCCTCGTTATGATCAGCGCTCCGATGTTTTTTGCGGCTACACCCCAGGCATTCATCTCGTTTCTTGCGGCCCGCCGTATCGACCCTGCAACGGGAAAACCCGATCCAGATGCAGTTGCTTTGTCCAACAAGACACATACAGATAGTGAAGCGCAACGCAGATGGCTTGCCGCGACACCCCCATCTGTTAGCTTTGCCACAGCTCCTTACTTCGCTGTGCACACGTATTTCTTCGACAATCCCGATGGCACAAAGCACTCCGCGAGGTGGATATTTGAGCCTCTCGCTGGCCGTGTTGGGCTTGATGCGGACGAGCTCAAGTCATTTCCCGACAATTTTCTAAATGATGAACTGGCCCGTCGCCTTTCCCGTGGTCCCGTTGAATGGCGCGTTTTACTGCAATTGCCGCATCCAATTGATCCACTTCATAACCCGACCACTGCATGGCCGGAATCTCGGAAAACGATTGAAGTAGGCAGGTTCGTCGTCGAGGACATATTACCCTCGGTAGATGGGGATGCTCTCGACGAGACGGTTTTCGATCCAGAGCGCCTTCCAGCTGGAATAACTGCGGCAGGCGACCCCATATTTGACAGTCGAAGCGCTGCTTACTCGATGTCCTTGGCTCATCGGCTTGTGTGCCCATTGTCAGAGAACGGCGGGGTTGATAGCGCGGGGTAGCGACGCGGTCATTCTCAGTGTTTATGAAATGAACTTCGATGAGCGACCTTGCCATCGCGGGCACTGACACCAACGCCGTCCACCAGAATTTTGGAGGCTGCCCCCTGGCAACTTGATCGCTTAACAGCTGGGATCGTCTGATCGATCTATGACCGTGATTCCCGAAAACGACAGATCAACACATCGGGCGGCAGGTTAGCCGTCAATGCGTTCAAGTTCAGATGCGACGTCGAGCGTGATCCTTCAAGTTCAGATGCGACGTCGAGCGTGATCCTTCCGCGTCGGTGTGGGGAAGTTTCATCCGACCCGCTGTGACACCGCGCGTGCCAAGCAGGGTGATTGCCTATAGGGGCGCAGAAAAGAGAAAGCATGCACATGCAATTCACGCAATTTAGTCGAAGAGACCGCCGAAATGTTTGGTTTCTCACAACTGGATTTACTGTTGGGGCTAGTGCTCCGGTGGAGGCCCATGTGAAATGGTTCGCTCCGTACATCGTTGGAGCGCCTCCACAGCCTGTTGGAGAAACATTGAGCGATGGTTGGTTTTGGCTCGGAATTTCTCTGGTCCTTGTCTTCTTCCTGGTGTTTGGGTTTTTGGAGAAACGGCCTCTAGGAGCGCGTGTCTTGGATCTCCTAGACAGCGCCACGAACTTCTTGTGGGTGCGGATCGACGATTACGTTCGGGCCATCATAGGTGCGTTTTTCATCTCGATTTTCTCCGTCGGTGGCATATACCTGACGCCTGATCTCAAAACCCCAGCAGAGTGGGTGTCCTGGGTCCAGTTGATAATTGCTTGGTGTGTATTCTGGACTTGGACGATGCCTTTGGCGGGAGCCGGAATTCTCTTTCTATGGCTCCTCGCACTACGGGATTATGATCTTTTTCATTTGCTCGACTACCTTGCATTGGGCCTCGGGGTCGCGGCATACCTGTTTCTCGCTGCCTCTAAGGACCCGAAATGGTCTAGCCACAGGCTCGAGGCCTTACGGTGGGGGCTGGCGATCGCACTTATGTGGTCGAGCTTAGAAAAGTTCGCCTATCCGGAGTGGTTCTATCCATTGGTTGTTGAGAAGCCTTTCTTAACCTTCGGACTCCCTCGTGACGCTTTCATTCCGATGGCGGGCGTCGCAGAATTCACAATGGGCTTCGGATTGCTGTGGACGCCATTGATCCGCCGACTGTCCGCGATCGCCCTCTTTGTTATCTTTACAGCCGCTGTCTGGCCGTTTGGCCGTATCGAGATCATTGGACACGGGCTGATTATGGCGATCATCCTAGCCGTGGCGGCAGATCACAGTCGGGACTCCCATTTCCTTGCCTTCTTCAAAAGCAAGCCGAGAAACATCCCGGTGGGGTTGGTTGCCGCTCTGGTGGTTTTCGTTTCAGGCTATTGGGGATTGCACGCCACATTTTACGGGGTGAACGGGTTTGTGGGGGCTGCGCGGAACGATCAGGCGACACACTCTCACAATCAAGAACATCCCCACGGGCCAAAAGCCGAGGGCGAGATTGGTGCTCCGCCAACCAAGTAGCGCTCAATTGGCGTATATAAATAGGTCAGGTGGGCTTTGCTGGGGGCGGAGGCTCTGCACCTACCGCCCCCAGCATAGGGTCAGTGCTCGCGAGGAGGCAAGAAGCTCCGAACGGTGTCCAGTTCTGGCCAAGGCAGAACGGTCTCCCCAACCACCTTCCAGTCATCAGCCATACGCTTGAGTCGTAGCTCGTAGAACGCGGGAGCGGCGCGCTCGCTCATACGACGGTAGAGAATGGCAGTGGCGTGATCACCCTGCTCTTCGATGTGAAGTATGCGCTTCTCCGTTGAAAGGGGTTGCTCACCGGCATCGCGACGCGAACGAAATTCGGAGAACATTTCCTCTTTCGAGAAGCGAGCAATGCCACCTTCCGGCGTCAAAACCAGGAATGCTAGATCGTCAGTGTAAAGCGCTTCCATTTCGTCCATGCGATAGTTGCTTCCAGTGTCAGCAAGCTTTTCGATGAAGGCAACAATTTCGGCATTTTGACTCTTTGTCATTTGGCTGTTTCCTTCCAGATTTAGATGAGCGACATTCCGCCGTCGACGTGAAGTTCGATCCCGTTCACGAACCTTCCGGCGTCCGAGGCCAAGAAAAGGGCGGCCTCGGCCAGTTCGTCCGATGTGCCTAGTCTTCCTGCTGGAATGGTGTTCGCCATATGCTCCAAGAAAGGACCGCGTTCAGCGTCGGAAATTCCCAGTTTTCCGAGAATTTCGGTGTCTGTTGGCCCTGGGCTGAGGATGTTTACCCTGATGCGCCGAGCTTTTAACTCGATCGCCCAGTTCTTCGCGAATGCCGCTGACGCAGCCTTGGAGCCCGCGTAGGCGGTATGGTTTGGCAAAACTTTAGTGGCGGCCAAAGAACTTGTGATTGTAATGCTTCCGCCATCATTCATGTGAGGAACGATAGCTTGAACGCCGAAAAAGACACCTTTGGTGTTGATAGCGAAATGCCGATCGTAGTCTGCTTCGGTGATCGCTGCGAAGGGTTTCAGATCGATTACCCCGGCATTTGCGACGTATACATCGATTTTTCCAAACCGCTTCGCAACTTCGCTAGCGACCGCCTGATGATGGGATAATTCGGCCACATCGCCTTGTATGCTGATTGCGCCGAAGCCAATCTCTTTCACAGCTTGCTCAAGCACTTCCTTGCGTCGGCCCGTGATTACAACTTGGGCACCTTTCTTTGCGAAGAGTTTGGCTGTGGCTTTTCCGATGCCGCTGTTACCACCTGTGATGACGGCGACTTTTCCTTCGAGAGTACTCATTTTCAACTCCATATTTGGTACAAAATGGAGGTAATGCTCGTTGCCTCTGCGCATTAGTGGTTCCGTGAGCAAATGATATGTGCCTAAGAGGTTCGAATGCCCAATCTGCTTCATGAGACACCAGGCTTGATCGCCTTTGTCAGAACCGTTGAAACTGGCTCGTTTAGTGCGGCCGCCAAAATACTGAAAACGTCTCCGTCTGCAGTCTCGAAGGGTGTCGGGAGGCTGGAGGCGTTGGTGAGCGCTAGGCTTTTCCTGAGATCCACCAGGGCCTTGACCCTGACGTCCGAGGGTCAAAAACTCTTCGAAAAGGTCGCACCTATTCTCCGCCAACTGGATACATCTGATGAGATCGCTTCAGGTGAAGACGCTTGGGGCGGCAGAATTCGGTTCAGCATGCCCAGCGAACTCGCACGGTTCTTCACGACCCCCATTTTCAGAGACTTTGCACCTCTGTTTCCGGCGTTGAAACTTGAGGTTAGTCTCACTGATCGGAAAGTCGACCTGATCAAAGAGGACTACGACGTCGTTTTTCGTGTGGGGGGGAGTTCACAGGGCAACCTGAAGGTTCGAAAACTTGCGGATGTGGAGATGGTTGTTGTCGCCTCACCATCGTATGTCGAAAAGCACGGCAAGCCGCGTTCAGTCGAAGAAGCCTCACGCCTTCCGTTCGCGCGATATGCCGTTAACGGCAATCCAAGACCCATTGTCTTTCTTGGTGGCGAACAGTTCGTTCCTGAAGGGAGAGTAGATTGCGACACAGGTCAGGCGTTACGTGCGGCTGCTATCCATGGCCTAGGGGCGGCTCTACTCATGCGATGCGTTGTTCAGGACGAGTTGAATGACGGGCGACTGGTGAATATCTCGCCACAGCTACGCTTACCGACTGAGCCCTTGAGTGTCATTCACGCGTTCGATTCAATGATGCCGGGACGCGTTCGGCGCTTCTGTGATTTTATTGCCGAACTGACCAAGACGATCCCGGGCCTTTAAGAAACGCGGATAACTTCCTTTTGGTCCAATCTCGGCGGCAATCAACAAGAGGATGATTGAGGCGACTGAGCACTCGATAAGTAGAGCTTTCGAGGGAGGCTTAGCAAGCTCATCGAGCGGCTGTACGCTTTTACAGCAGTGACGATCATGGGCCGGATAGAACGTCCTCTCCCGCAGATCCCTCCCTCCTGTAATCCGTCATTTTGACCTGAGACCCTGAACTTCCTCCAGAATTTGGTAGAGTCCGTCACAACCAGGAGACGGACGAATGAAGCGTTCACGGTTCACGGAAGAACAGATCATCGGGATATTGAAGGAGCAGGAGGCTGGCGCGAAGACCGTCGATGTCTGCCGCAAGCACGGCATCTCGGATGCAACCTTCTACAAATACAAGGCGAAGTATGGCGGCATGGACGTGTCGGATGCCCGCAAGCTGAAGGCGCTTGAGGACGAGAACGCCAAGCTGAAGAAGCTGCTCGCCGAGGCCATGCTGGACAATGCGATCCTGAAGGATGTCGCTGCAAAAAAATGGTGACGCCCGATGTGAAGCGAGATGCGGTGGCTCACGTCTGTGCGCAGCATGGAGTAAGCCAGCGTCGGGCGTGCGAGGTTCTATCGGTGGATCGGTCGAGCATGCGATATCGCAGCGTGCGGCCTGACGATGCGTCCATTCGGGAGGCAATGAAAAAGGTGGCGTCCGAGCGCCGCCGCTTCGGTTATCGCCGTATCCACGTGATGCTCGACCGTCAGGGGATCGTCATGAACCTGAAGAAGCTTCGACGTCTCTATCGGGAGGAGAAGCTGACGGTGCGCAAACGCGGCGGCCGAAAGCGGGCCTTGGGAACGAGACGTCCCCTGGCTCTGCCGTCACGCCCCAACGAGCGCTGGAGTTTGGACTTCGTCAGCGATGCCTTCACCGACGGTCGCCGCTTCCGGGTGCTGGCGGTTGTCGACGACTTCACCCGCGAATGCCTATGCCTGGTCGCCGATACATCCCTGTCAGGCGCAAGGCTTGCCCGTGAACTGGATAGTCTCATCGCCAGACGCGGAAAACCGAGGACGATCGTCTCGGACAACGGCACGGAGATGACCAGCATGGCCATCCTCAAATGGTGCCAGGAGACCAAGGTCGAATGGCATTACATCGCCCCCGGCAAGCCGATGCAAAACGGCCTCATTGAAAGCTTCAACGGCAGCTTCCGCGACGAGTGCCTGAATGAGACGCTGTTCTCGTCGCTCGCTCAGGCCCGCGCCGCAATCACTGCATGGAAGGAGGATTACAACAGAAACAGACCCCACTCGTCGCTGGGCAATATCACCCCCAGCGAGTTCGCAACGAAAATGGCTATGGAAAAACAGGCCGCATGAGGCCAGATTGAAAACCCAAGACTCTCTCGAAAACTGGAGGGAAATTGGGTCTCAGGTCAATTTGAAAGACAAAAATCACAACGGTCTTTTATAGCTCCAACCAGTGTATAGCTGGCTAGCGATATGCAGCGCTGTTCTATTGCCTTGAGAGTCATAAGGAATAGGATTTTCAACGTGGACAGGCGCACCTTTCTCCTCGGCACCGCCGTAACGAGTCTGAGCGGCACAATCGGATCGGCGCGAGCTGCGCCCAGCAATATGACTGGGGAGGTGAACTTGTTTGACGCCGCCAAGCAAATCAATGCTGGGGTCCTTAACGTCGGCTACTATGACGCTGGTCCGCTGAGCGGTCCAGTTGTGGTGCTGCTACATGGATTTCCCTATGATGTGCACAGCTATGTGGACGTGGCGCCTGGGCTGGTGAGGCAGGGGTACAGGGTGATTGTTCCACACCTTAGAGGTCATGGTTCCACCATTTTTCTTGATCCAGATACACCACGCTCAGGTCAGCAGGCTGCAATAGGTAACGATCTCATAGATCTGTTGGATGCGCTTAACATCGAGCAAGCTATTTTTGCCGGTTACGACTGGGGCGGACGAGCCGCTTGTGTTGGAGCAGCACTCTGGCCCGAACGATGCAGGGGGTTAGTGTCGGTAAACAGCTATCTCATCCAGAACATTGCCAAGGCGGGTGAGCCCGCGCCTGCTCGCGTCGAGCGAGGTTTCTGGTATCAATTCTATCTGCAGACGGAGCGAGGCAGAAAAGGGCTAGCCCAGAACCGAGAGGACATTGCCCGGATTATGTGGCGAGATAACTCACCAACGTGGGACTTTGATGCCGAGACTTTTGATCGAAGCGCGAAGTCATTCGATAATCCGGACTACGTCGATGTAGTCGTTCACTCATACCGTCACCGTTTGGGCGGTGCGGGTGGATTTTCCGCTTACGACGAGATCGAGGAAAAACTCGCCACACATCCAGTGATACGTGTTCCCACGGTGACGCTTGATGGAGATCGTGACGGTGTGGTCCCAGCTACCGATGGCACAGCCACCGCTAACAAATTCAGTGGGTATAGAAAGCATCACGTGATTTCGGGTGCAGGGCATAATCTACCACAGGAGGCACCCCAAGCCTTCATTGATGCTGTCATTGAAATTGCATCTCTGTGAGCAGGTCGCTTGGTAACTTTGCCTCCTTCCAAAGGAAGGGTGGTACCCAAACAGACGTATAGTTACGGGATAGGGCAGTTTCGGATATTGTCAGATTCTCGAGGTTGCGATCCTTTCTCCCAAGCTATGTGATCAACCTCGGGCCTCTCCCCCAGAGGCGAGCGGACGCCCCGTCCGCTTAGTGGGCCGTCCTCCGCCGAGGACGGCCCTTTTTTCTCGACTGTCTTCTAAGACCTCCAGATACGGAGACGCTCCGCATAGTCAGCGCTCAAATGCCCGGCGCTGACTGGGAGCAATTGCCGTAGCCCCTCGTCCAACTCGTCTTTGTCAAGGGAACCCTTTCCCGTTGGATCAAGTGTCGCCCAATGCTTCTCTGCTTGAGCGGGATCATATGGCCTGCCATTCGCCTGGGCCAGTCGAGCCTGACCATCCAGGTACTCGTCCTTTGTGACACTCCCGTCTTTATTGGCGTCGGCCCAGTCCAACTGTTGTTTGGTCAGGCGATCGTGGAAGTCGGAAATCAACTGCCCAGGAGACTTCATCTCCGGTGTGTTTTGTCGGGGCTGCGGTACTACATCCATTTTCTGATCAGCATTCGGTGGTGCCTTCCGTGTCTGAGGCACGAAAAGGCCGTAAATTGAATTGTCGGAACCTATTTTCATCATCCATCCCTCAATTGGTGTGTTTCCAATTGCAATTTCCGGGCAAAGGCTTGCTTCGGGCTTGCGAAAAACACGCATTCGAGGCTTGCGTTGCAACCGCAACCATTTGACGCCGACACCCTGTTGAAACGACGACAGCGTACGCCCGCTTCCCCAAACAACCGTATAGCTATTCTCTCCAAAGGCGACGTGGCCTACTGCCGCCGACTTGAACTCGGAGACAGTGATATGGCTCAGGACAAACTGACAACGGCGGCAGGCGCGCCAGTCGCCGATAACTTCAATATTGAAACTGCAGGACCCCGAGGGCCAGCACTGCTTCAAGATATATGGTTGATCGAGAAGTTGGCGCATTTCGATCGTGAGGTAATTCCTGAGCGGAGAATGCACGCGAAAGGAGCTGGCGCTTACGGAACGTTCAAAGTGACCGCCGACATAACGCGCTATACCAAGGCAGCTCTATTCTCCGAGCGGGGCAAAGAAACCCCGATCTTCATCCGCTTCTCAACAGTCGCAGGCGAGCGCGGTGCGGCCGATGCAGAAAGAGACATCCGTGGATTCGCCATCAAGTTCTATACAGAGCAGGGCAATTGGGATCTTGTCGGCAACAACACACCCGTATTCTTCTTCCGTGACCCACTCAGGTTCCCCGACCTGAATCATGCAGTGAAGAGAGATCCGCGCACTGGGATGAGGAGTGCGGAGAACAATTGGGATTTCTGGAGCCTTCTACCCGAGGCGCTGCACCAGGTTACAATTGTAATGTCGGATCGCGGCATTCCGAAAACCTTTCGGCATATGCACGGGTTCGGCAGCCATACCTTTAGCATGGTCAACTCAGCGAACGAGCGTTCCTGGGTGAAATTCACACTGAAATCTCAGCAGGGGATTGAAAATTTATCGGATGAGGAAGCCGCAGAGCTCATCGGTAGTGATCGCGAGAGCCATCAACGCGATCTTTTCGAAAGCATCGAGCGCGGAGACTTTCCGCGGTGGACCATGTACATCCAGGTCATGTCGGAAGATGCGGCGAAAGCGCACTACCACAATCCGTTTGATTTAACCAAAGTGTGGCCGCATGCTGAGTTTCCACTCATCGAGGTCGGCGTGCTGGAACTCGATTGGAACCCTGAAAACTTTTTTGCTGAGGTCGAGCAGGTTTCCTTCACGCCCGCAAACATCGTTCCGGGCTTGGGTTTCTCCCCCGACAGGATGCTTCACGCCCGCCTTTTCTCCTACGGGGATGCCGCTCGCTATCGGCTGGGCGTAAACAACCATCAGATCCCTGTTAATGCACCACGTTGTCCGCATAACTCATTCCACCGCGACGGTGCGATGAGAGTCGACGGCAATTACGGGAACCAGACGAGCTATGTTCCAAATTCAAAGGGCGCATGGACCGAGCAGCCGGACTTTCGCGAGCCGCCGCTCGAATTGAGCGGCCACTACGCAGATCGTTATGATCACCGGTTGGAAGAAGATCACTTCGAGCAGCCCGGCAATCTCTACCGTCTCATGTCGCCGAAGCAGAAATTGACACTCCTATTAAACACGGCCCGTTCAATGTCCGGCGTGTCGGCTGCCATCAAGGCGCGTCATATCGAGAACTGCCGCCGAGCTGATCCGGAGTATGGAGAAGGTCTAGCAACGGCCCTCGAGATGAACTTGGATGTGGGCTCAGTTGGCTAGTGGCTTCCAAGTGTTTTTAGGAGCACGGCCGCAGGTGGCTCGGCTAGTGTCGCCGTAGACGGTGATGGCGCTGGCCTACAGACTTCGATGCTTCACTTCTCGGCGCACGGAGTGTGATCTATCTTTGGCAAGGCAATCAAGTCATCCATTTGCGATGGTCGGAAAAACCTTCGGCAAGCAAATCTATGAACAGCCGCACTTTCGTCGGGAGGTGGTTTCGATTTGGATATATGGCGTTGATAGCGAACTCTATTCCTCGATAGCGGGTTAAGACGCGAACCAGACGGCCCGCCGCCAGGTCTTCCGATACGACAAAGCTGGGGGCTAGCCATAAAGCCCTACCGTTTGCTGCAAGATATCTGAGTGTTTCCGCACTGTTAGAGAGAACTGACCCGGCAACACGAACCTGAGTTCGCTCGCCCTTTTCATCTTCGAATTGCCAGTCGTCCCCGTGCGGATAATAGCTATACCTGAGGCAATTATGCTGCGTCAGATCGGCCAGTTCAGCAGGTTCGGGATAACGGTCAAGATAGGAAGGCGAGCAGACCAGAACATGACGCCATGATGTCAACTTTCGCGAAATCAACCCGGAATCCGGGGAAGGAATGGTGCGGATGGCCAAATCATAGCTATCCTCAATTGGATCGACCATCCGTTCCCCACTGTTGAGGTCTAACGAAACATCAGGGTAGAGCGCTAGAAACTCGTCGATCACGGGAAGAATAAAGCGCACAACCGCTATTGTTGAATAGATCTTCAGGACACCGCGGGGCGATGATGTAAGTGCACCGGCTGTTAGATCCGCCTCTTCTAAATCCGCAAGGATTTGAGATGACCGCTCGTAATAAAATCGCCCGGTTTCCGTGAGGGAGACGCGGCGGGTTGTCCTGTTCAGCAATCGGACCCCCAGCCTGTCTTCCAAGGACTGAACATGTGTGGCCACCATCGTGACCGACATGTTCATTGCACGCGCCGCAGCGGAAAATCCGCCATGCTCCACGACTTTTCCAAAGACGTTTAAACTTTTCAAGCGGTCCATGAAGTCTCCGAGGCAGTGCCAGCCCAGTGAGTTGAGGTGCGCAAAGCACCTGGGTCATTCTATCCTATTATCCGCTATGAGCGAATAGTCCTTGCGTTTAATTGCGCATTCTCAAGCGATGGCGATCATGACACTCCAAATACCTACGATTCACGCTCTTCAAGAGCATCTCACTATGCGTACGAGCGGAGGAGATTTCGATGACAGATAGAGGCAAGCGCATTGGAGTGCTGTGCATGCTGATCGGTGTCGTCTTGGCGTCGCTGACTGAGGCAGTGACCGGCTCGGTATTGTCGATCGCCCGATTGGATATGATGAGCGACGTGCACGCGTCGCCGGATGAGTTCGCCTTTTTGGATTTCGGATATACGGCCGCGAAGCTGGTTGGTTTTGCCGCAGGAGCGTGGCTGGCGTCCTCGCGTCATTTACGACGTGCCCTAACTCTCTCAACTGTTGTCATGACTTTGGCATGTGCCATCGCTGCATTCTCTCGGGACCTAACGGTTCTTTCACTCGCCCGAGTAATCCAGGGCGGGGCGGGGGGAATCCTGCTTGTTTGCGGTCAGACGCTACTCCTGACGTCCTTCCAGAGGCGAAGCCAGCCCTTT
The DNA here is from genome assembly GCF_918741265.1 of Rhizobium sp. CECT 9324. Classification (NCBI taxonomy): domain Bacteria; kingdom Pseudomonadati; phylum Pseudomonadota; class Alphaproteobacteria; order Hyphomicrobiales; family Rhizobiaceae; genus Rhizobium; species Rhizobium sp. CECT 9324. The sequence continues at coordinate 2,563,841 of NZ_CAKKMZ010000001.1, read as the reverse complement.
ATCCAAGTTATTTTCGCGATCGGTGCAGTGGTCGCTCCGGCAACGCTTGCGCCATATCTACACGGTTGGATGCTGGACAATCACTCGTGGGAAACCGTGTTTCTCTCGGTTCTGCCGATCGGCGCGACCGCGTCTGCTTTGCTTATCATGTCAGACACCGAGACGACGGATCAAAAGCCACTGACAACTCCCGACATGCGCGGGTTCCTGTTTCTGACATTGGCTGCTTTCTGCGTGTCCTTTGTGCTGTCGCAGGGAAACCGATGGGACTGGCATCGAGACGAAACCATAGCGACATGCATCGCTCTGGGGGCAGCGGCGTTTCTAGCTTTTGTTCTGTCGGCGGGACGAACCCAGCCCCGCAGGGCACAGTTGCTGAATTTTGACGTCTTCCAGGACCCAGGCTTCACATTCGGCTTCCTCGCTAGTTTTGCCGCTGGTTTTGCCCTGATGGGGAGTGGTTTTCTAATCCCCTCGTTCGCGATTTCAATGCTGAGAATGACACCTACAGCTGCCGGAATGCTGCTGCTACCGAGCACGGTCATGTTCGTCTCAACGCTGATCCTGGCGGCAATCCTCATCAGTCGGCTGAGATTGCCTCCCGTAGTGACCGTGCCTTTCGGAATCCTTGGATTGATATCGTCAATGCTTATGCTGTCTGGTTCTACCGGCGGCAGCGGGATGCCTGATATGTTGCCTGCGGTTCTGCTCCGAGGGGCATCGCTGGGACTGCTGTTTCTATCGATCACTTTGATCACACTCCTCGACTTGAACCGAGCGGTGGTTGCCTCTGGTGTTGCCCTGTTCAACATAGGACGCCTTTTTGGCGGTCTCGTTGGGGTGTCATTTCTTCAGACGTTCATCGAGAACGAAACAGCACAAAATCGCGCTGTGCTGGCCGCACATATCACGCCGGGCAGTGTCGAGGTCCTAGAACGTGTGGTGTCGGCCGCCAAGTACCTAACTATGAATGGTATGGAGGCAGGCGCAGCGATGAAAGCATCAACACTGCTCATGGGAAAACAAGTCGTGCACCAATCTATGCTGATTGCTTTCAATTCCGCTTTCTTTGCGGTCGCGGCTTTCTTCCTGTTCGCTGCGCCAGCACTCATCATTTCTAAGATTGTAATAACCAAAATTTCTGCCAGTCGGTGACCGGCATTTCGACGTGTGAGGTTCGCCGCTGTAGCTGTGTTGGGAGAAATACATCGACAAAATATCGGCTGCGGCAAATGCATTGAAATCTAATAAATACAAAGCGCAACAATAAACACTATTCCAGCGAAGCTATACATACGTTTTATTGATGATTTCAATTCAATCGTAAATAAAACTAGGGTAGCGCCGAACGTTACTACGGCTCTATCTAATCTCAATGTGGAATAGGTACAAGATAATGAAAAATGAACTGCCGAGCAAAGCCTTGGAATGGACGAACGTACTGTTGGGTGTATGCATGGCCTGCTGCGCTCTCTATTTTCGGGACACCCCCGCTGCGGCCTGGAATGCGGTAATCGTTGGCGTACTCGTAATGAGTTTTTCTGCTGTTGCGCTCAGCCGTTATGGCGTGTGGGCGGAGTGGTCGAATCTTAGTCTCGGCTGCTGGACCCTCATCGCGCCTTTCCTCCTCGGCTTCGGCGTGTCTGGCGCCCCGATGTGGATCCACGTCGTGATGGGACTTTGCATTGCTGCCATTGCTAGCATTCAGCTGAAAGGCAGCTCCAAGGGAGGTCGACGCTCGTCATAATAACAAAGCGAGAGAGCATCTAGCTCAGGAAATTCCCGCCGGACGGCGAACGCCGACCGGCGGCTTGTAGCCTAGAGAAGGATTATCCGCGCTGGGCGAAAGATCCTTGCTGGATTCGAGCTATTATCAGATCGAACTGACCAGTTCAAAAAGGTCGGCTAAGCGCCGTGCGCGCCAAGCTGCTAAAGGAGATTAAAGTGGTCGAACTGCCCCGCAAAGAGGCCTTTGGGGCCCCCGCCGAAACGAACAACAAGAAGCTCGAAGAGTCATCGCCTTTGAATGAGAAAAAGCTCGTTGCTGATGGGGGAGCTCGCAAATCTAGTTTGAAAAAGGTCATCGTCAGCACGGTACTGCTTTCGGGTGCAGCTTATTCTCTTTATCTTGGTTACGGTTATTGGACGGTAGGGCGCTTCGTCGAATCTACCGACGATGCATACGTCAAAGCCGACTACACTTCCGTTGCCCCCAAGGTCGCTGGTTACATCAAGGAAGTCTTAGTCAACGACAACGACGTCGTTAAGGCTGGTCAGATCGTCGCCAGAATCGACGATCGCGATTTTCAGTCGGCTCTCGCTCAGTCCAAGGCGGACGTGAGCGCGGCAGAGGCGGCAATTACCAACATCGACGCCCAGATTGACCTTCAAGGTTCAGTGATCGAACAGGCAAAAGCATCACTTGATGCTTCCAAAGCGTCCCTGACCTTTGCCAAGTCAGATGCAAGCCGAAACGCACGGCTCATTTCCAGCGGTGCTGGAACACAGTCGCGTGTCGAGCAAAGTCAGTCTGTTCATGACCAAGCGGAGGCGGCGGTTGAAAGAGACCAAGCCGCGCTGATTGCGGCGCAGTACAAAATTCCCGTTCTTGAGACGCAACGTCTGCAGGCGACGGCACAGCGCGACAGGGCTGCTGCGGCGGCAAGACAGGCGGAGCTAAATCTGTCCTACACCAACATCATTGCGGCAGTCGACGGTACCATCGGTGCTCGATCGATTCGAGTTGGACAGTTTGTAAACGCTGGCACCCAGCTGATGGCAGTGGTCCCGCTTCATTCGGTGTATATCGTCGCCAACTTCAAGGAAACACAGCTTACATTCGTTCGCCCGGGGCAAGCGGTGAAGATCAAAGTTGACAGTTTTCCTGACCTGGATTTTACGGGCCGCGTCGATAGCATATCGCCCGCAAGCGGCCTTGAATTCTCGCTGCTACCGCCAGACAACGCCACCGGAAACTTCACCAAAATCGTTCAGCGCATTCCCGTGAAGATCGTCATCGATCAGGCGGGCCTTGAACGCGGCCTCCGAGCGGGAATGTCCGTAGAACCCGAGATTGACACCAAGGCCGAGCAGATCTCGAACGCAGAGACGCACTAACTTCCAAGCCGTCGATCTGGAACATCAACAATAAATTCGGCGGCTCTCAATGGGGCCGGGCCGAGAGGATAAAGACGTGTCATCAGCCGAGGCGGCCGCCACGCCAGTCTCGCGTACAAGCGCGAGCACAAACGAGCATATGAGTTCATTGCGCATGTGGGTTGCCGTTGTCGGCTCTACCCTCGGAGCCTTCATGGCCGTCCTGAACATTCAGATTGTGAACGCATCACTAGCTGACATTCAGGGGGCAATTGGTGCAGGAAAGGACGACGGCGGTTGGATTTCGACTTCCTACTTGATCGCCGAAATTATCGTCATTCCGCTGAGTGCATGGCTCGCAAAGGTCTTTTCGCTAAGGAAATACCTCCTGGTCAACGCCATATTGTTCTTGGCCTTCTCGGTTGCCTGTGCCTTCGCCGTTAACCTTCAGCAGATGATCGTGTTGCGTGCCATACAGGGGTTTTCCGGAGGCGTGCTGATACCGATGGCTTTTACGATCATCATCACGCTGCTTCCAAAATCAAAACAATCGGTAGGCTTGGCACTGTTTGCGTTATCGGCCACCTTCGCGCCCGCAATCGGACCGACTATTGGTGGCTACCTTACCGAAAATTATGGTTGGCAGTACATCTTCTACGTGAATTTGATTCCCGGTTCTATCATGATTGGGATGCTCTGGGCATCGCTTGATCCATCACCAATGAACCTCAAGCTTTTGTCTCAGGGCGACTGGCCCGGAGTTATAACCATGTCTATTGGGTTGGCAGCACTCCAGACAGTGCTCGAGGAAGGAAACAAAGAAGACTGGTTCGGTTCCGATTTTATCGTTCGTCTTTCGGTGATTGCGGCTGTCTCGCTCGGCCTTTTCCTAGCGATTGAACTCAAAACCAAGCATCCGCTTCTAAACTTGAGGCTGCTTCTAAGAAGGAACTTCGGCTTCGGGATCGTCGCCAATTTCATGTTGGGAATGGCACTGTACGGCTCTGTGTTTGTGCTCCCAATCTATCTCACCCGTATCCAGGGTTACAATGCTGAGCAGATCGGGTTGGTTCTTGCTTGGACAGGCATACCCCAATTGTTGCTGATACCTTTGGTCCCGAGGCTAATGAAAAGGTTCGACGTGCGGGCGGTCATCGTCGTTGGCTTCGCGCTTTTCGCAATATCAAACTTTATGAATATCTACATGACTGGCGACTATGCGAGTGATCAACTGTTCTGGCCAAACATTGTCCGAGCAATTGGACAAGCGCTCGTCTTCGCCCCGCTGTCTGCAGTAGCGACAGCAGGGATCGAACCGGAGAACGCGGGGTCAGCTTCGGCGCTTTTCAACATGATGAGAAATCTGGGCGGTGCGGTAGGCATTGCCTCGCTGCAAACCTTCCTGTCGAAGCGTGAGCAGTATCATTCAAACATAATCACGAATTCGATCAGTGCTTTCGACGACGCGACGCGAACAAGTGTGGCCAAACTGACGTCCTATTTCATGAGCCACAGAGTTTCCGATCAGGCATTAGCTACTCAAAAAGCCGTAGTCGTGATTGCTCTGAAGATCAGGAAGCAGGCGAATATCATGGCGTTTAGCGACACGTTTTTCGTCTTGGGTGTCGCCCTAGTTATCGCCCTCGTCGCGAGCCTTTTGCTTAAGAAACCTGACCACCTAGCGGGCGGTGGAGCGCACTAGTTACCGCGAGGTCAAAGTATCAGATTACTTTGAAAGCGACCGATGAATGAGATGTCCAGCAGCACGTATCAGTTGCGCTTCAGCACGAAATCAACGCTTGCGAAGCTAAATGCAAGCGTTGGTAACCCGTGACTAGATTGCAGACCAGCAAGTCTGTCTCTGGCGTGTGGAAACTTATGTTTAGGTTGCAGGGCAGGGCCCATTGAAAGCAGTCTAGCTGCGCCGTCTTCCGTAACAAACGCCGACGTAGGGCAACTCCGCTGACCCATCAAACGGCCTGTAGAAGGCGGCTGGGCCAGTCTCACTACCGATCAAAAGGATTGCAAATGCACAAGATCGCAAGATTTGCTTTGGCGGCTTCTCTTTACGCTGCCTCTGCGCTGCCCGGCCTTGCCGGAACCCACAAACCCACCGTCGTGTTAGTCCACGGCGCTTTCGCTGACTCATCTAGCTGGAACCATGTCGTTTCTCGCCTGGAAAAGGACGGATACAAAGTGTTGGCCGTCGCGAACCCCTTGCGCGGCGTGAAATCGGACGGCGAGTACGTCGCGAGGGTCCTAAAGCAGGTCGAAGGTCCGGTAGTTCTCGTCGGCCATTCTTACGGCGGCTCAGTTATCAGCGAAGCGGCTGCCAGCAGTTCCAACGTCACAGCGCTGGTATTCGTTGCCGCGTTCGCTCCAGAGAAGGGCGAGTCTGCGCTTGATCTGTCCGGTAAGTTTCCAGGCAGCACTCTCGGACCAGCTCTCGCCCCGCCTGTAGAACAGGCCGGTGGCGATCAGGACTTGTATATCGATCAGGGTAAGTTTCCCGACCAGTTCGCCGCCGACGTTCCGATCGCAGAGGCGAGGCTGATGGCGGTGGCCCAACGACCTATATCAAACGCGGCGCTGGCTGAGCCCGCACCGAACGCTGCGTGGAAGACGATCCCATCTTGGTTCGTTTACGGCGCTGAAGACAAGAACATCCCGCCGCAAACCCTTCAGTGGATGGCAGAACGTGCAAAGTCGCGGAAGACGGTTTCTATCAAGGGAGGTTCTCACGTGGTGATGATCTCGCATCCAGGCGAGGTCACGAAACTTATAGAGCAGGCCGTGTCCTCGGCGAAGTGACGCTCTAAAGGCGCGGGGTTGAGTTGTTTCACTCTCCCCGCGGCCGATACGGCAAACCTTAAACCTTCGTTTGGGAAGAACGAAGAAAGGCCTGGTGCTAGCCTCACTGCTATTCAACCGCAGGAGTCGAAAATGAAAATCCTCAAATATAGCTTACTCACGATGGTCTGGTTCAATGTCCTTTTGGCCGGATGGTTGTCGCTTCACATGCTCTATGATCCGGAAGGGTGGTACTACTTCGTTCCGGGCGTGACTGACACGGGATTTTACAACCAGCATTTCGTCCGTGACATCGGGATCATTCAGGGCTTTATCGCGCTGGCATACATCATTGGTACATTCAAGACGGAACGCCGCATCGAACTGTGGGGGGCCGCGACACTGTGGCTAATTGCGCACGCAACGTTCCATCTTTGGGAGGTTGCAGTGGGCATTTGCTCCTCGTCTGTCCTTGTCCGGGATTTCCCCGCGGTAAGCCTCCCGGCCATCTTCGGCATCGCCGCGACGACCTGGGCCTACCTGGAAGCACGGAATATGTCTGCTCGAAGAATCCCAGCGACGATCCGTTTTTGAGGGTGCGGGCCGGAGGCACGAGCTGCCTCCGGCCTTGCCGGTCTATTCGTAAATAGTCCGAGACAGCCAATCGTGGTAGGTCAGTCTGCCCGCAGCGGCAATCTGATGGGGAATCAAGGCTTCTAGGGTCGTAGCAACACCAAAGTACAACGCGTCCGGTGAGGTGACCACAGGGCGGTTGTCTTCCGTGGCGGTTAGAAGCTCCCTCGCGAGATCAGTTAGCAGCGTGGAAACAGGACCGCCTAATTCGACTATAGAATCTGTAGCCTTCTTCGCGCAAAACTTAGCAATCCAGTTTGCGGCTTCGTCGGCCGCAATGGGTTGAAGCCTTAGCTGCGGCAGCTTCAAAGCACCATCCACGGCAGATGTGTCGATTATTCCAGCCAGGAATTCGAAAAACTGGGTTGAGCGAATGATGGTGTAGGGGATACCAGAGGAGCGGATGAGATTTTCCTGCACTAGCTTAGCTCTAAAGTAGTCGTTTTCCACGAGTCTGTCTGATCCAACGACGGTAAGCGCAAGGTAATGTCGAACACCGGCGGATTTTGCGGCTGCAAGCAAGTGCTGACCTGCCTGTTTGAAGAATGCGAGTGAGTCTCCAGTACCAAAGGCCCCCGAATTGGTGACGTCGATGACTGTGTCGGCTCCCGAGAACGCGGCGTCCAGGCCCTCGCCAGTCAGGGCGTTCGCCCCGGTCCTCCCAGACGCCTCTACAACGTCAATTCCATTACGTTTCAACGCCCCGACTATTTTTGAACCCATGGTTCCGCTTGCGCCTACCACGACCACTTTCATAATACTCTCCATTGCTTCCGAGTTGGCCGATAGTAGGCAGCGAGAAACTCAGGTCGATTAAACGATGGGTTGGGTTGACCGATGTGGTTCGAAGGACGAGCGTCTCTTGTAGGGTCGAGTAACTCTTATCGACCCCAAACCGGGTAGCGACGATAGCAATCCGTGAGCTTCACATCCTGCGATTAACTTGGCTTGGCGTCGCACCTAAACCAAGGTTTAAGGTTCCCACGAGGTCATGCCGTGGTAAAATACGGCTGCGTTGCTACGAAAAGGCGCACTTGTGGGTGCGAGTTCGTCGTTTGGCCGCCTGGTTCTCGGATCGGGGGACGAACGCTTTCCGGCGGAACCGAATAAATCTAGGACATATTGGGGACGCGCCATGCAAAGTTCTGAAAACCATCTTGAACGCACCGTCGAACCAATCGTTTACGTGGTCGATGACGACGAGGAAATGCGAGAAGCGCTGTTGGATCTGTTTCTGCTCACCAAGAAACGGGCTTCAGCGTTTTCGAATGGCATCGACTTCCTCAATACGGCAGACACTGATGCGCCAGGTTGCGTGGTCGTTGACCTTCGGATGCCTGGTGGGACGGGACTGGACGTGCAAAATCAGCTGATTTCGCTGGGCAGCCGCCTTCCTGTGATCTTCCTCACTGCCTTTGCGGACATTTCAACCAGCGTTAAGGCAATGAAAGCCGGTGCTGTCGACTTCATCACCAAGCCTTTTTCCAATCAGGATCTCCTGGAAGCTATTGATCACGCCATCTATCTAGATTGCGAACGGCGCAAGGTGGATGCCGAATTCGATCGTATCAGTGCGTTGGTCAATGCCCTAACACCCCGCGAGCGCGAGGTCATGTTCGCCGTGGTGAGCGGCTTGATGAACAAGCAGGTGGCCTACCAACTGGGTATTAGTGAGATGACTGTGAAGCTTCATCGCATGAGCGTAATGCGAAAGATGCAGAGCCGCTCGCTAGCTGACCTCGTGCGGAAAGTCGAATATATTCAGCGTAGCTGAGCCCCGTCGCAAGTTCCTGATGGTCCCAATCTAAAAGCACCAGCCTGGTTGGTCGACACCAGGCTGGTGCTTGTCGGCGGCTTATCTTTCCGCTCCTGACGGCCGAGTATTCATCTTCGATCGAGGATCGCGCTTTGATCCCTAACTTACGTTTAGCTATCGCCAGCTAGCTGATCGCATACAGTTTAAACGGGCGGTGATCGCCAACCTTCGAAGACCTAGCGGTTGCTGTGATGTCCACAGATACCTGAATTGCGTAAGGCGGGCCTTGCGATAATGCCTTGTCGTCAGGCCTGACGCGCCTTCGATAGGTTGGGTCCAACTGATCCAACAGCTGCGCCGACAATCGGTGCACATCTCCCAACCACGTCCAATGCCAAGGAGCGAAAAATGAAAATCGTCGTAATAGGTGGAACGGGCCTCATCGGCTCTAAACTGGTCAAGCGCCTTCAGGCGAAGGGCCACGAAGTAATTGCCGCGTCGCCAGCGTCGGGCGTTAATACTATCACGGGTGAGGGGCTTGCCGAGGTTCTTGCTGGCGCTCAGGTGGTTGTTGATGTCGCCAACTCTCCGTCATTTGAAGACAAGGCAGTCATGGAGTTTTTCCAGACGTCGGGCCGCAATCTGCTGACCGCTGAAGCGGCCGCCGGGATACGGCATCATGTTGCTCTTTCAGTGGTTGGCACTGAGCGTTTACAGGAAAGCGGATATTTTCGGGCCAAGTTGGCTCAGGAAGTGCTTATCAAGGAATCTGGTATCCCATACACACTGGTTCATTCCACACAGTTTTTCGAGTTCATGTTTGGCATCGCTCAGTCCGGTGCTCAGGGCGATAAGGTTCACCTCTCTCCTGTTATGATGCAGCCTATCTATTCAGAAGATGTGGCGGAATTGCTCGCGGAGTTCGTTCTGGCCAAGCCACTTAACGGTGTTGCGGAGATTGCAGGTCCGGAGCCGATTCGCATCTCGGATGCCGTTGGGAAGTACCTTCGCCAGATCGGTGATAGTCGAGAAATCAAGGTCGATGAAAGTGCACGCTACTTTGGTGCACTTCTTGACGACATGACGTTGATGCCTGGCGAAGGTGTGGGTCTCGGGAAGAACGCCTATTCCGAGTGGGTGAAGACTGCCACACCCCCGCCCGCACACTGATCAAAGAACTCACTGACCGGAAATATTCGGTCAGTGACCTTGATACTTGATCACACAGGGGGCCGAGTTTGGGGTGGCCCCCTGTTCCGTCAGCTATGATACGTCCTCGAGCGATTTATCGGCGATCTTGAGAGGCATTGGGGCGGAGTTCATTGCCATTTGAACCAGGCTCCGATGCGTCACCGCGCCCAACGGTCGTGTAGTCCGCTCCCGGCAGTAAGAGCTAGGCGGGGATGCCCGAACAAGCCGCGCATCCCCCAGGCATTATTCTTGGATGAAGCTCAAAATATCTGCGTTGATGATATCTGCATGAGTGGTCGCCATGCCATGCGGCAAACCCTTGTAGATCTTCAGCGTTGGTTTTTTCAGCAGTTTCACTGAAATCTCGGCTGAGTCGGCGACCGGGACGACCTGATCGTCGTCGCCATGGAGCAGCAAGGTTGGCGCTTCGATGATCTTGAGGTCATTTGTGAAGTCTGTCTCCGAAAAGGCGGCAATTCCGAGATAATGAGCGTTTGCAGCGCCGTGCATTCCCTGCCGCCACCAATTCATGATCATTGCGTTAGAGGGCTTCGCATCCGTGCGATTGAAGCCGTAGAACGGCCCACTCGCGACATCGAAATAAAACTGGGACCGATTGGCCGCCAGGGCCGTGCGGAAGCCGTCAAAGACTTCGATCGGCAAGCCGCCAGGATTTGCTGCTGTCTTCACCATGATCGGCGGGACGGCACCAATAAGAACCAGCTTGGAAACGCGTTCTTTTCCATGGTGTGCGGCATAGCGAACTGCTTCGCCACCACCCGTGGAGTGGCCGACGTGAATGGCCCCACGGAGATCGAGGTGTTCGGCAACGGCGGCTACATCTGCCGCATAGTGGTCCATGTCATGACCATCACGGACTTGCTCCGACCTGCCATGGCCGCGACGATCATGAGCGATGACCCGGTAGCCCTTGCCAAGGAAGAAAAGCATTTGGTTGTCCCAGTCGTCACTGCTGAGCGGCCAGCCATGGTGGAAAACCATGGGTTTGCCGTCGCGAGGACCCCAGTCCTTGTAGAAAATCTGCGTTCCATCCTTGGCGGTAACGAAACCATGTCCCATGGGGCCGGACGACGAAGCTTTTTTGGAAGTGGCCGCGTTTGCAGACCCACCGCTCGTTGCGGCCACGGCCGCAGTGAGCGAAAGCGTACCTGCCATGACTGTTCGACGCGTGGCGATAACCGACGTGCTATTCATTTCAAATCTCCTAGTCGCACTGATGTTTTCCGCCCCAGCAAATCAAAGATGAAAAGGGGGTCGGTGACTAGGAAGACTATGGATCTGGTTAGATAACGGTAAGTATACTAATGTTCTATACGCTCATGTTTTCCGATGTTTTTCCTACGTAATTTTGAACAATCAGTTTATCAATCTTATAATACAGAAAATGTCTTACCTAAGGTATTTTTTGTTGTGTCGTCATCTCTGATTATGCAGCCGTTTAGGGGATTTTTGTCCAAGGCGGTGCAAAACGAAACGTATGCACTGAAGCAGGGCAGACGTAAGCTATACTTACGTTAGTGAGAAACTCTGCTCGAATGCCGATACAGCGTGCCTCGTCATCGCGTTCGACGGAGCCCAAAATGCATCACGTACTTGTCCTTGAGAGTGAAGATAAAGAGCGCACGGACTTGCGTTCGTTTCTCCAGGAGCATGGGATGCGGGTGACCCTAATGGGCAGACCTGATCAACTGAAACGTGTTCTTCTGAGAGAGAGCGTAGATGCAATACTGATTGACGTCGTAGCGCCCGCTGGGTTCCAGTTGGTGCGTGAGATGTCAACTGTCACAGACGCTCCTATCCTGATCCTGAGCAATCGATTGGTGACTGAGGACGATAGGGTTTGCGGGCTTGATGTAGGTGCGGTCGACTACATTTCTGAACCGTTCGGATCTCGTGAGCTAGTTGCCCGACTGAAGGTCGCGATGCGTGAAAGGTCGCAGACAAGAATAAGAGCCGACCGGAAGTCGTACTCATTCTCGGGCTATCATCTTCTCGTACAGCAAAGGATTCTCAGCACTCCGACGAGAGGGGATATGAAGCTCACCCCAGCTGAGCTGAATCTCCTCACAGCCTTCCTGGACGCCCCACGCCAGATCCTCAGTCGCGAGAGACTTCTCTCCGCGAGTAGGGTTCGTGACCTGAGACCCAATTTCCCTCCAGTTTTCGAGAGAGTCTTGGGTTTTCAATCTGGCCTCATGCGGCCTGTTTTTCCATAGCCATTTTCGTTGCGAACTCGCTGGGGGTGATATTGCCCAGCGACGAGTGGGGTCTGTTTCTGTTGTAATCCTCCTTCCATGCAGTGATTGCGGCGCGGGCCTGAGCGAGCGACGAGAACAGCGTCTCATTCAGGCACTCGTCGCGGAAGCTGCCGTTGAAGCTTTCAATGAGGCCGTTTTGCATCGGCTTGCCGGGGGCGATGTAATGCCATTCGACCTTGGTCTCCTGGCACCATTTGAGGATGGCCATGCTGGTCATCTCCGTGCCGTTGTCCGAGACGATCGTCCTCGGTTTTCCGCGTCTGGCGATGAGACTATCCAGTTCACGGGCAAGCCTTGCGCCTGACAGGGATGTATCGGCGACCAGGCATAGGCATTCGCGGGTGAAGTCGTCGACAACCGCCAGCACCCGGAAGCGGCGACCGTCGGTGAAGGCATCGCTGACGAAGTCCAAACTCCAGCGCTCGTTGGGGCGTGACGGCAGAGCCAGGGGACGTCTCGTTCCCAAGGCCCGCTTTCGGCCGCCGCGTTTGCGCACCGTCAGCTTCTCCTCCCGATAGAGACGTCGAAGCTTCTTCAGGTTCATGACGATCCCCTGACGGTCGAGCATCACGTGGATACGGCGATAACCGAAGCGGCGGCGCTCGGACGCCACCTTTTTCATTGCCTCCCGAATGGACGCATCGTCAGGCCGCACGCTGCGATATCGCATGCTCGACCGATCCACCGATAGAACCTCGCACGCCCGACGCTGGCTTACTCCATGCTGCGCACAGACGTGAGCCACCGCATCTCGCTTCACATCGGGCGTCACCATTTTTTTGCAGCGACATCCTTCAGGATCGCATTGTCCAGCATGGCCTCGGCGAGCAGCTTCTTCAGCTTGGCGTTCTCGTCCTCAAGCGCCTTCAGCTTGCGGGCATCCGACACGTCCATGCCGCCATACTTCGCCTTGTATTTGTAGAAGGTTGCATCCGAGATGCCGTGCTTGCGGCAGACATCGACGGTCTTCGCGCCAGCCTCCTGCTCCTTCAATATCCCGATGATCTGTTCTTCCGTGAACCGTGAACGCTTCATTCGTCCGTCTCCTGGTTGTGACGGACTCTACCAAATTCTGGAGGAAGTTCAGGGTCTCAGGTCATTCGGTCTGACGAAATAGTGGACCGTAGCCTCGACCCATTGATCCTGAGACTGCGGAGGAAAGTTGAAATTGACCCTCTGCGTCCGCGATTGATCGTAACCGAGAGAGGAGCAGGATACAGGCTCGACAGCTCAGTCGCCTTTGAAGAACGACCTAGAGTGAAGAGATAGACCGCAGGGAGGCACCTATACCGATCGGGCCTGAAGAGGTAGTGAGTGAATTTCAAACGCACCGTCGAAGCCCTTTAGGACGTGACGTCCCATATACTCGGTCTGCGTAATGAGCTCGGCTGTGCGAACAAAAGTGTCGGATAAGAGAACGGGCCGTCTCAGTTCCTTGGTCAAGGACTCAAGCCGCGACGCTAAATTTACCGCAGGCCCGATCACCGTGAAATCAAGACGCCGTTTTGATCCGATGTTCCCGTACATAACTTCACCGACATGTATGCCCGTACCGAACAGCAGTTCGTTTTTGCCATCTGTATCGTCACCAGAAGCAAGTTCATATGCCCGCCTGACCGCCAGGATAAGCCGCTGGCAAGCGTCTGGGCGGTCAAGGGGGAATACGGCTAGCAGGCCGTCCCCCGTGAATTTAAGGATTTCACCACCGTAAAGTTCGATGGGTTCTGCGACGAGATCGAAGTATCGGTTGAGGACTTCGATCACATCGTCACGGCTGCGGCGAACTGAAAGCGCGGTGAAATTCCGCAGATCGCACACCATTATTGCGGCGCTAATCGTCGCCCCGCTGCCCCGCGTCGTCGCGCCGTCGAGAATTTGTTCGCTTGCATGCGGGCCGACATAGGTACGCAGAAGCGTTCTCGCAAGCTGGTCTTTTATCCGGATTTCGGTCACGAGGGAGAACAACGGGAGCGCCTCCCGGATGAGCACGATGTCTTTTTCGGTGAACCCGGCCGGACGTGCGGTTGCGAAGGTGATGAGGTGACGCCGGCCTTGTGTGTGGTCAAGTGGCCAAGCTGCGTAATCAGTGTGCCCCAGCCCGCGGAGTTCGTCGTAGATAGGAAATAGATGGGGTCCGGTGAGGTTGAGTGGCTGCCTGACGTTGCTTCCCGTCTCAAGAACAAGTCGAAACGGACTGTGTTTGAACGAACTGCTTGCTTCAACGTCATACGCCACCGTCTCCACGAGTGGTTCCTGTATTTGTGGCGTCCAGGAGAATCTGGTTCCGAGCCATTGGGGATGGTGGACACGAAAGTGAAGAGTGGACCGGCTTAACTCAATTCCGCATTCACACAGACGTTCGCAAAACTGAGCGAAAATGCGTTCCGGGGCTGGTTCATCTCTGAGCCCCGATGCCAGCCATCGGAAAAGCTCACCTTGATGTTCTTCGTACCCGCTGCCCACCTTTTCGACCTCCCACTGCCTAGAAGAAGCCTACCAAAATTGTGACCAGAGCTCATGAACGGCGCTATGCTCTATCACTGGCCTGGAGTCGGCAAGCAGCGTCATCGCGTCCGTCGCTGTAACTATCCCTGCGCCGTCACTGACGAAATGACTAGGGAGACCGAAGAACTCGACACTGAGGATACCCATAGCTGCGAACATTGCCTTCAAGTAAGGCTTGAGAAAGTCTTGGTCATTGTCCCCCCAGCGATTGCCACCGGAAGACATGACCACAAAAACAGGTTTGTCAGCTACCAATCCGACCATTTCTCTCCCGCGGTATCGAAATGTCACATCTGGGCGTACGACATGGTCGATCCATGCTTTGAGCGCTGACGGGAACGACAGGTTGTGAAGCGGAGTGGATAGCACTATAGCGTCGCTTTCGACAACTTCAGCCACCAACTCTTCGGATAGCAGGAGCGATCCGTTGTCCGCTTTGGCCGTCCCGCCGGCGCGCGATGCCAGTGAAAACTCCCGATCGACATGTGGCATTGTGAGCGCGTTTAGACACCTCACGGCAACTTCAGAGCCTTGTCTGGCCGCGATTATTTTCTGAACAAGGTGACGTGAGATCGCGGCGCTGCGGGAAGCGTGTCCTTTCGGACTGCAGATCAGATGGAGAACCTTCACTGCCGTTTTCTCTCGTGTTATGTTTGGCATGGGTAAATATTCCTTTATGGAGTGTTGGTTGATTTACACCCTGCCAAGTGACGCTGAGTAGTATACGTGTGTTTAGCCGCTGACCGTTACCCACTCAGCCCGACTGTGGTTCTGTCCGCAAATTATGCGAAGGAGGTCTGCGGACCGGATTGGCTTCTCCAAAAAACCGACGGCACCTCTCTCGCTCGCTGCCAAACGGGTTCGATTGTCGGTGAACGATGTCATTAGACAGACCGGGGGACCATTCTGTCTGACAAGCAATTCAAGTAACTCAAGCCCGGTTGTTCCTGGCATCTTCACGTCGGCCAAGACGCAATGGATAATCGGCAGATCCCCCGATTCCAGAAAGGAATCCGCAGACTGATAGGTCTTGCTGTCAATTCCCATCGACTCGAAAAAATCGTGAAGTGACTCCAACAGAAACTGATCGTCGTCTACGATAGCGACCGTCATGGTTGATTTCTGGGACATTGAACCTCGGCTCGTTGCGGGAACCGATGGTTCCCAGATACTACATATGGTGAGGTCAAATGCCGTCTTCACTGGAGCAGTTCGTGTTGCCTCACGAGCTCGGCCAATGATGGTGCCTCCATTTTCCGCATCACGCTGCCTCTGTGAAGCTTCACCATTATCTCGCTAATTCCTAGCTCGTACGCAATTTGCTTGTTCATAAGGCCTTGTGCCACGAGGTCCAGCACTTGGGTCTCTCTAGGTGTCAGCTTATCCGCCCGGTCGCGAACTGCGTGTCTGTACGCGCGCTTAGCCTGAGCCTCTGAATCGCGTGCGAAGGCCGATTTGATCGCGTCCAAAAGCTCGTAGGTCCTGAGGGGCTTCTGAAGAAAGTCGATCGCTCCAGCCTTCATCGCCGACACACTCGTTGCTACATCACCGTGCGCGGTCATGAACACGATAGGGAGGCCATACCCCTTGCCTTCAATTGCCTTCTGGAACTCAATACCACTGAGGCCGGGCAGCCGCACATCTAGGAGAACACAACCCGCGGCGTTAGATGACGTCTTAGCAAAGAACGCCGCGGCGTCTTCGAATGCCTCGGCTTCCATCTTTAGAGACTGGAATAGATCCAGCAAAGAAAGTCGGAACTGCTCGTCGTCCTCTACGACGTGAACGAGCTGACGACATGGGCGGCTGGTCTCGGAAGATTTAATTTCACCTACCATGAAAGGTCCTCCAACGGAAAATTATGGCGTCGTTTGCACGCATTCTATCAATTTCTTTGGCACCGGACAATTAAACCAACGTTTGCTATCTATCTAGAAACAATAGCGGATCTGGATGTTCGTCCGTTCCTGATCCGCCATTCAACACTGGAAGTGTCATCAAGAACACGGCTCCCCGTGTGCCGTCGTTTCGCACGGTGATTGATCCACCGTGGTCCACTGCTATGGACCTGCATATTGCGAGTCCCATTCCCATCCCGTCGGTTTTCCGAGAGAAAAATCCGTCGAAGATTTGGTCGATGTATTCCAGAGGGATGCCGCCTCCTGTATCTCGTACGCACAGAAGAACGTGTCCACTTTCGTTGCGCGATGTTTCGATGGAGATGTCGCGCCAGGGTGGATTGTTCATCGTGATGGCTTGGATACTATTGATCAGCAGGTTGACCACCACCTGCTGCAACTGGACGCGGTCTCCCATTACCGTCGGGATTCCGTCAGTGAGCCGAGTGGTAATTGGAATATTGTGGGCGTGGCTTTCCGAACGAACGAGAAGGGAGGCTTCGCGAACAATTTCGTTGATGTCCGTCGCGCAACGGACGGGATCCCTTTTGACCGCCATGTCCTTAATGCGCCGTATAACCTCGTTCGCACGGTGGGCATTGTCCATGATGCGCGAAATAATGGATTTGACCTTGGGAATGTTTGGTTCAACCCGATCAAGCCATCGAAGGCCAGTGTCGGCGTCCGTTACTATCACGGAGAGTGGTTGGCGAACCTCATGGGCTATGGATGTGACAAGTTCGCCCAGCGCTGATACGCGGGCGGCATGAGCAAAGTCTGCCTCGGTCTTGCGAAGTTGGCGCTCGACGTGACGCTGCTCCGTCACGTCAATCATCATAATGAGCGTTTTGTCGAGTTTCTCGGGATATTGTGGAAAGGTAACATAGAACAGCACATCCAAAACTGCGCCATCGAAAGCTAGGATCTTAATCTCTTCGCTGAAGTTTCTACGTCCTTCAAAATGAGCTGCTACAAGGCGTGTAGCGGCCCCTGGAGTACCCGCGAAGAGATAGGATACATCCCGTAAGAAATCGTTTCGCGAGGCCCCTCTAAAGAGCCTGACGGCGCTGTCGTTTACATCAGTTACGATAACCGCGCCGCTCGCAAAGGCGATCAGATCTGGATGATTGGCGATATGGTCTGCGATGTCTTCTACACCCGCGGCCTTCAGCCTCCCAATAACCCCAGTCATAACGCGCGCATCGACCTGCCAAACTGGAAGTGGAATGTTGTCGATGAGGTTGCGGTACGTCTGTTCGCTCGCCGCGATGTCCGAGTAAGTATCAGCCTCTTGGCGACACCGGCTTACACTACTCAAAACGTGGTTGGCTTGTGAGGTCAGGTCTCGCCAGACTTTGAGCGTGTCGGTGCCCACGACTCTCGTAAAGCTTGAAGCTTCTTCCTTCGCCGTAGTCAATGCCGACACCGTCATCTCCAGCAGAGCGTCGCGATGCTCTGGGGGCCAGTACCAGTACACGCTTTTCCCCAAGGCTGTGCTGAGGGGCTCCCCGTTCGCAAATAGCTTGATAGCTGTAACGTTCAGGTCCGAGACTTGCATGTGTTCGCAGTTCAACGATGAAGTTGGAACGGGTGTAACACAGAGATCGGTGTTCCGTTCGATCTGCCCAAGGCTTGCCAAAGCGACTGAAACGTCGACAATCCACAGGGCGGACCATTCTTCGTCGGCGGATGTGGAGGTCTGGTGTTCGGAGGCACGAAAATCAGACACCCGTCCGTACTCGACAAAGGCGCTGATTGTTCCTCCTAAACCGTTCAGAGGATGGATCCGTAGCTCAACGGAGATCGTCCTTCCATCCAAAGTCTCTCTTTGGACTTCCCCTCGCCAGGTCTTGCGAGTCTGCCACTGTTTGAAATCGGGTTCGCTTGCAGCACTGCCGAAAAGATGCTGCTTATCCTTTTGCAGGGCGTCCACCCGGGCGAAGCCGTAGAGCACCTCGGACATCTGGTTCCAGAAAATAACTCGACCTGCGAGATCATACACGATGACGCTCTCGGTTGCGGCATCAAGCAATTGAGCGGTGAAGGCGTCAATGTCGTTTTGCGGTTCTCTGCCAATCAGGTGTTGAGTGGTTGCCATGATCTAGGTTCCGTTGACAAAGTTGACTCCCAAATCGGCGGAAAAGCGAGGGCGCTATTTCTATTGAAGCCCTCGTTATCGTTGCGACGCATCGGCTGATAAGACCAAGGTCCTCTGGCTCCCGGCGGCCGAAGCTGCAGACGATGAGCGCGACGGAGGCGGAACCCAACGAGGTCGGTCCATATTCATGAAGACCACGGAAGCCAAAACGGCAACCCAAAGCAAGTCGTGCAGATTGGACGCAACGTCCAAGAATCATGCCTTCTAGAACTCGCACCAGCGCCTGTGCCCGAATAGCCCCGGTCGCCTTCTTGCGGATTTAATCCTTGAGCGAGGGAATTGACTGGTAGCGGCCATTGTTTCGCCTGCGGGACTTCAAGGAGCAGCGCATTGATTGTGTCTAACTCTATGACTTGACGTAATTTCATCCGCCGTGTGACAGGAAGCGATCGAATAAGCCGTCATGGTGTTTGGCAACTTGACGGGGTGGCCAGCAGCTCGGGTTACGCAATTGTTGGATCGCTTAAACAAACAGCTCATCACGGTCGCACGCCAATCTCGATACTCGAGTCATTGGGGTAGATGGGCACTCATCGTTTTTCCAATGAGGGGCATATACATGCCCACGACCCGGACAAACCATCGCTAGGGTAAGCTACTGGATACATGTGCTCCTTCGGCTGCCTAGCTCTCGAATGGGGCGTTCATCACCAAATCGACGGACGACGGTCCCGCATATCCCGGTACATATCTCAGGCCGAAATCGCGCAGGAAGTTGTCATAGGTGGTTTCCATCGCGACCTCGACCACATGACAAAAACAGCTCGTCATCTTCACCTTCATGCCCAAGCGCGGATATGCGTCTGTGATCGCTTCCCTCGCCATCGCCGGTATTCGGTCATATTGGAGCCCGACGACGTCCAGACAAATGCCTGCAGTGCAAAGAGCAACTTCAGGCTCTTTGTAGAGCGCGATCGAAGGGGTCGAGTTGAGTGCAACACTGTCCCAAATTAGCTGGGCACGGCTGATGCTGACGCCCGCATCCAACGCAAACGATCGGGCGATATCTGCTCCCTCTACCTCGAAGCGCCGGGGTCCGCGAAATGAGGTGTTCAAGGTGATATCGTGCAACAAGGTTCCCAGTGCGACGACTTCGCTATCGTGCTCGACGTTTTGGATGGAGGCGAGACTGGTCGCAAACAACCAGGACCGAATTACATGGTTCAACAGGTATGGTTCGTATACACATTGTGCGTAGTCAAGCGCGGCTCGTACTAATTCCGTATCCGGAACCACCACCCCGGCTAACACTCGTTTTCTGTCTTCCATATTATCCCTCTCGCCGCAGCAGATGTTGCAAGTTGGGTATAGGGGCAGGCAGCGTCACATAAGTATACTTAGTGCGTACTCGACACGCCGCTGATTGAATCCTACGGTTTCCAACGACACGATCCTGAGCTTCTCACAATCATTTCCCATTGATCGGGTATCTCACCCTTGAGCTGGCCAGTCAGGTCGCGGAGACGTCCTCATTTCAGACGTCAGTTGTGCGCCGCGATTACGGGAGAGAGCCGTAGCATGCCGAAAAAGAATGTGGCTTCACCATTCGCTCGCACCCCAAAATTCCCGGCTCCGTCTATCGACTGTGAGCACAGTGATCTTCGCGTTGTTTATCGCATCAATCGTCTCTGTCTCACCAGGGCAAGGTCATCCGCTTGCAACCTTCGCATC
The DNA here is from genome assembly GCF_918741265.1 of Rhizobium sp. CECT 9324. Classification (NCBI taxonomy): domain Bacteria; kingdom Pseudomonadati; phylum Pseudomonadota; class Alphaproteobacteria; order Hyphomicrobiales; family Rhizobiaceae; genus Rhizobium; species Rhizobium sp. CECT 9324. Next base: position 2,543,864 of record NZ_CAKKMZ010000001.1, on the reverse strand, counting down.
CAGTGAATGAATGTTGGTTTCCACGCGGAACTGAGCCGGTTTTTCCACCGAGAAGTGAGCCACCTCTAAGTATGGTTTTTTGATCAGGCTTTGGTCAAGTGACTGGCTTTTTCTCCTCTCTTTTGCGCTGCTGCGGCCGAGCTGGCTTTGAAGCGGAAGCTATCGTTCCCGGTTTCAAGGATGTGGCAACGGTGGGTCAAACGGTCGAGAAGAGCCGTCGTCATCTTGGCGTCGCCGAAGACCGTTGCCCATTCGCTGAAGCTGAGGTTGGTGGTGATGATGACGCTGGTGCGCTCATAAAGCTTGCTCAGCAGGTGGAAGAGCAGCGCTCCGCCTGAGGCACTGAACGGAAGGTATCCGAGCTCATCGAGGATCAGCAGATCGAGACGAACCAGCGTCTCAGCGATCTGGCCTGCCTTGCCTTTAGCCTTCTCCTGCTCGAGCGCGTTGACCAGTTCGATGGTCGAGAAGAAGCGGACCTTGCGGCGATGATGCTCGATCGCCTGGACACCGAGGGCTGTCGCGACATGTGTTTTTCCTGTGCCTGGTCCGCCGACAAGCACTATATTCTGCGCCCCGTCGATGAACTCGCATCTGTGCAATTGGCGCACCGTCGCTTCGTTGATTTCGCTGGCGGCGAAGTCGTATCCGGAGATGTCCTTGTAGGCTGGGAAGCGGGCAGCCTTCATGTGATAGGCTATGGACCGGACCTCACGCTCTGCCATCTCGGCTTTCAGCAACTGGGACAGGATCGGCACGGCCGCGTCAAAAGCCGGAGCACCTTGCTCGATCAGGTCCGTGACGGCTTGAGACATGCCATACATCTTCAGGCTACGCAGCATGATGACGACGGCGGCGCTGGCGGGATCATGACGCATTGCGACCTCCCACGATCCGGACACGCAGGCCATCGTAACGTTCGACATTGGCCTTGGGCTCCCGCAGCAAAGTCAGTGCCTGTGGCGTATCGATGTCGGGACCGTCGGTCGTCTTGCCGTCAATCAACCGATGCAGCAGATTCAGCACATGCGTTTTGGTTGCTACGCCTTGATCCAGAGCCAGTTCCACAGCCCTGACGACGACCTGTTCGTCGTGATGGAGGACGAGAGCGAGGATATCGGCTATCTCGCGATCACCGCCAGGACGGCTGAGCATCTGGTCCTGCAGTTGTCGAAAGGCCAGCGGCAATTCCAGGAACGGTGCGCCATTGCGCAGGGCTCCGGGCTTGCGCTGGATGACCGCAAGGTAATGCCGCCAGTCGTAAATCGTCCTTGGCGGTTTGTCGTGGCTCCGCTCGATGATCCGAACATGTTCGCATAGGATATTGCCCTCGGCCGCAATGACCAGTCGCTCGGGATAGATCCGCAGGCTGACGGGCCGGTTCGCAAATGATGCTGGCACGCTGTAACGATTACGCTCGAAGGTGATCAGGCATGTCGGCGAGACGCGTTTGCTCTGCTCGACGAAACCGTCAAATGCAGTCGGCAACGCCATCAATGCTGCCCGCTCATCAGCCCAAACATCTGCGATTGTGCCGGACAAGGTGCCATGCGCCGTCTCTCGCCACAGGTCCTGGCAATGCTGTTCCAGCCAGTCATTCAACGCCGCCAAATCTGGGAAGTCCGGCATCTGCTGCCACAGCCGCGGTCGCGCATCCTGGACGTTCTTCTCGACCTGACCCTTCTCCCATCCTGCCGCTGGATTACAGAACTCGGGCGCAAACACGTAGTGGTTGGTCATCGCCAGGAAACGGATGTTGACCTGCCGCTCCTTGCCGCGACCGACGCGGTCGACCGCCGTCTTCATGTTGTCGTAGATGCCGCGATCAGGTACGCCGCCGAACACGCGGAACCCGTGCCAGTGGGCATCGAAGAGCATTTCATGTGTCTGGAGCAGATAGGCCCTGACCAGAAACGCCCGACTGTGCGATAGCTTGATATGTGCGACCTGAAGCTTGGTGCGCTCGCCGCCGATCACAGCATAATCTTCACTCCAATCGAATTGGAATGCTTCGCCTGCACGGAAAGACAGCGGAACGAATATGCCGCGGCCAGTCGTCTGCTGCTCAACCCGCCACTCACGGGCAAAGGCAGCGACCCGACCATAGGAGCCGGTAAAGCCGAGAACCACCAGATCGGCGTGAAGCTGCTTCAGCGTTCGGCGCTGCTTGCGCGACCTCCCGGCCTCGGTCTTCAGCCAGGCCGCCAGTTTGTCGGCAAAAGGATCAAGCTTGCTCGGCCGCTCCGGTACCGTGAACGTCGGCTCGATCGTACCAGCGTTCAAATACTTCGCGATCGTGTTGCGCGACAAACCAGTATGCCGACTGATCTCGCGGATCGACTGCTTCTCGCGCAGTTTCATTCGCCGGATGATGTTTAAAAGTCCCATGTGGATCACTCCGTTGCCCCCGTCGCTGACCGCGTTCGGGGGAAGGTCACATGGCTCAATTCTCAATGGAAATTATGCGCCTAACCGGCTCAGTTCTGCGTGGAAACCAACAAATGAACCCATATCGCTCAAGGGACGGCAATACGACATCAACGGAGAGATAGGATGCGCTTCATTATCGCAGCCATGATTGTCTCGGTACTTAGTATCCTGGCGTTCAAATATGCAGACCATTCTATCGGGGCGGCTCTGATGCGACCTGACGCCGGTCGCAACCAAGAACGCCGGTCGTAGGGGAAGCGACCGGGTTGTTTGAGCGGCACGCAGGAGACAACGGGATTTTGGAGAGAAACGGGACGGAGATTATTTGACGTCGGAAATCACCGACGAGATCGTCGAGCCTCGGACAAAACTCTTTACCGAGCGGTCCAGCTTACGGTGCGGTGAGCCCAAAATGATCAGTTTCGATCCAGGAGGTGGTCGTGACACGGGGGTAAGGACAGCCATCGATTCGATGGATGCTTCGTGGTGATGCCGCGTAACTGTACCGTGCGGCACCTCCAAAATCGGAAGTGCCGCTTCTCATCTCGGGACGGTCGGCCTTACGGGTTGTTGATCAGCAGGCCCCGTGCGACGGACGTCACTCGACGACCTTGGAAGCGAGCGACCGCGAGGTGTGCATCGTCCGGTTTGAGGGTGTCGCGTGCAGAAACATGTGTAGCCCCGTAGGGCGTGCCAGCGGCGAACATTGCGGGATCTGCGTAACCGAGGGGTACAATGATGAGACCGAGGTGCGCCATCGGTGCGTAGATAGAAAGCAGTGTGGACTCGTTGCCGCCGTGCTTCGACGATGTCGCACCAAAGACCGAGCCGACTTTGCCATTGAGCTTGCCCTGGAACCAAAGCCCCCCCAAACCGTCGATATAGGCCTTCAACTCCGAGGAGATTGAGCCGAATCTCGTCGGTGTGCCAAACACGATGGCGTCCGCCCATTCAGCATCAGCTTCCGTCGGCGCTTCGTATTTATGGTTCATGGCCTCGGCGTTTTCGCGCCAGCCGGGAACCTGTGACATGACTTCTCCACTAACGAACTCACGCGCACGCCGTAGGCGGACCTCGGCTCCTTCTTTGATTGCCCCTTCCGCGATGGCGTTTGCGAGAATCTCGGTGGAACTATTGCGTGAATAGAACGCAATGAGGACTTTGGGTTTTGACATTGCTGCCTCCAGCATTGGTTACGGCTGTCGGCCAGCGCCACAGCTTCGGCTGGAAAATGAACGACGCGACAACGGTCCAACAGCCGGTGATTGATGGAACGTGTGTCCAAAAAATTGGACGATAACGCTCTTTCAATACGTCAACGGGCCAGTGCCTGCTTGTCGCATGGGTTGGGTCTCAACACTTGGCCTGTCCATAATCTTGGACGCTCCGTCCTTGCAGCGCGGGCTTCTGACGGCTGTGGGCAGCCTCTAATGTGCATTAGATCGTGCTTGTAGAGCCGACATCTAACAAAAATTAGAGGTGGAACATGAATCAGATGGTCATCAGAGGCGTAAGCAGCCAAACCTTCATCGCTGCCAACATCAGGCGGACAGAGGAATTCTACAGCAAGGCCCTCGGTTTGCCGGTGGTCAAGCGAACCGTCCATCATCATGATGCGCGTTTGCCAATCGTCACGTTCGCGTTTCAGCAATTCCAAGGTGAGGTTCAGCGGACGGAGTCCATAACCTACGTTGAGTGGAACCCGGTGTTCTACATGATGCCGGAGAAGGGCTTCATCGAACAATCCGAGACTGTGGATGGCGTGGCGAACCCTCGAGTGGGCGATCCGAGAGGGCGGTGGGGTGCGGGCACCAATCACCATCTGGCCCTGCACGTTCCCAACCGGAATGGCCTGCTAAAGTGGAAAAGAAGGCTCACGGATCTTGGCGTTCACGTTACAGGCCCGTACAACCGTCACTACTTTCACGCGATTTACCTTCGCGATCCGGATGGCGCAATCATCGAAATCGCGACCACCGAGCCCGGCTTCGGACATGACGAAAGCGTCCTTGGCTCGGGCTTCCGTCCTCAGCCCAAGGAGAACCTGATTGGCGGACGTGATGAACTGCAGGTGGCGGCTGAAACATGGCCGCAGCCCGTTCCTGAGGTAACGGTGGATTTCGCCCTACGTGGGTTCCACCACATAACGTCGATCTCAAGCGACGCCGAACGCACCGAGAACTTTTTCGTCGAGAAAATTGGTCTTCGTCTGATTAAGAAGACCGATTATCTGGACGAAAAGGGAGGTACCCACTTTTATTACGCCTGCGACGAGGATCTGTCGCCGGGATCGGTTCTGACCTTCTTCGGGTTGCCTGGATACAAGTCAGGACGACTTGGCACTGGTTTGTCGCACCACTTCGCTCTCGAGGTAGAGAACGATGCCGCGTTGGTCCACGAGCATGCTCGGTTTAAGAAACTCGGCATTGAAGTCTCTTCAGTGCAGGACGCAATCTACGCCAAGCAATTCCATTTTCGCGACCCAGACGGCCATATCTGCGCCCTCTCAACGCCCAATCGCTTTTCCGTCGACGAAGACGCCAATCTTCTGGGCCGAAAGCTCTGCCTGCCCAATGCCTTGGAAATCGAACGTTCTTCCATCGAGCGGCACATCGCTCATAGGCCTGCGCCTGTTCCCGTGTTGCCCTGAATCCGTAGTGGTCATCGGACAACATACAGGAATTGAAACATGGAAAAGCTCGAATTTCTTCCACAGGATAAGGTCATCTGGGGCCGCCAGGCCCTGTCCGATACCATGGCGACGCTTGGTCGCCATGGATTTTCGCGCCCTATTGTCTTTACAGTGGAGCCGTTGGAAGGGCTGTACAGAAGGTTCATCGAGCCGTTTCTCCCCGATCAAGTGGGTACGTATCTCGACCTGCCGCCACACGTGCCCGATTTCGCGGTGGAGGGGGGGCTGAAAGCCTGTGTGGCACGAGGTGCGGGTTCGATTGTCGCCCTTGGCGGCGGTTCTGTCCTCGACGCGGCCAAAGCGGTCTCTCACTTTCACAAAATCAAGCACGGTCGCTTTTTACCTATCGTGGCCTTGCCTACGACCTTGTCGGGGTCCGAATTCTCGCACTACTTCGGCGTCACTGAAACCACCGAGCCCGTTAAGTTCAAGAGAAGTTATGCTGTTCGGGAGACCGCGCCGAAGCTGGTCGTCATCGATCCCGAACTTGTCCGAGGAACACCTAGAGGCCTTCTCCTATCCTCCGCAGTTAAGGGGCTCGATCATGCGATCGAGGGAATGAGACTGGTTGGCGCGGACCATCCACATGGAATTCTAGCGGCAAGTGGGGTCAGGCGGTTCCTCGGCGTCCTTAGTCGATGGCCAGAGAGGGCGTCAACCGAAGAGGCTCTCGTCGCGGGGGCCGTTACTCTCGACGACCTGCTGCAACTCCAATTGGCGGCATGGCAGTGTTACTTTTTCCCTGCGTCGGTAATTTATGGCCTGAGCCACCGCATTGGCCACATTCTTGGTGGCACATTCGGCGTACCTCACAGCATGACGTCCTGCATCACGCTCGCTCCAGTCGTCAGGGCGTGCGCTGGATTCTATGGTGACAAACTGCGTATCTTCAGCGAGCCCCAAGCCCAGCATCCGGCCGCCGCTCTCGCTGGCGAAATCGCCACGACAGTTAAACGCCTGGGGCTCCCAACCCGCTTGAGGGATCTAGGGTTAGAGCGATACCAACTGCCGACGCTCCTTGCACTGCTTGTCGAAAACTATCCTGAGGAGGTGAAGGACCTGGGTGACGGTGCCGAGGAGAAGCTCTTCGAACTCGTACAGGGAATTTGGTAGTGGACATCTCAACTCAACCCAAGTCAGGGGTCCCGATAAGACAATTACTGTCCGAGTTTGCAACCGGGCGCTTGACGCCGTCTGGGGTTGTTGATGATGCACTGGCCTTGTCAGAAATGTGTCAGCGCGACGTCAAAGCCTTTGCACATATCGAGCATATTGGTGCGACGGCGGCTGCCGTCGAATCCAATCGACATTACCGGGAGGGTAGCGCACGCCAACTGGAAGGAGTTCCGGTTGGCATCAAGGACTTGATCGATACAGCAGGCATACCCACAAAGTACGGATCGCCTGCATATTCGGAGAACGTCCCGATCGCGGACGCGGAGGTTGTCCGGTTACTGAAAAGCAAGGGTGCTGTGATTGTAGGCAAGACGGCTACCCACGAATTTGCATGGGGAGTAACAACATCCAGTTCGTCATTCGGCGATACACTGAACCCGCATGATCGCTCCCGGATACCCGGAGGGTCGAGCGGCGGAATGGCTGCCGCAATCGCCTATGGGGCTTTGAGGGCTGGGCTCGGGACCGACACTGGCGGATCGGTTCGAATCCCCGCGGCACTCTGCGGTATCGTGGGATACAAACCAAGTTATGGGCTCCTCCCGACAACCGGCGTATTCCCCTTGGCGTCGTCGCTCGATCATATCGGGATCTTGGGAAGTTCGGTGGCCGATGTGGCTTTGGTTTCGATGGCACTCGATATCGCCACTGCGCCTCCTGGGCAGCTGGGACGATATCGCGTGGGTGCCCTAGGGCGCATCGGAGGCGTGCCAACGTCCACACCTGTCGCCTCGGCCTTCGTCGACGCTTGCGAACAAATTTCGCGGAACCACGATCTGGTAGTGCGAGCAGACGTGTCGCTGTTCGATCGCTCGTTTGCTCTGTTTGCGGGGATCGTCCTGGCTGAGGGCGGAATCACACATTTTCGTCGCAATAGCGCAGCCTTCATTCACGCCCACTATGGCGCAGAAACCGCGTCACGTCTTGCACTTGCGGAGGAGGTCACGGTCGGACAATACGCGAGTTGGTTGCAGGCGCGCCGGGAATTTTCAAGCGACCTTGAAGAGTGGATGACGGATCTAGACTTCTTGATCTGTCCCACGTGTCCATGCACCGCACCCTTCATCGGCCAGGATCACATCGAAATAGAACAGTGGAGTGGATCTGTCCGCGAAGCGTTGATGACATACACAGCGCCATTCAATCTTTCGGGCTTACCAGCGATCTCACTACCCATGCGGCCATCAGCAGCGGATGGCATGCCTATTGGTCTGCAAATTATCGCCCCTCGGGGACGAGACGGAGCGTTGTTGAACTTCGCCGCTGAGATCGAGCGCTTCCGCTAGGCAAATTTTCTACGAAACATCCCTTTAACGCAGGAGGAGAAACTGATGTCGGTAGAGGCAATATTGAAAGAGAAGGGATGTGATGTCGTCACCGCATCCCGGGACACAACAGTCTTGGCGGTGTGCCAGCTTCTTCATGAAAACCACATCGGCGCGGTCGTCGTGGTTGATTCTAATGAGAGAATAGAAGGAATTTTCACGGAACGCGACGTCGTGGCGGCTATTTCCCGCCGAGGCGTCGGGTGTTTGACTCAGACGCTCCGCGACGTGATGTGGATGAACGTATTTCGCTGTACGCGACAGACCAGCATCAATGCCTTGATGGACATGATGAATAAGCATAGGGCGCGCCATCTACCAGTGGAACACAATGGGCGGTTGGCCGGTATTGTGTCGATCGGAGATGCGGTCAGGCATCACATTAGGGCCATCGAATATGAGGCCTATTACATTCGGTCATACATCGCGGGTTGAGCTGGTCGCCCCAAACAAAACCTGGTTTCGATAGCCAAGCCCGTGGGTTAGGCGTTAAGGTGAGAGTCGTACGTCAACGTTGGGTGGACCAAGTGATGCTTCGACTCTATGACAGCCGCTACTCTGGCAATTCGTGGAAGATCAGGATTCTGCTCAATCAGTTAGAGAGATCGTTTGAGCGCCACACCCTCGACCTTGAGGCGGGTGAGACGAAAACTGAGGCATTCTCTCGACTAAATCGATTTGGCCGCATTCCGGTACTGCAATTACCGGATGGACAAACGATCGTCGAGTCGGCGGCCATACTTCTCTATCTCGCAGAGGGGACGCCCTTCCTTTACAAGGATCCCTACCTTCGCGCCCAAGTCATAGGATGGATGTTCTTCGAGCAAGGTGATTTACAACGTTTCCTTGCGTTATCACGCGTCTACCACATCAGGGGAATGGCGGATAAAATGTCCCAGCAAATAGAGCGGCTTCACGCTGACGGCTATCTCGGGCTCGAAAAATTGGAAAGATGGCTCGAGACCCACGAATGGCTCGCGGGTGATCGCTACACGGTGGCCGACATATCGGTGTTCGCTTACTGCTCCCTCGCGCATGAAGGAAAGTACGAAATGGAGCGGTTTCCCAGTGTGAACGCATGGCTCCAACGTGTGCGTGCTCAGCCTGGATGGCTCGACATGTTCGACATCAGCCCATTCCAGACAGGGCACCATTAGTTTCTTGCGCTTTTGGCGCCTTTTCCGTGTGGCTCCTACATGGCTGGCTACCGGAGTGGTGAATGCCTGCGACGCGCATTCGCGTTGGTAGACAGAGCAACCCACCATTTGGTTTGATAGTCGGCTCGACCGTTGCAATGTAGCTTCAGGTTCAAAACCGAAACCCAGACGTCGAATTGCCGGTCTTTCGAAGTCACAACGGCATCGCTCTCCATGTCTCAGCAAACCCTTATGTGGACGATCGTGCTCAATGCCCTTGGCGTGGCCGGTATAATTGTGTGGCATATGCAAGGACACACAAGACAAACCGAGCGGCTTGTTTCGCAGATCGTTTTTTTCCTCACAATGAGTGTCGTTCTCGTCTTGGCACGCATTGTCCCGTTTCGATTCGACGCGCCGCATATCGATGGCAGCCGGTCGCTCATTGTCCTCGCCAAAATTTTATGGTGGACACACCTCTCTTGGGCGACGATCGGGATCCTGAGAATTTACATTGTTTTTGACGGTCGTCCCCGAGAGGCCCGACTGATCCAGGACCTCCTTGTTGCTATTGTATACCTCGGCGTCCTGCTTTCTGTGATGGCTTTTGTCTTTGGGGTCCCGATCGGAACGTTGCTCGCTACATCTGGCGTTTTCGCCATTATTCTCGGCTTGGCTCTGCAAAATACTCTCGGCGATGTTTTCTCTGGGGTCGCCCTCACGCTCGGTCGGCCATATGTTATCGGTGACTGGATCTTGTTGCAGGATGGCACCGAGGGAAGAGTCGTGGCGAGCAATTGGCGGTCGACTTACCTCTTGACGAGTTCCCACAATCACGTGGTAGTGCCGAACAGCGTCCTGGCGAAGCAGGGCCTTACCAACATCAGCAAACCGGATGAATCTCACCAGATTACACTTTCAGTGCGAATTGTTCCGACCCGGAGCCCGAAATTCATAGTTGATGTCATGCACTCTGCTCTGAAAAGCTGCAACTCGATAGCGCAGGAGCCCGCCGCCAGCGTTTCATTGGTCGGTATAGATGCCGTGGCGGTCGATATCCAACTGTTCCTCCGCGTGACGAGTCCCGCGCAGAGGATAGTCGCGCGCAACGACATGATTGACCTGGTGTACAGGCACTGCAGAGCGCATGGCCTTGTCTTTGCGCGCCCTATAGGGAGTCCGCTCTTGCATGACGATCGGGCCGAGAGTCCCGGAGTTGACGTGGCAACCCTCCTCGATTCTATACCGCTATTTTTCGACCTGACACATGATGAACGCGAACTCCTCGCGTCCTCTGCTGTGTTGCGAACGGTGGCGGCCGATGAGCTTCTGGTTGGACGCGGTGAGGTTTGTCGTAGGTTTATGGTAATAAAGCAGGGCGTTGTGGTGCTACGGGAAGACGGCAGAGATATCTTGAGGCTCGCACCGGGAGATATGCTGGGCGCAGGAGGGGTTTTTGCCGAATTGCCGGAAAATCGAGAAGCTACGGCAATGACGCAGTTGGAGGTCTACGAGTTTTCAAGCGATGTTATCGATCTTATGTTCGCAGAAAAACCGTCCGCCCGCGATCGTATTCGCATGCGTTTGGCTAGCGGGTCCATCAATTTGCCAACCGCCCAGCCCCCCGCTGCATCTGCAGAAGGCACGCGCTCCGACTTCGTTCGGTCCATCAGATCGGTGTTCGGCACACGTTAACAAGCACCACGCCAATACGCGTCTACACATCATTCTTTTTAACGCCCAATTCCTTTTGAAGACATCGTTCGCGTAAGTTGGACCATGCGTGCAAGTGCGCGAACTTCTAAAAAGCCCGGGAGCGTCTAGTCTTCTTTCAGCTCATAAAAGAAAGGGGAGCTGCAATGCACACCAATGTTAAATGGGAAGAATCGAATGATCGCGCGAGTATTGTCGATCTGGTCATGACTGAACGGAGGGCGAAGCGAGGTTTTCTTAAGACCCCGGTTCCCTTGGAAACTGTGAATGAAATTTTAAATGCGGCCCGCTACGCGCCAAGTTCCAGCAATACGCAGCCATGGAAATGTTTTGTCCTGACCGGTGGGGCACGTGGTCGCATCACCGAGCGAGCTGTGGAACTCTTTCGAGCGGGGCCGGAAAAGCTATCTCCCGAATATCCGTTTTTTCCGCAACCGCTTCATGACCCCTTCATAAGTCGCTTCAATGTTTTTCGAGGTCAGCTTGGGGACGCCGTCGGTGTCCCGCGGAGCGACAAATATGGCAGAATGAAAGACGTAGAAAGACAGTTTCGCTTCTTTGAGGCTCCCGTGGGTATGATTTTCACGATGGACCGGAAACTGGAATGGGCAAGCTTCATTTGTTACGGATGTTTTCTCCAAAACATCATGCTGGCTGCCAAGGCTCGTGGTCTGGATACCTGTGCGCAGCAAATCTGGTCACTTCAGCACCCGATGCTGAGGGAAGAACTAGGTTTTTCAGAAAATGACATGGTCGTAGCTGGTCTGTCACTGGGCTGGGCAGATAACTCGCTCGCGGAAAACAATATGACCAACCACAAGCTGGCGATCGATGAATTCGTGACATTCCTGGGCGATTGAGCATGCGCTCGGGCTTGGGGCTTGACGTTCGTTTGGCAAGGCGTCGATATGGAACCGCCGCGATGCGTCGCGGCGGTCTTCGCGCAACAGGGAAGCCAATGGACTCAAAGTTATAGGTTTCAATGCTCGACCTGAAAGACGTGTTTTATTTCGTTCATGTCGTCGACCGTGGGGGATTTACATCCGCCGGGATAAGTCTGCGCGTACCGAAATCAACACTCAGCCATCGCGTTCGGGAACTCGAGGAATCACTTGGTGTTAGACTCATAAATCGGACATCCCGTCAGTTCGGAATGACAGACGTCGGAGCCGAGTTTTATCAATATGCATTGCAAATGCTACACAGTGCAGACGTTGCGGAGGAGTTTGTGCGCTCACGGCTGCATGAGCCGAGCGGGACAATTCGAATAACTACGGCGGTAGAGATCGCCCAGTTCGCCTTGAGGGATCTAATTCCGATTTTTCTCAACAGGTATCCGAAGGTGAAGATCATCGAGATTGCCACCGACAGGCTTGTCGACATGGTCGGCGAAGGTTTCGATGTTGCACTTCGTGGACACGTATCATCTCTCCAGAACTCCACCCTTGTTCAACGCGGAATAGCAAGCGTTCCCTGGTACCTGTTTGCCAGCCCAGGCTACCTCCGGCGGGCGGGCGACGTGGACAGCACCGAAAGCCTTGCCAACCACGCGACCCTTGCAATGGATCGGCATGGAGCGGAAACGTGGCATTTGAAGGGACCTGGTGGTGTTGAAGCGGACGTAGCGATCGAGCCAAGGTTCCTGAGCAACAATATGATTGCATTGAAAGAAGCCGCTTGCGCAGATTTAGGTATTACAGCTCTTCCGGGTTACATTTGCCGGGAAGAGATTGAATCGGGTCGGCTTTCTCAGATTTTGCCTGGATGGATTGCTGCCGATGCCCGTATGAGCGCATTGATGCCATACAGGAACGGTTTGCTGCCAGCGGTTCGTTCTCTGGTCGATTTCCTTGCAGCTGAAGTACCGAGGGTTACAGCATTCACGCCCCGAAGTGATCCCGTTAATCCATCGTAGCAACCCCAACTTCAGTTTGCTGGATAGGTGGATGCGCTTGTAGTAGTCTGCTTCTAGCCGAATGGCATGCCTCGACGCGATAGATAAGTGGGGCAGGGTGCATGGGTAAGTTCATCCTAGAAACTGTTCGTATGCTGGTGGATTTTCTGCGTCTATTTCGAGATTGTGCACCTGTGCAAGCATCAATGGTAACAGAACCTGGCTGAGGGTATTCTCTCAAAATATAGTGCCCGATTTTAGCGCCGTTCGTCCTATCGAGGTTCACGCGCATGCTGTGGCCTCGATACTGAGGGTGCGGTCGCGCTAGGGGCGTGTGGAGAGCTGGGAGAAAATCGGTTACCTTTCACCTGGTTCGACGTTCGAGCAAATGCATTTTTCCGCAAAAAGATGAGAGGCAATGTCGAAAAGTTTCCTTTTTAAGTCGACGGCCAATGAACGCATCTTTGGCGGCGGGTTTCGGCTCTACCTTTACTCGGTACTGATTGCGCTTGCGGGAGCCATTTTCGCGCTCGCGCAAACAAGCGCTGGCCTATTGCCGCTTGTGACTGTGCTGTTTATCGGTGCTAGGCGGCACGCTCTTGGATCGAATTTGACAACTCTTTTTGCGTTGGGGAGCATTCTGTCCGCAGTGGCTCTCCTAACCGATTGGCCGTGGCCGGGGGAATATGTAGCCCGCGATCTTCTCATCTTGTGCGTGTGTGGGGTTTCCATTGGCATTATACTCGTGCAAGAGAATTCTAGTCAGTATAGGGAAAGTACCAATCCCGACGGTGATGTGCCGGTGACGAGGTCGGGTCAGGAAAACTTGTCCCAGCAGAACCTTAGAGGCGCAGAAATTGATAGGAAAGCGGTAGGTTTCGCAGAATCTCGTGCGTTCTGGACGGGCGTCACACAGGTAATGCGCTTCAGGGTCCAACAGCCCGATGGCACCTTTCAGTGGACTGAAGTGAGGGTTGAACCTGCTATCAAATCAAGTCTGGAGATAGGGGACCTTGCCCCGTCGAAGGATATATCATCGATCAACGATCCGCTCGCATTCCTGGCGCCAAGTACGGATGTGGTTACTGCAGCAAAGACGATCGAGAACCTGTTTGGCAATGGATGGGCCTTCGACGCGGTTGGAAACTGGATCTACCTACCTGCCTTTGCCCAATCGACACTGGAGACGACGCCCGAGGAGCTCAATACGTCCCGGAGTGAAGGCTTTATCAGCTGGCGGCAGTTGCTGCATCCCGACGAATATGAATCCGTCGCCCAGGCTTGGATACGCTCCCTAGAAACGGGCGAACCGTTCAATTCCGAATTCAGGATACGCCGGAAGAGCGGGTACGCGTGGGCGAGAAGTTCTGCCAGGGCTGTTCGGGATACGGATGGGAGCATTAAAGGCTGGTACGGGACTTCAATCGATATCGATGTTCATCGAAAAACGGTCGACGCATTGCGCGACCGCGAGCAGGAGTTGCTGGAAATCGTCAATCTTGTGCCGAGTCATCTCTGGCGCTTAGGACCCGACGGCGAGCCCAATTTTTTTAATCGTCGAATGGTTGACTATCTGGGAATAGACGTTGGTGGAATTAGAGCAATCGGCCAATCGAGGCTGTGCGCGATGATCACTTCCACCATCCATCCTGATGACCAAGGGTTGTTCAGAGAGGGGCTGGAGCGCGCAATATCAAGCGGATCAGGCTTCTCTGCCAGGTACAGGCTTCGGCGCTCTGACGGACTATACCGCTGGATGTCGAGCAGAGCCGAAGCGCTGCGCGATCGGAATGGTCAAATTTTGCAGTGGTATGGTCTCTGCCATGATATTGACGACCATGTGCAGGCGGAAGAGGCGCTCCAGCGAAGTGAGTGGCATCTTCAACAGGTTGTTGAGGCCTTACCCGTTCACGTTTGTACTTGGACGCCAGCTGGTGAGTTGCTTTACGTAAGCAAACGGTACCGGGACGAACTCGGGTTGGAAAAAAATACCACTCTGACGGGGTTTGCTCGAGCCATTCTTAGATGTGTGCATCCGGACGACGTACAGGCGGTCCGCTTGCAGGCTGCGGATGGCGTCGCCAAACGGCAAGCGTTCTCTATGCGCTACCGTAGGCGCGTGGGCGATAATTACCGGTGGACCGATGGCCGCTTCGAAGCGCTGCGAAGAGCCGACGGCAGTATCAGTGAATGGTTTGGTTTATCGATCGACATAGACAATGAAATACGGATTCAGGAAACACTTAGGGAAAGTGAGCGTTCGCTCCGCCAACTCGTTGAGTCCCTCCCGGCATTGATCTATTGCGCCGACCCCGAAGGAAAGCCCATCTATCGGAGCCAGAGGCTAAGAGAGTTCCTCGGTGTCGAGCTAGAGGAGGGTGTCGAGCCTGGTGGTTTACGGCTGGAGGCTACGCTCGATGCTATTATACACCCAGATGACCTTGAGGCGGTTCGGGAGAAGTATGCGCACTCTTTGAAGACTGGCGACCCATACCTTATGAAGCATCGTTTAAGGCGTCACGATGGCGAGTATCGGTGGGTCGAGACACGCACCGCCGCTATGCGGAGCGCTGGAGGCGATGTAGTGCAGTGGAATGGGGTATGCCTAGATATCGACGACTGGATAAAGGACCAAGAACAACTCGGACTCGCTCAACGCAATCTCGCTCGTGCCAACCAAGCTGCGAGTCTTGCCGAGCTGACCGCATCTATTGCACATGAGATCGGTCAGCCACTTGCCGCTTTGGTTTCGAGCTCAGATGCCTGCCAGCAGTGGCTCTCGGCAGACCCTCCCAATCTGGAAAGGGCACAAAAGGCACTCGAGCGCGTGGTCAGAAGTGCGGGGACGGCAATCGAAGTCGTAAGCCGCATCCGTGCGTTGTTTCGTCACAGCAACGATGCTCGACAGATCACTTCATTCAGCAAGGTCTTGATGCAGGCTCGGGAGCTCATGGCAGAGGAGGCGGCCCGGCGGAGGGTTTTGGTTAAAGTGGATGCCGACGATGACCTACCATTGGTCTCCTTTGACCGCATCCAAGTTCAGCAGGTCCTCGTCAATCTAGTGCGTAACGGCCTTGAAGCGGCACAAGGTGCCAAACATCGCGGGACGCTGATCATTCGGATCAGGCGGCTGGATGGTTCCCTGCAAGTGGAGGTAAGGGATAATGGCCCGGGCATAGAGTTTCCCGATCGAGTATTCGAGCCGTTTTTCACTACAAAAGAAGAGGGGATGGGGATGGGTCTTGCTATATGTCGGACGATTGTCCAGGCCCATGGCGGCCGACTCTGGGCCGAAAACAATGCCACGGGCGGCGCATCTTTCTTTTTCACGCTACCTGTCGAGGAAGCGCATTCCTAGCGCGGCTGTGTCAGCATGAGACCAAGAAGGATCTGCTTCGTGTCGGAAGGAGCCGTTGATGGCAGTTCGGTACTCTCACCGTAGTTGAGGTTCAGCGAGCAAGTTCATTTGCGCGCGACCGCCTCTTGGATTGCTTCTTTCAGATCGCGACCGGCAAACGGCTTGAACAGGCAGGTCCCAGCGCGTTTTGCTTCGTTAATCAAAGCGTCCTGTGCATGGCCAGTCATGAATACCACTGGAATGTAGACCTTCCTGCGCTTCAATTCGAGATTTAAATCCACACCATTCATTCCGGGCATCGAGATGTCCAGAACAAGGCACTGTATCTCCGACATGGTAGGAGAAACTAGGAAGTCTTGGGCAGAAGAGTAAGTCACGGCCGGATAGCCAGACACCTCGAGTAAATCAAGCAGTGATTCTCGCACCGACAGATCGTCATCGATGACTGCGATGAGTGGCAGGGACTGCGTCATCTCAGTTCCTTTGAGCGCGACGAAGCTTCTTGTGGCGTTCGAATGGCACGTTTGAGTGTGAATGAGAAAGTCATGCCCGCCATGTCATTCTTGGTGGCCCAGAGATGTCCATTCAGTTTCTCCACAATAGCCTTGCTTACGGAGAGGCCCAGACCCATTCCGTCTTTCTTGGTGCTGTAAAACGCATCAAACAAGGTGTCCATCGAATCGGCGTCAATACCCACCCCACTATCGGCGATTTCGACGCGGACATCGTCAGCTCCTTCTGCGCAGGTTCTAACGATGATGATCTTGGGTCCCGTGCCGTTGGCTTGAACAGCATCCACCGCATTTAAGAGTAGGTTCAGAACGACTTGCTGAATTTGGACGCGATCTCCCAGTGCGAGCGGCAGCGTTTGATTGAAATCGGCCTGGACGTGAATATCATTGGAGTGCAGTTCGTTGCACGCAAGCGCTAGAACTTCTCTCACCATCTCGTTGACATCGATAGCCCCTACCGCGGCTGTTTTGTTGCCGAACAGGCTTCGAAGCCTCTTTATTGTCAGGGCGGCTCGGTGACCGTCCCGCTTTGAACGCTCGGCCGTACGGAGCGCTCCAGGGATGTCCGGGGGGGTGGATGTGAGCATCAACTCGCACGTTTCAGAATTTGCCACAATTCCCATCAAAGGCTGGCTGACCTCGTGGGTAATAGACGCGGCGAGCACTCCTAGCGTGGCCGTGCGTGAAACCGTCGAAAGCTCTGATCGAACTCTGGCAAGTGTGTCTTGGGTTCGCTGCATTTCGCTGACATCTTGGAGACACCCAAGATGAACTTGCTGTCCTTTTTCATCAAGACCGCCGCGGGCTACTAGCCGCACGTCTTTGGTAAGCCCATTCGACAACTGGAGGCGGAATTGGCGATCGATGTCAGCCCCCGAAGAGCGAGTGCTTTCAATGATATTCCAGAACTCATGACGTTCCGCCGGATGAACAAGATCGGCGAAACGGTGAATACTTATCGGAAGATGCTGGGAAAATTCGCAAATTCTGTAAAATTCATCTGAACATTCGAGATCGTCGAGCTCATAGTACCAGTAGAAGCTCCCGGTTCGACTCAGGAGTTGTGCCTCCCGTAACCAGGCTTCGCTCCGTTGTAACTCGGAATAAAGTCTTGCATTACTAAGCCAAATTCCAGCATTAGAAGCTAGGAAATCGAGTACCGAAATGCGATCCTCTGAGAATATGTGAGGTGCAAGATTGTTTTCGACGTAGAGAAGTCCGATTACATCGGTCGCGTTAAAGACCGGAACACACAGAACAGAACGCGGGTGGTTTAGCTGAAAATAATGATCCGTCGGATCTATGGCGGCAACAGCCAAATCATGCAGGACAACTGGTGCCCCTGTGCGTAGGACGTACTGGAATATTGACCTTGGCAGGTCCGAAGGCGATGGGCGTCGTCTTTCTAGCGTAACGTCGATACGCCCATCAACCGCAGCGGCAATAGCCTCGACAAAAATCTCCTTGTCTGAAAGCAAGATGAGAGCACCCCGGTCCGCTCCAGCGTGCTGTATCGCGAGGCCCATCAATTTCTCGATGAGGTTCCCCAAGGTCATCTCACTGGAAAGGACCTTCGAAGCCTTACCCACGGCTTCGATGTCCAAAGAAGTAACTGGAATTGCCATTGGGCGCGGGTTTGTATCGCGAAGCTGAAAATCACTACAACTCATAAAGTGGAAATCAAGCAGGCGGACTTTCGAGATGCAGCCCCATCGGACATAGCATTCTCGCGCCCTGCGCAGATACGCGTCGGCAGGGATCTGGAGTCCACGTGTGGCATAGAAGCGCCCGGCAAGCTCGCAGGCCAATGCCTCCACTTGGAGAAAACCATCGGCCCGAGCTCGCAAAATTGCTTTCTCGTACAGAGTGGAGGCGTTATCCACACGTCCCTCAAGCTGTGCCAGTTCCGCTCCCAGCAGTGCCTCTCTGCATGCGAAATTGTCCGGGCAGGTGTTCGCCCATATTGCCATGCGGCTATGATGTTGGCGCAGGTCATCGATATGTGGGTTCGGGCGAACGGTGGGTAAGAAGTCCCGGATTGCCAGTGCCGACGAGGTGAGGCCACTATAGAAATCATATTCCGCTTCTTCGATGGACGATCTCATCGCCCATTTGAATGCCGAAACTTTTGCGGCTGCGCGGCTTGCGGCAGCAAAGTCTTCTGTCAGATAGAACTCAATCAATCGGAAGACCCAGTGGTAGCAGATCATCATTGCTACTCCAGGAGCTGGATTCGTTTCCTCTGCCCATTCGTCTGCGCCTTCGTTGCCGATGACATCAATACCGCGGATGTTTCGGATCAATCGAAGCTGCCCAAAGAACTTTTCTACAGGCAGACCAAGCTGCACATCTTGGGCGAACGTAACTGCAAGTTCCGCCTGTTCCTGTACGTGGGCCAGAGGTAACCCGGCCACCAGTTCGTGCGTAATACGGTTTCGGGTATTGTAGGCCGCAAAGGCCAAGTCGCCTGTGGAACAGCTAGTCTGGAATGCCTCTGCCATCAGGGGCGCACTATCGGCCAGAGGCTTTGTCCATGGCGTGGTAAAGCCTGCGAAGACTGAGTAGACCCTCGCCTTGTAACGGCTGCTTTCGCTCCGATCGACCAGTCGCAGTGCCAGTTCTCCAAATTGATACGCTGTAGTGTAGTCGCCGAATTGTGCGCCGAGGGCCATGTTCAGAGCGGCATATGCGACGCTTGACCCTTCGCAGTTGCCATACTGAAGGCTCAGGTTGACCATCCGCAAAAGAAGAAATTCCATCAGGCGTCGATCGACGGCATATGCTGCGGGGAAAACTTCGGTCATCACGGCCATAGCGGCCGCTATATGGGGTTGTGGGACACGCGACATCGCGGTCAGGTCGCCAATGGATAAACCGGACAGGTTTCCATGCAGTTGTAAATATTCGCGATGCACATCGGCCTCGTCTGGGCCATCGATCCAGTTGACGTCCGCGCCATTGAGGAACGTGACGCCGACGCGCACCGCGATCGCGCTTCGCCCGGTCGTAAAAAATAGCAGTACCAGCAAACAAACGACCTTTGACCGGTCTAAAGAACCCTTAGCTTTCTCCATCAGAAAGTTAAGCCGGTCTTCCGCAGCGCTCAACTGGCCCGCCACGATCTCGCATTCGGCGCGGTCTAGCTCGATAGCGAACAAGACGGAATAGGAATCGTCCCATCGCCCGCCAAGCAATGAACTTCCCTTTTCAAGATAAGACTGCGCCGACTTGTAGGCACCTGCCGCCTTGGCCCGCTTGCCAGCAATTCGGAACACATTGGCCACTGACTTGGCCTCGGACTTCGAACAGATCCGTAGAGCCTTACTGAAATGGCCCGCAATTTCGAATATTCGTTCATCGAGATGCGGCTTTGCGACGTTCGCCAGGAGTAATCGCCCGATCCTGAGGTGCTCTGCAGGCCATCGTCTGCTGTTGCCGGAATGGTAAGCTGCGGTCTGCACTTGATCGTGGACGAAGGCGATATCATTCGCAGATATCCTGACGAGCCCCGCATTAGCGGCAGGCTGTA
This sequence comes from Rhizobium sp. CECT 9324, assembly GCF_918741265.1. Lineage (NCBI taxonomy): Bacteria > Pseudomonadati > Pseudomonadota > Alphaproteobacteria > Hyphomicrobiales > Rhizobiaceae > Rhizobium > Rhizobium sp. CECT 9324. Next base: position 2,524,099 of record NZ_CAKKMZ010000001.1, on the reverse strand, counting down.
AAATGGTTTGCAGCTCGTCAGTGGTTCGACCAAGCACAAGCTCGACGGTGGCTACATCAGTCACTATTCCAAGTAGGGATAGCATGGAGAGGGCCTGAAGAGTGTCACTGGGAAGGCTGCTTAGCTGCAGACGTAGCAACTGAGCGACGTTATCGGTCATCCTCTTCTGGCGAATCTCCGAGACACTCCAGTCCCATTCTGAAATGTCCGATCGGAAGAACAGAGTGCCGTCGGCTGCGAGCTGACGGGTGAACTGGAGTGCGAAGAATGGGTTTCCTCCGGTTTTATCGACGACAAGCTCTGAAAGAGTTTGCATCCGTTCCGCTGAGCTGGAAAGCAAGTTCGCAAGCAGTTTTGCGACGTCGGCCGCGGCCAAGCCCTTTAGCTGTAATTCTGTCAAACGTGAGCGAGCGACACGTGACGCTGCAATGAGATGTTGTAGAGGATGTGAAGCGTCCACCTCTTCATCGCGATATGCGCCAACGATCAACAGATTGCAGATTCCGGTATTAAAGATCAGACTTTTCAGTAGCTCCAGTGTGGCGGGGTCGAGCCATTGAAGGTCATCCATGAAAAGAACCAGCGGATGGCGAGAATTCGCGAACACGCCGACGAATGACCGGAACACTTGGTGAAACCGAGACTGCGCAGTACGTAGGTCTGCGGCGATCGCGGCTGGCTGAGAGCCAATGACAAATTCGAGTTCTGGAATGAGGTCCACGATCAATTGAGCGTTAGAACCCAAGGCCCCCAACAAGGCGTCACGCCAGACTATTAATTCCGCCTCCTCTTTCGATAGAAGTTGGCGAACTAGCCCGCTAAGCGCCTGAATTAGTGATTCATAGGGGACATTCCATCGATGCTGGTCGAACTTGCCCGAGGCGAACATGAATCCTCGGCCCCGAAGAATGTGATGCACGCACTCTACCAGTGAGGACTTACCAATCCCCGGAGGGCCAGACACAAGGACGAGTTCGCTTTCGCCGCCTGCGGCCACGCGCTCTGCCGCATTTAAGAGCAACTGTCGTGCATCTGTGCGTCCGAAGAGAGAGTTTGAGTGGGGAGCCAATCCCGCCATTTCTGCCCGGGCAGGCGGAAATCGCTCGACATTCGCCGTGGCTGACCAGTCGTCAAGGGAACGCTTTAGATCCTGCATGACTGCCCGTGCGGTCTGATATCTGCCGTCCGGATGTTTCTCCAGAAGTTTCAATAGTATCGCATCCAACTGGGGAGGAATTTCGCCTACGATCGCGCTCGGTTTAGGTGGTCGGCGTGCGACATGGCTGTGCGCCCATTCCATCGGGCTGCCAGCGCTAAACGGCAGCTGGCCGGTAAACAATTCAAATAGAGTTACTCCTAGTTCGTACAGATCGCTCCGGTGGTCTGATTGCAGGCTCGTCCTGCCGCTTCGTTCAGGTGACATGTAAGCCAGCGTGCCGGAGAGAAATTTAGCTTTTTCGGATATGGGAGATGGTTGATCTAGTGTTCGCACGGCCGAACCGAAACCGGTCAACCACACCTTTCCGTCCTCGCCCAGGAAGCAGTTCGACGGCTTTACATCCCCGTGTATTACCTTTCCTAGATGAAGATCATGCAAAGCAGCCGCGAGCTGACACGCGACTTCCAACGTGTCTTTGAATCGGGTCGGGGATGTTTCTAAAGCGAACCTAGCCTTGTCTAGCGGTTGGCCTCCAGGGTCTTCAAACACCAATCCGGTCCTCGCTCCCTCACGCCCCAGAGCGAGTGGGCGAAGAACCGACGAACAGACGACGTCGCTTAGGAAAGCAAACTCAAGGACGAGAGGATCGTCCACGCGGGTGCCTGTTGTTCCCGCACGGGGAAGCATGATTAGAACCGGGTCGTGGGTGTCGTCGAGCACTCTAAACCAAAGGCGGTCGCTTTGCACGTGGAGCAGAACAGGTTGGGTCGCGGGAAGATCGAAGAAAGCATTAGCGATCGAGCGAGCGCATAGCACGTCTGCAATGCTCGCCGATGTCTCGATGTTCGTGTCTTTGCTCAATGGCGACATGGAGCGATCGTACATCATCTCATGTGCGTCCGGACGTAAACCAACGTTCTATTGCGTTTTGTTACGCGGGTTCAAAGCAATGCCTAACCAGCCGTACGTCTCTCATGAGGACGCAAAATCAGATTGAGTTCGACCTTGCGATGGACGAGATCCGCAACGGTGTATTTGTCGAACACTGAAACGAAGGCGGCTGTGGCCTCGGATAAAACCGTCGGCATTCCACACGCTTGTTTGACGATGCAGATCGAGCACGCCAGCAGATCGTCCAGACCCTCTGTATGACGAAGTAGGCGGCCGAGGTTAATGTCCTCCGCAGGCATCGCAAGACGTATACCGCCCATCCGCCCTCGCACGGATTTGACAAATCCCGCCGCTGCAAGGTCCTGCACCACCTTCATGAGGTGATTTTGTGAAACTGAAAACGCTGACGAAATAGAGCGAATTGAACAGAGCTCATCCTCGCGGGCGGCGAGGTAGATGAGCACGCGTATGGCGTAGTCGGTGTAGAGTGTAAGGCGCATTTCGATCCTGCGGCAAAAAGCCCATCCCCAAAACATGCATTTCATTAGCATCTTTTTGGGGGCTATTATACATGCATATAAGATGCATTTTTAAGGGTGTCTCAGATGGATGTTTTAACTGAACCGGAGATCGCAGCGGTTGTTCGCAGATTTTATGATCGCGTGCGGAATGACGACCTGCTGTCGAATGTCTTCGACGTCGTCGAAGACTGGGATGAACATCTTATTCGACTAAGCGAATTTTGGTCATCCGTTGCCCTGATGAGCGGGAAGTACAAGGGGAATCCTCTCGCAATACATTACGTGCATCGCGACCGAATAAATCCGGAGATGTTTGATCGTTGGCTGGAACTGTGGAGGGCCACCACTGAAGATTTGCTCTGCGCAGACGCAGCTTTGATTCTTCAATCGAAGGCAGCGCGCATAGCTACAAAGCTTAGATTTTCAATGACAGAACAACGAAGCGTTACGTCCACTTCGAACACTCCACCTCTGCGCGCTTTCAAGGTTTCTGAAGATTTCACCGACCAGACAATGCCGGGTGCATTGCTGCGGAACGCTGAACACGACGGCGCAACGTGGGCTCTGATCAGAGTCGCCGCAGGCACGGTCCGCTATGTGGAAAATGACGGCGAGCACTCCGTTGTGGTTGGCGGCGGGAGTTCCGTATTGGTCAAACCACACGTCAGCCACCGCCTCGAAATCCTAGGATACGTGTCTCTCAGGGTCGAATTCTACGACCGCAATCCATCACGCCATCAACTTTAGAAAGGAAGTACCATGCCACAGCCACTTTCATCACGCACGATCGCACTCGTCAAACTCAGTGTTCCTGCACTGTCTGCCCACGGAACCGACATCACGCGTCGGATGTACTCCATACTGTTTCAGGATGCCCACATTCGTGAGCTATTTAATCATTCGAATCAGGGGCAGGAGGGGTCACAAGTCAAAGCGTTGGCGTCTGCAATCCTGGCCTATGCCCAGAATATAGAGAACCTGGAGTCACTTATTCCAGTGGTGGAACGGATCGCGCATAAACACATCGGCTACCATATTCTCCCCGAGCATTATCCTTTTGTTGCTAAGGCTCTTCTTTCTGCAATCGCCGACGTCTTGGGCGACGCTGCCACTCCTGAACTCATCGCGGCTTGGGGGGAAGCTTACTGGTTTCTCGCGGATGTATTGTGTGAACGCGAAGTGGAAATCAGAGCCCGGCTGGAGACTACGGTTGGCGGCTGGAACGGTTGGCGCACTTTCAGGATCGAGAGCAAGGTCAGGGAAAGCAGCGTGGTAACGTCATTTACGCTCAGACCTGTCGATGGCGACGCAGTCTCGCGTCACAAACCGGGTCAATACCTTACGGTCCGAATGGCCGTTGATGGTGGCGCAGTGCTGAAGCGCAACTATTCAATCTCGTGCGCGCCGAATAATGAAACCTATCGGATATCAGTCAAGCGAGAAGCGAACGGGCAGGGCGCTTCGCGGTTTCTCCACGATCAGATGAAGGTAGGAGACGTTCTTGAGGCGACGCCACCTGCTGGTGACTTCTATTTAGCGGACGAGCCGGCAAGACCCGTCGTTCTCTTGTCTGGCGGTGTCGGACTCACCCCGATGGTGAGCATCCTAGAAACTATTGCCTCGGATTATCCCGAAATCGAAACCCACTTCGTACACGGCGCACTAAACAGTGAAACGCATGCCATGGACCGTCACGTTCGCACTTTGGCCGCGAACCATGGCAAGGCTACGGTCAAGACGTTCTACAGCGAACCGAACGTTCGCGATGCCGCAGGCTACTCGCATGATCTCGACGGGTTCATCACGGTGCCTTGGCTCCAGGACCACGTCCCATTCAACGAAGCAGATTTCTATCTCTGCGGCCCAAGACCGTTCCTCGCGGCCCTAGTCTCTGGATTGGTCAAGGCTGGGGTTCATCCTGATCGTATTCACTATGAGTTTTTCGGGCCGAGCGACGAGATTTTAGTGGCCGCGTAGACCAATTGCGACTAGGGGGGCTTTCTCGCCATGCTTTTCCGAGAGCAACCCCAACGGGAGTATAGCTATGCCCCACCATCGGGCTGATCCACGATGAATCTTGCAAATGCAGCCATCCATGCGCTGCCTAGCCCGAACACAATCAGAGTGGATTAGAACAATGACTCAGCGGCTTAATTATGCGCAACTCTCTCCTGAGCTTTTCAAAAGCTTGATGGGTTTCAGCACCGACGTGAAAAACGGTTCCATCGAGCAATCGATTATCGACCTGGTCGATATCCGAGCGTCTCAGCTTAACGGCTGCGCCTTCTGCTTGGACATGCATACGAAGGAAGCCAAGATTCACGGCGAACGCGAACTTCGTCTCTACCATATCGCCGTTTGGCGTGAATCGACCTTGTTTAGCCCACGCGAGCGCGCTGCGCTCGCTTGGACAGAAGCGCTGACCAAGCTTCCTGAAGGCGGTGTTTCGGATGAACTTTTCGAGAAGGTTCGCGGACAGTTGTCCGAAAAAGAGATCTCCGACCTGACGTTCCAGATCATGGTCATCAACAGCTGGAACCGCGCCAGCGTCGCATTCCGCGCAGTACCTGGCTCGGCTGACAAGGCGTTCGGTCTCGACAAAGCTGGTTTGCAATAAGGAATACGGCGGGCGGCCTCATGGTCCGCCCGCCTTCAAAACCATCGTTCATGCTTTTGGACGCTAAGTCGAAGATGAACCGACTGTTGGATCGCCCATTATACTCTTACGCTCTCGTCGGACCAGCTCAAAAAGAGCGGCGGCATTAGCCAAAAAAGAGGATGGAACGATGAGTGACACCGGGATTAACACACAACCTCTCGCAGACGGCCATACCCCTTACAGTCGGTATGTGCAGACGGAAGCGCTCCACACTCTTCAGGATTTTGTGAGCGAGAGCCCAGCCGAACCGGCCTTCTTAGCAAACGTGCAAATAAGTGAGATTTATTGGGCACTGATCACACGAGAGCTCGTTGTGGCCCAAAATGAGCTACGCGGCGACCGTATCGCGGCGACCAACAGGGTACTCCGCAGGATAGTTAGCCACATGGAAGCGTTCAACGCCAACTGGCGTTCGTTGTCGTGGCTCACACCAGCAGAACTCATGCCCATCCTGAAAGGGCTCAGCGCCAGACATGGGAAAGATACGGCGCTTCAAGGCTGGTCCTTCCGGGAGATGGTCTATCTTCTCGGTGTGAAGGACAGGCCCTCGCTTGAGCACTTTGAATCTCAACCCCATCGGCACAAGCAACTGACCGAACGGCTGAATTCTGCAAGCCTTTACGATGATGTTCTAGCCGCGCTGGCACGCTCCGGAAAATCCATTCCGGAACTATATCTCCAGCCGGAATATTCTGTCGCGTATGTTCCGAACAAGGAAATCGAGGCAGTGTGGGCGGAGATTTACCGCCAGGACGACCCTGCTGACGAGTGGCGTGCCCTCGCGGAACTTCTGGCAGACATTGCGGTCGAATTCACCAACTGGAAATATCTGCATCTCATGGCGACGCGGCGTACATTTGGCTCACGTCCCGCGTACCATGGGGTGGATGCGATCCAATGGCTTCTGCCTACAATGGACGAAATTCCTTTTCCCGAAGTCTGGACGGCACGCGGCCTTGTCTGTTGACGTTAGTCTCCAGTGACCGTTCGAGCCGGCTGGGTAGCCAGGATCTGCGGCACCAGACTGAAAGCCTACTTTTCAATCCACATTCAGCCTGAATGGCGTGCCCGTAACCCGAGGAAATGGATATGGAAAACGCAGAATTACAGAAGATGCTCGACCGGGCGCGCCTTTGTTTGGCGGATGTCGACCGCTCCGCTAACCCCGTTGGTAGCGGAAAGCCTCGCTTCGTCCTTTTCCATGCCGCAATGTCGTTTTGCTCGCAGAAGGTTAGAGCAACCTTGGCGCAGCGGGGTGCGGCCTACGAATCGAACGAGATGCTGATCCTCGGACGGCGCGAGGCGAACGGATTGTTGATACCAGCTGAGAACTATTCCCCCGATTACGTTCGCCTACGTCTCCGCGGCCAGGGCGCAGGAAGCGTTGGGCTAGCTCAAGCATATTCCGGAATCTCCTCCGTGTCAGAAGTAGGGCTGGACGCTTGTGCGGTTCCGACGCTGGTGGATTTAGAAACCAGCGAGGTGGTCGTGGATTCGCTGCGTATCTGCATTCACATCGATGCGGTTGCGGGCGGCAACGACAGATTAATTCCCACTGACCCGGTCCAGTTGCAAATTGTACGCCGCCAGCTGAGAGCGGTCGATGTTACGCCACATCCAGGACTACTGTACGGCTTCCCCCAAAACGCAGACCTGAGGCCCGATCCTCTCAAAAAAGCGATGTCCACGGTTTATGAGGAAAAAGTTGAGGCGCTGAGAGCGTTGTTGTCACAAAATATCGGGGATCCTGAACTTGTGGAGGCATACAGGGCTAAGATCGCCAAGGAAGCAGGCGGGTTAAATCTTCGATACGATTTCGCATTTCAAGACAGTCTTCGCGCTTCGGCGAGGCGAATAGTCGAACAGCTTGCTTCTGATCTCGAGGGGGCCGGTACTGGATGGCTCTGCGGTCCAAGCTTGACGCTGGCTGACATTTTCTGGGCAGTCAGCCTCACGAGGCTGCAATACCTGGGGCTCGGAAGACTGTGGGTGGATTTTCCCGCCGTGGCTGCCTATGTCGACCGTCTCCACGAACTGCCCTCGGTACAAGAAGAAATAATAATGGCAACGAGACGCTCAATGCCAGAATCTAAATATATCAGATCCTTAGTGTGATATATTCATCTAACAAATCAGTTTCGTCGGCGAGTCTGTATACTTCAGCGTAGCGCCATCATGGAGCCGACAGTTTGACACCTAAGCCACGCCTTAGGCGCGTGAACTGTCTCCGCTGGTACGTACCGTTCGTCCGTGTAGGGGGAGCCTCCGCTATCCCGTGACTTGCGTGACTAGCAGCCCCACCACCCCGCCCCAAACCTAAGTTTGGATTACGAAGGGAAGTCCGCAACGGTAAAACGTAGCTAGCCATCACCGAACAAACGTCCACCACAGTAGTGCAGCGTGCATTTCCAGGTCGTTTGATTCCGTCGTTGAAGCCAAATCCCCATCGGCGAATGGACGGTGACAGGTTGGTGCTACAGCAACACAGGAGCGCACTATGACGCAGCAGACAAAAATTCCCGCAGAGAACACCTTTCATCCAGGCAAATCAGGCGCCTCCGAGTTGGTTCCGTCTCGATACGCACTGAAGATCGGCGACATCGACGTGATGGTGGTCAGCGACGGAGTCCTTCCGCTCCCCACGAAAATGCTTGGGCACAATGCGGACCCCGCTGTTCGTGCGACCTGGATGGCAAATCAATTTTTGCCACCCGAGGCCTTTGACTGGCCGCTAAATGCCGTCGTTGTTCGTAGCGGTAAGCAGGTCATCCTTCTGGATGCGGGCTTGGGCCTCGACCCAGACCTCCATCTCCCGAGGGCCGGTCAATTGGTAAAGCGACTGGAAGCGGCCGATATCGATCTCTCGTCCGTTACTGACGTTGTGCTCACTCACTTGCACATGGATCACATTGGCGGTCTCCTTGTCGAAGGAGTGAAGGAAAAACTCCGTCCAGACCTGCGGATCCACGTGGCCGCCGCGGAAGTCAAGTTCTGGGAGGCGCCCGATTTTTCGCTCACTGCTATGCCCGATGGCTTTCCGGACGCTCTCCGGGCAACTTCGAAACGCTTCTTGAACGAGTACCACAATCAGCTCCACACGTTCGATGAAGAGGTGGAGGTTGCCCCAGGCGTCGTCGCTCGTCGTACTGGTGGCCACACTCCTGGTCACTGTGTTATCCGTCTCACTTCTCAGGGCGAGGCTTTGACATTTGCTGGCGACGCTGTCTTCACCGTGGGCTTCGAACAGCCTGAGTGGCACAACGGCTTCGAACACGATCCTGAGGAGGCTGCCCGCGTCCGGATAGATCTCCTTCGGGAAGTTGCAGAGAGTGGTGAACTGCTGGTCGCTACGCACCTGCCATTCCCTTCACTGGGCCGTGTCGCTCGGTCAGGTGATGCGTTTCGTTGGGTGCCTTTGTTCTGGGACTACTGATCCAAAGCGTTCTCTCGGCGCTGCTCGACTTCATCGGGGGACGCAGGTTGAATCGGCACTCTAAATCGTTGGCCAAGTGCGATTTTTACCTGGTCGCCGAGTTTGCCGAACGAACTAGGATCAACTAACGCGATTGGCGAGCCCGGGCTCGCCAATTTGCTACTTCACCGTCTGCGGCAAATTGGGGGGCTGGAGTCCTCAACGTTTCAACGGACAGGACGGTTTGGAAGGCTATTTCTCGCTTCACCTCAGCCATCGTAGTCGCAAGACAGGCTGGAGTTTTGATCCGGTTTTTCACGACACAGCGCGATGGCCATGTTGGTGTATGTGCTGGCAACGCTTGGCTCCGCCGATCTCCCCGATGAAGTTTCCGCCCTGAAGGCAATGGTGACCTTGAATGGGCGCGGTATCCTGTTGAGTCCTTAGGCGACTACCGGTTGTTTCTGGTTCACATTATTTCGGCTAGCCAGGCCTCGACACGTCGGACACCCACGACCACGGATGGCAGCTGCAACATCTTCTGCCGCTTGCACAGGAGCTTCGCGATGCTCGGGCCAATGTCACGCTGCGTGCCCTAGAGGCAGATCACGGCTCGGCATCCGTTGGAAGGGATCTTGCCCTGGCGCTCTTGGATGACGGAGAAGCTCTCCTCACGTTTCACATTTTAAATCACTGGGTGACGCTAAGCCTCCCGGCGATGCATGCGTGACATAATATATAGTTGGTGTCGTCTGGGCGGTAGCACTCTGTTTTGGGTCAACGGAACGAAGCTGCCCATCTTTGTACCCAGTCTTGAAGCAACCGAAGCCACTGACGAGGAGCTGGCTTCGGTCGCTTTTGCAAGCTGACCTCCGGTAGCGGAGTGGCCGCCACGACTTGATTACCTGAAGGATCGCTCAAAGCGGACGGGTTATTTGCAACCTTGGTGACGCGCCATTCATAGTGAATGAGGCCGTCCGCATGATCTTGCACCAATATACCCTGATCTACGGCAAGCGAAAATTCGGCATGAATTTCGTCGGTAAAGCCAACAAAAAGCATGCGTTGCATCAAGGTGGAGCGCCCCGACCTACTATAGGAAAATTTTATTTCGGCCAGGGTGGCGTCCCAGTGCGCCGTGGAGAACGGCCCCTTGTCGCCGATAAAGGCCTCATCGGAGTATGCGTAGAACATTCCCAGTGCGAAGAACCGATCGATCTCCTCCAGGACAGCGCCGACCGGCGCTTTCGCCCACGCGGAGGCTACTATTTCGCCTGTGAAACCTTCTTGTGCGACTTTTCCCCCAGCGACTCGATGGATAGCTTTGTGTCCATAGCCATTTCGGTAGATGATAATCTCGATGAGAGCGGATTCCACGCTGTCAGGGTTTGCAAGTATTTCGACGTAAAGATTTTTAAGCCTACCGACATACGTGGTGTACGAAGTTGCCGTCATTTTGTTGTTCCGTGAATTGTGCTGCTGGACGACTTCGGCTGCAGTTGGGATTGCGAGATATCCCTGTTGCTCGCGGCCAGGTCGACTAGCTGGCATTAGACGTGAGTCTAATAGCGACGAGCAGTTGCGAGGAGGGCCTCCAGTCTTGCTACCGGGCCGTGAAGTTTCTGGAGGCGCGCTTCCTCTTGTGCGTCGAGGCGATACCGCTTCGCAAAATCTCGGACCACCCAAAGCCCACTGTATTCTGTGTCAAGGGTAGGACGGTTACATTGCTCCACCATGGGATCTCCACCCGCCGTCAATGGTACACCCTCTTGGAGGGCGAACTCAGCCCGACCGAGGTTCCTTCGATTTGCCACGAAGGAGTGTGAACGCGAAGGCGAATGTCTGGCCCCTTCATTATATCTACCGCTAGATACAAAACCGTCAGTCCGTAGGCAGACAGGACTACCAGCATCGAAATTGCCGACGATCCCTTCGCGGTGTGATACCGCCGATACTCCGTTCTCTTCATGCGCGCGATCTCCTTTGTCGGTGTGTCGATGGGCGCGGATCACGGCTTGTGCCAATGTTGATTGGCGTGACGTTCCCAAACAGTCGATCTCTGTCGTCAAATGTGAATGGGTCGCCGTATCCTGAATAGCTAGACGAAGGTTTGGGAACGTCACCCAAGCAACATTCATCAATCGCAAGCGCAAACCATCGGTCGCGACGTGTCGAACGCATCGTAAAACTTGACTTGCGAGGAGCACCCGCAAGCCAGCTTTACCGGGCACTTCATGCTCGGCCGATCTTCGCCCGCAGGTTCATCGCCTCTGAACGCATTTCGCGATGATGCTTAGAGGGGATGTCGTGGCGCGGGATGTGGAACAGATTGGCAATCGGGTCATGGATTGCGACGAAGCGATGTAGATGTCGCGGCGACTTGAAGCGCTTCCTGATCCGCTCTCGTCGCCGAACTGCCGGTGGGCATTCTCAGCCCCGTTGTTCAGGCCTTTGTGGGAACGGTAAGAACCGGGGCCGAGCGCCGCGAGTGATGATCACCGATAAGCTCGGTCTTACGAAGCTGCAATGCGGAAGACCATCCCCGGTTTCGAGCAGAGCCACACGGCGCGGGCAATCATCTTGGCCGGGAAAGGATGGCGGCGGTAAAGAGGGTCACGGTCTGTCATCCCTCTTTATCTCATAGACGTCCTGGCTTCATAAAATTGATGATGCCAGCCGGTCAGTTCATCACAAGATGGCCGTCCGAAACCGTGCGGTATGTGCGCACCGGCATAACTTCATCGCTCGAGCGAATGGGGCTCTTCAGGTCATCCACCACCAAGTCACGCCTTTGCCGCCGTCGGGACGGATCGGGGACCGGAACCGCGGAGAGCAGTTTCTTAGTGTAGTCGTGTTGCGGATTGCTGAAGACGCTAGCGCGCGGGCCGATCTCGACGATCTCACCGAGATACATCACCGCCACCCGGTGGCTTGCCCGCTCGACAACCGACATGTCGTGGCTGATAAACAGGAAGGCGAGGTCGAGTTCCGCTTGCAGGTCCAGCATGAGGTTGATCACCTGCGCCTTGATCGATACGTCGAGCGCAGACACACTTTCATCGGCGACGATGACGCGCGGGCGAAGCGCAAGCGCGCGGGCAATGCAGATCCGCTGCCGCTGGCCGCCGGAGAACTCGTGCGGAAAGCGGTTGGCCATGTCGGCACCAAGGCCGACCTTGACGAGAAGATCGGCCACTACCTCGCGCGCCTCGCGGGCAGTCCCCATCCGGTGTTCCAGATAGGGTTCGGCAATGGCCTGCCCGATGGTCATGCGTGGGTTCAGCGAGGCAAAAGGATCCTGGAAAATCATCTGCACAGATTTGCGCATCTGACGGATGTCGCTTTGGCCAAGTGTCAGCATGTCGCGGCCGTCAATCATGACCGAGCCGGAATCTGGTTCGATCAGCCGCATGATGGCACGCCCGGTGGTGGACTTGCCGCAGCCGGATTCGCCGACCAGTGACAGCGTTTCTCCCGCCATCAGGTCGAATGAAACATTTTCCACCGCATGAACGCGCCCGACCAACCGGCCAAGCAGCCCGGCATGAATGTCGAAACGCTTCGTCAGCCCCTTCACCTCCAGAACCGGTCGCGTCGCATCGACCGTATCCTCGACTTCGATCGCCTCGTTCGCCACGCCTGTCGATGGATCGACCACCGGGAAGCGCAGCGGGCGCGCATGACCCTGCATCGAACCGAGCACGGGAACGGCGGCCAGAAGTGCGCGGGTGTAGGCATGCTGGCCGCGATAAAAGATATCGGCCGTCTTTCCGGTCTCCACCTGTTCTCCGCGATACATCACCACCGTACGGTCGGCGATTTCAGCCACCACGCCCATGTCATGGGTGATGAAGAGAACCGACATGCCGTCTTCTTCCTGCAATTCCTTGATCAGGTCGAGGATCTGGCCTTGGATGGTGACGTCGAGCGCTGTCGTCGGTTCGTCAGCGATCAGCAGTTTCGGCTTTGAGGCGAGCGCCATTGCGATCATCACGCGCTGGCGCATGCCGCCGGAGAAACGGTGCGGATATTCGTCAAAACGCGAGGCGGCAGACGGAATGCGGACCTTCTCGAGAAGCCGTATCGTCTCGGCCCGCGCTTCTGTCGCGGAAAGACTGCCGTGGCAGAGAAGAGCCTCGGAAATCTGGTCGCCGATGGTGAACAGCGGATTGAGCGAAGTCATCGGCTCCTGAAAGATCATGGCGATCTCGTTGCCACGCACCTTGCGCATGTCGCGCTCAGGCAAGGATAGAAGGTCGCGCCCGGAAAGCCGGACGCGACCCTCGATACGGCTCAACCCGGGGTCGAGAAGCCGCATGACGGAGAGAGAGGTGACGCTCTTGCCAGAGCCGCTTTCGCCAACAATGGCCAACGTTTCGCCGGCCGCAACATCGAAGGAGACGGTATTGACAACAGGTTTCCAGGCCCCGTCGACGATGAAGGAGGTGGTTAGGTTCTCCACCGACAGGACAGGGTCCTGTCCTTTGACTGCAATGATCATATCTCTCATCATCTCTCCCTCTTGGCGCTATGGTCTGACCGTCTGTTAAAACTGCTTCAGTCGGGCCAGCGCAGCATGCCATCGAAGCGGTGGCGGCTGAGGTCTTCGATGGGCGTCGCGATGATCTCGTTGGAGGCGCGTGCCTTGTCGAGTTCTGCGGTGAGGCGCTCGGCCACGACCACTTCCTCGCCCGGATGCAGGTTGCACGGGTCGAGATAGAAGTAGTTGTGCTCGGATTCGTGGTCGCGCACGATGATCGGTGGGCTGCCGGCGCGAAGGGCAGCGGCCAGATCCCAGGCAGTGATATGCGCCTCGCGCGGGTCGATGATCACCCGCATGCGGTCGAGCGGATTGTCTGTCGGGTCGGGTTCCACCAGCGCGGTCACGCCGGCGCGCCCCTTGAGCGCCTCGTTCCACAGCGCCAGATATCCGGTTTCGCGGGCCCGCACCCCCTCATGATCGCGCGCTTCCCAGGCCTCGAGTGCCGCCATCACGCCAAAGACGCTTTCCTTGCCCACCTTCATACCGCGGCCTATGCCCATGTTCTGCAGGAAGGCGTTGCGCACTAGTTCCTTGCGGCCGGCGACGATGCCGGTGGTCGGGCCACCGAGGAACTTGTGTCCGGAATAAAGCGCGATGTCGGCGCCGCTGGCGAGGAATTTCTGGAGATCATATTCGGACGCTGCATCGACGATGACGGGTACACCCTTGGCATGCGCGATCTCGACAAACTCGGTCAGATGTAGAAGCCCATAATCGACAACATGATGTGAAACGACGTAGACGGCGGCTGCGGTGCGTTCGTTGATGGCATTTTCCATGTGGTAGCGATGGGTGGACGTCGCCTGACCGATCATTACGACCTTGCCGCCCGCTATCCGGATGGACTGGTCGACTGGCGCGCCGTAGCTCACCACATGGCCCATCTGCACCAACACTTCGTTCTTTTCTGGCGCGAGATCGGGCAGCCGCTCGATGGCGAGGAGATCCGGCCCGGTGATGGCGCCGGCCACCGCAAGGCTGATGCCGGCCGAGCAGGATGCAGTCACGAAGCCCGCCTCGCCACCGGTTAGCCGAGCGATCACGGCACTTGCCTTGCGTTGGAGATCATTGACCTCGACGAAGTGCGGCAGGATCTCTGCCATGGCCGTGATCGCCTCCGGCACAACAATGGAGGCGCCAAGGCTCGTCATCGTGCCGGAAACGTTGATGACCGGCCGAAGGCCGAGCCGCGTGCGAAGGTCGTTGGACATGGTGTCGTTTCTCCTGATCTGCCGGCATGCCGATGACTATCGACAGCTATGCCATAATAATATAATAGCCTCTCGAAATCCTCGAGGAGCATCGTCGTGTCATCTCAAGCGTCCAGCCCTGTTTCCATCCCTGACGTCGCCATGCTGGAGGAGGGGGAAAAGACCACCCGCCGCAGCCGCGTCAGCGGTATTGATCGGGCGCTGCAGGTCATTGACCATCTTTATGAGACGGGCGAGCCGGCTGGCGCCTATGCCATCGCCAAGGCGATCGGCGCGCCGCTCTCGACCGTCTATGTCATCATCGAGGACCTCGTCGACAAGCAGATGCTCACGCGCAACGCCGACAACGCGATCTGGCTCGGGCCGCGGCTTTACCACTATGGCCTTGCTTATGCCCGGTCGCTTGATTTCATGAGCGTCTCCACTCAGGAGATGCACGACCTGTGCCGGCAGGTTGGCGAGACGGTACAGCTGTGCGGGCGCGACGGAGACCATATGCTGGTGCTGGCCATGGCGGATGGCCCGAGCCATTTCCAGTTTGCCTCTCGGGTCGGAACCCGTGTTCCGCTCAACTGGACGGCGTCCGGACGGCTGCTGGTCGGTCATATGGCCCCGGAGGAACGGCGAGAGCTCTTCCGCCGCTGCGCTCGCATCTCGCCGACGGGACGGGCGGAAGTGGATGCCGCGACTCTGTGCGATGCCGCCGGCAGCGCCTTCGCGGAGCGGCTGTCCGTCCAAGTGGCCGAATCCGACTACGCCGTCGCGTGTATTGCATCTCCCATCGTCAATGATGCTGGTAGTTGCGTTGCCACCATCTCGATCGTGCTGCCCGAACAGAAGGTCATCGGCAGGGACAATCCTTACGCGGAAAGCGTCAAAGCCTCGGCTGCAAAGATCGAAAAGATGATGGGCTGGCGCAATCGCTGACATGTGCCTCAATCCCTCAACGCCACGATCGCTTCGATTTCAACGGTAATGTTGCCAGGCAGTGATCCAAAGCCGACCGCCGAGCGGGCATGCCGGCCGGCCGTGCCGAATACATCGAGGAACAGGTCCGAGCAGCCATTGATGACCTTGGGGTGATCAAGGAAATCCGGCATGGCATTGACCATGCCCAAAAGCTTGACCACCTGCTTCACGCGGGAGAGATCCCCCAGCGCATGCTGCATGACCGCGATAAGGTTGATGCCGACGAGCCGGGCATGGAGATAGGCTTCCTCGACGCTCACATCGCCCCCCACCTTGCCTGCGTGCAGGTAGCCGTTTGCCTCGAGCGGCCCCTGGCCGGACAGATAGAGCATGCCACCTTCCACCACATGCGTGACGAAATTCGCGATTGGCGGCGGCGGCGGCGGCAGCGTGATCCCGAGCCGAGCCAGCCGGTCATATGCCGTCTGCTGTGGATCGGGATTGGAAATGCGGGGATGGGTCAAGACAACTCCTTGATGCGGAAGCGAGCGCGATTACCGCCACGAATAGCCATGGCTGTGACGAACCAGCTTGCGGGCGCGCGGAATGTAGCGTGACGCGGTGATGGCTTCGGCGCCGATCACCGCATAGCGCGGTTCGAACAGCCGGGTTAGGCGCGAGACGTCGCCATTGCTGTCGGTGGCCTCGAGATCGGCATCGACGAGATCGAAAATGGTGAAGTCGGCACGGGCGCCGACGCTCAGACGGTCCTCCATCGACAGCTTGATGGCAGAGGCGGGCGCGAGGGTCACTGCCTCCACTACCTTCTCAAACGGCATTCCGACGCTGAGCAGCTTCGACATGGTGGTGGCCAGGTCCCAGACCGGGAAGTTCATGGAATGGCCGTGCAGGTCCGTCGAAATCGAAAACGGCAGGAGGCCGCGCGCGATTGCCGCTTCCGCGACCTTGAAGGAAAAGGAGGCGCCGCCATGGCCGATGTCGAGGCGAATGCCTTCCGAGGCGCAGCGTTCGGCCAGGTTGAACAGGTCCTCGTCCTCCATGATCGAGGAACCGGCCTTGCCGTTGAAGCAGTGCGTGACAATATCGCCGGGGCCGAGGATTTCCAGCACCTCGTCATAAAGTGCCGGCGGCTCGCCGACATGCACCATCATCGGGATTTTGAGGATCTTGGCGATCTTCTTGCCGAGCTTGACCGGCGTCACACCCCACGAACCGGTGATCACGTGGCTGGCCCTGACTTTCAGACCAACGATATGCTCGCTGTTTTCGGCATAGCATTCCAGGATGCGGTCGAGATCGATATCCTTGATGTCGCGCAGTTCCGGCACGCGGTTGCATGCGACAAGGCCGATGGAGCCGAGATTGAGGAAGGCCTTGATCCGCTCGCGTGAGGGTTCGATGATATATTCGCGAAACCCGTGGAAATTGGCTTCCCCGGCCGATCCGGCATCGACAAGCGTCGTCACGCCGCGTTCCGCTCCGCATTCGGAAGGACGGATGGAAATGTCGGTTCCGCCGTGCCAGATGTGGACATGCAGATCAATCCAGCCCGGAGAGATGTAGGTACCGGCGCCATCGATCACGGTTGCATCTGGCGGCTGGGGCAGGCTGTCTCCAATGGCGGCGATATGACCATCGGCACCGACGAGGATGTCGGTCGATTTTGCCGCGGAAGGCGTGGAGAAGGCCATCGGCTTGACGTTCTTGAGAAGGAGCGGTTTGAGCGCTGTGCTGTCGGCCATGTCAGAGGTCCTTTCGAAGTCTGGGATCGAGCATGTCGCGCAGTCCGTCGCCCACCATCTGCAGGCAGAGGACCGAGAGAATGATGGCAAAACCCGGGAAATAGGTCATCCAGTCCGCCTGGCCGACATACTGGCGGCCGGCAGCGATCATGGTGCCCCAGGTGGGAATTTCGGGGCTGACGCCGAGCCCGAGGAAGGAAAGGCCGGCCTCAGCCAGCATGGCGCTGGCAAACAGGAAGGTGCCCTGAACCAGAATAGGGGAGGCCAGATTGCGCAGCACATGGCGTGTCATGATGTGCCAGGTGGAGATGCCGAGCGCCCGGGCCGCCTCCACATAGGGAAGTTCGCGGATCACCAGCGTCGAGGCGCGCACGATGCGGGCAAGCCGTGGCGCATAGACCACCGAAAGAGCGACAATGACGGTTGCAAGCGACGGTCCAAGCGCTGCCACCAGCGCGATGGCCAGCAGGATGTCGGGAAAGGCCATCATGGCATCGATCAGTCGGGCAATCGGCGTATCAAGTCGCTTGAAGAAGCCAGCCAGGAGCCCGAGCGTCACGCCGATGACCGCCGACAGGCAAACCACCGATGCGCCGACGAACAGCGACAGGCGCCCCGCATAGATGGTGCGTGAGAAGATATCGCGGCCGAACTCGTCCGTGCCGAACCAAAAGAGCGTGCTCGGTGGCTTCAACCGGTTCACGATCGACAGTTTCGAAGGAGAGTATGGCGCAATCCAAGGCGCAAGAACGGCAAGGAGAACAAAAATCGCCAGCACGATCAATCCGACAGCTACCGTCTTGCGCTTCAGGAAACGGCGCAGGAAGAGAGCCCGTGGTGCGGCCGGTTGGCTGGCTGTGGTGGTGATTTCGGCCATCAGTAGCGCACCCTTGGGTCGATGAGCAGGTAGAGCATGTCGATCAGGAAGTTGATGAGGACATAGAGGCCGGCAATCACCAGCAGCGCACCCTGGATGACGGGATAATCACGCCGCAGGACCGCCGAGACGACGAGGCTTCCGACGCCGGGCAGGCCGAACACGGTTTCGGTGACGACAGCGCCGGCAATCAGCACCGCGGCCGTCAGGCCGAGCACGGTGAGGATTGGGATGAGGGCATTTTTCAGCGCATGCTTCAGGACAACGCGGCGCTCGACAAGCCCCTTGGCTCGGGCGGTTCGGATATAGTCGTCGCTGAACACGTCGAGCATGGAGGCGCGGGTGAAGCGAAGGATGAGCGCGGACGAGACGAGACCTAGCGCGACGGCCGGCAGCGTCAGGTGATACATCCGGTCGAGAAAGCTCGCATCCGGCCCGCCGTAACCCGACACCGGAAACCATCCCAACCGGACGGCAAAGATCTGCATCAGGATGAGGCCCAGCCAGAAACTTGGAATACTGGCGGCGAGCATGGCAATTGTTGTTGAAGCCTGATCGATGATCGAGCCACGGCGATAGGCAGCATAAATGCCGATGGGAAGCGCAATGACGGCTGCAATGAGAAGCGAAAAAACCGTGAGGAAAAAGGTCGGCTCTGCCCGCTCGACCAGCGCCTGGCCGACCGGAATGTTGAGGAAGATCGATTGCCCGAGGTCGCCCTTCAGCAACTGACCGATATAGAAGACGTATTGCACCAGGATCGACTGATCGAGCCCGAGGCGGGCGCGTAGCGCCACAATGTCGGCAGGTGTCGCATCCGGGCCGAGCATCACGGCGGCCGGATCGCCCGGCGTTACACGCACGATGATGAATACGATCGTCACCACCAGGAACATGACGACTACCATGCCGGCCAGACGTTTGAGAATATAGCTGATCATACAGTTCGGTTCCGGTGCCGCATGCGGGGCGTCAGCGGGACGCTGGCAATCGTGCCGGCATCCCGCGGTTCAGATCACGGGGTGACGGAGGCATTCCAGAAGTAGGGCCACGGGGCGGGCTCGACACCCTCAAGCTTGTTCGACACAGCGGCTACGGCATTGAAATTACCGATCTTCAGGAGCGGCAGTTCGTCATACATGGTCTTCTGGACCGCCTGCCACAGCGCGATACGCTTGTCCGGATCGGCTTCGGAGGTGAAAGCGTCGACCGCTGCCTTGCGGGCCGGCGTGTCCCACCAGCCGGGGGAACTGGTAGACAGCGCTCCCATCAGGGCGGGTTCAGGCAGGAAGGGGCTGTGGGAAATGTAGATGTCCCACAGCTTCGGGTCGGCGCGACGCTGCGTCAGCGTTGCCCAGTCCACCACCTGGAGATCGACGATGAAGCCGGCAAGTTTCAGATATTCGGCCGCGACCTGCGCCATCTTGTAGTGGAACTCGTACTGGCGGCTTGTGAGGATTCGAAGCGGTTTGCCGTCATAACCGGCGGCCTTCAGATCCTTCGCCGCGCCTTCCGGATCGCCGAGATTGTAGTTGCCTTCTGTGCCGATCTCCGTGTGCCATACGTAGGACGCGGGATAGAAGGCGCCGTCGGCCTCATAGAAATCTTTGGCACCGAAGGCAGCGGCCAGCATGTCTTCGGTGTTCAAGGCCTTTTCCACCGCCTTGCGCACGGCCAGACTGGAGGACAGGCCCTCCTTGGTGTTGAAGACAAAGACCGGGAAGCCGAAAGGTTTCAGCATGATCGGCTTGGAGGCGCTAGAGGACTTGACCCGGTCATAGGCCTCGACCGGGATCGAATCCACGTAAGCGTACTGGCCGGAGATTGCCGCTTCCACACGGGTGTTCGGGTCGGGAACAGGAACGAACCTGATTTCATCAAGATACTGATGGCGGGCGCCACCATAACCGTCCGCCTCGCCGGAGCGGGACTTGTAGCCGTCAAAGCGCACCAGCTGGATATACTGGTCCGGCTTGCGCTCCTTCAGCATATAGGGGCCGGTGCCGATCACCGCGTTCATCGTGTCGGCTTGGTTTTCCGACGGCAGGATGACGGCCGCCGAATTGTTGAAGGCGAGTAGCGAAAGAAGCGGCGCATAGGGCTGCTTGAGGGTGATGGTGACCGTCTGCGGATCGGTGGCGGTCACCGCATCGATGAATGGGGCCGCCTGCTTGCCGCGCGAGGCGATTTTCATCCAGCGGCCGAGCGAGGCGACGACATCGTCGGCATTCATTTCGGAGCCGTCGTGGAAGGTAATGCCGCTGCGCAACTTGATCGTATAGCTTTTCCCGTCAGCGCTCATCTCGGGCAGGCTTTCGGCGAGCAGCGGCGCAACCTTCCAGCTTTTGTCGAAGGTGTAGAGCGTTTCGAAAAAATGCTGGGTGACGATGCCGACAAGATCGGCAGTAGATGCCATCGGGTCGAGCGTTGGGGGTTCACCGATCGTAGCAACATTGACCACGCCCCCACGCTCGGCGGCAAGCGTAAGGCAAGGAGTTGAGACAAGTACGGTTGCGGCAAGGAAGGCGAGTTTCAAGCGCATGATGGACTCCCGAGTTAAGTGTTCCACAATTATGAATTATAGTTTCTAACTATAGAGTACTGGGTGTTCGCGCGCTGTCAATGCTTCGCAGTTGATCCGAGGCAAGAATCTGGTGCCAGACGTGTGAAGCGCGTCAGGCCTGTTTGGCGGAATAGGATCCGGCGCGGCTTCTGATCAGCGACTGGACCGATACCGAGATGTCGTCGGCCTTGGCCATCAAGCTGCGGACCGGACAGAACACCTTGAGCAGCGCGCCGCGGCGCTAGCCATGTTCAACAGGCTCGTCGCCGAGAGTTTTACCACGTGCGGTCAGTTCCGGGCGGCGGCGAGGTTCGCTGATCAACATGCACTTGGATGGTGTGCGGGAAACGCGCTGCATCTCGCCATCGCATCGGAGCGTGGCCCCCACGGTACATACATTTGATCAGTGGCTGGCTTAAGCCGGGCCAGCCCTTGGTGTCCCGCGCAGCTGTTGGCATGATTCGGGCCTTCTCCAGCTTGGCCCACCCGCTCGGGAGCCGCCATTGCGGGCGACGGGTCCGGCGGCCTTTCGCTCGAACTATCCAACTGCCGGGTTGAATAAAGTCCGGAAATCCCCTATTTTACGGAAAATAGGGGGCGAGGATGACTTCAACTGTGACGGCCGCTGCCGTATCCAAGAATTTTGGCGCCTATCAGGACGCCGCCGTGCGTGAGCCGGTGATCATTACCAAGAACGGCCGGCCGCGGACGGTATTGATCGCCTACGAAGACTATTTGCGCCTGGCCCGCCGCGACCGACGTGTCGAGGTCACAGCGATGCTGGGCGACGACGATCTGGCAGTGGTCGAGGCGTCGGACATGGAGCCGGGTTTAGATCACCTCGATCGCGAACTGGTGACTAGCAAGAATGCTGCCGGCTGAACCAAAAGTCGGCTGGATCTTTCGCTATTCCTACCTTTGGCACTGGCAGCATCTGGAAGGTCGTGAAGAAGGCGACAAGGATCGCCCGGTTCTCGTGCTGGCGCTGGTTGCAGCGCTTGAGGATGGGACGCCCGTTGTGCGCGTGTTGCCGATAACCCACACACCGTCCGACCCCGCGGATGCCATCGAGATACCGTCGGCCACCAAGCAACGCCTCGGTTTAGACGACGAGCGGTCATGGATCGTGCTGACGGAAAGCAATCGCTTTGTCTGGCCGGGGCCTGATGTTCGGCCGATCGACAGCGAGAACGGCTATCACGGGCCTTTGCCGCCGGCACTGTTCGATCAGGTGAAGCGTCGATTTGTAGAACTGGCCAAAAGCCGGCGCCACCAGGCGACTGCGTGCAGCGAATAGGCCGTGAAGGCCTTGCGGCTTTCGCGATGTGCGGGGTTGTCGTGATTGTGGCCGGTATTGACCCGCATCGCCTCGGGAGGTTCGATGCGGATATCGATCTCTTCCGAGAAGCGGTTGATGATGCGGTAGCCTTTGGATGGCCTAAGCCGCTAGCCTTGGGATTGGTCGTTTAACCAATCGCAGGAATCGTTGGTTGTGAGCCCCCGCAACCAATCCCTTCTCCACACTACGCGGTTCTTCGCTTGCACCAGTGGCACAGTAGGTGGTCGGCTACCTATTTGGTGTCGATCGTCATTTGAAGGCCGTGCCAGCCCGCATATTTATCGCCCGTCTCGCGAACGTGTGTATATCGCTTGAGGCTGATCCATGAACGATGCCCGCTGACTGCAGCCACATGAGGGATATTCCTCCCCATCTCAAACAGCCGTGAAATGCCCTCGTGACGCAGGTCGTGAAAGCGGAGATCATCGATGTCCAAGAGTTTGCAGGCTCGCGTAAAATTCGCGGAGATGGCGTCGGTGGAATAGGGAAAGATCTCTGCCTTGCTCTTTGGCATGCCGCCGATGATCTGGATCGCCTGATCGGGAAGGTCCCCCCACGTATGATTGCCGATCTTTTCTCCGGGGTGCTTCATATCTCGAACAAGGACGCGTTTCTGTTCTCTCTGGAAGTCCTTCCATCTGATCCGCGTGATTTCCTCCTGGCGACGGGTCGAAAATAGCGCGAACGCGATGACCTTGTGCATTGGCATCGCCTGGGGGACCTTCTTCCGCCGTTCAATGAAATGGCCGATCAGACGATCAAGCTCATCCAAAGTCGGTCGCCGATCGCGTTGCGCTGACCGGGAGATAATGCCCATCCGACGGGCAACCTTGACAGCGTCCTTCATCTCCTGCTCGTCGAGCCGGTAGCCCCATATCGGCCGCGCGATCGCGAAGATCGCAGCGAGATGGCTAGCGTAGTTTCCGACGGTTTGTGGCTTTGCCGTGAGTGACAGCAGGAATTCAACGATGTCTTTCGATTTGATCGAAGAGCAGGGCATGTTGGCGATGTCGTAGTTCTTGATCGCCGTTAAGACCTGCGCTTTTGTGCGACCAATATCCTTGATGGTCTCCTCGGTGTAGCTGTCGATCACCTTGGCCAATGTCGTCGGATCATCATCATTTGATTTGGCCACTGCCCCTGTCTGGAGAGTTCCCGTTCCCGTTTGAAATCCAGGCTGCGGCCGCAGGACGTCTGTCAAAGGTCTCGGTCTCGTGATAAGTCACGTCATCCCGCACACCCCGCACCCACGCCATGTAGCCGATACTGTCGTGCGTGCGTGCGGTGACAGTGCCCAAGCCGGCGTTAATCGCGCCAAAAGAGCGTAAACGAGACGATGAAGAAAGTGCCGTAAGTGTCGGTAAAACAACACAACTTCAATTATTTCAAAGCGCCCGTCTTTGCCGTTGCGCCGATGATCGACTGGACGGATCGGCACTGTCGTTATTTTTTGCGGCAACTGACCAGCCATGCGCTGCTCTATACCGAGATGGTGGTGGCGGATGCGATCCTTCATGGGCCGCGCGACAGGCTGTTGTCCTACAATGAAGCGGAGCATCCGGTGGCGCTGCAGCTTGGTGGGTCGGATCCGGGCAAACTTGTCGAGGCGGTGAAGATTGCGGCGGACTATGGCTATGACGAGATCAACCTGAATGTCGGTTGCCCGTCGGACCGGGTGCAGTCGGGCACGTTCGGGGCCTGCCTGATGCGCGAGCCGCAGACGGTGGAGGCCTGTATTGCGGCGATGAAGGCTAGCTCCTCGGTTCCGGTGACGGTGAAGTGCCGGATCGGGGTGGACGATCAGGAGCCGGAAGAGGTCTTGCCGGACTTTCTGGCGCGCATGGTCGGGGCGGGGGCGGATGCGGTGTGGATCCATGCCCGCAAGGCCTGGCTGCAGGGGCTGAGCCCGAAGGAGAACCGGGACATTCCGCCGCTCGACTATGCGCTGGTCCAACGGATGAAGCGGGAGAACCCGGATGTGTTTCTCGGCATCAATGGCGGGATCACCACGCTTGCCGAGGCGAAGGCGCATCTGGCGGTGATGGATGGGGTCATGCTCGGGCGGGCGAGTTATCACAATTCGACGTTGCTGACCGGGGTCGACCATCTGATCTACGGCGCGCCGGAGCGGGACTTCGACTGGGCGGCGCTGTGCGAGACGATGGTTGCCTATGCGGACCAGGTGATCGCCTCGGGCGGGCGGCTCAACCATGTCACCCGGCACATGGTCGGGCTGTTCCAGGGTTATGCAGGCGCCCGGCGGTTCCGGCAGATCCTGTCGTCGGAGGCGACCAAGCCGGGCATTTCGCCGATGCTGATCGCGGACGCCTTTGCCGCGGTCGATATCGCCGGCGGGCCGAAGCTGCAAGCCGGTCCGGCAGGCACGGCGAGCGATGCAAGTCCGGCGGCCGAGGCCGTGCGGGCGGCGGAATAGGGCCTAACAAAAAAGCGGCGCCCGTTGAGGCGCCGCTTGTTCGTTTCGTTCCTCGTGCCTGTGGCCCCGAGAATAGTGCAGGATTGTGGCGCGCGTCAGGCGGTGGCCGCAATCGGTACGCAGGCAATCGGCAGGCGGGTGACCTTAGTCAGCCTGGATGTTGACGGCCTTCGGGCCCTTGCCCATGCGATCCGGCTCGGTGTCGAAGGTGACCTGCTGGCCGTCCTTCAGGGTCTGCAGGCCGGAGGCCTGGAGCGCCGAGATGTGGACGAACACGTCTTTCGCGCCGCCGTCCGGCGTGATGAAGCCGAAGCCCTTGTCCTGGTTGAAGAATTTAACGATGCCCTTGGTGGCCATGGGGGATTTCCTTTTCCCGTGTTGCGGTATCCTCCGCGCCCGGCAAACCGGAGGCGGACAAGTTAAGTCCCGGCAGGCGGGACCGTCGAGTGGTCGCGATAACGGGGAAAGAACGTCTACCAGCGGGAGGAGGCCCCCAGAGACCGCATGACGCGGTCGAAACAATCGTTCCAGTCTCCGGGATCATTAGTGCCCGAACGTCAATAGAGGTATGGACATTTTTTGCGAAAGGCAAGGGCCAAAAGTGATGGGGCGCTTTCCGTATGCGGTGCAAACGGCTGATATCCTTGATCATTGACAGGCCGGCCGGTGCCGGGTGCGCCCTCGTCGGGCCAAGACCCGATCGCAGGCGGCGGGGGAAAGCCGGTCGTCCGGTCTTGATGCCGCCCGCCGTCCGGGGTAGGGGAAGGGCGGCTGGGAACGAGGTGTTGTGATGGCGAAAACGGGAGCCACGGTGATCGATCCCTATGACATTCTCGGCGTCGCGCGCGATGCCGACGAGGCGGCGATCAAGGCCGCCTACCGGCAGGTGGCGAAAAGCGCGCATCCCGACGGCGGCGGCGATACGGACCGGTTCGCGACGATCAGCGCCTGCTACGAGCTGCTGAAGGATCCCGTGCGCCGGCGCGTCTATGACGATACCGGCTACGATCCGCAGCTCGCCGAGCCGACCGACCTCAAGGGGCTTATGGTCCTGGAAACATTGGTCAATGACATGATCCTCGACGAGCGCGAGCCGGGCAGTTTCGATCCCGTCGCCGGCCTTCGCCGCAAGCTCACCGACGATATCCTGAAAGCCCGCTTCCATATTCTCGAACTGGAACGGCACCGCGCCCGGGTGCGCAAACATATGGACCGGATCGGCCGCAAGCCGGAGGCCGACGTGCTCGGCTCGATGCTGCGGGCGCGCGCCACGTCGATCTCCGAGGCGATCAAGAACAGCGAGACGCAGATCGCCGCGATCGAGCGGGCCTATACCATGCTCGAGGGCTATTCCTACGAGATGGAACCGGCACCCGCGCATGCCGAGGAACTGCCCAAGGCGGCGGAATAGCCGGCGCGCCTCTGGCAGGGCTGATGGCTGGGCCAATTGCCGGAACAATGTCCGGATTGGGGGCAGGGTGGTCGGCACCATGGCCCGGCTCGCTCAGGTCGGGGGCGCCGGACGTTTTTTCCTGGACGGTTTTTGCATTGCCGCCCTGTCGCTCGGCCAGTCGGGATCGGAGCGCACCCAGGCGCGCACCCTTGCGCCATGCACCGGATGCCGAAAGCCGAAGGCGAGATTGAGCAGGATCACGTCGAGCCGGCGCCGGCCGATGACGTCTTCATCCGGACCCGCCGGGTCCTGATCCGCCGTTCCTTGCTCCACTGGCCAGGGATCGGGATCGCGGCCGAGCTTGTCGCGGGCGCCGGCCGCAAGCCGGTGAAATTCGCGGCGCGTGGTGGCGCGATCGGCCTCGGGCAGGACGGCGAGGCAGCGCGGCCAGGCGGGATGGCCGCTGCTGGCGGTGCACCGGCGCCGGCGGTGGCAGGCGCGCACCCGGCAGCCGTCGAGCTTGAACACCAGCTTGACCAGGGTGCGAAAGATCGCGTCGTCGGCATGCGGGCAGGGTGGATCGGCGGATGTCGGCCTGGCTGCCGAACTGGCTGCCGAACGGGCGGATGATGGGGGGAGGTTGGTCTTGCGCTCGGTCATCTTTGGTCTCCTGAACAGCGCTGGTGAAGGGGAAGGGTGGAAAAAAAGGCCGTGCTTCGCCGCCGGTCGGATCGAACTCCTCCGGGGATGATGGCAGTCTCGGACAGGGCGCCAGTAGCAGCCTCTGTAAGTTTAGTATGTGGCTCCTTCCGGCGCCCCGTTCGGCGATTTTTGCCGGTTGCATGCGTCTCTCTGGCAAGGCGGCTCTGCACGACGAAACTTGGCGTCTCGTCGTCAACCGGGCGCGGGTCCGGAACGTCCCATCGAGACGTCCTGGCCGGGTGCCCGGGAGGTTCTCGGCGGATGTGCGCACATCCCGACCTGACCCTCGCCCGGGGAGCCTTGGCATTTGCGCCTCAGCTCCCGCCGTCTTTGTCACCAGACCCGTTTGACCGGATCCGGCGCCTTGTTTGTGTGCCCCTGAGGCACGCCCGATGGCCGTTGGGATCGAGGCTGGCTCAAACCATCCGAGGTCTTAACCATCCACGATCCCGCCACCGGAGGGAGACCGTTGCATCCGGCCCGGAGGGTCTGGCCAGCGACAGCCGCGCCCTCCGGCGCCGGTTCCGCTTCGCCGGGCTCGCAAGACCCGGTGTATCCGAAAGCGGAACGGGGGGAGTATGGCACATGGGAAAACGAGGGGGATGAACTGGGGTGCGTTTTGTTGAAAACGTTGGGGAATTTGGAAAAGTCATCCCCGCGTGAAGGGGTCGAGTTCGGGGCACACGCCCCCGAGACCTTCGTTCCAGCCCTCGTTCAGAGGGAGACCGTTGCAGCGGGACGGGGATATCCGTCTGCGAGAGCGCACTACCCCCCGGAGCAGGCACCGCCTAGCCTGAAATCGCGTCCGGTGTATCCGAGGGCGGGACGGGGGAGGGTGTAAGGAGTGGGAATCGTAGCGATAAAAAATGTTGCGGCGTTGATGCTTTTGGGGGGCGTCCCCTTTTTTATCGAAACGGTTTTTCGGCCGTCAAGAAGACGATTTGCTCCAGTCGCCGATCGATGGATACGTTAAGTTTCCAAGCTTCCGCGTTCAGCCTAAGTCTGTCTTTTCGTGGTGTGATTTCTGGATTTTCAGCAGGATTTGGTCGCTGATTTCTTCCAAAAACTCTCCTTCTTTTTGTTCTTGCGCTGGCCAACTGCGGTAAAGCGTTTCGTTCAACAGTGGATAGTTTTCAGCTACAGAGAACCCCGGCATAACGATTGGTAAGATCCGACCTTTGCGTCCAATATTGCTCTGTATAGCTGAGTTTAGTTCCTTGTTCGTCCACCCCTTCTTGGCAAAAGTTTCAGATAGGACTGGCACAAAATAAAGTGATTTCAAAAGCCCATGATTAATTTTTTCAACGATCGAGTCTCCCCAACTAATGCTGCTTTCATCGAAGAATACCCTGACATCTTTTCCCTCAAGTTTATCTTTGAGTTTTCTTACTTTTTCTTTGTCTTCGCTGGCGTGAGAAAGAAATATATCAAACTCTCGAACCATGTCTGCATACCTCCTTATCCATTCTGCGCCGTTTAACCCAGCAAGAATTGCTTGTTTGCAGAGCTTCGCAACTACCGGATCATCGTTCCCTCGAATTTGCCTGACATAGGCAAGCCATCCTGTAATATGTTGCCAAAATTTTTCTCCATCGGCGCTCTCGCCTATGAATATCTTTGCGGCACTTTCCGCACCATGCTTGCGGGCCGCATGTATCTTCATCCGGAGTTTGGAGACGTCCCTTCTCCAAACGTTTGCTTTCTTGTTGACAATTAAGCCGGTCACTTCTTGCCGTTCATACGGGAACTGGATCCTAACCTTGTCTTCATTTATCGCAAAATTGCTTTGTCGAAACGCATCGTGAACCGCCGAACTCAGTGTAATCTGTCGATTCCCCTTGTCTGGCTCCCATAACTTAATGAGGGCAGAGGGCACGGTTTTCTGTGATGAGGAGAATGTAATGTCATCGGCGTATCGCGTGTAGCGTAGTCTTTCTTTCGCGGCGATAGCGATTAGTTGTTTATCTAGGTTGTTCGCGATAATGTTCGCTATTATTGGCGACGTTGATGCGCCCTGCGGCAATCCATTTTCGAATGTAACAATTCGGGCAAGAACTGTTGATACCTGCTCATTAAACCCGAACATTTGAGAGATAAACAAACCTCTAACTCTACCAAAGTGTATCGATGGAAAAAAATCTTTTATATCAAGGTTTAATACCCATTTTTGCCGCTCATGATACTTCGCATTCGTAAAGAAAGATTCGCCTTTTATGTAACCTTTAACAAAAGATTTTGGTTTGTAGTGCGCTGTAAGTACAGCAGATAGTCTGTCTTGTGCGAGTGCTAGTCCACGTAGAGGCCGAGAAATTTGCCTGACACCACCGGATTTTTTAGGTATTTCGAATTTCTTGTAATAACTTCCGTTTTCACTGTTTTGTATGACATAGAAAAACTTCGCGGGATCGAGATTCAACGCGAACGCTACGTCTTGGACGGAATGAGCTAATCGAAGCTTGGTTATTGGATCATCGAAAACGGACATGAGAAGAAAGCTTGACCCTCGATCTTTACCTTCGTTGGGCTTGCCGGTGTTTGGTCACGCCGGCCCGCGCGCATGTGTACAGACGTTATAGCGAGTTGCCGTGGATTCACCGGCACCAATTAGAGGGTCAAGCTACGTCATCAATTGAAAAGTTCATGCAACTTTGTCAAGAGTAAAGCGTCATTGATGACTTTGGATTGTCGAGCAGGCTGCAACGATGTTAGTAATCGACACTCCGATTCAGGTGCTGATTTACGGCTGGGGCGTGGCTTCAAACATGCAATGTGTTTCCGCTACTACAGCCGCCATAGCACCCACATGAATGCGACCACCAACGCAAGCATCACACCGCCGCGCTTACCTACCGCATGCGGCGGGACTGGCTGCGCCACTTAGCGCTCATGGAGCTAACGACATCGGAAATCCGGGCTGCAAGGTCTTACGAAGTTGACGTGCATCGCGGATGCAGCCTGCCTCTCTCTAACCCTCCCCACAAGGGGGAGGAGATGCCCCTCATCCGCCCTTCGGGCACCTTCTCCCTCGCGGGGAGAAGGAAGTCACCGCACGGGGCGGCCCGACTTGCCCTTGGTGCGTTTCTGCCGCTTGGCATCGCCGGGGTGTTCCTAGGATTTGGCGCGGATGATCGGTCCTCGGGGCGTGACCGGGGATGGGGCTTGCAGATCACCCGCACTCGGTCGACATTGCACTCCTCAGCCAAATACCTCGGGAGGATACCATGAAATGCATCATCGGTTTCTTTACCACCAAGCCGGGACAGCGCGAGGCCTATCTGCGGGCGGCGCAGGATCATCTGGAGAAGAGCCGGCTTGATCCGGACTGTCTCTATATCGAGCTTGTGCCGATGCCCGAACATCCGGACCGGATCCTGCTGGCCGAGGCTTTTACCAGCGAAGAGGCGCATCGGCGGCATGAGGATACCGACCATATGCGGGCGCTCTGGGCCGTCGGGCCTTTGCTGCTGTCGCATGTGGTGATCGACAATGTGATCTCCGACCAGGTGCAGCATATTGATGAGCGGTTTGATTGAGGGGGGTGGTTGCCCCCTCATCCGCCCTTCGGGCACCGCCGGCCCTTCGCATGGCTCAGGGCGTTCGGCACTGCAATCGATTCACTGGATCGATTGCTTCGCTTCGCGAACCGTACCTCACCCTCGGGGGGAGAAGGAAGGGGCGCGGATTGTTGGGTTCGACGTCCCAAACCCTCCCCACAGGGTGCCGCCCCCTCATCCGCCCTTCGGGCACCTTCTCCCTCAGGGGGAGAAGGAAGTCAGCGACCGGGTCTACCCGTCTTGCCCTTGGTGCGTTTCTGCCGCTTGGCGTCGCCGGCATCCTCGTAGGAGCCGGCGCCGGATTTGGCGCGGATGATCGGGCGGGGGTCGGATGGGGTGGTTGACCCAACCCGTCCCACAGGGGGGATGGCCCCCTCATCCGCCCTTCGGGCACCTTCTCCCTCGCGGGGAGAAGGGGGAGCCGCCGGCTTTTCCGGGATCTTGCCGGGCATCGGTTTTTCGGTGCGGCCGACGGTCATTTCGTCGAGCGTGTTCTTGCGGAACAGGGGTCCTCGGGTCGAGCCCGAGGATGACGGGGTCGAGCCCGAGGATGACGGGGTCGAGCCAGACGCGGGCACTGCGCCGTCGGTGCCCGGGCCCATGTCGTCGAGCGTGGGTTTGGCGAAGTAGCTGCCGGATCTCCCCCCTTGTGGGGGAGATGCCCCGAGAGGGGCAGAGGGGGGTATGTCGCCGACGGCTGAGGGTGGGGCGCCCCCCTCTGTCCTGCCGGACATCTCCCCCACAGGTGGGGAGATCGAGTCGGGGCCGGCGCCGCGTTCCGATGGTTTGCCGGATTTCGAGCGGCCGGATGTGGAGATGCGGGACTGTCCGCCTTCGATCGCCTTGGCCTCCTGCCTTGCCATCGGGTCGTCCATGGTGGCGAGTTCGACGGCCTTGAGGCGCTTGATCTCGTCGCGCAGGCGGGCGGCTTTTTCGAAATCGAGGTCGGCGGCGGCGTCGCGCATCGATTTTTCCAGCGCGTTGAGATGGCTCTGCAGATTGTTGCCGACGAGGTGGCCGCCATCGGCGAAGCCCTTGCCGCCGGTGACGCCGGAAATGTCGGGGCGGACGTGGTCGCGCTCGTAGACCGAGTCGAGAATGTCGGAGATCTTCGCCTTGACCGATTCCGGCGTGATGCCGTGTTCGAGATTGTAGGCCATCTGCTTTTCGCGGCGGCGGGAGGTTTCCTCCATGGCGCGGCTCATCGAGCCGGTGATCTTGTCGGCATAGAGGATGACCTTGCCATCGACGTTACGCGCGGCGCGGCCGATGGTCTGGATCAGCGAGGTTTCCGAACGCAGGAAACCTTCCTTATCGGCGTCGAGAATGGCGACGAAGCCGCATTCGGGAATGTCGAGGCCTTCGCGCAGGAGGTTGATGCCGACCAGCACGTCGAAGGCGCCGAGGCGCAGATCGCGCAGGATCTCGATGCGCTCCAGCGTGTCGATGTCCGAGTGCATGTAGCGGACGCGCACGCCGTGTTCATGCAGGTATTCGGTCAGGTCCTCGGCCATGCGCTTGGTCAGGACGGTGACCAGGGTGCGGTAGCCCTTGAGGGCGGTTTCCTTGATCTCGCCGAGCACGTCGTCGACCTGGGTCTTGGCCGAACGCACCTCGACCGGCGGGTCGATCAGGCCGGTCGGGCGGATGACCTGTTCGGCAAAGACGCCGCCGGCCTGTTCCATTTCCCAATTGCCGGGCGTGGCCGAGACGGCGACCGTCGGCGGGCGCATGGCGTCCCATTCCTCGAAGCGCAGCGGCCGGTTGTCCATGCAGGAGGGCAGGCGGAAGCCGTATTCGGCAAGCGTCGCCTTGCGCCTGAAGTCGCCGCGGTACATGCCGCCGATCTGGGAGACGGAGACATGGCTCTCGTCGATGAACAGAAGGGCATTGTCGGGGATGTATTCGAACAGCGTCGGCGGCGGCTCGCCGGGCTGGCGGCCGGTCAGGTAACGCGAATAGTTCTCGATGCCGGCGCAGGAGCCGGTGGCTTCCAGCATCTCGACATCATAGCGGGTGCGCTGTTCGAGGCGCTGGGCTTCCAAGAGGCGGCCGGCCTTTTCCAGCTCGGCGAGGCGCTGTTTCAGTTCCTCCTTGATCGACTTGATCGCGCCGTTGAGGGCCGGGCGCGGCGTGACATAGTGGCTGTTGGCGTAGATCTTCACCGACTTCATCTCGCCGGTCTTCTGGCCGGTCAGCGGGTCGAATTCGGTTATGCTGTCGATCTCGTCGCCGAACAGCGAGATGCGCCAGGCGGCATCCTCCAGGTGGGCGGGGAAGAGTTCGATCGTGTCGCCGCGCACGCGGAACGAGCCGCGGACGAAATTGATCTCCTGGCGCTTGTATTGCTGGGCGACGAGGTCGGCGAGGAGCTGGCGCTGGTCGATGCGGTCGCCGACCGTCATCTGGAAGGTCATGGCGGTATAGGTCTCGACCGAGCCGATACCGTAGATGCACGAGACCGAGGCGACGATGATGCAGTCGTCACGCTCGAGGATGGCGCGGGTGGCGGCGTGGCGCATGCGGTCGATCTGTTCGTTGATCGAGGACTCCTTCTCGATGAAGGTGTCGGAGCGCGGCACATAGGCTTCCGGCTGGTAATAGTCGTAATAGGAGACGAAATATTCGACCGCGTTGTCGGGGAAGAAGTGCTTGAACTCGGAATAGAGCTGGGCGGCGAGCGTCTTGTTCGGTGCGAGGATGACGGCCGGGCGCTGGGTCGCCTCGATCACCTTGGCCATGGTGAAGGTCTTGCCGGAGCCGGTGACGCCGAGCAGGACCTGGGACCGCTCGCCGGACTGGATGCCCTCGACGAGGTCCTTGATCGCGGTCGGCTGGTCGCCGGCCGGCTCGTAGTCGGAGACCATGCGGATGGCAATGCCGCCTTCCGACTTGTCCGGCCGGGCCGGGCGGTGCGGCGTCCAGATCTTGCCGTCCTTGAACAGCGGATTGCCGCTTTCGATCAGCGAGGACAAGGCCTCGACGGTGGCGGTGACGGCGCCGGGGGCGAGGCTCTCGGCTTCTTCCAGCGAGACATCCATGCCGGCGACCGGATTGAGGCCGGCGGCGGCGCGCGTTTTCGGGTCGGAGGAGGCGCCGATCGAGACGCCGCGCGAGGTGGTGGTCGAGGTGGTGTGTTTGGCGGTGGCCTTGCCGGACTTCGACTGTGCTTGCTGGGCCTTGTCGAGCGCCACCTTCTCGGCATGGCGGCGGGCCTCGATCTCGATCTTCTTGCGGTGCTTGCCGGCCTTCGACGCCAGTTCGCGCTGGCTCTCGACCCCGGCGGCCTCGGCCTCCGCCTCGAGCTGCTTCACCCAGTCGGAGACGCTGCCAGAGAGCGGGGCCGAGAGTGGCGCGCCTTCGAATTCAGACTGCGGGGCTTCCCCGAAACCGGGTGCGGAACCGGGCTTCGAAGGGGCGGAGGATTTGGGTGTCTTGGCCATGGGCGGAATATGGCGAAGCGATGCGGCGAAGGGAAGAGCCGGCGGCGAAAAAACCGGAACAAAGGTGCAACGGGAAGCTGGGCTGCTGACAGGATGGTGGCAGTTGTGGGGGGCGAGCATGCTGCAGTAGGTGAGGGCAAGCGTGACCGGCAACCGCAGTGGTGGCTTCGATCGCGTTGCAACCTCGTTTCCGCCGGTGCATAAAGCTTGTTCATGGAAACAGGCGCGCGTCTCACCTCGACTTCTACGCCGTCCGCTTCGGACCTCAACTCCGACGCCGAGACCGATTGGCTGGCCGTGACCGCTGCGCTTGCGGCTTGCAACGCCAATCGTCTCGCTGGCGCGCGGGAAATCCGGAGGCTGGAACTAACACTCTGGTTCAGCCTAGCTGCTCTCTTCATCACGGCGCTGGTGATAGCCTATCGGAACGGCTCGGTCTATTTTGCAACGACCGCGTTCGCCATCAGCTGTCTCCTGTTGGCAGCCATCCAATCGGTCACGGAACGGCAGCGGCGGCGGCTTCAGGGCGACGCATATCGTGTCCTGCTTCCATCCGTGCTCAGCCGGATCGATGATCTTGTCATCGAGTTCGGGCAGGCATCGGATTCCATGGAACGTATGCCAGGGCACTATTTCCTGCCGCGCCAAAAGGCGCGACACGATCTCGTGGTGATTGGCCGATGGAGCGGACTGGTCTTTTCAGTCAGCCAAACACAGTTCACCCGCGCGGCGGGAGACGACCGCGACGAGATCACGTTCTGGGGAGTCATCGTCTGCGTGAAACTCAAGAGTGTGTTTCCCGGCGATTTCGCCGCTTTGCAACGACCTGAAAAGGCGCGATCCCTGCTGCGGCAGACGACTTTGCCCGATCAATTGCAAGTGCTCTACAGCGAAGCCACCGAACAAAGAGGCCAATACGAATTCGTATCGACGGCGCCTGATGCGGCCGAGACGCGGCTGGGCCGCATGCTGCATGCGCTCGACGCGGTCCGGACCCTGCCACTTGATGGTGTGGCGCAAATCGGCGTGAGGAACGGTGATGCATTCCTTCTACTACCCTTTGGAAACGCCCCACTGGCATTACCCGATGTCTTGATCGCGATCGACATCGAACGGGACCTTAAATCGCTCCGCGACAATCTATCGGACATTTTGCAGGCTGCTCAAGCGGCAACCGAAATCTAACCTCCACATCCAGCGTCTATCCAGTCTGAGGTGCTTCACCCCTCATCCTTGATCGTTTCGCGCTGGGTGATCAGGCGGGCGCTGTGCTGGCCGCTGATCGAGATCCACAGCCAGCTCCAGGCGACGGCGAAGCGCCAGCGGGTGCCGATCAGGAAGTAGATATGGGCGATGCCCCAGATCCACCAGGCGAGGCTGCCCCTGAGCTTGATGCGGCCGAAATCGATGATGGCGGAATTGTTGCCAATGGTGGCAAGACTGCCCTGGTGGCGATAGCGGAAAGGCGGCGGCGATCCGACATTGGGCGTGCCACCGCTCCGGCCTTTCGGCTGGGCGCCTGTCGGACCCGCTTCGGTGCTCGCCTGGGCTGCAACTTGAGTGCCTGCGTGGCCCACCTCATGGATGCCGGCCAATCCCGTCACTGGGGGCCCGGCTTGGCCTGCAGCAGTGGCACCTGCCTGGCTTACAGCATCGGCGACCAGATTTTCTTCGCGGCTGGCGGTCGCTTTTCCAGACGTCAGGCGGTCGCGGATCAGCCTGGCGACATAGGCACCCTGCTGCTTGGCGGCTGGCGCAATGCCGGGTACGGGGCTGCCGTCTTCCTGGGTGACCGAGGCGGTATCGCCGATGGCAAAGACGTCCGGCAGGCCGGGAACCGTCAGGTCCTTGCCGACGATGACGCGGCCGGCGCGATCCGCCTCGGCACCGAGCCAGCGGGCGGCGGGCGAGGCCTGGACGCCGGCGGCCCAGATGATCGTGCGGCAGGGAACGAATTCGTCGCCGATCGTCACGCCGTTAGCGGTGCAATTGGTGACGGCGCGGCCGGTCAGGATTTCGACGCCGCGTTGCTTCAACGTCTTTGCGGCATAGCCTGCCAGGTCCTCGGCAAAGCTCGGCAGGATGCGGGGTCCGGCCTCGATCAGCAGAACGCGGGTTTTGCGTGTATCGATGCGACGGAATTCCTTTTGCAGCGTCGTATGGGAGAGCTCGGCGATGATGCCGGCCAGTTCGACACCTGTCGGACCGGCGCCGACGATGGCAAAGGTCATCTGCGCATCCTGCTCGGCAGTCTCCGCGGCCAGTTCGGCACGCTCGAAAGCGAGAAGCGTGCGGCGACGGATGGTCGTTGCATCTTCCAGCGTCTTCAGGCCCGGCGCTACCGGCTCCCATTCGCTGTGGCCGAAATAGGCATGGGTGACGCCAGTCGCCAGCACCAAGGTATCGTAGGACAGGGTTTCGCCACTGGCCAGTTCGACCGTTCTGGCGCTCTTGTCGACGGCCTTGACCTCGGCAAGCAGCGTCGTGACTTCGGGGCGGTCGCGGTAGAGCGAGCGGATCGGCCAGGCGATTTCCGAAGTTGCGAGCAGGGTGGTGGCGACCTGGTAAAGCAGCGGCTGGAAGAGGTGGTGATTGCGGCGATCGATCAGCGTAATGCGGAGCGGGAGACGCTTGAGATCGTTGATCAACTGCAAGCCGGCGAAACCGCCACCGACGACAACAACATGATGTTCCTGCATGGGATGTTCCTTCGCATGTCTGCCAATTGCCGAGACAAGGACATATGGCGCTGTGCCTCGGAAAAGAACCGAATGCACGTCTGAACCTCCCACGGTCTTATGTAGACAGTTCCACCGATTAAACGAGACCGATCCTTGCGCTTGGTCAAAAAAACGGCGTTGCCGATCGGGAACCGGCATCCGAATGGGAGCCGGATGCAGGCCCGCGCAGGTCTCTTACCCTGGCGGAACAGGCATGTCAGCAACAGGCCAGAAAAGGGCCAATAACAATAGAGGGTCGAAGTGACCTGGAGACCCGTGGCAGCGGGCCGCCCAGGGCGGGGAGACGGCTCACGCCTTTCTGGCTGAACTCGCCATGCAACGGATGTGCATGAGAAACCAGCCGAAGCATTTCGACGAACGGGTCCATGCCGGTGCGCGGTCTAGTGCATTTCCGTCGGAAACGGAGTCGCCTTCAATGTTCTATCGATTTGTTTCTACGCAATTCCGGACGCAGAACCGTCTCCCACTTTTGCTGGAAGCGCTCTAGTTGCCCGCGATCGACAGATGGGTGGCCTTGGTCTTGCGGGTCTGGCTCGTCTTGCTCTGCCGCTCGGCGATCCACTCCTCCAGCTGCTTGACAGGCATCGGGCGGGCGAAGAGATAGCCCTGCGCAGTGGTGCAGCCGAGGCGGGCGAGGATGGCGGCATCTTCGGCGGTTTCGACACCTTCGATGATGATATCGAGC
Organism: Rhizobium sp. CECT 9324; assembly: GCF_918741265.1. Taxonomy (NCBI): domain Bacteria; kingdom Pseudomonadati; phylum Pseudomonadota; class Alphaproteobacteria; order Hyphomicrobiales; family Rhizobiaceae; genus Rhizobium; species Rhizobium sp. CECT 9324. The sequence goes on along the minus strand of NZ_CAKKMZ010000001.1, from coordinate 2,487,300 downwards.
CCCAGGGATTCGCCCAGGCCGACCAGAGCGCTGATCAGCTTCTGGTTGGTTTCGAAGCTTGCGACATTGTGGGCGAAGCTGCGGTCGATCTTCAACCGGTCGATCTTCAGGCTGATCAGGTAGGCGAGCGAGGAGTGCCCCATGCCGAAATCGTCGACGGCCAACTTGTAGCCGGCTGTTTCCAGGCGCTTCAGCTGTTCACCGGCGATTTCGGGATCGAGGATCGCTTCTTCGGTGATCTCGATCTCGATCAGGCTCGGATCGACGCCATATTCGCCGGTGACGCGTTCCAGCATGTCGGCAACCGAATAAAGGGCGAATTCGCGCGGCGACACATTGAGGGCGACCGTCACGCCCTTGATGCCGAGTTCGGGCAGGCGCTTGCTCAGCAGGCAGACATCGGCAGCGATCCGCGCCGTCAGCCTGTCGGACAGATGCACGACTCCCGCGGCATTGACGATTTCGGGTGGCGAGATAAAGCCGAGCTGCGGATGCTGCCAGCGCACGAGAGCCTCGAAACCGGCGATGTCGCGGGTGGCAAGGTTGATCTGCGGCTGAAACCAGGCGGTGACGGCGCCGGATTCGATCGCCTTTTCGAGGTCCTGCTCAATGACACGCTGGCGGTCGGCATCGCGCTTGAGGTCCGGATTGAATTCGCGCATCTGTCGGCGGCCGAGGCGCTTGGCATCGTAGAGCGCCATGTCGGCGCAGGCGAGCAGTTCCTCGGCATTGGCGCCATGATCGGGATAGGCGGCGAGGCCGATGCTCAGGCCGATGACCGACTTGGTCGCACCGCAGCGGATGGCGGCGCGGCTGGCCAGCAACACGCGGTTGGCGTGGTTGCGCGCGCGCTCCATCGCCCGTTCGCCGGTGACGACAACGGCGAATTCGTCGCCGCCGAGGCGGGCGATCAGGCTACCGTCGGTGATCGTATCGCGGAGCCGGTTGCCGATGTCGCAGAGCAGCGTGTCCCCGGCGCTGTGGCCTAGCGTATCATTGATCGACTTGAACCGATCGACATCGATGATCAGCAGGACAACCTGCTCGTTGACGACCACGGCCCGGGCGATATCGCCATTCAGGTGGCCATTGAAGAACATGCGATTGGCAAGTCCGGTCAACGTATCGCGATTGGCCAGCGCTTCAAGCCGAGTGTTCTGGCGAAGGATGTCATTGTTGGCTCGGGTCAGACTGTCGGCAAGCGCCGTGGCCTCGAAACGGGCGAGCTGGTTGCTGACGAACATGCGTTCCGTCCAGAGGCTGCGACGAATGAAAACATAGATCAGCATCGCCAGGCAGCCGGCGAGCAGATATTCCGGCCATTCGCCGATCCGCACCAGACTGAAGATGATCGAGCCGAGGATCGGGATCGAGAAGACCAGCGCCAGCGGCGTGTAACCGATCTGCTTGACGACAGAGCCGGCCGCCATGCCACCGAGCAGGATGACCAGCGCCGCGTCGGACCCGAGCGGCGCAAAGTTCGCGATGAGAAAGGGAAGGGCGGCCCAGCACAGACCGGAGGCCGCGGCACCGAGCGACATGACGAAAAGCGCGGATCTAGGATTGTCCCGCACGATTTGCTGCCTCAGCAGATAGAGGACGGAAATCCGGCGCAAAACAAGGATAGCCATGGAGAGCGCAAGCCACAGCAAGATCGCGAGTTGCAGTTCATGGTTGATGATGACGATCAACACTGCGACGGAAAGGCTGATGGCGTTCATGGCGAGTGTGGAACGATGACCGTCGATTATGTCGTCGACCTGGGCTTGCATCACTGCCGGCATGAAATGGGCGCCTCGATTTCCAAACAATGACATAAAACACGTCCGCGCTTAATCGCAATAATTACTCAATAACATGAGCCACTTAACGGCCCGTTACATGACCGCGCCTGCATTTTAGTAGAAATCGTCCCTCAATTTTCAGGCAATATCAGTACTCTGATCCCCGGTTGAGATTTGCACGTGCAGCGAGCATGCCGGGGTGCGGGCGCTCGAAGCCCGGCAACGCCTCCTCAAACCTCTTGGTTGCAAAGGGATGATGGCGGCAAAAGCGATCGGAGCGGCTTACAAACACTGTTGCTGCTGATAAAAAGGCCGAAGCGTCATTTGCGGATTCGCAAAGCGGCGCGTTCTCCCATGCAGCGCTCGCTGATCTTTTCATTCTTCTTTGCGGACATCATCATGCCAAGCTTCTCCCCGGCCGCGCTCTGGCCCATCCTGTTGCTGTCGCTCTCCAACGTCTTCATGACCTTTGCCTGGTACGGGCACCTGAAATACAAGAATTCGGCGCTGTTCATGGCCATCCTGGTCAGCTGGGGCATCGCATTTTTCGAGTATTGCCTGGCTGTTCCGGCCAATCGTATCGGCTCGCAGGTCTATTCCGCGGCGCAGCTGAAAACGATGCAGGAGGTGATTACCCTCATCGTGTTTGCCGGCTTCTCGGTTTTCTGGCTGAAGGAGGCGCTGACCATCAATCATGTGATCGGCTTCATCCTGATCGCGGCCGGCGCGGCTTTTGTCTTCAAGGGCTGACAGGCTCCGGATGCGCGATCAGGCCGGCGGAACGGGTGTCGGCTTGCCGTCGCCATCCAGGGCGACCATGACGAAGGTGGCGGCCGTTACCTTTTCCATGATGTGGGAGAGGTAACGCTGGGCCCAGACTTCGACCGACAGGGTGATCGAGGTGCGGCCGACGCGGGCGATATCGGTATAGACGCAGAGCGTATCGCCGATCTTGACCGGCATGGCGAAGGCCATTTCCTGGACCGCTGCGGTCACGACACGACCACTGGCGCGTTCCGCGGCGCGGATGCCGCAGGCAAGGTCCATCTGCGCCATGACCCAGCCGCCGAAGATATCGCCGGCGGCATTGGCGTCGGCCGGCATGGCCAGCGTCCGCAGTGTCAGTTCACCGGTCGGGGTGATGGTTTCGGTCATGTTGCACCTGATTCATGTTTCATCGCCGCTCAGGCTAGCGGAGACGGCGCGACGCCGCCACCGCGAAGATTAACAAAGACTTGCCATATTGATTATGACTTTTGATAGTTCGCTCTTTAGAATATAACAAAATGACTTATGGCAATTTATCCCCAGTTCAATTGGGGGGATTCCATGAAAGCCTTTTCCTTGTCCGTCAGGCTCTATGCACTGGTCGGCATCACGCTTGCGGTTCTGGTGGCGACACTGACCTACAGCCTGTTTCATTCCTATGATGCGCTGACCAACGAACGGCGCGCCGGGCTGTCGGCGATCAACGACAATGCCATCGCCATCTTTAACAAATACTACAAGTTGGAGCAGGACGGCACGCTGAGCCGGGCAGACGCGCAGGAGCGGGCGAAAGAAGTCGTCGCGGCGATGCGCTACAAGCCGGACGGCTATCTGTGGATCAACGACATGGGCCCGACCATGATCATGCATCCGATCAAGCCGGAACTGAACGGCAAGGACCTGAGCCAGAACAAGGATCCGACCGGCAAGCACCTGTTCGTCGAATTCGTCAATACGGTGAAGGCGCACAAGCAGGGTTTCGTCGACTACATGTGGCCGAAGCCGGGATTTGAAGAGCCTGTCTTGAAGTTTTCGCATGTTGTGGGCTTCGAGCCGTGGGGCTGGGTTGTCGGCACCGGCGTCTATTCGGACGACCTGGCGGCAATGTTCCGCCAGACGGCGCTGCAATATGGCGCGATCATCGGTGTCTCGATACTCGCGATCATCGCCTGCGCCTATGCCGTGGTGGCGAGCGTGGTCAAGCCGATCAACCGGCTGAAGACGGCGATGAGCGATATTGCCAATGAAAAGGTCGACACCGAGATTGCCGATGCCGACCGCCGCGACGAGATCGGCGGCATGGCCGGTGCGCTTTCGGTGCTGCGCGACAGCGTGCGCGACCGGATCGGCATGCGCCAGCGCGAGAGCGAGCAGCAGCACAGCCTGAACGGCGAGCGCGAGCGCAACGAAAGCCAGCTGCGCGCGGCGGCAGACCGGCAGAACCATGCGATCCATGCGATCGGCTCGGCGCTGGAGCGCCTGGCAGAGGGCGACCTGACGGTGCAGATCGAGGCGCTTGGCGCCGATTACGAAAAGCTGCGGCACGACTTCAACCGGGCGGTCGACTCGCTTGGCGGGGTGATCGCCTCGATCAACCAGACCAGCGACGTCGTGACGTCGAGTGCCGGCAATATCAGCGAGGCGACCAACAACCTGTCGCGGCGGACCGAGCAGCAGGCGGCAGCACTGGAGCAGACGGCAGCGGCACTCGACGAGATTACCGCGACCGTGCGCACCGCAGCCGAACGAGCCAACGAGGCGCGCAACATGGTGGCGGAGACCAAGAAGAGCGCCAACCGCTCCGGCGAGATCGTCCGCAATGCGGTCGATGCGATGGGGCGGATCGAAGGCTCGTCGCAGAAGATCAGCCAGATCATTTCCGTCATCGACGAGATCGCCTTCCAGACCAACCTGCTGGCGCTGAATGCCGGCGTCGAGGCGGCGCGTGCCGGGGAGGCGGGCCGCGGCTTTGCGGTGGTTGCCCAGGAAGTGCGCGAACTGGCGCAGCGCTCCGCCAATGCGGCCAAGGAGATCAAGACGCTGATCAGCGCATCGGCGGCCGAAGTCGATACCGGCGTCGGACTGGTACGCTCGACCGGGGAGGCGCTGGTGGAGATCGAACAGCTGGTCAACCGCGTGAACGACAGCGTCGACACGATTGCGACGGCGGCGCGCGAACAGGCGACCGGGCTTGCCGAGATCAACACCTCGGTCAACCACATGGACCAGATGACCCAGCAGAATGCGGCGATGGTCGAGGAAACCTCGGCGGCCGGCCAGGCACTGGCGGAAGAAAGCCACAATCTGCGTCAGCTGCTGTCCAGGCTGAAGATCAATCGCGACCAGGGCCGCCTGCGCCGCGTCGCCTGATCAATCAATGTGCAGATGAGAGGCCGGCGGAGCGATCCGCCGGCCTTTCGTGTTGCAGGGTCGCGCGTTAACCACGACTGCAAAAGTGTGGCAGGTGCTGCCGTTCTGTCCTAACTCGGCCTTAATGGCTGCATCCTATTCTGTCTCGCAATGGGCTGGTTTCAGCTGTCTGATATCGGCCGCCTTCGAGAGTGGAACCTGGTATGGCGTCTTCCTTCTCCCAATCCCGCGTCGCTCTGTCGCTCAGCGCCGCGATCATGCTTGGCGCCTGCTCCGGCAGCGACAGGCTTCCGCCGGCAGAGGTATCGGGCGTGCCGAAGGGCATGCGCGGCGAGATCGAACTGGTGGGCAGGGTCGGCGATGTCGAGTTGGACCGGCGAGACAGAGGCAATGAAGAGCCGATTGCCTATGCGGCGCCGGCGGCAAGCAGCAATGGCGGCAGTGCAGCGATCGACTATCTCAATACGCCCAACCTCGCCGGCACCGATCCTGGGACAAATGTTCAGGGCGACGTGGAGACGATAGGGGGGCAGACACTTGAGCCCAGCGGCATGAGCGGCCCACAAACACTGGCCGGTGCATCGACGGACGATGCAAGGCCGGGTGGGTTGGTCATTCCGGAAGGTGGCGTGAATATCGACGCGGAACTCGGACTGTCCGCCGCCGAGGGCGAAGGTTACAGTGCTGCACGGATTGACGGGGTGCAGCCGCAGATCGTCACCGCGGGCGGCGCCATGGCGATCGCCGAGGGCAATACCAGCCAGCCGGTGGTGGACGGGATCGGGTTCGACAATCCGACATCGCTGAACGCCGGCGTTATGGGCGCAAGCGGTATCGAACAGGTTGCCGACGGCGTTGCCGAAATGCAGGCTGGCGAACAGCAGGTTGCCGATGACCGCATCCTGCCTCTGGCTGAGGACAGCGGCAATACCGGCATGGACAGCGCGGATAGTAGGCCGCCTGTCGATTGCTCGCTCTATCTCGACAAGCGCAACTGCCCGAAAGGTTGATGTCGACGGGCGTCGTCGCGGATGTTCCCGTAGCTCTTGCCGGCGTGGCAGCCCATGCCACGCGGTGCGAAAGGCGGGTTAATCCGGCTGGCCCAGATCTCCACGCCAGTGCCACGGCGTTCTGTTAGTTGGCAACAGCGTCGGTTGGCTGCGCATCGGTAGCATAGAAAACAAAACCGGGTTCGTTCGAATAATTGCTTTCTTTGGTAATCAAACCGGATTTCATCGCTTCGATGTTCGAAAGAAAATGCATGCCGTCCGGCGCTGCCAAGCCCATCATGGCAAACATTTCGTCTGGTTTGATCCCCATTTCAGTGAAGTAAACGGACAGTTTCCGTTTCAGTGCCACATCAGACCGGGTTGATATGGCGTCCAGATTTCGTTTTCCCGGGGTGCCATAGTCCGCACTTTTGCGGCCATTGGTAACCTGATGAAGGCCGATTAAAGAGATACCAGCACCTGCGCGAACCGTTCCACCGGCGAAGGCAAGCGGACAAGCGGAGTAACAATAGGAACCTGCCGAGGTTACTTCGCCTTCGGACCAGCCATTTCTGACGATCTTTTGGGTGCAGCGCCGATCCAGCATGGGGCAATCGTTCAGCGTGGTGCGACCAACGGCGGTTTCGAGGCCAGCTGCTCGGATCAAACGTCCAATCGCAAGCGCACCGTTGACGGCGCCACCATAGGACTGAAACACAACAGGCAGTTTCTTGCCCTTTAGTCGCTTCAGAAGAGCCTTTAGTCGTTTCGGGCTGTCCGATGTTATTTCGCCTTCGGCGGATATCCATTGAATACAGCTTTCGCTGCAATCACCGGTATGAACCAGAATGAAATCCATAGGACGATCTTCGGGTGGCTTCTGCTTCGCCTCGCCGGGAAATGCGGCCATCATGCACAAAGCGAAAACAGCGACGGCGAAGCAGAGGTGCGACGGTAAGCGGAATCTGACTGACATCAATATACCCATAGATAACAGCCAATTGGTACCGATTCGACGACCTCAGTGCAAGCTCCTGCCAAGGCAGGACCACAAATGGCATTGGCTTGGCTGCCATGGACCATGCGCCGACATTCGGTCTGCAGGCACCTTCCAGCGGGAAAGACAACACCATTCGCAGCGAGCGTACCGTCGCGGTCGCGGGTGGACTTGTAGCGAGTCGCGAACGGGCTATGACGGTTTCGGCAAGTCGATGGACACGCAGCGAGGCTGCGTGTCGGTCTTTCACGGGAGCCTGCAATGCCACCAGTATCGGACTTATTGATGTTTGCCGCGTTGCTGATTGCTGCCGGCGGTGTCGCTGGCCTGCTGGCGGGCGTGTTCGGCATTGGCGGCGGTGCGGTGCTGGTGCCGGTGTTCTATCAGGTGTTCGGCTGGGCCGGTATTTCGCCCGAGGTGATCATGCATCTCGCCGTCGGCACCTCGACGGCCATCATCGTGCCGACGTCGATACGGTCCTTCAGGGCGCATCAGGTGCGCGGCGCCGTCGATATCGCGCTGCTCAAAAGCTGGATCATCGCCGTGCCGCTGGGGGCATTTCTGGCAACCGTAGTGGCCGCCTATGCGTCGAGCGAAATGCTGCGGCTGATCTTTGCGGTGATCGGACTGGTGCTGTCGGCGCGCATGCTGTTTCTGACCAACCGCTTCCATCTCGGGACAGATCTGCCCGGCGAACCGGCGCGGTTTGCCACCGGCAGCGTGATCGGGCTGATCTCCGGCCTGATGGGCATTGGCGGCGGCGTGCTCAACAATACATTCATGACGCTGTTCGGTCGTCCGATCCACCAGGCGGTGGCAACATCGTCCGGCGTGGGTGTGCTGATCTCGATCCCGGCGCTGGTCGGCTATGTCTGGGCCGGATGGGGAAGGGCGGACCTGCCGGCCTTTTCCACCGGCTATGTCAACTGGATCGCCTTTGCACTGATCTTTCCCACGGCGATGATCATCACCCCCTATGGCGCCAGGCTGGCGCATGCGATGAGCAAGCGGCAGCTGGAAATCGGCTTCGGACTGTTCCTGATCTTTGTCTCGATCCGGTTTTTCGTCAGCCTCTACGCATGACACATCACATTGGCCAAGCCTTTACCCCGTCGCGATCAGGAGAAATATCATGAAGCTTGGCGCGATCGGGACGGCCGGCAATGCAGTTCTGTTCGGTGTCGTGCTGATGCTTTTCGGCGACTTCCTGTTTGCACTGAACGATGCCATGGGCAAGTGGCTGGTTGCGAGCTTTTCCGTCGGCCAGGTTCTGGTCATGCGTTCGCTGGGATCCTTCGTGATGCTCACGCCGATGATCGCGAGACAGGGACGCGACGGGCTGTTCCGACTTGAGCGGCCTTCGCTGCAAATCCTGCGCGTGGTGCTGACAACTGTGGACGTGGCGCTGTTTTACGCTGCGGTCGCCTATCTGCCGCTGGCCGACGTGATCACATTCTATATGGCCGGCCCGATCTATATCGCGGCGCTATCACATTTCTTCCTCGGCGAGACAATCGGCTGGCGTCGCTGGCTGGCAGTCGTCATCGGCTTCCTCGGGGTGATCATCGCATTGCGCCCGTCTTCGGCGATGTTGTCCTGGCCGGCGATCTTCGCCCTCATAGGCAGCCTGTCGTTTGCGCTGACGCTGATCCTCGGCCGGCGGCTGCGTCAGACGAGCGATGTGACGCTGGTGACCTGGCAGACCGTGGGTGCCCTTGTCGCCGGAGCGGTCCTCAGCATCGGCAATTGGAGCCCGATGTCCAGCCTCGATCTCTTCGCCATGCTGGGGCTCGGTATCGTCGCCGCCAGTGCGCATATGCTGATAACCCGGTCACTGAAGCTGGCGCCGGCGTCCCTGCTTGCGCCGCTGCAATACAGCCTGCTGCTCTGGGCGATCGTGCTTGGTTATCTGTTTTTCGGCGACCTGCCAGATCGCCAGGTTCTGGTGGGCTCGGCTGTGATCGTGCTTGCCGGCCTGTTCATTTTCCACCGGAAAAAAGTGGTCAGCGGAATCCCAGCCGACGATGTGGCGCCTGACGGGCACTGATGCACTGCCATTGCTGTGTTTCTGCACGGCAGGTATCGCCAGCGTGGCGACCGGAGATGGCCAATGATCGCGGCCCTGCAGGCCCGCCAATGGGCATCCCGGCTTTATTCGGACTTTTTGAAGTGGTAGTGGATTGGCATGCCAAAGACACTCCACATTGCCAATGCCGCAGTTGTCTGCGTGCTTACCCTGCCGATGGTTGCCCAGGCGATCGACAAAAAGACCGCGAGCCAGATCGAAAAGCTCGATCCGTCCGATCAGCTTGAGCAACGATGCGATCTGGAGGGCATGGACCGGCTGAAGGCCGACAAAGTCATCTCGTACACGTTTTCGCGGCCGAAACATTCGGACGTGCATATCGAGGCACAAGGTGCGGTCTTTCGGCGCGATGGCGAGTGGTATCGCCTAGCTTATACCTGTACCACGAGTGCGGACCATCTTTCGATCATCGCGTTCGACATGAAGCCCGGCGCACGTATTCCGCATGAGGACTGGGACCGGTATTATCTCTACCCCTGAGCCCGACCGGCCCGAGCGTCGCCAGGCGGCGCCCGGGAGACCATTGCCGTTCTCGTCAGACCACGATGCCGGTGCGATTGGTCGACATGGTCAGCTTGCGTTCGGCGCGCTCCTGCTGGGGCGAGCGGTTGTAGAGTTCGCGATAACACTTGGAGAAGTGCGAGGCGGAGACGAAACCGCAGGCGACGGCCACCTCGACCACCGGCATGGATGACTGGACGAGCAGATGGCGGGCGCGGTCGAGGCGGATTTCGAGATAATAACGGGCCGGCGAGCGGCCCATCTCCTGGCGGAAGAGGCGTTCGATCTGGCGGCGCGACAGGCCGGCGTCATCGGCGATCTCGAGCAGCGACAGAGGCTCGGAGAGATTGCTTTCCATCAGCTCGATGATCTGCAGCACCTTGGAATTCTGCACGCCGAGGCGCGCCCGGAGCGGCAGCCGCTGGCGGTCATGCGCCGAGCGCACGCGGTCGGTCAGATGCTGTTCGCAGACGCGGTTGACGAGGCCTTCGCCGAAATCCTGGCCGATCAGGTTGAGCATCATGTCGAGCGAGGCGGTGCCGCCGGCGCAGGTGTAGAGATTGCCGTCGACCTCGTAGAGATCGGCGTAGACTTCCGCCTGGGGGAAGGTTTCGGAGAAGCCCGGCAGGTTTTCCCAGTGAATGGCGCAGCGCTTGCCATTCAGCAAGCCCGCCTGGGCCAGCACATGGGCGCCCGTACAGAGCGAGCCGATGGCGACGTTGCGGTTATGGGCTTCGCGCAGCCAGGCATTGACCGACTTGTTGTTGAATTCCTCGACATAGATGCCGGAACAGACGATCGCCATGTTCGGACGGTTCTCGCCGCCGAGGAAGCGGCGCTCGTCGGCGAGCGAGGAATTGACCTCGATACCGATGCCCGAGGAGGAATGAACTTGCTGGCCATCGACCGAGGCGAGGCGCCATTCATAGGCGGCGTAGCCGAGCATGCGGTTGGCGATGCGCAGCGTTTCGATCGCGCCAGCGAAGGGCAACAGCGTGAAATGCGGAACGAGGAAGAACGTGATTGATCGCTTCTTGGTCTGCTGCTTGCTCATGGTGATGTCCAGTTCCCTTGTTTTCCGGCATGCTCGACCGGAAATGTCTTTTGGGATGTTCTCACTGCGACATTGACATGGAATTCAGCGGCGCGGAAGTATTCCGATCCGCTAAAAAGCGACATTTCTTCCGTGTTTCCATCCTGCGACGCAATTGCCTTGGCGATAACAATCGTCAGTTTAGCAGGTCGTTGAAAAGAAAACCCTTTGTTGGATGATCCGGCGCTTGACACCGTCCACTCCATTCAGCCGGTTTGCGACATGACCGCGCAGCCATGTCGCAGGCGATCGCAGGATCGCGCCGATCAGCGATGCATGTCGCCGGCAGGCCAGCCAAGGTCCTTGCGCAGATCGAAGGGCAAGGATTCCAGGGCACGCATCTGCTCGCGGCGTTTGCGCCACTCGTTGACCGCCGCGAGGGCCTTGACGATCCCGAGCGCTGGCAGGCGCGCCGGGCGGTTCGCCGCCGGAACACCACGCAGGGAGCGGGCAATCGGGGTATCGAAATGAACCAGTGTCATGGCATTTATCCTTTTCGTTCGAGCCCAACGGGAAACCCATTCGGCAGATCGTTTATCTGCTGCTGCTATTCATCAATCAAACGAATGTTTCTGATGGCATCAATTCGATTCATTGATGATTGATCGCCGCCGCCCAATGTCAGATCGCGTTGCAGGTAGTCCGGCAGGCGTGCGATCTCACGCAGGGCCGCGGCGCGCGTTCTCGCCCGGCGGCGGTTGTTGCTGTGTTCGCGATAACGGTGGTGGCAATAGGCCAGAAAAGCTCCGAGAAGCATGTCTTCCTCCTGTTTTGCAGTGCATGCGAAGAGGATGCGCCTCGATTGACATTCAATCAAATGCAATGATATCGTCTTCACGTTCAATTTTCTTGAAGGCTACCGCCATGACACTCATGCTGCGCCAACCCCTGCCACTGCTCGATAACGATGTGCTGCGGACCTTCGTCGCCATTGCGGAGACCGGGAGTTTCACCACGGCAGCCGACCGCGTGTTTCGCACGCCCTCGGCCGTCTCGATGCAGATCAAGAAGCTCGAGGAACAACTGAATGTGACGCTGTTTCTGCGCGACGCCCGCTCGGTGACGCTCACCGAAGGTGGCGAGACGCTATTGCCTTACGCGCGGCGGATGCTGGCGCTGTCGAACGAGGCTGTCGGACGGTTCCGCATGCCGGAAATGAAGGGTGTGGTCAGGCTTGGTGCGCCGGACGATATCGGCGAACGCTTCATGCCGACCATTCTCAGGCGTTTTGCCGAAGTCTATCCGGCGATCATGGTCGATCTCACGGTCGATTCGTCCGGGGCGCTGCGCCGGCGACTGCAGGAGCAACGGCTGGACCTTACCCTGATCAATTGCGCTCCGGGCATGGTGACGCATGATGGCGAGGTGATCCACCAGGAACAGCTGGTCTGGGCTGGCGCCAAGTGCGGCACGGCGCATCTGCGCGATCCGTTGCCGGTGTCGATCTGGGAAGACGGCTGCTGCTGGCGCGCCGACGCGCTGGCACGGCTGGACAAGGGCAAGCGCCCCTACCGGATCGCCTATCTGTCGGCCCATACGATGGCGCAGCGTGCGGCCGTGATCGCCGATCTGGCCGTCGCGCCGCTGCCGCGCAACTACCTGACCGACGAGATGACGGCCCTCGGCGCCAAGCACGGACTGCCGGAACTCGGCAGTTTCGAGGTTCGGCTGCTGACCGGCAAGGAAACCAGCGATACGATCCAGGCGGTTGCCGACAGCGTGCGTTATGCGTTTTCCGAAATGATCGGCATCGCGGCCTAATTCGCCGCAGCGCCCCAGACGATCGGACAATTGCATGGATCAGATGCCTCGCCTCGAAGACTTTCCCAACCGCGCCTATGACAAGCTGCGCTACGGCGACACGGATCGCCAAGGGCATGTCAACAATGCGGTGTTTGCCACGTTCATGGAGACCGGACGGGTAGAGATGATCCTTGCTGCGAACGAGGAACCGCTGCTGGAAGACGGATATTCCTTCGTCGTCGCCAAGCTCGACATCAATTATCTCGCCGAAATCCTGTGGCCCGGCACCGTCGATATCGGCACGCGCATCGTCAAGGTCGGTCGCTCGTCGGTGACGATGCAGCAGGCGGTGTTCCAGAACGGCGTGTGTTGCGCCACGGCGGAGACGGTTGTGGTGCATTTCAGCCAGGCGACGCGCAAGTCACACGAGTTTTCGGAGGCGCAACGGGCGCGGCTGCTGCCGACTGAAATGGCGTCGGTGTAGAGCCATGCTGGGCGAGTCAATCTGAAGGCGCTGACCGAGACGCGCATCGGGAGCAACCGGCGGGTGCTGGTCAGCCCTTATGGTGGAGATCGGTGCCGGGCAAACCGGATGGCCTGTTCTACCGGTTGCTGCCGGGACGGCTGCAGGTTAGTCGCGACTTCTGCGGCGCCGGCGGCCGCCGCCTTCGCCATCGCCGTCCGACAGGACCTTGCGTTCGGGCAAAGTGACTACGGCTGCGAGCTTGGGGAAGGGGTCGACCTTGTTGGGCAGGGCCATCGCATCGATGAACAGCTGCTGGAAATGCGGCTCCAGCGCAGTCTCGATCTTTTCGATCCGGGTGACGGTTTCCTCGATCTCGCGGCGGTGGCCGCGATTGAGTAGCGCCATCAGCGCGCCGGTGCCAGCAGCATTGCCGACAGCCTTTACCTCGGCGAGGTCGCAATCGGGGATCAGGCCGAGGACCATGGCGTATTTCGGATCGATGAAGGAGCCGAAGGCGCCGGCGAAGCGGATGGTATCGACGGTTTCGACGCCGAGCTTTTCCATCAGGAGCTTGATGCCGGCATAAAGGGCTGCCTTGGCAAGCTGGATGGCGCGTACGTCGTTTTGCGTCACCGTAATCGTCTGGGCACCCTCGTGCAGCAGATAGGAGAAGGTTCGGCCGGTCGACAGGATGCGCGGGCTCTTGGCCGCCATGCCACCGTCGACGACGCCATCCGTCGAGATGACGCCGGAGAGATACATTTCGGCGACGACCTCGATGATCGCCGAGCCGCAGATGCCGGTGATGCCGGTCTTTTCGGCGGCCTCCGTGAAGCCCTCTTCGTCGGACCATTGCTCGACGCCGATGACCTTGAAGCGGGGCTCGAGTGTTGTCGCGTCAATGCGCACGCGCTCGATGGCACCGGGTGCTGCGCGCTGGCCGCAGGAGATTTCGGCGCCCTCGAAGGCGGGGCCGGTGGGAGAGGATGCGGCAACAGTGCGTTCGCGGTTACCAAGGACGATCTCGGCATTGGTGCCGACATCGACCATCAGCATCATCTTGTCCTGACGATGCGGGCCTTCGGCGAGTGTGGCGCCGGCAGCATCCGCGCCGACATGGCCGGCGATGCAGGGCAGCAGATAGGTGCGCGCACCCGGATTGAGGGAGAGCTCGATGTCACTTGCCTTGCAAGAGATCGCGCCGGAGACGGCGAGCGCAAAGGGGGCCTGGCCGAGTTCGGTCGGGTCGATGCCAAGGAAGAGGTGGTGCATGATCGGGTTGGCGACGAAGACGGAATCAAGAATGTCGCTGCGGGCGACGCCGCCGGAGGCGCAGACCAGATCGACGAGGTCGGAGACAGCCTGGCGGACGGCCTTGGTCATCGCTTCACGCCCGTCCGGGTTCATCATCACATAGGAGACGCGGCTCATCAGATCCTCGCCAAAGCGGATCTGCGGGTTGGACGCGCCGGACGAAGCGACGATGCGGCCGGAGAGCAGCGAGACGAGATGCATGGCGATCGTCGTCGAGCCGATGTCGCAGGCAATGCCATAGGCCTCGTTGTGCAGGCCGGGCCAGAGGGCAACGATGGTCGGACGGGAGGTTTCGCTGTCGCGATGGATCGCGGCGGTGACTGTCCAGTTGCCCTTGCGCAGGATTTTCTGGGCTTGCGGCAGGAGATAAGGGTCAAGCTGCAGATCGGTATAGCCCCAATCCTTTTCCAGCATGACCTTCATGCGGTCGAGATCGCCGAGCGGCTTGTGCATGTCGGGCTCATCCACCTCGACATAACAGAGATGAACGGCGGGATTGCGCTCGATGACGCGGTCACTGGCCGCCTTGCGGACGACCTGGGCGTTGACGACGGCATCCTGCGGCACGTCTACGACGAGATCGCCTTCGATCGTGGCCGAGCAGGAAAGGCGCCGGCCTTCCGGCAAAGTGCGGACTTCGGCGTAGCGCTTTTCCTTGGGGCCGGGCGCGGAGATATGGTCGTTGGAGGAGGTGATGCCATGCTTTGCGAAATGGCCTTCCTGGACCTCGATCTGGCAGCGCCCACAGGTGGCGCGGCCGCCGCAGACGCTCTCGACATAGACCCCGAGCTGACGGGCGGCCTCGATCACGGTGGTGCCGGTCGGGAAGCGGCCGCGTTTGCCGGAGGGCATGAAGAGGACGAGGGGATCAATATCGGTCATGAGCAATGCAATTCCTGAGAGGCTTGGAAGCAAGGGGCGTGCCTAAGCGGTATTTTTGCCATTGTCGAGTGGACCGCCTTGCCCCTTACCCTAGCCCTCTCCCCGTAAACGGGGCGAGGTGCCGCTTGTGTCTTCTCCCCGCCTGCGGGGAGAAGGTGCCGGCAGGCGGATGAGGGGCGAGCTAATACTTACTCCGTCGCAGCGCCTGCGCCGGTTCTGCCTGCACGGCCACCGCGGCGGCCGGATGAGGCGCCGGGGGGCGTGGTGGCGGGCGCTGCACCGGCTTCGGCCGGCTTGTGGTCGCGGTAGGTCATGATCCAGTTGCCGCAGTTCGGGTCGGTGCCATTCAGCACGTTTGCAGCGCGCACGGCTTCCATTTCCTGCGGACGGCAGGGGTTCATGATGGCGGATGTCATGCCGGCGCCGATGACCATCGGGATAAAGCCGGCATTGATGCCGTGGCGGTGCGGCAGGCCGAAGGAGATGTTGGACAGGCCGCAGGTGGTGTTGACCTTGAGCTCGTTGCGCAGGCGATAGAGCAGCTGGAAGACCTGGCGGCCAGCATCGCCGAGTGCGCCGAT
Source organism: Rhizobium sp. CECT 9324 (assembly GCF_918741265.1). NCBI lineage: Bacteria > Pseudomonadati > Pseudomonadota > Alphaproteobacteria > Hyphomicrobiales > Rhizobiaceae > Rhizobium > Rhizobium sp. CECT 9324. The sequence continues at coordinate 2,471,726 of NZ_CAKKMZ010000001.1, read as the reverse complement.
CGGCATGACCAGCGGGTCGACGACGATGTCATGCGGCTTGATGCCATAGTCCATGGCGCGTTCGACGATCTTCTTGGCAACGGCGAAACGCACGTCCGGATCCATCGAGATGCCGGTCTCGTCATTGGAAATGGCAACGACGGGCACGTCGTATTTGGCGCAGAGCGGCAGGATGGCTTCGAGCTTTTCTTCCTCGCCGGTCACCGAATTGACCAGCGGACGGCCCTTGGCGACCTTGAGGGCTGCCTCGATGGCGGCGGTGACGGAACTGTCGATCGACAGCGGCACGTCGACGAGGCCCTGGACGATTTCCATTGTCCGGACCAGCAAAGCCGGCTCGGTCTCGTTCGGGTTGACCGAGGTGACGCCGGCATTGACGTCGAGCATGGTGGCACCGGCGGCGACCTGTTCCAGCGCGTCCTTGATGACCGTGTCGAAATTGCCTTCGATCATTTCTGCCGCGAGTTTCTTGCGGCCAGTCGGATTGATGCGTTCACCGATGACGCAGAACGGCTGGTCGAAGCCGATGATGATTTCCCTGGTGGCAGACGCGACGATGGTACGGGTCATGTGGATCTCCGGTGTGGCCTCTGGGCACTGTTCGCCAGACGGTCGATGGATGCAAGGTGTGTCATGCGGGCGGATGAACTCCTCCCGTATTCAGTTGATCAGTGCGGCAGGTGGGCGGCCTTGTCGACCAGGGCCTGTTGGTCCTGAACGGGCTCGGAGCCGATTTCGTGAAGGCGTTCGGCGACCATGGCATCACCGCGCCCGGTTTCGCGCTTCCACGGCTGGCGGCCTTTCAGGATGCCGGATTCATGGACGATTTCGGCGACATATTCCTCCTGGCGATAAGCCATGACATGCACGCCCGACACGCCCTCGATTTCCTTCACCTCGTTGATGATGTCGATGCAGAGCTGCTTGCCTTCCTTCTTCTGATCCTGTGCGCCTTCGAGGCGGGCAATGACCGAATCGGGAATGTGGATGCCGGGCACGTTGGAGCGGATCCATTTGGCAGTCTTGGCAGACGCCAGCGGGCCGACGCCAACCAGGATGTAGCATTTTTCGTGGAAGCCGAGATCGCGGACCTTCGCCATGTAGTCGCGGAACATCGGCACGTCGAAACAATACTGGCTCTGGACGAACTGCGCGCCGGCCTCGATCTTCTTGCCGAGCCGGTAGGGGCGGAAATCGTAGGGCGGGGCAAACGGATTGATGGCGGCGCCGAGAAAGACCTTCGGCGGCGTTGACAGCTTGCGGCCGGAGAGAAATTTCGCCTCGTCGCGCATTGTGCGCACGGTTTCCAGCAGCGACATGCAGTCGAGGTCAAAGACCGGCTTTGCGCCAGGCTGGTCGCCGGCCTGCACGCCGTCGCCGGTCAGGCACATGATGTTCTGCACGCCCATGGCGGCAGCACCGAGCACGTCGCCCTGGATGGCGATGCGGTTCTTGTCGCGGCAGGCGATCTGCATGATCGGCGCATAGCCCATGCGGGTCAGAAGCGCGCAGATGCCGACCGAGGACATGTGGCAATTGGCGCCCGAGGCGTCGACCGCGTTGATACCGTCGACCCAGCCGTCGAAGACCTTGGCGCGTTCATAGACGTCCTGAGGATCGGCGCTGTCGGGCGGGTTCAGTTCGGCGGTGACGGCAAATTCGCCGCGGCGCAGGACACGTTCCAGCCGGCCGAGAGAGGAATGGCCGGGCAGCGGATCGAGCGGCAGATGGGCGCCAAGCGGGTTTTCGTCGATATGGGCCATGGGTCAGGCTTCCTTGTCGCCGGTTTTCGGGCCAACGGATGTCGGGCCAGCCGATGTCGGGGTAGCGGCTTCGCGGCTGGCTGCGGCTTCGGCCGTCACGCGCAGCCAGGACGAGGTTTCGCGCAGCGACTGGTTGACTGGTTTCTGCACGTTCAAGATGGCATCGCCTTTCGCCATGTTGCGCGACCCGTTCCAGGCCTGGACCCAGACGCAGGGCATGTCGGGTTCGACTTCGCAGTTGCCATTGGCCCGCACTCCGCCGCAGGGACCGTTGCGCAACTGCTTGGGACAGTTCATCGGGCAGGACATGCCGGTCGACGACAGCGCGCACTGGCCGCACATGCGACAGTCGAACAGCAGGCCCTTGACGTTACGCTCGACAAAGGTGATCGGCCGCTCGACGCGGGCATAGCCGATGGCTTTCCACAGCGGATGCAGCAACAGGAACATATGGGCGAAGCGGTTGTAGAACCATTCGAGGAAACGCGAATGGCGCACGGCCCAGAGACGGATGGTGTAGGAGCGGCGGGCGCGACGGTTCGGCGAGACGCCGGCGGGCGTGTAGGCGCCGGTGGCGGCCTTCTTCGCCGGGGCGGCATTGCCCTTCTGGACAGGGACAGGCCCGGCGTCAGCCATTGTCGCGGCCTCCGGCATGGACGAGCGCAACGAGACGGGCCTTGTCGTAAGCGGCTTCGATTTCCGTCAGGGCCTTGTCCGCCTCGGCTTCGAGATCGTCACCGACGGGGATCGGATCGGCCTTGCGCCATTCGGCCAGATAATCCTCGGTTTCAGCGGCACCGGTGCGCATGGCGCACATGTCGATCGCCTCGGTAAAACGCAGGGAAAGCTCGCGCTTGGCGGCCTTGCGTCCCTGTTTGATGATCACCTGGGCCGGAATATCGCGCCAAAACACGATGATCTTGTCTGCCATGCCACTCACTCCCCTTTATATCCGCAGAATGCACGGCGTCAGGGTGCCAGACTGCGCTCTTCACGACGTCGCAGACAGCAAAAAACGACGCAATCGGGATTTACCAGATTCGCCGGGTGATGCCGTGGAATATCCACGACCAGAGCGTCGGCGGAAAATGCAGGGCGGACGGGCCCTGTGGAGTGTACGGCTTCAGGGTTCCCTCGAGCGCATCCTCGACCGCGCGGCAGGTGACATCGAGGGCGGCGACCGTCAGGACCAACGGATAGGTGGAGATGAAATCACCGGGTTCAGGCTTCGCGTGGACCTGGTAGAGCGTGCCGCCGGTGTCGGTGCCGGCATCGACGAGATGCACGGTTGCGCCGAAGTTTTCCGCGTCATTGTCGCGCAGCGACCAGTATCCGCCCATCTGGCCGCGATAGGTCGGATTGAGGCCGGCATGCAGGTTCAGGACAGGGCAGGGCATGGCGGCAAGTTGCCCGGGTGCCATCAGGCGGGTCGATACGAGCAGGATGACGGCGGGGCGGATCTGCGCAATCACGGCGCGGGTCTCGCTGTCGTTGATCGAGGCGACCCGGTGAACGGGTATGTCGGCCGGCATTCCGCCGTCGAGATTGTGGTCCGTCAGTATTTGCGCAATTCGCTTATTGGCTAAATTCCTCAGAAGCCGCGCAGCGACCATGGTGCCGAGCTGGCCGATGGCGGCAGACCAGCCGAGACGGCGGGCACGGCGTCGGGTGATTTCGGCCTTGCTCTCTGACTGCTCGATGAGCACGCGCACGTCGGGAAAACGGGCGCAAAGCGCCCGGACGACCAAGGTCGGATTGAGGCCGCCGGCGGTCATGACCACGATCGGGGCCATGATCGGCGCTGTGGAAGGCCTGGTTGCGATTTCCGTCACCGTCGGCCTCCGGATCAGACGACGAGCATGAAGACGGCGCAAGCCGTATAGACGACGAAGCCGGCAACCAGCAACGAGGCGACACCGAGCAGGCAGCCGAGCGTCACACCGAGACCGTCGCGCTGGGAATGGGTAAAGCCGATGATGGCGAGTGCCACGGCCGGCGGCCAGTTGCCGAGCGGGATCGGGAGGAAGATGACGACCGCCAGAACCAGGGCGAGAAAGCCGATGACACGTTCGGCGGCGCGGCTTTCGAGGAACCAGAAACGCGGCACGACCAGCTTTTCCGCCTTGCGCAGCCACGGCACCAGGCGATCGACGACGAGCTGGAACGTGCCGGCCTCGACGCCGTAGTCGCCGATGCGGCGGGGGAAATAAACGCGGCCCTGGGCCGAGGCGAACATCTGCCAGGCGATGAACACCAGCGGCAGGCCGAGCACGAATGTGGCGCCGGGCGGCAGCGGCACGAGATTGGGTAGGGCAAAGACGAGCAGGAAGGCGCCGAAAGAGCGGTCCTGCAATGCAATGGCGATGTCGCGAATTGTCACCTTGCCATCACGGGAGCGGGCGAGCCGCGCCAAGAGGTCGGAGAGGTTTTCGGGATGCGCTGCAACGGCAGCCGTGATGCCGGAAATGCCGGCGATATGCGTGTCCACCCTGTCGGTCATGATCTCGCTTCATTGTTTTTTGTTGACCTGGGAGACAGGCTGACAGCGATTGCTTGCAGGACGATTAAGGCCGGAACAGGGGCGCGGACCAATATTGGGCGGATGGTAAAGGCGGGGTTACATTTGCAGCCCTACCGAGGTCAGCCTTGATTTTTCCCAAGAGCTTTGTCACCAACTGGTGGGTGATTTGTTCCATCGGAGAGACGAAGATGTCCGCTTTGACTGCCAAAGGCTTGATGCGACTGACGGTTCTGGGACTGGCGCTGGTGGCGCTGTCGTCCTGCGGCAATACGATCCGCGGCGTCGGGCGCGACATGGGCAATGTGGTCGACGCCACGCAGGATGCCGGACGCAGCGTGGCGAATTCGGTGAACTAAAGACCCTTCCCGCTCAAAGACCTGAGGCGGTGACCGGTGGCTTTGCGAACGCTGCCGGCCTTGCCGCAAGCGTGAGTTCGCGGTCGAGATCGCCGTAGCCGGTGAAGCGGTATTCGTAGTCGAGTTTCAGGTAGTCGGCTGCCCATTTTGCCTTTTCCTGCAAAGCCTTGTCCTCGGTCTGGGCGAGATAGACGATCTTGGTGTAGTTGCCGAAGATCATGTCGCGCAGTTCCGGATGGCGATCGAGCTTCAGCGGCTCGATGACAAAGGCCTCGAACTGGCGGGTGATCAGGTCGGTCAGGTAGAAGGCGGTGAATTCCGTGTCGCATTCGGCGAGGAATTTTTCCGTGCCGGAGAAGAAGGCGTAACAGTGCGGGCCGGAAATGCGCTCTATGCCCTCGGTGGCACAGATCTTGTCAATTTCGCCCTGGGTGCCGCATTCGGCATAACCGATGAAGATCTTTTCATGGCCGTTTGCCCGGGCTTCGGCGATCTTTTCGCGAAGCGCCGGCGCTATCTTTCCTGGATAGACGTGCCAGATGGCCGGTAGACATTCGAGGGTCAGGTAATCCAGGCGATTGGCGTCCTTGACGGCCAGAATTTCACGGGCGATCGCGCCGCACGCAATCACGTGAACCTTTTCGCTTTTCGCGCGTTGTTCCATCGCAAATCGTTCCTCGTTGAATTCAAGAAGGATTACACACTCATGATCGCGAAAAAACTGACCACCGGCGCAGCTCTCATCCTCACCGTATTCGCGCTCAGCGCCTGCGGCAACACGATCCGCGGTGTTGGCAAGGATGCTGCCAGCACGGTCAATGCAACGCAGGCTGCCGGCCAGAGCGTCGAAAGCGCCGCGAACTAATTTTTTCCGGCGCAGGCGACATACAGGTGTCGCCTGCGCCGACTAAGCTTTGCCAAGAAGGAGAGGGGCAATGACACTGACATCCGTTGCAAAAGCGAGCGCCATCTACATGCTGGCTGCGGTCCTGTATTCCACCGGTCACATGGCGATGAATTCCATGTCCTCTGCAGACGGTTCGCAGCGCGGCGTCGAGATGTCGCTTCTGACAGATGCCGGCCAATAAGCCCGGCATCCCTGTTTCAGGTCTTCAAACCCGGTTTCAGCGCTTCAGACGCTGGACTCAAGCGCGCGCAGCCAGGCTGTTGTGCTTGCGGGCGACAAATTCCTTCGCCGTTTCCACCGCCACGGCCGCATCGCGACAATAGGCGTCTGCACCCACGGCCTTGCCGAATTCCTCGTTCAGTGGCGCGCCACCGACCAAGACGACGTAGTCGTCGCGAATGCCCTTTTCCTTCATCGTGTCGATGACGACCTTCATGTAGGGCATGGTGGTGGTCAGAAGTGCCGACATGCCGAGAATGTCAGGCTGTTCGCGCTCTAGCGCTTCCAGATAGTTTTCGACAGGATTGTTGATGCCGAGGTCGATGACGTCGAAGCCGGCGCCTTCCATCATCATGCCGACAAGGTTCTTGCCGATGTCGTGGATGTCGCCCTTGACGGTGCCAATGACCATCTTGCCCTGTTTCGGGGCGCCGGTGGCGGCGAGCAGCGGGCGCAGGATGGTCATGCCGGCCTTCATCGCATTGGCCGACAGCAGAACTTCCGGAACGAAAAGGATGCCGTCGCGGAAGTCTATGCCGACGATGCGCATGCCTTCGACCAGCGCCTGGGTCAGCACGTCGTAAGGAACCCAGCCTCGCGCGATCAGAATGTTCGTCGCTTCCTCGATTTCTTCCTTCAAGCCGTCATAAAGATCGTCGTGCATCTGCTGCACAAGCTCTTCGTCGGACAGGTCTTCGAGAATGATTTCGTCGTCTGACATTGGATGTTTCCCGCTCGCTGTTTTTTGGCACTGTCGATGACAGTTCAAATCGAGACTGCCTGAGTTGCAGTTAAACCTCAAGTTCGTGAAAAACTCTTTTCGAAAGCGACGCCGCTTCGGTGAAAAGCGACGGGAATGGACAACACATGTCCGCAACGTGCCATTGGTTGGCGCAATAAGGAATGTTTCCCATGGAAATGCGAATAGCATAAAGGTGAGGAAGCAGCGCGGAATGCGCGAAGGACGAGGAAACACAGATGGACGATAGCACAGCACAATCGGGCGCCGGTCGGCGCGTGCGCGGAGAGGGCCGGGGCGCTGCCGCCAGACGCGCCTCGCGGACGGGTGGGGGCCCGGGCGCGTCGCTTTCGTATATCGAGCGCCAGATTCCAGTCTATGAAGTGCTCAACGAGGAGGCTCTGCTGCTGATCGAGCGCAATGCCGACATCGTGCTGGAGGAAATCGGCATCGAATTCCGCGAAGATCCGGAAGCGCTGGAACTGTGGAAGCAGGCCGGCGCCGATGTGCGCGGCGAGCGGGTGCATTTTCCCAAGGGCCTGTGCCGCGAAATCCTGAAAACGGCACCGTCGGAATTTACCTGGCACGCGCGCAATCCGGAACGCAATGTGCGAATCGGTGGCAATGCGACCGTGTTTGCGCCGGTCTATGGCCCTCCCTTCGTGCGCGACCTGGAAGGCGTGCGTCGTTATGCGACGATCGAGGATTTCCGCAATTTCGTGAAGCTCGCCTATATGGCGCCGTCGATCCATTCGTCGGGCGGTACGGTCTGTGAGCCGGTCGATGTGCCGGTCAACAAGCGCCACCTCGACATGATCTACAGCCATATCAAATATTCCGACAAGCCGTTCATGGGCTCGGTGACCGCGCCGGAACGGGCCGAAGACACGATCGCCATGGCCAAGCTGGTGTTCGGCGACGATTTCGTCGAGAACAATTGCGTCACGCTCAACCTGATCAACGCCAATTCGCCGATGGTCTTCGACGAGACGATGGTCGGGGCGCTGAAGGTCTATGCCCGTCACAACCAGGCCTGCGTCGTATCGCCGTTCATCCTGTCGGGTGCGATGAGCCCGGTCACGGTCGTCGGTACGCTGACGCAGATCCTCGCCGAAGTTCTGGCCGGTGCTGCGTTCACCCAGCTGATCCGCAAGGGCGCGCCGGTGCTGTTCGGCACGTTTGCCGCCTCGATCTCGATGCAGTCGGGTGCACCGACCTTCGGCACGCCGGAGCCGTCGCTGGTGTCTTATGGAGCCGCCCAGCTTGCGCGCCGCCTTGGTCTGCCGTTCCGTACCGGCGGTTCGTTGTGTGGCTCGAAGGTTCCCGATGCGCAGGCAGCACACGAATCGGCCAATACGCTGAACACGACGCTGCTTGCCGGCACCAATTTTGTCCTGCATGCCGCCGGCTGGCTCGAAGGCGGTCTCGTCTCGTCCTATGAAAAGTTCATGATCGATCAGGACCAGCTCGGCATGATGCAGAAGATGGCGCAGGGCGTCGACACTTCGGAAAGCGGTCAGGCGATGGACGCGATCCGCGAGGTCGGTCCCGGTAGCCACTATCTCGGTTGCGCCCATACGCAGGCGAATTTCCAGACGGCCTTCTACCGCTCGGCGCTGATGGACAACAACTCGTACGAACAGTGGGAAATCGAAGGCGAAAAGCGCATCGAACAGCGCGCCAACGCGCTTTGCCGCTCCTGGCTCGAAAGCTACGAGGCGCCGCCGCTCGATCCCGCTTTGGACGAAGCGCTCTTGGCCTATATCGCCGAACGCAAGGATTCGATGCCCGACGCCTTCACCTGAAAGGTTCCCGCAGCCAGGGAGCAAGGCGGAGCGGACAGGGTGGCGGACATGATCCAGGCAGAAGTCTGGCGCCCTCACTACAAATTCGAGGGGCCGCGATGAGCGCCCCTTCGGCACTTCTGGACCGGATTTCGGACGATCTGGCACCCCATGGGCTGTTTGCCCGTGGCGTATTGTGCCTTGATGGCGAGACTTCGGCACCGAGGCTGGCCGATGGCACCACGGCACGAAGCGTCGTGCTGATCGGGCCGATCGGTGGTTCGCTGTGGCCGGCATTCGAACATTGGCGCGCAACGCAGTCCGATCGCGGTGGTGATCATCCGCTCGACGCCTGGTCGAAACAGATCCTCAATGCGGTCGCCGAAACCCATGGCGCGACAGCTTATTTCCCATCCGATCAACCCTATCAGCCGTTTCAGGCCTGGGCGAAACAGGCCGAAGGCCTGAAGCCCTCACCGCTGGGCATCCTGATGCATCCGCAATTCGGCCTGTGGCACAGCTATCGCGGCGCGCTCGGCTTTTCGCAAGTGCTGGATGAAGAACCGTTGAAAGCAGATACGGTGTCGCATGCCTGCGACCACTGCGTGGACAAACCGTGCCTCAGCCGGTGTCCGGTGAACGCCATCAGTCCGGCAGGATTTGACGTGCGCGCCTGCCGGGCGCATCTGGCGACCGAGGCCGGGCAGGCGGGGTGCATGCAGAACGGATGCCTGGCGCGCAATGCCTGTCCGGTGGGCGAGGCGTTTCGGTATCCGGGGCCGCAGTTGCGCTTTCACATGCAGGCACTCGGGCACATGCAAGCGCTCGGGTCAGCCCCGGAATAGCCTGATCAGGCTGCCTTCCTGAGCGGAGCCTTGGCGACGGCCTTCGGTGCGGCTTCCTTGCGGACGGCTTGACGGACATTGCGCTGCGGCAGAAGCGAGATCACTTCATCGGCCAGCCGGGCGGCATTTTCCAGTGCCTTGGGAAGGTTGGAGACTTCCAGCGTATCCAGATTGTGCAGCAGTCCACCCCGGTCAAAGACGTCACGGTAGGCCGCGCGTTCGGCAATGGCTGTAGACAGAGTGCGGATGCCTTTTTCCGTGAGGAAATCCTTGGCCGCCTGCAGCGCGCGGGTGGTCACGGCGGCATTGACGCGGGTCAGGACGACGGAATGGGGGATCCTGACATCACACTGGCTGGCAAGTTCGGACAGCAGGTCGAGGACTTCGGCGCCGCCTTGGGCATCCATGGCGCAGCCCTGCACCGGGATGATCACGTGGTCGGCGAGGCCGACGGCGCGGGCAAGCAACGCATCGTGGGAGGAGGGCAGGTCGATCAGGATATAGCCACCGCGCTTCTTTGCCTTCAGGGTTGCCGCTTCGATCGTCTCGTCGCTGACGGAAACGACCGAGAGCAGCGCACCGGTCGCGCCCTTGGCGTGCCAGCGGCTCATCCAGCCGCGCTGATCGGCTTCGAGAATGGTGACGCGGTTGCCGCGGGAAACGAGTTCGCAGGCGAGCATGAGGGCTGCCGTGGTCTTGCCGGCGCCGCCCTTGGTATTGGCAAATGTTACAACTGGCATAATCTTTTCCTTTTAAAACAAGGGTCAGAGCCAAGTCATCGCTCTGGAAAAGCAGCCGTTGTCATGCTGCGCGACGAGGATCATTGGCACGCATGGTTAACCAATGGTAAACGCGGAGCATGATTTGTTAATGACCTGAAAAAAGGCCTGCGCAGCAAGGCTTTGCGGTCAGCAAAGGCGGTTCATCTTGCGGTTGGGACGATTGATTTGTCTGACTTATCTGGCGCTCGTTGTGACATATGGCACAGTCCTGGCCAATTGTGGGGAGATCGACGAAAATGGCACGCGTTACACCGCCTGCCGGTTCGATCCAAACGCGGTTGCGATCCGGACCAACCTTGCCGACCCGGAGGGCCGAATCTACGGCAGATTCGATTCCCTCAGGCAGCAGCTCTGGGCAGAGCATCGCGTGCTGCTGTTTGCGATGAACGGCGGCATGTATCACGCCGATCGATCGCCCGTCGGCCTGTTCGTCGAATATGGCAGGACGATCAAATCCGCGGTGACCGGCGGTGGATGGGGCAATTTTCATCTGCTGCCGAACGGGGTTTTTGCTGTTCGGGACGGTCGGCCGATAGTGATGGAAACCAAGGCTTACATGGCCCAGGGCATCACGGCGGATTTCGCGACACAGTCGGGACCAATGCTCGTGATCGACGGCACGCTGCATCCGCGTTTCCTCGCCGACAGCGACAGTCTGAAGGTGCGCAACGGCATCGGTATCGATGCCAAGGGGCAGGTGCATATGGTGATTTCGAAGGGGCCGGTGCGCTTCTACGACTTCGCCAAACTGTTTCGCGATCGGCTCGGCTGCGCCAATGCGCTCTATCTCGACGGGACGATTTCGAGCGCATTCATTGCCGACAGCAATCGGCGCGACCGGCTGTTTCCGGTCGGGCCGATCATCTCGGTCAGCGTTCCCTTACCTAACTGAACGCTTTCAGACGGCCGCTGTGGGATAGGCACGCTCCAGGCCGCCGGAGGCTTGCAGCCCCTTGCGGAAGGCGGCAAAGGCCGGGTGCTGGCTCGACTTGGCGGCCTCCATCAGGCGGATCTGCAGGCGGGCAGGAGCATTGTTGCCGATCCACTCGCCGCAACGCTCCAGCTTGAGCGAATTCAGGAACTTCGCCTCGGAGGCGCGATCGAGATAGAGATGCAGGCCGTCAAACAGGGCGTCATCCTGGGCTGCGTTTTCGAACAGCAGGCGCAGGAAGGACTGGTCCTGATCCTGCAGGGACGACAACTTGTCGGCGACGGTTTGGCGATCCGGGAAAACGGACATGGCGGATACTCCCTCACAAAACACACGGCAGGTTACAGCCTCTGTCGGCCGCGTCTATTAGGGTGAGCTACACCACAACAAGATTGCCCGAGGCTTGTCGGTGGGATTGGCGGATGAGCTGCCCGGACCGCACGGGTGTGACGTGGGCAGCAAATCCGGTGTCGGCAAACGAAAAACGGCGGCCCGAGAGCCGCCGTCTGCAGATGTCTTCGGTTTGGCCGTTCCGCTCAGCCGCGCCGGCGGTTGCGGCGGCCGCTTTCCTGGCTGCTCGATTCAGTCGCCGTCTTGTTGCGCAGCGGGCCGATGCGCTCGACAATGACGTCGAGGGTCGGGCGGGGGCCGGGCGTGTAGTCATCAAGAGCGGCACGCATGGCGGCCAGATGACCGCAGGAGGTGCCGCAGCAGCCGCCGATGATGCGAGCGCCTGAATCACGCGCAAGGCGGGCATAGTCGGCCATCAGCGGCGGGGTGCCGGAGTAGAAAATCTCGGTGCCGCGGAATTCCGGAATGCCGCAATTGCCCTTGACGATGACGGTCGCATCCGGATTGGCGGCGGTCATGTCGAGCAGGCTGGCGAGGATGTCGGACGCGCCGACGCCGCAATTGGCGCCGACGGCAAGGGGGCCTGCGCCGATATCACCGGCCACGCCGTGGATGTCCTTGGGGTCCAGACCCATCATCGTCTTGCCGGCGGTGTCGAACGAACCGGTAAACGTGTAGGGCAGGCCGACCTTGACGGCGGCTTCGGCAGCGGCGCGGATTTCCTCGGGCGACGACATGGTCTCGATCCAGGCGACATCGGCGCCGCCGGCTTTGAGGCCTTCCATCTGCTCGACAAAGGCCGCGACTGCTTCGTCATAGGTCATCGCGCCGAGCGGGACCAGCAGTTCGCCGGTCGGGCCGACGGAACCGGCGACGATCACCTTGCGCGTTGCCTTGTCGGCAACGCCGCGGGCGATCTCGGCGGCCTTCTTGTTTAGCGCATGCACGCGGTCTTGGGCATGGTGCAGCTTCAGCCGGTGGCGGGTGCCGCCGAAGGAGTTGGTGAGAATGATGTCGGCCCCGGCATCGACGAAGTCCTGATGCAGCTTGACGATCTTTTCCGGCTGCGCCTCGTTCCATAGTTCCGGCGCCTCGCCGGCCTCGAGCCCCTGGGCGAACAGGTTGGTGCCGGTTGCGCCATCGGCGAGCAGCACGCCTTTTTCAGCCAGCAGATCGGAGAGCGGATTGGAAAGGCTTGCCATGGTCGGTCCTTTGATGATGTTTGATCCATCATATAAAGAAGTCTTTATGTGACTTCAACGACTAAAAGAAAAACGGTCCCGCCGGCGGAGAGCCAACGGGACCGATCGTGACATTTTTGGCTCGTCGCTATGCGGCGACGAGCGGCTTTTCCTCGTGGTTGACCGGCGTGACCATGGACGAGATGATCTGCTGCAGGTCGATCATGCCGATGGGCGCACCATGATCGTCGACGATCTTGGCGCTGGTCTGGTTGAACTCGATCATCAGCTTTGCCGCAGTTTCCAGAACCGTGTTGCGCGGAATGGCGATCCCGTCGCTTGCCCCGGTAAAAGGCGACATGATGGTATCGACCCGAATGACGCGGCCGCGGTTGACCTCCTTGACGAAGGAACTGATGTAGTCGTCGGCCGGCTTCAGGACGATTTCCTGGCCCGTGCCCTGCTGGATCACCTCACCATCGCGCAGGATGGCGATCTTGTCGCCGAGACGCAGCGCCTCGTCGAGATCGTGGGTGATGAAGACGACCGTCTTCTTCAGTTCCTGCTGCAGATCGAGCAGCACGGTCTGCATGTCGACGCGGATCAACGGGTCGAGGGCGGAGTAGGCCTCGTCCATCAGCAGGATGTCGGCATCGTTGGACAGCGCGCGGGCAAGACCGACACGTTGCTGCATGCCGCCCGACAACTGGTTCGGATAGTGTTTTTCGAAACCGGTCAGGCCGACCCGTTCGATCCAGCGGCGACCGATGGCCTCGCTCTTCGACCGGTCCATGCCCTGGATATCCAGCCCATAGACGGTGTTTTCCAGCACTGTACGATGTGGCAGCAGGGCGAACTTCTGGAAGACCATCGCCGTTTTCTGGCGACGGAAATCCCTGAGTTCGAGCTGCGTCATGCGGCAGACGTCGACATTGTCATAGAGCACTTCGCCAGCGGTCGGCTCGATCAGCCGGTTGATGTGGCGAATGAGGGTCGACTTGCCGGAGCCCGACAGGCCCATGACGACGGTGATGCCACCGGCCGGCATGGAGATGTTGATGTCCTTCAGGCCGAGCACATGGCCGTGTTTCTCGTTCAGCTCCGACTTCGAGATGCCAGCCTTGGCTGCCTCGATATAGTCTTCGCCGCGCGGCCCGAAAATCTTGTAAAGGCCGCGAATTTCAATGCCGTGACTAGCCATGGACAACCTCCGTATGACGCTGCAGACGCTTGCCGTAGGCCTGGCTGGTGCGGTCGAAAATGATGGCGATGACAACCAGGGCAAAGCCGTTGAGGAAGCCGATCGTCAGGAACTGGTTGGAAATCGCCTGGAGCACGTTCTTGCCGAGACCTCCGACGCCGATCATCGAGGCGACGACGACCATGGCAAGCGACATCATGATGGTCTGGTTGATGCCGGCCATGACGGTTGGCAGGGCGAGCGGGATCTGCACGTTGAACAGCTTCTGACTGGGCGACGAGCCGAACGCATCGGCTGCTTCCAGCACTTCACGGTCGACGAGGCGGATGCCGAGATTGGTCAGGCGGATCATCGGCGGAACCGCATACATGACGACGGCGATCAGGCCGGGAACCTTGCCGATGCCGAAGATCATCACGACGGGGATCAGGTATACGAAGCTCGGCATGGTCTGCATGACGTCGAGGATCGGGTTGATCACCGACTGGACACGCTCCGAACGGGCCATCAGGATGCCGATCGGAATGCCGACGACAATCGAGATCAACGTACAGACCGTGACCATGGCGAGCGTGACCATCGTGTCCTCCCACAGGCCGACAAAGCCGATGGCGAGCATCGACAAGGCCGTGCCCACAGCGATCTTGGTGTTGCGGCTGGCGACATAGACGATCAGCGTCATGACCAGAATAATGATGAACCATGGCGTTGCGACAAACAGCGCCTGCAGCCAATTCAGGAACCATTGCAGCGGCTGCACGGCTGCGTCGAGAATGTAACCATAGGCGCGGACGAAAGCCTTGAAGTTGTCGTCAATGAGTTTTCTCGCCTCCCGCATCACGGTCTGGTCGATTTGCGGAAATTTGCACAGCAATTCCGGCACATAATTGCATAGGACTGAAGCCATCTCTTTCCCCTTACTATCCCCCCACTTGCGGGCTATGCCCGGCCGAACAAAACCGGCAATGGTGACTTCGCGCCGCTTTTTGCGGTCACTGTCGCGCGCAAGGTAACCGAGTTCCACGGAGGAATTCATGCTGTCTGCGACGTTTGGCACCGTCTGATGGCGGGTTGCGGCTTGCCGCATGGCTGAAATGAGCGACGGGCCCGAAGGCCCGCCGCAATCAAAGGATCAGAGGCTGGCCTTGATCTTCTCGGCCACATCAGGGGCGACCCATGTCGTCCACATGTCCGCGTAGTTTTCGAGGAAGTGCTTGGCGCCATCCTCGTTGGTGCCCTGGTTGTCACCCATCCAGGCGAGAACCTTGCCGACCGTCTGGTTGTCCCATTTGCGGGTCTTGACGTAGTCCATGGCAACGCCGGCCTTCTCGGAGAAGCCCTTGGTCACGACGGTATAGACGTCGGAGACCGGGTAGGCGTTGACCTTCGGATCCGGGCAATCCGGCACAGCGGTGCAGGCATCCCAGTTCGCCTTGTCATGATCGACGCCGAAGGACAGCTTGACCATCTCGTACTTGCCGAGGATGGCGGTCGGGGCCCAGTAGTAGCCCAGCCAGCCCGTCTTGTTTTCGAACGCATTGGCGATCGAGCCGTCGAGGCCGGCAGCCGAGCCGGTGTCGATCAGTTCGAAGCCCTTGTCCTTGGCGCCGAGCGCCTTGTACAGGTTGGCGGTCGAGACCTGGCAGTTCCAGCCCGACGGGCAGTTGGTGACAGCGCCCTTGGACGGATCTTCCGGTGCCGGGAACAGTTCCGGATGCGCCAGCGCGTCCTGAACGGTCTTGATTTCCGGATTGGCATCCGCCACGAATTTGGGGATCCACCAGCCTTCAACACCACCGTCGGACAGCAGCGGAGCCGCCTGGATCAGACGGCCTTCGGCAATCGCCGTATCCAGCGCCGTGCGCACGGCATTGACCCAGAACTCGGGCGCCATGTCCGGCTGGCCCTTTTCATTCATCGAGGCAAATGTCGGCATGGTGTCGCCGGTGACCATGGTCACCGTGCAGCCATAGCCGCTTTCGAGGATGATCTTGTCGACATAGGCGGCAACACCCGCCGATGCCCAGTTCATTTCCGCGATCGAGACATCGCCACAATCGGCAGCCTGAGCGGAACCGGCAGCAGCATAGAGACCTGCAGCGAGGATAGTGGAAGCGAGGAGCTTCTTCATGGAGTTAAGACCTCCCAGTCTTATCAGCAGTGTTCATCGGGACGGGCATGGACGGTTACTGCTGAGCCGACCTGCCAATGGGTTCGTTGTCGTGGAGTGCAGGCGCGATACGCGCCGATCGATCACCAACACTCCGCACACGAAGCAGCCTTGTCTTTGGGGCAGGACGTTCGCCCGGTCGGCTTGTTTCGCAATAGCAGCCTACGTCTTCCGATGAGGAAATCAACCTCCCGAAAGCACTGAGACCGGGCTGTCGCATTGGAACAACCCATTGGAGCGACTTAATTTGCCGCTTTTTAAGAAGGAGGGGAGGGCGTTTCGCCCAATGCACAGGCAGGAGGGCAGGACGGATCGCAAAGCCGCTTGTGCCGCCCCTCCAGTTAAGACCTCAGCTATCCTGGATGCGGCACAAACCGCGCTTCCGCCGGCCGCTACAAAAAGTCAAAAAATGTCGAAATAAAATCGTCGTCCGCGCAAAAATAACCATCCGGTAACCGTTGGGCCGGTAGATGAAGGGGCCGGCGCGTTTATGCCGGCTGCGCCCCGGATCCTGTTTTGCGTCCCGGGGCGTTTGTTTTTCCAGCCCATGGCGGAAAACGAGGCGCGGCCGCACGAGGGGCCGCCGCCATGGCCAGACAGGCCGCAATCAACGCTTGGCGATGACCGGTACGCGCGGATCGCGAACTTCCCAGCGGGCAACCGTCTGCAACTGCGGCGCGCGGCCGTTCCAGGCGATGGCGAGACTATTGTGGTTGCGCAGGATATAGAGCATGGAGTGTTTCCTTCGGGTGCCGCGCTTCTCTTGCGGAGCGCTGGTTTCGACGGTCAGATAATCACTCCGAATGGTTCGCGCAACGACATTTGTCGTCATGCAATGTCGCATTTGAGCGAATCTTGAAGAAAGGTCCGCGGCAGGCTGTCGCAGTGTCGCATTTCTGGTAATTGCACGGAAGAAAATGCGGCAGAAGCGCGGCGGAACAGCGGTTTTTTGAAGTGGCGCAGACAGGACAGGACGCAATGGCGAAAGCGATCATGCTGCAGGGCACGGGCTCGGATGTCGGAAAGACGATACTGGTTGCCGGGCTCTGCCGGCTCGCCTCCAACCGTGGATTGAAGGTCGCTCCGTTCAAGCCGCAGAACATGTCGAACAATGCGGCGGTCGCCGACGACGGCGGCGAGATCGGCCGGGCGCAATGGTTGCAGGCGTTGGCGGCGCGCGCACCGTCGTCCGTGCATATGAACCCGGTGCTGCTGAAGCCGCAAAGCGAGACGGGCAGCCAGATCATCGTGCAGGGCAAGGTATTCGGCCAGGCCAAGGGCCGCGACTACCAGAGACTGAAGCCGCAATTGATGGCCGCCGTGATGGACAGCTTCGAACAGGTGAAGGCCGGCCGCGACCTGGTGATCGTCGAGGGAGCCGGATCGCCGGCCGAAATCAATCTCCGGGCCGGCGACATCGCCAATATGGGCTTTGCGACACGGGCAGGGGTGCCGGTGGTGCTGGTCGGCGATATCGACCGCGGCGGGGTGATCGCCTCGCTGGTCGGCACGCACACGATCCTGACCGACGAGGACCGCGGACAGATCGCCGGCTATATCATCAACAAGTTTCGTGGCGACGTGACACTGTTTTCGGACGGGATCGACGCGATCGGCCGCTTCACCGGCTGGCCCTGCTTCGGCATCATTCCTTGGCTGAAGGCGGCCGGCCGGCTTCCGGCGGAAGACAGCGTGGTGCTGGAACGGTTGGTCACGGGCTCGGGCGGGGCGCTGAAGGTTGCGGTTCCGGTCCTGTCGCGGATCGCCAACTTCGATGATCTCGATCCTTTGCGCGCCGAGGCCGAGGTCGATCTGGTCTATGTGCGGGCCGGCGAGGCGCTGCCGGCCGATGCCGGCCTGATCATCCTGCCCGGCTCGAAATCGACAATTGCCGATCTCGAGGAGTTTCGCCGCCATGGCTGGGATAGCGATCTCACCGCGCATGTGCGGCGTGGCGGCCGGGTGATCGGGATTTGCGGCGGTTACCAGATGCTCGGGCAGACGGTATCGGATCCGCTCGGGCTCGAAGGCGCGCCGCGACAGGTCAAGGGCCTCGGACTGCTGGATGTCGTGACGGAGATGGCGCCGGAAAAGACCGTGCGCAACAGCACGGCACGGTCAATCGTCTACGACGTGCCACTGGCAGGCTATGAAATCCACCTCGGCCTGACGACGGGGCCCGACTGTGCGCAGCCACCGGTCTCGATCGAGGGAAGGCCGGATGGCGCAAGCTCTGCCGATGGACGGGTCAGCGGCACCTATCTGCATGGATTGTTTTCAAGCGACGAATACCGTCGGCATCTGCTGGAAAGTTTCGGCATCAACGGTGGTGGGGTGAACTATCGGCAAAGCGTCGATGCGGCGCTGGACGAGGTGGCGACCGAACTAGAAAGCCGGCTGACACCACAATGGCTCGACAGCTTTCTAGGCTAAGCGCGTGATCCCGGCGTCAGTTCTCTGTGACGACGCCATCGACGGGCGAGGCCATCAATTCGCCGGTGCCGAGCGAGTTGTCGGAATATTTGAAGGCCAGAATGCTGAGTACGCACGCGATCAGCAGGATGAAGATGTATCTCATGACTTGTCCCTATATGTCCGAGTACAACGAGACTAAGGCATAAGCAGTTCCGGCCCGGCTAAACCTGACGTTAAAATCTTAAGTATTGCGGCAAATATGCCGCATTTTGCCACCCGATCGAAGGGTGAGCCGCCAAAAGGCGTGCCGGCGGCCTCACCAGAGGCGGGGATTTGCTGCAATTTACAGGGTGGATGTTCCGGTCGCGGATCAGAAGACCCCGACGACGCGCCACTTGCCGCTGACCATCTCGACCGCGGCGCGATGGTGGTGTCCATGCGGCGATTCCAGCACGATCTCGTGCTGCTCAACGGCGTGGATCAATGTATCTGGATCGCCCTCGATGTGGCTGGGCGCAAGGCGCTTTGTGCCGCGCACGCTTTCGAAATGAATCTCGCCCGAAATGCCGTGCCGCGTTCCGTCCTTCAGAAGTATCTTCCAGGTCATCATGTCTCCTCCCATGGTCGCCCGAGGCCGTTCTCCCAAACGGCCAGCGGTGTGGAAAGGGTGACATGGCGGGCGCAGGAGTCAAGATGGGTCCGGAGTGGAGTTTTGCCACGGCGACGTATGCCCATCCCACGATCTCGCATCGCCGGCTTCACCGGCCGGCAACCTCTTTGCATCAATGTGAGCTGATGTCGACATGGATCAATATCATACCGTGGCTCCTTGCATTGCCTCCCGCCCTATGGGAGCTGCGCAATGTCAGCAAATCCTACGGCTGGATTCTCGGTGCCTGTGCCGGCGCGATCGTCTTCGGCGGCATATTTTTATGGATTTCCGTACTGTGGCTTTCAGCGGCCAATCTCGACAACCTTGGCTATGACTCAATCGGTGTAGCCCAAGTGATGGGTTTGTTGCTTGGACCGCCTGCGGGGGCAGCCTTCATCGCCAAACGAACTGGCTTGGCAGCCGGGGTCTTTGCCGGCGTGGTCGTCGGGGGCTGTGTGCTCTACATCACAATTGCCATCGGAATTGGCATTTACGGGAAGTAGACAAACGTGAACGCGGTGTTTCGATGCCGAGGACGCGCTTGGCACGTCTGTAAGGCCGCCATAGCGTCAAACCTGCGTATTGCGGATCTTGCAAGCGACGATGCCCAGGCTAACTGATGAGGCAAACGTCACTGGCTTTTGCAGAGACTGATGGCGGAAGAGGTGGGATTCGAACCCACGGTACGGTCTCCCGCACGCCGGTTTTCAAGACCGGTTCCTTAAACCGCTCGGACACTCTTCCGGACGTCTGCCTTATGCGCAAAGACGGCGATCTTTGCAAGATGGTTTGTGTTCGGCCCTTGACCCTCGACACGGGCAGGCGGGTGGCGCGGTCTGCGGCAAACTCACGTAGCGTCAATTAGCGCATTGTTAACCATAAACAAATTTGCCCTGCGGCAAAGTTGTGACTTTTCCCATTTTGGCCATTTTTCACAGGCTTCCTTGCTCCGGAATGAGACAGTGGCGGGGTTTCTCGCGCGTGACCGGGTTCGTGGCTGGGGATGCCGCGACCGAGATGGACAAAAGTGGGACGCATGGAAGTCAAGGTGAGCGGCCGTTTGATCAGCGGTGCCAAGTGGGTCGGGATTGCGGTTCTCTGCAGCCTTGCCGCATCGTGTTCGACAACCAAGGACACAGCGTCCAACAAGAAGCGTTCGAAGGAATATTTCGCCGAGTCGGAATATGGCGTGAAGGCCAGCCCGCGTCTGGTGGCGAGCGGCCCGGTGCCGAAGGGCGGCGGACGGGCCATGGTCGGCAAGCCTTATACGGTCAAGGGCAAGGTCTATGTGCCGAAGGACAATCCCGGCTATGACAAGACCGGGATCGCCTCCTGGTACGGCACTGCCTTTCACGGCCGGCAGACGGCCAATGGCGAACTCTATGACCAGTATCATCTCTCGGCCGCCCATCCGACCCTGCCGCTGCCGAGCTATGCGCGGGTGACCAACCTCGCCAATGGCAGTTCGGTGGTCGTGCGCATCAACGATCGCGGGCCGTTCCATGCCGGCCGGATCATCGACCTGTCCAACAAGACCGCCGACATGCTCGACATGGCCCATAGCGGCACCGGCAAGGTGCGGGTGCAATATGTCGGCCCGGCGCGCATGGACGGCCACGACATGCCGTTCCTGATGGCCTCCTATGTGAAGAAGGGCGACCGCTCGCCGTATGCCGATCCGCAGGGACAGATCGCATCGGGTGTGATGGTCGCCTCCAACGACGCCGGTATCCCACAATATCGCCCGGGCAATGCAAACGATGCGACGCCGAGCTACCAGACGGCGCTGGCCGGGCCGACGCCGAGCGGCGGTGCGGCGGCCAATACGCTGCAGGCGCAGCTGATGGCCCAGCCGGGCATGGTGACGTCGGCAACGACTGGTGTCATGGAGCAGTTCGCGCTTCTGCCCGATTTCGGACCGTTCCCCGCCGAGCGTCCGGCCCACGTGCCTGGACTGGACGGCTCCGGTTATGCGGCCGCCTACGGCGAAACCGTAGCTCTGCCGCAGGCGGCGCTTGCCTTCGACGCGGTTATGGTGCGCAATGACGGTCTCACCGAGGCCTCGATTCTGTCGTCGGTCGCGCTAGGCAAGACCCGGATTTCCGCCGGGGGCTGAGCGCGGCGCCCGGCGCCAGGGACCTCGGACACCTGCAACGACACCGCCGGGACAAGAAGCCGAAGTTAGTTCATGCAAAATCGCCTTGCCTCGAGGTTCGTCCTCGTTTTCCTGCTGATCGGTCTGTCTGTTTCGCCGCTGTTTGCCAAACGGGGCATGGCGCAGACGACGGCTGCACCAGGCCTGTTCGAAACCAAGGCGGCGCAGGTCTATCTGATCGAAGCTTCGACCGGCACGGTGCTGCTGGCCAAGGGCGAGCGCAAAAGCTTCGCACCGGCGTCGCTGGCCAAGCTGATGACACTGGACGTGGTGTTCGATGCGCTGACGCGCGGCGAGATCCGCCTCGATACGATCTATCCGGTGTCGGAATATGCCTGGCGCACCGGTGGCGCGCCGTCGCGGACGTCGACGATGTTTGCCGCGGTCAAGTCACAGGTGCCGGTTGGTGATCTGATCAAGGGTGTGGCGGTGCAGACGGCCAATGACGGTTGCCTGATCCTGGCCGAGGGTATTTCCGGCTCGGAGGCCAAATTTGTCGAGCGGATGAATGCGCGCGCCAAGGCGCTGGGGCTGAAGGATACCGTGTTCGGCAATGCGACCGGACTGCCGCATCCGGACAATGCCTCGACGCTGGTCGATCTGGTGACGCTGGCGCAGCATCTGCAGACGACCTATCCGGAACTCTATTTGACTTTCAAACTGCCGGAATATGAATGGAACAAGATCCTGCAGCGCAATCGCAATCCGCTGCTGGGCATCGGCGCCGACGGGCTGGGCACGGGATATGCCGAAGGCAGTGGCTTTGCCATCATCGCCTCGGCGGAGCGCAACGGACGGCGACTGTTTCTCGGCATGAACGGGCTTGCCACCGACAAGGAGCGCACGGACGAGGCCAGACGCGTCCTTGACTGGGGCTTCAACGCCTTCGAGATGCGCGAACTGTTCAAGGCGGGCGAGGTGATCGGCGAGGCGAGCGTCTATGGCGGGGCAAGCGATACCGTGCCGCTGGTCGCGGCCAACCCTGTCTCGGTCTATGTGCCGGTCAACAATCCCGAACGGCTGCAGGCAAAAGTGGTCTATCGCTGGCCGCTTGATCCGCCGGTCGCGGACGGAGCCGAAATTGCATCGCTTTCGGTGTTTTCCGGTGAACGGTTGCTGCGCACGGTGCCGCTGAAGAGCGCATCGAGCGTCGAGGTCGGGACGCTGCGCCAGCGCGCCAGCGACGCGTTGATCGAAATGCTGTTCTTCTGGTTATAGTGCGAAAAGCCCGATCCGGGCGGCATCCGGGTTTCGCTCGACACATTCTTGCGCTAGAGGCGTTGTAAGGCCTCTGATGGCATTTACAAAAACGCCTCACGGCGACAGACAAGCGGGAAGTGGGCAGGCATTGGCAACCGGACGCGGATTGTTCGTCAGTTTCGAGGGAGGCGAGGGGGCTGGGAAATCGACCCAGATCCGCCGCCTGGCCGAGAGCCTGCGCCAGAAGGGCCATCAGGTGCTGCTGACGCGCGAACCGGGAGGCTCGCCGGGTGCCGAAGCCCTGCGGCATGTTCTGTTGTCCGGAGCCGCCGAAGCCTTTGGCGTGCGCATGGAGGCGATGCTGTTTGCGGCGGCGCGGGCAGATCATCTGGAAACCGTCATCCGGCCGGCGCTGGTGAACGGCCAAATCGTGCTGTGCGACCGCTTCGTCGATTCCTCGCGGGTCTATCAGGGGGTAACCGGCAATCTTGAGCCGGCGCTGATGGCGGCACTTGAGCGCGTGGCTGTCGGCGAGACCATGCCGGACCTGACGCTGATCCTCGATCTTCCGGCCGATGTCGGGCTGGCGCGCGCGCGTCGTCGGGCCGGCGAACGGAGTGAGACTTCAGCGCCAGACCGGTTCGAGCGTGAGGACACCGACGTGCACGAAAAACGGCGCCAGGCGTTTCTCGACATTGCCCAGCGCGAGCCGGCGCGCTGCCGCGTCGTCGATGCGAGCCTGGATGTCGATCGGATTGCCAAAGACATTGTCGCAGAGGTGACGCTGGTTCTGGCGCAGCGCGGTGGATTTGCCAGACCTGAGACGGCGGCGAGCCGATGAGCGAGGAACGGGCAGGCTTGCTGGACGGCGCCATCGCGCCGATGCTGAATACCAGGCTGTTCGGCCACCGGGATGCCGAGGATTTCCTGGCGCGCGGCTACAAGTCCGGCAAGGGCCATCACGCCATCCTGATCGAAGGGCCGGAAGGTATCGGCAAGGCGACGCTCGCTTTCCGCTTTGCCAATCACGTCCTGCGTTATCCCGATCCGCTAACGGCACCCGACACGATCGCCGACCCCGATCCGGACCACCCGATCAGCCGACAGATTGCCTCCGGTGCCAGCCATAACCTGCTGCATCTGTCACGGCCGGTGGACGACAAGACCGGACGGGTGAAATCTGCGATCACCGTCGATGAAGTGCGTCGCGCCGGACATTTTTTCAGCCAGACCTCGGGCACCGGCAATTGGCGCATCGTGATCATCGATCCGGCCGATGATCTCAACCGCAACGCCGCCAATGCAATCCTGAAGATCCTCGAGGAACCGCCGAAGCGGGCGATGTTCCTGGTGCTCAGCCATGCGCCGGGCAAGCTCCTGCCGACCATCCGGTCGCGCTGCCTGCCGCTCCGGCTCGATCAGCTTTCACCCGATGCCATGGACCAGGCGCTCGGCCAGCTCGGGCTTGCCATTCCAGCCGAGCGGCGCGACGCGGTGCTGGCGCTTGCCAAGGGAAGCGTGGCACGTGCCCTGAAACTGGTCAATTATGGTGGTGCCGACATCCTGGCCGCCTTCGACGAGATGCTGGCGGCCAAAGGGCCGGCGCAGCGCCGGATGATGTTCAAGATCGCCGATGCGCTGTCGGGCAAGGACAGCGAGGTGGCGTTCGGCTTTTTCACCGAACACCTCGGCGATCATCTCGCCGATCTGGCGCGGGGCCTGGCTTTGTCGGGCGATCTGAATGCTGCCGAACACTATGCGCGGCTCACCTCGACGATCAACGAGCAGCTGTCGATTGCCGCTGGCTACAATCTCGACCGTAAGCAGACCATTCTCGACGTGCTGGCCGCAATCGCGCGGTGAAACGCCTGACGTGGCGACAGGCGTGACATTGCCACTGCCCGACATTGCGACTGGGCAGTGCAGCAAACTTGCTGTTCCTAAAGGCGGCAGAATGTTTTAAGAGCGTTCGACCCCATTTGTCGTCGCCGTTCCTGGCCGGCCCTTTCGCGCCGCCATTGTCCGGCCCCAAGACAATCGCAACCGACGAAAAGACAACAAGAAGCCATGAGCGATCCGTATTACATCACCACCGCCATTTCCTATCCGAACGGCAAGCCGCATATCGGCCATGCCTATGAGCTGATCGCGACCGACGCCATGGCGCGGTTCCAGCGGCTCGACGGACGCGACGTGTTCTTCCTGACCGGCACGGACGAACATGGCCAGAAGATGCAGCAGACGGCGCGCGCCGAAGGCATTTCGCCGGAAGAGCTGGCCGAGCGCAATTCGAACGAATTCCGCGCCATGGGCACGCTTTTGAACGCGTCGAACGACGACTTCATCCGCACCACCGAACAGCGTCACCACCAGACCGTGCAGGAAGTCTGGCGGCGGATGGAAAAGAACGGCGACATCTACAAGGGCGGCTATGCCGGCTGGTATTCGGTGCGCGACGAGGCCTACTACCAGGAAGACGAGACCGAGCTGCGCGCCGATGGCGTGCGTTACGGGCCGCAGGGCACGCCGGTCGAATGGGTCGAGGAGGAAAGCTATTTCTTCAAGCTGTCGGCCTATGAAGACAAGCTGTTGAAGCTCTACGAGGACCAGCCGGATTTCATCGGTCCGAACGAGCGGCGCAACGAGGTGATCTCCTTCGTCAAGTCGGGCCTGAAAGACCTGTCGATCTCGCGCACGACGTTTGACTGGGGCGTCAAGGTGCCCGGCGACGACAAACATGTGATGTATGTCTGGGTCGATGCGCTGACCAACTACATCACCGCGACCGGCTATGTCGAAGACCAGAATGGCCCGCGGGCAAAATACTGGCCGGCCGACGCGCATATCATCGGCAAGGACATCATCCGTTTCCACGCCGTCTACTGGCCGGCCTTCCTGATGTCGGCAGGCCTGCCGTTGCCGAAACGCGTCTATGCGCATGGCTTCCTGCTCAACAAGGGCGAGAAGATGTCGAAGTCGCTCGGCAATGTCGTTGATCCGGTCAATCTGGTGAACCATTTCGGTCTCGACCAGGTGCGCTATTTCTTCATGCGCGAAGTCTCGTTCGGCCAGGACGGCAGCTATTCGGAGGAGGGGATCGCCACCCGCATCAACGCCGATCTCGCCAATGGCATCGGCAATCTCGCCAGCCGTTCGCTGTCGATGATCGTGAAGAATTGCGATGGCCGCATCCCGACGCCCGGCCCGCTGACGGAGGCGGACGAGGCGATCCTGAAGATTGCCGACGAGGCGATCACCATCTGCCGCGAGGAGATGGACAAGCAGCAGATCCACAAGGCGGTGGCGGCGATCATCAACATCGTCAACGAGGCCGACCGCTATTTCGCCGCCCAGGCGCCGTGGGTGCTGAAAAAGACCGACGAGGCGCGCATGGGCACCGTGCTTTATGTGACGGCCGACGTGGTGCGCCAGATCGCCATCCTGTTCCAGCCGATCATGCCGGCATCTGCGGCAAAACTGCTCGACCTGGTGGCAGTCGCGGCCGAAGACCGCGTGTTTTCAAAGCTTGGTGCTGCCGGTCGGCTGACACCCGGCACGGTGCTTGAAGCACCATCGCCGGTTTTCCCGCGTTATGTTGCGCCGGAAGCGGACAAGGCCTGAGCGCATGTTGATCGATACGCATTGCCACCTCGACTTTGCCGATTTCGACGCCGAGCGCGACGAACTGGTGACGCGCGCCCATCAGGCGGGCGTCAAACAGATGGTCACCATCTCGACCCGAGTGAGGAAGCTCGACACGCTGCTGGCGCTGACGGAACGTTATCCGAGCGTGTTCTGCTCGGTCGGCACGCATCCGAACAATGCCGGCGACGAGCTCGACGTGACAGCGGACGAGCTGGTGCGGTTGGCGGAAACCCATGACAAGATCGTGGCGATCGGCGAAGCCGGTCTCGACTATTTCTATGACACGCAGACGCCGGAAGATCAGAAGACCGGCTTCCTGCGCCATATCGAGGCGGCACGGCGCACGCAGCTGCCGCTGGTGATCCACAGCCGCAGCGCCGACGAGGACATGGCGGCGATCCTGACGGAAGAAACAGGGAAGGGCGCTTTCCCCTTCATTCTGCACTGCTTTTCGGCCGGCCAAGCACTGGCCGACACCGGAGTTGCGCTCGGCGGATACATTTCGTTTTCCGGCATCGTGACGTTCCCGAAGTCTGAGGAGTTGCGCGAGATCGCCAAAAGCGTGCCGATGGACCGGCTGCTGGTCGAGACGGATGCGCCATATCTGGCGCCGAAGCGCTGGCGCGGAAAACGCAACGAGCCGTCCTATGTGATCAACACGGCCGAGGTGCTGGCGGAGGTCAAGGGCGTGTCCTATGCCGAGATGGCCGATATCACCACCGCAAACGCGCTGCGCTGCTTTGCGAAAATGCCGAGGCTTGCATGAGTTTTCGCCGCCGGTTCACGCTTCTCGGCTGCTCTTCGTCGCCCGGCGTGCCGCGGATCAACGGCGATTGGGGCGATTGCGATCCGAACGAGCCGAAAAACCGGCGCACACGCGCATCCTTTCTGATCGAGCAGATCGGCCCGGATGGCGGCACGACAACCGTTGTGGTCGATACCGGGCCCGATTTTCGCGAACAGATGATCCGCGCCGGTGTCCAGCGGATCGATGCGGTGATCTACACCCACGCCCATGCGGATCACCTGCACGGCATCGACGACCTGCGCGGCTATTTCCACATCCAGCACCACCGCATTCCGATCCATGCCGATGCCTTCACCATGGAGCGCATCGCGATGGGCTTCGGCTACTGCCTGGAGACGCCGCCCGGCAGCAATTATCCGCCGATTGTCGAGCCGCGGATCCTGACAGACCTGAATGCACCGATCGCGGTATCGGGTGCCGGCGGCACGATCTCGCTGCTGCCGCTTTTGCAGCAGCACGGCGATATCATGTCGCTCGGCCTGAGGATCGGCGCCGTGGCCTATTGCTGCGACATCAGCGATTTTCCGATGGCCACCGTCGACAAGCTTTCAGAGCTGGATGTGCTGTTCATCGACGCTCTTCAATATCGGCCGCATCCGAGCCATCTGTCGCTCAGTGAAGCGCTCGCGTGGATCGACAGATTGAAGCCGCGTCGCGCGATCCTGACCCACATGCATATCCCGCTCGACTACCGGACTGTGATGGCCGAGACGCCAGCGCATGTCGAGCCGGGTTATGATCAAATGTCGTTTGAAATTCAGATGGTTGATGGATGTAACTGATCTGATGTCACCGCCTTGGCTTGCTGTCTTTTGTTCCATAATCTATCTTATGCGATCACGGTATGTAGCCGCAAAGTTAGAATGTCCTATTTCTGCAAAGTTGGAATGTCACACTCCCCGCGTCTGAACGACGTCTGGGAGATTGCAGATGGGATTGATAGCGATGAGCGAGCGCGATCTGCAGCGGATTGAGGTTTTGTCGAAGGTAACGGCTGGCCGTATGACGATGGTCTCGGCGGCGCATGTGCTTGACCTGAGCGAGCGCCAGGTGCGCCGGGTGCTGCAACGGATGCGCACGTACGGCGCGGCGTCGATCCGACACAAGGCGATCGGCCGGCCGTCGAACAACCGGATCAGCGACGGCGTTCGGGATTACGCGGTGACCCTGGTTCGGGAATGTTATGCGGACTTCGGTCCGACCCTGGCTTCAGAGATGCTGGCTGAGCGGGAGAGATTGTGTGTGTCGCGCGAGACGCTGCGACGCTGGATGATCGATGCCGGCATCTGGCTGTCACGCAAGCAACGTCGGACGTTTCATCAGCCAAGATTGCGTCGCGAGGCTTACGGCGAGTTGGTGCAGATTGATGGCTCTGACCATCGTTGGTTCGAGGACCGTGGCGATCCATGTTCGTTATTGGTGTTCATCGACGATGCGACCGGCAAGTTGATGCTGTTGCAGTTTGTGCGGTCGGAAAGTGCGTTTTCGTACTTTGAAGCACTGGCACTGTATCTGCGCGAACATGGCGCCCCGATTGCGTTTTATTCAGACAAGCATTCGGTGTTCCGGGTGGTAAAGAAGGATGCCAAGGGCGGCCAGGCGATGACCCAGTTCGGGCGTGCGCTTTGCGAGCTAAACATCGAGATTCTCTGCGCAAATTCAAGCCAAGCGAAAGGCCGTGTCGAACGGATGAACCGGACATTGCAGGATCGTCTGGTCAAGGCACTGCGACTCGCCGGGGTCGACAACATGGCGGCTGGCAACGCATTTCTGTCGAGTTTCATGAGCCGGTACAATGCTCGATTTTCGGTCGTCCCTGCCCGTTCTGATGATTTGCACCGGCCGCTGAATCTGGCGCCGGATCGATTGACCGAGATCCTGTGCAAACGCGAGCAGCGTTATGTCGGAACACAGCTGACGTTCTCGTTTGAACGCAAGCGGATCATGCTGAAAGAGACCGAGGTGACGCGTGGTCTGGTTGGTCGCTATGTCGAGACCTATGCCTATGCGGATGGTCGGCTGGATGTGCGTTGGAAAGGCTATTCCCTACCCTACACAGTATTCGACAAGGACCAGCGGGTGACGCATGCGGCAATCACCGACAATAAGCGGCTTGGTGATATTCTGGCTTACGTCAAGGAGCGCCAGGACCAACGGGTGCCGCCGGTCGTCAAGACCAACAGCGAGAAGATTGGCTACCAATCACGGGGTCGAAAGCCGGGCAGGAAAACGGATTTCACGAATGATCCGGTGGTGATTGCAAAACGGAAGAAGGCGCTCTCGCGGCAGGACGCCGCGGAGTGAGGCGTCGGTCCATCGTCTTAAAGCTAAAGCCGAAGGGCTGTGCCCCACCCGCCCCGATCTGATCTTGCAAGCGGATCTGCCGCTCAGATCGGGGCTGATCGTGGTGCCCGGTGGTGACCAAAGGACATTTCTACTTTGCACCACCGCGGACATTTCAACCTTGCTGCCACACGGTATTTGTGTGGGGTGGGTTCAAGGATGAAGTGCGGCAGTCTCTTCGGTCGAACGACTTCCAGCGCGTCTGCCCCGTTGCCTCCAGTGCCGCGACCCTTATCGCCACGCTGTCTGTTCACTTTTGGGTTCTGTCCCATTTTGGACCGATTGCGGCATCGCGGTTTGCCGATCATTATCCATGACCTAGGCAAATCATCGATACCCCTCTCAATCCAGGGATGTATTTTTTGCCGCGCCGCACTAGGCTGCGATTGTCTATCCGGGTGTTGCTTGCCCGGATGAAAATCGATTCAATCTCAGCACGGATGCAGAGGTCGCATGTCATGGATGGAAGTCAGGCAACGGTGAACGCGCAGGTCGATGGCGGGTTTTCCAAGGAGGCAATTGTCACCGCCGGCTGGATCCAGCGGATACGGGCCCTCGTCAGAGTGACACCGATGGAGTTCGCTGCTCCGGTCACCGCATTCCGTGACATGGTGTACAAGGATCCGGGCCTCTGCAGTCAAGCGGAAAGGATGTTCGCCGACGCATATGCGCAAGCGCCGATCACGCCGTTCGGGCGACCGTCGCTGGAAAATTTCGACGAGTTCCTTGGCGTTCTCAACCTGTTGATGCACACGGCTCACGAGAGCGATCACGATATCAGGATACCATTCTCGGACGGGTCCACCGGCGTTGTCATCGATGTCCTGCTCGATTGGCCTTTGGCAACGGAAGCTGGACATCGCTTCTTCTCAAATATGCTCGTCAATCAACAATTCAGTTCGATCCGTGCATTGTTGACGACCTGTGCCATGCCGATCGTTCTAGCATCCGAGGCCGAGGCGCCTGGCGACAGTATCGATCTGGTGCCGGCTAGGCTCAAACCCAGTATGACATCAGACGCACTGACACGATGGCAGCGGGACATCTCTTTGGCTTGAAAGGCCCCCCTACTCGCTTGTTGTCGCCCTTCACCGGCATCATGATGGCATTGATGAATGCTTGGGTGCCGCCACCGAGGCAGACGAAGCATTACCCTGGCATCTGCGCGCGCCAGGGATTGAATTTCAGCATGAACAAATACTATCAAACCATTGTTTTGTTACATTATTATTTGTTTATTTGCACGTAGCCGCCAGCCGGCGCGCCGATTGGCCTAAGCTTTGACGGGCCAGTCAAGTGACGACTTTCGCGGGAAACGTGGCTTTCCTCGGCCCGTGGCCGCGCGAATAAATGACAAAAGCCCTTTTCGAATTGAAAAATCGTCCTATCCTCTACATTCGCGGCGACTAAAAAAGGGGAAGCACGATGCGCAGTCGATTTGCAGTGGCCCTTGTTGTTCTGGCCGGGTTTTACCCCGGACTGGCTTATACCAATGATCTCGCGGCCGGCGACCCGGCCGATCAGGCGCGGCAGGTGATCACGCAGCAGATCACCGCGTTTTTGAACAACGACATCCCGGCGGCCTATTCCTTTGCGTCGCCGGAAATCAAGTCGGCCTTTCCCAACGCCGAACGGTTTTTCGAAATGGTGAAGAAGAGTTATGAACCGGTCTATCGACCCGGAAACTTTGCCTTTGGCCGCAATCAGGTTTCGCCGGATGGTACGGTTGCCTTTCAGGAAGTGCTGATTTCTGCCCCGGACGGCAAGGACTGGGCGGTGTTTTACGAACTCAAGCGCCAACGTGGCGGCAATTTTGCCATCAATGGCGTGCGCATGATGCGCGAGACCAGTAGCCAAGGAATCTAGGCGGCGAATTTGCCGGCCCGCTACCGGATTCTCGCTCCGGCAGCGACGCTGTGATCGGACAGCGTGCGTGCCCTGCCCGATCCATTCTTCTGTCTGGCGATCAGCTCAGCGTTCGGTCCACCGACCGTCAGAGCTTGTCGATATCACCGCGGTTCCACATCTCGATGGTTTCCGCCTTGAAGTCCTCGAAGCGGTTCTCGGCGATCGCCTTGCGGATGCCCTGCATCAGTTCCTGGTAGTAGGACAGGTTGTTCCACGATAGCAGCATGCCACCGAGGGCTTCATTGGAGCGCACCAGATGGTGCAGATAGGCGCGGGAATAATCGCGGGCGGCCGGGCAGGACGACTGGTCGTCGAGCGGGCGGATGTCTTCGGCGTGGCGGGCGTTGCGGATATTGACCTTGCCGCGGCGGGTGAAAGCGAGACCATGGCGACCGGAGCGGGTCGGCATGACGCAGTCGAACATATCGATGCCCTCGCCGACCGATTTCAGCATGTCGTCCGGCGTGCCGACGCCCATCAGGTAACGCGGCTTTTCAACCGGCAGGACCGGCAGCGTGATGCCGAGCATTTCCAGCATGACGGCTTGCGGCTCACCGACCGCGAGACCGCCGACGGCATAGCCCTTCAGGTCGAGCTGTTTCAGGCCCTCGGCCGAGCGGACGCGCAATGCCGGCTGGTCGCCGCCCTGGACGATGCCGAACATGGCCTTGCCCGGCTGATTGCCGAAGGCGACACGGCAACGTTCGGCCCAGCGCAGCGACAGTTCCATGGCGCGCTCGATCTCGCGCGGCTCATTGGGCAGCGCCACACATTCGTCGAGCTGCATCTGGATATCGCTGTCGAGCAAACCCTGGATCTCGATCGAGCGCTCGGGCGACATATGATGCAGAGAACCGTCGACATGGCTCTTGAAGGTGACACCCTGCTCGTCGAGCTTGCGCAGGCCCGACAGCGACATGACCTGGAAGCCACCTGAATCGGTCAGGATCGGGCCTGGCCAGCGGATCAGCTCATGCAGGCCGCCGAGGCGGGCGACACGTTCCGGGCCGGGGCGCAGCATCAGGTGGTAGGTATTGCCGAGAATGATGTCGGCGCCGCCTTCCTTGACCTGGTCGAGATACATGGCCTTGACCGTACCGACGGTGCCGACCGGCATGAAGGCCGGCGTGCGGATCGTGCCGCGCGGCATGGTGATCTCGCCGAGGCGGGCCTTGCCGCTGGTCGCCTTCAGGGTGAAGGTGAAGTTCTCGGACGTGGTTTCGGGCGCGCTTTCGGACATTTCATCGGACATGGAATTATTGGTCTTTCCGGAATAGCAGGCTGGAGTCGCCATAAGAGTAGAAACGGTAGCCATTTTCGATCGCATGGGCATAGGCCGCATGCATGGTCTCGAAGCCGGCAAAGGCCGAGACCAGCATGAACAGGGTCGATTTCGGCAGGTGGAAATTGGTCATCAGCATGTCGACCGCCTTGAACCGGTAGCCGGGTGTGATGAAGATGCCGGTGGCACCGGACCATGCGGGGATGTGACCGTCGTCACGCGCCGCACTCTCGATCAGGCGCAGCGAGGTCGTGCCGACGCAGACGATGCGGTTGCCGCGGGCGCGCACGGCGTTGAGGGCCGCGGCCGTCCCGGCCGAGACATGACCGATTTCCTGGTGCATCTTGTGCTCGGCCGTATCGTCGGCCTTGACCGGCAGGAATGTGCCGGCGCCGACATGCAGGGTGACGAAATGGCGTTCGATCCCGGCGGCGTCCAATCTTGCAAACAGGTCTGGCGTGAAGTGGAGACCGGCGGTGGGGGCAGCGACGGCACCATCCTCCCGCGCGTAGATCGTCTGGTAGTCAGCCCGGTCCTTTTCGTCTTCCGGCCGCTTGGCGGCTATATAGGGCGGAAGCGGGATATGGCCGACGGTGGCGATCGCCTGGTCGAGATCGGGACCGGAGAGATCGAAGGCGAGCTCGATTTCGCCGGCCTCGCCTTTTTCGGCGACGGTCGCATCCAGCGTGCCGAGCAGGCAGGCGCTGCCCTCGCCCGCAGCATTTCCCGGATGACCGAAGCGCATGCGATCTCCGACCTTGATGCGTTTACCCGGCTTGGCGAAGGCCTTCCAGCGACTGGCGCCGACACGCATATGCAGCGTGCAGGAGACGGCGATCTCCTCGGCGCCTTCGCGATACCGGATGCCCTCGAGCTGGGCTGGAATGACCTTGGTGTCGTTGAAGACCAGTGCATCGCCCGGCTGGAGAAATGATGGCAGATCGAAAACCTGACGGTCTTCCAGCAAGGGTTCGGCTTCCGGCCTGACGATCAGGAAACGGGCATGGTCGCGCGGGCTTGCCGGCCGCAGCGCGATATTGTCGTCCGGCAGATCGAAGTCGAAAAGGTCTACACGCATACTGATCGGTCTATCTGTTGTCTTGCGGTGTCGGGCTATCCCTGCCACCTCGCTTTGCCATGCGTCTTAAAATGCGAAAACCCGCCCGGGCGCAAGGCGCCGAGGCGGGTTCCTGCGAGACGATGCCTCAGGCGTCGGCAGCGACCTTCATCGAGACGATCGAGTCCGGATCGCGAACCGGCTCGCCGCGCTTGATCGTGTCGACGACGTCCATGCCCTCGATGACCTGGCCCCAGGCAGTATATTGCTTGTTCAGCCACGGTGCATCGGTGAAGCAGATGAAGAACTGCGAGTTGGCGGAGTTCGGGTTCTGCGAACGGGCCATCGAGCAGGTGCCGCGGGTGTGGTTGGTGGCCGAGAATTCAGCCTTCAGGTCGGGCTTGGACGATCCGCCCATGCCGGCACGACCCGGGTTGAAGTCCGCACCGCCCTGCTTGCCGTACTGGACGTCGCCGGTCTGGGCCATGAAGTCCTCGATGACGCGGTGGAAAACCACGCCGTCATAGGCGCCTTCGCGCGACAGTTCCTTGATCCGGGCAACGTGGCCTGGCGCCAGGTCCGGGAACAGCGAGATCACGACCTTACCCTTGGTCGTTTCCATGATGATGGTGTTTTCCGGATCCTTGATCTCGGCCATAGGCTTTCTCCTTATTGTGGGGCGATTGCCCGATTATCAGTTGCGACCGACGGTGACCTTCACCATGCGGTCGGGGTTCGAGACTTCGCCATTGCCGCCTTCGCCGCGCTTGATCTTGTCAACGGCATCCATGCCGGCGACAACCTTGCCGACGACGGTGTACTGGCCGTTGAGGAAGCCACCTTCGGCAAACATGATGAAGAACTGCGAGTTGGCGGAATTCGGATCCTGGCTGCGGGCCATGCCGATCGTGCCGCGCTCGAACGGCACGCTGGAAAATTCGGCCGGCAGGTCAGGCATGCTGGAGCCGCCGGT
This sequence comes from Rhizobium sp. CECT 9324, assembly GCF_918741265.1. Taxonomy (NCBI): domain Bacteria; kingdom Pseudomonadati; phylum Pseudomonadota; class Alphaproteobacteria; order Hyphomicrobiales; family Rhizobiaceae; genus Rhizobium; species Rhizobium sp. CECT 9324. Next base: position 2,437,538 of record NZ_CAKKMZ010000001.1, on the reverse strand, counting down.
GCCGGCGCGCGAACCGTCAAAACCGTTTTCCATGTCACCGAACTGCACGTCACCGGTCTGGGCCATGAAGCCCTCGATGACGCGGTGGAAGGCGACATTGTCATATTCGCCCTTCTTGGCCAGTTCCTTGATCTGCGCGACATGCTTGGGCGCAACGTCCGGCATCAGCTGGATCACGACCGGGCCATCTTTCAACTGGATGGTGAGGAAATCGTCGTTCGACTGGGCCTGTGCGGTGCCGAAGCCGGCGACGGCGAGAAAAAATGCGGTTGCGAGATGGACGAGCTTCATGGTCACTCCGGTCATGTCTGGGGCTTAACGCCCGTGTCTGGATTTGAGGGCTGCAAGAACAGCGGCCGGCACAAAGGCGCTCACATCGCCACCCATGGCGGCGATCTGCCGGACCAATGTGGCGGTAATGGGCCGCGACGCCGTTCCGGCGGGCAGGAAAACGGTCTGCAACTCGGGTGCCATATGGCCATTCATACCGGCGAGCTGCATCTCATAGTCGAAATCGGTGCCGTCACGCAGGCCGCGCACCAAAAGGCGCGCACCGTGGCTGCGGGCGGCATCGACAGCGAGACCGTCAAAAGCAACGACATCGATATCCCCTGCCCGGCCCGGCAAGGTTTGCATCAGCGCCTGCCGGATCAAGTCTGCGCGCTCCTCATAGGTAAAGAGCGGCGTCTTGCCGGGATGGATGCCGATGGCGACGATAACTTTGCCGGCGACATTGAGCGCCTGGACGATTACATCGAGATGACCATTGGTCATTGGATCGAATGAGCCTGGATAAAATGCCGTTGTCATGACATCCCGATCATTGTTTTCGACCGCCTTTTGTCATGGAAGGCGGTTCACCGCAAGCGATTTGCCACGCCGATGGCAAGTCGATCTCCCGTGCCGATCGCCAAGACGCCGTCTCCTCGATGCTGTCCTCGCTGGACAGGTGAATGGCGGATGAATGGCGTATTCAAGGCCGGGTCAGGTCAGGCTTGGTAAAACGGCATCATTGTTAAACAGCACCTGGCAGATAAAGGTCAACCGATGCTCGCCCTACTTGTCACCTCCGCCGTACTTGCTTCGCTCATGGTGGAAATCGGCATTGCCGTCGCACGGACCTATCTGGAGACTGTTCCAGATGACCATGAAGATGAACGCCAGATGAACAGCACGTTCAAGCGCACTTCAGGCGCGGTTCGTTAAACACTTTTCTACACTGCGCAGGAACCATTCCTGATCGTGAACATTATTACGGAATACGAAGGACGAGAGCCATGCATGACAAAGTTACCCTGATCAACCTGGTTTGGATGATGATGATGACTGCCATGGTTGCGACTTCCGCAACCTTCTATGTCAACGATAGCAAAGACGCCAAGTATTACGGCCCGCCGATGACTGCCCGCTACCATAGCTTCGGTCATTAATCGGACATCAAAACTTCGCCGCTAAATACGAAACGTCGCTGAAACAGAAAGGAAGACCATGTTCGCCACCCTCACGGTTCTTGCCGCTCTTATCAGTGGTATGTTCGTTGCCTCCGTGGCTTCGACGGTCACGGCGCTGAAGCGCGAAAACGAAGATTTCCGGGCCATGATGGAGCGCCGCAAGGCCTTCTAAGCTCAATATGAACGGCCGGCCCGTGGATCCACACGCGGGCATCAGAAGCCGCAAAAACTTGATGCCAGACCTCCAGTCAAAAAGCCCGCCAGGACAATCGTCCGGCGGGCTTTTTCATGTCAGGCTATTGGCGCTGCGCATATTTCCGACCCCGCTGAACGGGGCCGGACAGGTTCGAGCCTAGTCGGCTGTCGGCTCAGAGGTGTCCGGGCCTGCCTTGATCTCGGCCTCATTGGCCTCGTTCACACCGGCTACTTCTTCGCCTACAACGCCTTCTCCGGCGCCTTCGCCGGTGCCTCCGACTGCATCGTCGTCACCTTCCGGCTCGCTGATGCGCTCGACGGAGACAACCTTCTCATCCTTGGCGGTCGAGAAGATGGTCACTCCCTTGGTGGCGCGGCTGGCGATGCGGATACCATCGACCGGCACGCGGATCAGCTGCCCTCCGTCCGAGACCAGCATCAGCTGGTCCTTGTCTTCGACCGGGAAGGCAGCAACGAGTTCGCCGATCTCACTGGTCTTCGAGGTGTCGGTGGCACGGATCCCCTTGCCGCCACGGCCGGAAATGCGGAAGTCGTAGGACGACGAACGCTTGCCATACCCCTTTTGCGACACGGTCAGGACGAACTGCTCGCGCGCCTTCATCATCTGATAGTCGGCTTCCTGAAGTTCGCCTTCTTCAACGACCTCTTCGCCAACGAGCGCGATATCATCTTCATCAACGCCCATGGCGCGACGCTCGACCGCCGAACGCTTGAGATAGGCTGCACGCTGCCACGGCTCGACGTCGACATGGCCGAGAATGGTCATCGAGATGATCCGGTCGCCGGATGCAAGTGAAATACCACGGACACCGATCGAGTTGCGGCCGGCAAAGACACGCACGTCATCGACCGAGAAGCGGATGGCTTGGCCAAGCGCCGTGGTCATCAGTACGTCGTCAAGTTCGGTACAGGTTTCGACCGAGAGGATCTCGTCGCCCTCTTCCTCGAGCTTCATCGCGATCTTGCCGTTGCGGTTGACCTGGATGAAGTCGGAGAGCTTGTTGCGGCGCACGGTGCCGCGCGTCGTCGAGAACATGACGTCGAGGTTTTCCCAGCTCGTCTCGTCCTCGGGCAACGGCATGATCGAGGTGATGCGCTCGCCGGGCTCCAGCGGGAACATGTTGATCATCGCCTTGCCGCGTGAGGTCGGTGTGCCGATCGGCAGGCGCCAGACCTTTTCCTTGTAGACGATACCGCGCGAGGAGAAGAACAGCACCGGCGTATGGGTGTTGGCGACAAACAGGCGGGTTGCGAAATCCTCGTCCTTCATCGCCATGCCGGAGCGACCCTTGCCGCCGCGACGCTGGGCGCGATAGGTGGCCAGCGGAACGCGCTTGATATAGCCGGCATGCGATACGGTGACGACCATGTCCTCACGGGCAATCAGGTCCTCGTCGTCCATATCCGGACCGCCGTCCATGATGACACTGCGACGCGGAGTGCCAAATTCGTCGCGCACGGCAGCCAGCTCGTCCTTGACGATCGTCTGGATGCGGATGCGCGATGACAGGATGTCGAGATAATCGGCGATTTCCGTGCCGATCTTGTTGAGTTCCTCATCGATTTCATCGCGGCCGAGAGCGGTCAGGCGGGCCAGACGCAGCTCGAGAATGGCGCGCGCCTGCTCTTCGGACAGGTTGTAGGTCAAGTCCTCGTTGATCCGGTGACGCGGATCGTCGATCAGTCGGATCAGCGATTCGACGTCCTTGGCGGGCCAGCGGCGCGTCATAAGCTGTTCACGCGCGGTTGCCGGATCGGGTGCCCTGCGAATTAGCGCGATGACCTCGTCGATATTGGCAACAGCAATCGCCAGGCCGACCAAGACATGCGCACGGTCACGCGCCTTGCGCAGGAGGAACTTGGTGCGGCGGCTGACGACGTCTTCGCGGAATGCGACGAAGGCGCGCAGCATGTCGAGCAGCGTCAACTGTTCCGGCTTGCCGCCATTCAGCGCCACCATATTGCAGCCGAAGGAGGTCTGCAGCGGGGTATAGCGATAGAGCTGATTGAGGATGACGTCGGCATTGGCGTCGCGCTTCAGCTCAATGACGACGCGGTAGCCCTGGCGGTCGGATTCGTCGCGCAGGTCGGAGATGCCTTCGATGCGCTTTTCGCGCACCAGTTCGGCCATCTTCTCGATCATCGTCGACTTGTTCACCTGATAGGGAACCTCGGTAATGATGATCTGCTCGCGGTCGCCACGCATCGGCTCGACACGGGCGACGCCACGCATGATCACCGAGCCGCGGCCGGTCTCATAGGCCGACCGGATGCCGGAACGACCGAGGATCAGGGCACCGGTCGGAAAATCCGGCCCGGGGATGATCTGCATCAGTTCCGGCAGTTCGATAGCCGGGTTTTCGATCAGCGCAATGCAGCCGTCGATCACTTCGACCAAGTTGTGCGGCGGAATATTGGTCGCCATGCCGACCGCGATGCCGCCGGCGCCATTGACGAGCAGGTTCGGGAACTTGGCCGGGACGACAACCGGCTCCGACATGGTGCCGTCGTAGTTGTCACGGAAGTCGACCGTTTCCTTGTCGAGATCGTCGAGCAGCGCATGCGCCACCTTCTGCAGCCGGCACTCGGTGTAACGCTGGGCTGCCGGTGGATCGCCATCGATCGAGCCGAAATTGCCCTGACCGTCGATCAGCGGCATGCGCAGCGACCAGTCCTGCGCCATGCGGGCGAGCGCATCATAGATCGCCGAGTCGCCGTGCGGATGGTACTTACCCATCACGTCACCGGTAACGCGGGCGCTCTTGACGTATTTCTTGTTCCAGTCGAGGCCGAGTTCGTTCATGCCAAACAGGATGCGCCGATGCACGGGCTTGAGCCCGTCACGAACATCGGGAAGCGCGCGGCTCACGATCACGCTCATCGCGTAATCGAGATAGGACCGCTGCATTTCCTCCATGATGGAAATAGGCTCGATGCCTTGCGGGAACTTGCCGCCGCCGGGAGTGCTTTGCTCAGTCAAATCAGGTCACGATCTTTTTTCGGAATCACTGGGGATTTTATAGCGGAACAGGCGCGAAAGCGCCAATTTCCAACAGCGTTATAAACAGGCTTTTGCGCCGCTGGAAAGGCAATTACGCCAATATCTTGATGCTTGCCTTGCCAACACAGCGCCGCTTGCTTCTAAATGCAGGCTGACAGAGGGAGATCCATGATATGGCCAGCGCCGACGCGATGATTGCCGCCTTTACGACGCTGCTCGTCACCGTCGATCCGCCGGGTCTGGCACCGCTGTTCCTTGGCCTCACCGTCGGCATGAACAAGGCCCAGCGCCGGCAGGTTGCAGTGCGCGGCTCCGTGATGGGTTTTGCCATCCTGACCGTGTTTGCCCTGTTCGGCGCCACCATTCTTGGCGCGCTCGGAATCTCGATGGGGGCATTTCGCATCGCCGGCGGGTTGATGTTGTTTGCCATCGCCTTTGAGATGATTTTCGAGCGCCGCAACGAACGCAAGGAAAAGACCACCGACGACGCGATCACCAAGGATCATATCCATAATCTCGCGGTGTTTCCGCTGGCCATCCCGTTGATCGCCGGACCGGGCGCAATTTCGGCGACCGTGCTGATCGCCGGCACGATGAACGACCTGATGGGCAAGGCGCAATTGATCGGCGTGATCGCCGTGGTTCTCGGCCTCGTCTATCTGGCACTCAGCGTGGCCGAGCGGCTGAACCGCTTCCTCGGCGTCACCGGACGGGCACTGCTGACACGGCTTCTCGGCGTGCTTCTGGCGGCGCTGTCGGTGCAGTTTGTCGTCGATGGGGTGAAGTCTGCGTTTGGCGCTTAGATATTCGTAAGGATACGGTATGACACAGACCGCGACGACACGCTGGGCCTTCTTCATCAAACGCCTTTCTCGGCGGTTATGGCTGAGGGCAACGGCGATCGGCGCCTTAGGTATCGTTGCGGCAGTCCTGGCTGCCGTGGTGGAGCGCTTCGTACCCTTCGAGATGCCGGGCTCTATCAATGCGGACTCGGTCGACAGCATATTGACCATCATTGCGTCGAGCATGCTCGCCGTGACGACGTTTTCGCTCAGTGCCATGACTTCGGCCTATGCTTCCGCGACCAGCAATGTCACCCCTCGCGCCACTACCCTCTTGATCGAGGACCGGCTGACACAAAACGTGCTTTCGACCTTTCTTGGTTCGTTCCTCTATGGCATGGTCGGGATCGTCGTTCTGAAAACAGGCGCATATGGCGACCGCGGGCGTGTCATCCTCTTCTTGATCACGATTGGTGTGATCGCCTTGATCGTTTTCCAACTGCTTCGCTGGATCGACCATTTGACCAAGCTGGGCCGCGTCAGCGAGACGACAGGCCGGATCGAGGAGGCCGCAGCGAACGCGATCGAGGCACGGCGCCAAAATCCCTATCTCGGGGGCAGATCTCTGGATCAGGTCGACACGGATGTCCTGCACCAAGCTACTGACATCACCGCTGGGGTGATCGGTTACATTCAACACATTGATATCAAAGCCCTGTCCTTGCTGGCAGAACGCGTGGACCGCGACATTTACCTTGCGGTCAATCCGGGCGCTTTCGTCTATGAAGACAGCCCGGTCGCTTCGTGGCTGGCGCCGGCTGCAGATACGAAGGATAACAACGATCCAGCGGCGGCGTTGAGAGCGGCAATCACCGTCGGCACCGAGAGAAGTTTCGAACAGGATCCGCGCTTCGGTCTCGTCGTCATGAGCGAAACAGCCCAACGGGCTCTGTCGCCCGCCGTCAACGATCCCGGCACGGCGATCGACGTCATTGGTCGCTCGACCCGTCTGCTGAGCCGCTGGGCGGAGCCGGCAAAGACCAGCAAACCTGCGTTTCCGCGCATATTCGTTCCGCCGCTGCGCTCAGACGATCTTTTCGAAGACGCCTTCATGACGATTGCGCGCGACGGTGCAGCGCAGGTCGAGGTGCAGCTGCGCCTGCAGAAATGCCTAGCCTCATTGAGCCGAATGGGAAGCGGAGACTTCCGCGCGGCTGCCCGGTGCCAGGCCGCATTGGCGCTGTCGCGCGCCGAAAAAGCATTACCGATCGATGCGGATCTCCAACGCCTGCGCAAAGACCTCGAAGATTGAGGGCAGATCCGCCGCCCGCTCCAAAAGGAAACGCGCTGCCTGTGCGGGAGCCTGGTCTATCTGGCACTCAGTGTGGCCGAGCGGCTGAACGCCGCCTTGACGAAAGCCCGGTAGGCGAGCACCTGACGCTCCAGCACGTCCGGCTGGTGGAGAACCTTCGACATGATGATGCCCCCGTCGATGATGCAGGAAAGCATGGCGGCAAGGTCGGCCAACTCGACATTGGCACTGAGCGGGTGTAGCGTCGAGATCCGCTCCAGATAACCGAGGAAGCGGGCATTCCACGACATCACGGTCTGGGCGCTGAGGTCGCGGACCTCCCGGTCGAACAGGCGTTCCTGATAGCAGATCGCGGAAATCAGGCATCCCGGATGCACGCTTGGCAGATCCTTCATCAGTTCGGCCAGGAGTTTCAAACCGATCAGGAAGGCTTCGAGCGGATCGTCGCTCAATTCCGCGCCGCGTGCGAATATGTCGTCGAAGATCTGCTCGTTCTCGGCACTGTAGCGGCGCAGCATCTCATGGGCGAGTTCGTTCTTGTCCCTGAAGTGATAGAAGAAACCGCTCTTGGTGATGCCCGCTTCGGCGATCACCTCCTCGATCGAGGTCGCGGCAAAACCCTTCGACAGCACGGCGTGTTGCGCGATCTCCAGAATGCGCTCGCGTGTTGCGGCGCCCTTTCGGCTCTCCTGCCTGTCCAAGATCTGTACCTATGGTCCGGTTTTCCTCACGACATGCAGCGCCAGTTAGAGGTTGCCAGATACGCAAGATGATGCAAGCCGTTGAAATAACGATGCTTCCCAGCCAGACGGCTGAGCCGCACCACAAGATCACTGGAACTCAATTGCACTGATTTGCGAGAATTGACGTCATCGACGGTGCCAAATCGTGCCGTCGCGGATCGATTTTATCATCGGAGACACATCATGGCAAAGTACAGACAGCAACTGCCGCAGCTTGTCGGCGGCGACTTCCTGACGGATGGCGGCATGGAGACCACATTCGTCTTTCACCGCGGCATGGAACTGCCGCATTTCGCCGCCTTCCCACTGCTCGACAGCGACGATGGCCGTAGCGAACTGCTCAGTTATATCGAGCCCTATATCCTGCTGGCGCAACAGCGCGGCGTCGGCTTCATCCTCGACACGCCGACATGGCGAGCCAATGCAGATTGGGGCCAGAAGCTCGGCTATGACCGCAAGGCCCTGCACGCCCTCAACATGCGCGCCGTGGACTTCGCCGCAGCCTGCCGGAACCGGTGGGAGACGCGCGCCACGCCGGTGGTGATCAGCGGCATCATCGGGCCACGGGGCGATGCCTACAAGAACGGCCAGACCAGTGTGACGGAGGCGCATGACTATCATGCCGACCAGGTCGCCACCTTTGCGCAATCTGCGGCCGACATGGTCTCGGCGATGACGATCAACACGGTGGAAGAGGCAAGCGGCATAGCGCTTGCCGCTTTGGAGCACGGGATCCCATGTGTGATGTCGTTCACGGTCGAAACCGACGGGCATCTGTTGAACGGCACCAGCCTGCAGGAAGCGATCGAGCGGACCGACGAAGCCACCAATGGCGGGCCGGTCTACTACATGGTCAATTGCGCCCACCCGACGCATTTCGAGCAGGCGCTGGCCTCCAGCGCATCCTGGGTCCGGCGCATCCATGGCCTCAGGGCCAATGCCTCTGCCAAGAGCCATGCCGAGCTGGATGAAAGCGAGACACTCGATATCGGCGATCCGGCCGATCTCGGGCGTCGTTACCGGGCATTGCGGCGGAATTTTCCAGGCTTCCGGATCCTCGGGGGCTGCTGCGGCACGGACCATCGCCATATTGAGGCGATCTGCGAGGCCTGCACGCCGTCCGCCGGGCTCGCCGCCTGACGCAGCACAACGGAACCCTGCGGTCGACAACACAAAACCACCCGTAAGCAATTGCGGGTGGCTGTTATCATTCATCGCCCATGAGACTTCAGACTGTCTCGCAATGCACAGCGTTGACGGGCATCAGAACGGGATGTCGTCATCCAGGTCGCGCGAAAAGCCGCCCGACGGGGCACTGGAACCACGACCGGCCGAGCCGCCGCCACGCGGCGCCGAAGGCGCCGGGGCCGAACCGTAATCGTCATAACCACCGCCTGAACCACCAAAATCGCCGCCGCGCGATGCACCGCCGCCGGCGTTATCGCCGCGACCACCGATCATGGTCAGAGTCGAATTGAAGCCCTGCAAGACAACTTCGGTCGAATAACGGTCCTGGCCGTTCTGGTCCTGCCATTTGCGGGTCTGCAACGCGCCCTCGATGTAAACCGTCGAACCCTTCTTCAGATACTGCTCGGCAACCTTGCACAGGCCCTCGTTAAAGATGACGACCGTGTGCCATTCGGTCTTTTCCTTGCGCTCGCCGCTGTTCTTGTCGCGCCAGGTTTCCGATGTGGCAATTCTCAGGTTGGCAATCGGCCGTCCGTCCTGAGTCCGGCGGATTTCAGGGTCGGCACCGAGATTGCCGATCAGGATGACCTTGTTGACGCTACCAGCCATGACACTCACCTTACTGCCGCGCCGCCGCGGCGTTCAAAATCCAATTGGTTCCCACCTTATCCCATTCCAGGGGAACGATGGGGCGTGGACAATCCGTCATCCACAAAGAAAAAATGTTCTTTATTTGTTCTATTCTTTCGCTAGGATGCTGTCAACAGAATCGAATTGTCATCCCGCAATGGCGGCAAGTGCTCGACACTCGCCGTTGTTAGACTACATAAGGACAGTCCTCCTCCCGGGATCTCCTGTCCACCGTCCGATCCGAGCCAATAGCCATGTCCGAACTGAAGACCATCTCCATCCGCGGCGCCCGCGAGCACAATCTCAAGGGCATCGACCTCGACCTGCCGCGCAACAGCCTGATCGTGATGACCGGTCTGTCGGGCTCCGGCAAGTCGTCGCTCGCCTTCGACACGATCTATGCGGAAGGGCAACGGCGTTATGTCGAGAGCCTGTCGGCCTATGCCCGGCAGTTCCTCGAGATGATGCAGAAACCGGATGTCGACCAGATCGAAGGCCTGTCACCGGCGATCTCGATCGAGCAGAAGACGACCTCGCGCAATCCGCGCTCGACGGTCGGCACGGTCACTGAGATCTATGACTATATGCGCCTGCTGTTTGCCCGCGTCGGCGTGCCCTATTCGCCGGCGACCGGCCTGCCGATCGAAAGCCAGACGGTCAGCCAGATGGTCGACCGGGTGCTGGCCTATGAGGAAGGCACGCGTCTGTTCATCCTGGCGCCGATGATCCGCGGACGAAAGGGCGAGTATAAGAAGGAACTCGCCGAACTGATGAAGAAGGGCTTCCAGCGCGTCAAGATCGATGGTCAGTTTTACGAAATCGCCGACGCACCGACGCTCGACAAGAAATACAAGCATGACATCGACGTGGTGGTAGACCGCGTCGTCGTCCGTCCGGACATTGCCAGCCGCCTGGCCGACAGTCTGGAGACCTGCCTCAGGCTTGCCGATGGCTTGGCGGTTGCCGAATTTGCCGACAAGCCGCTGCCGCCGGGAGAGACGTCTGCGGGCGGCTCGGCGAACAAATCGCTGAACGAAACCCATGAACGCGTGCTGTTTTCGGAAAAGTTCGCCTGCCCGGTGTCCGGTTTCACCATTCCGGAGATCGAACCGCGGCTGTTCTCGTTCAACAACCCGTTCGGCGCCTGCCCGACCTGTGACGGCCTGGGCAGTCAGCAGAAGATCGATGAAGCGCTGATCATTCCCGAGACGCAGCGCAAGCTGAACGACGGCGCGATCGCGCCCTGGGCCAAATCCGCCTCGCCCTATTACAACCAGACTCTGGAAGCGCTGGGCAAGGCCTTCGGTTTCAAGCTGACCGCCAAATGGGCCGACCTGCCGGAAGCGGCGCAGAAGGCGATCCTGCACGGCACCGAGGACAAGATCGATTTCCATTATGCCGATGGCGCCCGTTCCTACACCACGACCAAGACCTTCGAAGGCATCGTGCCCAATCTCGAACGGCGCTGGAAGGAAACCGACAGCGCCTGGGCGCGCGAAGAGATCGAGCGTTACATGTCGGCAGCCCCCTGCCCCGCATGCAAAGGCTTCCGTTTGAAGCCGGAGGCGCTGGCGGTCAAGATCAACGGGTTGCATATCGGCCAGGTCACCGACATGGCGATCCGCAATGCCGGCGCCTGGTTCGAAGTTCTGCCGGGCAAGCTGACCGACAAGCAGAACGAGATCGCGGTTCGCATCCTGAAAGAGATCCGCGAGCGGCTGCGCTTCCTCAACGATGTCGGTCTCGACTATTTGAGCCTGTCGCGCAATTCCGGCACATTGTCGGGTGGCGAAAGCCAGCGCATTCGTCTGGCCTCGCAGATCGGGTCCGGCCTGACCGGCGTGCTTTACGTGCTCGACGAGCCGTCGATCGGGCTGCACCAGCGCGACAATGCGCGTCTGCTCGAGACGCTGAAACATCTGCGCGATATCGGTAATACGGTGATCGTGGTCGAGCATGACGAGGATGCGATCCTGACCGCCGATTATGTCGTCGATATCGGACCGGCTGCCGGCATTCACGGCGGCCAGGTGATCGCGAAAGGTTCGCCGAAGGATATCATGGCGAGCCCCAAATCGCTGACTGGCAAATACCTGACCGGCGAGCTCGGGGTGAAGGTGCCCGAACAGCGGCGCAAGCCGAAGAAGGGCCAGCAGATCAAGGTGGTCGGCGCCAAGGGCAACAACCTGAAAAACGTGACGGCTGCGATCCCGCTCGGCGTCTTTACCGCCGTCACCGGTGTGTCGGGCGGCGGTAAATCGACCTTCCTGATCGAGACGCTGTACAAGGCGGCGGCCCGTCGCGTCATGGGGGCGCGCGAGAATCCGGCAGAACACGAGCGGATCGACGGCTTCGAATTCATCGACAAGGTGATCGACATCGACCAATCGCCGATCGGGCGTACGCCGCGTTCGAACCCTGCGACCTATACCGGCGCGTTCACGCCGATCCGCGACTGGTTTGCCGGTCTGCCGGAGGCGAAGGCGCGCGGCTATCAGCCGGGCCGTTTCTCGTTCAACGTCAAGGGCGGCCGCTGCGAGGCCTGCCAGGGCGACGGCGTGATCAAGATCGAGATGCACTTCCTGCCGGACGTCTATGTCACTTGCGACGTCTGCCACGGCAAGCGCTACAATCGCGAAACGCTCGACGTGCATTTCAAGACCAAGTCGATCGCCGACGTGCTCGATATGACAGTCGAGGAAGGCGTCGAATTCTTCCAGGCGGTTCCGGCGGTGCGCGACAAGCTGCAGGCGCTGTTCGATGTCGGCCTCGGCTATATCAAGGTCGGTCAGCAGGCGAACACACTGTCGGGCGGCGAGGCGCAGCGCGTCAAGCTGGCCAAGGAACTGTCGAAGAAATCGACCGGGCGCACGCTTTACATTCTCGACGAGCCGACCACCGGCCTGCATTTCCACGATGTCGCCAAACTTCTGGAAATGCTGCAGGAACTGGTCAACCAGGGCAATTCGGTCGTGGTCATCGAGCACAATCTCGAGGTGATCAAGACGGCCGACTATATCATCGACTTCGGCCCGGAAGGTGGTGACGGCGGCGGTGAAATCGTTGCCCAAGGGACACCGGAAGAGGTGGTGAAGGTCGACAAGTCCTATACCGGGCAGTTCCTGAAGGAATTGCTGGAGCGGCGGCCGATGAAAAAGGTGCAGGCGGCGGAGTGAAGGCGGCGCTTACCAGAGGCATTCGACGTCGAAGACGTTGAATGCCTTGTCGGCGGTGACAAGCGTGAGGTTTTCAAGTTTCGACTGTGCGGCGAGCAGGCGATCGAAGGGATCTTTATGATCTCCGGTCAGTTGGCCGGCAAGGAGAGCGTGGGATGGTTCCACCGGGAGCAGGACGAAACGTTCAGCCATGACATATGTGACGAAATCGGCGCAGAGCGTGCCCACCTCTGGCCACTTGCCGAGGCGATGCTTGGTTGCGATTTCGAAAGCGGAGACTGCGCTGGCGGCGATCTCATTGTCGCCGTTGGTGAGAGCCGTGCGTGCCGCAGCGCTCAGACGAGGATCATCCATAAGCCACCAGACCAGTGCGTGTGTGTCGAGCAGATATTTCATTGGCCGTTGTCGCCGGGGAACGAATATTTGCCTTCCCAGGCGGCCAGATCGTCATCCGGCATCGGCTCAAGAAACAGGTCCGAGGGGATCTTACCCCGCAAATGTGCCAATGCACCGGCCTTTCGTGGCGGATTTTTCCTGTCGGCCGCTGTCAGGGGCACCAGTTTCGCAACCGGCTCATCACCGCGTGCAATGACAATTTCCTCTCCGGCCTCAACGCGGGCAAGGAGTTTTGAAAGTTCCGTTTTGGCCTTGTGAATGGTGACAACCGTCATCGCTCGCTCCATGGCAACATCTTCAAACTAGCTAATTGCTTAGCTAACTTCAATGGGAGGTATTTGATGACCCAATCCGGCACTATCCGCACCGGCATCGGCGGCTGGACGTTCGAGCCCTGGGAGGGCACGTTCTATCCCGAAAAACTTGCCAAGAAGAGGCAACTGGAATTTGCCAGCCGCGAACTGACGGCGATCGAGGTGAACGGCACCTATTATTCCAGCCAGAAGCCGGCGACATTTGCCAAATGGGCGTCGGACGTGCCGGAGAATTTTGTCTTCTCGCTGAAGGCGAGCCGGTTCTGCACCAATCGCAAGGTATTAGCCGAGGCCGGCGAATCAGTGGGCAAGTTTCTCAACCAAGGGATTGCAGAGCTTGGGCCCCATCTCGGGCCGATCCTCTGGCAGTTCATGGGCACGAAGAAATTCGAGCCGGAGGATTTCGAAGCGTTCCTGACATTGCTGCCGAAGACCCTGGACGGATTGCCGCTGCGACACGTTGTCGAACCGCGGCACGCGTCGTTCCAGGTGCCGGAATTCATCGAGCTTCTGGCGAAATACGATGTCGCGGCCGTCTGCGCCGACCATCACGACTATCCGATGTTTGCCGACCCGACGACGGGTTTCGTCTATGCGCGGCTGCAGAAAGGCAGCGATGACATTGCGACCTGCTATCCACCGGAAGAGCTTGATGCCTGGGCTGAACGATTGAAGATCTATGCGGCCGGCGGCATGCCGAATGACCTGCCGAAAATTGCACCCGAGCGCAAGATCAAAGCGGAGCCACGCGAGGTCTTTGCCTTCTTCATCACCGGCGGCAAGGTCAATGCGCCCAATGCGGCGCGCAAGATGCAATCATTGGTCGCATAAATACACAATGCCCGTATTCATATGCAAATTGTGACATTGGCGAATCTGGACTAGGCTCGGTCGCAGAGTCGCCGTCATCCTTCAGGAAATGGTCGACAGTGTATGGCCATGGGGATATGCGGACCGCGCCTCATGATTCCGATCCGGTCACGGGGCGTTTGCATGTCAGGCACAGCAGTCTTCATCAATCTGGCGGGCGCGGTCGCGCTCCTGCTCTGGGCGACGCGCATGGTGCGGACCGGCATCGAGCGGGCCTATGGCGGCGTGTTGAAGGACAAGCTGCGGCTGGCGGTCGGCAACCGGTTTTCGGCAGCCTTTGCCGGCTTCCTGTTTGCCGTGGCGTTGCAGAGTGCAACCGCCGTCGCTCTGATCATCGCCTCGTTCACCGCAGCAGGCTATGTGACGTCGGCAATCGGCATTGCGACCTTGCTGGGTGCCGATTTCGGTTCGGCCTTTGTCGTGCGCATCCTGCGCTATGACCTGTCGCTGTTGGTCCCGATTTTGTTGCTGCTCGGCACGATCGCCTTTCGCGCCTCGGAAGAACGCCACTGGCGGCAACTGGGCCGGATCCTGTTCGGGCTTGGCCTTTTGCTGCTGTCGCTGAAACTGATCGGCCAGGCATCGGATCCGCTGCGCAGCAGCCAGATCCTGCCCGTTCTGTTCAATTATCTGGCAAGCGACTGGATCAGCGCCTTCCTGCTCGCCGCATTGCTGGCCTGGTCATTCCATTCGAGCGTTGCGGCGGTGCTGCTTGTCGCGTCGCTGGCCGACAAACATCTGCTGCCGGACGCCTTGATCATCCCGCTGGTGCTGGGGATCAATTTTGGCGCGGCGGTGATTGCAGCGCTGCTGACCAAGAACGCAGAGGCCAGTGCCCGTGTCGTGCCGCTCGGCAATGTGGTTATTCGCGGCCTGATGACGCTGATGGCGCTCGCCCTGCAGTTCATCTTCCAAATCAGCCCTGAAATGCTGGCCAGCCAGCCGGGTGATGCCGTCGTCATGGCGCATCTGGCGATGAATGGCGCCGTTCTCGTGCTCGGACTGCCCTTTGCCGCGGTCGTGGCCCGACTGCTGGAACGGTTTCTGGCGCCGACTGCCGGACAACCAGCCAATGACGACCGACTGTCCGCGCTGAACTCTGCCGACCTTGTGCATCCGCAGCAGGCGATCAGCAATGCCACGCGTGAAGTGCTGACCGTCTGCGACAAGACGGAGATCATGCTGAACAGCATTTTCGAGCTCTACGAGAATTGGGATGCAAAAAAGACCCAGCGGATCGAGGCGCTCGACGACCGGATCGACACGATCCACCGCGACATCAAGTTCTATCTGGCGCGCATATCGCAAACGGCATTGGACGAACATTCGGCCGAGCAATGTCAGAACCTGCTTGGCGCGACGATCAAGATCGAGCAAGCGGCCGACATCATTTCGCAGAACATGCTGACCCGGGCACGCAAGAAACATGAGCGCAACGCGGCATTTTCGGCCGAAGGCTGGGCTGAGTTGTGTGCCATGCATCACGAAGTGGTGCAAAACGCCCATCTGGCGTTCAACCTGCTGGTCAACCGCAATGTCGAATATGCCCGCCAGCTCGTGGCGCGCAAGGAGGTCGTTCGGCAACTGGTCAAGGCCAGCGAGGAGCAACATCTGCAGCGCCTGCGTCAGGGCAATGCGGCGAGTTTCGAATCCAGTTCGCTGCATATCGACACGATGCGGGACCTGAAGGAGATCAATTCGCTGTTCATATCGATCGGCTACCCGTTGCTGGAAGGCGAAGGCCTGTTGCGCGGCAGCCGGCTACTCTAGGGGGCCAACAGCGGCGGCCAGATCTTCCGCAGTCATCCCTGACCCGGCTCGAGACGCCGCCTCGCCATGCAGATACACGCCGGCGCAAGCCGCCTCGAAAACCGGCAGGCCCTGCCCGATCAGTGCAGCGATGATGCCGGCCAGCACGTCGCCGGACCCGGCCGTTGCCAGTTGCGGCGGCGCAGTTTCGTTGATCGCGGCACGGCCGTCCGGAGCGGCGATCACAGTGTCGGCGCCCTTGTAGACGACGATCCCGCCCAGTTCGCTGGCGGCCGCTCGGGCTTTCTCGACCTTGCCGGCAGGCATTTCGTAAATCTCGGGAAACAGCCGGGCAAACTCCCCCTCGTGTGGGGTGACGACAAGACGCGGCCCATTTTGAGCAAACGCATTGTGCAGGGATCGGGCGTCGTTGCGAAATGCGGTGATGCCATCGGCGTCGAGAACCACCGCGCGACCCGCAGAACCAAGGGCCAGCGCATAGGCGCGGGCAAGGGAGAGATTGCCAAAACCGGGGCCTAGCACGAATGTCGCGCGGCGCGTGTCCTCCAGGTAGCGTTCAAGATCGGGCGTGTCATTGATCTCATGCAGCATGATTGCCGTCAGGTGGGCGGCATTGATAGACAGTGCATTCTTCGGCGACGCGAAGGTGACGAGCCCTGCCCCGGCTTTCAAACCTGCCGTGGCCGACAGCCGCGCCGCACCGGTTGCAGTTGCGCCACCGGAAAAGACGGTGAGATGACCGCGTCGGTATTTGTGGTCGCCGGCGGCCGGCGGCACCTGGTGGTTTTGCCAGAGCGGCGGGCCATTGACCCAGAGGCGCTCGGCTTCAGCGGCAATCAGCCGGTGGGGAATGCCGATATCGAAGACCTCGATCGCACCACACAATGTACGGCCGGGCAGCAGCAGATGCCCTGGCTTGCGGGTCATGAAGGTAACCGTGTTGGTCGCCTGGAAGGCCGCACCGCGAACCAAACCCGTCATCCCATCGAGACCGGACGGCAGATCAATGGCCAAGACCGGCAAGCCTGCCGCCGCCACGCGTTCGACGCTGTCGCTCACATCCCTGGACACGTTACGGGCAAGGCCCGCACCGAACAGGGCGTCGATGACGACATCACCGGGATGCGGCATGTAGGCCTGCAAAGGCGTCGAGGACAAGGATGCGTCGGCATGCGCATGCGCGGCATCACCCGTGAGCAAAGACGGATCGCCGAGATGGTGGACAGTGACGGATGCGCCCGCACGCGCGAGGGCGGCGGCCGCGACATAACCATCACCGCCATTGTTGCCGGGGCCACACAAGACGACGAAGCGCAAGGCGCCCGGGAAGAGCCGCAAGGCGGCTGCCGCGACCGCCTCGCCGGAGCGCAGCATCAGCCCATAGCTATCCATGCCTAATGCCGCTGCCGCATCGACGCGGGCCATGGCCGAGGGGCTCAAAAGGATTTCTGCCGATTGCACTGTCATGCATGCCGTTAAAGCAGAATTCTCAGCGCAAACCTAGCGGCGCAAAAATAGGCAAGGCGTAAAGTTCATATATTGTGCATTTGCACCTTTCTTGATCATGGAAACTTCGAATTCCGCAATGACGTCGGCATGTTAGCGAAATCGACAAAAAAGAAAAAATCGAGACAAAATCCACATCAGGGACAAATTGGGCTGGCTTTTCCGGTGAATTTGCGGGAGATTTGCCCGGCCGGGTGGAGGAAGCAGCAAATTCTGCGAATTTCTGGCGAAGAACTGGCACGTTCCGTGCATTCTACCTGGCGGGCGGGACTAATCCTGCCGCAATGAGGGAAGCGGAGAGAAATTTTCTCATGAAAAAGATCGAAGCGATCATAAAGCCTTTCAAGCTCGATGAAGTGAAGGAAGCCCTTCAGGAAGTCGGCCTGCAAGGCATCACCGTGACGGAAGCCAAGGGCTTTGGTCGCCAAAAGGGCCATACAGAGCTCTATCGCGGCGCCGAATACGTGGTGGACTTCCTGCCTAAGGTGAAGGTCGAGGTGGTTCTGGCGGACGAAAATGTGGAAGCCGTCATCGACGCAATCCGCAATGCCGCACAGACGGGCCGGATCGGGGACGGAAAAATCTTCGTTTCGAACGTCGAAGAAGTCGTGCGTATCCGCACCGGCGAGACCGGCGTCGACGCCATCTAAGTCAGGCCCGGCACCTAGGGAGGCCGGGCTTAAATCGTCATCTCACGCGAGGAAAACAATAAAATGACGACTGCAAGCGATATTCTCAAGCAGATCAAAGACAATGACGTGAAATTCGTCGACCTGCGCTTCACCGACCCCAAGGGTAAGCTGCAGCACGTGACGATGGACGTTGTCTGCGTGGACGAAGACATGTTTGCCGACGGCGTCATGTTCGACGGCTCCTCGATCGGCGGCTGGAAGGCGATCAACGAATCCGACATGGTGCTGATGCCGGACCCGGACACGGTCCACATGGATCCGTTCTTTGCGCAGTCCACCATGGTCATCATCTGCGACATTCTCGACCCGGTCTCGGGCGAAGCCTATAACCGCGATCCGCGCGGCACCGCCAAGAAGGCCGAGGCCTATCTCAAGGCATCGGGTATCGGCGACACCGTGTTCGTTGGTCCGGAAGCCGAATTCTTCGTATTCGACGACGTCAAGTACAAGGCCGACCCTTACAACACCGGTTTCAAGCTCGATTCGAGCGAACTGCCGTCGAACGACGACACCGACTACGAGACCGGCAACCTCGGCCACCGTCCGCGCGTCAAGGGCGGCTATTTCCCGGTTCCGCCGATCGACAGCCTGCAGGACATGCGTTCCGAAATGCTGACGGTTCTCGGCGAAATGGGCGTGGTCGTGGAAAAGCACCACCATGAAGTGGCCGCTGCCCAGCACGAACTCGGCATCAAGTTCGACGCGCTGGTGCGCAATGCCGACAAGATGCAGATCTACAAATATGTCGTGCACCAGGTCGCCAATGCCTATGGCAAGACAGCAACCTTCATGCCGAAGCCGATCTTCGGCGACAACGGTTCGGGCATGCATGTTCATATGTCGATCTGGAAGGACGGCAAGCCGACGTTTGCCGGCGACGAGTATGCCGGCCTGTCTGAATCGTGCCTCTACTTCATCGGCGGCATCATCAAGCATGCCAAGTCGATCAACGCGTTCACCAATCCGTCGACCAATTCCTACAAGCGTCTTGTCCCCGGCTATGAAGCACCGGTTCTGTTGGCTTACTCGGCCCGCAACCGTTCGGCTTCGTGCCGTATTCCATTCGGCTCGAACCCGAAGGCCAAGCGCGTCGAAGTCCGCTTCCCGGACCCGATGGCAAACCCGTACCTCGCCTTTGCAGCGATGCTGATGGCGGGCCTCGACGGCATCAAGAACAAGATCCATCCTGGCAAGGCCATGGACAAGGATCTGTACGACCTGCCGCCGAAGGAACTGAAGAAGATCCCGACCGTCTGCGGTTCCCTGCGCGAAGCGCTGGAAAACCTCGACAAGGATCGGAAGTACCTGACCGCCGGCGGCGTGTTCGATGACGATCAGATCGATTCGTTCATCGAATTGAAGATGCATGAAGTCATGCGCTTCGAAATGACGCCGCATCCGGTCGAATTCGACATGTACTACTCGGCCTGATTGGTCTGCAGCGCATCAAAGCGTGCTGATTTAAAGACGCCGGCGATGTTTCGCCGGCGTTTTTCGTTGCAAAGCCTGAGACACCGGGATTTGGTGGATTACTGACGTTACGTTAGTTACATCACGCATGGTGAGTCAATTTCTACGCCCTGCGCCCAACAGCAAAGACCGACGGTCCATGCCTCATTCCGCTTCGCCGCCGCCGCGCATGATCGACTGGACGCTTTTCCTGCTGGCGCCGGTCTTCTTTTCGTCGAACCTGATCTTCGGTCGCGGCATTACCGGCGACATTGCCCCGTTCACCACAGCCCTGCTGCGTTGGGCTGGCTCAGCGCTGATCATGTTTCCCTTTGTCTGGCGCGAGCGCACGCTCTGCCTTCAGTTTATCCGCCACCATACGCTGCTGTGGCTGGTGCTCGGCATCCTGGGCATGGGGATCTGTGGCGGCGTCGTCTATTGGGCTTTGACATTGACGACCGCCTCGAACGCAACGTTGATCTACACGACGTCATCACTGTTCATCATTGTCTTCCAATGGCTGTTCCAGGGCCGCAGGATCAGCCTGATCGAGCTTTCCGGCATGATGATCGCCTTTGCCGGCGTTGCGGTGATCGTGCTGAAGGGCGATGTGGCAGCCCTGCTGCACCTCAGCTTCAATATTGGCGACCTTGCCATCCTGGCGGCAGCCATTGCCTTTGCGCTCTATTCGCTGCTGCTGCGCAGTCCGGCTGTCCGTGTCATGCCGCCGCTGCCGTTGTTCGGGCTGCTGGCGCTCTCCGGGGCGATCGTGCTGGTGCCGGCGGGGCTTTACGAGATGTTTTCCGGCGGACTGTTGCCGGACACACCTCTCGACTTTGCCAAACTTGCCGGCATCATCCTGTTTGCCTCGCTGGCCGCCTTCTATTGTTTCCAGCATGCCGTGCAGGTTTTCGGGCCCGGCATTGCCGGCATGACGCTCTACCTGATGCCGCCGACCTCAATCATCATGGCGGTCGTCTTTCTCGGCGAAAGCTTCGAAAGCTATCATGCGCTCGGCATCGTCCTGGTCATGGGCGGGCTGATTCTGGCAACGGCATTGGCCCGCAATCCGAGTGGCGTGACGGGCGGCAAAGGCGAGAACCCTTGATTATGTGTGTTTCCGTCCCAAATATAGAAGGGAAAGGAAGTGAAACCATGAAACAACGAAGCGCTAAATTTGGTATCGGAGATGTCGTACGGCACAAGGTCTTCCCGTTCCGTGGCGTGATCTTCGACGTTGACCCGGAATTTTCCAATTCCGAGGAATGGTGGAATGCGATCCCGGCGGAGGTTCGTCCGAGCAAGGACCAACCCTTCTACCATTTGCTCGCGGAGAACTCGGAGACGGAATATGTCGCCTATGTTTCCGAGCAGAACCTGGAGTCGGACGGAAGCGAAGAGCCTCTGCGCAATCCGCATATCCAGCAGATCTTCGACAAGAAGAACGCCGGGCACTACAAGCCGAAGGTCAACTTCGCGCATTGAGCCTTCTAGGTATCTACGATCACCAACCCAGCACGAAAAAGCCCGCGTCCAACGACGCGGGCTGATTTTTTTCGCCAAGACACCAGAAGCGGCATCGATAACCGGTATCAGTTACCCTGCTTGGCAGCGTTCTGGGCGTCGGTGATCGCCTTGTTGCGCTCTTCCTGCTTCTTCTGCATGGCTTCCTGCAGCAGGCGCTGACGTTCGTCAGCCTGAGACTGGGACATCGCCTCGCCGTCGAAAGCACCGGTGAAACCTTCCAGCGGAATCTTGATCGGGTTCGGTGCGCGGCGGAAGTTGATCGACGTCAGAACGACTTCGTTGCCCTTCTTCAGGCTGGCAATGAGCGCGTCGGTCAACGGCATTTCAGCCGTGCAACGGTCCGGCAGGCAGACGGTGTAGTCGAGCTTGACGCCCTTGCCGCCATCGATCTGCATGAGAATGCCCGGCGGGATCAGACGTGCGGTCGGAACCGTTACCTGCATCAGCTTGCGGTTGACCTTGCCTTCGACCGAGATCAGGCCGACGGCGGTGATCAACTGGCCGTTCGCCGCGACCTGCTGGTTCTGAACCACGCAGACGTCGGACTCTTCCTGCTTGGCGCAGGTCTTGAACCACTTTGCAGGGGCTGCAGCCGGTGCTGCTTCCTGGGCCTGGCCAACTGCGGGCATGGCGGCGGCGCCGAGCGTCAGAGCGAGGGCGGACACAGCCGTCCGGGTTGCTTTGTTAAAATTGAACATCATCCGTATTCCGTCTCCTGAAAACCCCTGTCGCGCGGACTTTTCGCCGCGTCGTTCACCGGTCGTAGTCGCCGTCACCTGTCCTCCAAATGAGGCAAATACATGACCCAGTGATCTGGCACACCTGTTACATCGCGACGGCTGGAATATCCAGCTTTTCTTTGCCGCTACAGTATGACCTTTCGGGTTAATCGCACCGTGATGTGTTGGATTTGTGGTGATTGTGCTAGCTTCCCGGCGTTTCCAGATTCTTGCCGGAGGACTATACATTGCGTCGCCTCGCCCTTTGCCTGCTGTTTCTGCCGTTCTGCTCGCTTGCCCAGGCCGAACCATTGCATGGGATCGCCATGCACGGGGAACCGATGCTGAGCGCCGACTACCGGCATTTTCCCTACGTCAACGCCGAGGCTAAAAAGGGCGGCAAGGTCAATTACGGGGTCGTCGGTACCTTCGATGCGCTCAACCCTTTCGTGCTCAAGGGCATGCGCACATCGGCGCGCGGGGTCTGGGATCCGGAATTCGGTAACCTGCTTTACGAACCGCTGATGACCCGCTCATCCGACGAGCCGTTCACCCTGTATGGCCTGCTTGCCGAGACTGTGGAATGGGACGAGGCGCGCAGCTTCGTCCAGTTCAACCTCAATCCCAAGGCACATTGGTCCGATGGAAAGCCGGTCACGCCGGAGGATGTGATGTTCACCTTCGAACTGCTGCGCGACAAGGGTCGCCCGCCGTTCAACTCGCGGCTTGCGGTCGTCGAGACGATAGAGAAGGTCGGCGAACACGGCGTCAAATTCACGTTCAACGACAAGGCCAATCGCGAAACGGCGCTGATCTTTGCATCAGCGACGCCGATCCTGCCGAAACATGCCGTCGATGCCGCGACATTCGAGCAGACGTCCCTCACCGTTCCGGTCGGTTCCGGTCCCTACAAGATCAAGGATATCCGCGCCGGCGAGAAGATCACCTGGGCGCGCGACCCGAATTACTGGGGCAAGGATATCGCCTCGAAGATCGGCTTCGACAATTACGACGAGATCAGTGTCAGCTATTTCCTGCAGGAATCGACGCTGTTCGAAGCCTTCAAGAAAGGCGAGATCGATGTCTATCCCGAGGGAGATGCCAATCACTGGCTGCGCGCCTATGACTTCCCGGCGGTAGAGAAGGGCGATGTCGTCAAGGAAGCGTTCAAACCGGGATTGCCATCCGGCATGCTCGGATTCGTGTTCAACACCCGCCGGCCGATCTTTGCCGACGCGAAGGTCCGCGAGGCGTTGTCGGTGGCCTTCGATTTCGAATGGCTGAACAAGACACTATTTAGCGGCGCTTTTACCCGCACGCAGAGCTATTGGCAGAATTCGACGCTTGGTGCCTATGGCAATGCGGCGGACGACCGAGAGCTTGCGCTGCTGGGAGCGGCAAAGGACAGGATCCCGGCAGATATCCTTGCCGGCACCTATACCCTGCCGAAGACCGATGCGTCGGGCGGCGACCGCAAGGCGCTTGGCCAGGCGGTCAAGCTGTTTGCCGAGGCGGGCTACCGGATCAAGGGCGGCAAGATGCTGGATGCCAGCGGCAAGCCGCTTGCCTTCGAAGTCATGACCCAGAACGAAGGCCAGGAGAAAATGGCAATCGCCTATCAGCGCACCTTGAAGCTGATCGGCATCGACATGGCGATCCGCACCGTGGACGACGCGCAGTACCAGGCGCGGTCGAACAATTTCGACTATGACATGATCATCAAGGCCTACACATCCTCGCTGTCGCCCGGCGCGGAACAGCCGAACCGCTGGGGCTCGGCCTCGAAGGATGCAGCCGGAAGCTTCAATTATGCCGGCGTCGCCGATGCCGATATCGACCGGATGATCGAGGCGCTGCTGCAGGCGCGTGACCCCGACGACTTCAAGGCTGCCGTCAGAGCCTATGACCGGCTGCTGGTCGCCGGTCACTATGTCGTGCCGCTCTATCATATCGGCGAACAATGGGTGGCCCGTTGGAAACATATCGGCCGACCGGAGGTGACACCGCTCTACGGCTACCAGCGCTCGGTCTGGTTCGACGCGCGGGCGCAGTAATCTCACGCGGACGTGCATTGGAATCCGCCGGTCCCGGCTTGACCCGGGCTGGCGGTTGTCTATTGCAGACACTGAATTTTTCGACGGCTTCTTCCCGAAAGGACATACATCATGGACCGGATCACCATCGACCTCGTTTCCGACGTCGTCTGCCCCTGGTGTTTCCTCGGCAAGGCGCGGCTCGAATTGGCGATCGCCGAGGTGCAGGACGAAGTCAGCATCGACATCAATTGGCGGCCCTACCAGCTCAATCCCGACTATCCGCCGGAAGGCGTCGATCATCAGGTCGAGCTGGCCAAGAAGCTCGGCGGCAAGGAACGCATGGATTCGGCCCATGCGGAATTGAAGGCGCTCGGTGCCGAGGTCGGGATCGCATTCAACTTCGACGCCATCAAGGTCGGGCCGAATACGCTGGATGCGCATCGCCTCATCCACTGGGCGAGCCAGGAAAGCCGCGAGGTTCAGGGCCGGATCGTCGACGGGCTGTTTCGCGCCAATTTCGAACAGGGTCGCAATATCGGCGATGCGAAAGTGCTGGCCGATATTGCCGAGGAAGCGGGCATGATGCGCTCGGTGGTCGAGACGCTGCTCTCCGGTGATGCCGACGTGCAGCATGTGCTCAGCGAAGTCGAGGCGGCCAAGCAGATGGGCGTCAACGGCGTGCCGTTCTTCATCTTCGACCAGCAATATGCCGTCAGCGGCGCACAGCCTGCGGCAGAACTGGCCAATGCGATGCGCGAAATTGGCAAGGCCAAGGCGGAGGCAATGCGCAATCTGAATTGACGCCGATTGCGAAGCAACTTATCCCGGTGGAAGCTCTTCCTCCCCGGGATTTTCACCTTGTCTTCCGATACAACTTTTAAAGGCGTCGTCCTCGCCTTCATCTGCTTTGCCGCTTACGCATTCAGTGACGGCTCGATCAAGCTGGTCGATGGGCGGGTTTCGCCTTTCCTGGCCGGTTTCATCGGATCAAGCTTCGGCGTTCTCGCCATTCCCTTCCTGATGAAGCGCGGCGATCACTGGCTGGATCTGGTGCGCACGACGAACTGGCCGCTCTGGTCCTTGCGTTTCGTCTGCTCGGCGGTCGGCACGATCGGCAGCATCATCGCCTTTACCCAGCTGAGCATGGCCGAAGCCTTCTGCCTGATTTTTCTGCTGCCGTCGTTTGCGACGATCATGTCGGTGATCTTTCTCAAAGAACAGG
The DNA here is from genome assembly GCF_918741265.1 of Rhizobium sp. CECT 9324. Classification (NCBI taxonomy): domain Bacteria; kingdom Pseudomonadati; phylum Pseudomonadota; class Alphaproteobacteria; order Hyphomicrobiales; family Rhizobiaceae; genus Rhizobium; species Rhizobium sp. CECT 9324. The sequence continues at coordinate 2,412,538 of NZ_CAKKMZ010000001.1, read as the reverse complement.
TCGGCATGAAGCGCTGGGGCGCCGTGCTGATCGGCTTTCTGGGCGTGCTGGTGGTGCTGCGACCCGGCTTTCGCGAATTGCAGACCGGCCACCTGGCAGCGCTTGCCTCCGGCTTTGCCGGCGCCGTGACCATCATCATTTTCCGGGCGATGGGGCCCAAGGAGAAGAATATCTCGCTCTATGGCGCAGGCCTGCTCGGCAGCGTGCTGATCTGCGCCGTCGTTGCCGTGCCGAGTTTCCAGATGCCGTCATCCGGCGACTTCGCCTTGCTTGCCGCCTTCGGCACGCTTGGCGCGATCGGCAACGTGCTGATGATGCTGGCGTCGTTTTATGCACCGCCCGCCATCGTCGGGCCGATCCAGTACAGCCAGATGCTCTGGGCGATCCTGCTCGGTTATCTCGTCTTCGGCGACAAGGTCGATGGTTTCATGGCGATTGGCATCGCGCTGATCGTCGGCTCGGGCCTGCTGACCTTGACGCGCGAGCGCAAACGCGGGGTCGCCCTGCCCCCGTCCGTGGCCGGGAAAAGCGACGCGGCGCTGGCGATCAAGCCGGAAGAGGGTGATTGAACGGAGGGCGGAATGGACTGGCCAGTCGAGGGTGAGGCAGCCTTTGTCGTGCGACCTGCGGATTTCAACGATCTGCCGAAGCTTCTGCTGCTTTATCGCGATCTCAACCCCGACGATCCTGAGCTCGCGCTGCCCGAAGCCGAATCCCGGCTTGGCTCGCTCCTGCGGATCACCGGCAGCGCCATCTTTATCGGCCTACTGGATGAGGAGATCGTCAGCACAGTAACGCTGGTCGTTGTTCCCAACCTAACGCGCGCCGGCCGACCTTACGGATTGATTGAGAATGTCGTGACGGCCACGGCCAGACGCGGACGAGGCTATGGCCGGAAAGCGCTGTTGCAGGCGGTCGCCACGGCCTGGGATCACGGATGTTACAAGGTCATGCTGCTGTCGGGATCCAACAGTCCAGAGACGCATAATTTCTACCGGTCCGCCGGCTTCGAACAGAACAAGACCGGCTTCCAGATGCGTCGGATTGCAGCACGCCGCGACTGACCTGCGCAGACGCAGCTCGCTCAGCTCTTCGCCAGTTCCGCCAGTTGCGTCATCACCACGGCCGCACCGGCCAGCCGCTTCTCCGGCGTCGGCAGGTCGCGGGTGAGGAAGACGCTGTGATCGGGCCGGATCTTGGCCATTGTGCCCTGCTTGGCAATATAACCGACCAGTGCCGCCGGGTTGGGGAACTGCTTGCCGCGGAACTGGACGACGACGCCCTTGGGGCCGGCTTCCAGCTTTTCGACATTGGCCTTGCGGCACAGCGCCTTGATATAGACCACCTTCAGCAGATGCTGGACCTCGACCGGCATGGGGCCGAAGCGGTCGATCATCTCGGCGCCGAAGCCGTCGATGTCGTTCAGTTCGGTGATTTCGCCGAGACGACGATAAAGGCCGAGGCGCAGATGCAGGTCGGGCACGTAGTTGTCCGGGATCATCACCGAAGTGCCGACCTGGATCTGCGGTGACCAGCCGGTGTCGTGGACCTCGTCGACGCCCTTCACCTCGGCGACCGCCTCCTCCAGCATCTGTTGGTAGAGCTCGAAGCCGACTTCCTTGATATGGCCGGACTGTTCCTCGCCGAGAAGATTGCCGGCGCCGCGGATGTCGAGGTCGTGGCTGGCGAGCTGGAAACCGGCGCCGAGCGTGTCGAGCGACTGCAGCACCTTGAGGCGGCGTTCGGCGCTTGTGGTCAGCACCTTGTTGACCGGAAGCGTCAAAAGCGCGAAGGCTCGGACCTTGGAGCGGCCGACGCGGCCGCGGATCTGGTAGAGCTGCGCCAGGCCGAACATGTCGGCGCGGTGGACGATCAGGGTGTTGGCGGTCGGCACGTCGAGGCCGGATTCGACGATCGTGGTCGAGAGCAGCACATCGTAGCGGCCGTCATAGAAGGCATTCATGATGTCTTCGAGTTCGCCGGCGGCCATCTGGCCGTGCGCAATCGCCACCTTCAATTCCGGCACATCCGAATCGAGGAAGGCCTTGATGTCGGCCAGATCGGCAAGACGCGGGCAGACGTAAAAGCTCTGGCCGCCGCGATAGTGTTCGCGCATCAGGGTTTCGCGGATGACCAGCGGATCAAACGGCGAGATGAAGGTGCGCACCGCCATGCGGTCGACCGGCGGCGTGGTGATCAGCGACAGTTCGCGCACGCCGGTCATGGCGAGCTGCAGGGTGCGCGGGATCGGCGTGGCCGAAAGCGTCAGGACATGCACGTCGGATTTCAGCTCCTTCAGCCGCTCCTTGTGCTTGACGCCGAAGTGCTGCTCCTCATCGATGATCAAAAGACCGAGATTGGCAAAATTGACACCGGTGCCGAGAAGGGCGTGCGTGCCGACGACGATATCGGTCTTGCCGTCTGCCACTTCCTTCTTCACCAGGTTGAGTTCCTTGGTACCGACAAGACGCGAGGCCTGCTGGATGCGGACCGGCAGGCCGCGGAAGCGCTCGGTGAAGGTCTTGAAATGCTGGCGGGCAAGCAGTGTTGTCGGCACGACGACGGCGACCTGAATGCCGTTCATCGCCGCGACAAAGGCAGCGCGCAGCGCCACTTCTGTCTTGCCGAAGCCGACATCGCCGCAGATCAGCCGGTCCATCGGGCGACCTTCGCCGAGATCCGAGCGCACCGCCTCGATGGCGTTCATCTGGTCTTCGGTCTCGTCATAGGGGAAGCGGGCGGCAAATTCGTCGTAGAGGCCCTCCTGGGTGGTCAGCACCGGGGCCGTACGGGTCATGCGCTCGGCGGCAATGCGGATCAAGGCGCCGGCCATGTCGAGCAGGCGCTTCTTCAGCTTGGCCTTGCGCATCTGCCAGGCGCCACCGCCGAGCTTGTCCAGCGGAACTTCGGTGCCTTCGCCGCCGAAACGCGACAGCAGATCGATGTTTTCCACCGGCAGGAAGAGCTTGGCCTCGTCGGCATATTGCAACTCGAGGCAGGCATGTGGCGCGCCGGCGGCCTCGATCGTGCGCAGACCGATGAAGCGGCCGATGCCATGTTCGGCGTGAACGACGATCGAGCCTTCGTCGATGCTGGCGACTTCGGAAATGAAATCGGCACCCCGCTTGCGGCGCTTGGAACGACGGACCATGCGGTCGCCGAGAATGTCCTGTTCGCCGACGACAACGAAATCGCCGGATTCGAAGCCACCTTCCAGGCTGAGCACGGTGGTGCCGGCTTCACCTTTCTTCAGGTTCGCCATGTCCTTGAGGGCGGCCACGGGTTTGAGCTTTTCAAGGCCGTGCTCGTTCATCACCTGCAACAGGCGATCGAGCGAACCTTCAGACCAGCCGGAGATCAGCACCTTGGCGCCCGCCGCCCTTTTGTCGGCGATATATTTGACGGCCTGGGTAAAGACATTGACGCGCTTTGCGTCCTCGCCGTCTTCGGTCGCGGCGGCGGCCTTGGCCCAACGCGGTGACGGCCGGGCTTCGACCTCGATCACCGTGCGGCTCTCGCCGCCATGTTCGGCAAAGGGCGTGATGCGGATCGGATCGAAGGCGTCGAGGTTGCGGCCGAATTCGGCGGCGCCGAGATAAAGCCGCTCGGGCGGCACGGGCTTGTAGGGCGTGCCCTGCGACAGGTGACCCTTGCCCGGCGTCGCGCTGTTGAGGCGGGCCTCGTAATAGTCGCGGATCAACTTGGCGCGTTCTTCGGCAGCCTCGCGCACGGTATGGTCGGTGACCATCCGGAAACCCTTGAGATAATCGAAGGTGGTTTCCAGATGATCATGAAACAGTGGCAGCCAGTGTTCCATGCCGGCATAACGACGGCCTTCGGAGACGGCGGCGTAGAGCGCATCGTCACGGGTGGCGGCGCCGAACAGCGACAGATAGTTTTTGCGGAAGCGGCCGATCACCTCCGGCGTCAGCGTCACTTCGCTCATCGGGTTGAGATCGAGCGAGCGGACTTGGCCGATGGTGCGCTGCGAGGCCGGGTCGAAGGAGCGGATACTCTCGAGCGTGTCGCCGAAGAAGTCGAGGCGCACCGGCTCCTCGGAGCCCGGCACGAACACGTCGAGGATACCGCCGCGCACGGCAAATTCGCCGACTTCGCGTACGGTCGCGACGCGGTCGAAGCCGTTGCGCTCGAGGCGCGCGGCGATGTCGTCCATCTTCAACGTGTTGCCGGGTTTTGCCGAGAAACCAAGGCTGTCGATGATATCGGCGGACGCCACCTTCTGCAGCATCGCATTGACGGTGATCAACACGATCGCCGGATGCGGCTTCAGATAGAGCGAAATCAGACCGGTCAGTGCCGAGAGACGGCGGGCCGAGACATCAGCCGAAGGCGAGACGCGGTCATAGGGCAGGCAATCCCAGGCGGGCAATGTCAGCACCGGGATTTCCGGTGCGGCAAAGCTGAGGATCTGCTCGATATTCTGCAGGCGCTGGCCATCGGAGACGACATAGGCGACCGGTTTGCCCTCGCGGGCAAGTTCGGCCAGGATGAAGGCATCCATGCCATCGGGCACATGCGACAGGGTCAGGGCAGATTGCGCCTTGGCGATCCGCTTCACATCGATCAGGGACATCTTGGACTACTTTGCAAGCGTTTCGGCATTGACCGGCGAAAAATCGGGGCGAAGAGCGGCAATGCGCATGAACAGCGGCGTCCGGAAGCGTTCCGGAATGGGCTCGGCGCCCGTGACCCACTTGACCAGATCATTATCCTCCTCGGCCATGATCAGTTCCAGCTCGTCGAGATCCGCATCCGGCAAGGTGGCGATTTCGGCTTCGCAGAACTGGCCGAGCATCAGGTCCATTTCGCGGATGCCGCGATGCCAACAGCGGAACAAAATCCGCCGGCGGCGCGGATCAAGCTCGGCACTGCTCATGATCAAACCGGTCATCGGCACATTCCTTCCTGTTGATGGGCCTCTATAGAACTAAGCGGAGCAATTGTCAGCTTGCCAAGGCGGCATTTTGCGGGGCATTTTGCCGACATCATGCGCCCTACCCTTCTTGATCCCCTGTTCGCCTCCGTAGCCTCGCTTGCCGGCGTTGGCCCCAAGCTCGCCAAACTTCTCGCAACCCTGATGGGGCGCGAGGATGCGGAGGATAAGCGGGTCGTCGATCTGCTGTTCCTGGCGCCGCATCGGCTGATCGACCGGCGCCACCAACCCGGCATTGCGCTGGCGCAGCCCGGTGCGCTGGTGACGGTCACCGGACGCGTCGACCGGCATCAGCCGCCACCGCCGGGCAAGAGCAACCTGCCCTACCGTGTTTTCCTGCACGACGAGACGGGCGAACTGGCGCTGACCTTCTTCCGCGCCAAGGGCAACTGGCTGGACAAGGCGCTGCCGATCGACGAGATCGTCATGGTGTCGGGCAAGGTCGACTGGTTCAACGGCCGCGCCTCGATGGTGCATCCGGATTTCATGGTCAGAGCCAGCGAAGCGGAAAACCTGCCACTGGTCGAGCCCGTCTATCCGCTGACGGCGGGGCTTTCACCGAAAGTGTTGCGCAAATCGATCGAGGCTGCGGTCGAACGCATGCCGGAACTTGCCGAATGGATCGATCCGCCACTGGTGCAGAAACAGGGATTTGCCAGCGCCAAGGATGCGCTGGTCGCGCTGCACCATCCGCGTGACGAGAAGGATATCGATCCACAGGCGCCGGCCCGGCGCCGGCTTGCCTATGACGAATTCCTTGCCGGTCAGGTGTCGCTGGCGCTGGTCCGGCAAAAGCTGCGGCGGATCCCGGGCGTGCCGATCAAGCCGACAGGGGTCATCAGCGACCAGATCCGCGCCACCCTGCCGTTTTCGCCGACCAAGAGCCAGGTCGCGGCGATTGCCGATATCCTGAACGATATGAGCTCGGATACCCGCATGCTGCGGCTGCTGCAGGGCGATGTCGGTGCCGGCAAGACGCTGGTGGCGCTGTTTGCCATGGCAGCGGCTGTCGAAAGCGGCGGCCAGACCGTGCTGATGGCGCCGACGGAAATCCTGGCACGGCAGCATCACGCGACACTGTCGAAGCTTGGCGCTTCGGCCGGATTGCGGATCGAGGTTCTGACCGGGCGCACCAAGGGCAAGGAGCGCGAGGCCATTCTGGAGCGGATCGCATCGGGTGAAGCGCAGATCGTCATCGGCACCCATGCGCTGTTCCAGGACGCCGTGTCCTACAAGAACCTGACACTGGCCGTCGTCGACGAGCAGCATCGCTTTGGCGTGCATCAACGCCTCAGGCTGACCGCCAAGGGCATTACGCCGCATATGCTGGTGATGACGGCGACACCGATCCCGCGCACGCTGGTACTGGCGGCTTTCGGCGACATGGATGTGTCGAAACTCACCGAAAAGCCGGCCGGGCGCAAGCCGATCCAGACAGTCACCGTGCCGACGGAGCGGCTTGAGGATGTGATCGAGCGGCTGCGGGCTGCCATCGCCGAGGGCAAGAAGGCCTACTGGATCTGCCCGCTGGTCGAGGAGACCGAAGAAAGCGAGCTGATGTCGGTGGAGGAGCGCCATTCGGTATTGTCAATGATGATCAAGGCGCCGCTCGGGCTGGTGCATGGACGCATGAGCGGCCCGGAGAAGGATGCCGCCATGCTGGCGTTCAAGAACGGCGAAACGCGGCTGCTGGTCGCGACAACCGTGGTCGAAGTCGGCGTCGACGTTCCGGACGCGACAATCATGGTGATCGAACATGCCGAACGGTTCGGTCTGGCCCAGTTGCACCAGTTGCGCGGCCGGGTCGGGCGCGGCGACGAGGCGTCGAGCTGCATCCTGATGTACAAGGGGCCGCTCGGGGAAAACGGCAAGGCGCGGCTGTCGATCCTGCGCGACAGCGAGGACGGATTCCTGATCGCGGAAGAAGACCTGAAGCTGCGCGGCGAAGGCGAATTGCTCGGCACACGGCAATCCGGCACGCCGGGGTTCAAGATCGCCAGTCTCGAGGCGCATGGCGATCTTCTGGAGATCGCCCGCAAGGACGCAAGCTATCTGCTGGAGCGTGATCCGGAACTGACGTCAGCGCGCGGCGAAGCGGTGCGCACGCTGCTCTATCTACACCGGCGGGATGAAGCGATTCGCTTTCTCAGGGCCGGGTGACGGGGTCCGCCCCCCCTCTGCCCTGCCGGGCATCTCCCCCTCAAGGGGGGAGATCAGCAAGACGCTCCCCTTGAGGGGAAATGTCAGCGTGGCCGACAGAGTGTGGTATCGCCGATCAAACGAGCGGCGGCCCTACCGGCTGCGGCGTCCAGTTGGGGGTCACAAGACCCGCCGAGATCAGCAGCTTGATGCCCTCTTCCGGCGACATGTCGAGCAGCTTGACCTTGCTGCGCGGCACGAAGATCAGGAAGCCGGCGGTCGGGACCGGGGTCGGCGCCATGAAGACCGCGATCATTTCCTCGCCATCCTCGTTCAGCTTGGCTGCAATCTCACCCTTGGCATCGGTGGAGACGAAAACCAGCGCCCAGCTGCCCGGTCCGGGAAACTCGATCAATCCGACCTTCTTGAAGGAGCTCGACTGTTCCTTGAGCACGGTCTCGAAGATCTGCTTGGTGCTTTTATAGACCGTGCGGACCAGCGGCATGCGATGCAGCACCGATTCGCCATAGGCGACGATCGAGCGGCCGATCAGGTTCTTGCCGAGGAAGCCGATCAGCGTGATGGCGATCAGCGCCAGCAACAGCCCTGTGCCGGGAATGGCGAACTGTATGTAGTTTTCCGGGTTGTAGCGGTCCGGAATGTAAGGCTTCACCCAGCTATCTGCCCAGCGGATGAAGGTCCAGGTCAGCCAGATGGTGATCGTGACCGGTGCGCAGATAATCAGACCGGTCAGGAAATTGTTCCTGAGCCGTGTCGCAACCGAAATCGTATCAGAGCTTTCCGTCATTCACCGCCGCTATTGTGCACTGCCATAAAAACCTGGATGGAAGGCGACAATGCCCAAGGCGTCCGGGCCATGCAAGAGCAAAGCCTGGAAATGTCCGGGAGGAACATCGGGAAGCACGAGACCGTGATCCAGCCGGAAGCCGAAACGACCATAGTAGGCCGGATCGCCAAGCAGCACGCAGCCGGCGGCCCCCAGTGTCCGCAGCCGATCGAGACCCTCGGAGACGAGACGCGATCCGATTCCCTTGCCTTGATGCGCCGGCGCGACGCTGATCGGGCCGAGGCCATACCAGCCTTCGTCGCCGCCCGCGATGGAAACGGGCGAAAATGCGACATGGCCGAGGATCTCTCCGGCCTCGTCGGCAACCAGGGACAAGGTCAGCGCACCGGCTTCGCGCAACCGCTCGATGATCTGGGGCTCGCTCTGGTCGCTGTTCGGATGGCCCTCGAAAGCGGCGGCCGTCACCAGACCAATGGACGCCTCGTCGCCGCTTTGCTCGGGCCGGATGATCATTCCACCGTCACCGACTTGGCCAGATTGCGCGGCTGATCGACATCGGTGCCCATGAAGACGGCAGTGTGATAGGCAAGCAACTGGATCGGCAGCGAAAAGACCATTGGCGAGATGATCTCGGCGACGTTCGGCAGGACGATGGTCGCCATGGTCTCGAGCTTGGAGGCGGCAGCACCCTTCTCGTCGGTGATGAAGATGATCCGACCGCCGCGGGCGGCGACTTCCTGCATGTTCGACACGGTCTTTTCGAAGAAGCGGTCATGCGGGGCAATGACGATGACCGGCATATTCTCGTCGATCAGTGCGATCGGACCGTGTTTCAACTCGCCGGCGGCGTAACCCTCGGCGTGTATATAGGAGATCTCCTTCAACTTCAGCGCGCCTTCCATGGCGAGCGGATAGCTGGTGCCGCGGCCGAGATAGAGGACATCCTTGAATTTCGCGAGATCGCGCGACAGGGCCTCGATCTGCGGCTGGATGCTGTTCAGCACCTGGCTCATGATGCGCGGCATTTCGGCGAGATGCCTGACCAGCTGCTTTTCTTCGGCCTCGGTCAGCGTGCCACGGGCACGACCGGCGGCAATCGAGAGAGAAGCGAGCACGGCGAGCTGGCAGGTGAAGGCCTTGGTCGAGGCGACACCGATTTCCGGACCCGCCAGGATCGGAAAGATCGCATCCGCCTCACGGGCGATCGTCGATTCCTTGACGTTGACGATGGCGCCGATCTTCAGGCCGTTTTCGCGGCAGTAACGCAGCGAGGCCAACGTATCGGCGGTTTCACCCGACTGCGAGATGAAGAAGGCGGCCTGATCCTTGGACAGCGGCATTTCGCGGTAGCGGAATTCCGACGCCACATCGATCTCGACCGGCAGGCGGGCATAACGTTCGAACCAGTATTTGCCGACCAGACCCGAGAGATAGGCCGTGCCGCAGGCGGACATGGCCAGACCACGCAGATTGGCAAAATCCATTTCGCCTTCGAAAGGCTTGATCCGGTTGGCGGCGAAATCGACGTAATGCGACAGGGCGTGCGAAATCACCTCCGGCTGCTCGTAGATTTCCTTTTCCATGAAATGGCGATGATTGCCCTTGTCGATCATGTAGGCGCTGGCGGACGAGATCTGCACCTGACGCTCGATGGGATTGCCGTCGAGATCGAAGATATGGGCGCCGCGCGTGCCGATGACTGCCCAATCACCATCCTGGAGGTAGGCGATGCGGTTGGTGAACGGCGACAGGGCAATCGCGTCGGAGCCGAGGAACATCTCGCCGTCGCCGAAGCCGATGGCCAGCGGCGGACCGGAACGGGCGGCCATTATGGTCGAGGGATCATCCTGGAAAATGACAGCCAGCGCATAGGCACCGGTCACCTGGCGCAGCATCTTGTGCATGGCTTCGCGGCGACCGAGGCCGTCGCGGATGTACTTGGCCAGCAGTTGTGCCACAACTTCGGTGTCGGTCTGCGTTACAAAGGTTGCACCTTCGGCCGAGAGTTCGTCCTTGATTTCGGAGAAGTTCTCGATGATGCCGTTGTGGACCACGGCGACGCCATCGACGAAGTGCGGATGGGCGTTGGTTTCGTTGGGTACGCCATGGGTTGCCCAACGGGTATGGGCAATGCCGATATTGCCGGCCAGCGGCTCGGCGACCAATCTGGTCTCCAGATTGAACAGCTTGCCCTCGGCACGACGGCGCTCCAGCTTGCCGTCATGGATCGTCGCCACGCCGGCAGAATCATAGCCACGATATTCAAGCCGCTTCAATGCATCGACGAGGCGCGCCGCAACCGGCTGGTTACCGACAATACCAACAATACCGCACATGAAAATCTCCGTCTGGCGTCAATAAGTTGCGTCAGTCCTACCGGTTTTGCCGGAATGCGCAATCTTGGGCGAGGTCAAATTGCATTTCGCTTCGTAACGCAATGCAGCAATGGTGAACGCATTGCCCTGCAAGACTAGCTGCCCGCCTTCTTTGCTGCCTTGATCCCCAGGTTCTTCTCGCGGATCTGCTTCGCACGACCCGTCTTCATCTCCTGGCGAGCACGACCGAAGGCGAGAGCATCGGACGGCACATCCTTGGTGATGACGCTACCGGATGCGATCAGGGCGCCGTCGCCGATGGATACCGGGGCAACGAGAGACGAGTTGGAGCCGATGAAGGCGCCGGCGCCGATGTGGGTCTCGTGCTTGTTGACGCCATCGTAGTTGCAGGTGATCGTGCCGGCACCGATATTGGTGTCGGCACCGATGAAGGCGTCGCCGATATAGGTCAGATGGTTGACCTTGGCGCCCTTGCCGATCTCGGCCTTCTTGACCTCGCAGAAATTGCCGACCTTCGAGCCTTCGGCCAGATTTGCACCCGGACGCAGGCGAGCATAGGGACCGACTGTCGCCCCGGTCGAGACATGGGCACCTTCGAGATGCGAGAAGGCATGGATGACGGCTCCACCCTCGACGGTCACGCCCGGGCCGAATACGACATTCGGCTCGATCAGTGCATCCTGACCAATCTGCGTGTCATGGCTGAGGAAGACGGTTTCCGGGGCGATCATGGTCACGCCGGAGAGCATCAGTTCGTGACGGCGGCGCTCTTGCCAGAGGCCTTCGATGACCGCCAGTTCGGCGCGGTTGTTGCAGCCGGTCAGCTCGCTTTCCGGCGCATCGACGGCAACTGCCCGTCCGCCCTGGGCGCGCGCGATCTCGATAAGATCGGTCAGATAGTATTCGCCCTTGGCGTTGGTATTGCCAATGCGCGACAGGAGGTCGAGTGCCTTGCGGCCGTTGATCGCCATCAGGCCGCTGTTGCACCAAGTGACAGCGCGTTCGGCTTCGGTTGCATCCTTTTCTTCGCGGATCGCTACCAGCTCACCGTCTTCAACCAGCAGGCGTCCGTAGCCGCTGGGGTTCTTCGTGTGGAAGCCAATGACGGCAACGTCTGCACCATCGGCGAGCGCTTCGCGTGCGGCCATGAGCGGAGCCGGCGTGATCAGCGGCACATCGCCGTAAGCCACGAGGATCTCGTCATAGCCGCGCGCAATCGCTTCTCGCGCCATGAGAACGGCATGGCCGGTGCCGAGCCGCTCGACCTGCAGAACACTTTCGACTGCCATGCCATCGAGGCTGCCAGCCTTGGTGACGCGCTCGGCGTCACGCCCGACCACCAGGGCGACGTCGGTGATACCGGACGCGGCAATGGAAGCCATCACGTGGGCGATCATCGGTCGTCCGGCCACGGGATGCAGCACCTTGGACATGGATGATTTCATCCGGGTGCTGTCGCCAGCGGCGAGAATGACGGCGAGACATCTGCGTGCCATGAAAAACTCCGGGCGTTGCTCTGGTGAAATTTCACTAGCGAGCCGCTGTCTTGGCCGCAAGCTGAAAAGCAATGCCGGTCAGGGCTGACCTGCTCGTTGCACGGCGTAAATTGCGCTGCGTCGGCCAAGCTGCACCACATTTTCCGTCGCCGCGCGCGCAGCGTCGGGATCGCCGCGCTCGACCGCTTCCACGATTGCCATATGGGTATCGCGCAATTCGGCATCCCGATTGGGCACAGGCGGCTTCAGTGCCAAGGTAAATGCCCCCTCGAGCGCCGCGCGGATGAAGCCGACCATGCTTTCCATGAACGGATTGCCCCCGGCGAGCAGCAGAAGCAGATGAAAACAGAGATCGGCCTCCACCTGAGACTGCCAATCAAACTCCGGGGCGCCGAGCTTGGCGGCGAAACGGCGCAACTGGGCGCAATCATCAGCCGTCGCCCGCTGCGCCGCATAGGCCGCCGCCGCAGGCTCCAGCAACAGGCGAATGTCATAGAGATGGTCGATGAACGCCGCCGATACGCCACCGCTGAAATGCCAGCGCAGGACGTCCTCATCCAGCAGGTTCCAGAAGCACTGGTCCGTCACGCGGGTGCCGATGCGCGATTTCGCCACGACGAGGCCCTTGGCTGCCAGCGTCTTCATCGCTTCGCGCAAGACGGACCGCGAAACCTCAAAACGCTGCTGCAGTTCCGGGTCACCAGGCAGAACATCGCCGACGGAAAATTCACCTGCGACGATCGCAAGGCCAAGCTGCTCGACAACCCGGGCGTGGTTCGTCCGTGGCTTTGAGGCCAATAACCAGCCGGCAATCGCTTCCTTGCGCATGCCTGTGCTCCCTTGTGTCTTTGCGATTCGCTACGTTCCGAAGGCTTCTCGTAGCAATGCACACCATCTGCAAGGGCTGTATCTTAGCATTTCCGTATTTTTGTATATCCACAACAAAGAAAGGGCGCCGAAGCGCCCTTTCCCGTGATCGCAACTGCTATGGCCGGCCGATTATTGCGGCAGCTTGTCGTCGACACCTTCGATGTAGAAGTTCATGCCGAGAATGGTGCCATCGTCCGCCGACTCACCTTCCTTCAACCAAGGTGTACCGTCCTGCTTGTTGATCGGGCCGGTGAAGGGCTTCAGTTCGCCCGCCTTGATCTTGTTCGTGGTTTCTGTCGCCATCGCCTTCACATCATCCGGCATGTTGGTGAACGGCGCCATGGTGAGGATCCCGTCCTTCAGGCCGTCAAAGGTCTGCTGGCTGGTCCAAGTGCCATCGATCAACGCCTGGGTGCGCTTGATGTAATAGGCACCCCAGGTATCGACAATGGCGCTCAGCTGGGAGGTCGGACCGGCAGCGATCATGTCGGAAGCCTGACCGAAGGCCTGAATGCCGCGTTCCTGGGCAACCTGCATCGGTGCCGTGGTGTCGGTATGCTGAGTCAGGATGTCAACGCCCTGGTCGATCAGGGCCTTGGCGGCATCGGCTTCCTTGCCGGGGTCGAACCAGGTGTTGACCCAGATGACCTTCAACTTGAATTCAGGGTTTACCGTGCGCGCACCGTGCAGGAAGGCATTGATGCCGCCAACCACTTCCGGGATCGGGAACGAGGCGATGTAACCAGCGACACCCTTCTTCGACATCTTGCCGGCGATCTGACCGTTGATGAAGCGACCTTCATAGAAACGCGAATTGTAGGTGGCGACATTGGCCGCGGTCTTGTAGCCGGTCGCATGTTCGAACTTCACGTCCGGAAACTTCTCGGCAACCTTCAGCGTCGCATCCATGAAGCCGAACGAAGTGGAGAAGACCATGGCGCAGCCGGAACGGGCCATGCGCTCGATGGCGCGCTCGGCGTCGGGACCTTCCGGAACGCTTTCGAGGAACGGGGTCTCGATCTTGTCGCCGAAATGCGCCTGCAATTCCTGGCGGCCGATGTCATGCGCCTGCGTCCAACCACCGTCGGTCTTGGTGCCGACATAGACGAAGCAGATCTTCGTCTTGTCCTGAGCCGAAGCCGGTGCTGCGACCGCAGCAAGCGCTGCTGCCGAGGCGGCAAGCGCGAGGAGGAATTTCTTCATGATGTACCCCTGTCTGGTTAGATTGAAGCTTTTGTTTTCGTTTAACGATCCGGCACGAAGGGCTTGCCCAAGGACGCCGGTGTATTGATCAGCGTCGTGCGCCGATTATGGGAGATAATGATCAGGACGACAATGGTCGCGGCATAGGGCAGCGCCGACAGAAACTGCGACGGCAGACCGATCCCGAAGGCCTGGGCATGCAGCTGGCCGATGGTCACCGCGCCGAACAGATAGCCGCCAGCCAGCAGGCGCCAAGGTCGCCAAGCGGCGAAAACCACCAGCGCCAGCGCAATCCAGCCGCGGCCGGCCGACATGTTTTCCACCCATTGCGGCGTGTAGACCAGCGACAGCTGGGCACCGGCAAGACCGGCACAGGCGCCGCCGAACATGACCGCGAGATAACGTGTGCGGATGACCGGCAGGCCGAGCGTATGGGCCGAACCATGGCTGTCGCCGATGGCCCGCAGTTTCAGGCCTGCACGGCTCTTGAACAGGAACCAGTTGACCCCGACCACCAGGGCGATCGACAGATAGAAGATGATGTCCTGCTTGAAAAACAGCGGCCCAACGATCGGGATATCGGCAAGAACGGGGATGGTGATCGGTGCCAGCTTGACGCCGGGTACGCCGACGAGGCTCTCGCCGACCATGCCGGATACGCCGAGGCCGAGAATGGTCAGTGCGAGACCGGTTGCAACCTGGTTGGCGACCAGCGTCAGGGTCAGGAAGCCGAAGAGCAGCGAGAAGGCCGCCCCCGCCAGAATGCCGGCCAGTACGCCGATGAAGGGAGATCCGGAAGCCTGAGCCGCGGCAAAGGCGCAGACGGCGCCGATGATCATCATGCCTTCGACGCCGAGATTGAGCACACCCGAGCGCTCGGTGACCAGCTCGCCGAGGGCTGCGATGACCAGCGGCGTCGAGGCGGTGATGACGGTCAGCAGGATCGCTTCGATAATCATGACGCGCTCCCGCCGACAAGCTTGCGACCCCGGTCGAAAACGATGCGGACCTTGTAGAGAATGAGCGTATCGCAGGAGAGCACGAAGAACAGCAATAGCCCCTGGAAGACGCGGGTCACCTTGTCGGAGACGCCGATCGACAGCTGCGCGCCTTCACCACCAAGATAGGTCAGTGCCAGCACGAGGCCCGCGGCGACGATGCCGAGCGGATTGAGACGGCCGAGAAAGGCGACGATGATCGCGGTGAAGCCATAGCCGGGCGAGATCGACGGCTGCAGGTGGCCGATGGAGCCGGAGACTTCGGAAATACCGGCGAGACCGGCGAGTGCGCCGGAAAACAGCATCGAGAACCAGACCATGCCGCGTGTCGAGAAGCCGGCGAAGCGCCCTGCCCGCTCGGACTGACCGAGGACGACGATCTGGAAGCCCTTCAGCGTGTAGCGCATCATGAACCAGACGGCGACCGCGGCAATCAGCGCGAAGGCAAAACCCCAGTGGGCGCGGCCGGACGAGGAGAGGATTTCCGGCAACACGGCTTCGCTGACAAAGCTGCGGCTCTGCGGGAAATTGTAGCCACCGGGATCACGCCAGGCGCCGCGCACCAGCCAGTCGAGGAAAAGCTGGGCGATATAGACCAGCATCAGGCTGGTCAGGATCTCGTTGGTGTTGAAACGCGTCTTGAGCAGGGCCGGAATGCCGGCATAGGCGGCGCCACCCAACGCGCCCATGACCATCATCAGCGGCAGCAGGAAGGGCGAATGCCATTCGTAGAAGATGATCGGCAGGATCGAGCCGGTGATCGCGCCGATGGTGAACTGGCCCTCGGCGCCGATGTTCCAGTTGTTCGAGCGATAACAGACCGAAAGGCCGACGGCGATCAGGATTAGCGGACCGGCCTTGATCGCCAGTTCGTGCAGCGACCAGACCTCGAGAAGCGGCTCGATGAAGAAGCTGTAGAGCGCAGAAACAGGATCCTTGCCGAGCAGCGCAAACATGATGCCGCCAAAGACGACCGTAAGCGCCAGTGCCAGCAAGGGCGACACAATGGCAAACAGCGCCGACTGGCGCGGGCGGCGTTCAAGTTCAATGCGCATGCGTTGTCTCCAAACCATGCATGCCACCCATGAGGATGCCGATTTTCTCGCGGTTCATGCTGCCGGCCGGATGGACAGCAGACAGTTTTCCCTCGGAGATCGCGGCAATGCTGGTCGCCACTTCAAAGATTTCGTCGAGATCCTGGCTGATCACCACCACGGCCGAACCGCTTTTGGCAAGATCGACCAGCGCCTGACGGATGCGGCTTGCGGCGCCAGCGTCGACGCCCCAGGTCGGCTGGTTGACGACCAGCACGGAGGGCTGACGGTCAAGTTCGCGCCCGACGATGAATTTCTGCAGATTGCCCCCCGACAGCGAGCCTGCGGCTGGATCATCGCCGCTCTTGCGCACATCCATCATTTTCGAAATGCGGCGTGCGGCTTGTTGCACGAGGCCGTGGCGGATCAATCCGAGCTTGCCGCCGGCCAAATAGGCCTTGCGATCGGAGGCATTGCGCGACAGGAACAGGTTCTCCGAAAGGCTCATCGCCGGCACGGCGGCATGGCCATGGCGCTCCTCGGGAACGAAGCCGGCGCCCAACAAGCGGCGCTCGTTGATGCCGAGCCGACCGACCGACCGGCCGCGAATGCGGATCGCATCGGCGCTCTCGACCGGATATTCGCCGGACAGCGCATCAAACAATTCACTCTGTCCATTGCCGGCAACACCGGCGATCGCCAGAACTTCGCCGGCACGCACCTGCATCGATACCGATTTGAGCGGCATGGCAAAGGGTGAGCGCGGGCTTACCGACAGGCTTGTGACTTCGAGCTGCAGCACACCGTCGGCAGGCGGCTCGACTTTTTCGACGCCGGCAACCTCGGCACCGACCATCATGCGGGCGAGCGAAGCCGGCGTTTCCTTGCGCGGATCGCAGACGCCGGTAACCTTGCCATGACGCAGGACGGTCGCCCGGTCGCAAATGCGCTGAACCTCTTCCAATCTGTGGCTGATATAGAGAACCGAGCGGCCTTCGGCCCTGAGCTTGAACAAGGTCTCGAACAAGCGATCGGCTTCCTGCGGCGTCAGAACCGATGTTGGCTCATCAAGAATGATCAGCTTGGGATTTTGCAGGAGGGCGCGGACGATCTCGATGCGTTGGCGTTCACCGACCGACAGATCGGCAACGTGGGCGTCGGGATCGAGCGGCAGACCATAGGCGATCGAGAGTTCGGCCGCCTTCTTGGAGAGGTCCGCAATCGAGATCTTCTCATCGAGCGACAGCGCGATATTTTCGGCGACCGTCAGCGCCTCGAACAGCGAAAAATGTTGAAACACCATGCCGATGCCAAGACGGCGGGCCGCTGCCGGATTGGCGACAACGGTCTCGGCTCCCTGCCAGGAAATCGATCCCGCCGATGGGGCGAGGATACCGAACAGCATCTTGACGAGGGTGGATTTTCCCGCACCATTTTCACCGAGAAGTGCGTGAATCTCGCCGTGGCCGATATCGAGATCGATGCCGTCGCAAGCCTTGAAGCTGCCGAACAGCTTACTGAGGCCGCGCACGGACAGAAGCGGCAATTCGCCTGTCGATTGGTCGTTCGCCACATGTCCCCCTTGCACTACCAAGCTCCCAGGCCGGGTCTTGCGCCCGGTCCGCAGCTCAATTCATAACCGGTTTGCCGCGCCGCACAATATATAGGCAGGAGTTTTTTTTGGTTTTGCGCAGGCAAGCTTGCAGCACTAGTCTGCGGTGCGGCCAAGGCTCGGGAAAAACTGCAGGATTCCGCCGATCAGGTACAGATAGAGGCCCGAGATAACCGTGCCAGCAACCACCCAGGACGGGGTATCGAAATGCAGCAGAAGCGCATATCCGCCAAAAGCGCACCAGAGCAGAAACACCGCCATGTTAAGTCCACGCAGGCGCTTGACCCGCACCGGATGAAGAAAATGGATCGGCAGGAAGGTCAGGACGACGGAGACCAGAACGACGACAAACGCTGTCGTCGCACTCGCATCGATGACAAAAAGGGTAAAGACCAACATGTTCCAGACCACGGGAAAGCCCGAGAAGAAATATTCGTCCGTCTTCATGCCCATGTCGGCATAATAGATCGCGCTCGAGACCACGATCAGGCCCGCGGCAACGAAGGACCACGGTTCCCCGATCATGCCGCTCTGATAGAGCGCAAAGGCGGGCAGCAGCACATAGGTGACGTAGTCGATGATATTGTCGAGCGTATCTCCCGACCAGTTGGGCAGCACTTCCTTGACGCGAACCTTGCGGGCGATCGGGCCGTCAATGCCATCGACCAGAAGCGCCAGCCCAAGCCACCAGAACATATCGACGAAGCGATGTTCGGCTGCGGCAACAACACCCAAAAATGCCAGAAAAGATCCGGATGCGGTCAGGATATGGACCGAAAACGCGCGGATTTCCGCATAGGGAACCCGTTTGTAATTGAAGATCTTCATCCCTGCTCCAAGCTATAAGCCGTCCGGTGACCTCGGTATCCGATGAAATCCTGTCATTTGCAACAGAGGAGCGGATGCATGACCGGTTTTACCGCAAAAACAACAAAGGGACCAAGACGGTCGCCAACCGACCCACTGCGCCAAAACGGCCCATGGATTTCGCCGCGCAAGCGCTCTAAATAGCGAGATGCATTTGCCTGATTGGACGCAGATACCATGAAACACTACGACATTGCCGTTATTGGAGCGGGGCCTGCCGGCCAGATCGCGGCCATCGCCATGGCGCGCGGCGGCCGGCGCGTGGCGCTGATCGGGCCTGAGACGGATGGCTCCGACCGGCGCACCACCGCCCTGATGCATCAATCGCTGACGATGATGGAGCGCCTCGGCCTCTGGGATGGGCTGCGCGGCAAGGCGGCCGCGCTGTCGACGATGCAGATCATTGACGGGACCAAGCGCTTGCTGCGCGCGCCGACGGTTGCTTTCCGCAGCGCTGAAATAGACCTTCCGGCTTTCGGGTTCAATATTCCGAATTCCGCACTGGTCGCAGAACTCTCGCGGGCCGTTTCGAGGGAACCGCTGATCGAGCGCCTTTCCGTCGCGGCGGAGGCGATCGAGATCGCCGACGATTCTGTGACCGTTCGCCTGCCGCCGGACGAGATCATCACGGCGGACTTCGTCATCGGCGCTGATGGCCGGAAGTCGAAAACCCGCGGCAGCGCCGGCGTCGGGGTCAAGACCTGGTCCTATCCGCAGACGGCCGTGGTGCTGAATCTTGCCCACACGCTGCCGCACCAGAACACATCGACGGAATTCCACACCGAATCAGGGCCGTTTACACAAGTGCCCCTGCCCGGCCTGCGCTCCAGCCTTGTCTGGGTAGTCACGCCCGCAGAAGCCGAGCGCCTGCTCGCACTTGATACGGCGAGCCTGTCGGGAGAAGTGGAAAGCCGGATGCAGTCGCTGCTCGGCAAGGTCACGGTCGAGGACGGCGCACAAGCCTGGCCATTGTCCGGAATGACGGCCAATCATTATGGTCGTGGTCGTGCCGCCTTTATCGGTGAAGCAGGTCATGCATTCCCGCCAATCGGTGCACAGGGGCTCAATCTCAGCCTTCGTGATATTGCAGCGCTGGAAGACATCCTGATTGACCGCAACGGCGATCAGATCAAGGCCACAGCCGGCGATCGCTTCGACCGCAAGCGGCGCCTCGATATTTCCAGCCGTACCGTCAGCGTCGATCTGTTGAACCGCTCGCTTCTCTCTGGCCTGCTGCCGGTGCAGATGATGCGGGCGGCGGGTCTGCAGGTGCTGGCAAGTTTTGCGCCGCTGCGCAATCTGGTCATGCAGGAAGGGGTCGCACCCGGTCGCGGATTGAAAAGCCTGCCGCAAATGTTACGGGAAAAGATCCGGCGGTAAAACGCCACCCTTGATCGCAAACAGCAGGGCAGAAACGGAAAATACCGAAATCACCGTGGTGATCAGGATCGTTGCGGAGGCGCGCTCCTGCCAGACGCCATATTGCTGGCCGATAACGAAGACATTGGTGGCGGTCGGCAACGAGGCGAGCAGGATCGCCGTATAGAGCCAGAGCGGATCGAAATTGCCGACAAAGCTCAGGACGACATAGACCAGCACCGGGTGCAGGACGAGCTTGATCGGCACGATATAGCCGATCTCGACCGGGATGCGCTTCAGCGGCCGCAACGCCAGCGTCACGCCCATGGCAAACAGCGCACATGGGGCGGCGGCTTGGGCCAGGTAGTCGATCAGCCGTTGTAACGCGATGGGCGGCTCGAAGGCAAAGGCTGCCGCAACAAAGCCGATCAAGGTTGCAATGATGAACGGGTGCGTGACGATCTTGCGCGCCACATCGAGCGCCAGTTGCAAGGGCGGTCTCCTGTCGCCGCCGGCAAAGGCCATCAGCGCCGGGGCCGCGATGAAATGCGCAGCGTTTTCAAAGCAGAAGACCAATGCCACCGGTACGGCGGCCTTCTCGCCGAAAGCGAGAAGTGCCAGACCCGGGCCCATATAGCCGATATTGCCGTAAGAGCCGGCCAGGGCCTGAACGGTGCATTCGGCGATCGTGTTGCCGCGAATATAGCGTCCGATGACAAAGACCAGGACGAAGATCGTATAGGTCGAGGCAAGGGCGGCGGCGATGAAATCGATTCGGGTCAATTGCTCGATCGGCGTGCGCGACACGAGCTTGAAGAACAGCGCCGGCAATGTGACGTAGATCACGAAAAAATTCAGCCAGCCGAGTGCTTCAGCAGGGTGCCCAGCGATCCGGCCGGAAACATAACCGATCAGGATCAGGCCGAAGAACGGCAGCACCAACGCGACGATGTCAGCCATCGGGCGATTCTCCCTTCACCGCGCATCGCATGCGCCTGATCGGGACTTAGCCGATTTGCGAGAGAATTGGAAAGGTCTGCTGGAACCAGATTGCCATGTCGGAAATATAGCCGAAGATGAAGGCAAGGCCGGTCAGCACCAACAAGCCGCCCATGATCTTTTCGACCATGCCGAGATGCCGTCGGAAGCGCCCGAGGAAGCGCATGAAGGCGCCGGAGAAACCGGCGGCGATCCAGAAGGGCACGGCGAGGCCCAGCGAATAGATCGCAAGCAGCAAAGCGCCGTCGCCCACCGTCTGCTTGGAGGCGGCAACGCCGAGAATGGCGCCGAGGACTGGACCGATGCAGGGCGTCCAGCCAAAGGCAAACGCGAGCCCCATAACATAGGCGCCCGACAGCGTTGCCGGCTTACCGCCGCCGGCAAACCGCATTTCCGACGACAGAATGCCAAGCCGGAAGACCCCGAGGAAATTCAGGCCCATGACGATGATGATGGCGCCGCCGATCTTGGCCAGCAGATCGAGATGCTGACGCAAAAGCCCGCCAATCGTCGAGGCACCGGCCCCCAGTGCGATGAAAACCGTGGCAAAACCGAGCGTAAAGACCAGCGATGTCAGAAAAACCGTGCGACGGGCTGCGGCGTTCTGCGTCTCTTCACCCGCGCGGAACTGGTCGACCGAAATTCCCGCCATGTAGCAGAGATAAGGCGGAACGAGAGGCAGAACGCAAGGCGAGAGGAAGGACAGGGCACCCGCCAGAAGCGCGCTGACGAACGAAATATCGGCGATCGACACACACGGCTCCACATTGAACGAGATCGGCAAACGAATTGGCGCTCTTCCTATCCGGCCGCATGGTCGCTTGCCAATCACCTTTGCGTTCGTTGCGACAAAAGGACTTTTTCCTTGCGCAGAACGCATTTTACCGGTTGACCGGATGGGGTCGCCTGCCTATGTTCCGCGCACTTCCAAAGGCGGGGCCAAAACCCCGGGTGGGAGAGCGTAGCTCAGCCGGTAGAGCAACTGACTTTTAATCAGTAGGTCCAGGGTTCGAATCCCTGCGCTCTCACCATAAAATCAATAGCTTATGTTGATTAATCTTGGTGAAGGCCATTGACCGATGACGCTGGCATGTCCCAAGGCGGCCCCGATCATCAACACTGGACCCGAGTACGGGTTGCGTGTACGTCGGTCGTGACACTTTTTTCCGGAACTCCCAGGCTGCCCTTTTAATCCGGTATTCTATCGCCATGGCTCAAATCCGCTCGCCTAAAACGCAGACATCCGATCCCGAGCACCCGATCGAGTGCCAGGAAGCGATGGAGGACGCGTTTCTGGAGCTGGTCAATCGCGGTGTGAAGGCAGGCTGGGGTGTCGAACAGGTGATCTCTGCGGTGATCGAGCTTGCCGATACGCAAATGGTGCTGCGTCAGGAAGATGCCCGGGTCGAGGGCACGTTGCGACGCATGCGCAAGGACCCGACGCTCGCGGAAATCGGCGTGATCGCCTTTTTCGGCATTGTCGGCATAGCGCTCATGGCGACATTCCTCCTGCGTCTGTTCGTTTGAACACAATCGTGCTGGACAATCCGCGACCGGTCGATCCTTACCAAATATTCACTGGGGTTTTGTGGTTTTCCATGGAAAGACCGCAAACATAGGCGGCGGCCACTCCCGGCATTTGATTCCGATCAAGACAGAAACTGCGGGAGGCGGCATCCTCTGTGCAACAACATGACAATGGTGCCTTCGTGACGATCGATACAGACAGCAATTCGCAAGACGCAACCCAGGCTCGCGACGAACTCAGGGCACTGATC
Source organism: Rhizobium sp. CECT 9324 (assembly GCF_918741265.1). Classification (NCBI taxonomy): domain Bacteria; kingdom Pseudomonadati; phylum Pseudomonadota; class Alphaproteobacteria; order Hyphomicrobiales; family Rhizobiaceae; genus Rhizobium; species Rhizobium sp. CECT 9324. Next base: position 2,390,085 of record NZ_CAKKMZ010000001.1, on the reverse strand, counting down.
GGCGCCCCGCGCGGCAACAGACCGCGTTGGGCTTTGCGGATCGCCCTGCTGGTGCTGGCTGTTGGTGCTGCCTACGGCATCTTCACGCTGACAACACGCACGCCGTCCTATACCTATGCGACGGCCGAAGTGAAGAAGGGCGAGCTCACCGTGATGGTCACGGCCACGGGATCCGTCGAACCAACCGTGCAGGTCGATGTGTCGAGCGAGCAGTCCGGCACCGTTCGCGAAGTGCTTGTCGCCGAAAATACGCAGGTCAAAAAGGGCGAAGTGCTCGCGCGTCTCGACACCGCCAAGCTGACCGCGGAACTCAAGGGTTCAGAAGCAGCATTGGCGGCGGCGAAGGCCAGCGTTTCAAAGGCCGAAGCCGACCGCCTGTCTGCCAAGGCAAGTTACGACCGGCTGAAGGCGCTGGTATCCAGCCGCGTATCCAGCCAGCAGGACCTCGATTCGGCCGCGTTCAACTATGAAGCGTCTGTGGCGACCAAAGCGAGTGCCGAGGCCAATGTTCTGGCTGCCGAAGCCACGCTTGAACAGTCGAAACTTTCGCTGAGCAAGGCGACCATCGTCTCGCCGATCGACGGCATCGTGCTGGCGCGCGATGTCGATCCCGGCGCGACCGTCGCCGCCTCGCTGGAAGCCCCGACACTCTTTACATTGGCCGGCGATCTCCGCGAGATGGAACTGCAGGTTTCGATCGACGAAGCGGACGTCGGGCAGGTTGCTGTCGGTCAGACGGCCACCTTCACCGTCGATGCCTTTCCCGACAAGCGGTTCCCGGCGGAAATCACCTCGGTCCGCTACGCTTCGGAGACCGTCAACGATGTCGTGACCTACAAGGGCATCCTGTCGGTGCGCAATGACGACATGGTGCTGCGCCAGGGCATGACGGCAACCGCGGATATCGTGACGCAGTCGATTGCGGGCGCGCTGCTGATTCCCAATGCAGCGCTGCGCTATTCGCCGCCTGTCACCACCACCAGCGGAGGCGGTGGCAGGGGAATTTTCAGCCTGTTCCGGCCACCGCGCATGGGCTCGCTGACCACGCCCCAGCCGACAGGCAGCGAACGCACGGTCTGGGTGCTGCGCAATGGCGTGCCTGCCGCGGTCAATGTCGAGATCGGTGCCAGTGATGGCCAGAACACCGTCCTGGTGAAGGGCGATATTGCCGAAGGCGATCCGCTGGTGACCGACTCCACCGAAAAGAAGAGCTGAGGACGCCCACATGGCCCCTGCCCCTCTGATCCAGTTTCGCCAGATTTCCAAACTCTATGGGCGCGGCGAAGCCACCATTCGTGCCTTGGACTGCATCGACCTGACGATCGAGGCGCATGAATTCGTCGCCATTATGGGACCATCGGGATCGGGCAAGTCCACGGCGATGAACATCCTCGGCTTCCTCGATGTGCCAAGCTCGGGACAGTATCTGTTCCAGGGCCTGGAAACGACCGGGTTCGACCGATCACAATATACGCTGCTGCGCCGCCACATGCTTGGATTCGTCTTCCAGGGGTTCAACCTTCTGGCGCGCACCTCGGCGGTGGAAAATGTCGAACTGCCGTTGATCTATCGCGGCATGGATGCGCGCCAAAGGCGCAGCCAGGCACTCGAGGCCTTGGCCCAGGTCGGTCTTGCCGGACGCGAAAACCACACGACACAGGAGCTTTCCGGCGGCCAGCAGCAGCGCGTTGCGATTGCCCGCGCCATCGTCACCAAGCCGGCAATCCTTTTGGCGGACGAACCAACGGGCAATCTCGACACGAAGACCAGCCGCGAAATCATGGACCTGATCACATCGTTGAACCGGGATCGCGGGATTACCGTGATCATGGTGACCCATGAAGACGACATAGCGGCCTATGCCAAGCGCACCTTACGCTTCATCGACGGGCGACTTCAATCCGACAGCAAATCGACGGAGGCGGCGGCTGATGTTTACTGAAACGATCAAACTTGCGCTTCGGGCAATTACCCGCAACCTGCTGCGCTCGTTCCTGACCGTGCTCGGCGTCGTGATTGGCGTTGCGGCGGTCATCGCCATGGTAACGATCGGCAATGGTACGACCGCACAGGTGACGTCGGAGATCTCCAAACTCGGGACCAATCTGCTGTTTGTCCGCCCCGGGCAGTTCGGTCCCGGCCGCGCCAGCGCCGATGCGAAGAAATTCTCGGAACGGGATGTCGAAGCCATCCGAGACCAGGTTGGTGGATTGCGAGCGGTCGCCGGCGTCAATCAATCCAGCCAGACGGTCATCTTCGGCGGGGAGAGCCGCGCGACGACGATCATCGGCACCGTCGGCGACTATCTCGTCGCACAAGACTGGGCCCTGGCCAGCGGCCGTACCTTTCTCGCCTCCGAGGAACGCGGCGGACAGGCGGTCTGCCTGATCGGCGAAACCGTGCGTTCCAAGCTGTTCGGATCGACACCCGCACTTGAACAGACGATCCGAGTCGATAACGTCGCCTGCGAAATCATCGGTACACTGGCGAAAAAGGGCCAGAGCGGCATGGGCAGCGACCAGGACGACGTTGTGATGATGCCGCTCAAGGTCTTCCAGCGGCGGATCGGTGGATCGCAGGACGTTTCCAGCATCATGTTGTCGGCTGAGGACGGCGTCTCGACCTCCAAGGTCCAGGCCAATGTCGAACTGTTGCTGCGGGAACGTCGCAAGATCGTTGCCGGACGCGACGACGACTTCAGCGTCAACGACATGACCCAGATGGCCGCAACGCTCACCGGCACCACCACCCTGATGACCGGCCTGCTGGGGGCGGTGGCGGCCGTCTCGCTCCTGGTCGGCGGCATCGGCATCATGAACATCATGCTGGTATCTGTCACGGAACGAACCCGGGAGATCGGCATCCGTCTGGCGATCGGCGCTGTGGAAAGCCAGGTTCTGATGCAATTTCTCGTCGAGGCGGTGACACTGTCGGTGTTTGGCGGTGTCGTTGGTATCGCGCTTGGGCTCACGATCGCCTACACGGCCGTTTCCCTGATGTCGGTACCCTTTGTTGTCAGCCCGTCGATCGTGCTGCTTGCCTTCGCTTTTTCGGCGATTATCGGCATGGTCTTCGGCTATTTTCCGGCACGGCGTGCGGCGCAATTGAACCCGATCGAGGCGCTGCGCCATGAATAGCGGCGAGTTGGCTCGGCTTGCCATACCATCTGCTGCGTGCAACATTCTAGTATATCAGTGGAGCGCGCATGCCGAACAAAAGCCCCTCGCAAAGCCACCTTGCCTATCTTGAACTTGAACGACAGATCGTCATGTTGACGCTCAAGCCCGGTGCAACGGTCAGCGAAAGGGAACTAATCGAGGCTTCCGGTTTCGGGCGAACGCCGGTGAGAGAGGCAATTCAAAAGCTTGAATGGCAGGGGCTGACGGTGGTTCGTCCACGCGTCGGGCTGCAGATATCCGAAATCAAGCCTTACGACCATCGCTCGATCATGGCAGTGCGTGTTCGTCTCGAACCCTATGCCGTCCGGCTTGCTGCCGAAGCGGCCAGCGCCGAGATCAAGGCCGAGCTCGCGGGCTGTGCCGCCAAAATGACAGATGCGGCAGCATCCGGCGATTTCGATGGCTTCCTCAGAGCGGACAAGGCTTTCGACGTCCTGATCGAAACAGCCTGCCCGAACTGCTTCCTGACTACGGCACTGGCACCGCTTCAGACCCATTCGAGGCGCCTGTGGTACAGCACGGCGACGTTGGACAAGATGGAGCGGTCCGTGGCGCTGCATGTCGCGGTCATCGACGCAATCCAACAGGACAAAAGCGTCGAGGCTGAACGCGCGACGGCGAACCTGATTGGTTATCTCAGCGAACACTGACCCTTGTATGCAAAACGCCCGGACAAGCCGGGCGTTTCATGCGGTCGATACGGTAAAAATCTCAGCCGACGAAGGCGCGCTCGATGACGAATTCGGCGGGTTTGTTGTTGGCGCCTTCGGTCAAACCTGCCTTTTCAAGGATCGCCTTGGTATCCTTCAGCATCGCGGTTGAACCGCAGATCATGCCGCGGTCGATTGCCGGATCAAGCGCCGGCACACCGAGGTCGGCAAACATCTTGCCGCTTTCCATCAGGTCGGTGATGCGGCCCATGAACGGATAATTCTCGCGGGTCACTGTGGCATAGTGCTTCAGTTTGTCGCCAACAACTTCCGCAAGGAACTCATGGTTCCTGATTTCCTCGACCAGATCGAAGCCGTATTTCAGTTCGGCGATGTCACGGCAGGTGTGGGTGAGGATGACTTCCTCAAACTTCTCATAGGTTTCCGGATCACGGATCAGGCTGGCGAAAGGCGCAATGCCCGTGCCGGTGGAAAACATGTACAGCCGCTTGCCGGGGGTCAACGCATCCAGCACCAGGGTGCCGGTGGACTTCTTCCGCATCAGGACCTTGTCACCCGGCTGAATCCGCTGCAGGTGCTGGGTCAGTGGACCTTCCTGAACCTTGATCGAAAAGAATTCGAGTTCTTCGTCCCAGGATGGGCTGGCAATCGAATAGGCACGGTAGATCGGCTTGCCTTCGACCATCAGTCCGATCATGGCGAATTCGCCCGAGCGGAAGCGGAAGCCTGCCGGACGGGTCATGCGGAAGCGGAACAGATGGTCGGTGTAATGCGTCACGCTCAGGACCGTTTCGGCGTAGACGCCGTCGGGCACGATCATTTCGGCATTGTCGGTCTTCACAAGAGCATTCATAGGCTGTCGGTCCTATCGTTCGGTCGCGTGGGGCAGCCTATAAAGCAGACTTCGCCATGCCACAATTCAGCCGGCATGCAGTTTTTGCAGCCAAGGGATGCCTGAAAGCAAAGGCAGCGTCCTTGACCCCGGTCAAAGCGCCGCCGTCACATAGGCTGTTTATTCTGTTTCAAGCGCCGGTCGAGCCGATCCGACGCCAGCTAAAGCCGGCAGCCGTCTTGGAAGACCGCGCCGTTGGCTGATATTGCTGGGCAACGCCCATCAGACAGTGTTCGTCCAGCCGTTTCAGCGCGGTTTCGTTGGTGACGGCAAAACTGTCGAAACCGGTGCGCAGCATCAAGGGGACCTGGTCGATCAACACATCGCCGACGGCACGCAATTCGCCCTGATAATCAAGGCGTTCGCGCAGCAATGCGGCATGGCTGAAACCACGACCATCACTGAACGCCGGGAAGGCAATGGCAATCAGGGCGATACGGTCGAGATAAGGTTCAAGCTTGCGCACATCATCGGCCGGCGCGACCAGAACACCGAAGCCACCCTCATTTGTCTCGGCCGCCGATGCAAGAAAGGCGTCGAGTGCATAGATCGGCGTTTCGCCCTCGCCGGCCTTCACCTCGTCGGTTTCGATGACCCAGCCATCCTTGGCGACGAAACCGGTTTCTTTCCAAATCTTGGTCATAGTTTCAGTCATCCTTACGCGGCTTCCGCCGTCGCACCGTAGAGGGCATCCTTGAACGGCTTGGGGCCGACGCGACGATAGGCCAGAAGGAAGGTTTCCTTCGGATCAAGCCGCAGGCCGAGATAGGTGTCGACGATGGTCTCGATGGCGTCAGTGACCTTTTCCGGCTCGAAGCCACGGCCGATGATTTCGCCGATCGACGAATTCTCGTCCCCCGAGCCGCCAAGCGTAATCTGATAGAGCTCGGCGCCCTTCTTCTCGACCCCCAGCAGGCCGATATGGCCGACATGGTGGTGACCGCAGGCGTTGATGCAGCCGGAAATCTTGATCTTCAGTTCGCCGATTTCAGCCTGGCGGGCCTGCGAGCCGAAGCGCAGGGAAATTTCCTGGGCCACCGGGATCGACCGAGCATTGGCCAAAGCGCAGTAGTCCAGGCCCGGACAGGCAATCATGTCGGTGATCAAGCCGGCGTTGGCGGTGGCCAGACCTGACTTTTCCAGCGCCTGATAGACCGCGTAGAGATCGCCCATGGCGACATGCGGCAGGATCAGGTTCTGCTCATGGCTGACACGGATCTCGTCAAAGGCATAACGTTCGGCGATATCGGCGACCAGATCCATCTGGGCATCCGATGCATCTCCCGGCGTGCCGCCGATCGGCTTCAGCGAGATGGTGACCATGCCGTAATCGGGATGAGTGTGCGGCTGGACATTCTGGCCAACCCACACAGCAAAGGCTGCGTCAGCCTTCTTGGCGCGGGCGAGAGCCTCCCAGCCTTCGGCACGATCGGCGAGAGCCGGTGGTGCGAAATAGGCTTCGATCGACCGGATATCGGCTTCCGGCAGCTTCAGTTCGCTGTCGCGGATCTGGTCGAACTCGGCCTCGACCTGGCGCGTCAGTTCCTCGGCGCCGGTTTCATGCACGAGAATCTTGATGCGGGCCTTGTACTTGTTGTCGCGGCGGCCATTGAGGTTGTAGACGCGGACAATCGCCGTGACATAGGTCAGCAGATCGGCTTCCGGCAGGAAGTCGCGGATCTTCTTGGCGATCAGCGGCGTGCGGCCCTGGCCGCCACCGACATAGACGGCAAAGCCGAGTTCGCCCGCTTCGTTCTTCTTCAGGTGCAGGCCGATGTCATGCACCTGGATGGCCGCGCGGTCGCTTGGGGCGCCGGTGACGGCGATCTTGAACTTGCGTGGCAGGAAGGAGAATTCCGGATGCAGCGACGACCACTGGCGCAGGATTTCAGCGTAGGGGCGCGGATCGGCGACCTCGTCGGCGGCAGCACCGGCGAAATGGTCGGCCGTGACGTTGCGAATGCAGTTGCCCGATGTCTGGATGGCGTGCATTTCGACGCTTGCCAACTCGCTCAGGATATCCGGCGTGTCGGACAGCTTCGGCCAGTTATACTGGATGTTCTGGCGGGTGGTGAAATGTCCGTAGCCGCGGTCATATTTGCGGGCGACATGGGCGAGCATGCGCATCTGCCTGGAGTTCAGCGTGCCATAGGGAATGGCGACGCGCAGCATGTAGGCGTGCAGTTGCAGATAGACGCCGTTCATCAGCCGAAGCGGCTTGAAGGCGTCCTCGGCCAGTTCCCCCGTCAGGCGGCGGTTCACCTGGTCGCGAAACTGCTCTACGCGCGCCGAAACGAAAGCGTGGTCGAATTCATCGTAACGATACATGTCTTACCTCAGGCCTCAGGCGGCAATGAATGCGGGGTCGGCATAACCATGACCCTCGGCATAAGCAATGGTGGGACCCTCGGCGCGGATGCGTTCACGAAGGCGCAGCGGGCGGAGAAGACCGCCTTTTTCCTCGATATCGATGACATTGACGTCGACAACGATGTTGCTGGCGAAAGCCTGCTTGCCGGCCACTTCCAGTGCATCTACAGCTTCCGTGTGGCGTGCGACAAAAGCATCCTGCAGACGCTCGGTCCACTGGCCGCTGGCATCAAGCCAGACAGCGATCCCGTCGGTCAGCCGGTTGGCGGTCAAGACTTTGTCAGCCATGGTTAGTTCCTCGCGCTTTCAAGTTCAGCCGACTGGCGCGCTCCGAGCGGTTCGGAACGACTAAAGTCGGCGCCGGCAACAGCGTCGCCGATGATTACCATTACCGGCCCAGTCAGCTCCGTGCGAGCTTCCAGTCCGGGCAATTCCTTCAAGGTGCCGTGCAGCCGCCGACTATCACGACGGCCAGCATTCTCGACGACCGCGACCGTCGTATCCTCTGCGAGGCCTGCGGCCATCAACCGTTCTGCGACGGAGGCCGCGACCGTCCGGCCCATATAGACGGCAACCGTCGTGCCCGACAGCGCCAGACGCGCCCAATCCGGCAGAATCTCGCCGGTGAGATCATGACCGGTGGTGAAGACCAGCGAGGATGATACGCCACGCAGGGTCAGCGGCAGCTCAAAATCAGCGGCCGCGGCGAATGCAGAGGTGACACCCGGGACAATTTCATAAGGAATTCCAGCATGGCGCAGAGCAGCCATTTCTTCCCCCGCCCGGCCAAAGATCAGCGGATCACCGGATTTCAGGCGCACAACGCGCTTTCCCTCGCGACCGAGTTCGACGAGCAGATCGTTGATTTCGCCCTGCGACTTGGAATGACAGCCCTTGCGCTTGCCGACAGGGATACGGTCGGCATCACGCCGGCCCATATCGACCACTTCGCGCGGCACCAGGGCGTCATAGACGATCACATCGCATTCCATCATCAAGCGGTGCGCACGCAGCGTCAGCAGATCCTCGGCACCCGGACCGGCGCCGACCAGGAACACGCGCCCCTCGACCTTGGACGCAGCCGTGTCGCGCAACAGCCGCGTTGCCTGGCGTCGGGCATGGCTCAACTCACCCGCCTCGACGGCGTCGGCGACCTTGCCCTTGAAGAAATCGCGCCAGAAAAGACGGCGCGGAGCGCCACGGGGCACCAGTCGATCAACCGCACCGCGGTAGGCGTTGGCAAGACGGCCCAATTTGCCCAGCGAACGGGGCAGCAGCCTGTCGATATCGGCACGGATCATCTGTGCGAGCACGGGACCAACGCCTTCCGTACCGATCGCGACCGCGATCGGGGCGCGATTGACCAGAGCGGGTGTGTAGAAATCGCAAAAATCCGGCTGATCGACGGCATTGGCCGGGATGCGCGCATCGCGCGCGGCCGCAACGATATCGCGGTCGAGCGCTGCATTGCCGGTGGCAGCAAAGACCAGCCTTGCGCCGTCAACCTGATCAGCCGCGAAAGGTCCAGCGATCTGGGCAATGTCATGCTGGGCGAGAAAGGCCGCATAATCGGCTTCCGGCGCGGTCGTATAGGCTACGATCCGGGCTTTCGTGTTCTTCAGCAAACGCGCCTTGGCATAGGCTTCCGCGCCGTCGCCGAAAACGGCGGCGACCGCATTCTCGACCTTGAAGAAGGCCGGAAAAACCGAAAGCTGTGAATCGTTCTCTGCCATGGTCAACCCAATTCCAGTGGGCTGCACTATCACCTTTTGCGACCAGCATTTGAAGAAAGATAAATCCGTTCCCCGCAGCCCGCGGATATTTCTTTACTAGGCTTTTCGCCATTGCGAGCAAAACTCACCAGAAGCGGTGTCAACCACAATTTCCATGGACAATCGTCGATACCCGATTACAGAAAACTGGAGACGAACAATGATTTTGCTTTCGGCGTCGCCGTTTGGGTCGATATGATTGCCGATATGATTGCAGGGCAAGATAGACCGGGGGCACGACTTTGACGACATTCGCCATCACCAAACGCCTTCTCGATGTGATCGAGAATGACATCCTGCCGCTGACGGACAAAGGCGTTGCCTTGGGCAACAAGGTGTTTGGCGCTGCGGTCCTGCGCAAATCCGATCTGTCGCTGGTCATCGCCGAGACGAACAACGAGTTGGAGAACCCGCTCTGGCACGGCGAGGTTCATGCGCTCAAGCGTTTCTACGAGTTGGGCGAGCGGCCCAACACCAAGGATCTGATTTTTCTCTCGACGCACGAACCCTGCACCATGTGCATGTCGGCTATCACCTGGGCCGGGTTCGACAATTTCTATTACTTCTTCAGCCATGAAGACAGCCGCGATGCGTTTGCGATTCCGCACGACCTGAAGATCCTCAAGGAGGTGTTCGGGTTGGAGCCTGGCGGCTACCGCCGGCAGAACGCCTTCTGGCTCAGCCATGCAATGATCGAGATGGTGGCGTCCGCAGACGATTCCGAGCGCCCGGCGCTGTTCGAGCAGGTGAGCCGGATACGCGCCGCCTATGACCGGCTGTCTGGCACCTATCAGGCCACCAAGGGCGACAACGAAATTCCGCTCAACTGAGCCAGCGAGACACAGAACAGATCATGGAAGCTTCGACCGACATAACCCGCCTGCTCGACATCATGGCGGCACTGCGCAATCCCGAGACCGGCTGCCCCTGGGACATCGTCCAGACCTTCGAAACGATCAAACCCTATACGATCGAGGAGGCCTATGAAGTGGCCGACGCGATCGAACGCAATGATCCGGACGATCTATGCGACGAACTCGGCGATCTGCTGCTGCAGGTGGTGTTCCATGCCCGGATTGCCGAAGAGGCGGGACTGTTCAACTTCGGCGCCGTGGTCACCGCGATCACCACCAAGATGATCCGGCGGCATCCGCATGTGTTTGCCCGTTCCGATGCCGACACGCCGGAAACCGTGAAGCTGCAATGGGATGCGATCAAGCGGCAAGAGAAACTGGAGCGCGCCGAACGGCGGGCCAAGAACGGCGGCAGCGACGATTTCAAGCAAGGCCATCTCGGCGGTGTGCAGCGAAGCTTTCCGGCATTGACCGAAGCACTGAAGCTGCAGGAACAGGCGGCCAAAGTGGGATTCGACTGGTCCGAGGCCGAACCTATCCTCGACAAGATCGAAGAGGAAATCGGCGAATTGCGCGAAGCGCTCAAGGCCGGCCAGCAGGACAGGATCTCGGACGAGCTTGGCGACCTGATCTTCGCGCTGGTCAATATCGGCCGGCATGTCGGCGCGGAGCCGGAGCAGGCTCTGCGTGGAACGAATTCAAAATTTCGCCGCCGCTTCAATCATATAGAAACAGAACTTCATGCAAATGGTGAAGATCTGAAGGCGGCAACGCTGGAGCGGATGGAAGAACTCTGGCAAGCGGCAAAACAGATCGAGCGCCGGCTCTCTTGAGGGCGAAGCCCTTGGCGTGTTGGCTACGGCCGAGATCGCAGGCTCGGCTCTGGCTTTGTCCCCAGGGGCAAAGGCAGAGGACCGGAAGCGCTACCGCTCCCAGTCTTCCTTGTCCGGCTTCTGGCCGCTTCCCAGCTTGCGCTCCATCTCGTCGGCCTGCCGTTCGGTCAGGCGCACGTCTAGGCTGACGGAACCGTCCTCATGGTCCTCGCGGCCGGTGACCACGGCATTTTCATAGGCCCAGGAGATCAGAGCGTGTTTGTCGGCGGGAATAGTGATCGTTGCTTCCGTCAGGACGCCCGAGAGACGTTCCGATATCACGTCCAGCAGCTTGTCGACACCTTCGCCGGTGATCGCCGAGACGGACATGACATTCTCACGGCCTTCGGCCTTCTGCATGATGGCGTCATGGGTTTCCGGATCGAGCCGGTCGATCTTGTTCCAGATTTCGATGATGCGCTCGGAGCGCTCCTTTTCGTCGATGCCGAGATCGTCGAGAATGCGCAGCACGTCGGCCGACTGGGCGCCGTTGTCCGGGTCGGCCATGTCGCGCACATGCAGGATCAGATCGGCTTCCAGTACCTCTTCCAGCGTCGCACGGAAGGCGGCGACAAGATGGGTCGGCAGATTGGAAATGAAGCCGACGGTGTCGGAGAGAATGACCGTGCGGCCATGCGGCAGCTTCATCCGGCGCAGGGTCGGATCAAGCGTGGCAAACAGCATGTCTTCGGCAAGCACGCCCGCGCCGGTGATGCGATTGAACAAGGTCGACTTGCCGGCATTGGTATAGCCGACCAGCGCCACGATCGGATGTGGCACCTTGCGGCGCTTGGCCCGGTGAAGCTGACGGGTGCGCACGACCTGTTCCAGCTCCTTCTCGAGCTTGACGATGCGGTCCTGCAGCATGCGTCGGTCGGCTTCGATCTGGGTTTCACCCGGCCCCCCCATGAAGCCCGCACCACCGCGCTGGCGTTCCAAGTGGGTCCAGCTGCGAACCAGGCGGCCCTTCTGGTAGTTCAGATGTGCAAGTTCGACCTGCAGCGTGCCTTCCTTGGTGGAGGCACGGCGGCCGAAGATTTCGAGAATGAGACCCGTGCGGTCGATGACCTTGGCGTTCCATTCCTTTTCGAGATTGCGCTGCTGGACCGGTGTCAGCGGATGATCGACGATGACCAGACCGGCATCACGCTCGTCGAGCATGGCGGTGACTTCTTCGATCTTGCCGGAGCCAAGCAACGTTGCCGGGCGGGGCTGATTGACCGGAATGATCATACCGGCGGCAATCGTCAGGTCGATGGCGCGTGCAAGGCCCATCGCCTCTTCGAGGCGGGCCTCGTTCGAACGACTGGGAGCGGGTGGCGCGCCTTCCGGCAGGACCGGCTGGCGGCCCTGCTTCAGGACAGGCACGAGCACAACCGCCCGCATGTCATCCCGACGCTTTTCGCCTTCCGGGATGATCGATTCGTTCTTGGTGTCGCGGTTTGTGATGATCTCAGTCCTGTCCGGAAGCGTTGTCTTCGCTCTCGAACATCTGCATCGGCTGGCCCGGCATGATGGTCGAGATGGCGTGTTTGTAGACGAGCTGGGAATGCCCGTCGCGACGCAGGAGAACGCAGAAATTGTCGAAGGATGTCACAACACCTGTCAGCTTCACGCCGTTGATCAGGAAGATGGTCAGCGAGATTTTCTGCTTACGGACTGTGTTGAGGAAAAGATCCTGCAGGTTCTGAGAACGTTCCGCCATGGCGCCGCTTCTTTCTTTCTTGCCGGCCTTTTGGCCGGTGTGATTATTGTTGTCGCTGGTCAGGTCGCGGGAAATGGCCCCCCTCGCCCCTTCACCAGCAAAACTTGGTATCAAATCGCTGTCTTCTCCGCAACGTCGAAAAAAGCGGATCGGATCTTGTCGGAAACCGATCCCGGATGACCGTTTCCGATCGTTTGACCATCGATTTCGACGATCGGGAAACAAATGCTGGTTGCCGCCGTGATGAAGACCTCACGTGCCGTCAGCAATTCCTCGCGGGAAAATTCACGCTCTGCAACCTCGATGCCCAGGAGAGCGGTTACATCCATCAGCCCGGTACGGGTAATGCCACGCAGAATTCCGTGTTCGGCGGGCCTGGTGACCAGGACGCCATCTGCGTCCACCATCCAGACATTGGTGGCGGCGCCTTCGGTCACCATGCCGCGCGCATCGATATAGATCGCCTCCTGAGCGCCGGCCTCCTTGGCTGCCTGCCGCGCCATGACATTGGGAAGCAAGCCGACAGTCTTGATATCGACGCGGTCCCAGCGATTGTCCGGCAGGGTGATGGCCTTCAGACCCTTTTCGTTCTTGGCAGCAATCACGCCTGGATCGGTAATCTTGGCGGTGATGACCAGCGAAGGCGTGGTATCCGCCGAAGGGAAGACATGATCGCGGCGGGCGATGCCACGGGTGACTTGCAGATAGAACAAGCCGTTATTCACCCGGTTGCGGCGGGCGACCTCACGAATGATCTGGGTCAGGGCCCTGCGGCTCATCGGGCTTTTCATCCGGAGTTCGCCCAGGGACCGATCAAGCCGATCCAGATGCCGGGTCAGGTCGACGATCATTCCATGGCGGATCTCGCAGACTTCGTAGACGCCGTCGGCGAACTGATAGCCACGATCCTCGATATGAACGGCGGCATCGTCATGCGCCACATAGCGACCATTCACATAAGCAATTCTCGGCATGGACAATGGGCCTGTCGGTTAGAAATACTGGATCGAAACGCGGAACATCTGCTCGACATGGCGCACGGCCGCTGCCGACGCGAAAATTACGACGCGGTCCTTCGCTTTGATCTTGGTGTCGCCATTCGGACGGATCACGGTCTTGTCGCGGTAGATCGCACCGATGCGCAGACCAGCGGGAAGCTCGAGATCGCGGAAAGGACGTCCGACCAAAGGCGAGGTCTCCAGCGCTTCCGCCTCGATCACTTCCGCCATGCCCTTTTGAACCGCATAAACCGCGAGAATACGGCCCTTGCGCACATGTTGCAGAACACGGGAAATCGTCACTGCGCGTGGATTGATATAGGCGTCGATGCCGATCGATGCAGCCAGGTCGTGGAAGGACGGGCTGTTGATCAGCGCCATGCCCGATTTGCAGCCGAGGCGCTTGGCCATAGCCGCACTGAGGATATTGGTCTGGTCATTGTTGGTCAGCGTGATCATAAGGTCGGCGTCCTGAATGTCCGCCTGCTGCAGGATGTGCTGGTCAAGCGCCGAACCATGCAGAACGATGCCTTCGCGCAGCTGATCGGAGACATAGACGGCGCGATCACGATCATTCTCGATGATCTTGAGCCGGGTCTTTGGCTGCATCTCTTCGATCGTTCTGGCAACGTAGTAGCCGATATTGCCGCCTCCGGCGATCACGATGCGCGCAGCTTCCTGCTCTTCATGGCCGAACAGGCCGAGCGTGCGTCGGACATGTTCGCGCTGGCAGATGACATAGGCCAGGTCGCCGACAAGCAGGTGATCCTCCGAACGGGCGATCATCAATTTGCCATTGCGATAAATGGCCGCGACGGTCGCCATCAGGTCGGGAAACAGTTCGCTAAGCTGCTGCAAGGGCGTATCGACGACCGGGCAGTCTTCCATGCATTCAATCGCAAGCATGGCGATGTTGTCGTCGGCAAAACGCACGACATCTGTCGCCCCGGGGAAGGAAATACGACGAAGCACCATCTTGCCGACTTCGATCTCGGGCGAAATGGTCACATCGATCGGCAGATTGTCGCGACTGAAGAGATCTGAATATTCCGGACGCAGGTAATTCTGCGACCGAATACGGGCAATCTTGGTCGGCACATTGAACAGGGAATGCGCCACCTGGCAGGCGGTCATGTTGATTTCATCGTAAAGCGTCACTGCAATCAGCATATCCGCCTGATCGGCGCCCGCCTTGGCCAGGACATCGGGATGCGCGCCGTGCCCGACATAGCCGCGCACGTCCAGCGTCTCGGTAATGTGGCTGACAAGTGATGCCGACGTATCGATGACCGACACATCATTGTCTTCCTGGGACAGGCGCTCGGCGATGCCGTAGCCCACCTGCCCCGCGCCACAAATGATGACCTTCATGAATGCCTTTCCCGGCCGGCCGACTAAATCGTCCGGCACTGCAGACTCAGTTATACGCCAAGGGATTTCAGTTTGCGATGGAGTGCCGAGCGCTCCATGCCGACGAATTCCGCGGTGCGCGAGATGTTGCCGCCAAAACGATTGATCTGGGCTATCAGATAGTCGCGTTCGAACATTTCACGCGCCTCGCGTAAAGGCAGGGTCATGATGTGGGTGTCGTTACTGGCCGAGACTTTCGGCAGCATGTCGGATAGGTCCTGCGGCAACATCTCTGCCGAGATCGCGGTCTCCGGTGCGTCGCCGCGGGCGAGGATCATCAAGCGCTCGATATTGTTGCGCAGCTGGCGGATATTGCCCGGCCAATCGTTCGCCTGCAGCACGGCCATGGCATCTTCGCCAATCTTGCGTTGGCGAATACCCGCCTGCTCGGAGATCTGGCGCATGAACATGTCGACGAGGAACGGGATGTCCTCTCGCCGCTCGGCGAGCGCCGGAACCTTGATCGGAACCACAGCAAGTCGGTGGAACAGATCCTCGCGGAACCGTCCCTCGGCGATCATGCTTTCAAGATTGTATGCGCTTGACGAAATGATCCGCACGTCGACCTTGACGCGTTTGGAACCGCCAACGCGTTCGAACTGCTGGTCGACCAGCACGCGCAAGATCTTGTTCTGCGTTTCGCGCGGCATTTCACCGATTTCGTCCAGGTAGAGAATGCCGCGATGGGCTTCTTCCAATGCGCCAATCCGGCGGGGTTGTCCAGGCGTTCCCTCGGTCCCGAACAATGCCATTTCCATACGATCCGGCGTGATGGCGGCAGCATTCAGCGACACGAAAGGGCCGCCGTTGCGCGTCGAGCGCTTGTGGATCATCCGGGCGACAAGTTCCTTGCCGCAGCCGGAGGGGCCGAAAATCATGATGCGGCTGTTGGTCGGCGCGACCTTCTCGATCGTCTGGCGCAGTTGCGAGACGGCAACCGATGTGCCGATCAGTTCGACGGCATCACCGGTGCGGCGCTTGAGATCGGAGACTTCGCGCTTGAGCTTGGAATTTTCCAGCGCCCGCTCTGCGATCAGAATCAACCGGTCGGCCTTGAACGGCTTTTCGATAAAATCGAACGCCCCGCGCTTGATCGCTGAAACAGCCGTCTCGATATTGCCGTGACCGGAGATCATCACCACCGGCAGGTCAGGATGACGCACCTTGATCTCGTCAAGTAATGCCAGGCCGTCGAGGCGGCTGCCCTGCATCCAGATATCAAGGAAAATCAGGCGCGGAGCACGGTCCGAAATGGCCGCAAGTGCACTGTCGGCATCGTGGGCGGTGCGCGTCTCGTGACCTTCGTCACTGAGGATGCCGGAGACAATCTCGCGAATGTCTTCTTCGTCATCGACTACCAGAATATCAGAGGCCATAGACCTTTTCCTTGTCGTTATCGCTTTCCATGGCGGCAGCGTCGATGCGCGGCAGGATGATGCGGATCATCGCGCCCCTGCCCCGGTCAAAATCGGCCGGTGCGTCATGCAGCTCGAGCTGCCCGCCATGCTCTTCAATGATCTTTTTGACGATCGCGAGACCGAGGCCGGTGCCTTTATCGCGCATCGTCATATAGGGTTCGAGAATACGGTGCCGATTTTCCACCGGCAGGCCGCGACCGTTGTCGATCACATCGACGGCAAAACGATCAAGATCGCGATCAAAATACGAGCGCACCAGGATCTTGCCACCACTACCGAGATCCTCGGCCGGCACCGCCTCAATCGCTTCGACGGCATTCTTGACGATGTTACCGACAGCCTGCGACAGCATGCGTGCGTCGAAACTGCCTTCGAGCGCCTCGTCGCCGAAGTCGCGCTGAAACTCGATCTCGGTGCTGCCCATCTCGCGCAGGAAGACGGCATCTTTGAGGATTTCACGCAGATCAGCCCGCTGCTTTGTCGGTTTGGGCATGCGAGCGAATGCGGAGAATTCGTCAACCATGCGGCCGATATCCTCGACCTGACGGACGATGGTGTCGGTGCACTGGTTGAACACCGCCTTGTCGTCCTCGGCGATCTGCTTGCCGTAGCGTCGCTTCAGGCGCTCGGCCGACAGCTGGATCGGGGTCAGGGGATTCTTGATCTCATGGGCAATGCGCCGGGCAACGTCGGCCCAGGCCGACGAGCGCTGGGCGATGACCAGATCAGTGAAATCGTCGAGCGTGATCACGTAGCTGTCGGCGGAGCCCCGCGTTTCCTCGCGCGTCACCTGCACGTTCAGCGTCCGCTCCTTGCCGCCGCGGATCAGGTTGATCTGCTCGCGATATTCGCCGCGATGGCGAACCGCCGCTTCGGCGAGCACGCGGTCCACCTCCGGGGCGACCAGGGCTATTTTCTGGCCTATCAGTTGGTCGGCAGACAGGCCAAGGAAGAATTCGGCCGACGGATTGACGATCGTTATGACGCCGTCGTCCTCGACGCCGATAACGGCCGCCGTAACCCCCGAGAGAACCGCCTCGATGAACCGGCGTCGGTCATCGACCTCGTCCTTGGCCTCCAGGATCTCGTCGCGCTGGGTGCGGATCTGGGTGATCATCTTGTTGAAGGTTCGCGAAAGGCTGCCGACATCGCCGTCGGCGGCGCGTACTGGAACGATCACATTGAGGTTGCCGGAGGCAATGCTGTCGGCGGCGCCAATCAACAACCGAATCGGCCGCACGATACGGTCTGCGACGGCGATCGCGGTCCAGATGGCGGCGAGCAGCACGATCAGGGCAAAGCCGAGATAGAGAATGGCAAAGGCGATCTGCAGGGTGGTGCGACCATCTTCCATCGCCTTGTATTCGGCCGTGTTCTCTTCCATCAGCCGCATGGCGGCCATGACCTTCGGGTCCACTGCCCTGATCGTGTAGAGGAAGGTTCCGGAGATCGAATCGAGCTGGATGATGGCGCCGACAAGGTTCGTCACGCCGGGCGGGATCAGCGTCGGCTGGCCGGCGGAGGCGCTTTGCAGGGCATCGCGCGGAATGGCTGGCAGCGGCTTTTCCGTCTGGATATCGGCCTGTGTGATTGCCGATCCGTCTTCACGGACCAGAAAGGCGCCGAGCATGCCGCGGCCGCGTGCCTGGCGGGTCAGGAGTTCGACGAAGCCGGTGCGGTCCAGATAAAACAGCGACCGGTTGCGCTCCAGGTCATTGGCCATGGAGATGGTCTGGCCCTGAAGATAGCTGGCATTCTCCATCATATAGGCCTGCGCCACGTTCATCGACGACGAGACGATCGATTGCGTGCGCAGCGAGAACCAGCGATCCAAACCGACATTCAGGGTGATCGAGGCAAAGATTGCCACCAGGATCGCCGGTGTAATCGCAATGATCGAAAACAGCGCAACGATGCGGACATGCAAACGCGCGGCGGCGCGACCACGGCTGCGGGCGCGGAACAGGCGCGTGACCTCCCGGCCGATCAGGAACATCAGACCGACGATGAAAAGCGAGTTGACCGCAGCCGATGCGACCAGCACCTGCGATGTCGGTTCGATCGGCGTCAGGCCGAGGAGAATAGGCAATGTAAAGATGGCACAGATCAGAGCGCCGCTTGCCACCAAAAGGCCCGGGAGAGCAAACGAGGCACGCCGATCCTGAGCCAACGCAGCGTCGGCGTCCGCAACCGACGCTCTTCTCAAGCTCACCATCTGTTTCCCCCAGGCCCGTTCAGGGCCGTTCTCGCGACGACCCGGGCAAAGCTCCAGATCGCTGAATTGTCATTTGCAAAGGCGTGGTGCCGGGCCAGGAATCCGGATCGGATTGCAAGGAGCAACGGCAACGTGGCTTTTGAGCAACGCAATGTGGCGAAATTGCAACGGGGGCTTTCGGCTTGTCAAGCCGAACGCGAGCTTCTGTACACCGAGACACCCAGTTCACGGATCTTTTTACGCAGCGTATTGCGGTTCAAGCCGAGAAGATCAGCCGCCTTGATCTGATTGCCACGGGTGGCGGTCAGGGCGGCAAGGATCAGCGGATACTCCATTTCCGTCAGAACGCGATCGTAAAGACCGGACGGTGGGAGCGCATCGCCGAAGCCGGCAAAATACGTGCGCATGTTCTCTTCGACGGCCTGGGAAATGGTCATCGAACCGGTCGGCATGCCGGCCTTGGTGATCGGACTGTCTGCAATATCGGCCCGCAGTTCCTGTTCCACAACTTCGCGCGCGATGACGTCCTGTGGGTAAAGTGCCATCAGGCGGCGCACGACATTCTCGAGTTCGCGCACGTTGCCCGGCCAGGCATAGGCCTTCATCACTTCCAGCGCTTCATGTTCGAAACGCTTGGAATCGAGGCCTTCCTTTTCGCCCTGCTGGATGAAGTGGCGGACCAGATCGGGAATATCCTCGGCACGGTCGCGCAGCGGCGGCAGGCGCAGCGGCACCACGTTCAGGCGGTAATAGAGGTCTTCGCGGAAAAGGCCCTGGTTGATCGAGTGTTTCAGGTCCTTGTTGGTGGCAGCGACGATACGGACATCGGTGCGAATTGGAGTCCGGCCACCAACCGTCGTGTATTCGCCTTGCTGCAGGACGCGGAGCAGCCGGGTCTGCGCATCCATCGGCATGTCGCCGATTTCGTCGAGGAACAGTGTTCCGCCTTCTGCCTGTTCAAAACGGCCGGTCGAGCGGTTCTGCGCGCCGGTAAAGGCGCCCTTCTCGTGACCGAACAGTTCCGATTCAATCAGATCGCGCGGAATTGCGGCCATGTTGATGGCGACGAAAGGACCGTTGCGGCGCTTGCCATAGTCGTGCAGCGCCTTGGCGACCAGTTCCTTGCCGGTGCCCGACTCACCTGTGATCATCAGCGTCAGGTCTGTCTGCATCAGGCGGGCAAGCACGCGGTAAATTTCTTGCATCGCGGCCGAGCGACCGACCAGCGGCATGCCGTCCTGCATATCGTCGTCGAGACGCGCCGGCTTCTTCTTCGGCTCGGCGAGAGCACGGCCGATGATGGCGATCAACTCCGTCAGGTCGAAAGGCTTTGGCAGGTAATCATAGGCGCCCTTTTCGGATGCCTTGATGGCGGTCATGAAGGTGTTTTGCGCGCTCATGACGAGAACCGGCAGATCCGGCCGCGCCTTCTTGATGCGGGGCAGAAGGTCGAAGGCATTTTCGTCCGGCATGATGACGTCGGTCACGACCAGATCACCCTCACCGGCGGAAATCCAGCGCCAAAGCGTGGCGGCGTTGGAGGTGATACGCACATCGTAACCGGCCCGCGTCAGGGCCTGGTTCAAGACTGTGCGGATCGCTGCATCGTCGTCAGCAACAAGGATCGTGGCTGTCATCAATTTGTTCCTGTGGATTTCGCGAGAGGCGCATCATCAAGCGCGATCTCTTTGGACATCGGCATGAGCACCCGGAATGTCGTTCGGTTGGCCTGACTGTCGCATTCGACAATCCCGCCATGGGCACCGATGATCTTGGCAACCAAAGCGAGACCGAGGCCCGAACCGTTGGTCTTGGTGGTGATGAAAGGGTCGAAGAGATGTGGCAGCAGATCGGAAGGCACACCCGGTCCGTTGTCATGCACGCAGAATTCAAGCGGCAGCGAGATCTTTTCCCGCGAACCGGCGACCGACAACCGAATTCCAGGACGATAGGCCGTGGTCAACTGGATCTCGCCGTCGGAGCGATCGCCGATCGCCTCGGACGCGTTCTTCACCAGATTGAGAAACACTTGCACCAGTTGATCGCGGTTGGCGAAAACCGATGGCAATGACGGGTCATAACTCTCGGTGATGCGGATGTTGCGGGCAAAGCCTGCCTTGGCGACAGCCTTCACCTGATCAAGAACGGAGTGAATATTGATCGACTGGCGATCGACAGGACGTTCGTCGGAAAACACTTCCATGCGGTCGACAAGCGAGACGATACGATCGGTTTCATCGCAGATCAGCCGGGTCAACGCACGGTCTTCATCGGTGACGGCGGTTTCGAGGAGCTGTGCGGCGCCGCGGATTCCAGAGAGCGGGTTCTTGATCTCATGCGCCAGCATCGAGGCTAGGCCGGTCACCGAGCGAGCTGCGGCGCGATGGGTGAGCTGACGGTCGATCTTGTCGGCCATCGAGCGTTCCTGGAAGACGATGACGACATTGCCCGGCTGGCTGACGACCGGCGCGACATAGATGTCGACAAGCTTCTCCTGACCAAGGCGCGGTGAACTGAGGTCGACGCGGTACTCGTTGACCGGCGCCAGGCGCTCGCGCACCTGTTCGATCAGCGACAGGAGCGGGCTTCCGAACGGAATGAAGGTCGAGAGGCGGTAGCGCGCCAGATGGCTCGCGCTCGCGCCGAAAAACGCCTCGGCCTCCCAGTTGGCAAAGGCGATATGGCCATTGGCATCGACCATGACCACGGGATTCTGGATGGCGTTCAAGACCGCCATTGCCAAGCCGTTGCCTGTTGTGTTCGCCGTCATGCGGCCTCCTGTCTTGATTGCGGGTCAAGCCCGGCAGAAAGTGCGGCCGACATGGCGTTCATGACGAAATCCGGATCTTTCGAGGTCATGATCGCGACCTTGGCCTCCGCAGGAAGCGCCGGTGCGTGATGGCCGAGATACCACCCGAGGTGCTTGCGCGCATGGCGAATGCCGACCTCGGCACCGTAGTGGGCCAGCATCATGCGGTAATGTTCGACAGCAAGTGCCGGGATTTCCGAGACTGTGGGCGCGGCCGCTCCGGCAAGCCAGCCGGCATGCCAGGGCCGCCCTTGGCAGGCACGTCCAACCATCACGGCATCCGCACCGGACCGGCGCAGGATCTCGGCCGCATCCTCGCGGCTTTCCACATCGCCATTGGCAATCAACGGCACCTTGATCGCATCGCCAACGGCGGCAATTGCGTCCCAGTCCGCGCGCCCTTCGTAGAACTGCATGCGCGTGCGGCCATGAATGGTGATGAGCTGCACCCCCGCCGCTTCCGCCCTCGCTGCGATCTGCGGCGCGTTGATCGAATTTTCATCCCAACCGAGGCGCATCTTGACCGTCACGGGAATCTTTACGGCCTTCACCGTCGCCTCGATCAGCGACAGGGCGTGATCCGGCTCGCGCATCAGGGCCGAGCCGGCATAACCACCAATGACCTTTTTCGCCGGGCAACCCATGTTGATGTCGACGATATCCGCACCATTGGCCTCGGCAATCTTCGCCGCTTCGGCCAGCCAATACGCCTCGCGTCCGGCCAGCTGCACCATGTGCGGCGTCAGGCCTGCGCCCTTCAACCGGCTCCAGCTTTCTGCGGCATTGAAAACCAACTCGCGGCTCGCGACCATCTCTGTCACCACAAGGCCTGCGCCGAAACCGAAGGCGAGTTGGCGGAACGGAAGATCGGTAACGCCAGACATGGGCGCGAGCGCCACACGATTGCGTATGGACACCGGGCCGATGCTGAAAGGCGTATCTAACGCAACTGAAATCAACTGATTATCTTTCGGGCATCCATGAATTTTGCACTATTTTTAGCCAGTGTTCCGTCGCTTGCCAAGAGGCATTGCGGACTCATCGACAAAATTTCGGGCAAATGCTGGAAAAGACGATAACGAGCCGATAGAGCACGGGTGCGAAGAAAATGTGTCATGGACCAGGCGAGGCGATGGAGCAAGAGTTGACGCGCACAATCGGTATCGTCGTGGTGGCTGCCGGCAGAGGCGAACGCGCCGGCGCTTCGGTCGAAGGGCCCAAGCAATACCGCAGGATTGGCGGCCGGCCGGTGCTGTGGCACACCCTTCGCCACCTGTTGGATTGGCCGAGAACTGGCCCGATCGTCGTGGTCATCCATCCCGATGATCAATCCCTGTTTGACGCTGTGCGCGCACAGCTTCCAGCCGACGCTCCGGTGTTCTGCGTATCGGGCGGCGCCACACGGCAGATCTCGGTGCGGAAGGGCTTGAAGGCGCTGGAGCCGCACGGCATCAGCCATGTGCTCATCCATGACGGCGTGCGCCCCTTTCTCGATCGAATGCTGCTCGATCGAATCGACGCCGGTCTGAGCCATGGCTCCCCGGCACTGCTGCCGGCGCTGCCGATTTCCGACACCGTGAAGCGGGGCGTGGACGGCCTGGTGACGGATACCATTTCGCGCACTGGCCTCTATGCGGCCCAGACTCCGCAGGCATTCCAGTTTTCCGACATTCTGGACGCGCACAACCGCGCAGCAGAAGCGGATCATGTTGATTTTACCGACGATGCCTCGATTGCCGAATGGGCCGGCCTTAAGGTGACGTTGGTCGAAGGCTCCGCCGACAATGTCAAACTCACCGTGCAAAAGGACATCGCCATGGCCGACCAGAAACTGACGGCAGCCCCCCTTCCCGACGTGCGCACTGGCAATGGCTACGATGTGCACCAGCTGGAACCCGGCGATGGCGTGACCTTGTGCGGCATCTTCCTGCCGCATGATCAACGCCTGAAGGGGCATTCCGACGCCGATGTCGCGCTACACGCCTTGACGGACGCCTTGCTCGCGACATGCGGTGCGGGCGATATCGGCGACCATTTTCCGCCATCTGATCCGCAATGGCGGGGTGCCGCCTCGCGCATATTCGTCGAACACGCCGTCAGGATCGTCCGCGATGCGGGCGGCACGATCATGAATGCGGATATTTCGCTAATTGCCGAAGCGCCTAAGATCGGACCGCGCCGGCAGGAAATGCGCGAAAACCTGTCGGACATGCTGGGGATCTCGCTCGATCGCTGCTCGGTCAAGGCAACGACCAACGAGACGATCGGCTTTGTCGGGCGGCGCGAAGGCATCGCCGCCATTGCAACGGCGACCGTGGTGTTTCAAGGCAGGTCGGCATGAGCCTGTTTCCTGCCGAAACCGCCAGACTTGCCGAGCAGATCATTGCGCTCTACCGAACGCGCGGCTGGATGGTGGCGACGGCCGAATCCTGTACCGGTGGGCTGATTGCCGGCGCACTGACCGATGTGTCCGGTTCCTCCGCAGTCGTCGACCGTGGCTTTGTCACCTATACGAACGGGGCGAAGACGGATCTGATCGGCGTTGCGCCGGCCACACTTGCGAGCTTTGGCGCGGTGTCGCGCGAAACCGCCCTGCAGATGGCCCACGGCGCGCTTTACCGGTCGAAGGCCGATGTCGCCGTCGCCGTGACCGGCATCGCCGGCCCTGGTGGCGGAACGGCGGACAAGCCGGTTGGCCTGGTTCATCTGGCACTAAAGAGCCGGTCGGGTCTCGTGCTGCATCGGGAAATGTACTATGGCGAGATCAGCCGTGACGACGTGCGACTGGCGACTGTGCAGACAGCGCTGGAACTGTTGATGAAAGCCGTTCAGACGGCCGCGTAGATCTTGTCGGCACGCGCCTCGAAGGCTTCGGCGAACATGCGGAAGGCGCGATCGAACATCGATCCCATCAGGGCGCCGAGGATGCGGTTCTTGAACTCGTAATCGATGAAGAAATTGACCGCACAGCCGCCCTCGCCCGCGTTTTCGAAGCGCCAGCGATTGTCGAGATACTTGAACGGCCCCTCGATGTATTTGACATCGATTATATGCTCGGCCGGATTGAGCAAGACCTGCGTCGTAAACGTTTCGCGGATCGCCTTGTAGCCAATCGTCATGTCGGCGACCAGCAGTTCCTTGCCGTCGCGCTCGCGGCGTGAACGAATGACAAGCGCTTCGCAGAGCGGCAGAAAGTCCGGATAGCGCTCCACATCGGCGACGAGATCGTACATCCGATCGGGAGAATGCGTGACAAGGCGGCGGGTTTCAAACTGTGGCATAGCGCCGACTTAAGCAGGCACGCCGACAAGATCAAGCAGGCGCTGCATGTCTTTGCGGGATTTCAGCACAAGAACCGGGATGTCCGGCCCGTGCAGCTCCAGTTCGCCAGCGATGCGCGGGGCGAAAGTCCTGTCGAAGGTCCAGATATAGCGCAGGAACTCGATATCGGGAAAGCGCTCGACGCATCCCGGCGCCATGTCGGGGCGGGTGCGGCCGATATAGCGGATCCCGCGCTTTGCGACACCCCACAGGCATGCCCAACGCGACCGTTTGACCCAAAGGACGAGATGGGTGCGCGGCACCCGCAGATCGAATGTGGACGGACCGGAACCATCCATCAGCCAACGATCAAGAGCGACAGCATCGGAAATCAGCCTACGCTCTTCGGGCTTGGCGCGTTTGATCCAACCGGGCAGCCAGAAAAAGTCGCGATCCATGGAGATATAAGGCAAATCTAGATAGGCGCAGAGCTTTTGCGACAAGGAGCTCTTGCCGCCGCCCGAGCAGCCGATGACCATGATCCGGTCCGCAACTTTCAGGAGGTCCGCGGCGGCTGTATCAGCGGGGATGTAGTGTGGCATTAAAAAATCCCCGCACGTCAATCTCATGCGAGCTTTTTTGACACAGCTGGACCCTTGGTGCCATACTTGATGCAAGGAGACTGAACATGGCGAAACTCACAATCGCACTGCCCGCTGCATTAAATGACTGGGTGGAGGCTCAGGCCGCAAACGGGCTCTACACGGACGCGGAGGATTACGTTCGCGACCTGATCCGCAAGGATCAGAAGCGAGCCGCCGCGGATTTGGAGTTTCAAAGCCTTGTCGATGACGGATTGGCGAGCGGCATCACTGACGAGAGCATGTCCGACATCCTTTCGTCGCTAAAGAACGAAAGGCTCCGCAGCGCTTGAGCTATCGCCTCACCCGCAAAGCGGCCGAGGATATCCGGCGGATCTATCGGTCGGGTGAAACGCGTTTCGGACAACGACATGCCGAAGCCTACCATATCAATCTGGAACGGACACTGGAGCTGCTGGCAAGCAACCCAAAACTCGCCAGGCAACGGTTGGAAATCATGCCGCCAGTGCGGGTTCATCCTTTTGGGCACACTTGGTCATCTATCATGACTTGGCGGATCAAGACATTCTCGTGATCCGCATATGCCATGGCCACGAAGATTGGCAGGCAAGACGGGATTGATCAGCCCCGCGCCGCCTGCGCCTTTTCGCGATTGGCCTTGAGCCGTGCGAAGTCGTCGCCGGCATGATGCGACGAGCGGGTCAGTGGGCTCGACGAGACCATCAGGAAGCCCTTGGCATAGGCCACCGTCTCATAGGACTTGAATTCGTCCGGCGTGACGAAACTCATCACCGCGTGGTGCTTGCGGGTCGGCTGCAGGTACTGGCCGATGGTGAGGAAATCGACATCGGCAGTGCGCAGGTCGTCCATCAGTTGCAGCACTTCGTTGCGCTCTTCGCCAAGGCCGACCATGATGCCCGACTTGGTGAACATCGTCGGGTCGAGTTCCTTGACCCGCTGCAGCAGACGCACCGAGTGGAAATAACGGGCGCCGGGACGAACGGTCAGATAGTTGCCCGGAACGGTTTCCATGTTGTGGTTGAAGACGTCCGGCTTGGCGGCAACGACGCGCTCGAGCGCGCCAGGCTTCTTCAGGAAGTCCGGGGTCAGGATCTCGATCGTCGTTTCCGGCGAAGCGGCGCGGATCGCCCAGATCACCTTCTCGAAATGTTCGGCGCCACCATCCTCCAGGTCGTCACGGTCCACCGAGGTGATGACAACATGGGACAGACCCATTTGCTTGACGGCTTTTGCCACGTTTTCAGGCTCGGCCAAATCGAGCGCATTCGGCTTGCCGGTCGCGACGTTGCAAAAGGCACAGGCGCGCGTACAGATCTCGCCCATGATCATGAAGGTCGCGTGCTTCTTTTCCCAGCACTCGCCGATATTCGGGCAGCCAGCCTCCTCGCAGACAGTCACCAGCTTGTGGCTGCGCACTAGCTCACGCGTCTCGTGATAGCCCTTGGATGTCGGGGCCTTGACGCGGATCCATTCCGGCTTGCGCAACACTTCCGTGTCCGGCTTGTGGGCCTTTTCCGGATGACGCACGCGCTTTTCGTCCGCCGTTGCGGGCGCGAGATTGATCCTGTCGAGAATGGTGACCATGATGAAGTCCCTGTGCCGCGTCTGCGGCCTTTTTGTTTACCGCCGGACAAGCCTGGCGATGAAGAGAAGAATGCTCGCGCCGACAAAGCTGGTGATCAGATAGCCGAGCCAATCGCCTTCGACAAAAATGCCCAGCCGGCGGAAAATGGCGGCTGCGATCGCCGCACCGACGATACCGATGACGATGTTCATGAAGACGCCGAAGCGCATATCCATGAGCTTGCCCGCGAGCCATCCGGCGAGACCGCCAAAAAAGATCGTCGCGAGAATACCGACTTCAAAGCCTGCCACGGCGTAATCCTTTTCGAATATTCTGTTGAAACCTGACGCCTATATAGGCGTCAGGATTTGTGGTCACAACCGGCTCAGGCGTTCAAGACCTTGCCATAGGCGTCGAGCACGCTTTCCTTCATCGTCTCCGAAATGGTCGGATGCGGGAAGATGGTGTGCATCAGCTCTTCCTCGGTGGTTTCGAGGTTCATTGCCACCACGAAACCCTGGATCAGTTCGGTCACTTCGGCGCCGACCATGTGCGCGCCGATCAATTCGCCGGTCTTCTTGTCGAAGATGGTCTTGACCAGGCCCTGGTCCTCGCCGAGCGCGATCGCCTTGCCGTTGCCGGCAAAGGGGAAGCGACCGACGCGGATGTCGCGGCCCTCGGCCTTGGCTTTCGCTTCGGTCAAACCGACAGAGGCGACCTGCGGGTTGCAATAGGTGCAGCCGGGGATTTTCAGCTTGTCCATCGGATGCACGTTCGGCAGGCCGGCGATCTTCTCGATGCAGATCACGGCTTCATGCTCGGCCTTGTGGGCGAGCATCGGCGGGCCGGCAACGTCACCGATGGCATAGACGCCCGGCACATTGGTCTTGCCATAACCGTCGATGACGATGCAGCCGCGATCGGTCTTGATGCCCAGCGTTTCAAGACCGAGATTTTCGATATTGCCCTGAACGCCGACGGCCGAGATCATCCGGTCAGCGGTGATCTTCTCAACCGAGCCGTCCTTCTTCTCGACATGCGCGGTGATGCCGTCGGCGCTCTTCTCGACCTTGGACACCTTGGCGTCGAGAATGATCTTCATGCCCTGCTTGTCGAACTGCTTCTTGGCGAAGTTCGAGATCTCGATGTCTTCCACCGGCATGACCTGGCTCATCAATTCGACGACCGTCACGTCGACACCCATGGTGCGGTAGAAGGACGCGAATTCGATGCCGATCGCGCCTGAGCCCATCACCAGCAGCGACTTCGGCATGGCTTCCGGCTTCATCGCGTCGAAATAGGTCCAGATCAGCTTGCCGTCCGGCTCGATGCCGGGCAGCGCGCGCGGACGCGCACCGGTGGCAATGATGATGTGCTTGGCGGTATAGGTGCCTTCGCCCAGCGTGTTCTTCGGAAGCGGCGCCTGCGGCTGGACGATCGGCTTTGCGGTCTTGGATACGACAACCTCGCCCGGCTTGCTCAGCTTCGCCTCGCCCCAGATGATATCGACCTTGTTCTTCTTGAACAGGAAGCCGACGCCGGCATTCATGCGCTCGGCAATGCCGCGCGACCGGGCGACGATTGCCTTCAGGTCCGGATTGATTGAGCCTTCCAGGGTCAGGCCGAAGCTCTTGGCATGCTGGGCGGCATGCAGGACGTCAGCCGAACGCAGCAAAGCCTTGGTCGGGATGCAGCCCCAGTTGGAGCAGATGCCGGCCAGATGCTCGCGCTCGACCACGGCGACCTTCATGCCGAGCTGGGCGGCACGGATCGCAGCAATGTAGCCACCAGGGCCGGAACCGATAATGATGACGTCATAGGCATTCGACATGGGTGCTTCCACTCCTCGGTTATCAGAGCCTCCGATCGCCTGGCGCCGGAGGTTCAAACGGGACTGGAAGCACAACCCGCCTCAAGCGGCGGGCGTTTCGGCTTCCGGTTCATGACGAACCAGCATCCCGTAGATTTCGTCCTTGAGCTGCATCCGCTTCTTGCGTAGTTCGACAATGCGGAAGTCGTCTGCAGGCTCGATATCGGTTTCGGCGCGATGGATCGTCCCGTTGACCTCGTGATAGGTCTCGAACAGTCTGGCAAAATGTCCATCCGTTTCCTTCAGATGGCGTATCAGCGCGACGTGTTCCGGAAATTCAGCGGCCAGTTCGTGCGGTGTGTTCGACATGTTCCCGTCTCCTCTTTGAAGGTCCACGGCAACACCCTAAGCACAGGGCACATTCACTCCTTGATTTTGATCAATGGTGCCGGCCTTTGTCGCCCCGACCTCCATTGGAATAAGCCAGTCTATATCCCGAGCATCATGCGTGCGATCGGCTCCAGTCCACGGCCGATCGCACGGGTATTTTCGGCGTCAAGATGGATACCATCCAGCGGCGAGGTCTTCGCCACCGAACCCGCATCGAAGAAGCCGCAGCCCGCCTCATCCGCGAGATCGCGGTAGAGGCTCGCGAGCATCTGCGATTCCTCCAGCCCACCCCTGAACATGGCGGCGAAATGCACATTGGCCGTATGGCAAATCACTGGTGGCGAAACGAGCAGAATGTCGGGACCTTCATAGCCGAAGCCCCAGTCATGATGCCGGATCTGCTTGATCAGCCGATCAACGCCCTTGGTTGCGGCAATCGCCGACCCGCCAATGCCGCGCTTCATGTCGTTGGTGCCGAGCAGCAGGATGACCAGGTCCAGCGGCTTGTGGGTTTCCAACACAGTCGGCAGCAGCTTGACGCCATTGCGCTCGCAATCAGCGAGATGATCGTCATAGGCGGTGGTGCGGCCGTTCAACCCTTCGGCGATCACCCTGACACCGTGCCCGAGCGCCTTTTGCAAGACGCTCGTCCAGCGGTCCTCATAGGCATGACGACCCGGATTAACCGGATCGTATCCCCAGGTCAGGCTATCGCCGTAGCAGAGAACGGTTTTCATGCACCCGCTCCCTCGTCAGACCAGCATGCCCATCGGATTTTCGATGTAGCGCTTGAAGGCGCCGAGCAGTTCGGCACCGAGCGCGCCATCGACGCAGCGATGGTCGGTCGACAGCGTCACGGTCATGACATTGGCGATCTTCATTTCGCCATTCTTGACCACGACCCGCTCTTCGCCCGCGCCGACCGCCAGGATGGTGGCATGCGGCGGGTTGACGACGGCGGAGAAGCTTTTCACGCCCATCATGCCCATGTTGGACACGGCAGTCGTGCCGCCCTGGTATTCCTCGGGCTTCAGCTTGCGATCCTTGGCCCGCTTGCCGAGATCCTTCATTTCTGTCGAGATCGCCGACAGTGTCTTCAACTCAGCGCTGCGGATGATCGGGGTGATCAGGCCGCCCGGGATCGACACGGCAACGCCGACATCGGCGTGCTTGTGCTTGACCATGGCGCTTTCGGTCCAGGAAACGTTGGCATCCGGAACATCGCGCAGGGCAAGCGCCAGGGCCTTGATGACCATGTCGTTGACCGAGAGCTTGTAGGCCGGCGCACTGTCCTTGCGGGGTGCCGCATCGTTCAACTGGGCGCGCAGCGCCAGCAGCGTGTCCAGTTCGCAATCGACTGAGACGTAGAAATGCGGGATCGTCTGCTTGGATTCGACCAGGCGCTTGGCGATCGTCTTGCGCATGCCGTCATGTGGCACGAGCTCGTAGGAGCCTTCGGCGAAGTTCTTGAGAACCGCTTCGTCGGAAGCGCCCTTTGCCAAGACTGGAGCGGGAGCAGCCGACGGTGCGGCAGCAGCAGGTGCCGCCTTGGTGCCGCCGGTGGTCACGGCCTTTTCGACATCGCTCTTGACGACGCGACCCTTCGGACCGGAACCGGCAACAGCCGACAGATCGAGACCGGCTTCCTTGGCCAGGCGACGGGCCAGCGGCGAGGCAAAAACGCGGTCGCCGGACTGGGCAACAGCCGGAGCTGCAGCAACGGGGGCCACAGCAACCGGAGCCGCTGAAGCCGGAGCCGGTGATGCAGCGGGTGCCGGGGCGGCAGCCGGTACTTCAGCCTTGGCCGGCGCGGCAGAACCGCCGCCGGCAGCTGCAGCCGCAACATCCTCGCCATCGACGGCGAGGATGGCGATCACGGCATTGACCTTGACGGCTTCGGTGCCGGCAGGAATGACCAGCTTGGCAACGACGCCTTCATCGACGGCTTCCACTTCCATGGTCGCCTTGTCTGTCTCGATCTCGGCGATGACATCGCCGGACTTGACGGTGTCGCCTTCCTTGACCAGCCACTTGGCCAGATTGCCCTCTTCCATCGTCGGAGAGAGCGCCGGCATGGTGATATTGATCGGCATGACCCTAGCCTCCCCTTACTTGTAGCAGACGGTTTTGACGGCCTGAACCACTTCGCCGACATTCGGCAGAGCGAGCTTTTCGAGATTGGCCGCGTAAGGCATCGGTACGTCCTTGCCGGCGATCGTCAGGATCGGCGCATCGAGATAGTCGAAGGCCTGCTGCATGACGCGGGTGGCAATTTCTGTGCCGACGGAACCCTGCGGGTAACCTTCCTCGACGGTGACCAGACGGCCGGTCTTCTTGACCGATTCGATCACGGTCGGAAGATCCATCGGACGGATGGTGCGCAGGTCGATCAGTTCGACATCGATGCCTTCCTTTTCCAGCTCGGCAACCGCCTTGGTGGCGTAAGTCATGCCGATACCGAAGGAGACGATGGTCACATCCTTGCCGGTCTTGTGGATGCGTGCCTTGCCGATCGGCAGGACGAAATCATCCATCTTCGGCACTTCGAACGAGTGACCATAGAGGATTTCGTTCTCGAGGAAGATGATCGGGTTCGGATCGCGGATGGCGGCCTTCAGCAGGCCCTTCGCGTCAGCCGCCGTATACGGCATGATGACTTTCAGGCCCGGGATCTGGCTGTACCAGGCCGCATAGTCCTGGCTGTGCTGGGCGCCGACGCGGGCCGCCGCACCATTGGGACCACGGAAGACGATCGGCGCGCCCATCTGGCCACCCGACATATAGAGCGTCTTGGCAGCCGAGTTGATGATCTGGTCGATCGCCTGCATGGCGAAGTTGAATGTCATGAACTCGACGATCGGACGCAGACCGGTCATTGCCGCACCGACGCCGACGCCGGCAAAGCCGTGCTCGGTGATCGGGGTGTCAACGACGCGCTTGGCGCCGAACTCGGCGAGCAGGCCCTGCGTGATCTTGTAGGCGCCCTGATATTCGGCGACTTCCTCACCCATGATGAAGACATCCGGGTTGGCGCGCATTTCTTCCGCCATGGCTTCGCGCAGCGCTTCACGCACCGTCATCGTCACCATTTCGGTGCCAGCCGGAATATCCGGATCGGCGGCGGTCGGCGCCACCGGGGCAGCCGGTACAGGTGCGGAAGCCGAGCCGGTCTCGGTCGGCTTTTCTTCCTGGGCTACTTGCGGCGGAGCAGCCTTCGCAGCCGGAGCGGTGTCGGCGCTTTCACCATCCTGCAGCAGGACGGCGATCGGCGTATTCACCTTGACGCCTTCGGTGCCGGCGGCAACCAGAAGCTTGCCGAGGATACCTTCATCGACGGCTTCCACTTCCATGGTCGCCTTGTCGGTCTCGATCTCGGCGATCACATCGCCAGACTTAACGGTGTCGCCTTCCTGCTTGATCCACTTGGAAAGCGTGCCTTCTTCCATGGTCGGAGAAAGGGCGGGCATCAAAATTTCGATCGGCATGGGTTCCCTCCCCGATTACAGAAGAATGTCGGTGTAGAGCTCGGAAACATCCGGCTCCGGATCGGCCTGGGCGAAATCGGCACTGTCGGCGACGATGTCGCGAACGTCCTTGTCGATTGCCTTCAGCTGATCCTCATTGGCCCAGCCCTTTTCGAGAAGGCGAGCCTTCACCTGCTCGATCGGATCCTGCTCCGAGCGCATCTTCTGCACTTCTTCCTTCGAACGATACTTCGCCGGGTCGGACATCGAGTGACCACGATAGCGATAGGTCAGCATTTCGAGGATGATCGGGCCCTTGCCGGAACGGCAATGCTCGAGCGCCTCGTCGGCAGCCGCCTTGACGGCGCGCACATCCATGCCATCGACCTGGACGCCCGGAATGCCGAAACCGGAACCGCGCAGGGAGTAGTTCGACTGCGCCGTCGCACGGGCGGTCGACGTGCCCATGGCGTAACGGTTGTTCTCGACGATGTAGATGATCGGCAGCTTCCAGAGCGCCGCCATGTTGAAGCTCTCGTAGACCTGGCCCTGGTTGGCAGCGCCATCGCCGAAATAGGCAACGGACACATTGTCATTGCCGCGATACTTGTTGGCGAAGGCGAGACCGGTGCCGAGCGAAACCTGGGCGCCGACGATGCCGTGGCCACCATAAAAATGCTTCTCTTTCGAGAACATGTGCATGGAGCCGCCCTTGCCCTTCGACAGACCGCTACGGCGACCGGTCAATTCGGCCATGACGCCACGGGCACTCAGGCCTGCAGCCAGCATGTGACCATGGTCGCGATAGGCGGTGATGACCTGATCACCTTCCTTCTGCGCCATCTGCATGCCCACCACAACGGCTTCCTGGCCGATGTAGAGGTGACAGAAACCGCCGATGAAGCCCATGCCGTAAAGCTGGCCGGCCTTTTCTTCGAAGCGGCGGATCAGAAGCATTTCACGATACGCGTGAAGCTCTTCGTCCGCACCAAATTCAGGCATATTTTTTCCGGTGAATTCCTTGCCGGCAACTTTTGCAGTCGTTTTCCGGCTAGAAGCAGTCGCGGATTTTCGCGGCGCCATTCATCCCTCCCATGGGTTATGCATGCTCTATCGTTGGAGGCAGGATATGCAAGAAAAGGCGCGACGGCAATGCTAGAAATGCATAGCTTGCATTCCACACAAGCTATTGTATTTTCTTGCAAATTTTCAATTAACTTGATTTCAGTTAATTAGAAATAGGTATTGAAGATGACGATTTCGTCCGGTCGCGACATATTCAGCTGATAGCGCGCCTTCTCGTCGATGATGTCTTCATCCAGCGAGCCGTCGCTCAACAAGCCGACTTCCTTCTCAAGGCTCGTACGCTGGGCAACAAGAACAGCAAGCTCCGAACTGCGCGCGAAGCGCTGTCGCTCGAACTCCTGCGCTGCGCGCAGACCATAATCACCATGAAGGGAATGATAACCGAAGTAGGAGAGGAATGCGATGGTCACGGCAGGGAGAATGAGACGACCGAATTTCTTCTTTTTATGATGCCTGGTCCACATGCCGACAACGCCCTGATACGCAAAACTTTTCGCCAAGTTAGCGCTGATGTCTTAACCGATCATTGACCGCGATTGGCGGCCAACAAAAAACCTGCGCCACAGGTGTGGCGCAGGTTTGGTAACAGGCGTTGAAAACCGTATCAGCCGCGCAGGATCGACGTGCCTGCGTAACGAGCCTGCGGGCCGAGCGCTTCCTCGATGCGGATCAGCTGGTTGTACTTTGCGGTCCGATCCGAGCGGGCCAGCGAGCCGGTCTTGATCTGGCCGCAGTTGGTGGCAACCGCGAGATCGGCAATGGTGGAGTCTTCGGTTTCACCCGAGCGATGCGACATGACGGCGGTGTAGGCGGCGCGGTTAGCGGTCGAGACCGCATCGAGCGTTTCCGACAGCGAGCCGATCTGGTTGACTTTAACCAGGATGGAGTTGGCAACGCCCATCTTGATACCGTCGCGAAGGCGCGAGGAATTGGTGACGAAGAGATCGTCGCCGACGAGCTGGACCTTGGCACCGATCTTGTCGGTCAGGGACTTCCAGCCTTCCCAGTCGTCTTCCGCCATGCCGTCCTCGATCGAGAAGATCGGGTATTTGCCAGCGAGTTCGGCCAGGTAGTCGGCCATGGCTTCCGGCTCGAGCGTGCGGCCTTCACCTTCCAGAACGTATTTGCCGTCCTTGAAGAATTCGGTCGAGGCGCAGTCGAGCGCGATATGCATGTCTTCACCCGGACGGTATCCGGCCTTTTCGATCGACTTCATGATGAAGTCGAGGGCGGCTGGCGCGGATGCGAGACCCGGGGCAAAGCCGCCTTCATCGCCCACATTGGTGTTGTGACCGTCGGCTGCGAGCTGCTTCTTCAGCGTGTGGAAGACTTCCGAACCCATGCGAACCGCGTCGCGGATGGTTTCAGCGCCGACCGGCACGATCATGAATTCCTGGAAGTCGATCGGATTGTCGGCATGAGCGCCGCCGTTGATGATGTTCATCATCGGAACGGGGAGAACATGGGCGTTCGGGCCGCCGATGTAGCGGTAGAGCGGCAGGCCGGATGCCTGGGCTGCCGCCTTGGCGACGGCCAGCGAAACGCCGAGAATGGCGTTGGCACCGAGACGCGACTTGTTGGCCGTGCCGTCGAGCTCGATCATCAGGTTGTCGATCTGGATCTGGTTCTCGGCATCATGGCCGCCGATCGCGTCGTAGATTTCTCCGTTGACGGCTTCGACAGCCTTCTCGACGCCCTTGCCGAGGTAACGCTTGCCGCCATCACGCAGCTCGACGGCTTCGTGGGCGCCGGTGGAGGCGCCCGACGGGACAGCCGCACGGCCCATGCTGCCGTCTTCGAGATAGACGTCGACTTCGACAGTCGGATTGCCGCGGCTGTCGAGAATCTCGCGGCCGATGATGTCGGTAATGGCGGTCATGTTCGCTCCCTGTAGAATGAAAGGACAAGGCTCCGGGGCAGACGCTCGAGCACGTGTTGCGCCCGGCCCAGCCTGTGAGTCTTCCTCTCTTAGCCTATGATCCAGAAAATACAATGACAGGCTCAAGCCGACAATTCTGAAAACCTAATCGATTTAAAAGAATTGAACGGCTCGATTGCCGACCATAAATCGGTTTAAGCGGCTCAAGCGGCCTTGGCGATATCGTCGAAGGCGATCAGCTTTTCCAACAGGCGGCGCATGTGATCGATGCGAACCATGTTCGGGCCATCGGACGGCGCATTGTCGGGATCCTGATGGGTCTCGATGAACAGCCCGCCGACGCCAACAGCAACGGCTGCGCGTGCCAGTGTCTCGACGAATTCGCGCTGGCCGCCGGAGGAACCGCCCTGCCCGCCCGGTTGCTGCACGGAATGCGTCGCATCGAAGACGACCGGTGCGCCCATGGCGGCCATGATCGGCAGCGATCGCATGTCGGAGACCAGCGTGTTGTAACCAAATGAGGCGCCGCGCTCGCACAGCAGCACATTCGGATTGCCCGTGGCATTGAGCTTGTTCAGGACATTCTTCATGTCCCAAGGTGCCAAAAACTGGCCCTTCTTGACGTTGACCACACGGCCGGTCTTGGCGGCAGCGACCAGCAGATCTGTCTGGCGGCACAGGAATGCCGGGATCTGCAGCACGTCAACGGTCGGCGCAACCGCCGCGCATTGTTCCTCGGTGTGGATATCGGTCAGAACCGGTATGCCGTATTCCTTCTTGATGTCGGCAAAGACTTCCATGGCCGTTTTCAGGCCGATGCCGCGCTCGGCGGACAGCGATGTGCGGTTGGCCTTGTCGAAGGACGACTTATAGACCAAACCGATTCCCAGTTCGCGGCAGAGTTCGACGAGCTTTCCAGCAATCATGAACGCATGGTCGCGACTTTCCATCTGGCAGGGGCCGGCGATGAGCGAAAAACGGGCCTTCTGCGAGAACACGACTTTGCCGGCACCTTCGCCGACGGTGACTTCGGAATTGGTCGGATTGCTCATGCTTGCTCCTCGAAGACGAATAGGACGCCCTGGCCTGGGGCTGGCGCCACAATCAGGCGCGCACCCGTTTTCTGATAGGCGATGGCATTAGCAGCGAGACAGGCTTCTGTCACGCCGATATCACGGCTGCGGAAGACGATGGCCGCACCTTCAAGGCCACGACCCTGTCGGCTCGGAGTCACACCGAAATGCGCATTGAAACCGTCCGGTGTCAGCGCATCGACGCTTACATTCGCAGCCGCGACCGATATGCCGAAGGAATGGGCCGTGACATCTCGCTGACCAAGGCCGAGTTCGAGCAGATACTGGAAATCGCTGGGATTGTCCTCGACCAGAACAATGCGCGCGATGCCGACAACGCCGTTGTCATGCACCAGCAGAGCGCCACGGTCGGTCGGCAGAGCGTTGATCCGCTCGCAGGCAAACAGGAAGAAATCGGGTGAACGAAGATCAGCGGCAAAAGCCAGCTTGAAGGCAGCATTGATCTCGCGGCCATCGGGAAAGCGCATCAACCGGGAAAATTCCAGCATTTCGCCGGCGCCAAATCCTTGCGTGCGAAAGCGTGCGTCATCGGCCGGTGCATCATCGGCTTTCACAACGATGGCGGACAAGCCCTCGCCGCGCCGAAAGCGGAAGGCCTGGTCGCGGGCGACAAAGACATTGCCGGCCTTGGCCGCCGCCTCGCAATCTTCGCGACTGGCGATGGCAAGCGGTTCCAGATAGGTATCATCCGCAAAAAAGACACAGGCATTCTCGGTCCCGAACGGATGCAGCGCATCACCGGCAACCGTGAAGCCAAGCGCCGACAGCCGCGACCGGGCAATGTCCAGCGAGGCAACCGGCAGAACGAGGTGATCGATCGCCCTCGGCGTCTGGCTTTGAATCTCCATGGCGATCCCTCCTGCTGCGGACATCTGTCGTTCGCCTTACCTAGTGCTTGTCGCTTGCCTGCGAAAGGGTATCTATGCTCGCTTTCAGCTCAGCGATCTCCTGACGGGTTGCCTGCAACTCTTTCAGAACATGCAGATCGATCTTGCGGTGCAGCCCGAGAACCTCGATCTCCGCCTTCAGGTTGATCTCATAGTCCTTGGCGGCCATGAAGCGATCCCGCTCTGCCTGGCGGTTCTGGCTCATCATGATGATCGGCGCCTGGATGGCCGCAAGCATGGAGAGGATCAGATTGAGGAAAATGAACGGATAGGGATCCAGCGAACCGGTGGTCAGCACCGCAGTGTTGAAAACTACCCAGGCCACCAGGAACACGAGAAAGCCGATGATGAAGTTCCACGATCCGCCGACACGGGCGATCGCATCGGCCAGTCGCTGACCTCTGGTCGACCCGGCCAGAAAATCCTGTCCGGCGTCTGTCGACAGCGTGCGTTGTTCGCGCGCATGACGCAGCACTTTCTTCTCCGCCGGGTTCAATTCATGCAGGGCCTTGCCGAGCAGTGTCTTTTCCGTGTCCACCGACATCCGTCACGATCTCCGTTTTGATTCGCGCCCAGTGTTTGCGCCAATATGCGGCAAAAACAATGGGCGACACTGTCACACACAGCCAATCGTCAAACATGGAAGGGGTTCGGCATGGTTCAGGCAGTGATCCGGGGCCAGGGCCTGTCAGACGGGGTCTGTCAGACAAAGCAATGGACTATTTGGGAAAGCCATATTTTTCGGTGATGGTCCAAAACGACTGATTGATCCTGATCAGGGAGCGGATGCTTTCGCGGATCCGCTCGATTTCCTGGTCGTCAAGTTCTTCGATCTTGCCGTATTTGATGTCGTCCCTGCCTTCAAATATGCGCATGGACTGCGTCAATCCGCGACCGCTGTCGGGGTCAAACGAATAGATGCAGTGATTGTATTTGTTGCGGAGCTTGGCTTCTTCCGTCAACCGTCGTGTTGCATCCAGCACGTCGGCGCGGCAGTCGGCCGAGGTCTTCTGCATCTTGGCAAGGCGCTCGACAAGATCGATACGCGCGCGCGGGGTATTGAGCGTCAGGAAGATGACGATCGCCGTCTCCTTGTCCGACTGGGCAAGGCCGGCGATCATATGGATCAGGAGGCTTTCGGTATTGGTCCAGGTGTAGTTCAACTGTCCGATCAGCAGCAGGACATCCTGAAATCTAGGCATCGCTGCCGGACACCGGGTTGCTGCCCGGCCTGTGGAGATCGCCGTTCACCGCGTTGCCCGCCTCCCTGTCCCTGTTTTCGAAATAAAGCGCGACTGCTTCGGTACGATTGTGAACACCGAGCTTGGTGATGATGTTGTGGATGTGAATCTTGACCGTGTGCTCGGACAAACCCAGTGCGGCCGCGATAATCTTGTTCTGATTGCCCAGGGCTATCCTCGCCAGGATCTCGTTTTCGCGTTTGGTCAACTGGTGCATGGTCTTGCCCTGGATTTCTTGGGTTTGATGCGGCTTCACATCGTCTTCAGCGCTTCCTTCGTTTCGCCAACTGATTCTGTCTTGATTGCGAAAGGCGATTGAAGGGAAGTATGTCCCTCCTCTCAGGATAATCCGCAGCATTGAAAGCAGCACGTCGAGACTGACATTGAGCGGGAGAACGCCCTGGACGTGGCTTGTATCGACCAGATGGAACCGCTCGACGCTGCCGCGCAGATCACTATCGGTGACGATGGCAATGGCGGCAGACGGATGTTGGGCCAGCAGTTCAGAGACGCAATCACTCAGTTCGTGTGCATGCAGCAAATCGACAAGCACAAGGCGGAGCGGAATATCAAACTCTCCCAGAGCTGAAAGCATGCTGACGCTGTGGGATACCCTGAGAAAGGGAAATTCGCGCTGGATGGCCGCAGCCATCGCTCCGGAAATGACATCCGGCGGACCGACATACAGAAGTGTTCGAAGATTTGGCATGGCCTCAAGCGAAGCCACCAAATCCGCGCCACCGCTTCCGACGTGAGGCGCAAGTTGTTTCATGCGGCATGCCTCCCCAAAACACAACCAAAGAGTGCGCCCGCAAGCGCCGCCCCTGTTCCTTTAGAAAACGGTAAACCAAACGGCAGCGGTTGGGAATAGTCCGAACGATCTAAAGGGCCCGCCACTAGACATCATGAGCGACAACAATATTGCAGCACTTTGCAAACGAAGTGCATTTCCCATCGCGGCGGCAAGCACAAATCTAGATCATCTACACAATACGAGGGAGCATGTGCCGATATTCTACCCCTTTTGATACCTTTATGCGGCCGAATTCCGGGGCGGCGCGGCGCCCTCTGTCGCGGCTCTTTTCTGCAAAGGAAAGACTTTCTTAACGGGTGCGCCTCGCAAAAATCAACTTTGAGAAGAACAGGCGTCCAAAGCTGTTTCAATCCGAACCACTCTCGAGGTTGCATCGGATTGAACGCGTCACGTTCCAGCAACTATCCTGTACCTCGGCAGTCTAGACCTTCGCTCCCTCTTGCTGCACTGCACATTACTAGCTCCATCTATCAGCTTATCTTCTGTCGCCAACAGGCAGAGACTTGGGTTGAGGCAGCGATCTGGTTGTTCGCGTTGGGCACGTGTCTCTCGGACACAGCCCGAACAGGATCAATACCTCTTAACCGCATTCAGGAGGAATACTTTTCAGGCAATGACAATCGCCAGACTGGCGATCGTAAAAGTGGCCTCGTGAGGCAAATTGTCTTTCAACCGCAGAGCGATCCGGAATTCGCATGTGAAGACCGTATAGAAGATGAATAACGGTCAAACAGTCGCGGAATCCGATGACGGAGGATACGACTATGGGTAAGCCGAAGAATAACTATTACGATCATGACGACAACAGTCAGGATCAGGAACAATCCGAAGCGCAGGCACAGGCCCAGGCGCAGCTTGAAGCCCAGGCACAGTTGCAGGGCCAAGGTCAGGGTCAGGGTCAGGGGCAAGGTCAGTACCAGTCCAGCGAGTCCGAAAACCTCAATGGCAACGGCAACCTGAATGGCAACGGTAACCTGAACGGTAACGGCAACCTGAATGCCAACCTCAACTTCAATGAGAACGTGAGCACCACGACGGTCACCGTCGGTGTCACGGTTGATCCGGGGCTCGAGGGCTATCTCCCCACGGACGATGATTTCGCCGATATCGATGTGTCCAAGGGCTCATCGGTCGAAGGCCTGTTCAATGTCCAGTTCAAGGATATCATGAATGATGCCCTTGATGGCGCTGGCAATGACAGCGGCAACGTCTTCAACCAGATCGCCAATCTCCAGGACAACGACAAACTGGAGAGTGCCGAAGTCAAGAATGATGCGACCTTCACGGTAGACGCCAAAGCCAATGGCGGATTTGCCAAGGCTGAAGAAGGCATCAATGGCGGCGGCGAAGGCGGCAACGGCGGCGGCAATGCCGACGCTGACGGTGGCGATGGCGGCAATGGCGGCCTTGCTTTCGGCGGCGGCGCCCTCGGCGGCACCGGATTTGGCGGCCTGGCGGCCAGCAATGCTGAAGGCGGCGAAGGCGACGGCGGTGATGCCGACGGCGGCGAAGGCGACTCCGGCAGCGCAGACTCAGGTGCGGCACTCGGCGGCATCGGTATTGGCGGTCAGGGCGGCAACGGCGCGGCAGGCGTCGGTGTCGGTCTCGGCCTCGGACTTGGTCTCGGCGCCGGCCTGGCTCTGGCAGGCGAAGGCGCTGGCGGCAGCAACAGCACCGGTAACGGTGGCGAAGGCGGCTCTGGCGGTGATTCCGAAGGCGGCGACGCCGACGACGCTGGCGACAGCGAAGCCACAGGCGGCGAAGGCGGTAACGGTCTCGGCCTGTCGCTAGGCCTGATCAATCCAATCCTCATCGACAATGAAGGTGGCAATGCTGGCGGCGGCGGTACTGGCGGCAGCAATACCGGGGGCAACGCGAACGACGGTGGTGTCGGCGGTGCCGGTGGCGGCAGCGGTGCAGCAACCAATTCCGGCAATGGCGGCGATGGCGGCGATGCCGGCGGACTGGGCCTCGGCCTTGGTGCCGGTACCGGTGCAGGCCTCGGTGTTGGCGGTGACGGCGGTGCCGGTGCAGCTGGTACCGGCGGCGGCGGGACCTCTGGCAGTGCGACCAGCGGTGAAGCTTGGGGCGGGGATGCCTGGGCTGAAGGTGGTGATGGTGGCGGGGCGCTCAGCGGTGCCTGGACAGCCGGTACCGGGGGCGGTGCTGTTGGCGGTTGGGCTCTCGGCGGTGACGGCGCTCTTGGCGGCGCGGGTGGCACTGCGACCACTGGTTATGGCGGCGCAGGCGACGGCGGCTCTTGGGGATCGGGCAATTCCGATGACGGTTATGTCACCGGCACCAGCTCGGCAAGTGCTGACGCTGGCATCGACACCAGTGCCTTCAACCAGGAAATCGTGATGGGTGCCAACCTGCAGCAGAATGCAATCGACATGACAGTCGTCGGTGGCAGCCTGACCAGCACGGTTGTTGGCGAGGACGGCGACGACGGGGTGTAAGGGCTGGGATCGCATTTAGCCAAATATAGCAAACATCACGGGGCTGCGCAGGCTTCCTGCGCAGCTCGTTTGTGCCTCATGACGCTCGGTCTTGGCGGCACTTCAGGAACAAGGAGTTACGGCCTTGACGATGGCGGACAAATTCACCGAAGAAATCAGTCACTTTATCGGCTTCTTCCACATTACCCTGGAGAATGCGCGGGCTCGGGAAGCTTATAACGAATTTTCCTTCACCAAGGTCGACGTGGATGTGGAAAAGCTACCGGTGCATACAAGCGATTTCGCGGCCCCCTTCGAGCTGCTCGGCTTCGAGCCGGGTTTCGGCTATCGTTCTCCGGCTCCAGACCATTGGTATGTACTGACCAAGCCTGTTGAGCCGCAGTTCATCTCCGTTGCTCGGACGGTTGGCCATCACAGCGATGATCGTGTGCTTCCGGACACGCCGAACTACGGCTTCAATACCGCGCAAAGCAGCACCGTACATTTCGTTGCGCCGGAGATCCAGGCGCCGGGTTCGGTCGTCAATCACTTTAATCAAGCCATCTCACTGTCCGACGACGACTATTTCAGCGTCGGCGGTCATGGGCTCACCTTCAGTCCGGAGCCGATCGATGACGGCGCGGTGCTCAAGGGCTTCGAAGAGGCCGCAGCACTTTCACCTCTTGGCGATCTGGCTCGTCCCGGATCGAGCGATGAGATGGTCGGCGTCATCAAGACGATCATCGAGCAGTTGGAGGAAGCGCCCGGCGGCGAAGATGCTGTTCAGGTT
Source organism: Rhizobium sp. CECT 9324 (assembly GCF_918741265.1). Classification (NCBI taxonomy): domain Bacteria; kingdom Pseudomonadati; phylum Pseudomonadota; class Alphaproteobacteria; order Hyphomicrobiales; family Rhizobiaceae; genus Rhizobium; species Rhizobium sp. CECT 9324. The sequence goes on along the minus strand of NZ_CAKKMZ010000001.1, from coordinate 2,347,579 downwards.
CATATCAGCGCATCCAGCATCGACGGAATCTATGTGAATGGTGAACTCGTTGAGGAGGCACCTGCCCTGGAGGATCATCACGCCTTCGCCAAAGACGGGGGCGAGGCAGATGACGCGGACGACAGCGAGGTCGAAGAGAGCGGCGCAGGCGAAAACTCCAACACCTGGACCATGGATGACGGTACCGTCGCCATTGAGGTCTCCGTGGAGGTTCATACTGGCGGCAACACGCTCATCAACAACGTTGTGCTGCAGAACTTCTGGACGGGCGCGACTGTCACCATCGTCGCCGGAGACCACATTGAAGCCAATGCCATCATTCAAATCAATGCGTTGTGGAATACAGACGCGATCACGTCTGCGGTCAGCGACTGGACCCATGATGCGGCGGCGAACGAGATGTTCAACATCGCAACATTCGATCATCTCGACACGTCTGCCGGCGCAACCTCAGATGCGGCAGCCAACGATGGCTATCCGGCGTTCTGGGCGGTCACAGAGATCCATGGCGACCTGATGATCGTCAACTGGCTCGAACAGATCATTTTCATGAGCGACGACGATGTCGGCATCCTCTCCTCGTCTGGCGTGACCACGAGCGTGGTCGCCGGCGACAATTACGGCGTCAACCACGCATCAGTGTTCGAGCTGGGTTTTTCCTACGACCTGATCATTATCGGCGGCTCGATCTTCGACGCGAACATCATTCACCAGATGAATGTGCTGTTCGACAACGACTTTGTCGGCGCGACGGCGGATTTTCAGACTTCGGGAGAAAGCTCTGTTTCATCCTCGGAAAACCTGCTCTGGAATCAGGCCCGAATCGCCACCATCGGCGATTCGGATCGCTTCGACTCTCTGTCGCAGGACCAACTCACCACACTGGCTTCGTTTGCAAACGGGCAAGGCAGCATCGCGCCGGAATTGCTGTCCGACGAGGCTTTTGCAGGCCTGCAAGGCTTGCGGGTTCTCTATGTCAGCGGCGACCTGATCAACCTGCAATACATCCGCCAGACGAACATCCTTGGCGACAGCGATCAGATCGCGCTGGCGATGGATGCGATTGCGCCCAATCTCGATGCCGGCTGGACAATCGAGACCGGCTCAAACGCGCTGTTGAACAATGCCACGATCATCGATCTCGATTCCGTGGGAAAGACATATGTGGGGGGACAGCAATATTCGCAGGAAACGCTGTTTCAAGCCGAGCTTATTTCCGGGCAACCGGACTTTGGCAATCCGGATCCCGATGCGCTGGTCAACGAGGCCGTGCTTTTTCTCGACGATTCCATGCTCGATCCGGACGATCACTCGACGGCATCGGATCACTCGTGCCTGCCGTCCGACTATGACGGGCATTCAGGCGACGGGGTTAACAGCATGATTGGCCATTAAAGGGGATATGTATGTCGGAAACCCGCAAGCGCCTTGAGACACCGATCGAGCCCGCAGAGAGAAAGGCAGAGCCGAGAACGCCACGGTTGGAAGTATCGAACGATTCGGACGGCACGTATGCCCGACTTGAACGGGCCGTCGAAGACTATCTGAAAGCCGAGGTCAGCAACTCCAGGCCGCAATCGGCTACGTCAGCCCAGCCCGTGCGTCCGCCGCAAAACCTGCGGGTCGCCTACAGCCAGCCCGACACCCCTGAGACACCTGCTCCGGAACCTTCGGGCGAAACCCGACAAGAACCACCGCTGGAACCCGACGCACCACCGAGCCGGCCGCATGAGTCCCGAGCCCCGGACGGCATGAAGGTGATCGACGGGGATTGCGGTCCGGTGAAGGCCGAAGTGGTGACGACCGACAAGCCGGTAGCAACCCGAGGCGGCAGGGGATCGGGAGGCGATGGCACGTTTCACAAAAGACTGGGCCAGGTCGACTTCAACGCAAGCCTGAAGGCCGGCGTGCACGCGGTCAAGCGCAACCTGTTCATTGTGATGATCTTCACAATTGCCAGCAATCTGCTGGTGCTCGCCATACCGATCTATCTGTTCCAGATCTCGGACCGTGTTTTGACCAGCAGATCGACAGACACTCTGATCATGCTGACGATCGTCATCATCGGCGCCATCATTCTGCAATCCGCCTTTGACGCCTTGCGCCGATTCATCCTGATGCGCACCGCTGTGGAGGTCGCGGCGCAACTTGGAGCGCCGATCCTGAGTGCCGCGGCCCGCGCGTCCCTGCAGGGCAACGGTCGAGAATACCAGACACTCGGTGACCTCCAGCAAGTCCGCACATTCCTCGTCTCGCGGACATTGCTTGCCTTTCTCGATGCGCCGATCGCGCCGGTATTCCTGATCGCGGTTTTTCTCATCCATCCGCATCTCGGCTTTATCGTTGTGGTTACCGCCATCCTTCTCCTGATCTTCACCCAGATAAACCAGCGGGTAACGGCCACACCCTTTGCCGACGCGAACGCGGCGCAGGTCAAAGCCAACCTGCATCTGGATTCAATGACCCGCAACTCCCAGATCATCAATGCTTTGGCCATGATACCGGAGGCGGTGCAGATCTGGGGCAAGGACACGGCAGCTTCGCTGAAGGCACAGGTGATCGCGCAAGACAGGAATATCGCCATTGCCGCAATCTCGAAAGGTGTGCGCCTTCTGACGCAAGTGACCATGCTCGGTTGGGGGGCATATCTTGCGATCAAGGGCGAACTCACCGGTGGCATGGTCATTGCGTCCTCCATCATTGCCGGACGTGCGCTGGCGCCAATCGAGGGCGCGATCGAAGGATGGAACCAGTTTAGCCAGTCGCGCGCCGCCTATGGACGGATCACTGCGCTGCTCAAAGCCTCTCCGCTCAATTTCGAGCGGCTCAACCTGCCGAAACCTGAGGGACGGCTTGACGTCGAGCGGCTGCTTTATGTGCCGCAAGGCACAAAGAGGGTCGTGTTGAACGGCATTTCCTTCGCGCTTCAACCCGGCGATTCTCTGGCGGTCATCGGAAATTCCGGCGCCGGAAAGACGACCCTGGGCAAAATGCTGGTCGGGTCCATCCTGCCGACCTCCGGAAATGTCCGATTGGACCTGATGGATTTGCGCAACTGGGATCAGCGGCAATTCGGCGAAAACATCGGCTACCTTCCACAGGACGTCCAGCTGTTTCCCGGAACGATCAAGGCGAATATTGCCCGCATGCGAAGCGACGCGGATGATGAGCAGATCTACCGCGCCGCAATGCTGGCCGATGTGCACGAGATGATTGCAAGCCTTCCACACGGCTACGAAACCATGGTCGCCGCCGATGGATCGCCGCTGTCCGGCGGACAGAAGCAACGGATCGCGCTGGCGCGTGCCTTCTTCGGCGACCCCCATCTTGTGGTGCTCGACGAGCCCAATTCTAACCTCGACAGTGCCGGTGACGTGGCGCTGATGCGGGCGCTGCAACATGCGAAAGAGCAGAAGATCACCATGATCACCATAACCCAGCGCCCTGCCCTGCTCAGCAACGTCGATAAGATCCTTTTGCTGGTCAATGGCACCGTCGCCCTGTTCGGCATGCGCATGGATGTGCTGAAGGCGTTGCAAGCGCGCGGCATCGATATCGAAGGCGGCTCATTCGGTCATCAGTTGCAATAGGAGCGACGCATATGGCAGACATCGCCAAAGTCCATGATATCGAGTGGTACTCCGAGGTGCCGCGGTCGATCGGCAAGCAAACGGTCGTCGGCCTCGCGCTCATGGCCATCGCATTCGGCGGCTTCGGAACCTGGGCATCAACCGCTCCGCTGGCGGCAGCGGTGATTGCTCAAGGCAGCTTCGTCGCCACCGGCCAGAACAAGATCCTCCAGCATCTCGAAGGCGGGATCATCGAGCAGATCCTCGTCAGCGAAGGCGACCAGGTCGTCGAGGGACAAGCGCTCGTGCAGCTCGATGAGACCGCGGCTCAAGCAAAAATGCGTGAGCTTTTCCTGCGCCGCATGCGACTGGATGTAACGGCCGCCCGCTTGACGGCGCAGTTCGAGACGGTTGAAAAGCTCGACCTTACGTCGCTGCTGAAGGAGCACCGCGGCGATCCCGACGTCTGGGCGATCCTGGTCAGCCAGCAACTCAATTTCAGAGCACAGCGACAAAAGCTCTCAAGCGAGATCGCGCTGCTGCAACAGAACATCAGGGCCCTCGAATTTCGCGAAATCGGCTACACGAGACAACGCGACTCATCCATCCGCCAGCTCGATTTGCTCAAGGATGAATACGCCGCAAAACAAATCCTGCTGGAAAAGGGTGTCGCGCGTGCAAACGAGGTCAAGGCCATTCTCCGCGCGATCGCCGAGGCGGAAGGCCAGATCGGGCGGCTTGAGGCGGAAATCGCCGAGACCCAGGCACAGCGGACCAAGGGGGAGCAGGAAGTACTGCGCGCAGAAAGCGCCTATCGCGAAGACGCACTCGAACGGCTGCAGGCCATCCAGGGCGAGCGCGACATGGTGCGAGAGCAGTTGCGGGAAGCCGCAAACATTCTGGAACGGGCAACGATCAATGCACCAGTCTCAGGGACTGTCGTGCGAATCCACTATCATACCAATGGCGGCGTGATTGAGAGCGGCAAGGCAATTCTCGAAATCCTGCCCGCAGGTGTGCCCCTGATCATCGAAGCGCAGATACCCAGAAACGATATCGACAGCGTGAAGCTTGGCCAACCCGCCACCATCCGCCTGGTGGGGCTGAACCAGCGGACGACGCCGGTTCTCGAAGGAGACGTCTTTTACCTGTCGGCGGATGCGCTCCAGCAATCGGGAAACACGTCTACCGCGCCCCATGATGTCTATCTCGCCAGGATCAATATACCGCCGACGGAGATTGCACGTGTCCAGGGCTTCACGCCGACACCCGGCATGCCGGCAGAGGTGATGATCCAGACCAACAAACGGACATTTTTCAACTATCTCGCCAAGCCGATTACCGACAGCATGTCACGGGCATTTTCCGAACAATGATCCCATGCCAGAATAGCGAGCATTGCGCGTAACTCGGTCGCTTCCGCAAAGGCTGAACCGAGTTCGCTGTGTCGTCGCCATGGCTTCACCATGCAAGGCAATGCATCAGGATTGCGTGAAAATCGCTGCATGAATATTTCGAAACATCCGCCTTGACGCACACCCTTATTGGCGCCCATTTTTTTGTGATCCGTCAGCCAAACGCATGCAATGTTCACGGAAATTTATCCACTTGCGGAACACATATGGAACATATAGTGTCTGTTCTGTATTTGTTTCACCAATTGGGGCATCGCATATGCTGACGCGCAAGCAACAGGAACTGCTTCTTTTCATCCACGAACGGATGAAGGAATCCGGCGTGCCTCCCTCTTTCGACGAAATGAAGGACGCGCTCGACCTCGCCTCGAAATCAGGCATTCATCGCTTGATCACTGCGCTCGAGGAACGCGGTTTCATTCGCCGCCTGCCCAATCGCGCCCGCGCGCTCGAGGTCATCAAGCTGCCGGAGGCCTATACGCCGAGCCTGCAGCCGCGCCGGGGCTTTGCACCGAGCGTGATCGAAGGCAGCCTTGGCAAGGCGCCACCCGCTCCCTCTGCGCCGAGCCGCTCAGCCAGTGATAGCAATTCTTCGTCTGTCAGTGTGCCCGTCATGGGCCGGATCGCCGCCGGCGTGCCGATTTCGGCCATCCAGAACAACACGCATGACATCACCGTGCCCGCCGAAATGATCGGTTCGGGCGAACATTACGCGCTTGAGGTCAAGGGCGATTCGATGATCGATGCCGGCATTCTCGACGGCGACACCGTGATCATTCGCAATGCGTCCAACGCCAATCCCGGTGACATCGTTGTCGCGCTCGTCGACGATGAAGAGGCAACACTGAAGCGCTTTCGCCGGCGCGGCGCATCCATTGCGCTCGAGGCCGCCAACCCCGCCTATGAGACCCGCATCTTCGGACCGGATCGGGTGAAGATCCAGGGCAAGCTCGTCGGGCTGATCCGCCGCTATCACTAAACCGGCCCGCCCTGTTACGCTGGCCCGTCGGTCGGCGGCAAACGACTTACTTCTCCTGTGATAGGAGAGTTGCCTTTGGCTTGCTCGTGCGATGTGTGGCTCTCTGCCTGTGAGCCGCTTCGCCAGTCGTAGAGGCGGTGACGGGTCCAGGCGCGTGCAGGGCCGTCAAATGACGGGACGATCGTCATTGTCCTGCTGGAGCGATCCCGAAGAAAGACTTCCAGGCTGCCGGTGGCACGCAAGGTTTCGGCTGAAATCAGGCGAGCACCGGAGCGACAGTGTGCAAATCCCGGGCGTTGAGCGACGATGACAATGTCGGCGAGATCACAGGCAATGCCGGTTACCTCGTGGCGTTCGAGCGTTATGATGCGCCAGCCGTGGTGCATCGCGGCGCAAGCGTCCTGGATGCAGATAAAATTCTTCTCATCGGCAACCTTCAGGAGATCTTCGAGTTTTTGGCGGGCTGTTGATATTTCGGTCCCCGACAAAGGGGTGCGCTTTGGCCGGTCTGGCGACAGAAGCGCGGCGGTGCCGGACATTTCTTCCGGCGGGATCGTCCCGGCAATGCGTAGCGCGGGCTGCCATTGGTCGAAAATGAAGCTCGGCGGACGTTGGCGGTTGGTGGCAAGCTGATCATCGTCGATGGGCGTGTGGGAGGCGGGCCAGAAACCGACGAGACGTCCATCTTCGCTGATCGCCAGATCAGCCCTTGGTGTTCTTGGCGAAAGGCATGCCGTGAGCAGCGCGGAGGCAACCAGAAACGTGCCGATATGGCGCAGACGCGTGCGCAGCAGCGTGAGCAACAAAAAACCCGCAACCGTTGTCGGCAGGAGCCATGCCGGCTGGCGGGAGAACGTGTAGCCGTCTCCCCAGCCGGCGATTTCGTGCGCGACGATCAGCACCCATTCCAGGCCATAGCCCATGACGATGAGAAATGGAGCATCGAGCCCAAGCGGCATCAGGATCATCGCAATGAAGCCTGCCGGCATGACGACAAGCGAAATCAATGGCATGGCAATGAGATTCGCCTCCAGACTGTGGGTCGCGAGGCGGTGAAAGTGGCTAATGGCAAAGATCGCCGTGGCCAGTCCGCCGATGATCGACGTGGCCAGAGTTCCGCCGAAGAAGCGAGCGAAGGCGGCAAGCAACAAAACCTTGCGCCCGCGAAAACGCGGCAGAAAGTCTCTGGGCCTTTTGCGCCAACCGGCGTAGCCGGCGATCAAAGCGGCGGTCGCGGCAAAAGACATCTGGAAACTGGGGCCCATCACGGCGGAAGGCTGGACCAACAGGATGATGGTCGCAGCCAGTGCAAGGTTGCGCAGACTGATGGCGGGCCTGTCGACAAGGACCGCAACCAGCATGATCGAGGTCATCAAATAGGCCCTGACCGCTGAGACCTGATAGCCGGAAATCAGCACATAGCCCGTAACTGCGATCAGCGCTCCCACGGCTGCGATCTTCTTGACGGGATAGGCCTGGGCCACCACCGGGAACAGACTGAGGCCCGCCCGCAGGCCGACGAAAAAAATACCGGCGGCGAGCGCCATGTTGAGGCCCGAGATCGCCGTGATATGCGCGAGGCCGGAAAGGCGAAGTGCCTCGGTCGCCGCCTTTGACATCGAACGCCTTTCGCCGGTGATGATCGACGCGGCAAATGCGCCGGGATCACCCGGCAAGACGGTGCGTATGCGGGTGGAAATCTGGTCTCTCAAAGAAAAAAGCGCCTGGTCGGCTGACTGCACGATGCCGGGCAGAAGGCCAGGCGAGAAGCCGGGCCAGAAATCTTGCCGATCACCAGAAGATGCGCCCTGCGACACGTCGACCGCGGCAGGTGGCCCGAGGAAGAAGCCGACGGCTCCGATGCCAGAGAAATAGCTGGCAAAGGCGAAATCATTCATACCGGGCAACGCCGGGCCGGAAGGCGGTGACAGGCGCGCGCGGCCGGACACCTTTGCGCCAATCACAAGCGGTTCATGGCGACTGCGCGCGAGGACGGATATGCGCTCCGGGGCACGGCGCAACATCGGCTCGGCCGTGCCTGTCAAGCACAACACATACCGCCATTCGCCGGCCGCTCCTGCCTCACGTCGCTCGATCACCCCCGTGACGATCGTCACAACCGGCTGATCGAGCACGATGGTTGCGGTCCTGCGCGTCTCCCAATCGGCGAGCAGCATGCCGGCGCAAAAGAGAGCCACGGCGCAAATCGTGACATGCCGGACTGTGCCCGGCTTGCCCAGGAGCCAAATTCCGGCCGTAGCTGCGATCAGAACGCAAGTAAGAACAGCAAAGGGCGGTGACGTCGGCAGGAGAAACCAGAGGGCTGCACCTGCACCGATACAGACCGGGACGAAATGGAAAAGATGGCCATGGCGAGCCTCCACGGCCATATCGGCGGTGCTGCTGATCGGAAGTCGTGCAACGCGTTCGCGCAAGAAGGCGAGAGGTTTCTCCGTTCGTCTTGCAACCGCTGGCGGACGACGTGTCGGCACCGCGATATCCGGCAATGCAACCTCGGTCGTTGCCGCAATCTTGAGTGAATCGGTCTCTCCATGCGCCATGTCCGACACACGCACCGTCCTTCGCCGAAGCCGGGAGAAAGCCCGAGCAATAGCCGGAGATTAAAGGTTTTCCGTCAACAATCAATGCGTGCAGAGCGGTGGCATTACAAAGCCTTTGCAACTTCAATCGATTAGAACCGATCGGTTCGATCGTTGCCGATTTCGCGATGCACAATTTGCCCTTTGGATAGCTTGGCATTAACTTCCGTATCATATAGCTACATCAAACACGCTTAACCGATGGCGCCTTCTCAAGAGACGCCGTCCCGCCAATTCCGGAGGATTAGCATGACGGACAAGAGCGCTTCTTTGAAACTCGGGGAACAGACGGTTGACCTGACAGTCAAGGGCGGAACCATCGGCCCAGACGTGATCGATATCGCTGCCCTGTACAAGCACACCGGCGCCTTCACCTACGACCCCGGCTTCACCTCGACGGCGTCGTGCGAATCCAAGATCACCTATATCGACGGCGATGAAGGCGTTCTGCTGCATCGCGGCTACCCGATCGAGCAGTTGGCTGAAAAGGGCGACTTCCTCGAAGTCTGCTATCTGCTTCTGTACGGCGAACTGCCGACGGCTGCGCAGAAGAAGGACTTCGACCATCGCGTCACGCATCACACCATGGTGCATGAGCAGATGAGCCGCTTCTTCACCGGATTCCGTCGCGACGCCCATCCGATGGCTGTCATGGTCGGCACGGTCGGTGCGCTCTCGGCCTTCTACCACGACTCGACTGACATCACCGATCCGCACCAACGCATGGTCGCTTCCCTGCGCATGATCGCCAAGATGCCGACGATCGCCGCCATGGCGTACAAGTACCATATCGGCCAGCCGTTCGTGTATCCGAAGAACGACCTCGACTATGCTTCGAACTTCCTGCGCATGTGCTTTGCCGTTCCGTGCGAGGAATACCAGGTAAACCCGGTTCTGGCGCGCGCCATGGACCGGATCTTCATCCTGCATGCCGATCACGAGCAGAACGCCTCGACCTCGACCGTTCGTCTTGCCGGCTCGTCGGGCGCCAATCCGTTTGCCTGCATCGCAGCCGGCATCGCCTGCCTCTGGGGCCCGGCACATGGCGGCGCCAACGAAGCGGCGCTCAACATGCTGATGGAAATCGGCACTGTTGACCGTATTCCGGAATACATCGCCCGCGCCAAGGACAAGAACGATCCGTTCCGCCTGATGGGCTTCGGCCACAGGGTCTACAAGAACTACGATCCGCGCGCCAAGATCATGCAGAAGACCATGTACGAAGTACTGGAAGCGACAGGTCATGGCGACGATCCGTTGATGCAGGTCGCTCTTGAGCTTGAAAAGATCGCGCTCAGCGATCCGTATTTCAAGGAAAAGAAGCTTTACCCGAATGTCGACTTCTATTCCGGCATCACGCTGCGCGCGCTCGGCTTCCCCACAACCATGTTCACCGTGCTGTTCGCGCTTGCCCGCACCGTTGGCTGGATCGCGCAGTGGAACGAAATGATCGAGGACCCGCAGCAGCGCATCGGTCGCCCGCGCCAGCTCTACACCGGCTCGCCGCAGCGCGATTACCTGCCGGTGCCGAAGCGCTGATCGTCCGCAATCCTGGACAGATGACATAGAATGGGGCCGGCGGAGCAATTCGCCGGCCCCATTGTTTGTGATCTGGTGCGATCCTCAGACGCGGATGCGGCGGCGTTCAAGGGCCTTGTCGATCTCACTGACGGCCAAGACCAGCATGGCGATGGCAAGAAGCAGGAGCCAGTCGGTTGCCGCAATCGGGGCAATGCCGAGCACGTCGCTCAGGCCCGGCATATACATGGCCGCGATATGCAGCGCCTGCGAGCCGAGGATGCCGAGCAGCAAATACGGATTGGAGAAGGGCGACTGGCTAAAGACCGAGCGCCGCTCGGATCGGCTGGCCAGGCACTGGACATTCTCGAACAGGATAAACAGCACCAGCAGAAGATTGCTCGCCTGGATCGGTTCCATGCCCGTATTCAGCAGGGCGTAAAACAGGACGAAACCACCCAACCCCATGACCAATGTCGCCACGACAAGACGGCGCAGCATCAGCCGGTCGAAGAGCGCCTCTTCCGGCCGTCGGACCGGTCGGGTGAGCTCATCGCCTTCCGCGGGTTCGGTTACCAGTGCCACGTCCTGAACGCCGTTGGTGACAAGGTTCAGCCACAGAAGCTGCACCGCACTCAGCGGCATCGGCGTCCCAAGGACCATGGCCAGCAGGAATAGCAGCACTTCTGCCGCTCCGGTGGCGCCGAGCATGAAGACGACCTTGCGGATGTTGCCATAGGCCACCCTGCCCTCGACAATACCGGCGACGATGGAGGCGAAATTGTCGTCCGTCAGGATGATGTCGGCACTTTCCTTGGCGACATCCGTGCCCTTCAGGCCCATGGCCACCCCCACATGCGCATGCCTGAGCGCCGGGGCATCGTTGACCCCGTCTCCGGTGACCGCGACGAAATGGCCATTGCGCGCCAGTGACCGGACGATGGAGAGCTTCTGCTCGGGCTTTACCCGTGCAAACACGCGGATGCGACCCGTCAACTGATCCAGCCGCTCCTCGCCTTGTGCCAAGGCGTTGGCCACTTCGTCGCCGGTTGCCACCGCCTCATCGTCTGCGACTATGCCAGCCTTGCCGGCGATCACCCTCGCGGTGCGCGGATCGTCGCCGGTGACCACGACGACACCGATGCCCGCTGCATTGCAGGCAGCGATGGCGGCCGGAACTTCCGGCCGGATCGGATCCTGCATGCCGGCTAGTCCGAGGAATGTCAGATCCACCAGCAGATGACCGCCGAGGCCATCCTGGCCGACATGTTCCATCTCACCTTCGGCAAAGGCCAGTACACGCTGGCCGTCGGAGGCCATGTCTGCAATCTGGCGCTCCAGCAGATTGGGATCAAGGGCGACAACCTGGTCTGCGAGCTGCATGTTCGTGCACATGGCAATCAGGCGCTCTGGCGCGCCCTTGGCGAATATGCGCAGCTGGTCGCGAGAATGATGGAAGGAAGCAGCATATTTCAGCTCCGGCTCGTAAGGCAGACGGCGATGCAGAGGAAACTCTTCCAGCAGCCGGGATTTCGACATGCCCGCCTTATGAGCCGCAGCCAGCAGGGCGATATCGACCGTGTCGCCGCTCGGCTCCCACACCCCGTCACGACCTGAAAGTTCGGCCTCGTTAGGCAGGCTTGCGGCCCGCAGCAGCAGGTTGACCGCTTCGCTCGCCTGAGCGTGTTTGCCATCCCGGCTGCGGATTGCGGTATCCGCCGATTGACCGCCGGCATCGATCAACCAATGGGTCTCATCCGGCAGTCGAATGTCGGTGACCGTCAGTTCGTTGAGCGTCAATGTCCCGGTCTTATCGGTCGCGATCATTGTGCAGGACCCGAGTGCCTCTACGGCCGGCAGATGGCGGACGATGACATGAGCTTTCGCCATGCGACGCATGCTGATGGCGAGCGCGACGGTGATGGCGATCGGCAACCCTTCCGGGATGGCACTGACGGCCAGACCAACAGACATGGTCAGTAGCTCGACCAACGGCATATCCCGCCACAGACCGATGACGAAAAGAACCATAATGGCGATACCAACCGCATAGGCTATCTGGCGGGTAAACTGCTCCATGCGGATCATCAGCGGCGGCTTGGCACTGGAAGGCGCCTCAATGGCTCCGGCAATGCGACCCAATTCGGTCCGGCGGCCGGTTGCCGCGACCTTGCCGGTTGCCCGCCCACGCGTAACCATCGTCCCGGCGAAAGCCAGTTGGCCAGGGGATTTTGCCACCGGCTTCGATTCGCCGGTATGGGCGGCCTCGTCGCATTGCAAACCCTCGACCTCAATCAGATCGATATCAGCCGGGATCCTTTCGCCACTTTCCATCAGAACAATATCGCCCGGTACAAGTTCGACCGCGTCCAGCCGCTGCCTGACGTCATCGCGAACAACCGTTGCCTGCGGCTGCTCCAGTGCGCGCAATGCCTCGGCCGATTTTCCGGCAGAATGCTCCTGGAACGCGCCGATTATGCCGTTGATTGCAAGAACAATTGCAATAAAGCCGGCATCCATCGTCTCACCGAGAACCATAGACAGGCCAGCGGCGGCAAACAAAATGTAGATCAGAGGACTGAGAAATTGACCGAGCAATGTCTTGAGAAACGAAGGCGCCGAAGCGGTCGGGAGGCGGTTCTCACCCCATCGGCCTCGCGCATCCCGCACCTCGTCGGACTTCAGACCGTGTAGGACGCGCGGAGCGGGCTCGCGCATGAGTGTGTCTATCACAGGATTGTCATCCGTCGTTCGGCCAACTGTGATGCAGTATGAAGGCCTTGGAGCTTCGCTGCTTTGCGCGATGTCAAATGATTGAAACTCAGTGGTTTTCACCGCCTCGAAGGCGAGCTCATATCGCCTTCGCCACCGGTTGCAGGCTTTTCGCCAAACGAGCCTTCATTTCCGCGACAGTTTGATTTAAGGAAGTCCACCCGCTTCGCCCGATGCGAAGGCTTGTCATGAGGTAATTGCGTTCCGATGCTCGTCATTTTGAGAAAAGCTTCCCAAACCCTGGTCGCCAAAGTGCTTATGTCGATGCTTGTCATCTCGTTCGCAGTCTGGGGCGTCTCCGCCTCGTTGTTCAGCAACAACTCGAACTCGGTTGTCACTGTCGGCGACCAGACTGTGTCGGCGAGCGATTTCGCATTTGCCTACCAGCGACAGGTGACCGATCTCAGCCGTCGCTTCGGCACGCAGCTGACGACGGAACAGGCCCGCGCCCTCGGGATCGAGTCGCAGGTGTTCTCGCAGCTCGCTGCCGGCGCCGCCCTTGATCAGCTTGCATCCGACATGAATCTCGGTTTGTCGCAGGATCGCCTGGCACAACTGATCGCGGAAGACCCCGCCTTCAAGAATGCAGCCGGTGCTTTCGACCGCCAGCTTTTCGCCTCGCGGCTCGCCAATGCAGGCCTGCGCCAGGACGACTATATCGAAGAGCGCTCGAAGGTGGCGATCCGCAGCCAGATCGTCGATGCGACGGCGGACGGCTTCACGGCACCTAAAGTTCTCGTCGATGCGCTGAAGGCCTATCGCTACGAAAATCGCGACATCAACTACGTGCTTTTGACCAATGCCAATATCGATCCGGTCAAGGCTCCGGACGACGCAACGCTGGCAGCATGGTTCGAGACAGCCAAGACCGGCTTTCGCGCGCCTGAATACCGCAGCTTCACGTATGTGAAGCTTGAACCGGCTGACATTGCCGACAAGGCCGCTATTTCGGACGAGGAAATCCGCGCTGACTATGAGAAGCGCAAGGCAAGCTATGAAATTGCCGGTACACGCACGATCGAGCAGCTGACGTTCGAGACCCGAGAACTGGCTGACGCAGCGGCGGCCGAACTGGCCTCCGGCACAGCGTTCGACCAGCTCGTCTCCGACCAGGGCAAGACTGCCGGCGACGTCCTGCTCGGCGACTTCTCTCGTGAAAAACTGCCTGATGCCGTGCTGGCCGATGCCGCATTCGCTGTCGCCACGGAAGGCGGCACCACGCCAGTGGTGGAAGGCGCACTCGGCCCCGTGATCCTGCGCGTCACCAACATCAAGGAAGGCCGCACAAGGTCGCTCGATGAGGTGAAGGAAGAAATCCGGGAAGCGCTGGCAGAATCCGCGGCCATCGCCGATATTACAACGGTGCATGATCAGTTCGAGGACCTTCGCGCCGGCGGCACAGCGCTCAAGGATGCTGCCGAACAGCTGAAGCTCAAGCCCGTTACCGTGGATATGATCGACCGCCGTGGCCTGGATGCCCGCGAGACCGAGGTGGCGGGCATCCCTGAACGGGATGCCGTTCTCGCCGAAGTGTTTCGCACCGACATCGGCGTCGAGGCACTGCCGATCAATGTCGGCAACAGCGGCTACATCTGGTTCGACGTGACCGACATCAAGCCGGAACGTGATCGCGAACTGGCGGAAGTCCGCGAAAAGGCAGTTGCCGGCTGGACCGCCGAACAGCAGAAGATTGCGCTTGGCGCCAAGACCGAAAGCCTGCGCAAGCGCATCGCCGACGGTGGCAAGCTGGAGGATGTCGCAGCCGAGTTGGGAATTGCAGTGGAAAGCAAGGCTGGACTGACCCGCCGAAGCGAAGACGCCGTTCTTGGAACGGCGGCGATCGTTGCCGCCTTCAGTGGCCCGGCCGGTACGGTTGCGAGCGCTGCCGGCGCTGACCCGACGACGCAGATCCTGCTGACGGTCACAGCCGTGCGCGATCAGCCGAGCGGCAGCGTGCTCAACAATGAGGACGAGCAGATCGTCACCATGGCGAATGCCGCTGGCGACGACATCCTCGACCAGATGGTGACCCAACTGCAAGCGGACTACGGCGTGACCTTCAATCAGGCGCTGGCCCAGCAGTCCATGGTCCGCTGACGGCAATTCCGGGGGGAGTTAGATATGTCCGGCTTGAAGCCTTTCATCGCAAAGATTGCCACGCGTCAGTCCCTGACGCGTCAGGAAGCGAGCGACGCGTTCGAGATCCTGATGTCGGGCGAAGCGAGCGCCGCCCAAATCGGCGGCTTCCTGATGGGCCTTCGGGTGCGCGGCGAAACCGTTGATGAAATTGCCGGTGCCATCTCGATCATGCGCCAGAAGATGATCACCGTCGAAGCACCGGCAGATGCCATCGACATTGTCGGAACCGGCGGCGACGGCACCAATACCTACAATATCTCGACGCTGGCCGCCCTCATCGTCGCGGGTGCGGGTGTGCCCGTCGCCAAGCATGGCAACAGGGCGCTGAGTTCGAAGTCGGGTACGGCCGATGCGCTGTCCCAGCTCGGCGTCAAGCTGGATATCGATCCCGATATGATCGCCCGCTGCATCCGTGAAGCGGGCATCGGGTTCATGTTCGCGCAGTTGCACCATCCAGCCATGCGCCATGTCAGCCCGACCCGGGTGGAGCTTGGAACGCGAACGATTTTCAATATCATCGGCCCCCTGTCGAGCCCGGCCAATGTCAAGCGCCAGTTGTTCGGCGTCTATTCGCCGGAATGGCTGATCCCGGGTGCGGAAGCTCTGCGCGATCTCGGGCTGACGAGCGCCTGGGTCGTCCATGGCAGTGGCCTCGACGAAATCACCACCACGGGACCATCACAGGTCGCGGCGCTGAAAGATGGCGAGATCACCACGTTCGGGCTGACGCCGGACGACTTCGGTGTACCGACGGTCGAACTGGACGCCATTCGCGGCGGCGACGGTGCCGTTAACGCCAGGGCTCTGCTCGAAGTACTGAATGGTGCCAAGACCGCCTATCGCGACGTGGCGCTGTGCAATGCTGCGGCCTCACTGATCGTGGCCGGCAAGGCTGCCGACATCCCCGAAGGCATGCACCTCGCCAGCCGCTCGCTCGACAGCGGCAATGCTCGTGCCGCGCTGGAAAAACTGATCGCCATTTCCAATTCCGCCGTGTCGAGCTAAGCTTCCCTCATGACAGACATTCTCAAACGCATCGAAATCTACAAGCGCGAAGAAATCGCCGCAGCCAAGGCAGCACGCCCGCTTGATAGGCTGAAGGCGGCGATCGAGACGCAGAGCATGCCGCGCGGCTTTCACAAGGCGCTGGTCAGGGCACAGACCGAAGGACGTTATGGCCTGATTGCGGAGATCAAGAAGGCAAGCCCGTCGAAGGGACTGATCCGCCCGGATTTCGATCCGCCGTCTCTGGCTGCGGCCTATGAGGCCGGAGGTGCTGCCTGCCTGTCGGTGCTGACCGACGCGCCGAGCTTTCAGGGCGCACCGGAATTCCTTGGGGCTGCCCGCGATGCCTGCTCGTTGCCGGCGTTGCGCAAGGACTTCATGTTCGAGACCTATCAGGTCTACGAGGCTCGTGCCTGGGGCGCCGACTGCATCCTGCTGATCATGGCATCGCTGTCGGACGATCAAGCAGCCGAGCTTGAAAGCGAAGCGCTGGCACTGGGCATGGACGTTCTGGTCGAAGTGCATGATGCGAACGAGATGGAGCGCGCGCTCAAACTCACCTCGCCGCTCATCGGGATCAACAATCGCGATCTTCGTACCTTTGAGGTCAGCCTGGCCGTCAGTGAGCAACTGGCACCGATGGTTCCGGCGGACAGGCTTCTGGTTGGCGAGAGCGGCATATTCACCCACGCCGACTGCCAGCGATTGCAGACGGCGGGTATCAGCACCTTCCTCGTTGGCGAGAGCCTGATGCGCAAGGACGATGTAGCCGAAGCGACACGTCTGTTGCTCACCGGCAAGTCCGGGGTCATGGCCGCCGAATGAGCAGCGATCGTCCAGGTCTTACGCATATCGGCGCGTCCGGCGAAGCGCATATGGTCGATGTCGGAGACAAGGCTGAAACGGTGCGCATCGCGGTGGCCGAGGGTCAGATCCGCATGGCGGCCGAGACGTTGCAGATCATCCGCAGCGGCAATGCCAAAAAGGGCGACGTGATCGCCACAGCCCGCATCGCGGGCATCATGGCCGCAAAGCAGACGTCGAACCTCATTCCACTGTGCCATCCGCTGATGCTATCGAAGATTACGCTCGACATCACCGAACTGCCCGAACTGCCCGGTTTTCGGGTCGAAGCCACCGTCAAGCTGACCGGCAAGACCGGGGTCGAGATGGAAGCGCTCACAGCGGTTTCCGTGGCCTGCCTGACGATCTACGACATGGCCAAGGCCGTCGACAAGACAATGGAAATCGGCAGCATTCGGGTGCTGGAAAAGACCGGAGGAAAGTCCGGACCATTCCACCATCCGGGAACCGCGTAGATGACCCTGCTTCCCGTCGAGCAGGCCCAAACTCGCCTGCTGTCCACAGCCCGTCCGATCACAGAAATCGAGCAACTGCCGCTGCATGCCTGCGACGATCGTATATTGGCTACCGATCTGGACGCCCGGTTGACACAACCTCCCTTCGACGCCTCGGCGATGGACGGCTATGCGCTGAAAGCCGCGGATGCGGCAGATCCCGGCGCTGTGCTGCGCGTCATCGGCGAATCGGCCGCTGGCCATAGCTTTTCCGGTTCGGTAACCGAGGGCGAAGCGGTACGCATCTTCACCGGCGCACCGGTCCCCGCCGGTGCTGATTCAGTACTCCTGCAGGAAGATGCGGAAAAGCTGGACGGCAATCTGATCCGGACCACATTTCCGGTCATTCTCGGACGGCATATCCGCCCACGGGGCCAGGATTTTCGCAAAGGCGAAACCGCGCTGAAGGCCGGGACACCGATCGATTACACCCGACTCACGCTGGCGGCTGCGATGAACCATGCTTCGCTGCCGGTCTACCGTCGACCACGCGTGGCCATCATTGCAACGGGTGATGAGTTGGTCTCGCCGGGAGACCAGCCCGGCCCGAGCCAGATCATCGGCTCGAATACCTTTGGTATTGCCGCACTTGCCCGGGCGACCGGTGCTGACGTCGTCGATCTCGGCATTGTCTCTGATCACCGGAGCGCAATTGCGGATGCCATCAAACAAGCGCAGGCTGCCCATGCCGACATCGTGGTCACGCTTGGCGGTGCTTCGGTCGGCGATCATGATCTGGTGCAATCCACCTTCCTTTCCCTCGGCATGACGCTCGATTTCTGGAAGATCGCCATGCGGCCGGGCAAACCGCTGATGGTCGGCAGTTTGGGCGCGACCCATGTGCTCGGGCTTCCCGGCAATCCGGTTTCGAGCATGGTCTGCGGTCTGCTGTTCCTCGAACCGCTTCTGGCCAAGCTCGGCCATCGACCTTCCCCCAACCGCATGACGACGGCCCGACTTGCTGCGCCTCTGGCGGCGAACGACCGGAGACAGGACTATCTGCGCGCAAGGCTGAGCCGAAACTCTGCGGGAGAGCTAGAAGTCGAAAGTTTCGGCAAACAGGATTCGTCGATGATGAATATCTTCGCCCAGTCCGACTGCCTGATCGTGCGGCCGCCGCATGCGCCGGAAATGGGCATCGGCGCTCTGTGCCCGATCCTGATGCTGCGGCCATTTATCGGCTGAGGCCCTTTCAGCACCCAACGGCTGTCACATGCAGCCACGTGGTCTTTTCGCCATCATATCCACCCCCAATGTCCTGACTGATCTCCAGGCTGGTCCAGGGCAAGGTTTGGTAGAGTGCTTCAAGCACGGCGATCGACGGATAATTATAGTAGCGCCCGAACCGGTCGCGCCCCTCACCTTCACCGCCCTTGTAGCTTGCATAGAAACAACCCTGCGGCTTCAAGGCCGCATTGATCCGGGCAATCACATCCGCCAGTTCTTGCCTGGGTATATGCAAGAGGCAGGCATTGGCCCAGATGGCGTCGAATTCCGCCAGGGCCGACAGCTCTCCGGCAGGCAGAACCGAAACCGCGCGACCAAGGTGGCGAGAGGCCTGCGCCGCCATCTCCGGAGACGCATCCGTGGCCACGACGTCGAAGCCGTGCGCGAGCATGGTCGCACTGTCCCGCCCGGAACCGCAGCCGAGTTCCAGAACCCGTGCGCCCGGTGAAAGCTTTGAAAGAAACGTCTCAAGACGCGGGCTCTGGTGATCTTTTGACCATTGGCTGTAGGTTTCGGCTGCACGGGCATAAAACGCCAACGTCTCCCGATCCTCAGGCACTGGCTTGGCTATCCTCTGATAGGGCATCCTCATCGAACCCCAGTTGCTGCTTGATCAGTTGCTCGATCTCGTCCTCGATGGCTTGGCGTTCTTCGTCCGACAGAGCCGCCAAATCCTCCTCCGTCATTCCGTGGCTCTCGAGATACTGATCGCGGATCCGTTCGGCGGGGGATTGGCTGTTGAGTTCTCGGAATTCAGCCTTCAGCGCGTCCTTGCGCGCGGCGGTCTCTTCTGCCTCCTTCGAATAGTATACATCTGTCTGGAGCAGCCAGAGATTGCTCGATAACCCCTTGGCGGAGGTATCGGCCTCGACGCCGACCGATGGCGATGTCGTTGCCAACGGTGCGCGGGTTTGGGCGCTCATATCGCCAGAATTACTTTTCGACTGGATGCTGTAGCTGCTGGAATAGATCGAACTTTCACCGATTCGCATGGCAATCTCCTTGAATATCCGCGGAGATTGCATCGGATAACTTGTGCGGAGCTTGGACTGGGCAACAAAAAACCCGGCACAAAGGCCGGGTTTTTTGAATTCGTATTCGCTGCGTCTCAGACGAGACGGCTCTGATCGACCGCGGCGCCGATGAAGCTGGCAAACAATGGATGCGGGTCAAGCGGCCGCGACTTCAGTTCCGGGTGGTACTGGACGCCGATGAACCATGGGTGATCCGGGTACTCCACCGTTTCCGGCAGCAGGCCGTCCGGCGACATGCCGGAGAAGACCAGGCCACAGTCTTCCAGCCGGTCCTTGTAGTCAACGTTGACTTCGTAGCGGTGGCGGTGACGCTCGGAGATGTCGGTCGAACCGTAGATTTCGGCAATCTTGGTGCCCTTCTTGAGAGACGCCTTGTAAGCGCCGAGACGCATGGTGCCACCGAGATCGCCGGATGAGGCACGCTTCTCGAGCTGGTTGCCCTTCATCCATTCGGTCATCAGGCCGACGACCGGCTCGTCGGTCTTGCCGAACTCGGTCGACGAGGCCTTTTCAATGCCCGCCAGATGACGTGCCGCCTCGACGACCGCCATCTGCATGCCGAAGCAGATGCCGAAATACGGCACCTTGCGTTCGCGAGCAAACTGGGCCGCCAGGATCTTGCCTTCGGAGCCACGCTCGCCGAAACCACCGGGAACGAGAATGCCGTTGACTTTTTCGAGCCACGGCGCCGGATCTTCCTTTTCGAAGATTTCCGACTCGATCCATTCGAGCTTGACCTTCACACGGTTGGCGAAGCCACCGTGGTAAAGTGCCTCGATCAGGGATTTGTATGCGTCCTTCAGGCCGGTATATTTGCCGACGATCGCGATCGTGACTTCGCCTTCCGGCGTGTGGATGCGGTTACAGACCTCTTCCCACTGGTCGAGACGCGGCTTGGGCGCGGGCTCGATGCCGAAAGCGGCCAGGACCTCGTTGTCGAGACCTTCCTTATGATAGGCAATCGGCACGTCATAAATGTTGGCGACGTCGAGTGCCTGAATGACCGCAGTTTCACGGACATTGCAGAACAGCGACAGCTTGCGGCGTTCGGCTTCGGGAATTTCCCGATCAGCACGCACCAATAGGATGTCGGGATGGATACCGAGCGCCTGCAGTTCCTTGACCGAATGCTGGGTCGGCTTGGTCTTCAACTCGCCCGCTGCCGGAATATACGGCATCAGCGTCAAATGGACGTAGACGGCAGCGCCACGCGGAAGATCGTTGCCAAGCTGGCGGATCGCCTCCATGAACGGCATCGCCTCGATATCGCCGACCGTGCCACCGATCTCGCAGATGACGAAATCGTAGTCGTCATTGCCTTCGGTAACGAAGTCCTTGATCTCGTTGGTGACATGCGGAATGACCTGAACGGTCGCGCCGAGATAGTCACCACGACGTTCCTTGTCGATGATGTTCTTGTAGATCCGGCCGGTGGTGATGTTGTCGGTCTTGGTTGCCGAACGACCGGTAAACCGCTCGTAGTGGCCGAGGTCGAGGTCCGTTTCGGCACCGTCATCGGTGACGAAGACTTCGCCATGCTGAGTCGGGCTCATGGTGCCCGGGTCAACGTTGAGATAAGGGTCCAGCTTGCGCAGCCGCACACGGTAACCACGTGCCTGCAACAATGCCCCGAGAGCTGCGGCCGCAATTCCTTTACCAAGAGAGGAAACCACGCCGCCAGTGATGAATACATATCGCGCCATGGGCTTCACCGGATACCGTTTCAAAATCGATTCCGCCAGTCCTTTGTGACCCTGTCCCACATTTTTTATGAGATCGGCAGAATTCAGACAAAATAAAACCGGCGGACTCGAGAGCCCGCCGGAGCGATGAGATGCGTTCGATCAGTTGTTCGGAACAGCGTTCGGATCAACTGGTGCAGGTGCCGGAACAGCAGGTGTCGTTGCCGGCGCCGGGGTCGCAGGCGCGGCACCCGGAAGCTGGTCAAGTACGCTGCCGCCCTGGGTCGTACCGTTACCCGTTGGGATCCGGTCGAGAATGTCGGTCGGCTTTGCCTCGTAACGGGCAAGAATGCCGAGCGCCAGGGAGATAACAAAGAACAGGGTCGCCAGGATCGCTGTCGTGCGGGTCAGCGCATTGGCTGTGCCGCGCGCCGACATAAAGCCGGAGCCGCCGCCCACGCCGAGACCACCGCCTTCAGAACGCTGAATCAGAACGACGCCGATCAATGCGACGACGACCATGAGGTAGATAACAAGCAATACGGTCTGCATGGAATGTCCATCCTGCCCGAAAAGGCAAAATCAATAAGGTTGGCGGCTCTTTACATGAGAGATGCAGGCAAAGAAACCCCCTTGCCTGCTTTTCCGGCCGGCTTTCAGGCGGTCAGCTCGTCATAGACCCGGTATATGGCAAGGAAGTCGCTGGCCTTCAAGCTCGCACCGCCAATCAGCGCGCCATCGACATTGGCGACCCCCATCAATTCCTTGGCGTTCGATGGTTTGACCGATCCGCCATAGAGGAGCCGCATGCCTTTGCCTTCGGCGCCAAAACGCTTGACGAGTTCGGCACGCATGAAAGCATGCGCCTCGGCCACGTCCGCCGATGTCGGTGTCAGGCCTGTGCCGATGGCCCATACGGGCTCGTAGGCGATAACCGTACGGTCTGCCTTGGCGCCATCGGGAACCGAAGCACCGAGCTGGCGCTTGAGAATATCAAGCGTCTGGCCAGCCTTGCGCTCATTGGCCGTTTCCCCGATGCAAATTACTGCCGTCAGGTCGGCAGCATAGGCGGCTTCGGCCTTGGCGCGCACGAGATGATCGGTTTCGGCATGATCCGTACGACGCTCCGAGTGGCCGACGATGACATGGGTGCCGAAGCAATCGGCAATCATTTCGGCGGCAATGTCGCCGGTATGGGCGCCTGAGGCATTCTGATGGCAATCCTGAGCCCCGATCTGAAGCGGACTGTCGGTGCACAGGGCGGTCGCCACGTAAAGCAGGGTGGCAGGGGGGCAAATGAGCGTTTCGACCTTTTGCGACAGCGGGCCTTGCACGCCCTCGGCAATCGCCTTGATCTGGTCGAGGGAATCCCTCGTCCCGTTCATTTTCCAATTGCCTGCGACCAGCGGCCGAACATCTGGCGTCATATCTTCACCCACCTCTATTCATCCATGCCGAACTAGCAAATTGCCGGCTCAAAAGAAAGGTTGGGCTTCGCATTTGGCCCGATTATCAGGCTATATGGTGAAAATGTGAACCGTAAATGCAAGATTTGGCGGCAAGCGTTTTCGAATTTAGCCGATAAACATTTAGCTTCTTCTGATATGCGCAAGTTGATGAATTTTTAACTTACGTTCAGACTTGTGCGCTAACGGTATCGCTCATCGCCAAAGCGGAGAGCCCCAATGCGTGACGCAATGCTCGAGCAGGTGGATCGGCAACTGATGTCCGGGTTCCGCTGGTTGCGCTTTTACCCCGCGATTGAAGCGGTATATCTCAAGGAATTTGCCGCAGCCCGCGTGCGGATCGTTCATGTATGGGCAATCGTTGGCACCCTGATCTACGACATGGTCTGGGTCGGCGATGCAACCATGGTCAGATGTGCTGCCGCACCTGATCGTCGCGCGGTTTGCGATTTTCACGCCGTTTGCCCTGTTGGCGACGCTGGCAATTCGCAAGTGGCCGTCGCCTCGAAATTACGACATCCTGTCGCTTTGCGTTGTCGTGCTTGGCGCATTGCTGCCGATGGCCGTTGCCGTCTTCAGCACCAGCCCGCATCTGTTCGTCTATCAAAATGGCAATGTGCTGGTTTTTCTGTTTCTGGTTATCGGCCTCAGGCCACGTTTTTTCGCTACACTGCTGGGTCTGGCGCTGCTCGTCGGCATTCAATTGACCACGACAAAGCTGAATGGAACGCTGGATGCCGTCACCTATCAGGCATTGATCTCGTTCTATGGCACTGTGTCGATCTTCCTGGCGCTCGGCGCCTACTTTCAGGAACATTCGGAACGGCTGAATTTCCTCAATCGGCTCCGCGGTACTCTGCTCCATCAGCAGTTGGAACAGCATTCCGAACAGGACGAGTTGACCGGGCTTTTGAACCGGCGATCGCTCTCCCGGATCGCGGGCGCAATGTGGACGAAAGCAGACAGCGACACGTCTGTGTATGCGATCATGCTCGACATCGACAGTTTCAAGCTGTTCAACGACGTGCATGGCCATATCGAGGGCGACACCTGCATTCGTGCCGTCAGTCAATGCATAGAGCGCACCGTCGCAAACCAGGGAACAACGTTCCGCTTTGGCGGCGAGGAAATTCTCGTTCTGGTTTCGCGCATCGAAAAGGAAGAGGCGATGGCACTCGCCGAACGGATCAGGCACGCGATTGAAGCACAGAAAATACCCCATAGCGGGACCTCGGGCGTGGTCACGGCCAGTCTCGGTGTTGCGGGCGGCCTGACACGCCATGTTTCTCTGGAAGGACTGCTGAAGCAGGCGGATGCAGCGCTCTACGAGGCCAAGCACCTAGGTCGCAACCGGGTTGCCTGGCTGGACAGCGAATTGCAAAGCGCCTGAGCGCAGCATCCATTTAGCGGACAAGCCATGACAGGAGTGCGCGCCAATCGCTCATGCGCACGGGCGTGCCATGCGCACCGGTCTCGAACAGGGTGAACCGTGTTGGATAGCCTAACTGGTGCAAGCGATCATACAGGGCAATCTGGTCGTCGGCTGCATAGACACTGTCGCGGCTACCGTGGGTGAACCAGACCGGCAATTTGCGCTTGGCCGCGACGCTCTTGCCAAAATCGGGATCGGTTGCGCCGCCAAGAATTGCCATGCCGGACAAGCGTGATGCCGCCAATTGGTCGCGGGCGACACCCCAGCAGATGAAACTGCCCATCGAGGCGCAGGCGAGCACGACCGGGCGGCCACCGGATGATACTGAAGCGTGGTCGATCAATGCCGCCACGGCAGACACGCCGCTCTCGTCGAAGCTCTTTACGGAGGGCGCGTAATAGGTCCCGCCATTGGCGGATACGAGGTTCTTCAGCCGATTGAAATTGCCGCCGAAGGTGATGTCGTTGATGCCGAGCCGACGATCACCACCCCGCCCATGGATAAAAATCACGGTAAAAGCCTGGCCGCTGTCCTTGCCGACGCGTGCGACCTCCAGCGGGCCACTCGGCAATTGCAGCGTCTGATTGTCCTGTGCCCGGCGGACGGCGAGCGACACATAGCGATCCTTGACACGGCGTTCGGGAATGCTGTCTCGCCCGTTGATGTCACGCAGTTCCTGGTAATCCACCTTGGTAAAATCACCGCCATCGCGGCTTTCCAGCACAATCTGGCTCGAAAACAGCTCATCCTTGAAAGGCTTGAGCGCGTCAGTCGCGAATGCTGGCGCCAACAGAAACGGAAAGAGAACGCACGAAATCGCCGCAGTGCGGAAATGAGCTGTGGACATCTGCATCGAAGAAGAGCTTCCCTTTGGCTCGCGCCTTGCCATCGACAAGTCAGGCACGCAAAGCTTGACCGAATTCACCATGTACCGGCTGCCAAGCCCTTCGCGCCTGCCCTGCTTTTCTGGCAAAATCCCGGTGATTCGCATGAGCGATCGGGCAGTCAGATGAAGCGGTCCGAAGCGAGCAGGCCGATCCGGCACAGACAAACAAAGTAACGAACGAAGCCATGGACGACAACGATCTCTTTTCCGCCATGCCGACGGCGCAGAAAGTTGAGGCCGAAACGGCCCCTGCCCCAGTTGCCGCGGCAAAGCCTCGCCCGGTGGCCGCACAGGCTCCAGCCACCACGCCAGCTGCACCGCAGACGGGTGGCGGCGACGAATACGGCGCCTCGTCCATCCGCGTTCTGGAAGGGCTTGAGCCGGTGCGCATGCGTCCCGGCATGTATATCGGCGGCACCGACGAAAAAGCGCTGCACCACCTGTTTGCCGAAGTCATCGATAATTCGATGGACGAAGCAGTGGCAGGACATGCCAACTTCATCGACGTGCATCTCGACACAGAGGGCTTCCTGACCGTCACGGACAACGGTCGCGGCATTCCGGTTGAACTGCATCCGCAGGTCCCCGGCAAGTCGACGCTTGAAGTGATCATGACCAAGCTCCATGCCGGCGGCAAGTTCGATGGCAAGGCTTATGAGACGTCCGGCGGTCTGCACGGTGTCGGCGTGTCGGTGGTCAATGCGCTATCGGACCTGCTCGAGGTCGAGGTTGCCCGCAATCGCAAGCTCTACCGCCAGCGTTTCTCCCGCGGCGTGCCGATCGGCGAGCTGGAAGAGCTGGGCGAAGTGCACAATCGTCGCGGCACGCGCGTGCGTTTCCATCCCGATCCGCAGATCTTCGGCGACCATGCCAAATTCGATCCGGGCCGGATCTTCCGCATGGCGCGCTCCAAGGCCTATCTGTTCGGCGGCGTCGAAATCCGCTGGTCCTGCGATCCGGGCATGGTCCCGGAAGGTGGCGACATTCCGGAAAAGGCCGTCTTTCATTTCCCCGGCGGCCTTAAGGACTATCTGGCCGCGACCCTCGGCAAGGAGTTTACCGTCACCCGTGAGATCTTTTCCGGCAAGACGGAAAAGACGGGCGGCCATGGCGCCATGGAATGGGCGGTCACCTGGTATGGCGGCGACCCGGCCCTGCATTCCTATTGCAACACGATCCCGACGCCTGAGGGCGGCACGCATGAGGCCGGCCTGCGCATCGCGCTGACCAAGGGCTTGAAGAATTATGCGGAGCTGACGCAGAACAAGCGGGCCCGCGAAGTCACGACCGACGATGTGATGATCTCGGCCGTGGGCATGCTGTCTGTGTTCATTCGCGAGCCCGAATTCGTCGGCCAAACGAAGGACAAGCTGGCAACGGTCGAGGCGCAGCGTCTTGTTGAAAATGCGCTGCGCGACCCGTTCGATCATTATCTTGCCGACAATCCCAATGAGGCGGCCAAGCTGCTGGATTGGGTCATCGAGCGCTGCGAGGAACGTCTTCGCCGGCGCAAGGAAAAGGAAGTCAATCGCAAGACCGCGGTGCGCAAGCTGCGACTGCCGGGCAAGCTGGCCGACTGTGCGCAAAACACCGCCGAAGGGGCCGAACTGTTCATCGTCGAAGGCGATTCGGCTGGCGGGTCGGCTAAGCAAGCCCGCAATCGCAAGAACCAGGCAATTCTTCCGTTGCGCGGGAAAATCCTCAACGTCGGCTCGGCCAGCCGTGAAAAACTGATGGCCAACCAGCAGATCGCCGACCTGATCCAGGCGCTCGGCTGCGGGACGCGGACGAAATATCGCGAAGAAGACCTGCGTTATGAACGCATCGTCGTGATGACCGATGCCGATGTGGACGGTGCCCATATCGCTTCCCTGCTGATCACTTTCTTCTATCAGGAAATGCCGGAGCTGATCCGTGGCAACCATCTCTATCTGGCGGTGCCGCCGCTCTATGTCATTCGCCAGGGTGCCAAGACCGTCTATGCACGCGACGATGCGCATCGGGCAGAACTGATGGAGACCGTGTTCAAAGGCAAAAAGGTCGAGATCGGGCGCTTCAAAGGCCTCGGCGAAATGATGCCGGCGCAGCTCAAGGAAACCACGATGGACCCTGCCCAGCGCACGCTGCTCAAGGTCGAGATCGATGACGTGGATTTCGAAGGCACGCGCGACGCGGTCGATGCCCTGATGGGAACCAGGCCGGAAGCACGTTTCCGGTTTATCCAGGATCGTGCAGCCTTTGCAGAAAATCTGGATATCTGACGCGCGCCACGCCGGCTCAGCCGCGCTCGGACTGTATTTATCGCTTTCTCTGTCACCGGCTGCCAGTTTTGGCATCCGGTGACATAGCCGCGACATTTTCAAGCACTACGGTGCGATTGCGCCGATATGCCAGAGACACTATCTGATGTCTCTCAAGGCCATGCTTGCATGGCGTCTCCACAATCGCTCATAATGTGAGACCGATTAAACTGGAAAGTGTGACTGTGCGTAAGAAAGAGGATCGTAAGCTGCAGGATGCGCCACGCTGGCTTGGACCGGTGGCGCCAAGCAGGACGGCACTCGTTACGCCCCTTTCGGCAGCCCGCTGGCTTCTCGTCTTGATTGCGATTGCTGCCATCTACTTCTTCCACGGCTTTATCGTGCCGGTTCTGGCCTCGCTCGTCATCGCCTTCGCCAGCTGGCCGGTCTACCGCAGGATCCTCGATCGCGTCGGAGGCAATACAACGATCGGCGCGACGATCGCGATCATTCTGATCCTCGCCTTTCTGATCATCCCGATCGGCATTGCCGCCACCTATGCTGTCGGCGAATTGCGCGACTGGATCGGCTGGGCGCTTGAAGTCAACAAGCACGGCGCGCCTCCGCCGCACTGGATCCTGGCATTGCCGGGTGTCGGCGAGTGGCTCGCGGATCAATGGGTACATCGCGTCGGCTCACCCGGCGCGATCGGCGAACTGGTCCAGATCGTCAGTGGCGCCAATATCGGCAATATCTACCGGGCCGTGATTGCATTGGGGGACGGCGCGTTCCACCTGCTGCTCACCATGCTGTTCATGCTGATCGCGCTGTTCTTCGTATTCAGGGATGGAGCGTCTTTCACCCGACAACTTGATCTGCTTGGCGAACGCATCCTGCCTGCGCGGTGGGAGCGTATTTCGCGAGTGGTACCCGCCACGATAAGCTCGACCGTCACCGGCATGACGCTGATCGCGATCGGCGAAGGCATCGTGCTAGGTGTAGCCTATTGGCTCGCCGGTGTGCCCTCGCCCGTTACCCTTGGCGTGATCACAGGCGTGATGGCACTGATCCCCGGCGGTGCGCCGCTGTCGTTTACGCTGGTCAGCGTCTATCTGGTCGCAAGTGGCTCGGTCTTCGCAGGCATCGCCCTGTTCATCTGGGGAACGGTGGAACTGTTCATCGTCGACAAGACAGTGCGGCCGAAGCTCGTCGGCGGGCCGATCAAACTGCCCTTCCTGCCGACGTTTTTCGGCCTGATCGGCGGCGTGAAGACGATGGGCTTTCTCGGATTGTTCATCGGCCCGGTGCTGATGGCTCTGATCGTCTCGATCTGGCGCGAATGGATGCGGGAGGTTGAACTTTCCGACATTCCGGATCCCGTGGCGGCTGTCGAACCGCAGTTGACGCCAAAGGCGCCGGACGTGATCGTGGCGAAGCAGACCACCACTGTTTGATCAGCTTGCACCGGACCCGGCAGACCGCCGGGCCGACATTGTTGAGTGGATACCAGGCTCCGACGCCGATCAAAGATTGCCTTACTCGGCGGCTTCTGCGCCGAACTGCGCCTGATAGAGGCGCGCATAGGCGCCGCGGCGTGACAGAAGCTCGTCATGCGTGCCGGTTTCCGCGATCCCTGTCTGGTCGACCACGACAATGCGTGCTGCATCGCGAATGGTGGCGAGACGATGGGCGATCACCAGCGTGGTCCGGCCTTCGGACAGCTCCGACAGCGATTGCTGGATTGCCCGCTCGGTTTCGGTGTCGAGCGCCGAGGTCGCCTCGTCGAGGATCAGGATCGGCGGATTCTTGAGGAACATGCGGGCGATCGCGAGGCGCTGCTTCTGGCCACCGGAAAGCTTGACGCCCCGTTCGCCGATCACCGTATCCAGACCGTCGGGCATGGCGGCGATAACACCGTCGAGCTTGGCCCGACGGGCCGCTTCCATGATATCGAAGTCGGACGCATCCAGCCGGCCATAGGCGATGTTTTCACGAACGCTACCGCCGAAAAGGAAAACATCCTGCTGGACGATGCCGATCTGGCCACGCAACGAGGCGAGCGAGAGCTTGCGGATATCGAGACCATCCACGGTGATGGCGCCACCTGACACCTCGTAAAAGCGCGGCAGAAGCGAACAGAGCGTTGTCTTGCCCGCGCCTGACGGTCCGACAAAGGCAACCGTCTCACCGGCGCGGATCGTGAGATCAATATCACGCAGCACGGACTTGTCGGCAGAATAAGCGAAGGACACATTGTCGAATACGATATCACCCTTCAGCGCCGGTGCCTCGATTGCGTCCGGCGCATCCTCGATATCCGGCTCGGTTTCCATCAGTTCCGTGAAGCGGCGAAAGCCGGCAATGCCCTTCGGATAGGTCTCGATGACCGAATTGATCTTTTCGACCGGACGGAAGAAGACCCCGACCAACAGCAGGAAACTGACGAAACCGCCGTTTGTCAGCTCGCCACGAAGCACCAGATAGGCGCCGACGATCATCACGATCATCTGGATCAGCCGCATGCTCATGTAGGACATCGAGGTGCTGGCTGCCATGATCCGGTAGGCTTCCAGCTTGGTGGTCCGATAGTTCTGATTGTCACGTTCGAACAAAGCGCGCTCATGGGCCTCGTTGGCGAAAGCCTGCACGACACGAATGCCGCCGACATTCTCTTCGATGCGGGCGTTGAAATCGCCGACACGACCGAAAAGCGAACGGAAATTGTCAGTCATGCGGCTGCCGAAACGGCTGGTGACAAAAGCGGTCAGCGGCACGACAACGGCGGTCAGGAGCGCCAGTTGCACATTGATCGACAGCATTAGCGCGAAGGCGCCGAGGAATGTCATGACAGCGATGAACAGATCTTCCGGCCCATGATGGGCGACCTCGCCGATCTCCTCCAGGTCTTTGGTCAGGCGCCCGACGAGATGACCGGTCTTCTGGTTGTCGAAATAGCGGAACGACAGCTTCTGAATGTGGCTGAAGGCGAGCCGGCGCATGTCGGTCTCGATATTTATGCCAAGCATGTGGCCCCAATAGGTGACCACCGCCATAAGGCCGGTATTGATCACATAGATGACAAGCAATCCGATCGAGGCGGCCAGGATGATACCCCATTGCGCGCTCGGCAGCAGGATATCGACAAACAACTTCACAGCCATCGGGAAACCGAGCTCCAGCAGGCCGGAGATGATCGCGCAGCCGAAGTCGATCAGAAAAAGCCCGCGATATGGCCGATAAAAAGCGAAAAATTTCTGGAGCATGATGATCCACTGCAACTGGTAAGACATAACGGACCACGCACGGCCCAAAACCTGCGCGCTGATCTCATATTTTCATGACATGGCCAAGTGCGGTCAGCACCCGACACCGGATTTTTACCGAACCCCGTTCGAAGAATACCAGATTTGAACCAGAAACGCAGTATTGGCCACTTCACCAACGGCGAACCTGCGATCTCTGTCAGAGCCGCTTTTCCATGAACACGCTGAGTGGATCGTCCTGGTAGTCGCCGAATGGTGGAATATCCGCGTAGCCGAGCCTGCGATAAAGTGCGATCGCTTCGGGCTGAAGCGTTCCTGTTTCAAGCCGGATCGCCAAGAGGTTCGAACGCCGCGCCTCATGCTCGACGGCCTCCATCAGGCGCCTGCCAATCGATAGGCCGCGCGCCTGCGCGGCAACGAACAAACGTTTGATCTCACCGGTGCCGTCCGGGGCGCGGGTCAAGGCACAGCATCCCATGATCTCGCCGTCGACCCGTGCAACGAAGAAGGAGGTCCCGCGTATTTCAAGATCATCAATGTCAACCATATGGTTGCTCTCGGCGGGATAAAGAGCCGCCATATAGGCGTCGGATAGAGCCAGTAACCGCACCACATCCGGCTGACGAACAGGTTCGATTGCGATCGTTACGGTCAAGCCTTGCTCCATCTTCGCGCTTGCGATGTTCCGTCTTGCTTTGGCTGCAATCCTGCTATTTCGTCAAGCCTGAGTTTGATCCGACACCGCGCAAGGGGCCTATTTCGCAATGAAGACTGCTTTGATCCTGATGACGATCCTGGGCTGTGACGACGGTGTCAACGAGTGCGAATATGTGGAGACGGCGCCGGAACGTTTCATATCGATCTCGCTCTGCGACGCGGCGGCTGAGACGGTGCTGGAGCGCTATTCCAATATCAGCTATCCGACCGCGGTTGCCGTGTGCCAGGAACCTGCCCAGGACGGCAGCGTAGCCGCCTCGCCCGCCGCGCCAACCGCTGCGGATGTATTGGCGGAGGAACCACCCGAGACCGAAAAGAAAACACTGGCCGCCCGCGCCATGGAAACAGTCCGAGAAGTGCTCCCGGGTACGGCGCAGATCAAGATGATTTTCGAGACGCCCATCCATGTGGTGTCGGACAGTTATTCCTGGGTGGCAAAGAAGCTTGTCCGGTAGCGGATCAGGCTGCAGCAAGCGCGATGCCGGACGCGTAGTCGCGGGCGAGACGACGCTCTTCGGCGATCGCCAGACGCTCCACAACGTCGAGAAGGCCCCTCGCCGCATCGCTCAAGTCTGACTGGTCGCGATAGCGGCGAATCAGGCGATCGGCGATGTGGTCAAGATCGAGACCATGGGTCGATTGAATCAGATCTCGCCATTGCATGATGGCATCGACGAACAGTGTGCTCAGATCACGGCCAAGGCCTGCAGCTTCCAGCAGAGCCCGGACCGCGTGAAACCGCCCCGTGGCCAGAATGGATCGAACCCGTCGCTCTTCCAGACCGGAGATCGATACGATCGCCGAGGCGAAAAAGTCGGTGCGGCCCGCACAGAGAGCGTGCATCAGGAAGGCTGGCGTCAAGCGACCTGCTTCGCGCAATTGCTCGACAAGCGGTGCCAGTTCATCTCCATGAACCGTGCCGAGGATCGCCATGGTGGCTGTGTCACCGGCTTCGCGTGCGACCCGCTCAATGCGGCGCATCCCGACCGCGCCGCGGACCAGATCCGAACCGGCAAGGGCTTCTGCGACAAACTGGACCAGCAACTGGCGTACCCCGGCAGGCAGGTCGTCGCGATCGAGCAGAAGCGCCCGGATATGTTCGTTGCGGCCGTGACGTTCGGCGATGCGGCGTAGCGTGAAACGGGTGACGCAGACACCGGAATTTTCCAGAAGAACCTCGATCTCGGCAGCGTCACCGATTTCGGCAAGAGCCGCGGCCACGCCGACACTGACAGTCCGACGCGCAGCAACCAGCGCGCGGATCTCCATCGTACCGCGTCCGGCGATATCGACCAGATCAGCATCCGTCAGGACCGGTGACAGAAGAATAACGGACGAGGCAATTTCCGGCTGATCTTCGGCGAGCGACATCATGATTGCACGCGGCGCCTTGGGTTCAGATGCGAGAACGTCCGCCAGTGCCAGGCGAACCTGCGGCGATGGATCGTCCAGAAGATAGGTCATGGCAACCTGCGCCGCCTGCCGCTCGCCGGCGGTAATCTCGGTGCGCAGATAGGCTCTCGCCAACGTATTGGCTGCTCGGGCTCGGTCCTGAGTCCTTGCCGTTTCAACCCAACGAAGAAAAGTTGCCACGATCACTGTCAAACCCACTCGCTACGAGAAATCCCACACGCGGCCCTAAGGCCCGGATTCCGACGCTAGCGGCAAAGTCTTTAAGAATTGTTCACCACGTTCATTAACCAGCGTCATCCGCTCGAAATCAAATGGCCACTGCGAGGTCGCTCAAAATTGAAACGATCACGGCGCCAGAAATCCGGCTTCGGGCTTTGCTGTGGCAGGGACATCGAAGGTGAGTCGCAGACCAGTCTTCAGACCGATTCCGGCGGCTTCGGACGTCCGAGCTCAAAGATCGGGCCAATTCCGGCATAGTCCATATAGCCGAGCCGCATGACCGGATGCGCAGCAGCCAGATCAAAACGACCCTCACGAATGACACTTTCATGGATGTGTATGCCGACCACCTGGCCGAACACGGCATGGCTGTCCGTGTCGTGACCGTTCATGTCCTTCAAGGTCGCGATCGAAGCTACCCGGCACTCCAGGACCGCTACGGCTTCCGCCACATAGGGCGCATCGACCAGGCGGCCGTCGATCGGCGTCAAGCCGGCAATCGCAAATTCGTCCGCGCCATAGGGCACAGCCACCGAAGACGCATTCATCGCATCGATCAACGCTGCGGAGACGAAATTTGCGGTGAAGACGCCGGTCTCTTCGGCATTGCGCAGTGAATCCTTGCGACCGCTCGATGAAAACATGACCATCTTCGGCCGGTCACTGACGGCGTTGAAGAAAGAATAAGGCGATAGGTTGCGGCTGCCATCCCTTCCCCTGGTGCCGATCCAGCCAATCGGACGCGGCGCCACGATCGCCTTGAAGGGATCGTGGGCCATGCCATGGGCATTGCTTGTCGTGTCGTAGAACATCAATCGTCCCCACCCTGCCAGGTTACCACATCCGCCAATGCCGGGCGCGGACGCTCGACGATCGGGAATGTGGTGGAGCCGATATGAATAAAGCCGGCGACCTTCTCACCCGGCTTCACCCCCAACAAGGGATAGGCCTGCTGATCGAAGGCGAACCACTCGCTCAGCCAGTTGGAGACATAGCCATGCGCGTTGACCGCCATCAGCAGATTGAGGCAGACGGCACCGGCCGACATGACCTGCTCCCATTCCGGGATCTTGATATGCGGGCCGGCCGTCGAAATGACGCCGATGACAACAGGCGCGCGGGTGAAACGGTTGCGCTCGACCTCGATCATTTCCGCCGACAGCTCGGGATTCTTCTTCAACGCCATCGCCAGAAGCTCATCGCCGAGGCGCGCGCGCTCGGCTCCGCGATAGACCACGAAACGCCAGGGCGCGATCTTTCCGTGGTCTGGCACGCGCACTGCGAGGGTCAGGATCGCTTCGATTTCGTCGCGACTCGGGCCCGGTTCACACATCTGAAATGCGGGGACGGAACGACGAACACGCAAATAATCCACTAATTTGATATCATTTTTCATCTTGCAACACCTTAGAAAGCCTTCGAATGGCAAACTTGTCTTGAAATTGCCACCACGTTCGGATTGAACTTGCTGGCATTGGACAGGAAGTCAACCAACAGTGCATTGCATGACAGGCCATCGAATTGTGACCCGGCTCGCGCTCGGGCTTTGCGTGACCCTTGCGGTCGCGGGCTCCAGTTATGGACAGGAAGCCTTCGAGACTTTCAAGCAGTTAAACGGTTCGACGAAGATGCCGAAACTGAAGGCGTTCTCCGCCCCCCTTGCAACGGAACTTGCGCCGGCGATCCAGAGCCGCAACATCAAGCTTGAAGCCAAGCTGACGAATGATGGCGCCCCCATGCTGCATGGCCTCTCCTGGCGCGTCTTCAGCCCGATTCCCGGTCCAGACGGTAAACTGCCGCTGCTGGCGAGTGCCGAAGGTGGATCTGCCGATTTCCAGCTGGCTCCGGGAGACTATTTCGTCAACGTCTCCTTTGGCCGTGCAGGTGCCACCAAAAAGCTCTCCATACCGAATCAAGGTAATGTCGAGGATCAGGTGATGGTCCTGGATGCGGGCGGGCTGCTGCTCAGTGCGATTTCCGGCCCGGACACCCAGATTCCGGACAAGGATCTGAGCTTTGATATCTACTCGACCGAGGTGAAGACGGACGGCGAGCGGGGCCTGGTTCTGGCCGATGTGAAACCGCATACGATCATCAGGCTGAATGCCGGTACGTATCACGTCGTGTCGGAATACGGGACAATCAACGCTGCCGTGCGCGCAGACATCAAGGTCGAAGCCGGCAAGTTGACCGAAGCGACGATCCAGCATCGCGCATCACAGATCGGCTTCAAGCTGGTTTCCGACGAAGGCGGCGAGGCGATTGCTGATACTGCCTGGTCGGTTCTAACATCCGGTGGCGACGTGGTGGCCGAAAGCGTCAGTGCATTTCCGGTCATGGTCCTGTCGGAGGGCGACTACACCGCCATCGCCCGCAACAAGGACAAGATCTACCAGCGAGATTTCAAGGTCGTGGCAGGTCGCAACAGTGACGTTGAGCTACAACTGACCAAGTAGGCGCTAGCCTGCCTTGCGAAATGCCCGTCGCGGCGCCGGTGCCATGCTGAAGACAGCACCAAAAAGCTTCGACAACAAATCCTTGCGATCCGGCGACGCACTCAATTCTTCCCATGGCATCATCCGTCCCACCCGCGCCCTGATCGTCGAGCCGGACAGGCGGCGAAATTCGCGAATCAAGAGCGAAACGCGAAGGGTCAAAGAGAGCTTGCTGGCCAGATGGAAAAGACGGCCGTTCTGCCCTTCGAAAAAGACCGGGACGACATTGGCCTTGGCGGCCTGGATCAATTTGGCTGGAAAGATCTTCCATGGGAGGTCTTCTGCTTTGCCGAAGCCCTTCTTCGCCGTGGCCACGCCACCGGCCGGAAAAATCACGACAGTCACGCCTTCCTTCAAAAGCCGCACGGCTTCATGGCGGGTCTGCATGTTGATGGCCAAAGCTTCCTTGGTTTCCTCAAAAGAGACCGGCAGCGAATACGGCGCCATTTCCGGCACTTTCAGCAGTTCATCATTGATCAGCACGCGGAATGGACGGCCGAGCTGTTCGGCAAGTGCCAGCACAGCGATGCCGTCGCCGATGCCGAAGGGATGGTTGGCGACGATCACGATCGGGCCTTCAGGAATATGCGCCGGCGGCCATTCGCCCTGCACCTTCATCTCGACATTGATCAGATCCAGCATCTTGCCGAAGACACGATCGGTCTTGCCGACAATATCATTGCGCCAGATATCATACAGGCGGGTGTAACGATCGCGTCCGGAAAGACCTTCGATCGATCGGATAAACCAGCGCTTCAGGCGCGGGTCGCGTTCATTGGCATAAGAGAGTTCTTTGAACTGCACTGGCCACCCCAATCGACCACCTGACTATATGAACTGTCGGCATATAGCATTTCGATGACGGAATTCTGACAGGGTCGGACTTGTCCCGGCCCTGTCAGAGTTTGTCATGTCAACGCGCTGCCCGCGCCGCAAGCTTGCGCTTCACGTCTGGTGGCGTTGCCTCGCCGGCAAGCACTGCCACGGCTTCGGCCAGGCTCATGGAAACCTGCTCCTGCGAGCCGAGGCGGCGAATGTTGACCGTCTGCTCTTCCGCCTCGCGCTTGCCGCAGACGATGATCACCGGAACCTTGGTCACCGAATGCTCGCGGACCTTGTAGTTGATCTTCTCGTTGCGGAAATCGGTCTCGACCTGGAGACCGGCATCGCGCAGCTGTTCGGCCACTTCACGACCGTAGTCGTCGGCATCCGAAGTGATGGTCGCGACCACGACCTGCAGCGGTGCAAACCACAGCGGCATGTGACCGGCGAAGTTTTCGATCAGGATACCGAGGAAACGCTCCATCGAACCGCAGATGGCGCGGTGGATCATCACCGGCTGCTTCTTTTCCGACTTGTCGTCGATGTAGAAGGCACCAAAACGTTCCGGCAGATTGAAGTCGACCTGGGTCGTGCCGCACTGCCATTCGCGGCCGATGGCATCACGCAGCGTATATTCGAACTTCGGACCGTAGAAAGCGCCCTCGCCCGGCATGATCCCGGTCTTGATTCGGCCACCCGACTGTTCTTCGATGGTTTTCAGAACATCCATCATCACGCTTTCGGCGCGATCCCAGAGCTCGTCCGAGCCGACGCGCTTGTCCGGGCGGGTTGACAACTTCACCACCACTTCCTGGAACCCGAAGTCCTCGTAGACAGACAGAATCAGGTCGTTGATGCGCAGGCATTCGGCCGCCATCTGCTCTTCCGTGCAGAAGACATGGGCATCGTCCTGGGTGAAGCCACGCACACGCATCAGACCGTGCAGCGCGCCGGAAGCCTCATAGCGGTGAACGTTGCCGAATTCGGCGAGCCGCACGGGCAACTCGCGATAGGACTTCAGGCCATGCTTGAAGATCTGAACATGACCCGGGCAGTTCATCGGCTTCAGCGCGAAGATCTTCTGATCGGCTTCCTTGTCGTCGGGATGGGTGAAGGCATGAGCCGATTTTACGGCAAACATGTTCTCCTGGTACCAGCCCCAGTGACCTGAGGTTTCCCAGAGAGACTTGTCGAGGATCTGCGGTGCGTTGACCTCCTGGTAGGTGCCTTCAAGACGACGGCGCATATAGGAGGTCAGGGTCTGGAACATGCGCCAGCCCTTGCCATGCCAGAACACAACGCCCGGTCCCTCTTCCTGGAAATGGAACAGGTCCATTTCGCGACCAAGCTTGCGATGATCGCGCTTTTCGGCTTCGGCGAGAATGTGCAGGTAGTTGTCGAGCTGCTCCTGTTCGGCGAAGGCCGTGCCGTAGATGCGGGTCAGCATCGGATTGTTGCTGTCGCCGCGCCAATAGGCACCGGCGACCTTCATCAGCTTGAAGGCCATGCCGATCTGGCCGGTGGAGGCCATATGCGGGCCGCGGCAGAGATCGAACCAGTCGCCCTGATAATAGATCTTCAGATCCTGGTCTTCCGGGATCGCGTCAACCAGTTCGACCTTGTAGGCCTCACTTTTGGCGGCAAAAACTTCCTTGGCCTTGTTGCGCGGCCAGATCTCCTTGGTGAAAGGCTTGTTGCGCTGGATGATCTCCTTCATCCGCTTTTCGATCTTCGGCAGATCTTCCGGCGTGAAGGGTTCGTTCTTGGCGAAAT
Source organism: Rhizobium sp. CECT 9324 (assembly GCF_918741265.1). Taxonomy (NCBI): domain Bacteria; kingdom Pseudomonadati; phylum Pseudomonadota; class Alphaproteobacteria; order Hyphomicrobiales; family Rhizobiaceae; genus Rhizobium; species Rhizobium sp. CECT 9324. The sequence continues at coordinate 2,309,555 of NZ_CAKKMZ010000001.1, read as the reverse complement.
CGTAATAGAAGCCGTTCTCGATGACCGGGCCGATGGTCACCTGGGTACCGGGCCACAGCTCCTGCACGGCCTCGGCCATAACGTGAGCGGCGTCATGACGGATCAACTCGAGAGCGCGGGGATCGGTGCGGGTGACGATTTCGATCAGGCCATCGACGACCGGATCGGACAGGTCGCGCAAGGTGCCGTCCAGCGTTATCGCGACAGCCTTCTTTGCAAGCGACTTGGAAATGGCTTCGGCGACCTCGCGGCCGGTCGTGCCAGCGGCATATTCGCGGACGGAACCATCGGGGAATTTCAGGGAAACGGTATCAGACATGGTAGTCTCCTTATCCAGTCCCGCCAACGAATGCGGGTGGTGAAAGATGCCGGGTGATTTGCCCGGCCAATGAACGCCGGTTTGATAAGCCGAAAGGCGATTTGAGTAAAGGAATTTGCTGCGCGCGCCGGCCTCAGCCGTGGCTCTGGCGGCCGATGGGCCAATAGGTCCAGGGTGCGTACCAGCGAACGAATGGCGGCATTGTTTCCGGCACGGGGTCCACACCCCAGGTGCCACCCGGTCCACAACGGGATACGCGAAACAGTGTCAGCCAGCCGCCATTCCAAAACCCATGCCGAGCAATCGCCTCATAACCATATTCGGAGCAGGTCGGCATGTGGCGGCAGGAACTGCCGATCAGGCTGGAAAGGCTGATCTGGTATGTCCGGATTATTGCCACACCGAAAAGCCGACCCGGCGTCTTGCGGAACGGTCCGGACCAGTTGCGACCCTTGGACGATGGTCCATCCGGCGGCCGATGGCCACAATCAGGACTGTCGCACATGGTCAACTCGCCTGCGCTGGCAAGGCTGCGCGCTCGATTTGATCGAGACAGTCGACAACGGCATCAAAGGTCAACATGGTCGAGGCATGGCGCGCCTTATAGTCGCGGACCGGCTTGAGAAAACGCATGTCTTCGAAACGACCGCCCGGACCCTCGCCGCCGTCCTTGAGCATGGCCAGCATATCGATACGAGCCTGGCGGATTTCCTCTGCCGTCGCGCCGATGACATGTCGTGCCATGATCCCGGATGAAGCCTGGCCGAGTGCGCAGGCTTTGACCTCATGGGAAAAAGCGCTAACCGCGCCGTTGTCCAGCGACAGATGGACACGCACACGGGATCCGCAAAGCTTCGAGTGTTTCTCGGCGGTCGCCTGCGCATCCGTCAACACGCCGACATGGCTGATATTGCCGGCAAACTCGAGGATTTTGGTGTTGTAGATGTCGTCCATTGTCCATCCATGCCAGCGTACACGTCTTATAAGCGGCCGTGAGTTTTCTATCAGGCTTCCGCCAACTCTCTACAGCTTGGCGCAATCCATTCCCTTTTCAGGGGCAGAGTTGAAACTATATTGCATGTGTGTCGCGGTGCCAAATGTTACAAGGGTGAGTGCCGGGGCTGATGTGTCGCAGACGATAATTTCCAGAACGGACTTGCAATATGAGCCGCATTGCGCATTTACAATCTGAAAAAGCAAAACAGGCGGTCTGCGACAGTCAGGACCGGGAGATCAAAGGCATGGATGCCATCGTCAAGAAGCTGACCACGGAATCACCGCGCCCGACGCGCGAGGAAGCCGAACAGGCGGTTCGCACACTGTTGTTGTGGGCTGGCGACGATCCGAACCGCGAGGGATTGCTGGACACGCCGGCACGTGTGGCAAAAGCCTATGGTGAGCTTTTTTCAGGTTATGACGCCGATATCGAGGAAGTGCTGGGACGCACGTTCGAAGAGGTCGGCGGATATGAAGACATGGTGCTGGTGCGCGATATTCCGTTCTTCTCCCATTGCGAACATCACATGCTTCCGGTCATGGGCAAGGCGCATGTCGCCTACCTGCCGAAGGGCCGCGTGCTCGGCCTGTCGAAGATCGCCCGCGTCGTAGACGTCTTTGCCCACCGCCTGCAGACGCAGGAAAACATGACGGCGCAGGTCGCTCATGCCATCGATGATACGCTGATGCCGCGCGGGGTTGCGGTTTTCATCGAGGCCGAGCATATGTGCATGGCGATGCGGGGCGTGCAGAAATCCGGCTCCACGACGCTGACCACAACCTTCACCGGCGTCTTCAAGGACAATGCTGCCGAGCAGGCACGCTTCATGTCCATGGTGCGGAGCCGGTGAGCCTCTGAAGGTTTCACCCGCCGATGACCAACTTCGCCTTCGCCGCGCCCTCCTCCGACAAGTCAGTTCTTGAGGAGGGAGTGGCTTTCACTCCGAAATTCGATGCCCATGGATTGGTGACAGCCGTTGTCACCGATGCGCGCGACGGCGTCCTGTTGATGGTCGCACACATGAATGCCGAGGCGATCGCGCTGACGCTTGAGACGGGGATCGGCCATTATTACAGCCGCTCTCGGGGCAAGATCTGGAAAAAGGGCGAAAGTTCGGGAAATCTGCAGTCGGTCAAGGAAATCCGCGTCGATTGCGACCAGGATGCACTCTGGCTGAAGGTTGAGGTCGCAGGCCACGACGCCACATGCCACACCGGGCGACGTTCCTGCTTCTATCGGCAGGCACTGATCGTCGATGGAGCGCCTACGCTGACGATCGCCGACGATCACCGGCACTTTGATCCGGATTCTGTCTACAAGGCTTAGTCCGGTCACCTTGAACTAAACGAAATCGTAAGCATAGAGTGTCCTAATACGAGCCGGAGTGTTCAGCTTGTGAGGAATACGGAGATGCTGAACTGGAGTTTGAGATCCAGCGGAGCCGGGCGCGAAGCGCCTTCGGTCGGGGAAGCGAGTGGCCTGGGATCAGGTCTTCCCACCCAACCCCAACCACCCAAGAAGCCCAAGGTTGCCTTGGCGCTTGGTGGCGGTGCTGCGCGCGGGTGGGCCCATATCGGCGTCTTGCGTGCGCTTGACGAGGAAGGCATCGAAGTTGGGATGATCGCCGGCACGTCGATCGGCGCGCTGGTCGGCGGTTGCTATCTCGCTGGCAAGCTTGACGAGCTTGAAGTTTTCGCCCGTTCGCTGACCATGCGCCGCATTGCCTCCCTGCTCGATCTGACAATCGGCGGCGGCGGTCTGCTTGGCGGCATGCGCCTGACCAAGCGGATGCAGGAGCATCTGCAAGGCTTGATGATCGAGGATCTGCCCAAGCCTTTCGTGGCGGTGGCGTCGGAACTCAACAGCGGTCACGAAGTGTGGATCGACGGCGGGCACCTGATCACCGCATTGCGGGCATCCTATGCCCTGCCCGGCATCTTCGAGCCGGTACGCTGCAACAATCGCACGCTGATCGATGGCGCGCTGGTGAATCCGGTGCCGGTTTCGGTGTGCCGGGCGCTCGAGCAACCGATCGTCATGGCGGTGAACCTCAACTACGACCTGTTCGGCCGATCGGCCGTCGTCAAGCATCGTGCAGGCGAATTGGTGGAGACAACCACCGAACTCCCTCGAGATCCGAACCGCATGGGCCTGACAGGGGTCATGGTCCAGGCTTTCAACATCATACAAGACCGGATCTCGCGCGCGCGGCTTGCCGGCGACCCGCCGGACCTTGCGCTGCATCCTCGCGTCAACGATATCGGACTGTCTGAATTCCACCGGGCCGGCGAAGCTATCGAGCGCGGTTATGCGGAAGCCAAGTCCCGGATCACCGAAATTCGACGCATGCAAGAGGCGGTCTCCCGCTAACCCGGTGGATCGGAACAGCGGGAAACGGTCTCACCTTCCGGCATTTGCGCAAGAGCGCACAATCATCCGGCACAGGTTTCATCCGGCACAGGTTTGCATGGGCATTATCCGGCGATATAGGCCTTGATCTGTTCGGCCTCGGTCTCGATCTCGCGAATGCGAGACTTCACCACGTCACCGATCGATATAATCCCTGACAATTTGCCATTGTCCTCAACCGGAACGTGGCGAAAACGACGGGCCGACATCATCTCCATCAGCTCGTTGACGCTCGTGTCCTCGCGGCAACGATAGACGTTCGCGGTCATCAAGGTTGAAATCTGCTGGTCAAAGGCATCACGCCCGTTCTGACCGATCGCACGCACGACATCGCGTTCGGTGAAAATGCCGACGATGCGATTCTCCATGCCGACAACCACGACCGCACCGATCTTGTTTTCTTCCAGGATATGGGCGGCTTCACCCAGTGTGACGCTCGGACCGACTGTTACGACGTCACGGCCCTTCTGTTCGAGTATGCTTCTGGCAGATGCTGTCATGCTTTCCTCCTAGCATTTCATCACGTCCTGATCACCACCGTCCCTGCACGGCGGCGACCCATTGAAGGTGCATGTTATTCAAGAGGAATGCAATATGTGGATAGCCCTAGTGGCTTCGTGCCGATCGGCTGTGGGGATCAAAAAACTGGAAGCAGAGGAAACCGAACAGGAAACCGCCGATATGCGCATCCCAGGCAATCATTCCGGCATAATCACCAAAGAGCGGCAGGCCGAAGGCGACGGCCACGTTTCCCAGAAACCAGACGATGATGAAGACCCGAACCGTGCGGTCTGCCAGTGCAGCCGGAACCGAGAGCAGCGGCGGTTCGATGCCGAAGGCTTCCAGATAGCCGCGCTGGCGCCCACCGAAGGCGAACCGGCAGGCCGCCCCCATCAGCGCCGAGATTACGCCGGACGCCCCGACCATAAGGGAAGGCTCGCCCCAGTTGACGGCGGCATGCAGGCCAGCGCCCGCCACCGAAGAAATGAGCCAGAAGACCAGAAAGCGAATGGGACCAATGCGGCGATAGACCGGCGTGCCGAACGCTGCCAACCACAGCCCATTGAAAGCCAGATGCTCAAAGCTGCCGTGAAGCAGAGAATAGGTGACCGGCGTCCAGAGCCAGGCCAATGTCTGATCGGAAAGTGGATAGACGTAGCGCAGAGGCGAGAAGGCAAATTCGAACGTGAGCCAGGCATTGCTCGCATCATTCAGGACCAGGGCCTGCAAGGCGTAGATCCCAGCCAGCAACGCAAGCGCCAATAGCACGCCGCCTGGCAGATTGAAGATCGGAGGATTGTCCGGCCGATGCGTGCTACGCGCCGGCTCGATTTCTGGCTCTTCGGGCGGCCTTGAACTGTCCTGCATCTGCTGATCCTTGCCGCATGTATGACCTTCCTGTTAGCCCAGACGGCGGTCAAAAAAAAGCCACCCGGAGAAACCGAGTGGCTTAGGCAAGCTGCGGAACTTCCGCGCATCCTTGAGTTGGTGCCGAAGGCGCGCCTTCGAGAAGTGATGGCTGTTTTCTGCCACAGCCGCCCGGCAGCCGCAATCTCAACCGATTCTTAACCTTAACGGCTGGCGCTCCCGCGCCAACGGACGGAACAAAACCGAAGCGCACAGCAAACGTTATGTTAACAGCTTGCCGATAATCATTTCGTAACCGCGAAATAGACAGATCGCCCATGATGTATTCATCGCAGACCAGCCAGAGCAACAGGATCGCTTCGCCGGGACAGCAGCGCGCCTTCCAGCGCGTCGCCGTCAGCCTGCAGGGCCGCCTGATGATGGCCGACTACGAAGAATATGTATGCAAGGTGATCGACATGTCGCCGGGCGACGTGCGTTTTGCCTGCGCCGGAAGACCACGGCCGAACGAGCGCATCATTGCCTATATCGACCATCTCGGCCGCATCGAAGGCACGGTGGTCAAGCTGACCGAGGACGGATTTGTCATCTCGATCAATGCAACTGTGCGCAAGCGCGAAAAACTCGCGGCCCAGTTGACATGGATTGCCAACAAACATGAACTCGGCCTGCCGGAAGATCGTCGCCACGATCGCCTGACACCGCGCAACACGCGGACGGAACTGACGCTTGAGGACGGCATGCGCTATCCCTGCCGCCTCATGGACCTTTCGCTCTCGGGGGCCGCCGTCGATATCGACATCCGTCCGCCGCTCGGCACGGCGGTTCGGCTTGGCAATATGCGCGGGCGCGTGGTTCGCCATTTCGCAGAGGGCGTGGCGATCGAGTTCTTGACACTACAGTCGCGCGAAGCCCTTACCGAATTTCTCTGATTTAATTCCGTTATCGCTTTCGTCGGCACCAGTGGTCCATCCGCTGGTGCCGATTTGCGTTTTGCGCATGATCCGGCCGATCCACTCCGCAAGGCGCTCGACCACGACACCGTTGCAAATATTTCGCCCGGCCTAAAAAATAATTTTGTGCGCCAAAATAGAACATTGCTTCGCTCTCGTCGCCCGAATGCACCTCAAACGCGATCGGCACTGATGACATAACGCGATGAGACCCAGGCGCGACATGGGGTCGCCAACAGATCACACCTGGAAGACCGACAAGCTAATCCTGATAAATACAATAATTTCAGATTGTTATCAGCACAGCCCCCGAATTGCCGACCATCGACAAAAGGCAGATCGTTCAAATTTGACGAAAACTTTATTCTTGTTTTATTCAAACAATACTCAAATTATAATCAAATACACCTAAATATAAAATCGTCTTATCATCAACTTTGCTTCGATTTGTACTGCAGAATTTCGCGAGAGATCAAATTCTCGATGTCATGTTGCCTCCAATACGGGGAGACAACCAATGACAACAAAGAAAAATCTGGGTATTGGACTTCTGACCGCCGCGATCGTCGGCTGCCTGGCAATTCCGGCTGCGGCCACATCGGCGAACATGCGCGTCATCGGCAAAGCCAATCCGCCGATCGGCCACTACGAATTCTGCAAGACCTACAGCGGAGAGTGCTCGAAGACCGGCAGTGACAGAGGCCCGATGGCCCTGACAGAGCCGCTTTGGAAAGAGATCCTTGAGATCAATTATACCGCGAACAGTCAGATCACACCCCTGACCGACATGGAGATCTACGGCGTTGAAGAGCGCTGGGCCTATCCGCGCACGGTCGGCGACTGCGAAGACTATGCGCTTTTGAAGCGCAAGATGCTGATGGACAAAGGGGTCGACGCATCCGACCTACTTCTGACCGTCGTGCTTCAACCGAATGGCGAAGGGCACGCCGTCCTGACAGTTCGCACCGACCATGGCGATTTCGTGCTGGACAACATGCGCAACAAGGTCCTGCTCTGGTCAGACACCGAATACACGTACCTGAAGCGCCAATCGTCCGAAGACCCTGCCCGCTGGGTCAAGCTTCAGGACGGCCGCGCCAGCGTTGTCGGCAGTGTCTCGTCCAATTAGCAGACTCCATCCATTGAAAAGTTTGGCCCGGTCTGTCCCCCGCATACCCGTCCCCTGACCGGAGCCACTGAGCCGGTCCCGTCCAACCGGGACCGGCTCTTCTTTCATATCCCGCGACGCCAGACGATATTTACAGAACATTAACCACAATCGCAGAACCTCTGCACATCCCTGTGCAGAATCGGCGCCTTCACCCGTGTCGTGAGCCGCCGAAGACGAGGTCTGCTATGCAGAGCGAAACAGCCGAAACCGGCGCATCCGACCACGCGCCGCTGATCTCGACCCGACTTCTGCTCGTTGCTGCCGGTCTTGTGCTGTTGCTTGCGCTTGCCTCGCTCGCCATCAGTTATGCGGGGCGCATCTACGGCGAACGGCTGTCCCTTGGCGGCCACAGTGAAAGTCGCGAAATCGTCACCATAACGATCGGCCGAGACCGACTGGCGCTTCCCGCCAATGCGATCCGGTTCGAGCAGCAGCGCATCGGTGGCCCTGCCGAACAAGTCGACCTCTATCTTCTCTGGCCGGAAATGACCGGCTACGAGCAGGGCCTGCGGCGACGTTTCGACGACCTCAGCCAGGAGCAGTCCCTGATTTTCCTACAGATTTCCCAAAGTACGATGTCTCGCGACATGTCGGGTCGTGTCGACCCCATTTACGCGCATCTCCTCAGTTCCACCGCGGAACGGGGTCCAGGCGGGCTCAGTATGCGGCGTTTCGAGCCCGGGACGGGATATGACGGCGAGGCGCTTCTCACCGCCAGTCACGCAGACGGTGACGATTATGCCGTGCGCTGCCTGCTGCCAGCGGATGCTGCGCAAGTGACCGATGGCGACTGCCAGCGGGATATCCATGTCGGCGAAGATCTGACCGTACTGTATCGATTTTCAAGCCGCATGCTGGGTGACTGGGCTGCCATCGATCAAGCCGTTCGCAGCTATGTCAGCACGCGGGCAACACCATTGCCGAACGAGACCTCGCATAAAATGCGACCGAACCCGTCAACTAAAGGTTCATCATAAACCTCTTGGTAAGGCTAAGTCCCTACCCTGTCCGGAAGTGGTCGCGATGGGGGAGCGTCCGGTCCGCAACGGTCATAGCTTGAAGAGTCTCGTGGTGCATAAATTTAACGGAAACCTCTATTTCGCCTCTCGTATTCGTAGGCTGGCAGTTGCCGCCCTGACGCTTGTGATGATGACGAGCTTCAGCGTCTCCGTCGCGCAAGCGGCGCCGAAATATGCGGGCGTGGTCATCGATGCCAAGTCGGGCAAAGTGCTTTACAGCGAGGACGCCGACAGTCTGCGCTATCCTGCATCGCTGACCAAGATGATGACCCTTTACATGGTTTTCGAGGCCCTTGAAGCCGGCCGGATATCGCTGAGCACAAAGGTGCCGATGTCCAAAAACGCCGCTGCGGAGCCACCGTCAAAACTCGGTGTCGGTGCGGGTCGCAGTCTCACGGTTGAGCAGGCCATTCAGGCGCTGGTCACCCGGTCTGCCAATGACGTCGCGACGGCACTGGGCGAATTTCTCGGTGGTTCGGAACAGCGCTTCGGCCAGATGATGACCGCCAAGGCACGCAACCTCGGCATGACCAAGACGACCTATCGCAATGCCCATGGGTTGCCGAATACGGCACAGATGACGACGGCACGCGATCAGGCGCGCCTCGGCATCGCCCTTCGCCAGCACTTTCCACAGTATTACGGATACTTTTCGACCCGCAGCTTCAAGTTTGGCAAGCAGGTGATCGGCAATCACAATCGCCTGCTCGGCAATGTGCGCGGCGTCGACGGTATCAAGACCGGCTATACGCGCGCTGCCGGCTTCAACCTGGCAACGTCAGCCGAAGCTGACGGACGCTCGATCGTGGCCGTCGTCCTCGGCGGCAAATCCGGCGCCAGCCGTGATGCAACGATGCGCAAACTGGTTGCTGCCTATCTGCCGAAAGCATCAGGATCCCGCGGCAACAGCAATCTGATTGCCGAGACCAACACTTCCGTTGCGCCGGGCGCGTCTGCCACAGCGTCGCTCGCGACATCGGCTCCAAGTCTGCCGTCCACCGGACCTTTGCCAGAAACACGGTATGGAACGGCGTCCGAGTCCGCTTTTGCCGCGCCTTCTGCCGGAAATGCCGCCAGCGCAGCCCTGGTCACCGCCACGACACCTCAGGCGAAAGCAACCGGAAAGGTCGTGCCTGTTCCGCAGCCCGCCCCTGCCTATATGCCGGACAGTGGTGCGTCGATTGCACCAGCAGCGCCGACCCAATCCATTGCCGAAGCTGCCGCCACGCCACAGGGCATCGATACGACCACCACGGCATCGACAGCCCCCTCCGCTGGCTGGGTCGTCCAGATCGGCACCTCGCCCGACAAGGACATGGCCATGACCCTTCTGCGCAACGCGCAGGAAAAAGGCGGAAAGGTATTGCGTTCCGCCACCCCCTTCACGATTGCCTATAATGGTGGATCGCAGCAGCTGTACCGTGCCCGGTTTGGCGGCTTTGATGACCAAAAGACAGCGGTCAATGCATGCAAGGCTTTGAAGAAACAGGGAATTGGTTGCTGGGCAGCTGCCCAGTAACTCACTCCCGCCGGTATCCTCGATTTGTATCGTGTACGAGGTAGTGACTATGGCGTTGAACGAAACCCACTTCGGTCGCACAGGCGACCAGGATAACCAGGGCGAACTGGCTTCAAATCACGGCCTGCATCCACTGCATCAGGCCGCGTTCGGGCTCGCGGACCTTGGCTTCAAGCCGAAGCGGTCAAAAACGAAAGATCTCATCGGCTTGCTGCTGTGCCATGGCGCGCGGGCTTGGCGCTATTCGCAGCCAGAGGCAAAGATCCATCTCCATGTCGCCTCGCAAAGCGGTCGATTTCCGATTATTCTGCGCCTGCGCTAATTAGCGAAAGGCCTCATCATGCCGATCTACCCGCTTGGCGACCGTATGCCGCGCCTTCCCTCTCCCGGCCGTTTCTGGGTAGCGCCTGATGCGCATGTCATCGGCGACGTGACCTTGGGTGAGGATGTCGGCGTCTGGTTCGGGGCCGTACTTCGCGGCGACAATGACCCGATCATGATTGGCGCCGGCAGCAATATCCAGGAAGGCACGATGGTGCACACGGACATCGGCTTTCCGGCCCGTATCGGAGAAGGCTGCACCATCGGGCATCATGCAATCATCCATGGCTGCACGATAGGCAGCAACTCGCTGATCGGGATGGGTGCCACGATCTTGAACGGTGCCCGGATTGGCAACAATTGCCTGGTGGGTGCCAATGCACTGGTCACCGAAGGCAAGGAATTCGCCGATAACAGCCTGATTGTCGGTTCACCCGCGCGGGTTGTCCGCACGCTGGATGAGGCCGCCATCGCCGGGCTTCGGCGCTCTGCTGAAAATTATGTGCGCAATTGGCAACGCTTTGCGCGCGACCTGAGGCTCATCTAGGCCCCAGGCCTGTCTGGCCGTCAGGCGCATTCCGCGCACAGGCCGCGAATTTCGATCGTGGTTTTTTCCGCCTTGAACTTCATGCCTCTTGTGATCTCATCCAGGCGGTGGTCGATCGCGTGATCGTGGAATTCGTTCACGCGACTGCATTTGTGGCAGATCACGAAGGCGACCGTGCCATGACCGGAGCAGCCGTCATGAGGATGGGCACAGGCCACGAAAGCATTGATGCTTTCCAGACGATGCACCATGCCGAATTCAACCAGTTTCTCGAGTGCGCGATAGACCTGCAGCGGGGCGCGGAAACCGTGATCGCGCAAGCGGTCGAGCAGCGTGTAGGCCGACAAGGGACCATCGGACGCCGACAGAGCATCAAATACCAGCGACTGGTTCTTGGTCAGATCGGTTTTGGCCATGGTCATCCTCGCGAATTGGCATCTGTCGCTCTGGCGCCGGGACGGGGCAGGAGACTGATCAGGAAAAGCAGCAGAGAGGCCACGACGATGGACGGGCCAGACGGTGTGTCGTAGGTCAGGGAGCCAAAGAGGCCGATGATGACGGCAAACGCGCCGATCACCGAAGCCATGACGGCCATCCATTCCGGCGTGGACGCGAAACGCCGGGCTGCTGCAGCCGGTATGATCAACAGCGACGTGATCAGCATGATACCGACAATCTTCATGGCGATCGCGATCACCAGCGCCATCAGCAGCATGAAGATCACCCGCGCCCGTTCGGGCTGCAGCCCCTCGGCCTCGGCCAGTTCCGCGTTGACTGTAGCAGCCAACAACGGGCGCCACAGATAGGCGATTATCGCGACAACGATCGCGCCGCCGATCCAGACGAATGCGACGTCAGTCGGCGTGACAGCCAGGATATCGCCAAAAAGAAAGGCGATCAGATCGAAGCGGACCCAGGTCATGAAAGCGACCATGACGAGGCCGATCGCAAGCGTCGCGTGGCTGAGGATGCCGAGCAGCGCATCGGCGGATAGGCCCTGGCGCTTTTGCAGCACGATCAGGATCAAGGACACCAGTGCTGCGACTACGAAAACGCTGAGCATCAGGTTCAGCGAGAAAAACAGCGACAGCGCCACCCCGAGCAGAGCCGAATGCGCCATCGTATCGCCGAAATAGGCCATGCGGCGCCAGACCACGAAGCAGCCGAGCGGTCCCGTGGTCAGCGCCAGACCGATGCCGGCCAACATGGCGCGGATGAAAAAATCATCGAACATGGGCGTGCTCCTCATGGCCGGACTTGCCGTCTTCCTTCACGGGCCCATGCTCATGCTCATGCTCATGCGCGTGCACATGGTCATGGTCACCGTGATGATCGTGTCCCTCATCTGCATGCCCGTGATGATGTCCGTCGCCGGGATGGCAATGATCCGTGACCGAACCGTCGCCATGCAGCACCCTGCCATCCGGCAGATGTGTATGATCATGATCGTGGCTATAGACCGCCAAGGTGCCTCCCGCTCTGGCGCCGAAGAGCCGCATATATTCAGGGCTGCTGCTGACAGCCGCCGGCGTGCCGCGGCAGCAGACATGACCGTTGAGGCATATGACCGTGTCCGTTGCGGCCATGACCACGTGTAGATCATGAGAAATCAGAAGAATGCCGCAGCCGGTCGAATTGCGGATCGAGGTGATCAGATCGTAAAGCGCGATCTCACCGGAAAAATCGACGCCCTGGACCGGTTCATCAAGCACCAGAATGTCGGGCTTGCGGGCGATCGCGCGGGCCAGCAGCGCGCGCTGAAACTCTCCGCCCGAGAGATGCTGCACTTCTGCTTTGGCCAAATGGGCAATGCCGACAGCATCCAGCGCTGCGTCGATATCTGCCGCAGCCAGTGGGCCGGTCAGGGTCATCAGCCGGCGCACGGACAAAGGCATGGTCCAGTCAACCGCGAGCTTCTGCGGGACATAACCAACGCGCAGGCCGGGCTTGCGCTCCACCCTGCCCTCATCTGCACGGAGAACGCCGATGGCGAGCTTGGCGCTGGTCGACTTTCCCGAGCCGTTCGGGCCGATCAACGTGACGATCTCACCGGCACGAACTGAAAAATCCACGCCCCTGACCAGCCAGCGGCCATTGCGATAGACACCGGCGCCGTCGAGCGAAACAAGCGTCGATGCCTGATGATTTTCTAATGCGGACATCACATTCCCGGAAATTTGCTGTTGCGTGAAGCTATGCCACACGTTATAGCATTACGCAATCAATGTAATATTATTACATAACGAATACAATCGGAGCATCCGCATGAAACGCACCCGCATTGCCTTGGCTTGTACAACTGCAGCCCTCCTGTTTTCGCCGGCGCTGGCGATGGCCGCACCGCAGGTGGTGGTGTCGATCAAACCTGTTCACTCACTTGTTGCGTCCATCATGAAAGGCGTCGGTGAACCGACGCTGATCGTCGAGGGGGCAGCTTCTCCGCATACCTACAATCTCAAGCCGTCGAATGCGCGTGCCCTGGAGAATGCCGATGTGGTGTTCTGGGTAGGTCATGGAGTTGAAGCCTTTCTGGAAAAGCCCCTCGAAGCATTGCCCGCCAAGGCGAAAGTCGTTGAGCTCGAAGACGCACCGGGACTGGTGAAGCTGCCCTTCCGTGAAGGCGGTGCCTTCGAGGGCCATGATCACGGCGAGCACGAGCACGATGAGCATGCGCATTCCGAAGAAGGTCACGATCACGCCAAGGAAGGCCATGACCACGCAGAGGAAGCCGGACATACCGGGGAGAAACACGCCGCAGAAGAGCATGAGGAGCATGGCGGCACCGACATGCATCTGTGGCTTGATCCGGCCAATGCCAAGGCAATGGCGGCAGAAATCGCCAGCACCCTGATTGAGGTCGATCCGGACAACAAGGCACTCTATGCGGCGAATGCCAAGGCGCTGGACAGCGAGATCGATGCGCTGGATGCCGAAATTGCCGCGACTGTGGCGCCCGTCGCCGACAAACCTTTCGTGGTCTTCCACGATGCCTACCAGTATTTCGAGAAGCGCTACAAGGTGCGGGTTGCGGGCTCTGTCACAGTGAGCCCGGAGACCATGCCGGGCGCCGAGCGTCTGTCGCAGATCCGTGCAAAGATCGTTGAGCTGAAGGCCGGTTGCGTGTTCGCCGAACCGCAGTTCGAATCCAAGCTGATCGCTGTCGTCACCGAAGGCACCGATGCCAAGAGCGGCACGCTGGATCCGGAAGGCGGCGCACTCACCGAGGGTCCCGAACTCTATCCGCAACTGATGCGCAATCTTGCAACGTCAATGGCAGAGTGCCTGTCGAAATAAGATGATCCTCCCAGGTCGGCAAAGGCGGGGCTGAGGTTCCGCCTTTTTTCACATCATCATGTGTAATGTTATTACATTAATCGGAGCAAAATATGCAAAAGCTTCCCGTCACGGTCCTGTCCGGCTTTCTCGGTGCCGGCAAGACAACCCTGCTCAACCATGTCCTGGCCAATCGCGACGGCCTGCGCGTGGCGGTCATCGTCAACGACATGAGCGAAGTGAACATCGATGCGGCGCTGGTGCGCGGCGGTAATGCGGCGTTGTCGCGTACCGAAGAGCAACTCGTCGAGATGAGCAATGGATGCATCTGTTGCACGCTGCGGGACGACCTTTTGAACGAGGTCCGGGCACTGGCCGAACAGGGACGTTTCGATCACCTGCTGATCGAGGCAACCGGGATTGCCGAACCGCTGCCGATCGCCACCACATTCGACTTCCGCGACGAGAACGACCGCAGTCTATCCGATATCGCCCAGTTGGACACGATGGTGACTGTGGTCGATGCCGCCAATCTCGTGCGTGACTATTCGTCCAGCGACTTCCTCGCCGACAGGGGCGAGACCGCAGGTGACGGCGACAACCGGACCCTGGTGGATCTGCTCGTCGAGCAGATCGAGTTTGCCGATGTCATCATCCTCAACAAGGTCGGGACAGCAACCCCGGATCAACTCGACGCCGCGCGAAAGATCATTGCCGGACTGAATGCCGATGCACGCGTGATCGAGACCGATTTCGCCGAAGTTCTGCCGAAGGACATTCTCGGGACCGGACTGTTCGATCTGGCCAAGGCAGAGACGCATCCGCTGTGGTTCAAGGAATTGCACGGTTTTCGCGATCATGTGCCGGAAACAGAGGAATACGGTATTCGCTCCTTTGTCTATCATGCCCGGGCACCTTTCGATCCTGGCCGGTTCCAGGCCTTTATCAAACAGTCCTGGCCGGACGTCATTCGCGCCAAGGGATTTTTCTGGCTGGCTACACGACCGCACTATGTCGGCGAACTCAGTCAGGCAGGGCCACTGGTGCGCACCAGCCGCATGGGCCGCTGGTGGGCATCGGTGCCGAAACAGAACTGGCCGGATGATCCGGGTTTCCACAAGGCCATGGCCCCCTATCTCGACAAGGAATGGGGCGATCGCCGCCAGGAAATCGTCTTCATCGGCGCCGACCCCATGGATGAGGTGCGGCTGCGCGCCGAACTCGACGCATGCCTTGTGTCTGCGAGCCGTTTTACCCCGACGGCCTGGGAAAACATGGCCGATCCTTTTGCCGCCTGGAACTGAGCGAGACTGGCCGGTTACGACCGGCCTTTCTGCTGCAACAGTTGCATCAGAATTTCAGCACCGGCCTCACCGGCCGGTGTTTCGGTGTTCAAGCGGGACCAGACCTCATCATAGCCTGCAAGCATCGCTGCGCGCTGCGGCGTATCGGCGGACAGGCGCTCGGCCCAGCGCACCATGCTCGCCGGACGCACAACTTCATTCAGATATTCCGGCACGATGGCATAATCGGCGATCAGATTGGGAAGCGCACCCGTCCAGGTCTTGATCCGATGGCTGATCATCTTGATGATCCAGTCGGTCTTGTAGGTCGACATGACAGGCACATAGGCCAGAGCCAGTTCGAGGATCACCGTGCCAGACGTCGCAATCGCAGCATCCGCCTCGGCAAAAGCCTGCCATTTGGCGGCATCTCCGATGAGGACTTCCGGTTTGGTGGTCCAGCCAGCCACCATGTCGCGCACCCTCGCCTCCTGACGGGCGACGGTGGGCAGGAGAAACCGGGTCGGCCCGTTGCGACGAGTGAATTCCTGCATGGCCTCGCCAAAGACCGGCAGCATGCTGGTAATCTCGCTGCCGCGCGATCCGGGAAGGAGCAGGATCGTATGTGGATCGCCCTTGGCGGTTGGCCGCTTGAGCTTGCGGGCATTGCGCACCTTGACAATGTCCGGATGGCTGCTCAGCCGATGGCCAACGAAATGGGTGGGCGGACCACCGAGGCGGCGCATGACATCCGGCTCGAATGGCAGCACAGCAAGAACCGCGTCCACATATGCCAGCATCGCCGTGGCACGATATTCCTTCCACGCCCAGACACTGGGGCAGACATAATTCACCACCGGCAGGTCGGGAAGCTTTTGCCGCACCTTCTTGGCCACCCGATGAGTAAAATCGGGGCTGTCGATGATCAGCAGAATATCGGGTTGTGCTGCCACGATGGCATCCGCGGTCTTCGAAATCAGGCCGATCAATCGCAGCAGCTTGGCCAGCACCTGCGTGATGCCCATGATCGACAGTTCGGAAAAATCGAACAGCGATTTCAGGCCCTCGGCCTCCAGCGCCTCGCCACCGACGCCGATCAATTCGATCGGTCCGGCGTGGCGCGCCTTGAGCGCCGCGATCAGGTCACCGCCGAGCAGATCCCCGGAAACCTCCCCCGCAATCACAGCGACCTTCAAGGGCATGGGTGTCATTCTCCTGCTCCCTTGAGACCCCGATCGATACCAATGACAAACATGCCAGCCGCATTGGCTGCGGCGACCATGGCCTCGCGTTCGATGACCAGCGCCCTGCCGGCCTCGACCGCTATGCCGGCAAGGCCGGCAGCGCGGGCATTCTCCACTGTCGATATACCGACGGCCGGCAGATCCGCACGCACATCCTGCTGCGGTTTGCACAGCTTGACCAGCACACCCTTGCGGCGTTGCGAGATGCGCCCCTCGCCGCGCAAACGCGCGACGCGGGCCAGCATGGCATCCGTGCCTTCCACGCCTTCGAGTGCAACAATCCGTCCACCGACACAAACCGCACCCTGGCCGACATCGAGCCGGCCCAGCGTCTCTGCGGCATCCGCTGCGCGTTCGATGTCGCGCCAGTCATCGCTGGAAGGTACGATGCCGCCGATCGGCCCGGTCGTTGCCAGAAGGTCGGGCAAGATCTCGTGCGCACCGATGACGTGGCAACCTTGTGCCTCGATCAGCGAGATGACCATCTTCAGCACCGCATCATCGCCACCGGCCAGGAGCGTCCTGAGTGCCATCGGCAACTTCAGGATCGATTTCCAGTTCACATGGATTTCGCCAAGCGACGGACGCTTCTTCACCGCTCCGGACATCACGACGCGGCTGATCTTGTGTTTCTGGAAGAGAGCCGACAGTCCTGACATGTCGCCAACACCAACGATTGCCGAATCGAAATCGTCCCAGATGGGATCAGCTTCGTTCTTCAGCCGCAGAATAAAGGGGTTTTCGCCAGCCTCGCGCGCCGCTTCGGCAAGAAAGAGCGGCAGCTTGCCGCTGCCCGCAATGATCGCCAGACGGCCTTCGGTTGCCCCGGCCAGTGCCATGCCTCAGCTCTTGCCGCGGAACGGGGACGACAATGCCCGGTCGCTTTCCGCCGCGATAAAGTCGAGAATTTCAATCGCCTGCGGGCAATCGAGATACTCGTCGCGGATTGCCTCGGCATTCTTGCGCGCAGAGCCCTCGCCTTCGAAAATCTGCTTGAAGGCACGGCGCACGACGTGAATTGTCGCCCGTTCGATGCCTGCCCGGGTCATGCCGACAACGTTCAGTCCACCAAGGATGCCCGGATTGCCATTCAGCATGCCATAAGGAATGACGTCGTAGGCAACCGCAGACAGTCCGCCGATAAAGGCCTGGCGGCCAATGCGGGTAAACTGGTGGACGGCGGCCCCACCGCCGAGAATGACGCGATCCTCAATCTTCACATGACCGGCAAGCATGACATTGTTGGACATGATGATGTGATCACCAAGTATACAGTCATGCGCAACATGCGAATTGGCCAGAAACAGGTTGTTGCTGCCAACCACCGTCTTGCCGCCGCCATCGACCGTGCCGGCATTCATCGTCACGCCTTCGCGCATGGTGCAGTTGTCACCGATACTGAGCGTGGTTTCCCCGCCCGTGTGATGAATGCTCTGTGGCTCGCCACCAATCACCGCGCAGGAAAAGATCCGCGCATTTTTCCCGATCGTCGTTCGACCGTTGACCACAGCGTTCGATTGCAGTTCACAGCCATCGCCGAGGATGACGTTCGGACCGACATAGCAGAAAGGCCCAATGCGCACATTTTCACCGATCTGGGCGCCGTTTTCGACGACGGCCATCGGGTGAATCACGGCACTTGCTGCAATGTGGCTCATTTCGCATCCTTGCGCATGATCATCGCGCCGATATCGGCTTCCGCTGCAAGGGCGCCATCAACCTTGGCTTCACAGTGGAATTTCCAGATATTGCCACGCTGCTTCTGCTTGACGACATGGAACTCAACGCGGTCGCCAGGAACAACGGGTCTGCGGAAGCGGGCATTGTCGATGGTCATGAAATAGACGAGGTTGCCGCCCTCTCCCTGCTTGCGCGCGCAAATGGCACCAGCGGTCTGGGCCATGCCTTCAACCAGCAGAACACCGGGCATGATCGGCGAATCCGGGAAGTGGCCGGTGAAATGCGGCTCGTTCGCGGTCACATTCTTGATCCCGATGGCGGAATCATCACCGTTGATCTCGATGATCTTGTCCACCAGCAGGAACGGATAGCGGTGGGGCAGAAGCTTCATGATCTCGAGGATATCAGCCGATCCCAATTCGCTGGTCGCGATGTCAGTCATTGCTGGTTCCTTTTTCCTTGGCGCGGGCGTCGTAGCGGCTCAGCGTATCGGCCACCTCGCGCAGATAATCCTTCATTGGGCGGGCCGGAACACCGCCATAACGCTCACCGGGCGGGACATCCGACAGAACACCGCTCATCGCCGCGATCTGGGCACCGTCACCGATCGTGATATGTCCGTTGACGCCACAGGCGCCTCCAATCATCACCCCGTCCCCGATGCGCGTGCTGCCGGCGATGCCGACCTGGCTAACGATGCCGCAGTGGCGACCGATGCGAACGTTGTGACCGATCTGCACCAAATTGTCGATCTTGGTGCCTTCACCGATCACCGTGTCGTCCATCGTGCCACGGTCGATGGTCGTGTTGGCGCCAATCTCAACATGGTCCTGGATGATGACGCGTCCGACCTGAACAATCTTGATCATGCCACGCGGTCCAGGCGCATAGCCAAAACCGTCCTGCCCGATGCGCGCGCCGTTGTGGATGATGACATTGTTGCCGATCAGGGCGACCTGAACGGTGGCACCGGCTGCAATGGTGCAATCACGGCCGATGCGAACGCCAGCACCGATCACTGCACCGGCGCCGATCCGGCTTCCCTCGCCGATCTCGACATCGGCACCGATGACAGCCATCGGCTCCACTTCGACACCGGGTTCCAGACGCGCGGTCACATCGACAAAAGCTGCCGGCGAAATCGCCATGGTTTCGCTTGTCATGCGCGACGGACGCATCGCCGGCGGATGAAACAATGCCCCAGCGAGAGCAAAGGCCATCGCCGGTGTCTTGGTCAGCAGGACGGGAATGTGGTCAGGGATCAGCGACAACAGCGCCTTGTCGCAGAAGATCGCCGAAGCCTCGCAGGTCTTCAACTCTTCCTTGCTACGCCGCGACAGGATGTAACAAACATCGCCTGCCTTGGCGCGAGATACCGGTGAAACGGATCCGACGATCCGCTCACCAGCCTCTGCATTCTGCAACTCCGCCCCCGTGTGTGCCGCAAGCATTGCAAGCGTCACCCCGGTATGGGGCGGAAAGAAATGATTATGTTCCATCAGAAAACGCTCCAGAACGTCAACCTGTCAGCAGTTCTGGACCGCCAGTCTTAGAACTGGTTCGCCATGCTGAAGCGGAATTCCTGTACTTCGTCGAAGTCTTCCTTGGCAACCGGAACCGCGTAATCGAGGCGCAGGGCACCAAAAGGCGAATTCCACAGGATACCAGCACCGACCGATGCGCGGATGGTCAGATCCGTGCCGACGACCCCTGCACTGTTCGAGACATCGTTACCGTAGAGGGTACCGGCGTCTGCGAAGACTGCGCCGCGGAAGTTCAGATCCTGCGGGATCAGCGGCATCGGGAAGGTCGCTTCAGCGGAGGCTGAGAAATAGGTCGTGCCACCGATCGAATCGCCGCCAATGCGCGGACCGATACCGTCATTCTCGAAGCCGCGGATTTCCTTGCCGCCGATCTTGAACTGGTCGAAGACGTTCAGATCACCATTGGTCGGCATCACATGACCCGCCGAGGCTGCAATCGAACCGACCAGGTCGTATTCGTCAGACAGCGTGTGGTACATGCGGGCACGGCCGTAGAGCTTGTAGAAGTCGGAGTCGCCGCCGAGGCCGGCATATTCCTGCGTGACGCTGACAAACAGGCCATCATGCGGGTTCTGGCGGTCGTCCACTGTGTTGTAAACAAACGTGTTGCCGAGGATCGACTGCTTCCACGGGCTGCCATCGATCAGGTCGATGTAGGGCGCAGCAAGCTGGTCGTCGCCGCCACCCGAAACACCATCGGCACCGTAAGCGCCATCATTGATGTACTCGAGTTCCTTGTAGGTATAGCGGATCGTGGTCGCCAGATCTTCGGTGATCGGCGCGGTCACGCGGATGGTTCCGCCCTGCTCTTCGTAATCGTAGTTCGAATTGCTGCTGGTCGAGCTCTTGAAGAGATCGAAACCGGCGGCCAGACGATAACCGAGGAAATAAGGCTCGGTGAACGAGAAGTTGTAGGTCTGGGTATCGTCGAAGCCGCCACCGGCAGCGACGCGGATGAACTGACCACGACCGAGGAAGTTCTTTTCCTCAACAGAGGCTTCCAGAACCAGACCACCATCGCCAACGGAATAGCCGGCACCAACACCGAACGAACCGGTCGGCTGATCCTGCACATCGACAATCACGATGACGCGGTCAGATGCGCTGCCGGCCTGGGTCGAGATGTTGACCGACGAGAAGAAGCCGAGCGCTTCCAGACGACGCTTGGCACGAGAAATGGTTTCCTGATTGAAGGCATCGCCTTCGGAAATATCGAATTCGCGACGGATGACGAAGTCACGGGTACGGGTGTTGCCGCGAACCTCGATGCGCTCGACATAGGCGCGCTCACCCTGGTCAACCAGATAGGTCACACCGATGGTATTTGTCTCGAAGTTGCGGTCACCGCGCGGAACAACGCGGGCGAACGGATAGCCGGCAGCCGAGACCCGGCGCGAGATGGCTTCCATCGACTTCTGCACATCGCGAGCGCTGTAGGTGCTGCCCGGATTGGTCTCCAGCAGGACCTCGAGATCCTTGCCATCAATGCCGTCAACCGTGGATTCCACCGCAACATTGCCGAACTTGTAGCGCGCACCTTCATCAACGGTGATGTTGATGACATATTCGTTGCCGGCTTCGTTCAGCGTCGCTTCCGACGAAATGACACGGAAGTCTGCATAACCATGGTTGTAGTAGAACTGGCGCAGCACCTCTTCATCGGCGCGCAGCTTGTCCTCGTTGTAGACATCCTTGCGGGTCAGGAAGGACAGCATGCCCGATTCCTTGGTGTTCAGCACGGATGCCAGACGACCATCGGAATAAGCATTATTGCCCACGAAATTGATCTGGCTAATCTTCGTGCGCTCACCTTCGTTGATCACGAAAGCGAGGTTCACGCGACCTTCGGCGACCGGAACCACCTGCGTGGTCACATCGATATCGCTGCGACCGATCGCGGCATAAGCTTCCTTGATGCGCTGGATGTCAGAGCTGATCAGTCCATCGCTGTAAGGACCCATCGGCTGCGTCTGAACCAGGCCGACCAGCTTGTCGTCCTTGATCTTGCGGTTGCCGTTGAACACGACCTGATTGATCAGCTGGTTTTCCACCACCGTCACCACCAGTGTGCCGCCGGAAACAGAAATACGGACATCGGAGAAGAAACCGGTCGCATAAAGCTGCTTGACCGATTCATCGATGTCGGCGTTCGAGAAACTCTGGCCCGTCTTGATCGACAGGTTTGAGCGAACAGCCTCGGCACCAACGCGCTGGGCGCCACGCACATCGATATTGCGAACCACTGCGGCCTCGGCTGCTACAGCCGATACAAGTACGGCAACACCCGCTCCCGAAGACACGATACCAGCAGACAGCGCGACCGCCGATACTGCGTTCAAAAATCTTGAACCAGCCTTCATGTGTATACTTTACCTTCTTCAATTGTCCCGCAGCCGTACCCCGACTCCGGCCCGTGTGTGGTTTTAACGGGTTTTACCCTACAAGCAAGTGCGGACGTTAATTTCTGTTTACTTCATTTCAATCAGTGGCCTAATCGCCACTACGAGTTTGAAACAGCGTAAACAAATGGTTTCTCGCCATACAGTTCAGGCCTCATCCGATCAACCGGCTAATGTCATTCCAGGTCGCAAAAACCATCAGCGACAGGATCATTGCCAATCCGATACGAAAGGCGATTTCCTGGGCGCCGGGGCCGACTGGTCTGCCGCGCACTGCCTCAATCGCGTAGAGAACCAGATGCCCGCCGTCAAGGACCGGAACTGGCATCAAATTCAAAAGCCCCAAGGAAACAGAGAGAACGGCGGCTAGATTTAACAGAGCGATAACACCCAGCGTCGCCATTTCACCGGACGCCTGGACAACCCGGACCGGACCGCCCAACTGATCAGCATTCATACGGCCGGCAATCATGTTGCCGATGTAGTCGAATGTGCCGGTGATGATGTGACCGGTCTGGCGGAAACCCTCCCAGACGGCCTGAAGCGGCGACAGCTCGATGGTGCGGAAGTTGCCGGAACTTTGATTGGTGACAATGCCGATCTGGCCGACTTCCATCTCATTGCCGAAGCTGTCGGCGATCACCGCGCGGCGCGGCACCATGTCGAAAACGACTTCGTTTTCCGCCCGGCGGACCGTCACCTTGACGGGCAGTTCGGGCCGCATGCTGATATAGCGCACGACTTCGTCGAAGGTTTCGATGCGCCGACCATCCAGGGCGACCAGAACATCACCCGGCTTGACGCCGGCCGCTTCGGCAACGCTGCCTGGCTTCAGTTCGGCAACGACTGGGTCTGCAACCGATTTGCCCATGGTTGCGAACATGACGGCGAAAATGAATATGGCGAGAATGAAATTGGCGATCGGACCGGCGGCGACCGTGATCGCGCGCTTCCACAGGGCTGCACCGCTCAGCGTCTGCGCCTTCTCTTCATCGGTCAATTCGCGGAGTTCTTCGCTGTCCGGCCGGCTGGCCGCATCGGCATCACCAAAGAACCGGACATAGCCGCCAAGCGGAATAGCCGAGATCTTCCAACGGGTTCCGTGCTTGTCCGTGAAGCCGACCAACTCCGGTCCGAACCCGACGGAAAAAGCCAGGACACGAATGCCAGACCAGCGCCCCGCCAGGTAGTGGCCAAGCTCATGGATGAAGACGAGAAGCGAGAGAATGACGATATAGGGAAGGATATACCCGCCGAGAAAGCCGAAGACTGTGGTGATGTGATCCATGATCCGTTTCCAAACGGCACAAGGCCGCGAAAGGTTAAACGTCAGTCCCGCCG
The DNA here is from genome assembly GCF_918741265.1 of Rhizobium sp. CECT 9324. Taxonomy (NCBI): domain Bacteria; kingdom Pseudomonadati; phylum Pseudomonadota; class Alphaproteobacteria; order Hyphomicrobiales; family Rhizobiaceae; genus Rhizobium; species Rhizobium sp. CECT 9324. Next base: position 2,286,168 of record NZ_CAKKMZ010000001.1, on the reverse strand, counting down.
CGGTCGGCCATCATTCAGATGCCGAACAGGAAGGCTCCCAGAGAGACTACCGAGCCGCTGCCACTGGCAGAAAAGCCAACAGCTAGAAAGAATGCCGCAAAGCAGGCAAATACAAGGCCGTCAACACGATCCATGACGCCACCGTGTCCTGGAATCAGATTGCTCGAGTCTTTGACACCAAACCGACGTTTGATGAAGGACTCGAAAAGATCGCCGATCTGGCTCGACACCGACAGGGCCAGCGCCACGGTCAGGATCCAGATGCCGACATCCTGAAAATGCATCAGCGCGACAATCATTCCGCCTGCAACACCCGCGACTGTTCCGCCGATCGCACCCGACCAGGTCTTGCCGGGCGAGATCCGTGGCGCGAGTTTGGGTCCACCAATCGCGCGGCCGACGAAATAGGCGAGAATGTCGGTCGACCAGACAACGACGAAGACAAAAAGCATGGCGACGAAACCGAGTGAATCCTCACCGCGGATCGCCGACAGCGCAATCGCGCTCAAGCCGGAATAGAAGATGCCGCCCACCTGCCACCAGCTCCAGCGGCCGAAAATGGACAGGAGCGCTGCGGTAACGACAAGACCGGCAAACAGCGGGACAGTCAGATCCGCCGGGCCGAAGACAAGGTTCAGAGCAATCAGCGCCATCGAGAACCAGCCGAATGCATGACCACGCAGGTTATGCTCGGCGAGCTGTGTCATTTTGGACCACTCGTAGTACACGAGCAGCCCGATGACAGCCGCCAGAACACGGAATGCGATGCCGCCGATCCATGTCGCCGCCAGAACGACGAGGATCAGCACGATGGCGGAATAGATGCGAAGCGTCAGTTCTCGGGACATTCGGGCCATCACGAACCGATCGCCACGGCGGTGGGTGCAAGCCCGCCGAAACGCCGGTCGCGTGCCGCAAACCGTTCGAGCGCCGCGTGAAAGAGTTCCGCAGTGAAATCCGGCCAATATTCCGGTACGAACATCAATTCGGCATAGGCAGCCTGCCAGAGCAGAAAATTCGACAACCGCTCCTCGCCGCTGGTCCTGATGATGAGGTCCGGATCGGGGATGCCAGCCGTATCGAGACTGTCGTTTAGCTTTTGCGCGTCTATTTGCTCCGGCTTCAAACGCCCCGCCTGCACTTCGGACGCTAAGTGGGCCGCGGCACGCGCAATCTCGTCGCGCGCGCCATAGTTGAAGGCGATGACCAGCGTGAGGCCGGTATTGGAGGCGGTTGTGTCTTCAGCCTCCAGCAGAAGATCGCGGATGTCGTCGCGTAGCCGGATGCGATCACCAATCACCCGAATACGGACATCGCCACGGTTCAGTTCGGCAAGGTCGCGACGGATGAATGCTTTCAGCAAGCCGAAAAGCTCGTTGACCTCTGCCTCGGGACGACGCCAATTCTCGGAAGAAAAAGCGAACAAAGTCAGGAAGCCGATGCCTGCATCGCGCGCCGCGCGCACAGTGTCGCGCACGGCTTCGACACCCTTGCGGTGCCCCAGAGCTCGCGGCAGGCCTCGCGCATTGGCCCAGCGACCGTTGCCATCCATGATGATCGCAACATGCTCCGGAGCGGCGCGATTTTGTGCTGTCGACATGTGCTTCAGGTCCAAGCGGCAATACAGATCCAGATACGCAAATGCATCCTAAACCTGCATGATTTCCTTTTCCTTCTCGGCGAGCAAGCGGTCGACGTCAACAATCGTGTCGTCGGTCATCTTTTGCACCTTTTCGGACTTGGAACGACTTTCGTCTTGGCCGATCGTACCATCTTTTTCGGCTTTCTTCAGGCCTTCCATGCCGTCGCGGCGAACGTGGCGGATGGCGACCTTGGCCTTTTCGGCATAGTCATGCGCAACCTTGACCAGCGACTTGCGGCGCTCTTCGTTCAGTTCCGGCAGAGGAATACGCAGGTTCTGACCATCCATGATCGGGTTGAGGCCGAGATTGGCTTCACGGATCGCGCGGTCAACAGCGTTGACCATCGACTTATCCCAGACCGAAATGCCGAGCATGCGCGGCTCAGGCACCGTCACGTTGGCCACCTGGTTCAGCGGCACGCGCGAACCGTATGCATCGACGGTAACCGGATCGAGAATATTGGCCGAGGCACGGCCGGTGCGCAGCGACGCGATGTCGTGCTTGAAGGCATTGATGGCGCCGTCCATGCGGCGCTTCAGATCGTTGAGATCAACCCCTGCAGTCATAATGGTTCTCCCATTGGTCTTGTAGCCGACGGCTCTTCGGAGCGCGCCCTGGCCATTTCAATTGTCGGTGACGATGGTCATCAGACCACGTCCCGAGAGGATCTCGCCGAAACCGCCCTTTTCGTGGATGGAAAAGACGATAATCGGAATATGATTTTCACGGGCCAGCGCAACGGCGGCCACGTCCATGACAGCCAGTCCCTTCTGCAGAACTTCATCATGGGTCAGGCGATCGAAGCGGGTTGCTGCCGGGTCTTTCTTCGGATCGGCAGAATAGATGCCGTCGACCTGGGTGCCCTTGAAGATCGCCTGCGCACCCATTTCGGCGGCGCGAAGTGCTGCGGCGGAATCGGTGGTGAAGAACGGATTGCCGGTGCCACCGGCGAAGATCACCACCCTGCCCTGCGACAGATGATGGATGGCGACGCGCTGTGAAAAACTCTCGCAGATTTCCGGCATGGCGATGGCCGACAGCACGACGGTATCGATGTCGAGCTTGCGCAGCGACGTTGCCAGCGCCAGCGCATTGATGACGGTGGCCAGCATGCCCATGTGGTCACCGGTGACGCGGTCGCCACCCTTCGACGCAACGGCCACACCGCGGAAAATATTGCCGCCGCCAACAACAACACCCACTTCGACGCCCATGGCGCGCGCTTCGGCAATGTCGCTCGCAATCCTGTCGGCAACCGCGACATCGATCCCGAATCCCTGGCTGCCCATCAGGGCCTCGCCGGAGCACTTCAGGAGAACGCGTTTGAACAATGGTTTGGCAGTCATGGAAGCTCCCGAATTCAACTCTGAGCCGGATACACGAAGGGCACCGCGTTGTCACGCGATGCCCGATGTTTTCCCTAAAGAAGGATGGCGTTTGCGATCAGCCCTTGGCGACAGCAGCAACTTCCGCTGCGAAGTCGCTTTCTTCCTTCTCGACGCCTTCGCCGAGGAGAAGACGTGCCATGCCGGTGACTTCGATCGATGCGCCGGCTTCCTTTTCGGCAGCCTTGATCGCATCGCCGACCGTTACGTCAGGATTGATCACGAACGCCTGCGACAGAAGAGCGACTTCCTCGAAGAACTTACGCATGCGGCCTTCGACCATCTTTTCGATGATCGCTTCCGGCTTGCCGGATTCGCGCGCCTGCTCGATGAAGACGTTGCGTTCGCGCTCGGCGACAGCAGCGTCAACTTCTTCGGCGCGGATGGCGAGCGGGTTAGTCGCAGCGATATGCATGGCAACCTGGCGGCCGATCGAGGTCAGGACGGCCTTGTCGCCTTCCGACTTCAGGGCAACCAGAACGCCGAGCTTGCCGATGCCGTCGCCGGCAGCGTTGTGCACGTAGGTCGCAACAACACCATGCGCAACTTCGAGCTTGGCAGCGCGGCGGAGCGTCATGTTCTCGCCGATGGTTGCGATTGCATCCTTGATCGTATCGGCAACCGGCTTGCCGGATGCCGGGTAGGTTGCGGCCGAAATGGCTTCAACCGAACCATCGGTCGACAGGGCAACGTTGGCAATGCCGCGGACGAGCTCCTGGAAGGCATCGTTACGGGCAACGAAGTCGGTTTCCGAATTGAGCTCGACGATCACGGCCTTGTGGCCGGCGCCGGCAATGGCGATCAGGCCTTCAGCGGCGGTACGGCCGGACTTCTTGTCGGCCTTGGAGATGCCCTTGGCGCGCAGCCAGTCGATCGAGGCTTCGACGTCGCCGTTGTTCTCGATCAGAGCCTTCTTGCAATCCATCATGCCTGCGCCGGACTTCTCGCGCAGTTCCTTTACCAGTGCTGCAGTGATTTCAGCCATTGTGTGCCTCTTGTCTGTTCAGGCGGTGCACCAATCATCCGCGGGACTCATGGACTGCACCCTGTTTGGGGGACGAAATGTACCCGGAAGTGTGACAACGTGATGAAGCGGGTCACCACGGAAACAATCTGCCGTCTTCGATGGCCCGCTCTCACGCAGAAAGCAGAGGCCGGAAGAACGGAAGCCGCCCGTCGCTCAACGAGCTTGCGGGCGGCCGTTCCCTGTTCGGGAAGTCGCGGCGGAATTCAAGCCGCCGCGTGAAGCATCAAGCTTCGGATTCAGCTTCGAGAGCCGGCTCGATCGGGGTTTCGGCAGATGCGCCGATATCACGACCGGAAGCGCCCTGCTGGCGAGCGATGCCGTCGATGGCAGCGCGTGCGATCAGGTCGCAGTAGAGAGCGATGGCGCGCGAAGCGTCGTCATTGCCCGGGATTGCGTAGTCGATCAGGTCCGGATCGCAGTTCGAGTCGATCACGGCTACAACCGGGATGCCGAGGCGCTTGGCTTCGTCGATCGCGATCTTTTCCTTGTTGGTGTCAATGATGAACATCAGGTCCGGCGTGCCGCCCATGTCCTTGATACCGCCGAGAGCCTTGTCGAGCTTTTCGCGTTCGCGCTCAAGGTTCAGGCGTTCCTTCTTGGAATAGCCGGAAGCGTCCGAAGCGAGAATTTCATCGAGCTTGCGCAGGCGCTGGATCGAGTTCGAAATGGTCTTCCAGTTGGTCATCATGCCGCCGAGCCAGCGGGAGTTGACGTAATACTGGGCCGAGCGCTTGGCGCTGTCAGCGATGATTTCCGACGCCTGGCGCTTGGTGCCGACGAACAGAACGCGACCGCCGCGAGCAACGGTGTCGGACACGACCTGCAGGGCGCGCGACAGCATCGGAACGGTCTGAGCCAGGTCGATGATGTGGATGTTGTTACGATCGCCGAAGATGTACGGCTTCATCTTCGGGTTCCAGCGGTGAGTCTGGTGACCGAAGTGAATGCCAGCTTCGAGAAGCTGACGCATAGAGAAATCGGGCAATGCCATGCCTAGTTATCCTTTTCCGGTTGAACCTCCGCAAGGCGAACAGCACCCTCTTCGAGAATGCCACCGGGCGGAACGATCCGGATTTCTCCCGGACAATCCCAAGCCTTACGTGTGGAATGATGCCGCCCATACAGCGACGCGCACGAGAAATCAAGCACTATAAGCAGAAAGCGCGCGTACACGCTGTCTGATACACTATTTGCATTCACCGTCGGTCTTGCCGAGCAGTTCCAGCTTGGTCAGCTTTCCCGAGAGGATGAAATCACCATAGTCCAAGGTCAGGTCGCGGGTGACACCGTTCTCGTACAGCTTGAAGGACTGGCTATAGATCGGCAGCTGGTCGCCCTTCGCCTTTTCGTCGAAATAGGCAATCGAGACCGGCCAGTAGTCGGCACCGGCCAGCGGTTCGACTGCCTTGACTTCGGGATCGGCACCGGTCGCCTTTTGCGGCGCACCGACGACCGTGGTGGTCAGGAACGTCTGATCGCCGTCTTCGGAACCGTCGAAGATACGCGATTCGAAGACGCGCTCACCCTTGCGGGCCAAGGCGATCACTTCAAGCATGTGCTCGGCGGGGAAACGACTGTCGGCCAGCTCAACAGCGCGCTTGTCCGGCCCGGTGAGCTCGATCTGGACCTTGCCGCCTGCCTCGGCAGCGGCGCCCGTGACATCCTTGTCGAGCTGGTCATCGGTGAAGGACTTGTTGTCGAAGCGGAACTTGCCGCCCGCGACATCCTCGAAGGTCGAGCTGCGCTGGTCGGTCACGCGAACGCCGTCGCCGACATCGATGCGGGTGACAAAACGGAACTGGGTGTTGTAGCCCTTGCAGGTCGATCCGTTGAATTCGTAGACCATGCGCCCGCGCACGCTTTCAATGCCGGAGCGGTCTGAGGCTTCCTTGAGAACGACGTCGTAGACGGCACGGTGGGGCGCCAAGCCGATCACGCCTGCGGCTTGCACGGGACCAAGCCCCATGCATGACGCAAGGGTGGCTGTGGCGACAAGGGCCATGCGGGAACGAAACATCGATCACCTCCTGTTGGACTCGCCATCGATGTTATAAGAACACATTCGGCAAAAGCGAGACATGCTTTTGTCCGCGTTCTCTTTCGCACTGTTTATCAACAAGACCGGGAAATTCACATGTCCGATACTATCGACAGCCGCCTCCAGGCATTGGGAATCACCCTACCCGAAGCAGCAGCACCAGCGGCCAATTATGTGCCTTATGTGATCAGCGGCAATCTGCTTTATCTGTCGGGCCAACTACCCATCGAAGGCGGCAAAATTGCGGTCACCGGCCTTGTCGGCGCCGATGTCATGCTGGAAGAAGCGCAGCGCGCTGCCGAACTCTGCGCCATCAACATCCTGGCTCAGGCAAACGCTGCCCTCGCCGGAGACCTGTCGCGCATCACCCGTGTCATCAAGCTCAACGGCTTCGTCGCCTCGGCACCGGGTTTTGTCGAACAGCATCTGGTGATCAACGGCGCATCGAACCTGATTGCCAAGGTCCTCGGCGAGGCAGGCAAACACGCGCGCGCCGCCGTCGGCATGGCCTCGTTGCCGCTCAATGCCGCCGTCGAGATCGACGCCATCCTGGAGATCAAGCTTTGAGCAGCGTTGACTGGATCAAGGACGTGCCGGTCGCCCATCGCGGCTTTCACGACATGAACAAGACTGTCTGGGAGAATACGCTCTCGGCGTTTGCCCGCGCCATCGATGCCGGCTTTGCCATCGAATGCGACATCCAGCTTTCATCCGACAGTGTGCCGATGGTGTTTCACGACCACGACCTGCGGCGGCTATGCAGCCTGGCGGGCGAGGTTCGCGAGCGCACGGCGGGCGAACTGGGCATGATGTCGATCGGCGGCACCGCCGACCGTATCCCGACACTGAAGAAGATGCTGGACCTGGTGAAGGGCCAAGTGCCGCTCGTCATCGAACTGAAGGGTATCGATGCCGAGCAGGACGATGGCTTCGTGGAAGGCGTTATCGAGGTCCTCGAGGGCTATCAGGGCAAAGTGGCGCTGATGAGCTTCGACTATCACCTGCTGCGCGCCCTGAAATCTGTCGATTGCCCCTACCCGGTCGGTCTGACGGCCGAAGGGGCACGGCCGGAGCAATTCGAAGCGCATGAAGAGGCAATGGCGCTCGGGCTCGATTTTGTCTCCTATGCGGTCGCGCATCTGCCCAACAGCTTCATCACCGGCCTGCGTGAAAACGGCACACCGGTGATTACCTGGACCGTCAGGGATGAAATCATGCGGGCGCAGACCTATACATATGCTGATCAGATGACATTCGAAGGCTTCGACCCGCGGACCTCGCCGGCGATTGCCTGACGGGAGATCCATGGCAGACGAGGTAACGATCCGCATAGTCCGTTCCTTTTCGGAAATCGATCCGGCCATCTGGGCCAAACTGTCCGGGGCCTCGCGCTCCGGACCGAACTACAATCCCTTCTGCTCGCATGCCTTCCTGTCAGCACTCGAGGAGTCCGGCTCGGCGACCGCCGAGACCGGCTGGCTTGGCCATCACCTGCTGCTTGAGGAAGACGGCGAACTGATCGGGGCGATCCCCTGTTATCTGAAGAGCCACAGCCAGGGCGAATATGTCTTCGACCACAGTTGGGCCGACGCATTCCAGCGCGCCGGCGGCCATTATTATCCCAAGCTGCAGGCCTGCACCCCTTTTACGCCCGCCACCGGACCGCGGCTTCTGGTACGCGAAAGCGAAGACCCCGGCCGTGTCTCCGGCCTCTTGGCGCAAGGGCTGCGGCAGGTCACGGCCGAGCTTGGACTGTCCTCGGCGCATGTGACGTTCCTTCCGCAAGGTGAGTTGTCTGCTCTTACGGAATGCGGATTCCTGCATCGCATGAATCAGCAGTTTCACTTCCTCAACAAAGGCTATGCCGACCATGAGGCCTTCCTGGCCGAACTGTCCTCGTCGAAGCGCAAGAACCTGCGCAAGGAACGGCGCAATGCGCTGGCAAACGGCATCACGATCGACTGGCTGACGGGTAAAGACCTGACCGAGGAGATCTGGGATCAGTTCTTCACCTTCTATATGGATACCGGCAGCCGCAAATGGGGTCGCCCCTACCTGACCCGCGACTTCTACTCGCTGATCGGCGAACGCATGGCCGACGACGTGTTGCTGGTAATGGCCAAGCGCAATGGCCGCTATGTCGCCGGGGCAATCAACTTCATCGGTTCAGATGCGCTCTACGGCCGGCACTGGGGCTGTATCGAAGATCATCCCTACCTGCATTTCGAGGTCTGCTATCATCAGGCGATCGACTTTGCCCTCGCAAAGGGCCTGGCTCGTGTTGAGGCGGGAGCGCAGGGAGAGCACAAGCTTGCGCGCGGGTACCAGCCGATCGTCACCCATTCGGCCCATTTCATTGCCCATGCCGGCCTGAGGCGCGCCGTGGGCGACTATCTCGAACACGAGCGACGCGAGGTGGAACAGATGGGCGACTATCTCGACGACCATACCCCCTTCCGCAAGGGTGAGCGACAGCCGCGCGACGGGGAAGAATTTGACGGCTAGGCAAGCGTCGCCCGGCTTGATCCGGGACGCGGCTTGCCTTTAATGGCCACACAATCGAGGAGACAGACGATGAGCATTTCCGCCTACGACCCGAACAACATCTTCGCCAAGATCCTGACGGGCGACATCCCTTCGGTGAAGCTTTACGAGGACGATGACACGCTCGCCTTCATGGATGTGATGCCGCAGGCGCCAGGTCATCTTCTGGTCATTCCGAAACAGGGTTCGCGCAACCTGCTCGACGCCGATCCGGCCGTTCTGGTCAAGCTGATGCCCGTCGTGCAGAAACTTGCCAGCGCGGCCAAGGAAGCGTTTGACGCAGACGGCGTCTTTGTGGCGCAGTTCAATGAGCCTGCCGCCGGCCAGACCGTCTTCCATCTGCATTTCCACGTCATTCCCCGCCATGACGGCCTGCCGTTGAAGCCGCATACCGGCGGCATGGAGGATATCGAAGTGCTGAAGGCCAATGCAGAGAAGATCAAGGCGGCTCTCTGAGCCCCTTGCAGTTAAGCTGCACCGAGTGCCCCACAACCGGGGTATTCTTTTCCGCGATCAGCGCGGACGATGCTCTACAACCAGACAAGCCCTGCGGCGAGGATGGCAAGCGGCACGAGTACGCCGACGATGACGCGCTGGCCGAAAAGCAGAAATGCCGCAAATCCGAGACCGGCAGCGGTCAGCCGCAGCCAGAGTGGCGAGCCCTCAAGCGTTCCGGCCGGAAAGACGATCAGTTTCGCCGTCACCGCCATGACGAGCGCGGTTGCCACCGCCCTCACCCAGGCCAGCGCTTCCGACCCTTCCTGCAGACGGTTGCCGGCGATCACGCCGAGCCAGCGCCACATGTCGGTCGCAAGCCATCCGGCAACAACGATGACGATATACAGCCAGTAATCTGCCATCACAGAACCTCATCCGTCTCGACAGCCGGCATCGGCTCAGGCCGCGCGCCGCGGACCAGATAACGATCGATCAGATAGGCCACCGTACCGCCACCCAGCCCGGCGATCACAATATCGAAACCGGGCACCGCCAGCGCCAGCAATGGCCCAGAGACCAGGCCAATGACGAAGGCGATCTTGACGACGGACTGGTGGCCCGTGGCCCAGATCGAGGCAATGAAATAAACGGGCGTCAGGAAAAACAGGACTGCGGCCACCACCGGCGGAAAGGCTGCAACCAGCCCATAACAGACGCCGACCAGCACGGTGTTGACGGTGACCAGCGTAATGCCGAAACCGGCGAAGAAAGCGACGCGTCCCTCGCGTGGCACCGACTTGAAATTGCCCATGGCAAAAACCCAGGCGGTGATCGCGACGAAATGCGCCAGCACCAGCAACAACCATGTCGGCGTCCGTGACGTGCGCATCTCCGGCACCAGAGAGGCGACCATCGGCATCAGCCGGATGGAGGACAGGGAGACCGCCAGAAACACGGCCAGCAGATTGGCGCCGCTGGTGACCGTTCCGATCAGGATCATCTTCGCCGGCAGCGCCCAAACCATGGCCGTCATGAACATCGCCTCGGACCGGCTGACGCCGGATTCGAGCGCAAAGGCAGAAAAACCGACGAACGAGACCATCAGGATTATGGCTGGAAGGCTGAAAAGACCGCGCATTCCGGCCAGGAACCAGCGGGTCTGGGAAAAATCCGAAGATACCGAAGACATGCACTATTCCGATGCGGCAAAAAGAAGTGCCGGGCATTGCCCGGCACCGGTTTTTCCAGCGTAACGTGACGCTTATTTCTTCTTCGGCACCTTTGGCACGGCACTGCGTTTGGCCGGCTTCGGTGCTTCGATGACGGCGGTATCACCATCATCCTGTGCAACCGCCGCTTTGCTAGACGGCTTCTTTTTGGCCTTGATAGACTTGTCGGCCACGACTTCGGCTTCCGGCTTCGGCTTGACCGGCGCCACTTCGGAAATGGCCTCAAGATCGAGCACGTCTTCGCCGGCGTCATCCTTCTTTACGCCGACCTTGACGAGGCCGCCCTTCTTCAGCTTGCCGAACAGGATCTCGTTGGCGAGCGGCTTCTTGATGTATTCCTGGATGACGCGGCCGAGCGGACGCGCGCCCATCTTTTCATCATAGCCACGGGTGGCAAGCCAGGCGATGGCCGGTTCCGACAGATCGAAGGTCACGCCGCGTTCCGAAAGCTGCGCTTCGAGCTGCATGACGAACTTCTGCACAACCTTGTGAATGACCTCGCTCGGCAGCGGTGCGAACGGAATGATCGCATCGAGACGGTTGCGGAATTCGGGAGTGAACAGGCGGTTGATCGCCTCTTCATCCTCGCCGGTGCGCTTGGACGAACCGAAGCCGATCGCCGACTTGGCCATCTCGGACGCGCCCGCATTGGTCGTCATGATCAGGATGACGTTGCGGAAGTCGATCTTCTTGCCATTGTGGTCGGTCAGCGACCCATGGTCCATGACCTGCAGCAGGATATTGTAGATATCCGGATGCGCCTTCTCGATTTCGTCGAGCAGAACCACGCTGTGCGGATGCTGGTCGACACCGTCGGTCAACAGGCCACCCTGGTCGAAGCCGACATAGCCGGGAGGGGCACCGAGCAGCCGCGAAACCGTGTGCCGCTCCATGTATTCCGACATGTCGAAGCGCAGCATCTCGACGCCGAGCGACGCAGCCAACTGCTTGGCCACTTCCGTCTTGCCGACGCCTGTCGGGCCGGAAAACACGTAGGAGCCGATCGGCTTGTTCGGTTCGCGCAGGCCGGCACGGGCCAGCTTGATCGCGGTCGACAGCGCCTCAATAGCGGTATCCTGGCCGTAGACGACGGAACGCAGTTCCTTCTCGAGGTTGGCGAGAACCATCTCGTCATCCTTGGAGACCGTCTTCGGCGGAATGCGGGCCATGGTGGCGATGGTGACCTCGATCTCCTTTTCGGTGATCAGCTTGCGGCGCTTCGACGCCGGCAGCAGCATCTGCGCCGCACCCGTTTCGTCGATCACGTCGATCGCCTTGTCCGGCAGCTTGCGGTCGGAAATGTAGCGGGCCGACAGTTCGACAGCCGACTTGATCGCCTCGTTGGTGTAACGCAGCTTGTGATAGTCCTCGAAATAGGGCTTGAGGCCCTTCATGATCTCGATCGCATCGTCGATCGACGGCTCGTTGACGTCGATCTTCTGGAAGCGGCGCACCAGAGCCCGGTCCTTTTCGAAGAACTGGCGATATTCCTTGTAAGTCGTCGAGCCGATGCAACGGATCGCGCCCGAGGACAGTGCCGGCTTCAGCAGGTTGGACGCATCCATGGCACCGCCCGACGTGGCGCCCGCACCGATGACGGTGTGGATTTCGTCGATAAACAGTACGGCACCGGGATAGTCTTCCAGTTCCTTGACGACCTGCTTCAACCGTTCCTCGAAATCACCGCGGTAACGAGTGCCGGCAAGCAGCGTGCCCATGTCTAGCGAGAAAATCGTCGCGTCCGCGAGTGCTTCCGGCACCTTGCCTTCGACAATGCGCTTGGCAAGACCTTCGGCGATCGCCGTCTTGCCGACGCCGGGATCACCGACATAGAGCGGATTGTTCTTCGACCGACGGCAAAGGACCTGGATCGTGCGGTTGACCTCGGAATGGCGACCGATCAGCGGATCGATCTTGCCGGTCTTGGCTTTTTCGTTGAGGTTGACGCAATAGGCCTTCAGGGCCTCCTGCTTGCCCTTGGCCGCAGTTCCCTCTTCCTGCTCGCGACCCGGCTTGGCCTCGGCCTCGCCTTCCTCGGCGCCACGCGGACTGCGAACCTGTGAGGCGCCCGGGCGCTTGCCGATGCCGTGGGAGATATAGTTGACGGCGTCGTAGCGGGTCATTTCCTGCTCCTGCAGGAAGTAGGCGGCGTGGCTCTCGCGCTCGGCAAAGATCGCGACAAGCACGTTTGCACCGGTCACTTCTTCGCGACCGGAGGACTGGACATGGATCACTGCCCGCTGGATGACGCGCTGGAAGCCGGAGGTCGGCTTGGAATCCTCGTCATAGCCGGTGATCAGGTTGGAAAGATCGTTGTCGACATAGTCGGAGACATTCTTGCGCAACGCGTCGAGGTTGACGTTGCACGCCCCCATCACCGCCGCGGCATCGGCATCGTCGATCAGCGCGAGCAGCAGATGTTCGAGCGTCGCATATTCATGATGGCGCTCGTTGGCGTAGGTCAGTGCCTGATGCAGCGCTTTTTCGAGGCTGGGAGAAAATGTTGGCACGTCTGGTCCTCACTTTTTTTCCATGACACACTGAAGCGGATGCTCATGCTGCCTTGCGAAATCCATCACCTGGCTCACCTTGGTCTCGGCAACTTCGTAGGTAAAGACCCCACACTCGCCCACACCGTGATTGTGGACCTGCAACATGATGCGTGTGGCGGCTTCCCTATCCTTTTGAAAAAAGCGCTCCAGAATGTGGATGACAAATTCCATCGGGGTGTAGTCGTCGTTGAGAAGCAGGACGCGGTACAAATTCGGCTTCTTTGTCTTCGGCTTGGTGCGCGTGATGACCGAGGTGCCGCGGTTGGCATTGTCCCCGTCGCGTTGGCTTTGCATGAAGACCGGCATAGCGATCATTTCAGTTCATTCTCCGTTGTCCGGCCTGTTTGCCGTTACGCAGCAAAGGCGGACGAACATTCAGCACAGTAAGGTAGTTCTTAATTCGGTGATTTTAAGCCCCCCAATCGATGTCGATGACAATTTGTCACGAGGGTCGGAAAGCTCAACAAAATGAAATTACAGGTTATACCAGAGGCCACAAATGGCAAGACCGGCCGTGCTGGGCACGACCGGTCTCGCATGCTACGCGCAAGGTTCGATCAAGCGGCGGTGGAAAAAGGCACGATCGATTTACCCAGCGGCGCCTCATAGGGCTTGTAGACGGTTTTCGCGAGCTCCGAATACATCTCGCCCATCTTGGTCGCCTCGGCGATGAAGCTCTCGTAGGATGACTTCATGAAGCTGGTCTGCAACTCGAAGGCTGCTTCCATGCTCTTCACGCCTGTCAGCGATTCCACGAAAGTTGCCGCGTCCTGGAAGGACTTCTTGGAATAATCGGTTGCCTCGGTGGCAATAGCCTGAAAACCCTTCGTCACTTCCGAATAGTTCTTCAACATGCCCTCCATGGCTTCCTTGCCCTTCTTGTTGGCTTCATCAAAATTGATCATTCGAGCGTCCTCCATCAGCGCTTTATTTCAGAGGATCAAAACATAGCAGCCGCACAAAAGACGTCAAGTAGAATTGTGCAGCGCACAAATATCCAAGGTTGTATTTCGCCATCGAAAAAAGGGCCGCCCCTTGAAGAGACGGCCCCACATCATTGAATGACAAGAGATATATTAGCCTGGCTTCAACCTAAGGCTTTAGGCAAAAATCACAGATCGACGTCTAAGATCGCCATCGAGAAATTGTAGGACAGATCGCCGTCTTCCTCGTCCTTGAACACGACGCCGAGAAACTCGTCGCCCACATAGACCTCGGCCGAGTCATCCTTGCGGGGACGTGCCTTGACGACCATGGAAGGGTTGAAGGTGCGCTTGAAATAGGCGTCGAGCTTCTTGATTTCGTCTGGTTTCACGCTGGGTCTCCATCGGCTGTCTTTGATTTGCGCCGCTTGTCGCATGGCCTTTCCGCCGATGTAAAGACGCAAAGGATAGTTTGCCCCATCAATGCGCGCAGTCGCGCATCTGACGGCGCATCGTACTCAGTCTTCCGAAGCGAGCATCTGGTCCATCGACCGCGATGGTTCGGCACAACCCGCCTCCCCCACGATCCGCGCCGGCACGCCAGCGACGGTGACGGCCGAAGGTACCGGCTTCAACACGACGGAACCGGCGGCAATGCGCGAGCAGCAGCCGATCTCGATATTGCCGAGAACCTTGGCACCAGCGCCGATCATCACGCCGTCGCCGATCTTCGGATGGCGGTCTGCGCCCTCCTTGCCCGTGCCGCCAAGCGTCACACCATGGAGGATGGAAACGTTGTCGCCGATGCGTGCCGTTTCACCGACAACGAGCCCCGTGGCATGATCGAGGAATATGCCCTTGCCGATCCGTGCCGCCGGATTGATATCCGTCTGGAAGATATTCGAAGACCGGCTCTGCAGATAGAGCGCGAAATCGCGACGACCGCGGTTCCAAAGCCAATGGGCCAGACGATGGGTCTGGATCGAATGGAAACCCTTGAAATAGAGAACCGGCTCGATGAAACGCGTGCAGGCCGGGTCACGGTCGTAGACCGCCTGGATATCGACACGCAGGATCGCGCCCCATTCCGGCCAGTCAACCAGCATTTCATCAAACGCCTGACGCAACACGATCGCCGGCAGGTCTGTATGATCGAGGCGTTCACAGATACGGTAGATGACGCAGTCTTCCAGGGAGCGATGGCTGAGTACCGTCGAATGGAAAAATGCCGCGAGCATGGAATCGCGGTCGGCCGCGATGCGAGCTTCGTGCCGAAGGCTGTCCCAGATCGGGTCCATCGACTTGACCACATCCACCTTGAGGGCGTCGTTCTGTGCGACCATTTCCGGTCTCCTCGTTTGTCTCAGAGCAAAGTATATAATCGAACCCGCACCGAACTCAAATGGACTTCTAAAATGAAACGCATCAGCGAATTTGCCAACGGTCAGATCAAGGCGTCCTGCGAAGCCGGAACCGGTTTTCTGCTAATCGACAATCCGGCCCGCAAGAACGCGATTTCCGAGGCCATGTGGCAAGCTATACCGGATGCCCTCCGCTGGCTTCACGCCAAGGCAGATGCCCGCGTCATCGTGATGCAAGGCGGCGGCAACGGCGATTTCAGCGCTGGCGCCGATATTTCGGAATTCGCCACGGTCCGCAGGGACGCCAGCACCGCGCGGATCTACGAGGACGCCAACAGCCGCGCCTTTTCGGCGATCCGGGAAGCGCCGGTTCCGGTCATCGCATCGATCCGCGGCATTTGTTATGGCGGCGGCTTCGGACTTGCCGCTGCGGCCGACCTGCGGTTGGCCTCGCCTGACGCCATCTTTGCCGTACCCGCGGCACGCCTTGGCCTCGCCTACCCGGCCGACGCAATCCAGGACTTTGTCCGCGGCCTCGGTTCGCAGCTAGCGCGCAGGGCCTTGTTTACCGGAGCTAGTCTGAATACGACGGAACTGAAGGAATGCGGATTCCTGGCGCAGGTGATCGAAGCGGACAGTCTTGAGCAGCAGACGCTGGCATTGGCCCAGACGATTGCGGCCAATGCGCCGCTGTCGGTGCGCGCGTCAAAACTGGCGCTGCGCGCCGTTGAACAGGCTGACGAAAACTTGCTGCGCGAGGCAGAGATCATCGGTGCCCAGACCTTCGACAGCGCCGACTATGCGGAAGGGCGCGCGGCATTTGCCGAGCGGCGGCGACCGCGATTCACGGGGCATTAGCGGGCACCAAAGACGAAAGCAATCGCGGCGTCGGATCACGACTGCGCAGCGTAAAACTCCAACACGGCCTTCTTGAACACACGATCGCCGACCGCCAGCATGTGGTCGCGGCCGGGAATATCCAGTGCCGTCGCGTGCGGCATCAATTGCGCCAGTTCCTGCGCGGACCCCGCAATGTCGTCCTTGGTGCCGACACCGATCAAGGTCGGCACGTCGACCCTGGCGATATCGCGGCGGCTGATCAGATCGCGCGAGGTCATGATGCAGGCGGCGAGCGCCAGCCGATCGGATTTCGTCTGGTCGGCGAAGGCGCGAAACATGCGGCCGCGCTCATGGGTGACATCGTCCAGCGATGGTGCAAGCAGCGCGTCGGCGATCGGGTCCCAGTCGCCGACGCCATCGCACATGCCAATGCCAAGGCCGCCGAAGACAAGAGAGCGGACGCGTTCCGGATGTTCCACGGCCAGGAAAGCCGATATGCGGGCTCCCATGGAATAACCGAACACATGCGCGGTATCGATGCCAAGGTGTGTCAGCAGGGCCGCGGCATCGCCCGCCATCAGGCTCGGACGGTAGGCTTCCGGATCGTGTGGCTTGTCGGTCGCTCCATGACCGCGATTGTCCAGCGCAATCACCCGGTAGCCGGCTTCACCCAGGGTTTTCAGCCAGCCCGGATAAACCCAGTTGACGTTTGCCGACGACGCAAAGCCGTGGATCATCAGGACCGGCGCGCCACTCGGATCGCCTTCGTCGAAAAAGGCGAATTCGAGACCGCCATGGCGAAAGCGGGAAAATGCGGGGGCGTCGAGATTCATGGATAGTCCTTCGGGGATCTTGGGGCCTTCGGGGTCTTGGGGCAGGTCGTCAGGCTCGCCACCATATTGATTGATGATCTGACATCAATTGCCGCAGGCCGATTTTCTGTGGGTCTGCGAACGCTTTGGCTCTACACTTTTCAGCCGGACGGCGCTAAGGTCCGCGCCAAACAAACAGCATTTTCGGAGACTGACATGGCCGGCCACACGATTCCCCATTTCCAGAACGACGGCGGTCATAGCGTGATTGAAATCGGCGTGAAGGAATTCATGTGCACCGGCGCATCCTCGCCCTTCGATCATCCGCATATCTTCATCGACCTCGGCCATGACAGCGAGAAGGTCTGCTCCTACTGCTCGACGCTTTATCGCTACAATCCGAGCCTCAAGGCCGAACAGACCAATCCTCCCGGCTGCGTCTATCACGTCAAGGCGGCGTAAGGCGCGGCGTCGCGATCGGCATTCAATATGGCCATCAAGCACGCCGCCATCGTCGGAGCCGGCATAGCTGGCCTCACTGCCGCACTATCGCTGGCGAAAAAGGGCATCTCATCCGACATCATCGAACAGGCGCCGCAGCTTGGCGAAGTG
Source organism: Rhizobium sp. CECT 9324 (assembly GCF_918741265.1). NCBI lineage: Bacteria > Pseudomonadati > Pseudomonadota > Alphaproteobacteria > Hyphomicrobiales > Rhizobiaceae > Rhizobium > Rhizobium sp. CECT 9324. Next base: position 2,268,764 of record NZ_CAKKMZ010000001.1, on the reverse strand, counting down.
GGCGCGGGCCTGCAGCTTTCCCCCAATGCGACATCGGTGCTGGCGGCCCTCGGCGTGCTTGCCGAGATCGAGCGGCACTGGCTTGAACCGAAGTCTGTTCGGCTCGCGTCGGGCAAGAGCCTGAAAACGCTGGCCGAAGTCCCCGCTGGCGATTTTGCGCGCCGGCGCTGGGGGCAACCTTACGGCGTTTTGCATCGCTCCACCCTGCAGCAGGCGCTGTTGCATGCGGTGCTGTCCGAACCGCTGTGCAAGCTTCATCTCGGACGGCGGGTTGCAGGCGTCGGCATCGATAGTCTCGCCTATGTCACGGGTCGCAAGCCGGACTTCGTGATCGGTGCCGATGGCGTCTGGTCGGTGGCGCGGGATGCCATACCGGAGAGCCCGAGCGTCAGTTTTTCCGGCAATATCGCCTGGCGTTTCACCGTCGATGGCGACACTGCACCAGACTTCCTGTCCCGAGATGGCGTCGTCGCGCATCTCGGCAGTCGCAGCCATCTGATTTCCTATCCGCTGAAAGAAACGAACGGCTTTAATCTCGTTGCCATTGCCAGCGGTGCCGACGCTGACGAGCATTGGGCCATTGCAGCCGATGCTGCCCGATGCGCGATGCTGCTGGAACAGTTTTCCGGATGGCACCTGTCGATCCGGGCGCTGCTTGTCGGGGCAAAAAACGCCAATTTCTGGCCTCTCTACCAGGCATCCGAGGGCCGCTGGCACAACGGTCGCGACACCGTGCTGATCGGCGATGCGGCCCATGCCATGATGCCGTTTGCCGCACAGGGGGCTGCGATGGCGATCGAGGACGGCTTCGCGCTCGCCCGGCATGTGTCGGCAGCGCCCTTGGCCGAGGCACTCGCCACCTTTGAGACGGAGCGCAAGGCCAGGGCCGCCAAGGTCAAGGCGCGCGGCGATTTCAACCGCTTTGCCTATCATGCGCGCGGGCCGGTGCGCATGGCCCGGGATCTCGCCCTGTCATTGCGGTCGCCGGAAAGCCTCGCCGCCGACCTCGACTGGCTCTATGGCCATCGCGCCGGCGGCTGAGACAGGCATCGTGGCCGTCAGATCTCCGCGGCAGCGCGGAAACCGGCTTCGAGATCGGCGATCAGGTCTTCGACATTTTCCAGGCCCACCTGCAGGCGAATCAAAGCGCCCTCTTCCGGCGCCTTGCGGATCGTGCGGTCGTCAAGATTGACCATGATCGCCAGGCTCTCATAACCGCCCCAGGACCAACCGAGGCCGAAAATGTTCAGGCTGTCGAGGAAGGCGCGGGCCTTGGGCTTCGCCTTTTCCGGCGCGCCTGCGGTCAGCACAAACGCGAATATGCCACTTGCGCCCTTGAAGTCGCGTTTCCAGATGTCGTGACCGGGAAAGCTCGGCAGAGCCGGATGCAGCACGCGGGCGACATCTTCGCGTCCCTCCAGCCATTCAGCCATGCGCAACGCGCTGCGGCCGTGATGCTCCAGGCGGATCCCCATCGTGCGCAGGCCACGCAGAATCTGGTAGCTGTCGTCCGGAGCGCCGCAGATGCCGAGGGTGATATTGGCTTCATGCAATTGCGGCCAGTATTTGGCGTTGGCCGATACCGTTCCCATCAGGATATCCGAATGACCGGACGGATATTTGGTCGCCGCATGGATGGATATGTCCACACCGAAATCCAGCGGCTTGAAATACAGCGGCGTTGCCCAGGTGTTGTCCATCGTCACGACACAGCCGTGGCGGTGGGCGATATCGGAAATGACACGTATATCCTGCATCTCGAATGTGTTTGATCCGGGTGCCTCGGTATGAACAAGCTTGGTGTTCGGCTTGATCAGTGTTTCGATCCCCGCACCGATTTCCGGATCGTAATATTCGACCGTGACACCCAGCCGGGCCAGCATGGTGTCGCAGAAATGGCGGCAGGGCGAATAGACGGAATCAACGATCAGCGCATGATCACCCGCCGAGAGAAAGGCCAGGAATGGCACGGTGATGGCGGCCAATCCGGACGGCACGAGAATCGTCCCTGCAGAGCCTTCCAGTTCGTCGATCGCCTGGCAGAGCGCATCCGTGGTCGGCGTGCCGCGCGTGCCGTAGGTGTAGGGCTGGTCGCGCGTCTCCATCGCCTTCGCGTTTGGAAACAACACCGTCGAAGCGTGGACCACCGGCGGATTGACGAACCCGTGATAGGAACTTGGATCATAACCGATATGGGCCAACCGCGTGTCCACGCCAGCCGTGGCCAGCCACTCTTTCTTTCCGCTCATAAAAGACCTTCCTGCATGCCTGAAAGCGCTAGTTCTTGCCCTCATCGGAATGAAGGTCAAGCCATTCCCACAAGAACTTCAAACACCATCTGCCATGCGCTCGGCGCATGTGACACCACGCAAAAAGACACAAAATTCATCACCAAAGCGCTCAGATTCTGTATTTCTGCCTGTTTATGAAGCGATTCCAGCAAAATGCCGCTTTTGTCCGCAAATCACGGCTTAAAGACTTGACCGTGCAGCCATTTCCGACTGAGATAGTCCTGCTTGCTCCGGGAGGCCGCAAGCCGATGAGCGCCGCCGAACTCGTTTGGCCGGGTGCCGTCGAAGAGAAAAACAAGAGAATAAAGGTTGGGAAAAATGAAAAAGACACTTCTGTCAGCAGCGATTGGCGTCGCAGCCGTTGGCTTTGGCGCGGCCGCCGCTCAGGCTGCTACCCTTGATGACGTCAAGGCGAAGGGCTTTGTCCAATGCGGCGTGAACACCGGTCTCGCCGGCTTCGCTTCGCCGGACGCTGCCGGCAACTGGACGGGCTTCGACGTCGACTATTGCAAGGCCGTCGCCGCTGCAGTCTTCGGCGATGCAACCAAGGTCAAGTACACGCCGACGACCGCTCAGAGCCGCTTCACGGCCCTGCAGTCCGGCGAAGTCGACGTGCTCGCCCGTAACACCACCTGGACCATCAGCCGCGACACCGCGCTTGGTTTCAACTTTCGCACCGTCAACTATTATGACGGCCAGGGTTTCATGGTCACCAAGGCCCTGAACGTCAAGTCGGCGCTTGAACTGTCCGGCGCCGCCGTTTGCGTCCAGTCCGGTACAACCACCGAACTCAACCTCGCCGACTACTTCAAGGCCAACAACCTCGAGTACAAGCCGGTCGTTTTCGAAAAGCTCGAAGAAGTGAACGCCGCCTATGCCGCCGGCCGTTGCGATGTGTACACGACCGACCAGTCGGGCCTTTATTCGATCCGCCTGACGCTCAGCAATCCGGACGATCACATCGTTCTTCCGGAAATCATCTCGAAGGAGCCACTCGGACCGGCCGTTCGCCAGGGTGACGACCAGTGGTTCGACATCGTATCGTGGACGCATTACGCACTGGTACAGGCCGAAGAATTCGGTGTGACCCAGGCCAATGTCGACGAGATCAAGGGCTCGACTGCGAACCCGGACATCAAGCGCTTCCTCGGCGCCGAAGCTGATTCCAAGATCGGCACCGACCTCGGCCTGACCAACGACTGGGCCTACAACATCATCAAGGGTGTTGGTAACTACGGTGAAGTGTTCGAACGCAACATCGGCGCCAACACGCCGCTGAAGATCGAGCGCGGTGTCAACGCCCTGTGGACCAAGGGTGGCCTGCAGTACGCTCCGCCGATCCGCTAAGATCCGGATACTATAGCGAGGTGGCGAAAGCCGCCTCGCACTTCAAGTGGCCACGCATTCCACTCAGCCTATCCGTTGTGGTCAGCAGCGGCACAACAAAAACAGCGGGCGGAAGCGAAGGCCAATCACAATTTAAGGCTCAAAGAAGCCTCGGGGGATTTGGCACAGCATGACAGATCACGCCACCAGTTTACCTGCCGAGAGGCAGAGCTTGGGCTCACTGATCTACGATCCGAAAGCAAGATCCATCTTCTTTCAGGTCGCTACGATCGCCATCTTGACGTTTATCGTCTGGACCATTGCAAACAACACCATCGAAAACCTCGCTCGAAGCAACACGGCCTCGGGCTATCAGTTTCTCAACGGCCGCGCGGGCTTCGACATCGGTCAGAGCCTGATCGCCTATACCAGCGATTCGACCTATGGCCGCGCCATTCTCGTCGGCCTGCTCAACACGATCCTGGTCGCCGTCACCGGCATCATTACCGCCACGATCCTCGGCTTCATCATCGGCATTGGCCGCCTGTCGAAGAACTGGCTGATCGCCAAGCTGTGCACCGTCTATGTCGAGGTGTTCCGCAATATTCCGCCGCTTCTCGTGATCTTCTTCTGGTATTCGGGCGTCTTGTCGGCGCTGCCGCAACCTCGCGATTCGCTGGAACTGCCGTTTTCGACATTTCTGAACAATCGCGGCCTGGCCTTCCCGAGGCCGATCTGGGGTGACGGCGCAAGCATCCTGCCGATCGCAATCGTGATTGGCATCATCGCCTCCGTCGTCGTCGCACGCTGGGCGAAGGCCCGCCAGATGCGCACCGGCCAGATTTTTCCGACCGGCTGGGTCACTGGCGGCCTCATCATCGGTCTTCCGCTTGTCGCCTTCCTGGCTATCGGCGCGCCGCTGACATTCGACTATCCCGTCGCCAGCCGCTTCAACATGAGCGGCGGCTCGGTCATCGCGCCGGAATTCGTGGCGCTCTACCTGGCCCTGTCCTTCTACACCGCGGCCTTTATCGCCGAAATCATCCGTGCCGGCATCAAGGGCGTATCAAAGGGACAGACCGAGGCTGCATCTGCCCTTGGCCTGCAGCCTTCCACCACCACACGTCTTGTGGTGGTGCCGCAGGCGATGCGCATCATCATCCCGCCTCTGACGAGCCAATACCTGAACCTGACGAAAAACTCGTCGCTCGGCGTGGCTGTCGGCTTCCCCGAACTGGTTTCGACCGGCGGCACGACCATGAACCAGACCGGCCAGGCGATCGAGATCGTGTCGATCTGGCTCGTCGTCTATCTGTCCATCAGCATTGTGACCTCGCTCTTCATGAACTGGTTCAACGCTAAAATGGCCCTGGTGGAGAGATGAGCATGGCACCCAAAATCACCTATGTCCGCGAGGAGATGCTGGCACCCCTGCCCGCACCCACGTCCGTCGGGACTGTCGCCGGCTGGATCCGCACGAACCTGCTGGCCACGCCGAAGGATGTCGTGCTCACCGTTCTGGCGCTCGGCGTTCTGTTGATGGTCGTGCCCGGCGCGATCAACTGGCTGTTCATCCAGGCCAGCTGGGTCGGCGCCGACCGTTCGGTCTGCGCTACCGTGGCGCAGGGCGGAAACCAGCCTGACGGCTGGTCCGGCGCCTGCTGGGCTTTTGTCGAAAGCCGCTTCTCGCAGTTCATCTTTGGTCGCTACCCCATGGACGAACGCTGGCGCGTCGTATTGGTCGGCGTCATGTTCGTGGCGCTTCTCGTGCCGATGCTGATTCCGAAGGCGCCGCGCAAGGGTCTCAACGCCCTTGTGCTGTTCGTCATCTTCCCGATTGTCGCCTTCTTTCTGCTGCATGGCGGCTTCGGCCTGGCAAAGGTCGAAACACCGCTCTGGGGCGGCCTGATGGTCACGCTGATCCTGTCCTTTGTCGGGATCGCCGTATCGCTACCTCTCGGTATTCTGCTGGCGCTTGGGCGGCGGTCGGAAATGCCGGTGATCAAGACCATCTGCGTCACCTTCATTGAAGTCGTGCGTGGGGTTCCGCTGATCACCGTGCTGTTCATGGCGAATGTGATGCTGCCGCTGTTCATGCCGACCGGCTGGACGATCGACAACTTCCTGCGCGCACTGGTTGGCGTCTCGCTCTTTGCCTCCGCCTATATGGCCGAAGTGGTGCGCGGTGGCCTGCAGGCTATCCCGAAGGGCCAGTATGAGGGCGCCGATTCGCTCGGTCTCGGCTATTGGCAGAAAACCCAGCTGATCATCCTGCCACAGGCGATCAAGCTGGTCATTCCCGGCATCGTCAACACCTTCATCGGCCTGTTCAAGGATACCTCGCTCGTGTCGATCATCGGCATGTTCGACCTTCTTGGCATCGTCCGCCTCAACTTCACCGACGCCAGTTGGGCAACACCCGTAACACCGTTGACCGGCCTGATCTTTGCAGGCTTCATCTTCTGGATCTTCTGCTTCGGCATGTCGCGCTATTCCGCCTTTATGGAACGGCATCTCGACACCGGGCATAAACGCTAAACAGGAACGCTCTCATGGCTGAAGCTCAACTCAAGACCGCCACGGTTTCCGACACCGACGTCGCCGTCGAACTGATCAACATGAACAAGTGGTATGGCGACTTCCACGTTCTGCGTGACATCAACCTCAAGGTGATGAAGGGCGAGCGCATCGTTATCGCCGGCCCTTCGGGTTCGGGCAAATCGACGATGATCCGTTGCATCAACCGGCTGGAAGAACACCAGTCGGGCAATATTCTCGTCGACAATATCGAACTGACCAACGACCTGAAGAAGATCGACGAAGTGCGCCGTGAAGTCGGCATGGTGTTCCAGCACTTCAACCTCTTCCCGCATCTGACAATCCTGGAAAACTGCACGCTGGCGCCGATCTGGGTGCGCAAAATGCCGAAGAAGGAAGCGGAAGAAGTCGCGATGCACTTTCTCAAGCGCGTCAAGATCCCGGAACAGGCGCATAAGTATCCTGGCCAGCTGTCCGGTGGCCAGCAGCAGCGCGTGGCGATTGCCCGGGCGCTGTGCATGAAGCCGAAGATCATGCTGTTTGACGAACCGACCTCGGCGCTCGACCCGGAAATGGTCAAGGAAGTGCTCGACACCATGGTCGGCCTTGCCGAAGAAGGCATGACCATGCTCTGCGTCACCCACGAAATGGGCTTTGCCCGCCAGGTGGCCAATCGGGTCATCTTCATGGACCAGGGCCAGATCGTCGAACAGAATTCACCGGCCGAATTCTTCGACAATCCGCAGCACGAGCGCACCAAGCTTTTCCTCAGCCAGATTCTGCATTGATCGGCTGAACCACCCGATCGCGTGAAAAGCCCGCCCCGGACAATTCCGGAGCGGGCTTTTTTTTGCTTGTGCGGCATCGACTGGAGGGCGTCAGGGGCACCAGGACTGGCGACGCCCCATGCGAGGCTGCGCCAGCCCCTCCGATACCAGGATGGAGCCCAGCGAGCGTCCATTGCGGGTCACCACACGACTGACGAGCCCGGTGTCGCCTGCGGCCTGCGCCTTCAGCAGTTCCAGGTCGAACCTTCCTTCGTTCAGCAGCGCGCGCAGACGCACCTTGGCGGCAAAACCGCGATCACGTTCCTGCCGGCAAGCGGCATTTTCGGTCGCGGGTGCCACGATATCCGAGAGGACGATCTTGGTCTTGCGGTACCAGAAGGTATCGCCGCTTGCGATGCAGTTATCCAGACCGGAAGTTCCGCAATAATAGAACGTGCCGCTAAAATTCTGCCCGGCCAGCGGCAGGTTGGCGGCAAGCTCCGTCGGCTTGGCATCCGGCACCGGCAACTTCCCGGTCTGGCCGACTGCGATGGTCGGCACCGGCGCCTTGGGCAGATCTCCATCCCGGCGTTGCGGCGCCGCAATCTTCTTTTCCGGCTTTGCGGCCCGCGCGCTGCTGGCGCTCGCGGTCTGCCGTTCCGACGGACGGTCGAGCAAGTACGGCGAGACTTCCTTCATGATCGTGACGCGATTGTCGTAAGTGGCAATGCCACCCGCGACGATGGCCAGCAGCACGAGCCATGGTGTCAGGCCCTGGCGGGACGAGGCGCGGGGCGATTTGCGCCGCTTGCGCGGCGCGCGGCGATTGGCAGCGGATGTCGACATGGTTAACCTCTCGTGCACGCATTATGGCGGTCAAGGGTTTCCGAAAGGTTGGCGACGGCTTGATAAACGTGCCATCCACAGCTTTTGCTAAAAAGTCTTAAATTTCGAATTTACATTTATATTTCAGATATTTGGCGACCCCTGCAGGAATCGAACCTGCGACAACCTGCTTAGAAGGCAGGTGCTCTATCCAGCTGAGCTAAGGGGCCGTCCGCCGGCTCAAAGGCCTAGCATACCACTTTTATGCCTTTACCGAACTCAGTGAGTCCAGGGCTGAAGGCGGCTGAAGCGGAAATTATCGGTATAGGAGACAACTTGCCGCTTGGCTTCCTTCGGCAGGATCACGCGGTACTCTACGCCCTCACGCTGCGCATAGGCTTCGGCCTGGTCGAGCGTCTCGAAGGTCAGCTTGACCTGCTGGCGGGTATCTGCGGAGGTCGTGTAGCCCATGACAGGATCGATCTTGCGCGGGCTAGACTGGTCGAATTCGAGAATCCAGAACTGGGTCTTTGCCTTGCCGGACTGCATGGCCGTCTTTGCGGGGCGGTAGATCTTCGCAGACATGGTCGCATCCATCTCCAGGACATATGCGGCGAGCCGTCCCGCCGCCTCGATCCAGCCGACCACCGTCGATCGGCTTGTTATTGCTTGGTCGGAGTGGAGAGATTCGAACTCCCGACCCTCTGGTCCCAAACCAGATGCGCTACCAGGCTGCGCTACACTCCGTTCCAGCAATGTTTGCCGGAATACACGGTTCACCTGTGCGCCGCAACAGTAAAAAAGCGGTTTCCCAGCAGGTATTTGCACAAAATGCAAAACCTTACGGCTGCGGCCCGTCTGGAACGGCAAGCGGCAGGCTCAGACGATCACCGGCAGCGATGCCAAGTTCCGCCGCTCGTCCGCCTTTTACCTCCAGGACGTAGCGCACCGGCTCACCAGAGCCGATGATGGCTTCGGAAAACGGCGTGGTGCGCTCGGCGACACGAACGATTCGGCCCGTCTCGTTGATGAACACCATATCGAGCGACAACGGCGTGTCGGCCATCCACATCGTCACCATGCGGCTTTCGCCAAAATCGAAGATCATGCCGGCATTGTCATCAAGCTGTTCGCGCTGCATCAGCCCTCTGGCGCGCTGCTGCATGTTCACCGCCCATTCGACGTCGAATTCGCGTGCCTCTCCCTTCGCAGTCACGATGGTCAACTTGCCCGTGGCAAAGGTAACCTCGGCACTGGCCGGCACTACGAAACCGAGCAACAAATAAAGCGCCACGACGGCGCTTCTCAGGTGATGGAAGTACGAAGCCATCGGCTCAGTGCGCCATGGTCGCCGGACCAGGATTGTCCGGATGAATTTCTGCCGCCATCAAACCCTTGTCGCCCGGTCCGAAGCGCACCAGCACGGTTTGGCCGGGGCGAAGCTCCGTCAGGCCGAAGCGGCGCAGCGTTTCCATGTGCACGAAGATGTCTTCCGTGCCCTCGCCGCGGGTCAGGAAGCCGAAACCCTTTGTCCGATTGAACCACTTCACCAGCACGCGCTCAAGCCCACTGGTTGCGGTGACCTGAACGTGTGTGCGCACCGGCGGCAGCTGCGATGGATGTATCGCCGTCGACTGGTCCATGGAGAGAATGCGGAAGGCCTGATAGCCGCGGTCGCGCTTCTGGATCAGCGCAACGATGCGCGTGCCTTCCAGGATGGTCTGATAGCCATCGCGTCGCAGGCAGGTCACGTGCAGGAGAACGTCGTGCATGCCGTTATCCGGAATGATAAAGCCGAACCCTTTGGCAACGTCGAACCACTTCACGACGCCGGTGATCTCAATAAGGTCTACGGCATCGCCAGACAGCTCCTCGAAACCAGCGAGCCCTTTCGATGATATCTTGTCCGCCATTTCCCCAAGCCCCTCGAAAACGCGTCACATTGTAGGGTTAACCGATTCTTGTCGATCAGATTAACATTCCGTTAACGGACTAGCGCAAGCCCTAGTTTGATATTTACCCAGAAGCTTTTGCAGACTTAGCCTTGCTCGAACCTGTCCACTGTTCCATATCACCTCAAGCATCAGGGAGAACACACATGCGCTACTTGCACACAATGGTCCGGGTCAAAGACCTGGATGTCTCGCTCGACTTCTATTGTAACATTTTCGGCCTGAAAGAAATCCGACGTTATGAAAACGACAAGGGACGGTTTACGCTGGTCTTTCTGGTCGCAGACGAAGATGTCGACCAGGCAAAAGCCAGCTCGGCGCCGTGCCTTGAACTCACCTATAACTGGGATACCGAGGATTATGCCGGCGGACGCAATTTCGGCCATCTCGCCTATGAAGTCGATGACATCTATGCGATCTGCCAGAAGCTGATGGATGCCGGCGTGACGATCAATCGTCCGCCCCGTTGCGGCCATATGGCCTTCGTTCGCTCGCCCGACGGCATCTCCATCGAGATTCTGCAGAAGGGCGAAAGCCTTGCACCCGCCGAGCCGTGGCTGTCGATGCCGAACACCGGCGCCTGGTAAGCCCGCCTCGCGCAAGTTTGCGCACGTAATTGGACCTCGACGGAGCGCCGCGCTTTGCGGCGCCTCCAGCCCTGACCGGGGCTTTCCGACAGGATAGAGGCCATGATGCGCAATTTCCTTGCTTCCCGCGCCGCGCCCTTGCGCGCGGCGACGATCATGTCGGCACTTTTGCTGGCGTCGTGCCAGACCAGCGCCGATGAGGTGATGTCTCTGGCAACCGCCGAACAGCCAGCTACGGCGAAAGGCAAGACCGTTGCCAAGACCAGGGGCTATGTCGATCCGCTGGTGGTCACAGCCGGCAGCGGCAATACCAGGGTGCCGGCCCCCGCCACAAACGGCGAATTGCCACTTTATGAACCGACGGCGGCAAAATCCTCGACCATGGCGGCGGCCTATGCCGATATTGCCGAGCCGCCGCCTGAAGTCATGGCCGTGACGCAGCAGCATGCTCCGGCCGATCTCGGCGAGATCATCATGCAGCCCGCCCGCGTCGATGCGGGCAATAACAGCCTGTTCTCCGCAACCGCCGCGCCACCCCAGGTCACGGATGCGACACAAACGGCCGGGACGCCTGCGTCCGTTGCAAGCTCTTCCAGCATCGTGCCTTCCGATATGCCGACCATGAAGATCAATGCCATGAGCAAGAGCCTGTTCAGCCCATCGGCACAGCAACAGCAGGGCATTATCGACATCCCTGAAAATGCCCTGCCGCTAACAGAAGCCGACGCCGCCGGCACCGTCGCCTCCGTTGCAGCCCTGCCGGTCGCCGAGGAAGAAGGGGCACCCGTGCTCAAGCGTCTCTCCGATCCGCGACCCAAGCGCAAGATGGTGGTCCGCGCGCCGGCTCCTGCCTCGGCAGGCGCGAACCAAGGCAATGCGAATGGCCCGATGCCAGCCGTCGATCCCGGCCAAGCCGCGATACCGGTCGGTGCGGATGCCAACGAAGCTTCGCCGGCCGAACAGCAGAAAAAGAACAAATTCATGTCGTCGCTGCGCCGAATGCTGACCGGCAAGAAAAAGACTGAGTCACCAAAGCTCTGACGCCCAGAACATTCTGCGCGATCGCAGATGCTAAGCGGCCCCGTCGGCCAAGACTGCTGAATCATTCAGCTTTCAAGGTTTTCCACAGGCCGGATGCGGCTGTCATTTTTTTGAAAAAATCGGCAAATGGCGCTTGCGGCTTTGCATGCCCCTGACTATAAGGGCGCCACGGAGCGCACGCGCCCTTCGTCTATCGGTTAGGACACCAGATTTTCATTCTGGGAAGAGGGGTTCGACTCCCCTAGGGCGTGCCACTCCATCCTCCTCGTGAAAATCAGTGATGTGCTAAACGCCGGAGATGATGCGTCATTTCATGCATTTATCGCGTCCGGCAAGGCGTCGAAATTTCTCGTGCGGAACCGCAAGTTTCCGCTTGCCGGATCAAATCACCCTGACTATAAGGGCGCCACGAAGCGTACGCGCCCTTCGTCTATCGGTTAGGACACCAGATTTTCATTCTGGGAAGAGGGGTTCGACTCCCCTAGGGCGTGCCACTTCAATTCCATGTACAAGCTGGGAATAACCACGGGAAAGCAATCCGCTAACCTGCTCATATTGCGTGGCTTTTACAGATCCAAAGATTATTCTCTCAGCTGTGGAAAAAGCGCTGCTTTGCCGCGCTTTTGGTCTTGCATGAATCACTTTCCCCGGCCATAAGGGCGCCACGAAGCGCAGGCGCCCTTCGTCTATCGGTTAGGACACCAGATTTTCATTCTGGGAAGAGGGGTTCGACTCCCCTAGGGCGTGCCACCTCCCCTTGAGATACCTTTGTTACGTAACGTAAGTCACGGCGCCTTTGCGGCATCGAGCACGCGCAACTGTATGCGGCGATTGCCCTGCCAATGATCGGCGCCCAGCGTGCCGGCGACATGAACCTGATTGCCGCGATTGTTCATCAGGAAATGGCCGAGGTCGGTTTCGGCGGCACGGAAGGCAATCCCATCAAGCTTGCTGCCGTCCAGTGCCTCCAGCGTGATCTTCACATGCGTCGTGCCGACCGGGCGCACATCGCGCAGCCGGTGCATCGGCACGGCAAAGATCGGCTGTGCATGACCCGAACCGTACGGACCGGCGGCCTCGAGCTGGTCGATCAGCGCCAGCGTGGCGCCCGACGCGCCGATCGCGCCGTCGATCTTCAGTGTCTGATTGGACGCAAGGGCTGCGACCTGGGTCGCCGCCTGCTCGTCGAAAAAGGCGCGCAATCGGCCAAGATTACCCCGCTCCACCGTCAGGCCCGCCGCCATCGCATGGCCGCCGCCCTTGACCAGAAGGCCATTGTCGACGGCTGCCCGAACCATTTTACCTATATCAAAACCGTTGATCGAGCGGCCTGAGCCCGCACCCTTGCCGGATGGGTCGAATGCGATGGCGAAGGCCGGCCGCTTGAAGCGCTCCTTCAGCCGGGCCGCCAGCAGGCCGACGATGCCTGGATGCCAGTTTTCCCGTGCCGTGACGATGACCGCGGCCGTCTCGCCTGTACCATATTCGGCCATGGCTTCGGCCTCCGCCTCGGCCAGCATGATGGCTTCCATGGCCTGACGTTCGCGGTTGAGTTCATCCAGCTGGGTGGCAATCTTGTCGGCTTCGGCAGGCTCCACCAGCGTCAGCAGGCGACTGCCCAGAGCCGCATCGCCGATCCGTCCGCCGGCATTGATTCGCGGCCCGACAAGAAAGCCGAAATGATAGGGCGTGACGGGGCCGCCGATGCCGGCGATGCGCAGCAGCGACGCAAGACCCGCATTGTTCTGGTGGCGGGCGGCAATCAGCCCCTTGGTGACATAGGCACGGTTCAGGCCCTTCAACGGCACCACGTCACAGACCGTGGCCAGAGCCACAAGATCGAGCCAGGCGAGCAGGTCGAGCGAGCGGGCATAGGCATGCCCTTCCTCGCGCAGACGCCTCAGGCAGGCCACCAGAACCATGAAGACAACACCGGCTGCACAAAGATGCCCCTGCCCCGACAGATCGTCCTCGCGATTGGGATTGACCAGTGCATGACAGGGCGGCATCTCGTGGCTCATCTGGTGATGATCGATCACGACCACATCGATGTTGCGGCGTTCGGCGGCGCCCAGCGCCTCGATGCTTGTCGAACCACAGTCGACCGTGATGATCAGCTGCGCACCGCGATCGATCAATTGATCGATGGCCGCAGCATTCGGTCCGTAACCTTCGAAGATCCGGTCCGGGATGTAGATTTCGGCGTCGATGCCGAAATGATGCAGAAATCGGTACATCAGCGCCGAGGACGCCGCGCCATCCACGTCATAGTCGCCGAAAATGGCGACGCGCTCACTGCGGTTGACGGCAGCACAGATACGTTCTGCCGCGGCGTCGCAATCGGTCAGGCGCGATGGATCCGGCATCAGGTTGCGGATGGTCGGATCGAGAAAGGCCGGCGCCTCGTCGACGCCCACACCCCTGCCCGCGAGCACGCGGGCCACCAGTTCCGGGATGCCGTGCACCTGGCTCATGGCGAGCGCCCTGTTCTGCGCCGCCTGATCGGCGCGGTTCATCCAGCGCTGACCACTGACGGATTGCTCGACACCAAGAAAAGCGCGCTGGACGGGATCTACCGGTTCGGACATGGGACTCGCTTTGCAACACGACCGGACAGCACCTAAAGGCGCCGCGTCGTGACGACGGGATGGACGATGTCCCAGCTTGAAGCTCGAACCATCATCCGTCCGCTGTTCTAGCGGTCCTGACAAAAATGACCAGAGGCAAGCCGGCCTCAGATGCAAGCACGCCAACCATGCTTTTGCAGATTACGCCATCACCCAGGCCACGAAGGCGAATGGCACGACCATGGCACACAAGAAGGCCAAGAGCACCACCCAGTCCGACATGCCATCGGCAGAGGCATCCCAGCCGTCAGCATGTGACGCGGAGATTGACCGTCGTTGGGCATCAGGCTGGTTGTGCTCTAATGTTTCGCATCCGGCGAAATCCGCCGGAGAGACCCATGTCTTTCCCACACTCATCGCTAAGGCTCCTCCCCAAGAACCTGACAGACAGCGACAATCTACCGCGCGGTCACCAGCATGGCGAGAGTGGAGGTCGATTTTTTGTACGTGGCGCGTATTTTTCGCGCCAATTGGATCAACTGCTTCGCAGACGCAGCAGCGAAATCGGGCGAATTTCCCGAGATCGCTGCAGTGCAATAGACTTAGGACTTCGGCCGTTCGATGCGAATCATCTGCGGCTCGCCAACCAGATAACCCTCATGCTTGATCGCATCGACGGCGCGGCGCACAGCGCTTTCCATGGTTGCATGGGTGACGAGGATGATGGTCTGCGGCTTGCCGGCAACAACCGGCTGTTTCGAATGCTGGACGATGGATTCCAGCGAAATGCTGTTTTCCGCCATCTTGGTCGCGATGCTGGCAAACACGCCGGTGCGATCCTGCACCGTCAGACGGATGAAATAACCGCCTTCGTGGCTCTGCATTTCGGCCTGGCGATACGGTTCGAGCAGATGCGCCGGGCGACCGAGCACCGGAACGTCCTGCGCACCCGGACGGCTCTTGGCAATGTCGGTGATATCGCCGAGCACCGCCGAGGCGGTTGCATTGCCGCCGGCGCCGGGGCCGACCATCAGCAGTTCACCGAGAATGTCGGATTCGAGCGCCACCGCATTGGTCACGCCATCAACCTGGGCAATGACCGAATCGAGCGGCACCATGGTCGGATGCACGCGCTGTTCGATGCCGCTTTCGGTCTTCTGGGCAACACCGAGAAGCTTGATGCGATAGCCCAGATCGGCGGCCGCATGAATGTCCTCGATGGAGATATTGGTGATGCCTTCCAGATAGATCTTGTCGGCTGCAATTTCCGACCCGAAGGCCAGCGTGGTCAGGATCGACAGCTTGTGGGCTGTGTCATTGCCTTCGATGTCGAAGGCCGGATCGGCCTCCGCATAACCGAGGCGCTGGGCTTCCTTCAGGCAATCGGCAAAGGAAAGCCCTTCCTTCTCCATCTTGGTGAGGATGTAATTGCAGGTGCCGTTCATGATCCCGTAGATGCGGGAGAAATTGTTGCCGGTCAGGGACTCACGCAGCGTCTTGATGACCGGAATGCCACCGGCAACCGCCGCTTCGTAATTGAGCAGAAGGCCTTTCTCCTCAGCCAGCTTGGCCAATTCGACGCCGCAGCGTGCCAACAGGGCCTTGTTTGCGGTCACCACATGCAGGCCACGGCCGAGTGCGGCACGCACCGACAGGTCAGCGGCACCTTCAGAGCCGCCAACGAGTTCGACGAAAACGTCGATATCGGCGTTGTTGGCCATGTCCACCGGATCAGAGAACCACTGCATGCCGGACATGTCGATGCCGCGATCCTTGGCCTTGTCGCGCGCCGAGACCGCCGTGACGATGATCGGA
Source organism: Rhizobium sp. CECT 9324 (assembly GCF_918741265.1). Classification (NCBI taxonomy): domain Bacteria; kingdom Pseudomonadati; phylum Pseudomonadota; class Alphaproteobacteria; order Hyphomicrobiales; family Rhizobiaceae; genus Rhizobium; species Rhizobium sp. CECT 9324. The sequence goes on along the minus strand of NZ_CAKKMZ010000001.1, from coordinate 2,253,055 downwards.
CGGCCACAGGCAACGGTCAGCGCATTCGAACGCTGCTGGAGGATACGAACGAGCGAGGCACCAACGGTACCAAGACCCGCCACGCCAATTTTAAGGGCATCAGCCATGGATCAGTCCTGACCTAATCAGATAGTGGAAATCGGCGGCCGCGAGCGGGCCGCCACAGAAGCTCAGTGAAGGGCGCAGCGATAACGCTCAGCGGTGGGCGTTGAGCGAAATGACGTTGTGCATCGTCTCGTCGGCCGTCGACAGGAACTTCTTGATGCTGCGGGCGGCCTGGCGGATACGGTGTTCGTTCTCGACCAGCGCCAGGCGAACATATTCGTCGCCCATTTCGCCGAAGCCGATACCCGGCGCTACGGCCACATCGGCCTTCTCAACCAGCAGCTTGGAGAATTCCAGCGAACCGAGATGACGGAATTTTTCCGGGATCCTGGCCCAGGCGAACATGGTCGCTGCCGGCGGCGGCACTTCAAAGCCGGCCTTGCCGAAGCTTTCGACCATGACATCACGGCGACGCTTGTAGATCGAGCGGACTTCGGCAATGTCGGAACCGTCGCCGTTCAGGGCGTGGGTCGCCGCCACCTGGATCGGCGTGAACGCGCCGTAGTCGAGGTAGGACTTGACGCGGGTCAGCGCCGAGATCAGCCGCTCGTTGCCGACGGCAAAACCCATGCGCCAGCCCGGCATGGAAAAGGTCTTCGACATTGAGGTGAATTCAACCGCGACGTCCATGGCGCCCGGGACTTCCAGGACGGATGGCGGCGGCGTGTCGTCGAAATAGATTTCGGAATAGGCAAGGTCGGACAGAACGATGATGTCGTGCTTCTTCGCAAAGGCGATCACGTCCTTGTAGAAATCAAGCGTCGCCACGCGCGCCGTCGGGTTCGATGGATAGTTGATGATCAAGGCCAGCGGCTTCGGGATCGAGTGACGAACGGCGCGTTCGAGCGGCGGGAAGAAGGTCTCGTCCGGCTCGACGGGGATCGAACGGATAACGCCACCGGTCATCAGGAAGCCGAAGGCATGGATCGGATAGGTCGGATTGGGGCACAAGATGACGTCACCGGGGGCGGTGATCGCCTGTGCCATGTTGGCAAAGCCCTCCTTGGAGCCGAGTGTCGCGACCACCTGGGTATCCGGGTTGAGCTTCACATTAAAACGGCGCGCATAGTAGGCCGCCTGGGCACGGCGCAGACCGGGAATGCCCTTGGACGAAGAATAACGGTGCGTGCGCGGGTCCTGGACCGCTTCGCACAGCTTGTCGACGATCGCCTGCGGGGTCGGAAGATCGGGATTGCCCATGCCAAGGTCGATGATGTCGGCGCCACCGGCTCGCGCGCTCGCCTTCAAACGATTGACCTGTTCGAAAACGTAAGGCGGCAAGCGCCGGACTTTGTGAAATTCTTCCATCTTCAACCCCTGAAACCGCGCGGGCATTGTCCGCGGCAGGCGGGTTCGTTTGTCCCAGTGATCGCCAGCCCCGCAACGAACCGCAAAACCGGAGCCGGACGATAGTATCTCAACACAAGCGCTGGCAGCAAATTTTGTCGCAAATCCGACCCGCGCGACGAGTCACGCTGAAATACCTGCCGAAAGCCTCTCGTTGCTTTGCGGAAAATCCCGCCGAAAGGCAAGTGCTATTTGGCGATCAACGCCTGCGTCTCCGGGCCATGTTGGGTTGCGAGCGTGCGCAGTTCAGCGAGCTTTCGCTGGTATTCGGCTTCGGTAATGGTTCCGGATTGGCGCGCGCTGGACAGGGCCGTGAGCTGCTGTTGCAGTGCTGCTGCTTCTTCGTTGTTCATCTGGACATTGGCGGCGTTCAACGAGCCACCGAAATTCGGGAAGCCATCCTTTGATGTCGGACGCTTCGCCGGTTGATCTGGCGCATCCACATCATCCACCGTCACCTGCAGCGCCGAAGGGGTCTGCGTGACGGTTGCCGTTTCTGCGGATGACTGGCATCCGCTTGCGGCGAGCATCCCGACAAGGGCGGCCAGAATGGCCGGTCGGTTCAGGTTTTCGAGGCTAAAGGTTGTCTGTGCCATGGTCTCAACAATCCGCATGCCTGCTGGAAATCCAGCAAATTCAAAGGGTGCATTTTCCCGCTACCTGCGAAAGACTATGCGCCAATCGCTGGAACTTGTAGTCATTTTCATGCAGGATGCGCAAATACAAAAGACGCCAGATACAATCCTGGGGAGGATGCCGTGGACAACAAACGGGAAGAGACTGCACAGTCCGGTCCGGCATTCGATGCAAAACTGCTCGAACCCTATATCGTCAAGGATCCGCAGGCGCTGGCTGTCAATGCGGCAAAGGCGCTTGAAAATCTGGGCAAGGCTGCTTCAAGCTGGCTCGCGCCGCGCGAACGGGGCGAGATTGTCGATCCCGTCTCCGAACCGATGTCCGAGCTTGTCAAGACGATGTCCAAACTGGCCGAATACTGGATGTCCGACCCGAAGCGGACGATGGAAGCGCAAACCCACCTGCTGAATGCCGTCTTCGGCATCTGGGCGCGCTCGCTGACCCGCCTCTCCGCACCGCCGGATGCGCCCGTCAATGAGCCCTTGCCGAAGGACAAACGATTCGCCGACGAGGACTGGCAGCGCAATCCGTTCTTCGATTTCCTCCGCCAGACCTATCTGGTTCTGTCCGATTGGGCCGACAAGATGGTCAATGACGCCGAAGGGCTCGACGAGCATACGCGCCACAAGGCCGCCTTCTACGTCCGCCAGATCACGGCCGCCCTTTCGCCGGCAAATTTCGTCGCCACGAACCCGCAGCTCTACCGGGAAACGGTCGCCAGCAGTGGCGCCAATCTGGTCAAGGGCATGCAGATGCTGGCCGAGGATATCGCCGCCGGCAAAGGCGAACTGCGCATTCGCCAGACAGACACCAGCAAATTCGCCGTCGGCGAAAACATGGCCATCACCCCCGGCAAAGTGATCGCGCAGAGTGATATCTGCGAGGTCATCCAGTATGCGCCGGCAACCGATACCGTGTTGAAGCGGCCGCTTTTGATCTGCCCGCCATGGATCAACAAGTTCTACATTCTCGACCTCAACCCGCAGAAAAGCTTCATCAAGTGGTGCGTCGAACAGGGACACACCGTCTTTGTCATCTCCTGGGTCAATCCCGACGAGCGCCATGCGGACAAGGATTGGGAGGCCTATATCCGCGAGGGCATCGATTTTGCGCTGGATACGATCGAGAAGGCGACCGGCGAGAAAAAGGTCAATGCCATCGGCTACTGCGTCGGCGGCACGCTGCTTGCCGCAGCGCTTGCCCTGCATGCGCAGGAAAAGGACAGCCGTATCGCCAGCGCCACCTTGTTCACGACGCAGGTGGATTTCACCTATGCCGGCGACCTCAAGGTGTTTGTCGATGAGGAGCAGCTTCAGAGTGTCGAGGAACGGATGCGGGAAACCGGCTATCTCGATGGCTCGAAAATGGCGACGGCATTCAGCATGCTGCGCGCCTCCGAACTGATCTGGCCCTATTTCGTCAACAATTACCTGAAGGGCCAGGATCCGATGCCCTTCGACCTGCTCTACTGGAATTCCGATTCGACCCGGATGGCGGCGGCCAACCATTCCTTCTATCTGCGCAATTGCTATCTCAACAACACGCTGAGCCAAGGCAAGATGCAGCTCGCCGGCAAGACACTGTCGCTAAAGAAGGTGAAGATCCCGATCTACAATCTTGCCACCCGCGAAGACCATATCGCGCCGGCAAAATCGGTCTACATCGGCAGCGCGCTGTTTGGCGGACCCGTCGAATTTGTCGTCACCGGATCGGGACATATCGCCGGTGTCGTCAATCCGCCGGACAAGAAGAAATACCAATACTGGACCCATGGAAAGGCCGAGGGCACCTATGAGGATTGGCTTGCCAGCGCCGAAGAAACCGAAGGTTCCTGGTGGCCGCATTGGCAGGCCTGGATCGAAAAGCTCGACCACAAGCAGGTTTCGGCCCGTAAACCCGGCGGCGACGCCCTGAACGCGATCGCCGACGCACCGGGCAGAAACGTGCTGGAACGCGTATGACGCCCCGCAGCGCATGTGGGACCGGCCGTTGATCTTCGAACCGCCGCTGATCCCCGCCCGATTGATCCGCCGCTACAAGCGCTTCCTGTTCGATGCAGTGCTGGACAGCGGCGACGAAATCACCGGATTTTGCCCGAATACCGGCTCGATGCGCGGATTGACGGATCCGGGGTCAGCGATCTGGCTCTCTGTCCACGATGCGCCAAACCGCAAATATCGCCATGCCATGGAACTGGTGGAGGCGGACGGCACGGTGATCGGCGTCAACACCGCCCTGCCCAACCGTCTGGCCGAAGAAGCCATTCTCGCCGGCTTGATACCGCAGCTCGACGGTTTTGCCACATTGAAGCGCGAGCAGCGCTACGGGCGAAACTCGCGCATCGACATCCTGCTTGAGGATGCAGACAAGGGCAGCGTGCATGTCGAGGTGAAGAACGTGCATTTCATCCGGGAGGCAGGCCTTGCCGAATTTCCCGACAGCGTGACGACGCGTGGGGCCAAACATCTGGAAGAGATGGGCGATCTGGTCGAGACCGGCAGGCGCGCGGCGATGCTGTTCCTGATCCAGCGGACCGATTGCAGCCGGTTTCGTATCTGCGCCGATCTCGACCCCGCCTATGGCCGCGCCTTTGTCCGGGCAATAGCGCGCGGTGTCGAGGCCTATGCGATCGCCTGCGACATCACGCCTTGCAAAATCGCGCCCATGCGGCTGATCCCGATAGACTTGTCGGGTGCTGCTGCTTTATGAACGTGAAAACACTGTCATTCTCAGGGATCCGGAAGCGGCTCAATGGTCACCTATATCGACGCGGCATCGGCACCGCTCAAGAATACCGGCGCAATTCGCCTCTATAGCGCGCAAGACTTCGACGGCATGCGCCGCGCCAGCCAATTGACCGCCCGCTGCCTCGATGCGCTCGTGCCAATGATCAAGCCGGGTGTCACGACTAATGCGATCGATCGCTTCGTCTTCGAATTCGGCATGGACAATGGTGCCCTGCCCGCGACGCTAAACTACCGTGGCTACAAATATTCCGTCTGCACCTCGATCAATCATGTGGTCTGTCACGGCATGCCGGACGACAAGCCGCTGCGCGAGGGCGACATCGTCAATATCGACGTCACCTATATCCTGGACGGCTGGCACGGCGATTCCAGCCGGATGTATCCCGTCGGCCAGATCAAGCGGGCCGCCGAACGGCTGATGGAAGTGACGTATGAATGCCTGATGCGCGGCATTGCCGCCGTGCGCCCGGGTGCCCGCACCGGTGCCATCGGCGAGGCGATCCAGACCTATGCGGAGGCCGAACGCTGCACCGTGGTGCGCGATTTCTGCGGCCATGGCGTCGGCCGTCTGTTCCACGACAGCCCGAACATCCTGCACTACGGCCGCGCCGATGAAGGCCCGGAACTGCGCGAGGGCATGATCTTCACCATCGAGCCGATGATCAATCTCGGCAAGCCGCATGTGAAGGTTCTGTCCGATGGCTGGACCGCCGTGACCCGCGACCGGTCGCTGACCGCACAGTACGAACACGCCGTTGGCGTGACGGCGACCGGTTGCGAGATCTTCACGCTGTCGCCAGCCGGGCTCGATCGGCCGGGTCTCTCGTAATCTTCGAGCACAGGCCTGCAACCAATCGACGCAGAACTATGCTGTAGCATCTTGCGCGATACAGCAGGGATGTCACTATATCCCTGCGACGGTGATCAAGACGGCATGTTCGCCCTCGCCGCGTGACTATGATGGTCCATGCAAGGGTTTGACGATGGCGAAGCTTCCCCATTCCGAAAACGGCTCCCTCTTCGGCGACACCATTGTCGATCTGGGTCAGGATGTTTCCGGAAACCCGGATCACGACGAACGCCACTTCTTTGCCGAACAGACGCCCCGGACCGACCGGCTGAAGCCTTCCCCTGCCATCGACACCAGCCCCCAGGCCGCCGATGCCCACTATCACGGACACCGCGACCGGCTGCGGGCGCGTTTTCGCGACGGTGGCGAGAGCGCACTGGCCGACTACGAGATCCTTGAACTGCTGCTTTTCCGGCTGATCCCGCGCCGCGACACCAAGCCGATCGCCAAGGCGTTGATCGCACGGTTCGGGACACTTGCTGGCGTCTTCGGCGCACCACCAGCACTGCTGCAAGAGGTCAAGGGCGTCGGTGACACGGTGGCACTGGATCTCAAGCTGATTGCCAGCGTTGCGCAGCGCATGCTGAAAAGCGAGTTGCGCGGCAAACAGGTTCTGTCGTCCTGGTCGTCGGTGATCGACTACTGCCACGCCGCCATGGCCTATGAAACCACCGAGCAGTTCCGCATCCTTTTTCTCGACAAGCGCAATGTGCTGATCGCCGACGAGATCCAGGGACGCGGCACCGTCGACCACACGCCGGTCTATCCGCGCGAGGTGGTCAAGCGCGCGCTTGAACTTTCGGCCACAGCGATTATCCTTGTGCACAACCACCCGAGCGGCGACCCGACCCCGTCGCGCGCCGATATCGACATGACACGCACGATCGTCGATACGGCCAAGCCGCTCGGCATCACCGTGCATGACCACATCATCATCGGCAAGGACGGTCATGCGAGCCTCAAGGGCCTGCGCCTGATATGATCCGGGTCCAGTTGGGACAAATGTTTGCGGCAGGCGATGCCGAACTGCCGTGTGCGCGCAAATTTCCGTCGCAGACAGACACAAATCGTTATCGATAACGAAACGGTTAGATTGCCCTGCTAGTTTCACTATGGGACACATTGCAGTGCAACATCCCGACACGCGAATCAGGGACGAATATCATGAACCAATACGACTTTGTCGTCATCGGCAGCGGGCCTGCCGGGCGCCGCGCCGCCATCCAGGCCGCCAAGCTGGAGAAGAAGGTTCTGGTGATCGAGAAGGGAACGCGCGTCGGCGGTGTTTCCGTGCATACCGGCACCATTCCTTCCAAGACGCTGCGCGAAACCGCGCTGAACCTGACCGGCTGGCGCGAGCGCGGCTTCTACGGCCGCAGTTACCGCGTGAAGCAGGAGATCAATGCCGACGACCTTCGCCGCCGCCTCCTGATCACTCTCGACCATGAAGTCGAGGTGCTGGAGCATCAGTTCGCCCGCAATCGAGTCCAGCAGATGCGCGGCACGGCGACATTCGTCGATGCCAACACCATCGAGGTCGCCAAGGAAGACGGCGAAATCCTCCGAGTGCAGACCAAATCCGTGCTGCTCGCCGTCGGTACAAGGCCCTTCCGTCCGTCGCATGTTCCCTTCGATAACGTCAGCATCCTCGACAGCGACGACATCCTGGAGATCAAGGAACTGCCGCGCTCGATGGTGGTCATCGGCGCCGGCGTCATCGGCATCGAATATGCGACGATCTTTTCGGCGCTGGACACGGCCGTCACCGTGGTCGAGCCGCGCGACACGATGCTCGACTTCATCGACAAGGAAATCGTCGAGGACTTCACCTACCAGCTGCGCGACCGCAACATGAAGCTGATATTCGGCCAGACGGTCGAGACGGTCGAAAAGATCGACGGCAAATGCCGTGTCACGCTGAAGAACGGCCGCGTGCTGATGGCCGAGATGGTGCTGTTTGCTGCCGGTCGCGTCGGCGCCACCGATACGCTGAACCTCGCTGCCTGCGGTCTCGAGGCGGACAATCGCGGCCGGTTGAAGGTCAATCCCGAAACCTTCCAGACTGCCGTTCCCAACATCTATGCCGCGGGCGACGTGGTCGGTTTCCCAAGCCTTGCCTCGACGTCGATGGAACAGGGCCGGATTGCGGCGCGTCATGCGGTCGGCGCTCCTTCGCACGAACCGCCACAGTTCTTCCCCTATGGCATCTATGCCGTGCCGGAAATCTCCACCTGCGGCCTGACCGAAGAGGAAGTGATCCAGCGCAACATTCCCTACGAATGCGGCATAGCCCATTTCCGCGAAACCTCGCGCGGCCATATCATGGGTCTCGACAGCGGCATGCTGAAGATGATCTTCTCGCTGAAGACCCGACGCCTGCTCGGCGTGCATATCGTCGGCGAAGGTGCGACCGAACTGGTGCATATCGGCCAGGCCGTTCTCAACCTCAAAGGCACGGTCGAATATTTCGTCGAGAACACGTTCAACTACCCGACGCTCGCCGAAGCCTACAAGATCGCCGGCCTCGACGCCTGGAACCGCATGGGTGAACTGAAGGTGGAGAAGGTCGAGCGCAAGGCTGCGGAATAGGACTGGGACGGCGCGGTGTGAAAAGCCCTACGTCCGTTTCATGCTTTCCAGCGACGGGCTGACGGCGGTTGCGACTCATGCAATGGTGGTGTTTCAAACACCCACATCTTGCGGATGCTCCCGCCTTCATCAGCACAAAGCCAGTTTCATGCCTTCATCCTTCGGCCAGATTGCCGGCCGCCCGCAATTGCTCGTCCTCGCACTGATGATCTTTGCCCAGGGGTCTGCGTTCGGGGCGACGATACCCTATCTTTCGGTGACCGCAATCGGCACGCTCGGCATGAGCGACCAGACCTATTCGCTGCTGGTCTTCGTCTCTTCGATCTCGGCCGTCGTCATCAGCGTCTCGCTCGGCATCCTGTCGGACATGCTGGGTGACCGGCGACACATGTTGATCGCCATGTCGGCCTTGGGCGTGCTCGGCTATGGCGCCATCTATCTTTATCCATCGGTGCCCGTCTTCCTCGGCGCGACCTCGCTCGTCATCCCTTTTTTCTACGCCACCAGTTCCCTGCTGTTTGCCAGCGCTCGGCTGGAGACGGGCGAGCTCGAGCCGGTGGATGCCGCTTCAGTCAATGCAACCTTGCGCGCCATTATCTCGGCGGCCTGGGTGGTGACACCAGCCGGCCTGGGACTGGCGCTCGGCGCATCCGGCAGCATGCTTGGGGCCTGGGGGCTCGCCTCGCTCTTTTGCCTGTTCATCCTCTTCTGTGCGGCCCTTGTGCTGAAGTCGCCACCATCCCGGCCTGCCCGAGACACGGCGGCGCCCGGCTTTTTCTCGGCACTCAAGGAACTGGCTGCGCCAGACATGCTGATCCGGTTGATCGCGATTGCGGCGATCACGTCGACCCTGCGCCTGAGCGGCACCATCTGGCCGCTGATCCTGACCCTGCAGCTCGGCGGCAAGACCGACGATGTCGGGCTGATTGCCGGCATGACGGCGCTGATCGAGATCCCCTTCATGCTGATGTGGGCAGGCTCGCTGAAACGCTTCAGCATCATCGGCATTATCGTCACGGCGGCGCTCGGCTATGGCGGCTACATGGTGGCGTTGAGTTTCGCGACAGCGCCCTGGCACATCTATGGACTCGCTCTGCCGGGCGCTGCCTTTGCCGCCGCGCTGCTGGCCCTGCCGCTGAACTATTTCCAGGATCTGTTTCCCGGACGCCCTGGTCTCGGTACCGCGTTCATGCCGATCAACTCCTTCCTCGGCAATGCGATCACAGCCGCCACCTTCGCTGCCGGCTCACACTATCTCGGCTATTCGGAAACGGGCCTGCTCGGTGTCGCGCTTGCCGTAACCGGTGTGTCGATGCTGCTTTTCGTCGAGCGACAACGAGGATAATAGACGGTTCCGGCGCGCTTGAAGTGCTGCAACGGTGCAACTATCCTGCCGGCTCCACATCTTGGCCACGCTGCTGGATACAATGAAGATTGCTTCTCTCAATATCTGGGGCGGAATGCTCCATGAGCCGCTGATGCGCTATCTGGAGAACATCGACGCCGATGTGCTCTGCCTGCAGGAAGTCGCACGGGCACCTGGTGCACGGCACGACTGGCTGACCTATCGCGACGGATCGGTCGAACTGCAGCAGCGCGCGCATCTGTTCGATGAGATCGCAGCGGTTCTGCCGGCCCATGACGGGATCTTCTGCCCGACAGCACGGGGCGAGCTTCAGGATGGCGACGAAACCTGCTGGCAGGAGTTCGGGATTGCGACCTTCGTGCGCAAGGAGATTCCAATCATCGGCCAGGCACTCGATTTCATCCACGGCAGCTTCTCAGCCAACGGATTTGGCGCCCATCCGCGCGCCCGCAATGCGCATGGCATCAGGATCTTCAACCATCACGCCGGCGCGCCGATCACGGTCGTCCAACTGCATGGCCTGCGCGACCCTGCCGGCAAGCATGACACGCCGGCGCGCGAGCGACAGACCGAGGCACTGATTTGCCTGATCAAGCGTATCTGGCACACAGGTGAACCGCTGGTGGTCTGCGGTGATTTCAATGTGCTGCCCGACAGCGCTACCTTTGCAGCACTGGGTCAGCTCGGCCTCAGCGACCTGGTAACCGGCCGCGGGTTTTCCGACACGCGCACATCGCATTACCGGAAAGACGGCCGCTTTGCCGATTACATGCTGGTCACGCCGAATGTTCGCGTGAACACATTCGAGGTCGTCGCAGAGCCGGAGGTCTCGGATCACCGCCCTCTCATCCTTGATATCGCCTGAGATCAGCGGAAGGCGATCCTGTTTCTGATCCAGAAACAGTCTGTCACCTCGTTGCCCCTATGAGACATGGCTCCTAGATGCCATCTAGGTTTCAATCGTCATCACGAAAGCATATCATCATGAAGAACATTGGTTTTCTCTCCTTCGGCCATTGGTCGCCCTCGCCCCAGTCCGGCACGCGTTCGGCCCAGGACACGCTGCTTCAGTCCATCGACCTTGCGGTCGCGGCCGAGGAACTCGGTGCTGACGGCGCCTATTTCCGCGTCCATCACTTCGCCCGCCAGCTCGCCTCGCCCTTCCCGTTGCTGGCCGCCGTTGGCGCGCGTACATCGAGGATCGAGATCGGCACCGGCGTCATCGACATGCGCTACGAAAACCCGCTTTATATGGCCGAGGATGCCGGTTCTGCCGACCTGATCTCGCGCGGCCGCCTGCAGCTCGGCATCAGCCGCGGCTCGCCGGAACAGGTGATCGAGGGCTGGCGCTATTTCGGCTACCAGCCGGAAGAGGGCCAGAGCGATGCCGATATGGGCCGCCGCCATGCCGAGGTCTTCCTCGATGTCTTGAAGGGCGAAGGTTTCGCCAAGCCCAACCGGCGGCCGATGTTTCCCAACCCGCCGGGCCTGCTGCGGCTGGAGCCGCATTCGGAAGGCCTGCGTGAGCGCATCTGGTGGGGTGCCGGCTCGAATGCCACGGCCATATGGGCCGCCAAGCTTGGCATGAACCTGCAGAGTTCGACCCTCAAGGATGACGAAACGGGCGAACCCTTCCATATCCAGCAGGCGAAGCAGATCCGCGCCTATCGCGAGGCCTGGACGGAAGCCGGCCACACACGCACACCGCGCGTCTCTGTCAGCCGTTCGATCTTCGCCATCGTCAATGACATGGACCGCGCCTATTTCGGTCAGAACAAGGACCAGGATTCGATCGGCTATATCGACGAGAACACGCGTGCGATCTTCGGCCGGTCGTATGCGGCGGAGCCCGACAAGCTGATCGAGGAACTGAAGCGCGATGAAGCGATCGCCGAAGCCGATACGCTGCTGTTGACCGTGCCGAACCAGCTCGGGGTCGACTACAACGCCCATGTTCTCCAGGCGATCCTGACCCATGTCGCGCCGGCACTTGGCTGGCGCTGACAGGCCGAAAATAGAAAGGCAGCGCGTTTGGTGACGCTGCCGACGATCCGCCAGCAGCCAGCATGTCTGCGTCGTGTCGTCGGCATCGCCCGGACGCTCAGCACACCGTTTCCAGTGCGCATTCTCCCAGCGCATGTTTCCCCAGCGCAAGTTCCCACGTTGTTTTTCAACCCCAGATATGCAAAAAGGCCGCCCTCAGGGGCGGCCTTCACAATTGTCTTGAAAGGATGCCGAAGCTTATTCGGCGTCGCCTTCAGCAGCCTTCTTCTTCGGGGCTGCCTTCTTCTTCGGAGCGGCTTCTTCGCCTTCTGCAGCGTCGTCAGCCTTGGCAGCAGCCTTCTTCTTGGCAGTCTTCTTGGCCGGCTTGTCGCCGTCTTCAGACTCGTCTTCCGCCATCAGCTCTTCCTTGGTGACGGTCTTGTCGGTGACCGAAACGTCGGCGAGCAGCTTGTCGATGACCTTCTCTTCGAAGATCGGCGCACGCAGCGAAGCCGAGGCGCCCGGCGTGTTGCGGAAGAAGTCGAGGATCTGCTTTTCCTGACCCGGGAACTGCTGCAGCTGGGCAAACAGCGAACGCTGCATTTCTTCGTCGGTCACTTCGATGCCGGCCTTTTCGCCGATTTCGGAGAGAACGAGACCGAGACGGACGCGACGCTCGGCCAGCGCGCGGTATTCTTCGCGAGCTGCTTCTTCGGTCGTGTCTTCGTCAGCAAAGGTCTTGCCCGACTGTGCGAGGTCGGTGTTGATCTGGCGCCAGATGTTGTCGAACTCGGCGTCGATCAGCTTCGACGGAGCGTCGAACTTGTAGAGCGTGTCGAGCTGGTCGAGGATCTGACGCTTGACCTTCTGGCGGGTGACGTTGCCGTACTGGCTTTCGATCTGGCCGCGAACGACTTCCTTCAGCTTGTCGACCGATTCGACGCCGAGCTTGGTGGCCAGTTCGTCGTTGATTTCGATTGCGGCCGGGCCTGCAACTTCCTTGACGGTGATGTCGAAGGTTGCGTCCTTGCCAGCCAGTTCGGCAGCCGGATATTCAGCCGGGAACGTGACGTTGATGACCTTTTCGTCGCCAGCCTTGAGGCCTACGAGCTGGGCTTCGAAGCCCGGGATGAAGCGGTTCGAACCGATGACCAGTTCAGCGTCTTCGTCCTTGCCACCGTCGAAGGCAACGCCGTCGACCTTGCCGAGGTAGTCCATGGTGACGCGGTCGCCATCAGCGGCCTTGCCCTTCTTGGTCTCGAACGTGCGGGCATTTTCAGCGATCTTGAGGATCTGCTCGTTGATCTCGTCTTCCGAGACTTCGACCACTTCGCGCACGATCTTGATGCCGTCGACCGACTTCAGTTCGATCGGCGGGATGATTTCGTAGGACAGCGTGAATTCGAGGTCGGCCTGTGCGGACAGGATCTTCTCGGCTTCGGCTTCGTCCTCGGTCATGACGATTTCCGGCTGGGTCGCCGACTTTTCGCCGCGCTCCGACAGGATCGCGCTCGGACGGTCGCGGATGATCTCGTTGACGAGTTCAGCCATGATCGACTTGCCGTACATCTTCTTCAGATGCGCGGTCGGAACCTTGCCCGGACGGAAACCGTTGATGCGAACCTTGTCCTTGGCGTCAGCCAGGCGTTCGTTCATCTGCTGTTCCATATCCTTGGCCGGGATGATGACCTTGATTTCGCGCTTCAGCCCTTCAGCGAGCGTTTCGATAATCTGCATGTTCTTACCTTCATGTCGTGGCGGCCGTGCTCGGACAGCCGGTGGTTTCACTGAGCACGACGCCGGAATTTCTTTTCCCGGACGTGGCTGCGTCGCTAACGTCAAACATATGCCAAGCAAAACGGCGCCGGACAGACGGGATCAGCAAAGGATGCCTCTCACATCAATCCCGCGCGGCTAAGCTGGTGCGGGTAGAGAGACTTGAACTCCCACGCCTTGCGGCACCAGAACCTAAATCTGGCGTGTCTACCAATTTCACCATACCCGCGTCCAAAAGCGCATGCTGCGTGAGCGCATGGCCCCTCCGGAGCGCGCGTCTCTATATCACCCGTTTTCCGCCACGCAAAGGAAAAATGACACCCGTCCCCGGCCAAACAATGCCGGCATTCCCGGCTTGGCACTAGGTCTGGCACAAAGCGTGATGACAATCAGTAGAGCGGTTCCTGATAAAGCGGCACGCCATCGAGCATCAGCGCGCGAATCTGTGGCTGGCCGTCTTCGGACACCCGCACGGCGACGGAGACGCGACCGGTATTGCGCCCGTCCTCGATCGGGCGCCCCTCGCCTTCTGGCACATAATAGCTCTCGATCCCGTAGGTGACCCAGACTGTGCCATCGGTGCCGCTTGGCACATCATAGCCACGCACGGGCAAGGTGTTGACAATCACGCTGCCGGCGATTGCCGGCAATGGCTGGAAGGAGGCTTCGGTGACGGTCCAGAAACCATCCGGGGCGGGCTTCAATCGCACCTGCAGCGGCATTTTTTCATCGCCTGCCGGTCTTTCTCCCGTGATCAGCGCGGTTGTGATCGTGGAGATATCATAGCTCAGGATGACGTAGTCGCCACGCAACAGGTCGCGCGGGTCGACCGGCGCCGTCTTCAACAGGACTTCCGCACCGGTGCGCAGGATGCCTGCCCGGCTTTCGACCATGTAGCCGAGGATTGCCGTCTGACCGAGGCAAACGAGAAGAACTGCGAGAGCGAAGCGTCGGGTTGCGATCATGGCTGCACCTCCGTCGGACCTCGGCCGAAATGTTTCTCAAGGCGGATGACCACAAACGCGAGAACCGCCACCACCAGGCCGGCGAGCAGGAAGAAGGCCGAGGTTCCGAGGATACTGTCGATGGTCTCATAGGAGAGGTAGAGAACCTCCAGCGCAAAGACGATATAGGCGAGGAAACGCACCGCGCCATTGTCTCTGCCCTCCAACGCCAGCGCCGCCAGGCACAGCGCGATCACCAGGACGCCCAGGATTGCGTTCGTCTGGCCATCGACGGCATTGCCATGCCAATAGCCGAGACCGATAAAGGCGAGCAGCAGCGGATAAAAGGTGATCGAGGCGCCGAGCTTGCCGCGCAAGTGCGCCAAAGGTGATGCCGGAAGCGCAAACGCAAAGAAGACCAAGGTGCCCACGCCGGTCATCAGGGTGGCCCAGAGCACTTCATCGCCGAGCACATAGAACCAGATGCACCAGCTCAGCAGCAGCAGATAGGCAAAATGCTTGGCCTGATCGGTCCTGGTCCAGACCGTGAGCGCGGCCAGAACGGCGGCGGCTGCCGGTGGCCAATAGGATGCCAGTTCATGCCAGCGGAAATCATAGTCGAATCGATCGATCACCGTCCAGAAGACGACGAAGGACAGAATGCCAGCCGTCACGGTCAGCGCGCCCGAGCGGAAGAGTGCTGCGGAGATGGCGGTGACGACGAACCACAGCAGCATGGCGGAGAATGTGTCGCCCGACAGATGATAGAGCTGGCCGATCAGGGAAATCGCGCCGCCGAAACTGGCGGCTCCAAGCACAAGGCAGGCCGCCGTAAGCCTGTCCGCATCCCGCAACCGGGCAAACAGCGCCGCCAGCTGGAAGGCCCAGATCAGGGCGACAATGCCGATGACCTTGGTCAGGCGCGGGATCGCCTGCCAATTCGACGCGACCAGCAACAGCACCGAGGCGGCCACCAGCACCGCCGCCAGCATGACCAGCACGGTACCGACGCTGAAGGCCGAGCGCCTCGCATCGACATCGGCGAGCAAGCGGCCGGCCGTCGCCTCGTCGATCAGCCCCTTGCGGGTCCATTCCTGCAAGTCCCGTTTCAAATGACCGCGATACATGCGTCCCCCGCACCCAGATCCCACTGCCTCGCCAGAGGCAAAATTACAGGATTTGCCCGAAGTCTGGAACGGCCGGACGAGAAACTCAATCGCAGATCAGCGGCATCCGATAAAAAGGCAAAATCCCCTCAAATAGTTAGGGGCATTCGGCGGTTTGTGCGCAGCCCGTATTCTATGCGAAATGCGCATGGCTTCCATGACAATATTGCACTGCACAAGACGCCGACTCAGGCGTATATTCACAATCAACAAAAGGCAGATGAAGAACGTTTCACCAGCCCAGACTGACCGGAAACGGTCATACCACCTTCGGCCCCGCGTTATCCTCCTCCCGATGCGGGATCGAATGACCAGCGACGCTCCTCCTCCCAGTCGTTGGTCTGTCAAAATGACGCTCACCGGATCCTCCCCCGGTGAGCGTTATTCGTTTTGGCTAAGCCGTTCCCCCGCATACTGCAAGACGCTTTCGGCCCACGCGGCCTGACCGCGACGCGCATGCCCTCCGGCGACCCATGCCCGGTAATGCGGCAGTGCAATCCAGGGAGGCAAAAGCCTCAAAAAGCATCAGTTTACAGTCGATTAACCGTGCCGTTATGCAATTTATGCATGGGTGGTGTGAGGCTTTATGTCTTCAATCGTTTCGCAATGCAGCATATATTCCAGTCATCGAATTTGAACACGGCGCCGACAGTTGCGCCCAACCCATGAGGCAAGGCCATGAACATCGCTCGCTCGCTCAACAACTGGCGCAAGTATCGTCAGACCATCACCGAACTCGGCCGCATGTCGGACCGCGAACTGCGTGACCTCGGCATTGGCCGCGAAGACATCCGTCGCGTCGCCCGCCACGCCGTCAACAGCTAATTCCGTCGCGGCGCCAACGCGCTGCAGACTGGAACGAAACACGAAGGCCTCCCGCTTGCGGGAGGCCTTCTGCGTTTGCGCCAAGCCCATTTTTCTCAATGAAATCACAGGCCATAGCGGCGGAAAACCTTCTGCCTAATTTCTGCGCTCTGCTGCTAATATCGTCATCATCATGCACAAATGCATAGCAGTCGCCTAGAATTTGCACTGCACAATCTTATTTTACGGGCGTATAAGAGGGTCAATCGCTGAGGCGGAAACAAACCGCCAGATCAGCAACCAAGATCCCACCTAGGAAAACGACCATGAACCCGCTTCGCATTGCAAAAAACTGGATGAGCTATCGCCGCACTCTCGCTGAACTCGGCAACCTGTCGAACCAGACCCTCAGCGACATCGGCATCACCCGCTACGAAATCCGCAATATCGCTTCGCGCTCCTTCCGTTAATCGGAAGCCCGCCTTTGCGGCGGCAGCACAAAGCGACGACTGTCAGACGGCACCTTGGGTGCCGTTTTTGATTCTTGGCTCCGTTCAGCCTGAATCGCATCTGGTGTTTGCACACCGTGATCCCAGAGCCTTTTTGATCTCTGGATGTGCCGCAGAGCATGGACCTGCCAAGCCGCGCCATGATATGGAGCCGCCCATGACACACAGCACCCTTTCCCCCATTCACATCATCGGCGGCGGTCTTGCCGGATCGGAAGCCGCCTGGCAGGCAGCGCAAGCCGGCGTTCCCGTGATCCTGCACGAAATGCGCGGTGTTCGCGGCACCGATGCCCATAAGACCGACAGCCTGGCTGAACTGGTCTGCTCCAATTCGTTCCGCTCCGACGATGCGACGGCCAATGCCGTCGGCGTCATCCATGCGGAGATGCGGCTTGCCGGATCGCTGATCATGGCCTGTGCCGATCGCCACCAGGTGCCGGCAGGTGGTGCGCTTGCCGTCGACCGCGACGGATTTGCCGAAGCGGTAACCGCCGAGATTGCCCGGCATCCGCTGATCACCGTCGTGCGCGAGGAAGTCGCCGGCCTGCCACCGGAAGACTGGGACCAGGCGATCATCGCCACCGGACCCCTCACCTCTCCCGATCTGGCCGAGGCGATCCGCGCCAAGACCGGCGAAGATGCGCTCGCCTTCTTCGACGCGATTGCGCCGATCGTGCATCGCGACAGCATCAACATGGACATCTGCTGGTACCAGTCGCGCTACGACAAGGTCGGACCGGGCGGCACGGGCAAGGACTATATCAACTGCCCGATGGACGAAGAGCAGTACAATGCCTTCCTCGACGCGCTGATCGCCGGCGATTCGGTCGGCTTCAAGGAATGGGAAGGCACGCCTTATTTCGACGGCTGCCTGCCGATCGAAGTGATGGCCGAGCGCGGCCGCGAAACGCTGAGGCACGGGCCGATGAAGCCGATGGGCCTGACCAACGAGCACAATCCGACCGTCAAGGCCTATGCCGTCGTGCAGTTGCGCCAGGACAACGCGCTGGGCACGCTCTACAATATGGTCGGTTTCCAGACCAAGCTGAAATATGGTGCCCAGGCGGAGATCTTCCGGATGATCCCCGGCCTCGAAAATGCGGAATTTGCCCGCCTCGGCGGGCTTCACCGCAATACCTACATCCATTCGCCGACATTGCTCGATCCGACCTTGCAGTTGAAGAACCGTCCGGGCCTACGCTTTGCCGGGCAGATCACCGGTTGCGAGGGTTATGTCGAGAGTGCATCGATCGGTCTTCTCGCTGGACGTTTCGCTGCGGCGGAACGCAAGGGTGAAGAAATCAGCCTGCCGCCGGCAACCACGGCGCTCGGCTCCCTGCTCAACCACATCACCGGCGGCCATCTCGTTTCGCATGATGAGCCGGGCAAGCGGTCGTTCCAGCCGATGAACATCAATTTCGGCCTGTTTCCCGAACTGGAACCGGGCTCGATCGTCAAGCCGGAGGGCGTCAAGCGCTTTCGTGGCAAGGACAAGACGGTGATGAAGCGGCAGCTCGTGGCGCTGCGCGCACTTGCCGACTGCAAGGCCTGGCTCGGAATCGCCTGAAACCACCGTTCAAACAGGGCTCTGCCGATCAGGTGGTCGGCAGCCCGTTCGGGGCCGGATCGAGATCGGCCGGGGCGACATAGTTTCCCAGAAGCCAGAGTGACACTTCCGCCGCATCGGCCGCCGAAGCGAAGGTGAATTCACCGTTGTGGGCCGGCGAATCCAGGAATTCGACCGCAAAGCCCCTGCCATCGGCCAGGTTTCTGACCCGCACGGTGCCCGGTTCGATCAGATGGCAGGCATAGTGATTGCGCAGCGTGCGCATGATGCCCGCCTTGTTGTCATGCAGGCGGACAAAGACGGCCTTTCCGTCTGCCGTCGTGTGAAGGCTGCGAATGGCTTCCTGGGGAAAGGCCCGGCCAAACTCGAGGATCGCCAGACCCGTGTCCTGCAATCCATCCTCTTCCTTATGCCTTGCCATACGGGTGGAATAGAATGCGAGCGCAACCACTATTCCCAACAGGACCGCCCAAGTTACCACGCTCACCTTATGTCTCCCGTCGAGGCAATTGCATCATCGTTGCTGATCTAGCAGCCGAGCCTTGCGTGAACGTGTCGCGCGCCGGCTGAGACCGGATGACGGAAAAGATAGATCAGATCCGCCCGGAGACAAGCGTTGCCATCATCCGCAGCTGCCGGCGCCATTGCGGCGGACGGATATCGTGGTCAAGGATTCCAGCTCCTTTTTTGCGCGCGGACAGCAAGACACGCCGGGCCAGCGTTGCCGGCAGATAGGCCGGCAGAATGCTGCGAGAGGGCGTACCGGATCGCCGGGCCTTGTCCAGATGATCGAGACCAAGACCGGCAAAGGCTTCGATCGCGGCTGACAACCGCGCCGTGTCGGATCCCTTGAGCAGATCAGCACCTTCGAGACCAACCGCACGCAGGATTTCGAGCGGCAGATAAACCTGTCCACGCGCACGATGGATAGGAAGAAGCAATATGCAACCAGCCACCGCCTGCGCGACACCCGCATGGCCGGCCGTTTGCGCCGCGGAAGCTGCTGCCGCTGGGTCGAGAACCAGGCTCGCCAACTGGATCAGGGATGCCGCGGTCTCGCCGGCATAACCCTCAAACATCGCGACCGTTTCCATGGGATCGTCGTAGAGGTCGAAGATGCGGGCATCGGCCATGGTGGCCAGCGGCCCGACCGGCAGCTTCCAGTCGTGTACTGCCTTGAGCAGTTCTGCGGCAACTGGATTGGCCTGCGTTGCCCCGTGGCCAGCACCCTGCAGCAGATCCCGCCAGTATTGCAGCCGCACTTCGCCCGAAAGCGGCTCGCGCACGAGTTCGCGCACGCGGGCAAGTTCCGCATTGTAAGCATAGAGAGCCGCGACACCCGCACGGCGGTCGGCAGGCGTCAACAGTGCAGCCAGATAGCGATCACGATCATGATCGCGCAATGCTGCGAGGCAGAGCGCCTCGTTGGCCGGTTTCGTTTCGCTCACGGCGTACCTATCTGGGTCAGACCGCAATCAGCGCGGCGGCGACCGGCCGTTGCTCGGCCAGCATGATGTTGTAAGTGCGCACGGCAGCCCCGGTTCCCATCGGATCGGTGGCGATGCCGCGCTGCTTCAGCGCCGCCCTGATTTCCGGATCGACAAGACGCATTTGCGCGCCCGTGCCCAGCAGCAGAAACTCGATGCCGGTCTCCGCCAGCACGCGCTCGAAGACAGCAAGCGTCAGTTCGTCACCTTCGCTCACATCCCAGCCATAGACACCGGACGGCAGCAGCAGCAACGAGCCGCGATGCGACATGTCGGCAAAACGGAAACCACCATTGCCATAGGCATCGATCGGCGCCCGGCCGGGGAAATGGGCCTCGCGGATAACGATGCCCTTGTCTCCAAAGCCGAACGCCATTCGATCAGGCTCCCGCCTTGGCGGCCGTCTTCACAGACTTGTCGCCCTTGTCGTCATCCTGCTGGAAGCTTTCAGGGCGCAGCTTGAAGGCAATCAGAACCGGTGCTGCGATATAGATCGACGAGAAGGTCCCGATCAGTACGCCGAACAGCATGGCCAGCGTGAAGGACGAGATGACCTCGCCGCCGAACATATAGAGCGCAAGCAGAGCCAGCAGCGTTGTCGAGCCGGTCAACACGGTACGCGACAGCGTCTGGTTGATCGAGATGTCAATCAACACATTGAGCGGCATCTTCTTGTAACGCCGCAGGTTCTCGCGCATTCGGTCATAGACGACAACCGTGTCATTGAGCGAGTAGCCGATGATCGTCAGGATCGCTGCAATACTGGTCAAGTTGAATTCAAGCCCGAGGAAGACAAACAGCCCGATCGTCAGGATCACGTCATGCATGGTCGCGATGATCGCGCCGACGGCGAACTGCCACTCGAAGCGGAACCAGATGTAGATCAGGATGAAGAGCAGCGAGACAGCTACGCCGAGCGTGGCCGTGAAGGTCAGATCGCTCGACACCGACGGGCCGACCACTTCGACGCGGCGGAACTCATATTCACTCTCCAGTTCGCCACGCACCTTGCTCAGCGCGGACTGCTCCGCGTTCTCGCCGCCCTCTTGCGCCTGCAAGCGGATGAGCACACTCGACTCGTCGCCGAAGCCCTGGGCCTGGACCTCGCCAAGATTGAGCTGGCTGAGCCGGTCGCGGATATCGGATATGTCTGCCGGACCACTGCGGGCCTTCGCCTCGATGATCGAACCACCCTTGAAGTCGATGCCGAGGTTCATGCCAAGCGTGGCAAAGCCCGCCAGCGATATGAAGGCCAAGGCACCGGCAAGCGCAAACGTGTAGTTGCGAACCGCCATGAAGCGAATGTTCTGCGCATCGAACATGCCTGTGCGCACGCCCTTCGGGATATGCTTCGGACGCTTCCAGCGGAACCACATGGCCATCAGCCACTGGGTCATGGTGAAGGCGGTGAAGACGGTCGTCACGATACCGACAGCAAGTGTCACGGCAAAGCCGCGCACCGGACCGGATCCGAGGAAGAACAGAACCACGGCTGCGATCAGCGTCGTCAGGTTGGCGTCGACGATCGTGGCGAAGGCCTTGGTGAAGCCCGTATCGATCGCCTGATGCAAGGGCCGGCCGGCCTTGGCCTCTTCGCGAATACGCTCATAGACCAGAACGTTGGAATCGACCGCCATGCCCATGGTGAGCACGATACCGGCAATACCGGGCAGGGTCAGCGTCGAGCCGATCAGGCTGAGCACGGCCAGGATCATGGCAACGTTGGCAGCCAGGGCGATATTCGCCATGACGCCCCACGAGCCGTAGAAGGCGAGCATGAAGAAGACGACGAAGATCGCGCCGATGCCGCTGGCGACGACGCCGGCATTGATCGAGTCGGCGCCGAGGCCCGGACCGACGGTGCGTTCTTCGACGACCGTCAACGTGGCCGGCAATGCACCAGCGCGCAGCAAGACAGCGAGATCGTTTGCGCCTTCGACTGTGAAATTGCCGGAGATCTGGCCGGACCCGCCGAGGATCGGTTCGCGAATGACCGGGGCAGAAATCACCTGCTGGTCGAGCACGATGGCGAAGGGGCGGCCGACATTCTGCTGGGTTGCCTGGGCAAAACGCTGGGCACCGCGGCTGTCGAAGCGGAAGCTGACGACGGGTTCATTGCTGCGCTGATCGAAGGACGCCTGGGAATCGACGAGATTTTCGCCGGAGACCAGCGCTCGCTTCTCAATCAGATAGGGAACGGCCGGATCGTCGGTGGAGTAGAGAATTTCAGACGACGGTGGCGGGCGATTGTTCATCGCCTCGGTCACCGGCATGGAGGTATCGACCATATGGAAGGAAAGCTTGGCGGTCTGGTTGAGCAGCGACTTCAGGCGCTGCGGATCGGTCAGTCCCGGGACCTGGACGATGATGCGATCGGCACCCTGGCGCTGGATCAGCGGCTCGGTCGTGCCGAGTTCGTCGACGCGGCGGCGAACCACTTCCATCGACTGGGTCAGTGCCGACGATACACGGTAGTCGATGCCGGCATCCGTCAGGTTCAGCCGCAGAAGGCCGCCATCCTGTTGCTCAAGCGTGACTTCGGTAATCGATCCGCCCGTCAGGCCGCCGGCGCTCACCGGATCGGTCAGTGTCCGAAGCGCCTCGACGGCCGCCTCGACCTTGTCGGCATCCGTGATCCGCACCTGAACCTGCTGGCCGACGCCGGACAGACCGGTGTAGCGAATGCTCGCGTCGCGCAATTGCGCGCGGATATCGCCCACCACGGTTTCCAGACGTTCCTTGACGATGTCCGCACGCTCAAGCTTGAGCATGATGTGCGATCCGCCCTGAAGGTCGAGACCAAGCGTGACCTTGTTGGTCGGGAACCAGGACGGGAAGGCTGACAATTCTTCATCGCTGAAGGCGTTGGGCAAAGCCAACAAGACGCTGACCAGGACGGTCAGCCAGATAAACACTGTCTTCCAGCGAGAAACGTATAACATGGCACTCTCAGAAATGAGGCGTCGAACAAAACGCAAAGGCCGGCGCGAGGCCGGCCTGGCGACGATTAGGAGGCAGCGTCCGTCTTGACGGGTTCGCCCTTGACGCGGACTTCGGCAATGTAGGTGCGCATGGCACGAACCTTGACGCCGTCGGCGATTTCAACTTCGAGCTCGCTGTCGTCGATCACCTTGGTCACCTTGCCGACGAGGCCGCCGCCGAGAACAACCTGATCGCCACGACGAATGGCCGACAGGGATTCCTGGCGCTTCTTCAGCTGGGCGCGCTGCGGGCGGATGAGGAAGAAATACCAGACCACCATCAGCGGTGCGAACAGCAGCAGCATTTCGAACCCGGAACCCATCGCGCTCGGAGCTGCGGTCGTTCCCTGGGCAAAGGCCTGCGTGATAAACATGAAAAACTCCTATGAAGACAAGCGGCAGGCTTCACGGCCCCCGCGTTCAGGTCGCCGGAATATAGTGACCAAGCCTGCGAATGCAACAAAAACAGCGCGGCCGCGTACCATTTTCCCGGCTCTTACCCTTTCGGTGGAAAAATCCCCGTGATACCCGGCGGACAAGAGGCCTTCGAGGCAGGACGAATGCGGATTGCGAGGAGATTGCCATGAGCGATGACACGACGCTTGCTTTGCTGGGTGAAGTCAAACGGCTGGCCGACGCCATCGAGCGGCTGGCCGGACCACCGCCCGTGGTCAACGACTGGACTGCGGCCGACTGCTTTGTCTGGAACGCCGCGCGTCATCATCTCCAGCCTGTCGCGCGGCCGAACCGGGTCGAACTGCAACTGATCCGCGGCGTCGATCACGTGCGCGACATCCTGCAGGACAACACGTTGCGCTTTGCCGAAGGCTTTCCCGCCAACAATGTCCTGCTCTGGGGTGCCCGCGGCATGGGCAAATCATCGCTGGTCAAGGCGGTGCATGCCGATATCCGCAAGACGACCGGCGTTTCGCTGAAGCTGGTCGAGGTGCATCGCGAGGATATTTCCAGCCTGCCGGGCCTGCTCGACATCCTGAAAGTGGCCGATCACCGGATCATCGTTTTCTGTGACGACCTGTCCTTCGACCATGATGATACCGCGTACAAGTCGCTGAAGGCGGCGCTCGACGGCGGTATCGAGGGACGGCCGGACAATGTGCTGTTTTACGCAACCTCAAACCGTCGCCATCTCTTGCCGCGCCACATGATGGAAAACGAGCAGTCGACGGCGATCAACCCTTCGGAAGCGGTCGAGGAAAAGGTGTCGCTGTCGGACCGGTTCGGCCTTTGGCTCGGCTTCCATAAATGCAGCCAGGACGATTATCTGACGATGATCGATGGCTATGCCGAGCATTTCCAGCTACCGCTCGAACAGGTACAATTGCATCACGAAGCGCTGGAATGGGCGACCACGCGTGGCGGGCGCTCGGGTCGCGTTGCCTGGCAATATATCCAGGATCTCGCCGGCCGGCTGCGAATCTCGATCGATCGCCCACAAGCATGAACGCAAAAAGGCCCGGATTTCTCCGGGCCTTTCTCGCTACCTGGTACGCAATACCTATTCCAGGAAAGTCATTGGATTGACCGGCGACGCGTTCTTGCGCACTTCGAAATGCAGCATCGGCCGCTTGACGTTGCCGCTCATGCCGGACGTGGCGATCGTCTGGCCGCGCTGAACCTTCTGGCCACGCTGAACGCTCAGGGCATCGGCATGGCCGTAGACTGTGACCGTACCGTCATCGTGACGGACCAGGACCGTATTGCCGAGTTCCTTCAGACCATTGCCGGCATAGATGACAACGCCGTTCTCCGCAGCCTTGACCGGCGTGCCCGTCGGGACCGAGATCGAGATGCCATCGCTGCGTTTGCCATCGACATTGGCGCCGAAGCCGGCAACCACGGCACCGCGGGCGGGCCAGCGATACTTGCCGATGCCAGTTGCTTCCGGTGCTGCCGATTCGGTGTCCACGGAGGCGACTTCGCTGACCGATTTGGTGGCGGTCGGCGCCTTGTAGCCGGCCGGCTGATTGTTGGTGGCCGATGCCGCCGGAACGGAAGCCGTCTGCACCAGGTCGGCTGCGGGCGCCGCCTTTGCGACAGCACCATTCGCCGGGATCTTCAGGCTCTGGCCGATACGAATATTGGCCGTTGTCAGGCCATTGGCCTTTTTCAACTGGTCGACCGGCGTGCCGGTAGCCTTGGCAATGCGGGCAAGCGAATCGCCCGGCTTCACCACGTAGCTGCCGGGTGCATCACCTTCGCCGGCACCAGCGAGAGCCTTGGCATTGGCGCTGGCCGAGGCCTGCTGCTGCTTGTCCCGCGAATTCAGCGAGGTCGGCAGAACGGCGACGTTCTGCTGCTGATCGGGCAGGATCGGCTTCTTGCCATCGAGCGGCACTGCGGACGAATCCGAGGCTGCGCGGGCTGCATTCGTACCACCACCGAAGGTCGGGATGATAACCATCTGACCGCTCGCCGCGTCGCTGGACTTGGTCAGGCCGTTGACCCTGAGAATTTCCTTCTGCGGCACGCCATAACGATCCGAAAGCGTGGCGATGGTTTCGCCCGGCTTCAAGGTGACGCGTGCGCCGTTTGTCGCACTCCAGCCGCTTGCCTTTGGCGTGGTGCCTGTCGTCTGCGGCTCGGCGAGATTCCGTGCCGGAGCAGCCAGCGCGACGGTCTCGTTGCTGCTTTGTGTCGGCGTGCCCGGGAACGGCTGCGCCAGGGCTTCGGCTCGGGCGGTATTGCGATTGTTGCCGGCGGCCGATGCGGCGCCGGTTGGCGCGGCAAGTTCGGTACGCTGAACCGCAACCGGCGTGCTGGCGGCACGGGCGGAGGCCGGCTGATAGGTACCACCGGTCGGCATGGGCTGCGCCATCGCCTGCTGCTGATTGCTGTAATCATAGGTCGGCTGCGACGAGGCGACGGAACCAGAGCCGATATTCTCAGCGGGCATCGGCGCCTGTCCGTTCATCCCGGCCTGCTGGCGCGGGACGGAGGCCGTGGTGATGTTATCCGTCGGAAACAGCGAGCTGAAACGGGTCGCATCCGAACTGCACCCGGCCGCGGTACTGGCCAGAAGAATGGCGCCGCAGAGACGGGCAAAGGGCAATCCGGCTTTTGGCGATACACTTTTACGCATGACTCGACCCACATATGACGCAACGAACTATGGGTTTTATTAAAGCGCGTTAGTGTTACCGGCCGGTTAACCGCTCGGAATCGTTGTGAACTATTTCGACATAACGCATGGAACAGGGCAGCGTAACACACGCCCGGATTCACACTGCAATAGGTCGAAACACGCTGCCTGTCAGGCAATTTTGGAGGATTGTCCGGGTATCCAGGCGGCTAGATATGCAATGCGATTTTCGGCTGCATCGGCAGGAACGGCACTTCAAACAGGTCCTCGCGCTCGAAACGGCTGCCGGTCTTGGTCAGACGCACCATGGTGCAGCGTTCCTCATCGATCATGATCGGCGCCAGCAGCATGCCGCCGGACACCAGCTGTTCGGCAAAAAACCGGGGCATCGAGGGATAGGCGGCGGTTGCGAAGATGCGATCGAACGTGCCCTCGCCCGGCAGACCATTGCTGCCGTCGGCCTGCCGCAGGATCACGTTGCGCAAACCAAGAGTGTCCAGGCGACGCTGGGCGTTGCCGACCAATGTGCGATAGCGCTCGATCGAGATGACCCGTTCTGCCAGACGCGCCAGGACGGCTGTGACGAAGCCACTTCCCGTGCCGATTTCCAGCACCCGCTGGCCCGGCTTGACCTGCAGCAGAGCCAAGAGCCGCACGGAAAGATCGGCTCCTTCCATGAACTGTCCACATTCGATCGGGATCGAACGGCTGGAATACGCGTTGTCGGCGTAGTCGGGAGAGACGAACTGGGAGCGTGGGGTCTGTTCGACGGCGGTCAGCAGATCGATATTGCTCAAGCCCTCGGCCCGTAGACGCAGGACCAGCGCGGCAAATCCTTCCTTTTCGAGCAGGGCAGATTTCACGCGCCGCTCCCGAAGCCAAGGGCGGCGGCGACGCGGTCTTGAACCGCATAGTCGGTCATATCGAGCTTCAGCGGGGTCACGGAGATCTTCTTTTCCCGCATCGCCTGGAGATCCGTGCCGGCGCGGAAATCACCCTTGCGATCGCCGAACTGCAGCCAGAAATAGGGAACGCCACGATTGTCATGCCGTTCTTCGACGCTCAGGCCGAAATCGAGCTTGCCCTGCCCCGTCACCTCGACACCCTGAACCTCGCCCGGCTTGGCGCAGGGAAAATTCAGGTTGAGAAAGGTGCCCGGCGGCAGGTCGACGGTGGACAGCTTGCGGATCAGGTCCGGCGCATAGGTTTCTGCCACGTCCCACGGAACGGGTGTGCGGGCGACATAGTCATAGACCTGGGACAGCGCGAAGGAACGCACGCCGTGCACCGTGCCCTCGATCGCGCCGGCCACGGTGCCGGAATAGGTGACGTCATCGGCGATGTTGCCGCCGGCATTGACGCCCGACAACACGAGATCCGGCTTGCGGTCGAGCACCTTGCGGATCGCCATGATGACGCAATCGGTCGGCGTGCCGCGCAGGGCAAATCGCTTTTCGCCGACTTCGCGCAATCGGAGAGGCTCCGACAACGTCAAAGAATGGGCAAGGCCGCTCTGGTCGGTTTCGGGGGCGACAACCCAGACGTCATCGGAGAGCTTGCGGGCGATCCGCTCGAGAACGGCCAGACCCTCGGCATGGATCCCGTCGTCATTGGTCAGCAGAATGCGCATCGCCCGTTTCCTCTTGCGGCTCAATTGGCCTTTTCGATTTTCGTCAGACCGCCCATGTAGGGCAGCAGGACGTCAGGAATGGTGATCGAGCCATCTTCATTGAGATAGTTTTCCATGACTGCGATCAGGCAGCGACCGACCGCCGTGCCCGAGCCGTTCAGCGTGTGCACGAAGGTCGTGCCCTTGCCGTCCTTGCCGCGGTAGCGCGCATTCATGCGCCGCGCCTGGAAATCGCCGCAGACCGAGCAGGACGAAATTTCGCGGTAAGTGTTCTGGCCAGGCAGCCAGACTTCAAGGTCGTAGGTCTTGCGCGAACCAAAACCCATGTCGCCGGTGCACAGCGTCAGCGTGCGGAAATGCAGGCCGAGACGCTTCAGCACCTCTTCGGCGCAGGCCGTCATGCGCTCATGCTCGGCGATCGAACTTTCCGCGTCGGTGATCGAGACGAGTTCACATTTCCAGAACTGGTGCTGGCGCAGCATGCCACGGGTATCGCGACCGGCAGACCCTGCTTCCGACCGGAAAGACGGGGTCAGCGCGGTGAAACGCAGCGGCAGCTTTTCCTGATCGAGAATGTCACCGGCGACAAGGTTGGTCAGCGTCACTTCGGCGGTCGGGATCAGGTAGCGACCGTCGGTGGTCTTGAACAGATCTTCCTCGAACTTCGGCAGATTGCCTGTTCCATAGAGCGTTTCGGCGCGTACCATCAGCGGCGACGAGACTTCCGTGTAGCCATGCTCGCTGGTGTGCAGGTCGATCATGAACTGGCCAAGGGCCCGTTCCAGTCTTGCCAGCGGCCCGGTCAACACGGTGAAACGCGAGCCCGACAGCTTTGTCGCGCGTTCGAAATCCATGTAGCCGAGCGCTTCACCGATTTCGTAATGCTCCTTGGCCGGATGGTTCCAGCCGGGCTTCTGACCGGTGACGCGGGTCACGACATTGTCGTTTTCGTCCCGGCCGACCGGCACGTCATCATGGGGAATGTTGGGAATGCGCGACAGGGCGTCGGACAACTCGGCATTCAACCGGCGCTCGTCTTCTTCGGCGGCCGGCATCGTGTCCTTCAGATGCGCCACTTCGGCCTTCAGCTTGTCGGCCAGCGCCATGTCCTTCTGACCCATGGCCGCACCGATTTCCTTGGAGGCGGCATTGCGGCGCGACTGCATGTCCTGCAGCGCCTGGACCACCGAGCGGCGCTTTTCATCCAGGGCGATCAGGCTGGCGGACAGCGGTTCTGCGCCGCGCTTGGCCAGCGCAGCATCGAGAGCCTCGGGATTGTCGCGGATCCACTTGATATCGAGCATCGTCGTTCCAGGTCTTGATTTGGACCGGGATCGGATCTGGCCGGCGGCCTCGTCCGGCCCCATGTCGGCATGGGTTAAACCGGCGGCGGGAATGGCGAGTGAACCGCCTATTCCGTCTCGTTCAAGGCAGCCTCGACGGCTTTTGTCTTGGCCCGATTGCGCTCGACGATTCGCGCCGCATAGATGGAAATCTCGTAGAGAAGGATCGTCGGGAGTGCAAGACCGATCTGGGAGAGCGGATCCGGCGGCGTGAGCACTGCTGCCACGACAAAAGCGATGACGATGAAGTACTTGCGCTTCTCGGCCAGCCACTGGCTTTCGATGATGCCGACACGCGCCAGAAGCGTGGTCACCACCGGCAACTGGAACACCAGGCCGAAGGAAAAGACCAGCGTCATGATCAGGCTCAGATATTCCGAGACCTTGGGCATCAGCGAGATCGCCACCTCGCCCTCACCCGGCGCCTGCTGCATGGCAAGGAAGAACCACATCACCATCGGCGTGAAGAAGAAGTAGACCAACGAGGCGCCCAGCAGAAACAGCACAGGTGAAGCAACAAGGAAGGGCAGGAAAGCCTGACGCTCGTTCTTGTAGAGACCGGGCGCGACAAACTTGTAGACCTGGGAGGCGATCACCGGAAAGGCAATGACCATGGCGCCGAAGGCTGCGACCTTGACCTGGGTGAAGAAGAATTCCTGCGGTGCCGTATAGATCAGTTCCGCCTTGGACAGATCGAGGCCCGCCCAGAGCACAGCCCATTTGTACGGAATGACCAGCAGGTTGAAAAGCTGCTTGGCGAAGAAGAAGCAGACGATGAAGGCGAGAAAAAACGCGCCGATCGCCCAGATCAGCCGCGACCGCAACTCGATCAGGTGTTCGATCAGCGGCTGCGGCTTGTCATCGGTTTCGCCGCTCATGCCTTGTCCTCATTCGTGGTCTTGCGTGGCTTGCGCGGTGCGGCGGCGACTGCGGCCGCCTCGACTGTGGCAGCGACCGTTGCAGGTTTGGCCTTGCCCGGCGCAGCCACCTTGGAGGGCGCTTTCGGCTCAGCATCAGGCTTCTTTGACGCCGCCTTTGGCGTTGAAACGGCCTTGGCTGCCGGCTTCACCTTAGGGGACTTTGCTTCCGTTGCGCCAGCTTCGAGATCGGCCACCTTGGCCTTGCTGCGGCTCGCCGTCTTTGTGACCGGCTGATCGATGCCAGCGGGCGACGATGTGGCCGGAGCGGCTGCGGCCACAGCCGGCGCAGCCGACACGAGATCGGACGGCGGCGCGGTCGGTGCGACCAGATCGGGCAGAATGGAATTTTCGGCAACCGGCGCCGACACCACAGGGCTGCTGGCGACGACAGGCGACGACGTCGCAGGCGCATCCACCCGGCTTGCCTTCTGCAGGTCGGACTTGATGTCCTGGCCCATCTGGCGGAGCGGATTGATGGCTTCGCGCAACGAATTGGCCGGATTGAGCGAGCGGATATCGTCGACCGACTTCTTCAGGTCATCGAGTTCCGCTTCGCGCAGGGCTTCGTCGAACTGCGAGCGGAATTCACCCGCCGTCTGGCGGAGACGCTTGGTCATCTTGCCAAATGCGCGGATCATCGGCGGCAAATCCTTGGGACCGACCACCACGATCAGGACTACCGCGATCACAAGCAGCTCGGTCCAGCCAATATCCAGCATTCAACGGCTCCTGATGCCATAGTCCGGCGGCGCGACGATATAGCGCCATTCGATCCCGCATCCATGCACAAAGCTGTCCCGGCGGCATGGGCCGCCGGATACGGAAACGGGATCAGGGTTGTTACTTGGTCTCGTCGGCCTTGTGGTCGACAGTCTTCGCGGTGGTTGCACCCGGCGTGGTCGAGGTCGAGGATGCCGTATCCTGCTCGTCCTCGTCGCTGATGCCCTTCTTGAAGCTCTTGATGCCCTTGGCAACGTCGCCCATGAGTTCCGGAATCTTGCCACGACCGAACAGCAGAAGGACAATCGCCAGAACGATGATCCAGTGCCACAAGCTGAAAGAACCCATTACCTGCCACTCCTTAGATTTGCGTTTCCCCGATGTAGGGGTTTTCTATCGGTTTTTCAAACACCAAAATGTCACGCGGATCGACCGTGATGGTCACATCCCGGATAGCTGGGGATAACAGATCAGCGCGGATGCGGGCACGCACGGGACGTTCGGTACCCGGTATGGCAAGGTCAAGGAGTTCGACCACGCCGAGGAACCTCCGGGCAAGGATGCGCGCCGGGATGGCGCCGCCGCTTTCGCGGACGGAGAGCCCCGACAGCCGCACAGCGATTGAGATTTCGCACCCCTCGGCAAAGCCATTGGCCGGCGCTGTTCCAAGTGGCGTCTCGACCCTGCCACCCGTGACGGACCCTGAAAATTCGTTGATTTCCGAGAAAAAGGCGGCGGCAAACAGGTCGCGTGGTCGCCGATAGAGATCATCCGCCGTGCCGACCTGCACCAACTGGCCGTCGCGCAACAGCGCAATCCGGTCCGCCATGCGCATGGCCTCCTCGGCATCATGGGTCACAACCACGGCGGTAGCGCGGCTTTCCCGCAGAATATCCAGCGTGTCGGCGCGAATTGTGTCCTTCAGCCGCGAGTCGAGACCGGAAAAAGGTTCATCCATGAGGAGCACGCTCGGACGCGGAGCAAGCGCCCGGGCCAATGCCACACGCTGCTGCTCGCCGCCCGACAACGAATGCGGATATTTGTCGGCATAATGCGACAGCCCTACCCGCTCCAGTGCCAGCATCGCCTCCGCCACGGCGTTCTTCGACGGCATGGCGGTCAGGCCGAAGCGGACATTGTCCAGCACGCTCATATGGGGAAACAGGGCAAAGTCCTGAAACATCAGGCCAATGCCGCGCTTTTCCGGTGGCACGAAACCGGCAGGGCCAGCCACTTCGCTGTCGTTGATCAGTAGCCGTCCACTGGTCTGCACCTCAATCCCGGCCGCAATGCGCAGCAGCGTCGTCTTGCCCGAGCCCGAAGGCCCAAGCAGGCAGAGGACCTCACCCGGTTCGGCGGTCAGGCTGACGCCGCGGATCGTGTCCTTACCGTGATAGCGGTGGCGGATATCGTCGAAGGTCAGGCGCGCGGCAAAGGTCACGCCGGCGGTGCGCTGTCCGTCTCCATGCTGGCTTCTCGCTGGGTTCATTCCGTCGTCCGCGCGGCCTCTTGCCCGCAGGATGGCACCGCCGGGACTGAGTTCCCACCGGGCATCCGGGGGAACTGCCGGTTACCATTCAAAAGCTGACCCTATTCCTCTGCTTCACCGCCCGGAGTCAAGAGGCCGAGTTCCTCGAGATCAAGCTGGGTGATCGGATCTTCGTCTTCTGTCAGGTCATCGCTGCCGAAGGGAAGCGGAATATTGAAATTCGACGGGATACGCCCGGACAAAAGCCCGGCGCCCTTGAGTTCCTCCAGCCCCGGCAGGTCGCGCAACTCCTCCAGGCCGAAATGATCGAGAAAATCACGCGTCGTGCCGAGCGTCACCGGGCGCCCCGGCGAGCGGCGACGGCCGCGAAACCGCACCCAGCCGGCCTCCATCAGCACGTCGAGCGTGCCCCTGGATGTCTGGACGCCGCGGATATCCTCGATTTCTGCCCGTGTTACCGGCTGGTGATAGGCGATGATCGACAGCACTTCCAATGCCGCGCGCGACAGTTTCTTGACCTCTGTCTCTTCATTGCGAATGGCAAAGGAAAGGTCGGCCGCCGTGCGGAAGGCCCAATAGTCATCCACCTGAACCAGATTGACGCCGCGGCTGGCATATTCGTCCTTCAGGCGATGGAGGATCGTTGATGCGTCGATATCGCGCGGCAGGCGTTCTGCAATGAAATGCGTGGACACCGGCTCGGCAGAGGCAAACACCAGCGCTTCGGCAATCCGCAGCGCCTCGCGCTCGTCGAAAGCCAGCTGCGGATCGGTCATCGCCTTGCCGGTCTTCAAATCCTGGTCGTCGATGACGTCGTTTTGATCACTGCCGCTCATGCGCGCCTCACTCCACCGACTTCAGGGCTTGCGCCTTCGGACCGCTGCGCATGAAGATCGGCTGGAACGCCCCCTCCTGGCGGATCTCCAGCCGTCCCTCGCGCACCAGTTCCAGCGAGGCGGCAAACGAACTGGCGATCGCGGTCACCCGCTCTTCCTCGCTCGGCAGGTAACGCAACAGATAGTGTTCCAGGGCCGTCCAGTCGTCGATCTCGCCAATCATGCGGGTCAACATGCCGCGCGCATCGACCAGAGACCAGACCTTGCGGCGCTCGATGGTCACCTGGGTGACGGCCTGGCGCTGGCGCAGCGACGCATAGGCGGTCAGGAGGTCATAAAGCGTCGCCTCATAGGCGCTTTCGCTGCGACGCGGCACATGCTCCGGCGCGCCGCGCGCAAAGACGTCGCGACCAAGCCTGTTGCGGTTGATCAGGCGCGTGGCTGCATCGCGCATCGCCTCCAGTCGCTTCAGCCGGAAGGCGAGCGTCGCGGCCATCTCTTCGCCGGAGGGGCCGTCGTCCTTGGCCTGCTGCGGGATCAGCAGCCGCGACTTCAGATAGGCAAGCCAGGCGGCCATCACCAGATAGTCGGCCGCCAGTTCAAGACGGATGCGCCGCGCGCTTTCGACAAACTGCAGATATTGCTCGGCCAGCGCGAGCACGGAAATCCGCGACAGGTCGACCTTCTGATTGCGGGCGAGGAACAGCAGAAGATCGAGCGGCCCTTCGAAACCGGCGACATCGATCAAAAGCGCCGGATCGGTGACTGCGCGGTCCTCGGCATTGTCCTGCCACAGACTGTCCATCGGCATCGGCGCCGGGGTCTCGGCGTTCGACGGACGATTGACGATCGTCGGCTGGACCGGGCCGCGCACCATCAGGCAACGGCCAGAAGCGCAGCGAACTCGTCGCGCAAGGCCTGCTCGTCGCTGTCATCCGGCAGCCCGAAGGCCGCCTCGACGGCATCAGCCCTTGTCCGCGCGGCACCCGACAGTTCGGAGGCGGCGGCAGCAACCGCCTGCATTTCGTCCATATGACCATGGCAGTGCAGGATGATGTCGAGGACGCCGGCAATGCGCTCGGCCCGCTCGCCGATCGTACCCTTCAGGGCATTCATCGAAATATCGTCCGACATCAGCAGCCCTTCAAAACCGATAGACCCGCGAATGATCTCGTCGGTGACGATCCGCGACGTCGATGCCGGGTGGTCCGGATCGATATCGGAATATACCACATGGCAGCTCATAGCCATCAACTCGTTGCGCAGCGCCCTGAACGGCAGGAAATCATGCGCCTCGAGATCGGCGCGCGGCACTGTCACGACCGGCAGGTCGTGATGGCTGTCGGCCATGCCGCGGCCATGGCCCGGAATATGTTTCATCACCGGCAGCACGCCGCCGGCTTTCAAGCCATCGGCCGCCGCCTGACCGATGGCGGCAACGATCTGCGGGTCCGTCGCATAGGCGCGATCACCGATCACATTGCTGGCCCCCTCCACCGGCACGTCGAGAACCGGCAGGCAATCGACATTGATACCGAGCCGATAGAGATCGAAAGCATGGAGACGTGACAGCAGCCAGGCGGCCCGGAGCCCCTTCTCAGCATCAGCGCGATATAATTCGCCGATCATGGCGCCGGATGGATAACGCGGCGCGATCGGGTCTCGGATCCTCTGCACGCGTCCACCTTCCTGGTCGATCAGCACCGGGGCATTGCGCCCGCCAACCGTCTCGCGCATTTCGGCAACCAGATCCTGGATCTGCGCCGCTTCGCCGATATTGCGGCCGAACAGGATGAAGCCCCAGGGCTGCTCATCGCGATAGAAGGCCTTTTCATCCGCTGTCAGGCGCTGACCAAGACAACCGAGAATCATGGATTTTGAAGGGATGCTTTTCTGGTTCATGGCCTGAATCATAGTTCCGGAGGGACAAAAGCCGAAGCGGCGGGGCGTGGGAGGACATGCCTCATACACAGAAAAAAGGCGGAACCCATGGTCCCGCCTCCCAAATTATCCAATCCAAGGTCGCAAGTTCATCGCGAAACCAGGCAACTGCCACCAGCAGCGCGATATTTCTCGCACAGCGCCACGGCTTCAGCCTTGCTGCCGGCACCGACACGGACGCGGTAAAACGTGCCCTTGCCCGGGATGTCGGCCTTGCGGATCTCGTAAGGCTGACCGCCGAGAACGCCGGCAAACTTGCCCGACAGGTTGCGGTAGCTCTTCTGTGCGTCGGCTTCAGACGGCAGCGAGGCAATCTGGATGGCATAGCTACCAGACGCTGCCGGTGTCGAAGGTGCGGCTGGCGCGGTTGCGGCTGGTGAAACCGCTGCCGTTTCAGTCGGGGCAGCCTGTGGCGGCGCTGCGGCCGGAGCCGGACGCACGTTGCCCTGATCCGTCACGGTGCCGACGACATTGACAGGCTGCTGGGCCGGGCGGCTTGTCGGAATCGGCGCAGTCGGCGCCGGGGTACCGGTCATGTCCGTGGACGGCGTTTCGACAGGAGCGACCGCTGCCGTTTCAACCGGGGCAGACGCGGCCGGTGTCGCAGCCGGCGGGACAACGCTGGTTTCGATCGGCTTGACGACATCCGTCGCGTTGACCGGTTGGCTCGGCGCAGCAAGGACAGGGATTGCCGTGTCGGGCGCCGTCTGCGTTGCGGCGGCTGTCTGTGTCGTGGTCGCCACTTCCGGAACGTCCTGGGCGACCAGCGTGCCATCCGGACGAACGATCATCGTGCGGACCTTGCGCGGGGTGATGGTGCCGGGATCTTCGGCGGCTGCAGCGGTTTCCTGTGGCTGGCCATCCGGCAGCAGACGCGGGTCCTCCGTCTCGCCGACTGGGGTGGCAATCACGCCATCCTGGCTCTCGCCTTCCAGTGGCAGGCTTTCGGGAATGAGCGTGCGCTGGACAACATCCATCGGCTCTTCTTCAGACGAAATCAGGCTTGTCTGCTTGGGGTCTTCCACCCCGTTGCCGGCCACGCGATCATAGACCGCCTTGTCCTGGTTCGGCACGGACTTGCCACCCGGATTTTCCGGAACGATCTTCACCGGATCCTTGTCGGCGGCAATGACCTGCGGTTCGCCGCTGGAGATGGAGCCGACCGAACCGGTGCCGAGCCAGGCATAGAGACCGCCAGCGCCCAGCAACAGCACGACAGCAGCAGTTCCCGCCATCAGATAAGGCTTGATACGGCGGAAGCCACGCGCTTCGCCGGCAATGGTGATATGGCCGCGGGTCTCGCGTTCAAACGTCTGGGTCGAATTCAACGACGTGCGGAAGTCTTCCTCAAGCGCGCGTTCGAAGGCTTCGAACTCGTCCATCGGCGGCTTGGCTGCCGAAGGCTTGGGGGGCTCGACGGCAACGCGGCCCGTGGTGGTCAGTGGGGCTGCCGGCGGCGGCGTCGCTGCCGGCTCATTGAACAGCGAGGCCAGTTCGGCATCAATGTCGAGATCATAGTCGGCCTGCGGGGCTGGCTGCGGGCGCGCCTCGGCCACCGGCACTTCCGGCACGTCCATGCCCGAAAAACTCTCGATCTGCTCGTCCTGCTCAGCAATCTCCGATGGATCAAAGCCCAGATTGTCTTCGAAATCGGGCACGACCGGCGAAACGGGCTCCGGCGCACGCGCCTGCGGCTGAAATTGCGGTTGAACTGGCGCCTGAACTGGCGATTGCGCCGTTACAGTCGGCGCATAAGTGGCGATGGGCTGCGCTGCGACCGGAACCGGCTGCGTCGGTGCCGCGACAATCGCAGCCAACGGCTCGGCCTTGACCGAATTGACGCTCACCGCCGAGACGAATGCCTGAGTGGAGGCAATGGGCGCGACCGATGCCTGAACGGCCGGACGTTCGACAACCGGTTCGATGTCGGAGAGATCGAGATCGATCTCGTCCAGTTGAAGCTCGAAATCGTGGTCGACGAAGGGGTCGAAATCCTCATCCGCCGCCAAGGCGGGACGGGCCGATGCCAAAGGAGGCGCAACCTCAACCGGCTCGACAACAGGCGCCGGGCTTGCTGGATGGATATCGACGACTTCGCCGCGCGGCATAGTATTGGCAAAATCGAAGCCGAAATCGGGCTCGCTGCGCCCCACCTGGCGTGACGGCGCTGCCGATACCGGTTCGACATCGTCCGACTGCTCGGAGAAATCAAAGGAGAAGTCGCCAAGCTCCGGTACGGCAATCTCGTCAGGCTCGACCCGTTGCGCTTCAGGCTCGACAGAGACGGAAGGTTCGACAGAGATAGACGACCAGTCAAAAGCCGGCTTGTCAAAGGAGACCTGAACCGACGCCTGGCGCGTCGCGACAGGTGCGAGCTCGACGTCATCCAACGCAGCATCCGGCACGGCGACCGGCGATGGAGCCGCAACAGGCTGCAAGACAGGCTCGATCCGAGGCGTCGGAGCAAAATTGGCCAATGGCAAACGCAAACGTGGCGGCTCCTCGACACGCGTCGGCGCGCGCGGTGCCTCGATTTCGGCCACAGCCATTTCCAGCTCGTCGGCCAGATCCGCCGAAAAAGTCGGCTCGTACTGCACAGGAGCTTCCACTGGCGCGGCGGGCAGTTCGGGCTCGAAGCCAAAGGGCGCATCGTCGAAAGCGTTGAATTGCCGGAACTCTGGCTCGGCACGCGGCGCTTCATAGGCATGATGAGCCGGTTCATGATAGTGAACAACTGGCTCCGGCGCAGGCAGGCGCTGTTCGTCCGGGGACTGCCTCGATACAGGCGCCTCATAATCCGAGAACTCGCGAAGAAGCTCGTCCTCGAGATTGAAGTCCTGCTCAGACGTATCCCGCATCGCCGGCAGCTGGACAACAGGGTCCCGCTTCAACGGCTGATCGAAACCGACGATGCGGGCAAGCTCCGCCAACGGATCATCATCCGCGAAGCTATCGCCCTGCGATCGTATGCTGTTTGCGGCTTGCTTCTGTACCATTACCTAAATCCACTCACTCACGCGACAATACGCCTGCCAGAGCAATGCGGGGAAATGGTGACAGTACTATCGCATTTCTACCGGAGCTTCGGTGCCAGTAATGGCCAGTCCCGACTTCAACACGGAGGCGACAGCATGCACCAGCCCAAGCCTGGCGATGGTTAATTCTCTATGTTTATCGTTAACAAAGCGTAATTCGGGCGAATCCTTGCCCTTATTCCAGTGAGCATGGAAGGAGCTTGCCAGATCATAGAGATAAAAAGCAAGCCGATGCGGCTCCTGCGACTGTGCCGCAGCCTCCACAATTCTTGGGTATTCGGCCAGTTTTCCGATCAGCTGAAGCTCTGTCGGGTCGGAGATCTGCCCAGCCACGGCCTTTGACAGGTCGACACTGGCAATTTCCAGGTCCGGGAATGCTTCCTTCGCCTGACGGAAGACCGACATGCAGCGGGCATGGGCGTATTGCACGTAGAACACCGGATTGTCCTTCGACTGTTCGGTGACCTTGGCAAAGTCGAAGTCAAGCGGCTCGGAGCTCTTTCTGTAGAGCATCATGAAACGCACCGAATCGCGACCGACTTCCTCGACCACTTCGCGCAGTGTGACGAAATCGCCCGACCGCTTGGACATCTTGACCGGCTCGCCATCGCGAAATAGCTTGACGAGCTGGCACAGCAGCACCGTCAGCTTGCTCTTGCCTTCGGATACGGCACGATTGACCGCCTCCAGGCGCTTGACGTAGCCGCCGTGGTCGGCGCCGAGCACATAGATCATCTCGGAAAAACCGCGGTCGAACTTGTCCTTGAAATAGGCCACGTCGGCGGCAAAATAGGTGTAGGAGCCGTCGGACTTGACCAGGGGACGGTCGATGTCGTCGCCGACTTCCGTCGAGCGGAACAGCGTCTGCTCGCGGTCTTCCCAATCTTCCGGTACCTGGCCCTTCGGCGGCGGCAGCGCACCGCGATAGACATGGCCCTTGAAGGTCAGGTCGTTGATGGCGGTGCGGATGCGAGCGGCGCCATTGGCATGCAGCGAACGCTCGGAGAAGAAGACGTCATGATGGACGTTGAGCTGCGCGAGGTCCGCGCGGATCATCGCCATCATCGCCTCGATGGCACGCTCCTTGACGATCGCCATCCAGTCATCTTCCGGCATCTGGTGCAACTTGACGCCATACTCTTCGGCAAGCGCCTTGCCGACAGGCACGAGATAGTCGCCGGGATAAAGACCGGCAGGGATCTCGCCGATGTTTTCACCGAGCGCCTCGCGGTAACGCAGAAACACCGAACGGGCGAGCACATCGATCTGCGCACCGGCGTCGTTGATGTAGTATTCCTTGGTCACGTCATAGCCGGCAAAGCCGAGCAGGTTGGCCAGCGCGTCGCCGACCACGGCGCCGCGGCAATGGCCGACATGCATCGGACCGGTCGGATTGGCCGAAACATATTCAACATTGACCTTGCGGTCCCGGCCGAGCTTCGAGCGTCCGAAATCCGTTCCTTCGGTAATGATGGTCGCCAGCAGGCGCTGCCAATAGGCGGTCGAGAGCCGGATATTGATAAAGCCCGGACCGGCAACGCCAACCTCTGCGATATCCGGGTCCTGCTTCAGTTTTTCGCCGATAATGTCGGCCAGCGCGCGCGGATTGGTACCCAGCGCCTTCGCCAGCACCATGGCTGCATTGGTCGCGGCATCACCGTGGCTCGGATCACGCGGCGGCTCGACGACAATGCGGCTAAAATCCAGGCTTTCGCGCTTTTCACGAATGCTGTCAATCTGCTCCAGCGCGGCCTTAATTCTGGTTTCGAAATCGGCAAAAAGGTTCATGACTTGTACCTGCGCACAGGCTCTTGATGCCTGCGTCTCTTATTGAAATTTGAGCGCTGCCTATCGCAATTCGGGAGTCCGGTCAAACAGCTCGCGGTGGACACGCACTGCATAGGTGTCGGTCATGCCGGCCAGATAGTCGCCGACATGGCGGGCCTTTGCGCCATCGTTCAAGCCGGAAATGTGATTGACCCAGTAGTGGCTCTTCATCAGCGTCGGATCGGCCATGTAAGCGTTGAACAGATCGGTGACGATCTCGGCGGCGGCGGCGCGAATGCGCATGATATCCGGATGGCGATATATGCGACTGAACAGCAGCTTCTTGATCTGCTTGTCGGTCTCGGCCATGGCGTCGGAGAAGGTGGCGATGGTCATCGAGGCTGCCCGCACATCCTCGACGCTTTGCGGCTTGACCATATTCAACC
Source organism: Rhizobium sp. CECT 9324 (assembly GCF_918741265.1). Lineage (NCBI taxonomy): Bacteria > Pseudomonadati > Pseudomonadota > Alphaproteobacteria > Hyphomicrobiales > Rhizobiaceae > Rhizobium > Rhizobium sp. CECT 9324. Next base: position 2,212,971 of record NZ_CAKKMZ010000001.1, on the reverse strand, counting down.
GGTCCTGCGCCACGCCGATCACGTCCTCGACCATGCGGGTGATCTGGCGGCGCATGATTTCATGGGTAAAGCGGTCGTCGTCGAGGTGGGGATAACGATCGCGCACCTCCTTCATCAGGCCGGCGAGAAAGGGAACATCCTCCAGCATCTCGAATGTCAGATAGCCGGAGCGCAAGCCGTCGTCGATATCATGGGTATTATAGGCGATATCGTCGGCAATGGCTGCAACCTGGGCTTCGAGACCGGCGTAGCTTGCGAGCTCAAGATCGTGGATCTCGCAGTAGTCGAGGATCGGCTGCGGCACGGAACCGCGGGTGCCCTCGCCTGCCTTGGTCAACAGAGGGCCATTGTGCTTGACCAGGCCTTCCAGCATTTCCCAGGTCAGGTTCAAACCGTCGAAATCGGCATAGCGGCGCTCGAGCTTGGTGACGATGCGCAGCGACTGGGCATTGTGATCGAAGCCGCCGTAGGGCTCCAGGACCTCATGCAGGGCATCCTCGCCGGTATGGCCAAACGGCGTGTGGCCGAAATCGTGGACAAGTGCCACGCCTTCGGCAAGATCTTCGTCGAGCTTCAGTGCACGCGCCAGTGCCCGGCCGATCTGCGCCACCTCGATCGTATGGGTCAGGCGTGTCCGGTAATGGTCGCCGTCGGGGCCGATGAAGACCTGAGTCTTATGCTTCAGCCGGCGGAAAGCGGTGGTATGCACGATGCGGTCGCGGTCGCGCTGGAAATCCGAACGCGTCAGGCTGCCGTCTTCGGGAAAGAGGCGTCCACGGCTTTTCCACGGATTGGTGGCAAAAACCGCCCTGTCGCCAGACCCGAAACCCAGTGCAGATTTGTCAATCGTCATTCGCCTGCTGTCCGCTCCCCATTGACGCGCTACCTCAGCCTTCATACCTATAGCGAACGAAGCCGCAAGGCTGTTGGCCAATCAAGGCCTATCATGCAGGTATAGCAAACGCGAAGCTTGCGAGTTTTGGTACAATTCGTGACAAGGCGATGATCCTTGCCGATAAATCCGGTTTTCCACGGGCCTTGAACCCGTCAGGAGGCAACATGACGACGCAGAACGTGACACTTTCCCAGGCCGCAGCGAAACGAATCGCAGCGATTGTCGCAGCCGACACCGACAAGAACGCCCTGCGCGTCGCCGTCGAAGGCGGCGGCTGTTCCGGCTTTTCCTACAAATTCGACCTGGACAAGGAACAGATGGCCGACGACATCGTGATTACCCGCGATGGCGCGACGGTTCTGATCGATCCGGTCTCGCTGATCTACATGGCCGGCTCCGAGATCGACTTCGTCGACAATCTTCTCGGCCAGTCGTTCCAGATCAAGAATCCGAATGCGGTTGCCAGCTGCGGCTGCGGCACCAGCTTCTCCGTGTGAGTGCATGATGAAAATAGCCACCTGGAACATCAACGGCGTCAAGGCCCGCATCGAAAGCCTGTGCCAGTGGCTTCAAGATTCGCAACCGGACATCGTCTGCCTGCAGGAAATCAAGTCGGTCGACGAGGGCTTTCCGCGGCTTGAGATCGAAGCGCTCGGCTATCATGTCGAAACCCATGGCCAGAAGGGCTTCAATGGGGTGGCACTGCTGTCGAAGATGAAGCCGGATGAGGTCAATCGTGGCCTGCCGGGCGACGACACGGACGAACAGGCCCGTTTCATCGAAGGCGTGTTTTCGGTCGATGGCGGCGTACTGCGTGTCTGCTCGCTCTATCTGCCGAACGGCAACCCGTCCTATGACCCGGTCAAATATCCCTACAAGCTGCGCTGGATGGCGCGCCTCGAGGCGTTTGCCCGTGACCGCATGGCGCTTGAGGAGCCGCTAATTCTGGCCGGCGACTACAATGTCATCCCGGAACCGTTCGATAGCCGCGATCCGAAACAATGGGAGAATGACGCACTCTTCCTGCCGCAGACCCGCGCGGCGTTCCGACGTCTGGAAAATCTCGGTTTCATCGATGCGGTGCGTGCAACAACCGATGATGACAAGCTCTATTCCTTCTGGGACTATCAGGCCGGCGCCTGGCAGAAGAACAACGGGATCCGCATCGATCATCTGATGCTGTCGCCCGAAGCCTCCGACCGGCTGCGCTCGACGTCGATCGAAAAACACGTGCGCGCCTGGGAAAAGCCCTCCGACCACGTCCCGGTGGCCGGTATCTTCGGCTTTTAAGCCGGAGCTGCCGCTCACGCCAGCCGCACCCATCCGCCGCCATTCGCGCCAGCCCCGGACAAGGACGGCACGCTAGACCCATGTGCAGGCTTGTCAGGCAGGCATCGGGGGCCATTTTCGGCCGCGGTCTTTTGCGGAACCCCGCGCCAGCTTTGCAGGGCGATAGAACGGGAGCGCTATATTCAAAATGGTTTCATCGATCAATTCCGCAAGCCAGAGCATCACGCAGATCTTTCTGAAAGTGCAGAAGGAAAACCAGCAGGCCAGCGACAGCGAGGCCAGCAGCAACGACGACTATTACAATTCGTCGCTTGCCAACCTGATGCGGACCTACGGCCAGGAAGACGACGGCACTGACGATACCTACGGCACCGGCCTGTTGCAGGCGCTCAATGCCAGCGACAGCGCGGACGACAGCCTCTCCGCGCTCACGGAAACATCGGACGACATCCAGACCGGCACGTTCATGGACAGCCTGAAAACGAAGCTGACGGAACTGTCGCGTTCGGGAGACGGCGCCCTGAAAGCGAAGGAGATGCTGGCCGCGCTCGACGCCGGAACGCTGACGGTTACGGACGCGGAAAAAGGCAAGCAGATCACGGCCTGGGACAGCAGCACAGTCGACGGCGACAAAACCGCAACATCCGTCACAACACGCGACTGGTCGAGCTTTCTCCGGTCGGAGCTGAAACGGGAGTACGCAGGCGGCTACGCGCTTACCGAAAGCGGCGCCCATATCGACAAGTCGACAGGCAACAGCGCCAGCTTCGTGCTTGTCGAAGACACCTATGTCTATTTGACATGGAGCACGGCCACCAAGACCGCGTGATCATCACAGGCGAGGCACGCCGGCGTGGTTACTGTTCCTGATAGACTTCCGGGGCAAGCGCCACGGCAACGCGGCGGTCGTCTTCGCTCGCCATGGAAAACGCCCGTTCCTGCAGATCCTGCATCCAGGGACAATCCTTGGCATTGCAGCGGTCGAGGGCAGCCGTCAGGAATGCGAGCCCGCGCACGGTCTGACCTTCCTCGAACAGGACATTGCCGAATACAGACATGGCGCCGGCATGGCCGCTCTTGCGGGCAAGATTGAGCCATTTCTTCGCCTGCTGGACATTGGCGCTACCGCCCTCGCCGGCCAGGATCATCTGGGCCAGGCGAAACTGTGCCTCAGGAATGCCGAATGTCGACGCGGCCTGGAAATACAGCTGGCGGGCCTGAGAGAGGTCCGTGTTCACGGGACTGCCGGGAATGCCCTGACGATAATAGCGGGCCAGCGACAGAAGCGCGTTGACGAAGAAGCCGGTATCGTCAGAACCCGGCTCGACGCCCTGGCTGGCGATCTCGGAGTAAATCTTGAAGGCCTCGAAATCGTTGCGCACCACGCCATCGCCGGCCGCGTACATATTGGCTAGCGCCCAGCGCGAGCCGGTATGCCCTTTTTCCGCGGCATAACGATATGCTTCGACGGCTTCCTCCTTCTGGCCCTTCTTGTAGGCGTTGAAGCCAAACTTGAAGAGATCGAAGGGACCGGATTCCTTGCTGACGCTGCCATTGATGTCAAAGGCATAGGCTGCCGGGCTCGAAGAGAACAGCAGCGCCGTCGACAGCAGCAGAATAGCCGAGGATTTCCAATCGCGAACTTGCATGGCTGCGTAATTCTTCCAGGACAAAACAGACATCAGCGCACTCTCCCCGTCACCATGACGAGTCCAACTGCGTCTGATCTTTTGATACTCAATAACCGATGAACATCTGGTTCACGGACGGATACTGCAACGGCGCCATTTTTACGCCGGACGCTTGCACTTGTTCTCATGGGCCAAAGGTTAGGCCAGCTTTCCGGCAAGACTGGGACAGCGATGAACTGCGCTCTGTTTCGACGAAAAGATCGGGCACACACCCGATCACTTACGGTCAAAACGTCTTGAATTCGAAAGTGAACTGCGACCGAAAGGCCCATGTAAAAACTCACGCACCACACACTCGAAACGGCCCCTGCACGTTTCTTGAAAGTATCGGTGCTCTCTGTTTGTGGCGGGATGTGGACAAATTCGGCCGTTCGGAGGCGGCGTTCGAAGGATAAACGCCATGTTGCATAAACGTCACATTTTGGAGCACCGCCAGCACCCTTCCCGCCATAAAAGAAGCCCGGACAAGCCGGGCTTCTTTCTTCCGTTCAGGCGTAAAGCTTAGAACGCGATCTTGTAGGAAGCGGTCACGGCATAGGCCCAGTCGCCATCGGCCGTGGCGTTGAAGTCCGCGCCATCGGCAACAGTTTGCTCCCCGGACGTGAGATAGGACACCGCACCGCCAAGGCGCAGAACGCCGGGGCCAGCCTTAACCAGTGTACCCGCACCGACAGTCCAGGTATCCGACATGATGTCCGCACCTGTGTCCACACCACGATCCCATGTCAGACTGAGAGCGCCTGATACGGTATCTGTGAAGGTGTGACCAACGCCACCGCTGATTGTCCAACCGTCGCGCCAGAAAAAGTCCTTGGTTTGTGGAATAAGAACCCCGCCACGTGCGATGCCGTCAATCGTGTAATTCAAAGACTGAAGGACACTCCAATCCGTCCACTTGACAGACCCGAAGACCAGCCAACCGGGAGCAATTCCGCTTTGAAGGTTCAGTTCCAGTGACTGGGGAAGCGAGCCATATCCGCGAGCGGACCTGTATGCACCGATCGGGATACCCAGTGCGCCCTGGAGCAACGGAGAAGCATTCAAAAATGTGCCGTCAGCATTGTGGTCAATCTGCGAGCGATACATGACTTCTGCCCGCAGCGCATATTCCTTTATCTCATAGGCTGCGCCCAGCCTGTAGCCAAACTCGGATGAGTCGGACATTTCCAGCGTCCCGAAGTCTTTGACTTCCTTGTAGTCAAAAGATTGCGAGAAAACGCCACCGATAAAATAAAGGTCACCCTTGCCGGCAGCAAAATTGACGGCACAGGTTCCGCCATATTCATTGGTGTCGAATTCGGCAGACCGCACCGCATTTGACGTGCCTGCGATGCCTAGAATACCGCCGCCGGCAACATCCGCCGCACGGTCAGCCGCCTGCGCCTGTGTGCCATACGTCGAATCCGCTCCATAGGGCTGCGTATAGGTCAACGCGCAAGAAAAGTTGTCCGAGATTCGAAACTTCGCGGCGAATGACGGAACGCCGTAGTTCTCGGTGTGGGCGCCATCCGTGCCCGCGACACCATTGACAGTGTCGTAGTCACGATCCGGCATCACATAGGTGTAGCCACCCCGGAAAACAGCCGTGCCATCTTCATAGATGATATCCGTATCCGCATCGCCGCGGGCAAAACCGCCGGCCTGTGCTGCGCCGGCAAACGCACAAGCGCTCAGCAATGCAAGGCTCAGTTTCTTGGTCAAATGTATCGCCATATCTCTCCCCAATTTTGGCAAAACTGTGAGTTGGGATCTTAGTCACGTCCGTGTGAATAACAATCGCACGCAAAAGGTGGACAATTTGTTCCGACGGAGAAATTTTTACGTAATTAATTTGACGTGCACGTCATTAATAACCTGATTTGGATGAATATTGCTCACATCCGCACACGTCAGCGATGTTTTGGTATTTTTTTCCAACAATAACACGACCTGTGTCGCCAGCGTCACAGCACCGTCATACGTCAAAGAGAGGGGAAAACTTCGTCCATTTTGCAACTGTTGCTGTGTTGCAGCATAAAATCCCCGCATTAAGGGCGATTCTTCGCGCAATGCAGCAATTGCGTGCATTTTGCAGATCGTTGGCCAGAATCACAAACGCCAGGCATTTCGGCCTGGCGTTTGGAAAACCATTCTTTTCACGTCGAGTATTCAGCCCGCCTCGAGAACCCGCTTCAATGCGGTTTCCAGGCTCGCCTTCTGCCCTTCAAGCTCTTGGAACCGCTCCCGTTCGGCCGCCACGACCTCCGGATTGGCATTGGCGACAAACTTCTCGTTGTTCAGCTTGCCGGCAATGCGGGCCATTTCTTGATCGACCTTGGTGATTGCCTTTTCAAGGCGCGTCTTTTCAGCCGACAGGTCGACCAGCGTGCCGAGCGGCAGGCAGGCCGTGGCCTCGCCGACGATGATCTGGGCTGCCCCCTTCGGTGCGACACTGGCCAGCGAGATTGTCTCGACGCGGGCAAGGCGCTTGATTGCGGCCTCGTGATGCACGAGACGCTCCTGCGTGACGCCATTGGCACCCACGACGACCAGCGGCGCGATCGCACCCGGCGGCACGTTCATCTCGGCACGAACCGAGCGGATGCCGGTGACCAGATCGATCAGCCAGTTGATGTCGGCCGCCGCCGCCTCGTCGGCAAATTCCGGTGCCGGCCAGTCGGCATGGCAGAGCAAAGTGTCGCGCGACTTGCCCTCACCTGCCGTATGGGCCCAAAGCTCTTCCGTCATGAACGGCATGAACGGATGCAGCAGCTTGTAGGTCTGCTCCAGCACATAGGCGGCGCAAGCCTGCGCTTCCGCCTTGGCAAGCGCGTCCTCGCCGGCAAAGACCGGCTTCAGCAGCTCGAGATACCAGTCGCAGAAGTTGTTCCAGACGAAGCGGTAGAGCGAGCCGGCCGCATCGTTGAAACGGAAGCCGGCGATCGCCTCGGTGACTTCGCTTTCGGTGCGCGCCAGTTCCGTCAGGATCCAGCGATTGATTGCAAGCGTCGTCGTTTCCGGCAGGAATTTCGGATCCGCCTTGACGCCGTTCATCTCGGCGAAGCGCGTGGCGTTCCACAGCTTGGTGCCGAAGTTGCGATAGCCGGCGATGCGGGCCGGATCGAGCTTCACATCGCGGCCCTGCGCAGCCATGATCGCCAGCGTGAAACGCAGCGCGTCGGCACCGTATTCGTCGATCAGTTCCAGCGGGTCGATGACATTGCCCTTGGACTTCGACATCTTCTGGCCGTTCTTGTCACGGACCAGCGCATGCACATAGACGGTGTGGAACGGCTCGACCGGATTGCCGTCCTCGTCCTTCATGAAGTGCAGGCCCATCATCATCATGCGGGCGACCCAGAAGAAGATGATGTCGAAACCGGTGACGAGAACGTCGGTCTGATAATACTTCGCCAGTTCCGGCGTCTCATCCGGCCAGCCGAGCGTCGAGAAGGGCCAGAGCGCAGACGAGAACCAGGTGTCGAGCACGTCTTCGTCGCGGGTCAGGATCTCGCCCGGCTGGAAGTTTTCAAGCTTCTCCTCGACCCAGGCCTTCCACGGACCTTCGTGGGCGATGTAGTGCTGGATGGCGGCGTGCAGCGCCTCTTCCTCGGTCTTCTCGACGAAGACCTGGCCGTCCGGACCGTACCAGGCAGGGATCTGATGGCCCCACCAGAGCTGGCGCGAAATGCACCAGGGCTGGATGTTCTCCATCCATTCATAATAGGTCTTGTCCCAGTTCTTCGGAACGAACTGGGTGCGGCCCTCGCGCACGGAAGCAATCGCCGGCTCGGCGAGCGTTTTGGCGTCGACAAACCACTGGTCGGTCAACATCGGCTCGATGACGACGTTGGAGCGGTCGCCGAAGGGCTGCATGATCTTCTTCGACTCGACATAGGGAATGTCGTTGCCTTCGGCATCCTTGACGGTAACGGCAAGGCCCTCGGCATTGATTGCGTCGACGATCAGCTTGCGGGCAACGTAACGATCAAGGCCACGATATTCGTCGGGAACGAGGTTGATGCCGTCGACTTCCTCTTCGCTCGGCACATGGCCGGACTTGGCAATCTCCAGCGCCTGGGCGGCGTAGTCGGCATAGACCTCGCCGTCGTCGCGCATCGATGCGGTCGTGTCCATCAGGCGATAGAGCGGAATGTTGTTGCGGCGCGCGACCTGATAGTCGTTGAAATCATGCGCACCGGTGATCTTGACCGCGCCGGAACCGAAGGTCGGATCCGGATATTCGTCGGTGATGATCGGGATCAGGCGGCGATGCTCTTTCGGCCCGACCGGGATTTCACAGAGCTTGCCGACAATCGAGGCATAACGTGCGTCAGAGGGATGAACGGCAACAGCACCGTCGCCCAGCATTGTCTCGGGACGGGTGGTGGCGATCGCGATGTAGTTGCGTTCTTCCGAGAGGGTGACGTTGCCGTCGGCATCCTTCTCGACATAGGTATAAGTCTCGCCACCGGCGAGCGGATATTTGAAGTGCCACATATGGCCTTCAACTTCGCGGTTTTCGACCTCGATGTCGGAAATGGCGGTCTCGAATTTCGGATCCCAGTTGACCAGCCGCTTGCCGCGGTAGATCAGACCTTCCTTGTAGAGCGAGACGAAGACTTCCAGAACGGCGGCCGACAGGCCCTCGTCCATGGTGAAGCGCTCGCGCGACCAGTCACAGGAGGCACCGAGGCGCTTCAGCTGGTTGAAGATCAACCCGCCGGATTCGTCCTTCCACTCCCAGACCTTCTCGATGAAGGCATCGCGGCCCATGGCGCGGCGGCCCGGCAGCTGCTGTTCCATCAGCTTGCGCTCGACAACCATCTGGGTCGCGATACCGGCATGGTCCATGCCCGGCTGCCACAACACGTCCTTGCCGCGCATGCGCTCGAAGCGGATCATGATGTCCTGCAGCGTGTTGTTCAACGCATGGCCCATATGCAGCGAGCCCGTCACGTTCGGCGGCGGGATGACAATGGTGAAGGTGTCCTCGCCCGGCTTCGCATTGGCACCGGCGCGGAAGGCATCCGCATCTTCCCAGGCTTTCGCGATCTTCGGTTCGACGGCGGCTGAATCGTATGTCTTTTCGAGCATTTTCCGACCAGATTTTGGAGTTCTTGTTGTGGGATTGGTAAACAGGACTGGCAAATCCAAGTCAATAAAAAAGCCGCCCCGGAACCCGGAGCGGCCTAAACCCGGACTTTGTCTTATTTAGCGACGCGGACCGCGGGCGACGCGTTCAATCTCTTCGCGCACCAGGCGCTCCACCAGCGTCGGCAGGTTGTCGTCGAGCCAGTCGCGCAGCATCGGGCGCAGCATGTCTTCGGCCATTTCATCCAGCGAGCGGCGCTGCTGGCCGTCGATGGCGGCTGCCAGTTCGCCAAAAGAGCGCGACACCTGCTCCACGGTTGCAGCCGACACCAGCGCGTTCAGGCTCTGGCCGGCGTTGTCCTGGGGGCGCAAGTCGGCGGGCGGCTCGACGCTGGGCGCCGCAGCCGTTTCCATCTCGACTTCCACCACGTCCTCTTCGATCAAGTCGACCTCTTGCATCGGCACGTCGGCCGGCTGCTCGAAGGACAGGTGAGGTTCGCGCCGCATCTGCACTTCGACCGAATCGATCGTCGCATGGCTGCGTTCTTCAACCGCGTGCAGTTCCGGTTCCGCCTGGCGCGCCTGCGGTGCGCGCAGTTCGGCGAGCCGGCTGCTCATCAGCGGGTTTTCGACGCGCGGCTCCGGCTCGACTGCCGTCTGCTGCACCATGTAGCGATCGGCACGCTCGGAGGCGGAACGCACGCGTGCGGCCAGATCCGCCAGCGACATGCTTTTGGGGGCCTCCGGCTGTTCCTGCCGCGTCTCGGGCTGCACGTCGCCGCGATAGCTGCCGCTCATGCCAATGCCGGCCTGTATCGGGCCGGGATCGTTTGCGGGCGTGAATTCGACAGGCTCATAGCCGCGATCGTCACCGGCGCCATGCATGCCGGCTTCAATTTCGCCATGCTCTTCATCATAGATGGACGGCATGTCATCGGACATATCCTTGGCAGTTCCAGGATCATTGCTTTCGATGATCCGGCGGATCGAGGCCAGGATTTCCTCCATGGACGGTTCACGCGCTACGCTTGGCTGAGCCATACTAATCCCCGTTGTCCTAGAATGCTCGGCCGTCCAGTCGCATCCCGGCCGATTCGCTCCACCCTAGGATACGCTTTCGCAGAAAAAAATCACGGCAGTGCAACGAATTGGCGTGATGCACAGGTTTGTTGCCCTGCGGCAAACAAAAAGGGCCTGCGCGAAGCAGGCCCAGTTGCCAATACCCGAATGCCGGAATTCGATCGCCAGATCAGAACACGAATTCGGCATGCTTGCGGAAACCCGGCAGCGGCTTGACCGAGGCGTTGAAGTATTCCGTGTAGGACGTGACGCCGTCCGCCTTGACGTAAAGACGGGCACGCGCGGCATTGCCGTAACCGACGACAGCCACGAGGCGGCCGCCTTCGCGCAACTGCGACAGCAATGCCTCCGGCAGCAATTCGATCGAACCGTTGACGAAGATCACGTCATAAGGCGCTTCGGCGGCATATCCCTGCTCGAGCGGACCGGTCACGACGGCGACATTGTCATAGCCAAGGTTGGCCAGGGTTTCCGTTGCCCGGCTCGCCAGAGCCTCATCCGATTCGACCGCGACAACCGAGCCGGCCAGCGACGACAGCAGCGCCGAGACATAGCCCGTTGCGCAACCGATCTCCAGAACCAGATCGTCCTTGGTGATCGCGGCAAGCTGCAGCAGCTTGGCGAGAGGCGATGCCTCCATGAGGTAGCGGCCTGGAACACCATTTTCTGCAGCCGCAACCAGAAGATCCTCGTCAATATAGGCCAGCGGCTTCAGTTGCGGCGGAACAAACGCCTCGCGCGGAACGGCCAGACAGGCGCTCAGCACGGAGTGGGACGTCACGTCCGTCGTGCGAATCTGATTGTCGACCATCTTGGTGCGTGCTGCTGTGTAGTCCATCATGTCTGTCGCCCCATATCGGCCGGTGTCATGACCCAGTGTCTTAATTGCAGGCCGTCCGGCTTTCAAGACACACCGGACCGTTAGCCGCAGAATATCACAGCTGGTCGGGAAGGCTGGGTCTAATAACAAAGGAGAGACAACGGGAAACGGTAAAAGCCGCCGGCAAATGGCGAATTCATTGCGCGATGTATGCGCAAGACCATCAAAGCTGAAGGAAGAGTTGGAGGCCTCGCCCGGAATCGAACCGGGGTGCAAGGATTTGCAGTCCTCTGCGTAACCACTCCGCCACGAGGCCGTCCGTTTTGCTTAAAAGCGAGTGGTGGGCGGCGTTTAGAACGGATCGAGATTGAGCGCAAGGGGAATTTTCGAAAACCCCGGCACTCGGAAATCTCAGACCGCTTGCCGCAAAGTCTTGATGAGCCCGATGCCGGTCATCGTGCCTGCCGCATCGGCAAGCTTTTCCGGATCGACAAGACCGGCCGCATAGAGCCTGATGACGACTCTGCCGAGGATCTCAACGTCATCGACGGTGCGCGCACCCTCGCCCGCATCGCGTGCCATGAGCATCGCCGCTTGCATCACGCGAAGATCGACGGGCGACATGATTCCCGACACCGAATGTTCCGCTGGTTCGCTCATCGCACCTCCTGCCCTGACATCGGACAGATCGTCCGTTTATCGTCAGGCTGTTTCGTGATGAAACCTCATCCTAACAGGGTAACCTTGGCGGCGCCTTTGCATTTGACATACGGGTGTGTCGAATTCTGGATGAGAGGAATGTTCGACGGCCGCACCGCCGCATTCTGCCCCATACGCGGTTCCGGCTTCACTTCGTCCCGGCGCGCTTGACGTCCGGATGACGCTTGCGCCACCAGATCGCCATGCGCCGACGCTTGCGGCGGACAAACGGCAGATCATGCGAGAGCACGATCAGGCCTGCCGGGACCATCCAGAAACCGAGGATCGGCAAGAAGCCGAGGAAACCGCCGCCGATCAGAGCCGATCCGGCGGCAATACGACCGCCGCGCGACCGCGGAAAAGGGATTTCGAAGCTGCCGAGACAAAGTCGGCCCCGTTCCGCATCTATCCGGTATCTACGCTCTGCCAATCGTCAAACTCCCTGCAATTCCGGCGTTTTCCAGTGTTTTATCTCTGCCCAAGAAATGGGTAGCCCACAGAATAAAACAAGCCGAATGCATTTTTTTTGAAAAACCGCTTGGCAAATCGAACCAGCATTTGTATTAGCCCACTCACACCGCGGCAAGCGGCTGTTCCCTGGTAGCTCAGCGGTAGAGCATTCGACTGTTAATCGACAGGTCGCCGGTTCGAATCCGGCCCGGGGAGCCATCTCATTCTAAAGGCCTGCGCTGAACAAGCGCGGGCCTTTTCTCTTTCCGGCCATCCCTGTTCTTATCCACAGAGGCCACCTCATTTCCCTTCCCCGCCGCTCGCCTTTTTGCGGTGCGGCAACTCCGTCTTCATCTTTGCTTGTTATCCGTCGGTCATTGCGAAATGACGTATGGGAGATTGCAGATGTGGATCCAGCTTCATGACGGGGACGGCTTTCCCCTCTTCGTGAACATGGACAATGTGGTGGATTTCCGCTGGTACGATCGGGAGAAATACACCTGCCTGCTGACAAATGCGCCGGTCGCGGAAAAGCTCCATCGCCTCTATGTTCGTGAAAATGCGACGGAAATCATGGCATTGATTCATGCCGAGCAACGTCACCGTTCCCCCGCCGTGCTGACGGCCGCCTGAACGCGATTTCGAACCTTTTTCCCTGCTAATTCCCACTCCAGTATGATCCTCCCGCGCTGTTCCTTCGTATCAGGGGGTTAAACAGCAGATGAGTATCCGGAATGCCCTCGACCAAACCCCTGATTTTGTGGTTCCGCAAGGATCTGCGTCTCGACGACCATGCAGCTCTGGCCACGGCAGCGGATGAGGGGCGACGTGTCATTCCCGTCTATATCAGAGAGCCTGCCTCTGCGGAGACAGGTCCGCTTGGGGCGGCGCAGACCTGGTGGCTGCATCATTCCCTCGTCGCGCTTGCCAAGTCGCTCGAGGCGATCGGCAGCCGGCTGATTTTGCGCAGCGGGCCAGCCGGACAGGTGCTCGATCATTTGATCGACGAGACCGGCGCCGGCAGCGTCTACTGGAACCGGCGCTATGATCCGCCCGGCATTGCCATCGACAAGGCGATCAAGGCGCGGCTGACCGAGGACGGTCTAGTCGTTCGCACCTTCGCCGGCCAGATCCTGCACGAGCCGACACGGCTCACAACCGGCGCCGGCACCAATTTCCGTGTCTACACGCCGTTCTGGAAAGCGCTGGAGAGCTCCGGCGAACCACGCGAGCCGGCACCCGCACCGACCTCCCTTGCCTCACCACCGCACTGGCCGGACAGCGAGCCGCTCGACCACTGGTCGCTTCTTCCGAGCAAGCCCAACTGGGCTTCCGAATTTTCCGAGATATGGCAGCCAGGTGAAGCCGGCGCGCTGGAGCGGCTCGACAGTTTCATCGAAAACGGCCTTGCCGGCTATCGCAGCCTGCGCGACTTCCCTGCCCGGCCGAACACGTCGATGCTGTCGCCGCATCTGGCGATGGGTGAAATCTCGCCGGCCCGGATCTGGCACGCGACACGCGGACTTGCCGGGCACTTCGCCTCCGAGGACATTATCCATTTCCGCAAGGAAGTGGTCTGGCGTGACTTCTCCTACCACCTTCTGTTTCACTTCCCCGATCTGAAATCGAAGAACTGGAATTCCAAATTCGACGCCTTCCCGTGGCGGTCGGCACCGGATCTCCTGGAAAAATGGCAGCGCGGACAGACCGGCTATCCGATCGTCGATGCCGGCATGCGCCAGCTCTGGCGCCACGGTTACATGCACAACCGGGTGCGAATGATCGCCGCCTCCTTCCTGATCAAGGACCTGATGATCGACTGGCGCTGCGGCGAGCGCTGGTTTCGCGACACGCTGGTCGATGCCGATCCGGCGTCGAACGCCGCCAGTTGGCAATGGGTCGCCGGCTCCGGCGCCGACGCATCGCCGTTCTTCCGCATCTTCAACCCGATCACCCAGGGCGAAAAATTCGACGTCGAAGGGCGCTATATCCGCACCTTCGTGCCCGAATTGAAGGCTATGCCCGACACCTATATCCACCGGCCGTTCGAGGCACCGCTTACTGTGCTCAAAGAAGCCGGCGTGATGCTTGGGAAGAGCTATCCCAGCCCGATCGTCGATCACAAGCAGGCGAGAGACGAAGCGCTTTCGGCCTTGCAGGGGCTGAAGGGGGAATGAGGGGGCGATCCTGATGCGTCCAGTTCACTGCATCCATCGAGAGCGGAGATGGAAGTCGGCGTTCACCGCGCATGCGTCCGACCGCGACAGCCCTTGTCTGCCGTACTCAATCAGGTACAATTAGCACATGAGAACCACATCCTACAGCGACCTGCGCAAGAACCTGGCCTCCCTGCTCGACAGCGTGACGGAGGACCATACCCCCGTGCTGATCACCCGTGATCGCGGCAAGCCTGCCGCCGTTCTGATGTCGGTGGAGGACTTCGCTTCCTATGAGGAAACGCAGCATCTGCTAAAAAGCCCCCGCAACGCCGAACGCCTGCTCGAAGCGGTGCGGGACCTCGATGAAGGCAAGGGCGACGTGCGCGAGCTTTCGGAGTGAAGCTCATCTTTCATGAGCGTCCCTGGGAGGACTACCTGTATTGGCAGTCCACGGATCCAAAAATGCTGGCGCGCGTCAATCACCTGATCAGGGAAACCAGCCGGTCACCGTTTCAGGGCATCGGCAAACCGGAGCCGCTGCGGGGCGATCTGCGTGGCTGGTGGTCGCGGCGCATCGACCCGGAGCATCGGCTCGTCTATCGCCCGACGGAAGACGGGCTCCTGATCGCGCAATGCCGCCATCATTATTGATCGACTTTGCGACGCATGAAAGCAGCCGGTTCGACAGCCTTGCGAATGTAGCCCACTCCGAACGCATTTTCCCTGCCCCCACCTCGGCGCGAAATGCTATTCCTTGCCTTTGCCTGCCCCCAAGCGGAAAAGAGCGTTTCAGTCCCGCGCAGACCGCTTCGCCCGCATAATCTTGTCCAGAAGGACAAAAATGCATCGGCATGTGGTTTTCTTCCCCGCGCATTTGGTTCTAGTGTTCGCACAAGACGAAAAGGCAGATATTCATGGCATTTCATCCCTCCGTCCTCGAGGCGATCGGCAATACGCCGCTGATCCGGCTGAAGGGCGCCTCCCAGGCGACCGGCTGCACCATTCTCGGCAAGGCCGAATTCTTGAACCCCGGCCAATCGGTCAAGGATCGCGCCGCCCTGTTCATCATCCGCGACGCGGAAAAGCGCGGCCTGCTGCGGCCAGGCGGCGTGATCGTCGAGGGCACGGCCGGCAATACCGGCATCGGCCTGACGCTGGTGGCCAAGGCGCTCGGCTACCGCACCGTCATCGTCATTCCAGAGACCCAGAGCCAGGAAAAGAAGGACGCGCTCAGGCTGCTCGGTGCCGAGCTGGTCGAGGTGCCTGCGGTTCCCTACAAGAACCCGAACAACTACGTGAAGATTTCCGGCCGGCTGGCAGCCCAGCTTGCCAAGAGCGAGCCGAATGGCGCGATCTGGGCCAACCAGTTCGACAACACCGTCAATCGCGATGCCCATATCGCAACGACCGCGCGCGAGATCTTCGACCAGACCGGTGGTGCCGTCGATGGCTTCATTTGCGCCGTCGGCTCGGGTGGCACGCTGGCCGGCACCGGCATTGGCCTGCGCAACCTCAAGCCCGAAGTGAAGATCGGCCTTGCCGATCCGATGGGTGCCGCCCTTTATGAATTCTACAAGAACGGCGAGCTGAAATCCTCCGGCTCCTCGATCACCGAGGGCATCGGCCAGGGCCGTATCACCGCCAATCTCGAAGGTTTCACGCCCGATCATGCCTACCAGATCCCGGATTCCGAGGCGCTCGATATCGTTTTTGATCTGGTTGAAAACGAGGGCCTGTGCCTTGGCGGCTCGTCGGGCATCAACATTGCCGGCGCCATCCGGCTTGCGAAAGATCTCGGCCCCGGCCATACGATCGTGACAATCCTGTGCGACTATGGCAATCGCTATCAGTCGAAGCTGTTCAATCCCGACTTCCTGCGTTCCAAGGAATTGCCGGTGCCGGGCTGGATGGAAAAGCGCGCCGATTTCGACCTGCCTTTTGAAACTGCCTGAGGAATAGCATGCCGACCACCGCTCTTTATCGCGACGATTTCTATCTCTCGACATGCGAAGCGGTGGTCACGGCTATCCATGACGATGGCGGCATCGAACTCGACCAGACCTGTTTTTATGCCACCTCGGGCGGCCAGCCCGGGGATCTCGGCTTTCTGGAACGGCAGGACGGTTCGCGCATCGATATCGCGCTGACGCGCCATGGCGAGACGAAGGACATCATCCTGCACCAGCCGGCCGAGGGCCAGCCGTCGCCGGCGGTCGGTGAAACCCTGGTTCTGCATATCGACTGGCCGCGACGCTACAAGCTGATGCGCATGCACACCGCCTGCCACCTGCTTTCGGTCGTCTGCCCCTTTCCGATTACGGGGGCTGCCGTCGGCGAAGAGGAAAGCCGGGTCGATTTCGACATGTCCGAGACGATCGACAAGGATCAGGTCACAGCCGACCTGATGAAGCTGATTGCGGAAAACCATCCGGTTTATCTGCAGTGGATCACCGATGCCGAGCTCGTCGCCAATCCCGGCATCGTCAAGTCGAAGAATGTCCGCCCGCCTGTCGGGCTTGGCCGGGTCAGCCTTGTCGCGATCGGCGAGAACTCCGCCGTTGACAGCCAGCCCTGCGGCGGCACACATGTTTCGGAGACCCAAGAGGTCGGCGCGATTCATATCGCCAAAATCGAGAAAAAGGGCAAGGAGAACCGCCGGTTCCGCATCCGCTTTGGTGTTCCGGAGGTCTCCGCCTGAAACAAGGCACGGGAGAACAGCATGTCCGGGGAAAGAAGCCGTTTCGTCGTCTCAGCAGACTGGGTCGAAAAGCATCTCGGGGCTCCCGAATTCAAGCTTGTCGACGCATCCTGGTATCTGCCGGCCCATAACCGCAATGGCGCTGCCGAATATGCGAGCGGTCATATTCCCGGCGCCGTGTTCTTCGATCAGGATGTGATCGCCGACAAGTCGACCGGTCTTCCGCACTCCCTGCCCTCGCCGGCCTTCTTTGCCGATGCGGTCGGCCAGCTCGGGATTTCCGCGACCGATACCATCGTCATCTATGACGGCCCGGGCTTCTTTTCGGCGCCGCGCGTCTGGTGGATGTTCCGTGTCATGGGCGCCAGACGCGTCTATGTGCTCGACGGCGGGCTCGACGGCTGGAAGGCCAGTGGCCGCAAGCTGGAAACCGATCTGCCGGAGCCGGAGCCGGTCAATTTCGAAACCCATTTCGACCGCGCCCGCATCACCTCCTTCGACCAGATGTCGGCGATCGCCGACACTGGCGATAGGCAGGTTGCCGATGCCCGCCCGGCCTGCCGCTTCACCGGTGAGGAACCGGAACCACGCGAGGGCATGCGCTCCGGCCACATGCCGGGTGCACGCAGCGTGCCGGCGTCGCTGCTGTCCGAAAATGGTCGCCTGAAGGATCTCGCCACCCTGCGCTCGATCTTCACCAATGCCGGCATCGACCTGTCCCAGCCGGTCGTCACCAGCTGTGGATCCGGCGTGACCGCAGCGGTCGTGACGCTGGCGCTGGAATCCCTCGGTCATACCGACAATTCGCTCTATGACGGCTCCTGGTCGGAATGGGGGTCAAAGACTGACACACCGGTGACGACGGGTTCGGCCGAACCCTTGACGTCGAAGACCGAAGGACCGCTGACCGCCCATGTCACCCGTCTCGAAATGACGGCACCGCCGAAGTCGAGCCTGCCGGTGCCGGTCAATATCCAGACGGCGATCATGCGCACCCAGGAAATTCCGCTCGCCTTCTACCGCTTCCTGCACCGCCAGGTCGGCGCGCGCTGGCACTGGTACGAGCGCCTGCGCATGACCGACGACGCATTGAAGGCGATCATCCACGATCCGAAGGTCTCGATTTCGGTTCTCTATGTGAACGGTGCTCCGGCCGGCTTTTACGAACTGTCGCAGGAAAGCGATAAACTGGTCGAATTGTCCTATTTCGGCCTGTTCGAATACGGCCTCGGCCTCGGCATCGGCAAGTGGTTCCTGCTGCAGGCGCTTTATGCCGCCTGGACCAGCAATCCGGACAAGGTCACGGTCACGACCAATTCGCTCGACCATCCGCGCGCGCTGCAACTCTACCAGCAGTTCGGCTTCTCCCCGGTGGAGACCTTCAACGCACTGGTCGAGCCGATGACCGAGCAGGAACTGCTGCAACTGATGAAGCGCGACGGCGCGACATTCTGATTGAGGCGGCAACCCCGCTTCGTCGCGACCGGCGAAGCGGGCCGATCTGCCATTACGGATCGGAGGCCGCAGCCTTGAGGGCGGATATCATGCCGCGCTTTTCGTCAGCCTGCGGCTGATCTTCCGGTGATGACGGCGCACGGTTTTCCTCGAAATACTGGCTGACGAGATCGGCGTGATGCGCGGCGAACTCGTAGCAGAAGGTGATCTCGCGGGCCGCAGGATCCCAGAATGCATTGATCACGCCGCAGGTCTTGGCCGTGACCTTGATGCCATCGGGAATGTTGTATCCCTCGCCAAAGGTCGCTGAAATCGCTTCGAGCACCTGGCCCTCTTTCAGCATGTCCTCGACATATTGCAGATCGTCGCCGGCCGGCTCATAGGTGACGGTGAAATTCGAGGTCTTCGTATCGTCGACATAAGGATCGAGCACGCCCCACCAGCTGTCGCGCGTCTGTTCGTATTCCGCAACGCATTGCTCCCGGCGCTCCTCAGGAAACTCGAGCGAATCGATGAACGCCTTGAAATATTCGGGATCCTTGCCGGACATCATGCAGACCAGCGCATAGGCGCGCTGCTTGTTCAGGCCATGGGTGCCCTGGAAATCCGTCTCTTCGACACCCTGCGCATTGTTCGCATCGATCAGGAACCAGCCGTCGGCCGCATCCTGCATTGCCGCCCGCAATTCCTCGTCCTCGCTCTCCAGCAGCATCACGGAGGACAGACCGTCGACGGCATCCTCTTCGCGCCCGAGAACCGGCAGGCCGAGTTCCGAGACCAGCATATGGCCGCCTTCGTGGAAGAGGATGAAGATCGCGTTGTTGACCACATATTTGCGGCCTTCGGTGATCTCTTCCGGGGTCAGATCGGCCTTTGCCGAACCTGCCGGCATAGCGAAAAATGCGGCGCAAGCACCGCCAAGCGCGATCAGCGCAGTGGTAAAATATCTCATGGAATCCCCGACCCCGTTGTGCTGGCTCGTTGTGCTGGCCCCTTGTGCTGACAAGACGCTAGCCGAAACAGCATAGGCGAGAGAACCTCCATTTTTGGTGAATGTCGCACCGGCGCGCAGGAATCGGGTGGAGCGGGCCGGATGAACCTCGCATGATGGCCGCAAATGCCCCTCAGACCCTTTGCGAGAAACGATCATGACCCTGGGCTTCACCGCCATTGCGACCGACGAACTCATCGCCTACCAGGCCGGTGCACCGGATGCCTACGGCCTTGCGCCGGAAACACGGCTGTCGCCTGGCGATGGCTATCCCTGTCGCCACTGCCTCGGCTTCATCGAGGAAGGCCAGCCCTATCTGACGCTCGCCTATCGCCCGTTCCCGAGCCTGCAGCCCTATGCCGAAACCGGACCGATCTTCCTGCATGCAGACCCCTGCACGCGGTATGCCGCAAGCGAGGTGCTGCCGCCGATGCTGGACAGCCCGGACTATATCGTGCGCGGCTATGGTGCAGACGACCGCATTGTCTATGGAACCGGTGCCGTGACGCCGACCCCGGCGATCGTCGACCGGGCACAGGCATTGCTGGCCGATCCGGCGATTGCCTATGTGCATGTGCGCTCGGCGCGCAACAATTGCTACCAGTGCCGGATCGAGCGCGGGTAACTGACCAACTCTGAACGCCAGCATAGAAAAGGCCGGCCAGCGTGCTGGCCGGCCCAATTGGCCGCGTTCAATCAAACGCTGCAGACGTCACGCTGGGTAAGGTGACTGGAGAGATCCTTAGCCCTTACGCAACGTTCAGCAGGGATTCTGCGGCGACTGCCGGATAGCCGAGCGCGTCGGCCACCGGCTTGTTGGTAATGCGACCCTTGTGCACATTCAGGCCATTGCGCAGATGACGGTCCTCGGCAATCGCCCGCATGCCGCGATCGGCCAGCGCCAGACCATGCACCAGCGTCGCGTTGTTCAGCGCATGGGCGGAGGTGACAGGAACCGCACCCGGCATGTTGGCGACGCAGTAGTGCACGATGCCGTCAACCTCAAAGGTCGGGTCGGAATGGGTCGTGGCATGCGACGTCTCGAAGCAGCCACCCTGGTCGATGGCGACGTCGACGATGACCGCGCCCTTCTTCATGCCGGTGAGCATTTCGCGGGTGACCAGCTTGGGTGCCGCAGCGCCCGGGATCAACACGGCGCCGATGACGAGATCGGCGGAAAACACTTCCTGCTCGAGCGCATCGATCGTCGAATAAACGGTGTGAATGCGACCGGCAAAGAGGTCATCGAGCTGGCGCAGCCG
Source organism: Rhizobium sp. CECT 9324 (assembly GCF_918741265.1). Taxonomy (NCBI): domain Bacteria; kingdom Pseudomonadati; phylum Pseudomonadota; class Alphaproteobacteria; order Hyphomicrobiales; family Rhizobiaceae; genus Rhizobium; species Rhizobium sp. CECT 9324. The sequence goes on along the minus strand of NZ_CAKKMZ010000001.1, from coordinate 2,192,408 downwards.
CGGCAGCGAACGGTCGAGTATGGTCACATCGGCACCGAGGCCGACAGCCATGCGGGCGGCATGCAGGCCGACGACGCCGCCGCCGATGACTGTGACCTTGGCCGGCAGCACGCCCGGCACACCGCCCAGCAGGATGCCGCGACCGCCATGGGCCTTCTGCAGCGCGGTGGCACCGGCCTGGATCGCCAGACGTCCGGCGACTTCCGACATCGGTGCCAGGAGCGGCAGGCCACCCCGCTCGTCGGTCACGGTCTCATAGGCAATGGCGGTGACGCCCGATGCGAGCAGACCCTTGGTCTGTTCCGGATCCGGCGCCAGATGCAGATAGGTATAGAGGATCTGGCCCTCGCGCAGTTGCACCCATTCGGATGGCTGCGGTTCCTTGACCTTGACGATCATGTCGGACTTTTCGAACACGTCCTTGGCGGAGGCGGCAATCCTTGCGCCGGCTGCGATATAGGCATGGTCGTCTGCGCCAATGCCGGCGCCAGCACCCGTCTCAATCAGAACGTCGTGACCATGCGCCACATATTCGCGCACCGCTCCGGGCGTCAGCCCCACACGATATTCATGGTTTTTGATTTCCTTCGGGCAACCGACACGCATACAGCGTTCCTCTCCATTTCGGCGGCTGAGCCGCGCCTTCAACAAGGGTTGAATTGAACCATTCTTGCCGACGAATGTCCTTGCAAAATGGGTTTGCCAGTCGGCCAAGTTTCGCAGATAATTGCACCATATCGACCCATCTTGAGGAATTCTTCGAATGTCATCCCTCGACAGCATCGATCTTGCCATCCTGAAGGCTCTGCAGGAGAACGGACGGATGACCAATGCTGACCTGGCCGAAAAAGTCGGCCTGTCGGCATCCGCCTGTTCGCGGCGCCACGACATGCTGGAAAAATCCGGGGTGATCAGCGGTTATCATGCCCGCCTGTCGCACAAGGCGATCGAGTACAAGATGATGGTCATCGTGCATATCTCGCTGTCGGGCCAGTTCGCCAAGACGCTGACCGAATTCGAAGCCGCAGTGAAGCGCTGTCCGAATGTCCTCGTCTGTTACCTGATGTCGGGCGAATACGACTATATCCTGCGGGTCGCCGCCAAGGATCTCGAAGACTATGAGCATATCCACAGGGACTGGCTGTCCGCCCTTCCCCATGTCGTGAAGATCAATTCGAGTTTTGCGCTGCGCGAAATCATCGATCGTCCCAATGTGGGACTGTAAAATCAAAGGTTGCGAAAAATCCTAACGATTGGATTCAATCGGTTCTTACGATTCGGCGTTACGGTGGATCCGGTATCAATGGCTGGAACACTCGAATGAGCAACTCTCTCGACATGGATGTGCGCAAATCCCAGAGAAGCAGGTGTCGCGTCGACAGTCGCGTACGCCATCTGAAGCAGGAAGCGGATGGCCGGATGATCAATATTTCCCGGACCGGACTTGCACTCGAACTCTACAGCCAGCTTCATGCCGCAACCGGCAGTTCGGTGGTCATCGAGAGCGATGATATCGGTCTGATCGAAGGCACCGTGCGCTGGAACCGGGGCGGAAGGCTGGGCATCCAGATCAAGCAGAACAGCAATTCCCTGGCCAAGCTGGCAGCCTATTTCCGCAATTTCCACAAGGAAGTCCGGCCGGTCTTGACGCGCTGATCGCGCCAGACGCCACCACATGTCAGCGTCGAAAAGATGGATGCGTCGCTATCCATCTTTTTTGCGATTCAGCGAAAACCCCTGTCAGTTTACGGTAAAATCACCCTCTCGGAGGCCGAATACCTGATTTTTGCTAGGTAAAAATCTCGCATTTTAACGAGATTACCCAGATCCTGTTCATCCGCATCACCAACCTTGGCCGCATTTCTTTCATTCCTTTTCATGGAGCGATTAGACATGCTTGCTGCCACACGTCAGGACAGTTTCAGCGCCAGCCAGGACGGACGTCAGACCCAGCGCATCCGCTGTCGATTCAAGGGCACGCTGGACTATCTCAGCCAGCAGATCGACATCCGCGTCATCGACATTTCCCGCACCGGCATGGCGCTGCAACTGGAAGGCTGGATCGAGGCCAAACGCGGCAGCACGGTCACCGTCAGGACTACGGAACTTGGCCTGATCGAAGGCACGGTGCGCTGGTACCGGGCCGGCAAGATGGGGCTGGAATTCGCACAGACCAGCAATACCCTTGCGCAGATCTCCGCCTATTTCCGGCATTTTCACCGGGACCCGGCGAATACACCCGGGCGGTAGGCTGTTTGGCAAAGGCTTGGGGAGATCACACCCCTGTCATTTTCGGGGTGCAACTGTTCTGAAACCGACCTAAACTCCTCGACTTTCAAGACGGTATTTCTGAAGGAGCCCCCATGTCATCATTCGACCTGCATCCGATCTCGCGCCGTTCATTGCTCGGCGGCCTTGCCGCCACGGCCGCTCTGGTCACCCTGCATCCCTTTGCCGCCCGAGCCAATGGCAGCCAGGCGCATCTGCGGCTGATGGAAACCACGGATATCCATGTCAACGTGATGCCCTACGACTATTATGCCGACAAGCCGAACGACACGATGGGTCTGGCCCGCACCGCCTCGATCATCGACCAGATTCGTGCCGAGGCCGGCAATGCGCTGCTGATCGACAATGGCGATCTGCTGCAGGGCAATCCGATGGGCGATTACATGGCCTACAAGAAGGGCATGAAGGCGGGCGACCTGCATCCGGTGATCAAGGCGATGAACGTGCTCGGCTATGATTGCGGCACGCTCGGCAATCACGAATTCAACTACGGCCTCGACTTCATGTTCAACACGCTGGGCGGGGCCAATTTCCCGATCGTCTGCGCCAACCTGACCAAGGGCGCGCTGGCGGCCGATCCCAAGCTGGATGAGCTGCATTTCAAGCCCTACGTCATTCTGGACAAGATGATCCGCGACGGATCCGGCGCGGAAAGCCCGATCAAGATCGGCTTCATCGGCTTCGTCCCGCCACAGGTCATGGTCTGGGACGCGAAGAACCTGGAAGGCAATGCCCAAACACGCGACATCGTCGAGGCTGCGCGCGCCTGGGTGCCGCGGATGAAGGAGGAAGGCGCCGATCTCGTGATTGCGCTGTCGCATTCCGGCATCGACGGCCATGGCCAGAGCGAGCGCATGGAAAACGCCTCGCTCTATCTCGCCGGCGTCGAAGGCATCGATGCGATCTTCACCGGCCACCAGCATCTGGTCTTCCCCGGCCCGAAGGATTTCGTCGACGTGCCCGGTGCCGATCCGGTCAAGGGCACGCTGCTCGGCAAGCCCGCCGTCATGGCCGGCTTCTGGGGCTCTCACATGGGCCTGATCGATCTGCTCCTGGAGAAAGATGGAAACAGCTGGAAGATCGTCGACTTCACCTGCGAAGCCCGGCCGATCTCGCATCGCGACGAAAACAAGAAGGTGGTCGCTGACGTCAAGGACAAGCCTGAGGTGGTGGCCGCGGTTGCCGGCGAGCATCAGGCAACGCTCGACTATGTCCGTACCCCGGTCGGCAAGACCGCGGCACCGCTCTATTCCTATTTCGCCCTGGTCGCCGACGACCCGTCGGTGCAGATCGTCTCGATCGCCCAGACAGCCTATATCAAGGACATGCTGAAGGATGGCGATCTGAAGGACCTCCCGGTGCTGTCGGCCGCCGCTCCCTTCAAGGTTGGCGGACGCGGCGGTGCCGATTATTTCACCGACGTTCCGGCCGGCGACATCGCCATCCGCAATGTCGCGGATCTCTATCTCTACCCGAACACGATCCAGGCGGTTGCGATCACCGGCGAGCAGGTGAAGAACTGGCTGGAAATGTCGGCTGGCATCTTCAACCAGATCACAGCGGGCTCCAAGGACGCCGCATTGATCAATCCGGACTTCCCGTCCTACAATTACGACGTGATCGACGGCGTCACCTATCAGATCGACCTGAGCAAGCCGCCGCGCTACGACAAGGACGGCAAGGCGATCCATCCGGAATCAAGCCGCATCGTCAATCTGCAGTTTGCCGGCCATCCGATCGATCCCGGCCAGCGCTTCGTCGTGGCGACCAACAACTACCGCGCCGGTGGCGGCGGCAAGTTCCCGGAGATTGCCGGTGACAAGGTCGTCTTCGTCGGTCCGGACACCAATCGCGACATCATCGTGCGCTACATCGTCGAACAGGGCACGATCGACCCGCAGGCTGACGGAAACTGGTCGTTCGCACCGCTGGCCGACACCACCGTCACCTTCGAGACCGGCCCCAAGGCACGCGACTATCTCGCCGCCATCAAGGGGGCAAAGATCGAGGATGCCGGCGACGGCGTGGATGGCTTCGCCAAGTTCCGCCTGACACTCTGACAGCGCCGAACGGCACAATAGCAAGAGCCGCAGCCAGGCCCGCGCCCGATCAGAGCGCGGGCTTTTTATCTGCTTGGATCAAGACCGTTTCATGGAGTCGATTCAAGCCGGTACGGCCAAGACTTCGTGTCGCATGTCCGGAACAATGACGGACAAATCGGACGGGCAGTTGGACAGGCGCTCGCGAAACGCGCCGATCATCCAGCTTGCAGCCGGCCCCGGCGGGTTGGCTGTCTTGCGGATCGCATAAAGATTGTAGGAGCCTTGCTCATAGGCTTCCAGATCGAGCTGCACCAACTGACCGCTGATCAGATCGTCGCGGATCACCGAGGCCGGCAAGCCTCCCCAGCCGAGCCCCCTTCGAAGCAACTGGTGCTTGGTCGCGATGTCACTGACCCGCCAGGTCTTGTAGGACAAGACGTTGAAGTCTCTCCCGACGGTCAGTTCGGAGGCATCGCTGACCACCAGTTGCACCTCCTCGCGCACATCGGCCAAGGTCAGCGGCCGGTTCAACAAGGCCAGCGGATGGTCGGCTGTGGCGACCGGCAACAGATAATTGTGGCCGATGCGTTCGACCAGCAGCGAATCGTCCTGCCTGAGCAGCGCGCCGCCGATGCCGATCGTCGATCGGCCGTTCATCACCTGTTCCATGATCCGGCCGAGCTCGCCGACTTCCAGCCGAAGCGATACGGACGGAAATGTGTCGCGAAATTCCTTCAGCACCGAAACCATGACTTCGGTCGGGACCATGACGCTGATGGCCACGGAAACCTCGGCCTCGAGCCCCTGTTTCATGCTGGTTGCGCGTGCGCGCATGACCCGCAGGTCGCTGACGATGCGACGCGCATCGGCCAGCATCGCCGTGCCCGCTTCCGACAGTTTCGGCTGACGGGCGCCGTTGCGCTCGAACAGGCTGACGCCGAGCTGCGTCTCGAGATTGCCGATCGTGTAGCTGATCACCGACTGCGCCCGGTTGAGCTGCCGGGCAGCGGCGGAAAAGCTGCCGGCATCGGCAACAGCGAGGAAAACCTGCAATTGGTCGAGTGTGGGATTCGCGTCCATGGGCCATCCAATTATTCGATACTATCGATCGACATTATCACAGTTTTATCGATGACCAAACGTAACTATCTGATGGTCACGGCGGCGTGTCCTCCAGACGCCGAACGCAACGATCAAGGAACATTCCCATGTCTTCCATTCTTCTCATCACCTCCAGCCCGCGCGGTGCGGACTCGCTTTCGAACACGGTTGCCACCGACCTTGCGAACAAGCTGAGCGCCCAGACCGGTGCCGCTGTCGTCAAGCGCGATCTGGCAACGAATTCGCTTGATCACGTCGATGGCACCTTCACCGCCGCGATCCGCAAGCCAGCCGCAGACCGCAATGCCGCCGAAGCCAAGGCCGCCGCCGTTTCCGACGCACTGGTCGGCGAACTGCTTGCCGCCGACACGATCGTCATCGGCACCGGCCTGATCAACTTCAACATCTATTCGTCGCTGAAGACCTGGATCGACCATGTCGCCCGTGCCGGCCTCACCTTCACCTACACGGAAAACGGCCCTGTCGGCCTTGCCACCGGCAAGAAGGCCTACCTGGTTCTGGCCTCCGGCGGCGTCTACTCGTCGGGCCCGGGCGCGCCGATGAACCATGCCGAGCCCTACCTGAAGACCGTCCTCGGCTTCATGGGCATCGAGCTGGTCGAGACGATCTATGTCGAAGGCCTGGCCTATGGTCCGGAAGCCGCCGAAAAGGCCGTTGCCGCAGCCCATGCCAAGGCCGCAGAGCTGGCGCTGGCCGCCTGATCGTCCGCAGTTGCGTTCGAAATGAAGATCCGGCGACAGGTTCGCCGGATTTTTTATGCCTCTTGATGGCCGATGACGCGATTGCGGCCGTCGCTCTTTGCGCGATAGAGCCTGACATCGGCCACGGACAGGACGGCATGCAGGCTTGTGCCGTCGGCCGGCGCGGTTGCCACACCCATGCTGATCGTGATCGTCTCGCTATCCGGATTGCGGATCACGTCGGCAACACGCTTGCGCAACCGGTCTGCGATCCGCATCGCTTCCTCGTGCCCAAGGTCCGGCAGGACGAGAACGAATTCCTCACCGCCATAGCGGAAAACGAAGTCCTGCGGCCGAACGGCCTTGGTCATGGCTTCGGCAATTTGTTTCAGCAGATCGTCGCCAACCAGGTGACCGAATCGGTCGTTGATCTGCTTGAAGTGGTCGATGTCGATGATCACGATGCTCGCCGGCTTGTTCTGGCTCAGCGCCAGGGCGAGCAGCCGCGGCGCCTCGATCTCCATGCGGCTGCGATCCAAAAGGCCGGTCAGACCATCGCGTCCGGTGCGCGCCAGCAGATCCTCATAACGCTCGCGAAAGGTCAGGTCGTGGAAAACATCGCGAACCTTGCGCTGGCGGCCCGCCAAGCGGCCCTGGCTGAAATAGACCTGATAGAGTGCGAACAATGCCGAATAGATCAACACGGCGACCATCTTCGCCTTCAGACCGCCCCAGAACACATCGGCCGGCGCGTCATACAAAAGGTTCAGCAAGACAAAAAAGCCAACCTGGTCAAAGGCCAGGATCACCGTGCCGCAGATGGCAAACCGCAACACGGTGCGCCGCGGCAGCCAACGGCCAAGCCGCTCGTACAGCAGGATGATGCCGATCGAATCGAGATAGAGCAGCGTCGTGCCCCAGACCATCAGGGCACCCATGTTCTGCAGGAAACTGAAATCGGCTCTCTGGTTTGCCGTCGGCTCGATGCTGTAATGCAGCAGCAGCAACTGGGCGATTGCCAGGGTCACGAGATTGCCGAGGAAGAGACCATAGATCGGCTGGCGAACCGTCGATGCATCCTCCTTGATGTAAAGCATCAGGATCATCATCAGCTTGCCGGCAAAGAAGATCGAGGAGCCGGGCGAAACGATGCCGAACGGCAGGGAGACGTAGAAGACCGCGGCCAGGTAGGTTTCGACGAAATGCATGACGCCAAGTGCGGTCAGGAAGACACCGAGCCCGATCTGGGTGCGCAGGTGCAGCAGTGCCGTCATCAGGGCGAAATACAACACCGCCTCGGCAACAAAAAGAACCAGATTCCACATTTCCATGGCCATGCCCTGCGTCACGCTTTGAAAGCCAAGTCGGCTTCCCATGTCATTTCCCGCATCGCTGATCCGTCGGATGCCACGATGTCGTCGTCACGCCCCAAGGGACAACGGCCGGATCAGCTTAGAGGTCTGAGATCCGTTCGCGAATCTCCGCTCCGTGCCCGTGCCGGTACGCATAGCGAAGCTTGCAACCTTTTGCAGTTCAGCCGCAATGTCAGGCGACACTATTTTTGGTGCTTCAGCCACCGGGACCGGGCGACCGAGCAGATAGCCCTGCAGTTCCTCGCATCCGGCGGCCGCCAGATAGAGCGCCTGGTCCAGTGTCTCGACACCTTCCGCCACCACACTCATACCCAGACCGCTCCCGAGGTCGATTACCGAGCGAACGATGGCATTGGCCGTCTCTTCCGTGCCAAGTGCGGTGACGAAGCTGCGGTCGATCTTGATCACGTCGAAGGGATAACGGCTCAGGTAGCTGAGGGAGGAATATCCAGTTCCGAAATCATCGAGTGCGATCCGGAAGCCGAGATGTTTCAGGTGGCTGAGGATCGACAGCGCCCGGTCGTCGTCATCGATCAGCACGCTTTCGGTGATTTCGAGCTCGAGCATCTGCGGGCTGACGCCGTGGCGCGCCACGCTGTGGCTCAGTTCGGCGAGGAAATCGGGATGGCGGAACTGGACCGGCGAGACGTTGACGCTGACATGCAGGTCCGCCGGCAGCGCTGCCAGCAGGCGGCAGGCCTCGGCCAGAACCCAGGCTCCGAGTGCGACGATCTTGCCCGAGACCTCCGCCACGGGGATGAAGTCGTTCGGCTGGACCATGCCACGTTCCGGATGGTTCCAGCGCACCAGCGCCTCATAACCCGAAATCTGGGCCGTGGCGGCCTTGACCCGTGGCTGGAGATAAAGCTCGAATTCGCCATTGGCCAGTCCGCGTTCGATATCGGCTTCCAGGGCGCGGCGCTTCTCGATCAGTTCGTCCATGCCGTCCCGGAAAATCCTGAACGTGCTGCGGCCGGATTTCTTCGCATGATACAGTGCCACGTCGGCGCGACCGATCAGTTCCTCCAGCGTGGCCGCATGCTCGGGGCACAAGGCACCACCGACGCTGACGCTGCATTTGATCAACTGGCCCTGTCCTGTGTCGAAGGGCTGGCGGAAAGCTGCGACCAGACGCCGGCCGAAGTCCTCGACCTGCGTCTTGAAATGGGTATTGGCGAGAATGATGGCAAACTCGTCACCGCCCAGGCGTGCCGCCAGATCGCGCGGACCGAGCGCTTGGCTCAAACGGCGCGCCGCCTCGCGGATCACTTCGTCGCCGGCTGGATGACCATGCAGATCGTTGACATCCTTGAAGTGATCGAGGTCGACAAGGACCACGGCGCAACCCCAATGACTGGTGGCGCGCTCGACATGTCGGGCAAGCGTCTCGGTAAACAGCGTGCGGTTGGCAAGTCCCGTCAGCGGATCATGCTGGCCCAGATGCCGGATGCGCTGTTCGACGGCCTTGCGCTCGCGCAGATCGACAAGGCAGCTGATGCGGATCTTGCGTCCGCGATATTCGATATTGCGGCCGCGCGCCTCGATCGGGATCTCCTGGCCGTCCTCACGCACGACGGTGAATTCCCGCAGCACATCATGGTCCGGATCAGGGTCCTCCGTCAGGCGCCTTCGTCCCTCTTCATCGACCAGGTCGCCGATCGAACGGCCAATCATCTGGTCCAGAGGCAGACCGATCAGATGCTCGAGCTGTTCGTTGCCATCGATGATCAGGCCATTCTCATGCATGACAATGGCCTCGAACGTGGCATTGGCGAGCGCCGCCACCCGGTCGGATTCCTCCTGGTCGCGGATCATCGACTGCAACGCGTTGCGGCTGTGTTCTTCCTGCTGGATATTGTCCATCAGGCTGTTGAACAGGCGCGTCAGCTTTTCGGCCTCGTCGCCCGGATCGACCGTCAGCCGATGGCTGAGATCGGAGGTGCCTCTGACGAGTTCGGACAGGGCATCCTCGACATGGCCGACGCCAAGGCGTGTTCCATGTTCGGCAATATTGAGCCCGAGCTCCTCGACGGGAGCCGATACACGGATATGGATCATCCGGTCGAGCGCATAAAAGAACGCATAGCCCAGACCGAAGGACCAGTAGAAATTCAGCGCCGAACCGAAGACCTGCACATAGAGCTGGCCGAACCGGCTGCCGGCTGGCAGATGCTCGACCGGCGCCAGAAGCGCCAGCGCCAAGGTGCCGGCAACGCCGGCAAAAGCATGCACGCCAATCGCCCCGACAGCGTCATCAACCTTCAGATACTCTTCGACGAATTGGTTGCCGTAGACAGCAACGGCTGCGCCCAGCGCGCCCACCAGCAACGCACCGCCCGGCTCCAGAATATGACAGCCCGCCGTCACTGCCACCAGCGCACCCAGCATGCCGCATAGCGATTTTTCCGGCAGGACCACGCCGTCCTGCTTGAAGCCCAGGAGGTAACCGACGCAGGTACCCATGCCGCCGGCGAGAACCGTGTTCATGATGATCGGCGCCACGTCGAGCGACGCCTTCAGCGTCGAGCCGCCATTGAAGCCGATCCAGCCGAAGAACAGAATCAGCGCGCCGCTTGTCGACAGAACAGGATTGTGACCTGCGATGCGGACCGGCCGGCCATTGGCGTCAAACCGACCAAGCCGCGGCCCGAGCACCATGCAGGCGGCGAGCGAGATCCAGCCGCCGGTGGCATGGACCACTGTGGAGCCGGCGAAATCGACGAAACCGAGATTGGCGAGAAAGGCACCGGAATTCGGCCCCAGCGCCGTGCCCCAAGTCCAGTGGACAAAAACCGGATAGATCAGCGCCGACAGGACGATCGAACCGAAGACATAGGCAACGAGTTTCATGCGTTCGGCAACGGCGCCCGAGACGATCGTCGCGGCCGTGCCGCAGAACATCACCTGGAAGACGAAAAAGCCGGCAACCCAGCTATCGGTTTTCTGCAGGAAAAACAGGTCGCCATCGATCCCGATCGGCAGCCAGCCGCTGTCGCCGAAGGCGAGCATGAAGCCGATGGCGGCAAAGGCCACCACGCCGAAAACGAAATCAAGCAGATTCTTCTGAGCGACGTTGATCGAATTTTTCGAGCGGACCATGCCGGCTTCGAGCAGCAGGAAGCCGACCTGCATCATCATGACCATGCCGGACGCCGCCATCAACCAGGACAGATCCGCCGGGTTGTAGACCGTGGCCGGATCGGCTTCGCTGGCAAGCGACGGCGTCGCGGCAACAGCGGCAAGCACTGCTGCGATGCAAAGGGCAAAAAGACCTGACTTATTAATCAAAAAATGGGGAAACACTTAGCGAACCCGGAAAATTGAGCCAGGTCCATTTGATGTCAGAGGATTTAAGAATGCGTGAGGAGGGTAAGCCTTTTTTCACCAAAGGAAGGATTTTTTCCTCAGGCGCTGCGCTTTTCTTCGCCATCGGAAAACAGCGCCGCGCCGTTCTGATCCACGATCTGGTGCGCCTTGCGGAAGGTGCATTCGAGCGCATCATCCAGGGAGCTGAAAACGTCGGCACGAATGAATGTACGCTCCAGCATGCGGCCGGAAACCTCCTTCACGATGCGGCCGGCCAGTCGATACTGGCCACCTTCGCGGATCGGCTCGGCATGGATGAGGCAGTCCTTATAGACCTGCGGCTCGGCAACGGGGGCCTGAGCGGCGCCTTGCGTGGAACCGCCGGTGAAGATCGAAAGGATGCGTGCGATAATCGATGTCATGTCCGCTCGATAGCACAGCTCGCGCCGATGAGAAAGCCGATGTGGCGAATTGCGCAAGGCCTGGGCGATGATACGAAGCGATCACATGCCCATCCGGGTCTAACCCCGCTAGACTTCCGTCCCGGCATGGGAGAGGCTGGTGCGGAGGACACTATCGATGAGACTGTTCATGGGTTTTCTGGCTGGCATACTGGTCATCGTCGCCATGCTTTTCATCGTCTACCGGCTGCCGCCACGGCTCGATCTCGAACGCGAGGCGGCTTTTGCCGCCGGCCAAGGCCTCAATGATCAAGGCATTGATGAGGTCGAAGCCTATCTGACCGCGGCCGAATCGCGTTTTCCCCGTCTGCGCAAGGGTCTCGGCAAACAGGTAATCTGGGCCGATCCGGCGGTCAAAGCGAAGACCGCCCTGTCGGTGATCTATATCCACGGCTTTTCCGCCTCGTCCGGCGAACTTCGCCCCCTGCCCGATCTCGTCGCCAGGGCGCTCGGTGCCAATCTCTTCTACGCGCGCCTTGCCGGCCACGGGCTCGACGACCCTGATGGCCTGGGACAGGCGACACTGAGTGATTGGACCGCCGATATGGCCGAGGCTCTGGCGATCGGTCGCGTGCTGGGCGACAAGGTCGTGGTGATCTCGACCTCGACCGGCAGTTCGCTGGTGACCTGGGCGCTGGCCCGCCCTGCCCTTGGCCGGGATATCGCGGCCACGGTGTTCATCTCGCCCAACTACGGCCTGCGGATCTTCGGCAGCTTTCTGCTCACCGGTCCCTTCGCCAGGCCGCTTGCCCATATGCTGATCGGCGCGCGGCGCGGATTCGAGCCGGTCAACGAACAGAATGCCTTCAACTGGACGACCGACTATCCGGTCGAGGCGCTGATTCCGATGGCGCAGGCCGTGAGATTGGCGCAGCATACCGACGTCAACGCGATCAAGGTGCCGGCGTTGTTCGTCTATTCGCCGCAGGACAAGGTGGTCAGTCCCGATGCCACGGCCGCCGTTGCCGCCCGCTGGGGCGGACCACATGCGACCTACGATCCGGGGCCGACCGGTGATGCAAACAACCACGTGATCGCCGGCGACGTCTATTCGCCGCAGACCAGCCAGCCGGTCGCCGACCATATCCTCGCCTGGCTGACAGCCTTGCCGGGCATCAGATGATCAGGTTCGCCAGGATCTCGTTTTCGGTGATATCCTCGAAACCGAGACCGGCCTGATCGAAACGGGCAAAGAGGTCGGCGAAATTTTCGCGTCTGCCGGTTTCGATGCCGATCAGGATCGAGCCGAAATTGCGGGCCGATTTCTTCAGATATTCGAAGCGGGCGATATCGTCTTCCGGGCCGAGTAGGTTGAGGAAATCGCGCAAGGCGCCCGGACGCTGCGGCAGGCGCAGGATGAAATATTTCTTCAGTCCTGCATGGCGCATCGCCCGTTCCTTGACGTCCGGCAGGCGATCGAAATCGAAATTGCCACCCGAGACGACGGCGACAATGGTCTTGCCGGCAATGCGTTCCGGCGGCAGCAGATCAAGCGCCGCGATCGACAGGGCACCGGCCGGTTCGAGCACCACGCCTTCGACATTGAGCATCTCGGTCATGGTCACGCAGATGGCATTTTCCGGCACGATCACCACCTGTTCGGGGCGAAAATGCCTGAGTGCCGCAAAATTGTGATCACCAATGCGCGCGACGGCTGCACCATCGACAAAATTGTCGACCTTGGGCAGCGTCACCACGGCACCGGCTTCGAGGCTGCGGCGCAGGCTGGGCGCGCCGGCTGGTTCGCAAAAGACCATGTTGTCCACGGCCACGCGATCCGCCAGATAGCCGGTCATGCCGGAGGAAAGACCACCACCGCCGACCGGCATGACAACCAGATCCGGCGTCACGCCTTCGGGCAATTGCTGGACCATCTCGGCCGCCACGGTCGCCTGGCCCTCGATGATGTCGTCATGGTCGAAGGGCGGCACCATATAGCCGCCGATCGCCTCGACATGCTCGCGGGCCGCCGCATAGCACTGGTCGAAAATATCGCCGAACAGGCGGATGGTGATGAATTCGCCGCCGAAGGTGCGGGTCTTGTCGATCTTCTGCTGCGGTGTCGTCACCGGCATGAAGACGACGCCCTGCACGCCGAAATGGCGGCAGACAAAGGCAAAACCCTGGGCGTGATTGCCGGCAGAGGCGCAGACAAAGGTCGTGCTCGCCGGACTTTCGCCGACGATCTTGCGCAGAAAATTGAACGCGCCGCGAATCTTGTAGGAGCGGACCGGGGTCAGGTCTTCGCGCTTGAGATAGATATTGGCCCCGTAACGTGCGCTCAGGTGATCGTTGAGCTGCAGGGGTGTTTCGGGGAAAAGGCCACGCATGGCTTCCAGCGCGGTCTCGACTTCCTGTGGCGTCACGGCGTCCATCCGTTGAATTTTGATCTGCCTCCCGCTATGGCATAGACATCAGGCACTGACAAAGCTTCTTTGCAGCGCAACCAAACGGAAGAAATTCCTTGAATACCAATCTCCTGCGCACGCTGGTCTACATCGCCGCTCTCTGTGGTCTCTATCTCTCGACCGCAATGCTGGTCCCGGCGATGGTCGATCTCTACTATCGCGACGACAACTGGTCGGTATTCACCGTATCGGCGGCCATGGTCGGCGGCATCTCGCTGACGGCGGCCATGGCGACGCGCGGACCGCCGCCTGCGTTTTCCAAGCGCATGGGCTTCCTGCTGGTCAATGTGCTCTGGGCCGTGTTTTCCGTGGTCGGTGCCATCCCGCTCTATTTCGCCGATCTCGACCTGACATTCGCGCAGGCGCTGTTCGAATCGATTTCCGGCATCACCACGACGGGATCGACCGCGATCAGCGGTCTCGACAACATTGCGCCGGGCATCCTGATGTGGCGCTCGCTGCTTGCCTGGCTCGGCGGTATCGGCATCGTCGCCCTCGGTCTCTTCGTCCTGCCGTTCCTGCGCGTCGGCGGCATGTCTTTTTTCAAGATGGAATCGTCGGATACCGGTGACAAGCCTTTCGCCCGGCTCGCCACCTTCACCCGCGCCTTCATGGCGGTCTATGTCGGCATCACGCTCGCCTGCACCATCGCCTATGACTTCGCCGGCATGAGCCATTTCGATGCGATCAATCATGCCTTCACGACCGTGGCGACGGCCGGATTCTCGACCCATGACGTGTCGTTCGCCTATTTCGACAACCATGCCATTCTGTGGATCTCGACCTTCTTCATGACGGTCTGCAGCCTGCCGTTTTCGATCCTGATCGTCTTCGTCATCCGTGGACGGCTCGATGCGTTGCGTGATCCGCAGATCTTTATCTTCCTTGGCTATCTTGTTGCATTCGCGCTGGCCGGCGGGATCTACAACCATCTGCGAAACGGCATTCCGCTGCCCATCTCCCTGACCCATTCCTTCTTCAACTTCTCCTCGATCCTATCGACCACGGGTTATGCCAGCGAGGACTATACGCTGTGGGGGCCTTTTGCCGTCACCGCCGCCTTCTTCGCCACCTTCATGGGCGGCTGCTCCGGCTCGACCGCCGGCGGCATCAAGGCCTACCGGTTCGTCATCCTATTCAACCTGATCGTCACGGGCCTGAAAAAGCTGATCTATCCGAATGCCATCTATTCGGTGCGCTACGGCAACCAGACCGTCGATTCGGAAACCCAGCGCGCGATCTTCCTGTTCTTTTCCGCCTACATATTCATCTGGGTGATCGGCAGCATGGCCATGGCGCTGCTCGGCTATGACTTCGCTACGGCGACATCGTCGGTGATCACGGCGCTGTCGAATGTCGGACCCGGCATCGGGCCGTTGATCGGCCCGGTCGGCAATTTCGCCATGATGAACGACCCGGAACTCTACGTCCTGTCGCTGGCCATGCTGCTGGGCCGCCTCGAGGTCCTGACCATGCTGGTGCTCCTCGTGCCGATCTTCTGGCGGTCCTGATCGCTGCCTTGGTGTCGGCCAACTTGCCGGTACATTGACCGGTCCGGTGGCGGAAAACCGCCATCGATCTTACCGCAAACTTGACGGCTGAGCCTGGATCTTTCCAAACTCGACCGATGCGCCGGATGCAGGAGAATCACATGACCGTCTCGAAACTCGCCCGTCTGTCCCAAGTGACGGCCGCGCAGATGATCGCCCTGATGCTGGCGGCGACAGTCGAGGCCGGCCCGCTGCTCGACGGCGCCAGCGAGGCCGAGCGCAAGGCGGCAGCGGGCGACGCGCGCGGCGCCTTTATCGGCCTGCATCAAAGCATGGCAAAGTTTTCGGCGAGCCTGCCGCTTACCGTACCCCGCGCGCTGTTCGTCAGTGAAAAGCCGACCGGTTACGGCGCCTACACACCGAAAAAGGAACCGATCTTTGACAGCGGCGAAGCGCTGATCACCTATCTCGAGGTGGTCGGGCTGCAATGGCGCACGCTGGAGGATGGCCGCAAGCAATCGAATTTCAGCGTCGATCTGGAACTGAGCGACGACAAGGGCAAGACGCTGGCATTGAAGAAGGATTTCGGCAGCTTCACCTTCACCGGCCATGTCGAGGCGCAGGAGATCTACACCCACCTGACGCTCGATGTCGCGGGGGCGGTGCCCGGCGCCTATATCCTGCGCTACACCGTCAACGACATCATCGCCGAGCGTTCGACGCCGTTCGAGCAGCACTTCACCGTCAGCGACAAGAAATAGCGCCGCAAACCTTCCGCGCGGCCGGGCAGCCGCGCAGATCCCGTGCGCCAGCCCTCAGTTGGCCATGGTCGAGCGATGCGCCCAGCCGGTCATGCGGCGCTCGATCCAGGCCATCAGCGCATACATGGCGATGCCCTCGATCGCGAGCATCATCAGGCCGGAAAAAACCAGCGGCACGTTGAACTGGCTCTGGGCGGAACTCATCATGTTGCCGAGCCCGTAATTCGAGGCGACGGTTTCCGAGACAACCGAACCGACAAAGGCCAGCGTCACGGCAATCTTCAGCGAGCCGAAGAAATAGGGCATCGAACGCGGAATGCCGACCTTCAGCATGATGTCGATCTTCCTGGCGCCCAGCGCGCGCAGCACGTCCTCGGTCTCCGGCTCGATCGTGGCAAGCCCTGTCGCTACGTTGACGACAATCGGGAAGAAGGAAATCAGGAAGGCGGTCAGCACCGCCGGCACCGTGCCGATGCCGAACCAGATCACCAGGATCGGTACCAGCGCCACCTTTGGGATGGCGTTGAAGCCGATCATCAAGGGATAAAGCCCGGCATAGATCGTCTTCGACCAGCCGATGAACAGGCCAAGACCCAGACCCGCCACAACCGCGATCAGGAAGCCGAGCGTCGTGGTGTAGAGCGTCTGCAGCGAGTTCTTCCAGATCGGCGACCAGTATTGCACGATCGCCTCGAACACCCGCGTTGGCGCCGGTAGCAGCGTCTGCGGCAGGGCAAAGACGATGACCGCGAGCTCCCAGATGACGAAAAGCCCAAGCGTGTAGAGGAAGGGTGCCGCCCGCACCCAGTTGATCCGCTGCGAGAGCGGCTTGACCACCGGCCGGCTCGGCACAGTCTCTGATGTCACGCTCATGCCACCACCCTCGCCTTTGCGATCTCGCCATGCAGCACATGCACCATGTCGTTGAACGCGCCGTCATACATCAGGTCGATGTCGCGCGGCCGCGCGAAGGGCACGGTATGTTCCTTGACGACCCGGCCGGGCCTCGCACTCATCACGAAGATCCTGTCGGCGAGAAACACCGCCTCGCGCAGGTCATGTGTGACGAGCACGATCGTCACCCCTTGCGCCGCATGCAGGTCACGGATCACGCACCAGAGCTCCTCGCGGGTAAAGGCATCGAGCGCGCCGAAGGGCTCGTCGAGCATCAGAAGTTCCGGCTCGTGGATCAGCGCCCGGCAGAGATTGGCGCGCTGCTGCATGCCGCCCGAAAGCTGCCAGGGGAATTTCGAGCCGACACCCTTCAACCCGACGATCTCGAGCAGGTTTTCCGCCTTCTCGACATATTCCTTCTTATTTGCCCGCAGCCGGTGGCGATGGCGCTCGACGATCTCCAGCGGCAGGAGGATGTTTTCCAGCGTCGTGCGCCAGGGCAGCATGGTCGGATTCTGAAAGGCCATGCCGACGATCGAGACCGGTTTCGTCACCTGCTGGCCGCCGACGATCACGACACCGGCCTGCGGGATATGCAGGCCGGTCACCAGCTTCATCAGTGTCGACTTGCCGCAGCCGCTTGGCCCGACCACCGCGGCGAACTCGCCCTTGGCGACGCGCATCGTCAGGCCGGAGACGGCCAATGTGCCATCCGCGCCGCCATAACGCATGTCGACATTGTCGATGGAAACGAGGTGGGACATGGAGGCTTCTCTCTGTGGGTCACGTGTGCTTGGGGGGCGGGTTGCCGGGGCGACTGCCCCTCATCCGCCCTGCCGGGCACCTTCTCCCCGCTTGCGGGGAGAAGGAGACTCGTGGCGGCCTCTCCGCCTCCCTCCGGCCTTGAGCGGGGCACGTCCCCTCGCCCCGTTTTACGGGGAGAGGGTTAGGGTGAGGGGCAGACCTCGGTTACGGCAGCATGCGCTCTTCCTTGGCCGGCAGGAACGCGGCGTCGAACACCTGTTCGGCCTTGACCGCGCCCTTCAGGCCCATCGACACTTTCAGCGTCTCGATCGAGGCGGCAAGCCTTGCCGGATCGACGCCGCCGAAGCCGTTCTCGATGACGTAGGGCGTCTTTATGTTCATGGCATTGGCCATTTCAAGACGTTCCTTCTCGATCTCCGGATTGAGCGTCTCGTTGCGTTTCAGGACGGCAGCCACGCCCTCTTCCGGATTGGCGACCGCATCGGCAAAACCCTTGGCCAGGGCCTTCAGGAAGCCCTTGACCGCGTCCGGGTTCTCGGCGGCGAAATCGGTGTTCACCAGAACGCTGTTGCCATAGAGGTTGAGGCCATGTTCGGCCATCAGGATGGTGGCGATATCGTCCGCCGGCACGCCCTGCGCCTTGAGGTTCAGGATGACCGAGAAGGCGAAACCGAAGACGGCATCGACGTCGCCCTTGGCGAGCATAGGCTCACGCACCGGAAAGCCGATGCTCTCGATGGTGATCTTGCTGTCGTCGATCTTGGCGACTTCCTTGAAGGCCTTCCACTGGGCAAAGGCACCATCCGGCGGCGGGGCGCCGAGCTTCTTGCCTTCCAGCGATTTCGGGTCTTCGGTGACGCCGAGCGCCTTGCGGCCAACGACCGCAAAAGTCGGGCGCTCATAGACCATCATCACGGCCTTGATCTTCTGGGCCGGATCCTCGTCGAGGAACTTGATCAGCGAATTGATGTCGCCGAAGCCCATCTGATAGGCACCGGTCGCGACCCGCGGGATGGCCTCCACCGAGCCATTGCCGCTATCGATGGTCACATCGAGGCCTTCGGCCTTGAAATACCCCTTGTCGAGCGCCAGCAGGAAGCCGGCGGCAGGACCCTCGAACTTCCAGTCGAGGGTGAACTTGACTGCCGTTTCGGCATGGGCGGCCGTCACCGGCAGGACCAGTCCGGCGGCAAGGCCCATTGCGGCCGATACGCCGACCGACATGGCAGTGGACCTGACAGTGGACAGGGCAGCGGACAGAACCGTCGCTGCGAAAGTGCGTCTCTTGATCATCAACCCATGCTCCCCGTTTTTGGTGTTCTGCCCATCAAAAACAAGTTTGTGCTGCAGCGCAAGCAAAGATTGCTCAAACTTTCGTCAATTTTTGGACTGATTGTTTTTTGATCATTTCACGGATGCCGGCAAGGTGCCGTCAAGATCCGGCCCGTGCCTGGCCGAGCGCACAATCCTGCCGCAACCGGCATCGAACGGGCTTGAAGTTCGACGGGGTCCCTGGCAATATGGTTGCATCAGTCAACCATTTTGGACGCCACGCATGACGATCACTACCCCCACGACCGTGGAAACCGTGCGTTCCGCCGCGCGTGCCCTTGTGCGCCGGCTCGGCTTTCTTGGCGACGACCTGGCCGAAAGCGGCCTGCCGGCATCGGCCGTTCACGCCCTGATCGAGATTGGCGCAGCACAGCGCCAGGCACGCCGCCTCACGGCGAAGGACCTGCGCTGCCTGCTCAAGCTTGAAAAATCCAGCGTCAGCCGGATGTTGCGCAAGCTGGTCGAGGCCGGACTGTTGCAGGAACAGCCGGACATCGAGGATGCGCGCGCCAAGCAGATTTCGCTGACACCGTCCGGTGCGGCCAAACTGGCGCAGATCGATGCCTTTGCCCGCCGGCAGGTCGAAACCGCCCTCGCCCGGCTGACGCGGCCACAGGGCGAGACTGTTGTGCAAGGGCTGCAGCTCTATGCCGACGCCCTGTCGCAGGAGGCGGAGGATCTGCGCTCATCCCTTTCGCCCACGTCGCCCTTGCCCCTGCAGCTGGCAGACATCGCCACCGGCTACCGACCGGGGCTGATCGGCCGTTGCAGCGACATGCATGCGCGCTACTATGCCCGCACCGTTGACTTCGGCCGGGAATTCGAAGCCATCGTCGCCACGGGCCTGTCGGAATTCTGCGGCCGCATCGATCATCCGGACAATGAAATCTGGACTGCCATCGCGGCCGAAAAGATCGTCGGCACGATCGCGATCGACGGCGAGGACCTGAACAGACAGGCCGCCGCCAGCCATGCCCCCGGCAATACCTCTGGCGACACCGCAGGCGATGCCCGCCGCATCGCCCATCTGCGCTGGTTCATCGTCGACGACGGCCAGCGCGGCAGCGGGCTGGGACGACGTCTGCTGAGTGCCGCCCTTGCCTTCGTCGATGCCCGGGATTTCGCCGAGACCCATCTCTGGACCTTCCGCGGCCTCGATGCAGCCCGCGCCCTCTACGAGGCGCACGGGTTTTCCCTCACGGAAGAAACGCCCGGCCGGCAATGGGGCCGCGAGGTGATGGAGCAGAAATTTGTCAGGGTGAGATAGATCCGCACGGGATGAATATGCGTTGCGATCACCTGGTGCGGGCGGCGGGGGTCGAACCCGCACAGCCGAGGCCGAGGGATTTTAAGTCCCTTGCGTCTACCAGTTTCGCCACGCCCGCATCCGTGCCTGTTTCATCCACTTGACGTTTTTCGTCAAGGGTCGTTGGTCACGTCGCGGTACACTGTGGTCAGTCTTTGTCAGTTCACCTTGCGATCGGTGAATTCCACGCCCAGTTCGCGCGCAGTGCGCCAACGAACATGGCAGTCATGGGGGGTGCCGTCTTCGAAGCGAAGGCGGAAATCCGCGGGAATGTCGGCCGTCGATTCGAACTGAACCTTGGCGCCGGCGCGCGAGAGATTGCGAACCATGCAGTCAAAGGTCGAATATCCGCCGGCGAGGATGACGCGGCCGGACTTGAGCGCGCGTGTGCGGGGCTCTTCTCGTCGTTCCTGTTCCATGGCAAAGGCACCTCATCTTCCTGTTGTGCGCCTTACCTATCGCAGATTTGGTTCAATCCTTGATGAAGCCAATATGTCGGATTTTAACGATCCGGTGCCGGCCCGAGAAAAAGGGCAGCACAAAAAAGGGCGGGAATGACCCCGCCCTTGCATTCGTCGGAGTTTCGCCGATCAGGCCAGCTTGGCGGCGAGCTTGGCGACATGTGCGCCCTGGAACTTGGCGGCTTCCAGTTCGATCTCGGAAGGCTGGCGCGAACCATCGCCATCGGTGATCGTCGAGGCGCCGTAGGGCGAACCACCCTTGACCGCTTCAACACCCATCTGGCCCTGGAAGGCATAAGGCAGGCCGGCGACGACCATGCCGTGGTGCAGGAAGGTCGGGATGAAGCCGAGGATGGTGGTTTCCTGGCCGCCATGCTGGGTGGCCGACGAGGTGAAGGTCGAGCCGAGCTTGCCGACAAGCTTGCCGGAGAACCACAGGCCGCCGGTCTGGTCCCAGAAATTGCGCATCTGCGAGGCGACCGTGCCAAAACGGGTGCCGGCGCCAACGATGATCGCATCGTAATTGGCCAGTTCGTCCACCGTGGCAATCTCGGCCTTCTGGTCCATCTTGAAATGCGAGGACTTGGCGACCTCTTCCGGAACCAGTTCCGGAACGCGCTTGACGGTGACGTCGGCACCGGCCGACTTGGCGCCTTCGGCAACGGCATAAGCCATGGTTTCAATGTGACCGTAGGACGAATAGTAGAGAACCAGAACCTTAGCCATGACGTATCTCCTGTTGGACTGTTGGCAGAATGGTGTTGACTGTCGCTGCACCGGCGGCGCGGCGCATCGTGTTTCGATGGTCCTGATGTAACGCAATCCACCACGCTGACCAGCCATGCCGACAGGAACGCAGTGTTCACTCAAAATGCACTTACGCTTCTCAGAACGTTCACAAAGCGCTAGATTTGCCGATCTGCTGCCCACAACAGCACGTTCGGCCCCGGGTGTGTCCCGGGGTCTCGCCCCACCAGACTGACAGGATCTCCATGAGCCCCACGATCAAGACCGCCGGCATGCTCGCCATCGGCGACGAACTTTTGTCCGGCCGGACCAAGGACAAGAATATAGGCCATCTCGCCGATCTTCTGACGGTAGCCGGCATCGACCTTAAGGAAGTGCGGATCGTCGCCGACGAGGAGGACGCCATCGTCGAGGCGCTCAATGCGCTGCGCCAGCGCTACGATTACATCTTCACCTCCGGCGGTATCGGCCCGACCCATGACGACATCACCGCAGACAGCGTGTCGAAGGCCTTCGGCGTGCCTTGCGTGCACGATCCCGACGCGATGATGCTGCTCGGCACCATGTATGCGGCGCGCAACATGGATTTCACCGAATCGCGCCAGCGCATGGCCCGCATGCCGCAGGGTGCCCGCCATATCCCCAATCCGGTGTCGACCGCCCCCGGCTTCATCATCGGCAATGTGCATGTCATGGCCGGCGTGCCGCAGGTCTTCCAGGCGATGATCGCGCATGTGATCGAAACCCTGCCGACCGGCACCAAGGTGCTGACCCGCGCCATCGTCTGCCCGTTCGGCGAGGGCGATATCGGCACCTTGCTCGGGCAGATCCAGAAAGCCCACCCGCTGACCTCGATCGGCTCCTATCCGCAATTCGACGGCAAGCGCTTTTCGACCGAGCTTCTGGTGCGCGCCCGCGACGAGGCCGTTCTGGATGCGGCAGCGGCCGATGTCGCGGCCATGGTCGTGCAGATTGCCGCAGAAAAGGACGCCCTGGCGAAGCGCGATCTCGGCACCGGCGAAGTCGCCTGACGACGGCGCCTACTCGTGATCCGCGTTCAAGAATCAGTGTTCTATTTTTCGCGGCTTGACCGAAGTCAAAGCGGAACTTGATCTTGACGCGCATCGTTTTCTCATGCGGACATTGCATAAGGACCGCGTGAGGAGACGACCATGGGTTATCGTACACTTCTTGCCATATTGGACACGCCGAACACGACGAAGCAGGTCACCGATTTTGCGGTGGCGCTCGCCAACCAGTTTCAGTCGCATGTGATCGGCGCGCATGCCGAGGCGATTGCCATGGTGCCGCTGGTGGCGCCGATGGAAATTCCGGATCCCGCCACCATCCAGGCGCTGCAGGACATGGCGCATCAGGAAACCGAGAGCGTCGAGGCGCTGTTTCGCGCGATTGCCGTGCGCGAAGGCCTGTCGCATGAATGGCGCAGCTTCGTCACGTCGGCCGGCCTCAACTCCGCCGCCCTGATCGACAGCGCGCGCTCGACCGACCTCGTTGTCGCGCCGCAGGGCGAACACGGGCTCCTGTCGGAAAGCCGCGCCGAGCTCGAAAGCTTCCTGTTTGAAAGCGGTCGGCCGGTGCTTCTCATTCCCCACATCCTGAAAACGCCCAAGCCGATCAAGCGGGTGATGGTCGCCTGGAACGGCTCGCGGGAAGCGGCGCGCGCAACCTTCGATGCCCTGCCCTTTCTGAAGGCTGCCGACGAGGTCGAGGTGTTCAGCGTCGATCCGCCGGAAAACAGCATCCAGACGGCCGCCGTCGCCGGTGCCGAGATTGCCGCCACCCTCGCCCGCCACGGCGTCAAGGTCACCGTGGCAACGTCCGAGCAAAGCGGATTGTCGCCGGCTATGGCGATTGAAAACCGGCTGTCGGACAGTTCCATCGACCTCCTGGTCATGGGCGCCTACGGCAACAAGCGCTGGTGGGAAGTGCTGTTTGGCGGCGTCACCCGCACGGTGCTCGATTCGATGACCGCGCTGACGCTGCTGTCGCGCTAGAGCAATTCCAGCAAAAGTGGGAACCGGTTTTGCGTCCGGAATTGCGTAAAAACAAAGAGATAGAGCATTGAAGGCGACTCCGTTTTCGCCGGAAATGCTCTAGCTGTCTCCGGCGGCAAAATGGCCGGGCCTTGCCATGCGGCAGGGATTCCGGCTAATAGCAGCGGCCAAAGACCAGTGCCCGATCAGGGCGGCATTCGCGCGGTATCGCGGGGTTCAAGAAGTGTCTGCGGCTATCCTATAGATGGCGCTTTCCTTTCGGATTCCCTAACCGCGCGAAACGTGTTTTGCGGCAGGCCCGACAACACGAATGCCCGCCCCGGCTCCGGTTTTGAACGCCGCCTCTGTCGGCGCCCGAAAATCTCGTCTGCGGAGCCTTGCGACATGTCTCTTCCCGATAAAGCCTTTCCCGTTTCCTGGGACCAGTTCCACCGCGACGCGCGTGCGCTTGCCTGGCGCCTTGCCGGTCTCGGCCAGGAGTTCCGCGCCATCGTCTGCATCACCCGCGGCGGCCTGGTGCCAGCGGCGATCATCTCACGCGAACTGAACATCCGCCTGATCGAAACGGTCTGCATCGCTTCCTATCATGACTACGTCAACCAGGGCGAAATGAACCTTTTGAAAGGCATCACGGCCGAACTGATGACCGATGGCGGCTCCGGCGTACTCGTCGTCGACGACCTGACCGATACCGGCAAGACGGCGCTTGAAGTGCGCGCCATGATGCCGAAGGCGCATTTCGCCTGCGTCTATGCCAAGCCGAAGGGCGTGCCGACGATCGACACCTTCGTCACCGAAGTCTCCCAGGACACCTGGATCTATTTCCCCTGGGACATGGGCTTCACCTATCAGGAGCCGATCGCCAAGGGTTCGAAGGGCTGACGGCCTAGGCACCTACATGCTGCAAAGCCCGCGTCGCCGCGGGCTTTGTCGTTTGTGGAGGGTTGGCTAAAGCGCATGCCTCGGATGCGGGCTGTCCTCATATGCGCCCCAGATCGACTGGTCGAAATTGATCGTCGAGCCGGTCATCAGGCCGGATTCCGCCGATGACAGATAGGCGACGGCGCGGGCCACCTCGGCCGGATCGACCAGACGGCCAAACGGCTGCGCCGCAGCCGCCTTGTCCAGCCAATCTTCGGATGCACCATGAAACTCGCGCTGGATGCGGTCCTCGCCATCGCTCGACATCCAGCCGATATTGAGCCCGTTGACGCGGATGCGGTTCTTCAACAGCGCGAATGCCGTGTTGCGGGTCAGCGTGTCGAGCGCGCCTTTGGAGGCGCAATAGGCAGCGATGAAGGGCTGGCCACCCATCGCCGACATCGACGAGATGTTGACGATCGTGCCCTCGGTGCCATGTTCGCGCATCACCTTGATGGTGTCCTGCATCAGGAAGAACGGCGCCCGCGTGTTGATCGCGAACATCCGGTCGAACAGGTCCTGGTCGGTGTCGAGGATCGTGCCACGATCGGTGATCGCCGCGACATTGACCAGCGCATCGATCGTGCCGAAACGCGCATGCGCCGCCGCAATGACCTTGCGGCAATCCTCGACCTTGCCAAGATCGGCCTCGACGAAGACGACCGGCACGTCGTAGCGCTCGGTAATCTCGGCCGCCTTGGCCCTGCCCTTGTCGGCATTGCGGCCGCAGATCGTCAGGCCTTTCGCGCCACGTTCGGCAAACAGCCGCGCAACTTCCGCGCCCAGCCCCTGCGTGCCGCCGGTGACGACCGCATATTTTCCATCCAGTCTACCCATGTTCTCCTCATCCCTGCGCTTGGCCGCGTGACGCTTCGTCCTGTCGGCAAGCTTGCATTCAGTACCCATCCCGGCCTCCAGTGCCTCGCCCATGATGGCAATCTGCGTGCATGACGCAAGCCCTGAGACTGGCAGTTCCGGGGGGTAGCCGCGTCATCTCAAATGCCTTTGTCGCATAGAGAGATGCGGTCGCGTCTTTTCCGGCCAGACGATGCATTTCTGTCAGCGTAGGCAAGCGGCTGATGCCAGCTGTGCACCTTCAAGATTAATAGTGGCTGCGCTTCATGACGTGGGCAAGGTCTGTGGCAGGCAGATCGCCAGCTTGATGCTTCAGGTTCACCCCATCACACCAGTGCGTCAGACGTCACCACCGTCACGCCAAGCACCGTCGAAAGCGCCTGCTCCAGCATGACCCGCGCGATCGTCTCCGGCCGGTTTGCCTGCAGCGACCGCGGCAGGACCGGTTTCAGCAGCTGCAGCAGCGTTCCGAACATCTGCTCCGCCGGACGCGGCTCTGTGCGCGGTCCGTCGATCAGGCCGGGGCGGACGAGGACCATGCGGTCATAACCGAGCGCCACGACATCCCTTTCCGTTTCGCCCTTCACCCTGCTGTAGAAGAATGGCGACGTCAGATCGGCGCCTTGGCGGAGTTGAGCACAAAGGTCCCGGCGCCTGCCGCCCTCGCCAATCTGGCGATCTCGACCGGATAGTCGTGGTCGATGCGATGAAAGCGCTCGCGCGAACCGGCCACCTTGAGGGTGGTGCCCAATGCGCAGATCACCGCATCGGCCTTCCAGAATTGCAGATCCTGCGGCAGGGTGTCGAAATCGACGATGGGCGCGGACAGCCGCGCGTGTTCCGGCAGCGGTCGGCGCGTCGGCGCCGTCACGGCCGAGATGCGCGGATCGGCAAGCGCCAGTTCCAGCACATGGCTGCCGACAAGTCCGGTCGCGCCCAACAACAATAGATGCATGATCCCGCGCCTCTTCGATCTAAGTGCCCTGCCACAGTGCGCAGCCCGTAACTGCCGGTATGGCAAGATGCTAGCACAAGGTGCGGCATCCTTGCCCGTTCCGACACACAAACGCAAAAGGCGCCGCATCGCTGCGGCGCCTTTGCTCTTTCTGTCGAACCCTGCGGGATCAGGCAGCGCTGCGATACTGCGCGCCAGCCGATGCACCACCGTCCAGCTGGAAGCGCTGCAGCTGCGCCTGCAGCTGGCGGGCTTCGCCGGCCAGCACCTGGCTGGCTGCCGTGGTTTCTTCGACCATGGCCGCATTCTGCTGGGTCATCTGGTCCATGTGATTGACCGAGGTGTTGATCTCGCCGAGGGCCAGCGACTGTTCCTGGGCTGCGCGGGCAATCGAGGCAACGTGGTCGTTGACGCGGTTCACCAGCGATTCGATCTCCTTCAGCGCCTCGCCGGTGGAAAGAACGAGCGACACGCCGCCCTTCACTTCCACAGCCGAGGTATTGATCAGAGTCTTGATCTCCTTGGCGGCATTGGCAGAACGCTGGGCCAGTTCGCGCACTTCCTGGGCGACGACGGCGAAACCACGACCGGCTTCACCGGCACGCGCTGCCTCGACGCCGGCGTTGAGCGCCAGCAGGTTGGTCTGGAAGGCGATTTCGTCGATCACCGAGATGATCTGGCTGATCTTCTGCGAAGACTGCTCGATGCGGCCCATGGCGTCGATGGCGTTGCGGACGATATCGCCCGACTTGCCGGCGCTGTCCTTGGTTTCGCGCACCATCTGGGTCGCTTCATGGGCACGCTCGGTCGAGGTCTTGACCGTGGTGGTGATTTCCTCGAGGGCTGCCGCGGTTTCCTCCAGCGAGGCTGCCTGCTGCTCGGTGCGGCGGGCAAGCTGGTTGGCGGCGGACGACAGTTCACCGGAATTGTCGGTGATCGTGCCGGCGGCCTGGCGGATATTCTGCATGGTGCCGCGCAGCGTTGCCATCGTCTGATTGACGTTGGTCTGCAGTTCGGCAAACGCACCCTGGAAATTGCCCTGCATGTCGTGGGTCAGGTCGGCTTCCGAAAGCGCTGCGATGACACGGCGGACTTCGGTGACGCCGAGATCGACGCTTTCGACCAGTTCGTTGACGCTGTCGGCAAAACGCTTCAGGTCGGCATCGTCATAGGACTTGGCTATACGCTTGGAGAAGTCCCCGGCGGCGGCGGCGGCAACAATGCCGCTGATCGAGGACTGCAGGTCCTTGCTCTGGGCATGAAGGGCTGCTTCCTGGGCTTCCATGGCGCGCATCTGCTGTTCGTTGGCGCGGAAGACTTCCAGCGCACGGGCCATTTCGCCGATTTCGTCCTGGCGGTCGGTACCGGGAATGCTGTCGCCGAGCTTGCCGGCGGCCATGTCGGACATGATGCCGGTCAGGCTGCGGATCGGGTTGACGATGCCGCGACGGGCGAGCAGGAACGAGACGGCAACGCCGGCGACGATGCAGATGGCAGCGGTCGCCATCAGCACCAGCATGGTCTGGGTCGAGGCGGCAAGCGCGTCGGAGCGCGATGTGGCGAGCGTGGCGGCCGAATAGGTCGAGTATTCCTTGACCGCGGCAGTGACGACCTTCTGGGCGTCCAGCGTCTTGGCAAGCTCAGCCTTCATCACGGCCGGATCCTTGCCGGCTTCGGTTCCGGCTACACTCACCATCGAACGGATCTGGTTGAAGTAGCTATCGAGCGTGGTGCGGATGCCGTCGAGCAGCTTGGTTTCGTTGGCATCGGCCGTGGAGGCGATCTTCGGCAGGCGGGCGAGCATCTCGGCGGATCGCTTTTCAGTATCGGCCTGGAAGTCGGCGGCCTTTTCCGGCGCGAAGGCCAGCTGGTAGGTCATGCGGCTGATGGCGATAATATCGACGCGCAGGTCCATGGCTTCGCGGGCCACTTCCTCGCGGGCGCCGGTGTCTTTCAGCGACGCGCCGAGCGAGCCGAGACCCTGGGCACCGACCGCGGCAATTGCGGCTGCCGCGACGCCCATGAGCACCACGACCAGCGTCACCTTTTTCAGAATGGAAAGATTGCTAATATTCATAGTGAGACGACTCCGTTCCAAACCCTCCATCCTGGAGAGCGGCCACACAAAGGCCAACGCATGGACGTCATTCCACACTCACATGCCGCAATTTGTATGATTGAGATCTTTCAATTTGGTTGATTGCCAGAAAACTGTGGGAATCTTGTTGCAACGCACATACCGCCGCGTGATCTCGAACGTTGCCGGATCACAACATCTGGGGCGAATCCGGGACATTGCCGGCCCGGGCGCGCGCTGGCGGCAGCCATCGTCCACAGCCCCAAAATGACACTTAAAAAATATAGCGTGAGCGCCTTGACACGGCAGGCCATGGGATCGCGCCGATTCCTCCCGTCCAGAAAGCCGTGTTATTCCCGTGACTTCGATATTTCCCCCGTTATCCACACCCGCCGACACAATATCTAGCGTTAATATTTCGTTCACAGCCCACCCCTTGACGGAATCAGTGCTCTCGATGTTAATGGCCCCGTTGCGGCGGCGACGAACCGGGCATAACGAGGCCGGGTTTCACCAAACATTGTCACGCGTTTTCGGCACGGTGGAATGACGTTTTAACGACGTCCTCCCCGACAGGAAATTTGTGCGATTTTTCTCCGCGTAACAGGGGATTAGGACTGGCGGAAAGAAACTGTTAATACTATATTTAGTGTTTGCAGCCACCATCAACACTATATACAGAGCTGACCATCTCCGGATGACTCACCTGACGAGATGAACACACAACCGGCTGCGCGCTTTTGGACGCGAGGCCGGCCGGGCTTTTTCGCGCCAAACGGCGCACTAGATCGAGGGACACAGGCAGATGCGCATTGAACGCCGCTTTACCAAACCGGGCCAATCTCCTTATGCCGAGATTGCGTTTCGCAAGGCCATCAGCGAAATCAAAAATCCCGACGGCTCAATCGTATTTCGTCTTGCCGATATCGACGTTCCGAACCAGTTCAGCCAGGTGGCTGCCGACATCCTTGCGCAGAAGTATTTCCGCAAGGCCGGCGTGCCGAAGTTTCTGAAAAAGGTCGAGGAAAACGACGTTCCCTCCTTCCTCTGGCGCTCGGTCGCCGACGACAAGGCGCTGGCAGCGCTGCCCGAAGACGAGCGCTACGGCTCGGAAACCGATGCCCGCCAGGTCTTCGATCGCCTGGCCGGCACCTGGGCATATTGGGGCTGGAAGGGCAAATATTTCACCTCGGAAGAGGATGCGCTGACCTTCAAGGACGAGCTTGCCTATATGCTCGCCACCCAGCGCGTCGCACCGAATAGCCCACAGTGGTTTAACACCGGCCTGCATTGGGCCTATGGCATCGACGGCCCCGGCCAGGGCCATTTCTATGTCGACCCCTTCACCGGCAAGCTGGTCAAGTCGAAGTCGTCCTATGAACATCCGCAGCCGCATGCCTGCTTCATCCAGTCCGTCGAGGACGACCTGGTCAACGAAGGCGGCATCATGGACCTCTGGGTCCGCGAAGCCCGTCTCTTCAAGTACGGCTCCGGCACCGGTTCCAACTTCTCCTATCTGCGTGGCGAAGGCGAAAAGCTGTCCGGCGGCGGTCGCTCGTCGGGCCTGATGTCCTTCCTGAAGATCGGCGACCGCGCTGCCGGCGCGATCAAGTCGGGCGGCACGACGCGCCGTGCGGCGAAGATGGTCGTTGTCGATATCGACCATCCGGATATCGAGAACTACATCGACTGGAAGGTCAAGGAAGAGCAGAAGGTTGCGGCTCTCGTCACCGGCTCGAAGATCGTCGCCCGCCACCTCAAGGCGATCATGAAGGCCTGCGTCAACTGCGAAGCCGGCTCTGAAGCGACGCGGGGCGACTGCTTCGACCCGAACAAGAACCCGGCCCTGAAGCGCGAAATCAAAGCCGCGAAGAAGGATCAGGTTCCGGAAAACTACGTCAAGCGTGTCATCCAGTTCGCCCAGCAGGGCTACAAGGACATGGAATTCAAGACCTATGACACCGACTGGGATTCGGAAGCCTATCTGACTGTGTCGGGCCAGAATTCCAACAACTCGGTTTCGCTGAAGGACGACTTCCTGCGCTCGGTCGAAGATGACGGCGACTGGAACCTCACCGCCCGCAAGGACGGCAAGGTGATGAAGACGCTGAAGGCGCGCGACCTGTGGGAAAAGATCTCCTACGCCGCCTGGGCATCGGCAGATCCGGGCCTGCATTTCAACACGACGATGAACGACTGGCACACCTGCCCGGCCGCCGGCCCGATCCGCGCGTCGAACCCGTGCTCGGAATACATGTTCCTCGACGACACGGCCTGCAACCTTGCCTCGCTGAACCTCTTGCAGTTCAAGGATGCCAAGACCAAGACGATCGACATCGGCGATTACGAACATGCCGTGCGTCTGTGGACCGTCGTGCTCGAAGTCTCGGTGATGATGGCGCAGTTCCCGTCGCGCCAGATTGCCGAACGCTCCTACGAATACCGCACGCTCGGCCTCGGCTACGCCAATATCGGCGGCTTCCTGATGTCGTCCGGCATTCCTTACGACAGCGACGAAGGCCGCGCGCTCTGCGGTGCCTTGACCGCGATCATGACCGGCGTCTCCTATGCGACGTCTGCCGAAATCGCCTCGGAACTCGGCCCCTTCCCGGGCTACAAGCCGAACCGCGAGAACATGCTGCGCGTCATCCGCAACCATCGCCGCGCAGCTTACGGCCTGTCGGACGGCTATGAAGGCCTGTCGGTCGACCCGGTTCCGCTCGTCCATGCCGAATGCACCGATCCGGCCCTGATCGCCCATGCCACGGCTGCCTGGGACAAGGCGCTCGAACTCGGCGAAAAGCACGGCTACCGCAATGCCCAGGTCTCGGTGATTGCCCCGACCGGCACGATCGGTCTCGTCATGGACTGCGACACGACCGGCATCGAGCCCGACTTCGCGCTGGTCAAGTTCAAGAAGCTCGCCGGTGGCGGTTACTTCAAGATCATCAACGCTGCCGTTCCGGAAGCACTGCGCACGCTCGGCTATTCGGAATCCCAGATCGCCGAGATCGACGCCTATGCCGTCGGCCATGGCAACCTGAACCAGGCACCGGGCGTCAATCCCGGCTCGCTCAAGGCCCGTGGCTTCACCGACGAGAAGATCGAGATCGTCAATGGCGCGCTGAAGGCTGCCTTCGACATCAAGTTCGTCTTCAACCAGTGGACGCTCGGCACCGACTTCCTGAAAGACACGCTCAAGGTCTCCGACGAGCAACTCGCCGACATGAGCTTCAACCTGCTTGAGCACATGGGCTTTGCCAAGAAGGACATCGAGGCCGCCAACATTCACGTCTGCGGTGCGATGACGCTCGAAGGCGCGCCGTTCCTGAAGGCCGACCACTTGGCCGTCTTCGATTGCGCCAATCCTTGCGGCAAGATCGGCAAGCGTTATCTCTCGGTGGAATCGCATATCCGCATGATGGCAGCGGCCCAGCCGTTCATCTCGGGCGCGATCTCCAAGACGATCAACATGCCGAACGAAGCGACCGTCGAAGATTGCGGCGCCGCCTACATGCTGTCCTGGAAGCTGGCACTGAAGGCCAATGCGCTCTACCGCGACGGCTCGAAGCTCTCCCAGCCGCTCAACGCCTCGCTGATCGAGGACGAGGATGACGAGGACGGCGTCGAGGAACTGCTGGCCCAGCCGATGGCTGCCCAGGCGGTCACCATCACGGAACGCATCGTCGAGCGCATCGTCGAGCGTGTCGTGCGCGAACAGGAAAAGCTGCCGGCCCGCCGCAAGGGTTATACCCAGAAGGCGAAGATCGGCGGTCACACCATCTTCCTGCGGACCGGCGAATATGATGACGGCCGTCTCGGCGAAATCTTCCTTGACATGAACAAGGAAGGCTCGGCGCTCCGCGCCTTCATCAACAACTTCGCCATCTCGGTGTCGCTCGGCCTGCAATATGGCGTGCCGCTCGAGGAATATGTTGACGCGTTCACCTTCACCAAGTTCGAGCCGGCCGGCATGGTCACCGGCAACGACGCGATCAAGAACGCCACCTCGATCCTCGACTACGTCTTCCGCGAGCTGGCGATCTCCTATATCGGCCGCAGCGATCTGGCCCATGTCGACACGTCCGACTTCTCGACCACCGCACTTGGCCGCGGCGTCAAGGAAGGCAAGGCCGATGTCGTTTCCAAGGGCCTGACCCGCGGTTACAAGCCGACGCTCGTCTCCAACCAGCCGATGTCGGCCGAACCGAAGGGGGCAGCCACCGCAATGCCCGCCAAGGCCTCGGTCTCGTCCGTCACCGCCTTTTCGGGCAGCGCTGCCCGCAAGCTGGAAGTGACGACCGCGATCGCCACCTCGGAAGTGGTCTCGTTCAAGCGCGACTACGAGGAACGCGCCGTCGAACTGGCCGAAGAGATCGCCGAAGAAGGCCTGTTCTCGGATGCCGCTGCCGACGAAGCCGAAGCCGCCAAGGCCGACGCCAAGAAACTCGAAGCCGCCCGCCGCATCCGCTCGATCGCGCAAGGCTATACCGGCAACATGTGCTCGGAATGCCAGAACTTCACGATGGTGAGGAACGGCACGTGCGAGAAGTGCGATACGTGCGGCAGCACAAGTGGGTGCAGCTGAAATGACGATAGAGCCCCTCGGAGTAATTGAGAAACCGAAGGCAGTGCTGGCCAATCCGTTAGGAAAATGGCCAGTTCCGAACCTAAAAGTGGCCAACGGAACACTTGGGTCGCAAGGCCGAACGATCCATCGGATCAATTGACAGAGACGTCCCGGGTGGCTTGCGCTGTCCGGGACCACAAAAAGCAAAAGACTGCAGGATCAGGGAGACACTTCAGAAAGGAATTCAGCCTTGAGCCAAGTGCCTAAGTTCGGATTTTCCGCATTCTTGAAACTGATCAACTCCAATCCCAAACCGCAGAAGCGCCTCGTACGTGACCGTTTTAGTCCGAGCAGTGGCGGATACGATTATCACAAAAGCCTTCGACGACGGGTTCAGCGCATCGCCTTCGAGAACCTCAGCATGCATGAGGCCATGGCATCGACGGCGCAGATCGGACCAAAGGCCGAGCGCGAGTCAGCCAGGCGCGGTCTCCTGCAGTTTGCTGAATGGCGGCAGACTAATCCCGGCGAGCTATCGCCTTGTGACAGCTTCATCTTTGGCAGCCCGATGGGCCAGTTCAAGGTGGAGTTCTCGCCGAACTTTCTGATCGAGCTAAACGGTCGCCGTACTGCGGTTCACCTATTCAACACCCGTGTGAAGTTGAGCGCGGGCCTGGTGAACGCGTCACTGTGCATGGTAGCCAGCCGTCATCCAGTCGAGCGGCGTCCCGATGACTTTGCGGTGCTTTCCTTGCAAGACGGTCGACTTTACCGATGGTCTGACGCGACGAAGGAAACCGCAGCGTTCGGTGAAAAGTTGCTCGGCGTCTTAGATCACGACTTCGCAAACGCGCGGTTTGAGTTTGGTCTGCCAGGCATAGCCGAGGGCGACACCCCATTCGACACGCCAACGCCATAGGCAAATTTTCGGGTTCACGTTGAGAGGTCTATAATTTCTCCGGCTAGACAGTCAGGACAAATCGCTACGAGCTTATTCGAGCCCCTCCTGCCTCATTCTTTTTATCTCTATGCCGAGGGTAGCGTCGACTTCTCGGCGGGCGTCGAGCAATGACATTCCTTCGGAGACAAGAATATTAAACCTGTCTCGCATACGGATGTGATCTTCTGGGAAGCGTCGAAGGGCGAAAGGGAGCTTCACGCCGTGGCGATACGCTTCATTGATCCCACTTGCTGCGTCGCATATCCATTCGATTGATGGATCAGGGATAAATTGAAAACGCGGCGTAGCTGGAACGAGCTGAGGAGTAAGGCAGTACCATTGGCCGTCGGCTTCGACGACGGAATGCAGGATCAGATCAGAATCGAAAACAAGCCATCCGGCTACATGACGGTGCTGCTTTTCAGGGTCGTTTGCTTCCTGTGCGGAGCAATTCTCATGGCAATTGTGAGGTATCATACCAGCATCAAGAAGTTGCCGCTCCGGCGGTCTTGAGACCGTTACTTGAGGAAGCGTTAGAATCTCCTGCAAGACTTGAGCTTCCCATTCGGTAGGAGGATGGGCCATCGCTTCGATGTTCAAAAGAACGAATCTTGCCAGTTCTGACGTAGTGTTGCCACCACTTGTCGCTTCAGCGTTGTCCATCATTTCCCCCATTTTTCGCATCGATCCAATTCTTAGTTGAGTATATCTCACTTGGCTCCGCGCAGGACTGAGTCATCGATACGGCTATGAACAGAAATGTCGAGACGTTCACACTGAATGAGGCCGCTTGGATCGGACGCGAAAATCGCCTCGGTGGGATTGGGTAAACGCCCAATCGATTCTAACCGGTTCGCATATTCTGCCGCTTATCCACTCTGCAAACGGTCAGGCGATGCCCGAGATCTTCCAGGTGCCCTCTTAGACTCTTTAAGACGTTCACATTGGCCTAACAACTCGTCCAGGCGCTTAGGTGTAAGCGCTCCGATCTCGAACAGTTCTTGGGTAACGACATCGAGGAAAGACATTCGCTGCGACAGGATCGCTTTCGCCCTGTCAAACTGATCCTGCAGTGTTCTATGCACGCGCTCAGCCAGAGGTCTATCTAACTGACGTAACCGCTCCAGCGCTTCATCTTCAATCACCGCGCTGTGGCGCAGGGTTTGCCCCATGCCATAGCGGGCTTCCATAAGTGTGGCGATCCGGGTTGCCGCTGCAAGATCGGACGCACCACCATCTGCAAAGCATCCCAAGATTAATTCCTCTGCCGCTAAGCCCGCAACCATGACTGTAATTTGATCCAGATGATACTGTCGGTCGCGCCTCACGAAAGAAGGCATATCAAAGTACGCAGCCCCGCCACGGAGATTTGTAGCTTGCGGATTGACTACGCTGGCGATTTCCGTGCCGAGGTAGATGCCGTGTCCGAGATGGGTGCCGACAATCGTGTGACCGCTCTCGTGAATTGCAATGTATCGCCTCAGTTCGCCCTCGATTTGCATCACTGGCGGAAGGGAAGCACGCACGTCATCGACGGTCACAGCTCGCCTCGCTAACCTGGCAATACGTCGTGCCTCGCGAGCGGCCTTAGCCAAATCGGCACCGGACATATCATTTGTCGCGACCTTCAAGACTTCCAGTTCCGTTGCAGTGACCCCACACTGCAGATGTTCCGCGAGGATCGCCATCCGGTCAGCTCCATTCGGCAGCCCGATTTCGATATGGCGATCTAATCGTCCTGATCGCAAGATCGCACGGTCAATTTGACCGACGTTGTTCGTGGCACCAATTACGACCACCCCGTCCCTGCCCTCGACGCCGTCAATCTGCTCCAACAGGGCGTTCACCACCTGGGTTGAATAGTCCCTGTTGTCACCGGCAAATTTCGTGCGGTCGCCGAATGAGTCGAGTTCGTCGATGAACAGGATCGCAGGCGCGGCCTTCTTTGCTCGCGTGAAGGCACCTCTCATCGCCTTAAGCGTATCGCCTAAATGACCGTTTGCTTGCCACTGACCGAGTGACCCAGCAACTAGCTCGACACTGTTGGTTTCCACGCGGAACTGAGCCGGTTTTTCCACCGAGAAGTGAGCCACCTCTAAGTATGGTTTTTTGATCAGGCTTTGGTCAAGTGACTGGCTTTTTCTCCTCTCTTTTGCGCTGCTGCGGCCGAGCTGGCTTTGAAGCGGAAGCTATCGTTCCCGGTTTCAAGGATGTGGCAACGGTGGGTCAAACGGTCGAGAAGAGCCGTCGTCATCTTGGCGTCGCCGAAGACCGTTGCCCATTCGCTGAAGCTGAGGTTGGTGGTGATGATGACGCTGGTGCGCTCATAAAGCTTGCTCAGCAGGTGGAAGAGCAGCGCTCCGCCTGAGGCACTGAACGGAAGGTATCCGAGCTCATCGAGGATCAGCAGATCGAGACGAACCAGCGTCTCAGCGATCTGGCCTGCCTTGCCTTTAGCCTTCTCCTGCTCGAGCGCGTTGACCAGTTCGATGGTCGAGAAGAAGCGGACCTTGCGGCGATGATGCTCGATCGCCTGGACACCGAGGGCTGTCGCGACATGTGTTTTTCCTGTGCCTGGTCCGCCGACAAGCACTATATTCTGCGCCCCGTCGATGAACTCGCATCTGTGCAATTGGCGCACCGTCGCTTCGTTGATTTCGCTGGCGGCGAAGTCGTATCCGGAGATGTCCTTGTAGGCTGGGAAGCGGGCAGCCTTCATGTGATAGGCTATGGACCGGACCTCACGCTCTGCCATCTCGGCTTTCAGCAACTGGGACAGGATCGGCACGGCCGCGTCAAAAGCCGGAGCACCTTGCTCGATCAGGTCCGTGACGGCTTGAGACATGCCATACATCTTCAGGCTACGCAGCATGATGACGACGGCGGCGCTGGCGGGATCATGACGCATTGCGACCTCCCACGATCCGGACACGCAGGCCATCGTAACGTTCGACATTGGCCTTGGGCTCCCGCAGCAAAGTCAGTGCCTGTGGCGTATCGATGTCGGGACCGTCGGTCGTCTTGCCGTCAATCAACCGATGCAGCAGATTCAGCACATGCGTTTTGGTTGCTACGCCTTGATCCAGAGCCAGTTCCACAGCCCTGACGACGACCTGTTCGTCGTGATGGAGGACGAGAGCGAGGATATCGGCTATCTCGCGATCACCGCCAGGACGGCTGAGCATCTGGTCCTGCAGTTGTCGAAAGGCCAGCGGCAATTCCAGGAACGGTGCGCCATTGCGCAGGGCTCCGGGCTTGCGCTGGATGACCGCAAGGTAATGCCGCCAGTCGTAAATCGTCCTTGGCGGTTTGTCGTGGCTCCGCTCGATGATCCGAACATGTTCGCATAGGATATTGCCCTCGGCCGCAATGACCAGTCGCTCGGGATAGATCCGCAGGCTGACGGGCCGGTTCGCAAATGATGCTGGCACGCTGTAACGATTACGCTCGAAGGTGATCAGGCATGTCGGCGAGACGCGTTTGCTCTGCTCGACGAAACCGTCAAATGCAGTCGGCAACGCCATCAATGCTGCCCGCTCATCAGCCCAAACATCTGCGATTGTGCCGGACAAGGTGCCATGCGCCGTCTCTCGCCACAGGTCCTGGCAATGCTGTTCCAGCCAGTCATTCAACGCCGCCAAATCTGGGAAGTCCGGCATCTGCTGCCACAGCCGCGGTCGCGCATCCTGGACGTTCTTCTCGACCTGACCCTTCTCCCATCCTGCCGCTGGATTACAGAACTCGGGCGCAAACACGTAGTGGTTGGTCATCGCCAGGAAACGGATGTTGACCTGCCGCTCCTTGCCGCGACCGACGCGGTCGACCGCCGTCTTCATGTTGTCGTAGATGCCGCGATCAGGTACGCCGCCGAACACGCGGAACCCGTGCCAGTGGGCATCGAAGAGCATTTCATGTGTCTGGAGCAGATAGGCCCTGACCAGAAACGCCCGACTGTGCGATAGCTTGATATGTGCGACCTGAAGCTTGGTGCGCTCGCCGCCGATCACAGCATAATCTTCACTCCAATCGAATTGGAATGCTTCGCCTGCACGGAAAGACAGCGGAACGAATATGCCGCGGCCAGTCGTCTGCTGCTCAACCCGCCACTCACGGGCAAAGGCAGCGACCCGACCATAGGAGCCGGTAAAGCCGAGAACCACCAGATCGGCGTGAAGCTGCTTCAGCGTTCGGCGCTGCTTGCGCGACCTCCCGGCCTCGGTCTTCAGCCAGGCCGCCAGTTTGTCGGCAAAAGGATCAAGCTTGCTCGGCCGCTCCGGTACCGTGAACGTCGGCTCGATCGTACCAGCGTTCAAATACTTCGCGATCGTGTTGCGCGACAAACCAGTATGCCGACTGATCTCGCGGATCGACTGCTTCTCGCGCAGTTTCATTCGCCGGATGATGTTTAAAAGTCCCATGTGGATCACTCCGTTGCCCCCGTCGCTGACCGCGTTCGGGGGAAGGTCACATGGCTCAATTCTCAATGGAAATTATGCGCCTAACCGGCTCAGTTCTGCGTGGAAACCAACACTTCGAGCAGCTCGAGGCGAAGATGGATCGGTTCATCCGGATCGTGGATGTCAGCCAGGAGCAGGTGGACGCGATCCAGTACCAGATCGCGTTCCGTCCGGAACTGCGCCGCCTCTTCGGCATGACCTCCACCCTCAAGGAGAAGGCTGAGATGACTCCTGCCCTCGCCAACGTCCTCCAGCCGGTGCCGCAGCCGGACGGTGCGGCACCGGAGACGAAGCCCGCAAAGACGAAGCGGAAGACGGTAGCCAAAGCAAAGCCGGTCACCCCGCCGGACGACGAGTTCGGCATGCCGAACTGAACTTGAGGTTCGATGCCGCTCACGCGGGCGGCATCGGATTGCGCTCCTTCAAACATCCGAAACAGGGAACATGTCATGACCACCAGAAACCTGCCAGTCAGCGCGATCGAAGCCATCTCGCGCGTCCGCCAGTCGATGCCTGAGGCGCAGCTCAACATTGCGGACCGGATGGCGACCATCAGCGCCCACCACATCCCCACCTTCCGCGACGACGCCCTCAGCGCCCGCATCGACCGGATGAAGCGTAGTCTCGTGGCGCATTATTCCGGAGACGAGAAGCAGCATCGGATCCTCTTCGTCATCGGAGAATCCCATTCGGGGAAGTCCAGTCTCATCCAGCATGCCCTGGCGACCGATCCCGCCTTCGAATCTTATGTCGACTCCGACGGCGTCGACGCGATGCCCGTGCTCATGATGGACGGACCGTCCCCGTGCACGCTTCGCAACATCGCATCGGACGGACTGGAGAAGCTTGGCTATCCAGTCAAGGCGAACCTGTCCGAGAGCCGCATCTGGCCCCTGTTCCGCGAGCAGCTTAAGCGGCGGAAGGTGCTGTTCATCGTCATTGATGAGGCCCAGCACGCGATCAAGAACAACACCAGCGACTATGAGATCCAGAAGGTGCGCGACACCCTCAAGCATCTTGTGCAGATGCCGGACTGGCCGATCCGCCTCGTCCTCAGCGGCGTCTCGCCACTGGAGCGCTTGCGTGAAGGCGACAAGCAGATCGAATCGCGCTCCACCATGATGCGGCTCGGGTCGCTCACGTCCCAGCACGCGTCCCATGTCATCGGCTATGTCGAGCTCGTCGTGACGCGTCACGCCCGGTTGAAGCTGGACGACTTCCTCGGCGGGGACTTCCCCCTCAGGATGATCCATGCTTGCGGAGGCTGCTTCGGCTCTATCGTCCAGCTCATCCGCCTCGCTGTGGAGAATACGCTTCTCAAGGGCAGCGACATCGTGACGGCCGGGAACTTCGCCGCGGCCTACGCCGAGATGTCCGGATGCTCCCCGTCAAGCAACATCTTCACCGCACAGGACTGGAACTCGCTTGAAGTCGGAGCAGCCCGAATCGTCGAGGATGCCGGAGAAGCGTCGAAACCGCAGCAGAAGCCCAAACGCATCCGAGCGGGGGAGCGCCGCTGATGAGCAGGCTTGCGATCACCGTGCCTCTCAATGAGGACGAAACCCTAAGCAGCTTCTGTTCGCGCATCGCTTCTGCCAACGGGATCGGCAGCGCTCGCGAGTTCTGCTTTCACATGAGGCTCGATTACAAGAAGCTGAACGACGGCACGCCGGATGCGATCGGGCACCTTGCACGTCTTACCGGGCAGGATCACCTCGCTCTCGAGGCGTCCGCCATAGTTCGCAACGGAGATGCCTACTACATTCGCGGAAATAGATTCACGAAAGGCCAGATCCTACGCGGCCGAGTTCGTTTCTGCCCCTGCTGTCTGGAGGATGACTACCGTCGACAGACCGGGTACGGCCGCTCCCGACCCTATGGAAGGATCCTGTGGTCACTGTCGTCCGTGCTGACATGCCCGATCCACGACGTTTTTCTCTGCGAGGGAAACGACCCTTTC
The DNA here is from genome assembly GCF_918741265.1 of Rhizobium sp. CECT 9324. Lineage (NCBI taxonomy): Bacteria > Pseudomonadati > Pseudomonadota > Alphaproteobacteria > Hyphomicrobiales > Rhizobiaceae > Rhizobium > Rhizobium sp. CECT 9324. The sequence continues at coordinate 2,152,221 of NZ_CAKKMZ010000001.1, read as the reverse complement.
GGAGCGCAGACAGGTTACGATTTCATCCAGATGCTTGCAGATACGGTCGCCGGAGATCCCATGCTGTCACCCCGCCTGCCTGGTCACGGCGAATTTGACAAGTACGTATCGGATCGTCTCGTCAAGGGGCGTGCCGTCCATGACTGGATCGACAGCCTTCCCCTCCACGTGGTCTCACGTGTCACCGAACATGTCGGCGGCATGCTGCTTCATGGCCTGAAGTTCAATGTTACGGACCTCGATGTCCGGCAACGGCTGAAAGCGATGAACGCGGGCTTTGCCGTTATGGCACCTGGAAAGGCGGCATTCGTGGAGTATCTTCGATCACATCACCAGCGCATCATGGAGGGAATGGGAGATTTCGGAGGAAGGAAACTCTACGGCCGCCTGTACGAGGCGATCGGCCACGGCAAGCTGGATCCGGACTTCGACACCATTCGGAAGATCATGATTGATACGACGATTGATCATCTCCCGATCGGACCTGGCGACAACCTGTTTGGCCCCGTCGAACGACGGAAATGGCACTCGGTTCATTCGGCGTCGAGAACGTACGGCATTCACTACAGGCCGCTCACCCGGTACGTCGCCGCGGCCGGGATCGCAACCGAAGATCTGACGGCTGACCGGATCCTGGTCGACGTGGCAACCATGGACGCCATCGCGGCATCCATCAAGCAAGGTCTTACGCCTCCGGAAGCGAGAAAGATGCTGAACGTCAATCTGGCCACCTGGGGCACGTTGCTTCAAAATGGCATCTTCAGTCCCATCACGCCAGACGGAACAACTCCTCGTTTCGCGCGCGGCGATCTGCAGGGTTTTCTCGACATGCTCACGTCGAAGGCCACAGAAAGCTTCTCCGGGAAGTCGGATCTTGTCAATCTCATGACGGCTCGCCGGATGGCGCGATGCACCGTCGCCGAGGTTGTAGAACTGATGCGCGAAGGCGCTCTTGCCCGCGTTTCGGTCAACCCCGACAAGGACGCCTTCCAGGCCATCTACCTCGACTCAGAGGAACTGAAAGCGCGGGTACGCGGGGCCGAAGTCGGCGGTATCCCTGTCTATAAGGCCTACCAGGAACTCAAGATGTCTCACAGCACGATCACAAAACTGTCGGCGGCAGGCATCATTCCGACATTCCGGGCGAAGCACCCCGAAAACCGCAATCTGCAGACGTTCATCACCCCCGAAGCAATCGAGGAATTCAGACGGAAATACGTGTCTCTGTTCGTGCTTGCGGAACAGCGTGGACTCAATGTCCGCAAGCTGAAGTACGCGCTCAAGGCGGCTGGGATCGAACCCGCCCTCACCCGGGAGCAGCATGGCGCGTCGTTCTACCTGGTGGAGGATGTGGAGAAGGCGCTCTGAAAGGTACGTGGGCTCGGCCAAACTGCTCGGGGTCAATTTTGCTCTCCATGCGGCCAACGGCTGATGTAGGTGGCCATGGGAACGGACTGCAGATGATGCTCCGAGCTCGACATGAGGAGCAAGCGGTTGATGGTGTTGTCCTGTAGGCCACCGAGCCGAAAGATGCTGCTGACCTTTCCGAGCATGTGTGGAATTTTTACGCTCTCGATTGCCGCATCGGCGAGACGCTTGCCGCGTTCGAACCGGGTCACAAGGTGTGCTTCGAAATTCGGCTTGGCGGCCCCCGGTCTGGTCTTATGAAGATATCGATAGGCACTGCTGAAAACCGAGGAAACCCCATCGAACGCTCCGCCGCTCTTGAGTTGCGCCAACGGTGAGAAGCCAAGCGGAAACCGGATCGGACTGGAGCCTATTGTGGTCCGTAGTTCCTCGAGTGCGGGCGCGACACCGAGGTGGCGACGGTTCAACGCACCTTGCAGCTCTCTCCATCTAAACGGGCTGTCAGTAAGAATTTGTGCGCCCGTGGCCTGAGCCAGGTACATCGACATCTCGAAGTTCGGTGCCATCTTCATCAATTCAAGCTGCCCGCCTTTGCCCAGGGAATTCTCCTGTAGCACCGCCAACGGGTCCCGCCTGCGCATCTCCCGGACATGCTCTATAAAATCGCCCGGACTCACCGATGGATCGATGTCTGGCACCTTCGCTAGCTGCGACAGGAGAGCTTCGTCCGGCAATCCCATGAATGTGCGCTGCATATCCTCCTGGACAATCGCATCGAGCCGTGGGTCGCTGCCACGATTAAAGCGGATACCAATCCGACGAGCTTCGGCCATGCTCATCGTCTGGTCGCGAAGATGAAGGTCGAAGTCCCATGGATCGGGTACGAGGTGCACGAGACCTTGCTCCACCAACGGATAAACGCTCAGGAAGGTCATCAGTGACTTCAAGACCTCACCACGGTAGGCGCCGGGATCCTGGGTCGGTCTCATTTCCTCCCGAAGCGACATGGGATTGATAAACGGGTGCTGGATAATGATTTCGCCGAAATACAATACTGCTCCGAGAGCAAACTCGTTGATGAGCTTGGGATGCAGGGAACCGGTGTAGACCGACCTGAAGGTTCCATCGGGCTTGGGCAGGAGAGACAGAAGATCGGTTTCGCGCGGCCACAGCGATTCATAGATCCTATACAGCGTCGATATCTTCTCGTCCGTCATCTCGGATCGGACATCATTCCAATCCTTGCCGTCGAGCTCCAACAAATTCTCGATGCCCCTCATGAGCATCACGTTTCGCTCCCGGATGCTTCTCTCGCTCCAGCTTGTTCTCAGATGCGCAGGTTTGAGCTTGCAACAGTGCGAAAATTTCAAGCCACTGCCGCAAGGGCAGGAATTCCTGTTTTTCGGAGACGCTTCCGGCAAGGTTTTTGTAAGCCAGGGTCGGGGCTCCTCTTCGCGTCCAAACTGATCCTGGTAGTGCACCCGACCGCCTTCGTATCCGACATACATTTCCCCGCCAAAATGAAAGAGTTCGTCTTCGGGAGGCAGGAGTGTCGTGCGGAGATCCCGCCAGGGCTTCATCACCGACGTTTCCGGAAAGAGCCATTCGCGCTGTCCGGCGGCGATGTATCGCTTGGCACGCGACTTGGCGATGAAATTGATCTCGATAACCTGCGATTCAGTGAGATGCCGGGTATGGATGAAGTCGATGGTACTCACCAGCGCGCGCTGGAAACTCCTCGCAAATGTTCTCTTCTCCAGAGGATTGGTCGATGGGTCCTTCGCGTATTCAAGGTTGGTTAGGATCAAGCAATGATCCGGCCCCAAAGGATAGATCGTCTGGGAGGCCTTTAGTGCAATTGAAGGGTCTCCAGGGAAGTCATTCCGCGGATCTCTCGGCGGTGCGGCGTGGTTGTAGATTGTAACAGGATGATCCGTCAGTATGAATTTCGTCGGCGAGTTCTCAGCCGAAACGATCTCTCTAACTCCAGTGGTCCAGGTCGCGACGTTGAGCATCCGGATGCTTTGCATCTCCTGCATCAGTTCGTTCTGCGACAGCTCGGGATACTGTGTTTGCAACCACGACAATCCCTTAGGCGTGCGCAGTTTCTGGATGTCGAGATACTGGAAAAGGCTCTCGAAATTGTCGTGCCACGCGGTTTGATCAGTTCCCGAGAAGGCACGGATAGCGTCGGCGCCGCGAGCATCGATATCCCCGAACAGACGACGCTCGATCTCATCGTCGACATCGGTTTCGAAGAACGTCGAGTACAGATCACGTGTGCAGAATGCTCGCACTGGCGGCGTGTGGAACAGCGACTTTCCAGCCACAGGCGTTCCGTCGCCTCTATTGTGTATGGTCGGCTGCAAATCGAGATAGAAGAGCGTATTGCCGCCGCTCGGCAAGAACCGCGTCTGATGCCATTGCGGCACATAGTGATTGTTTCTCGTGACAGACATGACGCATCAACCTGCACTTGGCGGCTTTCACGCCTTCCATCGTGAGGCAAGCATATAGCAACCGTTGCGATTCTACGAAGTCGCTAGGGCGCAAGGGGGCGTGAAGAGAACCCCATTTTTTCCTTCGCCGGGGTCTGTCGCCTCAAACGGATCTCAATAGGGTGTCAGCGACCGTAATAATCAGCGCCATCAGACGCGATTCAACGATCTACATCGCTGCCCACGCTCCGTTGCTAAGATGCCCGCCTGTTAACCTAGCTGGATTTCAATTGATCACAGATGTGGAACGCGAAGTCGCGGAAGTTCTGCACCGACGGGATATAGTTGATCTTCACCCCTGCCCTTCGAGCGAAAGCCAATAGCATAGAGGTTACCGTGATCCAGAACCAGTGCGGAGTGGGCTCGGACGCTGCAGAAAGTACCGAATGCAGTCGTTCGCTTACTGGCGGATGATCTGTCGAATGGTCCCATTTCTCACGTGGTGTGAGTGTAATGATCGTAAGTTGCGCAATAATGATCCCCATAATCCGTTTGCTTCGGACAAGCTCGGCCGACCAACCATTGGCTTCGGCATACAATTCAACCTGGTCAAGCATCAAGGAAAGCGCCCAGTCATCGCAGGCACGCTCCTCGTCTATCTCCTCGGCAGGGGTATCCTCATCACGCTCGAAAAGTCCGTGGCGGATTTCGTGCGCAAAAACGTAGGCGCCCGCTATGCATACGAGATCATATGTCCCCTTTTTCTCTGGATCCGAGATCTTTAGCCCCTCCTGAGGGGACGGCACATCTTCTGGCCAATCAAATCCCTCGACGCGGCCATGCAATCCGATCTCGATAATCTTGTCGAACAAGCGCTCGAACGTGGCCTCCTTCTCGGCCTGGGAAGGTGACAGGCTCCAGGCTTCCGGATCGAAGTGCTCTAACGGGAAAACAGAAAGTGGAACGCTGTAGGCTTCGATCGCCCTCCACGCAGCATATCCAGCAATCCAGAGTTGTCGCAATGCGAGTTCGCTGACCTGGATCGTTTCCCACCTCTGTTGAAGAAGGAAACGAGGAGTGTCCAGCAAGCGAACCCGGTCCTCTTGCGCGCCCCATAGTGCGCTTAGTTCACTAGCTCTTTCCGGGACTACGCCGGAGAAAAGTTGGTCCACAGCTTCAGAAACGTCCATGATGCCTTGCTCGATTTTCTGCGGCACACCTTTTTCGGGAGCACAATGACTGCCGATCGACCCGCTCTCTACAGAGACCCTCGCTGACGGCGTACGTCGTCCTTCAGCTCTTCAATCATTCGACCAAACCCGTCGTCCTCTTCGGGATAAAGATGCTCATGGGCCGCTTCTGATATACCGCTCCGGTCCCAGAAATTCCGTGGCCTGAATTTGATCTTGGAGATTGGTCTAAGGCTAAAGTCCGTCTCCTCGTACGGGATCAGGCTCTTCGTTTCCATCGCATCGATCTCCGGATACTCCCCTAATAGATACCCTTCTTGAACGCCTGGACGCATTGCGATGTAGGGACAAACACTGGACAGTCTAATGATCTGCAGGCCTGCCTCAGCGCTTGAAGTCACGGCTGCGCTTATGTTCGGAACTGCCAGGACGTAGATGTAACCCCACTCGCGATTGCTAATGCTGGCGAAGGATGCGGCGATCCGGGGAGACAAAGTGACGTCCAGCAATGGAGTGTCTACGACCTCATAGTGCTGAAGGATGGCCCAACGAACGATGCGGTGTTTGAAAACACGCTGCTTAGGGTCGGGGATGTTGTGCGACCGGAATTGTTCCGCCAGCGACCGCTCGGCGTTTTTGAGGCCCCTGAAACGACGATCGAGCTCCGCCCGCCCTGGGTAATGGCCGTCTCTACCCCGCAGAATGCTCGGTTTCAGCGTGGTAGCCGCGCCAGACTTGTAATCCCGCGTCTGCCCGCGGAGCATCAGAACAAAATCTGGATTGTGGTACTGGATCGTCGCTAGGGTCCGGATGAGCTCGTTGTAATCCCTTATGGGCTTGCCATTGCCAATAGCCACTTCAGTTTGATCGACTTCGCGAATGTCAGCGCTTTCAGTGGCGAACCCCCAAAGCGGCTTGTGACCGACTGTCTCCACAATTTCCTCCCCAATCAATCGACAGCAATTTCATAGACGACCGACCTCTGAAACGAAAGCTCGTGAGCGGAAAGCGCCCTTACAGCGTTGGCTAAGCGACAGGCCTAGAATGAAGCTGTCAAAGTGCGCATTGGCTATAAAGAGTGCGCGAAACTCGAAAACCCTTAGGGAATTCAACGCTAAAACACCCAGAAATTACAAGATCAGTGTCCGCGTTACATGAGGAGCGCCTAACATTCATGCCGCGGGGCACAGTTCCGCGGCATGAATTCTGCTTCTGGTTACATGATCAAACCGCACGGTTGCTGGTCGAAGCATCCCATTCCGGCCAAATAGAAGACTGGCACGAAGCCGTTTCGACTGCATTATCAATGCTCGACGAAAGCATTGATGAGGGCAAAATATTGCCTGCTCTCGCCGAAAGCGGCGGAACATTATGCGTACCGATGAAGATTGATATCTTCGTTGCGGTATTATCGGATACACTTCACTTTATATATGAAGCGCTAAAAAACCTAGAAAAGCGCAAGTTCAATGTTGCCTTTTCGCTGCTGCGAAAACCGCTAACAGAAAATTTAATTATACTTTCGCGACTTGTGGCAGATGATGACCACTTCATCCGGTCTTTTGCAGACGGAACCTTCCAAAAAAAACAAGTTATACAAATATATCGGTCCCAAAGGATAGATCTATTCAATTCCGTGATCGGCAAGCTTCCAGTGGGAAGTCCTTTTACTGGTGACCTTATTGACGACATTGCATTCAGCAAGGACGCGCCGAACGGACTGCAAATACGCATGCAGCAGTCGATGCACCTTGTAACAACGCGCCACCCAGCTCTACTTACACCAAAACTTGGAATTAATAGAATATTCTTCGACGAACAGGGCGACGAAAACTATTCCGCGTACGATTAACTGCCAACTATAATTTTATTTATACTGCAGATGTCGATATCCAAATTATCGACGTATCTAGCAACTGACGAGAGGAGTACAACCGAAATTATGATTAGGGCGTTGGGTATTTATTCAAATCTGCACCCGGGCAAACTTGATGACATGTCTCAATATCTGAATAGGACTCTAGTCGATTTTTTCAAATGTGAATGGTGTGAAGAGGGTGACGCCAAGATTCGAAAGAAACATGTGGCAAAATTTTACCTTCACGATCAGATTCACTGCACTAGATGCAATCGCCAAAGCCATACCCCATTTACGTACATATTAAGAAGCGACCATTTGAAGATTGTTGAGAGCGAACGGATTCCAGATTCTGAGTATGTGAAACTTTTCGGGTGATATACCCAGACGGCACGGCACCGCCAAAGCTTTAGCGGGGTGACAGGGCAAGGCACCAACCACCTCCCCCCTTGCGGGGGAGGATGGAAAATCAGAGACTTAGGCGCGCGTTAGCTACCTAAACTTCAGATTTTCCTGGAGAGGGGCACGGTTCCGCTGGCACCACCCTGACCAAGCCCACATTCGCGCGGTGACATCACCACCGCCAGTCGCCTTTGACATCTCGTCTGCCACCCGCATCTCCCAACACTCCAGTCATCCTCGCCCTTGAGGCGAGGATCCAGTCGCAAGCAGCCCCCTCAGGCGCTACGTCCCACTTGGAAATCGCATGCCGCCCCCGTCATGCGACCCACCCTGTCAAAACCCCTCCGCCTTGCGCATGGATCCTCGCCTCAAGGGCGAGGATGACTGATTGAACGTGGCACCAAATCCCAAGCCGACCTTTGCGCGCTGATCACCACCGCCAGTCGCCTTTGACATCTCGTCTGCCACCCGCATCTCCCAACACTCCAGTCATCCTCACCCTTGAGGCGAGGATCCAGTCGCAAGCAGCCCCTCAGGCGCTACGTCCCACTTGGAAATCGCGCACCGTCCCGTCATCCGTACAACCCTGCCAAAACCCCTCCGCCTTGCGCATGGATCCTCGCCTCAAGGGCGAGGATGACTGATTGACCGTGGCACCAAACCTCAAGCAGACCTTCGCGCACTGATCACCATCGCCAAGCAACCTCGACATCTCGTCTGCCACCCGCATTTCCCAACACTCCAGTCATCCTCGCCCTTGAGGCGAGGATCCAGTCGCAAGCAGCAGCTCACCCACGACATCCCGCTTGGAAAGCGCACGCCGTCCCGTCATGCGAACCCGTCCGCCTTGCACATGGATCCTCGCCTCAAGGGCGAGGATGACTGATTGAACGTGGTACCAAACCCCAAGCGGACCTTCGCGCGCTGATCACCCCCGCCAATCAACCTCGACATCTCGTCTGCCACCAGCCTCTCCCAACACTCCAGTCATCCTCGCCTCAAAAGCGAGGATGACTGATTGACTGTGGTACCAAACCCAAAGCCAACATTCGCGCGGTGACATCACCGCCGCCAAGCAACCTCGACATCTCGTCTGCCACCCGCATTTCCCAACACTCCAGTCATCCTCGCCCTTGAGGCGAGGATCCAGTCGCAAGCAGCAGCAAAGGCGCAACATCCCGCTTGGAAAGCGCATGCCGCCCCGTCATCCGTAACACCATGTGAAAACCCCTCCGCCTTGCGCATGGATCCTCGCCTCAAGGGCGAGGATGACTGATTGACCGTGGTACCAAAGCCCAAGCCGACCTTCGCGCGCTGATCACCCCCGCCAAGCAACCTCGACATCTCCGCTGCCACCAGCCTCTCCCAACACTCCAGTCATCCTCGCCCTTGAGGCGAGGATCCAGTCGCAAGCAGCCCCTCAGGCGCTACGTCCCACTTGAAAATCGCACGCCGTCCCGTCATCCGTACCACCCTGTCAAACCCGTCCGCCTTGCGCATGGATCCTCGCCTCAAGGGCGAGGATGACTGATTGACTGTGGTACCAAAGCCCAAAGCCGACCTTCGCGCGCTGATCACCGCCGCCAAGCAACCTTGACATCTCCTCTGCCACCCGCATCCCCCAACACTCCCGTCATCCTCGCCCTTGAGGCGAGGATCCACACGCAATCCCCCTAAAAACCCAGGATTGACGACCCTGCCCGCGACGTCGAACATTTGACGATGGCAGGCTACGTCTACATCGTTACCAATCACAAGAACGGCACGCTCTATATCGGCGTCACCTCCGATCTGGAGCGGCGCATCTACGAGCACCGGGAAGGCCTGACGCCCGGATTTGCGACGAAATATGGCTGCAAGCAGCTCGTCTGGTATGAAGAACATCAACGCATCGGCACCGCCATCCAACGGGAGAAATCCCTGAAGCGATGGTACCGTAAATGGAAGATCACACTGATCGAGAGCATCAATCCCGACTGGCGGGACCTGTACTACGAACTGTGGTGAGAAGAGCCACGGCGCTCAACAACGACAATGCCTGACCGTCCAGCGCAGACAACCTGCACCATTGAAGCACCGTCATACGCGCCTACATTCATGCAAGCGTCAGGAGGAGATCGCCATGGAAACAGAGGAATTGCATCGCGGCCGGTTGATCGATCATATCCAACTGGTGGTGCGCGACCTGCCGGCCAGCCGGCGGTTTTACGGAGCGATCTTTGAGGTGCTGGGCGTGCCGATCGGCGGCGAGACGGCGGATTATTTCTGGGCCGACGAGCTGTTCGTCTCGACCGCCGACAGCGAGGCGGCGCTCGGCAAGCTGACCGGCCGCCTTCACCTCGCCTTTCAGGCTGCCGATGCCGCCATGGTCGATGCCGCGCACGCGGCAGGACTTCTGGCCGGCGGACGGGACAATGGCCCGCCCGGAGAGCGCCCCTATCATCCGGGCTACTACGCCGCTTTTCTGCTCGATCCGGACGGCAACAATATCGAGGCCGTCTATCATGGCCCGTCAACCCGCAGCGCCGCCTCCGTCAAGGTGACGTTCTGACGACAAACGGCGTCCGACCCGGATGGGCGGACGCCGCGTTCATCCATTTTGCCGACAAGCGCCGGCAGTCGGCGCTCAGCCGAACGTCACATTCAGGCTGATCGGCACCGCCTTCAGCGCCTTCGATACCGGGCAGCCGACCTTGGCCTTTTCGGCGATCGACTTGAACGTTGCAGCATCAGTGCCCGGAACCGAGCCGGCGAGGTTCAGCTCGATGGCGGTGATCTCGAAGCCGTCGCCGACCTTGTCGAGCGAGACGATCGCCTTGGTCTCGAGGCTGTCGGCCTTCAGGCCTTCCTGCTCGAGCTGCAGCGACAGCGCCATAGTGAAGCAGGCGGCATGGGCCGCCCCGATCAGCTCTTCCGGATTGCTGCCGGCGACGCCCTCGAAGCGGGTCTTGAAACCATAGGGCTGGTCCTTCAACGCGCCGCTTTCGGTGGAAACCTTGCCGCGTCCGTCCTTCAGGCCGCCGGCCCAATGAGCCGAACCATATTTCTGAATGGCCATTCGTCTTCTCCTTCGTTGCGGGTGAGTATTGGCTGTGGATGCCGTCTCTGATGCATCATCGAATGGGATCAATGCCTGGCGCGGCGAACTGTTCCGCCGAACGGCCACCGCGGACGTGGCGCAGCCGGGCGAATGCCGTAGGCGATCGACCGCACCGGCAGCATAGGCCGGGCGTGGTCTGGCGTCCATCGCCTCGCTTGCGCGACACCTTCGGTGGCCACACCCTGCCGCACGACCCCAAACACCACCTCTCAGGGGGATGACTTTTGCAAATTCCCCAACGTTTTCAATAAAACGTACCCCATTTCATCCCCCTGGTTTTGAGTTGTGCCATACTCCCCTCCGTTCCGCTTTCGGATACACCGGGTTTTGCGAGCCCGGCGAAGCGGAACCGGCGCCGGGGGGCGCGGCTGTCGCTGGCCAGACCCTCCGGGCCGGATGCAACGGTCTCCCTCCGGTGGCGGGACGGTGGATGGTTAAGACCTCGGATGGTTTGAGCCAGCCTCGATCCCAACGGCCATCGGGCGTGCCTCAGGGGCACACAAACAAGGCGCCGGATCCGGTCAAACGGGTCCGGTGACAAAGACGGCGGGAGCTCAGGCGTTAATGCCAAGGCTCCCCGGGCGAGGGTCAGGTCGGGATGTGCGCACATCCGCCGGGAACCTGAAACCTCCCGGGCACCCGGCCAGGACGTCTCGATGAGACGTTTCGGACCCGCGCCCGGTTGACGACGAAACGTATGTTTCGCCGCACAGAGCCGCCTTGCCAGAGAGACGCATGCAACCGGCAAAAATCGCCGAACGGGGCGCCGGAAGGAGCCATATAAATTATTCAACAGGTTGCTTCTGGCGCCCTGTCCGAGACTGACAAGCCATCCCCGGAGGAGGAGATTCCAACCGGAGTTTTGGCGTGGGATTTTTGAAGGTTTGAAGGATGCGAATGGAGGATGGTGGTGGGTGGAAAATCCGAAACGTGGGTCTAGCGACAACCTCAACGGCATCTGTCAGTGGCAGTCGTCAGCCGCAGCCGTCAGCGCCAGTTCACCCCCCTCTGTCGGCTCCGCCGACATCTCCCCCTCACGGGGGGAGATCACCGAGACCTCGGGGCGAGGGAGAGGATGGTGATCATGGTGCAAGGGCGACAAAACACGGACAGTCAGAAATACCTCATCGCACTGGCCTCATTTGCACAAGCTATCCGTTGGGACGAGCGACCCGCCCCAGGTCGATCTCCCTCCTTGTGGGGGAGATGCCCGGCAGGGCAGAGGGGGGTATAGCGAGGCAGAAGAGCAAACGATCCAGTGAATCGTTCGCAGTGACGAACGAACGGGAGGGCATAGAGGGTATCGCGAGGCCAGAGAGGTGCATCGCCGGGTCAGAGGAGTCTCGCCAAAGCAAAGGGGGGATCGCCGGACGCACCCCCGTCCCCGTCAAACCATGCAGCGCATGGCAAACTTTTCCTTAACCGGTCGCCTGTAATTTAGCCCCAGTGAAATCACCAGCAAGACGAGCAGCCGCGTGTCCAAGCCGACTTTCCGCTTTACCCATTACGACCTGAAGGAGCAGCGCGCCGGTACGATCATCGAGGTGACGCTGTCGGCGGTCAACAATGTCCGGCTGATGACGCCGGCGAATTTCCAGCGCTTCAAGGAGACTCTGGATTTCAAATATATCGGCGGCGTGGCGAAGAAGTCGCCGATCAAGCTGGTCATTCCTGAAAACGCCCACTGGCACCTGATCGTCGACATGGAGGGCCATCACGGTCTGGCCGAATCCAAGGTCAAGATGATTGCCGGACCGGCCGCGGCGCCAAAACAAAAGGCGTCCTGAACGCCCCTTCCCTTTGCGCGCCCTACGGCTCGCCACGCTCGCGGCGCAGCTTCGACCACCAGTCGAGACGCTTCTTGATGTCACGCTCGAAGCCGCGCTCCGGCGGATCGTAATATTGCTGGCGGCCCATCTTCTCGGGGAAATAGTTCTGGCCGGAAAAGGCATCGGGCTCGTCGTGGTCGTAGCGATAGCCCTCGTTATAGCCTTCCGCCTTCATCAGCTTGGTCGGCGCATTGAGGATATGTTTGGGCGGCAAAAGCGAGCCATGCTCCTTGGCGGCCCGCATCGCCGCCTTGTAGGCGACATAGACGCCGTTCGATTTCGGCGCGGTGGCGAGATAGACGCAGGCCTGAGCCAAGGCCAGCTCACCCTCCGGCGAGCCGAGATAGTCGTAGGCGTCCTTGGCGGCATTGCAGATCACCAGCGCCTGCGGATCGGCGAGGCCGATATCCTCGACCGCCATGCGCACCAGCCGGCGGCCAAGATAAAGCGGGTCCTCGCCGGCATCGAACATGCGGCAAAGATAGTAGAGCGCCGCATCGGGATCGGAACCGCGCACCGATTTGTGCAGCGCCGAGATCAGGTTGTAGTGGCCGTCCTGGCCCTTGTCATAGACAGGCGCACGGCGCTGAACGATGCGAGCGAGCCCCTCGGTGTCGAAGGTTTCACCCGTCCTCGCCGCCCGCCAGACTTCCTCGGCCAGCGTCAGCGAGGCACGGCCATCGCCGTCGGCCATGCGGATCAGCGCGGTGCGGGCGCCTTCATCCAGCGGCAGCGGCTTGGCTTCGGTGTCTTCGGCGCGCTTGAGCAGCGTCTCGATGCTTTGCTCGTCATGCGGCTTGAAGGTCAGCACACGGGCGCGGGACAAAAGCGCTGCGTTGAGCTCGAAGCTCGGGTTTTCCGTTGTCGCGCCGACGAGGATCACCGTGCCGTCTTCCATGACCGGCAGGAAACTGTCCTGTTGGGCACGGTTGAAGCGGTGGATCTCGTCGACGAAGAGCAGCGTCTGGCGGCCCTCCATGCGGCGCATGCGGGCGCCTTCAAAGACCTTCTTCAGGTCCGCCACGCCGGAAAAGATCGCCGAGATCTGTTCGAACGCCAGCCCCGCCTCGCCCGACAGAAGCCTGGCGACGGTGGTCTTGCCGGTGCCGGGCGGGCCCCAGAAGATCATCGAGCCGAGAGAGCCGGCCGAGATCATCCGGGCGAGCACGCCGTCTTCGCCGGTCAGATGTTCCTGGCCTGTCACTTCCGACAGGTTTTTCGGTCGCAGACGGTCGGCCAGCGGCCGCCGCTCTGCGATGTCTTTCGGAACATGTGAGGCGAAGAGGTCGCTCATCGGAAGATCTGCCGGATGCGCTGGCCATCGCGCTCGATCTCGACCCGCCAGAAGCTGGCATCGCTGCCGGCAGCGGCCGCGAGATCGTCCACCGAATTGACGTTGGCGCCATTGATCGCCACGACGATATCGCGCGGGGCAAAACCGAGCCGGGCGGCGGGCGAACCCTTGACCACTTCGGTGACGACGACGCCGGTCACTTCGGAGGCCATGCGCAATTCATAGGCCAGACGCGGCGACAGATTGGCGGCGCGCAGGCCGGCAAACGGGCTGCGGCCCTCGATCAGCTTGATGTCGCGCGGCCGGGTTTCCGGTGCCGATGCCAGTTGCAGGTTGATTTCGCCGCTTTTGCCATTGTCGCTGACGGAAAGCTTGACCGTCTTGCCGAGGCCGGCCGTGGTCAGGCGGTAGCCCAGCGCATCGGGATGTTCGACCGGAATGCCGTTGACGGCGGTAATGACTTCGCCCGGCTTCAGGCCCGCCTTGGCAGCCGGGCCGTCTTCCACCACACGCACCACCAGCGCGCCGCGCACGGTCTGCAGACCGAGCGCTTCGGCCACTTCCGAGGTCACCGGCTCGAAGATGGCGCCGATGTAAGGCCGTTCGAAATTGGCATCACCCTTGTCGGCAGCCTCGAGGAAAACCCGGACGAGATTGGCCGGAATGGCAAAGCCGACGCCATTGGAGCCGCCGCCCTTGGAAAAGATCGCGGTGTTGATGCCGATCAGTTCACCCTTCATGTCGACCAGCGCGCCTCCGGAATTGCCGGGATTGATCGCGGCATCGGTCTGGATGAAGAAGCCGAAATCGCCTTCGGTGACCTGATTGCGGGCCAGCGCCGAGACGATGCCTGATGTCACCGTCTGGCCGACGCCGAACGGGTTGCCGATGGCAAGAACCAGATCGCCGACCTCGGTCTTGTCGGAATCGGCGATCGGCAGGAACGGCAAAGTCTCCTTGGTCTCGAAGCGCAGCACGGCGAGATCGAGGCGGTCGTCCTTCAGCACCACCTTGACCGGGAATTCGCGACCGTCGGCGAGCGCCACCTTGATGTCGTCGGCACCTTCAATGACGTGATTGTTGGTGATGACAGTGCCATTCGATTCGACGATCACACCGGACCCGAGCGAGGACTGCTTTTCGGTCCGGTTCGGCATGCGCTGGCCGAAGAACTGCTCGAAAAAGGGATCGCCGGCAAACGGACTGGCGCGGCGCTGAACCACGCGCTCGGCATAGACATTGACCACCGCACCGCGGGTCTGCTTGACCAGCGGCGCATAGGAGAGCTGGACGTCGATCTTGGATTGCGGAACGACCTTTTCCTGCGCCGAGGCAGCCATCGGCACAGCGAGCGCAGCGATAATCGGCAAAACAACAGGCAGGCAGAGTTTCAGACGAAGCATGCGAATCCCCTTCGAGGCATTGGCAGAAGTTCTAGACCTCGTTCCTGCAAACCGAAATAGGCGGAACCAAGGTCAAGACATTGCAGATGGGGATAAACGCCCTCCCGCTCAAGCCTTTGCGGTTTCGATCATGCGGCTGACCAGGCCATGCAGTTCGTCACGGTAACCGGTGCGGGCTGACGGTGCCGCCTCGTTCGAGGTCATGGTGACGGTCAGATCGAGGCTCGGCACGATATAGAGCATCTGTCCGCCATAACCCCAGGCGTAATTCACCCGCTCGCCGGCCATGTCCTTCAGAAACCAGGCATAGCCGTAACCATCGCCGTTGAAGACCGAATTGGTGCGCTGGATCCAGCTTTCGCGGATCCAGGCCTCGGAGATCAACCGGGTCCCTTCCCCCGTGACGCCGCCGCGGCGATAGAGCTCACCGAAGGCATGCAGCGAGCGCGGCGTCATGGCCATCTGGTTGCCGCCGAGATAGTAGCCCTGCGGATCGCGGTCCCAGGCGCCGATGCGAAAACCCTCGAGCGGTCCGAGCCAGTCGCGGGCGAGCGCCAGGGTCGGCTTGCCGGAGACTTTGGTGAGGATGACCGAGAGCAGATGGGTGGAGGCGGTCGAATACAGCATGCCGCCGCCCGGCTCATCGACGAAATCGGCGGCAAGCGCCGTCCGCACCCAGTTTCGGCTGGCGACCCAGCGGCCGTAGTTCGGGCCTGACATGCGGTCGAGGCCGGAGCGCATCGACAGAAGATGGCCGATGGTGATCTTTGACAGGCGCGGATCGGGATTTTCGGGGAAATCGGAGCGCAGCACGGTTTCGATCGGCTGATCAACCCCCTTGAGCAGCCCCTTGTCGATGGCGATGCCGACCAGGGCCGAGACGATCGATTTCGAGGCGGACTTGATATTCGTCGAGCCGGTCAGGGCGTTGTTGCCAAAGGCACGTTCGGCAAGCAAGTCACCGTCTCGCGTCACGATCACCGTTTCCAGGCTGTCCAGCCGACGCGCGGCCTCCAGCAAGCCGCCAATGCGCTCGTTCAGCACATCGCCGCCCGTTGCCGACTGTGCGAAGCTGCGGGTGACGGATACGGCCGGAAGGGTCGCGATGAGGGCGAGGAGCGTTCTTCTGTTCATGACCTACCATTTAGGAAAAACGCCGGCCAAACAAAGGCTGACTGCCACGATCTCACCTGATCGTGAGAAGCTGTCATGCGCAAGGTGCATGGAACGATGTCTGCGCTCAAGACGTTGATCAGGCATTGATAAAATAAATCCCGTCGTCGAAAACCGAGGTGACCATGACCAATCCTGATGCCGCCGCACGCGCCGTCGTCTTCGCGCTCCTCGCAGCACCCTTGCTAGCCGGTGCCCTGCCTGCGCATGCGGCGAGCTTCGATTGCAGCAAACCGGATCTGGCTGCCGACGAGACCACCATTTGCCAGACCCTGTCGCTGAACGACATGGATGTGAAGATGGTCACCACATTCGAGCTTCTATCCGGCCTGCTGGCCATGGGAAGTCGCGGCGAATTGCAGGACCAGCAGATCGCTTGGCTGACCCAACGCGGCGAGTGCAAGGCCGATGTCGATTGCCTAGCGGCCGCCTATGCCGCGCGGATGGCGCAGTTGACCAGCGTTTATGAGGGCGTGCAGCGGCCGAAGTGAACCCGCATCTAGCTGTCATTACGCAAATTAGCTTATTTCCTAAATCTCTCCGTCTGTGAAATGCGAGAACGCCCTACTCTATCCGCGAATGGCGAGAAGCCTAGCGCTCGGCATTTTCAGTGCTTAGCGGCGGGCACATCATGGCGAAACGGTCGCCTTGACGAATAGGTTACGCCTTGCCCAAGGAATTCTAGACACGCAGCAGCACAGCATCATTTGTCGACGCGTCCGCTGGGCCCAGAGGCTCGACATGCCTAGCCTCTACCGTTGCCAGTTTGACCGGTCGCACGACCGATGGTGCCGGCAGGCCCGCAGCGGCATGGTCCGGGATCGGCACGTCCTCCGGCCAAGAACGGTTCTCGGCAGAGGTGATCATGACAACCCACAAAAGACCCTCCTGCTCGCCAATCCCGCCATTCGAAACGACAAATGCCGGCCTTCGCTGGCGGGTGTCGCGATCCGTGTAAGGAAAGGGAACGCGGACGATATCGCCCTGTTTAAAGATCGGCATAGGCCTTGCGGTCCGCTTCGCTGTCCCATTCAGAAAACGTCGCGAACGGATCATCCGACGGTTGATCGGCTAGCGCGCGGGAAATCACAACCCGGCCATCGGGTTCGATCGTATACAGGATCGCATCGCCTTCCTTCAGCCGAAGGGCCGCCCGCACCGCTTGGGGAACGGTTGTCTGCGCCTTGCTAGTGAGTTTGCTGGACATCATCACGTCACCTCTGCGAAGAAAGTAAGGAATTTCCTTTCTCGGGACAAGAGGGGGTCGGTCGCTTGCGGTTTACGGCGTAACGCGAGGGGGTGGTCTGCTCTGGCGCGATCGCCTTTTATCCCTGTTGAAAAGCGGGTGAACCGCTGACTGGGTAGAGAAGGTGACCATCTATCCGCGGGTCTCAAGTGCGAGCCTCATATCTCCGAGCCAGCGCACAAAGGCCTTGACCGCCGCTTTTTGGGCGCCGCTCGGATTGACCGTGGCATAATAGCCGGTGCCGAGATCCAGCGCGCCCTCCGGCCAATGAACCAGCGATCCGTCGGCAACGAGGCCGTCGGTGATCGAGTGCCAGCCGAGCATCAGGCCGCGGGTATCAAGGGTCGCCTGGACCGCCTGGACGTAATTATCGAAGGTTTGGCCGGCATTGCCGGGTTTGCCGAGGCCGCGCAGGCTAAGGTAGTCGCTCCAGCCGGCCCAGTGGCGCGTCTCGGTCGAGCGGACATGGATGAGGGGCGACTGCGCCAGCCCTTCGCCCGAGGCCAGCAGCCGTTCGACCAGGGCCGGGCGCCCGACCGGGCAGACGGTCTCGTCGAACAGCTTGGTGGTCTCGCCATCGTTCCAGTTGCCGGCGCCATAACGCAGAACGAGATCGGTGCCGGGCGAAATCGTCGGCAGGTCGGTGGGCGGCACCTGGACATTGACCATGACATCCGGATAGCGGGCGTAGAAATCGGTGAGCCGCGGCATGAGCCAGTAGGTCGCCATGCCGATCGTGCAGGCGACCGTCAGGCGCTGCTCCTCGAGGCCGGCGCTGATGCGGATCTCCTCGATCGTGTCGGCGATCAGATCGAGGCCGTCACGGGTGGCGCGCGCCAGTTGCTGGCCGGCCTCGGTCAGACGCGCGGGGCGTGTCGTGCGGTCGATCAACGGAGCGCCGACATGCTCCTCCAGTATTTTCAGAGCCTGGGTCACGGCCGGCTGGGTGACATTCAGGCGGGTTGCGGCCTCACGCATCGAGCCGAGGCGCGAAACTGTCTCGAACGTGGTCAGCAGTCGCAGGGGCGGCAGGCGGCTCAAGTCAATCTCCAGCTTAATTTACAATAAGCATAATCCCTCTGGTTTCCCAAGGAAAGGCGGATGATGATCGTCAAATCGAGCCGATACCCTGGCGATCCAGATTAAGGAAACCGAGATGAACATGCATGTTGCGACCGAGGCCGTCACCCTTGCTGACAAGGGGCTTCATGTGCCACTGGCCGAGGGCCGGATCGCGTATTTCAACTACTATTGGCTGCGCGACAATTGCCCCACCTCCTTCGACAGTGCGACACGCGAGCGCAGCTTCGACATCTTCCATCTCGACCAGCCGCCGCGCGCCGAAACCGCCGTCGTTGACGGTGAGACGCTGGTAATCGAATGGGCCGGCGAGGATCATGTGTCGCGCTATCCGATAAAGATGCTTACGCTCTATGCCGACGGCCGGCACCGCGCCGATCCGGCCGACCTGCCGCGCCGGGCTTGGTTCAGCGATCACTATCCGACGATCGCACGCTTCTCGCAGGCCGAGTTGAAAGCCGACCCGGCCAAGGTGGCTGATTGGATCAAGGCGATGATCGTCGACGGACTGACGATTGTCACCGACATGCCGGACAGCGACGAAGGCCTGACCGAGACGGTGAAGCTGATGGGCCATGTGCGGCCGACATTCTTCGGCGAATTCTTCAATGTGCGCACGCATATCAATCCGACCAACACCGCCTATACCGCCAAGGCGCTGGAGCTGCATACCGACACGCCGGCCGAAGAGCATGCGCCGGGCATCCAGTTCCTGCATTGCCGGGCTAATACCGTCGAAGGCGGCATGAGCATCTATTCCGACGGCGTGGCAGTGGCGAATGCGTTCCGGGAGATCGATCCGGAGGGGTTCAAGCTGTTGTCGGAGATCGACATTCCGTTCTTCTGCGAACACGACACATACGACATGCGCTCGCGCCAGCGGGTGATCGAACTGGACAAGCATGGCGAAGTCTCGGGGCTGACGATCAGCCAGCACATGGCCGACATTTTCGACCTGCCGCAGACCGTGCTCGACGATTATTACCCGGCCTTCTGCCGTTTTGGCAAAATGCTGCAGGACGACAAGTTCATGATGCGCTTCCTGATGAAGGCCGGCGAGTGCATGGTGTTCGACAACCACCGCATCGTGCATGGCCGTTTGGCCTATTCGGCGACCAGCGGCGATCGTTACCTGCGCGGCTGTTATGCCGATCGCGAGGAGATGCGCTCGACCTACCGCGCGCTGACCACCGAGGGGAGGTTCAAGGCATGAACATCGCCCCTGCTCTGCCCCAAGTGCCAGCTGAGATGCTCAATGATGCCGCGCTCACCACGTTGCGTCAGGATCTGGCCGCCGCCTTTAGGCTTTGCCATCGCTTCGGCTGGAGCGAGTCGGTCGGCAATCATTTCAGCGCGGCGGTCTCCGCCAATGGGCGAAAGTTCCTGCTCAATCCGCGCTGGCAGCATTTTGCCACGATCAAGGCGAGCGATCTCTTGCTGCTCGATGCCGATGATCCCGATGTGATGACAGGTGAGAATGCGCCTGATCCGTCGGCCTGGACCGTGCATGGCACGCTGCATCGGATGTTGCCGGAGGCGCGGGTGATCCTGCATTGCCATTCGCCTTATGCGGTGGCGCTTTCCTGCCTGAAAGATCCGACGCTTTTGCCGCTCGACAACAACACGGCGCGGTTCTTCGGGCGGATCGGCTATGACCTCGATTTCGGTGGCATTGCCGATGCGGCGGAAGAAGGCGAGCGGCTGGCCGCGATGATCCGCGGCAAGGCGGTGCTGGTGATGGGCAATCACGGCGTCTCGGTTGCCGGCGAAACGGTGGCGGACGCCTTCGAGGACCTCTATTTCTTCGAGAAGGCGGCGCAGACGATGGTGCTGGCGCTGTCGACGGGACAGCCGCTGGCGGTGCTGTCGGACGAGATCGCGCAGGGCACGTCGGACGGGTGGATTCCGTATCGCGGCATGGCGGAGCGGCATTTTACGTATCTGAAGTCGTGCCTGGACAGGGAAGATCCGTCCTGGCGGGATTGAGGCACCCTGCTCCGGTTCGCGCCGGCCTGTCGTGTGGGCAATAATCCAAGGCGGGACCGCTGCGGGTTCGTCATGCTCGGCCTTGTGCCGAGCATCTACCGCGTTCAGCTTCGTCGCTCGGCAGATCCTCGGGACAAGCCCGGGCATTTACCGAAGCCGACAAACGGGATTGGGCGGTGTCCGTCTTGGGTTTGTAACCGGGTTTTCCGCTGCGATCGATCCAGTCGAGGATGGTGCCAAGCTCGCCTTGCAGGGTGATGCTGTAGCTGCCGCGATTCTCGCCTGGGGTGACCACAACGCGATCGATGATCTCGCGGATGGTGTCTGCGGCTTCTAGCGCGTTGCCGGGTTGGGAAAGCGTCTCGGTCAAACGCTCGATTCTGCGCCTGTAGGTCTCCGCGATGCCTGGATGAAGGTCGGGAACGTTCTGGGGGATATCGGCGAGACGCGCGGTGAGGCTGTCCTGTTTGGCCTCCAATTCAGTCAGCCGGTCGGACAGAGCACGATGCCAGCCGCCCTGCTCGATGACGCGAACGATCTCGGCAATGGCCTTTGCAGCCTCAGCAAGCTTGCGACGGTTGGCCTCGGCGGAAATGCGGCGCTCGCGGTTGAGCCTGTTGGTTTCCTCTGCATAAGCGCGCATCGCCTCCGCCATCATGTCCGGGGTCATTAGGCGCTCACGCAGGCCAGCCAGCACCCGGTCTTCGAGCGGCTTACCACGGACGGTGCGGGCATTGTCGCAACCGTTGCCGAGCAAATGGTTGGAGCAGGTAAAGCGATCCTGTCCGCGCCGGGAATATGTGCCGCCACAACTGCCGCAGAACACCAGACCGGACAAGAGCGTGCGCTGCGCGAGAGGGGAAATGGTGGACCTGCATGATGTTATCGTATGCTTCTTTATCGCCTCTATGGCATCCGGCGCATTGTTGCTGAACCGCTTTATCTACCCGTTTTGGTTTCCCTATCTTCCAAACTGGAAATCCGCTTACATCGCGTCAGTCTTGGTTTTTGTAAGCGTCTTTTTTCGCTTCTCTTGAGCTGACGAGGAACAACTGCGCTTTCGCGCGATGATTTCTGGCGCTGAGCGGCAGACGCCTCTTGGCCCGAAGTGGACATCACGAGGGAGATTTGCAGACAGCCTCAATATGGTTTCCGTCTGGGTCAATTGCGAAGGCCGCGTAGTAATGTGGACCATAATGCGGCCTGAGACCCGGGCCTCCGTTATCAACGCCTCCGTGCTCCAATGCCGCGAAATGAAATGCGTTGACCGCTTCTCGGTTAGGGGCAGCAAAGGCCAGATGATGTCCTGAGCCACCAGAGACTGCGGCACCAACGCGAAGCTTAATGGCGAACTTGTCTCCGGAGTTTGGTGGTCCGTAACCGATAGCTTGGTCGTCACTGCCGAGCGCTAAATCTTCCCAGACCCTCGAATACCCCAACGCGGAAAGCACCGCATCATAGAAGTTGGACGAGGCTTGAATGTTTGAGAC
This sequence comes from Rhizobium sp. CECT 9324, assembly GCF_918741265.1. NCBI lineage: Bacteria > Pseudomonadati > Pseudomonadota > Alphaproteobacteria > Hyphomicrobiales > Rhizobiaceae > Rhizobium > Rhizobium sp. CECT 9324. The sequence goes on along the minus strand of NZ_CAKKMZ010000001.1, from coordinate 2,130,364 downwards.
GCCAAACGAAGCGTGATGAAGCATTTTGCCCCCACTTTCGACCAATGCACGGAGCAATATAGTCGGGGTCCTACGGCAGCCGCAATGTCTCCTATTGGCGCGAAGCCGCCCTGCCGTCATTTACGCCGTCCGGCTAAAAACGCCATAACTGCCAGAAACTGGATAGCCACCGCCAATATGAAAACGGCGGGATCGAAGATCGTCCGGGCAATGCCGAACAGTGCGGGAGCGAGGGCATAGGTCGCCTGGCTCAGAGCCACGATCAGCGGCACCACTCGGGAGACATCGGCTTTATCGAACTCCGCCTGGGCGATGAGAGGCGGGAGCGATGTGGCGTTGCCGATGCCCAGGCCGAAAAGCAGCACACCGGCAACAATTGCAGCAGTATTTCCTCCACCCGTCGTCAAAAGCATCAGGGTGCCGATGATCTGAACGCCATAACTGGCGGAAGCAATCAGACGGCGGTCCGCCGAAACCGGCATCAGCCAGCCGATGCCGGTGCGCCCGAGGATTGCCGCAACGGTAGCCCCTCCCATCAGCAGGCCCGCCGACCGTGATCCGAAGACCGGAACCATGATCGAAAACAGATGGGCCAGTAGCCCGATCTGCGCAAAAAGCCCGGCAACCATACCCACTGCCAGCGTCAAGAAGCGGCGGTCGCGCCAAAGCAAAGCGCCTGCCATGGGCGCAGCGGGCAGTGGAGCCGTCGCCTCGTGGTCCGGCTGCGCTCCGTCCGGAAATTGCCCCAGAACGTCGGGAGATTTGGAAAATGCCAGAACGGACAAGGCGACCACGATGGTGACCATGGAGATGCCAACGACGACGGCTGCCTGTGCAAACCCGCTTGAGGCTATGAGCATAACCCACAGGGGGGAGAAGATCACGCCACCCACACTCGCGCCATTGTAGGCCATGGACAGTGCTGCCGGGCGGGCCCGGACAAACCAGGGCACGATAATGGCATTCACTGCCGCAGCGCCCATCGCAACCCAGCCTGTTCCGCTCAAGAGAGCGGAGGCAAACAGGTGCCACGGCTGGTCGGCCACGGACCAACCAACGACGCCGATGGCGAGAAGAACTGCGCCGATGGTGGTGACCGCGGCTACGCCCGCAAGCCGATACAGTCGGGGAAGGTTTGCCACGACGGCCGCACCGACCAAAAAGTGCAGCGTTACGGCAGCCGAGACAAGCGCGACGGACCATCCCGTTCGCTGGACCACCATCTGCAGGTAGATCGGTGGTCCGTAAAATCCGACACCCCAGCCAAAGACTGCCAGCACGAAGGTCGCAGCGACCACATGCCAGCCGAAAAAGGATGCGCTCGTGGATGGTGGGCAAGATGTCATGACCTGAGCTCCAGTGGCGAAAGGCCTTATGGCAGCTTCCGGGAAGTGATGCTTCGGTCGCGATCGAAGTGTTCGCGCTTGGCGACTGTTGGCGCTGAGCGGGAGACACCTGTCAGCCCACTGCAGTCATGGAGTGGAGCGCGAACGGGAAAGCTCTGTTTCACGCCACTGCATCGACGGTTCGATGTCCGCCAATGGCGCATGGTGAAAGTCGATCCCAACCCGTCTCTGCGCGGGCAGCGGCGTTCGTGCAGCGATCGGGTCTCAAGTTAAATTCGGCTTTAATGCGCGAATCTTTAATCGCGACGGCATAGGAGATCTGCAATCGCAATAGCCGGTCTTCGCCAACGATGCCTTTCAAACACAACACCGCCCGCCGCCATCGGATCTCACAAAGCTTCATGTCTTCGAGACGGCGCTCCGACGTCGGGAAATGTCCCCGCGGGCAATCAAGAGGCCGCTTGAGGTTCTTCTGGCGGAGACCGAGATGAAGGCCGAGGCGAAGCATGGAGAAGGAACGGCGGCTTCAGCGGTTGGTCAGGGGTAGCGATGCTCGTCCGGCATCCGCCTGATGATTTCTTGGTGCTTTTGTGCTGGTAGTGCGACGCCATTATCCTTCGATACGACGCTTCTCTCCCGGGGGAAGCCCATGCTCGATCAACCTGTCGAGGTAGTCGCAGTAAGGACTGCCTTCATAGAATGGGTGGGCCGCCTCTCGGACGTATTCCGCATTCAGGTTTGGAAACTTCTTCAAAGCATCAGAGATCCACATCTTTACTTCATCGGTATTGCCCTCCTTCAGGGCCACCAACGCTGCCCCAATGAATGGATAGTAGGTTGTGCGTTCGAAGGTCGCGCCTTCCCGCAGATGCATCCGGGCCATTAAGAGGTCATCGGGCTCACCTCTCAGCATCAAGCCAATACCGAGTAATGTCTTGAACGCAAACATAGACGGATCGTGAGGACTGAGATCGATGGCATTCTGTGCAGCTCTAATCGTCGTATCGGCGTCCCAGAGCCGCACGGCTGCCATTCCATGTGCGAAGTGAAGAAATGCGTAGTTGCGATTTAATGCAAGGCCCTGTTCAGCGACAGGCATGGCCTCAGCCGCTCGCCCGGCAACCGTAAGAAGGAGAGACATCATCGCGTATGCGATATCGCTCCGCCTGTCGATTTCTAATGCCTTCGTGGCGAACGATAATCCCTCCTTGACAGCGACAGGCACGTCTGCGGCACGCCCCCAAAGGACGAGTGCGTATCGGTGACGAGCTAAATAGGCGTAGGGAAGTGCGAAATTCGGATCGTGTTCGAGCGCTTGTCGAAGGAATTTCTCGGCGGTGGCTTGAGAACCAGCTTCGAAGGAAAGCAATTCAGCAATGCCGCGGTGGCAAAGTTCCCAAGCAGTAAGGTTGTCGGTCGATTTGGTGAGGGCGAGGCCCCGTTCGTGCGCTCCCAGTTCTGGTTCGATGCCCGCGATAATCCGGCGCGTTATCTCATCCTGCACATCAAAAAAATCGGCGACCGGTCGATCCCACCGCTCGGCCCAGATGTGTGCTCCGGACAGCGCGTCGATTAGCTGTACCGCGATCCTCAATCGATCACCTGACCGCCGAACCGATCCTTCCACGACATAGCGCACACCAAGTTCGCGGGCGATCTTGCGTACGTCCTTGGCTGTTCCCTTGTAGGCGAACGTCGAGTTGCGAGCGATCACGAACAACCATCGAAAGCGACCTAGTTCCGTGATGACGTCTTCGACCAGTCCGTCGACAAAGAAGTCCTGATCGGGCGTGGCAGAAAAATTCTGAAATGGGAGAACCGCGATCGAAGCCCGTTCCTGCCCAGAGAGCCGAACCGGGCTCGGTGCCGAGCCGTCCACCTCGACCTGCCACACATCAATCGGTTCGGGGATATTCTTAACGGACTGCGGCCCGAGCCACGTCATCCCAGCCTCAATCTTGCCTCGCACATGATCGTAGATTGCTCGAGATATGCAGATGCCTCCTTCGGGTGCGATGGTTTCAAGTCGCGCAGTTATGTTGACGGAGTCGCCGAGGATGTCGTCCCCATCGATCACCACGTCTCCCAGATGAAGACCGATCCGGAAACGCAGACCTCGGTCGTCCCCTTGAGGAGACTCGAGCGAGATCAAGGTGCGCTGTATTACAAGAGCCGTTCTTACTGCCAACACTGGCGATGGGAAATCGACTAGAAGCCCGTCGCCCATTGTTTTGACGATGCGGCCTCCACCTTCCCTAATCGCCGGGTCAATCACATAGGTTCGCGCATCGCGCAGCCGCGAAATTGTTCCTTCCTCGTCTGCCGCTATAAGACGAGAATAGCCGACCAAATCGGCGGCCATTATTGTGGTAAGGCGACGTTCCACGCTTTCCCCTCCGCCAAGAAAATACAGTATCGCCTGAAAAGAAAATGCGAAAGCGCTCTTGAACGGCGCCAATCAGTTGTCGGTTTTAAAACTAAAGTCCATCTCGCAGAAGGATCGTGCCCCAGGGGTTCCATGCCGATGCGATGCAGCTCGAACGAACAGCAGGGGCAAATCTTACTCTCCGGCTCGATGACCTCGTCATAACGGGGAAGATACTTGGGCGAGTGGCCGATGTTGCGAGTTGGCGATCGCCGTGCTTGCGTTTTGTATTCACTGACCGGCGCGACATCGCCATTGGCAGCAACGGGAATGTCGCTCAGATCGCCAAGGTCAAGGATCGCCTGCGTCGGATCGATGGTCGTCATCTTCTCCGATTTCGTCCCAAAAAGCTGGCCCTCAAGGAAAGCCACCCGCGCCTTAAGGTCGGCATTCTCTTCGTTGGGCGAGAGAATGATCCGGGTCAATCGCGCAGCGTCCTGGGGCAAGGGATCGTGTCGAAGCGGCATGACGGATCCTACCACGAAGACCAACATCATCAAGCAAAGCCAATAGGATCAACCTACTTTCAAGGGGCGTTTTACCGGGTTTTACGTTACCCTTGTCCAGTCGATATGGCCTGCTGCCGGTTTTTCGGACACTGAGTTAAGCTAATCCCTCCTTGGTTTCAAAGTCATTGGGGCTGAGATAGCCCAGTGTCGAATGCCGTCTCTTCGGATTGTAGAAGCGCTCGATGTAATCGAACACATCCGCTCTGGCGTCATTCCTCGCGCGATAAACCCTGCGTGCTGTTCTCTCAGTTTTCAGTGATGAGAAGAAGCTTTCCATTGCAGCGTTGTCCCAGACATTTCCAGAGCGGCTCATGGAGCAGGTGATGCCGTGGTCGCTCATGAGGCGCTGAAACTGCTCGCTCGTATATTGGCTTCCCTGATCAGAATGATGCAGGAGCGCGCGTCTGGTTTTCCTCGACGCCAGATCGCCATGATCAGCGCATCTGTGACGAGCTGGGCCGTCATGTTGGCATTCATCGACCAGCCCACGACACGGCGTGAGAACAGGTCAATGACGGCCGCGACATACAGCCAGCCTTCTGCTGTCCAGAGATAGGTGAAGTCGGCCACCCATTTCTGGTTCGGCCGCTCTGCCATGAACTGACGGTCCAGCACATTCGGCATGATGACGGCACGGTCACCGACATCCTTCGGCAACCCACGCCGTCTTGGCCTGGCCCTGAGCGCATTCAAGCGCATCAGCCGCTCAATACGATGGAGACCACAGGATAACCCTTCTTCCAGCACGTCATGCCATACGCGGCGAGCACCATAAGTGCGGTCGCTCGATTTGAAGCTCTGCGTGATCTTGTCCAGCAGAACCTCATCATAGCGGGCGTGTTCGCTCGGAGAACGATTGAGCCAGGCATGGAAACCTGAACGAGAAATCCCCAGCGCTTCGCAGAGCCATGCCACCCCTTGCCCGGCAGTCGTTGCGCAGCAACGACGATAGGGGCCAGATCGAACGGTGCTTTGCAATGAACGCGAACCTCATATCGCGTCCCTGGCAAAGTAGGCTGCGGCCTTTTTTAGGATGTCGCGCTCCGCCTTCAACTTGGCGACTTCACGACGGAGCCGATCGATCTCAAGCTGCTCTGGCTTCATCTGGCCTTTTCCAGGAAAAGACTGGCTGGGATCGTCGCCGTATTCGCGAACCCATTTGCGCAACACATTCTCGTGGACATCAAGGTCACGGGCCGCCTGGGCAACAGCGACCCCACGCTCCTTGACCAACTTCACCGCCTCAAGCTTGTACTCGCGGCTGAACTTCCTTCGTTGCATTCATGCTCTCCGGTTTCAGGAGGAACACCTTAACTCGATGTCCATGAAACCGGCAGCAGGCCAAGATCTCTACAGTCAGCAAATGTCGGTCTCGGTCAAAACCTGCCCGAGGGTGACGGATGCGGCTAATGGCTGAAGAATGAGCTGCCGCCGAGCGTAGCGGTTGAGCGGCTACCAAGCCTCAGCCGCGGCCATCCGGATATTCGGCCGGTCCCTTGATCTCGATCGTGTTGCCGAAGGGATCCTTGACGTAGAAGGAATGGCCCATGCCGCGGGCGCCGCCGTGCAGGGCCTCGCGGTCGATGGCAACGCCGTGGCTAGAGAGATGGGCGCGCAGTTCGTCATGGTCGAAGGGGCCGGTCGCGATGCAGACATGGTCGACATTGCGGCCGCCGGCGACCGGCGGGGCTGCCTTTTGGCCGCCCGGATGGGTGATGTCCCAGAGCACGATCAGGGCTGCACCGCACCAGACCTGTTCCATGCCGAGCGCCGGATAGGTGTAGCCGGTGCGGCAGCCGAGGACATCGTGATAAAAGCTAAGCGCCTTTTCCATGTCGTCGACGATGAAGACGACGTGGTCGATGCCGACGAGGCTAAAAGGGACGGTCATGGCTGGGTCCGGCTGATCGAGGGATTAAACAGAATTTTCCCGGTTCCAACCTCCGCGATCCTGCCACCGCGAGCTTTCCGGGGCGATCTTTCCGGGGACGATCTTTCCGGGGCGACCGAACTGCATCCGGTCTGGCGAAGGCGAGACGTTAGGAGACGGGCGGCGGCGAACCGCCACCCGCGTGATCAGAGATGCCTTATTCCGGCAGGATGCGCACGGCGCCCTTGTCGGCCGATGAGGCAAATGCGGCATAGGCCTTCAGCGCGGTCGTGACATTGCGCTTGCGCTTTTCAGCCGGGAACCAGCCCTTTGCGTCCTGCTCGATGCGGCGACGCTCGAGTTCGGCCGGATCGACGGCGAGGTTGATCGTGCGGTTCGGGATGTCGATCTCGATCAGGTCGCCTTCCTGGACGAGGCCGATCGCGCCGCCCTGGGCTGCTTCCGGCGAGGCATGGCCGATCGAGAGGCCGGAGGTGCCGCCGGAGAAGCGGCCATCGGTGATCAGCGCGCAGGCCTTGCCGAGGCCCTTCGACTTCAGGTAGCTGGTCGGATAGAGCATTTCCTGCATGCCGGGGCCGCCCTTCGGGCCTTCGTAGCGGATCACGACCACGTCGCCAGCCTTGACCTCGTTCGACAGGATCGCCTTGACCGAAGCGTCCTGGCTTTCGAAGACGCGGGCGGGGCCGGAGAATTTCAGGATGGATTCATCAACGCCGGCTGTCTTCACGATGCAGCCGTCGAGGGCGATGTTGCCGTAAAGCACGGCGAGGCCGCCGTCCTTGGAGAAGGGCTTTGCGACCGAGCGGATGACGCCGTTGTCGCTGTCGGTGTCGAGTTCATCCCAACGCGAGGACTGGGAGAAGGCGACCTGGGTCGGCACGCCGCCGGGGGCTGCCTTGAAGAAGGTTCGGACCGTCTCGGAATTGGTGCGGGTGATGTCCCAGCGGTTGATCGCATCGCCGAGCGTCGGCTCGTGCACGGTCTTGCATTCGGTGTTGAGCAGGCCGCCGCGTTCGAGTTCGCCGAGAATGCGCATGATGCCGCCGGCGCGGTGCACGTCTTCCATATGCACGTCCTGCTTGGCAGGGGCGACCTTGGACAGGCACGGTACGCGGCGCGACAGGCGGTCGATATCGTCCATGGTGAAATCGACGCCGCCTTCATAAGCGGCTGCCAGGATATGCAGGACCGTGTTGGTCGAGCCGCCCATGGCGATGTCGAGCGCCATGGCGTTCTCGAAGGCTTCCTTGGTGGCGATGTTGCGCGGCAGGACGCTGTCATCGTCCTGCTCATAGTAGCGGCGGCAAAGATCGACGATCAGATGGCCGGCCTCGACGAACAGGCGGCGGCGGTCGGAATGGGTGGCGAGCGTCGAACCGTTGCCGGGCAGCGACAGGCCCAGCGCCTCGGTCAGGCAATTCATCGAGTTTGCGGTGAACATGCCGGAGCACGAACCGCAGGTAGGACAGGCAGAGCGTTCGATGACCGCGACGTCCTCGTCGGAGATCTTGTCGTCGGCGGCAGCGACCATGGCATCGACCAGATCGAGTGCGACGGTCTTGCCGTGCATGACGACCTTGCCGGCCTCCATCGGGCCGCCGGAGACGAAGACGGCCGGGATATTGAGGCGCATGGCGGCCGAGAGCATGCCGGGGGTGATCTTGTCGCAGTTCGAGATGCAGACCATGGCATCGGCGCAGTGCGCATTGACCATGTATTCGACCGAGTCGGAGATGATCTCGCGCGACGGCAGCGAATACAGCATGCCGTCATGGCCCATGGCGATGCCGTCGTCGACGGCGATGGTGTTGAATTCCTTGGCGACGCCGCCGGCCGCCTCGATTTCGCGGGCGACCAGCTGACCGAGATCCTTCAGGTGCACATGGCCCGGAACGAACTGGGTAAACGAATTGACCACGGCGATGATCGGCTTGCCGAAATCGCCGTCCTTCATGCCGGTGGCGCGCCATAGGCCGCGCGCGCCCGCCATGTTGCGGCCGTGGGTCGTGGTTCTCGAACGATAGACTGGCATCGGTGTTACCTCGGATTTGTTCTTTCGCGCGGGCAGGCCCTTTAACGCGTCCGGTAAAAAGGCCGCAACACGCCCGCTTTTGATACCGTAGGTAACGGATCAGCCACGGGCTGTCACTATCGGCAACCGGCAATTCGGTACGGTCGACGATAACAGCTCGGCAGTGGCCGCGCCAGCCGAGCCGACCGACATCAGGCAGTCAACCGATGGTGCCGTTGATCTTCTTGCCCGGCTTTGACGTCGCGTGTGCGCGGCTTTTGCGCAGATTGCACGTTGCCGGCAGAGCGCTGCGGGGCGCCCTTGCCGACATTCAGACCCTTCCATTCCGTTGCCGCCATATTCCTCCGTCACACTCCGTCAGGCGACGTTGCGCGGCGCTTCCATCTCATGGATGGCCTTCCTGAGTTCGGCGCGGAATTGCGGACTGTCGTGCTCGCCGTGAACGGAGACGGCGTGCGTGACCGCGGCATTGACCAGTTCGTCGGTGCTGTCCGCGGATATGGCTATGGTGCATTTCATTTCGCTCGGAAATTCCCGGCAATCGATAAATTTGCGTGCCATCTTTGCCTCCCTAGCATGTCCGCCGCAGTGATTGGGCGGACGGCTCGATTTTACGCCTATCGTCGAGGCGCGACAAACGGGAAATGCGGCTCAGGCGGGCTTCCTGTGGCGAGCGAAGCCGGGCGACAACTGCCGACCGTGCCATCTCCTGAGAATCCCCCGTTTTGACCGCAGCGCGCATGGCGTGTGAAGCGGATGGGCGTGCCGCAACGTCAGCCCGGTCGGTGCGACGCAGTGACACATGTCCCGGCCGCAAACGTCAAGTAATCAGCCATATCTCTGGCCATGTCTCAGGGGAACGCGATTTCACAGCGGGGTCAGACGATTGCGAACACAAAATTGTTTTCGGCCGTGTGCTTTTCCAAAGGGTGAAACTCTGTTTTCCTATCTCTCGTCTCCTATGTCATCGGATATGCCGAACAGGAGCGAGAAGAGGTTACCATGTCGCGCTACCAACCGCCGAAAATCGCCTCGAGCGAAATCACCCCGCAAGGGCTCTATCTCAATCGTCGCGGCCTGATGGGGCTTGCGGCCGGCGGGATTGCCGCGGCTGCCGCGCCCGGCGCCTTTGCCGCAGCGCTGACGGCAACGCCCAGTGCCTACAAGGTCGATGCGAAGCTGACCTCGAAGGAAGACGTCACGACCTACAACAATTTCTATGAGTTCGGGACGGGCAAGGAAGATCCGTCGCGCAATGCCGGTTCGCTGAACACGCGGCCCTGGACGATCGAGGTCGGCGGACTGGTGGCCAAGCCGCAGGTGATCGACATCGAGACGATCATGCGCGACTACACGATGGAAGAGCGCGTCTACCGGATGCGCTGCGTCGAGGCCTGGTCGATGGTGATCCCGTGGATCGGCTTCCCGATCTCCGCGCTGCTCGACAAGGTCGAGCCGCTGGGCTCGGCGAAATATGTCGCCTTCGAGACCCTTGTGCGGCCCGAGGAAATGCAGGGACAGGCCGGCATCTTCCAAGCACTGGACTGGCCCTATGTCGAGGGTCTCAGGCTGGACGAAGCGCGCCATCCGCTGGCGATCCTGGCAACCGGCCTTTATGGCGAAACCCTGCCGAACCAGAACGGCGCGCCGATCCGGCTCGTGGTTCCGTGGAAATACGGTTTCAAGGGCATCAAGTCGATCGTCAAGATCACGCTGACCGAGCAGGAGCCGCCATCGACCTGGAACCGGCTGCAGGCCTCGGAATACGGCTTCTATGCCAATGTCAATCCGGCGGTCGATCATCCGCGCTGGAGCCAGGCGACCGAGCGGCGGATCGGCGAGGCCGATGGCCTGTTCGGCGGGGCGCGCGTCGATACCCTGCCCTTCAACGGCTATGCCGACGAGGTCGCCAGCCTCTATGCGGGCATGGACCTGACGAAGTTCTACTGACCATGGCAAGCCTTGCACTTCCCGCCCGCTTCAAGCCGGCTTCGGTCTGGGCGCTCTATGCGCTCGGACTGATGCCCGGCCTCTATGCGTTTTATCTCGGCATTTTCGGCGGGCTCGGCGCCGATCCGGTGCGCAGCTTCGAGCACCTGCTCGGTCTCTGGGCCCTGCGTTTCCTCTGTCTCGGGCTGGCGGTCACACCGATCCGTGACCTGTTAGGCTATAACCTTATTAGCTACAGGCGTGCGCTCGGCCTTCTCGCCTTCTATTATGTGCTGGCGCATTTCACCGTCTACCTGACGCTCGACCGCGGCCTGATTTTCTCGTCGATTGCCGGCGATATTCTCAAGCGGCCCTATATCATGCTCGGCATGGCCGGACTGATCATGCTGATCCCGCTGGCCGCAACCTCGAACAAGTGGTCGATCAAGCGGCTCGGTCCACGCTGGAACCAGTTGCACAAGCTCGCCTACCCGATCCTGTTCGTGGCCATCCTGCATTATGCGCTGTCGCTGAAGGCGATCACTGGGGAGCCGGCGTTTTACATTGCCGTGGTGACCCTGCTGCTGGGCTATCGGCTGGTGCGGCCGAAACTGATGGAGCGAAAGCGGGCGAAGCGGATGGCGGCAGCCACGCGCTGACAGTCGTTGCAGAGGACGACCCGCCGGGATTGGGCAGCGATCCCGGCCGGACGGCCACCCTCAATACCTAGAGAATGGCCCTGGCGTCTCAGCCAATTCCTGGATTTGCCGCTTGAGGACAAGTACGTCTACGAGAGCAGCAGCCTGAAATCATCAGCCGCCAGGGGCCTGGAGAAAAGGTAGCCTTGCCCGATCTTGCAGCCTTCGCGCTGAAGGAAGTCGCGCTGCATTTCGGTTTCTATGCCTTCGGCGACGAATGCTATCCCCATGCCTCGTGCGAGTGCAATGACCGCGCGGATAATCTGGGCATCGGCAGATTCGAGCACCAACTTGCGAATATAGGTCTGGTCGAGCTTCAGCTTGTCGACCGGGAAATCGCGCAGATAGCGGAATGTCGAGTGCCCGCTTCCGAAATCGTCGATTGAGATAGCAAAGCCCAGGTCCTGAAGGTCTCGCAGGCATGGCATGACTGCCGGAGAACCTTCGATGAGCAGGCTTTCCGTCAATTCGAGCTCAAAGTCGCGCGCACGACCACCAAACTCAGCGAGGCATTGGCTAAAGGTATCGGCAAGGTCAACCCCAAGCTGGCCACCGGACACGTTGATCGAAATCGGTGGCACGGTCAGGCCGCTGTCGCTCCAGATCTTGCGTTGCCGCAAAGCCTCCTCGAAGACCCAGCGTCCCAGCTGAACAATAGATCCAGATTTCTCCGCAAGCGGAATGAAAATGTCGGGGCGTTGAGCGCCCAGGGTCGGATGGTTCCATCGCACCAAGGCTTCTGCCGATACAATCGCTCCCGTGGCGATATCCACCAGGGGCTGATAGTGGAGATAAAGTTCCCCATTGGCGATCGCGCTTTCCAGCGAGCGCGCCAGCAAGGTGGCATTGCTGAACCGCTCATCGTGCTCACGCGCATACAGCGCGTAGGAGCCCGGTCCTTGCGACTTTGCTCCGCGCAAAGCCTGCTCCGCCTGGAACTTCAATTCGCCGGGAGCGACCTCAGCTCCGCTCTCGCCCTGATGCAGCGTCCCGCCGATCACGGCCTGGACCGCAATGGAACGCTCGCCCACCTGTATCGGGATGGCGATTGCGGTGGCCAGCGACTGCGCAAGACCAGCTAACGCCTCAGCACTGTTACAGGTGTTCACCATCACTGCGAATTCGTCGCCTCCGAGACGGGCAGAGACGCCTTCTATCGATGCGGCAAAATCCGACAACCTTTGCCCGATGGCGCAGAGTACTTCGTCACCACCGTGAACCCCAACCGTCCCGTTGATCTGATGGAAGCCGCTGAGGTCGATATATAGCAGCGCGCATCCACGGGGATCGTCCCGCTCTTCGCTCAACCGCATGGCCAGCGCTTTTCGCCATGCGCCGCGACTGAGCAAACCGGTGAGCGGGTCGCGGAGCGCCAAGGCAGCGACTTCGCTCTCCCACCGCTTTTCAGCGCTGATTTCGATGGCCATGCCGTCCCAAACCGTCTCACCGCCGGCGTTAAGCCTGGGGATCGACTCACTGCGAAGCCAGTGGACGACGGCGTCGGTGGAGACGAGCCGGAATTCGTCCTGGTAGATCGTCATCTCGCTGGCAGATTTGCGGATCGCCCCGAGGATGCCTTCCAGATCTTCCGGATGGACATATTCGAAAAAATTGAACGCCTGATCCGCATTGTCGGTGCCAAGCAACTTACGCAGTGAAGGGCTTGTATAAACCATCTCAATTGAGCCATCCGACCGCAATAGGCGCTGATAGATGTAGCCCGGCATGTGGTCTGTAATGCTGGCAAGCGCGGCTTCTGCCGCAGCCTTTTCTTCATTGGCAATGTGCGTATCATCGCACTCGATCTGAAGGCCGATATATCCGATCAACGCTCCATGCTCGTTGCGGATCGGATCGATCGTCAGTTCGTTCCAGAACGGAGAGCCATTCTTACGATAATTCAGAATTTCACGCTGGATACCCACACCCACGGAGACCGCCGCTCGCAACTCCGCTATCGCTTCTGGATCGGTATCAACACCCTGCAGCAACCGACAGTTCTGCCCGAGAACCTCCGATTCCCGATAGCCTGTCAGTAACCTGAAGGCCGCGTTTACGTAGACAATCGGATTGTCGCTCCGGGTGTGGTCCGTGATGACGACTGGATACGAGGTCGCAGACAATGCGGCCAACCCCTCCGGCGTCTGCCTGATAGATCGGCGGAACTTTGCACCCATCGGCGCTGGGTTTTCACCGTCAGCTGACACAAAGGCCGGATTTGCTGCTTCGCTGTCCATATCGGGGGCCTTTGTATCCAGGCCCTCGAGCTTGAGGAGCTGATGTGTTGGTTCTAGCTGCGCAACGCCCTTTTTGCCATCCGCCGCGCAATACAAACGGGCAGCCCATCGGCCTCAACTCAGAGTGGAACACCATTCTTGATAATAGCCAAGATCATACAATAAATTCATAATTTTGTTCCAAAGAATCCGCAGCGCCTCGCCTGCAGACCTTCCAATGCCCGTATCCATCCAGCCCCGGCATCAGCAACATTCTGAAAAACGCCAAAGAGCCGGGTGATCGCTCACCCGGCTCTTTTGTCATCCATCCCTTGCGGGAAAGAAAATTACGCTGCTTCAGCTTCGGCTTCAGCGGCAACGCGGGCCTTGTCGGCTGCGCCCTTGGCATCGACGTCGCGCTCGACGAATTCGACAACAGCCATGGCGGCGTTGTCGCCGAGACGGTAGCCGGCCTTCATGATGCGCAGGTAGCCGCCGTTGCGGGTGGCGTAACGGGTCGCGATGGCATCGAACAGCTTGGCAACAACGGCAACGTCGCGGATCTGCGAGATTGCCTGGCGACGTGCATGCAGGTCGCCCTTCTTGCCGAGGGTCACGAGCTTTTCGACGATCGGGCGAATTTCCTTCGCCTTCGGCAGGGTCGTGACGATCTGCTCATGCAGGATGAGCGAAGCAGCCATGTTGGCGAACATCGCCTTACGGTGGCTGGCGGTACGGTTCAGCTTGCGGCCGGCTTTCTGGTGGCGCATTGCTATTCTCCTTTAAGTGCAGGCTCTATCTCAGAGGCTGCCGTTTCCTGACACATACAGGCATGCGCCTGCAGTTTGACGGGGAAAGGCAGATTTAGAGGCTGCCTTCACTGTTATTAATATTGGTCTTCGTAACGCTTGGCGAGATCTTCGATGTTCTCTGGCGGCCAGGCCGGTACTTCCATACCGAGGTGCAGGCCCATGGAAGCGAGAACTTCCTTGATTTCGTTCAGCGACTTGCGACCAAAGTTCGGCGTGCGCAGCATTTCCGCCTCGGTCTTCTGGATCAGATCGCCGATATACACGATGTTGTCGTTCTTCAGGCAGTTTGCCGAGCGGACAGACAATTCGAGTTCGTCGACCTTCTTGAGAAGCGCCGGGTTGAATGCGAGTTCGGTGACCGATTCCTCTTCGACTTCCTTCTGCGGCTCGTCGAAGTTGACGAACACGCCGAGCTGGTCCTGGAGAATGCGGGCGGCGAAGGCAACTGCGTCTTCACCGGTGACCGAACCGTCGGTCTCGATGGTCATGGACAGCTTGTCGTAGTCGAGAACCTGGCCTTCGCGGGTGTTTTCCACCTTGTAGGACACTTTCTTGACCGGCGAGTAGAGGCTGTCGACCGGGATAAGACCGATCGGGGCATCTTCTGCGCGGTTACGATCAGCCGGGACATAACCCTTGCCGTTGTTGACCGTGAACTCCATACGGATCTCGGCGCCCTCGTCGAGCGTGCAGATCACGTGGTTCGGGTTCAAGATCTCGATGTCGCCAACAGTCTGGATGTCGCCAGCGGTAACAACGCCCGGACCCTGCTTGCGAACGACCATGCGCTTGGCATCGTCGCCGTCCATCTTGATGGCGATTTCCTTGATGTTCAGGACGATATCGGTAACGTCTTCGCGGACGCCCGGGATCGACGAGAACTCATGCAGAACGCCGTCGATCTGCACAGCCGTGACAGCAGCACCGCGCAGCGACGACAAGAGAACGCGACGCAGAGCATTGCCGAGCGTCAGGCCGAAGCCACGCTCGAGCGGTTCTGCAACCAACGTTGCCTTGGTGCGGCCAGACGAGGTGAACTCCACCTTGTTCGGCTTGATCAGTTCCTGCCAATTCTTCTGGATCATAATTATACCTTCCGTTCGTCGTCACCATCCAATCGTGACGACCGAGCATGAGAAGCACCGGGAACGCGCTTTCAACGCATTCCCGGCAAACGAAGAATGATCAGACGCGACGCTTCTTGCGCGGACGGCAACCATTGTGCGGGATCGGGGTCACGTCGCGGATGGACGTGATCATGAAGCCGGCAGCCTGGAGGGCGCGCAGAGCGGACTCACGACCCGAACCCGGACCGCAAACTTCCACTTCGAGAGACTTCATTCCGTGTTCCTGAGCCTTCTTGGCGCAGTCTTCGGCCGCGATCTGAGCCGCAAACGGGGTCGACTTACGCGAACCCTTGAAGCCCTTCGCACCAGCAGACGACCAGGCAATTGCGTTGCCCTGTGCGTCAGTGATGGTGATCATGGTGTTGTTGAAGGTCGAGTTGACGTGAGCGACACCCGACGAGATGTTCTTGCGTTCGCGACGGCGAATGCGTGTGGCTTCCTTGGCCATGGTATTCCTTTCGTTGATCTTAGCACCGCCGTAATTCCAGCGGCTCCACCAATCGAGCCAATAGGCCAAAGGCTTTGCGCAATAGAGACCTATTGCCCAAAGCCTTCAAACCGATCGGCTCGAAAATTACTTCTTCTTACCAGCGATCGCCTTCGCCGGACCCTTGCGGGTGCGGGCGTTGGTGTGCGTACGCTGACCGCGGACCGGAAGGCCACGGCGATGACGCAGACCGCGATAGCAGCCCAGGTCCATCAGACGCTTGATGTTCATCGAGTTTTCGCGACGCAGGTCGCCTTCGACCTGGTAGTCGCGGTCGATGGTTTCGCGGATTGCCAAAACTTCAGCATCCGTGAGCTGGTGAACGCGACGTTCAGCCGGAATACCGACCTTCTCGACGATCTCCTGTGCGAATTTCGTGCCGATCCCGTGAATGTACGTCAGCGCAATAACTACGCGCTTCGCGGTCGGGATGTTGACGCCAGCGATACGTGCCACGCCTATTCTCCTTGCGTTCCAGTTGCCATCCGGCAAGTGGTGTCTCGTTACACGGCCCCCACGGAGCCGCAATTACAAATCCGGTTCTCAACAGTCAAAACGATCGGAACCGGTCTTCCGTCTTCAGGAAGAACGCGCCGATCGCTTCAATGTCGCGAGTTGGCGCGGTCTTTAGCGGAATCGGTCGACAAAAGCAACCGGCTCCACGAAGATTCTTAATCTCTAAGGCCTTACAGGCCGGCGAGAATGGCATCGATTTCGGCGGTCACGGCATCAATCTCGCCCATGCCGTCTACCGAATGCAGCTTGCCCTTGGCGTAGTAGTAGCCAAGCAGCGGTGCCGTTTCCTTGTAATAGGCCGACATGCGCGTGCGCACGGTTTCGGCATTATCGTCAGGACGGCGCTTGAAGTGGGTGGATCCGCACTTGTCGCAGACACCCTCGACCTTCGGCTTGAGGTTGGTATCGTGATAGCCGGCGCCACAGTTGGCACAGGTGTAGCGACCCGCAACACGTTCGGCCAGAACGATATCATCGACCTTGATCTCGATGACGGCCGACAGGTCAAGACCCTTGGCGTTCAGCATCGATTCGGTGGCATCCGCCTGCACCAGGGTGCGGGGGAAGCCATCGAGGATGAAACCCTTCGAACAATCCGGGGCGTCGATGCGCTCCGAGACGATCGCGATGACGATATCATCGGACACCAGCTTGCCGGCGTCCATGACGGCCTTGGCGCGCTTTCCGACTTCGGTGCCTGCGGATACAGCCGCACGCAGCATATCGCCCGTGGAGAGCTGCGGGATACCGTGCTTTTCCACGATCCGCTGGGCTTGGGTCCCCTTACCTGCGCCCGGCGGTCCTAATAGAATCAGTCTCATCGTCCCCTCTTTCCTCCACGCAACTTCGACTTCTTGATCAGGCCTTCATATTGCTGCGCGATCAGATGTCCCTGAATCTGTGCTACAGTATCAAGGGTGACGCTGACAACAATCAAAAGCGATGTACCACCAAGGGCTAATGGCACGCCGGTCTGCGCGACGAGGATTTCGGGAAGAATACACACCACGACCAAGTAGGCGGCGCCCACCACGGTGATGCGGGTCAACACGTAGTCGATGTACTCAGCCGTACGGTCGCCAGGACGGATGCCCGGAATGAAGCCGCCATGCTTCTTCAGATTGTCGGCCGTGTCCTTCGGATTGAAGACGATGGCCGTGTAGAAGAAGGCGAAGAAGGCGATCAGGCCCGCATACATCATCATATAGACCGGGTGACCATGGGTCAGGGCCGCGACGATCGTCGTTGCCCAGCCTGGCAGCTGCGCATTGCCGGCAAAACCGGCTGCCGTTGCCGGCAGGAGCAGCAGCGACGAGGCGAAGATTGCCGGGATGACGCCCGCAGTGTTCAGCTTCAGCGGCAGATGCGAGGTGTCGCCCTGGAACATGCGGTTGCCGACCTGGCGCTTCGGATACTGGATCAGAAGGCGACGCTGAGCGCGTTCGACAAAGACGATCAGGGCGATGGCTGCAATCGCCACGACAATGACGGCCAGGATGATGGCTGTCGACAGAGCGCCGGTGCGGCCGAGGTCGAGCGTGTGGGCAAGCGCCGTCGGCAGACCAGCAGCAATGCCGGCGAAGATGATCAGCGAAATGCCGTTGCCGATGCCGCGCGAGGTGATCTGCTCACCGAGCCACATCAGGAACATGGTGCCGCCAAGCAGCGTCAGAACCGTCGAAATGCGGAAGAACCAGCCTGCATCGGTGACGAGCCCCTGCCCGCTCTCGAGGCCGACGGCGATGCCGTAGGCCTGCAGAGCGCCGAGCAGAACCGTGCCGTAGCGGGTGTACTGGTTGATGATCTTGCGGCCCTGCTCGCCCTCTTTCTTGAGGTTTTCCAGCGCCGGAACGACCGAGGTCATCAGCTGGACGATAATCGAGGCCGAGATGTAAGGCATGATGCCGAGGGCGAAGATCGCCATGCGCTCTACAGCGCCACCGGAAAACATGTTGAAAAGACCGAGGATACCACCGGACTGACCCTGGAAGGCCGCGGCATATGCCTCAGGATTGAGGCCAGGCAGCGGAATATGCGTGCCAAGGCGATAGACCAGCAAGGCGGCCAGAGTGAACCAGAGGCGCTTCTTCAGATCTTCCGCCTTGGCGAAAGTCGAGAAGTTCAGGTTCGAGGCCAGTTGTTCCGCTGCAGAAGCCATAAAATTCTCCGCAAACCATGATCGGCAATGCTCATGCACCGACCGCAGGCTGTTCGTTCAAACTGCTTTTAAGAAAACAGGCGCGTGGGAGAAGTTGCCGAGCAACCGCATGCCTCACACTCTTGTTTTCCAGTACTTCCCGGAAGACGAAACAACGTCATTCCGTCCTGGGATCGTGAGGCTCACATATGGGAGCAAAATCGCCCGGTGTGAAGCACCCCGGGCGATTGATTCTTCACTTATTCAGCAACTTCTGCCTTGGCTTCCAGCAGCTTGATCGCGCCACCGGACTTTTCGATCTTCTCGACAGCGACCTTGGAGGCGCCGGCAACTTCGAACGTTACCTTTGTCGTGAGTTCGCCGCCGGACAGCACGCGAACGCCGTCCTTAAGACGACGGATAACACCGGCGGCCTTGAGGGCTGCCGCGTCAACCGTTGCCTTGGCATCGAGCTTGCCGGCATCGATCGCCTGCTGAACGCGGCCGAGCGATACGGTCACATATTCAGACGCGAAGATGTTGTTGAAGCCGCGCTTTGGCAGACGACGGTAGATAGGCATCTGACCGCCTTCGAAGCCGTTGACGGCAACGCCGGAACGGGCCTTCTGACCCTTGACGCCGCGACCACCGGTCTTGCCCTTGCCAGAGCCGATACCGCGACCTACGCGGATACGGTCCTTGGTTGCGCCTTCGTTGTCTTTGATTTCATTCAGTTTCATGATGGTATCCTCCGTCTCACTTCTCGTCGACGACGCGAACGAGATGCTGGACAGCACGGATCATACCGCGAACCGAAGGTGTATCCTCCAGCGTGCGAACCCGGTGCATCTTGTTGAGGCCCAAACCGACCAGCGTTGCGCGCTGGACTGCCGGACGGCGAATTGGGCTGCCGATCTGTTCGACCGTAACCGTCTTTGCTTCAGTCTTCTTCGTAGCCTTAGCCATGGATCCGACTCCTCTTATTCTTCAGACGCATTGCCGGAAGCGGCACGGCGAGACTGAAGCGTGGCGAATTTCAAGCCGCGCTGAGCTGCGATGTCCTTCGGATGCACCTGGTGCTTCAGGGCGTCGAATGTGGCGCGAACCATGTTGTATGGGTTCGACGAGCCAGTCGACTTGGCGACAACGTCGGACATGCCGAGCGTTTCGAAGACAGCGCGCATCGGGCCGCCTGCGATGATGCCGGTACCGGCCTTGGCCGAACGCAGAAGCACCTTGCCGGCGCCGTGGCGGCCATGAACGTCGTGATGCAGCGTACGGCCGTCACGCAGCGGAACGAAAATCAGTTCGCGCTTGGCGGCTTCGGTTGCCTTGCGGATCGCTTCCGGCACTTCACGTGCCTTGCCGTGGCCGAAACCAACGCGACCCTTCTGGTCACCAACGACGACGAGAGCTGCAAAGCCGAAACGACGGCCGCCCTTCACCACCTTGGCAACGCGGTTGATCGCGACCAGCTTGTCTACAAACTCGCTATCGCGCTCTTCACGGTTCTGGCGATCATCGCGCGAACCACGCTTTTCTTGTGCCATTGTCCTTTTCCTTTTTTCTTTTCCGGGTGCAATCGGCAGATTACTAAATTCCGCCCTGCCCTTTTCAGGCATGGGCGCGAATCCGGGGAGTGACCGGCTTTAAGCCGGAAATCCGCCCGAGCGCAAGCCCGGGCGGAGATTTCATCAGAAGTTCAGACCACCTTCGCGGGCCGCTTCGGCCAAAGCCTTGATGCGGCCGTGATAGATGAAGGCGCCGCGGTCGAATACGACATCCTTGACGCCAGCCTTGACAGCGCGTTCTGCAACCAGCTTGCCAACTGCGGCAGCTGCTGCAACGTCCGCGCCGGTCTTGAGACCGGTCTTCAGGCCGCCGTCGAGCGTCGAGGCAGCCGCGAGGGTCTTGCCAGCGACATCGTCGATGATCTGAGCGTAGATGTTCTTCGACGAGCGATGTACCGACAGACGCGGACGGCCATTGGCCACCGCTTTGATCTGACGTCGTACGCGGTTGGCACGACGAACAAGTGCTTCTTTTCTGCTTGCCATTTCGCGCGTTCCTTACTTCTTCTTGCCTTCTTTGCGGACAATCCGCTCTTCGGCATACTTAACACCCTTGCCCTTGTAGGGCTCAGGTCCGCGGTATTCGCGGATTTCAGCGGCGACCTGGCCGACCTGCTGCTTGTTGATGCCGGAGACGACGATTTCAGTCGGCTTAGGAACCGCGATCGAGATACCGACCGGTGGTTCGTAAACAACGTCATGGCTGAAGCCAAGTGCCAGCTGCAGGTTCTTGCCCTGCAGAGACGCGCGGTAACCAACGCCGTTGATTTCGAGCTTGCGCTCGTAACCGTCCTTGACGCCCTTGAAGATGTTTTCGATCATCGTGCGGGACATGCCCCACTTTGCGCGAGCATCCTTGGAGTCGTTGATCGGCAGGACGACAACAGCGTTGTCCTCGAGCTTCACGGAGACTTCGTCATTGGCGACGAAGAAGAGTTCGCCCTTAGGGCCCTTAGCAGTAACCTTCTGACCTTCAATCGAGGCCGTGATCCCTGCAGGAACCTGAACGGGCTTTTTACCGATACGAGACATGTTAAAATCCTGTCTGTTCGCTAGGGAGGACTTTGCTCAGTCTTAGAAGACCGAGCAAAGAACCTCACCACCAACATTCTGTTCGCGAGCTTGGTGATCGGCCATTACACCCTTCGGAGTCGAAAGGATCGTAATGCCGAGGCCGTTCGCGACCTGCGGGATGGACTTAACCGAGACATAAACTCGGCGGCCCGGCTTGGAGACACGGCCGATTTCGCGGATGACCGAAGCACCTTCGTAGTACTTCAGTTCAATCTGCAGCTCGGACTTGCCATTACCGTAATCGACCTGGGAATAGCCGCGGATATAACCTTCGGCCTGCAGGACATCGAGAACGCGTGCGCGCAGGTTCGAGGCCGGTGTGTTCACCGAGCTCTTGCGGCGTGCGGCGCCATTGCGGATGCGGGTGAGCATATCGCCCAACGGATCAGTCATCGTCATTTGCCCGTCTCCTTACCAGCTCGACTTGACAATGCCCGGCACCTTGCCGGAATTGCCCAGTTCGCGAAGTGCGATACGCGACATACCAAGCTTGCGATAGAACGCACGCGGGCGGCCAGTCACTTCGCAACGGTTGCGAATGCGTGTCTTGGAGCCATCGCGCGGCAATTCCGCGAGCTTTAGTGTTGCCTTGAACCGATCTTCAATCGAGAGCGACTGGTTCATGATGATCGCCTTCAGCCCGGCCCGCTTAGCGGCGTGCTGACCGACCAACTTGCGGCGGCGCTTGTTCTTTTCAACTGCGCTTGTCTTCGCCATATGGAAGTTCCTCTTCTACGCTCGTCGTTACGGTTATGTACGGAACGGGAAGTTGAACTCTTTCAAAAGAGCCCGTGCTTCGTCGTCCGTCGGCGCCGTCGTGCAAACGATGATGTCCATGCCCCACATCTGATCAACCTTATCGTAGTTGATCTCAGGGAACACAATGTGCTCCTTGATGCCCATGGCGAAGTTGCCACGGCCGTCAAAGCTCTTCGGGTTCAGGCCCCGGAAGTCGCGAACGCGCGGAAGCGCGATGTTGATCAGGCGGTCCAGGAATTCATACATGCGGGCGCCACGAAGAGTGACCTTCGCGCCGATCGGCATGAATTCGCGAACCTTGAAGCCTGCGATGGAGTTGCGTGCCTTGGTGATGACCGGCTTCTGGCCGGCGATCGCTGCCAGGTCCGCAGCCGCCACTGTGGGCTTCTTCGAATCGGCTGTTGCTTCACCAACGCCCATGTTGATGACGATCTTGTCCAGCTTGGGGATCATCATCTCGTTGGCGTAGGAGAACTGCTCCTGCATCGCTGCGCGAATGCGGGAAACGTATTCAGCCTTGAGCCGCGGCTCGTACTTGGACTCAGCCATCGATCACATCCCCCGAACGCTTGGCCACACGCACCTTCTTGCCGTCGACCACGGAGAAACCGACGCGGGTCGGCTTGCCGTCCTTGCCGACGATGGCAATGTTGGACAGGTGAATGGAGGCTTCCTTGTTGATGATGCCGGCTTCCTGCGTCTGAGACTGACGCTGGTGGCGCTTCACCATGTTGATACCACGCACAAATGCGCGATCTTCTTTCGGCATAACCTGCAGGACTTCGCCAGTACGGCCCTTGTCCTTGCCGGAGAGTACGACAACGCTGTCGCCTTTGCGGATCTTATTCATCGCTTCCCGCTCCTTACAGTACTTCTGGAGCCAGCGAGATGATCTTCATGTGGTTCTTGGCGCGAAGTTCGCGCGGAACCGGTCCGAAGATACGGGTGCCGATCGGCTCTTTCTTGTTGTCGATAAGAACAGCAGCGTTGTTATCGAATCGAATGACGCTGCCGTCAGCGCGACGGATGTCCTTGGCGGTACGAACAACAACCGCCTTCATCACGTCACCCTTTTTCACGCGGCCGCGCGGGATGGCTTCCTTGATCGAGACGACGATAATATCGCCGACCGAAGCGTACTTGCGCTTGGAGCCGCCCAGCACCTTGATGCACATGACACGACGTGCGCCGGAATTATCCGCGACGTCGAGGTTAGTCTGCATCTGAATCATGTCAGGTCGCCTTCTTGTTGTAACCGAGACGGTTGGGCGCGAGCCCCCTATTCCGGCTTATGGTAAATTTCGACTGTGCGCGGGAAGATAAATACAGGGTGGTTTCCCATATGGGACCTTCCGTGCGCTCAAAGCAAAAGAACGCCCGATTCCGAGCGTTCCTGCGCCAATGGCCTGCTTCATACAGAATTCTGCGCAAGGTGCAAGCCCTTGCGCAGAAACTCCGTAAATTAAGCCTGGGCGGCGATAACCGTCCAGGTCTTGTCCTTGGAGATCGGTGCGCATTCCTCAATGGAAACAACATCACCGGTCTTGTACTGATTGTTCTCGTCATGCGCCTTGTACTTCTTCGACCGACGAACGGTCTTCTGAAGCAGCGGATGGGCAAAACGACGCTCGACCCGGACCACTACGGTCTTGTCGTTCTTGTCGCTGACAACGACGCCCTGCAGAATGCGTTTAGGCATATTATTCTGGTCCTTTAGGCCTTGGCTTCTGCCGCCTTCTGGCGGGCAATGGTTTTCACGCGAGCGATATCCTTGCGGACTTCGTTGACACGCGAGGACTTTTCAAGCTGGCCGGTCGCCTTCTGGAAGCGCAGGTTGAACTGCTCCTTCTTCAGCTTGGCAAGCTCGTCATTCAATTGATCGGCGCTCATGGCGCGGACGTCTGCGGCTTTCATGAACCTGATCCTTACTCTGCAATGCGCTGAACGAAGCGCGTCTTGACCGAGAGCTTGGCAGAGCCGAGACGAAGCGCTTCGCGAGCGATTTCCTCAGATACACCGTCGATCTCGAACATCATACGGCCGGGCTTGACCTTGCAGGCCCAGTATTCAACCGAACCCTTACCCTTACCCATACGCACTTCGGTCGGCTTTGCCGTGACCGGAACGTCGGGGAATACCCGGATCCATACACGACCTGCGCGCTTCATGTAACGGGTGATGGCACGACGAGCAGCTTCAATCTCGCGGGCGTTGACGCGGTTCGGCTCAAGAGACTTGAGACCGAACTCGCCGAATGCCAGGTCGAAACCGCCCTTGGCAACACCCTTGATGCGGCCCTTGAACTGCTTGCGGTACTTAGTACGCTTTGGCTGCAACATTTTCTTATTCTCCGAACTTATCTTTCGCCAGCGCTAATCAAGCGTTTTCGCGGCGACGGTCGCCACGTTCACGGCTTGCCGGACCCTGCGCATCGCCTTCCATCGCACGGCGCTCGGAGGCCATCGGATCGTGCTCAAGGATTTCGCCCTTGAAGATCCAGACCTTGACGCCGCAGATGCCGTATGCAGTTTCGGCTTCCGCCGTACCGTAATCGATGTCAGCACGCAGGGTGTGAAGTGGCACGCGGCCTTCGCGGTACCATTCGGTACGTGCGATTTCCGCGCCGCCAAGGCGGCCGGCGCAAGTGATCTTGATGCCTTCGGCACCGAGACGCATTGCCGACTGAACGGCGCGCTTCATAGCGCGACGGAATGCAATACGACGCTCGAGCTGCTGGGTGATCGACTGGGCAACGAGCGTTGCGTCGACTTCCGGCTTGCGCACTTCAACGATGTTGAGATGCGTCTCGGAGTTCGTCATCGTCGAGATCTTCTTGCGAAGCTTCTCGATGTCTGCACCCTTCTTGCCGATGATCAAACCCGGGCGAGCCGAGTGGATCGTGACGCGGCACTTCTTGTGCGGACGCTCGATGACGACCTTAGCGATACCAGCCTGCTTCAGCTCTTCCATCAGGTAAGCGCGGATCTTCAGGTCTTCGTGCAGCAGCTTGCCGTATTCGGCATTGTCTGCAAACCAGCGGCTGTCCCAAGTGCGGTTAATGCCGAGGCGGAAACCGATTGGATTGATTTTCTGACCCATTATGCGGCCTCCCCTTTGGCTTCGACTTCACGCACCACGATGGTGAGGTGCGAGAACGGCTTTTCGATGCGCGATGCGCGGCCGCGGCCACGAGCGTGGAAACGCTTCATGACGATCGACTTGCCAACATAGGCTTCGGCGACAACCAGCTGGTCGACGTCGAGATCATGGTTGTTCTCGGCGTTTGCAATCGCAGATTCGAGCGTCTTCTTGACGGTCGCTGCGATACGCTTGCGGGAGAATTCCAGGTCAGCGAGAGCGCGCTCTACCTTCTTGCCGCGGATCAGCGCGGCAACCAGGTTGAGCTTCTGAGGGCTGACGCGCAGCGTACGTGCTACGGCCTGCGCCTCATTGTCCTTGAGCCGGCGTTCGGCTTTTGCCTTGCCCATGATTACTTCCTCTTCGCCTTCTTGTCCGCGCCGTGACCGTAGTAGGTCCGCGTCGGAGAGAATTCACCGAACTTGTGACCGACCATGTCTTCGTTGACGTTGACCGGAATGTGTTTGCTGCCGTTGTAGACGCCGAACGTGAGGCCGACGAACTGCGGCAAGATGGTGGAGCGACGGCTCCACATCTTGATCACTTCGTTACGGCCGCCTTCGCGAACCTTCTCAGCCTTCTTGAGAAGATAGCCGTCGACGAACGGGCCTTTCCATACTGAACGAGCCATTTCAGACTACCTCTCTTACTTCTTCTTCAGGTGGCGCGAGCGCATGATGAACTTGTCGGTCGACTTGTTAGACCGAGTCCGCTTGCCCTTCGTCGGCTTGCCCCAAGGGGAAACCGGGTGACGACCACCGGATGTGCGGCCTTCACCACCACCGTGCGGGTGGTCGACAGGGTTCATGACGACACCGCGGTTATGCGGTGTCTTGCCGCGCCAGCGGGTACGACCCGCCTTGCCATCATTGATGTTGCCGTGGTCCGGGTTGGAAACGGCGCCGATCGTTGCCAGGCACGAGCCGTGGACGAGACGCTGTTCACCCGAGTTCAGGCGAAGGATTGCCATGCCGGCATCGCGGCCGACCAGCTGAACGTAGGTGCCTGCAGAGCGGGCGATCTGACCACCCTTGCCCGGCTTCATTTCGACGTTGTGCACGATCGAACCAACCGGGATCGACTGCAGCGGCATGGCGTTGCCAGGCTTCACGTCAACGGCCTTTTCAGACGCGATGATCTTGTCGCCGGCAGCCAGACGCTGCGGAGCCAGGATGTAGGCCTGTTCGCCGTCGGTGTAGGTCACCAGAGCGATGAAGGCGGTGCGGTTCGGGTCGTATTCCAGACGCTCGACCGTGCCTTCAACTTCAAACTTACGACGCTTGAAGTCGATGAGACGGTAGGTGCGCTTGTGACCGCCGCCGATGAAACGGGCGGTGATACGGCCGAGGTTGTTACGACCGCCGCTCTTGGAGAGACCTTCGGTCAGTGCCTTTACAGGCTTGCCCTTGTGGAGGCCCGAGCGGTCGACGATGACCAGCTGGCGCTGGCTCGGCGTGGTCGGGTTAAAGCTTTTCAATGCCATTGTTCTTGTTCCCTACCTCAGACGCCCGTCGACACGTCGATGGACTGACCTTCGGCAAGCGTGACGATCGCCTTCTTGACGTCCTTCTGCTTGCCGGCGAAGCCGCGGAAACGCTTGGTCTTGCCCTTGCGGAGCAGCGTATTGACGGCGGTAACCTTGACGCCGAAGAGCGCTTCGACAGCAGCCTTGATTTCTGGCTTGCTGGCACCCTTGGCGACGTTGAAGACGACCTGGTTGAATTCGGAAACCGTGGTCGACTTTTCGGTGATCGACGGAGACACGATCACATCGTAGTGGCGAAGATCAGTCATTTGAACCGCTCCTCCAGAGCTTCAACCGCAGCCTTGGACAGCACGAGCTTGCCACGACGCAGGATGTCATAAACGTTGATGCCTTGAACCGGCAGAACATCGATGTTCGGGATGTTTGCGGCAGCGAGCTTGAAGTTGCTGTCGATTTCGGCACCGCCGATGACGAGAGCATTGGTGAGGCCGAGCAGCTCGAAGGTACCGACGAGCGACTTGGTCTTTGCTTCAGCGGAGATCAGCTGATCGATGATGATCAGGTCTTCCGACTTCAGCTTCGCCGACAGGGCGTGACGCAGAGCCAGAGCACGAACCTTCTTCGGCAGGTCATGGGCATGGCTGCGAACAACCGGGCCGTGAGCCTTACCACCGCCGCGGAACTGCGGGGCGCGAGCCGAATGGTGACGAGCACGACCGGTGCCCTTCTGCTTGTACATCTTGGCACCAGTGCGCGAAACTTCCGCACGGGTCTTCGTCTTGTGTGTACCCTGACGCTTGTTGGCAAGCTGCCAACGGATCATGCGAGCAATGATATCCTCGCGCGGGTCCAGGCCGAAAATGTCGTCCGACAGAGAAACCTTGCCGGCTTCCTTGCCCTCGAGGGTCTTGACGTTAAATTCCATGTCCTTGGCTCCCTTACTTCGCCGACTTGACGGCGTCGCGGACGATGATCCAGGAACCCTTGGAACCGGGAACGGCGCCCTTCACAAGGATAAGACCGCGATCTTCATCGGTCGAAACGACTTCGAGATTCTGGGTGGTTACGCGAGTCTGGCCCATGTGACCAGCCATGCGCTTGCCCTTCCAAACGCGACCCGGATCCTGGTTGGAACCAGTCGAGCCGTGCGAGCGGTGCGATACGGACACGCCGTGGGTCGCGCGAAGACCACCGAAGTTGTGGCGCTTCATGGCACCGGCAAAACCCTTACCGATAGTCGTGCCAGTGACGTCGACCAGCTGGCCGGCTTCAAAATGGCCAGCCGTGATCTGCGCGCCGACGTCGATCATGTTGTCTTCCGACACGCGGAATTCAACAAGCTTCGCCTTCGGCTCAACGCTTGCAGCGGCGAAATGGCCGCGCAGGCCCTTCGACGTATTCTTAACCTTGGAATTACCGGCACCGAGCTGAAGCGCTACGTAGCCGTTCTTTTCAACAGTGCGCTGAGCAACGACTTGTACGTTGTCCATACGCAGAACTGTTACCGGGATATGCTCGCCGGCGTCGTTGTAGACGCGCGTCATTCCCACTTTCTGTGCAATCACACCTGAACGCATTGGTTCATTCCTCTTGAGAGTCGCGTCAGGATCCTTTGAAAGATCCCTCGCCCGCCTCTTTGTTTAAGGATTCCACTCAAGCCCTTCCGAGCCATCGGGTTTCCCGTTTCGAGAAGTCGTTGGCAGGTCTTGCCACGTACCTTCCTTGTTATTACGGCTCTCGCCGGAATTTCTTCTTAGAGCTTGATCTCGACGTCTACGCCGGCAGCCAGGTCGAGCTTCATCAAAGCGTCAACGGTCTGCGGAGTCGGATCAACGATGTCGAGCAGGCGCTTGTGTGTGCGCATCTCGAACTGTTCGCGGCTCTTCTTGTCGACGTGCGGCGAACGGTTAACAGTGAATTTTTCAATTCGGGTCGGGAGCGGTACCGGACCGCGGACGCTTGCACCTGTGCGCTTTGCCGTCTGCACGATTTCGCGCGTGGAGGCATCAAGAACCCGGTGATCAAACGCTTTAAGGCGGATGCGGATATTCTGGCCGTTCATTCGACTTGTCCTTGTTTTTACTTGCGTCCCGCATGCGCAGAGACAGTGAATTACCAATTACGGCCGGCCCCTAATTTTCAAAAATCACAGGGACACCGTGAGGGTGTCCCTGTCACTTATCTGTATGAGGTGCCCTGCCGCCCAAAACCCGTTTCCGAGCTTCGTGAATACAGCGCTAGAATCGCACGATGCAGATCACCGCGCGATTCTGATTGTGGTCGGCGACATACACCGTCGCCGACTATTCGTCAATCGATTACTCGATGATCGAGGCAACGATGCCGGCGCCGACGGTGCGGCCGCCTTCGCGGATCGCGAAGCGCAGCTTTTCTTCCATCGCGATCGGAACGATCAGCTCAACCTGAACCGTGACGTTGTCGCCAGGCATAACCATTTCCGTGCCTTCCGGAAGCGACACGATGCCGGTCACGTCGGTGGTGCGGAAGTAGAACTGCGGACGGTAGTTGGTGAAGAACGGCGTATGACGGCCGCCTTCTTCCTTCGTCAGGATGTAGGCTTCTGCCATGAACTTCTTGTGCGGCTTCACAGAACCCGGCTTGCAAAGAACCTGACCACGCTCAACGTCGTCGCGCTGGATACCGCGAACGAGAGCACCGATGTTGTCGCCGGCCTGGCCCTGGTCGAGCAGCTTGCGGAACATTTCAACGCCGGTAACCGTCGTCTTCTTGGTGTCGCGGATGCCGACGAATTCGACTTCTTCGCCAACCTTGACGATACCACGCTCGACGCGGCCCGTCACAACCGTACCACGACCCGAGATCGAGAACACGTCTTCGATCGGCATCAGGAACGGCTGGTCGATCGGACGCTCAGGCGTCGGGATGTAGGCGTCGACAGCGGCCATCAGCGCGCGCACTGCGTCTTCGCCGATTTCCTTGTTGCTGTCGTTGAGAGCAGCAAGCGCCGAACCCTTGACGAACGGGATGTCGTCGCCCGGGAAGTCGTAGGACGACAGAAGTTCGCGCACTTCCAGCTCAACCAGTTCGAGCAGTTCTGCGTCGTCGACCTGGTCGACCTTGTTGAGGAACACGACGATCGCCGGAACGCCAACCTGACGGGCGAGCAGGATGTGCTCGCGGGTCTGCGGCATCGGGCCGTCGGCAGCCGAGCAAACCAGGATCGCGCCGTCCATCTGCGCTGCACCGGTGATCATGTTCTTGACGTAGTCGGCGTGGCCGGGGCAGTCGACGTGGGCGTAGTGGCGGGCCGGCGTCTCATACTCGACGTGTGCCGTCGAGATGGTGATGCCACGTGCCTTTTCTTCCGGAGCGGCGTCGATCTGATCGTAGGCCTTGTATTCACCGAAATACTTGGTGATCGCAGCCGTCAGAGACGTCTTGCCGTGGTCAACGTGGCCGATCGTGCCGATGTTAACGTGCGGCTTGTTGCGTTCAAACTTACTCTTTGCCATTTTCGGCTCTCCATTCTTGATCCCGTTAAGGGGAATTCCGTTTATTTCTTAGAGGCTTGGGTGTGTTCCGGTCACTTCTGACCGGAATACTTTGCCTGGATTTCTGCAGCAACGTTACTCGGGACCGGCGAATAGTGGTCGAACACCATCGAGTACTGTGCACGGCCCTGCGACATGGAGCGCAGGTTGTCGACGTACTTGAACATGTTGGCGAGCGGGACGTGAGCGTTGATCACGATCGCAATGCCGCGCTGTTCCTGGCCCTGGATCTGGCCACGACGCGAGTTCAGGTCGCCGATCACGTCACCGACGTAATCTTCCGGCGTTACCACTTCGACCTTCATCATCGGCTCGAGGAGCTGAGCGCCGGCCTTCTTGGCTGCTTCACGGAAGCAGGCACGCGAGGCGATTTCGAAGGCGAGGACCGAGGAGTCAACGTCGTGGTATGCGCCGTCGATCAGGGTTGCCTTGACGCCGAGCATCGGGAAGCCTGCGAGCGGACCAGACGACAGAACGCTTTCGATACCCTTCTGGACGCCCGGGATGTATTCCTTCGGAACAGCACCACCGACGATCTTGGATTCGAACTTGAACTCGTCACCTTCCGGATTCGGTTCGAAGACGATCTTGACGCGCGCGAACTGGCCGGTACCACCGGACTGCTTCTTGTGCGTGTAGTCTTCTTCGTGATTCCGGGTGATGGTTTCGCGGTAGGCAACCTGCGGAGCACCGACGTTGGCTTCAACCTTGAACTCGCGACGCATACGGTCAACGAGAATGTCGAGGTGAAGTTCGCCCATGCCAGCAATGATGGTCTGGCCGGATTCCTGGTCGGTCTTGACGCGGAACGACGGGTCTTCAGCAGCCAGGCGATTGAGCGCGAGGCCCATCTTTTCCTGGTCGCCCTTGGACTTCGGCTCGATCGCGATCTGGATGACCGGTTCCGGGAATTCCATGCGCTCGAGGATAACCGGCTTCAGCGGATCGCAGAGCGTGTCGCCAGTGGTGGTTTCCTTGAGGCCAGCCAGAGCCACGATGTCGCCCGAGAAGGCTTCCTCGATGTCTTCACGGCTGTTCGAATGCATCTGCAGCATGCGGCCGACGCGCTCGCGCTTGTCCTTGACCGTGTTCATGACCGAGACGCCCTTTTCGAGCTTGCCGGAGTAGATACGGGCGAAGGTCAGCGAACCGACGAAGGGGTCGTTCATGATCTTGAAGGCGAGCATAGCAAGCGGCTCGCTGTCATCGGCATGACGCTCGATTTCGGCTTCGGTCTTGAAGTCGATGCCCTTGATCGCCGGGATGTCCAGTGGCGACGGCAGGTATTCGACAACGGCGTCGAGCAGCGGCTGTACGCCCTTGTTCTTGAAGGCGGTGCCGCAGAACATCGGATGGAACTTGACGTCGATCGTGCCGCGGCGAACCAGGGCGCGGATCTTTTCGTTGTCCGGCATGATGCCGTTCAGGTAGTCTTCCATCGCCTGTTCATCGACTTCGACGATCTGTTCGATCATCTTTTCGCGATATTCAGCGGCCTTTTCCTTCAGGTCGTCCGGGATTTCGACAACATCCCAGGCGGCGCCGAGCGATTCATCGCGCCATACGAGCGCGTTCATCTCGATCAGGTCAACAACACCCTTGAATTCGGTTTCTGCACCGATCGGGAGCTGCATGACAACAGCGATGGCGCCAAGACGGGTCTTGATCATGTCAACCGAGCGGTAGAAGTCCGCGCCGGTCTTGTCCATCTTGTTGCAGAAGATCATCCGCGGAACGTTGTACTTCTCAGCCTGGCGCCAGACGGTTTCCGTCTGCGGCTCTACACCGGCGTTGGCATCGAGAAGAGCGATCGCACCGTCGAGCACGCGCAGCGAACGTTCGACTTCAATGGTGAAGTCGACGTGGCCGGGGGTGTCGATGATGTTGAAGCGGCGCATCTTGCCATCGCGACCCTTCCAGTAGGTCGTCGTGGCAGCGGACGTGATGGTGATACCACGTTCCTGCTCCTGCTCCATCCAGTCCATCGTAGCAGCGCCGTCATGGACTTCGCCGATCTTGTGAGACTTACCGGTGTAGTAGAGGATGCGTTCGGTGGTCGTGGTCTTGCCGGCGTCGATATGCGCCATGATACCGAAGTTGCGGTAGTCTTCGATTTTATATTCGCGAGCCATAATGGACTGCCTTTCAATATTCGATCGGTTCAGATTACCAACGGTAATGCGAGAAGGCGCGGTTTGCGTCGGCCATCTTGTGGGTGTCTTCGCGCTTCTTGACGGCGGAGCCACGGTTGTTGGACGCATCCATCAGTTCGCCCGACAGACGGTCGATCATGGTGGTCTCGTTGCGCTTGCGAGCGGCAGCGATCAGCCAACGGATGGCGAGGGCCTGACGGCGCTCCGGACGAACATCAACGGGAACCTGGTAAGTTGCACCACCTACGCGGCGCGAACGCACTTCAACATGCGGCGCGACATTGTCGAGCGCCTGATGGAAGATTGCGATCGGCTCTGCCTTGGCCTTGGCCTGGACCGCATCGAAAGCACCGTAAACGATGTTTTCAGCGACCGACTTCTTGCCGTGAAGCATGATGGCGTTCATGAACTTGGTGACGACGAGATCGCCGAACTTCGGGTCCGGATTGATTTCGCGCTTTTCTGCACTATGGCGACGGGACATACTAGTTTGTCTCTCAACGGTTAGGACGCTTTACCACGCGGAGAACCTCGCGCAGCGCCGTTAAATCTAAAAGGCCGAATTACTTCGGACGCTTGGCACCATACTTGGAACGGCGCTGCTTACGGTTCTTGACACCCTGGGTATCGAGAACGCCGCGGATGATGTGGTAACGAACGCCCGGCAAGTCCTTTACACGACCGCCACGGATCATGACGACGGAGTGTTCCTGCAGGTTGTGACCTTCACCCGGAATGTAGCCGATGACTTCGAAGCCATTGGTCAGACGGATCTTGGCGACCTTACGCAGAGCCGAGTTCGGCTTCTTCGGGGTCGTCGTATAAACGCGGGTGCAAACGCCGCGCTTCTGTGGGTTTTCCTGCAGAGCAGGTACCTTGTTGCGCTTTACCTGTGCCTGACGCGGCTTGCGGATCAGCTGGTTTACGGTAGGCATATAACCATCCCTTGCAAATTTAGTCTCTCAAGCCCTTGCGAGCCCACGGTATTGCCGTTTCCGGCGGCGGCCGCACATTTTCTTCATGCGCAAAATGTGGCCCGATCCGTTTCAAGCGGATGGACCACAAAAGACAGAGGACGCATTTCAAGAAACGCGTCTTGCGTGCAGCATTCGTGTCGTCAACGTGCGTAAAGAACCTTGTTTGAGGCGAACTCCAGGACGTGGCGTCCCAAAAAACCCGGCCTCACATGGGCTCTGATGGCCGGGGGAATACTGTTTTCCCCCTCTTTCGTCAAGTCTCAATCGAAAATTAATGGCCGGAAGGCCTGTAGAGTAGGCCTTTGGCGGCTTTCCGCATTGGAAAAACGGCGACAGGTAACGAATTGGCTTGGCTTGATCCGCGAAACTTCTAGATAAGGAGTTGGGCAACGTCAATTCACCCTACCCTGCCTTGGACGATTCGACCCGCAGAGAATCGTGACACTCGAACAAGAAGACCAGACGCCATGATCACCAGTCCCGACAACGACAACAATCGCGACGAGCCGATGGTGTTCATCATCATCGCAAAGGCATACGAAACCGAAGGCGGCGCGCCGATCGACCTGCATGTGCTTCTGACGGCGCCGGATGACGATTCGGCCGTGCGGCTGGCGCTCAACGCCCTTTCGGAGGAAGGCTTCCTCGAAGCGGACCTCGACCAGATCGGCATGATCACCGGCGAGCCGGACGAGGAACCGCATGCGTCCGCCTATCAGGGCGCACTCGAAGGCGAAGTGGCAATCATCCGCTTCAACTGAAGCGACCCGCGCTTTCTTCCTGACTTGCAAGGCCATCCGGATTTCTCCGGGTGGCCTTTTCGCATTTTGCCGCCGGATCGCAGGTCGCGCCAGTCATATTCGATCGGCGTCAGCCCCGGACATTCTTCACCAAACGAAAAAGCGCCCGGGAAACCCGGGCGCCTTCGATCTGTCAAACTGGCGGATGCGACTTCGTCGCGCCCGTCGTTTGCGGCTTATTCGGCAGCAGGTGCTGCTTGACCGGCCAGGTTCTGCAGCATCGGCGTTGCAACGTCGGCGCCCGTGCCCTTCTTGCGTTCCTCGATGATGAGTTCATCACGCGAGGTGGCAATGCGGCGGATCTGCGTCATGGTGCCACCGGTACCGGCCGGGATCAGACGGCCGACGATGACGTTCTCCTTGAGACCCTGCAGCGTGTCGGTCTTGCCGGCGATCGCAGCTTCCGTGAGAACCTTGGTGGTTTCCTGGAAGGATGCGGCCGAGATGAACGACGGGGTCTGCAGCGATGCCTTGGTGATACCGAGAAGGACCGGATCGCCGTAAGCCGGCTTCTTGCCTTCCTCGATCAGACGCTCGTTGTTGTCGTCCATTTCGATCCGGTCGACATTGTCGCCAACGATGTAATGGCTATCGCCAGCATCGGTGATTTCAACCTTCTGCAGCATCTGGCGAACGATCACCTCGATGTGCTTGTCGTTGATGACAACGCCCTGCAGACGGTAGACTTCCTGGATTTCGTTGACCAGGTACGAAGCGAGTGCTTCGACGCCCTTGATCGCCAGGATGTCGTGCGGTGCCGGGTTACCGTCGAGGATGTAATCACCCTTTTCGATATAGTCGCCGTCCTGAAGGTGGAAGGGCTTGCCCTTCGGGATCAGGTACTCGACCGGTTCGACACCGTCTTCCGCCGGCTCGATGATGACGCGACGCTTGTTCTTGTAGTCGCGGCCGAGGCGGATCGTACCATCGATCTCAGCGATGATGGCATGGTCCTTTGGACGACGAGCTTCGAACAGTTCGGCAACACGTGGCAGACCACCGGTGATGTCCTTGGTCTTGGCGCTTTCCAGCGGCGAACGTGCAAGCACGTCACCCTGGGAAACCTTGGTACCAGGTTCAACCGACAGGATCGCATCCACCGAGAGGAAGAAGCGAGCATCGCTGCCGCGGGACATCTTCAGGACATTGCCTGCAGCGTCCTTGATGACGATGGCCGGCTTCAGATCCGCACCGCGCGGGGTCGAACGCCAGTCGATAACCTGACGCTTGGTGATGCCGGTGGATTCGTCGGTCGCTTCGAGCACCGAGAGACCGTCGATGACGTCCTCGAAATGCACGGTACCTTCGACTTCCGTCATCATCGGGCGTGTGTACGGATCCCACTCGGCCAGACGCTGGCCGCGCTTCACCTTGTCGCCGTCATCAACGAAGACCTTCGAACCGTAGGCAACACGCTGCGAGGAGCGCTCGACACCGCGTTCGTCAAGAATGGTCACGGCCAGGCTGCGGCCCATGGCAATCAGATTGCCATCGGAATTGCGCAGCATGTTGCGGTTCTTGATCTGAACGGTCCCTTCGTACGACGCTTCCAGGAACGACTGGTCGACCACGGTCGCCGTGCCACCAAGGTGGAACGTACGCATGGTGAGCTGGGTGCCCGGTTCACCGATCGACTGCGCCGCGATGACGCCGACGGCTTCGCCCATGTTGACAGGCGTACCGCGGGCCAGATCTCGGCCGTAGCAGATCGAGCAAACGCCGGTCTGAACTTCGCAGGTCAGGGCCGAACGGATACGGATCGACTGAATGCCAGCCTTTTCGATTTCGATGACATCGGGCTCGAGGATCATCTTGCCAGCATCGACGATGCGTTCACCCGTGAGCGGATGATCGATGTCGTCCAGTGCCGTACGTCCGAGAACGCGAACGCCGATGGAAGCCACGACCTGACCGGCATCGATGATCGCCGTCATGGTCAGGCCCTTGTCGGTGCCGCAATCCACGAGGTTGACGATGCAATCCTGCGCGACGTCGACGAGACGACGGGTCAGGTAACCGGAGTTCGCGGTCTTCAAGGCGGTGTCTGCGAGACCCTTACGGGCACCGTGGGTCGAGTTGAAGTACTCGTTAACGGTCAGACCTTCCTTGAAGTTCGAGATGATCGGCGTCTCGATGATTTCACCCGACGGCTTGGCCATCAGGCCGCGCATGCCGCCCAGCTGACGCATCTGGTTCGGAGAACCACGCGCACCGGAATGGGACATCATGTAGATGGCGTTCATCTGCTTCTGGCGACCCGTTTCCGGATCGAACTCGACGGCCTTAATGCGGGCCATCATGTCCTCGGCGACCTTTTCGGTTGCCTTGCCCCAAGCGTCGACGACCTTGTTGTACTTTTCGCCCTGAGTGATCAGACCGTCATTGTACTGCTGCTCGTATTCCTTGACCAGACTTTCGGTATCGCCGACGATCTTGGCCTTGGTTTCCGGGATGACCATGTCGTCCTTGCCGAACGAGATGCCAGCCTTGCACGCATGGCTGAAGCCGAGCTGCATGATGCGGTCGCAGAAGATGACCGTGTCTTTCTGGCCGCAATGACGGTAGACCGTGTCGATCATCTTGGAGATGTTCTTCTTGGTCATTTCCTGGTTGCAGGTGTCGAAAGGCACCTTGACGTTCTTCGGCAGAAGTTCGCCGATGAGCATACGGCCAGGCGTCGTTTCGAAAATCTTCGAAACCGGCTTGCCTTCTTCGTCAACCGTCTTGAAGCGGCCGCGGATCTTCGAGTGCAGCGTCACGATCTTGTTTTCAAGCGCGTGATGCAGCTCGCCGATGTCGGAGAAGGCCATGCCTTCGCCCGGCTCGTTCTGGTTCATGATCGACAGGTAGTAGAGACCCAGAACCATGTCCTGCGACGGAACGATGATCGGTGCACCGTTGGCCGGGTGCAGGATGTTGTTCGTCGACATCATCAGAACGCGGGCTTCAAGCTGGGCTTCGAGCGACAGCGGCACGTGAACGGCCATCTGGTCGCCGTCGAAGTCGGCATTGAAGGCCGTGCAGACGAGCGGGTGCAGCTGGATAGCCTTGCCTTCGACCAGCGTGGGTTCGAAGGCCTGGATGCCCAGGCGGTGGAGCGTCGGCGCGCGGTTCAGGAGAACCGGATGCTCGCGGATAACCTCGTCGAGGATATCCCAGACTTCCGGCTTTTCCTTTTCAACCAGCTTCTTGGCCTGCTTGACGGTCGAGGAATAACCCTTGGCGTCGAGACGGGCATAGATGAACGGCTTGAACAGCTCGAGCGCCATCTTCTTCGGCAGACCGCACTGGTGCAGCTTCAGTTCCGGACCTGTCACGATAACCGAACGACCGGAATAGTCGACGCGCTTGCCGAGAAGGTTCTGGCGGAAGCGGCCCTGCTTGCCCTTGAGCATGTCGGACAGCGACTTCAGCGGACGCTTATTGGCACCGGTGATGACGCGGCCACGACGGCCGTTGTCGAACAGCGCGTCCACAGATTCCTGCAGCATGCGCTTTTCGTTGCGGATGATGATGCCCGGCGCGCGCAGTTCGATCAGGCGCTTCAGACGGTTGTTACGGTTGATCACGCGACGATAGAGATCGTTCAGGTCGGACGTGGCGAAACGGCCGCCGTCCAGAGGAACGAGCGGGCGCAGATCCGGCGGGATGACCGGAACGACCTTCATGATCATCCATTCCGGGCGGTTGCCGGATTCCATGAAGTTCTCGACGATCTTCAGGCGCTTCATCAGCTTCTTCTGCTTGAGATCCGACGTGGTCTCAGCCAGATCAGCACGCAGATCGCCAGCGATCTTCTCGAGGTTCATCGAGGCCAGCATCTCATAGATGGCTTCAGCGCCGATCATGGCGGTGAACTGGTCTTCGCCGAACTCGTCAACGGCAATCATGTATTCTTCTTCGGAAAGAAGCTGATTTTCCTTGAGCGAGGTCAGGCCCGGCTCCGTGACGATGTAGTTTTCGAAGTAGAGAACGCGCTCCACATCCTTCAGCGTCATGTCGAGCAGGGTCGAGATGCGCGACGGCAACGACTTCAGGAACCAGATATGGGCAACGGGTGCAGCGAGCTCGATATGGCCCATGCGCTCACGGCGAACACGCGACAACGTCACTTCGACGCCGCACTTTTCGCAGATGATGCCCTTGTACTTCATACGCTTGTACTTGCCGCACAAGCATTCGTAGTCCTTGATCGGTCCGAAGATACGCGCGCAGAAAAGACCGTCGCGTTCCGGCTTGAACGTACGATAGTTGATGGTTTCCGGCTTCTTGATCTCGCCGTAGGACCACGAAAGAATCTTTTCCGGGCTGGCAATCGAAATCCGGATGGAATCGAAGTGCTGCGCCGGTACCGACGGGTTGAAAAGGTTCATGACCTCTTGGTTCATGCCTGTCTCCTTCATGGGGCAAAAGAGCCCTCAATTGGGTGTCGGTTTCAGCAAATTCCCGGGATGCTGGACCGAACCCTTAAATGACAATAACCGCCAAATGCGGCGAAACTTCCCTGCCCCGACCAAAGCGGTTCAAGGCGGGAATGGCGTGCGAGACTGTCCCGCACGCCCTTGTCAACTTTTACTCTGCCGCGTCAGGCAGCTGGCCGGTTGCCGCGTCATCGAGCTTGGAATTCTCCAGTTCGACGCTGAGGCCCAGCGAGCGCATTTCCTTAACGAGAACGTTGAAGCTCTCGGGAATGCCCGCTTCGAAGGTATCGTCGCCACGGACGATCGCCTCGTAGACCTTGGTACGGCCGGCCACGTCGTCCGACTTCACCGTCAGCATTTCCTGCAGGGTGTAGGCGGCGCCGTAGGCTTCCAGCGCCCAGACTTCCATTTCCCCGAAACGCTGACCGCCGAACTGCGCCTTACCACCGAGCGGCTGCTGGGTGACGAGCGAGTAAGGACCGATCGAACGAGCGTGGATCTTGTCATCGACCAAGTGGTTCAGCTTGATCATGTACATGTAGCCAACGGTCACCTGACGGTCGAAAGCTTCGCCGGTACGGCCATCATACAGAACAGACTGGCCCGACGGGTTGAGGCCCGCCTTCGTCAGCATCTCGGAGACGTCGCTTTCATGCGCACCGTCGAAAACCGGGGTCGCGATGGAGACACCGCGCTTGGCTTCTTCGGCAAGACGAACCAGCGATTCATCGTCGAAGGACGAGACCTCGTTGTGCTGTTCCGAGGCATAGATCCCGGTCAGCTCGTTGCGCAGGTCGGTGATGTCGAGATGCTTGCGATAGTCCTCAAGCATCTGGCCGATCTTCTTGCCCATGCCGGCGCAAGCCCAGGCAAGGTGGGTTTCGAGGATCTGGCCGACGTTCATGCGCGACGGAACGCCGAGCGGGTTCAGAACGATGTCGACATGCGTGCCGTCTTCGAGGAACGGCATGTCTTCGACAGGCACGATCCGCGACACAACACCCTTGTTGCCGTGACGGCCGGCCATCTTGTCGCCTGGCTGGATCTTGCGCTTCACAGCGACAAAGACCTTGACCATCTTCATGACGCCCGGAGGCATTTCGTCACCGCGCTGGACCTTCTCGACCTTGTCCATGAAGCGCTGTTCAAGGCGCGACTTGGATTCGTCGTACTGACCGCGAAGCGCTTCGAGTTCGGCCTGAGCCTTTTCGTCTTCGACAGCGAACATCCACCATTGCGAACGAGGATACTCGGAGATGACGGCGTTCGACAGTTCGCCACCCTTCTTGTAGCCCTTCGGACCGGCAATCGAGACGTGGCCACGCAGCATGTCGAGCAGACGGCCGTAGACGTTACGGTCGAGGATCGCCTGTTCGTCGTCACGGTCCTTGGCGAGGCGTTCGATTTCCTCGCGCTCGATCGCCATCGCACGTTCGTCCTTCTCAACGCCGTGGCGGTTGAAGACGCGAACTTCGACGACGGTACCGAACGTGCCCGGAGGCATGCGCATGGACGTGTCGCGGACGTCGGAAGCCTTTTCACCGAAGATGGCGCGCAGAAGCTTTTCTTCCGGCGTCATCGGGCTTTCGCCCTTCGGGGTGATCTTGCCGACGAGGATGTCACCCGGCTGAACTTCGGCACCGATATAGACAATACCGGCTTCGTCGAGGTTGCGCAGCGCTTCTTCCGAAACGTTCGGAATGTCGCGGGTGATTTCTTCCGGACCGAGCTTGGTGTCACGGGCCATGACTTCGAACTCCTCGATATGGATCGAGGTGAAGACGTCTTCCGAGACGATGCGCTCCGACATGAGGATCGAGTCCTCATAGTTGTAGCCGTTCCACGGCATGAACGCGACGAGCGCGTTGCGGCCGAGAGCCAGATCGCCGAGGTCGGTCGAAGGACCGTCCGCGATGATGTCGCCCTTGTTCAAGATGTCACCGACGGTGACCAGCGGACGCTGGTTGACGCAGGTGTTCTGGTTGGAGCGCTGGAACTTCTGCAGACGGTAGATATCAACGCCGGACTTCGACGGATCGAGGTCCTCGGTGGCGCGGATAACGATACGCGTCGCATCGACCTGGTCGACCACGCCGCCGCGACGGGCACCGATGGCAGCACCGGAGTCACGGGCAACGATCGGCTCCATGCCGGTACCGACGAACGGGGCTTCGGCACGCAGAAGCGGCACGGCCTGACGCTGCATGTTCGAGCCCATGAGGGCGCGGTTGGCGTCGTCGTTTTCCAGGAACGGAATGAGAGCGGCCGCAACGGACACCAGCTGCTTCGGCGAAACGTCCATCAGGTTGATGGTGTCGCGCGGGGACAGCATGACTTCGCCGGCATGACGGCATACGACGAACTCTTCGACGAATTCGTTGTCGGCCGTCAGCTCGGAATTGGCCTGGGCGACGTAGTATTTCGCTTCTTCCATCGCTGAAAGATAGACGACGTCCTTTGTCACCTTGCCGTCGATGATCTTGCGGTACGGGCTTTCAATGAAGCCGTACTTGTTGACCCGTGCAAAGGTAGCCAGCGAGTTGATCAGACCGATGTTCGGGCCTTCCGGCGTCTCGATCGGGCAAATACGGCCGTAGTGGGTCGGATGAACGTCGCGGACTTCAAAGCCGGCGCGCTCGCGGGTCAGACCACCCGGTCCAAGAGCCGAAAGGCGGCGCTTGTGGGTGATTTCCGAAAGCGGGTTCACCTGGTCCATGAACTGCGACAGCTGCGAGGAGCCGAAGAATTCGCGGACGGCAGCTGCTGCCGGCTTGGCGTTGATCAGGTCCTGCGGCATGACGGTGTCGATCTCGATCGACGACATGCGTTCCTTGATGGCGCGCTCCATGCGCAAGAGACCCAGACGATACTGGTTCTCCATCAATTCACCGACCGAGCGAACGCGGCGGTTGCCGAGGTTGTCGATGTCGTCGATCTCGCCCTTGCCGTCGCGCAGTTCGACCAGCATCTTGACCACGGCCAGGATGTCGTCCTTGCGCAGGACACGAACGGTGTCTTCGACGTCGAGGTCGAGGCGCATGTTCATCTTGACGCGGCCAACGGCGGACAGATCATAGCGCTCGCTGTCGAAGAACAGCGAGTTGAACATGGCTTCAGCCGAATCCATCGTCGGCGGTTCACCCGGACGCATGACACGGTAGATATCGAACAGAGCGTCCTGACGGTTCTCGTTCTTGTCTGCGGCCAGCGTGTTGCGGATGTAGGCGCCCACGTTGATATGGTCGATGCCGAGAACCGGGATTTCGTCGAAACCGGTTTCAAGGATCTGCGGCAGGGTCTTCTCGTCGATTTCCGCGCCGGCTTCCATGTAGATCTCGCCGGTCGCCATGTTGACCAGGTCTTCGGCAAGGTAGTTGCCGTAGAGGTCTTCATCGGCCGCGCGCAGGGCCTTGAGGCCCTTGTCGGTCAACTGACGCAAGAGACGCGGGGTGAGCTTCTTACCACCTTCGACCACGACTTCGCCGGTGTCGGCGTCGATCATGTCGGTGATGGTCTTGGCGCCCTTCAGCGTTTCAGGCGTGAACGGAATGCGCCAGCCCTTGCCGTCGCGGACATAGTTCGAC
Source organism: Rhizobium sp. CECT 9324 (assembly GCF_918741265.1). NCBI lineage: Bacteria > Pseudomonadati > Pseudomonadota > Alphaproteobacteria > Hyphomicrobiales > Rhizobiaceae > Rhizobium > Rhizobium sp. CECT 9324. The sequence goes on along the minus strand of NZ_CAKKMZ010000001.1, from coordinate 2,088,743 downwards.
TTGGTATAGAAGGTCGACAGGATCTCTTCGCCGTCCATGCCGAGCGCCATCAGCAGCGAGGTCACGGGGATCTTGCGACGACGGTCGATACGGGCGTGCACGATGTCCTTGGCGTCGAATTCGATATCGAGCCAGGAGCCGCGATACGGAATGACGCGTGCGGCAAACAGCAGCTTGCCCGACGAATGGCTCTTGCCCTTGTCGTGGTCGAAGAAGACGCCCGGCGAACGGTGCATCTGCGAGACGATGACGCGCTCGGTGCCGTTGACGATGAACGTGCCGTTGTTGGTCATGAGCGGCATGTCGCCCATGTAGACAGACTGTTCCTTGATGTCCTTGATGGACTTCGCGCCCGTATCCTCGTCGATATCGAACACGATCAGGCGCAGCGTGACCTTGAGCGGTGCGGCATAGGTCAGGTCGCGCTGACGGCATTCGTCAACGTCGAACTTGGGCTGTTCGAATTCATAGGACACGAATTCCAGCATCGACGCACCGGAAAAATCGGTGATCGGGAATACGGACCTGAAAACGGCATTCAGTCCCTCGTCGGGACGGCCGCCTTCGGGCTCGTCGACCATGAGGAACTGGTCATAAGATGCCTTCTGAACCTCAATAAGGTTCGGCATTTCTGCGACTTCTGGAATTTTTCCGAAAAACTTGCGTACGCGCCTGCGACCGTTAAAGGTAAGGGTCTGAGCCATCGTCGCTCCTTGTCAGTTTGCACCCGGGCCTGCAACAGACGGTGACCGCTGGCCAGGCGGCTCCGTCAAAAAATGGATCACTCAATCTCGTCTCGAGATCCGGGCGGCCGGCCGGTTTGCCGGGTGCGCGGGTCAAGACCATCCTCTTGAGAACCCATTACCCAGGAACCGTTTTCATACGGTTCCTGGGTAATATGTTCGGAGGAAACCGGCGGGAAAAGGAAACCTTCTCCCGCCGCATTCCGATATTACTTAACGTCGACCTTAGCGCCGGCGTCTTCAAGCTTCTTCTTGAGGTCGGCAGCTTCAGCCTTCGAAACAGCTTCCTTGACAGCCTTCGGAGCGCCTTCGACGAGGTCCTTGGCTTCCTTCAGGCCGAGACCTGTGATAGCGCGGACTTCCTTGATGACGTTGATCTTGTTTGCGCCGGCATCCGTGAGGATGACGTCAAACTCGGTCTTTTCTTCTTCAACAACAGCAGCAGCGCCGCCGCCAGCAGCAGCAACAGCTACAGGAGCAGCTGCAGAAACGCCCCACTTTTCTTCGAGCAGCTTGGAAAGCTCAGCAGCTTCCAGAACGGTCAGAGCCGAGAGGTCGTCAACGATCTTTGCGAGATCAGCCATTTTACTATTTCCTTATAGATGTTCGGTTCGAAACGAACGAGTTAGGGTATGAACAGCGAAAAACCGCCTTACGCGGCTTCGTCCTTCTTTGCATAGGCCGCAAACACGCGGGCAAGCTGAGCTGCCGGTGCCTGTACCACACCTGCGATACGCGTAGCCGGAGTCTGGATCATGCCCAGCAGCTTCGCACGCAGCTCGTCCAGCGAAGGCAGGGTCGCAAGCGACTTGACTGCATCGGCGGTGAGCGTGGTTGTTCCCATGGCGCCACCGAGAACAACGATCTTGTCGTTGGTCTTGGCGAAATCCATGACGACCTTCGGAGCCGTGATCGGATCATTGCTGAATGCAATCAGCGTCTGACCCTTGAAGAGATCGGTGATCCCTTCGGCTTCCGTGCCCTGAAGAGCGATCTTGGCCAGGCGGTTCTTCGCGACTTTGACGGTGCCGCCAGCAGCACGCATTTTTGAACGGAAGTCGTTCATCTGCGCAACTGTGACACCAGCATAGTGGGCCACAACAACCGAACCGGAAGCCTTGAAGACTTCGTTCAGTTCTGTGACGAATTCGCGTTTTTCCGCTCTTTCCACTGTCTGTCTCCAGTTGATGAGACCGCAATCTGCGGGCCCCATCGGGTTTGCCTTTTGCCTCAAGGGATCCAACTCATCAGATCCCGAGCGACGCTTGAGGATCCTGCCCCCTCGCAGCGAAGCGAACTTCGATGCCAAGGCGAATAAGGCTCGAACCGAACTTCAAGACGTCTACAGACGTTTAAAATCGGGTCTTACCCCGTCTCATGCAGGTGAATATTAAGGCCACGGGGGCCACCCACAATCTCGGACAGGAGTGTCTGGTTTTTAAGGCCAGACATTTCCGGCCCCGAAAGGCCGGAAACTTGGTTGACCGGAGCGCGAAGCCCCGGCCGAAATAGATTAAGCCGTAACCGTCGACGGATCGATCTTGACGCCCGGACCCATGGTCGAGGAGATCGCTACGCGCTTAACGTAGTTACCCTTGGCACCAGCCGGCTTTGCCTTGACGACAGCGTCAGCAAAAGCCTTGATGTTTTCTTCGAGCGCCTTGGCATCGAAGGAAGCCTTGCCGATGCCGGCATGGATGATACCAGCCTTCTCGACGCGGAACTCGACAGCACCGCCCTTGGAAGCCTTGACGGCGCCAGCGACGTCCATGGTCACAGTGCCGACCTTCGGGTTCGGCATCATGCCGCGCGGGCCGAGAACCTTACCGAGACGACCGACGAGCGGCATCATGTCCGGGGTCGCGATGCAACGATCGAAGTCGATCTTGCCGCCCTGAACGATTTCGACGAGGTCTTCGGCGCCGACGATGTCTGCACCAGCGGCCTTGGCTTCATCAGCCTTGGCGCCACGTGCGAAGACAGCAACGCGAACGTCGCGGCCCGTGCCGTTCGGCAGGTTGACAACGCCACGAACCATCTGGTCGGCATGACGCGGGTCAACGCCGAGGTTCATTGCGATTTCAACGGTTTCGTCGAACTTGGCAACCGCACGTTCCTTGACCATCGAAATGGCGTCGGACAGAGCGACGAGCTTGGTCGGATCAACGCCTTCGCGGATCTTCTGAATACGCTTTGCAAGCTTTGCCATTTTAAGCCACCACTTCCAGGCCCATGGCGCGGGCGGAGCCCTCGATCATAGCCATTGCGCCAGCGAGATCCGCGGCGTTGAGATCCTTCATCTTAGCTTCAGCGATCGTCTGGACCTGAGCCTTGGTGATGGAGCCAGCCTTTGTCTTACCCGGCAGCTTCGAGCCGGATGTGATCTTGGCTTCCTTCTTCAGGAAGTAGCTGACCGGCGGCTGCTTCATGATGAAAGTGAAGGACTTGTCCTGGTAATAGGTGATGACGACCGGGATCGGCATACCCTTTTCCATTTCCTGCGTGGCGGCATTGAACGCCTTGCAGAATTCCATGATGTTTACGCCACGCTGACCAAGCGCCGGGCCGATTGGCGGGGACGGGTTTGCCGATCCTGCCTTGACCTGAAGCTTGAGCTGGCCTGCAACTTTCTTAGCCATATCTCTCTGCCTTTCAATATGCCGGAATTACCCGGCGGCTGCGGTTGCGTGGTACGTCTGGTCAGTCCGGCTTAGAGACTGCCATCCTCCCACGCGGCTCGGGGAGTTACCTCCCCTTCTCCACTCAGACCTTTTCGACCTGAGCGTATTCGAGTTCGACCGGCGTCGCGCGACCGAAGATGGAAACTTCGACCTTGAGGCGCGAACGCTCCTCATCGACATCCTGAACAACGCCGTTGAACGAGGCGAAGGGACCGTCAGAGACGCGAACCTGCTCGCCGATCTCGAAGGTAACGGACGACTTCGGACGCTCGACGCCTTCCTGGACCTGACCCAGGATACGATCAGCCTCAAAGTCGGGAATCGGAACCGGCTTATTGTCGGAACCGAGGAAACCCGTAACCTTCGGGGTATTCTTGATCAGGTGATAAGCTTCGTCCGTCAGATCCGCCCGCACCATCACATAGCCGGGAAAGAACTTGCGCTCGCTATCAACCTTGCGGCCGCGACGAACCTCGACGACCTTTTCGGTCGGAACGAGGATCTTTTCGAACAAATGAGTGAGACCCTTCTGACGAGCCTTGTTCTCGATGTCCTCTGCGACCTTCTTTTCAAAATTCGAGTATGCGTGGACGATGTACCAACGTGCCGCCATGTTCGTCTCCGTCCGTTAATTGCCGATGCTCAGCACAAGGCTGAGGAGCCAGCCGATGAGCTGGTCAGCGCCGAAGAAAAACAGCGCAGCGAAAACGACCATCGCCAGAACCATGAGCGTCGAAATCACGGTCTCGCGGCGCGATGGCCACGTGACCTTGGACGTCTCGGAGCGTACCTGCTGCAGAAACGCGAATGGATTTGCCTTGGATGCCATTTAATGCCCACGCATTTACGGCGCGTAAAGCTGAATAACTCAGCCCCACGCACCGCGTGTCTGTTTGAACCCTACATAAAGACCGATTCCCTTTTTCACAAGAGGGAAACGGACCTTCAGCAACTTTTTGGCTTATGCCATAAATCACCGCACGTCGCGAAGTGATGCGCGCCGCACTGAAAATGGCAGGGGCAGCCGGGCTTGAACCGACGACCTGCGGTTTTGGAGACCGCCGCTCTACCAACTGAGCTATACCCCTAAGCCGTCCTGCGGATTGAACATAACCGTTCTGTCCGAGGCATGGCGCACCCTTTAAGACGGCAAACAAAGATTGGCAAGAGGCTTTTTATTCCTTTTTGCCAAAGCCCCCGCTTCGCCGGTCCGAACTACCACCGGCGCTGCAGCCGGGCGCTGACCTTCGCCGGGGATCCACTCTGGAATTCACCCACCGAGACCGAGAGACTGACGCCGAGCGGCAGGCCTTTGCGTACCGTCACATAGGCCTGGTGCGAGGCGGCGCTGTCGAGAGCAATGTCGGCGAGGATAGCGGCATCGATGTCGGAGAAGGTGAAGGTGACGTTCTGGCGTGCGACAATGTTCATTGGCGATGCCTCAAGACCCCGGCTTGCAGAGACATCCAGCGACGGCGAGACGCTCGTCGAGCGATTCTCGGCCATCACCACCCTGGCGGCGCCGGTCCTCGCGTTGAACCGCAGCCCCACCGATGCCTGCCGCGTGCTTTGCGAGACCAGCGTCAGATCACCCCACAGCCTCAGCGGCAGCACGCGTGTGCCCGAACCTGCAGCACCCGCAGCCGTCACATTTGATTCGGCCCCGAGACTGACACGCAAGCCCATGTCGAATTCGACACCCGAGCGGAAGGCGAAATCACGATCGCCCGATCTGGAAACCGACCAGATCAGCGGCCTTTCGTCGGCAAGGACAGCACCAGCACCGAAGACGGACGATAGAATGGCGAGCATGCCGGCGCGTTTTGCACCCGTCGCTGGTCTCATGGCATAGTCCACAATCGCTGAGGCCACAGACAATGCAGCATCCGGCTGCACGAGGATCGGTCGCCGCCAGCCCCACAGGCACAGCCGTCAACACGAATCGCAAATGGCGCATGGCTGCCCTGCAGAGCCGCTGTCAGGACTTTCCCGACATCCCGGGAGCAAACAGCGCCATGGTGGGCGGCTCGCTTGCCTGCACGGGGCAATTGGCCAATAGTAAGCAATCAAACGCCCGGTTGCCTGCGATGGGAGCTTTCATGATCCGAATCCACAATGCCACCCTGCCTGCCTCAGAATTCGAAGACGCCAACCTCAGCGGCTCCCGGTTCGTCGATGTCAATCTGGAGGAAGCGGTGTTCAGCGACGTCAATCTCGACAATGTGCTGATCAGCGACGCGCGGGCCTATCACGCGACATTCCGCAAGACGTCAATGGAGAGTGCCACGTTCGAGAATATCGACATGCGCTCGGTCGCGCTACGCCATGTGGACCTCGACGGAGCTTCGATCCGGTTCGCCAGCCTGATCAACGTGTCGATCGCCGAATGCGACGTCAGGGGTATGACCATCGACGGCTACATGGTGACGGATTTGCTGAAGCTGGCCAGGCCTGAAATCGAGGAGGAGGTCGACGAGCGCTGAAGAATCGTTCCGCAGCCTCCATATAGACGGTGATTGCAGCGCCCGGCAGAGTTGCGGCATGGGCAACCGGCACCCATGCGATTGAGCAACAAAAAACCCCGCTGTCTCCAGCGGGGTTTTGTCTTCAATCCCGTGCGGGATCAAAATTACTCGATGATCGAGGCAACGATGCCGGCGCCGCACACGAACCGCGCTTGCGCGCCGTTCGTGCATTTCAATCTGCGTCGGCAGGTTTCGCCATCGACACTCGATTATTATTCAATAATCGAGGCAACGATGCCGGCGCCGACGGTGCGGCCGCCTTCGCGGATCGCGAAGCGCAGCTTTTCTTCCATCGCGATCGGAACGATCAGCTCAACCTGAACCGTGACGTTGTCGCCAGGCATAACCATTTCCGTGCCTTCCGGAAGCGACACGATGCCGGTCACGTCGGTGGTGCGGAAGTAGAACTGCGGACGGTAGTTGGTGAAGAACGGCGTATGACGGCCGCCTTCTTCCTTCGTCAGGATGTAGGCTTCTGCCATGAACTTCTTGTGCGGCTTCACAGAACCCGGCTTGCAAAGAACCTGACCACGCTCAACGTCGTCGCGCTGGATACCGCGAACGAGAGCACCGATGTTGTCGCCGGCCTGGCCCTGGTCGAGCAGCTTGCGGAACATTTCAACGCCGGTAACCGTCGTCTTCTTGGTGTCGCGGATGCCGACGAACTCGACTTCTTCGCCAACCTTGACGATACCACGCTCGACGCGGCCCGTCACAACCGTACCACGACCCGAGATCGAGAACACGTCTTCGATCGGCATCAGGAACGGCTGGTCGATCGGACGCTCAGGCGTCGGGATGTAGGCGTCGACAGCGGCCATCAGCGCGCGCACTGCGTCTTCGCCGATTTCCTTGTTGCTGTCGTTGAGAGCAGCAAGCGCCGAACCCTTGACGAACGGGATGTCGTCGCCCGGGAAGTCGTAGGACGACAGAAGTTCGCGCACTTCCAGCTCAACCAGTTCGAGCAGTTCTGCGTCGTCGACCTGGTCGACCTTGTTGAGGAACACGACGATCGCCGGAACGCCAACCTGACGGGCGAGCAGGATGTGCTCGCGGGTCTGCGGCATCGGGCCGTCGGCAGCCGAGCAAACCAGGATCGCGCCGTCCATCTGCGCTGCACCGGTGATCATGTTCTTGACGTAGTCGGCGTGGCCGGGGCAGTCGACGTGGGCGTAGTGGCGGGCCGGCGTCTCATACTCGACGTGTGCCGTCGAGATGGTGATGCCACGTGCCTTTTCTTCCGGAGCGGCGTCGATCTGATCGTAGGCCTTGTATTCACCGAAATACTTGGTGATCGCAGCCGTCAGAGACGTCTTGCCGTGGTCAACGTGGCCGATCGTGCCGATGTTAACGTGCGGCTTGTTGCGCTCAAACTTACTCTTTGCCATTTGAATGCTTCCTATGAACGAAAAGAGGTTGCCCCGGGCAAACCGGTTTGGTCCGCCGTTTAAGGGTTTCGAGAGGATTGCGCAAGCGATAAATGCTCGCTGCAGATGGCGCTCAGAAAGGCGGCTAAGCGCGCGCGCAACGCGAGATCAAACCGACATTCCCGCAACGGAAAGCAATTTGATAAATTCTCGTAATTTCAATGTGTTGGGCATAAGACTTGGAGCGGGTAACGGGAATCGAACCCGTGTATTCAGCTTGGAAGGCTGCTGCTCTACCATTGAGCTATACCCGCGATGTGTGATCCGAGGACGAATGGTGGAGAGAGTTGGATTTGAACCAACGTAGGCTGAGCCAACGGATTTACAGTCCGTCCCCTTTAACCACTCGGGCATCTCTCCAGTTTTTCGTCCGGATCAAAGCGACCAAGCTTTTCATTCCAGACCGGTGGAGCGGCGCCCCCTCGGTCTGCGGCGGGTATATGACTGCCCAATTCCCTGATGTCAACACGATGACATACGAAAAATCTCGAAAAATTTTGCAGCCCCAGAAATGCTCGGCTTTCGCCCCGGGTCTATCCCCAGATGCATCGGAGCGTTATAAGGGCTGCATGGCAAAAGACACTTCCGACGACAAATCCTCCCGTGACACCCACTATGCAACGCTGCGCCGTCAGGTGCGCGACGCAAAGCGCGAGCGTGGCGAAATCCCAACCCCGCAGCCGCAAAAGCGACGCAAAAGCAATGCCGACTGGACGCCGCCGCCGGTGGCGCCCGATCAGGTCCATCTCTATGGCCTGCACACCGTGCGCGCGGCTCTCGACAATCCCGAGCGCAAGCTGATCAAGCTGTCGGCGACCCAGAACGCGCTGGTGCGGTTGCAGATCGAGTCTGTGGCGGCCCTCGGCTTTCCGGTCGAGATGGTCACCCCGCAGGATCTCGACAAGATCCTCGGACCGGAGGCGATCCATCAGGGCGTGATGCTCGAGACGAGGCCCCTGCCCGTGCGCCGGCTGGAAGCGCTGCAGGACAGCCCGCTGCTGCTGGTGCTCGACCAGGTCACCGATCCGCACAATGTCGGCGCGATCATGCGCTCGGCCGTGGCGTTCGGCGCCGGTGCAGTGATCACAACCATGCGCCACAGCCCGACCGAATCGGGCGTGCTGGCCAAGTCGGCCTCGGGCGCTCTGGAAATGATCCCCTATATCCAGATCACCAACCTGTCGGATGCGCTGGCCGAATTGCACAAGCTCGGCTTTTTCTCCATCGGGCTTGATTCGGACGGTCCCGAACCGATGGAAAGCACATTGACAGGCGACAAGATCGCGCTGGTGCTCGGCGCCGAAGGCAAGGGCCTGCGGCAGAAGACGCGTGACACCGTGTCTGCACTGGCACGCCTCGACATGCCGGGCGCGATCAAGTCGCTGAACGTCTCCAATGCGGCAGCGATCGCGCTTTATGCGTCGCGCCAGCATCTGGCAAAATGATCGTCGTCTTCACCGATCTCGATGGAACGCTGCTCGATCACGACAGCTATTCCTTCGAGGCGGCGAAGCCAGCGCTGGCGCTTCTGAAGGCGCGCGGCATTGCCCTCATTCTCGCTAGCAGCAAGACGGAGGCCGAGATGCGGCCTCTTTCGCTGGCGCTTGGCATGGATTATCCGCTGATCGTCGAAAACGGTGCGGGCATCGCCAATTGGCGGAATCCGGAGCGTGGCGGCGATGATTCGCCGAGTCTCTACCAACACATACGGCTGTTTCTTGCGGCGTTGCCGCAAGAGCTGCGTGGTTGTTTCGCCGGTTTCGGTGACTGGAGCGTCGAAAAGGTGGCACTGGCCACAGGGCTTTCACTCGAGGCCGCGGCGCTTGCCAAGCAGCGCAATTTTTCCGAACCCGGCCATTTTACAGGCAGCGACGTGCAGAGGCACGCCTTTTTGGCGCTGCTCGAGGTCGCCGGCTTCCAGGCCATACAGGGCGGGCGCTTCTTCACCGTGATGCCAAGGACATCGAAAGCAGTCCGCATGGCAGAGCTTGTGGCCTTTTATCGTCGGCAATCCGGCGAGGCGGTCGTTTCGGTGGCCCTCGGCGATGCGCCAAATGACCTGGCGATGCTGCAGGCGGCCGATCTCGGCATCATCATCGCAAATCCGTCCCACACACCATTGCCGGTCACCGAACGGGAACGGCAGGGTCTCATCCTGCGCTCCGAAGAACCGGGGCCTGCCGGCTGGAACCGCATGATCCATCATCTCGTTGCAACAGGATTGCTCTGACGCGGCGGCAACCGCGCATTTTTCGAAAGGAATATCATGGCCGATTTTCACCAGAACGGGGTGGTTGCCACCCTGCACAATCTGCGCGAACGCGATCTCGACCGGATGGAGAAGGAACTGGCGGTGTTTGCCTCCAGCCGTCCGATTACGCTGATCCTGCCATCGCTCTATTCCGAACTGGAAACCCCTGCCCTCGAACACATCGTCTCGGAGCTGTCGCAGGTTCCCTATATTTCCGAAATCGTCATCGGGCTCGATCAGGCCGACCGGGCGCAATTCCAGCATGCCCGGCAGTATTTCTCCCGCCTGCCGCAAAAGCACACGATCCTGTGGCATGACGGACCGCGACTTCGTGCGGTTGACGAAAAGCTCAAGGCGCAGGACCTGTCGCCTGACCAGCCCGGCAAAGGACGCAATGTCTGGTTCTGCATGGGTTACCTGCTCGGGGCACGTCAACCGGGCGTGGTGGCACTGCACGACTGCGATATCGTCACCTATTCCCGCGAGATGCTGGCGCGTCTCGTCTATCCGGTCGCCAATCCGCGTTTTCCCTATGTGTTTTCCAAGGGCTACTATCCCCGCATCGCCGACCGTTCGCTGAATGGCCGCGTCACACGGCTGCTGGTGACACCCCTGCTGCTCAGCCTGGAAAAGGTCATCGGGCATCATCCATACATCGACTACCTCAAGGCCTTTCGCTATCCGCTGGCTGGCGAGTTCGCCATGCAGACCCATATCCTGTCGGATATCCGCATTCCATCCGACTGGGGGCTGGAGATCGGCGTGCTGTCGGAGCTGTGGCGCAACTATTCGAACCATTCGATCTGCCAGGTCGACATCGCCGATGCCTATGACCACAAGCACCAGCCGCTTTCGCCGGAAGATGCGGCCCGCGGCCTGTCGCGCATGTCGATCGACATTACCAAGGCGCTGTATCGAAAACTGGCAACCGATGGGGTGGTGTTCAGCCAGGACGCCTTCCGCACGCTGAAGGCCACCTATTACCGGACGGCACTCGATCTGGTGGAGACCTATCACCACGACGCGCGCATGAACGGGCTGACCACCGACCGGCACCGGGAGGAGCAGGCGGTGGAACTGTTCGCCGCCAACCTGATCGAGGCCGGCAATGTCTACCTGGACAATCCGAACGCGACACCGTTCATGCCGAGTTGGAACAGGGTGCAAAGCGCCCTGCCCGACCTGATCCGCGACATTCAGGAGGCCGCGCGCCTTGACGCGGACAGCTAGAGTGTTTCGCGGCTAGAACCGCGAGCGCAGGCCCTGCGCGAGACCCGGGCGGAAGCGGACGGTCGCCAGATAGCCGAGACCAAGAAAGGCGACGAGTACCAGGCCTTGGGCGATGGCAAATGGCGGCTCGGAGCCGTTCGGTGCCAATGCGTTGAGGGCCGGAACCTTGAGAAAGGCCTGCACCACGAGAACGAAGGTGTTGAGGTAGAGCGAAACCACCGAACAGATGACAAAAGCCGGCCGCCAATAGCCCGACAGATGCCCGCGGTAAAGGGCATAGACGGCAACCGCCAGAAACACCGCGGTGATGATGCCAACGCCGATGGCCGGGGTGAAGAGCGTGTAGGGAAACAAGAAGCCGGTCACCACCGTCGCAATCGTGGTGCCGAGAAATATCGCCGTCCAGCCGGCGCGCAGTTCCGACCGGAGCCAGCCCTGCAGCGCGACAAAACCCGCCGCGATGCCGATCAGACTGAGAAGGACATGAAAGAACGTAAAAGGCGTCATACCGAAGATCATAACGAAGCTCCGTCGCAAGATTACCGCTGCATCACTACGCCGGTATTTTTGACGATTGTCTACTGCCAGACTTAGCCGCGACGCGCGAATCTATCTGGATTCTTGACAACGATCATGCCCGCTATCGCGCGGGTCAGGCTTTCTTCAGAAATTCGGTGCGCAGAACCAGGCCCTTGATCTTGGCATGGCGGCATTCGACCTCGTCTTCATTGTCGGTCAGGTGGATGCCCTTGATCACCGTGCCGCGCTTCAGCGTCTCGGACGTACCCTTGACCTTGAGGTCCTTCACCAGGGTCACGTTGTCGCCCTCATTGAGGACCGTTCCATTTGAATCGCGGACTTCCATCAGCCTTGCTCCTGTTCGACAAAGCCGGGCTCTAGCATGCGCGTTTGCGCGGCGTATATGACAATCGTCAAGATGCTCGCGACCCGCAGATCAATTGGCGAGGTCGCCCGACTGCGTCGTCGGTTCGGCCATCAAAAAGTCGTCTCGCCAGTTATGGTTAACGCTTGGTCAATGGAATGGCTCGTAAGAAGGAACCGAGTGCGGCGTATCGTCGTTTCCGCACTCATCTGGAGGACAAAACATGCTGACATTGCTGAACGCGATCCGCACAGTTGAACGCGCCACTGCCACGGGAACGCCGGACACCGGAACCTATGCCGATGGTGCCACACGCCCGGCCGTTATCGAACTTCAGGCCATGGGGCGCAGCCAGAATGCTTTTGCCCGCGACTACGGAGCCAATCGTCAGGTCGCGCCCGAGTTCATCGGCTACGCCTGATCCTGCCACGCCGATCAAAACTGCATGGAAAAACCGATGATCGGACCATGCTGGGTGACGTCCCACTGGAATTTGTTGCTGCCGGTGAAATCATCCGTTTCGAAGTCTTGCGCGGTGACGCGATATCCCAGGCGCAAGACCGTTGGATGATCGAGAACGAAGGTGCGATAGCCAAGAAAGGCCTGTGCACTGTAGCTGATCTTCGACCCGATATCGAAACCGCCGATATCGGCCTCGGCCCACAGGTTCCATCGCTCGTCGAGGTCGGCGTTCAATCGTAGACCGATGAAAGGATCCGTCCAGTTGGCCTGCTTGGTGACCGACAGGCCAAGGGCATCGACAGTTGCCTCCAGTTTGGTCCAACGCAACCCGATCGTCGGCTCCAGGGCAAAAACCCGCGCTTCGTTGAACACGGTCAGTCCGCCGAGTTCGACCTCGTAAGCGCGGTAAAAGGCACCGAGCGCCAATGTCGTGGTGGTAATCCCAACCGCGAGCTCGTTGGACAGCAATTCCTCCTCCTGGCTCGTTTGCGCATACTGGCCGTCGACATAAAAACCAAAGCGCCCGTTGGTGACTTCGACATTGCCCATGATGGCCAGATCGAGATGTTTGAGCGTCTCGGAAAACGGCACGTCGACATGGGTGTCGAAGCCGGCCAACGACGCATCCCCATCCAGCGACAGGGCCCAGACATAGGGACTGACGATCAGCTTCCAGCGATCGGGCAGAGACGAGGCTTCGGCTGCGTTTCCGGCGTCAAGGGCCGATATCGCGGCCGATGGGCCGGTGGGGGCCTGTTGCGCTGCCGCCTGCGGCAAAGACGAGAGCAGCAGCATTGCACTCCCGGCAAGAAGACGGGTCGTAGCGCCCTTACATCTGAACACAAGCCCATCTCCCGTTGAAAGCGCAGACTGGCATCACCGCGACACTCTGTACTATAACTCTCCAGATCTTCACCACTCATTCGATATATTCAACAGAAGGACAAATTAATAATCCTGCCAAAAGAAAAAACATGCGATATTTTTGACAAAGGTCAAACCACAACAATATAAAATCAGATCCTTATTTGATTGAACACGAAGCCGATATTGATAGTATGCCGAAAGATCGATCTGCTAACCTTCCTGAAGGGTATCGATATGCCTGTGCGATTTGGACGCAAATACGACAGCCTGATCGATATCGATACATGCCGGCGCTGCGATCCAGCTCTGAACGCCCTCACAATGCGGATGAACGCCGATCTCTCCCGGCGCGGTTTCTTTCTCGGAGCCGGTGCGGTGTTTGCCGCCGCCGGACTGTCGAGCATCTCGACCGCGGCGAAAGCGCAGACAGGCCAATCGGGCCAGCCCAACGGTATCCTGTTTGAAAATGTCCGTATCTTCGATGGTGTGTCGGACAGGCTTTCGGAACCGTCCAGCGTCCTGATCGTCGGCAATACGATCAAAGCCATTTCAACCGCTCCAATCGCCTCCCCCGCCGATGTCGCGCTGACCCGGATTGCCGGTGACGGCCGGACGCTGATGCCGGGCCTGATCGATGCGCATACCCACATCATGTTCGCCTCGGTCCCGCAGGCGGCCGTGCTGACTGCCGATATCGGCTTCATCAACGTTGCTGCTGTCAAGGAAGCCAATGACACGCTGATGCGCGGCTTTACCTCGATCCGCGATATGGGCGGCCCCGCATTCGGCCTGAAGCGTGGTATCGACACAGGCCTTGCGGCTGGGCCGCGCATATGGCCGTCGGGTGCCTTCATCTCGCAGACCGGCGGGCACGGCGATTTCCGCATGCCCAATGAACTGCCTTCGCAACCCGGCGACTATTCATACAGCGAACGGGTGGGCGCTGCTGCGATTGCCGACGATCCGGGCGCTGTCAGAAAGCGCGCACGCGAGCAACTGGCGCTGGGCGCGTCGCAGATCAAACTGATGGCAGGCGGCGGTGTGTCGTCGTTCTACGATCCGCTCGATGTGACGCAGTTCACCCTGGAGGAAATGCAGGCCGGTGTCATCGCCGCCGAGAACTGGGGCACCTATGCCACGGTGCACGCCTATACGCCGAAAGCGGTGCAGCAGGCGATCAATGCCGGGGTGCGGTGCATCGAACATGGCAATCTGCTCGATGACACGACTGTCGCGATGATGGCTGAGAAGGGCATCTGGTGGTGCCTGCAGCCCTTTCTCGATGATCAGGATGCGACGCCGTTTCCGGAAGGCTCCGCCAACCGGAAAAAGCAGATCGAAATGTTCAGCGGCACGGACAATGCCTATGCGCTGGCGAAGAAACACAAGGTCAAGACCGGCTGGGGGAGTGATACGCTTTTCGACGCCAAGCTCGCCAAGCGCCAGAATGCGCAATTGGCCAAGCTGACCCGCTGGTACCAGCCGGCCGAAATTCTCAAGATGGCCACGGCGGACAATGGCCAGATACTGGCTTTGTCAGGATTGCGCAACCCTTACGAAGGCAAGCTTGGCGTGGTGGAGGAAGGCGCGCTGGCGGATCTGCTGCTGGTCGACGGCAACCCGCTGGCCGAGATCGGACTGATCGAGGATCCGGCGCAGAATTTCGTCGTCATCGTCAAGGACGGCAGGATACACAAGAACATCGTTGGATAAAGCCGCTTGGAAGAGACGGGTATCGACCGGAGGTATTTCAGCCGGACATCACGTTGACGCGGGCAGCCTGCCGTCGGCAGGTCTGCGCCGCCGAGCCGGCCAATGGAATTCCGGCCGCGCTGCATAGACACGCGTACCAGAATACCAGCCAAGCTGAAGAGAAAAAGTGGTGCCCCCGACAAGGTTCGAACTCGTGACCCCCTGATTACAAATCAGGTGCTCTACCAACTGAGCTACAAGGGCAGTGGCGCCGTCAATAAGACGAAAATGATTTGCCGTAAAGCAAAAAATTGCAGGATGGTTAGAAGAAATGGTTAGCGGGCGATATTGGCACCCGGGGGCAAAAAGCCAGTCGGGGGAACTGTTTGGCGGCGCAAACGGCTTGTGGTTCCAAGGCTTTGTCATGTACCACTGGCACCTGTTCAAAAGGGTCCGCCATGTCTCGATCGTTCCGGTCACTGTCGTTTATCGCCTCCAACACGGACGACGCGCAGGCTTCGCGCGACGAACTGATTCGCCTTTACGGCCATGTCGCCCCCACCGAGGCCGATGTCATCGTGGCGCTCGGCGGCGATGGGTTCATGCTGCAGACGCTGCATGATACGATGAACAGCGGCAAGATGATCTATGGGATGAACCGCGGTTCCGTCGGCTTCCTGATGAATGATTTTTCCACCGAGCGGCTGGACGAGCGCATTGCGCAGGCCGTCGAGAATGATTTCCATCCGCTGCAGATGACGACCAGCAATGCCGACGGTTCGATTTCCTATGCGCTGGCGATCAACGAGGTGTCGCTGTTTCGGCAATCCTACCAGGCGGCCAAGCTGCGGGTGGTGATCGACGGCCAGGTTAGGCTCGAGGAATTGATCTGCGACGGCCTGATGGTGGCGACGCCGGTCGGGTCGACTGCCTATAATCTTTCGGCGCATGGGCCTATATTGCCGCTGGAGGCGCCGCTTCTGGCGCTGACGCCGGTCAGCGCCTTCCGTCCGCGGCGCTGGCGCGGTGCGCTGCTGCCGAACAGGGCGAAGGTGGTGCTGGAGGTGCTGGAGCCGGAAAAGCGGCCGGTGAATGCGGTTGCCGATCATTCCGAGGTCAAATCGGTGCTCAGGGTCGAGATCGGACAATCTGAGGATACGACGGCGCATATCCTGTCTGACCCGGACCGCTCGTGGTCGGACCGGATTCTGGCCGAGCAATTTGCCAATTGACGGCGTAATGGGTGATGCCAATGGATGGTCTTGGTTTGAAATTGCCTGCGCTTGGCCGAACATGGCTGCTGGCGCTATCGCTATCGGCGGCCACGCCGGTGCTGGCCGACGAGATCGGCCAGTTGCCCGTGACCGCGACATTCGTGGTCAGCGGCGGGTTCTGGATCACCGGGCCGGAAGGCATGCCGGACGAGAATACCGAAGCTGAAACCGGCACTTCTGCAGACGCGACCGGCGCGCGCGGCTACTACAAGCTTGCGGCCATACGCCAGCAGGACAGGACGACAAAGATCTACCTGCAGATGATTGCGGCGGAAGCAACCGGCCCGCGCCTGGTGCAAAGTGTCGAACTGGAAGAATTCAGCGCGATACGTCCCTATGTGACCGGCATCATGCCGGAAAGCATGACCGGCGTCGGCGAGGAGCCGGGCTTCATGGCAACCGTCTATCTGAAGACCAGCCCCCAGGCCGACCGGGCCGAGGAATGGACCGTGCTGATCGACGATCTCGGCGATATCCGCGTCGAACGCGCCAGCAACTGATCCCGCCCAATATCCGGCTCCAGCGACTGGATATGGCAATCGGCGTGGACTATCAGCGCCGGGCAAAGGCGCGCAGGAACGTCCTGACGGCGTTGCGCGCCAGGCTGTCCAGCTCGGCCTCCGGGATCGGAATGCCCAATTGCAGATCGGCACGCACATCCGACATGATCAGCGCCATGAACTGGCGGGCGGCCAGCGACGGATCGTCGATATCGAGAAAACCGGCATGGGCAAGCTGGGCAAAACGCGCCGCCATGGCCGGATGTTTGCGGCCCGGCCCGTATTCGCGCCATGAGGCGAACAGTTCGGGATGGCGGACACCTTCGAGCGAGAGCAGGCGCAAAAGCCAGCGGCCATTCGGCTCGCAGACGGCAACCCGCAGCAGGCGCCCAGCAAAGGCGACCAAGTCATTTTCCAGATCGGTCGGCTGGTCCGGAAAGGTTTCCAGCACCGAGAAAAAGCCGGCGCTGGAGCGCTGCGTCACTTCGGCGACGACCGCCTTGAAGACTTTCTCCTTGTCGCCGATCTGATTGTAAACCGTCTGGCGGGACACGTCGGCACGCACCGCGATCGCATCGATGCTGGCACCCTGATAGCCACTTTCGGAAAAAATCGCCGCGGCGGCATCGATGATGGTATCGCGCTTGGTGCGCGGACCGGTTTCGGTTGTGGGGAGATTCGGGGCATGCGTTCTTGTGTCCATGGCGCACCATAGAGCCGCTTGACAGATTGGACAATTGTGTCCAATATTTTTTACATGGTGTCCCGATACGTTTGCGGCCGACACCCCTTCCTGTTCAACGCCATACCCCTTTTCGTATTTTCCTCCCCCGCCGCTCCCTCCCCGGGTGACGCAAAGGCTATTTTTTGATGTCTGAGAAAACCACTGCATCCCTTCCGATCGTGCTCGGCCTGCTGACCGCGGTCGGCCTGTTTGCCATCGACATGTACCTGCCCTCGCTGCCGGAAATCGGCATTGCGCTCAATGCCGACGACGGCGCCGTGCAGGCAAGCCTGATTTCCTTCTTCGTTGCCATGGGCCTTTCCCAGCTCGTCTATGGGCCGGTCTCCGACATGATCGGCCGCAAGAAGCCGCTTTATTTCGGCCTTGTGCTGTTTGCCCTTGGCGGCGTCGGCTGCGCGCTGGCACCCAGCATCGAATGGCTGATTGCGTTTCGTGCGCTGCAGGGTGTCGGCGCCTGTGCCGGCGCCGTCCTGTGTCGGGCGATCGTGCGCGATCTTCTGACCGGGGTTGCCGCCGCGCACCTGATGTCGCGCCTGATGCTGGTGTTCAGCGTCTCGCCGATCCTCGCCCCGCTTGCTGGAAGCCTGGTGACCACCGTCGGCAGCTGGCGGGCGATCTTCTGGGTGATGGTCTTGGCGGCCGGCCTCGGCATCATCCTGGTGGCGACGCTTTTGCCGGAAACGCGCACGGCAGAGGCGCGCAGCCAGAGCAACTTCAGAAGCGCAATTGCCAGCTATGGCACGCTGCTGCGTGATCCGCATTATCTTGGGCTGGTTTTCATCGCGTCCTTCGGCATGTCGAGCTACATGATCTATGTCGCGAACTCGTCCTTCGTGCTGATCGATCATTACGGCCTGTCGCCGCGGCTCTACAGCGTTGTCTTCTCGCTGAACGCCGTCTCCTTCATCGGCGCATCGCAGATGAACGGCCGGCTGTCGCGGCGATTTGGCCTGAAGCGGCTGATCCGGACGGCTGTCACCGGCTTCGCGCTGGCCTCGCTTGCCCTGTTTGCCTTGTTTGAACTCGGCCTTGGCAGCCTGCCGCTGATGTGTGCCCTGCTGTTTGTCGCCTACGGCTTCCTCGGCATGGTCATTCCGACCTCGGCAGTGCTGGCGCTCGACGGCCACGGCAAGATTGCGGGCACGGCCTCTGCCCTCATGGGCACGCTGCAATTCGTCACGGCATCGAGCGTGATCGGGATTGCCAGCATCTTTGCCGACGGAACCGCCCTGCCGATGGTTGCCACGGTGGCCGCCTGCGCCACGGCGGTGCTGATCCTCGCGACTGTCACGCTGCGACAAAAGCCGGCGACGGCAGGCGCTAACGCAATTAGCGAAACGCCTTAATGATTCAGTAAAAAGAACGGCGGCGGGATTGAGGTCCCGCCGCCGTTTTCTGTTTGATCCTGTTCTGCCCGGGAGAACAGATCAGTCGATATCGGAGACCGCATCCGCCTTGCCGCTGATGCGGTGGGCAAGGGCTGCTTCCATGAAGGGGTTCAGATCGCCGTTGAGGACATTGTCCGGATCGGTGCTTTCGACACCGGTGCGCAGGTCCTTGACCAACTGGTAGGGCTGCAAGACGTAGGAGCGGATCTGGTGGCCCCAGCCGATATCCGTCTTGGAGGCGGCTTCGGCATTGGCTGCGTCTTCACGCTTCTTCAGTTCGGCTTCGTACATGCGGGCCCGCAGCATGTCCCAGGCCTTGGCCTTGTTCTTGTGCTGCGAACGCTCCTGCTGGCACTGCACGACGATGCCGGTCGGAATATGCGTGATGCGCACGGCCGAGTCGGTGGTGTTGACGTGCTGGCCGCCGGCGCCCGACGACCGGTAGGTATCGATGCGGCAATCGCTTTCGTTGATGTCGATCTGGATCGAATCGTCGACGACCGGATAGACCCAGACGCTCGAGAACGAGGTGTGGCGGCGGGCATTCGAATCGTAGGGCGAGATGCGCACCAGACGGTGAACGCCCGATTCGGTCTTCATCCAGCCATAGGCATTGTGGCCCTTGATATGCACGGTCGCCGACTTGATGCCGGCTTCTTCGCCGTCATGCACTTCAAGCACTTCGACCTTGAAGCCCTGCTTTTCGGCCCAGCGGATATACATGCGCAGCAGCATGTTGGCCCAGTCCTGGGACTCAGTACCGCCAGCGCCGGAATGCACTTCGATATAGGTGTCATTGCCGTCGGCTTCGCCCGATAGCATGGCTTCGACCTGACGGCGGGCCGCTTCGGTCTTCAGGGCCTTGAGCTGATCCTCGGCATCCTTGATGATGCTGTCGTCGCCCTCTTCCTCGCCCATCTCGATCAGTTCGATGTTGTCCAGCATCTGCTGTTCGAGACGCTTGACGCCGGAAATGCTGTCATCCAGCTGCTGGCGCTCGCGCATCAGCTTCTGAGCTTCCTGAGCATCATTCCAGAGGTTCGGGTCTTCGGCCCTGTTGTTCAACCAGTCCAGTCGTCTTACCGCCTGATCCCAGTCAAAGATGCCTCCTCAGCAGGCTTATGGCCTGCTTGATTTCGTCGACTACATTCTCGATTTCATTGCGCATAGATCTGGTTCTCAACCTCGACAGAAACTGGTCCGATGGGGAACGGTTTAAAAAACGTGGCCCTCGAATAGTTGCGCCCGGCCTTTCTGTAAAGGGCCGGGCGCAAGCATCCAGGGATGATGGGTCAGAACAGGCCGCCGGAACCCGAGGTTACGGCCTGGTTTGCCTGCGGCGAAGCCTTGAGAATTTCTTCCGGAGGCACATAGCCATCCATGCCGATGACCGAGAGCGTGTCCGCCGGACCGGTGCCGGGCTTGAAGGCTTCCATGATCGTGTCCGGCTCGCCTTCCAGGGCAAACATGCCGGTGGTGCGATTGACCGCAACGACGCTCATGCCATCCGGCACGAGGAACTTGCCCGGCGGCTTGCCTGCTACGGCGGCCTGCATGAAGTCGTTGAAGATCGGGGCCGCCAGCGATCCGCCGGTCGAACCCCGGCCAAGCGGGGCCGGCGTGTCAAAGCCGATGAACACACCGGCCACGAGGTCCGGCGTGTAGCCAACGAACCAGGCGTCCTTTTCATCGTTCGACGTCCCGGTCTTGCCAGCGACCGGACGGTCGAGCTTGATCTTGCCGGCTGCGGTCCCGCGGCTGACGACGCCTTCCAGCATCGAGGTAATCTGGTAGGCGGTCATCGGATCGAGAACCTGCTCGCGGTTGTCGACGATGTTCGGCTCCTGCTGGCCGGCAAAGCTGTCTGCGTTGCAACCTTCGCAGATCCGATCCTCATGGCGGAAGATCGTCTTGCCGTGGCGGTCCTGGATACGGTCGATCAGCGTCGGCTTGATCTGCTTGCCGCCATTGGCGAACACGGCATAGGCCGACACCATGCGCAGGACAGTCGTTTCGCCGGAGCCCAGCGACATGGCCAGAACCGGGTTCATCTTGTCATAGACGCCGAAGCGCTCGGCATATTCGGCCACAAGGTTCATGCCCATGTCATTGGCAAGGCGGACCGTCATCAGGTTACGCGACTTCTCGATGCCCATGCGCAGCGTCTGCGGACCGGCCGAGCCGCCACCGTAGTTCTGCGGGCGCCAGACCTGGCCGCCCGAGACAAACTCGATCGGCGCGTCGAGAATAACCGAGGCCGGCGTGTAGCCGGTGTCCAGCGCCGCGGCATAGACGAAGGGCTTGAAGGACGAACCGGGCTGGCGCATGGCCTGGGTGGCGCGGTTGAACTCGGACTGGGCATAGGAAAAGCCGCCGACCAGAGCCAGAACTCGGCCCGTGTGCGGATCCATGGCGACGAGGCCACCCTGGACCTTCGGCGGCTGGCGCAGGCGGTAGCGATTGCTCTCGCCGGCGACCGGCTCGATATAAACGACGTCACCGACCGAAAGCACGCCCTGCGGCGACTTTGCCGACTTGCGATCCGCCGAGGCCGAACGATAGGCCCATTCCATGTCTTCCGGCTCGATCCGACCACGGACACGCTCTGCGACAACCTTGCCGCCGCCCTCCTTGGCCGGCTGGAGGCCGATGTCGACCCCGTCGGTCGAGGAATCGAGCACGATCGCGATCTTCCATTCCGGAACGTCGGCGAGACCTGGAACTTCCGCCAAAGGCACGCCCCAGTCGGTGTCGACCGGGATCTGCTTGATCGGCCCACGGAAACCGCGACGCTGGTCATAGGTCAGGAGCGCCGACTGCAAGGCCCTGCGCGCCTGGATCTGCATTTCCGGATCGAGCGAGGTGCGGATCGACAGGCCGCCTTCATAGAGCGACTTGTCACCGAACCGTTCGATGATCTGGCGACGCACTTCCTCGGAGAAATAATCAGATGCAAACAGAGACGAACCGGAACGGCGCAGATTGACGCCAAGCGGCTGCTTCTTGGCGTCGTCGCCTTCTTCGCGGGTGACAAAGCCGTTTTCGACCATGCGGTCGACAACCCAGTTGCGGCGCTCGATGGCGGCCGCTTCCCGGCGGAACGGATGATAGTTGTTCGGTCCCTTGGGCAGGGCTGCCAGATAGGCGGTTTCGGCGATCGTCAGTTCGGTGACCGACTTGTCGAAATAGGTGAGCGCGGCACCGGCGATGCCATAGGCATTCAGACCGAAGAAGATCTCGTTGAGATAGAGCTCGAGGATCTTGTCCTTCGAATAGGCCTGCTCGATGCGGAAGGAGAGGATCGCTTCCTTGATCTTGCGGTCCATGGTCTGGTCGGACGAAAGCAGGAAGTTCTTGGCGACCTGCTGGGTGATGGTCGACGCGCCGACGGGACGGCGGCCGGACCCGAAATTCTGCAGGTTGACCAGGATGGCGCGTCCCAGACCATAGATATCGACACCGGGATGGTTGTAGAAATTCTTGTCTTCGGCCGACAGGAAGGCCGCCTTGACGCGGTCGGGGATCGCCTGGATCGGCAGGAAGAGGCGGCGTTCGCGCGCGTATTCCGCCATCAGTGCGCCGTTGCCGGCATGGATGCGTGTCGTGACCGGCGGTGCGTAGCTCGCCAGAACCTCGTAATTGGGAAGGTCCTTGGTCATCCCGTTCAGATAAATGGCAACGCCGCCGGCCACAATAAGGGCCAGCACGGATGCCAATCCGAAGAGATATCCAATCAGTCTGATCATGTTTTCGCTACCGGCTCTTGCTTCGGGTTCGGCGCGCCGCGAAAAGCTTCGCACACCCCGTGGCGTTTTGCACGTCGAGCGATGCTTGGCAAGACATGCGAGGCTCCTGCGCGGGCTGGGCGATTCGCCGATCGGACCAGATGCGCCTTCGATTTCGAGTAACTGCGGGAATGTGAGGAAAATAGGGCCGTTGGCGAGACTTCGTCATGGTCCGCACCGACGTCCACAGCCAGACCCTCACCCGCCATTGGCCAGAACCGGTGCCCGATAGCGCCGGATCGCATCAACCATCAAGCCGGCAACCTTGTCGCGCCAGACCGGATCGAGCAACAGTTTCTCGTCCTCCTTGTTGGACAGAAAGCCGAGTTCCAGCAGGATCGACGGTACATCATGGGCCTGCAGCACTCTGAAACCTGCATAACGATGCGGATTGTTGATCAGCCCGATCTGACCCTCAAAGGAACTGACGACCGCTTGCGCCATGGAGATCGAAAATGCCTGCGTCTCGCGCCGCGTCAGGTCGAGCAGAATATCGCTGACTTCCGACGGTTCGTCGGACAGGGCGACACCACCGATGGCATCGGAAAAGTTCTCACGCTCGGCCAGTTGCGCCGCCATATGGTCGGAGGCCTTGTCGGATATGGTGTAGACGGTCGCCCCGCGAATGTCGCCCTGGCGCAAGGTGTCGGCATGCAACGAGATCAGCAGCTCGGCACCCTTTTGCCGCGCCAGCACGACGCGTTGCGAGAGCGACAGAAACTCATCATTCTCGCGCGTCATCACGGCGTGAATGCCCGGTTCCTTTTTCAGTTTCTCCAGCAGGATTCGGGCGAAGGCGAGCGTGATGTCCTTTTCGGACGTCTTTGTGGTTGCGCCGGCCGCGCCGGCGTCGATCCCACCGTGGCCGGCATCGATTGCAATGACATATTCATCCGGTACGGAGCCGACGGCTGCAGCACTGTCCGCCGCGATCGTCATCGGCTGCGGTTCCGAACCCCAGGCCTGCTCCTTGACCAACTGATCGAAATCCTGCTGCGGGATCAGTTCGGCGTCCAGTACAAGCCGGAACCCCTTGCCATCGTCATTGGCAAGCACCTGGGCAGAGACGAGCTTGGCCGGACGCTGGGCAGTGAGGACGATGCGGGCGGAATTTGCATCCATGGAGCCATAGCGAATGTCACTGAACAGGCCGGTCGCCTTCAGGTCGCTCTCCGCAAACGCAAAGGCAGTCGCCGGCAGATCAACCACGATGCGATCGGGATTGGAAATATAGCGGGCCTGGAAGGTGGGACGCGTGTCGAAATCAAGCACGACGCGGGTGCGCGCGTCATCGCCGGCGACGCGGGCGGCATAGGCCACCATGAGTTCGGAAGGTGGCTGGGCAGACACCGCGCAAGCGCCAGAAGCCCCTGCTCCGAGCGCGGCACCACACATCAATATAACGCTCGCGATTCGGCTGGAACGCCTGACCTTACCCACCGCCGATTGCACAATTGCTGAAATCAAGCCTGTTCCCCAGATTGGTTGCCGCCGCGCGTGATACCCGTCACAGATCAGGCGCAGCTCAATTTTGCACCAAAGCCCGCCGGCAGCCCGTCATTCGCGATGAATTCACGACAGAAAATACGAATATACAGCCAGTTTGGACCGGGAATCGCAGCACACGAGCGAAACCATCTAATTGACTGCCATTATGGCATAAATTCGTTTGCTCTTGCTATTGTGACACAGAAAACATACAAGTCACGTGAGGGAAAAAGTGCAAACGGGATAGAAATTCCGCCACGGCTGCCAACCTCTGACAATGGAATTGGCGCCTGTTTAGCCGGACGTTCATCTGCCGTCTCCGCATTTTTTTCTGAAACTGGTTTAACACCGCCGGCACGGCCGGCAAACATCGGTGGCTCCCCCACCAAAAGCTCTTGAATGAGCATCCATCGGATCCCGAGGGGTCCATATCATTGTCGTTGACGTACGGTTTTTGATGTCTTTGCAGCAGGTTGACATAACCACGAACGGACCGGGATCGACAGATCACCCGAAGCCCGTTCGGATGTTGCAAACCCGGTCCTCCGTGCGTCCACATTCATATCCGGCGCACAGTCCGCTTGGTTCCAGCCGCTTCCCAGTTCAGCGCGCGGATGGACCACCGACCGAGGGCGCCGAGGAGCACAGCTTAAATGGCAGACAAAATGCTTATCGACGCGTCTCACGAAGAAGAGACGCGCGTTGTCGTCGTACGCGGTAACCGCATTGAAGAATTCGATTTTGAATCCCAGCACAAGAAACAAATTCGAGGCAACATCTATCTGGCAAAAGTAACGAGGGTCGAACCTTCGCTGCAGGCCGCTTTTGTCGACTACGGCGGCAACCGCCACGGCTTCCTGGCCTTTGCCGAAATCCACCCCGACTACTACCAGATCCCGCTTGCGGATCGTCAGGCTCTGCTTCGCGCCGAAGCCGAAGAGCATCGCAAGGAAAATGACGTCGAAGGCGACGAGCCTTTGGATCAGCCCGTGAGCGCCGATCCGGCATACCAGGATCAGCCCGACATCGGCATTCCCTCCAACGAAGAATTTGCGGCGACCGAAAGCAATTTCGAGGCGGTCGAAACCGTTACCGAAACCGAAGTCGCGACCGTTGAAGCAGAGGCCGAGGTTGCTGAAGAGGCGCCAAAGGCCAAGCCGAAGCGCGTTCGCAAGCCGCGCGCCAAGAAGGCGGCTGCCGGCGAGGAAGCCGCAGCTTCCGACGACACCGCAGGTGACGACGATGCTTCGGGCGGCACAATCGCCGCCATGGTCGAAATGGATGAGATTTCCGAAGAAGCCGGACGTCGCCGTGGCCGCGATGACGACGGTGATGATGATGACGACGATCACATCGAAGAAAAGGAAGAGATCGAATCCGTTGGCGCCGAAGACGCGATGGAAGAGGTTCCGGACCGCATTCAGCGCAAGCCGCGCAAGTTGTACCGCATCCAGGAAGTGATCAAGCGCCGGCAGATCCTGCTGGTTCAGGTTTCCAAGGAAGAACGCGGCAACAAGGGCGCGGCACTCACCACCTATCTGTCGCTGGCCGGACGTTATTCGGTCCTGATGCCAAACACGGCACGTGGCGGTGGCATTTCCCGCAAGATCACCAATCCGGCCGACCGCAAGCGCCTGAAGGAAATCGCACGTGGTCTCGAAGTGCCGCAGGGCATGGGCGTGATCCTGCGCACGGCCGGCGCCAACCGCACCAAGGTCGAGATCAAGCGCGACTTCGAATATCTGATGCGTCTGTGGGAAAACGTCCGCACGCTCACGCTTGCGTCGACCGCCCCCTGCCTCGTCTATGAAGAAGGCTCGCTGATCAAGCGCTCGATCCGCGACCTCTACAACAAGGACATCAGCGAAATCGTCGTGTCCGGCGAAGAAGGCTATCGCGAAGCGAAAGACTTCATGAAGATGCTGATGCCGAGCCACGCCAAGGTGGTTCAGCCTTACCGCGACCTGCATCCGATCTTTGCCCGCTCCGGCATCGAAGCGCAGCTCGACCGCATGCTGCAGCCGCAGGTGACGCTGAAATCCGGCGGCTACATCATTATCAACCAGACCGAGGCGCTGGTTTCGATTGACGTGAACTCGGGTCGCTCGACCCGCGAATATTCGATCGAAGACACCGCGCTGCAGACCAATCTGGAGGCCGCCGAAGAAGTCGCCCGCCAGCTGCGCCTGCGCGACCTTGCCGGCCTGATCGTCATCGACTTCATCGACATGGAAGAAAAGCGGAACAACCGCTCTGTCGAGAAGAAGCTGAAGGATTGCCTGAAGAACGACCGCGCCCGCATCCAGGTCGGCCGCATCTCGCATTTCGGCCTGCTCGAAATGTCGCGCCAGCGTATCCGCGCCAGCGTGCTGGAATCGACCACCCAGGTTTGCCCGCATTGCTCGGGCACCGGCCTGATCCGGTCGCAGTCGTCGGTGGCCCTGCATGTCCTGCGCGGCATCGAGGAATTCCTGCTGAAGAGCACGACACACGACATCATCGTGCATACGACGCCGGAAACGGCTCTTTACCTGCTCAACCAGAAGCGCGGCACCATCGTCGACTACGAACAGCGCTTCGGCGTTTCGATCGTCGTGGAAGCCGATCATACCGATCACAGCGGGACGCACCACTTCACCATCGAACGTGGCGAAGCCGTGCCGAACCCGGTGAAGATCGAAAGCCTGCTGTCGCTGCTGCCGGAACCGGAAGAAGACGAGTACGTTCCGGAGCCCGAGGATGAAGATGACGAAGAAGTCGTGGCTGCACCGGTTGCAGCTGCAACCGCTGCGGCTCCGCAAGCCGACGCATCGGCCAATGGCGATGAACAGGGCAATCGCAAGCGCAAGCGCCGTCGTCGCCGTCGCGGCAAGAACGGCCAGAATGGCGAAACCAACGGCACCCAGGCTTCCGGCATGGAAGACGAGGGTGACGAGGACGAAGGCGACGAGGGTGACGACGACGCTGCCGAAGGCGGCAGCGAAGCTGTTGCTGCAGACGCCGATGCCAATGGTGACGACGCCCAGAAGCGCAAGCGCCGCCGTCGCGGCAAGCGCGGTGGCCGTCGCAACCGTCCGGGCGAAGAAGGCTCGCTCGAGGCCGGCGATGAAAATGGCGAAGAAGGCGACGACGCCGAAGAGACTGACGGCGTGACCGAAACCGCTGAGGAAGCGGCTGACGAACGCGTCGTCGAAATCTCTCCGTCGATGGCGGCCGTCGATGCGACGGAAGAGGCCCCTGCGGCCCCTGCCCCGAAAGCGCGCCGGACCCGCAAGGCCAAGGTGACGCCAGAGACGGTCGAGCCGGCTATGACTGAAGCCGCTGCGGCGGCCGTGGTTGCCGAAACGATTGCTGCCGAAGTCGCGGCGCCGGTTGTTGCCGAAGTCGTTGAACCTGCTGCTGCGCCGATCGCCGCGCCGACTGAGACGCCGGCTGCCGACCTTGTCTCCGAGGAGACTGTCGTCGAGGATAGCAAACCTGCTCGTGCCAACCGCGAGTCGAACGTCACATCGTCCGAGCCCGTCATCACGTCGGTCAAGACGTCCGACGAGAATGGCGAAGCGGCCAAGCCCAAGAAGGGTGGCTGGTGGCAGAAGCGTGGTTTCTTCTGAGCCGCAGCTGACAATCAAGACTGAAAAAGGCCCCGTCTCGGGGCCTTTTTTATGTCGTCGATACAGCGTTCGTGGGCCGTCAGGCGTGACGGGTACGCTGCATGACCAGCGTCGGCTTCTCGAGGAAGATTGCGTCGTGACTGCGGACATATCCGCATTTTTCGGCCACCCGAACAGAGCCCTCATGCGTCGGATCGAAGATCGCGACCGTGTGTTCGCCGAGGAAATTCCGATCGGCCCAATGGTGCGCCGCTTTGACGATTTCCGTGGCCAGACCCTTGCCATGGGCGCTGGACACCAGCGCCCATCCGGCTTCGGGCACATTGCCCAGCGGCGGGCTGATTTCACGCTGATAATCGGCAAAACCGGTGTCACCCAGATATTCCCCGGTTTCCCGGTCCTCGACGGCCCAGTAGCCAAAGCCGAGGGCTTGCCAGTGGCCCATGTAGCGCAGCAGTCTCGACCAGGTCTCAGACGGTGCGGACGGTCTGCCGAGGATGAAGCGCACAACCGCCTCCTCGGCCCACATGGCGGTCATCGCTGCGAAATCCTCAACCCGATGTGCGCGCATCCGCGTCCGTTCGGTCAGAATTTCCGGCGCGACGATCAACGGTCGCGCGACGAGATGCTGAAACAACAGCCTGCTCCTTTCCGCGAGGATGGCTTGCTGGAAGTCTTCCTCAGATCTTGATTCAACACATTGGTAAACTGATTCCGCAAATGGGCCGAAGTCCCTGATGCAGAATCTTTTTCGCTCATTGCCTAAATACTCAACCAAGCCACGCAGCGAGGCGATCCGTCGCCTCGACCATCTCCGCCATGGTGCCCGCATAAGACAGCCGCAGCGCCAGATGCCCGTCGACCGGATCGAAATCCATGCCCGGCGTCGTCGCGACATCGATCTCGGCCAGCATGCGTCTGGCAAAGGCCATGCTGTCATTGGTGTAGCGGGTGGCATCGACATAGGCATAGAAGGCGCCATCCATCGGCGACAGCAGCGGCAGGCCGAGTTCCGGCAACCGGCGCATGAGGAAGTCGCGATTGGCGCGGCAGCTTTCCTTGTAGTGCTCCAGTTCCTCGGTTGCACCCAAGGCGGCAATCGCGGCGATCTGCGACAGTTCGGGCGCGGAGATGTAGAGGCTCTGGGCAAGGCATTCGATCGGCCGCACAAGCTCTTCCGGCAGCACCATCCAGCCGATCCGCCAGCCGGTCATGCAATAATACTTGGAGAAGGAGTTGATCACCACGGCTTGGGTACCGATCGTGAGGGCTGAGGCCTCCTCGGCGCCATAGGTCAGGCCATGATAGATCTCGTCGGAAATCAGCGTGATCGCGTGGCTCTCGCAATAATCATAGACGGCCCGGAGCTGGGCGGCCGTGGTCACCGTTCCGGTCGGATTGGCGGGGCTGGCGAGCAGCACCCCCTTCAGCCGCAGACCCGCTGCCGATTGGGCCCGCTCCAGGCTTTCCGGCGTCAGGGTATAACCCGTCTCGGCGCTGACCGGCACTTCGACAACGACGAGGCCCAGGGCCGAGAGGATGCTGCGATAGGCTGGATAGCCGGGGCGGGCAATGGCGACCGCATCGCCGACATCGAAGAGCGACAGGAAGGCGAGATTGAAACCGGCGGACGAGCCGGTGGTGATCATGATACGGCCGGCATCGACATCGATGCCGTGACGGTTGCGATAGTCATCGGCCAGCCCCTGGCGCAATGCACCGAGCCCCAAGGCATCCGTATAGCCGATCCTGCCCTCGATCAGGGCCGCCTGGGCAGCGGTCAGGGCAGCCCTGGGTGCCGGATGGCCGGGCTGGCCGACCGCCATGGAGATGACCGGCTTGCCGGCCTGGCGACGCCGTGTCGCCTCGGCGAGGATATCCATGGCATGAAAAGGCTCGACTGCGCTGCGTTTTGAAATGGAAAGCACGGAATGGACGCTCCTGTCATCGAAATGCGCCTGACATTTGCCGCAAAGCTGCGGCCTTCACAATGGCGAGAGGGACAAAGCGCCGGCGATTTTGCGATTTCGCTTGCCTGAGGCAAGGGTTAGGTTACCCATGCCCACCGCCCGATATCGCCTGGGCCGATTGCCTGCTGGCAGAATTCAAGACGAGGAAAGACATGGCTCTGAATTTCAAGACGATCGCCGCCACGGCACTGGTTCTCCTTCCGGCCATGCTGCCCAACCCGGCCAACGCGCTCGACGAGACGCAGAAGAAGGAAATCGGCGAATTCGTCCGCGAATACCTGATCGAAAATCCGGAGATCATGCTCGACGTGCAGGATGCGCTGCAGAAGAAGCAGGAAGAGGCACGGCTGAAAAAGGCTTCCTCCGCCGTCGCCGACCACAAGGATGCGCTGTTCTCCTCGGAACATGACATCGCCATCGGCAATCCGAAGGGCGACGTGACGCTGGTCGAGTTCTTCGACTACAATTGCGGCTATTGCCGCCGCGCGCATGACGACATGAGCGCGCTCCTGGAGAAGGACAAGAACATCCGTTTCGTGCTGAAGGAATTCCCGATCCTCGGTCCGGAATCGGTCGCCGCGCACAAGGTATCCGACGCGGTGCGCAAGCTTTCGCCGGAGACCTATCCGGACTTCTTCCATGCGATGATGACGTCGGAAGGCCGCGCCTCGGAAGAGAGCGCCATTGCGATCGCGGTCGGCCTTGGCCTGACCGAAGAGGCCCTGCGGGCGAAGATGAAGGACAGCCCGAACGAGGCTTCGGTGCAGGAGGCCTATCAGCTGGCCACCAGTCTCGGCATCACCGGAACGCCATCCTATATCCTCGGAAACGAGGCCGTGTTCGGTGCTGTCGGCTCCGAGGCGCTGGAAGCCAAGGTTGCCAATATGCGCTCCTGCGGCAAGGCCACCTGCTGACGCTCGATCGGCTCGGCCCGGCGACAGCCGTTCCCGCCTTAACCCTAGTGGCATTTTCCGGGGAAGGTCCTTCGCTATTGTGGCAAAGGGCTTTCCCTGCAAGGCCGCGCGGTCTATAGGAGGCGGTTGAAAACCGACGGAACTGTAGATGACAAAGACCATTTTTGTTCTGAATGGCCCCAACCTGAATGCCCTCGGCAAGCGGGAACCGGGGATCTATGGCGGCAAGACGCTCGCCGATATCGAGGCGGACTGCAAGGCAGCCGGCCTGGAACTCGGGCTAGAGGTTGATTTCCGCCAGTCGAACCATGAAGGCGTGCTGATCGACTGGCTGCACGAGGCCGGCGAAAAGGCTGGCGGCGTGGCCTTCAATGCGGGCGCCTATACGCATACGTCCGTGGGCCTGCATGACGCGATCCGCGCCATCTCCGTGCCGGTGATCGAAGTGCATATCTCGAACGTGCATGCACGCGAGGAATTCCGCCACAAATCGATGATAGCGCCCGCCGTCAAAGGGGTTATCTGCGGTTTTGGCCCCTTAAGTTACATCCTGGCGCTGCAGGCGCTGAAAAACATCACGCAATAACAAGAATACAGGACATCATCCATGGCTGAGAAGAAATCGGGTATCGATCAGGCGCTGATCCGTGATCTGGCGAACATCCTCAACGAAACGGATCTGACCGAGATTGAAGTCGAGCAGGACGCGCTGCGCATCCGCGTTTCGCGCAACGGCACGCAGGTGATGATGCCGCAGATGCAGGCCTATGCACAGCCGGTTGCTGCTGCACCGGCCGCCGCTGCCGCAGCCCCGGTTGCCGCGGCCCGCGACCTGTCCAAGGCCCTGACCGCGCCGATGGTCGGCACCGTCTATCTTTCGCCGGCTCCGGGCGCCCGCGCCTTCGTTGAAGTCGGCGCGACCGTCAAGGAAGGCCAGACCCTCCTGATCATCGAAGCGATGAAGACGATGAACCAGATCCCGGCCCCGCGTTCGGGCAAGGTTGTCGAAATCCTGGTCGAAGACGGCAGCCCGGTAGAGTACGGCGAGCCCCTCGTCGTCATCGAGTAAGCTGATGACCGCTATTTCAAAGATCCTCA
This sequence comes from Rhizobium sp. CECT 9324, assembly GCF_918741265.1. Classification (NCBI taxonomy): domain Bacteria; kingdom Pseudomonadati; phylum Pseudomonadota; class Alphaproteobacteria; order Hyphomicrobiales; family Rhizobiaceae; genus Rhizobium; species Rhizobium sp. CECT 9324. The sequence goes on along the minus strand of NZ_CAKKMZ010000001.1, from coordinate 2,057,209 downwards.
TCGCCAATCGCGGCGAAATCGCCCTGCGCGTGCTGCGCGCCTGCAAGGAACTCGGCATCGCAACCGTTGCCGTGCATTCCACCGCTGACGCCAATGCCATGCATGTGCGCCTGGCCGACGAAAGCGTGTGCATCGGCCCGCCGCCGTCGCGCGACAGCTATCTCAACATTCACCAGATCGTTGCTGCCTGCGAGATCACCGGCGCCGACGCAGTCCACCCGGGCTACGGCTTCCTGTCGGAAAATGCCAAGTTCGCCGATATCCTCGACGCGCATGGCATCACCTTCATCGGACCGACCGCCGAACATATCCGCCTGATGGGCGACAAGATCACGGCGAAGAAGACCGCGGTCGAGCTTGGCATTCCCGTGGTTCCGGGCTCTGACGGCGAAGTCCTGCCGGAGAACGCCCTGGAAATCGCCCGCCAGATCGGCTTCCCGGTTCTGATCAAGGCGACCGCCGGTGGCGGTGGCCGCGGCATGAAGGTGGCAAAGACCGAAGACGAGCTGGAAGAGGCCGTTTCGACCGCCCGCTCCGAGGCGCTCGCCGCCTTCGGCAACGATGCCGTCTACATGGAAAAATATCTCGGCAAGCCGCGCCATATCGAAGTGCAGGTGGTCGGTGACGGCGCCGGCAACGCGATCCATCTCGGCGAACGCGATTGCTCGCTGCAGCGCCGCCACCAGAAGGTCTGGGAAGAAGCCAATTCCCCTGCCCTCAATGTCGAGCAGCGGATGAATATCGGCCAGATCTGCGCCGATGCGATGAAGAAGATGAAGTACCGGGGCGCCGGCACGATCGAATTCCTCTACGAAAACGGCGAGTTCTTCTTCATCGAGATGAACACCCGCCTGCAGGTCGAGCATCCGATCACCGAAGCGATCACCGGCATCGACCTCGTGCACGAACAGATCCGCGTTGCATCCGGCGCCGGCCTCTCGGTCACGCAAGACCAGGTGGTCTTCTCAGGCCATGCCATCGAATGCCGCATCAATGCCGAGGACCCGCGTACCTTCGTGCCGTCGCCCGGCACGATCACGCATTTCCATGCACCGGGTGGTCTGGGCGTTCGCGTCGACAGTGGCGTCTATGCCGGCTACAAGATCCCGCCCTACTATGACAGCCTGATCGGCAAGCTGATCGTGCATGGACGCACGCGCGTCGAATGCATGATGCGCCTGCGCCGCGTGCTCGACGAATTTGTCGTCGACGGCATCAAGACGACATTGCCGCTGTTCCAGGACCTCGTGTCCAACCAGGACATCGCCAATGGCGACTACGACATCCACTGGCTGGAAAACTATCTGGCCGAAACATCGGCCTGATCGACTATGGCTGGGCGGCGCAGCAGGGACCAAGGGATCACACCGGAGCTCCTGCTGCGCGCCTACTCCATCGGGCTCTTCCCGATGTCGGATTCGGCCGACGATCCCGAATTGTTCTGGGTCGAGCCCGAGATCCGGGGGATCATTCCCCTCGATGATTTCCACGTTTCCAAAAGCCTCGCCAAGGCGATCCGCCGAAAGCCGTTCGACATCCGCTTCGACACGGTGTTCGACACGGTGGTGGAAAAATGTGCCGAAGAGGCGGACGACCGCCCGAGCACCTGGATCAACCAGCAAATTCGCGAGCTCTACGGCGCCCTGCACCGGCTCGGCCATGCCCACAGCGTCGAAGCGTGGGAGGGCGACGACCTGGTCGGCGGGCTTTACGGCGTCTCGCTGGGCTCGGCCTTTTTCGGCGAGAGCATGTTTTCCAGGCGCACCAATGCATCGAAGATCTGCCTCGTGGCGCTGGTGGAGCGGCTGAAGGAACGCGGGTTCACGCTGCTCGATACGCAGTTCACCACGGAGCATTTGAAGACGTTTGGGGCGGTGGATATTTCGAAGGCCGCGTATGGGCTGTTGCTGGAGAAGGCGATGGAGGGTGGGACGGTTGGGTTTTGAGGGGTCAGATCAAGACAAGACTTCACGAATAAAGGCTGCAGAGGGTGTCGGAAAACTCGTACCCGACGACACTATCAACCTACCCAGTTCAATACCGGCCTACAGATTTCTTCAATCAGCGCTACGGCTCTATCCACGTCAGTTCCGATTCTATTTTTCTTTTCAAGCTCACCAACTCCTTCCCAGATATCCGCTATCAGTTCCTCAGTCAGCGCTCTATCAATTTGGTCATGATCAGTAGCCCATTTTACCAAGAGTGAGGACGATACCCTCACCCTGTGAAGGGCTTCTTGCAAAAGTAAAAAAGCTTCTTCAGCTTTCGGCCCAAAATGAGCGTGACATGTAGTTCGTCTCGCAAAGAATGCGCTTATAAACTCGTTCTCGGTATTCAATCGCTCTGTCGGAACATAGTAGGTATCACGAAGTCGCTTTATCTGCTCTTCTTCACCTCCTTGTTGAACGCGAGTACTCCCCTCGTCTCCGAAGGCCGCACCATTCCGGACATACTTCAGGAGCGACCTAAACCGGTAAGCATCGGCTAGAAATTGTTCCGCGATATCGAACCGACGTTTGAAAACCGCCTGCTGTTTATCGTACTCGAATTTTTGGCGTGCCAGCACTTGGTCTGACTCTATTTTTTCACGGTGAAGGCCAATTGTGGTCGATCGCGCTACGAGCATACCAATGACCGTGATTACCCCGGAAACACCAGCGGCAACTACCGCCGGGCCGATCAAAGCCCCAAATTCCATCTTTCACCTCAGCGTTTTATAAATTAGCCATCCTTCTCCCTCACCCCCGCCGCGCCGCATCAATCTTCGCCACGTCAATCTTGCCCATCTCCATCATCGCCTCGAACGCCCGCTTGGCCTCGTCTCCACCCGCCGCCATGGCTTCGGTCAGGGTGCGGGGCGTGATCTGCCAGTTGATGCCCCATTTGTCCTTGCACCAGCCACAGGCGCTTGTCCGTCCGCCATTGCCGACGATGGCGTTCCAGTAGCGGTCGGTCTCTTCCTGGTCGTCGGTCGCGATCTGGAAGGAAAAGGCTTCCGAGTGCTGGAAGGCGGGGCCGCCGTTCAGGCCCATGCAGGGGATGCCGGCGACAGTGAAGTCGACGGTCAGCACGTCGCCTGCCTTGCCGGAGGGATAGTCGCTTGGTGCGCGGTGGACGGCCAATACTTCCGAGTCGGGGAAGACCTCGGCATAGAAGCGGGCGGCGGCTTCGGCGTCCTTGTCGTACCAGATGCAGATGGTGTTCTTGGGGATTTTCATGGTGTTTCCTCCCGGGATACAGACATGCCTGCATTGCATGCCGGTCGGGCGGATGCGTCAAGGGGGAAATGGCAGGGGAATGGGCGTCGTGTTGGGGGTACCCCCCTCTGCCCTGCCGGGCATCTCCCCCACAAGGAGGGAGATCGGACTGCGGAACGCCTCAGTTGGTCGTCAAATCCGCCGTCTCGCCGAAGGCGATGATCAGCTTGGGGCTGGTCATGTCGCCGCTTTCCTCGTCGACCTGGATCGAATAGGCGGCGACGCCGAGGTGGCGGGCGGACATGGCGGTGGCGATCTTTTCGGCCGAGGCGGCGCTCGAGGCCTGGCGCATCTCGCCGGGCACGACATTGCCGCGGTTCTTCTTGAAGGGAAGGACGATGAATTTTTCGGAGAGGGACATGGTGGGAGAACTCCTGTTCGTTCTCTTCCTGTTCTCTATTGCCGGTTATGTCAATCGTTAAGCGTCGGAGCAGGCACTGCCCCGCACCCGCGCTTGCCGATCGGCGGGCATCTGCCCGAGAGCGGAGCGGCAGCGGATGAAACTGCGCCATCGGCCTTCTAGCCTGCCGGTCATTCCTCCCCGACACGATGTGCGGGCGGAGAGTGCTGCGGCCTAGTAGAGCCCGGCACCTGCGGGCGGTGTCAGGACAGGAGGCTGCGGCGCCTGCCCCTGCGACCCGGGATCGTACAACCCGGGATCGCTGTCCTGCGGGACATCGGCTGGTGGCAGGGTTTCGCCGAAGGTCTCCTCGGGGATCTCCTGCGGCGCTTCGAGCGGCGGGACAGCGGTGGGTGCGGGCTCTGCTGGTGCGACCGGTGCTGCTACGCTCGGATCGCCGGCGGGCTGCGTGGCGGCTGGAACTGTCGCCGGCGTTTCGGCAGCCTTGACCGGTTCGGGCGCCGCCTGAACGGCCTTCACGCCGAGGGGAGCAGGAACCTCCGAACTCGCCTTGCAGCCGGTCAGCCAGACGTCATAGATCGCGTGCTCGACGGCGTTCAGCGCCGGGCTGTCGGCAAACATCCAGCCGGAAAAGATGCGGCGGATCTTGCGGTCGAGGGTGATTTCGTCGACCTCGATGAAGGCGTCGATCTTCTGGGCTTCGGTCTCGTCGCGCGAATAGCAGACCTTCGGCGTGACCTGAAGGGCGCCGAACTGCACCGTCTCGTTGACATAGACGTCGAAGCTGGTGATGCGGCCGGTGATCTTGTCGATGCCGGCGAATTCGGCAACGGGATTTTCGAGGCGCGCGGCATGGGCGGGTGTCGAGACGCAGACGGCGGTCAGGAGTGCAGCGCCCAGGGCCGAAAGCGCCATAGCAGGCAAACCGCTGTTTCGTTCCGGACGCTTCATCTGCCGCTCTTTCACAGTCAATTCATCTCAGGCCCAGATACGACAAGGGCCTCACGAAAGAGGCCCTAACGGCGAATTATGGCCAAATCGGGTAATCGTCGCCGGCTGATCAGTTGCCGGGCGTCCAGGCGTCGTAGTCGCCGGTGACGCGCGGACGCTCGCCGGCAACGGCGATCGAACCCGGCGGACGGTAAGCGGCAGAGGTGCCGGTCAGGTTTTCGCGATGCGGGAGCTGCCATTCGGCGGCCTTGTAACTGTCCTTCGGCGGGGCGACGTCGGTGCGATAATGCATCCAACCGTGCCAGCCGGGCGGGATCTTCGACGCGTCGGCATAACCCTTGTAGATCACCCAACGGCGCGGGAGGCCGAACGATGTCGTGCCGCCCTCATAGTAGACATTGCCTGCTTCGTCTTCGCCGACGCGCTTGCCGTTGCGCCAGGTGAAGAAGCGGGTACCCATGGTCTGACCATTCCACCAGGTGAAAATTTGCAACAGAAACTGCTTCATGTCGTGTCCTTGGATTCAAGCCGAAGCCCTTCATACGGATGCACGGACGATAGTCGGCACCGTATAATATCTTCTTGCTTATGCCGCCTTGCCTTCTGCTTGTCCAGTGATTCGCGGTCGCACCCCCGTCATTTCAGCTTCAACTTGAAGCCCAGATGACTGGGCGCAAAACCGAGCCGCTGGTAGAAGCGATGCGCATCGGTGCGCGCGGCATTGGAGGTGAGCTGGACAAGCCTTGCCCCCTCGGCACGGGCGCGCTCGACGGCAAAACCGATCATGAGGGCGCCGATCCCCTGCCCGCGGCAGTCGGCCCGTGTCTGGACCGCCTCGATGATCATCGAGGATGATCCGCGCGCGGTCATCGTGGTGGTGATCATCGTCTGGAACGTGCCGACGATTTCGCCGTGTTTCTCGGCCACATAGAGAGTTTCATTCGGCGAGGCCGCGATGCGGGCAAAGGCAGACAGATAGTCCGGCAGCGCCTTCGGGTCGGTGGTGTCGCCATGACCGCCCAGCGCGTCATCGGCAAACAGCGCGGCGATCTGTGCGACGTCTTCCGGCCGCGCGACGCGTATCCGCACATCTGTATCCTGCATGCAAAGCCTCTCCCGATCTCTTCAAGACGCGCAGAGCTACAGTGCGGTTCGCGACAGTTTGATGACGGCCAAGAGCCGAAAGCCCATTAGAGAAGCGGCTTTTCCATGATGAGCGCTTCGATGCCACTGTTGGGGCCGCCGCAGTTCTTCGTCCTGTCAACTTCAACGAAGCCATGCGCCTCGTAGAAGGCGACGGCGCCTGCGTTCTTCGGCTCGACTTCGAGCCGCATGATCTCGGCATCGGGAAAGCAGCTCTCGATCTCGGCGAACAGATCGCGGCCGATGCCCTGGCGCTGGCAATCGGGATGCACGTAGAGCTGGTAGAGCATCGCCGTCTTGGCGAGCTTGTCCGACATGGCGGCAAAGGCCATGCCGCCGATGCGCTTGCCATTGTCGGCGACGAGAAACTCGCCGCCCTTCTGGTGCACCCGCGCCTTGAGCGCCACCGGCGAATGCCAGCTGTCGATCAGTTCCTTGACCTTTGCCGGCCCGTAGAGCGCGTCATAGGTCGCGTGGAACGTCGTTGCGAGCAGCGACCGAAGCTGCTGGATATCGCCTTCACCTGCGGTGCGGACGAAATACAAGAGCCTACTCCTCGACGATGCCGAGCTTGGCCTTGACCAGCGCCTGGACGGCCTGCGGGTTGGCCTTGCCACCGGTGGACTTCATCACCTGGCCGACAAACCAGCCGGCGAGTGTCGGCTTGGCCAACACCTTGGCGACCTGATCCGGGTTGGCGGCGATGATCTCGTCGACGGCACGCTCGATGGCGCCGGTGTCGGTGACCTGCTTCATGCCGCGGGTCTCGACGATTTCGGCCGGATCGCCGCCTTCGTTGAAGATGATCTCGAACAGGTCCTTGGCGATCTTGCCGGAAATGGTCTCGGCCTTGATCAGGTCAATGATGCCACCGAGCTGGGCGGGGGAAACTGGAGTCTCTTCAATGCCTTTGCCGGCTTTGTTCAAGGCGCCCAGCAGGTCGTTGATGACCCAATTGGCGGCGATCTTGCCATCGCGGCCTTCGGCCACGGCTTCGAAATAGTCGGCGATTGCCTTCTCAGACACCAGAACCGAGGCATCATAGATCGACAGGCCAAGCTCGGCGACGAAGCGGGCCTTCTTGTCGTCCGGCAGTTCCGGCAGATCCTTCTTCAGGTTCTCGATGAAGGCATCGTCGAATTCGAGCGGCAAGAGGTCCGGATCGGGGAAGTAGCGATAGTCATGCGCGTCTTCCTTCGAGCGCATCGAGCGCGTCTCGCCCTTGCCCGGATCGAAGAGGCGGGTTTCCTGGTCGATCGTGCCGCCATCCTCGATGATGGCGATCTGGCGACGGGCTTCGTATTCGATCGCCTGGCCGATGAAACGGATCGAGTTGACGTTCTTGATCTCGCAGCGCGTGCCGAATTCGCCGCCGGGCTTGCGCACGGAGACGTTGACGTCGGCGCGCATCGAGCCCTCATCCATGTTGCCGTCGCAGGTGCCGAGATAGCGCACGATCGAGCGCAGCTTGGTCATATAGGCCTTGGCTTCGTCCGAGGAGCGCATGTCGGGCTTGGAGACGATTTCCATCAGGGCGACGCCGGAACGGTTCAGGTCGACATAAGACATGGTCGGATGCTGGTCATGCATCGACTTTCCGGCATCCTGTTCGAGATGCAGGCGCTCGATGCCGATCTCGATATCCTCGAACTGGCCCTGGCGATCGGGACCGAGCGAGATCACGATCTTGCCCTCGCCGACGATCGGGTCCTTGAACTGCGAGATCTGGTAGCCCTGCGGCAGGTCGGGATAGAAATAGTTCTTGCGGTCGAAGATCGAGCGCTTGTTGATCTGGGCCTTCAGGCCGAGACCCGTGCGCACGGCCTGGGCCACGCATTCCTCGTTGATGACGGGCAGCATGCCGGGCATGGCGGCATCGACCAGCGAGACGTTGGAGTTCGGCGCATTGCCGAACACCGTCGACGCACCCGAAAACAGCTTGGAATTGCTCGTCACCTGGGCATGGACTTCCATGCCGATGACGATTTCCCAGTCGCCTGTGGCGCCGGGGATGAAGCGTTTGGGATCGGGTGTGCGCGTGTCTACCAGGGTCATCGGATGCTCGTGTCATGCGTGGGTTTATAGGCTCGTGAGGTAGAACAAATGGGCCGGCGGTGCAAGGCTTGTGACGTCCGGCCTGTCTCAGGGTCGTGGCAAGGCCTACGGAGGAAATCGCTTAACCGGGATGGAATAAGCTGCCGGCCATGGCAAGCGAAACAATCCTCACCGTGGCCGCGCTTGCGGCGCTCTACAATGTCTTCGTGTTTGGCATCTACGCCTTCGACAAGCTTGCCGCACGCAAGGGCAGTTGGCGGGTCAGGGAAAGCACGCTGATCTTCCTCGCCGTGCTCGGCGGCGGGACCGGGGCCTTTTTCTGTCAGCGCCTGTTGCGACACAAGACGCGCAAACCACCATTTCGCCTGTTGTTGCCGATCCTGTTCGTCCTGCAGTCCACAACCGGGCTGATCCTGCTGCTGGTGCCGGACCAGGTGTTTGCGGCAGCAGGATACCTGGGTGCTCTCACGCCGCTGCACTAGAACTCCTGCCCATACCCCAGTGGCTCAACCGCCACCAACTGCTTCGACAGACCGACGGACTGGACGTCGCGATCGAGCTTCGGGTTGTAAGCAATGGTCAGCCAGTTTACGGCATAGCCGTGTTTCTCGAAGAAGCCGATCGCTTCGCTGTTCATGGCATGGGTCTGCAGGCTGGCCTTGTCGAAGCCCTGCCGCACGATCTCGGCCTCTATCGCCTCCAGCAGCGCGGATCCCAGCCCCAGGCGCTGCTGGTCCGGATCGATCCAGAAGTCTGTGATGTTCTCGTCGAGATCCTCGCGGGCAGCCCATCCGGCAGCAAAGCCGCCCCGGTCGGCCACCATGATCGTCACCCATCCCTGATGGGTAAAATGACGGAAGGAGGCACGAGCATTGTCCACCATCGACCGTGTGTCGCCTACCGGGATCATCGCCTTTTCCCAGGCGCGGACACCGATCTCGGCCAGCAAATCCGCTTCTTCGAGCCTTCCGCTCCGGATGGTGATCATCGACGCTCCACTTGTTGACGACAGTAGACCATCCCGTGTGAGGTTTTTCCAGTGGTGCGCCGCGGCACAAATTTAACTCCGGATAAATCTCAGATAGTTCAACCACATAGAGAATTCCGCTCAGAGCTTGATTCACACTTTTGGCACCGGACCGCACACATCTGGATGAACGCTGATTCGCCTGCGCTGTCGGGAGAATGCACCTAAAGCGGTCGCTCCAGCCGAACCTTCTCGACATCCATCTGCATCGCCTGCGATCGCTCCATGCCGCGCCAGACAAGACGGAAGCCGCAGCGTTCATACAGGCGGATGGCGCCGCTGTTGCCAGCATGGGTGGCGATGCGCGCCATCTCGATGCCCTCACGCTTCATCAGAGCGAAGGCGTGTTCGAGCAGGGCCTGTCCAACGCCCTGCCCTTGACGGTCAGGCGCAACCCACAAATCGGAAATGTAATCGGGATCGCCGTCGCGAGCCGTCCAGCCGACGATTTTGCCGCCTGTTTCAGCGACAACTATTGCCGCGACATTGTCTGCCGGGAAGTCATGGAAGGCTTGGCGAACCTGTTCCGAGATCGCGACGCCGAAGCTGTTCAGAACCGGATTGGCGGACCAGGCGGCAAATCCGGTTTCGCCGACGCTTTGGGCGTCGGCGACGGTCATTGGTCGAATGTGAAACTGGATTACCACCACTTCGCCGGTGTGAACGTGCCGGCGGCCTGCTCGATGACATGGGCGGTCCTGAACAGGGTTTCTTCGTCGAACGGCTTGCCGATGACCTGGAGGCCGAGCGGCAGGCCCTTGGAGTCGAGACCGGCGGGAACGGAGATGCCCGGCAGGCCGGCCATGTTCAAGGTGATGGTGAAAACGTCCTGCAAATACATCTTGACCGGATCGGCTGCCAGTTCCTTGTCGCCGATAGCGAAGGCCGACGACGGGGTGATCGGGGCGAGAATGGCATCGACGCCGGCATTGAAGACAGTTTCGAAGTCGCGCTTGATCAGCGTGCGGACCTTCTGGGCCTTGAGGTAATAGGCGTCATAATAACCGGCCGACAGGACATAGGTGCCGACCATGATGCGGCGCTTGACTTCCTTGCCGAAGCCTTCGGCGCGGGTCTTCTCGTACATGTCGGCAATGTCCTTGCCGTCGACGCGCAGGCCGTAACGCACGCCATCGTAACGGGCGAGGTTGGACGAGGCTTCGGCAGGCGCGACGATGTAGTAAGCCGGCAGGGCGTATTTGGTGTGCGGCAGCGAGATATCGACGATCTCGGCGCCGGCATCCTTCAGCCAGGCGATGCCCTGGGCCCAGAGCTTTTCGATCTCGTCCGACATGCCGTCGACGCGGTATTCCTTCGGAATGCCGATCTTCATGCCCTTCAGGGATTGGCCGAGGGCTGCTTCGTAGTCCGGCACCGGCAGATCGACCGAGGTCGTATCCTTGGCATCGACGTTGGCCATCGACTTCAGCAGGATTGCGGCATCACGCACGTCGCGGGCGATCGGGCCGGCCTGATCCAGCGACGACGCATAGGCGACGACGCCCCAGCGCGACACGCGGCCATAGGTCGGTTTGATGCCGACGGTGCCGGTGAAGGCGGCAGGCTGGCGGATCGAACCGCCGGTATCGGTCGCGGTGGCCCCGGCACACAGATGGGCGGCAACGGCTGCGGCCGAGCCACCGGACGAGCCGCCGGGCACCAGCTTTTCATCCGAGCCCTTGGCCTTCCATGGATTGACCACCGGGCCGTAATAGGAGCTCTCGTTCGACGAACCCATGGCGAATTCGTCCATGTTGAGCTTGCCGAGCATCACAGCGCCAGCGTCCCAGAGGTTCTGGGTGACGGTCGATTCGTATTCCGGCTTGAATCCGTCGAGGATGTGGCTGCAGGCCTGGGTGTGCACACCCTTGGTGGCGAACAAATCCTTGACGCCGAGCGGGATGCCTTCCAGCACGCCGGCCTTGCCGTCGGCGATGCGGGCATCCGAGGCCTTGGCCATGTCGAGCGCGATCTCGGGCGTCACGGCGACATAGGCGTTGATTTCAGGGTTGGCGGCCTCGATTGCCTGGATATAGGCCTGGGTCAGTTCGACGGCCTTGATCTCCTTCGCGGCCAGTTTGGCGCGGGCTTCGGCGATGGTGAGGCTGGTCAGTTCGGTCATGGTCGGTTCACTTCAGACTGTCAGCGCCTTTGACAGGCGCAATAGGGAGAGGATGCGGCAGCGGACAAGCGGCAGGCGAGGCCCGCGCTTATTCGACGACCTTCGGCACCATGAAGAAATTGCGGTCGGTCTGTGGCGCATTGGCGACGATGGCGTCTGCCTTGTTGCCGTCGGTGACGACGTCATGACGCTTTTTCATCGCCATCGGCGTCACCGATGTCATCGGCTCGATACCGGTGACATCGACTTCGGACAATTGCTCGACGAAACCGAGAATGCCGTTCAGTTCGCCGGTCATGCGCTCTGCCTCCTCCTCGCTGACAGCGATGCGGGCAAGGCGCGCGACGCGCTTGACGGTTGCGAGATCAACGGACATCGGCATTCTCCAGATAAGCTGTTTTCTTCGCTATAATGGCCGTCAAGCGCGGGTGCAACGGGGATTTGTCAGAGCTGCAGGGCAAGACCGGCCGAAGGGGTGACAACCTTGGTGCGCGTGCCCTCCATTCCCGCGACGAATTTCTCCGGCGTCTGGTCGATAATCGGGAAGCTGCCATAGTGACAGGGAATGGCCGTCTTGAAGTCGAAGAAGCGCTGGCAGGCGAGCGCTGCAACCGCGCCGCCCATGGTGAAACGATCGCCGATCGGAACCAGACCGATGTCGGGCTGATGCAGTTCGTGGATCAGCTTCATGTCGGAAAAAATGTCGGTGTCGCCCATATGCAGCAGCGAGGCATCGCCGTCGAAATGCAGCATCAGACCATTGGCACTGCCGAGCGAATGTGAAACGCCGTCCTCGGTCAGTTGTGCCGACGAGTGCAGGGCGTTGGTGAAGGTAGCGGAAAAGCCCTCGAAATGCACGGTGCCGCCGGTGTTGCCCATCTCCAGCTTCTCGACGCCCTTGGAGCCCAGCCAGGCGGCCAGATCGGCATTGGCGAGCACAGTCGCGCCGGTGTCCTTTGCCAGGCGGATCGTATCGCCGACATGGTCGCCGTGACCGTGTGTGAGGAGAATATGGGTAATGCCGGACGCCGTGTCCTTGGCATCAAGGCCGGCGAAGCCCGGATTGCCGGTCAGAAACGGATCGATCAAGATGCTCGCCTTGGAGGTGTCGAGCCGGAAGGCGGAATGGCCGAGCCAGGTGATCTTCATGAATAACTCCTAGAATAACGTCGAAAGGGTAACGGGTTCCCTCGCCATCAGATATGGCATATGCGCGTGACGGATAGTAGGCACGAGCGAGAAAGACCGGAAAACAGAAATGACGACGCTGACCCTCGAGGAACTCGCCGAACAACTGCTGCCGAACCAGGCGATTGCCGGTCTCGATCTCGGCACCAAGACGATCGGGCTCTCTGCATCGGACCTTGGCCGGCGCTTTGCCACGCCCCGCCCTGTCATTCACCGGACCAAATTCACCCAGGATGCGGTGGTGTTGCTGGCATTTGCCGAGAAAGAAAAGATTGCAGCCTTCGTCATCGGCCTGCCGACAAACATGGACGGATCGGCGGGGCCGCGCGTCCAGGCAACACGCGCCTTTGTCCGCACGATGTCGGAAAAGACCGACATACCTTTCATCTACTGGGATGAACGGCTGTCGACCGTTGCCGCCCAACGGGCGCTTCTGGAAATGGATGTGTCACGCGCCAAGCGCAAGGAGCGGATCGATTCGGCGGCGGCCAGCTTCATTCTTCAGGGTGCACTGGACAGGCTGTCCATGCTGGCACGCGCCTCGGATGAGACCGGCTCAGACTTTTCCTGACGCGCCTTCCACCATGCGATGATCTTCTTGCGGCGGCGAAAGCCGATGATGGCAAAGAGGACGGCGCTGTCGACCACGATCGCGCGCATGACCAGCGGCGGAATGGTTTCCGGCGGAATGCCCAGAACATTGCCATAGATCTGGAAGACCAATTCATGGGCCTGGCGGGTCAGCATGAAGATGCCGAAGCTCATGTCGTAATAGGACAGACTGTACCAGGTGCCGAGAAGCACAATGGGCGTCGCCCATAAAAGCAGGAAAGTCTTCATGCCGTTTCTGCCTTTCGCACAGACGGCGAATCATTCGCCGCCGGCCAGTTTTCCACCAGCCATTTCAATGCCGCCATCAACGTCAGCGCGACCGCAGGAACGGCAATATCGAGCGCCAATCCCGCAAAGAAGACCATCATCATGATGGTCAAGATCAGTCGTACCGACGCGTCACCCGTCACTGCCCTGCCCTTTAACGTCTGTCCCATGGCAAAGTTGCAGCGTTCGGTCCTACGACGCAACGTAAACCCTTTGTTAAGGTTAACGGCGATTGGGGATAAGTCAGAGCAAGGCGTTGGCGCACGAGCGCCCATCCCCTGTTTCAGCAGTTGCCAGCCTGCGGCCCGCCCTTTAACGGTTGCGCTGCCAATTCGCGCGTCCGGACATTTTTCATGCTGATCATCTTCGAAAGCATCCTGCCGATCTTCCTGCTGGTCCTGATCGGTGTCGTGCTCAAGCGGACGCCGCTGATCAACGACAGCTTCTGGGGCGGGCTGGAGCAGTTCGGCTATTATGTGCTGTTTCCAGCACTTCTGTTCGAGACATTGGCGACAACCAATTTTTCCGCGATGAACAGCGGCAGCGTCAGCCTTGTCTCGCTGCTCGCGGTGGGTATCATGTCGGGCGTTTGTCTGGCACTCTGGCCGCTTCTTCGCAACAGAGGCATGGGCGCCCCTGCCTATACCTCGATCTTCCAGACGGCGACGCGCTGGAACGGCTTCATGGCACTGGCGATTGGCGAAAAGCTCGCCGGCCCGGAAGGCCTTGCGGTCATCGCCGTGATCATGGCGGCAATCATCGTTCCGCTCAATCTGATCAATGTCGGCATCATGGTTTGGTTTTCCGGCCGGGGTCGCAGCTTCAAGGCGTTTGCCCTCCGAATCATCACCAATCCGATCATCATCGGCTCGGCGCTCGGCGTTGTCGTCAATGTGCTTGGCATCGGGATCTACGATCCGTTGATGACCACGGTCGAGCTTGTCGCCGCCTCATCGCTCAGCCTGGGCCTGATCAATGTCGGCGCGGGACTGCGCATCCAGGATGCGCTGAAGCCGCAGCCGGCCATTATCCTTTCGGTCTTCCTCAAGCTGATCCTGTTTCCGGTGGTTTCCGTCGGACTGGCGCTCACCTTTGGTCTGAGCGGCGAAACCGTGGTGATGATGGCTCTCGGTGCCGCCGTACCGACGGCGATGAACGGCTATGTGCTGGCCAAACAGATGGGCGGCGATGCCGAGCTTTATGCGGCAGCGGCCACCGTACAGACGGTCGCCGCCTTCTTCACCATTCCAGCCGTACTTTACCTCGCCGCTCAGGTGGCGGCGGGATAAAGCAGGTCCAGCACGTAGCGGGCGTCGAAACGGGCGTCGAGAACGCCATAGGTATGGCGCCACCCGCCCGCCAGGCGGGTTTCCAGGAAGGCATCGGCGATCTTGCCGGCGCCGAGCCGGTAAAGTTCAGCGGCACCGGCGGCAAGCGCCAGCTGCTCGATCAGAAGGCGACCGGCGCCCTCGTCGCGTTCAGCCAGAGCCGTCGCTGCACGCAGGACTTCGACGGTCTTCTTGCCGGATGCGCCGAGATCACGCTCAAGCCCGGCAAACAGAGTCTCGAAGAGATCCTTGCCGCGGTTGAGCACACGCAGCACGTCGAGCGCCATGACATTGCCGGAGCCTTCCCAGATCGCGTTGACCGGCGCCTCGCGGTAGTGGCGGGCAATCGGACGCTCTTCGACATAACCGCTGCCGCCGATCGATTCCATCGCTTCATAGATCAGGCCGGGGGCGATCTTGCAGATCCAGTATTTGACCACAGGCGTCATAACACGGGCATAGGCCGCATCCACCGGATTTTCGCGAGCACGGTCGAAGCTGTCGGCAAGGCGGAAGGCGAGCGCTGTCGCTGCTGCCACATCCAAAGCCATGTCGGCCAAGACCCGTGTCATCAGCGGCTGGTCGATCAGCTTCTTGCCGAAAACGGTACGACCGCGCACATGATGAACCGCTTCGGCCATCGAGGCGCGCATCATGCCGGCAGAGGCCAAGGCGCAATCGAGACGGGTCAGCGTCACCATGTCGAGAATGGTGCGTACGCCATCGCCAGGCGTGCCGAGAAGGAAGCCGAAGGCCTCGTCGAACTCGACCTCGGAGGACGCATTGGAGCGATTGCCGATCTTGTCCTTCAGGCGCTGGAATTCCAGGCCATTGGCAGAACCGTCCTCCAGCAGGCGCGGCACGAGGAAGCAGCCCATGCCATCCTTGGTCTGGGCCAGCATGACGAAGGCATCGCTCATCGGCGCTGACATGAACCACTTGTGGCCCGAGAGGCGGTAGATGCCCTCGCCTACCCGTTCGCCGCTCGTCGTGTTGGCACGCACATCGGTGCCACCCTGCTTTTCTGTCATACCCATGCCGATGGTGACGGCACTTTTCTGCATCGGCGGCTTGTTGGCCGAATCGTATTTGCGCGACAGGATCTTCGGCGTCCATTCCTTCTGCACAGCCGGCGACGCGACAAGCGCTGCCACCGAGGCGCTGGTCATGGTCAGCGGGCAAAGATGGCCGCTTTCGAGCTGGGCGGTGAGGAAGAAGCGGACGGCGCGTGCCTTATGTTCGTGGCCGCGGGCGTCCGTCTGGTTCTCCCAGACGGAGCAATGCAGGCCCGACGACATGGAGCGGCGCATCAACGCGTGATAGGCCGGATGATATTCGGTGACGTCCAGCCGCTCGCCGCGCACGCCATGGGTGCGCAATTGCGGTGGGCTGGCATTGGCCATGCGGGCCAGTTCCTGCGCCTCGGGCGAGGTGACGTATTTGCCGACCACATCATATTCGTCCCGAAGCGAGCGGGCGAGCGTTGAGGTCAGATCGACGAGAAGCGGATCGGATCGGTAGGCATTGACACCGGACCAGGGCTTGGGCTGGTTCAGGGCGGCGAGTTTTTCTTCAGTCCGGTTCATTATGGTCATGCCGTTCTACTAGCGCAAAGAATTTCGTTTAACATGGGGAACGCGCCGCAATCCACATAGCATATGCTTGCCCGGCCGCCTGCCAGTCATTATAGACCGCGTGACATCTACGGAGGGCGTCCATGGTCTTCTTTCCCCACCGCCATCTCATCGGCATCAAAGGCCTTACCGAACAGGACATCACGTTCCTGCTCGACAAGGCGGACGAAGCCGTGAAAATCAGCCGCCAGCGGGAGAAGAAGACCTCCACCTTGCGCGGTCTTACCCAGATCAATCTGTTTTTTGAAGCCTCTACCCGGACGCAAGCCTCATTCGAGCTCGCCGGAAAGCGGCTTGGCGCCGATGTGATGAACATGTCGGTCGGCAATTCGTCGGTGAAAAAGGGCGAGACGCTGATCGACACGGCGATGACGCTGAACGCCATGCGGCCGGACGTGCTGGTGGTGCGCCACTCGTCGGCCGGGGCTGCTGCCCTGCTCGCCCAGAAGGTCGCCTGCTCGGTGGTCAATGCCGGCGACGGCCAGCATGAGCATCCGACCCAGGCGCTGCTCGACGCGCTGACCATCCGCCGTGCCAAGGGCAAGCTTTCGCGTATCATCGTTGCGATCTGCGGCGATGTGCTGCATTCGCGCGTGGCGCGCTCCAACATTCTTCTTCTCAACGCCATGGGTGCCCGCGTCCGGGTCGTGGCTCCGGCGACATTGCTGCCGGCCGGCATTGCCGACATGAGCGTGGAAGTGTTCCACGACATGAAGGAAGGCCTGAAAGACGCCGACGTCGTGATGATGCTGCGCCTGCAGCGCGAGCGCATGGCCGGCGCCTTCGTGCCGTCGGTGCGGGAATATTTCCACTTCTACGGCCTCGACGCCGAAAAGCTGAAATATGCCAAGGAGGACGCCCTGGTCATGCATCCCGGCCCGATGAACCGCGGTGTCGAAATCGCGTCAGAAGTGGCCGACGGCCCGCAGAGCGTCATCGAGCAGCAGGTGGAAATGGGAGTTGCCGTGCGTATGGCCGTCATGGAGACATTGCTGCTGTCGCAAAACCACGGTCCGCGCAGCGAGGGAATGGGCGCATGATGAAACCGCTCGTCTTGAAGAATGTCCGGGTTCTCGATCCTTCGCGCAAGCTTGACGAGACCGGCACGATCGTCGTCGGTGCCGACGGCAAGATCCTGGCAGCCGGCGCTGACGCGCTGAACCAGGGCGCGCCTGGCGGCGCCGAGATCCGCGACTGCAGTGGCCTCACCGCCATTCCGGGCCTTGTCGATGCACGGGTCTTTGTCGGCGAACCCGGCCATGAACATCGCGAGACGATTGCGTCTGCCAGCCGCGCCGCGGCGGCCGGCGGCGTGACGTCCTTCATCATGATGCCGGAAACCGACCCCGTTATCGACGACATCGCCCTGGTCGAGTTCGTCAAGAAGACGGCGCGGGATACGGCGATCGTCAATGTCTATCCGGCAGCGGCCCTGACCAAGGGCATGATCAGCGCCGAGATGACCGAGATGGGCCTGCTGCAACTGGCCGGTGCCGTCGCATTCACCAATGGCCGCCACGGCCTGAACGACAGCCAGGTGCTGCGCCGGGCGATGACCTATGCACGCGAATTCGATGCCGTGATCGCGCTCGAGACGCGCGAGAAATATCTGGCAGCCAATGGCGTGATGAACGAAGGGCTGTTTGCCAGCTGGCTCGGCCTGTCCGGCATCCCGAAGGAAACCGAAATCATTCCGCTGGAGCGCGATCTGCGCATCGCCGCCCTGACCAGGGCGAAATATCACGCTGCCCAGATTTCGGTGCCGGAATCGGTCGAAGCCATTCAGGTCGCGCGCAAGCGTGGCGCCAGGGTCACCTGCGCAATCTCGATCAATCATCTGTCGCTGAACGAAAACGACATCGGCGAATATCGCAGCTTCTTCAAGCTCTATCCGCCGCTGCGCTCGGAAGACGACCGCATGGGCATGGTGCAGGCGATTGCCGACGGCAGCATCGACATCATCGTCTCGTCGCACGATCCGCAGGATGTGGATACCAAGCGCCTGCCGTTTGGCGAGGCTGCCGACGGGGCGAGCGGACTTGAGACCATGCTGTCGGCGGCATTGCGCCTTCATCACGCTGGCCATGTGCCGCTGATGCGGCTGATCGATGCCATGTCGACAAGGCCGGCCGAAATCTTCGACCTTCCGGCCGGCACGCTGAAGCCGGGCGCAAGCGCCGATATTGCCCTGATCGATCTCGACGAGCCGTGGCTTGTGTCGAAGGATCAACTGGTGGGGCGTTCGAAGAATACGCCGTTTGAGGATGCGCGCTTCTCGGGCCGTGCGGTCGCGACCTATGTCGCCGGGCGCTGCGTGCACGCACTCGCATAAGATAAGACAGTCAGGGGGAAACACGGTGCCTAGCGTCAATTATCTTGCCATCGGCTGGCCGGCGCTTATCGCCGTGCTCTCACTGGGATACCTGCTCGGATCCATCCCCTTCGGCCTGTTGCTGACCCGAATGGCCGGTCTTGGCGATCTGCGCTCGATCGGCTCCGGCAATATCGGCGCGACCAATGTGCTGCGCACCGGCAACAAGAAACTTGCTGCCGTCACGCTGCTCCTCGATGCATTGAAAGCCACAGCTGCGGCTGTGATCGCGCAGATGCTGTTCGGCCAGAATGCCGGGCTGCTGGCGGGCTTTGCCGCCTTCATCGGCCATCTCTTTCCGATCTGGCTCGGCTTCAAGGGCGGCAAGGGCGTGGCAACCTATATCGGTACGCTGCTCGGCGTCGCGCCGATGATGGTTCTGGTCTTTGCGGCGGTCTGGCTCGCGGTTGCCTTCATCAGCCGCTACTCATCGCTGTCCGCTCTCATCGCCACACTTGTCATTCCGGTTGTGTTGTGGATACTTGGGGTTGAAGAGGCTGCACTTGTGACCGCGGCCATGACCGCCATAACCTTCTGGCGCCACAGACCGAATATCGAACGGCTGATCGCCGGAACCGAAAGCAAGATCGGACACAAGGGCTAGGAGAGCCATGCCGGACGATAGCGCAAGACGAAAAGGGATTGCGCTGACGGACCGGCAGAGGATCGCCTGGCTGAGACTGATCCGCAGCGACAATGTCGGGCCCGCCACCTTTCGCGATCTGATCAACCATTTCGGCTCTGCCGAATCCGCCCTCGAAGCCCTGCCGGAACTGTCGCGGCGGGGCGGTTCGTCCAGAACCATCCGGATCGCCAGCATCTCCGATGCGGAGCGCGAACTGGACATTGCGCATCGTTTCGGTGCCCGCTTCATCGGCATCGGCGAGCCGGACTATCCCCAAGCTCTGCGCCAGATCGATGGTGCCCCTCCCCTGATCGCGGCAAAGGGCGACCTTGCCGCCGCAGAACTTCCGGCGGTCGGCATTGTCGGTTCTCGCAATGCCTCGATCAGCGGCGCGAAATTTGCCGCGATGATGGCGCGCGATATCGGCCAGGCCGGATACGCGATCGTCTCCGGCCTGGCACGCGGGATCGATGCCTCCGCCCATCGGGCAAGCCTCGATACCGGAACAATCGCGGCCATGGCCGGCGGTCTCGACCAGCCCTATCCACCGGAAAACATCGATCTGCTGCGCGCCATCTGCGACGGGCGCGGACTGGCGATTTCGGAGATGCCATTTGGCTGGGAACCACGAGCCCGCGATTTCCCGCGGCGCAACCGGCTGATTGCCGGCACGGCTCTCGGCGTGGTCGTCATCGAGGCGGCCGCCCGGTCCGGCTCGTTGATCACCGCACGACTGGCTGGCGAATTCGGCCGACTGGTGTTTGCCGTTCCCGGCTCACCCCTCGATCCTCGCTGCGAAGGCACCAACGGCCTGCTGAAGGACGGCGCTACCGTGACGACACGGTCTTCGGATGTACTTCAGGCGCTGGCACCTTTGTCGCGGATCGATCTGTTCCGGCAGCCGGAAGCGGATGAACCTGGCGATGAAGATGGCAGCAAACGGGCCATGGCGGCGCCGCCGAATGACGATGAACGCTCGATCATCGTCGATGCACTTGGGCCGACACCTGTCGAGATTGACGACATCATCCGGCATACGGGCCTGCCGGCATCGTCCGTCTATCTGGTCCTCTTGGAACTGGACATCGCCGGTCGGCTAGATCGGCACGCCGGGGGATTTGTTTCGCTGACCATGGCCGAGTGACAACGCACGACGTCCCGATTGCACGTCACCGGCTTCGACGTAAGCCATTTCGATCAGGTAACACAGCATCTCGGCACCTTCGCTTTCGGCGACGCCGCGCAACTCGCCCAGCATCTGCCGGATGTAGGCAATGTTCGCCATCGTGCTGGGTTCGCGACCATTTATACCGATCGGCTCTCTTGCCATCCTACATTGCTCACAGTTGCAGACGCTGTCGCTGACAGGCCGTCTTCGTTCCCATAGATGCACGATAGCGCAATTCTTAAAAATTGCAAATTACTGCAAAACTCTCATTGGTTGCATCACGTTGCAAACGCGGAAAATCGACTTTGCCCCTTGACCGCAGCGCTTTCGACCTCCATGTCGGAAAATCGGTATTCCAAAGCCGAGGCACTGTGCTGCCGATTGAGAGCACTGATGAAGGCGCAAAGAAGCAATGAACGTCGTAGTTGTAGAATCCCCGGCCAAAGCCAAGACGATCAACAAATACCTCGGACCGGGGTATAAGGTGCTCGCTTCGTTCGGCCATGTGCGCGATCTGCCGGCCAAGGACGGATCGGTACTTCCCGACAACGACTTCGAAATGCTTTGGGAGGTCGACACGGCGTCGGCCAAGCGGATGAAGGACATCGCCGATGCGGTCAAGTCCGCCGACGGACTGTTTCTCGCAACCGACCCGGATCGCGAAGGTGAGGCGATTTCCTGGCATGTGCTCGACCTTCTGAAAAAGAAGAAGGTGATCGGCGACAAGCCGGTCAAGCGCGTCGTTTTCAACGCGATCACGAAAAAGGCCGTGCTCGATGCCATGGCCAATCCGCGCGATATCGATACACCGCTGGTCGATGCCTATCTGGCCCGCCGCGCGCTCGACTATCTCGTCGGCTTCAATCTGTCTCCGGTTCTCTGGCGCAAGCTGCCAGGCGCCCGTTCGGCCGGCCGCGTGCAGTCGGTGGCGCTGCGCCTGGTCTGCGATCGTGAAAACGAGATCGAACGGTTTGTTGCCGAAGAATACTGGAACATATCTGCTCTCTTGAAGACGCCGCGCGGCGATGAATTCGAGGCCAAGCTGGTTTCTCATCTCGGCAAGCGCATCCAGCGCAATTCGGTGACCAATGGCGATCAGGCCGCGACGATCAAGGCGCTGCTCGAGGGCGCGCGCTACGCCGTGGACAGCGTCGAAGCCAAACCGGTCAAGCGCAATCCGGGCGCTCCGTTTACGACCTCGACCCTGCAGCAGGCCGCCTCATCTAAGCTCGGCTACTCGGCCTCGCGAACGATGCAGATTGCGCAGAAGCTCTATGAGGGCATCGACATCGGCGGCGAGACCGTCGGTCTGATCACCTATATGCGTACCGATGGCGTGCAGATGGCGCCGGAGGCGATCGATGCCGCCCGCGCCGCCGTTGCCGACCAATTCGGCCCGCGTTACGTGCCGGAAAAGCCGCGTTTGTATTCAACCAAGGCAAAAAATGCCCAGGAAGCGCACGAAGCCATCCGTCCGACCGAGTTCAGCCGGTCGCCGGACAAGGTCCGTCGTTTCCTCGATGCCGACCAGTTGAAGCTCTATGACCTGATCTGGAAGCGCGGCATCGCCAGCCAGATGGCGTCGGCTGAAATCGAGCGCACCACCGTCGAGATCCTTGCCGACAACAATGGCGAAAAGGCCGGCCTGCGCGCCGTCGGTTCCGTCATTCGTTTCGATGGCTTCATCGCCGCCTATACCGACCAAAAAGAAGAGGGCGAACCCGTCGAGGATGGCGACGACGAGGATGGCCGCCTGCCGGAGATCAATGCGCGCGAGGCCTTGGCCAAGCAGAAGGTCAATGCCAGCCAGCACTTTACCGAACCGCCGCCGCGTTATTCGGAAGCCTCGCTGATCAAGAAGATGGAAGAACTCGGCATCGGCCGTCCGTCCACCTATGCCGCGACGCTGAAGACACTTTCCGACCGCGAATATGTCATCATCGACAAGCGCAAGCTGATCCCGCATTCCAAGGGCCGGCTGGTGACGGCTTTCCTCGAAAGCTTCTTCACGCGCTATGTCGAATACGACTTCACGGCGGATCTGGAAGAGAAGCTCGACAAGATTTCAGCCGGCGAGCTCAACTGGAAGGACGTTCTGCGCGACTTCTGGACGAATTTCTTCGGCCAGATCGAAGACACCAAGGAACTGCGTGTCACCAATGTTCTGGATGCGCTGAACGAAGCGCTGGCGCCTCTGGTGTTCCCGAAGCGCGAGGACGGCTCGGATCCGCGTATCTGCCAGGTCTGCGGCACAGGGAACCTTTCGCTCAAGCTCGGCAAGTACGGCGCCTTTGTCGGCTGCTCGAACTATCCGGAATGCAACTTCACCCGCCAGCTTTCCTCCGAAAACGGCGCGGAAGCGGAAGCCGGCAGCAACGAGCCGAAGGCTCTCGGCAAGGATCCCGTCACCGAAGAAGAGATTTCGCTGCGGTCCGGCCGGTTTGGGCCCTATGTCCAGCGCGGCGACGGCAAGGAAGCCAAACGCTCCTCGCTGCCCAAGGGCTGGTCTCCGGCAGACATCGATTTCGACAAGGCGCAGTCACTGCTTGCCCTGCCGCGCGAGGTGGGCCTGCATCCGGAAAGCGGCAAGTTGATTTCGGCCGGCCTCGGCCGCTACGGGCCGTTCATCCTGCATGAAGGCACCTATGCCAATGTCGAGAGCATCGAGGACGTGTTCACCATCGGCCTCAATCGTGCGGTCACAGTTCTGGCTGAAAAGCAGAGTAAGGGACCGGGCGGACGAGCCGCCGCCGTCGCCCTGAAGGAACTGGGCGACCATCCCGATGGCGGCGCGATGACGGTTCGCGAGGGACGTTATGGTCCTTACGTGAACTGGGGCAAGGTCAACGCCACGCTGCCGAAGGGTAAGGAGCCGCAGGCGGTCACGGTCGAAGAAGCGCTGCTTCTGATCGCCGAACGCATCGCCAAGGATGGTGGCGGCAAGGCCAAGGCAAAGAAGGCACCGGCCAAAGCGGGTACCAAGACCGCAGCAAAAACGACAAAAACCACCAAGGCGAAGGCTGCCGATGGCGCCGAGACCAAGCCGAAGAAGACATCTGCCGCCAAGCCGAAGGCCAAGGCGGCCAGCAAAACGAAGAAGAGCTGACATTGACCAAACTGCCGCCTGAACATGGCCACTCGACCGGTCCCGCCAATCGCAAGGCTCGGCGGGCGGCCAATGCGGCAGCTGGAGCCGTGCCGGACAAGCCGGTGATCATCCATGGCGAGGTGCCGCCACGCGATATTCTGATGCAGTTCATCACCGACAATCCTGACCGGGCCTCCAAGCGCGAGATCGCCAAGGCATTCGGCTTGAAGGGTGAACAACGCGTCGAGTTGAAACAGGCGCTGAAGGACCTCGAAAACGACGGCATGCTGACCAAGAACCGCAAGACGCTGGCGCGTCCCGGTGCCCTGCCACCCGTGACTGTCCTCGACATCACCACCCGCGACAAGGATGGAGACCTGATCGGCCGTCCGGCGGAATGGCCGGAAGAGCTTGGCGCCGCACCAGCGGTGTCCATCCGACAGTCGAGCAGCGACCGCTCCAAGGGCAAGTCACCCGTCGGCGGACTTGGTGATCGGGTGCTGGCGAAGATCTTCCCGTCCAAGGACCGGGCCGGGCCTGCCTATACAGCCCGTGTCATCAAGATCATCGACAAACAGCGCGGAGCCCTGCTCGGTGTCTTGCGTGCCATGGCAGACGGCGGCGCGCGCCTGATGCCGATCGAACGGCGTGGCGAAGAGCTGCAGATCGATGCGGCGGATCTTGGCGAGGCCAAGGACGGCGATCTGGTCGAAGTCGAGGTCGCGCGCTCCAGCCGGCTTGGCCTGACGCGCGCGCGCGTGCTGAACGTGGTGGGTTCGGTCGCCACGGAAAAGGCGATCTCGATGATCGCCATCCATGCGCATGGCATTCCCTATATCTTCCCGCAGTCGGTCATTGCCGAGGCGGAAGAGGCAAAACCCGCCTCGATGTCGCATCGCGAGGACTGGCGCGATGTGCCGCTGATCACCATCGATCCGGCCGACGCCAAGGACCACGACGATGCCGTTTATGCCGAGCCGGATCCTTCACCGGACAATCCAGGCGGCGTGATCGTCACGGTGGCGATTGCCGATGTTTCCTATTACGTACGGCCGAAATCGGCGCTCGACCGCGAGGCGCTGAAGCGCGGCAATTCGGTCTATTTTCCCGATCGCGTCGTGCCGATGCTGCCCGAGCGCATTTCCAACGATCTCTGCTCGCTGCGCGAAGGCGTCGATCGTCCGGCGCTTGCGGTGCGCATGGTCTTTTCGCACGAGGGCCGCAAGGCGGGCCATACGTTCCATCGCATCATGATGAAGAGCGCCGCCAAGCTCTCCTACCAGCAGGCGCAGGCAGCGATCGATGGGAAGCCTGATGATAAGGCCGGGCCGCTGCTCGAACCTATCCTGAAGCCGCTCTGGGCGGCCTATGCGACGCTGAAACGCGGGCGAGACCGGCGCCAGCCGCTCGAACTCGACATGCCGGAGCGCAAGATCATCCTCAAGGAAGACGGCACCGTCGACCGTGTGCATGTTCCCGAACGGCTCGATGCGCACAAGCTGATCGAAGAAATGATGATCCAGGCGAATGTTGCGGCGGCAGAAACGCTGGAAACAAAGCGCCAGCCGCTTGTCTACCGCATCCATGACGCGCCGACGCTCTCCAAGCAGGAGGTGCTGCGCGAGTTCCTGGCGACGATCGGCTTCTCGCTGGTGAAGGGCGGCAATCTGCGCTCCAACTCGTTCAACGGCATCCTGGCCAAGGCGGTCGATACGCCACACCAGATCATGGTCAACGAGATGGTGCTGCGCAGCCAGAGCCAGGCGATCTATAGCCCTGAGAATATCGGCCATTTTGGTCTCAACCTGCTGAAATACGCCCACTTCACCTCGCCGATCCGCCGCTATGCCGACTTGATCGTGCATCGGGCGCTGGTCGGGTCGCTGGGCCTTGGCGAAGGCGGCATCACACCGGAGGAAGAGGCAAGTCTCGACGATATCGCCGCCGAGATCTCGACCTTCGAGCGTCGTGCCATGGCGGCCGAGCGCGACACGATCAACCGACTGATCGCGCATCATCTCGCCGGCCGGATCGGCGAAGAATTCGATGGCCGGGTTTCTGGCGTGACCAAGGCGGGCCTGTTCATCAGCCTGCCGCAATTTGGCGCGGACGGCTTCGTGCCGGTGTCCACGCTGGGCCGCGACTACTATATCTACGATGAAGCGCATCAGGCGCTGGTCGGCGAAAGGACCAGTCTCGGCTACCAGCTCGGCGACAGCGTCGAAGTCAAGCTGGCGGAAGCAGCGCCGCTTGCCGGCGCCTTGCGGTTCGAAATGCTGAGCGAAGGCCGAAAGCTGCCGGTCGGCACCCGGTCTTTCCACAAGTCAGGCCAGAGATCCGGCCGCCCGGGCGGGAAAAAACCCGGAACACGACCCAATCGCCCCAGACGGTGACAGCTGTCACCACGGAGATGACGGACATGACATTGAACCCACTGGATGCGGCCCAGGCGAATGGCAAGCCGACGGAGGGCGCAGCCCAATACGGGGGTGGCGCTCAGGTTGAGCGGCCGCTCGGCCGCTCGATCAAACGCGGCATGCTGAACAGTTGTCCGGCTTGCGGTTCGGGAAAGCTGTTTCGCAAGTATCTGAAGGTCGTGGACAATTGCGCTGCCTGTGGCGAGGCCTATCATCATCACCGAGCAGACGACCTGCCTGCCTATCTGGTGATCCTGGTACTCGGCCACGTGCTGGTCGGTGGTTTCATGCTGACAGATCTCGCGTTTCCAGCGCCCGGTTGGGTGCATTTCGCCATCTGGGCCCCTATCGGGGTGATTGCCTCGCTGCTCAGCCTGCAGCCGATCAAGGGCGGAGTTGTCGGCCTGCAATGGGCGCTGAAGATGCACGGGTTCAGCGGACGCGAGGACGAAGTCGAAGAGATCGGTCCGGCGCACGGGGATTGAAGGTCCCTCAGCCGCGTCGTCACATTAGCTTTAATCTTATGCCTGTGTTTACCGATAGAAACAAAACTCGCCGCCGTCTGAACCCGATTCGCTCTGGCGGACGGGGTTTCGGCCACTTGACTTGCGCGCGATTTGCAGTCTGAACATGTCGCAGTCCTTATGGACATCCTGGGAGATAGATACGCACCAATGCCATTCGACATGCCCCATTCCCTGTTGCCCAACCCGGACATTCCTTCGTATTCCTGCCGCGCAGTCTGCTGTTTTTGCCTGAGGGCGCTGCATGTCTGAGCAGACGAACGGGCTAAACGGCCATCGCGACGATATTCACTGGCCGTCGCTGTTTGCTGCAATCTCCGCAATTTCGGCCGTCGGCATCGCCATTGGACTGGGTCTGCCACTGCTCAGCATCATCCTGGAAAAACGTGGCATCTCCTCAACGATGATCGGGTTCAACTCGGCCATGGCCGGCATTGCGGCGATGATCGCTGCGCCGATCTCGACCAAGATGGCACATGCGTTCGGCGTCGCGCGGACCATGCTCTGGGCCGTCGTGCTGGCCGCCATCAGCGCCGTCGGCTTCTATTATGCCGAACAGTTCTGGATGTGGTTCCCTCTGCGGCTGGTCTTCCATGGTACGACGACGACACTGTTCATCCTGTCGGAATTCTGGATCAACGCCGCCGCCCCGCAGAGGCGCCGTGGGCTGGTTCTCGGCATCTATGCAACAGTTCTCGCCGTTGGCTTTGCATCAGGCCCCCTGCTCTTCTCTGTGATCGGCAGCGATGGTCTGCTGCCCTTCCTCATCGGCGCGATAGCCATCCTGGCGGCGGCAATCCCGATCTACATCGCCCGTAACGAAAGCCCCATCCTGGACGAAAAACCCGAGCGCCATTTCCTGCGCTATATCTTCCTGGTGCCGAGCGCGACGGTGGCGGTCTTCGTCTTTGGCGCTGTCGAAGCAGGCGGGCTATCCTTGTTTCCGATCTACGCCACGCGCACCGGCTTCACAGAGACCCAGGCCGCGCTATTGCTGACCGTCATGGGTATCGGCAACATGGTGTTCCAGATCCCGCTCGGCCTTCTGTCAGACCGGATGAAGGATCGCCGGCTGTTGCTGTCGGCGCTGGCCATGATCGGCCTTGCCGGGTCGCTCGCCCTCCCCTGGTTGTCATCAAACTGGCAGTTGATGGCCGTAGTCCTCCTTTTCTGGGGCGGCAGCGTGTCGGGGCTCTACACAATCGGTCTCAGTCATCTCGGTTCACGACTCACCGGCGCAGACCTTGCGGCGGCCAATGCCGCCTTCGTTTTCTGCTACGCGGTGGGGACCGTCGCCGGTCCACAGGCAATCGGTGCGGCGATCGATATCTCCGGCAATGACGGTTTTGCCTGGGCAATAGCGGGTTTCTTTGCCCTCTATGTCGTTGTTTCCCTGGGGCGTTGGCTTTTTAGCCCGAAATAGACTTGACTTTTCGGGCGCGATTTGTAGTTTCGCGCCAGATTTGCCGGGGGCCTCGTTCAGTCGTCCACGGCTTAGTTTATTAGAGGCAGGACGACCATGGCCAAGGCTACAACCATCAAGATCAAGCTTCTGTCGACGGCCGACACGGGTTTCTTCTACGTTACCACGAAGAACAGCCGTACGATGACGGATAAGATGAACAAGACGAAGTATGACCCGATCGCGCGCAAGCACGTCGAGTTCAAGGAAACCAAGATCAAGTAAGCCTTGATCTTTTCCTTTCAAAAAGGCGTGTCACGCGAGTGACGCGCCTTTTTCTTTTGGGGCTGACTGGCGACCGCCGATTGATCATGTGCTGAAAATAAAAACACCGGCCTCCTCACGGAGACCGGTGTTTTTAGATAAGGGGGTCGGTCGGCACACAAACACGGCACGAGGAACCGTTTTGGACGTTGCATACCAACCGACCGACCCCACGACCCAGGAGATGCGGCGGACCTGAGCATCATGGGGTATCAAGAACCTCTTCGAGAGGTTTTGTTCCACACAGTCAAAATCACTCAACTAGAGAAAAAAATCAACACTTTATTAACCGCGGGACAGTCAGCGATTCAATTATGGTTAAATTAACTATCAAGGATTGCGCATAGACTGGGCGAAAGACAATTAAAGTAAAATTTTTACTTGGCATTGACCAAGGTTTCCCTGAGTATAGGTGAAGTTAAATCCCGCAGAAACGCGATTAACAACATACTCCCGACGCGGAGCGGCCGTATACACACCAATTTTTATAATATGTTTGAGCTGGAACGCGGAACAAGGCGCGCGGGAGTGTGTCCTTGAGGACACTATGGGCAAATTAATAGTTGTCGGCCTTCAGAAAGTAGGCTTTGTAACTGCTCAAAATCCCATCAGCATTCGAAATGTCTGCTCAGTTGAACGGCAGACCACAAAGCTGTGAACAAGCACATAATCGACGACCCGCAGGGCCAACGCAACACCCTGATTT
Source organism: Rhizobium sp. CECT 9324 (assembly GCF_918741265.1). NCBI lineage: Bacteria > Pseudomonadati > Pseudomonadota > Alphaproteobacteria > Hyphomicrobiales > Rhizobiaceae > Rhizobium > Rhizobium sp. CECT 9324. The sequence goes on along the minus strand of NZ_CAKKMZ010000001.1, from coordinate 2,028,639 downwards.
TAGTAATGGATTTTCCGCCCTCCGCGATCTGCTCAAGCAGCGGCGGCGACTACCCGATTGCGGCCCGAGTTCTTTGCCTCGTAAAGCGCCCGGTCTGCCTGTTTCAAGAGCTGTTCAGGCGTGACGATGCCTGGCCCCATCGTTGCGATACCCATCGACGCGGTCAGCATCAGGGACTTCTCGCCGGATCGAAGCTGGAAGGGCCGCGCTTCGATCATGCCGCGCAAGCGCTCGGCGACCACGGTTGCGACTTCGGCCGATGTGTCCGGCATGACAACGACAAATTCCTCGCCTCCGTAGCGGCAGGCGAGATCGGCGCCCCGCACAGTGCCTCGGATACGTCCGGCAAATTCCTTCAGGACTTCATCGCCCGCATCGTGGCCGTGAACATCATTGACCTGTTTGAAGCGGTCGATATCCGTGATGCAAAGCGTCAGCGGCCTTCCACGCGCCATGGCGCGGGCAAACAGCGTCCGCAGGTGGTTGTCGAGATACCGTCGATTGTGAAGGCCCGTGAGCCCGTCCGTGACGGCCAGCTCCACAGTCTGGCGCACGCTGTTGCGTAGCTGATCATTGATGCGCTTGCGGCGTACCTGGGTCAGCGTGCGGGCAACCAGTTCATTCGGATCAAGCGGCCTGACGATATAGTCATTCACGCCCAGATCGAGCGCCCGGATGATCATCTGCTCGTCCCCCTGCTCGGTGATCAGCAGGATCGGAATGAAACGCGTGCGCTCCAGCGACCGCAGTTGCGAGCAAAGCCGCAACGGATCGTAGTCATCGAGATTGCAGTTGACGATGACAAGGTCAAAGACGTTTTCGGACGCCTCAAACACGGCAGCCTGAGGATCCGACATGGCGCTGACCATCGCGATCGGCTTCAGGGATTTGATGATGCGCTCCTGAGAGGCGCCGCGGCTGTCGACCAGCAAGATCTGCGCAGGTTCGTCCAGACGCCCGTCATGCAGACGCAGTGCGTCCTCGATGCCGGCGTGGCGGGTCTCGTCGGAACGGATCCGCAATTCGTCGGCGAGTGTCTTCAGGCGGACGAGACTTTTCACCCGTGAGATCAGTTGCAGGTCGTTGACCGGCTTGGTCAAGAAATCGTCGGCACCCGCTTTCAAGCCGCGGACCCGGTCGGAAGGCTGATCGAGTGCCGTCACCATGACGACAGGGATATGGGCGGTGCGCGGATTGGACTTCAATCGTTCGCAGACCTCGAACCCATCCATTTCCGGCATCATGATATCGAGCAGGATAACGTCCACCTGCGTGCTGTCGCAGATATTGAGCGCGTCACGACCATTGTCCGCGGTCAGCACTTCGAAATACTCAGCCATCAGCCGAGCCTCGAGCAGCTTCACATTGGCAGGGATATCGTCGACAACAAGGATACGCGCGGTCATGGCTGGTTTCCTTACGCGTCCCCAAGATAGGTCTTGATGGTCTCGATGAATTTCGGCACCGAGATAGGCTTTGACACATAGGCCTCGCAACCACCCTGGCGGATACGCTCCTCGTCACCTTTCATGGCAAAGGCGGTGACAGCAATGACCGGGATCACATGCAGGTCCGGATCTTCCTTCAGCCACTTCGTCACTTCAAGGCCGGAGACTTCCGGCAACTGGATGTCCATGAGAATCAGATCCGGCTTATGCCGACGGGCCAGATCCATGGCTTCCATGCCGTTACGCGTCTGCACGGTCTCATAGCCGGAGGCTTCGATAAGATCGCGGAAGAGCTTCATGTTCAGCTCGTTGTCTTCGACAATCATTACCTTTTTCGGCATTCACCCGGTCCCTTATCCCGCACCCTTCAGATCTTCAACGCGAGATCCGGCGGCGGGTTGCATCTTCCGTCATCACGCATGGTAGTGCTATTTGGTTTCGAAATCGGTAATTCGACAGGCAGACAGGAAAAGACTTCATGAAAAACAGGCATATAAACCAGGATGCCGAAGCAACGGCCGTGGCTGTTCTGGGCTGGCTCGCCAGCGAGCCCGAGATGCTGTCGCGTTTTCTGGCGCTTTCCGGCGTGCGGCCGGACCAGATGCGCCAGGCCATCAATGATCCCGGCTTTCTCGCCGGGATGCTGGATTTCCTGATGGCACATGAACCGACGCTGATGGCCTTCTGCGCGGCAACAGAGACGAAGCCGGAGACCGTCATTGAGGCTGCACAGCACTATTCCCAGCCGTCCCTCGATTCCGGGCAATACTGATGCTTGCCAAGATCTCGGAGATCCATCTCACCGATAGACCACTGATCGTCTGTGATGTCGATGATGTCGTGCTGCAATTTGCGACGCCATTCGAAGCCTTCCTTGGAAGCCGCGGTCATCGCCTCCTGCCGCGCTCCTTCAAACTTGCCGGAAACATCGTCTCCCTGCTCGATGAGAGCATTCTGGATACGACCGCCGTCCAGGCGCTCATCGATGATTTCTTCATTGCCCAGGAACGCTGGCAGACACCCTTTGCCGAAGCGATCGATACCCTGCATGCCCTGGCCGGCAACGCGGATCTGGTCTTTCTGACAGCCATGCCGCCGCGGCACGCGGATGCACGCCGCCGGCTGCTCGACCAACTCACCCTCAGCTTTCCGCTGATTGCTGCCGATGAAGCCAAGGGTCCGCTGGTGGCGGCACTGCATGCGGACCGTTCCCTGCCCGTCGCCTTCATCGACGACATGGCGCATAACCTGCGGTCGGTCGGCGATCATGTGCCCAATTGCCTGCTCGTTTACATGCCGCCACCGGTCGAGATCCACAAATTCGCGCCACCACCGCCAGAGCATGTGCGCCGGGCGGCTGGCTGGATCGACGCGAAGGACATGATCGCCCTCCATTTCGGCATCTGAGCCTCGTCTCGTGGCAACCAAAGGAAAATGGTGGCTGACGGGAGATCGTTTCCCGACATGACTTGTGTGATGAGAAACATGCGCTACTGTGGCCATGTTCAATATTTGTTCCTGTCATGACCCACACCGAACCACAGTTTCCGGGCTTTTGCCGTGACTGCCTCAAGGGGCAGCCGGACGGCCGCAAGCGATGTCACGCCTGCGGAAGCCCGAGGCTTGTCTATCATCCGGAACTGCATCAGCTGACGCTGGCCCATGTCGACTGCGATGCGTTCTATGCCTCGATCGAGAAACGCGACAATCCGGAGTTGGTCGACAAACCGGTGATCATCGGTGGCGGAAAGCGCGGCGTGGTCTCGACGGCCTGCTATGTCGCACGCATTCACGGCGTGCGCTCGGCCATGCCGATGTTCAAGGCGCTGGAAGCCTGCCCGCAGGCCGTCGTGATCCGTCCGGACATGGAGAAATATGTTCGGGTCGGCCGCGAAGTGCGGGCGCTGATGGAGGAACTGACGCCGCTGGTTCAGCCGATCTCGATCGACGAGGCATTTCTGGAGCTGAAGGGCACGCAACTCCTGCATCACGAGCCGCCGGCCATGGTGCTGGCCCGCTTTGCCCGACGGGTCGAGCAGGAAATCGGCATCACCATTTCTGTCGGGCTATCTTACTGCAAGTTTCTGGCCAAGGTGGCTTCCGACCTGCAGAAACCGCGCGGCTTTTCGGTGATCGGCGAGGAGGAAGCCGTGCGGTTTTTGTCCGACAAGCCCGTGACGATGATCTGGGGCGTCGGCAAGGCCTTTGCCACCACGCTGGCGCAGGACGGCATCCGTAGCATCGGCCAGTTGCAGACCATGGACGAAACCGACCTGATGCGGCGCTACGGCGTCATGGGTCAGCGGCTGTCGCGGCTGTCGCGCGGGATCGATGATCGCGACGTGCATGCCAACGAGGCGGCCAAGAGCGTATCGGCGGAAACGACGTTTTTCGAGGATATCAGCCGGGCGGACGACCTGATCAAACACCTGCGGGAACTGTCGGAAAAGGTGGCGTGGCGCTTGAAGCGTCACGGCATCGCCGGACAGACCGTCGTCCTGAAATTGAAGACATCGGATTTCAAGACGCGAACGCGAAACAGAAAGCTGGATGATCCGACGCAGCTCGCCGACCGGATCTTCCGCACCGGCCTGTCCCTGCTGGAAAAGGAAACCGACGGGACGCGCTTTCGCCTGATCGGCATCGGGGTCAGCGATCTCCAGGACCCCTCGGTCGCCGATCCGCCCGACCTGGTCGATGCGCAGGCGTCACGACGGGCAGCAGCCGAGGCGGCGATGGACAAATTGCGGGACAAGTTCGGCAAGGGTACTGTGCAGACCGGCTATACCTTCCCGTCCAAACGATCCTAGGACAAGTCCATTGCAGAGTGCTTCGCAAAGCCAGATTGTCAGACCCAAGCGCGCACCACTTGCACGGCGCAAATCGCTGCGGATCTTTCGCATGGCGGCGTCGCATCGGCGCAATATGCCCAATGACGTCATGCTCGGCGTGGTGCTGTCCTTCGTTGCCGGTGCGATCAATGCCGGCGGATTTCTGGCGATCGGCCAGTATACATCGCATATGACCGGCGTGGTTTCATCGATCGCGGACAATCTGGCGCTTGGCCTTGTCGGACTTGTCGGTGTCGGTCTGACGGCGCTGATCTTCTTCACCGCCGGTGCCGCCTGCGCAGCGATCCTGATCAACTGGGCCAGACGCCACGCGAGGCGCCAGCAATATGCTTATCCACTGGCGCTCGAATCAGCCCTGCTGATCACCTTTGGTGCCATCGGGGCTACCCTGCCACATGCACCGATCATGGTGATGGTCATTGCGCCGTTGCTGTGCTTCATCATGGGCCTGCAGAACGCGACCATCACCAAGATCTCCGGCGCCCGTATCCGCACGACACACCTCACTGGCATGGTGACCGATATCGGCATCGAGCTTGGCAAACTCGGCTACCGAAAGGTCGCGAGGCTTGCGCACCATGCCCCTGTGATCGCCGACGGCAAAAAGCTCGGAGTGCTGGTCCCGATCGTGCTGGCTTTCTTTCTCGGCGGTCTCGTCGGTGCCGTCGGTTTCAAGCATCTGGGCTACGGCTTTTCCCTACCGCTGGCGGCACTGCTTCTGGCGCTGGCCTCGCCGCAACTTCGGCCTCGCATGTCCCGCGCCGTCTGACACCCCTCCCCCACTGTGGACAAATCGTGCAGCAAAGTCACAGTCGCGTGTTTGCGCATTTGGAAACGTCCGGACGAAACTTTTCTTAAACTTCACGACATAGGATCGGCGCCATCCAGTATTGCGTATCAACGGTCGGTCCATGTTCCAGCGTTTTGTCTTCACCTTCGCTCTCTGCCTTGCCACCAGCACGGCGCTCGTCTCGCCAAGCCTTGCGAATGGATCGGGCCCGCTGCAGATTTATGTGTCGAAGGCCGACCAGATGCTCACAGTCTATGACGGAGACCAGATCGTTGCCACCTCCAAGGTCTCGACCGGAAAAGCCGGACATACAACGCCTTCCGGCGTGTTTTCGATCCTCGAGAAGCGCAAATATCACGAGTCGAATCTCTATTCGAACGCGCCGATGCCGTTCATGCAGCGACTGACCTGGTCCGGCATCGCCCTGCACGAGGGCAAGGTGCCGAACTATCCCGCCTCGCATGGCTGCGTGCGCCTGCCGGCCGGGTTTGCCAAGTCGCTTTTTTCCATGACCGAACGCGGTGCGCATGTGATCATCACCGATGATCCGGTGGCGCCGCGCCCGCTGTCACATTCGACGCTGTTCGTGCCGCGCATACCGGTTGCCGACGGCCAGTTGCTGTCGGATGTTCAACTGCGGCCCACGACGATCGACGCATCGCTGAAGCCGGTCGAAGTGGCGATGAACCAGCTGCCTCCTAAAGCGGGTGCATCCGCCTCGCTGATCCTTGAGGAAGACGAGCCGGCCCTCAGGATCCTGATCACCCGGCGCAGCCAGCGCGAACAAGTGTTCGACGTGCAACGCCTGCTTGCCGATCTCGGCTTCGATATCGGCATTCCAGACGGACTGATGGGCTCAAAGACCATGGCGGCGGTCAAGGGCTACAAACGATGGAAGTCGATCGAGAAGGATGGTGCCATCCTGTCGCCGGTCTTCCTCGAAGCGCTCTACACGTCCGCCGGAAAAGGCACGCCGCCGGCCGGCCAGATCATGATCCGCCAACAATTCAAGCCGCTGTTCGAAGCGCCAATTTCGATCGCCAATCCGGAGCTTGCGCTCGGCACGCATTTCATCGAGGCGACCTCAGTCGACCGCTTCAAGGGCAAGGCCGAATGGCGCTCGGTCACGCTGGAAAACCATCTACCCGCCCAGGCGATGAAGCGGTTGGGCATTACGACACCGGCCGACGATCAGTCTGTCTTCAGCGTCGAAGCTGCACTCGCCCGGATCAATATGCCCGGCGACATCCGCGCCAAGATCGAGACCATGCTCAGCGAGGGCACGTCGATCACCATTTCGGACATGGGTCTCGGCATGGAAACAGGGGACGGAACCGATTTCATTACCGTGACACGGCCGGTGCCCAGAGGCTGAGCGTCAGCTCACCAATTCCACGTCCAGCACGCCCGGTGTCGAGCGCATCGCGGCGGCGATCTCCGGCGAGATTCGGAACTTTTCCGTCAGTTCGACCTCGATCTCGCGCATGCCGTCATCCTTGATGACAATGAAAGAGACAAGGCCATCACCGCGGGCGTTCAGATGGGCAGCGACCGCGCGCAAAGGCCCGGAATCACGAACGTAGACGCGCATCGCCTTCTGCATGCGGATCGATTGTTCCTCCAGCGACTGCGCCGTCTGGATGCGCAGACCGATGCCTTCCGGGCGCTCCTCGGCTGCCACCAGGATGACCAAGGATTTGCCGGATTCCAGCAGGTCGCGATATTGATTGAGGCCTTCCGAGAACAGCACGGCTTCGTATTGGCCCGACGCATCGGAGAAGGTGACGATGCCCATCTTGTTGCCGGTGCGGGTCTTGCGCTCCTGCTTGGAGATCACGGTGCCGGCAAGCCGGCCGGCCGTTGCGCCCTGTTTTACCGCGACGGAGAAATCGGCAAAATTCTGCACCCGCAGCTTGTCGAGCAGCGAACGGTAGGCATCAAGCGGGTGGGCCGAGAGATAGAAGCCGAGCACCTGGAACTCGCGCATCAGCTTTTCCGACGACAGATACGGCGTATAGGGCGCAAAGGCGATGCGTTCCGGGCCGCTCGCACCGCCTGAGCCGAACATGTCGGACTGGCCGCTGACGGCATTTTCCTGGGCGCGCTGGGCATAACCCATGATCCGGTCGAGACTGCCGCTCATTTCGGCCCGGTCATGGCCGAAACAATCGAAAGCGCCGGCGGAAATCAGGCTTTCGAAGACGCGGCGATTGACCTGCTTGGGATCGATGCGCAGGCAGAAATCCTCGATATCGGCAAAAGGCGTGTCGCCCCTCACCTCTACGATATGATCGACGGCCGCTTCGCCGACGCCCTTGATCGCGGCCAGCGCGTAGAAGATCCTGTTCGGACCGGTCTGGAAATGGCGGAACGAGGTCTGCACCGACGGCGGCACGACCTCGATGCCGAGGCGCCCGGCATCCTGGCGGAAATCCACCAGCTTTTCGGTGTTGGACATATCGAGCGTCATCGACGCGGCCAGGAACTCAACCGGGTAATGCGCCTTCATGAAGGCGGTCTGGTAGGAAACGATCGCGTAGGCTGCGGCGTGCGACTTGTTGAAGCCGTAATTGGCGAACTTGGCCAGCAGTTCGAAGATGTTGCTTGCCTGCGGCTTGGAGACGCCGTTCTTCACCGCGCCGTCGACAAAACGGGCGCTCTGCTGGTCCATCTCCGCCTTGATCTTCTTGCCCATGGCGCGGCGCAGAAGATCGGCCTCGCCGAGCGAATAGCCTGACAGGACCTGGGCGATCTGCATGACCTGTTCCTGGTAGACGATAACGCCCTGGGTTTCCTTCAGCAGATAATCGATCGACGGATGGACCGATTCGATTTCCTCTTCACCGTGCTTGCGGGCGTTGTAGGTCGGGATATTTTCCATCGGGCCTGGGCGATAAAGCGCGACCAGCGCAATGATATCCTCGATACAGTCGGGCCGCATGCCGATCAGCGCCTTGCGCATGCCGGCACTTTCCACCTGGAACACGCCGACGGTTTCGCCACGCGACAGCATTTCGTAGGTCGGCTGGTCGTCGAGCGGGATCGCCGCCAGATCGACCTTGTGGCCGCGCTGCTCGACGACGAAATCGACCGCGGTCTTCAGAACCGTCAAGGTCTTCAGGCCGAGAAAGTCGAACTTGACGAGGCCCGCCTGCTCGACCCATTTCATGTTGAATTGGGTGACTGGCATGTCCGAGCGCGGATCGCGATACATCGGGACCAGCTTCGACAATGGCCGGTCGCCGATAACGATGCCGGCGGCATGGGTCGAGGCGTGGCGATAGAGGCCTTCGATCTTCTGGGCGATATCGAGCAATCGGCCGACAACCGGCTCCTTGTCGATTTCCTCCTGGAATTTCGGCTCTTCCTCGATGGCCTTGGACAAAGGCGTCGGATTGGCCGGGTTGTTGGGAACCAGCTTGCAGATACGGTCGACCTGGCCGTAAGGCATTTCCAGCACACGGCCGACATCGCGCAGAGCCGCACGGGCCTGCAAGGACCCGAAGGTGATGATCTGTGCCACCTGCTCGCGGCCGTATTTCTGCTGGACGTAGCGAATTACCTCTTCGCGGCGATCCTGGCAGAAGTCGATGTCGAAGTCGGGCATCGAGACGCGATCCGGATTGAGGAAGCGTTCGAACAGAAGAGAGAAGCGCAGTGGATCGACGTCGGTGATGGTCAATGCATAGGCGACCAGCGAGCCTGCACCGGAACCACGGCCTGGCCCGACCGGAATATCGTGCTGCTTGGCCCATTTGATAAAGTCGGCAACGATAAGGAAGTAGCCGGGAAACTTCATGCGCTCGATAACGGACAATTCGAAATCGAGCCGCTCGCGATATTCGTTCTCCGCGTAGCCCTTGGCCATGCCGAGCGTTGCCAGACGCATGTCAAGGCCTTCGACTGCCTGCCGCCTAAGTTCGAGGGCTTCCTCGCGCTCCGCCTCCTGCGGATCATCACTGCCGCCGGTGAAGCGCGGCAGGATCGGCTTGCGCGTGTCGAGGATGAAAGAGCAACGCCGTGCAATCTCGATCGTATTGTCGAGCGCTTCCGGCAGATCGGAAAAAAGCTCAACCATTTCGGCCCGGCTCTTCAGATAATGATCCGGGGTCAGGCGAAACCGGTTGTCGTCCGAGACGATGGCGTTGTGGGCCACCGCCATCAGGGCGTCATGGGCATCGTAGTCGGCACGCGAAGGGAAGAAGGCCTCGTTGGTCGCGACCAGGGGCAAATCATGATCATAGGCCAGTTGCACCATGCGGCGCTCATGGCTGCGGTCGTAGTTGCCATGACGCTGCAGCTCGACATAAAGCCGATCGCCAAACAGCGCCTTCAGCGCCAGAAGCCGGTTCTCGGCCTGCGCCTTGTGGCCGTCCTTCAACATCAGGTCCACAGGGCCGTCGGATGCGCCGGTTAGCGCAATCAGCCCTTCGGTGCCCGCCTCTTCGAGCCAGGACATCTTCACATGCACCGCGTGACCGGCATCGCCGCCGAGATAGGCGCGACTGACGATATCGACCAGACGCTCATAGCCTGCCGGATTGGCAGCCAGAACGACAAGCGAAGGCAATTTGGCCACATGGCCATTGCGCTTCTCGCCCGACGCGTCCTCCATATCGATCGACAGCTGACAGCCAATGATCGGCTGTACGCCGTCGCCGATCGCCTTCTGGGAAAATTCGAGCGCAACGAAGAGATTGTTGGTGTCGGTGATCGCAATGGCAGGCTGGCTGTCGGAAACCGCTTTACCCAGGATCTTTTTCAGCGGCAAAGCGCCTTCCAGGAGCGAATAAGCCGAGTGCACCCGAAGATGAACAAAACCGGGGCTTCCACCCAAGAGATCGGAAGCGTCCTTGCCGCCGCTTGCTTCGCCCATCGGGTCTATCCTCACGCATTCTGAATCGGCGCGATTTTCAACGTTCCAAGATGCGAAGTCCAGCGGAGTTTGCTCCGGCAAAGCCTCTCTCTACAGCTTTGCCGGAAGAGTTGTCAGAGCGCCAACATGATCAGCGACATGCTGCCAACGAACATGGCTAGGGAGGCGAATGCAGCAACGTCACGAAGTATTTCGGTCATGTCTGTCTCCTGTCTCTTTATGTTTTTAATTTGTTCTCTTTCTGTTCTGTTGTCAACCAAAAAAAAGCCCATTGCAAGCGGAACAAAATCCACCTCGCAATGGGCCTGGTCTGCATCCTGATGGATCAGGGGTGGAATTCGACAATCTTTCCGTCGACCAATGTCACGCAGCGATCCATGCGGCGGGCGATCTCGTGGTTGTGGGTTGCGATCATCGCCGACAGGCCAGACTGGCGCACCAGCGCCTCCAGCGCCGAGAAGACATAGGATGCCGTTTCCGGATCGAGATTGCCGGTCGGCTCGTCGGCCAGGAGAACCAGAGGTGCGTTGGCAACCGCACGCGCGATTGCGACGCGCTGTTGTTCGCCGCCCGAAAGTTCGGCCGGACGATGCTCCGCCCGCGGGCCGATGCGCATGTAGTCGAGAAGCTGCTTGCCGCGCTCCTTGGCTTCGGCATGCGGCAGACCGGCAATCAGCTGCGGCATCATCACATTTTCAAGCGCGGTAAATTCCGGCAGCAGGTGATGAAACTGATAGACGAAGCCGACGGAATTGCGCCGGATCGTCGTGCGCTGTTCATCGCCAAGGTCATGGCAGGCGATACCACCCACTGTCACCTCGCCTGCATCGGGATGCTCCAGCAGGCCTGCGATATGCAAAAGTGTCGACTTGCCTGTGCCTGATGGCGCCACCAGCGCCACCGTTTCACCGGTTCTCAAGGTGAAATCGGCCCCCTTCAGAATGGAAAGCACGGTTTCGCCCTGGCCATAATGGCGGTCGATGCCGGCAAGCGAAAGAACAACGTCGTTGGCCATCGGGTTCGGCATCCTTATTCGTAGCGCAATGCCTGCACCGGATCGAGGCGCGAGGCCCGCCAGGCAGGGAGGATGGTCGCGAGGAACGACAGGCTGAGCGCCATGACCACCACCGAAATCGTCTCGCCGACATTCATGTCGGCGGGCAGCTGGCTGAGAAAATAGAGTTCCGGATCAAACAGCACCGTGCCCGAGACCCAGGAAAAGAACTGGCGGATCGATTCGATGTTCAGACAGACCAGTACACCGAGCAGGACACCGGCAAACGTGCCTGTCGTGCCAATGGCAGCACCCGTCATGAAAAAGATGCGCATGATCGCGCCGGACGTTGCCCCCATGGTGCGCAGGATGGCGATGTCGCTCGCCTTGTCCTTGACCAGCATGATCAGGCCGGAAATGATGTTGAGCGCGGCGACGAGCACGATCAATGTCAGGATCATGAACATGACGTTGCGTTCGACCTGCAGCGCCGAGAAGAAGGTCTGGTTGCGCTGGCGCCAGTCGGTGATGAAGATCTGGCGGCCGGCCGCCTGCTCGATCAGCGGGCGCAGGTCATCGACGGCGTCCGGATCTGAAATGAACAGCTCGATCGACTGGACGATGCCTTCGACGTTGAAATAAAGCTGCGACTCCTCAAGCGGCATGTAGATGATCGACGCGTCGTATTCCGACATGCCGATCTCGAAGATGCCTGACACCGGATAGGACTTGACCCGCGGGTTGACACCCATCGGCGTCACGTCACCCTCCGGTGAAACAAGCGTGATCGTGTCGCCGGCGCTCAGGCCCAACTGGGCTGCCATGCGCGAGCCGATCAGCACGCCCTCGCCGGCATTGAAACCGGCCATGTCGCCGGAGCGGATATTGCTGGCGACAACGGTGAGCTTGGCAAGATCCTCGGGACGGATGCCACGAACCAAGGCGCCGGTACCTGCCCCTTCCCGCCCCGAGGCCAGCGTCTGGCCTTCGACAAGCGGCAGAGCCATGGTCACGCCTTCAACCGCCGAAAAGCGGCTGGCAAGATCGGCATAGTCGTTCAGCGGCTGATCGATCGGTTGTACGACCATATGGCCGTTGATGCCGAGAATGCGTGAGACCAGTTCGGTGCGGAATCCGTTCATCACCGCCATGACAATGATCAGCGTCGCCACGCCGAGCATGATGCCGACGAAGGAAAAGCCGGCGATCACCGAAATGAACGCCTCCTTGCGCCGCGCTCTCAGGTAGCGCCAGGCGACCATGCGTTCAAAGGCGGAAAAAGCCCTCGCGGCGGTGCCCTTTTGGGCTGTGCCCGTCTCGTTGCCAGCGGCTTTGCTCGCCATGGTGTCTCCCTGCTTTCGCCCTTAGGCAGTCAGCTTGTTGATCGCCGCTTCGATCGTCATCGTCTCGCGCGCTCCGGTCTTGCGGTCCTTGAGCTCGATTTCGCCAGAGGCGACCGAGCGAGGACCGGCAATGATCTGCACCGGCACGCCAATCAGGTCTGCCGTGGCGAACTTGGTGCCTGCGCGATCATCGGTATCGTCGAGCAGAACATCCTTGCCGGCCTTGAGCAGGGCGGCGTAGAGCGTTTCGCATGCGGCGTCGCAAGCCTCATCGCCTGCCTTCATGTTGATCACGGCAGCATCGAACGGCGCAACAGATGCCGGCCAGATGATTCCGTTGTCGTCATGCGAGGCTTCGATGATGGCGGGAACAAGGCGTGACGGACCAATGCCATAGGAACCCATGTGGACAAGGTGTTCCTTGCCGTCCGGACCCTGGACCTTGGCGCCCATCGGTTCGGAATATTTGGTGCCGAAGTAGAAGATGTGACCGACCTCGATGCCGCGGGCGGACAGACGATCGCTGTCGGGGATCGCGTTGAACGCCGCCTCGTCATGCATTTCGGATGTCGCGGCATAGACCGAGGTCCACTTGTCGAAGATCGCCTGCAGGCCGGCAACGTCGTCGAAATCGGTATCCTCCGGCGGGATGTCGAAATCGACGAAAGCCTTGTGCGAGAACACTTCCGACTCGCCGGTATCGGCCAGAATAATGAATTCATGGCTGTGATTGCCACCGATCGGGCCGGTATCGGCGCGCATCGGGATCGCGCGCATGCCGAGACGGGCGAATGTGCGCAGATAGGCGGCGAACATCTTGTTGTAGGAATGGATCGCATCGGCCTGGGTCAGGTCGAAGGAATAGGCATCCTTCATCAGGAATTCGCGCGAGCGCATGGTGCCGAAACGCGGACGGATCTCGTCGCGGAACTTCAACTGGATATGATAGAGGTTGAGCGGCAGGCTCTTGTAGGACTTGACCGATGAGCGGAAAATGTCGGTGATCATTTCCTCGTTGGTCGGGCCGTACAACATCGGGCGGTCCTGCCGGTCCTTGATGCGCAGCATTTCCTTGCCGTAGTCCTCGTAGCGTCCGCTCTCCTGCCAGAGTTCGGCCGACTGCAGCGTCGGCATCGAAAGCTCGATGGCGCCGGCGCGGTTCTGCTCTTCACGAATGATCTTGTTGACCTTGTCGAGCACGCGCTTGCCAAGCGGCAGCCAGGAATAGATCCCCTGGCTCTGCTGACGGATCATTCCGGCCCGCAGCATCAGACGGTGGGAGACGATTTCGGCTTCCTTCGGGTTTTCCTTCAGGATCGGCATGAAATAGCGCGACAGACGCATAACAATTTCCAGCTGGTTGAAGATCCCGGCCAAATGGCGGAATCAGCGATTGAATTGGGATATCCGGATGCGTTCATAGCCGTTTCAGCATCCGATGAAAACCCGCAAGCGGCATCGCGCTCTTTCACCCACAAGCGGTCGTCAGAGCCACAAAAAAGCCAGAGGCGCAGTGGCGAATGCTGGAGTTTCATGGCAGTTCTGCGACATTTCAGGCCAATGCGATTTTTTTCGGTGACTGTAGCATTTATGCAAATTTTAGGGGTGACAACGTCCATGGATTGGGCTAGTTTCAGCCCATAAAAGAGGCAGGGAGTTCAAATTCTTGCCATTGTCGCGGTAAAGTCTTGGGAGGATCAGATCTTAGGCGCGCTTGTCGCAGCCCCTTAATTGGTGAAGGATCACGCGATTATTTGAACAAGGTCTTCACAGACCTTGTTTTTTTTTGGCCTGTTGAAAGAGCATGAAATGCGGCAGGCGTCGCTGCCACTCTTCAAAAGGACCACTCTAAAACCCAGACTGTTACTTGCCGAATTCCGGGAGAATTCTGGGCAAGTCGTTGACGCTGATGCCGAAATACGTGCTCGCCACGTACCAGCCGCCATAGATCAGTGCCGAGACGATGGTCGTCGTCATCATGACCCGAAGGCCGCGAAAGCGGGTCGGCGCACTGGCAACGGTGCCCGGAACCACATTCCCATCTTCCGCTTGCGTGCGAAGGCCGATCGGCAGGACGACAAACAGCGTTAGCCACCAAATGACGAAATAGACCGCCAGCGCTGAAATGATCGCCATATGCCTGTTCTCCACTAGCCGCGCGTGCGGCCCATCTTGCATGTGGGCCCAGTATGAGCCCGATACCGGACACGCCGGTTGCTATAATGCCTTGGAGCCCGCGGCACAAAGGACAAAGCGACGCATCAGACCTGTTCGAGCTCGATCAAGGTTCCGTGGAAATCCTTCGGGTGAAGGAAAAGAACCGGCTTGCCATGGGCGCCGGTCTTCGGATCGCCGGATCCGAGGACCCTTGCGCCGGCTTCGATCAGTTGATCGCGCGCGACCAGAATGTCATCGACCTCATAACAGATATGATGCATGCCGCCATCGGGATTTCTGGCGAGGAAGGCCGCTATCGGCGAGCCTGTGCCCAATGGCTCGAGCAGTTCCACTTTGGTGTTTGGCAGCTCGACAAAAACCACAGTCACCCCGTGCTCCGGCAAGGCCTGCGCCTGTGAAACCTTCGCCCCCAGCGTATCCCGATAGCTTGCGGTGGCGCGCGCGAGATCGGGAACGGCGATGGCGATGTGATTGACCCGACCGAGCATACTGCTTCTCCTCGAAAATCGATGCGGGGACACTAAAGTGGTTGCCCCCGCGCCGTCCCTCAAACTTTGGTCAGGAAGACAGTGACGATCGGCTTCTTGCCCCAAGCTTCATTGGCAGCAGAGCGCACAGCGCGCCGGACGGCTTCACGAACCATTTCGAGTTCCTTGCGGCGGGTGCGCGGAATGCTCTCGACGGCGCCGAGAACGGCGTCATACAGCGTATCCTCCATATCTTCGCCCTCATGGTCGAGTTCGGGAAGACCGAACGCCACGACATCAGGGTCACCGACAAAGTCGTAACGGCTATCGAGAAGAACATTGATTGCCACATGACCGGCAAAGGAAAGACGCTTGCGATCCGCAATGCCCATTTCTTCGAGGTCGCCAACCAGTCTCCCGTCCTTGTAGACGCGACCGAACGGGGCTTTTCCGATCACTTCGACGTCACCTGGCGCAAGACGCAGGATGTCGCCGTTGCGCACTTTCGGCACCGTCTCGATACCGGCCTGACGGGCAAGTTCGCCCTGGGCAACCAGATGCGCCGCCTCGCCATGAACCGGCACAAGGATCTTCGGCCTGGTCCACTCATACATCTTCAGCAACTCGTTGCGGCGGGGATGTCCCGACACATGCACCAGCGCCTCGCTATCGGTGACGATATGCACGCCCTGCTCGACCAGACCATTCTTGATGTCCTGAATGGCCTTTTCGTTGCCCGGGATTGCGCGAGACGAAAAGACGACCGTATCGCCTGAGGCAAGAGCGACATTGCGCATCTCATCACGCGACAGCTTTGCCAGCGCTGCGCGCGATTCACCCTGGCTACCGGTCAGGATGACGACAACCTTGTCGCGCGGAATAAAGCCGAATTCATCCTCGGCGATGAATGGACGCAGTCCTTCCATGATGCCGATATCCTGGGCGACAGCCGTGACGCGCTTCAGCGAACTGCCGAGCAGCAGCACTTCGCGACCCGCGGCTTCTGCCGCCAGGGCGATCGAGCGGATACGCCCGACATTCGACGAGAAGGTGGTAATCGCAACGCGGCCTTCGGCGGCCTCGATAATCTTGCGCAGGCCCTCGGACACTTCCTCTTCCGAGGGCGAAACGCCATCGCGCAACGCGTTGGTCGAATCGCACATGACAGCCAGCACGCCTTCATCGCCGACGGCGCGGAAGCGCTGCTCATCGGTGATCGGGCCGAGCGACGGATTGTGGTCGATCTTCCAGTCGCCGGTATGCACCAGATTGCCAAGTGGCGTGCGGATGATCAGCGACATCGGCTCCGGGATCGAGTGATTGACGCCGATCGCCTCGATCGAGAAAGGACCAACATTGATCGTATCGCCGGCCTTGAACGGCGTGATCGGAATTTCGGCACGGCTGCCCTCGTAGGCGCGCTTGGCTTCGAGCATGCCGGCGGTGAAGCCCGAAGCATAGACCGGGACGTTCAGGCCCGGCCACAAATCGTTCAAGGCGCCGTAGTGGTCCTCGTGCGCATGGGTGATGATGATGGCCTTGAGGTTCTTCTTCTGCTTCTTGATGAAGCTGATATCGGGGAAGACCAGATCGACACCGGGCAGTTCGGGACCGGCAAAGGTCACGCCGCAATCGACCATGATCCATTGACGGTTTGCGGCCGGGCCGTAGCCGTAAAGCGCGAGGTTCATCCCGATTTCACCCACGCCGCCAAGCGGCAGGAAAACCAGTTCGTCGTTGTTAGCCATTCTTTTTCCTGATCCAGTTTACCCGAAAAACACATCACCTGCGGCGATGGACATGGTTCCATCAGCACCGCGGTCGAGCAATAGAACTCCCTTATCATCGATTCCGGCAAAGGTCCCGGGAATCGAGCGATCCGGCAGATTGACAGTTATTTTCTCGCCAAGGCCGCATGCGACAGCGCGCCAACGTTTGACGATCACAGCAATGCCCCTGCCCTGATCCCAGATGGAGATGGCGTCCGTCATCTCGGCAAACAGGTGGGCAAAGACTTCCTCTGGCGAGATCGAAACACCTTCGTCCGCAAGCGACGTCACCGGATAAAGCGTATGGTCGGGACGGGCGACGATGTTGATGCCGATGCCGATCACCAATGCGGTGCGTCCATCGGCAAGCTTTTCCGCTTCCATCAGGATGCCGGACGTCTTGCGCCGACCGATCAGCACATCGTTCGGCCATTTGATTTCGACCGGAGCCGAGCCAAACGGCATGACGGCGCGAATGGATGCATGAACGGCTGTGGCCACGGCAAGCGGTAGGGATGCGAGATCCTCCATCGGCGCCGGATCGATCAGCAGCAGCGACGCATAGAGATTGCCACGCTCGGAAACCCAGGCCCGTCCGCGGCGGCCACGACCACCGGTCTGGCATTTCGCCGTCACCCAGAGGAAACCAGAATCGCCCGCGCGAGCGCGGGCGAGACATTCAACATTGGTGGACGAAACTTCGTCCAACTGCTCGTGCCGGAAGCTATCGATCGACAACCGGCGTGATCGGTCGACGCCTGTCAATTAAACAGCGTCTTTGCAGCCGCTTCAGCCGCCGTGCCGAGCGGTCCGCCGAAGACGACATAACCGACGACAAACAGACCGGAGAGACCGAAGACCAGACGAAGTTCACCAGCCGTGCGGGCGAACTCACCCTTGGCTTCATCGAACCACATGACCTTGATGATGCGCAGGTAGTAGTAGGCGCCGATGACCGAAGCCAGCACACCGATGATCGCCAGCGCATAAAGCTTGGCTTCGATCGCCGCGACGAAGACGAAGTACTTGGCGAAGAAGCCTGCCAGCGGCGGAATGCCGGCCAGCGAGAACATCAGCGCCGTGAGGACGAAGGCCATGAACGGACGTGTGGTCGACAGACCGGCGAGATCGTCGATGTTCTCGACATTGCCGCCTTCCTTCTGGCGCATCGCCATGATGCAGGCGAAGGTGCCGAGCGTCATGACGAGATAGATCGCCATGTAGAGCAGCACGCCGGACACGCCGCCGGCGGTGCCGGCTGCCAGACCAACGAGCGCATAGCCCATGTGGCCGATCGAGGAATAGGCCATCAGACGCTTGATGTTGCGCTGGCCGATGGCCGCGACCGAACCCAGAACCATCGAAGCGATCGAGATGAACACGACGATCTGCTGCCATTCTGCGAAGATCGGCAGGAAGGCGTCGATGACGATACGGACGAAGATCGCCATGGCGCCGATCTTCGGTGCGGCTGCCAGAAAAGCGGTGACCGGGGTCGGTGCGCCTTCATAGACGTCCGGCGTCCACATGTGGAACGGAACGGCGGAGATCTTGAAGGCAAGGCCGGCCATGATGAAGACCAGACCGAAGATCAGGCCGAGCTGCGGTTCGCCTGCCGACAGGACAGCCGCGATTTCGTCGAAGCCGGTATTGCCGGTAAAGCCATAGACCAGCGACATGCCATAGAGCAGCATGCCCGACGACAGTGCACCGAGAACGAAATACTTGAGGCCGGCTTCGGTGGAGCGCAGGCTGTCGCGATTGATGGCGGCCACGACATAAAGTGCAAGCGACTGAAGTTCGAGTGCCAGATAGACCGAGATCAGGTCATTGGCCGAGATCATCAGCATGATACCAAGGGTCGCCAGAACCAGAAGGACCGGGAATTCGAACTTGTCGAGATGATCGTTCTTGGCATGGCCGACAGCCATGATCATGGCGGTGATCGAACCGATCAGGGCCAGGATCTTCATGAAGCGCGCGAAGCCATCGGCGATATAGGCACCGTTGAAGGCTTCGCCCTCGCCCGAGAACCAGATGACGCAGACGCCGGCCGCGAGCAGCAGCGCGACGGCCAGGCCCGTGACGGTACCGGTCGCCCGATCGCCCGAAAACACGCCGATCATGAGCAACGCAAGCGCGCCGAGGGCGAGGATCAGTTCCGGCGTGACCAGATGCAGGCTTGCGATGAGAGTTTCAACGGTCATATCCAAAGGATCCTGTCGTCAGTTCGCAGTCAGCGCCAGGGACTGGGCTGCTTGCAAGGCTGCGGAATAATTGTTCACCAAGTTGTCGACCGAAGCGCGCGTCACATCCATGATCGGAGCCGGATAGACACCGAAGAAGATGGTCAGCACGATCAGCGGGTAGAGAATGAGCTTCTCACGACCTGACAGATCGAGCATGGCCTTGACGCTTTCCTTCTCCAGCGCACCGAAGACGACCCGGCGATAGAGCCAGAGCGAATAGCCGGCCGAGAGAATAACACCGGTGGCGGCAAACAGCGCGACCCATGTATTGGCGCGGAAGACGCCGATCAGGGTGAGGAATTCACCGACGAAGCCGGACGTGCCCGGAAGGCCGACATTGGCCATGGTGAAGACCATGAAGGCAACGGCATATTTCGGCATGTTGGTGGCCAGGCCACCATAGGCGGTGATCTCGCGGGTATGCAGACGGTCATAGATGACGCCGACGCAGAAGAAGAGCGCGGCCGAGACGAAGCCGTGGCTGATCATCTGGAAGATCGCGCCCTGGATGCCCTGCGCATTAGCGGCAAACGTGCCCATGGTGACGTAGCCCATGTGGGCGACGGACGAATAGGCAATGACCTTCTTCATGTCGTCCTGCATCATGGCCACCAGCGAGGTGTAGATGATGGCGATGACCGACAGGGTGAAGACGAGCGGCGCGAAATAGTCGGAGGCCAGCGGGAACATCGGCACCGAGAAGCGCAGCAGGCCGTAGCCGCCAAGTTTCAGGAGGATGCCGGCCAGGATCATCGAGCCGGCGGTCGGCGCCTGCACGTGGGCATCGGGAAGCCAGGTATGCACCGGCCACATCGGCATCTTCACCGCGAACGAGGCGAAGAAGGCAAGCCATAGCCATGTCTGCATCTGCGGCGGGAAGTCATGGGCCAGCAGCTGGGAAATATCGGTCGTGCCGGCATCCCAGTACATCGCCATGATCGCGAGCAGCATCAGCACCGAGCCGAGCAGCGTGTAGAGGAAGAACTTGTAGGAGGCGTAGACGCGGTCCTTGCCACCCCAGACACCGATGATGATGAACATCGGGATCAGGCCTGCTTCGAAGAAGACGTAGAACAGCACGATGTCGAGCGACACGAAGACGCCGATCATCAGCGTTTCGAGCAGCAAGAAGGCGATCATGTATTCCTTGAGGCGCTTCTGGACCGAATTCCAGCTCGCCAGGATGCAGAACGGCATCAACAGCGTCGTCAGCACGACGAAGAGCATCGAGATGCCGTCGACGCCGACATGGTAGGCGATGCCGGTGCCGAGCCAGTCATGCTTTTCGACCATCTGGAAGCCGGTATTCGCATTGTCGAAGCCGATCCAGATGAACAGCGAGACGACAAAGGTGAAGACCGTCGTCAGCAGCGAGACATTGAGAATGTTGCGCCGACCAAGGGAAGTGTCACCGCGGGTGAGCAGCAGCAGCGCCACGCCAACCAGCGGCAGAAAGGTGACCGTCGAGAGAATTGGCCAGTCGGTCATCAGAAGGAACTCCCGAGCATCATCCAGGTAATAAGGGCGGCGACACCGATCAGCATCGCGAAGGCATAATGATAGAGGTAGCCGGACTGCAGGCGGACAACCCTCTGGGTCAGACCGGCAACAGAGGCAGCAACGCCGTTCGGGCCGTAAGCATCGATGGTGGCTACGTCACCCTTCTTCCACAGGAAGCGGCCGAGCGCCTTGGACGAGCGAACGAAGAGGAAGTCGTAAAGCTCGTCGAAATACCACTTGTTGAGCAGGAACTGGTAGAGCATCCACTGCTGCTCGGCGAGCTTCTTCGGTGCCGACGGGTTCTTGATATACATGTACCAGGCGGTGACGAAGCCGATGAGCATCGCGACGAACGGGCTGAGGGCAACCCAGGCCGGCACGTGATGGAACTCGTCCACCAGCTCGTTTTCCGGCAGGGTGAACAGCGCGCCCTTCCAGAAGTCGGCATAGTGGTGGCCGAAGAAATAGCCTTCGAACACGACACCGGCAAAGATCGCACCAATGGCGAGCAGGACCAGCGGCAGAAGCATCACCGTCGGCGATTCATGCACGTGATGCATGACGTCGGCCGATGCGCGCGGCTTGCCGAAGAAGGTCATGAACATCAGGCGCCACGAGTAGAAGCTGGTGAACAGAGCAGCAATCACCAGCATGGCGAAGGCAAAGCCCGCGATCGGCGAATGCGATGCATAGGTCGCTTCGATGATCACGTCCTTGGAGAAGAAGCCGGCAAAACCGATCGGCGTGAAGGGAATGCCGACGCCGGTAATGGCGAGCGTGCCCAGCAGCATCATGGCAAAGGTGACTTTGATATGCGGACGCAGGCCACCCATGTAGCGCATGTCCTGCTCGCCATCGACGGCATGGATGACCGAGCCGGCGCATAGGAACAGGAGCGCCTTGAAGAAGGCATGGGTGAACAGGTGGAAGATGGCGGCGCCGTAGGCACCGACGCCGAGCGCGACGAACATGTAGCCGAGCTGTGAGCAGGTCGAATAGGCGATGACGCGCTTGATGTCGTTCTGCACCAGACCGACCGTCGCGGCGAAGAAGGCGGTGATCGCACCGACCAGCGTGACAACGGTCAGCGCATCCGGCGACAGTTCGAACAGCGGCGACATGCGGGCGACGAGGAAGACGCCGGCAGTGACCATGGTCGCGGCATGGATCAGCGCCGAAACCGGGGTCGGGCCTTCCATGGCGTCCGGCAGCCAAGTGTGGAGAAGGAACTGGGCCGACTTGCCCATAGCGCCCATGAACAGCAGCAGGCAGGCGCCGGTCAGGGCGTGACTGCGGTCAAGCTGCATGCCGAAGAGGTTCATAACCACTTCCGGCGAGCCTGCACCTTCGGGCGGCAGATAGGTCTGGGCAGCGGCAAAGATCGTTTCGAAATTGATCGAACCGAACATGACGAAGACGCAGCCGATGCCGAGGATGAAGCCAAAGTCTCCGACGCGGTTGACGATGAAGGCTTTCATCGCGGCAGCCGATGCAGACGGCTTCTTGAACCAGAAGCCGATCAGCAGATAGGAGGCCAGACCCACGCCTTCCCAGCCGAAGAACATCTGCAGCAGGTTGTCGGAGGTGACCAGCATCAGCATCGCGAAGGTGAACAGCGACAGATAGGCAAAGAAACGCGGACGATGCGGATCGTGATGCATGTAGCCGATCGAATAGACGTGAACCAGGGTCGAGACCGAGTTCACCACGATCAGCATGACTGCCGTCAGCGTGTCGACGCGCAGCGCCCATTCGACATCGATGCCGCCGGACTGGATCCAGCGCAGGACAGGTACCTTGATGACTTCATGTGCTTCGTGGCTCATCGCCACGTTGAAGAAGACGATCCAGGACAGGAGCGCGACAATGATCATCAATCCTGTGGTGACGTATTCCGAAGCCTTGGCGCCGATCTGGCGACCAAACAGGCCGGCGATGAGCGCACCGATAAGGGGGAGAAAGACGATAGCCTTGTAGATCAGCATAGCCGTATCAGCCCTTCATCACGTTGACGTCTTCGACGGCGATCGAGCCGCGATTACGATAGAAGACCACCAGGATCGCAAGGCCGATCGCAGCTTCCGCCGCTGCCACCGTCAGGATGAACAGCGCGAAGACCTGGCCGACGATGTCGCCGAGGAAGGCAGAGAAGGCCACCATGTTGAGGTTGACGGCCAGAAGGATGAGTTCGACCGACATCAGGATGATGATGACGTTCTTGCGGTTCAGGAAGATGCCGAAGACCCCGAGGGTAAAGAGAATGGCACTGACCGTCAGGTAGTGGGAAAGACCGATTTCCATGATTTACGTTCCTTGACCTCGTGCTCGGCTCAGACGCCCTGGCCCGGCTTGACCTTGACCACCTTGACGGCGGTCTCGGGCGAGCGGGCAACCTGGCGGGAAATATCCTGCCGCTTGATGTTTTCGCGGTGACGCAGGGTCAGGACGATCGCCCCGATCATTGCCACCAGCAGCACCAAGCCGGCGATCTGGAAATAGAAGATGTAATGTGTGTAGAGCACGTCACCGAGCGCCTGGGTGTTCTGCCGTTCCGACAGAGCCGGGATCGGCAATGTAATTGCATCCTTGGCCGCAGGGCTGATGACGCTGCCGCCGATCACGAAGACCAGCTGGGCTGCGACGATCAGACCGATCAGCGATGCCATCGGCGCGTATTTTGCGGCACCTGCGCGCAGCTCGGTGAAATCGATATCGAGCATCATGACGACAAACAGGAAGAGAACCGCCACGGCGCCGACATAAACGACAAGGAGGATCATCGCCAGGAATTCAGCGCCCGTCAGCAGGAAGAGACCCGCCGCATTGACGAAGGTGAGAATGAGGAACAGGACCGAATGGACCGGATTCCGAGCCGATATCACCATGAAGGCCGAAGCCACGGCGACAATGGCGAAGAGATAGAAAAAGAGAGCCTGAAGACCCATGTTGGTGCCTTTTCATCTTCCCCCGGACGAGGGCCCTGCCCCGCCGCCCGATAAGACATGACCGATATCCCCACCGGCATGCCCGTTACAAACATCAATGCTCTGGCGGGGCCCAATGCCTCGCCCGAGCGACTTGATCCTAAAGGATCAGCGATACGGAGCGTCGAGCGCCAGGTTGCGCGCGATTTCACGCTCCCAGCGGTCGCCGTTGTCCAACAGCCGTGCCTTGTCGAAATAGAGTTCCTCGCGGGTCTCGGTGGCGAACTCGAAGTTCGGACCTTCGACGATCGCGTCGACCGGGCAGGCTTCCTGGCAGAAACCACAATAGATGCACTTCACCATGTCGATATCGTAACGCACCGTGCGGCGGGTGCCGTCGTTGCGGCGCGGGCCAGCCTCGATGGTGATAGCCTGGGCAGGACAGATCGC
Source organism: Rhizobium sp. CECT 9324 (assembly GCF_918741265.1). Classification (NCBI taxonomy): domain Bacteria; kingdom Pseudomonadati; phylum Pseudomonadota; class Alphaproteobacteria; order Hyphomicrobiales; family Rhizobiaceae; genus Rhizobium; species Rhizobium sp. CECT 9324. The sequence goes on along the minus strand of NZ_CAKKMZ010000001.1, from coordinate 2,004,799 downwards.
CTCGCACAGCTTGCAGGCGATGCAGCGTTCTTCGCCGTTCGGATAACGGCGCAGCGCATGCTCACCACGGAAGCGCGGGGAGATCGGCCCCTTTTCGAAGGGGTAGTTAATCGTCGCCTTCTGCCGGAAGAAGTAACGCATCGAGAGGAAAAACGCCCCGACAAATTCCTTCAGGAAAAGTGCGTTGATAGCCTGTGAAAGAGCAGCCATCCTAATCTCCTAATCAGCCGAGTTTCCGGGTGGACATGATCATGCCCAACCCATCAGCTTCAGCACGAATGCAACGATGACGACCATGGCGAGCGAGAGCGGCAGGAATACCTTCCAGCCCAGACGCATCAGCTGGTCGTAGCGGTAACGCGGAACGAAGGCTTTCACCATGGCGAACATGAAAAAGACCATGGATGCCTTGAGCACGAACCAGATGATACCCGGGACCCAGTTGAGGAACCAGACGTCGACCGGCGGCAGCCAGCCTCCGAGGAAGAGGATCGTGGTCAGCGAGCACATCAGCACGATGGCTGCATATTCGCCGAGCATGAACATCATGTAGGGGGTCGAGCCGTATTCGACCATAAAGCCGGCGACGAGTTCGGATTCGGCTTCAGGAAGGTCGAAGGGCGGGCGATTGGTTTCCGCCAGTGCCGAGATGAAGAAGATCACGAACATCGGGAACAGCGACAGCCAGTGCCAGTCGAGGAAGGATGCCGGGAGCCCCATCATCGTGCCAAGGCCGTCATGCTGCGCCATGACGATGTCGGTCAGGTTCAGCGAGCCGACGCAGAGCAGTACGGTGACGATGACGAAGCCGATCGAGACTTCGTAGGACACCATCTGCGCCGCAGAGCGCAGCGCACCGAGGAATGGGTATTTCGAGTTCGAAGCCCAGCCGCCCATGATGATGCCGTAGACTTCGAGCGACGAGATGGCGAAGACGTAAAGAATGCCGACATTGATATTGGCAATCACCCAGCCATCCGCGACCGGGACAACCGCCCAGGTGGCCAGAGCCAGCGTCACGGCAACCAGCGGCGCGAGAAGGAAGACGCCCTTGTTGGCGCCGGCCGGAATGACCGGCTCCTTGAAGACGAACTTCAGCAGATCGGCGAAAGACTGGAACAGACCCCAGGGGCCAACGACGTTCGGGCCGCGACGTAGCTGAACGGCCGCCCAGATCTTGCGGTCTGCGAGAAGGATATAGGCAATGAAGACGAGCAGGCAGACCAGCAGCAGAAGCGACTGGCCGATCATGATGGCCGCCGGCCACACATAAGTGGAAACGAAATTATCCATGGTCCCCTGCCCTTACTCTGCCGCAGCCTTGAAATTGTTGCGGGCCAATGCCGAGCACTCGGCCATGACGGCCGAAGCGCGCGCGATCGGGTTCGTCAAATAGAAGTCTTTGATCGGCGACGCAAACAGAGACTTGCCCATCTTCCCGGCTTTTTTCGCCAGTGCAGCAATATCGGCCGAAGAGCCCGGCGCGACTTCGTCGATCTCGGCGAAATGCGGGTAGGCCTCATAGAGCTTTGCACGGAGCTGGGACAGCGAATCGAACGGCAGCTTCTTGCCGAGCACGTCGGAAAGCGCACGCAGGATCGCCCAGTCTTCGCGGGCCTCGCCCGGTGCGAAGCCGGCGCGGTTGCCGATCTGGACGCGGCCTTCGGTGTTGACCCAGGTGCCGGACTTTTCGGTGTATGTCGCGCCCGGCAGAATGATGTCTGCGTTGTGAGCACCATTGTCGCCGTGGCTGCCGATGTAGACGACACATTTGGCGGTCTTGGCGGAAAAGTCGAGTTCGTCGGCGCCGAGCAGGAAGACGACGTCGAGCGACGACAGCATGGCGCCGGCGGCAACAGCGCCTTCGCCCGGCACGAAGCCGAGGTCGAGGCCACCGACACGTGCGGCGGCGGTGTGCAGGACGGAGAAACCGTTCCACTCGTCGGTCAGCGCACCAACGGCATTGGCAAGCTTTGCGGCATTGGCGAGAACGGCCGCACCCTCGGCACCGATCAAGGCGCCCTGGCCGATGATGATCAGGGGGTTCTTGGCAGCGGTCAGCTTTTCGACAAAGCTGTTCTTGCCGGAGACCAGTTCGGCCAGCGTCTCGGTGCCGGCACCGAGATACTCATACGGATAGCGCAGATCGCCAGCTTCGCCGATCACCGCGATCGGCAGGCCGCCACGACGCCAGCGCTTGCGGATGCGGGCATTGAGCACGGAAGCTTCGTAGCGCGGATTGGCACCGACGATGAGGATCGCATCGGCGGCTTCGATGCCTTCGATGCTGGCATTGAAGATGTAGCTGGAGCGGCCACGCGACGGATCAAGTGCCGCCCCATCCTGGCGACAGTCGGTATTGGCCGAGCCGAGCGAGGTGAGCAGCGACTTCAGCGCATACATTTCTTCAACGGACGCCAGATCGCCGGCAACGGCGCCGATCTTGTCCGCCGATGTGGAGGCAACAGCCGACTTGACCGCCGCAAAGGCTTCCGCCCAGCTGACCGGCTGCAGACGGCCATCCTTCTTCACGTAAGGACGGTCGAGACGCTGGGTCTTCAGACCATCCCAGATGAAGCGGCTCTTGTCGGAGATCCACTCTTCGTTGACCTGTTCGTTGACACGCGGCATGACGCGCATGACTTCGCGGCCGCGGGTATCGACGCGGATCGCCGAACCGAGGGCGTCCATGACGTCGATGGATTCGGTCTTGCCGAGTTCCCACGGACGGGCGGTGAAAGCGAACGGCTTGGAGGTCAGCGCGCCGACCGGGCAGAGGTCAACGACGTTGCCTTGAAGCTCGGACGTCATCGCCTGCTCGAGATAGGTGGTGATTTCGGCGTCTTCGCCACGGCCGATCAGGCCGAGTTCGGCAATGCCGGCGACTTCGGTGGTGAAGCGGACGCAGCGCGTGCAGTGAATGCAGCGGTTCATCACGGTCTTGACCAACGGCCCGATATACTTGTCTTCGACGGCGCGCTTGTTCTCGGTATAGCGCGAGCTGTCGATACCAAACGCCATGGCCTGGTCCTGCAGATCGCATTCGCCACCCTGGTCGCAGATCGGGCAATCCAGCGGGTGGTTGATCAGCAGGAATTCCATCACGCCTTCGCGGGCCTTCTTGACCATCGGCGTGTTGGTAAAGACTTCCGCCAGTTCGCCGTTCGGGCCACCGCGGATATCGCGCACGCCCATGGCGCAGGAGGCTGCCGGCTTCGGCGGGCCGCCCTTCACCTCGACAAGGCACATCCGGCAATTGCCGGCGACCGACAGACGTTCATGGAAACAAAAGCGCGGGACTTCAGCGCCGGCTTCCTCACACGCCTGCAACAGCGTGAAATGATCCGGAACCTCGATCTCTTTGCCGTCGATCTTCAGCTTTGCCATATTCGCCTTCCTGCCTCACGCGCACCGCGCACTTTGCCGGAGATTTCTCTTCCGACCGGCTCAGCGCCCATCCGCAGATGTTGCGCCCTCGCCCGTTCATTTCCCCCGGTCAGCCCCGTCGCCACCGCGCCGTCCGACCGTAACCTTATTTGCCTGAGCGGACCTTGCCGCCCGAAAGACGGCGGGCCTGCCCCGCCCAATCATCCCGCAGCACACGGCCGTCGAGACCAATATCCTTGTCCAAGGCGGAAAGCGCCTCTTCGCCGAGATCTGCAATCTGGGCAAACCGGCTGATGCCCCTGCCGATCAGAACCTGCTCGAGCTTCGGGCCAATGCCTTCGATCTTCTTCAGATCGTCTGCCTTGCCAGAGGCTTTTGCCTTGGCTTTCGCCACTGGCGCCGGAGCCGGCTTGTCACCGGCCGAAACCTTGGCAACCGGTGTTTTCACCGCAACCGGCTTGGACGGCGCCGGCTTCGCCACAACACGCTTCGCGACCTTGACCGGAGCCGCTTTGGTTTTCGCCTGCGGCTTGACCGACGGCTTGGCCGCTACAGGCCCTGTCGCTTCAGTCGAAACCTGCGGCTCGGATTCCTCGGCAGCCTTGCGATCTTCCTCGATCTTGCGCGCCAGTTTGCCGGACGCATCCATGGCGCCCTGCAGCGAGCCGAAGAACAGGTTTGTCATATGCGTCGCAAGTCCGAAGCCAATCGCGGTTGCTGCCGCCATGGCTGCTGCCGGATTGCTCATCAGCGGGTTCAGTGTTTCTGCCAGACGCGCGGCATCGACCGGATCAACCGGCTTGCCTTCCCCCGTCTTGTCAGAACCGCTGACCATCGCTCCAGACCCTTCGTTCGCCTTACTCGGCGGCTTCCATGACGACGCCATGTGCAATGGCGTTGCGTGTATACTGATCGATGCGCGCCTCGATTTCCGGACGGAAATTGCGGATCAGCCCCTGGATCGGCCATGCGGCCGCATCGCCAAGCGCACAGATGGTGTGCCCTTCGATCTGTTTGGTCACCTGGAACAGCATGTCGATTTCGCGCTTCTGGGCATTGCCCCTCACCATGCGTTCCATCACCCGCATCATCCAGCCTGTGCCTTCGCGGCATGGCGTGCACTGGCCGCAGCTCTCGTGCTTGAAGAAGGCCGAGATACGCCAGATCGCCTTGATGATATCGGTCGACTTGTCCATGACGATCATACCGCCGGTGCCGAACGAAGACTTCACTTCGCGAAGACCGTCGAAGTCGAGCACGACATCCATCATGTCCTCAGCCTTGACGACCGGGCAGGATGCGCCGCCGGGAATTACAGCGAGAAGGTTGTCCCAGCCGCCGCGGATGCCGCCGCCGTGTTTCTCGATCATTTCGCGGAAGGTGATGCCCATGCTTTCCTCAACCGTGCAGGGACGGTTGACGTGGCCGGAGATCATGAAAAGCTTGGTGCCGACATTGTTGGCGCGGCCGAACGAAGAGAACCAACCGGCACCGCGGCGCAGGATCGTAGGGGTTACCGCGATCGACTCGACGTTGTTGACCGTTGTCGGGCAGCCGTAGAGGCCCATATTGGCCGGGAACGGCGGTTTCAGGCGCGGCTGGCCCTTCTTGCCTTCCAGGCTCTCGAGAAGTGCCGTTTCCTCGCCGCAGATATAGGCGCCGGCGCCGTGATGGACGTAGATGTCGATGTCGTAGCCGAGCTTGTTGTTCTTGCCGAGCAGGCCAGCGTCATAGCACTCATCGATCGCCGCCTGCAGTGCTTCACGCTCGCGCATGAACTCGCCACGGACATAGATATAGGCCGCATTGGCGCCCATGGCGAAAGACGCGATCACGCAGCCTTCGATCAGCGTATGCGGATCATGGCGCAGGATGTCGCGGTCCTTGCAGGTGCCGGGCTCGGATTCGTCGGCATTGACGACGAGGTAATGCGGACGACCGTCCGATTCCTTCGGCATGAACGACCACTTGAGGCCGGTCGGGAAGCCGGCGCCACCGCGGCCGCGCAGACCCGAGTTCTTGACCTCGTTGATGATCCAGTCACGACCCTTTTCGAGGATCTGCTTGGTTCCATCCCAATGGCCACGTGCCATGGCACCCTTCAGGGACTTGTCCTTGAGGCCATAGATATTGGTAAAGATGCGATCCTGATCTTTCAACATATCACTTTACCTCTCAGCGCGGCTTCTTGCCGAAGACTTTGATGTATTCGGCTTCGCCGCCCTTGGCGAGCGCCTTGGCCTGCTTGACCCAGTCGTCACGCTCGATGCGTCCGGAGAACTTCAGATAACCATCGACCCATTCGCGCTCGGCCTTCTTCCACTTGGAAATCTGCTCGAACTTGTAGATGCCGAGACCGTTCAGCGTCGCCTCGATCTTCGGACCGACGCCCGAAATCATCTTCAGGTCATCGACTGCGTCCGGCTTTTCGATGCCGGCCGGGCGGTTCTTGTCTTCCAGCGAAGGCTTTTCGCTACGAGCCGTATCGGCATTGTCGCCCTTGACCTTGATGTTTTCCGCTGCAGCCTTCTTGTCGGTTGCGGGGGTCTTCAGCTTGGCATCGGTTTCCGGAGCATCGGTGACCGGCTTGGCAGCATTGGCCGGCGGCACGGATGCAGTCACGGCAGGTGCCGGTGCGGCTTCGACTTGTGCGGCCGGTGAATCCTGAAAACGGATCGGCTCGATCGGCTCGATCAGCGCGGTCGGACCGCCTGCTGCGGCGGAGAAGACGCGATCGATCTGCGGGCCGGGCTTGATATCGGAGCCCTTGCCTGCATCAAAACGGTCGATGATGTGCTCGAGCTGGGTCGGCGTCAGGTCTTCGTAGCTATCCTTGAAGATCATGATCATCGGTGCGTTGACGCAGGCGCCCTGACACTCGACCTCTTCCCAGGACAGCGTTCCCGATTCATTCAGTTCGAACGGATCGTGATGGATCTTCGACTTGCAGACCTTGATCAGGTCTTCTGCGCCGCGCAGCATGCACGGCGTGGTGCCACAGACCTGGATGTGTGCACGGGTGCCGATCGGCCGCAGCTGGAACTGGGTGTAGAAGGTCGCGACCTCCAGCACCCGGATATACGGCATGTCGAGCTTTTCAGCGACGAATTCAATCGCCGCCTTCGTCACCCAGCCATCCTGCTCCTGCGCCCGCATCAACAGCGGGATGACCGCCGATTGCTGGCGGCCTTCCGGGTATTTGCGGATGGTGGCGTCAGCCCAAACGGCATTTTCCGCATTGAAGGAAAAGCCTGCCGGCTGAAATTGCTCTTCGGCTAGTCGACGAACGGACATACTTCCTCACGCCTTGTATCAGTTTATGGAACCACACCGCGTATTCGTCACATTGGCGAATTCGCAGGCATAGGCCGACTTATCTTTCTGCAGGAACACGAACAGCTTCGAGCCGGTCCAGGACGAGCTCTTGATTTCATATCCCTGCTTGATGAGATTTGCCATCGATGCCGATGACTTGCTCGCCGTCACGTCGCTTTCCTGCGCCACCGCAGCGGAGGCACAGACAAAAGCAGCGATCGCGACAAGGGTCTTCAGCATCAGCGGTCAACTTCCCCGAACACGATGTCCAGCGAACCCAGGATGGCGGATACGTCCGCCAGCTGGTGGCCGCGGCAAATGAAATCCATCGCCTGGAGATGGGCATAGCCCGGGGCGCGGATCTTGCAGCGATACGGTTTGTTGCTGCCATCGGAGACGAGATAGACGCCGAATTCGCCCTTGGGCGCTTCAACGGCCGCATAAACCTCGCCCTCGGGCACATGGTAGCCTTCGGTGTAGAGCTTGAAGTGATGGATCAGGGCTTCCATCGACCGCTTCATCTCGCCGCGCTTGGGCGGAACGACCTTGCCGTCCAGCGCCGAGATCGGGCCGACCCTGGCATCGCCGAGCAGACGATTGACGCATTGCTTCATGATCTTCACCGATTCGCGCATTTCGAACATGCGGATCAGATAACGGTCGTAGCAGTCGCCATTCTTGCCGACCATCAGGTCGAAGTCGAGATCGGCGTAACATTCGTAAGGCTGGGACTTGCGCAGGTCCCAGGCGGCACCGGACCCACGGACCATGACACCGGAAAAGCCCCAGGCCCAGCAATCATCAAGGGTGACAACGCCGATATCGACATTGCGCTGCTTGAAGATGCGGTTGCCGGTCAGAAGATCGTCGATATCGTCGAGGGTCTTCAGGAACGGATCGCACCATTTGCCGATATCCTCGACCAGTTCGTGCGGCAGATCCTGGTGAATGCCGCCGGGACGGATATAGGCCGAGTGCATGCGGGCGCCACAGGCGCGCTCATAGAACACCATCAGCTTTTCGCGCTCTTCGAAACCCCAGAGCGGCGGCGTCAGCGCACCGACGTCCATCGCCTGCGTGGTGACGTTCAAAAGATGCGACAGGATACGGCCGATTTCCGAGTAGAGAACGCGGATCAGCTGGCCGCGGATCGGGATCTGCAGACCGAGCAGCTTCTCGACGGCCATCGAATAGGCGTGTTCCTGATTCATCGGCGCGACATAGTCGAGACGATCGAAATACGGCAGCGCCTGGAGATAGGTCTTGGTCTCGATCAGCTTTTCGGTGCCGCGATGCAGCAGGCCGATATGCGGGTCGACGCGCTCGACGATTTCACCGTCGAGTTCCAGCACGAGGCGCAAGACCCCGTGTGCGGCCGGATGCTGCGGACCGAAATTGATGTTGAAGTTGCGGACGTTGTGTTCTGTCATGGCCCAAACCTTCCGCTTAACTGGTCGCCTTCTCATCGCCCGGCAGCACGTAATCCGTGCCTTCCCATGGCGAGAGAAAGTCGAAATTCCGGAATTCCTGCTTCAGTTCGACCGGCTCGTAGACAACGCGCTTGGCATTGTCATCGTAGCGGACTTCAACAAAGCCGGTGGTCGGGAAGTCCTTGCGCAGCGGATGCCCCTCGAAACCGTAATCGGTGAGGATGCGGCGCAGGTCCGGATGGTCGGTAAACAGGATGCCGTACATGTCCCAGGTCTCGCGCTCGAACCAGTCGGCGCCCGGGAACACAGGACAGGCCGACGGAACCGGCTTGAACTCGCCGGTCGCGACCTTGATGCGGATGCGCTGATTCTGGCGCGGCGACAGCAGGTGATAGACCACCTCGAAGCGGTCTTCGCGCTTCGGATAGTCGACGCCGCAGATGTCGATCAGGTTGACGAACCCGCACTGGACATCGTCGCGCAGGAAAGTCAGCAGCGAGATGATGTTTTCCGCCTTGGCGGTCAGCGTCAATTCGCCATAGGTGATTTCGCTCGTCGCGATCAACGCGCCGCGCATTTCCTTGAGGTAGGATGCCAGCTCGTTCAGGGCTTCAGTCATTCTCTTGTCCCTTCGCCTTACCGCTCGATCGTTCCGGTGCGCCGGATCTTCTTCTGCAGCAGCAGCACTCCGTAAAGAAGCGCCTCTGCCGTGGGGGGACAGCCTGGCACATAGATATCGACCGGCACGACGCGGTCGCAACCACGCACGACGGAATAGGAATAGTGGTAATAGCCGCCGCCATTGGCACAGGAACCCATGGAGATGACGTAGCGCGGCTCCGGCATCTGGTCATAGACCTTGCGCAGCGCAGGCGCCATCTTGTTGGTCAGCGTGCCGGCAACGATCATCACGTCCGACTGGCGCGGCGAGGCGCGCGGCGCAAAGCCGAAGCGCTCGACGTCGTAGCGTGGCATAGACAGCTGCATCATTTCGACGGCGCAGCAGGCGAGACCGAAGGTCATCCACATCAGCGAGCCGGTACGGGCCCAATTGATCAGCTCGTCGGTCGACGTAACCAGAAAGCCCTTGTCGGCGAGCTCATTGTTGATCTCGCCGAAGAAGGCATCATCGCTGCCGATGGGCTTGCCGGTATTGGGGTCAATGATGCCCTTGGGCTGCTGGGCGACCAGCGTGTTGGACTGGATCACTCCCATTCGAGCGCCCCCTTCTTCCATTCGTAGATAAAGCCGATGGTGAGCACAAAGAGAAAGGCCATCATCGACCAGAGACCAAACCAACCGATTTCACTGAAGGACACGGCCCATGGAAACAGGAAGGCCACTTCGAGATCGAAGATGATGAAGAGGATCGACACCAGATAAAATCGGATATCGAACTTCATGCGCGCATCATCGAAGGCGTTGAAGCCGCATTCATAGGCCGAAAGCTTTTCCGAATCAGGCGCCTTGTAGGCAACGGCAAATGGCGCGATCAACAGCGCCAGGCCGATGACAAGGGCTATACCGATGAAGATGGCGATCGGAAGGTAGGAACTGAGAAGTTCAGTCATCATATCACCCTGCTTGTCTCTAATGCCGGGAAGCATCTGGGGCGGAGCCGACAAGCCGAAAGAGAGTTGTAACGAGCCGTGGTTAGCGCAGCCTGTCGGTCAGCGCAAGTCCAACCAAAGCCTTTTCACCCGATACCCGAGCACACCTTACCAGCGGGTAAAATGGGTGTCGCGCGAAATCCGCTTTAGATATGATTGAAAACAAATTTAATTCGGGAAAGAGGAGGAGTGGCGCGAGTGACGGGGCTCGAACCCGCGACCTCCGGCGTGACAGGCCGGCACTCTAACCAACTGAGCTACACCCGCGCATTTTGGATACCTTGATATCCGATCTCCTCGGCAGCCAAGTGACTGCCCTGCTTTTGCTTTTTCTGGGAATGGCGCGAGTGACGGGGCTCGAACCCGCGACCTCCGGCGTGACAGGCCGGCACTCTAACCAACTGAGCTACACCCGCGTATTTCCAGATGAGGAGTAAAGCGCTCCTCGCCGAGCGGGCTAACCCGTTCGATGAGCGGCTAACTAAGGCGTTCGTCTGGGAGTGTCAAGCAGCTTTCAAGACAAAACTGCGAGCAAGTCATTTTTATCCAAAGCCCCCTTCCCGACCCCGATCATGCATTCGGGTTCGCGACAACGGGACGCAGGGCAAGGCTCCCAATTTTCCGGGCTTTTTCACAAGAGCCCGATGAACCGCCAGTAAAAAAAACAAAAAAACTTCACAAACGCTCTTGCGGATTTTCGCCGATCCGCATAGATCACGGCCACCGACGCGGCGGACATGATCCGGTCAGCGAGCGGGCGATTAGCTCAGTTGGTAGAGCGCCTCGTTTACACCGAGGATGTCGGCGGTTCGAGTCCGTCATCGCCCACCATTTCTCACCCTAGTTTAATTTGATTGCTTGACGTTTTGCTTCTTGAGCAACCGTATTCGCATTGGGCCGGGCGGGTATCGCTCCACTTCAAAGGCACCTGCCTTTTTCACCAACTCGCTCAGTTTCTTGTATCCGTAGGTTCGCGGATCAAAGTCGGATTTCAAGTTGGAGAGTTGCGTGCCTAAAGCACCCAGATGGACCCAACCGTCCTCGCTCTCCATGTTTGCTAGTATCTTCTTGATAATCGGGGTCGCCGCGCTCGGTGGCTTCAGCGGCAACGCCGGCTTCGAATCGCTATCGGAGACCACCTGTTCCACGAGATTTTCTGTATAAATGAACCGGCGGCACGCCTGCCTGAAACTTTCGGGTGTCTTTTGTTCGCCGAAACCGAAGACATCGATGCCCTGCTCTCGAATCCTTGCTGCTAAACGCGTGAAATCGCTGTCGGATGACACGAGGCAGAAGCCGTCGAGCCGACCGCTTAGCAGCAGATCCATCGCGTCGATCACCAATGTGATGTCCGAGGCGTTTTTGCCCGAAGTGTAAGCGAATTGCTGTTGGGGGATGATCGCGTGCCGCGTGAGGACGTCCGTCCACCCCTTCGACCTCGCATGGGAAAAGTCACCATAGATTCGCCGGACGCTTGCCTCGCCGATTTGCGCTATTTCTTCAAACAGTCGATCGGCAATTTTTGATGATGTATTGTCGGCGTCGATCAGGACAGCCAGGCGCGGCAGACGAATATTTGCGGCCAATTCCATAAGCTCCTTTGTCTCTGAGACTTACCTCAGATAATCAGCCTATGGTGCATTTAGTGACGGCGCATGCAAAGCAGAGTTGTTTTTCTCGGTAAACAACTGGTCATCAAACGAGCGGTCAGAAAAAAGCCCGCCGGAGCGATCCGACGGGCTTTCGACTTGTCTGCGCCTCAAACCCTCAAGCAAACGGCTCGGCCGGCCCCCTCGCCGGGTCGGTGAACCAGTGGGCACCGGCATCGCTCATGTAGATGTGATCCTCGAGCCGGATGCCGTAGCGGTCGGGGAAGACGATCATCGGCTCGTTGGAGAAACACATGCCGGGCGCGAGCCGGGTCTGGTTGCCGCGCACGATATAGGGTTCCTCATGGATCTCGAGGCCGAGGCCATGGCCGGCGCGATGCGGCAGGCCGGGCAGCCGGTAGTCCGGGCCGAGACCATGGCTGGCGATCAGCGCACGGGCGGCATCGTCGAGGCTGCCGCAGGTGGCACCGAGCTTTGCCGCATCGAACACCGCCTGCTGGGCTGCGCGCTCGATCGCCCAGTTGCGGGCAAAATCGGCATCGGGCGTATCCAGCACATAGGTGCGGGTCAGGTCTGAGTGGTAGCCGTCGAGCCGGCAGCCGGTATCGACGAGGATAACGTCGCCGGACTGGTAGGTCTGCTCTCCGTCTGCGCCATGCGGGAGCGAGGTCGCCGCCCCGAAAGAGACGATGCAGAAGCTGGAGCCGCCGGCAGCGCCCAATTCACGGTGCTGGTCGTCAATGAAGCGCACGACCTCGGAGGCGCGTATGCCGGGGCGAATGAAGGCATAGGCCCGGCGATGCACTTCGAGGGTGAGGTTCATCGCATACTGAATGATGGCGATCTCGGCATCGGACTTGCACAGGCGGATATCGCGAATCAGCCGTCCACCGTCCAGGAGCCGGTCAGGGCCAAGTTTCGAAGCCAGCGCATGATAGATAAACAAAGGCATGGCATCGTCGAGTGCCAGCCGATCGCCCTGCCCCAGCAGCCGTGCCACGCATTCTGCGCCGCTTTCGTCTTCCTGCCAAAGAGCGATATCGCCATCGAGCTTGGCGAGCGTCTCGACCTTGCTCTGCTCGAAGCCGGGAACGATGTAGGTGAGCCCGGTCTGCGTCACCAGCGCGCCGACCAGGCGCTCGCTGGCGTGCCAGACCATGCCGGTGAAGTAGCGCAGGCTTTCGGTCGAGCCGAGCAGAAGCGCATGGACATTGGCCGCCTGCATGGCAGCGCGAAGCCGGGTCAGCCGCTGCTCCCGCTCAAAATTGGCGATCGGGGCGGGACGAAGGGAGGCAGTCATGGCAATTCCTTGGAGAATATCAAAGATGGTGGCGTCAGAGGCGCGGCATGGACACGGCGTTGCCATAGGCGCGGGAGACGTATTCCTGGATCTGGTGGACGATCTGGGCGGCATGGGCGGTCGCCAATTCATCGGCGCGCTCGACATCGCCGCTGACGATCGCCCGGATCATGTCCTCGTGCTCATCGACGTATTGGCGCGGCAGGCGATCGTCGAAAGTCGAGTAATACAGACGCAGGATTCGCCGTCCCTCGTCGAGCAGCCGGGCGAAGAAACTGGTGTAGTAGCCATTGCCCGCACGCTCTGCGATGGCGACATGAAATTCGCGATTGGCCTCGATCATGGCAAAGGCGTCCTGGGCAGCGACAGCCTCGGTGAATTCGCGCTGGCGCCTGTGGATCATGTCCATGCCGGCCTTGCCGCTCTTTTGCGCAGCACCTCGGGTGGTTACCCGGTACATCAGCGTCAGAGCCTCGAAATAGGTCGGCAGGGTGGAAAAATCGATGACGGCGACGATCGTGCTGCGATTGGGCAGCGTCGTGACCAGGCCCTCCGAGGCCAGCCGCAACAGAGCTTCGCGCACCGGCGTCCTCGACATGCCGAAATGTTCGGCCAGCGTCACCTCGTCGAGCGGGCTTCCCGGCGCCCGGGCCATGGCCAGAATGTCCTGGCGCAAGGTGCTGTACACCGTCTGGCTGCCGGAGCCGCGTGCACGCGCTCCTTCGACCACATTGCCATCCTTGATCTCTTCCATCGCACCCATCCGCTTCGTCGCACCTTACCCGGCGCCATGAGCCGCCGGATGTGGATCAAGCTCATCCGGCTTCCCGGGAGAAAGTCAAGGTCGGGACGAAGCGCAAGCCGACTGCCTGGTGTCAGGGTTGCGGTAGATCGAGCGTATGGCGAAGACGCCGGTGCTCTGCTTCATCGAGCGAAAAGCGCCACATGATGGCAATGGCGGCAAGTTTGGGCATGATCGGCAGCCATGCGTAAAGACCGCCGAGGACCGACAGCGCCGGACCGGTCTGGGTGGCGTTCAGGTCGCCGACGAAGCCTGCCAGATCGAGAAGCGGAAAAACGACGCCGGCCGAAAGGGCGACGGCCAGCTTGGTGATAAAGCTCCAGGCAGCGAAGTAAAGACCCGATCGCTGTTCGCCGGACCGGGCCGTATCATTGTCGATCACGTCTGCCTGGATGGCCGGCGGCAAGGTCAGGTCGAAGCCGAGCAAGAGGCCCGTCGAAACGCAGACGACGGTGAAAAGAATGACGTCCCCCTCCCCGAGGAAGCCGGCGGCGGAAAAGATCAGGCAGGCAGCGAGCATGGCGAGAGACCAGGCACGATGTTTGCCCAGCCGCGCCGCGCACCAGACAGCCAGCGGAATACCGGCAATCGCACTTAGGAAATAGGCAAATAGCAAAGGGCCTTGCAGTGCCGGCACACCAAGCCGCTCGCCGACAAAGTAGATGAACAGCGACGCCGGCACGGCATTGGCAAAGCTGTTGAGGAGGAACGCTGCCGCTAGGCGGAGAAAGGGGCGATTGCCGGCCAGGTGCTTCAGGCTTTCACGTAGCGACAGACGACGTCGGGAGACGTCGGTCGGTTCGGGGACCATCGCCACGGTCGTCAGGCCGGCAAGCGGCAGGACGATCGCAATGAAGACGGCGATCCACGCCAATCCGTGAAAACCCTGTGCCGTATCGAGGCCACCGATGAAAGGCAGCGAAATGGCGAGCAGCGAGCCGATCAGCGTTGCCCCTTCCCGGAATGCCGACAGCCGGACGCGCGCCTGATATCCCGTCGCCAGTTCGGCGCCCCAGGCGGTATACGGCAGAAGCGTCCAGGTGGCGCCGATCGACAGCGCCGTGCCCCAAAGCCCGAGATAGGCGAGGCCCGCATCCTGCGGCGGCCAGAACAGCATGAAGGCGGCAAGCGCGGTCAGCGGCAGCGACAGGGCGAAAAAGATACGCCGGCGACCGTGGCGATGGGCAAAACGATCGGAGAGCCAGCCGAAAAGCGGATCGGTCACCGCATCGACCAGCCGGATCGCCAGCAGCACCGCGCCGATGGCGGCAAGTGAGATACCGAAGTTTCCGGCATAGAATGTGGGAACGACAATATAGAACGGCAGGGCAATGGCGGCGAGCGGCACTGCGGGCAACGCATAGAGCGCCAACAGACGCTTTGCGGGCATAACCTCATCTTGGGAAGAAGTCATCGAGATCGTCATGGAGGCCTCGCCAGTGCGGTCGCAAGACCGAGTTCTGCAAGGCAATACGGTCTGGACGTTGATCCGGTTTTCAGCCGATCACGGCGAGGCCCCGTTCGACCGGCTCAGATGACCGATGCAAGCTTGAACACGGGCTGCAACTGACGGCGGAACGGGAAGAGCAAAAGTTTGATCACCTGACGGATGGCAAACAGCGCAAGGCTTGCGGCAAGGCCCGCCAGTGCTGCAGTGAGCGCGTAGAGTTCCCAGCCGATCGTCAGCAGGCTGCGGCCGAGAAATTTCATCACCGCCGTGGTGCCATCGCCGAAATGCAGCCCGACACGCTGCAGCCGGCGCAGGTCGGACGGTCCGTCCGCCAGCGACAGCGCCTGGAACGCCGCGCGCGGGCCACCGGCCGTGCCGATTTCCCCCAGAGCGCGCGCGTCATCGACGAGGCTGCTCGCCGCTTTCGGGTCGATGACACGAGCGGCGATCGTGCGGGCGCGCGACAGGCCCAGGGCGCCCTCGTCGGCAGCCGTGGCAATCTCCCGGCGCAGGAGCTTGGTATCGACCACCCGGCCGGCGGTTTTCGTCAGATAGGCTGCGAACGGACGGCTCATCCGGCCGGCACGGCGGACATTCTTGACGACGGCAAGTCCGGCATCGGCGACACCGGCTGCGCCCGCCGTGCCGTAGGTCGCAGCCGTCAGACCAAGCCCGACACCCGACAAGGTGAGCAGGACCGGATCATAGTCGCCACCGCCGACAAGTTTCAAACCTTCGACGGAAAAGTCGCGCAGATCGCCAAAGCCGATGAGATCGCTGGTGACCGAGCCGGCAATCTCTGAACCGCTGTCTATCGAACCAAAGACAAAGCCGTTTGCCACGCCACTGCCGGTGACGAATGCCCGGCGCAAAAGCGTACCCTCGGCACGTTCGCCCAGATCCATCGGCAGATGGTGCCCCTCCTGAACGGCCAGTTTGTAGAGACTTCCGGCATAGTCATAGTCATCCGCGGCAACGGCAGTCTCGATCTCGTTCCGGAACGCGTCCGTCGAGGCGAATGCCAGCCGGTACTGCGCGAGCGAGACGGGATCGACAAGGCCAAGCGCGAGGCTGCTGCGATAGACGGGCAAGGCCGCCTCCCAAACGGCAAAGCCCGCGATGCAAAAGGCCGCCAATCTTGCGAGGCGCAGGAGTGCATAAACAGGCATCATATCTCGTCGATCCGGCCGGAGCGTTCCACAGTGTAAGCGCCTACCCCCCGTTCACGGTGTTTTTGCGACGTGACACGGTGTTCGCCGTTGACCCATGCCCGCCCCTGCGCCAATTGGTAGCCGCAACGACATTTCAGGGAGATATTCATGAGACAACATGCTTTTGGCCGCACAGAATTTACGGTGAGCGATATCGGTTTCGGCGCCTGGCAGATCGGCGGGTCCTGGGGAGAGGTCTCCGAGGCGGATGGTCGTGCCGCGCTTAATGCAGCGCTTGATGCTGGCATGACGTTCATCGACACCGCCGACGTCTATGGCGACGGCCGGTCGGAGCGGATCATTGCCGACGTGCTGAAGGCGCGCGGCGGTAAACGGCCGATGGTGGCATCCAAGGCAGGACGTCGGCTCAATCCGCATGTGGCGGACGGCTATACCAAGGCCAATATCGAAGCCTTCATCGATCGCTCGCTGCAGAACCTCGAGATCGACAGCCTCGACCTGGTGCAGTTGCACTGCCCGCCAACCGAGGTCTACTACCGTCCCGAGATGTTCGAGGGTCTTGAAGAGATCCGCAAGGCCGGCAAGATCAAGCATTACGGCGTGTCGGTCGAAAAGGTCGAGGAAGCGCTGAAGGCGATCGAATATCCGGGTGTCGTCAGCGTCCAGATCATCTTCAACATGTTCCGCCAGCGCGCCGCCGGGCTGTTTTTCCAGGAAGCCAAGCGCCGCAACGTTGCGGTGATCGCGCGCGTGCCGCTGGCAAGCGGACTTCTTTCGGGCAAGATCACCGCTGCCACGCAGTTTGCCGCCGAAGACCATCGCAACTTCAACCGCAATGGCGAAGCCTTCGATGTCGGCGAAACCTTTGCCGGCGTGCCGTTCGAGACCGCGCTTGCCGCTGTCGAGGAAATCCGAAAGCTGGTGCCGGCCGGCAGCACCATGGCTGCATTCGCGCTGCGCTGGATCCTCATGCACGAGGCGGTCACGGTCGTGATCCCCGGTGCGCGCAACGGTGAACAGGCCAAGGCCAATGCCGCAGCGTCAGACCTTGCCGCGCTTTCCGCAGACGTCATGGCGGCCGCCAAGGACACCTATGATCGGCTGATCGCACCGCATGTGCATCATCGCTGGTAGTCGCAGGGCCAAGACCTGAACGAAAAAGAGGCCGGGTGAGCGATCACCCGGCCTCTTCTGATTCAGATGGTGGCAGATCCGCGAGGGATCAGTTGGTGCCCTTGAGGTTGACCTGCCAGAACAGGGTCTCGCCGGACGAATCATCGACGCCGTCGTTGTCGGTCACGGCAAAGGCATTGCCAGCCGCGTCGAAGGCGAAGCCTTCCAGCTTGTCGACGACATAACCGTTGGTGGCCGCCTTCAGGTCGGGCAGGAAGTCATGCGCTTCCTGCTTGGTGACGAGCGGCAGCTTTTCGCCGAGCTTGGCCGGCTTCAGGTCGGCGATGGCTACGGTGTAGAGCTTCTTCAGCTTGGCATTGTCGCCAACCTGGTTGTCGCGCTCGACGATGTAGAGCTTGCCGTCATGCGCGGTGATCTCGGACAGGCCGACCCAACCGGCTTCGGTCTTGTCGAGCGGGTAGCTGACAGCGCCCCATTCCTTGGCCTTGATGTTGTAGGAAACGAGCTTGGCAGTGCCCTTCTCGTCGTCCTTCCATTCGCGCTGCACGGCCATCCACAGGGTCTGGTCGTCGCCTTCGCCAACGGAAGTGATGCCTTCGAGGCCGAAGCGGGTCTGGCCTGCCAGAAGTTCGACTGGGAAGCCGATCTCCGACTTGATCTCGCCCTTGGCATCGACATTGTAGATGCCGTGGCCGACAAGCTTGGCCGGATCACCTTCGGAGGCGAGCCAGAAGCCGCCCTTGCCGTCCAGTGTGATGCCTTCGATGTCCAGCTTCTGGGCTGCCTGGCCACCACGGGTGACCGGCAGGGCTGCGGTGATGACGGCAGGCTTCTGCGTTGCGTCGACCGTGAAGATGGTCGGTTGCGCCGAATAGAAGCTGTCGTTGACGGCGTAGAGCGTTCCCGCCTTTTCGGCATCGCCGACGAGACCGGACAAGGCACCCCATCCGATCGGCGCACCGTCGACGATATCGGAGCGGATCATCGGATAAGCGGGCGTGCCCTCGGCCAGTTCATACAGCATCACATGCGAGCGTGGGCCCCCGTCTTCGCCAAGGTCCACTTCATTGGCGGTGGCGAGCAGGTTGCGACCCGGGATGGCGACAGCGCCTTCCGGAGAGACGCCCGACGGCAGCAACTGCACAAGTTCCGGCTCGGCACCGGTGTCCTTGTAGACGCCGACGACAGAAGCGCGCTCGGACAGCACGAAGAAATACTTCTGGTCGCCGAAGGTGGCTGCTTCCAGGCCTTCGAGCTCGACGCCCTTGGACTTGGCGCGCTTGTCTGGGAAGTGGCCGATCTGGGCAATGGCCAGCTCCAGCGAAGCGCCGGATTCGTAAGCAACTTTGCCGGTCTTGTCGAAGATGGTGAAGCTGCGCGATCCGCCTTCATAGTCGCCTTCGTTGGCAACGACGAAACGGTTGTCGTCGAGCCACTTCAGGGCGTCAGGCTCGCGAAGCACGCCTTCCTTCTTACCGGTGAACTTCAGTGCGCCATCCGACTTGGTGTCGATGCCGTCGAGGTCAACAGTACCTGCGGTGAAATGGGTCTTCACTTCGCCGGTCTTGCCGTCGACGATGACGATCTCGTTGTTTTCCTGCAGCGTCACGGCGATTTCGCCGAGGCTGTTGATCGAGACGAATTCCGGCTCCGGATCATCACCGGCAATGCCAGCGAGACCGGTCATGACAACATGCTTCAGCGACGCGCAATCGACCGTGCCGTCCTTCAGGCCGACGATGACAAGATCACCGGCTGGCATCTGCGGCAACTTGCCTTCGTTCAGCTCTTCGTCACGCTCGTTCTCGATCGCGACGACGGCGAATGTCTTGTCCGGGGAGATCGCAACCGAATCCGGCTGACCGCCGAGATCGCAGGTCAGGTCGATCGCCTTGGACGCGATATCGACGACGGCCAGGCGGCCCGACGGCTTGACCTTGCTCTCGGATGTATTGACGGCCACCAGGACCTTGTTGCCGATGGCCGAAACCGATGTCGGCTCGCCATCCATCATCAGGGCGCCAGCGGCCTTGGGGGCCTTGGCGTCGGTGATGTCGACGAAGCCGATGCCGCCGAGCGGGCTGTCGGAATAGACCAGCGTCATGCCGTCTTCCGAAGCTGTGATGATTTCGGCCGACGTGGTCGAGAGCTTGTCCTTGTCGGCCGGCAGATTGGTGGCGACCGGGAAGGCGGCAATACGGTTGAAGACCTGTTCAGCTGAGGCGGGCAGCGCCACGGATGCGAGAAGAGCCGCCGTCAGGGCGACACGGGAAATACCAAACGTCATGGGGAAACCTCCTGTTTCCGAAAAATGGGAACAGGAGGCTTTTGCGTCATGTGAATGACAGGCGGATGACAATAGCCGTCGCTGCGGACACCAACGCTGAGTTTAGTTCGATCGCGCCTCGCGACCGGCTTCGCGCAACATCAGGAAGAGCGATGCGCAGAGAATCAGCAGAGCCCCAATCCACAGATAACCGCTTGGGGCATAGCCGAAGACCAGCCAGCCGGCGAAGACATTCAACGGCAGCTTCAGATCGTCGAAAGGCTGAACATAGGCGGCATCCGCAGCATTGTAGGCCAGCGTCAACAGATATTGGCCGATCGCGGTCAAAAGGCCCGCCGCCAGCAGCAGCCATAAAGCCAAACCTTCCGGGATGACGAAGCCGGAGGCCATGGCGAGGCCGGCGTTGATTGGCGTCAACAGAACTAGGAGCCAGACCGTGATGGTTTCCGGCGCTTCGAACTGCGTCAGGTTCTTCATCAGCAATGAAGATCCACCCCATAGGAGGGCGGAGAGGACAGGCAGCAGAGCAGGCAGCGAAAAGCTGTCGGACCAGGGCTGGAGAATGATCATGGCGCCAACGAAACCAACAAAGGTTGCGAGCCAGCGGTCAGGGCCGACGATTTCCCCCAGAAAGAGACGGGCGCCGATGATGATGAAGAAGGGCGACGTCATCACCAGTGCGATTGCCTGCCAGATCGGCACGGTGGCAAGACCCATGACCCAGGCCTGAACGCCGAAGGCGGCCAGCAAAACGCGAAAGGCGTGGCGCAACGGATAGTCGGTGCGCATGGCCTTCAGACCGAGGCGAAACAACAGCGGCAGGGAGAGAACGAGGGCAAAGCCATATTGCCAGAACGCCGTCGAGGCGGCCGGGAAGCCGAGCGTCATGGCAAGCCACTGGGTCACGACATTGAGCACGGCAAAGGCGATGCCCGCCAGAACCATGAAGGCGGCGCCGGTGAAGGCGCGGGAGCGGAAGAGCGACAAGGAGCTCTGATTCATGTCCGTTTTCCTTTTGCGAAGGACCAACACAAATCAGGACAGATGAGGTGACGACAGAACCGCCCGAAACCGGGCGACAAGACGGCAAATCGCGTTCACCCGGCAAGCCGGACGAGACCGCGATCGATGACCTCATTCTCTTTCATCCGGACTATACCGTCGGCTCCGGAATCACACCGGATCTGCTGACCCTGCCCTTCCGACGCTGCCGTGAAAGAAACAGGCGCTCGCGGGCTTGGGGATCCCCTTACCGCCGGTGGGGAGTTGCACCCCGCCCTGAGAACGAATGCCGGCAAACCGGCTCGCAAGGAATATGGCAAGGTTTGCTGCAACGCAAGACGGGCAAAAGAAAGCCCGGCACAATGGCCGGGCTCAAGTCTTGTCTGCGACCACCGTAAAACACGGGGCGGCTTACCGTTCTCCCTTAGGAGTTGACGGCGTCCTTCAGGCCCTTGCCGGCCGTGAACTTCGGAACGTTGCGAGCCGGAATATCGACTTCAGCACCGGTGGACGGGTTGCGGCCCTTGGAGGCTTCGCGACGAGCCACGGTGAACGCGCCGAAACCGGCGAGACGGATGTCACCGCCGCTCTTCAGTTCAGCCTGGACCGTTTCAAAAACGGCATCGACGGCAGAGGCCGCATCGGCCTTAGTCAGGCCAGCCTTCTCGGCAACCGCGGATACGAGTTCGTTCTTGTTCATGTTTCCACCCTTTCTGATTGGTATGAAACGACTCAATGGATAAGTCGGGCGGAGAATACGAATGCTTCTGCCCTGCGCAACTCAAAAGCACCCGAATACCCCGGAAAACAAGCCATTCCCGAGACTTTTCACAAAAAAGGCTGGCATAAATGCCAGCCTTTTTCGTTGTTTTTCGCCTTTATGGCGCAAGCATGGCAGAAATGCCTCAGTGAGCGATCGCCGCACCGGTTTCATCGACGCCTTCGACGGTGCCGATGGCAGGCGTTTCAACGGTGCCATCCCACTCGATTGGGTCGGGCACACGCAGCAGCGCATGGCGAATAACCTCGCCCATGCGCGACACCGGAACGATCTCGAGATTGTTCTTCACATTGTCCGGAATGTCCGCCAAGTCCTTGGCGTTTTCTTCCGGGATCAGAACCTTCTTGATGCCGCCACGAAGCGCTGCGAGCAGCTTTTCCTTCAGGCCACCGATCGGAAGCACGCGGCCGCGCAGGGTGATTTCACCCGTCATCGCCACGTCCTTGTTGACCGGAATACCGGTCATGATCGAGACGATCGCCGTTGCCATCGCCACACCGGCCGACGGACCATCCTTCGGCGTCGCACCTTCCGGCACGTGCACGTGGATATCCGACTTGTCGAAGCGCGGCGGCTCGATGCCGAAATCGACGGCGCGCGAGCGGACATAGGATGCCGCTGCCGAAATCGATTCCTTCATCACTTCCTTCAGGTT
This sequence comes from Rhizobium sp. CECT 9324, assembly GCF_918741265.1. Taxonomy (NCBI): domain Bacteria; kingdom Pseudomonadati; phylum Pseudomonadota; class Alphaproteobacteria; order Hyphomicrobiales; family Rhizobiaceae; genus Rhizobium; species Rhizobium sp. CECT 9324. The sequence continues at coordinate 1,982,864 of NZ_CAKKMZ010000001.1, read as the reverse complement.
GCCGGTTACGGTCATGCGCCCCTTGCCCGGCATCATCACGCCTTCAATGGTCAGCAGTTCGCCGCCCACTTCCGTCCAGGCCAGACCCGTGACGACACCAACCTGATCCTCGCCTTCCGCTTCGCCGTGGCGATAGCGCGGAACGCCGAGATATTCGTTGATGTTGGCACCGGTCACGGCAACCGAGGTCACCTTGCCCTTGATGATCTCGGTGACCGCCTTGCGGGCGAGCTTCATCAATTCGCGTTCGAACGAACGCACACCGGCTTCGCGGGTGTACTGCTGGATGATCGCCATGATCGCACTGTCTGCAACGGAGAATTCCTCCGGGCGCAGGGCGTGTTCCCTGATCGCCTTCGGCAGAAGGTGACGCTTGGCGATTTCCAGCTTTTCATCCTCGGTGTAGCCGGCGATGCGGATGATCTCCATGCGGTCCATCAGGGGGCCGGGAATATTCAGCGTATTCGCGGTCGTGACGAACATCACGTTGGACAGGTCGTATTCGACTTCCAGGTAGTGGTCCATGAAGGTCGAGTTCTGTTCCGGATCCAGCACCTCGAGCAGCGCCGAAGACGGGTCGCCGCGGAAATCCATGCCCATCTTGTCGATCTCGTCGAGCAGGAAGAGCGGGTTGGATTTCTTCGCCTTCTTCATCGACTGCACGATTTTGCCGGGCATCGAACCGATATAGGTCCGACGGTGACCGCGGATTTCCGCTTCGTCACGAACGCCGCCCAGCGCCATGCGCACATATTCGCGGCCGGTCGCCTTGGCGATCGACTTGGCAAGCGACGTCTTACCAACGCCCGGAGGTCCGACGAGGCACAGGATCGGTCCCTTGAGCTTGGTCGCACGGGCCTGCACCGCCAGATACTCGACAATGCGTTCCTTGACCTTGTCGAGGCCGAAATGGTCCTCATCGAGGGTCTTTTCAGCAAGGTTGAGATCAACCTTGACCTTGGACTTCTTGTTCCATGGCAGACCGAGCAGCCAGTCGAGGTAGTTGCGAACAACCGTTGCCTCGGCTGACATCGGGCTCATGTGGCGCAGCTTCTTCAGCTCGGCGTCGGCCTTTTCCTTGGCTTCCTTGGAAAGCTTGGTCTTGGCGATGCGCTCTTCCAGTTCGGCCATCTCATCGCGACCGTCTTCGCCGTCGCCGAGTTCCTTCTGGATCGCCTTCATCTGTTCGTTGAGGTAGTATTCGCGCTGGGTCTTCTCCATCTGGCGCTTGACGCGCGAACGGATGCGCTTCTCGACCTGGAGAACCGAAATCTCGCCTTCCATGAAGCCAAGGGCCTTTTCAAGGCGCGTCTTGACGCTCACCGTTTCGAGCATTTCCTGCTTTTCGGTGATCTTGATGGACAGGTGCGAAGCGACCGTGTCGGCGAGCTTCGAGTAATCCTCGATCTGGCTCGCGGCACCCACGACTTCCGGCGAGATTTTCTTGTTCAGCTTGACGTAGTTTTCGAATTCGGAGACCACCGAGCGCGAAAGCGCTTCGATCTCGACGGCATCTTCTTCCGGCTCGGCTAGAACATGGGCGGACGCCTCATAATAATCTTCACGAGCGGTGTACGATTCGATCTTGGCGCGCGCGCGGCCTTCGATCAGCACCTTGACGGTGCCATCGGGCAGCTTCAGCAGTTGCAGGACATTGGCGACCGTACCGACCTCGTAAATGGCGGAGGGCGACGGATCGTCGTCACTGGCGTTGATCTGTGTGGCCAGCATGATCTGCTTGTCGGAACCCATCACCTCTTCAAGAGCGCGGATGGATTTTTCACGGCCGACGAACAAAGGCACGATCATGTGCGGGAAGACCACGATGTCGCGCAAAGGCAGCACCGGATAGGTATTGCTCTCGTGTGCAGCAGACGTTTTCGGCATTTCACTTCCTTTCCGAGGTCCCGATGTAACCCGGGACTTGATGCCTGCCCCCGAAGGCGACCGGCATATTTCTTGCTCCCCCAACAAGTGGAGTGGCGGCATGCGTTATTCAAGCCTGACCGAAGGTGCGGTCGCGAATCTGTGACGACAGCATGACAGAGTGCGTCGAACTTTTACACTAATCACTTAGGCTGGTCCGAACCATGCGTGCATGTCTGAATGCGCTGTGGATTAAAGCGAAGAAGATAAGGGATAACGCGGGCGAAAATCGGACGCATACGTCCGAGCAAGACCACGCTGACTACCGATTCCAATCCAAGCCTATCGCAAGCGACATCCATCGCGCGCGCATGCACGATAGAATTCCCCGCAAATTCATGACGATACAAAAAAGGCCCGCCAACATGGCGAGCCTTTTGTGATTGTGTCAGCTCAACTTGCCTACGCGGAAGCGTTGGCTTTTTCTTCCTGCCGATCCGCATAGATGTACAGCGGGCGCGAGGAGCCCTTGACCACATCGTCGGAGATGACGACTTCGCGGACACCTTCGAGTTCCGGCAGTTCGAACATGGTGTCGAGAAGGATCTTCTCCATGATCGAGCGCAGGCCGCGGGCACCGGTCTTGCGGGTGATCGCCCTCAGCGCGATCTCACGCAGTGCGTCCTCGTGGAACGTCAGTTCGACGTCTTCCATCTCGAACAGGCGCTGATACTGCTTGACGAGCGCATTCTTCGGCTCGGACAGGATCTGGATCAAGGCGTCGGCGTCCAGATCTTCGAGCGTTGCCAAAACGGGCAGACGACCGATGAATTCCGGGATCAGGCCGAACTTGACCAGGTCTTCCGGCTCAAGTTCACGCAGCACTTCGCCAACGCGACGATCTTCCGGCGAAGTGACCGTCGCGCCGAAGCCGATCGAGGTCTTTTCGCCGCGGGCCGAGATGATCTTGTCGAGACCGGCAAAGGCGCCGCCGCAGATAAACAGGATGTTCGTCGTGTCGACCTGCAGGAATTCCTGCTGCGGATGCTTGCGGCCACCCTGCGGCGGGACTGAAGCAACCGTGCCTTCCATGATCTTCAGCAGCGCCTGCTGCACGCCCTCGCCCGAGACGTCGCGGGTGATGGACGGGTTGTCAGACTTGCGGCTGATCTTGTCGACCTCGTCGATATAAACGATGCCGCGCTGGGCGCGCTCGACATTGTAGTCGGCCGACTGCAGCAGCTTGAGGATGATGTTCTCTACGTCTTCACCCACGTAACCGGCTTCGGTCAGAGTCGTGGCATCCGCCATGGTGAAGGGAACGTCGATGATGCGGGCGAGCGTCTGGGCAAGATAGGTCTTGCCGCAGCCGGTCGGACCGACCAGCAGGATGTTCGACTTCGCAAGCTCGACATCGCCACCCTTGGAGGCATGCGACAGACGCTTGTAATGGTTGTGGACCGCGACGGACAGGATCTTCTTGGCCTGCTTCTGGCCGATCACGTATTCGTCGAGGATCTTGATGATGTCCTGCGGCGTGGGAACGCCCTCGCGGGACTTGACCATCGAAGACTTGTTCTCTTCGCGGATGATATCCATGCAGAGTTCGACGCATTCATCGCAGATGAATACCGTCGGTCCGGCAATCAGCTTCCGGACCTCGTGCTGGCTCTTGCCGCAGAAGGAACAATAAAGGGTATTCTTGGAGTCACCGCCGTTGCTTCCGCTGACTTTGCTCATGTCTTTATCCTTCCAGCACGCCGCGCCACCGCGTTGTTGCGGCAGGGCGATCACTCAAACCGTCCGGCTCCGACCACCACCGATGGCCGAAACCCTTTCCGATCAGGAGCTACTAGCCGATCCGAGCAAGACCCGGAACGGCGGCAACGAAAACCCCTTAACGCGGCAGACTATGTCATAAGAATTCAACATAGCCTTAATTCTACTATTAGCGCTTTCGCGCCGACTTTAAACCCCTCGGCTGTTCACATCCTGCGGCGCCTCATGGCGCTGGAGGATAAGCCGCAATGGTATCAGGCCGACGGAGCTGCACCTTCAACTTCAACACGCGACGTCAGAATACGGTCAATCAGACCCCATTCCTGCGCTTCGCTTGCTTCCATGAAATGGTCACGGTCAAGCGTGTTTTCCACTTCTTCGAGCGTGCGACCCGTGTGCTTCACGTAGATCTCATTGAGGCGACGCTTCATCTTAATGATGTCACGAGCATGGCGCTCAATGTCGGACGCCTGCCCCTGGAAGCCGCCCGAAGGCTGATGCACCATGACACGGGCGTTGGGCGTCGCAAAGCGCATGCCCTTTTCGCCGGCTGCCAGAAGCAGCGAACCCATCGACGCCGCCTGACCGACGCACAGCGTCGATACGGCCGGACGGATGAACTGCATCGTGTCGTAAATTGCCATGCCTGCGGTGACGATGCCGCCCGGCGAATTGATGTAGATGGCAATTTCCTTCTTGGGGTTTTCGGCCTCAAGGAAGAGCAACTGGGCACAGACCAGCGACGCCATGTTGTCCTCGACCGGACCGGTCAAGAAGATGATCCGCTCCTTCAGCAGTCGGGAGAAGATATCGTAGGAGCGTTCGCCGCGATTGGTCTGCTCCACGACCATCGGCACCAGAGCCAGGGCGGTATCAACGGGATTTCTCATGTCGGTCCTTTATCAGCTTCTCCCCGGCACCGATCGGCGGCGGGAATCACATAAAATCTGTCAACCCCTACATAGAGTGTCCGCACCCTGACATTCAAGACGCGAGAGAGGGATATCCTTAATGGTGCCACACAGACCACAGCCACCCGACTAGCGGGTTTGCGAGGCTTTTGCCAATGGCAAGGCAAAGCATCGGCGGCGGTTCACAAGAAAGGGCTAACATGGTGAATCTTCGGTAATTCCTGGTCTCTGCGAAAATGCCACAGCCCCTCAATTCTGCGGTTTTTCGTAGCGACTGCTTAACGCATCTGGATCATTTTAGCATGGAAACTGCTTGGACTAATTTTAGGATTGTTCGCCGTGCTCGATGTGAAGACGGCGTTTCTGCTCTGGGTTACCCAGACCGGAACGTTTTCGATTCTCTTGATCGCGATCTGGCGGCATGCTCCCAACCAAAGACATTACCTGTGGTTTGGCCTCGGATTTGCCGCTCACGCGCTTGGCCTCGGTCTTGTTGCAACCCGCAACGAGATTCCCGATTTCATGTCGATTCAAGTTGCCAATTTCATCTCGCTCCTGTCCTTCAGCTGCTGGGCGGTGGGCTTGGCGAGTTTTGACAGACGGCGGCCACCGCGCCTGTTTCTGCTTCCGCCGCTGCTGTGGACGGCGGCAAACCTGCTACCCTTCATTCGCGCAGAGTTTGCCTACCGCTTTGCGGTTTACGACATCGCCTCCAGCGTGGGCTTTGGCATCATGGCCTACACCGTCAGCAAATCGGCCTTCAGCACCGCTTTCTACCGGCAGAAGCTGGCTGCGGTCTGGATCCTGCAGGCGATCAGCGGCATCGTGTTTGCCGGTCTCGTCGTCACGCGCATGCCGAACGGTTTTCAGGACCTGACCATCAAGGCTTATGTGGGCATGGTCGCAATTGTCGGCTTCGTCACAGCCACCGTCATCCTCGCCAAGATGCTGATGGATCAATCCGAAGCAAAACTTCAGGAACTGGTCCGCACCGATCCCCTTACCGGAGCCCTCAATGGGCGGGGTGTGAACGAGGCGTTCGATGAGATGATGACACGGGCAGAAAAGCCGGCCATTGCACTGCTGCTGTTTGATCTCGATCATTTCAAGCAGATCAACGACCAATATGGCCACCAGACAGGCGACCTGGTGTTGTGCGAGTTTACGCGGCTGTGCACGTCTCTCTTGCCGCAAGGTTCCGCCTTCGGGAGGACCGGCGGTGAAGAGTTCGCGGCCGTGCTGTCCGTCACCGGCGCCCGAGATGCGGCACTTGTCGCCGAGACCACTCGTCTTGCACTGGCGGAGAAACGAATTCCGGCCGGAGCTGTCTCAACGGCGGTCACAGTCAGCATCGGCATCGCGGTATCGGCGATGGCCGACGCCAATCTCGATAAGCTGATGACAAATGCCGACAAGGCGCTCTACAAGGCCAAGGGTAAGGGGCGTAACCGCACAGCGGTCACGAACGGCGAGCGTGTCGTAACCGTACCGCACGGACGCACGGATGCACTCGACGACCAAGCGGACCGGCACGTCGCGATTCTCAAGCGCCTTGCTGCTTTTGCCGCGCCGGATGATCACTAATTCGCCGCCACCATACCCTTTGCCCTTCCTCTTCTTTGCGCTAGACAACCTCCATGACCGAGCTTTCATTTCTCTCGATAGATCCAGCGACCCGCACCGTGTCCCTTGATGCCCAGGATCCTTGCTTCTACAGCGACCCAAATCGCGCCTACGCCGCACTGCACGCCGCATGTCCAACCTTTTACTGGGCAGAACAGAAAGCATGGTTCTTCACCGGCTACGATCACGTGAATGCCCTGCTGCGCGACCGGCGATTCGGTCGGCAGATTCTGCATGTGGCCACGCGCGAAGAGCTCGGCATGCCGGAGCCTGCGCCACACACCGCGCATTTCGACAAGGCGGAGCTGCATTCCCTGCTAGAACTGGAACCTCCCGAACACACCCGGCTTCGCACCTTGGTCAACCGCGCCTTTGTCTCGCGCCATGTCGAGAAGATGACACCGGAAATTGCCGAACTGGCCAATCAACTGATCGACCGCTTCGAAAAAGACGGCGAAACGGAGTTGCTGTCATCGTTCGCCGACATCATTCCGGTGACGATGATCGCGCGGATGCTGGGCATTCCCGAGGAGATGGGACCACAGCTGCTGAAATGGTCGCATGACTATGTCGGCATGTATATGTTCAAACGCACCCGCGCCGACGAAGACGCTGCCGACCGCTCATCAAAGGAATTTGCAGATTATATACGCGGCGTCATCGCCGAACGGCGAGCGACACCCGAGGACGATCTGCTCAGCCACATGATCCATACGGAGCACAAGGGCCAGTATCTGACCGAGGACGAGTTGATCTCGACCACGATCGTGCTGCTGAACGCGGGCCACGAGGCGACCGTGCATCAGATCGGCAATTCGGTCAGGATCATTCTCGAAAGCGGGCTGGATCCCAAGGACCTGTTTGCGGATGCCAAGGCAACCGAGCGGACCGTCGAGGAAACGCTGCGCATCTGCGCGCCCGTGCATATCTTCCAGCGTTACTGCCTCGAGCCATGCGAAATCGACGGCGTATCGCTCAACCGAGGCGACAAGGTCAGTCTGATTCTGGCCGCGGCCAATCTCGACCCGCACAAGTTCAGCGATCCGCTGCGCTTCAAGCCTGCGCGCGACGACGGCGCCAACCTTTCGTTTGGCGCAGGCATCCATTTCTGCATCGGCGCGCCGCTGGCTCGACTGGAGCTGAACATCGTGCTGCCGCTGCTCTTCAAGCGCCTACCCGGCGTCAAAATCGCAGCCAAGCCCGTGGTCAAGGATGTCTATCATTTTCACGGTCTGGAGCGTCTCGATCTGGCCTGGTAGGCGCTAGACAGCCGACCTCAAGCACGGGTGCCATATCGCTCTGCGGGCAGACGATGCGAGAGATGCGGGCCGAGAGCCGCGCGGCCGGCATTGAATGTCGAGAGAAGCGATACGTCAGCCAAGGACGGAATTGTCACCAGTTCTCCCTGGTCGAGGCCGGCCAGCGCTGCAGAAACCATGTCATCGACATCCATGACGCGCTCTGGATCAATATGGTCGAAACTGCTGCCGACACGGTCGAAGATTTCGGTACGCGTCAGGCCGGGTAGGACCGCCTGAATACGCACGCCGCTGTCCGCCAGTTCATGGGCGAGCGCCTGGGTCAGCGCCAGCACAAAGGCCTTGGACGCTCCGTAGGTACCGTTGAAGATTTCCGGCGCCAAAGCGACAACCGAGGCAATGTTGATGATGGAGCCCCTGCCCCGCGCCTTAAAGGCCTGCGCTGCGGCCACAGCCAATCGGTTGGCCGCAGTGACGTTGATGGCGATCATCCGGTCGAGATAGTCGATGTCACCGTCGAGCAAATTTCCATTCGGGCCGATACCGGCATTGTTCGCCAGAAGCGTGATCGTCGTGTCCTGACGCAGCCGCTCTTCAACCTTACGCACGTCACCTGCGATGGTGAGGTCGGCGGGCAGCACATCGGCGGCAACGCCGAAGGCGGCCTTGAGCTCAGTTGCCAAGGTGTTCAGCCGGTCCTTGTCACGGGCAACGAGCACCAAATCATAGCCACGCGCAGCAAGCTTGCGGGCATAGGTGGCACCAATGCCCGACGAGGCACCGGTTACGAGGCCGGTTCCGGGCGCAGTTGAACGTGCTGTTTCGGAGGTCGATGTCATGGCTTTGTCCTTACCGTTGGAAATTACTGGTATATACCACTATATATGTGGGAGACGTTTCAACGATGCAAGGGATCGCCGAAAAAACTTTCATTTTTCGAGACAGCAACCTAGATCGTCAGCAGGCAATATTGGCCCGCAGGCGGCGGAAAGACGATCATGACCAAGGACGACGGCATCTGGAATCACTGCACAAACAGCGCGATCAGGCGAACGGCACGACGTCTGGGCCAATTCTATGATGAAATCATCAGCCAATCAGGCCTCAAAAGCACGCAATTCTCGCTGATGTCGCAGATATCCCTCAGCGGCGAGCCATCGCTCAAAACGCTAGCCGACGCACTGATCATGGATTTGTCGGCGCTCGGCCACACTTTGAAACCGTTGATCCGGGACGGACTTGTCGAACTGGTCGCCGACGACAAGGACAGGCGGGTCAAGCGTGCGCGCCTGACGGCCGTGGGACAAACGAAACACGCGACGGCGCTCGCCATGTGGAGAGATGCGCAAGGCCGCTTCGATCAGACCTTTGGCTCGGAGGAATCCGCCAGATTGCGCCAGACCTTGGCCGCAATCTCATCGATGGACCTTGCCCCCAAAACTCAGCCCGAAAAATAACGTGACGGGTTACATCCAGCTGGTGCCATCGCCGGCATGGCAACCGTATGGCGGCAAAGTGTTGGCAAAGGTTTCATGCAAACGGTCACATCCCCATTTACGGATCGGCTCCGGCATGCGGCTGTTCAGTTCGATGCCGACCTCCTGGTAGGGGCTTTCGGTGTTGGTGATGTAGCGATACCACTGGAAGCCGGCGAGCATGAACCCGACAAAAGCGACGATAAAGACGAGTCGGAGAATTCTCATGGCAACACCTCTTCGGAGAAGCGGCGACATCTATCCCTGCGGTCGCTGCCTGGGTAGCGCGCTATGGCTGTTTCCACAGATAGACGCGGATCCCGGCAACGCAGCCAGCCTCACAGGCGAATGACATAGTCCTTGCGAGTCGTTTCAATGACTTCCCAGCTTCCCTTGAAGCCCGGCCTGAGGATCAGGCGGTCACCGGCCTTCAGGTGGATCGGCTCTCCTCCATCTTCAGTGACGATCGAATAGCCTTCGAGCATGTGGAAATACTCCCATTCGTCATAGACGATGCGCCACTTGCCCGGGGTCGACTGCCAGATACCGGAATAGATCCCGCCTGCGGCCTCCTCGACGTTCCAGGTGGTAAAGCGGGGATTGCCGGACAGCAGCCGATCGGCTGCCGGCGCGCCCTCCTCCGGCTCGATTGCCGACGTGTCGAACGACTGGACATGGTTCATGCTGGGCTCCGAACTGCCGAGGAGAATGCGAGCGGCATCGGATGATGCCGCTCCTGTTGGGTCTTTAGATCGCCGCCAGGGACTGCTGCAGGTCGGCGACAATATCGTCCGCATCCTCGATGCCGATCGAAAGGCGCACCACATCCGGACCGGCACCGGCGGCGACCTGCTGCTCTTCGGTCAACTGCGCATGGGTCGTCGAGGCCGGATGGATGATCAGCGATCGGGTATCGCCGATATTGGCCAGGTGCGAAAATAGCTGCAGACCACCCACCAGCGCCTTGCCGGCCTCCAGGCCGCCCTTGATGCCGAAGGTGAAAACGGCGCCCGCGCCTTTCGGTGCATAACGCTTCTGCAGCGCATTGTTCGGATCATCCGCAAGGCCCGAATAGTTGACCCAGGCGATCTTCGGATGGCTCTTCAGCCAAGTCGCGACCTTGAGCGCATTGTCGCAGTGGCGTTGCATCCTGAGCGGCAGCGTTTCGATGCCGGTCAGCAGAAGGAAGGCGTTCATCGGCGCAATTGCTGGGCCGAGGTCACGCAGACCGAGTACGCGGCAGGCTATGGCGAAGGCGAAATTACCAAAAGCCTGGTGCAGGACCAGACCGGAATATTCCGGACGAGGCGTCGACAGCATCGGATATTTGCCTGGAATCGCCGACCAGTCGAACGTGCCGCCATCAACGATGACACCGCCCATCGAGTTGCCATGGCCACCGAGGAATTTGGTGGCCGAATGCACGATGATGTCGGCACCGTGCTCCAGCGGACGTACGAGATAGGGGCTCGCCATGGTGTTGTCGACGATCAATGGCAGGCCGTGACGATGGGCCACCTCGGCAATTGCCGCGATATCGACAAACGTACCGCCCGGATTGGCAAGACTTTCAATGAAGATTGCCTTGGTCTTGTCGTCGATCAGAGCGGCGAAACTCTCCGGATCGGCCGGATCGGCCCAGCGCACCTGCCAGTCGAAATTCTGGAACGCGTGGCCGAACTGGTTGATAGAGCCACCGTAAAGCTTCCTTGCCGCGACAAAGTTTTCGCCCGGCTGCATCAGGCTGTGGAAGATCAGCAACTGCGCTGCGTGGCCGGAGGCCACGGCAAGGGCGGCCGTGCCGCCTTCGAGCGCCGCAACACGCTCTTCAAGCACGGCCTGCGTCGGGTTCATGATACGGGTATAGATATTGCCGAACTGCTTGAGGCCGAAAAGGGCAGCGGCATGGTCCGAATCGTTGAAGACGAAAGCGGTCGTCTGATAGATCGGCGTGATGCGCGCACCGGTGGTCGGATCCGGCTGGGCACCGGCGTGAACGGCGAGCGTGGCAAATCCCGGATTGTTGTCGGACATCGTTTTACCCTCCCTTATTGGTGATGCGGATCATAGAGCCTCGCCGAGGCTTGTCAGCCAGCAAAATTCCAATCTCAACGTTTGGTGGAGAAAATTCCTCCTTGATCGAGGTCAAGGCGGATCGACGCGGCCGATGGGACCATCACTTCAGATGATGGAGACAGCCATGACCCTTGCTATTGCAGATCCGATCCGCCACTCACTCGTCCAGGTCTTATCCTGGTTTGCCAGGGGTTGGGAGGCAACAGCCGAGGCCGATATCCTGGCGGCCTTGAGCGAGCGTGAGCTTGAGGCACTGGCCCAGGATTGCGGCCTATCAACCCGCCAGCTCGTCGCTTTGGTCAAAGCCGGCCCGCACGGGACCGACGAAATGCCGCAGATGATGCGGGCGCTCAACATCGATCCGACCGAAGTCGAATTGCGCATGAGGAGGGTGTTTCGCCAGATGCAGACGACATGTGCTGCCTGTGGCGCCAAGGATCGCTGTCGGCGCGACCTGGCGGATGCCGTCGCTGAGCAATCCTTCTTGGATTATTGCGGCAATGCCGAAACATTGAACGCGCTTCGGGCGGACCCTGACCTTCAGCCGGAACCCTGACGAATTCAAAGACCGAGGCGCGGAATTTCGATCGCCGGGCAACGATCCATGACCACCTTGATACCCGCCGCCTCGGCGGGTTCCACGGCAGCGTCATCGCGCACGGAAAGCTGGCCCCAGATCACCTTGGGCCGCGACGATAGCGCCAGCGCATCGGAGACGACCTCACCCAGATATTCCGGCGCCCGGAAGACGTCGATCATGTCGATCTCATCCGGGATGTCCGCAAGGCTCGCATAGACCTTCTGCCCCAGTATCTCCTTGCCGGCTTGGCCCGGATTGACCGGGATCACCGTGTATCCTTTCGACAGGAGATACTGCATGACTCCGAAACTCGGTCTATCCGCCTTGGGAGACGCTCCGACCAGAGCGATTGTGCGGGTCTCGTCGAGGATCGCAGCGATGTAGTCGTCTTCGTAGTTGTCATGATCGGCCATGGCATGCTCCTGAACTGGTTGTGACGCTCTGGTCGCGGCTTCCTTGAGCACTACATGGGTAGAGCGCAACACAAGGGCAAGGCAAACGGTTCATGTCGATATGGGCAAGGGTGGCTGAAACCGCATGGCGCGCTCGCAATGACAAGGAGTTAGGCATGATCATGAAACGTTTCGCTGTGGCGCTTCTGGCGATCAGTTCAGCCTCGCCGGCGTTGGCGATTTCCCGCTACAATTCACTATCGCTGACCTGCGACGCGGCGCGACAAAAAGTGATCAACGAGGGCGCTGCGGTCCTGCGCTATCCATCGACACGGGTGAAGGGCATGACGCTCTATGATCGCTACGTGACACGCAATGAGCAATGCGACGCCCACGAATACGCCGAACGGTCCTATGTCCCGACGCGCGACAATCCGCGTTGCCCCGTTCTCAATTGCCAGACCTATGATCCGGTGGACGGCAACGGCATATTCGGCAAGCCAAGGATCCGCTTCTAAGCGGCACAAAGGCGCTCGTCGTCACGCGGCACGCGCCGGAAGCTTGCCTCCGCCGTGAGGTTGATGGGTGATCTCGTATACCAGCGGATATTCACTGACCAGGGAACGGTTCATAACCATTCTGATCCCCACCGCTTCCGCTCTTGCAGCTGCCGCGTCATGGCGCACGCCCAGTTGCCCCCAAATCGCTTTCGGTTGCACGGTCAGCGCGAGCACCTGATCGACGACCGTGTCCAGATGCTCTGAGCGGCGGAACACATCCACCAGATCGATGGGATCCGGGATGTCGCTCAAAGCCGCATAGACCCTTTGCCCGAGGAGCATTTCTCCCGCGTGATTGGGATTGACCGGAAAGACATGGTAGCCCTTGCCGAGCAGGAAGCCGCAGATCCAGTGGCTTGGGCGATGATCACCGGTCGAGGCGCCGACAACCGCGACATTGCGCGATGTGGCGAGAATATCGGACAGATAGGCATTCTCATAGGTGTCGTGGTTCATGGCTCATTCCTCCCGACCCATGCGTGGGCCTGCCAATGTACCGTTCCCGTGCTCCCATGACTGTTATAGTCCTGCTTCGTTAAGCGGACCTCGCTGTGATCGATAAAATGCCGACGATCAGTCCGGCAAGACCACGTGGCCATGTTCATCGAATGGGAAGAAGGGATTGTGGGCAATTTCCCAGAGATGGCCGTCGGGGTCGGCGATGTAGGCAGAATAACCGCCCCAAAACACCTTTTCAGGCGCCTTCACCACGGTCGCCCCGCAAGACACGGCGAATTTCACCACAGCATCGACGCCAATGTCGCTGGCGACGTTGTAGGCCAGCGTCACCCCGGAAAATCCGACCGGTGTGTTTTCGACACGCGCATCGTCGGCCAAAGCCTGACGTGAAAAAAGGCCGAGCACCGTTCCCTTCAGCTGTATAAATGTGACGTCCTCGTTGGATGCCGACGATTTCGACCAGCCGAGCCGTTGATAGAATTCTGTGCTGCGCGCCACATCGGCAACGCCGAGGGTAATGAGTGAAATTCGACGTTCAAGCGACATGCACATCTCCGCAAAATGTCGCCTGCCGATACGTTCGGTTTATGTTTTCATTATGTTCATGCAAATATTAGCGTCATCACAGGTTGCGACTTTGTATGTAGTACAATCTTTCATAATTCAGTCAGATTTTGTGCATTTGCATTTGCAATGAACATTTTCCGGTCTCCAGCATGTAAAAAAAATGATTGGCGGCGAACGCTCCATGGACAAAATGCAACGGTAGCGCGGCGAAAATGTTCGTCACAGCATCGCGTTCTGGGCCTTTCGTCCGCCGAAACACTCAAAAAAACACGTCGCAGCATGGGGTAAAATAACACCACACAACTAAGTCATTGATTTTGTTCGCGCAGACGCTGGAGCCAGCATGCGCAACAGCTTGACCGCGTTTTCGTTGCAGATTATACACCGCCACAGATCGCGGCCCCTCGGGACCGCTTTCTTTTTGCATTCTTCGGAATGCGACCCAAGCAACAAGAAACGCCCGATCGTTCGCCATAAGGACGATCAGGGATCAAGCTGAAAGAGACCTCAATGTCTACCTTCGTTCAGAAGCCTGCAGAGGTGGAGAAGAAGTGGATCATCATCGACGCCGAAGGGCTCGTTGTTGGTCGCCTCGCCACCATTATCGCCACGCACCTGCGCGGCAAGCACAAGGCCACCTATACACCTCACGTTGATGATGGCGACAACGTCATCGTGGTCAACGCCGAGAAGGTTGTTCTTACCGGCAAGAAGTATTCGGACAAGACCTACTACTGGCACACCGGTTATCCGGGTGGCATCAAGGAACGTACTGCCCGCCAGATCATCGAAGGCCGCTTCCCGGAGCGCCTTCTCGAGAAGGCTGTCGAGCGCATGATCCCGCGCGGCCCGCTCGGCCGTCGCCAGATGAAGAACCTGCGCGTCTACGCCGGCTCCAACCATCCGCATGAAGCCCAGCAGCCCGTCGCTCTCGACGTCGCCTCGCTGAACAGCAAGAACACAAGGAGCGCCTGATAATGGCCGATCTTTCTTCCCTGAAGGACCTTGCCCCGGCACAGGACGCAGCTCCGGCTCACGTCCGCAAGGTCGACTCGCTGGGTCGCTCCTACGCCACCGGCAAGCGCAAGAACGCCGTCGCCCGCGTCTGGGTCAAACCGGGCACCGGCAAGATCACGATCAACGGTCGCGAATTCCGCACCTATTTCGCCCGTCCGGTTCTGCAGATGGTTCTGCAGCAGCCGATCGTCGCAGCTGCCCGTGATGGCCAGTTCGACATCGTCGCGACCGTCGCCGGCGGCGGCCTGTCCGGCCAGGCCGGTGCAGTTCGTCACGGTCTCTCGAAGGCCCTCACCTACTTCGAACCGGGCCTGCGTCCGGTCCTGAAGAAGGGTGGCTTCCTGACCCGCGACAGCCGCGTCGTCGAGCGTAAGAAGTACGGCAAGGCGAAGGCCCGTCGTTCGTTCCAGTTCTCCAAGCGTTAATCGCTGGACAACCGGAAACGGAAAACAAGGCGGGGCTTCGGCTCCGCCTTTTTTCGTTCGGAGGGATTGCAACAGCGGCACTGTCGCCGTCCTTCCCGTTGCACCCCGACGCGCCACATTCTAGCTTGTGCCCAAACACCGCAGTTGGAGAGACTTTCGCATGGCGAGCAAATCGATAGACAATGCCTTTACCGCCAAAGCCGTGCGCGGTGCCGCGACCGATCCCACCTATGCGGGTGCTCTCTCCTTCATGCGCCGTCCCTATTCCAAGGCAGTGGAGGGCGTCGATGCCGTGGTGCTCGGCATTCCTTTCGACGCCGCGGTGTCCAATCGTCCCGGTGCCCGCTTCGGACCGCAGGCAATCCGCCGCGCCTCGGCAATCTTCGACAATGATCCGCAATATCCGTTTGCCCGAGACCTGTTCGAGCAGATGGCGGTGGTCGATTACGGCGATGTTCTGCTCGACTACGGCAATCACCAGGAGACGCCCGGCCTGATCGAACAGGAAGCGGCCACGATTCTTGCCTCCGGCGCCTATCTGCTCGGCCTCGGCGGCGATCATTTCGTCACCTGGCCGCTGCTCAAGGCCCATGCCGCAAAGCATGGGCCGCTGGCGCTGGTGCATTTCGATGCGCACCAGGACACCTGGGACGACGACGGCAAGCGGATCGACCACGGCTCGTTCGTTTGCCGGGCGGTCCGCGAGGGCGTTATAGACCCGGCCCATTCGATCCAGATCGGTATCCGCACGGAAGCGCCGGAGGATTTCGGCATCAAGATCCTGCATGGCTACACGGTCGAAGACCTGTCCGCCCAGCAGATCGCCGACCAGATCCTTACCCATGTCGGCGATCGGCCGGTCTATCTGACCTTCGACATCGATTGCCTCGATCCTGCCTTTGCGCCCGGAACAGGAACACCGGTTGCGGGGGGCCCCTCCTCGGCCAAAATGCTGTCGGTCTTGCGCAAGCTCGGCAGCCTCGACATTCGCGGCTCCGACATCGTCGAGGTGGCGCCAGCTTACGACCATGCCGATATCACCGCCATTGCCGGTGCAACGGTGGCGATGTATATGCTGGGACTTAAGGCCGAACGACTGGCTGCATGCCGTTAACAAACTGAATCAAACGGCGGATAAAGTGATTCTGCCTGTTATCGTAACCTTCTGATTTTGTGGACAAAGACATGAGCGCGAAAATCTTCATCGATGGCGAACACGGAACCACCGGGCTGCAGATCCGCACCCGCATGGCCGGCCGCCGCGATGTGACGCTGCTGTCGATCCCGGAAGCCGAACGCCGCAACGCCGCCATGCGCGAAGACCTGCTGAACGGCGCTGATATCGCCATCCTGTGCCTGCCGGACGATGCTTCCAAGGAGGCTGTCGCCATGCTGTCGGGCAATAACAAGGTGCGGATCATCGACACGTCGACGGCCTACCGGGTTGCGCCGGACTGGGCCTACGGCTTTGCCGAAATGGACAAGGCGCAGGGCGACAGGATCAAGTCGGCGCGCTACGTCGCCAATCCGGGCTGCTACCCGACCGGCGCCATCGGCCTGATCCGGCCGCTGCGCGCAGCCGGCATTCTGCCGGACGGCTATCCGGTCTCTGTCAATGCCGTGTCCGGCTATACCGGCGGCGGCAAACAGATGATCGCGCAGATGGAGGACGTGAACCATCCCGAGCACCTGGCGGCCAACAATTTTCTCTATGGCCTGCCGCTCAAGCACAAGCATGTGCCCGAGATGACCATCCATGGCCAGCTCGACCGTGCTCCCCTCTTTGCGCCTTCGGTCGGCCGCTTTGCCCAGGGCATGATCGTCCAGGTGCCGCTGTTCGTCGAAGACCTCGCAGACGCTATGTCGCTGGAGAGCATCCATGCGGCACTAGTGGAACATTATGCCGGCCAGACCGTCGTCACGGTCGTGCCGCTTGCAGACAGCGCCAAGCTTGCCCGCGTCGACGCCGAAGAACTGGTCGGCCAGGATACGATGAAGCTTTACGTCTTCGGCACGCCGGGCGGCGCGCATGTCAACCTCGTTGCCGTGCTCGACAACCTCGGCAAGGGCGCGTCGGGCGCTGCTGTACAGAACATGGACCTGATGCTCTCGGCCTGAGATCGTCTATCGCGCTCAGACTTTAGATTTGGCTGAGATTCAATCCCTGACTTCCAGCGCCAGCGGTTTGGGCAGTTCGCCGTAGAAGCCACGCCAGTGCGCTATGGCGAAGGCAAGCACCACCAGCGCACCGCCCTGATGGGTGAGACCGGCATGGAGCGGGACCTGCGTGATCAGGGTGACGATACCGATGACGGCCTGGATGCTCACGAGGGCAAACAGGACGACACTGCGGCGCGCATGGGTGGTTTCGGCATCGGCCTTTAGCGACTGTGTCATGTGGAGGAGAGCCGCGGCAAACAGCAGATAGGCGCCGATACGATGGACGAACTGCACCGTCTTCGGGTTTTCGAAGAGGTTGATCCACCACGGCTGCTGAATGAAAAGGTCAGTCGGGATCAAGGCTCCGTCCATCAACGGCCAGGTGTTGTAGGAGTATCCTGCATCGAGACCAGCCACCAGGGCACCCAGATAGATCTGGAAGATGGTCAGTGCGACCAGGATGCCGGCGAAACGGCGTGATCCGGCGGTCGGTGCAGCATCATTGCTGTGCGGCGTCAGGCTCCGCATGATCCAGACGCAACCGGAGAAGATCAGACAGGCGATGATCAGATGCGTGGCAAGCCGGTACTGGCTGACATCGACGCGCACGCTGAGGCCGGACGAGACCATCCACCAACCGATGAAGCCCTGAAATCCGCCCAATGCCAGAAGGCCGACCAACGGCAGACGCAATTGGCGCTCGATGCGCCCGGTGAGCCAGAAAAACATCAGCGGCAAGGCAAACACGAGGCCGATCAGGCGTGCGAGAAGACGGTGCGCCCATTCCCACCAGAAGATGGTCTTGAACTCGTCCAGCGTCATGCCCTGATTGATCTGCTGATATTCCGGGATCTGTTGGTAAAGCTGAAATTCCTCTTGCCATTCGGCAACGGAAAGCGGCGGAATGGCGCCGTGGATCGGTTTCCACTCCGTGATCGACAGGCCGGAATCGGTCAGGCGCGTGGCACCGCCGACCAGGACAAGACAGAAGAGCGTTGCGATCACGACGCCGAGCCAGATCCGGATCGTCCGGCGATTGGCATCAACCCGCTTTATTTCCCGGCGGACATCCATCTCGTTTCCGCTCATCGCAACTGTCATTCGTCAAAACCCCTTTTCGAGACTTGCTCTTCAGAAGAGTTGATTTGCATCACTTGGGTGTGCAAAACAACCCCGACCGTTTGCGGCAAGCGGTCGCGTCACCGCGCGCCCTGCCGCGATATCGACGGAAGCAAAAGGATATGCCATGCCCATCAGACTGCGCAAATTCATCGGCACTGTTCTGATCATCATCCTGGTTCTTGTCTACGCGCTGCTGGCGACCACAATCGCGACTGCAACGCTCGCCGCGTCGCCGTGGTGGGTTCATGTGCTCTACTTCACGCTGACCGGTGTCCTGTGGATTCTACCGGCAATGCTGATCATCAGGTGGATGGCCGGCCCGATCCGCAAATAGGTTCGCGCACCCACTTTAACCCTCTGTTCACCGCATTCACCGGCAATTCAAACGTCGGTCAGCTGCGCTAACCGAATTTTGCCAATCGGCGGCTAGCCTCGTCCCGGCGTATTCGTTCGGACGGGAGATCGCGCGTGCAAGCATTACGACCAGAGACAAAGGCAACAGCGGGGACCGTTGCGGTTGACGCAGCCTCTGTGCGGCTGACGCTTCGCGCGCACGATACCATGTCCGTTGTGCAACACGACTGGCGCCTTCTCGAGGCCGATCCTCGCAATTCCTTGCATCAAGGCTATGACTGGTGCTGCGCGTGGGTCAAGACCCACGGCCATCCGCTCGCCATCGTCGAGGGCCGCGTTGATGGTGTGCTGGCGTTTCTGCTGCCACTGGAAATCCAGCGCCTGAACATGGTTCGTTGCGCCCAGTTCATCGCGACACGTTTCACCAATTTCAACAGTGGACTGTTCTCCGCCGATTTCCGCGCCAAGGCTCCGGGTATTCCGGCGGCCGAAATGACCAAGGCTCTGCGCGAAGCGCTGTCAGGCCGGGCCGATTTGATCAGCCTCTGCAACATCCCCTTGGAATGGTGTGGCGAACGTCACCCTCTGGCGGAACTGGCAACGGTCGAGAACCAGAACCATTCCTTCCAGTTGTCGCTGGGTGCGGACATGGACCAGACCATTGCGCCGCTCAACGCCAAGCGACGCCGGAAGAAATATCGGGGACAGGTCCGCAAAATGGAAAGTGCGGGCGGTTTCGAGCATGTGCGAGCCATATCCTCGGCGGACAAGGCTCGCTTTCTGGAACTGTTCTTTGCCCAGAAGTCCGCGCGTTTCAAAGCTTTCGGCCTGCCGAATGTATTTCAGGCGCCCGAGACTCAGGCATTCTTTCACATGCTGCTCGACCTCGATCGCGGTGGCTTGGATGTTCCGCTCGAACTGCATGCGATCCGTCTCAAAGGAGAGAACGACGGAAAGATTGCCGCCATTGCAGGGCTGTCACGCAAGGGAGACCATGTCATCTGCCAATTCGGCTCGATCGACGACACGCTGGTTCCCGAGGCCAGCCCAGGCGAGCTGTTGTTCTGGCTGATGATCGAACGCAGTTGCCACAATGGCGCTGCACTCTTCGATTTCGGCATCGGCGATCAGGAATACAAGCGGAGCTGGTGCACGCAGGAAACCGTGCAGCACGATATCCTGCTGCCGCTGACAGCATCTGGGCGTCTGGCGGCGTTCACCCAAAGAGGCGTGACGCGAACCAAGGCGGCGATCAAGGGCAATGCACATCTCTATGCGCTGCTGCAGCGTTTGCGGGCACAGGCGACGACGGCCTCGGGCAAACCCACAGCCGTCGACGGTTGATCAAACGGAAGATCAGGCCGCGTCGCGGTCACGATCATCGGGCGTGGGCACACTTGCGGCCATCAGAACCAGATCCGAATAGCCGGCGCTTTCGAACGCCGCCATGATTTCGGCAAGCTCCTCCGGATTGGGCTCGGGGGCGGAGAGAATGATTTCATGCGTGCCGCTGCGGCTGAGACGTGCAACGCCTTCGGCATTGGCCGGACCGCATTCGACAAGAACCATGTCATAGGCGTCAGCGAGCGCATCGACGATCATCGACAACCGATCCGCGCCGCGCATCGCCTGACGAATATCCGAATTGCCCTGCGGAATGATATCCGCACCCGACAGGCGATCCGGATGGATCGTATCGGCAAAGGCGGCGTCGCCGCACAAGAGATCGGTGACACCGGCCAGATCCGGATTGGGTGCCATCAGCAATGTCGGGCAGGCAGACCCGGTCATGTCGACGAGAACCACCCTGACGCCGCGGGCAGACAGTTCACGTGCCAAGAGGACAGTACCCGTCGAACCATCATCGCCCGAAGGCGATATCGCAAAGGCAATTCGGGTCTGCTCGTCGATCAGATAGGTCGCAACGGCAGACACCGAGAATTCGTCTTCCTCTTCGGCTGCGGTGGCAACCGGCGCATCGTCATCATCGCGGTTTTCCGGTTCAAGATCGAGAAACTGCTCCATCTCCTCCGCCAAGGCATTGTCGGCAGGCGTTTCGATCTCGTTTGCGGACACCGCAACCGGAGCCGGAAAAACAGGAGACGATGGGTTTGTCAACGGTGGGTCGAAGGTATCACCGGGCTCGCGATCTTCTGCGCGGTTGTCCGTCGGCCTCAATGCCCGACCACTGAAGAGCTCCAGCATCATGACCAGAACCGCGCTCAGGATGAGCGTTGCCAGGGCGGCGACGATGGTGATCGGGATAACCTTGGGGAAATTCTGTTCGGAGGGCTCGATCGCGCTCGAGACAACACGCGCATCCGCAGGGCTTGCCCCCTCCCCGAGACGGCTTGAAGCCTCGCGATAGCGCGCAAGATAGGTTTCCAGCAACTGGCGCTGGGCCGCAGCCTCCCGTTCGAGGGCATTCATACCCACCTCGTCTTCGCCCGCCCGGGCGCTGTCTGCCTTGACGGAGTTCAACTGGGCGATCAACTGGGTTTCGCGTTCGCGGGCAACCGCCGCGTCATTCTCAAGGCTGGCGGCAATCTTGGAGGATTCGGCCGCAATCTGCTCGCGGATGCCGGAAAGCTGCGCGCGCAATGCCTTCATCTGCGGGTGGCCATCCAGCAAGGTGGTCGACAGATCGGATATCTGGCCGCGTATCTGGGATTCCGTCGTCTTCAACCGCTGGACCGATTCCGATCCGGCGACGGCGTCCAGCGTATCTGTCGGCCTGCCGCTTTTCACGGCGGCCAAGACGTTCTGTGCCTTGGCCTCCGCATCGGCCCGTTCGCCGCGCACACGTGCCAGTTCGGACGATATATCCGACAACTGCTTGGCGCTGAACGAAGACGAATCGGTGCCCAGCGGCATCAGCCCGGCAGAGGAGCGATATTCGGCAACCTTCTGCTCGGCATCGCGAACTTTCTCGCGCAGATTGGCAATCTCGGTCTCCAGCCAGCGAACCGCGTCGGAATTACTGTCGAGTTTCGCGCCGCTCTGCAGCGAGCGATAGACGTCGATGATCGCATTCGGAACAGCTGCCGCCAGCGCCGGATCCTTCGAGGTGAACTCGATACCGATCACGCGCGACTTTTCGACCTGGTAGACCTGCAGCTTTTCCTTGAAGGCCTTGAGCACTCTCTGCTCCGGCGGCAGTTCGAGCGGGTTGCTCTTCAGGCCAAACAGGACAAGAAAATCGGATATGGCCGACGGCTTGGTGTCCGGGTCGAATTCCTCGCGCTCATAGAGCTTCAGATCGCGGGCGACCTGCTTCATCAAGTCGACAGACTGTAAAAGCTGGACCTGGCTGACGATATTAAGTTCGTCCGACGGCGGCTCGCTTGTGCCCGAGGCCGTGCCCGGCGATGAAAATGTCGGCTGTTGCGGCTCGATCAAAACCCGCGCGTCGGCCTCATAAGTCGGATCCATCAGGCTCGCGCCGACAAAGGCCAGCGCTCCGGTGAGTGCGGTTGCGGCCAGGATCGTTCCCTTCCGCGACCAGACGGCACGGAAAAGCTGCGCGAGATCGATATCCACGTCCTGATGACCGTTGCCTAAACTCGACATGCCCAACTCCCGGTACAAATTCGGGCCAAACGTAAATGAACATGGTAACTCAACCGTTAATAGTTGCGGCTGGCTGTCGATCCGGCCGAGACTGAGCGATCGACGCGTCCTTCTTTACCCGGTGTTAACCCTAACCGATTGATAACGGGGCAACGAATTGAATGATCGGGAGCGCGTCGGCGCATGGCAAGGGCTGGTACAAACGGGATATTGTTGCTCGCGGCAGCAGTTCTGTCCGCGGGACTTGCTGGTTGTGCGGGATATCGCCCGGCGCCGAAAGTCTTTCATGAGGCGACCATCCAGCCTTACCGGCTGGACAGTGGCGACCGTCTGCGCGTCACCGTGTTCGAGCAACCAAGTCTCAGCAATACATATACCGTCGACCAAGCCGGCTATATCGCCTTCCCGCTTGTCGGGCAGGTCCCGGCCCGCGGTGCGTCTCTGACCCAGCTCGAAGGCGCCCTCGCCCAGAAGCTCAAGCAGGGCTACCTGCGCGATCCGGATGTCACCATCGAGATCGACCGCTATCGCTCGATCTTCATTATGGGTGAAGTTGGCCAGGCCGGGCAATATGCCTATGTGCCCGGCATGACCATCATCAACGCCATCGCTGTCTCCGGTGGCTTTTCCAGCCGCGCCAACCAGCAGGATGTCGATGTCACCCGCAAGATCAATGGACAGATCCTGACCGGACGCGTGCCGATCACCGATCCGATCCTCGCCGGCGACACGATCTACGTTCGTGAGCGGCTGTTCTGATCTATGCAGGAGACGGGATCACTTCGCATCGTTCACTGCTTCAGATCGCCCATCGGTGGAATTTTTCGCCATGTGCGCGATCTGGCTGAATACCATAGCCGGGCCGGACACCAGGTCGGTATCGTGTGCGACAGCTCCACCGGCAGCGAGCATGAAGACAAACTTTTCGCGCAGATCGCTCCCTATCTCTCGCTTGGCCTCACCCGGATGCCCATTCGGCGCTCGGTCAGCCCCGGAGATCTCGCTGCGCTGATCAAAAGTTACAAGAAAATCGAGGAATTGCGGCCTGACATTTTGCATGGGCACGGCGCCAAAGGCGGTGTGCTTGCGCGGGTCATCGGCTCAGCCTTGCGGGTTAAAAGGTATCGCGTTTCCCGCTTCTATTCGCCCCACGGGGGCAGCCTGCACTTTTCCAGCACCAAGCTTTCAGGCAAAGCGGTGTTTACGATCGAGCGGGTGCTTGAGCATATGACGGAAGCGATTTCCTTTGTCTGTGACTACGAGCGCAATACCTACGAGACCAAGATCGGCAAACCGCGCTGCGACGCGGCACGTATCTATAACGGCATCCGGGACGACGACTTCGAGCCGATCCCGACGGGTGCCGACGGGGTCGATTTGCTCTATGTCGGGATGCTGCGCGATATGAAGGGACCCGATGTCTTCATCGAGGCTTTTGCCCAAGCCGAAAAACTCGTCGGTCGGCCGCTGAAGGGACTGGTTGTCGGCGATGGTCCCGACAAGGCACGATACCAGATCATGCTTGAACGAATGGGGCTTTCCGCCCGCGTCGACGTGTTGCCCGCCATGCCGGTGAAGCAGGCCTTTGCAAAATCCGACATCATCGTTGTGCCGTCGCGGGCAGAAGCCATGCCCTACATAGTGCTGGAGGCTCTGGCTGCCGAAAAAACCGTGATCGCATCCCGCGTCGGCGGCATTCCGGAGGTCCTCGGCGCAACCAGCGAAGCGCTGGTGGAGCCCGGCGATGCCACGGCTTTGGCCCGGATCATGGCAAAAGCCATCCTCACCCCTGCCTGGGGGGCCGACACGATGCCTAAGCGCCAGCAATTCCAGTCGCGCTTCTCCGCGTCGGTGATGGCCAATGAAATCGAAGCCCTCTATCGCAGACACTTGATCGTGTCTTAACCGGCGGAGACCGCACTGCGCCAGATTGGCACAGAATGTCGTCATTTGACCGCAAAGCCTCAAACGTTTCTTAGGACCTTGCTGCTAGCGTTCGCGCACCCACATGCGAGAGCGAGCAATGAACAAGGTTGATAAGCCAGACGCATTCGACCTCGGCGCCATGCGCCAGAGGGCGAGCGAGGCAGCCAGGGATCCTGACGCTGCCAAGGGCCCGACAGAACCGGTCGAGATCAGCGCACTTGCACGGCAGATCGCCGGCCAATACAGCGACGTCAATTATTCGCCGTCAATCATCATCGGTCAGCTTCGCTTCCTCGAATTTTTCAGCCTGTTTGCCATAGCGCTCGCCGCCAATTTCTTCTTCGCGCTCGAGCCCTACGATCATCTCATGAGCTCGGCGGTCAACGGCGTTGTGATTGCGGCTCTGGCGCTGGTGCTGATGCAGGCTGCCGATTGCTACGATGTCTCCATCGTGCGGACACCGATGCGATTCATGGGCCGTGTGCTGGCCAGTTGGATGGCCGCGGTCGCCATGACTGCGTTGGTCAACCTGCTTTTCCTGACCAATGACGCCCATTACCGCACCATCCTCGCGGCCTGCTTCGTGCTCGGCGCAGCCTATCTGTTCATCGAGCGCAACCTCATTGGTTTTGGCATCCGCCGATGGGCAAGAAACGGCGTGATGGAGCGTCGGGCAGTGATTATCGGCGGTGGCAAACCGGCAAAGGACCTGATCCGTGCGCTGGAGCAGCAGCCGGAAAATGACATCCGCATTTGCGGCATCTTCGATGATCGCAATGCCCAGCGATCGCCGGACATGATCGCCGGATATCCAAAGCTCGGCACGGTGGCCGAACTGGTCGAGTTTGCCCGGCTTGCGCATATCGACATGCTGATCATTTCTCTGCCGCTCAGCGCCGAAGCGCGCATCATGCAGTTGCTGAAAATGCTCTGGGTATTGCCCGTCGATATTCGATTGGCGGCGCATTCGAACAATCTGCGCTTTCGCCCGCGTGCCTATTCGCATGTCGGCGCAGTGCCGCTGCTCGACATTCTCGACAAGCCGATCCGCGACTGGGATTCTGTGGCGAAACGGGCTTTCGACATCTTTTTCAGCATTCTAGCTCTGCTGTTGCTCTGGCCGGTGTTCATCGGCGCAGCACTTGCCGTGAAATTGAACTCGAAAGGCCCGGTCTTCTTTGTTCAGAAACGCCATGGCTTCAACAACGAGATCATCAACGTCCTCAAGTTCCGCTCGATGTATACCGAGATGAGCGATCCGACGGCGCGCAACGCGGTGACCAAGAATGACCCGCGTGTCACCTCTGTCGGCCGGTTTATCCGCAAGACATCGATCGACGAATTGCCGCAGATCTTCAACGTTCTGCGCGGTGACCTTTCCCTCGTCGGTCCGCGCCCGCATGCCATTCTCGGCCAGACACGCGACAAGCTCTATGGCGACGTCGTCGAGGGCTACTTCGCCCGCCACCGGGTCAAGCCGGGCGTGACCGGCTGGGCGCAGATCAACGGATGGCGCGGCGAGATCGATACCGATGACAAGATCAAGTTTCGCACGGCCTATGACCTCTACTATATCGAGAACTGGTCATTGCTTTTCGATCTCAAGATCCTGTTCCTGACGCCGATCCGTCTGCTCAACACGGAAAATGCCTATTGAGCTCGATCGCCGCCCATCCGCCGGCTGCATTCAGGCCGCAGGCAGCGGCCATGCAGATCATCGCGTCATCTCTGATTGCGTTCGGCGTGTTCCTCTCCGGATTCGTGATCTCCGAACCGGCGCCATATGAATTGCTGATGGTCGTACAGGTGGCGTTATGGTTCCTGCTCGGGCTGAAAATCTCGCGCGCGGTCGCCCCGCTGCTTGCGCTTCTCCTGACCTTCAATGTGGGCGGCATGCTGTCGCTGACCGTGTTGCGCGATATCGTCACGGACCAGGTCCTTTATGTCGCCGTATCGATTTTCCTGGCCATCACCGCCGTTTTCTATGCCGCGATCATCGAAGACCGCCATCAGCGGCTGAAGCTGATCTTCCAGGCCTGGGTGGCTGCGGCCGTGATCACCGGCATGCTTGGCATCCTGGGATATTTCCATGCTTTCCCGGGTGCCGAGATCTTTACCCGATACGACCGCGCCATGGGCGCATTCCAGGACCCGAACGTGTTCGGCCCGTTTCTGGTCGGTCCCATGCTCTACCTGATGCATGGTCTCCTGACCGGGCGCCTTGTTGACGCACCCTTGCGCATTGTCGGCATGCTGATCATCGCCTTTGCCGTCTTCTTGTCATTCTCCCGCGCAGCCTGGGGACTGTTCCTGTTTGCGGCACTGGCGCTTGTCTTCATCATGCTGCTGAAGGAACGCACCAATGCATTTCGGCTGAAGATCCTGATGCTGTCGCTGGCGGCCGTCGCGATGATCGTACTCGCCCTGGTCGTCGCGTTGCAGTTCGAGAAGGTCCGAGACCTGTTTCTTGCGCGAACGCAACTGGTCCAGGATTACGATGGCGGTCATCTCGGCCGGTTCGCCCGCCACAGGCTCGGGTTCGAAATGGCGATGGAGCGGCCACTCGGCATCGGGCCGATGATGTTCAGCAAGATCTTTCCGGAAGACGAACACAATATCTGGCTCAAATCGCTGATGACCTATGGCTGGCTGGGCTTTGTATCGTATGTGACGATGATCCTCTGGACCTTCGCGATGGGCTTTCGCTACCTGCTCCGCGACCGGCCATGGCAGCCCTACCTGATGGTGTCCTGGATCGTCCTGGTCGGACACATGCTGATCGGCAACGTCATCGACACCGATCACTGGCGGCATTTCTATCTCATCCTAGGAATCGTCTGGGGGTGCGGCGCATTGGAATGGCGTTACCAGAGGCAAAAGCGGACGAGCCGGAGAGCCATCACCTAAAATCACGGTGAGGATTTGATTCTGGCGCCACCTGCGCCATATTAGATCTTATGATCTCAGCCGCTCAAATTCGCGCAGCCCGCGCCTTTATCGATCTGACCATAGACAAGCTGTCTGCAGCAAGCGGCGTTTCGGCGCTGATGATCCTGCAGATCGAAACCGAGCGTGCCTATGATGCCGGACCGGAAGCCTACGGGCTTCTCCAGTCGGCACTTGAAGAGATGGGCATCGCGTTTCTGGAAGCAGGACAAGGGGGCGAAGGCGGAGAAGGCATCCGCCTGAACCGTCGCCCGCACGAAGTGGATGGCATTCGGCCGGAGAACCTCAACGCCACGAACGACGATTAATTTCATGATGGATGGAACAAAGCAATGTTCCATCACTTACCTGCCTGAAAGACACAGACAGGAGAATTTCATGAATCGAAGCAATGGCCTCTACCTCATCATCGGTGCACTCGTCGTGGCCGTCGTCGGCCTGGGTGCCTACGTCTATCGCGAGGAAAGCAAGCCGCAGGGCGTTGAACTCCGCATCGGCGAAAACGGCGTATCGGTGGAAGAAAACTGAGCGCTAGAACTTGAGCTACACCGGCTTGATAAAGCTTCGATAGAACTGCACGGGGGCGCTTACGGCGCCCTCAAGCATATAGGGCTGGCGCTCGCTCGTCCCTGCCCGGCGCGTCACCGGGAGTCCATGATCAAGACCGTCGATCATCCGAAACTCGACCAGCACCCTGCCATCGCCATCCTTCCAGATGCGTGACTTTCCGTTGGCGGTCGCCACTTCAACGCCGTGCTGTTCCGTGAGACCATAGAGATCAAGCCACTGTGACAGGCTTGCCTCAGCGTTCACCGGCGCGACCACCTTATCTGCGCTGCCGTGCCATATGGAGACCGCCGGCTGGGCCTGCGTGTCCGGGCGAACCTGGCGGATGAGATCGCCCCACTCCGAAGCGCTGCGATTGGCTCCTGATTTCATCACGGACAGGGCGGTCATTGCATCCCGGGCAGATCCATAGGGCAAACCACCAACGATCTGACCGGCGGCAAACAGGTCCGGATAGGTGGACAACAAGGCGACCGTCATCGCGGCGCCCGCAGACAAGCCCTGAATGAATATGCGATCCGGCATGATGCCGTGCCGCTTTGCCGAATGCTCGATCATCTGGCGGATCGACATGAGCTCGCCGCGGTCCCTGGCAACAGCACTCGGGCGAAACCAATTGAAACAGAGGTTCTGATTATTTTGCTTGGTCTGTTCCGGGTAGAGAAGGACAAACCCCTTCTCGCGCGCAAGACGGCTCCAGCCGCTGCCGTGATCAAAGCCCGCGGCTGTCTGCAGACAGCCGTGCAGCACGACCACGAGCGTCGCGCGTTCAGCCTTGGCGGCGGCAGCCGGGGCGAATTCCAGCATGCGCAGACGGCCTGGATTGGTGCCAAAGGAAGGCACTTCGACCAGCCCGGACCGGCCCGCCCGGGCGCGCGGCGCAGGCTTGGGCGTGTCTGCTGTCGGCAAGACACGCATGGCAGCGGTCAGCTTTCGGCCCCACTTGCGCTGTTCCCGCAGGATCGACGATAGCGGCATAGGGATCTTGAAGCGCATCGGGCTCTCGCTCTTTGTCAGTCTCTATCATCGCATATAATGCTGCATTGCAGCAAACACAGGACACGAGGCGAGAAAAAATGGTTCTTACGGGCAGAGCCCGCATTTCTATCTGTGACGAAAATGGAAAACTACTGGGATATCAAGGAGTAAATGGTCGGGGCGGCCGGATTTGAACCGACGACCCCTTGACCCCCAGTCAAGTGCGCTACCGGGCTGCGCTACGCCCCGACCCGCCTATAAGGCAAGTTTTCTTTAGACAGTCAGTCGGAGCGGTGCAAGGGGAAACTCGGAAACGGCTGAAAAAATCGCAGCAGCTATCATTACTTCAATCGGGCCATCAGGGCCTGAACCTCCAGCAGACGGCGACGATCTTCTTGATCCTCGCTGTCGATCGCATAGCAGGTGCTGTCCATGCAGAATCGCGTCACCTTGAGCGGCTGGGCGTCCGGATCGAACTGGCATTCGATCTCCTGGTCAAGCTCGGTGTCTTTCGCATCCAGCTTGGTCGAATAAGTCAGCCTGGCGCCTGGCGGGCTCAATTCAGGAAAGGATTGGACCACACCAATCCTCAACTCCTTCACCATGAGCATACTTTTCGCGACGAAGACGCATGCATCTTCAACTGTCTTTGGTGCCGGCGTCGATGTCTGGGCAAATACGGGCACAACAGAAGCCGAGTGTGCGAGCAGAGCTGCAGCGAAAAAATATGATTTCATGATACCTCGCATGTGACGCTAATGGTCGTAAACGAGGAAGAGCCCGAGAGGTTCCCTGGCACCCTGCGGAAAGGCACCCGCGGCCAGAGATGGCCGATCTGTTCGGCGTTATCGAACCTGATCGAGCAGGCGTTTGCATTCGAGCAGATCGAACAGCGCCTCTTGCAGCAACGCGCGATCTTCCTTGCCGATAGCGCCCTTGCCCACGGAGATTTCCGATGCGTCGTCGCTGCCGCTGCCAAATCCAAAGAAACGACCGCTTGCGCGGATCTTCGGACGTCCGACGAGTTGATCCTCATCCAAGCCGCCGCCGAGCTTAGGGTCTTCACCCTTGGCAGCATTTGCGGCCACAAGGGCTTCCATCGTCGCCACATCGCCGGTGGCGACAGCCATGACAAACTTGTTGCCATTGGTCTTCAGCAGCTTCTGGACGCCTTTGATCGTATAACCCTGATCGTAGAGCAGGTTGCGGATGCCCTTCAGCAGTTCGACGTCATCGGGTCGGTAGTACCGTCGGCCACCGCCGCGCTTCAGCGGCTTGATCTGGGGAAAGCGGGTTTCCCAGAAGCGCAAGACATGCTGCGGCAGATCGAGATCATCAGCCACTTCGCTGATGGTGCGGAAAGCATCCGGGCTCTTGTCCAATTGCATTTCACCGCTCCTCATGCGTCAGGCTAACGACCTGCCTCGCTCATCGCTGC
Organism: Rhizobium sp. CECT 9324; assembly: GCF_918741265.1. Taxonomy (NCBI): domain Bacteria; kingdom Pseudomonadati; phylum Pseudomonadota; class Alphaproteobacteria; order Hyphomicrobiales; family Rhizobiaceae; genus Rhizobium; species Rhizobium sp. CECT 9324. The sequence goes on along the minus strand of NZ_CAKKMZ010000001.1, from coordinate 1,952,814 downwards.
GCAGTTCAACGACTTACCGCAACTCTTCTCAAGCGTTGCGCGATGGCGGACGAAATGCGCCGCCAAGATTGCCTATGCGGCGGGGTTCACCGGCTTCTGCTTGGCCTTGCGGGAAATATGAGCGCGCAAAATACGCTGTTTCAGGACATTCGACGCCTTGAAAGTCATAACCCGGCGTGGGGAGATCGGAACCTCCTCGCCGGTCTTGGGATTGCGGCCGATACGCTCGTTCTTGCTGCGCACCTGAAAGGTGGCAAAGGACGAAAGCTTGACCATTTCGCCCCGCACGATCGCGTTGCAGATTTCGTCGATCACCGTTTCGACAAGCTCAGCCGATTCTGTGCGTGACAGGCCTACTTTCCGGAAGACCGATTCAGCCAAATCCGCACGCGTCACTGTCTTCCCGGCCATAGTTCTCGCCCGCCTAAATCAATGATCTTGTTGAATTCCGTAAAGACTATTGTCCTTAACGGCGACGGTCAAGCGCTTGTTGATGCCCAATTTTTGGCATTTGACTACCAGCGCAGCAGGACGGCGCCCCAAGTGAAGCCGCCACCCATCGCTTCGAGCATCACAAGGTCGCCCTGCTTGATGCGACCGTCACCGGCAGCGGTTGCCAGTGCCAAGGGAATCGATGCTGCCGAGGTGTTGCCGTGGAGATCAACCGTGATCACGACTTTTTCGGACGGGATGCCCAATTTCTTCGCCGACGCGTCGATGATGCGCTTGTTGGCCTGGTGCGGAACCAGCCAGTCGATATCGCCGGCTGTCGTGCCTGTCGCATGAAATGCGGCCTCGATCACATCGGTGATCATGCCGACGGCATGCTTGAAGACTTCGCGGCCTTCCATGCGCAGATGGCCGACAGTGCCTGTGGTGGACGGGCCGCCATCGACATAGAGTTTCTCACGATGGACGCCATCCGAGCGCAGATTGGTGGTCAGAACGCCGCGGTCCGCTGTCGTGCCTGCCCCTTCTGCCGCTTCCAGTACAATGGCACCCGCGCCATCACCGAATAGCACGCAGGTGGTTCGATCGTGCCAGTCGAGAATTCGGGAGAATGTTTCGGCGCCGATCACCAGAACGCGCTTGGCCATGCCACCGCGAATGTAGAGGTCGGCGGTCGACAGCGCGTAGATAAAGCCCGAACAGACTGCCTGTACGTCAAACGCAAAGCCATGATGCATACCGAGCCGGTTTTGAATGTTCACCGCCGTTGCCGGGAATGTATTGTCCGGCGTCGACGTCGCGCAAATGATCAGATCGATGTCGGCCGAGGTCAGCCCAGCACGATCAAGCGCCTGCTGTGCGGCTGCGGCGCCCAGCGATGCTGTGGTCTCGCCTTCGCCGGCAATGTAGCGCTGGCGAATGCCCGTGCGCTGCACGATCCATTCATCAGACGTTTCCACCAAACCCTCAAGCTCGCCATTGGTCATCACCCGCTTCGGGAGCGACGCTCCGAAACCGCGAACAACAGAACGAATCATTATGTTTCCTACCTAGTGTTCATGCGGCTTCGGGGCCCGCTGGAGACGGGTGCCGGGCATGATATTTTTTCAAATCGTTTTCGATCTTTTGCGTCAGCCCGTTGCGGGCCATGTCATAGCCGACGTCGATGGCTGCTGCAAAGCCCTCAGCATCCGTGCCGCCATGGCTCTTGATGACGATGCCGTTCAGACCGAGGAACACGCCGCCATTGACCTTGCGCGGGTCCATCTTGTCGCGCAGGCGGTCAAAGGCGCCCTTGGCCAGCAGATAGCCCAGCTTGGCCACCAGTGTCCTCGACATCGCCGCGCGCAGGTATTCGGCGATCTGGCGGGCCGTGCCCTCTGCGGTCTTCAAGGCGATATTGCCTGTGAAGCCTTCTGTCACGACCACATCGACGGTGCCCTTGCCGAGATCGTCGCCTTCGACAAAACCATAATAATCAATCGTGTCGAGCCCGGCTTCGCGGATCAGACGACCGGCCTCCTTCACTTCTTCCTGTCCCTTGATCTCTTCCACGCCGACATTGAGCAGGCCGACCAAAGGACGCTCGATTTCGAACAAAGCGCGCGCCATGGCGCCCCCCATAAGGGCAAAATCAAGCAATTGCTGGGCGTCGGCACCAATCGTCGCGCCGACATCGAGGACGATGCTTTCGCCGGAGAGCGTTGGCCAAATCGCTGCGATCGCCGGACGTTCGATGGTCGCCATCGTGCGCAGGCAGAACTTTGCCATCGCCATCAACGCGCCGGTATTGCCAGCCGACACGACCACATCCGCCTGCCCGCTCTTCACCGCTTCGATCGAGCGCCACATGCTGGAGATGTAGCGGCCACGACGCAAAGCCTGGCTCGGCTTCTCGTCCATGCCGACAGACACTTCGCAGTGGTGGAAGACCGATTTCGCCTGGAGCTTCGGATACTGCGCCAGAATCGGCAAACAGCGTTCCTGCTGCCCGTACAGGATGAAACTCACATCCGGGTGACGATCAAGCGCCTTGGCAGCGCCGGGTATGACGACTTCGGGACCAAAGTCGCCGCCCATGACGTCGAGAGAAATTCTGATCACTGAAACCTGACCCTTCTTCTTCGCTGCCTAGCGAAATTTCGGCCAAAATACCGCTTTTGTGTCCATGCACAACCCACCCAAGGGAGCAGATGGGGCCTGATCAGTCCTTTTTCCAGTCTTTCAGCACAGCAAACGGAGACGGCTTGCGGTCCACGTCCTCAGCACTCTCAATATGCGCCGCAAACTCGGCACCCGGCTTTTTCGGATAGGGATCAATGCCCAGCGCGGCAAATTCGGCAACCAGTTCACCAGCATCGATCGTATCGCCGACAAAGGTTTCCGGCAGGTCGGGACCATCCGGATCCAGCACCATCTCGCCGGCACCATCGGCAACGATTCGGGCAAGCTTGGAGCCTTCCGGGACGAAGATCTGGTCAATTTCCTGATCGACCGTCGATACAACCGGTTCCAGTGTCACGACGCAAGCCTGGACGATTTCACCGGAGACACGTCCGGTGATGCGAACGCCGTCCTTCTTCCAGCGCGCGATCTGGAGTTCGGCGGACAGGCTGTTGACACCTTCGATATTCCAGACGTTCGCCAGTGCCTGGCGCTCGCGCTCATCCGCCGCGAGGCGAACCCGCACGGGGTTTGCCGACACATGACCGACCTTGACCAGGTAACTGAATGCTGCGGCTTCGCCGCTTTTGTTTGAGCTCATATCAATTCAATCCTTCCGCCGATGCGGCGGGTACGGCAATTGGCGCATGTCCCGTTTCAATCTGCACTTCCTCAATCCCGGCCAAGGCGCGCTCCGCAGCAAACATCCAATCGGCGACGGACCGCATGGACGGTGCGGCATCGCCGGCCTCCGGATGCAGGTTGCGGCGCAGAGCCGCTTCGAGCGCGGTGGCGTTGTTTTTATCGAGCGCTGCGGCATAGGATTCAAGACGACCGTAGTACATGCCGGCCAGCTTCTTCATGCGTTTTGGCACGCCCTGATCACCAACGCCTAGCTCTCGAATGGAGTGATCGACGTCCTCAAAAAAGGCGTCGATGATCTCCTGCGCAATCTCCTGTCCGCTACGATCAGACTTTGCCGTGCGACGGAAATAGAGAATCAACATGATCGACAGCATCTCGAAGCGGCCCATGACCGTATCGGGCACATGCATGTCGAGATAGAAGGCCGGTGCTCGCGCAGCCGATGTCAGCGCCGCATATTGGCGCTCAACGATCGCCCTGTTGTTTCTTTTCTTCCGAAAGAAGCCGAATACCATCCAATTCCACCAAAAAGAGCCTGCCGAACGGGTCGGCCCGCACGTGGTCGTGTTGCATGATTGCGAAAGCTGGTTTACCGAAGCAGACGTGAATTGCAATGCCGTTCTGGAACGCCTTTGCCGCATCCTGCGGCAGTATGGCGCTGAAAAGTGCGGAAAACCATGGTGTTGGCTTCGTCTTTTCCCCGGAAAGGACACAATGCTATGCGCAGAAGCGATGCGGCACTCAAGGGTGCCATCGACAGTCATGGGAGACGTGCGTGGAAATTCGGATTTTCAGATCGGACAGCAAGGTTCTGAGCTCGACGGCCCTTGCCGTGGCGCTCGCCATCAGCGGCCTTTCCGGTTGCCAAACCTCCGAAGTCTTCCACAACGGCTATGTGGTTGATCAGGCAGCACTCGACCTCGTTCCCGTCGGCTCGAGCCGCGAACAGGTTCTGCTGTCGCTCGGCACGCCATCGACCACCGCGACCTTCGAAGGCGAGGTCTTCTACTACATCTCGCAGAAGCGCACACGCTCGGTTGCGTTCATGAAGCAGAAGCTGGTCGAGCAGCAGATCCTGGCGATCTATTTCGACAAGGACGGCATCGTCACGCAGCTTGCCAATTACACCCTGCAGGATGGCAAGGTCTTCGATTCGATCTCGCGCACCACGCCGACCGGCGGCAAGGACCTCACATTCATCCAGCAGCTGCTTTCGGGCGGCGGCAGCGCGGCCAACAGCATCAAGAACGTGCTGGGTGCCGGCGGCGGCCTGGACGGCAGGTAAGTCTCATCGCATTTCCAGAATACAGAAAACCGCGGAAGACCATTCCGCGGTTTTCTTTTGTGTGCAATGTGGATCAGTGGGCGAGGACGGCCAGCAGCAACAATGCGACAATGTTGGTGATCTTGATGGCCGGGTTGACGGCAGGACCTGCCGTATCCTTGTAGGGATCGCCGACGGTATCACCGGTAACGGACGCCTTGTGGGCATCCGATCCCTTCAGGTGGCGGACGCCATCCTTGTCGATGAAACCGTCCTCGAAGCTCTTCTTGGCATTGTCCCAGGCGCCGCCGCCCGATGTCATGGAGATCGCCACGAACAGGCCGTTCACGATGACGCCAAGCAGCGAGGCGCCGAGGGCGGCAAAGGCGGACGCCTTGGAGCCCGAGATCAGCAATACGCCGAAATAGACGACCAGAGGCGCCAGCACCGGCAGCAGTGACGGGATGATCATCTCGCGGATCGCCGCCCGGGTCAGGATATCGACGGCGCGGCCATAGTCCGGCTTCTCGGTGCCCTGCATGATGCCCGGCTTTTCGCGGAACTGCCGGCGGACTTCCTCGACGATCGAACCGGCGGCACGACCGACGGCCGTCATGGCGATGCCGCCGAAGAGATAAGGGATGAGGCCGCCGAAGATCAGGCCGGCGACGACATAAGGGTTCGACAGGTCGAAGGAGATCACGCCCATATCGGCAAAGTAGGGATATTGGGCGCTGTTGGCGGCAAAATACTGCAGGTCGTTCGAATAGGCGGCAAAAAGCACCAGGGCGCCGAGACCGGCCGAGCCGATCGCATACCCCTTGGTCACGGCCTTGGTTGTATTGCCCACGGCATCCAGCGCATCGGTCGACTTGCGGACTTCCGGCGGCAGGCCGGCCATTTCGGCAATACCGCCGGCATTGTCAGTGACAGGTCCAAAGGCGTCAAGTGCGACGATCATGCCGGCAAGGCCAAGCATGGTGGTGACGGCGATGGCCGTGCCGAACAGGCCGGCGAGCTGATAGGTGGCAATGATGCCGCCGACGATGACGATGGCCGGCAGAGCGGTCGATTCCAGCGAAACGGCAAGGCCCTGGATGACGTTGGTGCCATGGCCGGTGACCGAGGCCTGGGCGATCGAATTGACCGGGCGCTTGTTGGTGCCGGTGTAATATTCGGTGATCACCACGATCAGCGCGGTGACGACAAGACCGAGGATGCCGCAGAAAAAGAGATTGAGGCCGGTGATGTCCATGCCGGCAACGGTGCCGATCGAGCCCCAGCCGATTGTCAGAGACGTGGCAAGCGCCAGACCGCCGATCGACAGAAGGCCGGTGACGATCAACCCCTTGTACAGTGCACCCATGATCGAACCGTTGGTGCCGAGCTTGACGAAGAAAGTACCGATGATCGAGGTGATGATGCAGGCGCCGCAAATGGCCAGCGGATAGATCATGGTGATATCAAGCGCTGCGGATCCGGCAAAGAAGATCGCGGCCAGAACCATGGTCGCCACGACGGAAACCGCATAGGTTTCGAAAAGGTCGGCCGCCATGCCGGCGCAGTCACCGACATTGTCGCCGACATTGTCGGCAATGGTTGCCGGGTTGCGCGGATCGTCTTCGGGAATACCCGCTTCGACCTTGCCGACGAGGTCACCGCCGACATCAGCGCCCTTGGTAAAGATACCGCCGCCCAAACGGGCAAAGATGGAAATCAGCGATGCGCCAAAGCCAAGCGCGACAAGCGAGTCGATGACCTCGCGCGATCCGCTTTCATGACCGAGCATGGCCGTCAGGATATAGAAATAGATGGAGACGCCGAGCAGGGCGAGACCGGCAACAAGCATGCCGGTGATTGCGCCGGACTTGAAGGCGATGTCGAGGCCGGCAGCCAGGCTGTGCGACGACGCCTGCGCCGTGCGCACATTGGCGCGAACAGAGACATGCATGCCGATGAAGCCGGCAGCGCCCGACAATACGGCACCGATCAGGAAGCCGATGGCTGCCAGACCGGACAAAAGGAACCACGTGGCAACGAACACCACGGCACCGACGATCGCGATGGTCAGGTATTGACGAGCGAGATAGGCCTGCGCACCTTCGCGAATATAGCCTGCGATTTCCTGCATCCGGGCATTGCCCTGGTCAGCCGCCAGCACTGAGCGCGTCGCCCAGACTGCGTAGACCACCGACAATAACCCGCATAAAATTACGCCTAAAAGAACCGTCATTCGCAATACCCTCCCGTATTGCCCGCGCCTCACTCTTCGCGGGCGGTGTCACGCAGAATCAAGACCCCTCCTCCGAGACCTCGTCGACGCGAGGCGAGATTGCGTTGCACTTTCCTTTGCGTCAAGTGCGCATCTCTTGCGGGAGAAATGGCTCAGGCGGGTTTGCGGGAGGCGGCACGCATCTGCAGCAGGACCAGAACGAGGCAGAGAATTGTCACAGGCCAGATGACCAGGTTCATCACAGACCAGCCAAAGGCGGTGAAGACCTTACCGGACGAGAAGGAGGACAGGGCGACGGTCGAAAACAGGATGATGTCGTGGAAACCCTGGACCTTGTCTGCTTCGGCCGGACGGTAGCTCGATGCGACGATGGCCGTTGCGCCGATGAAGCCGAAGTTCCAGCCGATGCCAAGCAGCACCAGGGCACCCCAGAAGTTCCACAGCTCGATGCCCCAATGGGCCACCACCGCACAGGACATCAGTATCAACAGGCCGGCCGCGACGATCTTTTCAGGCCCGAAGCGGGAAATCAGCATGCCGGTGAAAAAGCTCGGGGCGAACATGGCAATGACGTGCCACTGGATGCCGAGCGTGGCGAGTTCGGTTGAAAAACCACAACCTATGACCATGGCGAGCGGCGCGCCGGTCATCATGAAGGTCATCAGGGCGTAGGAGCCGATGCCACAAACCATGCCGGTCATGAAACGCTGGGTCATGACGATTTCGCGCAGCGAGCGCGTGGGCTCAGAGGCTGCGGAGGTTTTCGCGCTGAGGACCGGCAGTTTCAAGAAGTAGAGAAAACCAATTGCAGTCAGCAGCAGCGGCACAAGACCGAGGAAGGCACCGGCAAACGTGACCGGTGCGAGGCTGTCCTTTAGCCAGATGGCGATCTGCGGGCCGACAATGGCCGATACGATGCCAGCCGCCAGTATCCAGGAAATTGCCTTGCCCTTGTAGAAACTCGGCGAGGCATCGGCAGCAGCAAAACGGATCTTCTGGGTAAAACCGGCAGACAGTCCCATCAAGACCAAGGCGACGACAAAAAGCCAGAAGTTCGCCTGTACGAGCGCAAAAGCAGCCAGTGCACTGCCCGTCGCGCCCGTCAGGGCGCCAATCATGAAGCTTTCGCGCCGACCGAGGAGGCGCGATGCTGCCGCCACGGCAATGGCACCCAGGGCGATACCGACATTGAAGCCCGTCAGTGGAGCCGTGGATAGGGACTTGTCGGCACCGAGCATCTGGAAGCCGGCAAGGCCGCCCACCGAAAAAGCCAGCGGTGGAGCGGCACCCAGGATCGCCTGGGTCACAGCCAGAAGGGTGACGTTCCGCTTGGCCGTCGCAAGTTGACCGTCCAGCCCCGCGTTCGACGTCCCGTCCATGCCCTGCCCTGCCTTATTTTTGCGCCGGTGCGCGCACCTGCTTTGCAATGCGATCAAGCACGGCATTGACCAGCTTCGGCTCGTCGTCCGAGAAGAAGGCCTGCGCGATCTCGACATATTCCGTTACGATAACCGCAATGGGCACGTCCTTGCGCTCGATCAATTCGAACGTACCGGCACGCAGGATTGCGCGTACCGTGCTGTCGATGCGCGACAGCATCCAGTCGTCCTGCAGGGCTGAACGGATCATCGGGTCGATCTTGGTCTGGTCACGCACAACGCCGGCCACGATGGAACGAAACCAGGATGCGTCGGCCTTGAGATAGGTATCGCCGTCGACTTCCTGGCCGAGGCGATGTGTCTCGTATTCCGCGACGACTTCGAGCACCCCGGTGCCGCCGATATCCATCTGGTAGAGTGCCTGCACGGCCGCAAGCCGGGCTGCGCCGCGCTGGTTTGCCGTCTTGGCCGGCTGCTTGTCTTCGGTCGTCATCGATCAGCTACCCAGTTTGTTCTTCAGCGCGATCATGGTCAGCGCTGCACGGGCAGCAAAACCGCCCTTGTCCTTTTCCGAACGCTTGACGCGCGCCCAGGCCTGCTCTTCGTTTTCGACCGTCATGATGCCATTGCCGATGGGAAGCGATTCCGAGACGGCAAGGTCCATGAGGGCACGAGAGGACTCGTTGGACACGATGTCAAAATGATATGTTTCGCCACGAATGACCATGCCCAGCGCAACGAAGCCGTCATAGACGGTGCCTTCATCGTCCGAAGCATCCAGCGCCATGGCGATCGCCGGCGGAATTTCGAGTGCGCCAGGCACCGTGATGATGTCGTAAGTGGCGCCGGCTTCTTCGAGCGCTACGCGTGCACCATCCAGGAGTGCATCAGACATATCGTCGTAGAAACGTGCCTCGACGATCAGCAAATGCGGCGAAGCCGTCTTCTTTCCCATAACCTGATCCGATCTTGAATGTGATTGTGGCCCACGGCCAAACAGAAACGCGGTCAAACCACGCTGTTTCACGGAAGGCAAGTGTTTTTCGGCCAGCACGCCTCTCCGAAATCTGTGGCCTTATCGACGGGTTGCGGGCCAATGGCGCAACCGCACGTTTCGGCACGCGCTAATGCGGGCAAAAACGTGTCGAAGATCATGACAAATCTTTAATGGAATTCAGTGCCTTACCGGCTGGATTTTGCCGCAATCCGATCCCAGCTTCAACCTTGCAAGCGAGCGACGGAATTCCCCGCCATCGCAGCTTCCCTTGAAAGGATGAGGACAATGAATCGCTTTGCATCCGCACTCAGCGCATCGGCCATCTCGGCACTCGCCTTTGGTGGCGACAGCTATGCTGCCATGCCGGCCACCAGCATCACCACTGGCACCCCTGGCCCGCAACAAATCGAACAGACGATCACCGGACTGACCGCCAACCATTTCGATATCATTCGGCTCGATGAATTGGACAAGGAAGATCCCCTTCTGCAAAAGTTCGAGACCGTCGCGCCAGGCTCGCAGGAAGCCAGAATGATCCAGGCTTCGGTGATTGCCAACAAGTCGCTGTCCCGGAGACTCGAGTCGGAAAGGGTGGAACTGACCAATATCGTCGGCGCCGAACGCGCCAACGACGGTACCGTCACCTTCTATCTCCGCTAGCTGACCCCTCCTCTCCCCGTGCCGTTCTCCATCCCCCGCGCTCCCGGCGCGGGGGTGCATGTTGCCATAGGCGGAACAAAAACGGCCAACTGCGTGTTGTCTGAGTGCCGAGACGGAAAAATGCTCCGGCGGATGCAGTCATATAAAACAGGAGGTCATCATGGGACGCAGTATTCTTCTCTGGCTGGTTGGGGTGCCGATCCCGATCATCATTCTGATCATGCTGTTCTGGCGCTAAGGCGTCAGAGCCAAGCCGAGGCCGGAAGGCGCTCGAACACCAACAGCTGATCGGAGCCAAAAGTCTCCGATCGCTGCAAGGAAAATCCCGCCGGAGGTCGATCGCCGAGAATTGGCGAGGCTATGCCTTCCCCAAGGTTTCCAGTACCGCGATACAGATGAATGTGGTCGACCAGCCCTTGGCTGAGGAAATTCGCGGCGACGCGCGCGCCACCCTCAACCATCAGCGAAGACACGCCCCTGTCTGCCAGCCGAAGCAACAGGTCTTCGATGCCATCTACCTCAACAATCTCCACACCCAGCGCCTCAAGCGCCTGACGATTGCCGACGGCTCCCACGCTTGCGGCCAGAAGTACGGGCACCTCGTGTGCCGTCTGCGCAAGCCTGGACGAGGGCGAAAGTTCGAGATTGCGATCCAGCACGATCCGCAGAGGCGACGTATGCTCAAGACCCGGCAGCCTGACCGTCAGGTCGGGATCGTCGGCATTGGCAGTCCCGATACCCACCAGGATCGCATCGCTTTTCGAACGCAGCCGATGAACCTCGGCGCGAGCTTCGGGGCCCGTGATCGCAACCTGCCCGGCACCGACCTTGCCCAACATGCCATCGGCAGAAACCGCAAGCTTGAGAGTCACTTGCGGCCGTCCCTTTGTCTGACGTGTGAGATAACCGGACATTGCCTCGCGCGCCTCGCGCTGGAGAATGCCCGTGGTCACCTCGATACCGGCATCCGCCAATATCTGCAGACCCCGCCCGGAAACCCGGGGGTCAGGATCGGCCACGGCGACAACCACACGCGATATTCCAGCCGCGATCAGCACGCCCGCGCAAGGCGGGGTCATTCCATGATGAGAACAGGGCTCAAGGGTGACATAGGCTGTCGCCCCCCTCGCCCGTTCACCCGCATCGGCGATTGCCTGGGGCTCGGCATGCGGCCGTCCGCCCGGGGCTGTGACGCCGCGGCCGACAATCTCGTCATTGCTGACAATAATGCAGCCAACGGAGGGATTGGATGCCGTCTGGCCAAGATGGGTCAGCGACAGGCTGATCGCCTCCCGCATGAACACCTCATCCTTTGCCGTGACGGACAAGGGATCAGTCCACCCCGTTGTCGCGCGAGATCTTTGCGTTGATCTCGGCGATCACATTCTCGAAGTCTTCGGCATGAGAGAAATCGCGATAGACGGAGGCGTAGCGGACGAAGCCGACGTCATCGAGGCTCTTCAGGGCCTCGAGCACCTGAAGGCCGATTGCCTCCGAAGAGATTTCGGTCTCACCGGAGCTTTCCAGTCGGCGAACGATGCCGGATACGGCACGTTCGATACGGTCGCGGTCCACAGGACGCTTGCGCAGCGCGATCTCGAAAGACCGCACCAGCTTGTCGCGATCGAAGGGCGCCTTGCGGCCCGTCTTCTTGGCAACCATCAACTCACGCAGTTGCACCCGCTCGAACGTGGTGAACCGACCACCGCAATCCGGACAAATGCGACGCCGACGGATGGACGTATTGTCCTCCGCCGGTCGCGAATCTTTCACCTGTGTTTCATCCGAGCCGCAGAAGGGGCAACGCATCAGCCTTTGGCCTTACATGTAGGGGTACATCGGGAAACGGCCGCTGAGAGCGACGATCTTTTCGCGGACACCTGCCTCGACAGCAGCATTGCCTTCGTCTGAATTGGCAACCTTCAGGCCGTCCAGAACCTCGACGATGAGGTTGCCGATTTCCCTGAATTCCGCTTCCTTGAAACCGCGTGTCGTACCGGCCGGCGTACCGAGGCGGACGCCCGAAGTGACAAAGGGCTTTTCCGGATCGAACGGAATGCCGTTCTTGTTGCACGTGATGTAGGCACGACCGAGTGCCGTTTCGGCGCGCTTGCCGGTGGCGTTCTTCTTGCGCAAGTCGACCAGCATCAGGTGGTTGTCAGTGCCGCCAGAGACGATATCGAGGCCGCCGGCGACCAGCGTTTCCGACAGGGCCTTGGCGTTCTTGACGATCTGGGCGGCGTAGTCCTGGAATTCCGGCTGCAGCGCTTCACCAAAGGCAACGGCCTTGGCGGCGATCACATGCATCAGCGGTCCACCCTGGAGACCGGGGAAGACGGCCGAATTGAACTTCTTTGCCAGATCCTCGTCATTGGTCAGGATCATGCCGCCGCGTGGGCCGCGCAGCGACTTGTGGGTCGTGGTGGTGGCAACATGGCAATGCGGGAATGGCGACGGATGCTGGTTGCCGGCGACGAGACCGGCGATATGGGCCATGTCGACCATGAGATAGGCGCCGACTTCGTCAGCAATCTCGCGGAAGCGCTTCCAGTCCCAGATGCGGGAATAGGCGGTGCCGCCGGCGATGATCAGCTTCGGCTTGGTCTTGCGGGCCGATTCGGCAACCGCGTCCATGTCGAGCAAGTTGTCGCCTTCGCGGACGCCATAAGAGACAACGTTGAACCACTTGCCGGACATATTGACCGGCGAACCGTGGGTCAGGTGACCGCCCGAATTGAGATCGAGGCCCATGAAGGTGTCGCCCGGCTGCAGGAGCGCCAGGAACACGGCCTGGTTCATCTGGCTACCAGAGTTCGGCTGGACGTTGGCGAAGTTGACGCCGAACAGCTTCTTGGCGCGCTCGATGGCCAGCTCCTCGGCGATATCGACGAACTGGCAGCCACCGTAGTAGCGCTTGCCCGGATAGCCTTCGGCATATTTGTTGGTCATGATCGAGCCCTGTGCTTCCAGCACCGCACGCGAGACGATGTTCTCGGATGCAATCAGCTCGATCTCGTGGCGTTGGCGACCAAGTTCTTTCTCGATCGCACCAAAAATCTCCGGATCGGACTCGGCTAGGGGGCGAGAGAAGAAGGCATCGGTATTCGACATGATCGCAGGCTCCTCAAAGAGTTTGATGCAGTGGGGTATTAACGTTCCGCAGGGCCGAGGGCAATACGATCAGCGACATTTGCGCATCAAATGACGCGGCTCCAAAGATCACGGGTGGAGGCCGGCCGCTCGGGACGAAAAAAGCCGCGTCCTGAACGGACGCGGCGATAATTTTCCGTCATGCAAACCGGCTTATTGCGGCAGCATATCGTCTTCCAGAGATCCGGATACCTGCTCGACGCCGATATTGGCCTGCAGGGCCAGCTGCGCATCGCCATCCTTCTGGTAAATGTCGTCACGGAACTGCACCACCTGGTCCTTGGCAGACCACGCCGTGATGTAGACGATATAGACAGGCACTTCCTGGGCAAGCTTGATCGGATTGTTCTGGCGGGTCGAGATGACCCGTTCGATTTCCTGACGCGACCAGCCAGGCGTATCGCGCAACAGCCAGGTAACCAGGTCGCGAACGTTCTGAACGCGCATGCAGCCCGAAGACTCGAAGCGCATCAGCTTGTTGAACAGGCCCTGCTGGGGCGTGTCGTGCATGTATTCGTTGTTCGGGTTGTGGAAGTTGATCTTCGTCGAGGACATCGCGTTGATCTTGCCCGGGTCCTGACGGAACATCAAATTCGGTGCCTTGGGGGCGTGCCAATCCACGCTTTCCGGCGACACTTCGTTGCCCTGACCGTCAATCAACCGAATGTTGTTGCGCGTCAGGTAGGTCGGATCCTTCTGCATCAGCGGCACGATGTCCTTTTCGACGATCGAGCGTGGCGCGGTCCAGTAAGGGTTCAGAATGACTTCGTAAATCTTGGAATTGATCGTGTGGGTCGGACGGTCGATACGGCCGACGACTGCCGTGTTGCGCAGCGCGACGCTGTCATTTTCCACCGCTTCGACATAAGCGGCCGGAATGTTGACCATCAGGTAACGCGGACCGAGATCTCCCGACATCGACTGCAGGCGGATAAGATTGGTGTTCAACTGGTTGAGGCGAACATCCGCGCTGACGTTCAGAGCCTTGACGGTAAACTCGCCAAGAACGCCATCTTCCGGCAAGCCGTGACGTGCCTGGAAGCGCTTGACGGCACCGTCGACATAGCTGTCGAAGGAGTTGGACATGCCCGCTTCCTGGGCCAGATCGCCCGAAATCATCAGACGCTGGCGAAGGGCCTGCACCGACGGATCGGTGACGCCGAGACGTAGCTTGACCTGCGGATTGACCGCCGGCCAGCCGCCATTCGACACGATCGATTGGTATTGGGCAATTGCCTGCTGCATGTTGGTGGCACTGTTGCCGCTGATCATCGGCGTATTGGATGCCACGGCCGTGACTGTGCGCGAAGCCTGGGCATCGAACTGGTCATCCCAGTTGCCGCGGCGCGGCGCATTGATCAATTCGTCGATAGCCGTCTGGGCCAAAGCCTGCCCTGCAATCGCCGCGACACCGACAGCGCCAGCGCCCCGCAGCAGCGATCGGCGCGAAAGATCAACAATTCCAGACTTTTTGGACATATTTCCTACCGTTTCGTTCTGACACACATGGAAACGCATAGCGCGCCATGGTTAACAAAGAGACGCTTTTTATGCAGATCAGGACGAGCCACAGCGTCGGGCGGAGGCATGGAAGCACTCCAATTCACTACCTTGGCGGTCCCATAGCAATATGGCCAATTCGTGTCAGGGCAGCGGGCTGTCACAACACTGTGTTCGCGTCAGACTTTGCGTGATCGGCAAACGGCAAAACGGATGCTTCACTGGAAGCATCCGTGTTTGGCGGTGGATCGCGTGACTGGAGGTGCCGGAAACAGCGGCGTCCTAGAGGCGGTAGGCGATCGAGTCGTTCCAGAAGCGGTCGAGGCGCTGCAGGAGCTTGTTCATTTCGGAGAATTCATCCGCCCCGATACCGCCGACCTTCTGGATCGAGCCCATGTGACGCTCATAAAGCTTGGCGACGGTTTCAGCGATTTCCTGGCCGGCGTCGGTCAGGCTGATGCGGACCGAGCGACGGTCGACACGCGAACGCTGGTGATTGATGAAGCCGAGGTCGACGAGCTTCTTGACGTTGTAGGAGACGTTCGAGCCAAGGTAGTAGCCACGCGAGCGCAACTCGCCGGCGGTCAGCTCGGAATTGCCGATGTTGAACAGGAGAAGAGCCTGGACAGCGTTGATGTCGCTGCGACCCTTGCGGTCGAACTCATCCTTGATAACATCGAGAAGGCGGCGGTGGAGACGTTCCACCAGATGCAGGGACTCCAGATAGAGCGAGCGGATTGCTTCTTCCTGCGGATCGAGAGTTGTCGGCTGCGGCTTGAGCTTCGTGTTCATATCGGTCTGCCTCACTGTTTTGTTTGGCGGTGTTGGTTTTTTCTCCCGCCTTAGTGAGGACCATATCCAATGCGCATAAAATTCTATTTAAAACGCAGGCTTAACAGAGGCTTACCAAAGCCAGTGATGCAATCAGAGTAAATCAACCGTTACGCTATCCTGCTTGTGTCTGCTTTCGAGCCACAACGCCAGGCGGAACGCCATGTACACCAGCGCGACAACGCTGTGCAGGACAATGGCAAGAGGATTGCGGCCGAAGATCTCTGGCCAGACACCGAACATCAGGATCTGCCCACCGGCTGCGAGAACCCAGATGACAGGGCCCCAGGAACCACCCAACCACAGACCGAGTGCGGCCACAGGAAAAACCACGGCGAGCCCGGCTGCCGCGACGCGCCATGGCAAGTTCAAGAGATCGAAGCGGCCTGAACCGGCGTGACTGTAGCCGACAAGCATCGACCAGTATTGCAGACCGAACCAGAGGCAGGCGACGGCAACGACGCGCAGGAAGATCACGAAGATGGTCTCCGTCAGGCTGCGTTTGGGCGAATTCGGCGAATCAGGTTCCATCGGCGCAGGATAGGCGCTGGAGCCTTCGGCCGCCAACTGGATTGCCCTGCCCTCCCCAGACCTTTCCATCCGCGCGCCCTTCCCGGCAAAATTGACGCCCCTGCGTGCCGATGCTCCGCGGTGGGACAATTCGTCCGCCCCAAAATGGACCATGGACGGCCTACAACGGTTTTGCTGGCGGCAGCGACATGATATCAGCGGCAGACGACAAGACGAGGACATCCCATGCATGACAAGACACATCTGGTCGATGACGTAACCGGGCACCGGCGCATGCGACGCAATCGCAAGGCGGACTGGACGCGCCGTCTGGTGCTGGAAAACCGGCTGACCGTCGACGACCTGATCTGGCCGATCTTCGTTGTCCCGGGCGATGGCATCCTCGAGCCGATCGCGGCCATGCCGGGCGTCAACCGGATGAGCGTGGACAAGGCCGTCGAAGCCGCGAGAGAGGCCGCCGATCTCGGTATTCCTGCGCTGGCAACCTTTCCAAATGTCGGGATGGACCTGCGCGATCAAACCGGCTCGCAGATCCTTGAGGCCAACAACCTGCTCAACCAGGTCACAGCCGCGATCAAAAAAGCCGTCCCGAATATCGGTGTGATTACCGATGTCGCACTTGATCCCTTCACCAGCCACGGCCATGACGGCATCCTGCGCGATGGCGTCATCGTCAATGACGAGACGGTCGAGCAATTGGTCAAGGCGGCTATCCTGCAGGCCGATGCCGGATCCGACATCATCGCCCCATCGGACATGATGGACGGCCGCATCGGCGCGATCCGCCGTGGCCTTGACGCCGCCGGTCACCAGGATGTCGGCATCATGTCCTATGCGACGAAATTCGCGTCCTGTTACTATGGCCCCTACCGCGAGGCGATCTCGACCAGTGGCCTGCTGAAGGGCGATAAGAAGACCTATTACATCGATCCGGCCAACGGCACCGAAGCGCTGCGCGACGCCGCCCTTGATGTCGAAGAAGGGGCCGACATGCTGATGGTTAAGCCTGGCCTGCCCTATCTCGACATCTGCTGGCGGATGAAGGAAGCCTTCGGCCTTCCGGTTTTTGCCTATCAGGTCTCTGGCGAATACAGCCAGATCAAGGCCGCCGCCGCGAACGGCTGGATCGACGGCGAGCGGGCGATGCTGGAAACGCTGCTTTCGTTCAAGCGCGCCGGCTGCGATGGCATCCTCACCTATTTTGCCGTAGAGGTTGCCCGGCATCTGGCGAAAAAAGGCTGATGTTCTCAGCAATATTGTATTTGGGCTGCCTCTCACCATATTTGAGAGGCAACCCACAAGGAGCCCACCATGAGCCTCGATAGCAACCCGATTTATGCCGCCCCCGAAGACTGGCGTGCCTATAGCGGCGTGTTGTCTCGGCGTGTCTTCGCCTTCATCATCGACTATGTGCTGGTGGCACTGCTGTGGATCCCGGCGGCCGTTGTCGTTTTCTTTCTCGGCATCCTGACTCTTGGTCTTGGCTGGCTTCTTTACCCGATCCTGTTCTTCGTCGTTGCCGGTCTCTATTTCGGCATGTCGCTGGCCGGCATCGCGCAGGCAACGCCGGGTATGCGTGCCATGGGCATTGCCATGGTGCGCCTCGACGGTCGCAAGATCGATTTCGTCACCGCCATTGCGCATCTCGCGCTGTTCTGGATCCTCAACTCGATCCTGACGCCGCTGATCCTGCTGGCCGGTCTGTTTATCGAGCGGTCGCGGCTGGTGCATGATCTGCTGCTTGGTACGGCGACGATCCGTACGGCTTGAACCCGTCATTCCAGGCCTGGCCCAAGAATACACTCCGGCAAAACACACCGGAGTGTTGACCTTTTTCAATCTTGCGCCATCCTAGCCAAATCATGACAGGCACGAGGATTCTCTACAGCGTCAGATGAATACCCAAACCTCTCCATCTCCCCAGTTCTATCTCACGGCTCCGGCGCCGTGTCCCTATCTGGCGGGAGAAATGGAGCGGAAGGTTTTTACCCATCTGGTTGGACAGCGGGCCACGGAAATGAACGACCTTCTCACACAGGGCGGGTTCCGACGGTCGCAGAACATTGCCTATCGACCGGCCTGCGAAAGCTGCCGCGCCTGCGTGTCCGTCCGCATCCTCGTCAACGAATTTGCGCCCAGCCGTGCCTTCCGCAGGGTCGCGGCGAACAACCAGGACGTGGTCGCAACCATCTTTCCGGCCCAGCCGTCGACCGAGCAATTCTCGCTGTTTCGCGCCTATCTCGATGACCGGCACCCGCGTGGCGGCATGTCGGACATGTCGGCGCTCGATTACGCGATCATGATCGAAGACAGCCACGTGCAAACGCGGGTGATCGAATATCGTTTGCGCAGTCCGGGTGACGGTCTATCGCCGCACCCGAAGGGCGAGTTGATCGCCGTTGCCCTCACCGACCTGATGAGTGACGGGTTGTCGATGGTCTATTCCTTCTTCAACCCGACTATGGACCGACGCTCGCTCGGCACGATGATGGTGCTGGACCATATTGCCCGTGCCAAAGCGCTGGGGCTGCCGCATGTGTATCTCGGCTATTGGGTGCAGGGGTCACACAAGATGGGCTACAAGACCCGTTTCCAGCCGCAAGAGCATCTGCTCAATCAGGGCTGGACACGGTTTGATCCCGAGGCGGATATCGAGAGATAAGCCGATCAATTTCCATCTACCGGCCGTCTCGTTTCGTAACGGTTCGCCCCTCCGCCGCCGAAATTGCGACGGAGGGGCGTATCGTTTCAGGACAGTTTGCGGATGATGCCGTACACAATGTTCCGGTTCTGACCGAAGCGTAGTGAGCACTCGACATCAAGACCTTCCGTCGCTGCGCGCATGATCCGCCACATATCTTCTTCCGAGCGCAGCAAGAGGGCCCAGTTCATGAAGGTTTCCATGTAGCCGTCGTCTGGGACTTCCTCCGAAAAGTTCGCGAACAGGAAGGTACCATTGGGCTTCAGCATCTGCAGGCAACGCTGCGAAAGCTTGATAGCAACTTCGTCGGCAAGGTAGTCATAGAGACCGGCGGCGTAGACGAAGTCGAAGGTGCCGAGGGTCTGTGCGCGGGTCAAGACGGTGCGAACGGAACCGTTGACCGATTCAACCGCCGTTCCGGCGAATTCGCTGGCAACGGCACCGACGCTCAAGGGGTCTTGATCCAGTGCAAGCCAACGTTTGATCGCCTTGTCTTTCAGCGCCTGAGACATACTGCCTTCGCGCAGATGGCCAGACGCAATCGTCAGGATTTCGGCCTCGCCACCCCGGGACGACGCGACATCGTCGACAAACTGGGCCAGTAGATCCCGGCGTTCACGTACGGCGACGCAGGCTGGCGACTGGCTGGTGAAGGCGTGAACCTCCTTGCCCATCGGGCTTGCCGCATCCAGCATCGGCTGGACAGACGGGTGACCATAGATGAAGTCGAGAAGGCCGGCATCGCCCGAATAGCCGCGCGGCTTCTCGAACGACCAGCGGGTGAACGGATCCTCGTGGAAATGGCGCGCAATGGCGTGGCGCTGCACCAAGGGAATGAGTTGCTCCCAAACCTTGGGAGAATAGCGGCTGCGCACCCCGTGTAGGCCCGTCAGCAAACGGAGCATGATCTGGCCGACCGGCGTTTCCTGTTCGAACTGCTGCTCCGCCATCCGAAGGTGCAGTGCCGTTTCGGCACGCGCTTCCGTCAGTTCCTTGTCCGTGACAGTTGTCGAAGTTGAAAACACCGTCGCCGCAATGGAGTGGGGCGTGATGAGGCTCTGCCCGTCGAATGCAATTTTCACGTCGCTCACATTTCGCTCCTTTTTAAGTCAAATCTGATATTAATTGTTTGTAAACCATAATCGGATAAGCCGATAAGTGCACTCCGAATTTAGTCAGACTTTAAAACATAGTTAACACTTGAGCGAGCTAGTGTATCATAGCGCCCGGCTTGCGCCTGACGATGGAGTCATGATGAATCGGGTCATCAAGAGCCCAACACACGGAAATCGCGATAAAAATTCGCAGATGCAGGGCGCGCAGGAGCCAGGCGCGAATTGGGCTGACCGTCAGAGATACAGCCCACCGGCAGTCGATGCGAAGAAGCTTCCAGCTTCGGCCCTTAAAGCGCTCTATCACACACATCGCAGCAAGATTCAGCTGAGGCAGACCCAACAAGGGCTCTACTTCGCGGTCCTCGTATATCTTCTCTTCGGTGCAGCCGATGTACTATTGATTCCCGACGTAGCCATGCAGACGGTCACGGCCCGCCTGATCGTTGCCATATCATCCATGGCGGTCATGGGTGTCTTGGTAGCGCGGCATGTCGATCTCAAATGGATCGATCTCAGCTGCGCAGCGACAGTCGTGATGGGCTATCTGGCGTGGCTGATCCCCTCGACTCAGACGACGGCAGAGGACGCCTTCCGCTATTACATGCTCTTCGGCACGATTTTCATGATGAGTGCCAACCTGTTCTTCAACCTCGTGTTCCGTTTGTCGGTCCTGACTTCCGCCACCATTCTCGTCATCTTCCTATGCAGCATGCTGTTCTCGCCCCCGCTCTCGCTCGGTGGGAGCACGGTGGTGGTCCTGTTCTACATTTCCTGCTTCCTGTTCACGTCCTATGTAAACTGGAAACTCAACAAAGAGCGCTACAACGTCTTCCTTAATGCGATAGAAGCCGCGCACCAGCACAACGAGGCTCAGAAACGCGGAGAAGCGCTGGAACGGCTTTCGAATACGGATTACCTGACCGGTATCGAGAATCGGCGCGCCATTGACAGACGATTGCGGGACTACTGGGGCGCCTGGACCAACGAAGGCACCGGCTTTGCCGCGATCCTGGTCGATGTCGACTTCTTCAAGAAATACAACGATTTCTACGGTCACCAGGCGGGTGACCGTTGTCTTATTCTGGTTGCCAATGCACTTCAGGAAGCACTGACGCCGTTCAACGCGTCGCTTGGCCGCTACGGCGGCGAGGAATTCATTGTCCTGGCGCAACTGGCCAAGCGCGACCAGGTCTCCACGCTTGCGGAAGTCATTCGCAGCACTGTCGAAAGACTTAACCTGGTGCATGACCAGCGTCGCGACGGACAGGCGGTGGTTACGGTCAGCGTCGGCGCGTCCTATACGAGACCGAACTCCGGACCAAAGCTCGAACGCATCATCGACGAGGCGGACCGGGCGCTTTATTCCGCCAAGGCCAACGGACGCAACTGTATCCGGCTTTTCAATCCCGACGATCCGCTCAGCAGCGACGACAACGAGAATATCGCGTCGCTCTTGCGAATGGCCGTCAAGAAGGATCTGGTCAAGCTGGTTTATCAGCCAATCCAGAATCTTCGCACCGGCAAGCTTGAGGCGGTCGAGGCCCTGATGCGCCTGCAAATGATCGACGGAACGCCGATTTCACCGGGGCAATTCATTCCGATCGCCGAGCGCACCGGCTCGATACTGGAACTCGGCCTCTGGGCAATCCGCAGGGTTTGCACCGAAATGCTGGCACCCGGCCATATTCCGCTGTCGAGCGTCAACGTCTCCGCCATCCAGCTCAAGTCACGCGGGTTTGCCCTCGCTGTGTCGACGATCCTCGAGGAGACCGGCGTCAAGGGTGAGCGGCTTGCCTTCGAGATTACCGAGGGTATCGACATGGAAGGCCAGTCGGATGTCATCCGCTGCATCAAGGACCTTGAAGCCCTTGGCATCCGGATATGGCTGGACGACTTCGGCACCGGATTTGCCGGCCTTTCCTGGCTTCGACTTTTTCCTTTCGACACGGTCAAGATCGACCGCTCCTTCCTGCAGGATACCGATCAGCCGCATGGACGCTCGATGCTGGAAGACATCATCCGCCTCGTGCGCAATCGCGGCCATAAGATCCTGATCGAAGGACTTGAAACACCGGAACACGTGGCGCTGATGCATGAGCTTGGCATCGAGCATGGACAAGGTTTCTATCTCGGACGGCCGGCGCCGGTAGCGGATTTCAAGGACTTGGCGAAGCTGCCTGCAGCCGTCGGACGCTGAACCCGGCGGTCGAACTCAAGTCAAAGCCTGACAATGCAAAAAGCCGGTCGTGATGCGACCGGCTTCAATTCTCTATACTGTTCCTGGCGATCAACCGGCGAACTTGCCACTGCGCGGGAAACCCTTCGGCACCGTGCGGCCGGCCGTGGCACGGTCGGCCAGCCATTCGACCAACTCATCCTTGGTCTTGGTAAAGGTGCGGCCAGCCGAATCTTCCCAGGTCAGGCCGTCCGCGATGGCAAAACACTTCACGTCGGAAATGCCGCCATCCTTGTAGCGCTGCAGGCGCACACCCTTGCCGCGGGTCATTTCCGGGATCTGGGCGAGCGGGAACACAACCATCTTGCGATTTTCGCCGACGACAGCGATATGATCGCCCGTGACGGTGACAACCAGCTTTGTCTCATCGGGCATGCCGACATTCATGATCTGCTTGCCCTTGCGGGTATTGGCGACCATCTCGCCCTCTTGCACGATGAAGCCATTGCCGGCTGTCGAGGCGAGGAGCAGCTTGCGGGCCGGATCATGGACGAAGGCCGTCAATACATCCTGGTCATTTTCCATGTCGACGATGATGCGCAGCGGCTCGCCGTGTCCTCGGCCGCCCGGCAATTTGTCACCGCCGAGGGTGTAGACCTTGCCGCCGGTGGTCACCAGCAGGATCTTGTCGGTGGTCTGGGCCGGGAAGGCCACGCGCAGCCCGTCGCCTTCCTTGAAGGTCAACGACGACGTATCGGAAATGTGGCCCTTCAGCGCACGAATCCATCCCTTTTCGGAGATGACAACGGTGATCGGTTCCTTCTCGATCATCGCCTGCTGGATGGCTTCGATATCGGCTTGCGGCGCATTCGAAAACAACGTGCGGCGGCGACCGAGCTCGGTTGCCTTGGCATACTTCTTCTTGACCTCGCCGATCTCCCAGGCAACCGTTTGCCACAGCTTTTCGGTCGAGGCGAGCAGAGCTTCAATCTCGGCTTTTTCGGCCGAGAGTGCGTCGTGTTCCTTGCGGATCTCGAATTCCTCGAGCTTGCGCAAGTTGCGCAGACGCATGTTGAGGATGGCTTCGGCCTGAACGTCGCTCAGATCCCACTTGGCGACCATCACCGGCTTCGGCTCGTCTTCCTCGCGGATGATGCGGATCACCTCATCGAGGTTGAGATAGGCGATCAGCAGGCCACCGAGAATTTCCAGACGCCGGTCGATCGCCGCCAAGCGGAAGCTCGAACGACGAACCAGCACGTCCTTGCGGTGGTCGAGCCACTCGGTCAGCACTTCGTTGAGCGCCATGACCCTGGGCACCTTGCCCATGGACAGAACGTTCATATTGAGCGGAATGCGGCTTTCGAGTTCGGTCAGCTTGAACAGCGATTCCATCAGAATGGTCGGATCGACGGTGCGGCTCTTCGGCACCAGAACGACCCGCACATCTTCGGCCGATTCATCGCGAATGTCTTCGAGAAGCGGCAGGCGTCGGGCGATCAGCAGTTCGGCAATCTTTTCGATCAGGCGCGATTTCTGCACCTGGAACGGGATCTGGGTGATGATGATCTGATAACCGCCGCGGCCGAGATCCTCCGTCTCCCACTTGGCGCGGACACGGAAACCGCCGCGACCGGTGCGATAGGTTTCCAGCATGCTTTCGCGGCTTTCGACGATGATGCCGCCGGTGGGGAAATCCGGACCCTCGATGCCACCTTTTTGTGGATTGGCCGGATCGGCCAGCAGTTCCTCGACGGATGCGCCGGGGTTCTTGATCAGGTAGAGTGCCGCGTCGCAGAGTTCATGCGCGTTGTGCGGCGGGATCGACGTCGCCATGCCGACCGCGATGCCGGACGAGCCATTGGCAAGAAGGTTCGGGAAGGCTCCCGGCATGACGACGGGTTCGTCGTCTTCCTCGTTGTAGGTCGGGCGGAAGTCGACAGCGTCCTGATCGATGCCTTCGAGCAGCAGCGCCGCAACGTCGGTCATGCGGGCTTCGGTGTAACGATAGGCAGCCGCACTGTCGCCATCAATATTGCCGAAATTGCCCTGGCCGTCGACGATCGGATAACGCTGGGAGAAGTCCTGCGCCAGGCGGACCAGCGCGTCATAAACCGACTGGTCGCCATGCGGGTGGAATTTACCGATGACGTCACCGACGATACGGGCGCATTTCTTGAAGGCCGAGTTCGGGCGGATGCCCATCTCGCTCATCGCGTGAATGATGCGGCGATGGACCGGCTTGAGGCCGTCGCGCACGTCGGGCAGCGCCCGGTGCATGATTGTCGACAGCGCATAGGCAAGGTAGCGTTCTTCGAGCGCTGCCTTCAGGTCCACTGGCTGGATGTGATCGCCCCCGTCGCCGGGCGGAATTAGATTTGTCCCCATGCTCCCTGCCTAGCCGAGATATCGCGCAACGGCAAGGAATCCGGGGATTCTGGCTGTGGATTAAGGGCATGTGATCCATGTCACGAAACAAAGTCCGCTTCTCGCTTGCCGCGGAAAAGCGATGGAACTTTTTACAATCCCTCATATAAATGACACGGATTTCATGCCCAGTGTCGAAACACCGGCCATTCTTACAGAGGAACACTCTATGACGATCTATCGCTCCACC
Organism: Rhizobium sp. CECT 9324; assembly: GCF_918741265.1. Lineage (NCBI taxonomy): Bacteria > Pseudomonadati > Pseudomonadota > Alphaproteobacteria > Hyphomicrobiales > Rhizobiaceae > Rhizobium > Rhizobium sp. CECT 9324. The sequence goes on along the minus strand of NZ_CAKKMZ010000001.1, from coordinate 1,928,402 downwards.
CGGATCCTGCTCGCCGGAGCCGCCCTGAGCGCCCTTTCCAGCCAGGCCTTTGCCCTAGACGGCCAGGACCTGCTGAAAAAGCTCAATGCCGCATTTGCGACCGGCGGCACGGTCATTTCCGCTGATTCGGTTGAAGTGAGCGGAGAAGACGTCCTGCTGAAGGGTGTGAAATTCACCGTCAACGGCTCGACCGACAGCCCGTTGAAGCTTGAGCAACTGACGCTCGAGGGCGTCAGCGAAGAAGATGGCGGCGCCTATTACATCGACCGCGTCGAATTCCCAGAGGTCGACATGACCGAGGAAAAATCGACGTTCTCGATCTCGGACCTCTACCTTGCCGGCGTGTTCATTCCGGGCGACGTCAATGCCACCGGCATCGACTCGATGATGTTCTACGAGGAAGCCCATAGCGGTCCCGTCAATGTCACCGTCGATGGCAAGCAGGTGTTCTCGATGAACGAGGCGACCGGCACCATGAGCCTGTCGGAAGACGAAAAGACAATCTCGTTCGAAGGGTCGGCCACCGCGATCAAGGCAGACCTGACCGTGGTCGAAGATCCGAAGAGCAAGGAAACCATCGACGCGCTCGGACTGCAGACGCTCGACGGCAATCTGAGCATGTCGGGCAGTTGGGAGATCGACAGCGGCACGATCGATATCGAAGACTATTCGGTCGATTTCGCCAATATCGGCAAGCTCAGCCTGTCCTTCGGCATGTCCGGTTATACGCTTGATCTGGTCAAGCAGATGCAGGAACAGGCGCGCACCATGCAAACCGATCCGAAGAACGAGCAGGCGCAGCAGGCCGCAGGCCTTGCCATGCTCGGCCTGGTGCAGCAACTGTCGCTGATCAACGCCAAGGTCCGCTTCGAAGATGCCGGCATCACCAAGCGGGGCCTCGACTATGCCGGCAAGACCCAGGGCACCGACGGTGCGCAGATGGGCCAGATGATCAAGGGCATGCTGCCGATCCTGCTGGCGCAGGCCAAGCTTGGCGCTCTGCAGAATGAGGTCTCCACCGCCGTCAACGCCTATATCGACGATCCGAAGGCACTGACAATTCTGGCGCAGCCGGCCAATCCGGTCGCCTTCCCGATGATCATCGGTGCCGCCATGGGCGCACCGGAAAGCATTCCGGCCCTGATCGGCGTCAAGGTCACCGCGAACGACTGAAGTCGCTCATCGCCAAGGTCAATATTGAAATCCCGGATGTCCGTATCCGGGCTTTTTCCTTGAAACGTACCAAAGAAAAAGGCCTCGGATCATCAATCCGAGGCCTCTTCAGTTCAACGCTCCATCAGAGCAATCAGTCCTTCTTCGGCTGCGGCACGACGCGCAGCGCGAGTTCGCGCAACTGGGTCGGCGTTGCCGGCGACGGGGCGCCCATCAGCAGGTCCTGGGCCTGCTGGTTCATCGGGAAGATCGAGATCTCACGCAGGTTCTTCGCGCCAACGAGCAGCATGATCACGCGGTCGACACCGAAGGCACAACCACCGTGCGGCGGTGCGCCATACTGGAAGGCGCGGTAGAGGCCGCCGAAGCGCTCTTCCACGTCCTGCTGGCTGAGGCCAACCTTTTCGAAGGCCTTGACCATCAATTCCGGCGACTGGTTACGGATCGAGCCCGAGGCGATTTCGAAGCCGTTGCAGACCGCGTCATACTGATAGGCCTTGAGCGTCAGCGGATCCTGGCTGTCGAGCGCCTCCATGCCGCCCTGCGGCATCGAGAAGGGGTTGTGGGCGAAGTCGATCTTCTTGTCTTCCTCGCTCCATTCATAGAACGGGAAGTCGACGATCCAGCACATTTCGAAACGGTCACGGTCGACGAGGTTCAGTTCCTCGCCGGCGCGGGTGCGGGCTTCACCGGCAAACTTGTAGAATTTCGACGGTTCACCCGCGACGAAGAAGCAGGCGTCGCCGGCTTCGAGGCCAAGCTGGGTGCGGACAGCTTCGGTGCGCTCTTCGCCGATATTCTTGGCGAGCGGGCCGGAGCCGACGATCTTGCCGTCCTCTTCCTTCCAGAAGATGTAGCCGAGGCCCGGCTGACCGGTCCCTTGCGCCCAGGCGTTCATGCGGTCGCAGAACGCACGGCTACCACCGGTCTTGGCCGGGATCGCCCAGATCTCGACCTTCGGGTTGGAGGCGATCATGCCGGCGAACACCTTAAAGCCCGAGTCGCGGAAGTGGTCGGTGACCTCTTCCATGACGATCGGGTTGCGCAGGTCCGGCTTGTCGGAACCATATTTGCGGATCGCGACGTCATAAGGAATGCGCGGCCACTTCTGGGTTACCGGCTTGCCTTCGGCAAACTGTTCGAAGACCGAGGTCATCATCGGCTCCATGGTCTCCCAGACATCTTCCTGGGTGACGAAGCTCATCTCGACGTCGAGCTGGTAGAATTCGCCCGGCAGACGGTCGGCGCGCGGGTCTTCATCGCGGAAGCAAGGCGCGATCTGGAAATAGCGATCGAAACCAGCGACCATCAGCAACTGCTTGTACTGCTGCGGCGCCTGCGGCAGCGCGAAGAACTGGCCTTCGTGAATGCGCGAAGGCACGAGGAAGTCGCGCGCGCCTTCCGGCGACGAGGCGGTCAGGATCGGCGTGGTGTACTCGGCAAAGCCGGCCTCGCCCATGCCCTTGCGCATGGCAGAGACAATCTGGGTGCGCTTGACGATGTTCTTGTGCAGCGTCTCGCGGCGCAGGTCGAGGAAGCGGTACTTCAGGCGCACGTCTTCCGGATAGTCGGGTTCGCCGAAGACCGGCAGCGGCAATTCCTTGGCTGCACCGAGAACTTCGATTTCCTGCGCGTAGAGTTCGATCTCGCCGGTCGCCATCGTCTTGTTGGTGGTGTCTTCCGAGCGGGCCTTGACGAGGCCGTCGATGCGGATGACCCATTCGCCGCGCACGGTCTCGGCCATCTTGAACGCCGGGCTGTCCGGGTCGGCGACGACCTGGGTGATGCCGTAATGATCGCGCAGGTCGATGAACAGAACGCCGCCATGGTCACGGACGCGATGGACCCAGCCGGAGAGACGGACGGTCGAGCCGACGTCGGACTTGCGGAGTGCGGCACAGGTGTGGCTGCGGTAACGATGCATGGTCAGGTTTCCCGATGTATGACGGCCAAAAAGGCGCTTCTTTGAGCAGCACGCGGCCGATAGAAAATCGGGCGGAAAAGCGCATGGTGCGCCTGATTTGTCAAGGCTGAAGGCAAAATGCCCCGGTGTCCTTTGGCGCCAACCGGCTCAACGGCTCGGCGCCTTCCCATCGGTTTCGTTGATGTGCCCATTCAATGCTTTTGCTGTTGTCCGAGGCGCAGGCGACTTATTGTCGGCCAATTGATCCGGGATAGACCGTCTGATTCCCCCACCGCTCGCGCAGAAAAAACCAGTTCATGTATGACATCCGTCCGCTCATCCCCCTTCTTCTCACAGCTGGCATTCTGATCGGGGGCAATGGCCTGCAGGGTACCTTCATATCGCTGAGAGCACTCGAAGAGGGGTTTTCGCCTTCGGTGATCGGCATGATCGGCACCGGCTATTTCATCGGTTTCGTGATCGGTTGCATCTACGTCACCAAGATCATGCGCTCGATCGGCCATATCCGCACCTTCTCGGCGCTCGCCGCCATCGCATCCGCCGCATCGATCATGATGGTGATGGTGATTGATCCGGTCTCCTGGTTTGCCATGCGCCTGATCCAGGGCATCTGTTTTGCCGGGCTGTTTGCCGTCGTCGAAAGCTGGCTGAACGCGCGCGTGACCAATTCCACAAGAGCACGCACGCTGTCGATCTACCGTTTCGTCGACCTCGGCTCGGTCACGGCAGCGCAATACCTGATTCCGGTCTTTGGCCTGAGCGGCTTCGACCTTTTTGCCATCATCTCGATGGCGCTGACACTCTCGCTGGTGCCGATCTCGTTTGCCGATCGCACCAGCCCTGCCCCGCCGCAGGACGTGAAATTTGATATCAAGGTGCTGTGGTCGGTCTCGCCGCTGGCCACCGTCGGCTGCATCATCGTCGGCCTGACCAATTCCAGCTTCCGGTCGCTCGGCCCGATCTATGCCGACGGCATCGGCATGTCGGTCACCGGCATTGCCACCTTCATGAGCATCGGCATCTTTGCCGGCATCGTGTTGCAGTATCCGCTCGGACATTATTCCGACAAGCTCGACCGGCGTGTCGTGATGCTGATCGCCACGTTCGGGGCGCTCGCGGCCTGCATCTTCCTCGCCTTCTTCGCTGGCGAAAGCGAGCTTTTCAATTTCATCGGCATCTTTGCATTCGGCGCATTCGCCATGCCGCTCTATTCCCTGTGTTCCGCCCATGCCAATGACCATGCCGCACCGGGGCAGCATGCACTGGTATCGGCCGGCACCCTGTTCTTCTGGTCGGTCGGTGCCGTCATCGGGCCGCTGTTTGCATCCTTCCTGATCGATGCCTTCGGACCACATGCGCTGTTTACCTACATGATCGTCGTGCTGGCCTTCTTCATGGGCTATACATTCTTCCGGATCACCGCGCGCGAAGGCGTGCCTACGGAACAGCGGCGCATGCGCTTTCGCAATCTTCTGCGCACCTCGACCTATTTCACCAAGCTTGCCGCGCCGCCGTCCGAAAGAGACGACTGACGACCTGCGACAGCATGGTCGTGTCTGCTCTATTGCTGAAATCACGCCTCAACTTTAGAACAGCGGAAACCATTCGGAGGCTCCCGTGTTTCGTCCCTCGCGCCGCACCCTCTTGAAATCCGCGGCCGTCGCCGGTGCCTATGGTGCCGGCATGGCCTTTCTGCCGCGCATCCATGCGGCGCTTGCGGCACCCGATCCGATCCGGCTCGAAGCCCGCGGTATCGAAGCAATGCTCGATGGCAAGGCACCGACGCGCCAGGTGATGAGCTACAGCGACGGCCGATCAATCGATGCCGCGCCCCCGGTCCTGCGCGTCCAGCGCGGTGAAAAATTCGCCGCCACGCTGATCAACACCCTTGACGAGCCGACCACCGTGCACTGGCACGGCATCCGCCTGCCGAACGACCAGGACGGCGTGCCCTTCCTCAGCCAGCCTTATGTCTATCCGGGCGACCGGTTCGACTACGCTTTCAGCCCTCCCGATGCCGGCACCTTCTGGTACCACCCGCATTGCAATACCTTGACGCAGATGGGCCGGGGGCTGGCCGGCATGCTGATCGTCGAGGACAGGAACGATCCGGTGTTCGACGGCGAAGTGGCGCTCAACCTGCGTGACTGGCGGCTGGGTGGCGACAGCCAGTTCATCGACCAGTTCAAGCCGCGCGATGCGGCCAAGACCGGCACATTCGGCACCGTTCGCACCGCCAACTGGCAGCTCACGCCGACCTATGACGCGCCAGCGGGCGGACTGGTGCGCCTGCGCATTGTCGCCTCGGACGTTACCCGTATCTTTAATCTCAAGCTTGACGGCGCCGAAGCCGACATCATCGCCATCGACGGCCATCCGGTACCGGAACGCCTACCGCTCGACATGGTGGTGATCTCGCCCGGACAGCGGCTCGATCTGGCGGTTCGCATGCCGGATCATGAAGGTAGCCTTGCCACGTTGACGGACATCCGGCCGTCCTCGCCGAAAGTGGTGGCGAGCCTGCGCTCCGTCGGCCCGTCGCTGAAGCGCAACCTGGGCGACCTTGGTCCGCTTTCGGCCAATGCCGGTATCGAGATCGACATGGCCAGCGCCACCGAAATCCCGCTTCTGCTCAGTGCCACGGCCGAAAACGCCGCCCGGGACAGCATTTGCGGAACGCTGGGCTATTCCTTCTGGGCGATCAACAAGAAGCCATGGCCCGGCGACAGCGCCGATCCGATGGACCCGATCGCGGAGCTGAAACTCGGAAAAAGCTACATTTTCAATGTCGAGAACGTCACGCCGCATGCGCATCCGATCCATCTGCACGGGATGAATTTCAAGGTCATCGCCTCGAACAAGGGCAGCATTCAACAACCGCTGGTCTCCGACACCTATCTGATGTTGCCGGACGAGAAGGTGCGACTGGCTTTGGTCGCCGACAACCTTGGCGACTGGGTCTTCCATTGCCATATCATCGAACATCAAAAGACCGGGATGACCGGCTATATGAGGGTGGTTTAAGGTCATGGATTCTTCGACGGACATGTCGGCGACAATGCGCATCCACCAGCCCTATCCGGGTCTGTTTGCCTATTACGACGGGCGCATCGCCGGAAAGCGGCTGCATTCTCCGGAACCGAACTGGCTCGACGACGGCGCCTATAGCCTCGGCGTCGCCAGCTTCGCCCTTGTGTCGGGCCATGAGGCGCTGGTCTATGACACCCATATCTCGCTCGATCATGCGCGCGCCATCCGCCGCCATCTCAAAAGCCTGGGCGTCACGTCGATCCGGGTGGTGATGAGCCACTGGCACACCGACCATGTTGCGGGCAACGGGGGCTTTGCCGACTGTCCGATCCTCGCCAACAGCCTGACGATCGAGACGCTGAAGGCCAAGCGCGAGGTTCTGGAAAACAAGACACCGCCGATCATGCCGGTGGTGATGCCGACAGAGAGTTTCGACAGGCAACTGTCCCTGACCATCGGAAGCTGGACCGTTGAACTGCTGCAATTCGATATCCATAGCGCCGACGGCACCGTGCTGTTCATCCCGGCGATGGGCGTGCTGCTGGCGGGCGACACGTTGGAAGACACGGTCACCTATATTTCCGAGCCGGAGCATATCCATCGGCATATCCACGACCTGAAACGGATGGCCGAACTGCCGATCCGGCGCATCCTGCCCAATCACGGTGCGGAAGAGATCATTGCCGCCGGCGGTTATCCGCCCTCGCTGATCGAGGCGAACCGCCTCTATCTCGAGCGTCTGCTTTCCCGCATAAACGATCCGCATCTCGGTGAAGATAGCCTCGCCGTCTTTGCCGAACCGGAGATTTCATCCGGAGCCACCATCTATTTCGCACCCTATGAGGAGGTGCATCGGCAGAACATCGCTGTCCTGCGCGGCGCGCTCCCGGATGAATAGTGGCGAATTAGTGGCTGCAAAGCGGGGTCGCATGCGCCTTTGGCACCCGTTCATATTGACATCGCCGGCCAGAAGGGAAAGTAAGGTTGATCCGTATTTTTCCATGACCGAGACGAAATGATCGATACCACTGCCGCGCTTGAGGAGGCTTGCCGCCAACTCGCCAAATCCGATTTCATCACGATCGACACGGAATTTCTCCGCGAAACGACCTTCTGGCCTGAACTCTGCCTGATCCAGATGGCGAGCCCGGACTTCGAGGCGATCGTTGATCCGATGGCCAAGGGTCTGGATCTGGCGCCGTTCTTCGAGCTGATGGCCAATACCGCCGTGGTCAAGGTCTTCCATGCCGCCCGGCAAGACATCGAAATCATCTTCCATCTCGGCAATCTCATCCCGCATCCGATCTTCGACACGCAGGTGGCGGCGATGGTCTGCGGCTTCGGCGACTCGGTCTCCTATGACCAGCTCGTGCAGAAGGTGAAGAACGTGCATATCGACAAGAGCTCGCGCTTCACCGACTGGAGCCGCAGGCCTTTGTCGGAAAAGCAGCTCGATTATGCGCTGGCCGATGTCACCCATCTGCGCGACTGCTATATCAAGCTGAAGGCCGATCTCGAGCGCGAAGGCCGCGCCGAATGGCTGACCGAGGAAATGGCCATCCTCGAATCCCGCGATACCTACGACCTGCATCCCGACCAGGCCTGGCTGCGTCTGAAGATGCGCCTGCGCAAGCCGCAGGAACTGGCCGTCATGCAATATGTCACCGCCTGGCGCGAACGCGAGGCGCGCGCGCGCAATGTGCCGCGGTCGCGTGTCCTGAAAGACGATGCGATCTATGAGATCGCCCAGCAGCAGCCTAAGGATACGGAAGCGCTCGGCCGCTTGCGGACAATTCCGAAGGGCTGGGAGCGCTCGACCGCCGGCGCCGTCATCGTCGAACAGGTCAATGCAGCCCTCGCCCTGCCGAAATCCGAAATGCCGCATGTCCAGCGCCACACCCATGCACCGGAAGGTGCACAATCCGCCGTCGAACTGTTGAAGGTGCTGCTGCGCCTGACGTCCGAGAAACATGGGGTTGCGTCCAAAGTCATCGCCAATAGCGAAGACCTGGAACGCATTGCCGCCGAAGGCGAAAATGCGCCGGTGGCCGCACTTCAGGGCTGGCGCCGCGAATTGTTCGGCGATCTGGCACTGAAGCTGATTTCCGGTGGCGTCGGTCTTCGTTTCGTCGACAAGCGTGTCGAAGCTGTGGAATTTTGAGCGGTGACGGCGCTCACTTTGCGGCATGCAAGACCGGATGACATCGGGTTTGTCATGGCAACCGAACGTTTGCCGGGCTATGACAGCTTCATCGGCCAATACAGCGAAGCCGAGCACCAAAGCAACATGGCATCGGCCGCCTTTTGTTACCTGATTGGGCAAGACGATGACGAAACACCGATCGGCTTCGTCATCCTGAATGATCTCGACCGCCGCGACGGCAATATCTGTGTCAAGCGGATCGCGGTCGCCACGCCGGAAAAGGGCTATGGCTCGAAGCTTCTGATGGCGGCCGTCGAATATGCCTTCCGCGAGACCCATGCCTATCGGTTGTGGCTGGACGTCGTGCGAGAAAACGCCCGTGCCCGCGCCGTTTATGGCCGGACCGGTTTCATCGAAGAAGGCACAATGCGGCAAGCGGCCGTGATGCCTGATGGCAGTCGCACCGATATGCTGATGATGTCGATGCTCCGGCCGGAATGGGCCGCCAAACAAAGCGATTGAAGCCATGGAACTTCCCTCCCCGCTGCGTGCCGCCGTCGACCAGATGCTGGCCGGGGAGCCGCTTGAGCGGCTGGCCAAGGCCAGTGCCCTGTTGTCCGACCGTTATCGCCGCGAAGTGCGCGATGGCCGGTTTCACATCGATGATGCCCTTGCGGCAAAGGCGTATCTGGCGACACGCATGCCGGCGACCTATGCCGCCGTGCGCGCGGCCCTGTCGATGGTCGAGGACGTCGCTCCCGACTTCGAGCCGCGGACCCAGATCGATCTCGGCTCCGGTCCCGGCACAGCCTTCTGGGCAGCGCAGGATGCATGGCCGCAGATGCAGTCCGCCGACATGGTCGAGGCCAGCGCGGCGATCCGCAGCGTCGGCGATGCGCTGGCCAGGCACGCAACGGTTCCCGCCCGCTGGCATGCCGGCGACGTGACGGCAAAGATCCCCCCGCTTGCGCCCGCTGATCTCGTGACGCTTGCCTATGTGCTGGACGAACTGCCGCCCGCAACCATCTCTGCCGTCACGACAAAGCTCTGGGCGCTGACCACCAGCATGCTGGTCATCATCGAGCCTGGCACGACAGCCGGCTGGCAGCGTATCCTTGCCGTTCGCGAGACGCTGAAGGCTGCCGGCGCCCATCTGGTTGCACCGTGCTCGCATGAACAAGACTGTCCGATCGCGGTGCCGGACTGGTGCCACTTTTCGCGGCGCGTCGCCCGCTCAAGGGTGCATCGGCTGGCGAAGGGGGCGGAGGTGCCGTGGGAGGACGAGAAGTTCATCTTCATCGCCGTATCGCGCTCGCCCGTCACACTGTCCGGCGCGCGCGTGCTGTCACCGCCGCGTGTGTCGGGTGGCGTCGGCCGCGTCAAGCTCTGTCGCACCGACGGGTCGGCGGGCGAGGTCACACTGAGCAAACGTGACGGCGATGCGTTCAAGCAGGTCCGCCGTGCCGATTGGGGCGATCGCATCGACCTGGAGACCTGAGCCGTGACGATCACACTGGATATCACGCTTGCCGAAAGCCTCGCCGCCATTGCCCTCGGCCATGTCGGCCGCGAATATCCAAACCAGATCTCGCACGGGCTCGATGGACCGCAGGATGCGCAGGTACCGTCGCAACTGCATCCGATCTTCTACGGCAGCTATGACTGGCATTCCTGCGTGCATGGCTACTGGACGCTGGCGCGGCTGTTGCGGCTCTATCCCGGCATGGTCCATGCCGAGGCCATCCGCCGCCTGTTCGACACGATGCTCACCGATGGCAAGGTTGCCGGCGAATGTGCCTATTTCGACCGGCCCTCGGCGCGCGGCTATCAGCGTCCCTATGGCTGGGGCTGGCTGCTGAAGCTTTCGACCGAATTGCACGGGCATGAGAATGCGCTGTGGAGTGCCACGCTTTCACCGCTGACGCAGCGCATCGTCCAGCGCTTCAACGACTTCCTGCCGATCGCGACCTATCCCGTGCGGGTGGGAACGCATTTCAACACGGCCTTTGCGCTCCGGCTGGCGACAGACTATGCCCAGACGGCAGGCGACGACGAACTGCTTTGCCTGTTGCAGAACACGGCCCTGCGCTGGTACGGCACCGACCATGACTGCACCGCCTGGGGCGAACCTTCCGGCGACGACTTCCTGTCCTCGACCCTGATCGAAGCTGAATGCATGCGGCGACTGATGCCGGCCAAGGACTTTGCCGACTGGTTCGATCGCTTCCTGCCTGATCTTGCTCGCCAGGAACCGGCTGTCCTGTTTTCACCGGCGCGGGTGTCGGACCGCTCCGACGGCAAGATCGCCCATCTCGACGGACTGAACATCAGCCGTGCCTGGTGCTGGCGTTCGCTAGCGGGTTTTCTGCCGGCCGATGATGCGCGCCGTCCCCTGCTGCTGACGGCGGCCGATACGCATCTCTCTGCCGGTCTAGGGCATGTCGCGGGTGACTACATGGGTGAACACTGGCTGGCGAGCTACGTCATGCTGGCCTTGACGGAGACACCAGCATGAACCTTCCCTTGATAGCAGGACAGGTCATCGTTGCAGGCCAGGCCGAAGGCGAAATTCTCTACAGCGATGTGCCGCTCAGCTTCTGGGGCGGCGTCGATCCGACCACCGGCGAAGTGATCGACCGGCATCATCCACTCAGTGGCGAGACGCTCGCCGGTCGCATCCTGGTAATTCCGAGCAGCCGCGGTTCGTGCTCCGGCAGCGGCGTCATTCTCGAGCTGATCCTCAACGGCCATGGGCCCTCGGCCATCCTGCTGGAGCGCCCCGAAGCCATCATCACGCTTGGCGTGATCGTCGCCGAGGAAGTGTTCGGGCGGTCGATCCCCGTCCATTGTCTGGGCACGGAAGCCTTCCACGCGCTCGCCGACATGAGCCTCGTCCAGGTCTCTGATACCGCATCCGATCTGTCCAACGCGCCAGCCTCTCAGATTACCCTGTCGGCCAGGGATCAAGCACTGCTTGACGGGCGCCACGGCGAAGCGGCACAGGTTGCCATGCGCATCGTCCTGCGCATGGCTGCCATCGAAGGTGCTGCCGAACTCATCGATATCACCCAGGCCCATATCGACGGCTGCATCTATACGGGGCCTGGCGGGCTCGCGTTTGCCGAACGGTTGCGCGATCTCGGCGGCAAGGTCACCGTTGCGACCACGCTCAATGCAATTTCCGTCGATCAGCGACGCTGGCGGAGCCAAGGCATAGAGAGCGGCTTTGGCGAGGCGGCCAGCCGACTGGCCGACGCCTATGTCGGCATGGGGGCGCAACCGAGTTTCACCTGTGCGCCCTATCTGCTCGACACGGCACCGAAACGTGACGAACAGATCGTCTGGGCCGAATCCAATGCCGTGGTCTATGCCAACAGCGTGCTCGGCGCCCGCACGATGAAATATCCCGACTATCTCGATATCTGTATCGCCCTGACCGGCCGGGCGCCCAAAGCCGGCTGCCATCTCGACGCGGAGAGGCTACCGAAACTGCGTATTAGCCTTCCACCTCTTTCGGAAGTCGATGACAGCTTCTACCCGCTGATCGGCTATCTCACCGGCCTGCTCGCGGCCGATGATATTCCGCTCATTGACGGCATGGCGGATCTTGCGCCGGACAGTGATGACTTGAAAGCCTTTGGTGCCGCCTTTGCGACGACCTCCGGCGCACCGATGTTCCATATCGCCGGCGTGACACCCGAAGCGCGCGATGCCGACGACTTCAGGGCGCTGTCCATTCGCCGCGTCGTGGTCAGTCAGGCCGACCTGCTGCGGGCCTGGGGCGAGCTGAATGGCGCACAAGCCGGCCCGGTGGAGCTCATCTCGCTTGGCAATCCGCATTTCTCCGCAACGGAAATCGCCCGGCTGGCGACACTCTGCGCGGAGAGAACCAAACATTCGGATGTGGCGGTCATCGTCACCTGCGGTCGCTGGACGCTCGAGCAAGCGCGAAAATCCGGCCATGTCGCCGACCTGGAGCGCTTCGGCGTGCAATTCGTTGCCGACACCTGCTGGTGCATGATCGTCGAGCCACTGATCCCACGGCACACAAAGACGATCATGACCAACTCGGGCAAATATGCTCATTACGGCCCCGGGCTAACCGGCCGGACCATGCGTTTCGGCAGCCTGGCGGATTGTGTGGACGCGGCCGTTTCGGGGCTGGACCTCGACCGCCTGCCCGACTGGATCGCTGCGCCTTGAATGAATGTCAGCCGTGCATTTTCGCACCCTTGGTGATCTTGTCGGCAAGCTTCTTGTCCGTACGCAGTGCAATGCCGACCACTTTGGCGTCATCCGGTGCAAATTCCGCAAATATCCTGCGGTTGTCGGCGTCGTGACCGGTCGAAAACATCTCCGCGACATAGAGCGAGCACGGCACCTCGCGCGCCAGCGCACGGCGATGAATGGCTCGCACCGTCTCCTGATCGCCCGACAGGACCACCATGGGCTGGATGCAGAGCGGATTGTAGACATGGCCGGCGGCATCGCGGTAAGGCTCGCCGAGCAGGCTGCTGTTGGCCCCAACTATGCCGCTGACCAGAAAGGCGGTAACATTGAGTTTCTGCCAGGTAAGCAAATCCTCCCTGAGGACAATGACGATTTTGGTGTCGAACATGAAGCGCTCCGAAGCGGGCTGGTTTGATAATGAGGCGCAGCTTGCAAGCCCCGCCTGCGATGGTCTTGAACGTTCGTGCAGTTCGGTTGACCTCATCCGGACCGGCGCCGAGACCCGCGGGATCGAACGCATCGAGGCGATGTTCTACGGCAACCAGTTTTCTCCGCACAGGCACGATACCTATGCGCTCGGGCTAACGCTCAGCGGCGTCCAGACATTTGCCTATCGCGGCATGTCCCGCTTCAGCATGCCGGGCAATGTCATCGTGCTCCACCCCGACGAGCTACACGATGGCGGAGCCGGCACAGAGGTCGGGCTGCACTACCGGATGATGTATATCCCGCCGGAATATCTGCGCGAGGCCGGTGCTGGTGGAGCGACGGCGCTGCCCTTCGTCGCCAATCCTGTGCTTTCCGATGCCGGTCTCGCCCAGGCATTGGCAGAAGCCCTGGCGGATCTCGAGAACCCGATCGGTGATCTTGCCCATGCCGATCTGCTGTCACGGATCGCCGATGGCATTGGACGCCATGCGCAGGAGACACCCAGGCTGTCGCCCAGGGCCGAGCGGGCGGTGCAGAAGGCCTGCGTCTATCTTCGCGACAATGCGACGACGACCGTACTGTCGGAAGACCTCGAAGCGGTCACCGATCTCAACCGCTATTCGCTCGCCCGCCAGTTTCGTCTGGCCACCGGCACCAGCCCGCATCGCTACCAGGTCATGCGCCGGCTGGAACAGGCAAAGCGCCTGATGCTGAAGGAAGTGTCCATCGCCGAGGCGGCCATCGCGGTCGGCTTTGCCGACCAGAGCCATCTCACCCGGCATTTCAAGGCATCCTACGGTATGCCGCCCGGCCGATGGCTGATTCTGGCCAGTCAGGGCAGACCTGTTCACAGTCACTGAAACTTCATCGAACGGCAATCCGTGCGACATCAAGCCTGCCTAAGCATGCGGCGTTCCATCCTTCCCAAAAAAGGTGACGCCATGAAAAAGGCCCTTCTGACTTCCGTATCCCTTTGCCTTCTGTTTTCCGCCCCGGCCATGGCCGAGGAAAAAGCCTATTCCGCCAAGCTCGTTTCTCATGCCATCCTGCCGGCCAACACGATCATCGCGGCACCGGCCGATGCGCCGGCGCACCTGAAGACATCGGGCAAGTTCACCACCGCCGATCGCAAGCGCACGGACGGGCTCGGCACCGTTCCGGGCAAGGACGGCGTTCGCGAAACCGGCCTGAAAATGCCGTTCGACGGCCAGGCCATGCAGGGCTTTTCCGGCATCAAGACTATGGAGGACGGCACATTCTGGAGCCTGTCCGACAACGGCTTCGGCTCGAAGATCAATTCCAGCGATTCCATGCTGATGCTGCATCATATCAAGTTTAACTGGGATGCCGGCAAGGTCGAGCCGATCGAGACCGTGTTCCTGTCGGATCCGGACAGACGAGCTCCCTTCCCGATCGTCATGGAAGGTTCCGACAGCCGCTATCTGACCGGCGCCGACTTCGACGTCGAATCGATCCAGCCGGTCGCCGACGGCTTCTGGGTGGGCGAGGAATTCGGCCCCTATCTGCTGAAGTTCACCAAGGACGGCAAGCTGACCGATGTCATCGCCACCAAGGCCGGCGAGATCGAAGTGAAGTCGCCGGACAATGTGACGCTGGTCGTGCCGGCCAATCCGACGGCGAAGATGCCGGTCTTCAATCTCAAGCGTTCCGGCGGCTATGAAGGCCTTGCCATGTCGAAGGACGGAGCCAAGCTTTACGGCCTGCTCGAAGGTCCGCTCTATCTCGAAGACGGTTCGGTCGAGAAGGCGGATGGTCTGACCGCGCTGCGCATCATCGAGCTGGATGTCGCCTCCAAGGCCTGGACCGGTCGCAGCTGGCTCTATCCGCTGTCGGAAGGCGGTGAGGCAATCGGCGACTTCAACATGATCGACGCCACGACGGCGCTTGTGATCGAGCGCGACAATGGCGCCGGCACGGCGGAGAAGGCCTGCGCCGACCCCAAAGCACCGGCCGCCGATTGCTTTACCGTTCCAGCCAAGCACAAGCGCATCTACAAGATCGAGATGTCGGATGAAAACGTCGGAAAGGCCGCGCGCAAGATCGGCTACATCAATCTGATGAAGATCGAGGATCCGGACAACAAGAAGCTGCAGGGCGGCGGCGAAGGCTTCCACGACATGCCATTCGTGACCATCGAAGACGTCGATGTCGTCGATCCGACCCATATCGTCGTCGGCAACGACAACAATCTGCCGTTTTCGGCCGGTCGTGCGCTGGACAAGGCGGACGACAACGAGTTCGTTCTGCTCGAAGTCGGCGACTTCCTCTCGGCCAAGTGAGCCGAACAATCTGCTCGCCAGACATGAAAGGACCGGGTTTGCACCCGGTCCTTTTTCGCTTTTGTGTGTCTGCGCTTTATTCGAACCTGAAAACCAGTCGCTTACCGGTCAGCTTGGCCAACTGTTGCAAGCGTCCATCCAGGCGTTCGCCGGCGAAATCGAAGTATTCGTGCGGAACGACGAATTCGAGATCGATATCGGGTCGTTCAGACCGCTGGAAGCGCAGATTGTGCACGACGCCCGGCATCGAGGCAGAGAAGAGATAGACGACGCGCAGAAGCCCGCCCAGAAGCTTCGCGCGCTCGAGCAGACGCTCGGTCGCGATCGCGGCCAGTGGGCCAGTCCGGCCATCGTCGTAAAGCCCTTCAAAACGGTAGTAATTGGTCAGGGCGATGAAGGCGCGCCCTGGATGCGTGATGCCGACAAAGGAGGAATGGGCGATCACGTTGAGCGCCTGCAGACCACGATAGTCCGGATGGGCGCGCCAGCTGATATCGGCGAGCAGGCAGGCTGCCTGGCGATACCGGGCGTCTTCTTCCGTTTCGTCGATGTCGAACTGCGGCATCATCTGCCCGGTCCAATCTGCCAGTTCGCGCGCATGTTCCGGGGAACGGGCACGCAGGATTGCCAGTTCGTCAGCCGCTTCGACCAGAGGGTCGAGCGCCTTTTCGTCTTCGGACAAAAGCGAATAGAGATATCCCTCGCGCACGCCTTGCGCCGAAAAGCAGACGCTTTTCGGCCGCATGACCTCGATCACTTCCCGCAGCGCCACGGCACCGAACGGGATCAACGTGCGGCGGTTCTTGGAGATTGTTGCCCAGGCCGGGTCGCGGCTGTTCGTGCCGGCAATGATCTCCTCGAGGAAGAAGGCGATCTCGTCATAAGCAAGCTCATAACCCTGCATCATGTGCAGCGGATATTTGCGGATTTCCATATGCAGCTTGGCAATGTTGCGCCACGTTCCACCAACGGCATAGAAGGTCCGCCCCTGGCCGTTCCGCAGCAATTGCGCATCGCCGACCAGCTTCCTGGCAAGGAGCCGCGCTTTCGGCAGCGAGCCAGCCACGGTCTCGGACAACCGCAATCCACCGAGCGGAAGCGTAATACCCTTGCCGAAGTCGCGGCCGCGGATATCGATCAGTTCGAGCGAGCCGCCCCCAAGGTCGCCCGCGATGCCGTCGGCGTGGTGAAAGCCGCTAATGATGCCAAGCGCCGAATAGAGCGCTTCTTCCTCGCCGCTCAAAACCTGGATCTCGTGGCCGAGAATTGCTTCCGCGCGTGTAATGAAGTCGGCACCATTGGTCGCGTCGCGGGCTGCGGCGGTCGCGAGCACATACATCCGGCTCGCCTGCGCCTGTTTCGACAGCGCATTGAAGCGCCGCAGGGCTAGCAGCGCACGCTCAACGCCTTCGTCATCCATGCGGCCAGTTGTGGCCAGACCCTTGCCCAGTCCGCACAGGACCTTCTCATTGAACAGGACCGTAGGTGCACGCGACAGGCCCTCATAGACCACGAGACGGATCGAGTTGGAGCCGATGTCGACGACAGAAACAGGGGCGATACCAGGCAGACGCCCCCGCGCTTCAGATCTTGTCATGAAGTTCCAGTTTTATCGTTTCCTGCCGGAAATCAGACCGGCGATCAGTTTCGGTGCGCTCGATTTCAACGCTTCACCCCGACCCGACAGGCTTGGGTTGGTCATGAAATAGTGCTGCGCGTTGAACGGTTCCTCACCCTGCCGCACCTCAATGCGACGAGACGTGCCATCGGCCAATATCTCGTAGCTCTGCTGATTGTCAATCAGATTGCCCAGCATGATCTGTGACAAGACCTGCTCATGCACGGTCGGGTTGATCAAGGGTACCAATGTTTCCACGCGTCTGTCGAGATTGCGCGGCATCATGTCGGCCGAACCGATATAGACAAGCGCCTTTTCCGACGGCAGGCGGTGACCGTGGCCGAAACAGAAGATGCGGCTGTGCTCAAGGAAGCGGCCGACGATGGACTTCACCCGGATATTTTCCGAAAGGCCCTGCACCTGCGGCCGCAGGCAGCAGATGCCGCGAATGACCAGATCCACCTCGACGCCAGCCTGGCTTGCCCGATAAAGCGCATCGATGATGTCCGGATCGACCAGAGAATTCATCTTCATCCAGATTCCGGCCGGCAGACCGTTCCTGGCGTTCTGGGTTTCCTCCTCGATGTGACGAAGGATGCGTGGACGAAGCGTATAGGGCGAGACCGCCAGCTTCATGCTTTCCTCGGGCTCGCCGTAGCCGGTGATGAAATTGAAGATATTCGCCATGTCATGGGCGATCTTCGGATTGCAGGTGAAGAAGGACAGGTCGGTGTAAATCTTTGCCGTGATCGGGTGGTAGTTGCCGGTGCCGAGATGGCAATAGGTTCGCAGCTTGCCGTCTTCCCGGCGCACGACCATCGACATCTTGGCGTGGGTCTTCAGTTCGATGAAGCCAAAGACGACCTGGACGCCGGCGCGTTCCAGGTCGCGGGCCCAGCGGATGTTCGCCTCTTCGTCGAAGCGGGCCTTGAGTTCGACCAGCGCTGTCACCGATTTCCCGGCATCGGCGGCATCGATCAGGGCGCGGACGATCGGGCTGTCATTGGATGTGCGGTAGAGGGTCTGCTTGATCGCCAGCACGTCCGGATCGCGCGCCGCCTGGAGCAGGAACTGCACGACGACGTCAAAGCTCTCGTAGGGATGATGAACGATCATGTCCTTTTCGCGGATCGCGGCCAGGCAGTCGCCGGCATGTTCGCGCACGCGTTCTGGAAAACGGGCATTGTAGGGTTCGAAGCGCAGGTCCTGGCGTGGCGCCTTGCAGATCTCGGAAATGGTATTGAGCGCGAGAAGACCCGGCAGAACCGCGACACGATTGTCCGGCACATTCAGTTCATGAACAACGAACTGGCGCAGAGCCACCGGCATTTCGCTGTCGACCTCGATGCGGATAACCGAGCCGCGCCGGCGACGTTTCAAGGCCGTTTCGAAGAACCGCACCAGATCTTCAGCCTCTTCCTCCACCTCGATATCGCTGTCGCGAATGATACGGAAGGTGCCGAAACCCTTGACCTCGTAGCCCGGATAGAGCCTGTTGATGAAGAGGCCGACGACATCCTCAAGCGTGATGTAGCGGATCGTCTGGCCCTGGTCCTGCAGGCGGATGAAGCGGTCGAGCGTCGGCGGCAGGCGTAGCAGCGCGGTCATCGGTTCGCCGGTGCGGCTGCTGGCCAGTTGAAGCCCCATGGAGAAGCCGAGATTGGGGATGAAGGGGAACGGATGGGCCGGATCGATCGACAGCGGCGTCAGAACCGGGAAGATCGAATCCTCAAATGTGTTGGCCAGCCAGTTGCGATCTTCGTCCGACAGGGCTGCCGGACGGACGATCAGGATCTCCGCCTGGGCGAGATACTGCTGCAGAACAGCGAGCGAGGCTTGCTGCTCCATCTGCAGGTTGTCGATTTCCTTCAGGATGTCATTGAGCTGCTCGGCCGGCGTCTTGCCGTCGGGGCTCCTGATGGTGATGTTCTGACGCACCTGGCCTTCCAGACCTGCGACGCGCACCATGAAGAACTCGTCGAGATTGGCGGCGGAGATCGACAGGAAACGTACGCGTTCCAGCAAGGGATGGGCAGTGTTGAGGGTCTCTTCAAGAACGCGACGATTGAACTGCAGCCAGGAGAATTCGCGGTTGATGAAACGCAGCGGGCTGTTCATCAAGTCATCCGGCGTCAGCACCTCGGCTTCGCCGTGGCCGTCCATCTCGGTTACCGCAGAATCCATAATCCCGTCCCTTCGTTATTCTTTGCTGGCCGAATATAACAGTTTGACGACAGATCTGTGACGGCTACCCTTCGTCCGCAGTCGCGTCGAGCGCCTCAAGCACCTCAGCCGCCAAGCTCCGGGTGATCCGCACGCGGCGGGCAAGCGCAAGCTTGTCCAAACGATCGACAACCTCCTGTGCTGCCGAAAAAGAACGCTCCATCCGTTGCACGATATAGCCGACAATCTTGTCATCGATATAAAGCTGGCGGTCGGCAAACAGTTTCATGATCACCTGGCCGAGCAGACCTTCATCGGGTGTACCGATCTCGACCACGGTCGCGGCCTTCAGCCGTGACCGCAGGTCGGCCAGCGAGACATTCCACGATGGCGGAAAGCTGCGCGAGGTGATCAGCAGCGCGGTGCCATGCTGCTTGACGCTGTTGATGACGTGAAACAGCTCGACCTCGTCGAATCCGTGGCGGTCCGCATCCTCGAACACCACCGGACCAAGGGCGGCCACAGCCGGTGCATCGCGCCCAGGCTGGGGATCGATATCCACCGCACCACTCTGCTGGCGAAAGATGTCGGCGAGGTGCGACTTGCCCGAGCCTGCCGGCCCGGTCAGCACGACGACCGGCGCTGGCCATTCGGGCCAGCTGTCGATCATGGCCACAGCTGC
This sequence comes from Rhizobium sp. CECT 9324, assembly GCF_918741265.1. Taxonomy (NCBI): domain Bacteria; kingdom Pseudomonadati; phylum Pseudomonadota; class Alphaproteobacteria; order Hyphomicrobiales; family Rhizobiaceae; genus Rhizobium; species Rhizobium sp. CECT 9324. Next base: position 1,908,710 of record NZ_CAKKMZ010000001.1, on the reverse strand, counting down.
AGCCAGCCGTTCGGACACAAGCAGGTCGTCGCGGCCGGTCGCCGATCCATGATCGAAGACAAGCGGCAATTGTTCAGCGGTACCGCGCCGCTCTGTGGGCTTCCTGACGTCAGCCATTTACTTCTCTGTCGTCTGCGCCGGAATCTCGATCACCGGAGGCTTCGGCTCTCCGGCGATTTCAATCACCGCGCCGTAGTAGAGATCGCTCTCAAGATACCGCGACAGCGCGAACCGGACAAGCACGCCGACGGCTGCTGCCGCCGGAACCGCGACCAACACGCCGACAAAGCCGAACAGGGAGCCGAAAGCAAACAGGGCAAACATCAACCAGACGGGATGCAGGCCGACACTTTTGCCGACCAGTTTTGGCTGCAGGATATTGCCCTCGAGAAACTGGCCGAAGAAGAAGATACCGGCAATGAAGCCGATCCAGAGGTAGTCCGGCCAGAACTGGACGAGCGCCACGCCAACCGCCAGCAAAAGGCCGACCGTCGAGCCCACATACGGAATAAAGCTGATCAGGCCGGTGAAAAAGCCGATCAAAAGACCGAAATTCAGCCCGGCCAAGGACAGCGCAACGGCATAGAACAACCCGAGGATCAGGCAGAGCGAACCTTGACCACGAACAAATCCGGCAATGGTGTTGTCGAGTTCGGTCGCCAGTTTACGCACGGTCGCGAGCTGGCCGCGCGGCACCCAGCCGTCGACCTTTGCGATCATGCGATCCCAGTCGAGCAACAGGTAGAAGGCGACAACGGGCGTGACAACCAGAAGCGAAACGATGTCGAGCAATGCCTTGCCGGAATTCCAGATCTGCTCGACCAGCGTACCAAGAAAGCCGACGCCCTCGCTGATATAACGGGAGAAATTCCCCTTGATCGTATCCATCTGGCCGTTCAACCATTCCGGCAGCCAGGAGGCATTAGACGTGGCAATGAAGGTCTGCAACTGCGTCATGTAGCCGGGCACGCGCTCGATGAAATCATTCAACTGGCTGGCCAGGATCGGAATGATGATCATCAGCGACAGGGCGAAGACGATGACAAAGGTGACAAGGATGACGACAGTCGCCATCAGCCGGCTCAGTCCCAGGCGCTCAAGCCTGTCGGCCACCGGATCGAGAAAATAGGCAAGCGCCATGCCTGCAATGAAGGGCAGCAGGATCGAGCTGAACATCAAGAGGAAGAGAACGAAGACGACCAGTGCGACGAGCCAGAACATCACCTGACGCCTGAGGCCAATCCCGCTTATATACTTCGGCATGTCTGTTTCCCATTTTCATCCGTCGAACGTCATTTGTGCGACGCAACCGATCTTTCTCTAGCAGCAGATAGATCGCGCCGGAACCCTCGGTCAAGAATGTGACCTGCCGAGGGCCGGATCTCAGTCGCCTGCAGCAGAATTGGCAGGAAATCGGGGCCTAATTCTCGTCGCGGCTTGCATCTCCGGCCTCTTCATGCAATGGCCAGCCAAACTCTCTTAGGATCGGAGACACGGATGAGCCAGGCTGGCAAGAACGGTTTGACCTACAGTGATGCAGGCGTCGACATCGACGCTGGAAACCTGATGGTCGAGAAGATCAAGCCGGCCGTGCGTTCGACGCGCCGTCCGGGCGCTGACGGCGAAATCGGCGGTTTCGGCGGTCTGTTTGACCTGAAGGCAGCCGGCTTCAACGACCCGATCCTGGTGGCCGCCAATGACGGCGTCGGCACCAAGCTGAAGATCGCCATCGACGCCAATATCCATGACACGGTCGGCATCGATCTTGTCGCAATGTGCGTCAACGATCTCGTGGTCCAGGGCGCCGAGCCGCTGCTGTTCCTCGACTACTATGCCACCGGCAAGCTCGACCCGGACCAGGGTGCGGCGATCGTCCAGGGCATTGCTGCCGGTTGCCGCGAGGCAGGCTGCGCGCTGATCGGCGGCGAGACCGCGGAAATGCCGGGCATGTATTCGCATGGTGACTACGACCTTGCAGGCTTTGCCGTGGGTGCTGCCGAGCGCGGCGAACTGCTGCCGGCGGGCGACATTGCCGAGGGCGATGTGATCCTCGGCCTGTCCTCATCCGGCGTGCATTCCAACGGCTTCTCGCTGGTGCGCAAGATCGTCGAGCTTTCCGGCCTTGGCTGGGACGCCCCTGCCCCGTTTGCCTCCGACAAGACGCTGGGCGAAGCCCTGCTTGCGCCGACCCGCATCTATGTGAAGCCGTTGCTGAAGGCGATCAAGGAAACCAAGGCGCTGAAGGCGCTCGCCCATATTACCGGCGGCGGCTTTCCGGAAAACATTCCGCGTGTGCTGCCGAAACATCTTGCCGCCGAGATCGATCTGTCGTCGATCCGGGTCCCGGCCGTCTTCTCCTGGCTCGCCAAGACCGGCGGCGTGGCCCAGAACGAGATGCTGCGCACGTTCAACTGCGGGATCGGCATGATCGTCGTCGTATCGGCCGAAAATGCCGACACGGTCAAGGCCGCGCTTGAGGCCGAAGGTGAGACCGTTGCCCGTCTCGGACGTATGGTCGCGCGTGAAGACGGCGCTCATGGTACGATCTACAAGGGCACGCTCGCCCTATGAGCCAAGCCCGCAAGCGCATCGCTGTCTTCATTTCCGGCAGCGGATCGAACATGCTGGCGCTGGCAAAGGCCTGCGAGGCGTCGGACTTTCCGGCGGATATCGTCGCCGTGTTTTCCGACAAGCCAACGGCCGGCGGCATCGCCAAGGCTCAGGCGCTCGGCATTGCCATACATGTTTTCGAGCGCAAGGGCTATCCGAGCAAGACCGAGCACGAGGCGGCAATCCTTGCTGCCCTTGACGCGGTCGCACCGGATTTCGTCTGTCTGGCGGGCTATATGCGGCTGCTGTCAGGCGAATTCATCCAGCGCTATGAGGGCCGGATCCTCAACATCCACCCTTCCCTGCTGCCGCTGTTTCCCGGCCTGCACACGCATCAGCGTGCACTGGACGCCGGCGTGATGGTCGCCGGATGCACGGTGCATTTCGTTACCGAGGGCATGGACGAAGGTCCGGTGATTGCCCAGTCCGTCGTGCCGATCGTGCCCGGAGACACGGCCGATGATGTTGCGGCCCGCGTCCTGACCGTCGAGCATACGAGTTATCCCCTAGCCCTGCGCCTTGTCGCGGAAGGCAAGATCCGGATGCTTGCCGGCGGCAAAGTCGAACGCCAGACTTATGTCGGCGATCCTGCTGCAAAACTGATCAGTGCTTGAAACTCAGGCGTTCCACATGGCGCCCAGACTGCGATAGATCATGTAAACCGCCACGACAGAGACAACCGCCGCGAAAACGCGGTTGAGCGTGTTCTTGTGCGCGGCGAGCCGGCTTGAGACGAGCGTTCCAAGCAAGCCACCAATCAACCCACCGAAAATGAACTCGGCCGCCAGCGTCCAGTCCACCAGTCCCGACCAGGCATAATTGACTGCGGTCGCCAGCCCGAAGGCGCTGACTGCCAGAAGCGAGGTCCCGACCGCATTGATCATTGGCATGCCTGTTGCCAACATCAAACCCGGCACGATCAGAAATCCGCCACCGATACCGAAGAAGCCGGAAACGGCGCCCGTGACCAGCGCGACGGCTCCCGTTACCATGCACATGCGGAGATCCATCGGGCGCGGTGCGGCGGTGACCACACGTTTCGGACGGGCCATCAAGGCGGCAACCACGAGCATGATCAGTCCGAACAAAAGCAGCAGTCTTGTTCCGTCGACCGCCTTGCCCAGCGAAGACCCGCCCAGTGCGCCAATCACGCCCAAGACCGCAAACACCAGACCGCACCACCAGCGAACATGGCCCTTTGCAGCGTGACCGGCAAAATTGATCAGGGCATTGGCCGAGACCGCAAGCGCACCCGTGCCGATCGCGACATGCGGCTCGGAAACGCCGACGACATAGAGCAACAACGGGGTTGCCAGAATGGAGCCGCCACCGCCGAGAAGTCCGAGCGCAAAGCCGACGATTCCGCCGGAGCCAATGGCAGGAAGGAGGGTCGCGATCATGCGATTTTTCCGGCGACAAAGCGGTCGTGAATGACCATGCCCATCAGCATCGTCACGACGAAGAGCAGCGTAGCGCCGTAGCCCATCGACAGCGCGGCAACCGCCGGCCCCGGGCACAATCCGCCAAGCCCCCAGCCGATGCCGAAGATTGCGGAACCGAGAATCAGCGGCCGGTCGATTTCGGCTTTTGTCGGCAGGTTGAATTTGTCGGCCAGCACCGGACGCGCCATGATCTTGACGATCAGCATGCCGGTCATGGCGACCATCACGGCGCCGCCAAGCACGAACATCAGGCTTGGATCCCAGGCGCCGAAGATATCGAGGAAACCCTGGACGCGTGCGGGATCAAGCATACCCGACAGCGCGAGACCGAAACCGAACAGCGTTCCACATGCGATAGACGCAAGCGCTTGGGAATAGGGGGTTTTCATAGACTGCCTCGCATCAGAGTAACCGTGATCATGCCGGTCGCCAGAAATGTGATGACGGCGGCAAGCGAACGGGGAGAAAGCCGGGCAAGCCCGAGCACGCCATGGCCGCTGGTGCAGCCCGAGCCCATGCGCGAGCCGAAGCCAACCAAGAGGCCGGCGACGGCGATCAGCGGCAATGAGGCGGTGATGGTGACGGCCGGCCATTCGGCGAAAATCGCCATAAAGAGAACCGGGCCGAGCATCAGGCCGACAACAAAAGCGGCATTGATCAGAATGCTCGTGCCTTGGGCCAAACGCCCGACGATGCCGCTGATGCCCGCTATGCGGCCGTTCAGGATCAGGAAGAGGATCGCCGAAAGGCCGATCAGCGCGCCACCGGCCAGGGATTGCAGATACTGGGTCATTCGGTGATGTCCTCCGCACAAAAAATGGTAAACAGCGACGCGATCAACTGCGCGGTCTTCGCCTCGACGAGACGATAGAAAATCTGCTTGCCGTCGCGGCGGGTTTCGACGATCCCGGCCTCGCGCAGAACCGTCAGCTGTTGCGAGAGGGTGGGCTGATGCACGTCGAGTTCCTCCTCCAACTGGCTGACGGAATATTCACCCTGCACGAGGGTACAGACCAACATAAGACGGACAGGATGGGCGAGTGTCTTCAGGTGCTCCGCCACCTCCGTTGCCCGGTTCTTCATGATCTCCGGGCTCGGAATGACACGGTTTCTGGCTTCCAGCAGCTTCACCACGCACCTCCCTCCAGCGCATCGAGCGGGATCTTGAGATAACGACGGCCATTGTTTTCCGGCTCCGGCAGACGGCCACCGCGGACATTGACCTGCAGCGCATGCAGGATCAGCTTGGGCATGGCGAGCGTTCGGTCACGGGCCTGGCGCAGCTGGATGAACGCCTGCTCGTTGATGTTGGCGAGGTGCGCATTGGATCGTTTCTGTTCACCAACGGTGCTTTCCCAACGCGGATGCCGGCCGCCAGGTTGATAATCGTGGCCGGTGAAGACCCGTGTCTCGTCCGGCAGGGCAAGAATCTCCTGGATCGAAGTCCAGAGAACATCTGCGCTGCCGCCTGGAAAATCGGTGCGGGCCGTACCGCTGTCAGGCATGAAGATCGTGTCGTGCACAAAGGCTGCGTCGCCTATGACATACGTAATCGAGGCAAGCGTGTGGCCAGGCGAAAACATCACCGCGGCATCGATCGAGCCGAGCTTGAAACTGTCGCCCGGCTTGAACAGCCGATCCCAATAGGAACCGTCGGTCCGCAATTCAGGCCAGTTGTAGATATCCTTCCATAGCATCTGGACATCGACGACATGGTCGCCGATCGCCGTCTGGGCTTCGGTCTTCGACTTCAAGTAATGTGCTGCGGACAGATGATCGGCGTGCGGATGGGTATCGAGGATCCACTCCACGGTCAGCCCTTCGTGTGCGACATAGGCTAAAATGCGATCCGCGTTGTCCGTCGAGGTCCGTCCAGACTTTTCGTCATAATCCAGGACGGGATCGATGATGGCGCATTTGGACGTCTGCGGATCGGAGACGACATATTGCACGCTCCAGGTGCGCGGATCGAAGAAACCCTTGACCTGCGGACGGCGGGCGGCGCGGCGGTCGAGAAATGCCAGCGCCGCGGTCATGTCCATGCCATGGCGATCGCCGAGTGCCAGCACCTGATCACGCGTCATGCGGCCGTCGATGACTTCAATGATGGCGTGAAGCGCAAGCGCCCGATGCCCGGTGCGGCAATGCGCCAAAACCGGACCCTTGTCATGCCGGGCCATGGCCGCGCGAAAAGCATCAACATCGGCATCGGTCAACCCGGACAGGGTCAGCGGAATGAATATGTAGGACAGTCCCGCCTCGGCAGCGGCGTCTTTTTCGGCGCGCGTGCCGATGCCTCCCTCCTCGCCCTCCGGGCGCAAATTGACAAGGGCCGAAAATCCAGCCTCCCCCAGGCGTTCAATTTCAGCCGCAGATGGCTGCGCCGCAATGGAAAGATGATCGTTGATGCGCGTGGTGAACATGGCAATGTCCTCGGTTTATCAATATACATAATTACATATTGTATATTGACGGTTTGTTCAAGTCCTCTCCGTTATGGATTTTTTGCCGAGGGCGTATGGCGTGCATAAAGCAAAGATTAACCAAGATCGTACAACTTGAAACTGTCCCTCCCGCTCAGGACTACGTGATGATGTATGCGATCTGCCTCCGCCCGGCCTTCATGACCCTTGTGCTGCTCGCAACGCCGATTGCGGCCGTCTCGCAGGACCGGCTTTACACGTCTTCCGATGGTGCGGTGTCGTTCCAGGCCGGGCTTGGCATCGCCAACATCAAGGCTGGCGAATATGTCTATGACGGCGACCACAAGCTCAGCCAGCTCGACTGGGAGAGCAAGGGCGTGAAGGTCGGCACGCTCGGCACCGAGATCGAGCTTGGCTACAAGTGGCGCATGAAGGGTCGCATCGATGTCAGCATCAGTGGCAATGGCGAGATGGAAGACCGCGACTGGATGGATTATTCAAACGACGACTGGACCCATCAGTCGCTGCATCCGGACACAAAGCTCGGCCACTATGTCAACGTCACGATCGAGGCGGATCGCGCGCTGGTCGACAATGGCTCAACCCGCATCGCACTCGGCGGCGGCGCCGGCTATACCGACGCCAAATGGAAGTCCTATGGCGGCAGCTATATCTACAGTTCCAGCGCCAGCTCGCTCTACGACACCGTCGGCACGTTCGATCCCGATGAAAAGGGGATCAGCTATCGCCAGAAAATCCCGGTCGCCTATCTCAGTGCCAGCGCCGAGCAAAAAATCGGCGCGTTCAGCGTCTCCGGCAGCATGCGCGGCGGCATGGCCTTCGGCTTTGACGGTGTTGATGACCACTGGATGCGGGATCTGCGCTTCTTTGACGAGGTCAAGATAGCGCCGATGGTCGGGGCAACCGCCTCTGTCGACTATCGTTTCCTGCCGATGGCATCGATCTATCTGTCTGGCAGCTTCGACAAGATGTTCGAAGGCAAGGGCGACACGCGCGTGGTTCATACGCCGACCAGCCTGCAGGCGATCTATGCCGATACCGCCGGCGCCGACTATCAGGTGGTTTCGGTATCGATGGGCCTCAAAGGCCAGTTCTGAGGTCTGGCGGTCACCTCAGCCGGCGCTCATGCGCGCGCGGCCACTGCTTGAAGCGCCGCCCACTGCAAAAGCATGATGGTTTTCGCGTCGACAATTTCGCCGCGGACGATCATCGCAAGCGCTTCGTCGAACGGCAATTCGACGACCTCCAGGTCTTCCTTCTCCTCGGCAAGGCCGCCACCCGCCGCGACACGATCCGCCTCGACGACCGTGGCATAGAAGCTGTGCAGCTTCTCGGTGACGGACCCCGGCGACATATAGGGTGCGAATGCCTTTCGGACCGACGTGACCCTGTAGCCGGTTTCCTCAAAAGCCTCGCGGATCGCCGCCTCTTCTGCCGTCTCGCCATCGTCGATGAAACCGGCGGGAACCTCGAGCAGGAAAGGATGATCGCCCATCAGATGGGCGGGAATGCGCAACTGCCTGACCAGCGTCACGGTATTCGTCTCGACATTGTGCAGCAGGATGCCGGCGGCCTCGCTGCGATCGAAGACCTCCCATTCGAGGCGATGCGGCTTTCGACCTTCGCGGAAGAAATCGAAGGTGACGCGGCGCAGGTGGCTCCAGCCTTTCCACAGCGTCTTGTCCTCGACGATGGAAATGCTGCTCTTGTCAAAAATGCTCATGATGAAGTGTCTTGCCTGTTAAATCACGTTGTCGCCCGGATGCCTAAACCGTTCGGAGCCAGACCTTGTTGTCGTGGAAGGCCGCGCCGCCATGGGGAGCGGCGGCATCGGCACCGGTCAGGACGTTGATGCCCTCGCCGTTGAGATGGGACTTGTTCGGCCACAGGCCTTCGGCGACCAGAACGCCGGTCTTGACCGCCTCGGTCACCTTTGCATGGATGCGCAACTCACCACGCCCGTTGCCGATCCGGACGATGTCGCCGTCGTTTATGCCGAGAGCCACTGCATCGGCAGGGCTGACCATGACCTCGGGACGTCCCTCCTTGTCGCGCGAGGTCTTGGTCTCGGCAAAGGTGGAGTTGAGAAAGTTGCGCGCCGGCGATGTCGCAAGCCGGAATGGATGCTCGGCATCGGCAAGCTCGATCAGGTCGACCTGGTCCGGGAACACCGGCAGCGCCTTGACCGGGCCAAACGAGCCGAGCACGGCCGGCGGCTTGTTCGGCGCGGGCGTGCCTTCCCAGTCGGGCCTGAAACGGAACTTGCCGTCGGGATGGGCAAAGCCATTGAGGTAATGCGCATCCTCGAAGGCCGGCTGGCAGTCGAGCCACTTTTCCTCGGCCAGCGTATCAAAGTCCGGCTTGCCGCTGACATAAAGCATGCGCTCGATATGATCGCGCTCGGTCAAACCAAAGCCTGGACGGTCGGCCACCCCGAGCCGCCTCGCCAGTTCCTCGATGACGAAGAGGTTGGTGCGCACGGTGTCCGGCGCATCGACAAGCTTCGGCCCGAGCAGGATATGGCTCTGGCCGCCGCCGCGGTAGATGTCGTCATGCTCGACGAACATGGTCGCCGGCAGCACGATATCGGCAAGCTCCGCCGTCTCGGTCATGAATTGCTCGTGCACCGCGACGAAAAGATCGTCGCGCCGGAAGCCCTGCTTTACCAGCCGCTGTTCGGGCGCAACATTGATCGGATTGGTATTCTGGATGATCATGGCCGTCACCGGCCCGCGATGGCGCAGCGCCTCGGCGTCGCCGGTCAGCACCCGGCCGATCTGCGACTGGTCGAGCATGCGGATATCGGGATCGACCATGGCCGAGCCCATCAGCTCCGCCTTGTTCAGCTGGAAGATATCGCTGTTGGAGTGGAACGCGCCGCCACCTTCATGCTGCCAGGAGCCCAGGACCGTTGCGAGCGACAGGGCCGCATGCATGGACACCGCACCGTTGCGGCTGCGGGTGAAGCCGTAGCCGAGGCGAAAGAAGGTCTTGCTCGTTTGGCCGATATGGCTGGCGAAGGCTTCGATCTCCGCAACCGACAGGCCGGTAATGGCCGCGGCCCATTCCGGCGTCTTGTCCTTCAGATGCGCTTCGAGGCCGGCCGGGTCATCGGCGAATTTCGCCATGTAAGCGCGGTCGGCATAGCCGTCGCGGAAAGCGATGTGCATGGCGGCGCAGGCGAGCGCCGCGTCGGTGCCCGGCCTGACGATCAGTGCCATGTCGGCCTGCTTCATCGTCGGGTTGTCGTAGACATCGATAACGACGATCTTGGCGCCGCGATCCTTGCGGGCCTTGATCGCATGGGTCATCACATTGACCTGGGTCGCGACCGCATTGGTGCCCCAGATCACCACGCAATCCGACACAGCCATCTCGCGGGGATCAGGTCCCCGCAGGGTTCCGGTTCCCATCACATAGCCGGTCCAGGCCAGATTGGTGCAGATGCTGCCGAAGAAGCCGGAATAACGCTTGGCGTGGCGCAGCCGCTCGATCGAATCGCGCTGCACCAGCCCCATGGTACCAGCGTAGAAATAAGGCCAGACGGCCTCGCTGCCGTGCTTCTGCTCAGCCTTGACGAAGGCATCGGCTATCTCATCGAGCGCCGCTTCCCAGGTCACGTCCTGCCACTGTCCCGCTCCCTTGGCGCCCGCGCGTCGAACCGGCTTCATCAAACGTTCGGGATGATAGAGGCGCTCGGCATAGCGGGCGACCTTGGCGCAGATGACGCCGGCGGTGTAGCTGTTTTCCGCGGCACCGCGAACGCGGCCGATCCTGCCGTCCGGTGTCAGATCGACATCGAGCGCACAGGTGGATGGACAGTCATGCGGACAGGCCGTATGACCAACGGAACGATTGCGGATGGGGCTCTGGATATTCATGCCATTTTTATAGGGCATGGCGTGAGAGCTCAAAAGCCCCATTCGAACAAATCATCAAAGCCATCGGAACCGTTCATGAATTATCGCCACATCTATCACGCGGGCAATTTCGCCGATGTCTTGAAGCATCTCGTGCTGTCGCGGCTGATCGTCTATCTGCAGCAGAAGGACAAGGCGTTTCGGGTGCTCGACACCCATGCCGGGATCGGGCTCTACGACCTTTCCTCGGAAGAGGCGCAGAAGACCGGCGAATGGCTGGAAGGTATCGGCAAGGTCATCGATGCAGAGCTGCCGGCCAAGGTCGCCGAAATCATGCAACCCTATCTCGACGTGGTGAAAGCGCTCAACCCCGATCGGGAGCCGAATGGACCGCTGACGCTCTATCCCGGTTCGCCGAAACTGTCGCGTGATCTGTTTCGCCCCCAGGACCGGCTTTCGGCGATGGAACTGCATCCCGATGATTCCCGCGCGCTGGCCCGCCTGTTCGAGGGGGATTTCCAGGTTCGCGTGACCGAACTCGATGGCTGGCTGACGCTCGGTGCGCATCTGCCGCCGAAGGAAAAACGCGGCATCGTGCTGATCGATCCGCCGTTTGAAATCGAAGGCGAATACGAGCGGCTGGTCGAAGGGCTGGCCAAGGCACATCGCCGGTTTGCCAGCGGCGTCTATTGCCTGTGGTATCCGATCAAGAAGGGCGCACCGATCATCGCCTTCCATGACGCCTTGAAGGCGCTGGAGATCCCGAAAATGCTCTGCGCTGAACTGTCGATCAAGAGCGACCGCGACCAGACCGGCCTTTCCGGCACCGGGCTGATCATCGTCAACCCGTCCTTTACGCTGAAGGACGAGCTGCACGCGGCGCTTCCCGAACTGAAGCGCCTGATGGCGCTGGATCGTTATGCCTCGCATCGCTGCTTCTGGCTGCGCGGCGAAGACTGAGACCACGACCGGGAGGCAGCGATGGCCATGCGTTCCTATGCCGGATTTCTCGCGCTCGGCGCCTTGGTAATTGGGGCTGCGGTCTATGGTCTCGTTCCGCAAACGGCTCCGACCGGCAGCACAGCGGACACCGTCGCCCCGGCCCAGAAACCCGTTGTGACGCCATCGAAACCGAAGCAGGAAGTCTCGCAGTCGGGCACCAAAGCCGCAGTGCCTGAAGGCGACGGCTTCGACTTCTATGTCCTGTCTTTGTCCTGGTCGCCGACCTTCTGCCAATCCAATGGCTCGGCCCGCAACCGCGATCAATGCGGACCCGACAAGCGTTTCGGCCTGATCGTACATGGGCTTTGGCCGCAGTATGAACGCGGCTACCCAGAAAGCTGCCTGACCAGCCAGCCCCAGCAGGTGCCCATGGGCATGGGCCGTCGGCTGATGGATATCATGCCGGGCATGGGATTGATCGGTCACGAATGGCGCAAGCACGGCACCTGTTCGGGCCTTGCCATGGCGGACTATTTTTCCGTGCTGAGGCGGGCATTCGAAACAGTGCGCATTCCCGACGAGCTACGTCGGACAGGCTCGCAAAAGCGAATGTCGCCGCAGTCGCTCGAAGATGCTTTCATAAAAGACAATCCGGGGCTGGCGCGCTCGGCAGTGGCCGTCACCTGTGATAATCAACGACTCGACGAGGTCCGCATCTGTTTCAGCAAGGCGCTGGATTTCCGCGCCTGCCCCGAGGTCGACGCGAACGCTTGCCGCCGATCGGAGCTGACGATACCGCCTATCCCATAAGACAACGAGACATACTGGAAAACGCCGATGAAGCTGCTATTTGCTCCCGCCTCGCCCTATTCTTCGAAAGTGCGAATGGCGGCACGCCACCTTGGCATTCCGTTGGAGGACGTTCGGGTCAACACGGCGGAGAACCCATCCGAACTGTTGAACGCCAATCCGCTCGGCAAGATTCCGGCGCTGATCACCGATGACGGCGACGCCGTCTTCGACAGCCGCGCCATCATGCAATACCTGCACCGGATCGGTGGCAAGGCTCTCTATCCCAAGAAGGACAAGAAGCGCACCGAAGCGGAAGTGCTTGAGGCGCTGGCCGACGGCATCAGCGACTGCCTGCTGGCGATCGTCTACGAGAAGCGTTTCCGTCCGCCGGAACTGGTCAGCCAGGCGGCGATGGATCGGCAGTGGGAAAAGGTCAATCGCGGCCTGGACCATCTGGATGCGCATCTGCCGAAGATCGGCAAGAAACTGCATGGCGGCCATTTTGCACTGGCGGCCCTGCTTGGCTACCTGATGCTACGCTTTCCGGGCGAATGGGAAGGCGGACGGACCGCACTGACGGAATGGCCGGCCAAGTTCGCCAAGCATTTCGAGGCCTACCCGGCCCTGCGCCCCAAAGCCTGATCCTGAACCTGCAGCAGGACAACAAAAAAGCCGGGGCAAAACCCCGGCTTTTTCGAAGACTGCTGATCGGATGGATCAGAACTTGACGCCCATACCAACCTTGACGGAGTGGTCGTCGAAGCCCTTGGACACGGTGCCCGAGCTGAGTTCGAAATCACGCTTCTGGTAGTCCGAGTAGCGGTATTCGACGCGCGCAGTGATGTTGTTGGTGACCATGGCTTCAACACCGGCACCGACCGTGTAACCGGCAGCGATGCGTTCGTCGTTGGAAGCGCCGTCTTCCATCTCATGGTTGGCAACAGCCAGACCGGCCGTACCATAGAGCAGGAAGGGGTTCATGTCGTAACCAACGCGGCCGCGGATCGAGCCGTTGACGCCCTGGGTGCCGGTCAGAGCGGCACCGTTTGCTGCGGTGCCGGCGCTGCCGTCTTCGCCGTTGTAACCGAGGTCGGCTTCAGCACCGTAGACGATCTGGCCGTTCTGCATGTTGTAGCCGCCGTAAACCGAGCCGCCGAGGCCCTTGGCGTCGCGACCGCCGTTCGAACCGGTGAACTTGCCGAAGTCGTAGGTGGCGGCGCCGCCGAGGTAAGCGCCAGACCAGCTGCCGGCCGGGGCCGAGTAGCTTTCAGTCGCAGCCGGTGCTTCCGGGATCTGATCGATCGCGTCGGCAGCCTTAACAGCCTGGAAAGCGACGAGTGTGGTTGCAGACGCGATGAGCATCATCTTGAAGGTACGCATAAATAGTCTCCTTTCGGTTCTCGACCGCGCTTACGAATAACCAACGGCGGCCTGAACGATATCTTGGGTATTCCCTGCCCGTTCCGACTAAACAAATGGACGCCAATTGAGGAAATGAAAGAGCCGAAATGTGAATTGATTGTGGCATCCGCATGACGAAATTTGGATGTTGCTTCACCGCAACAGGGTATTTATTAACCTTAACAAATTCTTTACGTGAAAAATTGATGTTTATCCAAAATTATATTTGAGGATATTGAAGTACAAGCCGAATCAAATCACAGAGAACAATTTCAGAAGCGCTGTTCAATTTCTCCAACGACGCCATATATGCAGCGCAACACATCGATCACCAAGGTTAAACGCCATGCAGACGAGCATACCAAAAGCTGCCCTCGTGACCGGATCAGCAAAAAGACTTGGACGGGTGATTGCCGAGGACCTCGCACGCCATGGTTTTGCCATCGCTCTGCATGCAAACACATCAATCGGCGAGGCCGAGGCGTTAGCGGCCGCAATGCGGGCCGATGGACATCGTGTCGTGGCGCTCAAGGCAGACCTGACCGATGTCGGGGAGACCGCCTCCCTGATGAGCCGGGCAAATGCCGAAATCGGGCCGATCGGGTTGCTGGTCAACAATGCCTCCGTCTTCGAGCATGACGACGCCCACGAATTCGACGGCGAGCGATTCGCCCGGCATTTCGACATTCACGTCCGGGCGCCGGCGATCCTGTCGGCGGCGTTCGCCAACACCCTGCCCGATTCGTTGTCAGGCCTGATCGTCAACATCATCGATCAGCGTGTTCTGGCGCTAAAGCCAACCTTCTTTTCCTACACATTGTCAAAATCAACTTTGTGGACGGCGACCCGGACCATGGCCCAGGCTTTCGCGCCGCGCATCCGCGTCAACGCGATCGGACCAGGTCCAACGCTGATCTCGGATCGGCAAAAGCTTGAGGACTTCGAGGCCCAGGTCGACAGCCTGCCCCTCAAACGCGGCCCGTCCCTTGAGGAATTCGGCCGCACCATCCGCTTTCTTTTTGACACGCCATCGATCACCGGCCAAATGATTGCCCTGGATGGGGGACAGCATCTGATTTGGCCGGGATCGAACGGCGCGGAGATTGTTGAATGACCGGAGGAAAGCTGCCTGACGGCGGTGTTCTCTACGACGGAACCGAAGATGACGACGATGGCACCATCGTCGAGAGTGACGCTCTGCGCGTACCGCTCAGCATCGACTGGAACGAAGGCGATCTCAACGCCACCGATCTCACCGGCGCCGATCTGATCGCTGAATTCGTCAAGCAGTTGCCGAACAGTCCCGGCGTCTACCGGATGATGAACGGCGATGGCGACGTGCTTTACGTCGGCAAGGCGCGCAGCCTCAAGAAACGTGTCAGCAACTACGCCCAGGGCCGCCTGCATTCCAACCGCCTGACACGCATGGTGCGTGAGACAAGCCACATGGAATTCGTCACGACCCGGACCGAGGTCGAGGCGCTGCTGCTGGAAGCCAACCTGATCAAGCGGCTTCGGCCGCGCTACAATGTGTTGCTGCGCGACGACAAGAGTTTTCCCTATATCCTGATCACCGGCGACAGCCGGGCGCCGGCGATCTACAAGCATCGCGGCGCACGCGCCCGCAAGGGCGACTATTTCGGCCCGTTTGCCTCCGCTGGCGCCGTCGGCCGCACGATCAATTCGCTGCAGCGTGCCTTCCTGCTGCGCACCTGTACCGACAGCGTGTTCGAAACCCGGACGCGCCCCTGTCTTTTGTATCAAATCAAGCGATGCTCCGGTCCCTGTACCCGTGAAATCAGCGATGAGGGCTATGCTGAGCTGGTCACGGAAGCGAAGGACTTCCTTTCCGGCAAGAGCCAGAACGTCAAGGAATCGATCGCGCGCGCGATGAACGAGGCATCAGAAGAACTCGATTTCGAGCGCGCCGCCGTATTTCGCGATCGCCTTGCCGGCTTGTCGCATGTGCAGAGCCATCAGGGCATCAATCCCGCCGGAGTTGAGGAAGCGGATATCTTCGCCATCCATCATGAGGGCGGCCTGACCTGCATCCAGGTGTTCTTTTTCCGCACAGGTCAGAACTGGGGCAACCGGGCCTATTTTCCCAAGGCCGATCCGCAATTGACCAGCGCGGAAGTGCTGAGTGCCTTTCTGGCACAGTTCTACGACGACAAACCCTGCCCGCGTCAGATCCTCTTGTCAGAGGGGATTGACGAACAGGATTTGCTGGCTCTCGCTCTGTCCGAAAAGGCCGGATACAAGGTCGCCGTTCTGGTCCCGCAGCGCGGCGAGAAGAAAGATCTGGTCGAGCATGTCGTCGCCAATGCCCGCGAAGCGCATGGCCGAAAGCTTGCCGAGACAGCGTCGCAGTCGCGCCTGCTGCAGGGTCTGTCGGAAACCTTCGCCCTGCCCTATGTCCCACGCCGCATCGAGATCTACGACAACTCGCATATCATGGGCACCAATGCCGTCGGCGGCATGGTGGTCGCCGGGCCGGAAGGTTTCGTCAAGGGTCAGTACCGAAAGTTCAACATTCGATCGACCGACATCACGCCGGGGGACGATTTCGGCATGATGCGGGAGGTGATGACGCGGCGTTTCTCGCGACTGCTGAAGGAAGAGGGAAAACCGGACCGCTCGATCGCTCCCGACGACAGCGCCGAAGCGCCCTTCCCCGCCTGGCCGGATGTCATCCTCATCGACGGCGGCCAGGGCCAGATGAGCGCCGTGCGCAAGATCCTCGACGAACTCGACATCACCGACAGCGTGATTGCGATCGGTGTGGCAAAGGGCGTCGATCGCGACGCTGGCCGCGAGCGTTTCTTCGTCGCCGGCAAGCCGGATTTCACCCTGCCGCCACGCGACCCGGTGCTCTATTTCGTCCAGCGCATGCGCGACGAGGCGCACCGGTTTGCGATCGGCACGCATCGGGCACGGCGCAAGAAAGAAATGGTGAAGAATCCGTTGGACGAGATTTCCGGCATCGGCCCGACGCGCAAGCGCGCGCTGCTCCAGCATTTCGGCACGGCGAAGGCAGTTTCTCGCGCAGCGATGAACGACCTGATGGCGGTCGAGGGCATTTCCGAGACGGTTGCCCGGCTGATCTACAATCATTTTCACGAAAGCGCTGCCGATTGACGCCGCAAAGCGCAATTCGGCCGCAGAAAATGGTAAAAAGGAATCAGAATTCTTGAGTTGACGCAGCGAAGGCAAAACCGTCATCTAGGCGTCGCATCACTTTCCAAAGTCAGGGCATCATGGCATCGCGCGCATACAATATCCCCAATCTCCTCACCTACGCCCGCATTCTGGCCGTGCCGCTGATCGTCGTCTGCTTCTTTATCGAAGGGCGGCTGGAAAGTTCGGATTTTGCCAGGTGGACCAGCCTCGGCCTGTTCGTCGTCGCCTCCTTCACCGATTATCTCGACGGCTATCTCGCCCGCATCTGGAACCAGACCTCCAATATCGGCCGCATGCTTGACCCGATTGCCGACAAGTTGCTGATCGCGTCGATCCTGCTGCTGATGGCCGCCGACGGCACCATCGCCGGATGGTCGCTGTGGGCAGCCATCACCATCCTTTGCCGCGAGATCCTGGTTTCCGGCCTGCGCGAATATCTGGCAGCCCTGAAGGTCAGCGTTCCCGTCACCCGGATCGCGAAGTGGAAAACGGCCGCCCAGATGGTGGCGCTGGCCTTCCTGCTCGCCGGCCCTGCCGGCGACAAGATCCTGCCGTACACGACGGAACTCGGTATCACGCTGCTGTGGATCGCCGCCATCCTGACCATCTATACCGGCTATGACTATTTCCGCGCCGGCGCCAAGCATATGGTCGATTGAGATGGTCAAGCTCGTCTATTTCGCCTGGGTGCGTGAACGGATCGGCAAGGGCGAGGAAGAACTGGACCTTCCCGCCTCGGTGGTGACGGCCGGCGATCTGATCGCGCACCTGGCAACGCTTGGCGAAGGTTACGAATCAGCCCTGCAGTTCCCGAATGCGATCAGGGTTGCCATCAATCAGGAACATGTCGAGCACGACGAGGCGATCGCAGGCGCCAGCGAGATCGGCCTGTTTCCGCCGATGACGGGTGGCTGAGGTGACCGGCGCCCAGACCGTTGACCCGGCTGTTGTTCCTGTCATCCGCGTCCAGCGCGAGGATTTCGATCCGGCACTGGAAAGCAACAGACTGACGCAAGGCCGGCACGACATCGGGGCGCTGGTTTCGTTCGTCGGCCTGTGCCGCGACGAGGCGGGCAGCCTGCAGGCATTGGAGCTTGAACATTATCCCGGCATGGCGGAAACGGAGATGTCCCGCATCGCCGGACTGGCGATCAAGCGGTTTTCACTGCTCGGCTTGACGGCCATTCATCGGCATGGACGGATCGAACCCAGCGAACAGATCGTGCTGGTGATTGCCGCCGCCACGCATCGCCAAGCGGCCTTTGACGGCGCCAACTTCGTCATGGATTTCCTCAAGACGTCTGCCCCCTTCTGGAAGAAGGAGCATGGCAAGGACGGTACGAGCGGCGATTGGGTTGCTGCCAAGGATGCCGACGACACGGCCCGCGACCGCTGGGCCGCCGTCAAGGAATAACCCGCTCGCGACGGCTGAAGACCAGGACGGCGATAAGCGCCGAGATGATGACGGCATCGCGCCAGGCCATTGCGCCATAACCGCTCCACAGCGTTTCCGCCAAACCGACGGCCGCCGCTCCCAATGCCGAGCGCAGCGGCACCGATATGCCGCCGGCAGCGGCAATCAGCACAACCTTCAGGCCGAACATCATGCCGGCTCCAAAATCCATCGTGCCATAGACTGTGGTTGCCGAAAGGCCGGCTGCGGCCGCAGTCACGCTTGCGGCAACCAGTGACAGGACAAAGACCAGGTCGGCGTCAACGCCGCAGAGCCGCGCCGCCGCGGGATCCTGGCTGACGGCCTGCCACAACCGTCCGGCGCGTGACGTGGCCAGCAAAAGCTGCCCTGCAGCAATGATCGCCAGCATGATGGCGATATGAACGCACTGCATGATGGTCAGGCTGACCGAAAAATCGTCGAACTCGGCGAAGATGATGCGCTGATTGCCCATCGGCGGCAGCCAGAGCGTTCGCGTGTCCAGTGCCAACCGCGCCGTTTCCGACAGCAAAAGCACCACGGCAAGCGAGGCTACGATCACGGCATTGGGTGAACCTCTGTGCAGAGGCCGCATGACATGACGGGCAAACGTCCAACCCGCAAAGACCGTATAAGAAAAACCGACCGCCAATCCAAAGCCTAGGGCTGCGGGAAACACAAGAGTGAAGGCATTCCAGCCAATGTCGGTAAACAGCAGACAGATCTGCCCGGCGAAGGCGAACAGCGCGCCATAGGTGATATCGGCGCGGCGCGTGACACCAAATGCGATGGAATAGCCAAACGCGAGGCAAGCATAGAGGGCCGCAATCGGAAGCGCGTTCAACAGTTGCTGCAGCAGATAGGCCATTTCCCTCTCCTGTCACATTTATAACTGTCTAAACCTGTTTTACCAGTTATGTTACCAAGATGGATTTTTCCTGGACCCCACACCGTTTTTCCGGTGGAGCGCTGGCGCTTGACGTCGCCAACAGCGTCATACTCAGACACGACCCGGATCGCCGCCGCGATCGTTTTGCGGTCGCGCAACAGCTTGACGATTTTGCCGGTGTCGCGCCCTCGCTGTCGGCCGAGGGGCCTCAGTATGGGGCAATGACGCCGGTGCAGCCGGCAAACCGGCAGGCATTCCTGCATTTGCGCGAGGCGATCGATCGCTATTTTCGGGCACGCACGCTGGGGGTTGCGGAGCGCGGCTATCTCGCGACACTACTTGAAGCCACTGCCGAAAACCTGCGGCTGGCACCGTCAGAGCATAGCCTTGAATGCGGCACCGCGCGTTCGGCGCTTCGGCTGATCACCGAACCCGCACCGGACCGAATGAAAATCTGCGGCAATTGCGGTTGGCTCTTTCTCGACCGCAGCAAGAACAAGAGCCGTTTCTGGTGCGACATGGCCGTTTGCGGCAACCGTGCCAAGGCCAACCGACACTATCATCGGAAGAAGCTGGAGACGCGGCCATGAAGACGGTTGAGAAGGCATCGGTCTCATTGGCGCTTCTGATGGCAACAGTCACCGCTCTTTCCGGATGCCAGCGCGACGTTGACGACGAACCACTGAAAGTGTCCGGTCATGTTTTCGTATTCAATTACCGGGTGGCGCGGTCCACCTATCTGGTGACGCTTGCCAAGGAGGCGCCCCTGCCTAACGACAGCTTTGTCGAGGCACGTTTTGAGAACCCTGCGGGAGGAGCACCGCTGGTGACCCGCTCAAAAATATTCCCGCTCTGGGACAAGGTGTCGCTGGAAAGTCCGCCCGTACATTGCGTGGTCAAGGATCGACCCTATGCGGTCTCGATCCGTATTCTCGATGGCCAGAACACGCTGATCCAGCAGATCGAGACGACCGTGACATCGACGCTGGACCAAAGCGTCCTGCCAACGAAACCGCTGGTCGTCGGGCCGGTCTATACGCCCAATCCGGAGGTCTATCGGCCCGATGGTTCGGCGGATTATGGGGCGGAAACCGGATGCCCGGGCACGGCCTCGAAGGGCTGATACTGAGCCCTGCCCAACAAAAAAACCGGAGCGTTTCTGCTCCGGTTTGATCAATGCAATCAAGTCGCTAAGGCAGTAGCCTCAGGTTTTGATTCAGCCGACGATCTCGGTGTCGGAGAACCAGTACTTGATTTCTTCTGCAGCGGTTTCCGGAGCGTCCGAACCGTGAACCGAGTTCTCGCCGATGGAGAGAGCGTGGGTCTTGCGGATCGTGCCCTCGTCGGCATTGGCCGGGTTGGTGGCGCCCATGATTTCGCGGTTCTTCAGGATGGCGTTCTCGCCTTCGAGAACCTGAACGATGGTCGGGCCGGACGTCATGCCTTCAACCAGTTCGCCGAAGAAAGGGCGTTCCTTGTGAACGGCGTAGAAGCCTTCGGCTTCGCGGGTGCTCATCCAGACGCGCTTGGAAGCGACGACGCGCAGGCCGGCGTCTTCGAGCATCTTGGTGATGGCGCCCGTGAGGTTGCGCTTTGTTGCGTCCGGCTTGATCATCGAGAAGGTGCGTTCAATCGCCATCAGTCTCATCCTTGTTTGTGTCATCGGGAAAGTGGGCGGTATCTAACCGCCCCGAATCACGAAAACAAGGGGGATCTGCGAATTTCACAGCTCCGTCACAATGCGGGCTTTCGGGCAGAATGCTTTGTGGCGCACCAGTTTTCAAGCAATCGCCCGGGCAGCACCCTGATAAAGGTCCAGGCAACGCTCGAACCATCGTGCCACCGGATCATCTGAAGGAAGATGCAGCGAGCCGCTGGTGAGGCGCAGCCATTGCAGAGCGCCAAACAGGATATAGTCGGCGAACAAAGGTGCCTCACCGCCGATAAAGGGCTGGAAGCCGACCATGTGGCGCATCGGCATCAGCCGTTCCGGCAGGATCGCGATTGCCTCGTCACGGCTGGCCCTGACCTCTTCCAGCGTTTTGCCGAGCCGGGCTTCGCGGCTTGTGCGGAAATAGGCCTGGTCGTCCGGCGCAAGCATGGAATGGATGTCCGACAGGGCGATGCGAGTGATCACCGGATGCAGCAGGGTCAAAGCATAGCCTTCGACGAAACGGGCCAGCGCCTTGCCACCCTCGCCGCCGAACAGGCTGGGTTGGTCCGGATAAGTCTGTTCAAGATAGAGCGCGATCTGGAAGCTGTCGGAGATCAGTTCCTGGCCATCACGCAGGACAGGCACGGTCTTGGAAATCCCGCCTTCGATTTTCGGGATCGCGGTAAACGGCAGCGGTCGCTCCTCGTAGCTGAGCCCCTTATGGCGCAAGGCCATGACGATCTTCCAGCAATGGGGCGAGAAAGGCCGTGCTGCATCGGCGCCACAGAGAGAATATAGGGTGCGAGTCATGGTGTACTCCAAATGGAAATCGGAAACAGACAAGCCGAACAGGGTGACAAAATCAAATCAGCAAATTTCATCGGTCCCATCACACCGATAGAAGCAGTCTTCGGCTAGCATGAGGCAAAGTGTTAAAACTCGACGAGGCACAACATGGATCACTACCGGATGTTCGCCGCCTACAATGCATGGGCCAATACACTGCTCTACGAGGCCGCCGCGGATTTGACGGACGAGGAACGGGACCGGGATACCGGCGCGTTCTTCCGCTCTTTGTCTGGAACCCTGAACCATCTGGTGACCGCCGACCGGGTCTGGCTGCACAGATTTACCGGTCAAGGCCCGCAACCGACTTCGCTCGATGCGCGTGCTGCGGACACGTTTGCCGATCTTTGGGCCGCACGACGGACGGAGGATGCGCGCATAACAGCCTTTGCGGAAGGCCTGACACCCGAAGCGCTAGCTGCCACGTTTCACTATAGCCCGATCACCAAACCTGAACCCGTCTCGCATAAGCTCGGGCCGGCGGTGGCGCATTTCTTCAACCACCAGACCCATCATCGCGGACAAGCGCATATGTGCCTGACGGTTCTGGGTAGGCCATCACTCAGTCTGGATATGATCTATTTCCTGCGTAGCGCAGCACCCGTGTATCTCTGACAAAGGGCCGCATCGCTGCAATCACGGCCATATCACCTGCTGCGCGTGAAAAGCATGGGTTAACCGCGTTTGCTTGGATTTCGCCGGATTTAACCCTTTGACAAACGCATATCCGTTAGTCCTCAGGGCAACAAAGGGACATGGCGGGGGACGAAGTGAGCATGGAAGGGTCAAAGCAGCAAAGGCTTGCACGATCGGCAACGGCAACGGTCGATCCGTTGCCGAAGATTGCGGCGTATATGGCGCGCCACGGCATTGCCGGATTGCCGCGCAATTTCGAACTGGCTCACGAAGCCTTCAGCGGTCAAAACCCAGAGCTTGCACGTGAACTTGCAGCGCTTGGCGTGCAACCCAGCCAGCACAACCTCGACCAGCTTGGTCTCAAGCATCGACTTGCAGTACATTGCGGAGTGCAGGCGGAACGTCTTCACGCGGAAGCAGTGACGACACTTTCTCGGATCAAGGACCAGATCACGCTCGGCCTGACGCAGAAGCGCAGCTTCGCCCGGTCCGTCGAAACGGTGGCTGAGGCGGTCAAGGACGACCTGGGCCAGGGCATCGAGCAACTTTTGGGCGAACTCGATCTTCTGTCATCCGTCGCGATCCAGATGGTAAAGGCGGA
Organism: Rhizobium sp. CECT 9324; assembly: GCF_918741265.1. NCBI lineage: Bacteria > Pseudomonadati > Pseudomonadota > Alphaproteobacteria > Hyphomicrobiales > Rhizobiaceae > Rhizobium > Rhizobium sp. CECT 9324. The sequence goes on along the minus strand of NZ_CAKKMZ010000001.1, from coordinate 1,885,981 downwards.
AACCCAGTTGGTCCATGACATCGCAGCGGGCGTGGATGTGCTCACACAAGCGGACCGTGCGGCGCGGGCAGCAAAGGGGCTGGCGCTCCGCGATCGCCTGACGGGGCTGCCGAACCGTGCCGCCTTCTTTCAGCAGCTTGAGGACGTCTACGGCACCGCGAGCTCAGGTGCAGCACTAATCCTGATCGAGATCCCCGACCTTGCCGGCATCCAGCATCAATACGGTGAAGAGGCGGCAACCAAGTTGATCAGAAAGCTTGCCGCTATCTTCCGCAAGACGATCAAAAAGCACGATTACCTGGCGCGCATCGAGGTCGGCACGTTCGCATTCCTGTTCAGCGATGTCAGTGCAGACGATGCGCATGTCATCGCCGAGCGACTTTTCAGTGCGGCGGAAAACAACCTGGTATTCGCCACGGAGAACAGCCAGGACGCTGTTGGACTTGCGCTGGCGATCGGCCATGCACTGAGCGCCGAAGCCAATGACGGGCTGCAATTGCTGGTGCTTGCGGAGATAGCTGTGCAGGTGGCCCGTGCCAATCCACGCCAGCCGATCATCGGCCATCGCGCGACGAGCGGCAGGGTCGCCTGATCGCGGATCCGTTCACACGCTTGCCTTTGGCCGAAACATCGGCCAAAACGCCGCCATGATCACGATCAACGACATCTCAGCCCGCATCGCCGGGCGTCTGCTTATCGACCACGCCACGGTCTCCCTGCCTGCCGGTACCAAGGCCGGTCTGGTCGGCAAGAATGGCGCCGGAAAATCGACGCTGTTCAAAATCATCACAGGCGACCTGTCAGCCGAGACCGGCAATATCTCGATCCCGAGAAATGCCCGTATCGGTCAGGTGGCGCAGGAAGCGCCGGGCACGGAAGAATCGCTGATCTCGATCGTGCTTTCGGCCGACAAGGAACGGGCAGCCCTGCTGGCGGAAGCCGAGCATGCGACGGATCCACACCGGATCGCCGAGATCCAGACGCGGCTTGCCGATATCGGCGCGCACTCAGCCGAAGCGCGTGCCGCCACCATCCTGTCGGGCCTCGGTTTCGATCATGAGGCACAGCAGCGCCCGGCCTCGTCCTTTTCCGGCGGCTGGCGCATGCGCGTCGCGCTCGCAGGCGTGCTGTTCTCCGAACCCGACCTGCTGCTGCTCGACGAACCGACCAATTATCTCGACCTCGAAGGTTCGATGTGGCTGGAAGACTATGTGCGACGTTATCCGCACACGGTCATCATCATCAGCCATGACCGCGACCTCTTGAACACCGCGGTCAATTCGATCGTGCATCTCGACCAGAAGAAACTCACCTTCTATCGCGGCGGCTATGACCAGTTCGAACGGCAGAAGGCCGAAAACGACGAATTGCAGACCAAGGCCAAAGTGAAGAACGATGCGGCGCGCAAGCACCTGCAGAGCTTCATCGACCGCTTCAAGGCCAAGGCAACCAAGGCCAAGCAGGCGCAGAGCCGCGTCAAGGCACTGGAACGCATGGGCACGGTCGCGGCCGTGATCGAGGATCACGTCCAGCCGATCACCTTCCCCGCTCCGGAAAAGCAGCCGGCGTCGCCGATCATCGCCATCGCAGGCGGCGTGGTCGGCTACGAGCCGGGCAAGCCGATCCTGAAGAGCATCAACCTGCGCATCGACAATGACGACCGCATCGCCCTGCTCGGCTCGAACGGCAATGGCAAGTCGACCTTCGCCAAGTTCATTTCCGGACGACTTCAGGCCCAGGCCGGCGAACTGAAACTGGCCCCGTCCCTGAAGATCGGCTTCTTCGCCCAACACCAGCTGGACGACCTGATCCCGGACCAGACCCCGGTCGAGCATGTGCGGCGTTTGATGCCGACCGAACCGGAAGCCAAGGTTCGTGCCCGCGTCGCGCAGATGGGCCTGCTGACGGAAAAGATGGCGACGCCCGCCAAGGACCTGTCGGGCGGTGAAAAGGCGCGGCTGCTGATGGGCCTTGCCGCGTTCCACGCCCCCAATCTCCTGATCCTCGACGAGCCGACCAACCATCTGGACATCGACAGCCGCAAGGCGCTGATCGAAGCGCTGAACGACTACGAGGGCGCGGTCATCCTGATCAGCCATGATCGTCACCTGATCGAGGCGACCGTCGACCGGCTGTGGCTGGTCAACAATGGAACCGTGACCAGTTTCGACGGCGATATGGAAGAGTATCGCAGCCTGATCGTTTCGTCCGGCAAGAAGTCTGTCGAGAAGGAAAAGACAGACGTCGGTGCCGAGCAGGTCAACAAGGCAGAACAGCGCAAAGCCGCCGCAGACAGGCGCGCCAGTCTTGCTCCGCTGAAGAAAAAGATCAATGAAATCGAGTCCGTAACCAAGAAACTGGAGACGTTGATTCAGGCGCTTGATGCAGAGCTTGCGGATCCGGTGCTGTACGAAAAGGCCCCGGCCAAGGCTGCGGAAAAGGCCAAGCAGCGCGGCGAGGCAGCGGCCAAACTGTCGGCTGCCGAAGAACAATGGCTGGAGCTGTCCGCCGAATACGAGGACGGCATGGCCGGCTGATTGCCGGCTAAGCGCCGGCTCGCCGATGTCTTCATCCTAGATCGGGGTCAAGGTATGGAACTGGGATTGAAGACGATAGGCTTCAGGGCTTCTTTTCCCAGCGACCTTCCGTCGTCTGCTGCCAATAGGTCAATGCATGCCCCTCTCCCTTGAGGCGCTTCCATTGACCACGCGCGGCCTCGAGCTGCTGCTGATCATAGCCGTCGAAAACGAAGACAACGCGATCGTAGTCGAGGACCGCTGGCGGCTCGGCACCGTCGATCATGAAACGCACGGTCGCGTTGTTGATATTGTCAGGCAGGATCGTCAGCAAGATCGGCTGGGTATCCGGCGCCTCTCCATCATCGGTGCCATGCGGCAGGAAGCTGTCTTCCCGGTAGACCCACAAATGCTGATCGAGCGCATCACGCAGATCCTCATCGCTGGTCTGGACCGTGACCCTCCAGCCGCGCTCGATGCTTTTCTCCAGCAGCGGCGGGAGAGCATCCTCCAGCTTTGATTCCGTCAGGTGATAAAAGAGTATTTCTGCCAAAAGCCCTGCCCCTTCCGATCTCAGGCTTCGTAGCTGGCGCGAACCAGCTCGTCGAGCAGACGCACGCCGAAGCCGGAGCCCCAGGACTGGTTGATCTCGTCCGACGGCGAGCCCATGGCCGTGCCGGCAATGTCGAGATGCGCCCATGGCGTATCCTTGACGAAACGCTTGAGGAACTGTGCGGCGGTGATCGAACCCGCATGACGACCACCGGTGTTCTTCATGTCGGCGAATTTCGAATCGATCAGCTTGTCGTAGTCCTTTCCGAGCGGCATGCGCCATAGCCGTTCGTTGCTCGCCAGGCCAGCCGAGAGCAGGTTTTCCGCGAGTTCATCATCGTTGCAGAAAAGACCGGCATGCAGGTTGCCGAGTGCCACCAGGATAGCGCCGGTCAGCGTTGCGAGATTGATCATGAATTCCGGGGCGAAACGCTCGTTGCAATACCAGAGCGCATCGCAGAGAACGAGACGGCCTTCAGCATCGGTGTTGATGACTTCGATCGTCTGGCCGGACATCGAGGTGACGATGTCACCCGGACGCTGCGCATTGCCGTCGGGCATGTTTTCGACAAGCCCGATGATACCGATGACATTGGCTTTCGCCTTGCGCGCGGCAAGCGTATGCATCAGACCCGTCACGGCGGCGGCACCGCCCATGTCACCCTTCATGTCCTCCATGCCACCGGCCGGCTTTATCGAAATGCCGCCGGTGTCGAAGACGACGCCCTTACCGATAAATGCGATCGGCTTGTCCTTGGCCTTGCCGCCATCCCATTTCATGATCACAAGGCGCGGCGGACGCACCGAGCCCTGGGCAACGCCGAGCAAAGCACCCATGCCGAGCTTCTTCATGTCCTTTTCGGTCAGGATCTCGATCTCGACGCCGAGTTTCTCGAGTTCCTTGGCCTTCGCGGCAAATTCCAGCGGGCCGAGGATATTGGCAGGCTCGTTGACCAGGTTGCGGGCCAGAATGACGCCCTCCGCGACCGCTTCGGCATCGACAAATGCCTTCTTCGCAGCGGCGGGATCCGCCGTGACGATGGCAACCTTGACCGTCTTTTCATTGGCCTTGGAGTCGTCGTCCTCGCCTTTCTTCGTCGTCTTGTAGTTGTCGAATTTGTAGGCGCGCAGCATCATGCCGAGCGCGAAATCGGCGGCAGCCTTCGGAGTCACCACGAGATTCGGCACATCGAGATAGACAGTCACTTTTTCCGCACCCTTCAGCGCCGCCATCGCGACACCGCCGGCACGAAGCCAGTCATGGGGCTTCAGCGCTTCGGCCTTGCCGAGCCCAACCACCACCAGCCGATCCGCTTCCGAGCCGTGTGGGGCAACGATATCGAGCGTCGCCATGGCTTTACCCGTGAATTTTCCGACCTTTGAGGCACGCGCATACACGCCAGCCGGATCCGCATCCGCCAAACCTGCCGGCGTCTCGGCCTCGGCCGTCTTGAGCAAGATTGCAACGCCGCCCGTAACGGCCTGGGACTTGGTAAAGGCGATAGAGAGCTTGGTGGACATGGTGCTTCCCTTGACGTGGATAGGGCTAATAAATGTGTGGCGATCTTCGCCTTTTCCGCCGCGAAGGCAAGGGCACGCATTTACCTAAGTGGCTGTATCCCCGTCTGATCTGGTGTCGAGACCGCCCGAAAGCGCCGGCACTGCGGTGTGGAAATCACGCTGTTGAAAAAAAACAGATTATGAAGGCGGAAAAAAACCTGTTCGCGGTCGCCAAATGGCCGCAAGCGTCGTAGAGACAAGCTCCTAAATCGCAGACGGGCCTCCCGGTTCGTCTTCAGGAAACCGTATGAAGCTTCTTGAACTCTATATCCTGCGACGTGTCGTGCAGATGTTCCTCACCGCCTTGCTGCCGGTGCTGGCGATCATTTGGACGACTCAGGTGCTGGCACGCATCAATCTGGTCACAGATAGCGGCCAGTCCGTGGGGTCATTCATGACGCTTGCGACGCTGATCCTGCCGACGATCGTCTCTGCGGTCCTGCCGTTTGCGCTGGTGATCGGCATCACGCAGACACTGACGGCGATGAACAATGATTCCGAGCTTGCGGTCATCGATGCAGCTGGCGCCTCGCGCGCCACCATCCTGCGGCCGATCATCAGCATGGCAGTCATCCTCAGCGTCTTTTCCTTCGCCATGATCAATTTTGTCGAGCCGAAAATGCGGGTCAATGTGCGTGAGATGATCGCGGCCGCCTATGCCGACCTGCTCTCGACCGTTATCGAGGAGAAATCTTTCCGTCGGTTGGATGAAGGCCTGTACATCCAGATTTCCGAGCGCCAGGGCCGTATCCTGAAAGGACTGCTGGTTGCCGATTCCCGCGACCCGTCCTCGGCCTTCATCTACTATGCCCGTGAAGGTGCGGTGGAAGAAAACGGCCAGGCACTTTTGATGCGCGACGGCGAGGTTCAGCGCAAGACCGTGGAAGGCAACGTCACAGTCATCCGCTTCGACTCCTATTCCTTTGACCTCTCCGAGCTTTCAAGCAACCGAGGACAGGCGCGCCTGAATTCCGGCGACCGGGACCTGGCATTCCTCCTCAATCCCGATCCCAATGATCCGCAATACACAGAGCGTCCCGGGAAATACCATGCCGAGCTCCACCGGCGCATGAGCGTCTGGCTCTTTCCGCTGGCCTTTGCCATGATCTCTCTCGTGATCTGCGGGGACGCGCGCTCGCATCGTGAAGCACGACTGCATCCGATGGCAGCCTCTCTGCTTTTGACGCTCGGGCTTTTCTGGTTGTCCAACTATACGGTTTCGCTGGCGGAACAGGCGAGTGCAACCACGCCGTTGATCTACCTGGTTCCGCTGTCAGCCATAGTCCTGTCAAGCTTTGTCCTTTACAGCGGCAAGCGCCTGAGCCTGCCCAAGCCGATGGCCAATGCACTGACGCGGCTTCAGACCCGGCTGCGCAAGCTTGCGCCCCAGGATGAGAGTTCCAATGCCGGAGGTGCGGCATGATCCGGACACTCGGTCGCTACTTCTTCCGCCGATACATGATGACCGCCTTCTGGTTTTTCCTCGGCGTTACGTCCCTTGTCTTCCTGATCGATTTTACCGAATCGTCTGGACGCTTCGGCTCCCTGCCCGGTGCTTCGGTGACAGGTACCTTACTTTTGACAGCGCTGCGTCTGCCGCTGATCATCCAGCAGACCGTTCCCTTCATCGGTCTTTTTGTCGGCATGACCACCCTGATTGCGCTCAACCGCAAATCCGAGCTTGTGGTCGCGCGCGCAGCCGGTATCTCCGCCTGGCAGTTCATGACGCCATTCGTGTTCGGCGCCTTCCTCATCGGGCTTGCCACAACCTTGCTGATCAATCCGCTTGCTGCCTATGGGCAGGGCAAGGCTCTGTCGCTGGAGGCCGAATGGCGCGAGGGCTCCAATCGCACCACGACAGTGTCCGTGCCATGGCTGCGGCAGATCAGTGGCGATACCGACGTCGCCATGGGTGCCAGAACCGTTCTCGAGGACGGAACACAACTCGTCGATGCCGTGCTCATTCACTTCGATTCCGAAGGGCGAATTGCGCTGCGGCAGGACGCACGCACGGCAAACTTGAAAGATGGTTACTGGCTGCTTAACGACGTTCTGGAGACCCGTCCCGGAGAGATGCAGAAAAGGCTCGCGACAGCCCAGGTTGCTACAAATCTCCAGAAGGACTTCATCCAGGAACGTTTGGCACAACCGGAAACCGTTGCTTTTTATGATCTTTTTCAGAAAATTCGAGTGGCGCGTTCGTTCGGCGTGCCAACACAGGCTTTGGAGACGCAGTTCCACTCGCTGCTCTCCCTTCCGTTTCTTCTCGTTGCAATGACCCTCATCGCCGCAACCGTGTCCATAAAGTTCAGCCGGTTTAACCAATCCCGCTCTGTTATTCTGGGTGGAATCGTTTCAGGCTTCGTGCTTTATGTCGCAACAGTGCTTGTGAAAGCATTCGGAAGCAGCGGCGTGATGCCGCCATATGTTGCGACCTGGGTACCAGTTGTCGTAGCGATGGCATTGGGGGCAACGATTCTGCTTCATAAGGAGGATGGTTAGTGGCGGTAAAAGACCGCGGGAATATCAGAAGGCTCACGGTAGCCCTGCTGACGAGCGTTGCTGTGTGTGCGTTTGCGCCTGCAGAGCAATTCGCTTTCGCGCAGGATGCGAGCCAGACCTCCGCACTGAATCCCAATCTTCCTGAAGACGCCAAGCTGCTGCTTGCCGCCAACGAACTCATCTATGACAAGGATGCCGAGCGGGTTTCCGCGACCGGCGCCGTGCAGATCAATTATGCGGGCTACCAGATGGTTGCCAGGCGTGTTGACTATGATCAAAAGAGCGGGCGCGTCACCGCATCCGGAAATATCGAGCTGATCGAGCCGGGCGGCAACCGGATCTACGCCGAGTCGCTCGACGTGACTGACAATTTTGCCGACGGCTTTATCCAGGCGCTCAGGATCGAGACGTCCGACAATACACGTGTCGTCGGCGAAAGCGCCGAACGGGTTGGCGGCACGCAGATGATCCTGCACAAGGGCGTCTACACCGCCTGCCTTCCATGCGCCGACAATCCGGAACGCCCGCCGCTCTGGCAGGTCAAGGCCGAGCGCGTTGTCCAGGACGGCAAGAAGCACACCGTGCGGCTGGAAAAGGCGCGCTTCGAACTGTTCGGCTATTCGTTGGCCACGCTGCCTTTCATCGAAGTGCCGGATAATACGGTCAAGCGGAAAACCGGCTTCCTCTTCCCCGAAATGCGGACCTCCGAGAATCTCGGTTTCGGCATTGCCGTTCCCTACTACATCGCCATTGCGCCTGATCGCGACGCCACCATCACGACGACCGGCTATACCGATCAGGGCGCGTTGCTCGAAGTCGAGTTGCGTCAGCGTTTCGAAAAGGGCGAGGCCAATTTGCGCTTCGCCGGCATCGATCAGATGAACCCCGACCGTTTCACCGCAAATACCAGCGATGCGAACCGAGACGTGCGTGGGCTTGTCGCGTCCAAGGGAGCGTTTCGGATCAATCCTCGCTGGACATTCGGCTGGGATGTGATGCTGCAAAGCGACAACAACTTTGCGCGAACCTATTCGCTCAACGGCCTCGACGAATCCACGCATACGAATACCGCCTACCTGACGGGTCAGGGCGAACGTAACTTCTTTGACATGCGCGGCTATTATTTCGACGTGCAGGATGCCGACGTCAACGACACAGCCGAAAAGCAGCAGGCTGTCGTGCTGCCGTCGATCGACTACGACTACTACGCGCCAGAGCCCGTGGCCGGCGGCCAGCTTTCCGGTAAGCTGAACTTCACGTCTTTGTCACGGTTTGATGGTGACGAGACGTTGATCGACACAAACGGCGATGGAATCGGCGATTTTACCCGCTTTCGCGGTCTGAAAGGCAACTCCACACGCCTATCCGCCGAAGCGGAATGGGAACGGACGTTCAGCGCTCCGGGCGGACTGCAACTCACGCCTTTGTTTGCCGCGCGTGGCGACGCATTCGGCCTGTCGATGGATGCGCCGGTGGGCTACACCGGAAATTACACGACCGATGACGCCGCCACCCGCTACATGCTGACTGCGGGCCTTGAGGCGCGTTATCCGTGGCTGGTCACAACCAACAATAGCAGCCATATCTTCGAGCCGATTGCGCAGATCTACGTGCGCAATGACGAGCAGATGGCCGGCGAATTGCCCAACGAAGATTCACAGAGCTTCGTCTTCGATGCGGCCAACCTGTTCGAGCGTGACAAATTCACCGGCTATGACCGCGTCGAAGGCGGCACACGTGCCAATCTCGGCATTCGCTATACCGGCAGCTTCGACAATGGTGTGGGCCTGCGCGGCATCCTCGGCCAGTCCTTCCATCTGGGTGGGGTAAACTCGTTCACAACCGATGATCTCGTCGCCGTCGGCTCGGAGTCAGGCCTGGAAACCGATGCGTCCGACTACGTGGCTCTGGCCGGTATCGACCTGCCGTTCGGCGTGTCGCTCAGCACCAGCGTCCGACTCGACGAAAAGACGCTGGAACTGCGTCGCACCGATGCAACGGCCGCCTATACGTCGGATCGTCTGCAGACGAGCCTGACCTTTACCCAGCTCGACGCACAACCGGAATACGGGTTTAAGGAAGAAAATCAGGCCATCAGTTCGTCGGCTTCGGTCAAGATCAACGAGTTCTGGTCGGTCTATGGCTCGGTGAACTATGACATTGATGCCGATGTGTTCAACCGTCGCAGCATCGGTATTTCCTACGCTGACGAATGCACCGTCCTGTCGATTGGCTATACCGATAAATACGATCCGGACGACTCGTCTGCGAGCGACTGGACGATTGGTGGTCGACTGGTCTTCAGGACACTCGGCGAGATCAAACTCAGCGACAATTCGTTCGAGTAGGCGATCGTCCAGCTGAGGTCATTGTTTTGCCGCATGGATTGTGCAATTCCTGCGACAGTCTATTGGTCAACACGAAGAAATTGAACCGGTCAGCCAATCTGGGCTGTTCGGGGAAAGGATTACAGATGGCTTCTGCGAAACAAGGGACAAGCTTCATGCTTGCCGCAGTGATCGCGCTGTCCCTCAGTGTCAGCCCCACATCGTTCACTGCTCCGGCGGCGGCGGCAACATCGGTTGTCGCAGTCGTCAACAAAACGGCAATCACCAGCGGCGACGTTGCGCGACGGGCAGCATTCCTGCGCCTGCAGCGCCGCGGTGGAAACACGCAGAAACTCGCCAAGGAACAGCTTGTCGACGAAGCCCTGAAGCGGCAGGAAATTTCGCGCGTCGGCATGTCGGTCAGCACGACCGACGTCGATGCAGCGTTTGAACGCTTCGCCGCGTCCAACAAGATGACCTCATCGCAGCTCAGTGGCGTTCTCGATCAGGCCGGCGTCGGTGCCGCGCATTTCAAGGCCTATATCGCGGTGTCGATGAGCTGGCCGCGACTGGTCAATGCCCGCTATGCGGCCGGCTCGAAGAACAAGCTCTCCAACCAGGAGCTTGTGACCCGACTGTTGGAAAACAAGCAGAAGCCTGTGACCACCGAGTACTTCCTGAAGCAGATTATCTTCGTGGTTCCTGCGTCGAAGAAGGGTATTGCCGGCAAGCGCAAGGCTGAAGCCGAGAAGTCGCGCGCCTCGTTCCCGGGCTGCGATCAGGCCATGGCCTTTGCAAAGAACTACCTCGACGTATCCGTACGCGATCTTGGTCGCGTGTTGGAACCGGAACTTCCGCCGGATTGGAAGCCCCTGATCGAGAAGGCAAATGGCGGAACGACAGCCACACGCGTGACCGAGCGCGGCGTCGAATACCTGGCAATCTGCAACCAGCGCGAGGTATCCGATGACCTGGCGGCCGAGGTCGTTTTCCGCGCCGAAGATCTCGGCAAGGAAAGCAAGGGCGAAAATCCGGATTCAGACAAGTATCTCGAAGAGCTGCGATCCAAGGCTCAGATCGTCATTCAGTAACAAGGCCAAAGCCGAGATATGACCGATGCCCTTCTTCCGCTCGCGCTGAGCCAAGGCGATCCAGCAGGCATTGGTCCGGATATTGCGCTGCAAGCCTGGCTTCGACGTGATGCGCTTGATCTGCCGCCTTTTCTCTATATCGGCGATGCCGAGGTGCTTCGCGTCCGCGCGCGTCAACTGGAGATTGACGTCAGGCTCCAGGAGGTGGACGTCGCTGAAACCGCCACGGTGTTTGGTGCGGCCCTGCCCGTTTTCCACATTCCGACCGGCACCGAGGTCTTGGCCGGATCCCCGCATGTTGCGAATGCAAAGGGCACCATCGGCGCGATCGAAACAGCCGTACAGCTCTGCTTCGAGGGCAAGGCGCGAGGTGTCGTCACCAACCCGATTGCCAAATCGATCCTCTACGAAGCAGGCTTCGGCTTTCCAGGTCATACGGAATTCCTTGCCGATCTCGCAGCGAGGCAGGTCGGTCATGCGGTCAAACCCGTGATGATGCTAGCTGGACCGAAGCTGCGCGCCGTGCCTGTCACGATCCACATTGCAATCAAGGACGTGCCCCAGGCGCTGACACAGGCCGGCATCGTCGAAACCTGCCGGATCATCGCGCATGATATGCGCCAACGTTTCGGCATTGAGGCACCGCGGCTTGCGGTGGCAGGGCTGAACCCGCATGCGGGAGAAGGCGGCGCCATCGGCCACGAGGATGACGATATCATTCATCCGGCGATCCGGACCTTGCGCGACGAGGGCATCGATGCCTTCGGACCCCTGCCTGCCGACACGATGTTCCATGACGAAGCGCGTCAGCGCTACGATGTGGCAGTCTGCATGTATCACGATCAGGCCCTGATCCCGGCAAAAGCGCTCGGTTTTGACGACAGCGTCAATGTCACGCTTGGGCTGCCCTTTGTGCGCACCTCGCCGGATCACGGCACCGCCTTCGGGCTTGCCGGAACCGGCCTTGCCCGCGAGCATAGCTTGGTCGCCGCTATCCGAATGGCTGACCAGATCAGCCGCATATCGAAAGTACAGTCCTAATGGCCGCACTGGATGGTTTGCCGCCGCTTCGCGACGTGATTGCCAAGCATGGCCTGGATGCGCGCAAGGCGCTTGGACAGAACTTCCTGCTCGACCTCAACCTTACGCAGAAGGTTGCGCGGACGGCTGGCTCGCTGGAAGGCGTCACCGTCTTCGAAGTCGGCCCGGGTCCCGGTGGATTGACGCGGGCCATCCTTGCGCTTGGAGCCAAGAAGGTGATCGCCGTCGAGCGCGATCCGCGCTGCCTGCCGGCGCTGGCCGAAGTGGCTGAACACTATCCCGGCCGTCTCGAGGTGATCGAAGGCGATGCCCTGAAAACCGATTTCGAGGCGATGGTGCCGGAAGGCCCGGTCAAAATCATTGCAAATCTGCCGTATAACGTCGGAACGCAGTTGCTGGTGAACTGGCTGCTGCCGAGGCAATGGCCGCCCTTCTGGCAGTCGCTGACGCTGATGTTCCAGAGGGAAGTCGGGCAGCGCATTGTCGCCAATGAGGACGACAACCATTACGGCCGGCTTGGGGTTCTGTGCGGCTGGCGCACCGAGTCGCATATGGCCTTCGACGTGCCGCCCCAGGCGTTCACGCCACCGCCCAAGGTCACCTCGACGGTGGTTCACCTGACGCCGCGGCTCAATCCGCTGCCCTGTGATCCCGACAAGCTCGAGAAAGTCACCATGGCGGCATTCGGTCAACGACGTAAGATGCTACGCCAGAGCCTGAAGCCCGTGGGCGGTGAGGCCTTGCTGGCGAAAGCCGACATTGACCCGCAACGCCGGGCTGAAACGCTGAGCGTCGAGGAATTTTGCCGGCTCGCCAATCTGCTGTGAACTGCTGTCCTGCGCGGACATCGATGCTTGTAAACCAGGTAGCCGCTCGGCCCTCAGGCGCCTGTGTGCGATTTCAAACAATAGTCCTGCCCGCCAAGGCACAGGCAAATTTCTTCCGCCAGTCGGCACTGTAGCGCTGCCGCCTGATGATCCTGGGTGCTCTCAATCTTCCGGCGTTCGAGATCAGCATGAAAACGACGCGGATAAGCGAGATCGCGGACCTTGAAACATGAAATATTCCCCCATGCTCTGGTTCACGGCTAACCTGCCCGCTGCGCCGAGCTTTCGGCTGGCAACGATCTTGACGGCAGGGTCGGCTTAAGCCCAACCAATCTGTAACTCGGACTTTGAGGAAAACGACGTGGTGCAATCTCGACCGAATATCCTGATCCTGATGGTGGACCAGTTCAACGGAACTCTCTTTCCCGACGGGCCTGCCGAATTCCTCCACGCACCGCATTTGAAGGCTCTGGCTAAGCGCTCCGTGCGTTTCGCCACCAGCTACACGGCGAGCCCTCTCTGTGCCCCTGCCCGCGCCTCCTTCATGTCCGGCCAATTGCCGAGCCGCACGCGGGTCTATGACAATGCGGCGGAATTCGCCTCAGACATCCCGACCTTCGCACATCATCTGCGGGCTGCGGGCTACCAGACAAGCCTGTCCGGCAAGATGCATTTCGTCGGGCCGGACCAGTTGCATGGCTTCGAGGAGCGACTGACCACCGACATCTATCCGGCCGACTTCGGCTGGACGCCGGATTACACCAAGCCCGGCGAACGGATCGACTGGTGGTATCACAACCTCGGTTCGGTCACCGGCGCCGGTGTCGCCGAGATCACCAACCAGATGGAGTATGACGACGAGGTCGCCTATCATGCGAACCGCCGGCTTTACGATCTGTCGCGCGGCCAGGACGATCGCCCGTGGTGCCTGACTGTCAGCTTCACCCATCCGCACGACCCCTATGTCGCACGGCGCAAATACTGGGATCTCTATGAGAATTGTGCGGAACTCGATCCGAAGGTTTCGCCCATCCCCTATGAGGAGCAGGACCCGCATTCCAAGCGCCTGATGGATGCCTGCGACCACACGGCCTTTGCGATCACCGACGAGGATATTCGCCGCGCCCGCCAGGGCTATTTCGCCAACATCTCCTATGTCGATGACAAGATCGGCGAGATCCTCGACGTGCTCGATCGCACCCGCATGGCGGACAATACGGTGATCCTGTTCGTCTCCGATCATGGCGACATGCTGGGCGAGCGTGGTCTGTGGTTCAAGATGAACTTCTTCGAAGGCTCCGCCCGCGTGCCATTGATGATGTGCGTGCCGGGCGTTGAGCCGCGGCTGGTGACGCAGCCCGTCTCCACCCTTGATGTGACGCCGACGGTCGCTGGCCTTGCCGGCATCGATATCTCGACGCTCGCCCCCTGGACCGACGGCGAGGATCTGATGCCGCTGGCGACGGCGACAGGCGGACGCGGTCCGGTGCCGATGGAATATGCGGCTGAGGGCTCGATCGCACCACTCGTCGGCATCCGCGACGGCCGGTTCAAGCTGACCCTCTGCGACGTCGATCCGCCGATCCTGGTCGATCTGGACGCCGATCCGCAAGAACTGGTCAATCTGGCCGATGATCCGGCCCATGCCGGGGTTTTCGCGCAGTTGAAAGCCAAGGCGTTGGCGCGTGGCGATCTTTCACGCTTCGATGCCGCCGTCCGCGAGAGCCAGGCGCGCCGCCATGTCGTCTATGCAGCATTGCGCAACGGCGCCTACTTCCCGTGGGACTACCAGCCGCTGCAAAAGGCGTCCGAGCGCTACATGCGCAACCACATGGACCTGAACATCCTGGAAGAAAGCCAGCGCTTTCCGCGGGGCGAATAGTCGAAAAAGCCGGCACAGGGTGTTCTTCCTCCCTGTGCCGGCACAAAAACGGGGCAAAAGCCTGTGGTCAGGCGATTAGGCCCTCGACGAAATCGAACAGGCCATGGCGACGGTCGCGGCGCAGGCGCTCGGCCTTGACGATCGACTGCACGGCGTCGAATGCCGCCTGCAGATCGTCATTGACGATCACGTAGTCGTATTCGCGCCAATGGGCGATCTCGGCGCGAGAATTGGCAAGACGCGTCTGGATGACCTCCTCCGTGTCTTCGGCACGGCGATGCAGGCGCGACTGCAGTTCGGCCATGGTCGGCGGCAGGATGAAGATCGAGACGACATCGGCCGACATCTTTTCCTGCAACTGCTGGGCGCCCTGCCAGTCGATATCGAACAGCATGTCGCGGCCCTCGCCCATCGCCGTTTCCACGGCTTCACGCGGCGTGCCGTAGTAGTTGCCATGCACCTGCGCCCATTCCAGCAGCGAGTCGCTGTCGCGCAGGCGCTCGAATTCGCGCTGGGAAACGAACTGGTAGTGCACGCCCTCGATTTCACTCTGGCGACGCTGGCGGGTGGTCACGCTGACCGACAGGCCGATCTGCTTGTCCTTGTCCATCAGCGTGCGGGCAATGGTGGATTTGCCGGCGCCGGACGGCGAGGAAATGACCAGCATCAGGCCCCGCCTGGCGATCTTGACGTGTGCAGGCGCAATGTCGGCCATGAACTACTCCAGATTTTGAACCTGTTCCCGGAACTGGTCGATGACGACCTTGAGTTCGATGCCGGCGGAGGTCACTGCGACGGCATTTGATTTGGAACAGATCGTATTTGATTCTCGGTTAAATTCTTGTGCTAGGAAATCGAGTTTGCGGCCGATCGGACCGCCTGCGGCCAGTAATTCGCGCGCGGCGATCACATGCGCCTTCAGCCGGTCGATCTCCTCACGCAGATCGGCCTTGGTGGCAAGCAGGGCAATCTCGGAATGCAGTCGGTCGCGATCAAGGCCGGATGTGTTGTCGAGAATGGCGGCCAGCTGGTTTTCCAACCGGCGACCGATCTCTTCCGGGTGGCGTGAGGGATCGGCTTCGATACGAAGCGCCAGATCCTCGATCCGGGTGATCTGGTCTTCGAGCACCCGGCGCAAGGCATCACCTTCGCTGGCGCGCATCTCGACGAGTGCTGCAACAGCCCGCTCGAGGCCTGCGACAATGTCGCCATCACGGGCAGCGATCGCTGCCTCGTCATCCGCAGCCTCGCGCAGATCCACAAGCCCGCGGATCGACAGGAGCGTATCGAGGCGCAGCGGTGCTGGATCGATCAGGTCGGGGCCGAGTTCATCGCGCAAACGTAGCACCGCATCGAGCGCATCGCGGTTGAGCACCGCTTCCACCCGGTTCTCGCTCACGGTGAGCGAGAGTGCCACCTGCAAATTGCCGCGCGTCAGGCGCTCGGTGACCAGGCGCCGAACCTCTGTCTCCAAGTGCTCAAGCCCCTGGGGCAAACGCGGACGGATATCGAGACCCTTGCCGTTGACCGAGCGGAACTCCCAGGCCCAGCGGTAGCGCCCGGTCGTTCCCTCGCTGCGGGCAAAGCCCGTCATGGATTGCAGCATCATTGGCCGTGCCCCCTTGCCCGGTCGTCAGTTCTACTTGGCCTGCGGATCCACTTCCGGTGCAACATCCAGTGTTGCAGGCGGATTGGCGGCACGTTCTGCCTCGAGTTTGCGCCAACGACGGACATTGGCATTGTGCTCTTCGAGCGTGGCGGCAAACACGTGTCCCCCGGTGCCGTCCGCAACAAAATAGAGATCCTGGGTCTTCCACGGATGCGCGACGGCTTCAAGCGCTGCACGGCCCGGATTGGCGATCGGTGCCGGCGGAAGGCCCTTGATCACATAGGTGTTGTAGGGCGTTTCCTTCTTGATGTCGGACTGGAAGATCGGCCGGTCGGCTGGTTTTCCATCGCCGCCGAACAGGCCATAGATGATCGTCGGGTCAGACTGCAGGCGCATACCCTTTGCCAGGCGGTTGATGAAGACGGATGCCACATGGGCACGTTCGTCATCCTTGCCGGTTTCCTTCTCGACGATCGAGGCGAGCGTGATGAACTCTTCCTTGGTCTTGACCGGAAGATCCGGATCGCGGCGTTCCCAGATCTGGTCGATCAGGCGCTGTTGTGCCGCGGCCATCTGGCTGACGATCTCGGCCCGATTGGTGCCGCGCGAGAACTTGTAAGTATCCGGCCGCAGGCTGCCTTCGGCCGGCAGTTCGGTCGGCAGATCACCTTCCAGGATCGGATCTTCGGCCAACCGCTGGAACATCTGCTTGACGGTCAGGCCTTCCGGCAGAGAGACCGAATACAGGATCGACTTGCCCGAGCGGAGCAGTTCGGTCACTTCCTTCATCGACGCGCCAGCCTTGACCTCGTATTCGCCGGCCTTGAGCGTGTCGCCCTCGTCCAGGTAGGTCGCCGTCACATAGCGATAGATGCGGGCGTCGGAAACGATGTTGTTGCGCTCGAGATTGTTGGCAATCTCAGCCAGTCCCGCACCGCTTCGCACGACGAAATTGGTATTGGTCGCCAGCGGACCCGGCTTTTGGTAGCTGTCCATGATGTAGAAGAAACCGGCGACCGCGACCACGCCGACGAAGACGATCATCGTCATGACGAAGTTCAGGAAGATGACAACCTGGCTGCGGGCCTTGCGCGAACGACGCGGCGGCTGCGGCACACGTTCCGGGCGCAGTGCCTCGTTTGGTGACTTCGGAATGATCGGCCCCTTTGTCGTTGCCTTGGCTTCGGCCTCGCGGCCAAAGGAAACACCGTTGTTCTGGCTACCGCCGTTCTGGCTGTTGTCGGTCACCGGCAATCCTTCTTTGTTTCGCTGTCGCTGCTCTTTCAGCCAGCAATGCGGCAAAATCCGGGTTTGCGCGCAACGCAGTGCGTCGGGACGGTGCACTGGGCGGGCGTCAGATTTCTATCCGCAAAAAAGGGGTGCGGGCAAGACCGGCACCCCCGTCATTCAATCCAATGGCAAGGTCAAAGGCTGCCTGGAGGCAACCGTTGCCTCTTTCGCCTCAGGCTTCGTAGCGGCGCAGGACCAGCGAGGCATTCGTCCCGCCGAAGCCGAAGGAATTCGACAGGGCAACATTGATGTCGCGCTTGCGGGCCTTATGCGGCACGAGATCGATCGCGGTCTCGACCTGCGGGTTGTCGAGGTTCAACGTCGGCGGCGCGATATTGTCACGGATCGCCAGCGCCGAGAAGATCGCCTCGACGGCGCCGGCGGCACCGAGAAGATGGCCGATCGCCGATTTTGTCGAGGACATCGAGATCTTCGAAGCGTGTTCGCCAACCAGGCGTTCAACGGCGCCGAGCTCAATCGTGTCGGCCATGGTCGAGGTGCCATGGGCGTTGATATAGTCGATATCGCCAGCCGTCAGACCGGCACGCTTGAGCGCCATGGTCATGCAGCGGAAGGCGCCATCGCCGTCTTCCGACGGTGCGGTGATGTGGAATGCATCACCCGACAGGCCATAGCCGACAACTTCGGCATAGATTTTGGCGCCGCGCGCTTTGGCGTGTTCGAGATCTTCCAGAACGACAATGCCAGCGCCCTCGCCCATGACAAAACCGTCGCGGTCCTTGTCATACGGGCGCGAAGCCTTGGTCGGATCGTCGTTGTGGGCGGTCGACAGCGCCCTGCAGGCGGCAAAGCCGGCCAGCGAAATGCGGCTGATCGGCGATTCCGTGCCGCCGGCGACCATGACGTCGGCATCGCCGAGCGCGATCAGACGGGCGGCATCGCCAATGGCGTGCGCGCCGGTCGAACAGGCCGTAACGACGGAATGGTTCGGGCCACGCAGCTTGTGGCGGATCGATACCTGGCCCGAGGCCAGGTTGATCAGGCGACCGGGAATGAAAAACGGCGACAGCCGGCGCGGACCCTTGTCGCGGAGGATGTGACCGGCTTCGACGATGCCTTCCAGACCGCCAATGCCCGAGCCGATCAGAACGCCGGTGGCGCACTGGTCGTCATAGGTCTTGGGTTCCCAACCGGCATCCTTCAGCGCCATGTCGGCGGCTGCAATGGCGTAAATGATGAAATTGTCGACTTTGCGCTGCTCTTTCAGCTCCATCCAGTCGTCGGGGCTGTAAGCACCCTCGCCTTCGGTTGGAATGCGGCAGGCAATCTTGGCCGGGAGGTCATCGACCTGAAATTCGGTGACGAGGCGCGCGCCGCTCTGGCCAGCCAGAAGGCGTGTCCAAGTCAGTTCCGTTCCGCATCCGAGAGGAGATACCATGCCGGTACCGGTGATAACGACACGTCTCATCGTCCGAGCCCATCCCACGCTTTTGACCGCAGTCTTTTAAATACAGCAAGGCCCGCATGTCGCGGGCCCCGGCAGGATGGGTGGCCTCGGCCACCCTCCCGCATTATGTCAGTCGATTAGGCCTGAGCCTTCTCGATGAACTTGACAGCGTCGCCGACCGTCAGGATCGAGTCTGCTGCATCGTCCGGAATTTCAACGCCGAATTCTTCTTCGAAGGCCATGACCAGTTCGACAGTGTCGAGCGAGTCGGCGCCCAGATCGTCGATGAAGCTCGCGCCTTCGACAACCTTTTCAGCGTCTACGCCGAGATGATCAATTACAATTTTCTTCACGCGTTCTGCGATATCGCTCATGTCGGTTTCCTCGACCTTCTTAATCTCAGAGGGTGCCGTAATGGCTTCCCTGCCCTGCATTAGCCGGTGATCGTCTAAGACCCCACCAGCAAACCCGATCTGCTCCGCCTAGAGCAGTTTATACAAACAAAAGCATAAACTTCGGCCCATAGAACGGAACGACTGTTTACAGTCATGGCCCGCTTAACACGGTTTACCCGCGCCGCAAAGCCAGAAATTCGCCCGCAGCCCTTGCTCAACATGCAATTGCCGCAAACGAAATCCAAGCGCCCGAAGGCGTCAGATCATCGCCATGCCACCGTTGACGTGCAAGGTCTGGCCAGTCATGTAGCCCGCCTCGGTGGAAGCGAGATAAAGAACGGCTGCGGCGATGTCCGAACCGGCGCCCATGCGCTTCATCGGGATCGCGCCCATGATCGCTTCCTTCTGCTTCTCGTTGAGCTTGCCGGTCATGGCGCTCTCGATAAAGCCTGGCGCAACACAGTTGACCGTCACGTTGCGGGTGGCGATTTCCTGGGCGAGCGACTTGGAGAAACCGATCATGCCGGCCTTGGAGGCACAGTAATTGGCCTGGCCCGGATTGCCGGTTACGCCGACGATCGAGGTGATGTTGATGATGCGGCCATAGCGGCGGCGCATCATCGGATGCGTCAGTTCGCGGGTCAGGCGGAAGACGGAGGTGAGGTTCACTTCCAGAACCGCGTCCCAGTCAGCGTCGCTCATGCGAACGAAAAGGCCGTCCTTGGTGATACCGGCATTGTTGACGAGGATATCGACGCCGCCGAGTTCGGCCTCGGCCTTTTCGCCAAGCGCCTTGACTTCGTCCCGGTCGGACAGATTGGCCGGAAAGATATGCACGCGCTCGCCGAGTTCTGTGGCAAGCGCCTCCAGCTTCTCGACGCGGGTGCCGTGCAGGCCGACGATAGCGCCCTGTTTGTGCAGCAGGCGGGCGATCTCTTCGCCAAGGCCACCGGTTGCGCCGGTAACGAGGGCCTTGCGGCCGGTCAGATCAAACATGATCGCGTTCCTTATGGATCCAGGATTATCGTATCAGCCGTTCAGCGCAGCAAACGCTGCGTCGATATCGGCCGGCGTGTTCACGGCAATGCCGGAAAGATTCTTGTCGATGCGGCGTGCAAGACCGGTGAGGACCTTGCCGGAGCCGATTTCATAAAGCGTGGTCACGCCATTGGCGGCAAACCATTCGACCGTCTCGCGCCAGCGCACCTGGCCGGTGACCTGTTCGACCAGCAGGCCGGCGATCTCGTCGGCGGACATCACCGGGGCGGCACGGACATTGGCGATCAACGGCACGACCGGATCATGCTTTGCAACGCCTGAAAGCGCGTCGCGCATGGCATCGGCTGCCGGAGCCATCAGTGCCGAATGGAAGGGTGCGGAAACCGGCAGCATGATGGCGCGCTTGGCGCCCTTTTCGGTTGCCAGAGCCGCTGCCTTTTCGACAGCCGCCTTGCCACCGGAGATGACCAGCTGGCCACCGCCATTGTCATTGGCGATCTGGCACGGGCCGATAGCCGCGGCTTCGGTGCAGATCGACTGAACATCGCCGTGCTCCAGGCCGATGATCGCCGCCATGGCACCCGCGCCGACCGGAACCGCGGCCTGCATGGCATTGCCGCGGATACGCAGAAGACGGGCGGTGTCGCCGATCGAGAAGGTACCGGCTGCGCACAGCGCCGAATACTCGCCGAGCGAATGGCCGGCGACAAAGGAGACCTTCGATTTCAGGTCGAGACCCTTGGCTTCGAGAACCCTGATGACGGCCATGGAAACGGCCATCAGGGCCGGCTGGGCATTGGCGGTCAGGGTCAGCGTTTCTTCCGGGCCGTTCCACATGACGTCGGACAGCTTCTGGCCAAGCGCCTCGTCGACTTCCTCGAAAACGACGCGCGCTTCGGGATAGGTATCGGCAAGGTCCTTGCCCATTCCAACGGCCTGGCTGCCCTGACCGGGAAAGGTGAATGCGACTGTCATGGGCTTTTCTCCCTGGGTTTTTCCCTTCCAATTCACATTCTGACCTTGCGAGTCAAGCCTTGGAACATCCATAGGCCCGCAGCAAGCGGCGCAAGTCACAGGCATATTGTGGTGAGATTGCCGTGCAAAGCCATCTTGCGGTGCGTCAATTTCCCACTAAATTGTGTGGCAACCTTCCAAGGCCCTTTTCGGGCGACTTTCCATATTCGAGGCATATCTGATGAAAATGAACCGGCTCGGCCGCACCGATATCCATGTTTCCGAAATCTGCCTCGGCACCATGACCTGGGGCTCGCAGAACACCCAGGATGAAGCCTTCGAGCAGATGGACTATGCGCTTGCGCATGGCGTCAATTTCTTCGACACGGCGGAACTCTATCCGACGACACCATTGTCGCCCGCGACCTATGCCGACACCGAGCGCATGATCGGCAACTGGTTCGAAAAGACCGGCAAGCGAAAGGACGTCGTCCTGGCAACCAAGGTTGCGGGTGCCGGACGAGAATACATCCGTGGCGGCGCGCCGATCACGGCGCAATCGCTTCTGGATGCCGTCGACGCCAGCCTCTCGCGGCTAAAGACGGACTACATCGACCTTTACCAGATCCACTGGCCGAACCGCGGCCATTTCCATTTCCGCGGCGCTTGGAACTACGATCCCTTTGCCCAGGATAAGACGCGCACCGAGGACGAGATCAGCGAGAAGCTCGAGGCGCTTGGCGCCTGCGTCAAGGCCGGCAAGATCCGGGCGATCGGCCTGTCGAACGAGACGACATGGGGCACGCAGAAGTTTCTTTCCCTTGCCGAACAGAAAGGGCTGCCGCGCGTCGCCACGATGCAGAACGAATATAACCTGCTCTACCGGCACTTCGATCTCGACATGGCGGAACTGTCGCATCACGAGGATGTCGGCCTGCTTGCCTATTCGCCGCTTGCCGGCGGGATCCTGTCGGGCAAATATCTCGGCGGTGACAAGCCTACCGGCTCGCGCGGCACCATTGGCGATATCGGCGGACGTCTCGTCTCCTATCAGGAACCTGCAACCCGCACCTATGTAGAACTCGCGAAGACACATGGGATCGATCCGTCGGCCATGGCTCTTGCGTTTTGCCTGACGCGCAAATTCATGGCCTCTGTCATTATCGGTGCGACCTCGATGGCACAGTTGAAGATCGATATCGGTGCTGCTGACCTGAAACTCTCCGACGAGATCCTCAAGGAGATCGCCAAGATTCACCGCCTCTATCCGGCAACGATCTGACTTCGGGCGCTACCGAACTCCGACAACACTTCCCCAGGGGCGGCGCCATGAAAATTGGGCGCCGCCCTTGCCTTTCCAGCAAATGCGCGTATAAGCCGCGCTGTTCACAACACCCGGTCTCATGGCTGGTGGCTGAACGGAGGGCCGGCTTTCGCAAGGGAGCCGCAGGAACCGAAGGGTTTTCCGGCCTCCCGTGTCTCCGCTCTCGACCGTCTCGATACAACAGCTTTTCTTGCCTTGGCCTTATGCCATTCAGGAGCAGTCGTTGAGGCTTAGCGCCGGATCCGGGTGACGACAAACGCAAGAAAGGCAAAGCTATCATGGCTCTTTACGAACATGTACTCCTTGCCCGACAGGATATGTCCGCACAGCAGGTTGATGCCCTCGTAGAACTCTACAAGGGTGTTATCGAAGCAAACGGCGGCAAGGTCGGGCGTGTAGAAAACTGGGGCCTCAAGTCCCTGACCTACCGCATCAAGAAGAACCGCAAGGCTCACTACGCTCTCATGGACATCGAAGCACCGGGTGCTGCGATCCACGAGATGGAGCGCCAGATGCGCATCAACGAAGACGTTCTTCGTTACATGACCATCGCTGTGGAAGCCCACGAAGAAGGCCCGTCTGCAATGATGCAGAAGCGCGACCGTGACGACCGTCCGCGTCGTGATGGCGACGATCGTGGCCCGCGCCGCGAAGGTGGCTTCGGCGATCGTGGTCCGCGTCCGGACCGTGCACCGCGCGAAGGTGGCTTCGAGCGTCGTCCGCGCGAAGACCGCGCGTAATCTGAGCAAAAGGAGAAAACACAATGGCTGATGCATCCTCTTCTCAGGCACGTCGTCCCTTCCATCGTCGTCGCAAGACCTGCCCCTTCTCGGGCGCCAATGCACCGAAGATCGACTACAAGGACGTCCGTCTCCTGCAGCGCTACATTTCCGAGCGCGGCAAGATCGTTCCTTCGCGTATCACCGCAGTTTCCCAGAAGAAGCAGCGCGAACTGGCCCAGGCCATCAAGCGCGCCCGTTTCCTCGGCCTGCTGCCTTACGTCGTAGCATAATCTGATCAGAAGCCTGCCGGTCACCGATCGGCGGGCTTCATCCCTTCCGCGTTGGGCGCGGATCGGAACCAATGCCTGGGGACACTGCTTCATGCGCTGCATGAGCGACTTCAGGTGAAATCCCATGCTGGGGACCGGCTTCAGGATCTGAGTCCGATTTTTCCCCTAACTGCTTGAACCAGCAGGACAGCGACATTGCAAAAACTGGACGGAAAATTGCTGATGACCGGCGTACTCGCCGGTATTACCGCCGCACTTCTGGTGCTGGGCGCGACCGCACAGCCGTCTCTTGCATCCATTCTCTATGCAGCATCCGCCCTGCCCGTGCTGATCGTCGGCCTCGGCTGGGGCAATCTTGCCTCGATCGCCGCGATCGTCACGGCTGCCGCCCTTGGCGCCGTCAGCGTGTCGCCGATGTTTGCCATCGGCATGGCGCTGTTTACGCTGGCGCCTGCCGGTTGGCTCGCGCATCTGGCAAGCCTGGCGCGACCAGCCGCTGAAATCGGCGGGCCTGACAATCTGATGGCATGGTATCCGCTCTCGGACATCCTGCTGCAACTCTGCGCCTTCGTGGCTGCAGCGGTCATCCTGCTCGGCATCATCATCGGTTTCGGCCCGGAACTGACGGGACAACTCGTCGATGCCCTGACGACCGCGATGAGCACGCAGGATCCGGCGATGTTGCCTGACCCGGCCGCACTGGAACAGCTGAAGCGCACTATGTTGCTGCTTTTGCCGATC
Organism: Rhizobium sp. CECT 9324; assembly: GCF_918741265.1. Lineage (NCBI taxonomy): Bacteria > Pseudomonadati > Pseudomonadota > Alphaproteobacteria > Hyphomicrobiales > Rhizobiaceae > Rhizobium > Rhizobium sp. CECT 9324. The sequence goes on along the minus strand of NZ_CAKKMZ010000001.1, from coordinate 1,861,951 downwards.
ATTCAGGGTGGCACATGGGTGATCCTGCTGTTCACCATGTACTACATCGCCATGCGGGTCGTTTCGGCGTCGGGTCGCGCCCAGCGTCCGCGCGAGAATATTCCGTCGGCCCTGCGCATGAACCGCAATGCGGTCTTCATCTTCCTCGCCGGCATTCTCGCCTGCTTTGCCGGCGGTGTGCCCGCGATGATCGGTGCCACGGTCTGTGGCACATTCGGCGCGGGTTTCCTGATTTCGGGCTTTGCCTCGCTGCATCTGCGCTCGCAAGGCAAGGACTGGCGCCTGCCGGTGCTGATCCTCGCCTATCTCTCGGCGATCATGCTGCTACCGCTTCTCATTCCCCTGATCATCGGCCTGGCGGATACACGCCGTGCCGTTGCCCTGACGCCGGCCCAAAAGGCCGACACGCCTCACGACGACCAACCGTAACCCAACTCTGAAAGGAAAAGATCATGAACGTCATTCTTCTTGAACGCATCGCCAAGCTCGGCCAGATGGGCGAAACCGTAAAGGTAAAGGACGGCTTTGCCCGTAACTACCTGCTGCCGCTCGGCAAGGCACTGCGCGCAAACGCTGCCAACAAGACCCGTTTCGAAGCCGAGCGCGCAACGCTCGAAGCCCGTAACCTCGAGCGCAAGTCGGAAGCCCAGACCGTTGCCGACGCCCTCGAAGGCAAGTCCTTCATCGTCGTCCGTTCGGCTGGCGAAACCGGCCAGCTCTACGGTTCTGTTGCTGCTCGCGACGTTGTCGAGATCCTGGCTGCCGAAGGCTTCAACATCGGCCGCAACCAGGTCGAGCTGAACACACCGATCAAGTCGATCGGCCTGCACAGCGTTGTTCTGCACCTCCATGCAGAAGTCGAAAAGGCTATCGAGCTGAATGTTGCCCGTACGGCTGAAGAAGCCGAGCGCCAGCAGAAGGGCGAAAGCCTGACTTCGGCCGACGCCATCTACGGCATCGACGAAGATGCGCTTCGTCCGGAAGACTTCTTCGATCCGGACGCAGACCGCGACGGCGACGACGAATAAGCCTCACGGTTTATCCACATGAAAATGCCCGGTTCGAGATCTCGAACCGGGCATTTTTCGTTGAACCATCCCGAATATGGGTCGCCACGCGTTGAGGTGTGCGGCACGTTCATTCAGAAGGACGCCCGCCGCAAGCAACAACAAAATGCTGCCCTTGATGGAGCTGGCCAAAATCAACACAGTTGAGCGTGCGGAGCCAGCTGTCATGCGCCGCGAGATCCCAGGGCCGCGCTGCGATTCTCGCCAAAGCGAGTCAAGAAAAACATTGAGAAAAGAGCAGAGCCTGTGGAAACTTGGGATGAGTTCGAAAAGCTCAATGGCCCCATCCCCGGGACCGTCCAAAGGTTGAATTGCTGTTGACTTGAGCGGCGGCTGCGGACAAACCCATTGCACAATCCGATAGTCCGACATGAAGAAGAAACGGTAGACCGCTATGAGCGATGCATTGCGAAAAATTGCTCCAGCACCACAGGGCGAACCGCTCTACAGGGAAGCTCCGAACAATATCGAAGCCGAACAGGCTTTGCTTGGCGCGATCCTGGTCAACAATGATGCCTATTACCGCGTCTCCGACTTTCTCAAGCCGCCGCATCTCTATGAGCCGCTGCACCGCAAGATCTTCGAGGTTGCCTCGGAAATCATCCGCATGGGCAAGACCGCAAACCCCGTCACAATCAAGACCTTCCTGCCAGCCGACCAGCGCGTCGGCGATCTGACGGTCGCCCAGTATCTGGCGCGCCTCGCCTCTGAAGCCGTCACCATCATCAATGCGGAAGACTACGGCCGGGCGATCTACGACCTGGCGCTGCGCCGCGCGTTGATCACGATCGGCGAGGACGTCGTCAATATCGCATATGACGCGCCACTCGACATGCCGCCGCAGTCGCAGATCGAAGACACCGAACGGCGCCTATTCGAACTGGCGGAAAACGGTCGCTACGACGGCGGCTTCCAGTCGTTCAACGATGCTGTCGCTTTGGCCGTCGACATGGCCGGTGCAGCGTTCGAGCGCGACGGCAATCTTTCGGGCATCTCGACGGGCATCATGTCGCTCGACAGCAAGATGGGCGGCCTGCAGCGCTCCGACTTGATCGTGCTCGCCGGGCGTCCGGGTATGGGCAAGACCTCGCTTGCCACCAACATCGCCTGGAATATCGCCGCATCCTACGATCCGGAAGTCATGCCGGACGGTTCGATGAAGGCCAAGAACGGCGGCGTCGTCGGCTTCTACTCGCTCGAAATGTCGTCCGAACAGCTCGCCACCCGTATCATGTCCGAGCAGACGGAAGTCTCCTCGTCGAAAATCCGCCGCGGCGACATTACCGAGCATGACTTTGAAAAACTGGTGGGCTTCTCGCAGACCATGCAGAAGGTGCCGCTGTTCATCGACCAGACCGGTGGTATTTCCATTGCCCAGCTGTCAGCCCGCGCACGCCGCCTCAAGCGCCAACGCGGCCTCGACTGCCTGGTGGTGGACTATATCCAGCTGATGACCGGCTCCGGCAAATCCGGGGAAAACCGCGTTCAGGAAATCACCCAGATCACCACCGGCCTGAAGGCGCTCGGCAAGGAACTCAATGTTCCGATCATCGCGCTGTCGCAGCTGTCGCGTCAGGTCGAAAGCCGCGAAGACAAGCGTCCGCAGCTTTCCGACCTTCGTGAATCGGGCTCGATCGAGCAGGACGCCGACGTCGTGCTGTTCGTGTTCCGCGAGGAATACTACGTCAAGAACCTCGAACCGCGCGATATGGGCGATCCGAAATACCCCGAATGGGAACAGCTGATGGACAAGGTCAAGGGCACGGCCGACGTCATCATCGCCAAGCAGCGTCACGGACCGACCGGCACCGTCAAGCTCGCCTTCCAGGCGGAGTTCACCCGCTTTGCAGATCTCGCCGAGCCGAGCTTCACCCAGTATGAAGAGGCGTGACGGTTTCAACCGGCATGCATTTGCAGCGATAAAGCCTATACGCCGAGCCAGCGCAGGAGCGCGACGGTCAAGACACCCGCTGTTGCCGCAGGCAACAGCGGCAGGCGGAGTGCAGCTACGGCCGTGACCGCGCAGGCCACGGTTTCTGCCCATCCGGCTGCCAGCGCGGTGGGCGTCACCACAGCCATCAGGACAGCCGGAGGCACGACGCCGAGCGCCTTTTGCGCCCTGTCGCCAAGATCGAGCCGCCTGACCAGCAGCGAGCCGGCCAGTCGCGTGAACACCGTGGCGACCATCATCGCGACGATGGCGGCCAATGTCGTCAGATCAAGGCTCATGCCGTCTGCTCCTTGTGGGCGAGCGGCACGAAGGCTGCGCCGAGACCGGCTAGCGCGCCGGCTGCGATATACCAGGCACCGGGCACGAGGTGATAGACAACGAGCGAGGCGGCCGCGCTGGCGATCAAGACGAGCCCCGTTTCGCGACCCTTCCAGAAGCCCATCAGCAAGACGATGAAAACTGCCGGAAAGGCGAAATCGAGTCCGAAAACGGCCGTGTAGCCGATCACCTTACCCAGCAGAGCACCGGCCAGGCTGGAGACGACCCAGCCGCAGTAGAAGGGCAAGGCAAGGCCTACATAGAATGCCGGGCGCAGGACCGTGGTCCGCGCCCTTGCCTCGGCCACTGCCCAGATCTCGTCGGCCATCACAAGCAGCGACGGCAGTTTTTGCCACGCGTGAAAACGACCAAGGCTGCGCTCCAGCGATGCCCCCATGAGGATGTGACGCAGGTTGACCAGCAGGGCCGCAAAACCAAGGGCTGCCCAGGAGGCCGGATGCGTCCACAGGTCCATGGCGACGAATTGTGAGCCGCCGGCAAATACCAGCGCACTCATAAGCCCAACTTCCAGAGGCGAAAGCCCCTGCCCCACCGCCACGGTTCCGAAAACGAAACCGATGGGTACCGCGGCAAACAGCAGTGGCGCTATGGCGCGCAGTCCACTGAGGAATTCGCGCCGGAACGATATGTCGTGCATTGGAGACCTCCTGATGCCCGCGGTCCTAAAGATCCGGCGCATGGCGGTCTTGAACGAAAGTGACTATCGCCGATACTTGCCTGGCGTCAGGCCTGTGCGTGCCTTGAAATGGCGGGTGAAATGCGCCTGATCGGCAAAACCGCAGGCCAAGGCGGTGTCGGCGGGGCTCTCTCCGCTGCGCAGCAGATGGCGGGCATGACGGATGCGCAGATCGGTCTGATAGGCATGCGGCGTGATGAAATAGTGCCGGCGGAAGGCCCGGATCAGATGGGCACGACTTAGCCCCGCCTCGCGCGCCAGCCCCTCCAACCCGATCTCCTGATCGAAATGTGCGAGAATATAGTCGCGGGCACGGCGCACGCCGACAGGCTCGGAGAAGTTCTGCGGAACGATGAACGCGCTGCCATGGCGGGAGAACATCGCCGACAACACCGTGTACATGCTCTCTTCGCTCTCCAGTTCGCTTGATCCATCCTCCAGTCTGCTGTGCGCGCGACTGAATGCCTCGGCCAGGTGCGGATCGACCAGCAACTGCCTGGAAAAGCTGGGCGTTCCGTGAAAGGCGCGTTCGGTCGCCTCCTCCAGGATCTCGGTAAACAAGGCAACGTCCGGATACACCATGCGGTACCGATAACCTTCATCGGCGCCGGGCTGGCCATCATGCGTTTCGCCCGGATTGATCAGGTAGAGCGCTCCTGGCCCGGTATGCGCTCGCTCGCCTCGGATCATCGCAACCTGGCATCCGGCCTCGATCGCGCCAATGGAAAATGTGTCGTGCGAATGCGGCGAGAACTCATGCGTGATGAAGGTGGCCGCCATGCATTCCATGTTGCGGAACCGCTGGTCGCGCCAGAACCGCGTGCGTTCGGTCTGAACGGTCGGCATGGCGTCGGTGGCCTGTCTCTGTGAAACGTTGTGCATTGCGGAATTCTATCTCCAGCCGGCATTCCAGTCTTGAAGAAAAGTGCTAGGGTCCGAGCCAAGATCCTTACAGCATTTTCCGGTCCTCGATGCCCCAATTTTCCGACCTCACCGACGTCTCCGACGCCTTCCTCAGCGCGCCGCTGCGGCTGACCGTTGACCTGCAGGCGATTGCCGAGAACTGGCGGGAGATGGCCAGACGTTCGGGCAAGGCGCGAACCGGAGCCGTGCTGAAGGCCGATGCCTATGGACTGGGTATCGAGGATGTCGGCGAAACGCTATATATGGCCGGCGCCCGCGACTTCTTCGTCGCCGTTCCCTCCGAGGGTGAAACCCTGCGCATCTATGCGCCCGAGGCACGGATCTTTGTGCTGTCCGGCATCTGGCCCGGTGTCGAACACTTCTTTTTCGACAACGACCTCGTCCCGGTGATCGCCTCTGAAGAACAGCTTGCTTTCTGGATGGCGGCGGTGTCCGAACACGGCGACCATCCTTGCGCGCTGCATGTCGATACCGGCTTCAACCGGCTTGGCCTGCCCCTGGCCGATGCGCTGATCCTCGCAGACGATGTCTCGCGGCCGGCGAGCTTTTCGCCGGTTCTCGTGATGAGCCACCTTGCCTGCAGCGACGATCCGGCATCGGCGATGAACCGCCAACAGCTTGAGGCTTTCCGGCAGGTTAGCGAGGCTTTCGAAGGCATTGATTCAAGCCTTGCAGCTTCTGCCGGAACCTTTCTCGGCGCCGACTACCATTTCGACCTGACCCGTCCCGGCATAGCACTTTACGGCGGCGAGGCGGTCAACGGCGTAACCAACCCGATGCAGCCGGTCGTCAAGGCAGAAGCGCGCATCCTGCAGGTGCGCGATGCCAAGGCTGGCGAGACCGTCAGCTATGGCGGCACCTGCACCCTGTCGCGCGACAGCCGTCTCGCCATTGCCTCTGTCGGCTATGCCGATGGTTATCTGCGCAACCTCTCCGGCCATGGCGTTGCCCTGCGCAACACCGGCATCGCCGGTGCCTACGGCTTCATCGCGGGACACAAGGTTCCGGTCGTCGGGCGTGTTACCATGGACATGACCATCTTCGATATTACCGACGTGCCGAGTGCTGCCATTGCAGCCGGCGACTATATCGAGCTGTTCGGCTCCAACATCCGGCTCGACGACGTGGCGCGAGCCGCCGGCACGATCGGCTATGAAATGTTGACAGGGCTCGGTTTGCGCTACGAGCGGCACTATATCCCGACCGAGATTTAGCTGTAGCCCCGCAGGTTTTGTTCTGCTATTGTTCCGTTGCTCGGAATGCTTTTCAGGCGCCACGGAGAAGAATCGTGCCCCCTATTCGATTGAACAAGAATGACGAGACCTTCGTTGATGAACAGGTGAAGTCCGGCGTCTATGGTAGCGCGGAGGAAATGATTAGCGCTGGCCTCGGCAAACTTCGCGAACAGGACTCAGAGACACTGCGCCTGCTCATTCAGGAAGGAATCGACGATATCGAAGCCGGTCGCTTCCACATCTACGAGACAGCCGAACAGTTTCTCGCCGATATTCGCCCAACCACAGATGACGACTGACAAGCGCAAGGTCCGATGGTCCTCAAAGGCCAGAAAGGATCTTCGGGAGATCTATCGCTATATAGCCAAGTACAATCCGCCAGCAGCCGAGCAATTCGCGATCAGCCTGCATAATCAGATCAGCAAGTTGGCATCGCTCGGCCTCACTGGAATCCAAGACGATACCCAATCCGACATTCGCGTTTTTGTGTTTCGGGAGCGCCGTTTCTACATCCGCGTCACCGACACCGCGATTTCCATTCTTCGGGTCGTACACGGCCGCCAGGATCAGGCGTCAATCGACTTCATAGACAACGAAAAGACTGACGAAAACTGACTTCATGGCAAAAGTAAAAACCCAATTCATCTGCCAGAACTGCGGCACCGTTCACAGCCGCTGGGCAGGAAAATGCGAAGGCTGCGGCGAGTGGAACACCATCGTCGAGGAAGATCCGATGGGCGGGATCGGCGGCGGACCGGGCAAGACGCCGAAAAAGGGCCGCGCGGTGACGCTAACGGCCTTGTCCGGCGAGATCGAGGAAGCGCCCCGAATTCCGACCGGCATGGCGGAACTCGACCGGGCGACCGGCGGTGGCTTTGTCCGTGGCTCGGCTGTCCTGATCGGCGGCGATCCGGGCATCGGCAAGTCGACGCTTCTGATGCAGGCGGCCGCCGCTCTTTCACGCAAGGGCCACCGGGTCATCTATGTTTCGGGCGAAGAAGCCGTGGCGCAGGTACGCCTTCGTGCCCAGCGCCTGGGGGCTGCCGACACCGATGTTCTCCTGGCTGCCGAAACCAATGTCGAAGATATCCTGGCGACGATCTCGGAAGGCAAGCGACCCGATCTGGTGATCATCGATTCGATCCAGACCCTGTGGAGCGACACGGCCGACAGCGCGCCGGGCACCGTCACCCAGGTCCGCACCGGCGTTCAGGCGATGATCCGCTTTGCCAAGCAGACGGGTGCCACCATGGTGCTTGTCGGCCATGTGACCAAGGAAGGCCAGATCGCGGGGCCCCGTGTCGTCGAACACATGGTCGACGCCGTGCTTTATTTCGAAGGCGATCGCGGCCATCATTACCGTATCCTGCGCACCGTGAAGAACCGGTTCGGGCCGACCGACGAAATCGGCGTTTTCGAAATGTCCGACAAGGGCTTGCGCGAAGTCGCCAATCCCTCCGAACTGTTCCTCGGCGAACGTAATGCAAAGGCTCCCGGTGCTGCGGTCTTTGCCGGCATGGAGGGCACGCGTCCGATCCTGGTCGAGGTGCAGGCGCTGGTGGCGGCGACGTCGCTCGGCACGCCGCGCCGTGCCGTGGTCGGCTGGGATTCCAGCCGTCTTGCGATGATCCTTGCTGTGCTGGAGGCGCATTGCGGTGTCAGGCTCGGACAGCACGATGTCTATCTGAATGTCGCCGGCGGCTACCGGATCTCCGAACCGGCTGCCGACATGGCCATTGCATCGGCGTTGGTTTCCTCGCTTGCCGGTCTTGCCCTTCCGGCCGATTGCGTCTATTTCGGCGAGGTCAGCCTGTCAGGCGCGGTGCGACCGGTTTCGCATACGGGCCAACGGTTGAAAGAGGCGGAAAAGCTTGGTTTCTCCGCTGCGGTATTGCCGGCTGCCTCGGCCGAACTGCCAAAAGGTTCGACGGGCAAATGGAGGGAAGTGGACAGCCTTCCCGATCTTGTGGCGCAGATCGCCGGTTCCCGGTTGAAAGCGCCCAACGATCAGGAGGATGGTTGATCCGTTCCGACGCGTGATATTACGCGCTCAGGCGGTGTCGCGGTGACAATCATGCCGGTCTAGGCCGGCAGTCTTGGAGTTGGTATTTATGCCCATTACGATTTTTGACGGTATCGTCATCGGCGTCGTGCTGTTTTCAGCGGTGCTGGCGATGGTGCGCGGCTTTTCGCGCGAAGTGCTTTCCATCGCAAGCTGGGCCGGTTCGGTTGCCGCCGCCTACTATCTCTATCCGCTGCTGGTCCCGTATGTGAAAAACTATACCAGCGATGATCGGATTGCGATCGCGGGTTCGGCCGGCATCATCTTCCTGATTGCGCTGATTGTCATCTCGTTCATCACCTCGCGCATTGCCGACTTCATCATCGACAGCCGCATTGGCGCACTGGACCGGACTCTCGGCTTCCTGTTTGGCGCCGCACGCGGCATTCTGCTTCTCGTCGTCGCCGTGGCCTTCTGGAACTGGCTGATCGACGTCAAGCAGCGCCCCGACTGGGTCAACAATTCCAAGTCGAAGCCCTTCCTCGATGCTCTGGTTCTGAAGCTGGAGGCCGTGCTGCCGACTGATATCGAACCACAGATCCGCGCCCGCATCCTGGGCCGCGAAGAGACGGCGCCGGCAACGGACGGGCAAACGGCACCGGCCGAGCAGGCTCCAGCAGAAAATGCTCCTGCCGATACCACACCCGCGGGCGAGGCACCGGCCGAGAATTGAAATTTGCGCGACGACCGGTCGCGTCCTATATACCACCCAGACGCCGCCGGATCGGGACAGACCGGCGGCTTATCTGTTACAGGCGTTGCTTGCTATATCTGTCCCCGCGAACAAAGGCGACTTGCCATGAACCACTTCATCCCTACCGACGTCGTATACGGTGCCGAGGACGACAAGTTTCATGAAGAATGTGGGGTCTTCGGTATCCTGGGACATACCGATGCGTCGACGCTGACAGCGCTCGGCCTGCATGCACTCCAGCATCGCGGCCAGGAAGCAGCCGGTATCGTCTCGTTCGACGGCCGACAATTCTATACCGAAAAGCACATGGGCCTCGTCGGCGATCACTACACCAACCCTGTGACCATCGCCAAGCTGCCGGGCTCGATGTCCATCGGCCATACGCGCTATTCGACGACCGGTGGAGTTGCCATGCGCAATGTCCAGCCGCTGTTTGCCGAACTCGAAGAAGGCGGCATCGCCATTGCCCACAACGGCAATTTCACCAACGGCCTGACGCTGCGCCGCCAGATCATCGCCACCGGCGCCATCTGTCAGTCGACCTCCGATACCGAAGTCGTGCTGCATCTCATCGCCCGTTCGCGCCATGCCTCGACCGCCGATCGTTTCATCGATGCCATCCGCCAGATGGAAGGCGGCTATGCGATGATCGCGCTGACCCGCACCAAGCTGATCGCCGCGCGCGACCCGATCGGCATCCGGCCGCTGGTCATGGGCGAGCTTGACGGCAAGCCGATCTTTGCGTCCGAGACCTGTGCGCTCGACATTATCGGCGCGAAATTCATCCGCGACGTCAGGAATGGCGAAGTGGTGATCTGCGAGATCCAACCGGATGGCTCGATCGCCATCGAATCGCGCATGCCGGCCAGACCGCAGCCGGAACGTCTCTGCCTGTTCGAATACGTCTACTTCGCCCGCCCCGATTCGGTTGTCGGCGGACGCAACGTCTACACGACCCGCAAGAATGCCGGCATGAATCTCGCGATTGAAGCGCCTCTCGAGGGCGATGTCGTGGTGCCGGTCCCAGACGGCGGCACGCCGGCGGCCCTGGGTTATGCCCAGCAGAGCGGCATTCCGTTCGAATACGGCATCATCCGCAACCACTATGTCGGCCGTACCTTCATTGAGCCGACCCAGCAGATCCGCGCCTTCGGCGTGAAATTGAAGCATTCGGCCAACCGGGCGATGATCGAAGGAAAGCGTGTCATTCTCGTCGACGATTCCATCGTGCGCGGCACCACGTCACTGAAGATCGTGCAGATGATCCGCGATGCCGGCGCCAAGGAAGTGCATGTTCGCGTCGCCAGCCCGATGATCTTCCATCCGGACTTCTACGGCATCGACACGCCCGACCGCGACAAGCTTTTGGCCAACCAGTATGCCGACGAGGCGGCGATGGCGAAGTATATCGGTGCGGATTCGCTGGCCTTCCTGTCGATCGACGGCCTGTACAAGGCTGTCGGCGGCGAGGCGCGCGATCCGGCCAATCCAAAATTCACCGATCACTATTTCACCGGCGACTATCCGACCCGCCTTCTGGACAAGGAAGGCGAGAAAATGGTTGGCCGCAAGGAATCCATGCTCGCCGCCAACGGCTGAGACCACAGACAACAGGCCGCAGACAACAGGACTGACCATGACCATCGACCTTACGGGCCGGATTGCGCTCGTCACCGGCGCCTCGCGCGGCATCGGCTATTTCACCGCGATCGAGCTTGCCAAGGCCGGCGCCCATGTCATCGCCTGCGCTCGCACTGTCGGCGGGCTGGAAGAGCTGGATGACGCGATCAAGGCGGTCGGCGGCTCGGCAACGCTGGTGCCCTTCGACCTGTCCGACATGGCGGCCATCGACCAGCTCGGCGGCCATATCTTCGATCGTTGGGGCAAGCTCGACATCGCCGTGCTCAATGCCGGCGTGCTCGGCGTCATTTCGCCGATCGGACATATCGAAGCCAAGGTCTTCGACAAGGTCATGACGATCAACGTGACGGCGACCTGGCGGCTGATCCGTTCGCTGGAGCCGCTGCTGATCAAGTCCGATCAGGGGCGTGTTCTGATCCTGTCTTCGGGTGCTGCCCGCAAATGCCGGCCGTTCTGGAGCGCCTATTCCGCCTCCAAGGCCGCCGTCGAGGCCCTGGCCCGCACATGGGCTGGCGAGACACAGCGCCTGCCGCTGCGCATTCTTTCTGTCGATCCTGGCGCCACCCGCACCGCCATGCGCGCTCAGGCCATGCCCGGCGAAGATCCGGCCACCCTGCCCCATCCTTCGGAAGTCGCCGCCAAGCTTTTGCCGCTGGTTGGCGCGGAGCAGACGGAAACCGGCAAGCTCTATATCCTCCGCGAAGGCAAGATCGTCGACTATCGGATGCCGGAGTAAACACCGGGTTCGTGCTGGCAGGCGATGACCACCCGTCATCGCCGCCGTTTCCGCATCCGTGATGGAAGATCCCATGCGCCCCAGAGACATTGCCTCCTACACCTTCCTGGCATTCGCCTGGGGCCTTTCCTTCGTTCTGCTTTTACATGTGGTAGCCGCCTTTGGCTGGATCGGCGCGGTGACATTTCGCTCGCTAATTGCCGGCGGATTGCTGCTGGCCGTGGCGCGGCTGACGCGGCGCAGACTGGTATTTCACGCCGGCTGGCTGCCGCTTGCAGTCGTTGGCGCCACCACGGTTGCCGGACAACTGATCGGGCTGTCCTATGCAACACCGCGGATCGGCACGGCGATGGCTGCGATCTTCGTCGCGGCAATTCCCCTGTTTTCGATGATCATTGCCCAGATCTGGGGGCTTGAGCGGATCACGCCGGCGCGCATCGCCGGGCTGGTGCTCGGCACGATCGGCATCGTCATGCTGGTCGGGTTTCCGGCAACGCCAGTGGACTGGACCTTTATCCTCGGCTGTGGCGCGATGCTGCTGTCGACCTTCTCCGCCGCCTTCGGCAGCAATTATGCCAGCCTGCATCTGAAAGGCACCGGGGCATGGGAGGTGACCATCGGCTCGTTCGTCGCCGGCGGCATGCTCACGCTGCCGCTGCTCGCCTTCGTGCCTGTGCCGGGTGTTCCCGCCCCGATCGACTATCTCTATCTTGTGGCGCTCGCCGGCCTGATGAGCGCCTTGACCTATGTGCTCTATTTCGACCTCGTCAAAAGCATCGGCCCGACACCGGCGATCAGCGTCGAATTTGCCGTGACCGTCGTTGCCGTCCTGGTCGGCGCGCTGGTGCTGGACGAGCCGCTGAGCGTCCTTCAATTGATCGGTGGTGCGGTGATCATCGCGGGTTGCGCGCTGGTTCTCGGGCTTTTTCCGCTCAGGCGTGTTGCCAAGGTGCGTGGCTGACCGGCGCATGATCGCGATCTTGCCCGAGTGGTCGGCCATCTACAGACGCCGTCCGAACTAGGCAAAACAACCAAGGCATCGGTAAAATTCGCAACAAAAGACGGCTTCTGCGCGCCTCCTCAAGGTATGCATGCCCCTTGACCTAATCGCGGCCCCGCGCCATAACACCGGCCATGAAAACGACCATCTGCATCTGCTGGATCATTATTCGCTAGCGCACTCGCTGGCCCGGCCGTTTTCGTCTCCTGAAAAGCCCAAGATGACAAACGACCCGGTCCAGCCGGATGGTTTTGTTATGGGAGACAGGAATGCCGACGGGCCTCAAGCTTTACAACACACTCGCGCGCGAGAAGGTCGATTTCGAGCCGATCGACCCCGACAATGTGCGCATGTATGTCTGCGGTCCGACGGTCTATGACTTTGCCCATATCGGCAATGCGCGGCCGGTCATCGTCTTCGACGTGCTCTACCGACTGCTGCGCCATCTCTATGGCGACACGCATGTCACCTATGCGCGCAACATCACCGATGTCGACGACAAGATCAACGCGCGGGCGCTGCGCGATTTCGGGCAACAGATTGCCGATTGCAGCATGTCGCTGAATGCCGCGATCCGCGCCGTCACCGGCAAGACGGAAAGCCAGTTCCATGCCGATGTTGCAGCGCTCGGCTGCCTCAAGCCGACGGTGGAGCCACGCGCGACCGACAATATCAGCCAGATGGTCGAGATCATCCAGCGACTGCTCGACCAGGGCCATGCCTATGTGGCGACAGGTTCGGAAGGACGCGAGGTTCTGTTTGCCACCGCCTCGATGGCCGATTACGGCCAGTTGTCGAAGCGCAAGCTCGAAGACCAGCAGGCCGGCGCGCGCGTCGCGGTCGAAGCGCACAAGACCAACCCCGGCGATTTCGTGCTGTGGAAACAGTCGACCGATACCGAGCCGGGCTGGCCGGGCAGTTTCACCTTTGAAGGCGAGACCGTCGCCATCCATGGCCGTCCGGGCTGGCATATCGAATGCTCGGCCATGGCTAACCGCTACCTCTGGGAAGAGATCAAGGACCGGCTTTCGCCCAAGGGCAAGGCGCGGCCGCACCAGTTCGACATCCATGGCGGTGGGCTCGACCTGATTTTCCCGCATCATGAAAACGAGATCGCCCAGTCCTGCTGCGCCTATGACACCGACGTCATGGCCAATGTCTGGATGCACAACGGCTTCGTCCAGGTCGAAGGCCGCAAGATGTCGAAGTCGGACGGCAATTTCGTCACGATCAATGAGTTGCTCGAGACGGACACCTTCGGCGGCCGAAAATGGCCGGGCGAGGTGCTGCGATTGGCCATGCTGATGACGCACTACCGCCAACCAATTGATTTTACGGTAGAGAAATTGCTGGAAGCCAGAGCTGCGCTAGCCAAATTTAGAAAGTGGGCATTCGCGGCGGAAGAAGTGGGCTTCGTCCCAGACTACGATCCACAGGCTTTGCATCATGATGTGGAAACGGCACTGCTGGACGATCTCAATACCCCGCTAGCAATCGCATCTCTCCACCAACAGGTCTCTGAACTAGCGGATCGCGACGCTCAAAAATCTTTGGGACACGACAAACGCCTCGCACAATTTCGCCAATGCCTGAGGCTTTTGGGAATCTCCGTGGATGCCGACGTTCTCAGCGACGATCTCTCGGCGGCGGTCGATGCCCTCGTCGCAATGCGCCTTGAAATGCTGAAAACGAAGAACTTCACTGAGGCCGACAAGATCCGCGACGATCTTGCCACCCGGGGCATCCAGCTCAAGGACGGCAAGGACAAGGAGACCGGAGAGCGGGTGACGACCTGGGAGGTCAAGCGGTAGGATGACGTTGTTACCGTGGCATACCCCCCTCTGCCCTGCCGGGCATCTCCCCCACACGGGGGGAGATCGGGTTGTTGCGCGGCACTGCCTTTCCAAGAAGCTTTATCGATTGGTAGGCGAACGTTCAAAGCCGAGTGAGATTTCCCCGTCAGAACACTGGCATCACGTCTACGCTACAGAAGATAATCCGGCGGCGGCCGCCTGGCTGATCTCCCCCCGTGTGGGGGAGATGCCCGGCAGGGCAGAGGGGGGTAATCTCCGCACGCTCAACCTCCCTCTTGAGTTGCACGACAAGAAAGCACAATCTCCGTTGAGGTCATCCTCTTCCACGGAGGCTTGCATGCCGCACATGCCGATACCTCCCGCGCGACGCGCCAATGCGCGGCGCATGCGCAAAGCAATGACCGATGCCGAGTCGCGGCTGTGGAATGCCATCAGAGCCCATAGGTTGATGGGGCTCAGCTTTCGCCGCCAGATGCCCATCGCCGGCTATATCGTTGATTTCGCCTGCCCCGACCATCGGATTATCGTGGAACTCGACGGGTCCCAGCATGCCGACGAAAATGCCGCACACTATGACCGGATGAGGACGGCCCGTCTCGAAGCCGATGGCTGGACGGTTCTGCGCTTCTGGAATGACGACGTATTGCGCGACATCGAAGGTGTCTGCCTGCATATCGTGACCGTTGCTGGCGAGGGACGGCGATGATGGCAAGTATGGGCTTATTAATGTCGGAGTTCAATTTCAGCCTCACGGCATGGGGCACCCCCCTCTGCCCTGCCGGGCATCTCCCCCACACGGGGGGAGATCGGGTTGCTGCGCGGCACTGCCTTTCAAAGAGGCCAGATAATTTAGCAGCCCGGCCGAGCAAACGTCACAGCTGTGTTACTGACAAAAATCTGGCGGCGGCCGCGTGGCCGATCTCCCCCCGTGTGGGGGAGATGCCCGGCAGGGCAGAGGGGGGTAACGCGACCTGCAAAGCGAGACTAGCTGAAACCATCCAGACAGCGGGGCCTGCCCAATGACCTTCACGCATTCCGGCGGATGCCAGTGCGGCGCGGTGCGGTTTCGCGTGACCGGTGTGCTGACGGACAGTTCGATCTGTCATTGCCGGATGTGCCAGAAGGCCTTTGGCGCCTATTACGCGCCGCTGGTTTCGACCCGCGGGGCGCAGCTCGAATGGACGCGCGGCGAACGGAAAACGTTTCGCTCGTCGAATTTCGCCCTGCGCGGCTTTTGCGGCGATTGCGGTACGCCGCTGACCTATGAGGCGCCGGACGGGATCGCCATTGCCGCCGGCGCATTCGACGATCCGTCGCTTTTGCCGCCCGTGGTGCAGTTCGGCGTCGAGGGCAAGATCGGCTTTGTCGACCAATTGCATCTGCTGCCCGGGCACACGACCGAGGAGGATGCCGAACAGGCGCCCTTCGTGCTGGAGGTCGTGTCCTATCAGCATCCCGATCGCGACACCGAGCGCTGGCCGGAGGACAAGGCGTGACAAAAAACAACCCAAACCCGAATATGCAAATGCCGAAATGGCTGCTCTGCGGACTGATCGCCAAGGGCGTGATCGTGGCGGCCGTCATCGCCGGCGTGGTAATTTACGTGATGTTCCAGTGAGGAGAGCGGCATGAGCGAGATCTTTTCCGGCGGTTGCCAATGTGGCGCAGTGCGGTTTCAGGCCGAGAAACTCGGCCGGCCGTCGATCTGCCATTGCCGCATGTGCCAGAAGGCGTTTGGCAGTTTCTTTGGTGCCCTTGTCACCGCCGATCATGCGCATCTGACGTGGACACGGGGCCAGCCGATGCTGTTTCGCTCCTCGGCCAAGGTGAAGCGCGGTTTCTGCAGCAAATGCGGCACGCCGCTGACCTATCATCATGGCGAGGGTATCGAGATTGCCATCGGCGCCTTCGACAACCCGGCAAAATTCGAACCGCAGGTCCAGGTCAATCACCATCACCGCCTGCCGTGGATTGATCACGTGTTCGAAAAGCCAGCCTATACCAGCCCGGAGATGGAGGCGCATTTCGCCTCGATCGAAAGCTTCCAGCATCCCGACCATGACACAGCCGTCTGGCCGCCGGAGGATCAGGCATGACACGCCAAGTGCATTCCGGTGGCTGCCAGTGTGGCGCGATCCGTTACAAGGTGGCCGGTGAACTCGGTTACCCACATATCTGTCACTGCCGCATGTGCCAGAAGGCGGGCGGCAATTTCTTCATGGCGCTGGCCGGGACGCGGGCCGAGAACCTTCTGATGATGCGCGGCGAACCGCGCTGGTTCCGCTCGTCCGACCCTTGCGGCCGCGGCTTTTGTGAGAACTGCGGCACGCCGCTGCTCTTTCGCACCGTCGGCTCGCCCTATATCAGCGTGACGATCGGGAGCCTCGACAGACCGGAAGCGGCCGTGCCCGTCTCGCAGGACGGTGTGGAATCGCGCCTGTCCTATTTCGACAAACTTTTCAGCCTGCCGGAAAACCCGACGGACCGCTCCGATCTGGCGGATGGCAACGCCGTGATCAGCGCGAGCAACCACCAGCATCCCGATCATGACACGGTGGTCTGGCCGCCGAAAAAGGACTGACCATGACGAATGAATTGCGGGGCTTCTATCCGGAAATCGAACCTTTCGAGACCGGTTTCCTCGATGTTGGCGATGGCCATACGATCTACTGGGAACGCATCGGCACCAGGGGTGCAAAACCTGCAGTCTTCCTGCATGGCGGTCCGGGCGGGGCATCGAACCCGACCCAGCGACGGGTGTTCGATCCGGCACTGTATGACGTGATCCTGTTCGACCAGCGCGGCTGTGGCAAGTCGACCCCGCATGCGGGGCTTGAAGCCAACACGACCTGGCATCTGGTTGCCGATATCGAGCGGCTGCGGGAACTGATGAGTGTCGAGCAATGGCTGGTGTTCGGCGGTTCCTGGGGCTCGACGCTGGCGCTCGCCTATGCCGAGACCCATCCGGAGCGGGTTTCCGAACTGGTGCTGCGCGGCATCTATACACTGACCAAGGCGGAGCTTTCCTGGTACTACCAGTTCGGCGTCTCGGAGATGTTTCCCGACAAGTGGGAACGCTTCGTCGCCCCGATCCCGGAAAGCGAGCGCCACGACATGATGCGCGCCTATCGCACGTACCTGACCGGCGACGACGCCCAGAAACAACTGGAATGCGCCATCGCCTGGAGCACCTGGGAAGGCGAGACCATCACGCTGCTGCCGAACCCGGACTATGCCGCCCATTTCGGCGAAGATGACTTCGCCATCGCCTTTGCGCGGATCGAAAACCATTTCTTCGTGCATGCCGGCTGGCTGGAGGAAGGGCAGTTGCTGCGCGATGCCGATAAGCTGAATGACATTCCGGGCGTCATCATCCATGGCCGCTACGACATGCCCTGCCCGGCGAAATATGCCTGGGCGCTCGCCAAGGCCTGGCCGAAGGCGGATTTCCACCTGATCGAGGGTGCTGGGCATGCCATGCTCGAGCCCGGCATTCTCGACCAGTTGATCCGCGCGACGGACCGGTTTGCGGGGAAGATTGCGTAAGTAAGAAGAATTTGCCCCTCACCCTGGCCCTCTCCCCGCAAGCGGGGAGAGGGAACGGAAATGGCAGCGGCAACAGCCTTCTCCCCGCCTGCGGGGAGAAGGTGGCGGCAGCCGGATGAGGGGCCATGCGACACAAGAATTGCCTCGGGAGGCACACGAATGACACGCGAAAAGATCTATCTGTTCGATACGACGCTGCGGGACGGCCAGCAGACGCCGGGCATCGACTTTTCCGTCGAGGACAAGATTTCAATCGCGGCCATGCTGGACGAATTCGGTATCGATTATGTCGAAGGCGGTTATCCGGGGGCAAACCCGACGGATACGGCCTTCTTTGCCAAGAAGCGCACCAGCCGCGCCGGCTTCGTCGCCTTCGGGATGACCAAGCGCGCCGGCATCTCCGCCTCCAACGATCCGGGCCTCACCCAGTTGATCCAGGCGAAGAGCGACGCTGTCTGTCTGGTCGCCAAGAGCTGGGATTATCACGTCAAGGTGGCGCTCGGCTGCACCAACGCGGAGAACCTCGAGAGCATTGCCGACAGCGTCAGGGCCGTGGTCGCGGCAGGCAAGCTTGCCATGGTCGACTGCGAACATTTCTTCGACGGCTACAAGGCCAATCCGAGCTATGCACTGGCCTGCGCCAAAGAAGCCTATTCTGCCGGTGCCCGCTGGGTGGTGCTCTGCGACACCAATGGCGGCACCCAGCCGCCGGAAATACGCGAGATCATAGCGGCCGTGATTGCCGCCGGTATTCCCGGCAGCGCGCTCGGCATCCATGCCCATAACGATACCGGACAGGCCGTTGCCAATTCGCTGGCCGCCGTGGAGGCCGGCGTGCGGCAGATCCAGGGCACGCTGAACGGGATTGGCGAGCGCTGCGGCAATGCCGATCTCGTGACGATCATCCCGACACTCTGTCTGAAGGAAGCCTACACGTCGCGCTTCGAGACCGCGATCGACCGGGACAAGCTCGTCGGCCTCACCCGCCTGTCGCGGGCCTTCGACGAACTCCTGAACCGCTCGCCGAACCACCAGAGCCCTTATGTCGGCGGATCGGCCTTCGCCACCAAGGCTGGCATTCATGCCTCGGCGCTCCTCAAGGATCCGAAGACCTACGAACATGTCGAGCCGGAAAGCGTCGGCAATTTCCGCAAGGTCATGGTGTCGGACCAGGGCGGCAAGGCGAATTTCCTCAACGAGTTGAAGCGCCGCGGCATCACGGTGGCGAAGGATGATCCGAAGCTCGACACGCTGATCTCCGTCGTCAAGGAGCGGGAGGCCTCGGGCTATGCCTATGAAGGCGCTGACGCTAGCTTCGAGCTCCTGGCGCTGAAGACGCTCGGCACCGTTCCGGATTTCTTCGCCGTCGACAGTTTCCGCGTCATGGTCGAGCGCCGCTTCGACAGCCATGGCCGGCTGAAGACGGTCTCGGAAGCCGTTGTGCGGGTGCTGGTCGATGGCGAAACGGTGATGTCGGTGGCCGAAGGCGACGGACCGGTCAACGCGCTCGACATCGCGCTGCGCAAGGATCTTGGCAAGTACCAGCACGAGATCGGCGATCTGGAACTGGCAGACTACAAGGTGCGCATCCTCAACGGCGGCACCGAGGCGATCACCCGCGTGCTGATCGAATCCACCGATGCGAGCGGCGCCCGCTGGTGGACGGTCGGTGTGTCAGAAAACATCATCGACGCCTCGTTCCAGGCGCTGATGGACAGTATCATCTACAAGCTGATGAAGAACCGGCAAATGGCAGGGCAGATCGCCGCCGAGTAAAGGCGGCGATCCAGCTGTCGTCTCACACTGCCGGTGGGTTCAGGCGCGCGAAACCTTCCTGACGGTAGTAGGGGAAATGCGGATAGGCGGCATCCGTGACGCTTGCCGCATCCAGCCGTGCGATCTGCTCGGCCGTCAGGTTCCAGCCAACCGCGCCGAGGTTCTGGCGCAGCTGCTCCTCGTTGCGGGCGCCGATGATCACGGACGACACCGTCGGACGCTGGAGCAGCCAGTTGAGCGCGACCTGCGGAACCAGCTTGCCGACTTCAGCGGCAATCTCATCCAGCGCATCGACAATACGGTAGAGCCGTTCATCGTCGACCGGCGGACCAAAGGCAGCGGTCTCGTGCAGGCGGCTCTTCTCCGGCAGCGGCGTGCCTCGGCGGATCTTGCCGGTCAGGCGGCCCCAGCCGAGCGGGCTCCAGACCATGGCGCCGACGCCCTGGTCCTGCCCGAGCGGCATCAGGTCCCACTCATAGTCGCGGCCGACCAGAGAATAATAGACCTGGTGGGCAATGTAGCGCGGCCAGCCGTGGCGATCGGCGGCGGCGAGCGACTTCATGATCTGCCAGCCGGCAAAATTGGAAGCGCCGACATAGCGGACTTTGCCCGCCGTCACCAGCCGATCGAGCGCGGCCAGCACCTCTTCGACCGGGACCGACGCGTCGAAGGCGTGCAGCTGGAGCAGGTCGATATAGTCGGTGCCCATGCGCTTCAAGGCGGCATCGACGCCGGTTGCGATGCGGCTGGCGGAGGTGCCGTATTCGGCCGGCCCATCGCCCATGGGAAGGCCGAGCTTGGTGGAGATCAGCACATCATTGCGCCGTCCCTTGATCGCCTCGCCCAGCACCGTTTCGGAAGCGCCGGCCGAATAGACGTCGGCCGTGTCGAAGAGGTTGACCCCGGCTTCGAGGCAGATATCGACCAGCCGGCGGGCTTCTGCGGCATCGGACGTGCCCCAATTGCCGAACAGCGGACCGGAGCCGCCGAATGTACCGGCACCAAAGCTCAAGACCGGAACCCTGAGGCCCGAAGCCCCCAATTGACGATATTCCATAGGATTATCCTTTCTGTATACGGATGACATGATTGCTGCTTGATCAGGCAGCCGCGTGCTGCCCACGCGGGCTCGGCCGGTCGAGACGGGTTGCGATAATCGACAGGACGAGGGCAGCCAGCGGGAAAGCGGCGGCCACCAGCGGCAGCGCTGCCAGACCGGGGCCCTGTTCAATCGCCAGTCCACCAACCCAGGCGCCGATGGCATTGCCGAGGTTGAAGGCGGCAATGTTGAAGCTCGACGCCAATGCCTGGCCTGCGCCTTCCGCCTTTTGCAGGACGCGCATCTGCAAAGGTGCGACGGTCGCAAAGCCTGCTGCGCCGACAAGGCCGACAAAGGCGATGGTCAGGATCTTGTTGTCGAGAACCACGGTCATGGCGGCGAGCGACAAAGTCAGGACTGCCAGGGTCACCAGGACGGAACGGTCGAGATTGCGGTCGGCCAGCTTGCCACCGAGGAGATTGCCGACGATCAGACCACCGCCGAAGACCAGCAGGATCGGCGAGACGGCGGCCGCCGAAAAGCCGGTGATCTCGGTGAGGACCGGGGCAATGTAGGTGAAGACGGTGAAGACGCCGGCATAGCCGAGGACCGTGATCGCCAGACCTGCGAGAACCTGCGGACGGGCCATGGTGGCGAGATCGGCGCGCCAATCCTGGGCTTCGGGCTTCTGCTCATCGCGGGGCAGGAAGATCGCGAGCACGGCGAGCGCCACGATGCCGACGATGGCAACGGCCCAGAAAGTTGTGCGCCAGCCATATTCCTGGCCGAGCCAGGTACCGAAGGGCACGCCGGCGATATTGGCGACCGTCAGGCCGGTGAACATCACGGCAATGGCGGATGCCCGGCGTTCCGGGGCTACCAGCCCGGTTGCGACGACCGAACCAACACCGAAGAAGGTGCCGTGGGCAAGCGCTGCAACAAGTCTTGCAGCCATCAGGGTTTCGTAGTTTGGCGCCAGCGCACAGGCGATATTGCCGATGGTGAAGATGACCATCAGTGCGATCAGCACCGTCTTGCGCGGCAAGCGGCCGGTCAGGGTTGTGAGGATCGGTGCGCCGAAGACGACACCGAGGGCATAGCCGGAAATCAGCAGACCGGCGGCCGCTATGGAAACGCCGAGATCGGCGCCGACATCGATCAGCAGGCCCATGATGACAAACTCCGTGACGCCGATACCGAAGGCGCCGACTGTCAGGGCATAAAGAGCAAGAGGCATGGAAGTGCGTCCTTGTTGGATGAGATGCACTCCAGATAGACATCCAACGCTCGGTGAAATAGTCTGCGATAAAGCACAACATTCATGAATTGAATTCACACTATGGCACGGCAGGACATCAACAGATCCGGTGAAATGGAAGTCTTCGTCCAGGTGGTGGAACAAGGAGGCTTTTCTGCCGCCGCCCGCTTTTTCCGCATGACGCCATCGGCGGTCAGCAAGCTCGTCGCCCGGCTGGAAACGCGGCTCGGCACACGGCTGGTCAGCCGCTCGACCCGCAAACTGCTGCTGACGCCGGAAGGACGCAGTTTCTACGAGCACTCGGTGCGCATTCTGGCCGATATCGAGGAGGCCGAGCGCAGTGCCGCCAATCTCGATGATCCGCGTGGCCTGATCCGGATCAACACCAGCGCATCCTATGGCACGCATGTGCTGGCACCGATACTCGCGCAATTCCTGGAGCAATATCCCGGCATTTCGGTCGAAGTGATCCAGACCGATCTCGTCGTCGACCTGCTGGCAGAGCGGGCCGACATCGCCATCCGCGCTGGCGACATGCGCAATTCCAGCCTGGTCGCGCGCAAACTCGGCGAGACACCTTTGGTCATCGTCGCTTCGCCCACCTATCTGGCACGCCATGGTGTGCCGGAAACCGCATCCGATCTGGAGCGTCACAGCCGGTTGGGGTTCGGTTATGTGCGGGTGCACCGCGAATGGTCCGCGCCGCAAGGCGACGCGATCGTCGAGGTGCCCGTGACCGGTCGCCTCAGCGCCAGTGATGGCGAAGCGCTCCGGCATTTCGCCATCGGCGGTGCCGGCCTTGTGCGGCTTGCCCGCTTTACCGTCGCAGAGGACCTGAAGGCCGGCCGGCTGGTAACCGTGCTCGATGATCCACGCACCCGGCGCAGCGAGCCCTTTCATGCCGTCTATGTCGGCCAGGGCGGCCATCTGCCGGCGCGAATCCGGGTGATGCTCGATTTTCTCGCCCAATATGGGCGGATATCGTAGAACGCCCGGGGACCACCAACGCGGTCGTATCTCGCTGAAACAATCATCAACGGAATGAATTTGTCCATCACAGCCCGTTTGACTAAGGCGATGGCTTTGAGGGAGAAAACACCATGGCAACCGAAAATGCCGCGCCGGTGGCAAAAAATGAAGACTCGGCCAGCGGGTTCGCTTTCGCCCTCTCCGCCTATTTCCTCTGGGGCTTCCTGCCCCTCTACATGAAGGCTGTCGGGCATATTTCGCCGACAGAGGTAATCGCCCATCGTATTCTCTGGTCGGTTCCCGTTGCGGGCCTGATCCTTCTCGCGCTCCGGCGCATGGACGACCTGAAGCTCGCCTTCCGCAGCCCGCGCATGCTGGGCATGGCCGCCGTCACGGCCTTCCTGATCAGCATCAACTGGGGCATCTATGTCTGGGCGATCGGCGCCGGCCATGCACTGGATACGGCGCTCGGCTATTTCATCAATCCGCTGTTTTCCGTCTTTCTCGGCGCCGTGCTGCTGAAGGAAAAGCTGAAACCCGCCCAGATCGCGGCGCTGGCGCTGGTGGTTGTCGCTGTCGTCATCCTGACGGTCGATGCCGGCCGCCTGCCGATCGTCGCCCTCTGCCTCACCTTCTCCTGGGGGCTCTACGCCTTTTTCCGCAAGACACTTCCGATCGGCCCGAACCAGGGTTTCCTGCTCGAAGTGCTGCTGCTGGCTCCGTTTGCGCTGTGCTACGTCATCTATCTGGCGATGACCGGACAAGCGCATTTCGGTACCAACACAAGCGATACCGTGCTTCTGGCGGCGAGCGGTCTGGTCACAGCGATCCCGCTGATCCTCTATGCCAATGGCGCAAAGCTTCTGAAGCTGTCGACCATCGGCATCATGCAGTATATCGCGCCGACGATGATCTTCCTGATTGCGGTGTTCATCTTCAAGGAGCCTTTCGGCACGGCGAAGATGATCGCCTTCCCGCTGATCTGGGCGGCACTGTTCATCTATTCTTGGTCGATGTTGCGCGACTACCGCGCGCGCTAAAGACTATAGCGGAGACGGGCGATGCAGATCAGCGACATAGCGTTCGGCACGACCGACTGGGCTTCAGTCGAAAAGACCGAGCACAAGGGCGAGACCGGGTCCGCGACATGGCAGACGCGCCGGTTCGGCGACATCCGGGTGCGCATGGTCGAATATACGCCGGGTTACCTGGCCGACCACTGGTGCGTGAAAGGTCATATCCTTCTGTGCCTCGAGGGTGAGCTGACAACCGAGCTTGAAGACGGGCGCGTCTTCGTTCTCAAACCCGGCATGACCTATCAGGTTGCCGACAAGGCCGAGCCGCATCGCTCATCGACCGCAATCGGCGCCAAGCTTTACATCGTCGACTGAGGTTGCGCCCAAGCCTCAAAGCTTGGAAATAATCGCCGCTTCGCCTTCGGGATTGGCGCTCATGTCCCAGCGATCGATGATTGCCGGGACGATATCCTCAACCTGATCGATGACCAGCGGGCGGACCCGGTGTGCCGTGTGGATGAAACCGGCCGCCGACATGTGGTCGATCAGTTCCAGCATCGGCTTCCAGAAATCGTTGATATTGGCAAAGACCATCGGCTTGGCGTGCCTGCCGAGCTGGCCCCAGGTCATGATCTCGACGATCTCTTCCAATGTGCCGATACCGCCGGGTAGCGTGACAAATGCATCCGAGCGTTCGAACATCGCGTGCTTGCGCTCGTGCATGTCCTGCGTGATAATCAGTTCGCTGAGCTGGCCGAGTGAATGGCGCGTCGCCTCCATGTCGACCAGGAATTCGGGAATGATGCCTGTGACCTGGCCGCCGGCAGACAGAACGCCTGCGGCGACGGCCCCCATGATGCCCTTGGTACCGCCACCATAGATCAGGCGAATGTTGTTTTCGGCAAGCGATCGGCCCAACTGGCGGCCGGCTTCCATAAAGGCAGGATCGCGTCCGGGCTGAGAGCCACAGTAAACGCAAACGGATCGAATCGTGGAGTTATGCTCTGTCATACCCACAAAAGACTATTTGCCGTCGGTCAGGTCAACAAATTTGGCTAAAAAGCCTTGTGCATTCGGCCAGAATCACGCGGCCCCGCTTGTCGTAGCCATCGGATAACGCTAGCAATTCCAATGGATATGGCGGATGTACCGCTAGGAGACTGTTGAGATGAAGAACCGCGCCCTTTGGCTGGTCCTGTTCGTGCTTGCCATTGCAACCATGTTGATGGTGTTTGTCGTGATGCCGCGCCTCAATCCGACGGACGCATCGGCGCCGACGGTGACGGCTGCCGCCGATGCGGCAAAGGCAATCGCCGACAAGGCCTCTGCAGCAGCAGAGACCGTCGCTGGTGACATCGCCACCGTGGCCAGTGAAAAGATGGATCGCCTCAAGGCCGAAGCCGTCAAGGCCGTGGACAGCATTTCCGCTCTCTTTGCCGACGGCCGCACGCCCGGTGTCGAAGCCTATAGCGCGGCGAAGACACTGGCCCAGGGTGCCATCGCCGCCTTGGCCGCCATTGAAATTCCCGAAGGTCTGGACGAAAAAATCGGCGGCGCTCTGAAGTCGGCACAGGCCGATGCGGCCAAGGCGCTGGCGATCATCCAGCAATTGCCGGCCGATCCCGCCAAGGCGGCCAGCATGATCGGCTCGATCAAGGATGCCCTGCTCGGCAAGCCGGTCGAGACTGCCGCAGCAACCGATGCAGAGGCTTCTGTACCGCGCTTCGATGTGCTTCGTGTCGAACCGGACGGCTCGACCGTCATCGCCGGCAATGCGACGCCGGGCGCCAAGGTCGAGATCGTCAACGGCAACACGGTGATTTCATCCCTCACGGTCGATGGCACCGGCGATTTTGCCGCCGTGCTCGACAATCCGCTCTCGGCGGGCGACCATTCTCTGCAACTGCGTGCGACCGACCCCGACGGCCGGGTCGTGACTTCGGACGAAGTCGCAACCATTTCGGTGCCGGCAGGCGGCAAGGGCGAATTGCTGGCCATGGTTTCCAAGCCGGGCGAAGCCAGCCGCATGATCACCCTTCCCGGTCAGCCCGCGGCATCGGGCACGACCGCGACCCAGGGAAGGCTCCCGGCAGCGACAGCATCCACCGATGCCACAACTGCACCGGCAACATCCACGACTGTCTCCGCGAGCAATCCAGCCGTTGCGACCACCGACGTCGCTTCGGTCGATCCGAAAGCGGCAGCCGTGTCCGTCAACGGTGTAGCCGAAGTGCAGGTCAGTGCCGTCGAAATCGAAGGCGACAAGATTTTTGTTGCCGGCAAGGCACCTGCAGGCTCGACCGTACGAGGCTTTGCCGACAAGACCGTCATCGGTGAAATCACTACCGATGCCAGCGGCAATTTCATTATCGAGGGCGAAGTGAAGCTTTCGGTCGGCAGCCACATCATCCAGGTCGAGCTGCTTGATGCCGCTGGCAAAGTCATCGTGCGCGCCTCCGTGCCGTTCGAGCGTCCGGAAGGCGAGCAGGTTTCCGTCGTGGCGCAGACACCCGGCACCAACGATGCAACCGCGCAAGCCGGTCCCGATCTGGCCGAGTTCGAACGGCTGCGCATGGCCCTGACCAAGGGTCTGACCATTCTCGAAGGCCTGTATGCCGACGGCAAGAAGCCCGTGCTGGAACAGGTTGCCGCGGCCCGCTCCGCCACCGAATTCGGCCTGCAGTCGATCATCGACTTCCGCCCGACGGCGGCGGCTCCGGCTGAACTTGTCGAGCAGGTGGCAAAGAGCGCAACCACGGCACGCGAAGCGCTTTCGACACTGCGCGCCATCAAGCCTGGCGACATCGACGGACTGGGTGCAGCGCTGCCGAAGATCGTCGGCCTGATCCGTAACTTGCTGTCCATGCCACTGCCTGCGCCTGTCGTCGCCTTGGGCACCCAGAGCACCGTGGCTGCGACGCAGACCGACAGCGGCGCAAGTGTTTCGGGCGAACCGAAGGTGATCGAACAGGCGCCATTGTCCGAGAGCAAGTCGAGTGTGATCATCCGCCGTGGCGATACGCTGTGGCAGATCTCCCGTCGTCTCTATGGCCAGGGCGTGCGCTATACGACCATTTACCTCGCCAATGCCGAGCAGATCAGCAATCCGGATCGTATCGAACCCGGCCAGATCTTCAATGTGCCGACCGAAGCATTGCCGAATGCCGAGGAAATCCACCGCAAGCGGCTGAGTGGCGAAGCGGTGAACTGATCGTTCTACGCTGTGGCCCCTGCCGATCATTGCAATCGGTTGCTATAGAACTTATGTGATGCCAAGCGGCGGCCCCAACGGGTCGCCGCTTTTTATCTGCATGCGATCATGGCGGGGGCTCGTCCAATGGCAACCAAGAAGAAGACCGTTTCGGCGGATTCCAGCAATCCGATGGATACGCTGGTCAACCTCTGGCCCTATATGTGGCCTTCCGACCGGCTGGACCTGAAAATGCGCGTCGTCTGGGCGACGGTGTTTCTGGTGATCTCGAAATTCGTGCTGATCCTGGTTCCCTATTTCTTCAAATGGGCGACCGATGCACTGAATGGCAAGCTCGACATGGTCGGCTTGCTGCCGACCTTCCTCTTGGGCGCTGTCGTGCTGGTTGTCCTCTACAATCTGACCCGCATTGCCCAGGTCGGCCTCAACCAGTTGCGTGACGCGCTGTTTGCCAGCGTCGGCCAGTATGCCGTGCGCCAATTGGCCTTTCGCACCTTCGTGCACATGCACCAGTTGTCACTGCGCTTCCATCTGGAGCGCAAGACCGGTGGCCTGTCGCGGATCATCGAACGCGGCACCAAGGGCATTGAAACGATTGTCCGCTTCACCATCCTCAATTCCATTCCGACCCTGATCGAATTCCTGCTGACGGCGGCGATCTTCTGGTGGAGCTATGGCTTCTCCTATCTCGCCATCACAGCCTTCACCGTCTGGGCCTATATCTGGTTCACCATCCGCGCCAGCGACTGGCGCATCGGCATTCGCCGGGCGATGAACGACAGCGATACGGACGCCAATACCAAGGCAATCGATTCGCTGCTGAACTTCGAGACGGTGAAATATTTCGGCAACGAAGAGATGGAAGCCAGGCGCTTCGACCAGTCGATGGAGCGCTACGAAAAGTCGGCGACCCAGGTCTGGACCTCGCTAGGCTGGCTGAACTTCGGCCAGGGCGTGATTTTCGGCGTCGGCACCGCCGTGATCATGGTGATGTCGGCGCTGGCCGTGCAGAGCGGCCAGCAGACGATCGGCGACTTCGTCTTCGTCAATGCGCTTTTGATGCAGCTGGCCATGCCACTCAACTTCATCGGCTTCGTCTACCGCGAAATCCGCCAGGGTCTGACCGATATCGAACAGATGTTCGATCTGCTCGAGGTCGAGGCGGAAGTGGTCGACAAGCCGGATGCGACGACGCTATCCATCGACAAGGGCGCGATCGCCTTCAAGGATGTGCATTTCCACTACGACCCCGAGCGGCCGATCCTCAAGGGCATTTCCTTCGAGGTTCCGGCCGGCAAGACGGTCGCCGTAGTCGGCCCGTCGGGTGCCGGAAAATCGACAATTTCGCGCCTGCTCTACCGCTTCTACGACGTGCAGCAGGGTTCGATCTCCATCGACGGCCAGGATGTGCGCGACGTGACGCAGAAGTCGCTGCGCAGCGCCATCGGCATGGTGCCGCAGGATACCGTGCTGTTTAACGACACCATTGCCTACAATGTCCGTTACGGCCGCCCCGGCGCGAGTGACGCGGAAATCGAGCAAGCAACGGAAATTGCCCAGATCGGCCACTTCATCAAGGAGTTGCCGGACGGCTACGGCACGATGGTCGGCGAACGTGGGCTGAAGCTTTCGGGCGGAGAAAAGCAGCGCGTCGCGATTGCCCGCACCGTGCTCAAGGCCCCACCGATCCTGATCCTCGACGAGGCGACATCGGCACTCGACACCACCACCGAACATGAAATCCAGTCGGCGCTCGACATCGTGTCGAAAAACCGTACGACCCTGGTCATTGCACACCGGCTGTCGACGGTGGTCGGCGCGGACGAAATCATCGTGCTCAAGGGCGGCGAGATTGCCGAGCGCGGCAGCCACAACGATCTTCTGTCGCAAAATGGGCTCTATGCCTCGATGTGGAACCGCCAGCGGGAGGCGACCCAGGCGGAAGAGCATCTGCGGCAGGTCCGCGAAAGCGACGAACTTGGCGTGGTCGTCCGCCGGCCGCCAGCTATCTGACGGGAGCCAGCCTCCCCGCCTGACACCGCCCCTATTTGGCGCGGCTCAGGCGGTTTCGGCCGTTGCGCTTGGCGTGGTAAAGCGCTGCATCGGCGCGGCGCAGGGCGCGGTCGATGTTTTCGGCAGCCGGATCAAAGACCGCCATGCCGACACTGATCGTACCCGCCAGCCCGCCGGCCGCGGTCCTGATCTGGCAATAGTGGCTGATTTCGGTGCGCATCGCCTGCAGGATTTCCTCTGCCCTGGCGGCAGCGGTGCCAAAGAAGAAGACGAAGAATTCCTCGCCACCGGCACGCGCCACGATCATGCCTTCTGTCTCGTGCGAACGCAGGATATCAACGATCGAACACAGCGTGATATCCCCTTCAGCGTGGCCGAACTCATCATTGATCGATTTGAAATGGTCGACATCAATGGCCGCAACACAGAGCGTCTCGCCGTGCGCGATCGCATCGGCAATTGCGTCGTTAGCGATTTCAAAGAACTTTCGGCGATTGTAGGCATCCGTCAGCGGATCACGCTCGGCGGCGT
The DNA here is from genome assembly GCF_918741265.1 of Rhizobium sp. CECT 9324. Classification (NCBI taxonomy): domain Bacteria; kingdom Pseudomonadati; phylum Pseudomonadota; class Alphaproteobacteria; order Hyphomicrobiales; family Rhizobiaceae; genus Rhizobium; species Rhizobium sp. CECT 9324. The sequence continues at coordinate 1,832,453 of NZ_CAKKMZ010000001.1, read as the reverse complement.
TCATCAGCCTTGCCTCAAGACGTTTGCGCTCGGTGATGTCAATCATGACGCCGGCAATGCCGCATGGCTTGCCGTGCTCGTCCGTGACCAGCGCCTTGTGCAACATGACGTAGCGCTCATCGTCGTCATGCAGGCAGACATCGGTTTCGTAACACATCACGCCACCGATCTGGAGAAGATGGGCGTCGGACGTCTCGTGTTTTTCGGCCGTCTCAGACGGAGCGAGTTCGTGGAGCCGGTGGCCTATGACGTCTTCGCGCGGGCGACTCAGCAGGCTTGCAAAGGCCGTATTGCAGGCCAGATAGTGCCCATCAAGATCCTTCAGATAAATCGGGGTCGGCAGATGATCGAGGGCGGCCTGCAACACGTCCAGTCGCTCTCTCAGATCCCGACGCACCGCCTCGACGCCATGCAATCGCTGGAAATGCCGCTTGGCGCGTGCAAGGCAGGCAAACATCGCCTGGCGCCCGTCCAGCACATGCAGGTCATCGGCCCCCTCGTCATAAAGCTGCTGCTGTCGCGCGAGGTCCAGAGACTGGCGGGAAACCGCAATGATGTAGACGCTTTCGCCATGAACCGCGCGGATATGGCCGGGCCCATTGGGCGTGCTGGACGGCGATACCGGCAGGAACACGATCGCATGGGGCCCCAACACACCGAGATCACCGACAACGGTCAGCGCGAGATCGCACTCCGCAGGAACAGGTTCGCCGTTGGCAGCATACCAGCACAAACCGGTGACGGTTCCGGGGCGCGCCTGAAAAAACTCCGGTTTTCTGGCTAAATTCAACAAAATCATCCATGCCATTCGGCGCACATGGCCGCAGCCGTGCACGCAATTGATATATCTACCACCTCTTTTTTAGGGAGCAATTATTGATAGTTTATCGCTATAGATCATAAACACACTGATTTATTTTGGGCCGGTTGCCGATGTCGCAGCCCGGCTTTTGCGCGCCAGTTTGGCCCGTCAGCATTGCCCGCGGCGTACTTTCGCGGTACTCAGCGGGCGAACTTTTCTCAAAAGACTGAGGATTCCATGGATTTGCTCGAAACCATCCGCAAGACGATCGTGCCGGTTCACAAGGAGGGTTATCCCTTCATTGCGGCCTTTTTCGTCGGCTCGCTGGTCCTTGGCTGGTTGTGGGACCCGCTGTTCTGGGTCGGCTTGATCCTGACGCTGTGGTGCGCCTACTTCTTCCGCGATCCTGAGCGCATGACACCACAGGATGACGATCTTGTGATCAGCCCGGCCGACGGTCGCGTATCATCGGTGCAGATGTCGGTGCCGCCGGAAGAGCTCCAGCTCGGATCCGAGCCGATGTTGCGCATCACCATTTTCATGAATGTATTTAACTGCCATGTGAACCGCGCTCCGATGCGCGGCCGGGTGAGCAATATCGCCTATAAAGAGGGTAGCTTCCTCAATGCGGAACTGGACAAGGCCAGCGTCGAGAACGAGCGCAATGGCTTGGTGATCGACACGGCGCATGGCACTATAGGCGTTGTGCAGATTGCAGGTCTTGTCGCCCGTCGCATCGTCTGCTGGGCTAATCCTAACGACACCCTGAACGCCGGCGAGCGCTTCGGTCTCATTCGTTTCGGCTCGCGCCTCGACGTCTTCCTGCCCGCAGGTGCCGAACCGCGGGTCTCGCTTGGCCAGACAGCCATTGCCGGCGAAACGGTCATTGCCGAATTCGGTTCGGCCAAGGGTCCGGTCGTCAGCCGCCGCAGCTAAGGGACGAGCCGATGGAAACGCCAGACCAGACACCCGACCATGCAGTCGCCAACACGACTTCAGGATCGACCGGCCAGCAGGACAACAGTGCCCGAGGCCCAAGGCTGCGGGAAATCCCCTTGCGCCTCGTTGTGCCAAACCTGATCACGGTGCTCGCCATCTGCGCCGGATTGACCGGCATCCGTCTTGCGTTTGAAAATCGGTATGAACTGGCCGTCGCCATGGTTTTGGCGGCCGCATTTCTCGATGGTATCGACGGACGCATCGCCCGGATGATGAAAGCGACGTCGAAATTTGGCGCGCAGATGGATTCGCTTGCCGATATCATCAATTTCGGCGTGGCCCCTGCCCTCGTACTCTATGTCTTCGTGCTGGATCAGGCCCGCTCGCTCGGCTGGATCGCGGCGCTGATCTATACAATCGCGGCGGGTCTTCGGCTGGCGCGGTTCAATGTGATGTCCGAGCGGGAAACCAAGGCACCGTGGCAATCGGAATTCTTCGTTGGCGTGCCTGCCCCCGGCGGTGCGCTCCTCGTGCTGCTACCGGTCTATCTGGGCTTTCTCGGCGTAGCGCCGGTCGGCATCTTTGCCTATGCAAGCACCGCCTATACGATCATCATCGCTTATCTGTTGGTCAGCCGTCTTCCCGTCTGGTCGGGCAAGTCGGGGTTTGGCCATATCCGCCGCGATCTGGTCTTCCCGATGATCCTCGGTGTCGTGCTCTACGTTGCCCTGCTGATGAGCTTCACGTGGGAAGTTCTTGTCGTGACGGTGATTCTCTACCTCTGCTCGCTGCCTTTCGGTGCCCGCAGCTGGCACCGCCGCTATGGCACTTTGACGATTGGCGAGGAAACAGCCGAAAAAGGTCTGAGCGAGATCGATCGGGGCGTTTGAGACGGTTTTCCTGCATTTCCGGGGCAAAGCGCGGCCAAAACAGCGCCTTTCGATGCGCGAAGCTCGCTGAATGTATCCTTTTTGTTTAAATTTGATTTGTCTCTGTGCTTCGGCCACGCTTTTGTCATGATCTCCGCAGAGAGAGCGAAAAAACAAATACTGCGGTCAGGAACATTCAGAGGAACATGACAATGACAGCCCAGAACGAAGCCGAGCAACAAAAGCCGGCGAACCAGAATCTGGTGGCGAACTACCAGCCGATCGGCCTCAAGGCCGTGATCGCGGCAGCCTTGATGCTGAAGCCCAAGCCCGCCCCCAAGGTCGCCTGAACGACCCAAGCTTTGCGGCGATCGATTTCCTGATCAGAACAGGCTCATCTGCCCGCCCTCGGACTTCTTCGAGGCGGGCTTTTGCAGTTCAATACGTGGCACAACCGGCGTCTGCAGGTCCTGGCCGACATTGGCGACCTTGTTGACCAGATCCGAGACGGCAATGGCCTCGAACAGATCCTCATCCGCCGGTTTCATCAGGTCGGCCACTTCGCGCGGCTCCTGATTGAGACAATCGAGCCAACGGGTGAAATCTTGCTGTGCGATGACCACCGGCATACGGTCATGGACAGGCCGGATCGTCTGGTTGGCGGCGACTGTCAGAATACAGCCGGTGTCGAGTTCCGAACCGTCTTTCGACATATAGGTTTCCATCAACCCGGCAAAGGCGACGATGCCACCCCGCTTCGGGCGGATCCAGTAGGCTTGCGATTTTTCGCCACTTTCCTTCGATGGCCGATGCCATTCGTAAAATCCGGATGCCGGGATCAGCACGCGGCGATGGCGCATCGCCGCCTTGAACGACGGCTTGCTGATCGCCGTTTCTGAGCGGGCATTGATCAACAGGGTGAATTCAGCCGGATCCTTGACCCATCCCGGGATCAACCCCCAGCGCACAAGCAGCGCCTTGCGGTCCGGCGCGTTGCTGCCACGGTCGGCCGGCGGGGCAGGTTCCACGATCAGAATCGGCTGCGTCGGGGCAATGTTGAAACGCGCCGGAAAGTCCTCGACTTCCATCAGGCCGAAATGCTCGATCAGTTGCTCGGCTGTTGCCGTCAATGCGTAACGTCCACACATCCGCATTTCATCGCACCCTGTTTCGGACCGGTCAAGCGCGGCAGACCTTGCCGCGACCGGCAAAAGTGGCGATAGTTCGTGCGATCGACTGCTTCGTTTCTTTCGTGTCTCCGCGTCTCTGCCTGCCATTTGGAGTAAGCCTTTCCATGAGCCAAGCTCGTCTTGCCTCCTCAGCAATCGTCGAACGGTCGGGGCGGTTCCTGCTCGTGCGCCGCGGCAATCCGCCGGCAGCCAATCTGTTCGCCTTCCCGGGCGGCAGGGCCGAGCCGGGTGAAACGCCCGCCGAGACGGCGCTGCGCGAACTGCTTGAGGAGACCGGCGTGGTTGGGCGCAATCCGCAATTGTTCGAGACAGTCGAACTGCTGCCTGAACCGGGCGTTGCCGGAAGCCATTACCTGCTGTCGGTCTTCCGCGTCGAGGCCGACGACACATCCATCGCCAAGGCGGAAAGCGACGCACTTGAAGCCGGCTGGTACATGCCTGAGGAAATCTTCGCACTGCCGGTTCCGCCGAGCGTGCGCGACTGCGTGATGCGCCTGGTCGCACTTCGCGATCTGTCGGAAGCTTGAGCAATGGCGTTTGATCCAGTCATCCGCAGATCTGTCTGGCCGGCGATGGCAATTGTTGTGGCGACGGCAGGTTTCACTATCGCGCCCACAACACCTGTGATGGCGCAGTATACAATCGAGGACATCATTCGAAACGCGCCGGATCCTGAAAAGCCGACGCCTTATGACGGACGGCTTGGCCGGCTTTCGGAAGTCGTCGGCGCGGTGCATTATCTGCGCAATCTGTGCAACAAGCAGAGCGAGCCGGAATGGCGCGATGCCGTCCAGGCATTGATCGACGTCGAGACAAAAGACGAGCCGAAACGGCGGGCGCGGCTGACGGCCGCCTACAACCGTGGCTACCGATCTTTCGCATCGGTTTACACCTCTTGCACTGCGGCTGCGGTTCGGGCAGAGGAGAACTACCGTAACGAAGGCGCAACACTCGCCACGGAAATTACCGCCCGCTATGGAAATTAACGATTAATTCACCTCTTTTGGCTGTGCCCCGTGTCGTTTTGGCAAAAGGCTGATAGTGTTGTTAATGACTGAGTAAGATTGTGCTTCGAGGAATGCCCATGGAACCGCGCCGCAACGAGATCGACGAAATGATCGTTCACGAAAAGATGCAGGCCGCGCTGGAATACCAGAATGAAGCCTGGGCCGACGGCATGGCAGACGGTATCGAGCCGGAAATCATCGCGGACGCCGCGTTTGCGCTGGCCATGCGCGAAACCATTCGCATTCATGGGGAACATGGCGCAGAAGCCATTCTCGACGCACTGAAGGACCGGCTGCTTGCCGGCGAGTTTTCGCCCGAACGCCGGGTTCAGTGACACTTTAATCAGGGATGCATCATGACGTTCGCTTCGCGGGTCCGGCTCCTTTGCCTGACGAGCGCCTTGACCGTTTTCGCGGCAACTGGCGCGACGATCTTGCCTGCACGCCCAGCCTTGGCGTTGTCCGATATCAAGGACATCACACCGCCCGCCGCTGACAATCCTGCTCCGGGTAAGGCTGAACCCGGCATCGACGAAGAAGGCGAAGAACTGCCGCCGGAAGACGGCATTCCCGATCCTGATCCGCTGATCAAGGCGCCCGAACAGCACGACACAGCGGCGCCGGAGCCTGACGAACCGCCGGCGGAAGTCTTCTATGACATCGAAAAAGCACCCGAGCCCGTGCGCCGCATGCGTCAATTGATCATCGACGCCGCCGCGACAGGCGACATTTCGCGGCTGCGCCCGCTGATGAATCCCGGCCCGGATCAGACCCAGGTACAGCTGGAGGGCAGCGACAAGGATCCGATCGACCTGCTGAAGTCGCTATCGGGTGATCCGGAAGGCATGGAAATCCTGGCCATACTTCTCGACATCCTGTCAACCGGCTTCGTGCATGTCGACAAGGGTACACCGGACGAAGCCTATGTCTGGCCCTATTTTGCCGGAAAGCAGCTCGGCAAACTGACGCCGGTCGAGAAAGTCGAACTGCTGCGAATCGTCACTGCCGGCGATGTCGCCGAGATGCAGGAATACGGCAATTACAACTTCTTCCGTGCCGGCATCACCCCGGACGGGCGCTGGAAGTTCTTCACCGCTGGCGATTGATTGACCGTGGTCAATCTGTGGGCTGTGACAGAGGCGGCTTGTCGTTTAGACTTGCAGCTCTTAACTCTTCCGGCATCGAACTCATCGCGGTGATTTATCATGCCCTCAGCTTTTCTGCCCGACCGCGCCTTCATCCGGATCAGCGGTCCCGATGCCGAGCCTTTCCTGCAAAACCTGATTACCACGGACTTGGCCGCACTTCAGACGAGGTTGGCTTTGCCGGGCGCTCTGCTGACGCCCCAAGGCAAGATCCTGTTCGACTTCCTGATCTGGCGTGAGGACGCTGACTTCGTGATCGACACGCGGGCAGATCAGCAGGAAGCGCTGATCCGTCGGCTTTCGATGTACAAATTGCGCGCGCCCGTCGTGATCGAAGCTTTCGGCGAAAACGGCGCAACGGTCAGTTGGGGCACGGACCAATCTGATGCAGGCATCTCCGACCACCGCTTTGCCGTGGCAGGCGTCGATGTTCGTCGCCGCATCGGCTCATCTGCCGAGGCAGGACCGGTCAGCGCCTATGATGCGCTGCGCATTCTGAGCGGCGTGGCCGAATCAGGGAGCGACTACGGCCTGCAGGATGCCTTCCCGCATGACGTGCTGCTCGATAAATCCGGCGGGGTATCCTTCCGGAAGGGCTGTTACGTCGGCCAGGAAGTGGTGTCGCGCATGCATCATCGCTCGACGGCACGGCGCCGCGCAGTGATCGTGGCGGCCGAAAGCCCTCTTCCCCCGAGCGGCAGCGACGTGACAGTTGACGGCAAGATCATCGGCACGCTCGGGACGGTGGCCGGGCTGCGCGGGCTCGCCATCCTGCGCATCGACAAAGCTGGCGAAGCCATGGCCAAGGGTGCGGCGATCCTTGCCGGAGAGGTGCCGATTGCTGTCAGCCTGCCCGGCTGGACGGCGCTGACCTTCCCGGCAAACGCGGAGGAAAGCTGAGCATGCTTCCGGCTGACACCGTTTCGGGACGTGCCTGGCAGCGCATGCTTTCGGGGCGTCGGCTCGACCTTCTCGATCCCTCGCCGCTCGACGTGGAGATTTCCGACATTGCCCATGGCCTTGCCCGTGTCGCAAGATGGAATGGCCAGACCTCTGGCGACCACGCCTTTTCAGTTGCCCAGCACAGCCTGATCGTCGAGGACATCTTTCGCCGGTCGAACCCGAAGGCGACGCTGGATGATCTGCTGGTCGCCTTGCTGCACGATGCGCCGGAATATGTCATCGGCGACATGATCTCGCCGTTCAAGGCGGTGGTCGGCGGCGGTTACAAGGTTGTCGAAAAGCGGCTGGAGGCGGCCATCCATCTGCGCTTCAGCCTGCCGGCGCATGCCAAAGCGTCATTGAAAGACCAGATCAAGAAGGCCGATATCGTCTGCGCCTATTTCGAGGCCACCGTGCTCGCCGGATTTTCCGAGGCAGAGGCGCGCAAGTATTTTGGCCAACCGCGCGGCTTTACCCGTGACATGGTGGCAATCGAGCCCCTGCCCGCCTATCTGGCTCAGGCAAAGTTCCTGGAGCGCTTCGAGGCGCTGGAAGCTCAGCGCGCGAACCTGCCCATGGAGGCAAGATGAGCCTGATCGTCGTTTCGCCACTCGCGCGCATCGCGGAAATGGCCGTTCGCCACAAGGCGTGCGAGATGATCAGCCTTTTGGCCGTCAATCAGGATTTCCATCGGCCGGCAGTCATCCGCGCGGACCGGCATCTGAAGCTCGGGGTCAATGACATCACGGTTGCCGGGACCGGCGACCTGATCGCGCCGCAGGAGGTGCATGTCGGTCAGATCATCGACTTTGCCCGGTCCTGGGATCGTGAGGCGCCCTTGATCGTGCATTGCTGGATGGGCGTATCGCGCTCGCCGGCCGCAGCCCTGATCGCAAGCCTGGCAGTCGCGCCGGATGACGATGACGAGGATCTGGCCAACAGATTGCGCGCGGCATCGCCGTTTGCCACGCCGAACATGCTGCTGATCGAGATCGGCGACCAGATGCTTGGGCGGGGCGGCAGGCTGATTGCGGCGGTCAAATCGATCGGGCGCGGTGCCGATGCGGATGGCAATACGCCTTTCGCCCTGCCCTTGCCGATGCGCGAAACATTCAGCCGATGAGCGCCGCTGCCGAGATCGAGATCGGGCTCAATGCTGCCATCGTCGCTATGGCGGGCCGCAGCCCTCGCCTGCTGGTCGTCGGCGAGACCCACAACTCTCTGGAGGGCCTGCCTTTCGGTCCATTTGACCCGACCCGGCACCGGACGATGGAAATGTCGCTCCGCCACACGGTCGAAGCCCAGACTGCACTCGAACTTGGCTATATCGAACAGCTCTACACGTTTGGCGACCGCGGGCGGCACAAGCTGCCCGGTGATCGCGGGCCGCATGTGGTGTCGGTCGGCTATCTCGCCCTCACCCGCATGGAAGCCGACCGCGCCGCTCGACTGGAGGCATCCGGTGCGAAATGGCGTGACTGGTACGGCTATCTGCCATGGGAGGACTGGCGACAGGGCAGGCCCGATGTTCTTGATCACGTCATCCTGCCTGCCCTGCAAAACTGGGTGGAAGAAACGGTTGTGGCAAAGTCCGGCGGCCCGCAAATCGCGCGGCGCGCGCGGCTGAAGCTTGCATTCGGCCTGGATGATTTTCCGTTCGACGAAGAACGTGTGCTGGAGCGCTACGAACTGCTCTACGAAGCGGGCTTGCTCGATGAGGCCGTCGTCGACGGCAGGCTTGCGAGGCGGCGGATCGCCGGCGCGCTCGGCATCGCAATGCGTCATGATCACAGGCGAATTGCCGCTACAGCACTCGCCCGGTTGCGCGGAAAGATCAAATACCGACCGGTGGTGTTTGAATTGATGCCGTCGGAGTTCACCCTGACGGACCTGCAGGCCACCGTCGAGGCGATCTCGGGCCGACACCTGCACAAGCAGAATTTCCGGCGTCTCGTCGAGGGAGCCGAACTGGTGGAACCGACCGGATTGACGCAGTCCGCAACCGGCGGCCGACCTGCAGCACTCTTTCGGTTCCGGCGCCAGATTCTGGACGAAAGACCAGCCCCCGGCCTCAAGCTTGGTGGTCGTACCGGCGGTTGACCTCACGCGCCCCTGCCCCATGTAGCCCATTGACGACAATGGCAGAGGAGCAGAAAGCATGGAAGAACAAGCCAGCGAAGTTATCGTCGCGACACAAGCAGCGTTGACCCAGGCCAGCGCACTTGTCGTGCAATATTCGTTTTCGGTGATCGGCGCGCTGCTGCTTCTGGTGCTTGGCTGGTGGCTTGCGGTGCTGCTCAGCCGGTGGACCCATACGGCGCTGATGCGGATCCGCGGTCTGGATGAGACATTGGCGCGGTTCTTCGCTCATGTGGTCCGCTACGGCATTCTCATCCTTGTGTTTGTGACGGCCCTTGGCCAGTTCGGTGTGCAGACGGCATCCATTATCGCAACACTGGGTGCTGCCGGCCTTGCGATCGGCCTTGCCCTTCAGGGAACGCTGCAGAATATCGCGGCCGGCATCATGCTTTTGGTGCTGAGGCCATTTCGCGTCGGCGAGTACATCGATACCGGCGAAATTTCCGGCACGGTCGTGGATATCGGGCTTTTTGCGACCGAATTGAAAACACCGGATGGACTTTACCGGCTGGCACCGAATTCGATCCTGTGGAATGTACCGATCACGAACTACAGTCGCGAGCCCACGCGGCGCTTCGAGCTGAAGATCGGCATCGGCTACGATGACGATATCGAACTTGCCGAGACGATCATGCGAAAGCACGCGGAGGCAGACACGCGCGTGCTGCGCAGTCCGGAAGTCTCTACCTTTGTCGATCAATTGGGCGACAGCTCCGTCGTCCTGACCCTGTGGTACTGGACAAAGGCTGGCGATTTCTGGCCGACGTCGCGGGAGATGATCAAGAAGATCAAGACCTCCTTCGACGAGAACGGAATTTCCATCCCGTTCCCGCAGGTGACGTATCACGGCTTCGCTCCGCCCGTCAGCCTGCCCCGGCAATCCGAAGACGCCGAGGCGAAGACGGCCTGAATGCCGGACTGCCGCCACAATCCGGCATTGGCTATCAGGCCTGCTCGATTTCCGTTATGTCGCCGGAATTTTCACGATACGCGTCGATTACCTTCTGCATCTCGTCGAGAACGTCGAGCAGGCTCATCGTCGAACCGTCATCGCCGGTTTCCGCGTCTGCTAGCGGCGGAGCAGCCATTGGCGGTCCGCTGACCTCAAAAGCCTGAAGGAACTGATCCTCGGTCAGAGACCCAACGCCTTCGGTGTCGGCCGCAGAAAACAGGCTGATTGCCTCTTCCTCGCTCATGCCATCCGGCCGGCCGGTGACAAATTCTTCCTGCGTCACCGTGCCATCGGCATCTGCGTCAATGGTGGCAAACAGGTCGCGTGCATGCTCGGTCTGCCGATCATTGCCAGCCGCAGAATTGGCGCCGCTTTCGAGCAGCATGGTGATCAGGCTGCTGGTCAGTTGTGAGGCCATGCCTGTCGCGGCATTTTCGCCCTCGACGGTTGGATCCTGCGTCCGGGAAGGCTTGGCCGCTTCGAGTTCCTCGGCGCTGACGACGCCGTCGCCATTGGTATCGAGGCTCGAGATAGAGAGAGTGGAGCCCGCGCTTGCGCCGCTCGACATCGATGAGATACTCGTCATACAAACCTCCTTATGAAAAGGGCTTCAATGTTTGTATCCGCAGCACGCAAAACCAAAACCTGAGAACGACTTTGGGCTAGGAGATTCGATCTGGGGCGTCAAAAACCAATAATCACCCCTGATAAGTAGCGCACATGGCTGCTAATATTCACCCAAGACATTGATAAATATTAATTAAGCAATAACAATTTCGCGCCGGACGGCAGCAAATTCAGACAAATTCAGTCCTGCCGGGTACCAGATTATTTCAGTTCGATGTCGAGACCGATGTCGAGCGTCGGGGCGGCCATGGTTATCTTCGAGGTCGAGATGTAATCGACACCCGTCTCCGCAATGGCCCTGATCGTCTGGAGATTGACATTGCCGGAGGCTTCCAGCGCGATCCGCGCGGCGATTTCGCCATAGGCTTCGACCGACAGGCCGTGATGCTTGCGGTTGATCTCCACTGCCTCGCGCAGCATGTCCGGGCCCATATTGTCGAGCAGGATCGCATCCGGGCGTGCTGCAAGCGCCTCACGCATCTGGTCGAGCCCGTCGACTTCAACTTCGACCTTGACCAGATGGCCTGCATAGGCGCGGGCGGCGCGGATCGCGGATGCGACGCCGCCCGAAACGGCGATGTGATTGTCCTTGATCAGGATGGCATCGTCGAGGCCGTAGCGGTGATTGGAACCGCCGCCGAGCCGTACCGCATATTTCTCCACCGAACGCAGGCCCGGCAGGGTCTTGCGCGTGCAGGTCACGCGAGCGGCCGTGTGGGCGATCTCATCGGCGAAGCGGGCGGTATAACTTGCAACGCCGGAGAGATGCATGAGGAAGTTCAGGGCGACGCGTTCTGCCGAGAGAACAGCACGGGCCGGGCCTTCGACCCGCGCCAGCGGCTGGCCGGGTTCGACGCGGTCTCCATCAGCAACCAGCGCCTCGAAACGCAGCTCAGGATCCAGCAGGCGAAATGCGGCGCGCGCCAGCGGCAAGCCGGCGACCACGCCATTTTCCCGGCTGTTCATCGCGGCAAGCGCCATCTTTTCCGGCCCGATCGTCGCATAGGTGGTAATGTCGCCGGCGCGACCGAGATCTTCCAGAAGGGCTGCACGGACGAGATCGTCAACCATCAGGGGCGAGAGTTCGGGACGAAAGCTGCCGGTCATGATACGGTCCTTTTCCTGTCTCAGCCGATGATCTCGGCAACGATGCGATCGGCATCCTTGAGGGTCATATAGGTGCGGTGGCGCTGGGTGTCGCTGATTTGGGGGAAATCAGACCGCATATGGGCGCCGCGGCTTTCGGTGCGCTGCAAGGCGCCGACAGCGATCAGCTTGGCAACAGCCGCCATATTGCTGAAGCGAACACGGCTGTTTTCCCGCTCCAGCCGGGCAATCTCGCGGATCAGCGTCTTCAGCCCTTCCGCGTCGCGAATGACGCCCGCATGGGCGCTCATCAACTGGCGTAGCGCCTTCAACTGCCGACTGTCTTCGATGGTTACAAGGTCATCGTTTTCGCCGGCCGTCTTCGGCCATTCATACAGCGTCGCCTCCGGCAGCAGACCCTTGATATGATCGGCGATGCGACCGGCAAAGACCACCGCTTCGAGCAGCGAATTGGAGGCCAGGCGATTGGCACCGTGTACGCCGGTCGAGGTCACCTCGCCGGCGGCCCAAAGGCCGTCCAGCGAGGTGCGACCATCGGCATCCACCGCCACGCCGCCCATGTGATAATGCACCGCCGGCACGACCGGGATCGGCTGGGTGACGGGATCGATGCCGGCCGCGATGCAGGAGGCATAAACGGTCGGGAACTGGGTTGGAAAATGACTGCCGACCGCCTTGGTGCAATCGAGGAAGGCACCACGCCCGGCCGAAACCTCGGCGAAGACGCCACGCGCAACGATGTCACGCGGCGCCAGTTCGGCGTCGGGATGCAGATCGGTCATAAAACGATGGCCGGCCTTGTTGACCAGGATCGCGCCGTCGCCGCGCAGCGCTTCGGTCGCCAGGGGTGCCGGATCATGGCCGATATCGATGGCCGTCGGGTGGAACTGGACAAATTCGGCATCGGCCAGCGTGGCGCCCGCCTTGGCGGCCATGCCGACCCCGGTGCCGCGCGCTTCCGGCGGATTGGTGGTCACCTTGTAGAGGTGGCCGACACCGCCGGAGCACAAAACGACGGCGCGGGCCGGAAAGGCGACACGGCTTTTCGACTGGCCGGCATCGGGACGGGCGATGACGCCGGAGACGAAACGCCCTTCGGCGATCAGTTCCTCGACGACATAACCTTCCATGACGCGGATCGACGGGGTGCGGCGGACAGCGGCGATCAGGGCTTCCATGATCGCGCCTCCGGCCCGATCGCCGGCAACCCGGACGATGCGGCGTTCAGAATGGGCGGCCTCGCGCGACAAGAGCAGATGACCTTCCAGGTCGCGGTCAAACGGTACGCCATAGGCGAGAAGATCGTGAATGCGGTCCGGGCCTTCCGAGATCATCAGCCGGGCAATCTTTTCCTCGACGATTCCGGCACCGGCCGCAACCGTGTCGGCCAGATGCTTTTCGAAACTGTCGCCGGGGCTCATGGCCGCAGCAATGCCGCCCTGTGCCCAGGCGGAGGACGCGCCCTGCCCGATCGGTGCGGCCGCGAGAATCGTGACAGGCCGCGGGCTGAGCTTCAGGGCGCAGAACAGCCCCGCCAGCCCACCGCCGACGATGACGATATCGTCGATCCCCTGCCAGGATTGCGGCCGCATCGATTCCAGATTGATTGCCATGTCTGCCTCCCCCAGCACAGGCCGGGCATTCCTAATTCTTCAGATTGATCATGCGCTCGACCGCAAGCCGCGCGCGGCCGGCAATCGCCGGATCCACGGTCACCTCCTCCGTCATATAGAGCAGGCTGTCGAGGATCTTCGGCAGGGTGATCCGCTTCATGTGCGGACAGAGGTTGCAAGGCTTGACGAAATCGACGTCGGGGACCTCCACCTGGATGTTCGAGGCCATCGAGCATTCGGTGACCAGAAGCACACGGCCAGGACGCCTGGTCTTGACGTAGTCGATCATGCCCTTGGTCGAGCCGGAGTAGTCTGACACCGCGAGCACGCTCGGATGGCATTCCGGATGGGCGACGATCTCGATCGACGGATCGGCGCGCTTGTATTCGAGCAACTCATCGGCGGTGAAACGCTCATGCACCTCGCAATGGCCCTTCCAAGTGAGGATCTTCTTGGTCGTCTGGTTGGCAACGTTCATCGCCAGATATTCATCGGGAATGCAGAGCACGGTATCGCTGTCGAAGCTGTTGACCACGTCAACGGCATTGGCCGAGGTGCAGCAGATATCGGTCTCGGCCTTCACGTCAGCAGACGTATTCACATAGGTGACGACGGGCACGCCGGGGTAACGTTCTCGCAACAACCGGACATCGGCGCCGGTGATCGATTCCGACAGCGAGCAGCCGGCGCGGCCATCCGGGATCAGAACGGTCTTTGCCGGATTGAGCAGTTTCGAGGTCTCGGCCATGAAATGCACGCCGCACTGGACGATGATCTCGGCATCGACGGTGGTCGCATCGCGGGCGAGCTGCAGCGAATCGCCCTTGATGTCGGCAACGCAGTGGAAGATCTCCGGCGTCTGGTAATTGTGGGCAAGGATGACCGCCCCGCGCTCCTTCTTGATGCGATTGATCGCATGGATGTAGGGCGCAAACACCGGCCACTCGATGGCCGGAATGAAATCTCTGACCTTGTCGTAGAGATGCGCGGTTTCCTTGGCGACGGCCGGGGTGTAGCTCAGGTCCGGACGTTCCAGCACGCCGAAACGCTCGGCTGCGGTGCGCGACAATGCCTTGGCCGGATCAGCCTTCAGGGCTCTAACTTCTTCCATGGCGGCCTCTCCTCCCACTATTATGCTCATTTTGAGCATAATAAAATCCAAAGAAAACCGGCTGCTGCCGGTGACCTCGATTTAGGAAGTTTCGCATCGGAATGCAAGCGCGTTTGCATAAACGGCATGTCGGACACCGACGGCCCGCGTGACCAAGCGCTCTTTCACTGCTGCTGAAAAACGCTAGTGTTGTAGCAACCAAAGCACCCAACACGAGGCCGCATGCTCGAAATCCTGGTCCTGATCCTTGTCGGCATCTTGTTCACCACCCAGCGCGGAGCGAGCAAACGCATTGCCAAGCTCGAAAGCGACGTGGCCATCCTGAACGAACGGTTGGTGATGGGGCATCCAGCCACAGCCGTGATTTCGCTGGCTTCAACGGAGACCGCACCGGGCGCAGCGTCGAACGATATTGAAGGGCAAACGCCGGAGCAGATGCCCATTGTCGCTGCGCCAGAGGTGGACGAACCGGACGCAGGCCTGGATATCGCGGCGCGCGAGCAAGCGGTCGACGAGGCACCGGTCGGCGCATCGCAACCTGATACCGTGGCAGCGCGCGCGACATCCGCCACCAAGACCGACACGCTGGAAAATCTGCTCGGCGCACGTTGGGCCGTCTGGGCGGGTGGTCTGGCACTGGCGCTCGGCGGCCTGTTCCTCGTCCGCTATTCGATCGAAAGCGGCCTGCTCGGTCCGGGCGTCCGGCTGACGCTCGCGGTCCTGTTCGGCCTGTTGTTGATTGCCGGCGGCGAACTCGTCCGGCGCAAGGCCTTGCCGAAGATGGCGGCTCTTTATGAAAACGCGATGATCCCCGGTATCCTGACGGCTGCCGGCGCGTTGACTTTGTTCGGCGCGATCTACGCAGCACACGGGATCTACGCCTTCATCGGCGCGACCGCTGCCTTCCTGCTCCTGTCACTGGTTGCCTTTGCCGTGCTCGGCCTGTCTTTGCTGCATGGCCAGGTGTTGGCAGGCCTTGGTCTTGCCGGTTCGATGGTCACGCCGGCTCTGGTCTCGAGCACCGCGCCAAGCCCATGGACGCTGTTCGGCTTCCTGACCCTGTCGCTGGTCGCCACCGCTTTCGCCTCGCGCTTCAGGCGCTGGCATATCGTGCCCGCGATCGCCCATGCCGGGCTCGGGCTCTGGGCGCTCGTCTATATTGCCTTCAGCGGCCCTGCCGACCTGACACCGGTGACGCTGGCGCTGATTGCCATGGTCGCCAGCTGGCTGCTGATCTGGCCGGGCACGACATCCAGCGCCGAGCCGGACAACACGTCGCTTACCTGGGACAATCTCGGCAAGCTCGCCATTCGTGGCGCGATCGGCCTCGACATCACGATGGCGCTTGCCGTGATCTTGCCGGCGCTGATGCTTCTGTTCGTCGACAGCGTTGCGGACCTCTTTCCGCTCTACGCCTCGGTGGCCCTGATCGGCTCGCTCGCGGCGGCGGGTGCCGCCCGTCATGGCGCATTCTGGCCGGCCGTGCTGGCCGCCGGTGGCGCCCTGCTCACTGCTCTTGCCGAGGCGGGCTTGACGACGAATGTCCTGTGGATGCTGGGTTCGGCCAGTGGCAGCACTGTCAGCCTGCCAAGCCTCGGCAATCTGCAGATCCTCGTCTCCCTCGGCCTTGGCGCGATCTTCCTGCTGCTCGGCCTCAGCTTCATCCGCCGCCGCGGCGCTGCCGATCCGATCTTCGCCACGCTCTGGGCCGGCATTGCCGCAGCCGTTCCGACCGCACTTGCGGTAATCAGCTTCGTCTTCTACGGCGTCTACAGCCGCGACTGGACGCATGGCCTCTACGGGATTGCGGTCGGTCTCATCCTGATTGCTGCGGCCGAGGCGATCGGCAAGATCGGCCGGCAGGATGACCTGCGCCGCGCCCGCGACGTCATGATTGCCGGCAGCTTTGCAGCATTTGCCTTTGCGCTGCATGCACTGACCGATGGCATCGTCACGACCGTGCTGCTCTCGGTTCTCGGCTTTGCCTTCCTGATCGCCACGCGCCTGCGAGCATGGAGCGGATTGCCGTGGATGATGGCCGCGGCCTCTATCGGCGTGCTGTTGCGCATCGGCTGGGAGCCGACTCTGGTCGGGGCGGATGCACTCGGCAAGACGCCCTTCGTCAATGCCCTTCTGCCCGGTTACGGGATCCCGGCACTTCTGGCCGCGGCCGCAGCCTATGAATTGCGCCGCTGGCCGGGCGCGCGGGTGCGCAACGCCCTGCAGGCGATCGCCAGCCTGCTCGGACTTCTGGCTGTCGCCATCCTCATCCGCCATGCGATGAACGGCGGCGTGCTCGATGACAGCGTGCCGACGCTTGGCGAACAATCGATCTATACGCTGCTGTTCATCGGCCTTTCTGGCATCATGATGACGCTTGACCGGAAATCGCCGAGCCCGGTGTTCCGCTATGGATCGATGGCCGCCGGGGTTGTATCGATACTGCAGGTGCTGACGGCCCATCTCGGTGCGCTGAACCCATTCTTCACCGGTGAAAGCACCGGCAACTGGCCGCTGATCAACCTGCTTTTCATCGGCTATCTGTTGCCCGGCCTCGCCTATGCCGGACTGGCCCTTTATGCCCGCGACAAGCGGCCGCTGCCTTATGTGACGCTGCTGGCCATCAGTGGCGCAGCCCTTGGCTTTGCCTGGGTGACGCTCAGCGTGCGCCGCTTCTGGCAGGGCGAATTCATCGCCGAATGGAAGGGCTTCCTGCAGGCCGAGACCTACAGCTATTCGGTCGCCTGGCTGATGATCGGCGTCGGACTTCTGGCGCTCGGCTCGCGGCTGAATGCCCGCAGCCTGCGCATTGCCTCTGCCGTGCTGGTCATGCTGTCGGTCGGCAAGGCGTTTCTGATCGACATGAGCAATCTCGAAGGCGTGCTGAGGGCTCTGTCCTTCATCGGGCTTGGCGTGGTGCTGATCGGCATTGGCCTGTTCTACCAGAAGATCCTGAGCAGCAGACCGGTCCGGGACAATGAGGAGATCGCATCGGCACCGGCCGAAGAGGTTGCAGAGAAAAATTGAGTCCAATTGCTAGAGCCGGTTCGACTGGTCTAAATAACGCGCCGCAACCGCATGGAATCATCATGGCCGAGACACTGACCGCGAGCGCCTTTGCGCCCTTCGAAGCCTTGGCTGTGCATCTGCTGCCACATGCGACGGACAGCGATGACGGTTCGCATGACATCGCCCATATCCACCGGGTGTTCCGCAATGCGATGCGCATCCATGCGGGTGAAGGCGGCGATGGCGAGGTTCTGGCCGCAGCCGTGTTGCTGCATGACTGCGTTGCCGTCGAGAAGAATTCCCCACTGCGTTCGCAGGCATCGCGACTGGCGGCAGACAAGGCCTCCGGCATTCTGGCCGGTCTCGGCTGGGAGGCAGCCCGCATCGCCGCCGTCGCCCATGCCATCCTGACGCACAGCTTTTCCGCGAATATCGCGCCCGAAAGCACCGAAGCGAAGATCCTGCAGGATGCCGACAGGCTCGACGCGATCGGCATGGTCGGCGTAGCGCGCTGTTTCTATATTGCCGGCCGCATGGGCTCCGGGCTCTATGACCCAGCCGACCCCGAGGCGAAAGACCGACCGCTCGACGACAGGCGTTTCGCCATCGACCATTTTCCGGCAAAGCTGCTGAAGCTCTCCGACGGTTTCCAGACCGCGACCGGTCGCGAACTGGCCATGGAGCGGCACGAGCGCCTGAGCCACTTCCTGTCCCTGTTCCACGATGAAATCTGAGGCTGTCATGCAGGTCACCGAACTCAATATCTTTCCGCTGAAGAGCGCCCGCGGCATCACCGTGCCCTCCGCCCGCGTCGAGGCCATGGGACTTGCCGGCGACCGGCGGATGATGATCGTCGACCCGACCGGTCAATTCATCACCCAGCGCGATTTGCCGGCTCTGGCGAGGTTGACGGTTACCCCGACCGAGAACGGCATCCGCCTGACGCTGGACGACGGCCGCGAGCGCATCGTCGCACCGCCGCAGCCGGACAGCCGCATGGACGTGGCCGTGTGGAAATCGATCGTCAGCGCCGCAGTGGCGGACGATGCGACCAATGCGACGCTCTCGGCCTGGTTCGGCACGCCGATGAAGCTTGTGTTCTTCGATACGGCCGCCCGACGTCTCGCCAGCAAGGAATGGGCCGGCAACGACAGTCCCGTCAGCTTCGCCGATGGGTATCAGGTCCTGGTGACGACGACCGGTTCGCTGCGTGCCCTCAACGACGACATGGCCAAGCATGGCGAAGGCGCAGTCGGCATGGAGCGCTTCCGGCCGAATATCGTCGTCGACTGCGACGAGGCCTGGGCCGAGGATCGCTGGACGGCGATCGAGATCGCCGGCATCCGCTATGACTTCGTCAAGCCATGCGCCCGCTGCATCATGACCAGTCAGGACCAGAAGACCGGTTCGCGCGAGGGTGCAAGTCCAATCCCGGCCATGGGCCGGATCCGCATGTCGGCCGACCGGCGAGTGCCCGGCCCGCTGTTCGGCTGGAACGCCGTGCCGCGCGGTGAAGGCGCGATCGCGCTGGGCGACGGGGTGACCATCATCGAAGAGCGTTCGGAACCCTGGGCAATCAAGAAGCGCTGAGCCAGCGAGCCACGCGACATTACCTGTTTCGCGCGCGATGCTGACGTTCATCAATTAAGCTGATGGCCAGTTCATCAATTGGCGTTTTTCGTCACGAGAACGCTCCTGTATTGTCTGCGGACAATCGGAGCGAATCTCATGGCCACGACCACCATCCCCCGTTCCACCATGCCCTGGCTGATCATCATCGCCGGTTCACTTGTTGCCGTCATGACATTCGGCCCGCGTTCTGCGATGGGCTTCTTCCAGTTGCCGATGCTGGCGGATCGCGGATGGGACCGCTCGACCTTCGGTCTGGCCATGGCGGTACAGAACCTGTGCTGGGGCCTCAGCCAACCGTTCTTCGGAGCCCTCGCCGACAAATACGGAACCGGCCGCGTGGTTGTCATGTCCGGCGTGCTCTATGCACTCGGCCTGCTGATGATGGCACATGCGTCCGCGCCGATCTGGCTGCATATCGGTGGCGGCGTTCTGGTCGGCACGGCCATCGGTGCCGGCTCGTTCAGCGTCATTCTCTCGGCATTCGCCCGCAATGTGACGCCCGAGCAGCGCTCGATGGCGTTCGGCATTGGCACGGCTGCCGGGTCTGCAGGCATGTTCCTGTTTGCGCCACTGTCCCAGGGCCTGATTTCGGCCGTCGGCTGGTCGGACGGGCTTGTCTATATGTCGATCATGATGCTGATCGTGCCGCTGCTCGCCTATCCACTGCGCGGCAATGCCAACTCCGGCAGCCAGTCGAAGGCGCAGTACGAGCAGACGGTGGCCGCCGCGCTGAAAGAAGCGCTGACCCACAAGAGCTACCTATTGCTGACCACCGGCTTTTTTGTCTGCGGTTTCCAGGTGGCCTTCATCACCGCGCATTTTCCCGCCTATCTCGGCGATATCGGCATCGAGGCGCGCTATGCCGTGATCGCCATGGCGCTGATCGGCTTCTTCAACATTATCGGTTCGCTGGCCGCCGGCGTGATCGGCCAGCGCTATTCGAAACCGTATTTCCTGGCGCTGATCTATATCGGCCGCTCGATCGCGGTGACGGCCTTCCTGCTGTTGCCGCAATCACCGGCATCGGTGGTGATCTTCGCCGCCGTGATGGGCCTGCTGTGGCTGTCCACCGTGCCGCCGACCAATGGCCTCGTGGCGATCATGTTCGGCACGCGCCATCTCGGCCTGCTCGGCGGCCTGGTGTTCCTGTCGCACCAGATCGGCTCGTTCCTCGGCGTGTGGATGGGCGGCTATCTCTACGACCGCTTCGGCACCTATGACCAGGTCTGGTGGCTGGGTGTAATCCTTGGCCTGTTCGCCGCTGTGGTGCATTGGCCGATCCGCGAGAAAGCGGTCGAACGACCGGCTGTCGTCGCGGCTTAAATTTGCTCCAAATAAGATATTATTTCGGCTTTTCGGCCGGAGCGGATCAATTTTGCCTCAATTTGTGCACCTGCGAACGTCAGCAGAAAATTATTTTATTTTTGCTGGCAACCCCGTTGACGGATTCGCATCCTGCACCTACCTTGGGGATGCTGGATCGATACTGACTACGATCCCAGCGTAAGGTCTCGCCCTTGAGACCGCAGCCAAAGAAGGAGGTCAGCGAAATGCCAGTTGTGTTTCATGATACCGCCCGATCCTGGCAGATGACCCCGCGCTTTGTGATGGGCAAATCCCATCTCAAATGCACCTGTCGAATGTGACACTGCGCAAGCACTGAACTCAATACATCGACATCTAGTTTTGCTCCGTGCGTGCACGGGCGGGGAATATTGTTATGAAGAAGCAAGTTATCGAATATGCCGGAGTTCCGGTTGGCATCACCATACCCGATGGCGATCGGTTCAAGTTCATTGCCGTGAAATATCCAGTCATTGACCTGGATGGCGGCAGCTACCGGACCATTGGCGACCTGCAGGTTGCCATTCACCAACATATGCAGAAGTCTGCGCCGGAAGATCAGGAGATCTTCTTCGGCGCAGCCAATTCGGCAGGCTCAGCCAGCGACCGCAAGGTCTTCAATGCAGCCTGACAGAAACCTTCGCGTGCCGTGCCGGCTTCGAGCCCGCGCGGCACGTAGACGTGGCGATCGAGGAAATAGCGGGTAAGCCGAAACGCGGATGCCAGACTGTCGGCATCGGCTGCGGTGCGGGTTCCGGGCGACAGGAAACCCGGCAGTGTGAGCATTTTTTCGGCCCAGGGCTGACCGGCATCCCGACTGACGGCACGACCGGTCTTGGGAGAAACAAAAACGAGATCGTCACGCCTGCCGGTCGCGGCACATTCTTCCAGATCGAGACCAAACCCCAGATCGTCGAGCAACGCCAGCTCAAAGCGGACGAAGAGTTCGCCGGCCGAGGCCGGTTCGTGCAGATGATCGAGGATCACATCCAGCGCTTCGAAAAGATGCGGATGCGGGTCGCGCTCCGGCAATAGCCGCAGCAACGACCCCAGCGCCTGAACGCCGTAGACGGCCGTGGCACTTTCCATCAATCGCCCTGCCCGCAGTTCCACCGGCTCGACCCGGTATTCGCCCATATGTTCGTCCAGGCGTGCACGCCATGTCACCTCCAACCGGTTGCCCGGCTGCAGCACTGGCTGCATAGAGCGCGAACGCCCCGAGCGGACCATGCCAAGATGACGGCCGCGTTGACGCGTCATCATTTCGGCGATGACGCTGGTTTCGCCATGTCGCCGCACACCGAGAAGGATCGCTTCGTCTGTCCATTGCATCGGTGAATTCTACTCCGCCGGCGGCCTCAATAACAACCGCAGGCGAGACCTCAACCCGCCATATCGGCGAGATATGTGACCACCCAGCGACGCCAATGCGCCAGAGCCAGGGATTTGCCCGGAAAGCGCCCCTCCTGATGGAATTGCGCCATGGTTTTCATCGCCTCCAGCACCACCGCCGCCATGGCCTGCCGCTCCTCCTCGGCAAGAGATGGACGCCACGCGGCGAGAATCGAGACGATCTGTTGCCTTAGGCTGGCCCGCAGCACGCCGGGCCGTACACCGGGCTGCTCCCAGCGCGCATCAAGAAGGCTGAGCACAAGGCTGCGTTCCGCTGCATGCGCCACGAACAATTCCAGCAGTTTTCCGGCGAGGCCGTCAGCCTGCAAATGCGGGGCGGCCTCACGGATTGCCTCAAGCTCCGTCGCCAGATGCTCGGCGTAGCGGGCAACCAATGCGTCAGCGAGCAGATCCTTGCTGGGAAAAAACTGGTAGAGCGAACCGATTGGCGCGCCTGCCCTCACGGCAATTTCGGTCATTGTCGCAGCCTTGTAACCTTGCTCGGCGAAGACTGCGGCACCGGCATCGAGAAGCTTGGCAACCCGTGCGATACCGCGCTTGCGCTTGGGTTCCTTGGCGGTGGGCGGCACCTGAGGCGGCGGTGGCGAACTTGACTTTTGCGAGACCATATTCATAAATCTCAATTGTGAGGATAGCCTCATTTATTGTCTAATTCGACGTTTCGTCCAGCCCTTTCCATCCACGGGCGCCTCAGACGAAAGACGGGGTACCGCATGCCAGAGGATCAGGGTCAAAACAGTCCGCATTCGATCGTGACGGACGAAGCCCCGATCACCGTCCCGCCCGCGCTGCCTCTCGTCCCTGCACCACCCCCCGGCGTGCTGACCTCGCTGCCTAGCCTCGCCCGCTGGGCCACACTGGCCCTGGTTTCCTTCGTTCTGTCCGCAGCACTGTTTCTCAGCCATATCCCCGGCGCCCTGCTGCTTGGGCCGATGGCGGCCGCCATTCTGGTGGCGACCAATGGCGCCCGGCTGTCGGTGCATCGCGTGCCCTATATGGTGGCTCATGCTCTGATTGGCTGCATCATCGCCCGCTCGCTGGATCTCCAGACCTTGAAAGCCGTGGCGCATGACTGGCCGATCTTTCTCGCCATCGTGCTCGCCGTCATCGCGGCCAGCAGCCTGCTCGGCTACCTGATCGGCAAGGCCGATATCCTTCCCGGCACGACCGCGGTCTGGGGCACGTCAGCAGGTGCAGCCTCGGCCATGGTGCTGATGGCCGAGGCGCATGGTGCCGATGCGCGCCTCGTCGCCTTCATGCAATATCTGCGGGTGGTGTTTGTCGCGACCGGCGCCTCGATCATGGCCGCCTTCGTCTTCAACATTGAGGGCGGCGCGGCGCAGGAGATCGTCTGGTTTCCGCCGACCGACTGGATCGAACTGGCCAAAACAGTTGCTGTTGCGCTTGCTGCGGCTGTCGTGGGGGCTAAGGTGAGAATGCCGGCCGGTACCATGCTGCTGCCGATGATCGCGACCACCACGCTGCATGTACTCGGTTACATCACGATCGACCTGCCGGAATGGCTGCTGGCGGCCGCCTATGGCCTGCTCGGCTGGAAGATCGGGCTCAGCTTCACCCGGCGCATCCTGCGGCATGCGGCAAGCGCGCTGCCGCAGGTGGTCGGTTCGATCGTGTTGCTGATGGGTTTCTGCGGCGGACTGGCCTTCCTGCTCTGGTGGCTGAAGGGCATCGATCCGCTCACCGCCTATCTGGCGACCAGCCCGGGCGGGCTTGATTCGGTCGCCATCATCGCCGCCTCGACGCCGGTCGACATGTCCTTCGTCATGGCCCTGCAGACCACGCGCCTGTTGCTGATCATCCTGATCGGGCCGGCGATCTCAAGCTTCGTTGCCCGACGCCTGAAAGCATGAAGGGAGCCGCGCGACATCAGTCGCGCGGGAACTCAAGGCCCATCTCGCGGAAGCGTTCCGGGTCATTGCCCCAGTTTTCACGCACCTTGACGAACAGGAAGAGATGCACCTGCTGCTCGAGGATTTCCGACATCTCGCGGCGGGAAGAGCTGGAGATGGCCTTGATCGCATCGCCGTTCTTGCCGAGCACGATCTTCTTCTGGCTGTCGCGCTCGACATAGATGACCTGCTCGATGCGCACCGAGCCGTCCTTGCGCTCTTCCCACTTTTCCGTCTCGACATGCGAGGAATAGGGAAGTTCCTGATGCAGGCGCAGAAACAGCTTTTCGCGGGTGATTTCGGCGGCCAGCTGACGCATCGGCAGATCGGAGATCTGGTCCTCGGGATAATACCAGGGACCTTCCGGGAAGGTGTCGGCCAGATAATCCATGATGTCGTCACAGCCCGAACCGGTGGTCGCCGAGATCATGAAGGTGCGGTCGAACTTGACGGTCTCGTTGGCGGTCGTCGCCAGCTTGAGCAGCGCCTCGCGCTCGACCCGGTCGATCTTGTTCAAGACGAGGATCTTCGGCTGCGGCACATCCTTCAGCGCCTCGAGGATCGCCTCGGCATCACCGCGCAAACCACGCTCGCTGTCGATCAGGAGCAGGATCAGGTCGGCATCCTTGGCGCCGCCCCAGGCCGATGTCACCATGGCGCGGTCGAGTTTGCGGCGCGGCTTGAAGATGCCGGGCGTGTCCATGAAGACGATCTGGGCGTTCTTGTGGATGGCGATGCCGCGCATGACGGCGCGGGTCGTCTGGACCTTGTGGCTGACGATCGACACCTTGGCGCCGACGAAGCGATTGACCAGGGTCGACTTGCCGGCATTGGTCGGGCCGATCAGGGCAACGAAGCCCGACCGGGTCGGGCCGGTTCGGGTCGAGGTGGCGTCGGTCACTTCACCGACGTCAGGGGTTTGGTTCTCTGTCATATCTTCCAATCAGTTCGCGTCCGTGGCCTTGGCCCAGATGCCTTCGCGTTCGAGAATCTTGGTCGCGGCCACCTGTTCGGCAGCGCGCTTGGAACGATCGGTTCCCATTTCCGACTTCACACCGGGGATTTCGACGATCACCGTAAAGCGGGGATCATGATCCGGTCCGGAGCGTTCGGCAACCTTATATATTGGCGATGTCGCATGTTTGGCATGCGCCCATTCCTGCAGTTCCGTCTTGGCATCGCGGCGGGCACCATCGGCACGACTGGCACGCGCCGTCCAGTAGCGCAGGATGAAACCGCGCGCAGCCTCAAGACCGGCATCGAGATAGATCGCCGCGATCAGGCTTTCGACGACGTCGGCGCGGACATTGAGCATGTTGGACGCCATGATCTTTTTGACGTCGGAGCCGGTTCGGATGTAACGGTGAAGCTCCATCTCGTCGGCAACGGCTGCACAGGTTTCGGCACTGACCAACTGGTTGAAGCGGACCGACAGCTCGCCTTCCGCCGCATCGCGGTAGGTCATGAACAGCAGTTCGGCGACGCAGAGGCCAAGGACGCGGTCGCCCAGAAACTCAAGCCGCTCATAGTCTCCACGGCTTTTTGACACTTGCGCGCTCGCATGGGTGAGCGCGCGCTGCAACCGTTCACGCTCGGCAAAGCTATGACCGATCACAGCTTCAAGCTGTTTCCAATCCTCTTCGCCGAGCCCTCTTGCCTTCTTCATTCGACAACCTTGAACAGACGATCCCAACGCATGTTGGCAGGCCACTTCCAGATCTCGCGGAACGAAGTGTCGTTGCCGAGCGAGAAGAAGATCACCGAAGCGCGACCGATCAGGTTTTCCGCCGGCACGAAACCGACATCGAACCGGCTGTCGAGCGAGTTGTCGCGATTGTCGCCCATCATGAAATAATGGCCTTCGGGCACGATGAATTCGCGGGTGTTGTCACCGCGGGTATCGGGCGCCTGATCAAGCGTCTGGTAGCTGACGCCATTGTCCATGGTTTCGCGGAAGACCGGTACGTCGGTGCCCGGATCCATGCGATAGTCCGAGGTAAACGCACCGTCGGGCGCACGCGGCACAGGCTGGCCGTTGATATTCAGTACGCCATCGATGACCTGGATGCGGTCGCCCGGCAGACCGACAAGGCGCTTGATATAGTCGATCTTCGGGTTCGGCGGGAAGCGGAACACGACAATGTCGCCCCGCTCCGGCGCGCTTTCGAAGATGCGGCCTTCGAACAGGTTCGGCGAGAAAGGCAGCGAATACTTCGAATAACCATAGGAAAACTTGTTGACGAAGATATAGTCGCCCACCAGCAACGTCGGCATCATCGACCCGGACGGGATCGTGAAAGGCTGGAAGAACACGGTGCGGATGACCATGGCCAGCAGCAGGGCCTGGATGATGACCTTGATGTTCTCCCAGAGGGCACTTTGCGTCTTTTCAGCTCGTTCGCTCACGCGGGTCTATTCCTTTTTGCGAATTTCTTGCCCTGTCTAGTCGGTTCGCACCGGCGCGGCAACCGCTGCCGATGTCAAACAGGCGCGACCAAGCCGCTCAGTTGCTCTCTGGCAGGGCTTCGATGATGACGAATGCCTGGGCCAGCGGGTAGTCGTCGGTGATTGTCAGGTGGATGGACGGCACATGGCCGGGCGGCATCAGGCCAAGCAGAATGGTTTGCGCCCCGCCGGTCAGCTTCATGGTCGGCTTGCCGGACGGCAGGTTGACGACGCCCATGTCCTTCCAGAACACGTTCTGGGCAATTCCCGTTCCGAGCGCCTTGGACATGGCCTCCTTAGCGGCAAAACGCTTGGCATAGGAGGCTGCACGGTTCTTGCGACCATCCGATTTCTTGCGCTCGATTTCGGTGAAGCAGCGATGGGTAAAGCGGTCGCCGAAGCGCTCGATGGATTTTTCCACGCGCCGTATATCGATAAGGTCACTTCCAAGGCCGATGATCATGGTCAGACGCTCGCGGTCCCATCAAGCGCCTCGGCCAGACGCTGGCGGGCGCGGGTTGCCAGATGACTGCGCCGCCTGACCTGAAAACCGTGCACGGCCCAGTAGGTCGCACCGTAAATCACGATTGCGCTAACGGCAGCCAGCGGAATTGCGCCAATCAACATGGGTTTCAATACCGGCTCCCACAAGTGGGTCAGATCGAAGGAATGCAACAGTCGGTGGAGATCGAGCGGGGCTGCCTTCCCAGGTCCGTCGCGACCGAGAATGACTTCGCCGACTTCCCAGGTGGAAGCCCAGATCAGGGGAAAGGTCAGTGGATTGCCAAATGCCGTACCGAGAGCGGCTGCGGCAAGATTGCCGGCGACGACGTAGGCGATGGCCAGGGCAAGCACGATGTGCAGGCCCATGAAAGGGGTCCAGGATGAAATGACGCCTGCCGCTACGCCGGCTGCCACCGCGTGCGGGGTTGCCGTCAGCCGCAGGATCCGCTTGCGGACATAGTGCAGCGAACGCATGAAACCCTTACGGGGCCAAAAGAAGTCCCGGAGTCTCTGTATCAAGGGCAGTGGTCGGCGGCGTCGGAAAAGCATGCTGCACATGTAGTGGATCGGACACGCATCCGGCAAGAGCAGGGCCGAAAATCGACACAAGGCCTAAAAGCGAACGCCGGCATAAAAGCCGGCGTCGAAATCGTCACAATCGGTTGGGATCGATCAGCTTAGAAGCCGCGACGGAAGGCGCCACGATCGATTTCGCGCTGACGGTATTCCAGGTCAACCAGGTCACGGGCGCCGTTCAGGTAGTTCATTTCGCGCTCGGCAACAGTCGGGACGCGAAGGGCACGGGCAAATTTACGAATAGGAGCAAACATTTTTCTGTCCTCAGTTCTGTGTTTCATCTGTTGAGGAGAAGATAATATTGCGCCGCACAAACCACCAGTCCTGATTGGCGACACCAGCCATGCACGCAACGCATGCCTGAGCCCTGAAGGTTTACGTTTTAGGCAGAATAGTGACTAAAACTGAGGCAGGTCGCCTCCAGTGTGGCCCAGACAGGCCACACTGGAGGCCGTAACATGTGGAAACGGCAACGGCAGGCCGAGCGGCAGGTTTAGTCGTAGATCCGCTTGACCGTGGAGATGCAGTCGAGCTCTTTCAGTTCGCCGAGCAACTGGTTGAGCTGGCGAAGATCCCAGACTTCGATATCGAGGCCCATTTCAGTGAAGTCGGTTGCGATACGGATCATGTTCAGCACGCGGATGTTGATATCGAGACGCGCGACGCATTGCGCGACCGTGGCCAACGTGCCCGGTTCGTTCAACGCATTGATCAGGATGCGGGCGACAAAGCGCGATTTGTTGGCCTCGTCCAGATCCCAGCGCACATCGATCCAGCGTTCCGGTTCATCGTCGAAGCGCTGCAGCGCTGAGGCCTGGATAGGATAGATGGTGATCCGCCTGTCGTCTTCCATGATGCCGACGATGCGATCGCCAGGGACAGCGCCTGCCGGACCGAAATGCACTTCGGCATTGCCCGAGAGACCGCGGATCGGCAATGGCTCCGGTCCATCGCCGGCCGTCGGCGTATCGCCCACCAGCCGCGCCTTGCCCGGAATCTTGAAGACCATGCCATTGGCGCTGTTCATCGCGAACCAGCCTTCATCGGCATTAGGCTTCACGGTGACGCGCTCGTCCTGATAGTCAGGATAGACGGCACGCAGGACATCGAGCGACGACATTTCGCCGCGGCCAACCGAGGCAATCGCGTCTTCGACATCGCGCTGGCCAAGCCGGTGCAGGACGGGACGGAGATTGTCCTTGGAGAAAACCTTGCCGGCGCGCTCGAACGTGCGCTCGAGAATGCGCTGGCCGAGACCCGCATATTGCTTGCGGATCGCCATGCGGGTGGCGCGGCGGATAGCGGCGCGCGCCTTGCCGGTGACGACGATCTCTTCCCAGGCGGCGGGCGGAACCTGGACTCCGGAGCGGATGATCTCGACCTCATCGCCGTTCGACAGGCGCGTGACCAGCGGCATGATCGAACCGTTGATCTTGGCGCCGACCGTTGTGTCGCCGATATTGGTATGGACCGCATAGGCAAAGTCGATCGGGGTCGCACCGCGCGGCAGCGCGATCAGCTTGCCCTTCGGGGTAAAACAGAAGACCTGATCCTGGAACAGTTCGAGCTTGGTGTGTTCGAGGAACTCTTCCGGATTGTCGCCTTCGGCCAGCGCCTCGATCGTATGGCGCAGCCAGGAATAGGCATTGCTTTCCCGCGACAGAAGTTCGCCCGGCTCGCCGTTTTCGCCATCCTTGTAGAGTGCATGCGCGGCAATGCCGAACTCGGCGATCTCGTGCATGCGGCTGGTACGGATCTGCAGTTCGATACGCTGGCGCGACGGACCGACGATCGTCGTGTGGATCGAACGGTAGTCATTCTGCTTCGGGGTGGAGATATAGTCCTTGAAGCGCCCCGGCACGACACGCCAGCGGGTATGCACGATGCCGAGCGCCCGGTAGCAGCCGGGAATATCATCGACCAGGATGCGGAAACCGTAGACATCGGACAGCTGCTCGAAGGACAGCGACTTCGACTGCATCTTGCGGAAAACCGAATACGGCTTCTTCTGCCGGCCCTTGACGGACGTGTTGAGCAGGCCGTTGGCGACAAGCAGGTCGCGCAATTCATCTTCAATTTTGGTGATCAGCCCTTCGTTGCGGGTCGAAAGTTCGGCCAGACGCTGGGTCACCGTCTCGTAGGCTTCGGGATTGATATAGCGGAAGGACAGATCCTCCAGCTCGTCGCGCATGTCCTGCATACCCATGCGGCCGGCAAGCGGCGCATAGATTTCCATCGTCTCTTCGGAAATGCGGGCGCGCTTGTCATCGCGCATATGCTCGAGCGTGCGCATGTTGTGCAGCCGATCGGCGAGCTTGACGAGCAGCACGCGCACGTCATCGGAAATGGCGAGCAGCAGCTTGCGCAGGTTCTCTGCCTGCTTGGCCTTTTTCGAAACCAGATCCAGCTTCTTGAGCTTGGTCAGGCCTTCGACCAGGCGACCGATATCCTCGCCGAACAGTTCGTCGATTTCCGCGCGGGTCGCCGATGTGTCTTCAATCGTGTCATGCAGGAGTGCGACGGCAATCGTCGATTCATCGAGACGCATGTCGGTGAGAATCGCAGCGACCTCAAGCGGGTGGGATATGTAGGGATCGCCACTGGCGCGCGTCTGCTTGCCGTGCTTCTGCATGGCATAGACATAGGCCTTGTTGAGAAGAGCTTCATTGGCGTCGGGCTTGTACTTTTGTACCCGCTCCACAAGCTCATACTGCCGCATCATTCAGACGTCTCCTAGAAACGAAAAGCGCGCCAGTCTGTGTGACTGGCGCACGCAATTCAACCGTCCGAAGCAGACTAAGGTCTGACCTGTTGACGATTAGTAATCGTCGCTTTTTTCCGGCGGCACAAGGCCTTCGATTCCGGCCAGAAGATCTTCTTCCGACATCTGGTCGAACGTCACCGTTTCCGGTGCGTCATCTTCGTCGTCAGACTTCGATGCAGAGCCAGCAATCATCGAACCCGAATCCTGTTCAGGCTCGTCGACTTCGACATGCTTCTGCAGCGAATGGATCAGATCTTCCTTCAGATCGTCTGGCGAAAGGGTCTCGTCGGCGATTTCGCGCAGAGCGACGACCGGATTCTTATCCTTGTCGCGATCGATTGTGATCGGCGCACCCTGAGAAATCTGGCGGGCACGATGGCTTGCGAGCAGCACGAGCTCGAAGCGATTTTCGACTTTGTCGATACAGTCTTCAACGGTGACACGGGCCATTGCCTGTCCTTTGCGGTCATGAATGCATGGGATTGGGGCTGCGATACAATCAATAGAGGGGAAATTCAAGTTTTTCGTCATTCTCCGTTGCCAGAACGGCTAATAAAACGCGGGAAAGCCAAAAAGCGTCACCTGATTCAACCTGTGCGTGCTTGGAATATTAGAAATCCTGCCCTACATCTTTTCATATATGAACACTTCTTAATGTACTAGGAGTGCTCTGAAGTTGAAAGGCAAAGTCTTGTTTTGATTACTTTTTGCCCAGTATGAATATTTGCATCCAAGGATAATTCCCATGTTCGACCCCCGCGAAAAGATCGCCCTTTTTATCGACGGCGCCAATCTCTACGCTGCTTCCAAGAGCCTTGGCTTCGATATCGACTACCGTAAGCTGCTCAAGGCATTCCAGAAGCGCGGCTACCTGTTGCGGGCTTACTATTACACGGCACTGATCGAGGACCAGGAATATTCGTCAATCCGCCCGTTGATCGACTGGCTCGACTACAATGGCTACAAGGTCATCACCAAGCCGGCCAAGGAGTTCACCGATTCCATGGGTCGCCGCAAGGTCAAGGGCAATATGGATATCGAACTGGCCATCGATGCTATGGAACAGTCGGAAACCGTCGATCACCTGGTCATTTTCTCCGGCGACGGCGATTTTACCACACTGGTCGAAGCGCTGCAGCGCAGGGGCCGCAAGGTCTCGGTGGTGTCGACCATGGCAACCCAGCCGCCGATGATCGCCGACGATCTGCGTCGGCAGTCCGATCATTTCATCGACCTGATGACGCTGAAGGCGGAAATTGGCCGTGACCCGAGCGAACGGGGAGCGCCGCGCGTCATGAGCGAGCCGGCTCCGGCAAGCGAACACGACCACTAAGCACGCGGAACCTCAGAGGCCATAGCGCTTTCTTTGGGCTCACTCAGCGACACTGAGCAATATCGGCGCCCGATTTCCGGCGGCATCTGTCGCGCTTTGCGCTAGTATCGGGGCATGCTGTTCAAACGCCCCACCCACGACACATTGTACACTGCGCTGGTCAATCGCGATGCCGCCTATGACGGCTTCGCTTATGTCTGCGTGACCTCCACCAGGATCTTTTGCCGCTTCACCTGCACCGCGCGCAAGCCGAAGCCGGAAAACTGCGTCTTCGAAGAGACGATGGCCGCATGCATGGAGGCCGGCTTCCGGCCGTGTAAACGCTGTCGCCCGATGCTCACCTATGGTGCACCCGATCCGATGGTGAAAGGCCTGCTGGAGGCGCTTGATGCAGACCCCGTCCGGCGCTGGAGCGAGGATGATATTGTCGCGCTCGGCCACGATCCCTCGACCGTACGGCGCAGCTTCAAAAAACGGTTCGGCATGAGCTTTCTTGAAATCGCCAGGCTGAGGCGGGCGGGCCAGGCCGCTCAGACCCTGTCCCAGGGCGAATCGGTGATCGACGCACAGCTCGACGCCGGTTACGAATCGGGCAGCGGCTTCCGCCAGGCCATCACCCAGCTGTTTGGCGCAGCGCCGGCGGAACTCAAAGGCCGATCGCTGCTCAAGGCCGACTGGATCGAAACGCCGATCGGTCCGATGATGGCGATTGCCGACGAGCATGCCTTGCATCTGCTGGAATTTGCCGATCGCCCTGCCCTGCCGAACGAGATCCGCCGGCTGCAGACGCTAAACGGCCAGGTGGTGACACTCGGGCGCAACGCAGTCATCGAGCAGATAGCGGCCGAGCTTTCAGACTATTTCCACGGCGCGCCGGCCCCGTTCCAGACCCGGCTCGCTGGGCATGGAACCGCGTTCGAACGCGCCGTCTGGCAGGCGCTGCGTCAGATCCCGGTCGGCGTCACCCGCAGTTATTCAGGCCTTGCTGCAGACATCGACCGCCCCACCGCCGTCCGGGCTGTCGCCCGCGCCAATGGCGCCAACCAGATCGCGATCGTGGTCGCCTGCCACCGGGTGATCGGGGCGGATGGCAGTCTGACGGGCTATGGTGCCGGTCTCTGGCGCAAACGATGGCTGCTGGAACACGAACGCCGCATGGTCGAACGGGCCGGCGAAAAACACGCGGCAAACGGCTGAACTAAACCAATTCAGCCGCCATCGGCACGTCGCCGCGCGGCGTGTGGCCGATGGTTCTCGAAGCGTGCGCCGAACAGGAAATTACCGACCGGGACAGACTGCCTTGCCGCTCCAGCGCAAACATTGCCTCGAAGACAAATTCACCCACGGTAACCTTTAGCTGCGATGCGCGCTTTTACCGATCAACCGCCCGTCTTCAACAGACGGCTCTTCTGCCGGTTCCAGTCGCGTTCCTTCTCGGTCTCGCGCTTGTCATGCAGTTTCTTGCCCTTGGCGAGCGCCAGTTCGAGCTTTGCCCTGCCCTTTTCGTTGAAGTAGATCTTCAACGGCACCAGCGTCATGCCTTCACGGTTGATCGAATTGCGCAGACGGTTGATCTCGCGCTTCGACAGCAAGAGCTTGCGGCGGCGGCGCGGCTCGTGATTGAAACGATTGGCCTGCAGATATTCCGGCAGATGGGAATTGATCAGCCAGATCTCGTTGCCTTCGTCGGAGGCGTAGGATTCCGCAATATTCGCCTTGCCTTCGCGCAGAGCCTTGACCTCGGTGCCGGTCAGAACCAGACCGGCCTCGTAAGTGTCAATGATCTCGTAGTTGAAGCGCGCCTTGCGGTTTTCCGCGACGATCTTGTTGATGGTGCGCTGGCTGCCTCTGGGTGCCATGGTGAATTCCGATCCGCCCGATGCTTTTGTTATTGTGGACGGCGGGCTCCCGTTCCTGATGTCTGTGCCTCTATGTAGTATAGAGAGACCGGGAAGAAAAGGCGCCGAGTGTCTTGCCCCGGCGCCGACTGTCTCAGTTCAGCAGGCCCGCATGCTTCAGCGCCGCGTCGATGGCAGCTTCCGTTGCACCTTCCAGCGTCGGCAGAAGCGGCAGGCGCACGGTGCGGCTCATCCGGCCGAGGCGGTTGAGCGCATATTTCGCCCCGCACAGGCCCGGCTCCATGAAGATCGCCTTGTGCAGTGGCATCAGGCGATCCTGATATTCCAGAGCCTTGGCATAATCGCCGGCCAGCATGGCGGCCTGGAATTCGGCCGACAGGCGTGGCGCGACATTGGCGGTCACCGAAATGCAGCCGACGCCGCCATGGGCGTTGAAGCCGAGGGCCGTCGCATCTTCGCCGGACAGCTGGATGAAATCCGCGCCGCAGGTGATGCGCTGCTCGGAAACACGCTCGATCTTGCCGGTCGCATCTTTCACACCGACAATATTCTTGTGCGCCTTGGCGAGCACGCCCATGGTTTCGGGCGTCATGTCGACCACCGAACGACCCGGAATGTTATAGATGATGATCGGCAGCGAGACGGCCTCGGCGATCGCCGCATAATGGCCAATCAGGCCCTTCTGCGTCGGCTTGTTGTAATACGGCGTGACGACCAGCAGGGCGTCCGCGCCGGCCTTTTCGGCGTGCTGCGCGAGATCGATCGCTTCCTTGGTGTTGTTGGAGCCTGCACCGGCAATTACCGGCACGCGCTTGGCGGCCACCTCAATACAGAGTTCGACGACACGTTTGTGCTCAGCATGGGAGAGTGTCGGCGATTCACCCGTCGTGCCGACCGGCACGAGACCGGATGAGCCTTCGGCGATCTGCCACTCGACATGGGCGGCGAAAGCGGCTTCATCAACAGTACCCGCTTCGGTGAAGGGGGTAACGAGAGCGGGAATTGATCCCTGAAACATGCACTGAACTCCTCAGGGCCGATATCCACGCTTCGGCCGCATTCTCTATTTAAATCGGGGGCACATTACTTCGCGCCTTCGGGTGCGACAAGCGCATGTCGCGTGCTTTTGTGATAGTTTCAACGGGCTGATCGACGGAATGTGATCGCCCCGGTTAAGGACTTGTTAAGCAAGGTTTCGCCTTACTGAAGGGGTGGCGCATATAGGTCTGGTGTGTAGATGAGAAAGTCGTCTCTTTTTGTTTCGGCCCTGGGGCTCGGCATTGCCGGGATCATTGGCGTGCAGAATGCCGCCGCCCTTTCCGACGTCCCGGCAGGCGTTCCGGTTCCGGCGGAAAAACCGCTGGGCTTTGCGCCGATGAAAGCCGAACCGCCGTCCTTCGAGACGACCGGCACCATTCCCAAGACATCCTCGCCGGCTGCGCAGGTCAACCCGCTGCTGAAAGCCGGGCTCGACGCGCTGTCGGACAAAGATGGTGCCAAAGCACTTTCGATCCGTAACCGGATGACCGTTGGCCTCGATCGCCATATGCTGACCTGGTCGATCGCCATGTCGGGGTTGCGGGACGTATCCTCCAGCGAAATCGCCACGGCGCAGCGTGAGCTGAAGGGCTGGCCGGGACTGAAATCGTTCCGCGCCAATTCAGAACGGGCGCTCTACAGAGAAAATCCAAACCCGAAAGGTGTTCTTGCCGCATTCGGAAATTCCGAAGCCGAGACGACCGAGGGCGCGATGTTGCTTGCGCGAGCGCATCTTGCGATCGGCAATACCACGCAAGCAGCCAAGGTGATCCGCAAGCTGTGGCACGAGGACGGCCTGGACAAGCCGACGGAAGACAGGATACTCGGCGAGTTCACTTCTCTGCTGCGCCCGGCGGACCACAAGGCGCGCATGGACTATCTGATGTATCGCGGTCGCGCGAGCCAGGCAAAGCGCTTCTCGGCGCTCGGCGAGGCACAATCGCTTTACAATGCCTGGGCAGCGCTGATCCAGAAATCCGGCAACACCGCCGCCCTGATCAAGGCAGTCGACAGCCGCTGGGCGTCCGACCCTGCCTATCTCTTCATTCGCATCGAGAACCTGCGCCGACAGGACAAATACGAAGACGCTGCAAAGCTTCTCGAACAGATGCCGCGCGACAAAGCCAAGCTCATCAACACCGGCGAATGGTGGAACGAGCAGCGGATCGTGGCGCGTGGGCTCGCCGATCTCGGCAAGTTCCGCGCCGCCTACCAGGTCACCGCGCATCATGCGGCCGGCGAGACCGCGGACATGGCGGATGCCGAGTTTCATGCCGGCTGGTATGCCTTGCGCTACCTGAACGACCCGAAGACCGCCTCGAAGCATTTCCAGCGGATCCTGGAAGTATCAAACCGACCGCTTTCCGCCTCGCGTGGCTGGTATTGGCTTGGCCGCGCGGCGGAAGCCGCCGGCGACGACAAGGCGCGCGACTACTTCAATCGTGCGGCCCAACATCCAAGCACCTTCTATGGCCAGCTTGCCAGCGCGCGGGTGCAGATGGGTGCGATCAGGATACCATATCCGGCGCCATCGCCCGCCGAGCGCGACCTGTTTACGTCGCGCGAAGCGGTTCAGGCCATATCGCGCTATGAGTCCGCCGGCCATGGATGGCGGGCGCAAAGCCTGTACCGGGCGCTGGCTGAACAGCTGGACAATCCCGGCGAGCTGGCTTTGCTCAGTTCACGCGCGGAAAAGTCGGAAGGCGGGCACCAGCTCTCGCTGCAGATCGGCAAGACGGCCTATGCCCGCGGCATCAATGTGCCGGCGCTTGCCTTCCCGATCGGCGTCATTCCCTCCTCGGCCAACATTGCCGGCTCCGGCAAGGCGCTGGCCTATGCCATTGCCCGCCAGGAGAGCGCTTTCAATCCGGCCGCTGTTTCGCCGGCGAATGCGCGCGGACTGCTGCAACTTTTGCCATCGACCGCCAAAGGGGTCGCTGCCCGGCATGGGCTTGCCTATGCACCGGCCAAGCTGACCACGGATCCGGGTTTCAACGCCACGCTTGGCGCGCATTATCTTGGCGAGCAGATCGATGCATTCGGCGGCTCCTACATCATGACCTTCATTGCCTATAATGCCGGGCCGCGCAAAGTGCCGGAATGGATCGGCCGTTACGGCGACCCGCGCGGCAAGTCAATCGACGAGGTCGTCGACTGGATCGAACGCATCCCCTTCCCCGAGACACGCAACTATGTGCAGCGGGTGATGGAGAACTATCAGGTCTACAAGAGCCGGCTCGGCCAGGAGACCGACATCGTTCACGACCTTCGCTTCGGTCGCTGATCGACGGCACTGAAGATCTTCGCTAGCGTGTCTTCCAGCAACACTCAGCGGAGGACTAAATGCCTGATCCTGTGACCAACGGCATCGAAGATCGCTTCATCAGCGTCCCGGATGGCCTCAAGCTTCATGTGCGGGTTCACGGCCGTGAAAATTCCGGCCTGCCCGTCGTCTGCCTGCCGGGCCTGACCCGCAACGGCCGCGATTTCGAAGCCATTGCCCGCTTGCTGTCTAGCGCGCCACACGACTGCAAGGTTATCAGCATCACCTCGCGTGGGCGTGGCCTGTCAGACCGCGACCCGGAGCCTACGCGTTACACGATCCCGGTCGAAGCGATGGATGTGGTGGCCGTGCTCGACCAGTTGGCGATCGAGAGGGCGCATTTCATCGGCACATCGCGCGGCGGACTGATCCTGCATGTGCTGGCGATGACCCATCTCGATCGGATCGCGAGCGTTGTCCTCAACGATATCGGCCCTGTCCTCGAGATCGAAGGACTGCGCCAGATCCAGGCCTATCTGGGCCGTCGGCGCAAGCCGCAGACATTTGCCGAGGCGGCGCTGATCCTGAAGGAGGCGCATGGCGACGAGTTTCCGGCTTTGTCCGATGAAGATTGGCAGGGGCTTGCCTCGGCGATCTACCGGGAGACCGACGGTGAGATTGTCACCGACTACGATCCGGAAATCGGCATCCAGTTCCGCGCGGCGGACTTCAATCAACCGCTTGCAGATCTCTGGCCGCAGTTTGCATTGTTGGCGGATCTTCCGGTTATGGTGATCCGGGGGGAGCATTCGCGGCTGTTGTCTTCCGAAACGGTGGATTTAATGAGTGAGCGGCATCCGCGTCTGCTTGCTGTTACCGCCAGCGGCCAAGGCCACGCGCCGCTGCTGGATCTGGGACCACTGCCCGAACAGATCGCCGGCTTTCTCAACAAGAGCATTTAGAGAAGACAAAGTTCGCGGCAGTTCGCGTAGACGAAGCTGCGCGGTCCGTTGGCAACCATCTCGCCAAACGGAAAAAGCCCGGCACAAGGCCGGGCTTTCCCTATCCAATCCGTAGATTGAATTAGAATGCGCGCTGCAGACGGAAGTAACCGTACGTGTCGTCCGATTCGTCGTTGTGCTGAAGCGATACGCGAGCAAGCAGGTTTTCAACCGGCTTGTAGTCCAGCGTGATGCCGTATGTGAAATCGTCGGTGCCGTCTACGAAATCGACGTTATCCCAGTACTGGATGCCCGGAGTGATGGTCAGCTTGTCCGTTGCCTTGAAGGCGTAGGAAGCAGCAATCGTCCACTCAGCAGCATCGTAGTAAACGTTTGCGTCCGAAGCGTAAACGCCGGCGAGGTAGAAGGTGCCCGGACCAACGTCAGCCGAAGCGATAGCGCGAACAGCGCCTTCTTCAACGTCGAAGTCGTAACCGCCGAGGATGGCGATCGAAGCCGGACCGAAGGTTGCCGTTACAGTACCAGCAAGACCGATGTCGGTGTTGGCCGAGGTGCCGTTGATTTCGTCAACCGAAACGCCGATCGAGAAAGCATCAGCAGCGTATGTGTAAGCGAACGAGACGAATTCGGTGTCGTTGCCGAGGCCATCGGTCTCGCCAGCGATACCAAGGTCCCACCAGCTGTAGAACCAGCCAGCCTTGAAGCCGCCGAGAGCGAGGTAAGCTTCGTCAGCGTAGAAGCCCTGCTCAGCGCCGTTAACGCTGATGTCGCTTTCGAGAGCGATGAAGGACTGCAGAACGCCGAGCTCGGTGTCCGACTTTGCGTCAACCGTGATCAGGGCAGAAGCGCGCATGTCGTAGTCGTTGCCAGACTGCGAGTCAGCATCGCGACCGAAGTCGACCTGTGCACGAACCCAACCACCGATCTGGAGGCAGGTTTCGGTGCCCGGGATGTAGAAGTAGCCGGTGCCGAAAGCGTCGCAAACGCGAACGTATTCCATCGGCTCTGGCTCAGCAGCAACGATAGCGTCGGCAGCCTGGGCGCCAGATACTACAGCGAGAGCTGCAGCGGAGCCGAGAAGAAGGCTCTTGATGTTCATTATTGACCTCCAGTCAAGTTTCGTATGGGTCTGGCCAAATTGGCTGAAGGACAGCAGTTCCTGCCCCATCCCCGTCGGTTTCTCAGAAGACGGACGATCCACCGCCTCGCTTCCGAAGTTGAAAATACAAAACGCCGCCCGTCATGCAATCACCAATCACCGGAAAGAATGGAAACGGGGGACCCTTCCGTCTGCGCTGTTGCTCAAAGGACACAAAACCGTGTCCAGGGATCATTAAAACTTTACACTTCGTTAAGAAAGCCCTTAGGAAATGGGCACTTAGCGACTGGCCTCAGAAACACTGGCGGTTAAAACCAGGATTTGTTTCCAACCGAAATGGGCGAAATCCCCTATGGCCAAACGCTTTTTGCGGGCAGCGGTGACAAGCGCTCACTCTATATAAGGATCGATATGTTGAGTGAAGCGCCGTGGGCGACCGCCATTTTCGATCTTTGAGAACAGAATCGATCATTGAAAAGCCTCTCGATTCGGGAATCGCCGCGGTCGCCCGTAGCCCGGCGCCGGCGATTCCCTGAAATTTGCCGGCTCCATAAGGTAAAATGTGCAGGATTGCGAAAAACCCTTGCAATCGCCGATTCAAGCACATAATCAGGCCGCACCGGAGAGGTGGCCGAGTGGTCGAAGGCGCTCCCCTGCTAAGGGAGTATACGTCAAAAGCGTATCGTGGGTTCGAATCCCATCCTCTCCGCCATTCAACCCAATCTCAAAATTCCCGCATTTGCTTCTGCCCGCGTCGTCGAGCTGTGTTTTCGCATGGCGTTCCCGCACGTGAGCTGTCGACGGAAAGCCGTGCTGGCGACGGCCAATCCGAGGCCATGCTGGCGCGATTGGCGGCACCGCTCCCGATGAGCGCCGCGACAATTATCACTTATCTATATGATTTAAAACGATAATAACAATATATCCGCAGTGCTCCGGTCTATAATTGACTGGAGGTCAATAATGAACATCAAGAGCCTTCTTCTCGGCTCCGCTGCAGCTCTCGCTGTAGTATCTGGCGCCCAGGCTGCCGACGCTATCGTTGCTGCTGAGCCAGAGCCGATGGAATACGTTCGCGTTTGCGACGCTTTCGGCACCGGCTACTTCTACATCCCGGGTTCGGAAACCTGCCTCAAGATCAGCGGTTATGTTCGCTTCGAGACCCAGTTCTCGGAAGACGACAATGAAGATCTCGACTGGAACGCCCGTACCCGCGCCAAGATCAACTTCGAAGCCAAGAGCGATTCCGAGCTCGGCACCGTCGGTTCCTACATCGCAGTCCGCACCTGGGCTGAAAGCGACGGCACCGACAACGGCTCGGGCAACGACCTCGAGATCGACGAAGCCTACATCACTGTCGGCGGCTTCAAGGTCGGCTACATGTATAACTACTGGGATAACGATCTCTCGGGCGAAACCGATGACCTCGGTTCGAACCGCATCAACTCGATCGGTTACCAGTACACTGCCGATGCGTTCTCGGCTGGCGTCTTCCTTGACGAACTGACGAAGACCTATTCCGGCGACTTCGACACCTTCTACGACGACAACGACAACCTCGGCATCGAAGGCCAGATCGCTGCGACCTTCGGCGTTGTCACCGCAGAACTTCTCGGCTCCTACGACTTCGCAGCTGAAAATGGCGCGATCCGCGCAAAGCTTCTGGCTGATGTTGGTCCGGGCACATTCGGCCTCGCCGCCATCTACTCGACCGGCGCAAACGCCTACTACGACGTTTCCGAGTGGACCGTTGCTGCTGAATACGCCGTCAAGCTGAGCGAAAAGTTCACCCTGACGCCTGGCGTTCAGTACTGGGACAGCTACGGCCTCGTTTCGGCTGACGACTTCGACTCCAGCAACGACGCCTGGAAGGCCGGCCTGACCCTCGATTACAAAATCGCCCAGGGCCTGACTGCCAAGGTTGCCGTCAACTACTTCGACGAAGACGCAGCTGATGATGGCGTCTGGGACGGCTTCGTCCGTCTGCAGCGCTCGTTCTAATTCGATCTTCGGATTGATACGAGATCCGGCCTTCGGGCCGGATCTCACGCAAAACCCACTGAAAACGTGGTTTTGCCGAATACAGGTTGTGAAATGTCAAATGCTGGCCAGTTGTGACGACTGTTGCCGGCCGGCACCGTTTCTTGAGGAAAAACTCCACCATCCGTGCTTCCGCGCAATTATGAGCTATACTTTTTATAATGTATAACGATATTCGATCTCGTGAGGCCCGCATGGCGCTGGCCGGATCGTATGAGGCCATGGCGTGAACAACATGATATCGGAAAAAAGCGAGGCATTCGACACAGCCGTCGAAGTGCCCTCCTATTCCGTTCATTATCAGTACAGCACCGCGAACAAGCTTTTCGAAGTCCGCGACACGTCGCTGCGTGCCCTGTTCGCAAAATATGGCGACATTCTCTGGCTCAACGGCAGCCACAAATACAATGTCACCAATTTCATCGCCGAACTTCATGACATGTTGGATATCCCGGGCTTCTCCACCTTTTCCCAGGAGATGCTCGATCAATTGATTGGCAAATTGCGCAAGCGCGGTAACAGCAACGCCACCATCAATCGAAAGATGGCGGCCCTAAGCAAACTGCTGCGAAAGGCGTATAAAATGGGAGATGTCTACAGTCTGCCCGAATTCAAGCGCGAAAAGGAAAAGGCAGGGCGTATCCGCTTCCTCGACAGAGACGAAGAGGACTTGCTGTTTTCCGAAATCCGCGCGCATTCGGACCTTTATTATCGTTTCTGCACATTCCTGGTGGATACCGGTGCCCGCCTGAGCGAAGGTACCGACCTTCGCTGGGGTGACCTCAATGCACACCGCGCCACATTCTGGGTGACAAAATCCGGGCGTTCGCGTTCCGTCCCCCTCACCCAGCGGGCCGCTGCTGCAATCGCTGCCTCGGACCGGCGCTTCCCTGGTCCCTTTTCAGAGATTGACCAGCAAAGGTTCCGGATCGCCTGGCACAATGCCAAGGACGCCATCGGTCTCGGCGATGACAAAGATGTCGTGCCGCACGTGTTGCGCCATACCTGCGCCTCGCGCCTGGTCCAGGGCGGCATCGACATCCGCCGCGTTCAGATGTGGCTTGGCCACCAGACCCTGACAATGACCATGCGATACGCACACCTCGCCTCGCATGATCTCGATATGTGTGTTCCCGTTCTGGAGCGCGCAGCCGCAAACTAACGGTTCATTTTTTTGTTAGTGACATGATAGCGCTACCATCACTTTGATTCTGCTTATTATTTGTTGTCATAAATAACAGTTATTATAAAAACACAAAAGGGGTCCCGGAGAAAAATCCGGGACCCCTTTTCACTATAAGGTGTAGAGAGTGTGCTTGTACTGCGTCAGAGGATCAGCGTCTTGAGATCCAGTAACGGGTCAGCGATCGCGGCCCTGTCCGGAGTTCGACCCAGATCGAGAAGTTTCTTGCCGGCAACATAGGCCTTGGCATCATTGATCGCATCCACTGCGATGAAGTCCCCCTTGGCAAAATACCAAACAGACAGACTGCCTTCGCGTGCACCAGGGCGGACGACCGTTTCGTCATAGCCGAGATTGAAGCCGGCGATCTGCAGCTTGACGTCATACTGATCCGACCAGAACCACGGTTTCGGCCGATAGGGCAGCGCCACGCCCGCCAGATTGCTGGCGGCCGCCTCAGCCTGGTCCACGGCATTCTGCACCGACTCGAGCCGGATCTTCTGCCCCTTCCAGTCGAAGACCGCGCAATCGCCCACGGCATAGACGTTCGGATCGGAGCTTTGCTCCATGTCGTCGACGAGAATGCCGTTGGCGGTTTCGATCCCGGCTTCTGCGGCAATCCGGTCATTGGGCACGACACCGATCCCGGCAATGACCAGATCGACGTCGATGACGCTGCCATCCGACAGTTCGGCCGCCTTGACCCGTCCATCCTCGCCGATCAAGCGCTTGAGGCCGGTGTTTTCGCGAATGACGACACCCTCTGCCTGGTGGATTGCGCGCATTGCATCGGCGGTTTCCTTCGCGGCAACGCGGGCGAGCACGCGTTCGGCCATTTCGATCAAGGTCACGTCCAGGCCAAGTTTGCGCGCCACGGCGGCAGCCTCAAGACCGATGTAACCGCCGCCGACAATCAGCAGCCGTCGCCCGGCCTTCATTTCATCGGCAAGGCGATCGGCATCGGCCTTGTCGCGGGCGGTATAGACACCGTCAAGATCACCGCCGATCTGCGACGGCAGGCGGCGCGGCGTAGCACCCGTGGCAAAGACCAGCGTCTCATAAGCAATCGTCGAGCCATCGAAGAGCCGAACGGTCCTGGCCTCGCGGTCAACCGCCTCTACCGGCGTCGATAGGCGGATCTCGACATTGTTTTCCTCGTACCAGGCTTGCGGGCGAAACAGCAGGCGATCGAAACTCATCTCGCCCAACAGATATTTCTTCGACAGCGGCGGGCGCTGATAGGGAAGGCAGGGCTCGGAACCCAGAAGGAGGATGGGGCGCTCGTCCTTCAATGCCCGAAGTTTAGCCGCCAACGCAAATCCTGCCTGGCCTGCGCCAATGATCACCAGTCTGCCCGCCACGTGTCACGCCTCGTCTTGTTTCAGGAAAAGTCTTGCTTCAGGAAAAGCGCCTGACATCCGCAATGGGAGGCGCGTCAATGAACAAGGCGTAGCTTTATGGCAATTTCCGGTCAAGGAGCGGATGCAGGGCCGCGATGACGCATCCGCCCGCGACAAGCCGTGTAAGCACCTGAGTTCAAAGACAAAACATTCACTTCCCATGCATTTTAACGATCCGATTGAGAAAGCGTCGAAGAAGATGCGTTAAATTGGGATTGTGCCAAATCGCCAAGGGAGGGTGAGATGCCCTTACAGATGATACCCGACGTAAAAGCGAACATTCCGCAGGACAAGGTCTTCGAGAAATTCAGGATCGACCGGCCGGGCAAGATCATCTTCGTCGGCCATCACCTGAGCACCACGACCTCGCTGCGATGCCTGATCCGCACGATATCCCTGCATGGCGCAGAACTCGAGGTCTCGCCACACCTGCCGATGCCCAGCAACTTCTTCCTGGAGATCCTTGGCATTCATG
The DNA here is from genome assembly GCF_918741265.1 of Rhizobium sp. CECT 9324. NCBI lineage: Bacteria > Pseudomonadati > Pseudomonadota > Alphaproteobacteria > Hyphomicrobiales > Rhizobiaceae > Rhizobium > Rhizobium sp. CECT 9324. The sequence goes on along the minus strand of NZ_CAKKMZ010000001.1, from coordinate 1,788,761 downwards.
ACGAAATCGGCTGCACGCTCATCCGCCGCGAAGCTGAGAAGCTCACCATCGGCTTCAACATGCTGATCGATCCAGAATTCCTGCACCACGTCGTGCGACTTTCCTTCGAGCTGGGCCATTGAGCCGCGCTTCTCCACCTAAAAACAACTGGCTGGATCGAGACGGGTATCGATGTAGCGACAAGACAGTATTTCTCTTTGTGTTTTCTTCCCATTCGAGAAAGCGCAAATACTTAAAACTTGACTGATCCTCTTGACGCTAATGCAAATATTAGAACCCACAGTGCAAGCAACACCGGGCTTGGAACGCGAGAACAACAATGGAAAACGCAACGCATCTGGCGACAGTCAAGTCGGAAATGTACGAACGCAAATGGGAGCGTTTCTATGTCCAACGTCCCGCCAAGGTCATGGCGGTCAGCCCTGGACTGAGCGGCATCACGATCCGCAGTTGTGAAGTCGTGGATATTTCGCAAGGCGGCGCCGCACTTGTGATGACAACCACCATCGGCCTGTCCTCCCATTATTACCTGCAGGTCGTTGGTCTTGCCGATCGCATCGGCTGTGCTGAAGCCTATCGAAACGGCAATCGGGTTGGCGTGAAATTCATCCGGCCGATCCCGGAAGCCATGCTGCACCGGATCGTGCGCGCCGACTTCATGCTCGGCGAAAAGATGGATGCGCCGATCAAGCCGTTCACCAACGGAAACGGTGCGCGCCTGGGGCGCTGATTTCGGCAAAACTTTCTACCGGCAGGCCAATGGCGCCGGTTCTCGCCCTTGCGCGCGCCCTGCGGAAACCTATTGTGGGCTCAGTTCAAACTCTGCCCGGGATTCCAGCATCGCATGTCCGCCTTCTCTCGCTTTACACACCTGTCGTCCACCCTGCCGGCAACCGTACCCTTCGTTGGGCCGGAGGCCATCGAACGCCAACGCGGACTGCCGGTAAAAGCCCGGATCGGCGCGAATGAAAGCGGCTTCGGCCCGGCCCCTTCCGTCATTGCGACGATTGCGGAGAAATCGGTCGAGATCTGGAAATACAATGATCCGGAAAACCACGCGCTGAAGACCGCGCTGGCAGCGCATCTGTCGCTGAAGCCGGAGAATTTCGTCATCGGCGAAGGCATCGACGACCTGCTCGGCTTGATCGTCCGGCTGGTGATCGAGCCCGGCATGCCGGTCGTCACCTCGCTCGGCGGCTATCCGACCTTCAATTTCCATGTGAACGGCTTTGGTGGTCGCCTGGTCACGGTGCCCTACCGCGGCGACCGCGAAGATCTCGACGGATTGCTTGCCGCCGTCAAAGCCGAGGATGCGCCGCTGGTCTATTTTGCCAATCCCGATAATCCGATGGGCAGTTGGTGGGATGCCGACAGCATCGTCGCTTTTGCCCGCGCGCTGCCGGAAACGACGCTGCTCATCCTGGACGAAGCCTATAGCGAAACGGCCCCGGCCGGCTCGATCCCGGTTGCCGACGCCTTGATCGACCTGCCCAACGTGATCCGCACCCGGACATTCTCCAAGGCCTATGGTCTTGCCGGCGCCCGCGTCGGCTATGGCATCGGCACGCCCGGCACGGTCTCGGCCTTCGACAAGATCCGCAATCATTTCGGCATGCCGCGGCTGTCGACGGAAGCGGCACTCGCCGCGCTGAAGGACCAGCGCTACCTGGCCGACGTTCTGGCGCGCATTGCAGACGCGCGTACACGGATTTCGGCCATCGCCACGGCCAATGGTCTGAAACCGCTCCCGTCCGCGACGAATTTCGTCACGGTCGATGCGGGACGAGACGGTGTCTATGCGCGTGCGATCGTCGATGGGCTGATGGAGCACGGCATTTTCATTCGCATGCCCGGCGTTGCGCCACTGAACCGCTGCATCCGCATCTCGACAGGCCTGCCGGCTGACATGGATCTTTTGGAAGAGGCCTTGCCGAAGGTGCTGGCCGCGCTCGCCTGAGACTAGCGTCAGCGCAATAAAAAGAACCGCGCCGGCCTTGTTCCTGCCGGTCGCGGTTCTGATGTGTTGGCACTGGCCCCGTCCAAAGGTCCCCCGCCACGTTCCCCTGCATCAGGGTTCTTGTGCTTTTTCGTCCTCCCGCCAAAGGCGGGGTAACTGCATTCAGTGGATGGTCATCCATTCGCGGGCCGCGCGCAGCGCTGCGGCGAGATCGGGCTTCGTCATCGTCTGGGCGAGATCGGCACGCAGTTCGGCGGCGCGCTCGCATCCCTTGATTGCCGCGATGTTCAGCCACTTGTGGGCCGAGACCAGGTCGATCGGGCAACCGCGGCCGGTTGCATACATCAGACCCATGTCGCAGAAGACATCGGCTCGGGTTTCGCCACCCATGGTGGCCATTTCGGAATTGCGCATTTCAAAGCGTGCCATCGGATTTGTCCCTGTCTAGCCTAGTGGTTTAAACTGTCCCTGTTTTGCCCCTTTCGGAGCGCCTTCCGGACCGTTGCCATCTTCTTTTGTGGCGTTTCGAACCTTCAGGTATCGGCGGGTTTTTCCCTGCTCGTTTGATGACCCAACTATGCCGGAAGGCTTTCAATGGTCGCTTAAAATGCATGCTTAATTTGCTGAAAACAAAGTACAAATGCTTCGTAAACTTGGTTTTTTGTTAAGCATCGGATGCCCTGCATTTTAAGGAATTTGGCTCGAAATTTACGAAAACTTCAGGTCTGGAAATCAACCGATTGTTCACCACGAAATTCGAAGGCACTTTTGACAAAGCCCGGAAACGCCGGTTTTGAACGCCATCCACAGCTGCAAAATCCGGCGGATTGCATTTTACCTTTACGTGTGCGTAAGATAATTCTTAACCGTTGAGCCGCGATTTCGGAGGAATTCAAGCGCGCTTGACGGCTGTTACCATCATCCCGGGAGGAAAGATCACACATGCGGACCATCATCATCGCAGCCGCGCTGGCATTTTCGGCCATCACCGCGCAGGCGGCAGAGCCCATCGAGGGCAACTGGAAGACGGCAACCGGCGCCACGGCCGAAATCGCCCCTTGCGGCGGCGCGTTCTGCGTGACGCTCAAGACCGGCAAATTCGTCGGCAAGCAGATCGGCAAGATGTCGGGCAGCGGCGACAGCTATTCCGGCGAAATCACCGACCCGGAAACCGACAAGACTTATTCGGGTTCAGGCACCGTCTCTGGCAGTTCGCTGAAGATGAAGGGCTGCGTTCTCGCCGTCCTTTGCAAGAGCCAGACCTGGTCGCGGCTCTGATCGGCTGACGCTCTCACTATAAAGAGCGGAACCGGGCACTATAAAGAGGGGAACGGGCGGTGGGAGCGATCCCCCGCCCGAACTTTTTCCGCCTGACGCACCTAGTCGACGGCGCGATAGTCGTCGGGGATGGTGAAGACGATATCGGCCCGACCATAGCCGCCGTCCTTGACCTCCTCGATCAGCACCATGGTATGCGGACGTGCTGCCTCGGACAAATACTCGACCAGCATGGCAGTCGTTCGGTGGACGATTTCCTCTTTCTGGACCTTGGACAGCGCCCCTTCCGGGGTCTTGATGTTCACAAACGGCATTTCATTCTCCTGCTTGGTTGTCTCTCAGAAGGGCTGCGCGTGTCAGACCACGCCGCCATTGGCGCGGATCACCTGGCCGTTGACCCAGCCGCCATCGGGGCCGGCGAGGAAGGACACGACAGCGGCGATATCATCGGGCTGGCCGAGCCGCTTCAGTGGGTTCATGCCGATGATCGCGTTGACCAGGTCTTCCGACTTGCCCTTCATGAACAGTTCGGTCTCGACCGGGCCCGGCGCGACGGCATTGACGGTGATCGCTTTCGGTCCGAGTTCCTTTGCCAGGATATGGGTCATGGCTTCGACCGCCGCCTTGGTTGCGGCATAGACGCCGTAGGCCGGCTGGTAGACACCAACCACGCTGGTCGAGAAGCTGATGATGCGGCCGCCGGGGCGGATGCGGTTCGCGCCTTCGCGCATGCCGCGGAAGACGCCGCCAAGATTGGTCGCGACCTGGCGCTCAAAGGCTTCATCCGACGTGTCGGCAATCGGCGAAAGCTGCATGATGCCTGCATTGTTGACCAGCACGTCGACACCACCGAAAGTTTGATCGGCGGCATCGAACAACGCTCTCATACCGTCGATCGAGGCGATATCGGCCTGAACCGCCACGGCGCGGCCACCGGCCGCTTCAATATCGCCGACAACGGCTGCGGCTGACTCTGCGCCCCTTGCATAATTGACCACGACGGCAAATCCGTCGCGGGCAAGACGTCTGGCAATCGCCGCTCCGATGCCTTTCGATGATCCGGTGACGATGGCAGTCCTGGTTTCAGTATCGATCATGGCAGCTCTCCTTGTTTCTGTCTGCCTGAAGATATGCCGATGCTCGTTCCAAACAATCACCCGTGTCTTGACATCATAATTCTGTTGGTGCGAACAATGAGCGATGGATCGACTTGACCGAATGCAACTCTTTCTTCGTGTGGTGGAGCGGCGCAGTTTTTCTGCGGCGGCGGCCGATCTCGGGCTCGGACGATCGACGGCGACCGAAGCGATCAAGCAGTTGGAGGCCGATCTCGGCGCGCGGCTGTTGGAGCGGACAACGCGCCATGTAACGCCGACTCTGGAGGGGCAGGTTCACTACCAACGCTGCCTCGCCATTCTTTCGGACATTGACGAAGCCGAAAACGCATTTCGCGATGGCAAACCGCGCGGCATCCTCAGGATCGATGCGCATCCGCTGCTGACGCGGACCTTCCTCCTGCCGCATCTGCCGGAATTCCTCGAGTGCTATCCCGGTCTCGATCTGCATATCGGCCAGGGCGACCGGTTGGTGGATCTGGTCCGCGAAGGCATCGATTGCGCCCTTCGCGCCGGAGAGCTTGCCGATAGCGGCCTGATCGCGCGCAAGCTTGCGACGATTAACGAAGTGACCTGTGCCAGCCCCGCCTATCTTGCCCGCCATGGCATGCCGGCAACGCTTGATGATCTTGCGACCGGGCATCTGTGCATCGGCTTCGTCTCGTCGCGCACCGGCGAGGTGATGCCGCTCGAATTCATGGATGGCAAGGACATAAGACTGGTGCCAATCGCCTCGCGCGTCACCGTCAACAATTCCGACACGATGACGGATCTCTGCCGGCTCGGCTTCGGTCTGATCCAGGCACCGCGCTACCGGCTGGCACAAGATCTTGCCGAGGGCCGGCTGGTCGAGGTCCTGGCGAACCATCCGCCCTCACCCACGCCACTGTCGGCCGTCTATCCGCAAAACCGACATACCGCCGCCCGCCTGCGCGTCTTCCTCGACTGGGCGACGGAGATCTTCGCCAAGGCGAACCTTTAGCTGCGGCGGAACCCTCCCCCACAGCCAGCAGCACCGCTATACGGCTCAGATCGGTTCGCCGACGTCGATGCGATTGCCGTCAGGATCCTCGAAGACAAAGGCGCGCAGCCCGTAATCCTTGTTCTGCAGCCGTTTGATCACCCGCAGGCCCTTGCGCTGGATGACGTCATGCAGCGCATCGATATTCTCGACCATCATATGGGCGACGTTGAAGTCCGCGGCTTCATAACCGGGCTGTAAGGTCAGGTGCAATTCAGCCGAATCCCGCTTCAGGATCATGAAGCCGACCGGACTGCCGTTCTCGAAGGTTTTGCTGAAACCCAGTACCTCCGTGTAGAATTTTTCGGCGCGTGCCATCTGCTTGACCGGTAGCATGACAGCGACCCGCCCGAAGCGCATCGTCTCGTGTTTGATGTTGTCCATCGTGTGGTCTCGTTTTGTGAAGACCGCATATCCCGGCCGCGGTCGGTGCCGCGCAGGGAAGCGTGCTCAATTGTTGTGACAAACGAGACGGTGCCCGTTGCATCAGTATTGCAGAGAGAGGCATCCGGATAAAGACCCGAAACCCGTATCCTCGCCGGATGACGCCGCGCCTCGGAGCCGCGCCCCCCCAGAATTGCCCCGATTTCTGAATGCCTGATGAACCCGACTATCAGCAGGCGTTCAGGCAGGTGTCAGCATAGTCGGTCACAGGGACAAGGGACTGGAGATTTTCACATGAGCACGCTTTCTCGCCGCATGACCATTCTGACGTTGACCATGGCCGTTTTCGCCTTCCTGTTCGCCCAGCTGGTGGTGTCCACAGGACCCGGTCAGCGGCACGGGCAGGCAGCGATGATCTCAAGCTGCGGCATTCCCGGCAGCCCGCTCTGCAAGGCTGTCTTCTAGGAACAGCTCTCATCGGCTCAGGTTCGGCCAGACGGTCTGTGGTTGCCGCCTATTTGGCCAACAGCTTGTTCTTGATCAGCCCGACGACGATCTGGACCACCAGACCCGCGACACCGCCGCCGACAAACTGGCCGGCAAGCGCTGCAATATCCACGCCTCCCGCGGCCGCGGCTCCCCCCGAGCCGACCAGCGAGCCCAGAATCGTCCCGCCTCCGACGCCGCCGATCGCCCCGGCGAGCAGGTTGCCGATCTGACCGAGATCCGAATCCTTCAATATCTTGCCGCCTGCCGTTCCACCGGCTGCGCCGCCGATGAGCTGCGCCAGGATTGATGCGATATCCATGAAAAATCGCCCTCCACACGATCCCGTCCACCAGAACGGAACAACTCTGGCATTGTAAGCCGTATGCACTCGCCCGAAAAGACACCGGAGCATTTAATTATTCCGATGTTCTAATGTCTGTTTTTCTCACACAGGAGCGTTCGTCGGCGCGGCTTCACGAACGGCGTCTTGTGGTTTTCTGAAATCAGCCGACAAAACGTCGTTTGCTTGTCAAACTCTCTCTCTTATAATGCATCATGAACACACGAATCCCTATCTCCGCACCCGTCAATTTCATCAGCCCCGAGCCGTATGAACCGCAGGCTTTCAACAATGCCGCTGAAGCGGTCGATGCGCTGACCGCGCTTTATGAGCGCAATACCAGCTTCCTGATCGACGGGTTTGGCGACCTTGCGCAAGGCGGCCCGATTGCGGGCCGCTACCGCGCATTTTATCCGCAGGTGGCACTCGAGACGACCAGTTTCGGCCATATCGACACCCGTCTCGCCTATGGGCATGTGACCTCGCCCGGCCTCTACACCACGACGATCACACGCCCGACGCTGTTTCGTCACTACCTGAAGGAACAGCTCGGCCATCTGATGCGCAATCATCAGGTTCCGGTGATCGTGTCGGAATCCGCCACGCCGATCCCGCTGCATTTCGCCTTTGCCGAAGGTGCGCATGTCGAGGCGTCGGCCGGCGGTCTGGTCGACATGCAGTTGCGCGACATCTTCGATACGCCGGATCTGGCAGTCACCGACGATGAGATCGCCAATGGCGAATACGAGCCGAAGCCAGGCGAGCCGCATCCGCTTGCGCCGTTTACCGCCCAGCGCATCGACTATTCGCTGGCGCGCCTGTCGCATTACACGGCGACCAGTGCCAACCATTTCCAGAACTTCGTGCTGTTCACGAATTACCAGTTCTATGTCGACGAGTTCTGCGCCTATGCGCGCAAGCTGATGGCCGATGGCGGTGAAGGCTATACGGCCTTTGTCGAGCCGGGCAATATCATCACCAAGCCCGGCGACACCGAGGCGAGCGAAGGCGTTTCGCTCGGACGCCTGCCGCAGATGCCGGCCTATCACCTGAAGATGAAGGGCCATGCCGGCATCACGCTGGTCAATATCGGCGTCGGCCCGTCCAACGCCAAGACGATCACCGACCATATCGCCGTGCTGCGCCCGCATGCCTGGCTGATGCTCGGCCACTGCGCCGGGTTGCGCAACAGCCAGAGACTTGGCGATTATGTGCTGGCACATGCCTATGTGCGTGAAGACCATGTTCTCGACGACGACATCCCGGTCTGGGTGCCAATCCCGGCGCTGGCCGAAGTGCAGCAAGCGCTGGAAGATGCGGTCGAGGAGGTGACCGGCTACGAGGGCTTCGAGCTGAAGCGCATCATGCGCACCGGAACCGTTGCCACGATCGACAACCGCAACTGGGAACTGCGCGACCAGCGCGGCCCGGTCAAGCGGCTGTCGCAGTCGCGCGCGATCGCGCTCGACATGGAATCAGCCACGATCGCCGCCAACGGCTTCCGCTTTCGCGTGCCTTACGGCACCCTGCTCTGCGTTTCCGACAAGCCGCTGCATGGTGAGCTGAAACTGCCCGGCATGGCGACCGCCTTCTACAAGACCCAGGTCAGCCAGCACCTGCAGATCGGCATCCGCGCCCTGCAAAAGCTTGGCGCCATGCCGCAGGAAAGACTGCATTCGCGCAAGCTCAGGAGCTTCTTCGAGACTGCATTCCAGTAGAGGTCCAGACAGCGGCCTTACGCCCCAGTCTTGAATGCGAAGCGAATGCGCGCTTGCGTGTAAATATGAACCGTCGGCTATCTGGACGTTGCCGACGGGGCTGCATCTCCGGACCGGTGGCAATCCTTTGCCACCGGCATTTCCTGTCTGCTAGGCGGCCATTCCATTGAGTTCCGACATAACTTCGTCAGAAAGCTCGATCGCGGCGACGCCGAGATTTTCCCGCAAATGCGCCCGTGACGACGTTCCGGGAATAAGCAGGATATTGGGCGCTCGCTTCAGGAGCCAGGCGAGTGCGACCTGCATGGGCGTTGCCTCCATATGCGCAGCCACGTCGGAGAGCGTGGATGACTGGAGCGGCGAAAAGCCGCCGAGCGGGAAGAACGGAACATAAGCCGTTCCCTGCTCTGCGAGCTGGTCGATCAGGGCGTCGTCTCCCCGGTGCGCGAGATTGTACTGGTTCTGCACGCAGACGATGTCGGTGATCTTCCTCGCATCGTCGATTTGTTTCGCCGTGACATTCGACAGACCGATGTGTCGGACAAGGCCCTGGCGCTGCAAATCCGCGAGAACCTCCAACGGTTCTTCCAGTGAACCTTCCGCCGGACCATGCACGTCGAACATGGCGCGCAGGTTGACGACTTCGATCACCTCGAGACCGAGGTTTCTGAGATTGTCGTGCACCGCCCGGGTCAGCTCCTCCTTCGAAAAGGCCGGATTCCAGGAGGCGTCCTCACCACGGATGGCGCCGATCTTCGTGACGATCACCAGATCATCCTTATAGGGATGCAATGCTTCCCTGATGATTTCATTGGTGATGTGAGGACCATAGAAATCGCTTGTGTCGATATGATTGACCCCGCTTTCCACGGCCTCTCGCAACACCAACACAGCTTCCTGGCGATCCTTTGGCGGACCGAACACGCCTTTGCCGGCAAGCTGCATGGCCCCGTAGCCGAGGCGGCGTACGGCACGATCGCCAAGTCTGTATTGGTTCGAATTGCGTAAGTTCGACATGACGTCATCTCCAATTGATTGCCCGCAGTTGATACGGCCGATTGATATATGCCACAATCGCGTACAATCCGAACGAGCTGTCCGCTTTGCCGGACACTCTCGCAAACTATCAAACGTGGGGACTGACATGTCGGAGGTCGATGATTTGAGCGCGTTCCTGATGGTGGCTCGCGCTGGTGGCTTCAGACAGGCCGCACGCGCCAGCGGTGCGAGTTCTTCGGCGCTAAGCGATGCGGTCAAGCGCCTGGAAACCGAACTCGGTGTTCGACTTTTGAACCGCACCACGCGCAGCGTCCTGACCACGGAAGCAGGTCGCGCCCTCATGGAGCGCGTGGGGCCGGCGCTGCGTGAAATCAGGGCAGCGCTTGACCATGCCAGCAGCCTTCGTGATCGCCCCGCGGGATTGCTTAGACTGAACGTGCCGGTCAGCGCTACCCGGCTGGTTCTGCCGCAGATTGTACCCGCATTCCTCGCAGCCTACCCCGATATCCGGCTCGAAATCGCCACCGACGAAAATTTTGTCGACATCATTGCAGAGGGTTGTGACGCGGGAATCCGATATGATGAGCGTCTCGAACAGGACATGATCGCCGTGCCCATAGGGCCGCGCATACAACGCTTTGCGCTTGCTGCCTCATCCGACTATCTGGCCGCACGCGGGAGACCCGAACACCCCGGTGATCTTCTGTCTCACGCCTGTATCCAGGGTCGTTTTGCCGGACGAGCCGTCACCCCCTGGGAGTTTGAAAGGGACGGCGAATCGATGGTCGTCAACACATCCGGTCCACTCCTGGTCCAATCTGGCGGCGGCTCCGATCTTGCAGTGGCGGCGTCTGTCGCGGGCACAGGCATTATCTACCTTTTCGAGGACTGGCTCCGCCCGCACTTCGAAAACGGCACACTCGAGCCGGTCATGGAGTCTTGGTGGCTAAATTTCTCAGGCCCGTTTCTGTACTATCCCGGCAGGCGGCTGGTTCCCGCGCCGCTTCGTGCCTTTATCGACTTCGTCAAGGCCATGCAGAGGACCGACGGGAAGGAACAGGATCGTTGACCCGCGTGGGCTGGGGGAAACCGCAGAGTCTGCAGATCGGCGGGACTGTCACGCCTCGATAATCTCGGCCTGACAGCGAACGGGGAAATTGACCGAATTGGCAATGAAACACTTCTCATGCGCCTCGGCATGCAGCTCAGCGGCGATATCGGGATAGGTGCCGGCCTTGATCGTCACGCGCGGCTTCAAGAGCACATCGGTAAAGCGGCCCGTGCCTTCCGCATCGATCTCCATCACGCCTTCGGCATGATCCTCATAGTGGGTGACGATGACGCCGGAAACGGCGCAGAAATGCAGGTACCAGAGCTTGTGGCAAGCCGACAGCGAGGCGAGGAACATATCCTCCGGGTTCCAGCGGCCCGGATCGCCGCGAAAGGCAACATCCGACGAGGCCAATATGTCGGGCTTGCCGTCCGCGGAGATCACATGGTCACGGCCGTAATCGCGGTAGCCGGATGTGCCGGTTCCGGTATTGCCCTGCCAGGTGACCGTCACCTTATACTCGTGGCGCTTATCACTCATGTCGTCGTCTCCCGATATCCTGCTTGCCACGCCGAGTCTGAATCGCGTGGGCTATAACGAACGATAGGCCAAGGCCATGTCAGCCGAAAGCGTTCCGCGCGCACTTGCCTGCACCTGCCTGAAATTTAATCGTGAAGCCTCTTGCAACGATCGCGCTAAGATATATCTTAGATGCAGTTGAAACCTATCAGAAAGAAACCGACAATGAGACATTCCAATTGTGAGCGCCAAGGGCGCGACGGACCCATGCAGGCGATGCGCGAAGCCTTCCATGCCATGCGCCATGGCGGGCCATTTGGCGGCCCGTACGGTGGCAGACCGGAAGGTGGCCCGCGCGGACGAGGCGGCGAACGTCGCCGGATGTTCGAGAGCGGCGAGTTGCGCCTCGTGCTGTTGAAGCTGATCGAGGAACAGCCGCGCCATGGCTACGACCTGATCCGCGAAATCGAAACCCTGTCCGGTGGCGCCTATGCACCAAGCCCTGGTGTGGTCTATCCGACGATGACCCTGTTGCTCGACATGGGCCTTGCCGACGAGCAGGCGAGCGACGGCCCACGCAAGCTGCTCGGCATCTCCGATGCCGGTCGCCTGCATCTGATCGAGCGCGCCGACGAGGTTGCGACCGCCATGGCGCGGTTGACTGCCCTTGCCAAGGTCACCGAACGCACCGATGCGGCACCGGTTCGCCGTGCCATGCATAATCTCCGCGCCGCCCTGCAGGACCGCCTCGCCCTTGACGGCGTGACACGTGAAACCCAACTGGAAGTAGCCCGCATTCTCGACGAGGCGGCGAGCAAGATCGAAAGGCTCTGAACATGGCGAAAGTAACGGCAACGGTTGCCACGGAACACGGCTGGAAATATGTCCAGCAACTGTGCAAGCACTGGGCACACAAGCTGGAGGTCGAACTGACCGACAACATGGGCGTGGTCAAGTTCTCGGAAGCGGTCGCGACCATGACCTCGGATGAGACCGGCCTGACCGTCGTCATCGAGGGCGAGCAAGCGGAGGTGCTCGAACGGATGAAGGGCGTGGTCTCCAGCCATCTCGACCGCTTTGCCTTCCGCGAGGCGCCGCTGCCTTTCGCGTGGCAAGCCGCCTGAGACTGCCGCATCCGCTCCACGCATCGGGATGCGGATAATCTTTAGACCGGTCTTGCCAAGTTGGGGCATGACCGGTCTAAGCTTGTCCGACAACAGGAGGACTGCCGCATGACCGATCATCTCATCATTCCCGACCTCATCATTCCAGACCTCTCCGGCAAGGCCGTGCTGATTACCGGCGCCTCAAGCGGCATCGGTGCTGCATTGGCCCGCGCATTCGCCGCCCAGGGCGCCCTGATCGGGCTGCACTATAATTCCAATGGCGCTGCGGCCGAGGCGATCGCCGGCGAGATCACGGCATCGGGCGGTAAGGTCGTCACCCTCAAGGCGGATGCGGCGAACTCCGCGGACATGGCGGCGGCCGTCGACAAGATGGCGCAGGCATTTGGCCGGATCGACGGCCTGATCAACAATGCCGGCAGCATGATCGCCCGCGTCGCCTACGAGGAGATGACGGACGCGCATTACGACAAGGTGATGGACGTCAATGCCCGCTCGGTCATTTCCACCAGCCAGGCGGCGCTGCCGCACCTGAAGAAACAGGGCGGCTTCATCATCAACACGACGTCCGTCGCGGCCCGCACCGGCGGCACCGCAGGCTCCGGCGTCTATGGCTCGTCCAAGGCCTTTGTCGGCGCGGTCACCAAGGGCATGGCGCTGGAATTCGGCAAATACAATGTGCGCGTCAATGCCGTGGCCCCCGGCTTCATCGCAACACCGTTCCAGGACCATTATGCCCTGCCCGGCCAGGCCGAGCAGGTCGCCGCCGCCGTGCCGTTGAAGCGGGCGGGCACATCAGAGGACTGCGTCGGCGCCTATCTGTTTCTCGCCTCTGACATGCTGTCGGGCTATATCACCGGCCAGACGGTGGACGTGAACGGCGGTCAGTTCATGCCGTGACGGCGTCTGCGACGGTCGCCGCTTGACGTTTACAGACGTTCGCCAGGCAAGCGGCTGGCTTGATCCACCCAATCGAGGAACTGTGCCTCGTCGAAATGACCGCCCTCGTAGATGTCGAGATAACGTACCGTCGCCTGCTTTGATTTGCCGGGCGGCGGTGGCTGCAAGGACGTGCCGTCGAAGAATGTGACCTTCAGGTATTTGGTGAAGCAGTGGAATGCGAGAAACCAGCGCCCGCTTTCCACCCCATAAAAGGGCGTATTCCACTTTACCGCCTTGCTTACTCCTGGCACCACACTCTCGATGAGAGCGTCGATACGTCTGCCAAGATCGCTTTTCCACCCGGGCATGGCGGCAATATAGGCTTGCACAGGCGCGTCACCATCGCCCTTGGCGATCTGCGGATTGCCCCCCCGACAGCAGTCGAACGTCGACCCCGGCATGGGGCTGTGCCGTTGCCGATCCAGCCGTTTTGGCCGGCAAGGTTTTGGCGGCCTTTGCTGCTTTCCTCGTGCTCTCGTCCGATATCGGCTGGCTCCTTGCTGAAAGGGCGCCCGTCTTTCCGACGGATGCCTCACCCCTCGCCGCGATTGTCCTTCAGCCAGTCGAGACCGTTGCGCAAGGCGCCGACCGCCTGGTCGATCTCGCTGCGTGAAATGATCAAGGGCGGCGAAAACAGCATGCGGTCGCCGGTGGCCCTGAGGACCACACCGGCATTGACGCACTGGTTGCGCACGGCGGTGCCCGTGTCGTCCGGCTTGACGAACCGGCGGCGGGTCGCCTTGTCGGCGGCAATCTGCACGGCTCCCATCAGGCCGACGCTGACGGCTTCGCCGACCAGGTCGTGATCGGCCAAGGAGGCAAGGGCCTCGGCCAGATAGGGGCCGACATCGTCGCGCACGCGCTCGACCAGGCCTTCCTCCTCGATGATGCGGATGTTCTCGAGTGCGGCGGCTGCCGCCACCGGATGACCGGAATAGGTGTAGCCGTGATAGAAGTCACCGACCTCGTCCATCATCACCTGCGCCACACGGTCCGATACCAGCACGCCGCCGATCGGCAGGTAGCCCGACGACAGGCCCTTGGCGATCGGGGCGAGATCCGGCTCGAAATCGTAATATTGATGGCCGAACCATGTGCCGAGACGGCCAAAGCCGCAGATCACTTCGTCGGCCACCAGCAGAATCTGGTACTTGGCGCAGATGCGCTTGATCTCCGGCCAATAGGTCGAGGGCGGCACGATGACGCCACCAGCGCCCTGGATCGGCTCGGCGACAAACGCCGCGACATTCTGCTCGCCCAGTTCGATGATCTTTTCTTCGAGTTCGCGCGCCACCTTTAGGCCGAAGTCTTCCGGCGTCTGGTCGCCGCCCTCGCCATACCAATAGGGCTGATTGATGTGGTGAATGCCCTCGATCGGCAGGTTGCCCTGTTCGTGCATCCATTTCATGCCGCCGAGCGAGGCGCCGGCAACCGTCGAGCCGTGATAGCCATTCTTGCGGGCGATCACCTGCGTCTTGGTCGGGTGGCCGAGCGCCTTCCAGTAGACGCGGACCATGCGGAACCAGGTGTCGGAGGCTTCCGATCCGGAATTGGAGAAGAAGACGTGGTTCAGCGTCTTGCCGGCCTTTTCCGCCACCTTCTGGGCAAGCAGCGTGGTCGGCGGCGTCGTGGTGCCGAAGAAGGTGTTGTAATAGGGCAGTTCCTGCATCTGCGCATAGGCCGCATCAGCAATCGATTTGCGACCATAACCAACATTGACGCACCACAGGCCGGCAAAGGCGTCGAGATACTTCTTGCCGGTCGAATCCCAGATATGCACTCCATCCGCACGGTTGATGATCTTGGTGCCTTCGGCATTCAGCTTCTTCATATTGGAGAAGGGATGCAGGTGGTGGGCGGCATCAATGGCACCGAGATTGGAAACGGCGGAGGCAATCTTGTTCATGGTTTCTGATCCTTGCCGGAAGCGACGGGAACGCCCGCCCGGCCAATCTTGGTCCGGTCGGGCGCCTGCCTCCGCATTGAAAGGCGGAACTTTATCGGCTACGAACATGACCTTCCAAAACGTGTTTGGCAAGGCACCGCGTGCCGCGTTTCTCCGGCCAAAACCGTTCCCATCGAGCCCATGAAAGTCCACCCGCATGACCGCACAGACCGAGGCAGCCGATCTCAATGCAGCCGATCCTTCCGCACGCATCGAGGTGCTGCTTGTCGGCATGAACGGCGACCTGCGCGGCAAGATGATCCCGCTCGGCGCGGAGGACAAGGTGTGGAAAAACACGGTGCGGCTGCCCGCCTCTACCCAGTCGCTCGACATCTGGGGCGACGACAATGACGACATTACCGGCCTGTCGCTGACGCTCGGCGACCCGGACGGCATCTGCGTGCCGGACAAGGGATCGCTCACCACCCTGCCCTGGGGACCAGCGGGCTCGAAGCAGGTGCTCGCCACCATGCACACACTGCAAGGCGAACCACATTTCATCTGCCCGCGCGCCATTCTCGCCAATGTGCTGAAGCGTTACGCGGAACGCGGCCTGACGCCGGTGGTTGCGACCGAACTCGAATTCTATGTCATCGAGGACGACTGGCGCGAGACCGGCAAGCCGAGACCACCACAGGCCTTGACCTATCGCGGCGAGCCGAACGGCTTCCAGCTTTATGACATGAGCGCCACGGCGGCGATGGAAGACTATCTCGATATCATCCGCCGCTATTGCGACGACATGGGCCTGCCGGCCGATGCGACGACCGCCGAATTCGGCCCCGGCCAGTTCGAAGTCAACCTGCTGCACAAGCCGAATGCGCTCGCTGCCGCCGACGACTGCATCTATCTGAAGCGTGTCGTCGATTTCGCCGCGCGCCGCCTCGGCCTGCGCTCGACCTGCATGGCCAAGCCTTATGGCGACCAGGCCGGCTCCGGCCTGCATGTGCATGCCTCGATCATCGACAAGGATGGCAAAAATATCCTCGACGCCAAGGGCGGCGATCCGGTGAAGCTGCGCTCGGTGACCGCCGGCATGCTCAAGACCATGCAGGATGCGCAGCTGATCTTTGCGCCGCTGGCCAATTCCTATCGCCGGTTCCAGCCGGGCTCGTTTGCGCCCGACAAGGTCGACTGGGGCTTCGGCAACCGCGGCACCGCCGTGCGCATTCCCGACAAGGACGGCCCCGCGGCCCGTGTCGAACACCGCGTCGCCGGCGCAGACGCCCATCCGCATCTGCTGCTGGCTGCCATCCTCGGCGGCATGCTGCTCGGCCTCGACGAAGATCTCGATCCCGGCCCGGTCACGACACCGACCAGCGCGCCGGAAAACCCGGCCATGCTGACGCATGACTTTTTGACCGCCGTCGACCGTTTCCGCCAGTCGCCTTTTATCGCCGATGTCTTCGGCGCCGGCTACCAGAAGCTCTATGGCGATACCAAGCGCAAGGAGGCGATCGCCTATCTGCGCACGGTGTCCAGCTTCGACTACCAGACGTATCTGGCTCGGCTGTGATAGATATCAACAATACCAATTTTATCAGGCAACCAAAGATGTCGTGATTGCGACGCAATCTTTTCATTGATTGCGCCAAAATCAAATTTACGTTTGAAATCGTGCGTTTGCACTGACTTCGATCAATTCTGCCCAGTGCCCTAAAATTGGCCTCTTGTATTTCTTGTCTTTTTCTCGTCTGTTTCGGCCTTCCATCACGCCTGAAAGGGGAGAACAAAATGACAAAAATGCAAAAACTGGCGACCTCGCTTCTGTTCGGTACCATGCTCATGAGCGCCGCTCCGGCATTTGCCGAAGCCGTGCTTCATCGCGGCAATGCCGGCGAACCGCAGACACTCGACTATGCCCATATCTCCATCGACATCGAAGGCTTCGTGGTCCGTGACCTGTTCGAAGGCCTGACGATTTATGACGCCAATGGCAAGATCGTTCCCGGCACGGCGGAAAGCTGGACCGTTTCGGACGACGAAACCGTCTACACCTTCAAGATCCGCGACAATGCAAACTGGTCGGATGGCTCGCCGGTAACGGCTGAAGACTTCGTCTTTGCCATGCGTCGCCTTGAGGATCCGAAGACGGCTGCCGAATACGCCAACATTCTCTACCCGATCAAGAATGCCGAAAAGGCCAACAAGGGCGAAGTGCCGATCGACCAGCTCGGCATCAAGGCGATTGACGCCAAGACCGTCGAAATCACACTCGAGCGTCCGACGCCGTTCTTCCTGCAGCTTCTCGCCCACTATACCGCGCTGCCGCTCAGCAAGGCCAATTTCGAGAAGTTCGGCGACCAGTTCGTCAAGCCGGGCAACATGGTCTCCAACGGCGCCTTCGTCCTGCAGGCTCACGTGCCGAACGACACGCTGACCGTGGTGAAGAACGAAAAGTACTGGGATGCCGCCAACGTCAAGCTCGACAAGGTGATCTTCTACCCGATCGACGACGATGCCGCTTCGGTTCGCCGCTTCGAGGCCAAGGAACTCGACCTCGTCTACAACTTCTCGGCCGACCAGATCAAACGCCTGCGCGAAAGCTACACCGACCAGGTGCATGTGACCCCGGGTCTCGCCACCTACTACTATGTCTTCGACAACCGCGAGCCGCCGTATAACGACGTCAACGTTCGCCGCGCACTGTCGATGGCGGTCGACCGCGACTTCCTTGCTCAGGAAATCTATGCCGGCGCCCAGCTTCCGGCCTACAACCTCGTGCCGCCGGGCCTTGAAGGCTACGGCCAGGGTCCGCAGCCGGATTTCGCAGCGCTGTCGCAGATCGATCGCGAAGACAAGGCTGTCGAGCTGATGAAGGCCGCCGGCTACGGTGAAGGCGGCAAGCCGCTCGAAATCGAGATCCGCTACAACACCAACGCCAACCACGAACGCGTCGCAACCGCCGTCGCCGACATGTGGAAGAACACCTTTGGCGCCAAGGTCTCGCTGGTCAATCTCGACGTGGCTTCGCACTATGCCTACCTGCAGGAAGGCGGCAAGTTCAACGTTGCGCGCGCCGGCTGGACAGCCGACTATGCCGACCCGGAAAACTTCCTGGCGCTGAACGTCGGCAGCAACGTCACGTTCAACTACGGCAAGTACAAGAACGATGAATTCGATGCGCTGATGAAGGCTTCCTACGAGGAACGCGATCCGGCCAAGCGCATGGAAGAAATGAAGAAGGCTGAAACCATTCTCATGAATGATCAGCCGATCGCGCCGCTGATGAACAACGCCAATCTGTGGCTGGTTTCCTCGCGCGTTTCGGGCTGGGGCGACAATCCGGTGAACGAACACCTGTCGAAGTTCCTCAGCGTTTCCGAATAACAAACATAGGGAATGGCGCGCGGCAGCATGATGGCTGTCGCGCGTCATCTTTTTCACCATGATCTCATTTGTCCTGCGCCGACTTCTGAGCGCCGTGCCCACGGTGTTCGTCGTCGTGACGATCTCGTTCTTCCTGATGCGTTTCGCGCCGGGTGGTCCGTTCAATCTCGAACGCCCGCTTCCGCCGCAAACGATGGCCAACATCATGGCCACCTACAAGCTCGACCAGCCGCTGTGGCGCCAATACGTCAACTATCTCGGCAACGCCGCGACCGGCGATTTCGGTCCAAGCTTCATCTACAAGGACAACACGGTTTCCGAACTGATCGGCAAGGCCCTGCCCTATTCGGTCGAGCTCGGTCTCTATGCCATCCTGATCGCCCTGATCGGCGGTGTGACGCTCGGCACCATTGCCGCCCTTCGCCAGAACAGCGCGCTGGATTTCGGCCTGATGGCCTTTGCCACCGTCGGCGTTACAGTTCCCAATTTTGTCGTCGGCCCTGTTTTGACGCTGATCTTTGCCGTGATGCTGTCGTGGCTGCCGGCCGGTGGCTGGGGTGACGGTTCGGCCCGTAACCTGATCCTGCCGATGACCGCACTCGCTCTGCCGCAGCTCGCGGTCTTTGCCCGCCTCACTCGCGGTTCGATGATCGAGGCCCTGCATACGGACCATATCCGCACCGCCCGCGCCTATGGCCTGCCGTCGCGGGTCGTGGTCATCACCCATGCGCTGCGCGGCGCCATGCTGCCGGTCGTGTCGTATCTCGCCCCCTGCGCTGCCGCCCTGCTTACGGGTTCTGCCGTGGTCGAGAGCATCTTCACCATTCCCGGGGTCGGCCGCTATTTCGTGCTCGGCGCGCTCAACCGCGACTATCCCCTGGTCATGGGCACCGTCATTCTCGTCGCCGTGTTCGTGATCGTCTTCAACCTGCTGGTCGACATTGCCTATGGCCTGCTCGATCCGAGGGTCCGCCATGACTGATACAACCACAACTCTTGCCCCCACCGTCGAGGGCCGCAGCCTGGGCCAGCTTGCGATGATGCGCTTCCGGCGCAACAAGGCGGCCATGGCCGGCTGTTTCGCTTTGCTGCTGATCTGCATCTTCTCCTTTGCCGGTCCGCTCGTCTCGCCGCATACCTATGACGAGGTCTTCCCGTCCTATGTCTCGATCCCCCCGAGCCTGACACCGCGGCCGGATCCGCAGACGCTGACCGAGGTTGCCGAAAGCACTGCCAAGCGTGCGCGCCTGACGCTCGAAAGCTTCGAGATCGAGAGCGGCGTGTTCACCGCCAAGGTAACGTCGACCCGGCCGATCGATCCGCGCTCCGTGCGCTATTTCGACCGCGTCAACGAGTTCAAGAACACCACGGTTGCCGAAACATCGCCGGACCAGCTGTCGATGACGCTGACCGGCTCGGTCAATCAGCAGTATTTCCTCTTCGGCACCGACAGCAATGGCCGCGACCTTCTGGTGCGCGTCATGCTCGGTGGGCAGATCTCGATCGCCGTCGGCCTTGCCGCCTCGCTCGTGTCGCTCGGTATCGGCGTGGTCTATGGCGCGACATCGGGCTATATCGGCGGCCGCGTCGACAACGTCATGATGCGCTTCGTCGAGATCATCTATTCGCTGCCCTTCGTCTTCCTCGTCGTCGTGCTGGTGGTCTTCTTCGGCCGGTCGATCGTGCTGATCTTTGCCGTCATCGGCGCGGTGCAATGGCTGGAAATGGCCCGTATCGTGCGCGGTCAGACGCTGTCCCTGAAGCGTCGGGAATTCGTCGGTGCGGCACAAGCGCTTGGCCTGACCGACTGGCAGATCATTCGCCGCCACATCATCCCGAACACGGTCGGCCCGGTCATCGTCTTCGTCACCGTCGTGGTGCCGCAGGTGATCCTGACCGAAAGCTTCCTGTCCTTCCTCGGCCTAGGTGTCCAGGCGCCGCTGGCCAGCTGGGGCACGCTGATCTCGGAAGGCACGAAGAACATGCAGAGCGCACCGTGGCTGTTGATCTTCCCGGCGATCTTCTTCGTCATCACGCTGTTTGCCCTGAATTTTGTGGGTGACGGCCTGCGCGATGCGCTTGATCCGAAGGACCGATAAGCATGGACAGGACTGAAATGACCAATGTGCTGGCCGTCAGGGACCTGAAGGTCACCTTCACCACACCGGATGGCGACGTGCAGGCGGTGAAGGGCGTGTCCTTCGACGTCAAGAAAGGCGAAACACTCGCCATCGTCGGCGAATCCGGTTCCGGCAAGAGCCAGACGATGATGGGCATCATGGGATTGCTCGCATCGAACGGCCGCGTCGAAGGCTCGGCGTTCTACGGCGCGACAGATCTTGCCCATGCCGGGCTGAAGGAGTTGAACGAGGTGCGCGGCTCGAAGATCACCATGATCTTCCAGGAGCCGATGACTTCGCTTGATCCGCTCTACACGATCGGCAAGCAGATCGCCGAACCGCTGCGCTACCACCGCGGCATGGGCAAGCGCCAGGCGCGTGAGCGCGTGCTGGAACTGCTCAACCTGGTCGGCATCCCCGATCCGAACCGGCGCATCGACAGCTATCCGCACGAACTGTCCGGCGGCCAGCGCCAGCGCGTGATGATCGCCATGGCGCTTGCCAACGAGCCCGACGTGCTGATTGCCGACGAGCCGACCACTGCACTCGACGTCACCATCCAGGCGCAGATCCTCGACCTGCTTGCCGACTTGCAGAAGCGTTTCGGCATGGCGATCGTGCTGATCACTCATGACCTCGGCGTGGTCAAGCATGTCGCCGACCGCGTCGTTGTGATGCGGCGCGGCGAGGTCGTCGAACAAGGCTCGCGCGAGGACATCTTCGAGCGGCCGACGGCCGACTACACCAAGATGCTGCTGGAAGCCGAGCCGCATGGCGTCAAGGCGCCGCCGGCCGACGATGCGCCGATCATGCTGGAAGGCCGCAATGTGGTGGTCGACTTCAACATCGGCGGTGGGTTCCTGTTCAGGGGCACAAAGACTTTCCGCGCCGTCGACAATGTCAGCCTGACCCTGCGCCAGGGCCAGACCATCGGCGTTGTCGGCGAATCCGGTTCGGGCAAGTCGACGCTCGGGCGTGCCCTGCTCAGGCTGCTGACCTCGGACGGTCGCTACCGTTTCGAAAGCACGGACATCTCGCTGCTCGACCGCAGCCAGATGCGGCCCTATCGCCGGCAGATGCAGCTGGTGTTCCAGGACCCCTACGGCTCGCTGTCACCGCGCCAGACCGTCGGCGAGATCATCACCGAGGGCCTCTATGTGCACGAGCCACAGCTGACCAAGGCCGACCGCGACAAACGGGCGATTGCAGCACTTCTCGAAGTTGGCCTCGATCCGGCGGCTCGCAACCGCTATCCGCACGAGTTCTCCGGCGGACAGCGCCAGCGCATCGCCATCGCCCGCTCGATCATCCTCAAGCCGAAAGTCATCGTGCTCGACGAGCCGACCTCGGCACTCGACCGGTCGGTGCAGTTGCAGGTCATCGAACTGCTGCGCGACCTGCAGGCCAAACATGGCCTGTCCTATGTCTTCATCAGCCATGACTTGTCCGTGGTCAGGGCGATGTCGGACCATGTCGTGGTGATGAAGAACGGCAAGATCGTCGAACAGGGCGATACCGAAGCGATCTTCGAGCGGCCGGCCGAGGATTATACCAAGGCCCTGATCGCCGCAGCATTTGCGTAGTGATCATATCCTCCCCCGACAGGGGGGAGGATTTCCGGCTCAGGCGGGCATTGCAACCTTCTGTGCCGGCACGAGCACTTTCAATTCGCCGGCATGGATCTTGATCTCGACGTCACGCGGCATGCGCAACAATTCGCCGTCTAGAACGCAGGCTGCCCCCTGGCGATGCTTGGGGAAATGCAGCCGCAGAACCTTGGCTGTCGAGGCGGTTACCGCCTGATTGTCGGTGAAGCGTCCACGCATGATATCGAAGGCCAGCGAGAACACGCCCGTCGGCTCGAGCGGATCGGCGAGATAGACGCCGAGCTTGCCCGTGGTCAGGTCATCGGCAAAAAACAGCGCATTGTTGCCGAGCGGATTGTTGGACACCGAAATGGCAGAGACCGGCCGTTCGTCGCTGCGGCCGTCACCGTCGATATCGAAGATGACCTCGAAACGCGGCGGGTCGAGCATCACGCCGAAGGCGGCATTGGTGCTGGCGCGCATCTTGCCGAGCTTCGAGGCAAAATTCATCGAATTGCGCATGCGCACCATGCGCGCGTGAAGGCCTGCGGAAAACTGGTGCACATAGGGACGGCCGTTGGCCGTTGCGATGTCGACCGACTGGATCTGCACATCCGCCAGCGTATCGAGCACTTTCCAGATGTCGAGCGGCAGTTTCAATGAGCGGGCAAACAGGTTCATCGTGCCGGCCGGAACCACGCCGAGCGGCAGGCCAGTCTTCCAGGCGATGCCGGCAGCGGCCGAAATGGTGCCATCGCCGCCGCCTGCCACCAGTGCATCAGCGCCGGATGTGCTGGCTGTTTCCAGCGCCGAGACGACCTCGTCACCTCCGACCACGACACAATCGAGATCATGCCCCTTGGCCGCAAACGCCTTGACGGCACTGGCGCAATAGGCCTGCATGTCCGTGGTCTTGAAGGTACCACCGTCGCGATTGAGTACAGCCGTGATCTTCATTTCGTCCTTTCACAGCGCCATCATGCGCCGCAGCCTTCGACAACGCGCCATTTCGGCAAATGTTTCCTTATCGCAACAGATCGCGTCCGATCGGGTAAAATTCAAGGGCACGGACAAAAGCCTTTGCCGCAGTGCACACTGATATGATAAATAACAATTCTGCCTCTGCTTCGGTCCATCACGGATCGCCTTCCCTTCCCTGCTTCTGATGAAGCCTTTTGCGCCGTCGCTCCCGGTCGGCGCCTGTGGTATTTTGATGACCGATTGCACGACCGCCGACCGTTCCCTCGCCGACAGCCGGGTCGATCCGGCGCAGCTGGCACCCGCCACCATCCTGCTGATCGAAATTGCGCTGGCCGCCGGCGGCTTTGGCATAGGCACCGGCGAATTCGTCATCATGGGCCTGTTGCCGGAAGTCGCCACCACCTACCAGGTCAGCGTGCCGGAGGCCGGCAATGTCATCAGCGCCTATGCGCTCGGCGTGGTCATCGGCGCACCCATCATCGCGGCCCTTGCCGCCAAGCTGCCGCGCAAGACCTTGCTGCTGATGCTGATGGGCCTGTTTGCCATCGGCAATTTCGCCAGCGCCATGGCGCCCGGTTTCCTCTCCTTCACCGCATTGCGCTTCATCACCGGCCTGCCGCATGGCGCCTATTTTGGTGTCGCGGCGCTTGTTGCCGCCTCGATGGCGCCGCCGCACAGGCGGGTTCGCGCCGTTGGCCGCGTCATGCTCGGATTGACCATTGCCACGCTGATCGGCACGCCGATCGCGACCTTCCTCGGCCAGATGATGAGCTGGCGGGCGGCCTTCTTCATGGTGGCGGCCATCGCCTGGCTTACGGTGGCGCTGATTGCGATCTACCTGCCCAGGGATGAAGTGGCGGAAGGCGCCAGCATCCGCCGCGAACTGAGCGCCTTCGGGCGCCTGCAGGTCTGGCTCTCGCTTGCCGTGGCCGCCGTCGGCTTTGGCGGCATGTTTTCGATCTTCAGCTATATCGCCAAGACGACAACCGACACCGCAGGACTGCCGACCGCCATGGTCGCCGTCGTGCTGGCGCTGTTCGGGATCGGCATGAATGTTGGCAATGTGCTGGGCTCGCGCATGGCCGACTATTCACTCAACGGGACGATCGGCGGCGTGCTCGCCTTCAATGTCGTGCTGATGGCGATCTTCTCGCTCACGGCCCACAACCCGGTCATGCTGTGCATCTGCGTTTTCCTCACCGGCTGCGGCTTTGCCGCCTGTCCGGCCGTGCAGACCCGCCTGATGGATGTGGCAGCCGATGCCCAGACGCTGGCAGCCGCCACCAACCATTCGGCCTTCAACATCGCCAATGCGATCGGCGCCTGGCTCGGCGGCATGGTGATTGCAGCGGGCTACGGCTACGGCGCGACCGGCTTTGTCGGCGCCGTGCTGTCGGCGCTCGGCCTCATGATCTTCCTGGTTTCGGTAGCGCTGGAAAAACGCACGTCACGCGGCTGACGCAGCCTGCGGGACGTCATCGGGATGGACCACGCGCTGCGTGCCGTCCTCGCAGACAATGTGGCGGCTTCCCCACTGCTCAAGCGCCTGGATCACCGGACGCATGCTGTGACCAAGCGCGGTCAGCCCGTAGTCGACCCGCGGCGGAACGACAGGAAAGACCGTGCGCGTCACCAATCCCTGCTCCTCGAGTTCACGCAGCTGCTTGGTCAGCATTCTTTGGGTGACGGCGGGCAATCTGCGGCGCAACTCGCTGAAACGCAGGCTGCTGTCGGCGATCAGCAGGTGGTAAAGGATGACACCTTTCCATTTTCCATCGATAAAGCCGAGCGTCGTCTCCACTGGGCAACCCGGGAAGTGGGTGTTCATCTTCGCCCGCGGCTTTGACATTGACGGTATCCTTTTGGGTAGTAAGGGCCTATTTTGTGCCTATAGACACAATTTGTGCATTCTTGCGCTGTTCAAGCCTACGTCGTTAAACGGCGCTGTGCAAACTTGACAGGAGACCTTCATGCGCGCCATCGGTTTTTACGCTCCGCAGCCCATTACATCCGACACAGCCCTGGTCGATCTCGACCTGCCCACGCCCGAGGCCCATGGTCACGACCTGTTGGTTGCCGTCAAGGCCATCTCGGTCAACCCGGTCGACACCAAGGTCCGCCGCAGTCATCAGCCGCCGGACGGCCAGCCGCGGATCCTCGGCTATGATGCGGCCGGCGTGGTGACCGCCGTCGGACCCGAGGTCACACTCTTCCAGCCCGGCGACGCCGTCTATTATGCCGGCGCCATCGGTCGCCCCGGAACCAACGCGGAATATCATCTTGTCGACGAGCGGATTGTCGGGATGAAGCCGCAGAGCCTGAGCTTTGCCGAGGCGGCGGCATTGCCGCTGACCGCAATCACCGCTTATGAGGCGCTGTTCGACCGGCTGCGGGTCGATCAGCCGGTGCCGGGTGCTGCCCGGGTGTTGCTGATCACCGGCGGCGCCGGCGGCGTCGGCTCGATCGCGATCCAGCTCGCCAAGCAACTGACCGACTTGACGGTTGTTGCGACGGCGTCGCGCCCGGAAACGGCCGATTGGGCCAAGTCGCTCGGGGCCGACCATGTCATCGATCACAGCAAGCCGCTTGCGGCGGAATATGCAGCACTGGGCATCGGCGCTCCCGGCTTCATCTTTTCCATCACGCACAGCGTCCAGCATCGGCTTGATCTGGCCGAGATCATCGCGCCTCAAGGACGTCTGGTGCTGATCGACGACTTCGATCAGGCGTTTGATATCATGGCCTTCAAGTCGAAGGCCGTGTCGCTGATTTGGGAATTGATGTTTACCCGCTCGATCTACGGGACACCGGACATGATCGAGCAACACAAACTGCTGAACCATGTCGCCCAGCTGGTCGACAGCGGCGCCCTGCGGACGACCCTCAACACCGTTCTCGGCCCAATCAATGCCGCCACCTTGAAGGAGGCGCATGCGCAGGTCGAAAGCGGTCGCATGCGGGGCAAGGTCGTGCTCGAAGGCTTTGCCGACTGACGACGCCCAAGGCGAGCCACTGTCCCATGCGTGGCGGCTCGCTGCGACAAGCCCCATCGTTGACGACACGCGTCACGACAGTCGCCAGCTGCCCTGACTGCCGATCACCGGCTGCGCCAGTCCCGTCGCCGGTCGAGCGCGGCGCCTTGAGAAAGCGGATCCCTGGCCGCGGCGTCGAGACCCTGGCCCGACGGCTGGCGCATGCCGATCGCCACGCCGGCCAGCGCCATGCCGCCGCCGACCAGATGGAAAAACGCCAGCGTTTCTCCGAGCAGCAACCATGCCAGCGCCGCCACCAGCAGTGGCAGCAGGTTGATATAAAGTGCGCTGCGGGCAGCCCCCAATTCACGCACGGTAATCATCCAGCAGAACGGAGCCAGAAGCGATGTCGGGATCGCGGCAAACAGGACCAGTGGTAGGTTCTGTTGCGTGAGCGGACTGATGTCGCTGAGCAGCCAGAGCGGCAACAGGAAAGCCGTGGCCACGGCGATCTGACACCAGATCTGCTGCCACATCGGCAATGGCAGCGCCCAGCGCTTGAGCAAGACGCCATAGAAGGAATTGGCAATAATTGCGACGATCATCAGCGCGTCGCCGATATGAAGGCCGCCCGCCAGCAACCGAACCGGGTCACCGTGTGAAATCAGATAGATAACACCCAGCAGCGACAGAATTCCACCAAGGATTCGCGAACGGGTCAGCCGTTCGCCGGCGAAAGCGGATGCCAGGAAAATGGCGATCAGCGGCATCAGCGCTGCCAGAAGCCCCATGTTGAGCGCCGTCGTGGTCTTGGCGGCCTCATAGGCAAGGCTCTGGTAGATCACCATGCCCAGCATGCCGAGAACGGCCAGTTTCGGCCAGAGCCGGAGCGCCACCCGGCGATTGCCCCAAAGGCCGCGCATGACAAAAGGCGTCAGCAGCACCAGGGCAATCAGCCAGCGATAGAACGCGATCGAGGCCGGTTCGATCAAGCCCGCCGATGCCTTGGTGACGATCGTATTGCCCGACCATATCAACATGGTCAGCAATGGCATCAGGGCAAGGTAGAAGCCACCGCTTGTCCTATCTGTCCGCTGCGCGTGAGCTGTCATCTTGCATGCCTTCATCTTCGGAACCGCAAATCCTGATGGCGGCGATCATCGCACCATGCTCTAGCAGACGTCCTGATTTCGTTATATAATGAATTTAAGACACAAAATTGCGGAGAACGGCCATGCTTTATGCGCATGAAGGGATTGACGGCGAGCCACCCCGGCCGGTGTCCTTCCGGACCGTCCGCTACAAAGGCGGCACCGGTTTCCCCCTCAAGCGTCAGGTGTGGGGCGAACTGAACTACGCCCTGCAAGGGATCGCCCAGATCAATATCGAAGGCGTGCGCTTCCTGTCGCCGCCGCAATACGCCATCTGGATCCCGCCGGGTTTCGAACATGACGCCAGCAACCCGCAGGACGTGCTCTATGTGACGACCCATATCGCCGCCGAGCTTTGCGCGGATCTGCCGCAGCAACCCTGCACACTGGATCTGAGCGCCCTGTTGAAAGCGGTTCTCGCCGATTTCGACCAGCGCGGCATCCGCCATCCCCGCGCGCCGGAAGATCTGCGGCTGGCCATGGTGATCGTCGACCAGGTGCGGGCAGCGCGCCATTTTGTGCAATATCTGCCGACCACCGACGATGTCTTGCTGGGGCCCGTGTTCGGCCAATTGCAGCAAGCGCCGGGCGACAAGCGCTCGGCTGCCGAATGGGCACGAAGCGCCGGCACCACCGAACGCACGCTGTCGCGCCGCTGCCAGGAGGTGCTTGGCATGTCATTCAACGACTGGCGCCAGCGCCTCAGGCTGCTGACAGCCCTTGCGCTGCTGGACGAGGGAGAAAGCGTGCATCAGGTGGCGGAACGGCTGGGCTACAGCAACCCTTCCGCCTTTATCGCGATGTTCCGGCGCTTGACCGGTACCAGCCCGTCACAGATGCGCAAGCGCCCCTAGATCTTAAGCCTGCAGCACGACGACCTTGTCGCCGACACTGGTGCGGGCATAGAGGTCGATGACATCGTGGTTCATCATGCGCACGCAGCCGGACGACATGGCCTCGCCGATTGACCAGGGCTGGTTGGTGCCGTGCAGGCGGAACAGCGTGTCGTTGCCGCCGCGATAGAGATACATGGCGCGGGCGCCAAGCGGATTGTTCGGGCCACCCGGCAGACCGCCGGCATATTTCAGGTTCTTTTCCGGATCCCGGCGGATCATGTTCGGCGTCGGCGTCCAGGTCGGCCATTCCGCCTTGCGGCCGATATAGGCATTGCCGGCCAGCGCATAACCGTTGCGGCCGACACCGATGCCGTAGCGCATGGCGCGACCGTCACCCAGCACGTAGTAGAGCCGGCGTCCGGGCGTATCGACCACCACCGTTCCAGCCGAATAGGCAGTCTCGTAGGCCACTTCCTGACGGCGCAGTTCCGGCTTGATCTTGTCGAGCGGCACCTTCTTCAAGGGAAAAGGCTCGGTCGTCACGTCGCCATACATGGCCTGCTGGTTCGGAACGGCCTGGCAGCCGGCAATGAAGAGTGGCAGGCCAAGCAACAGACCGCGGCGGGAAATGGTCATGGATCAAACGTCCTCGGAGATGATTCTTCTGCCGAGAAGCCTAGGAAATTTATGGTTAATGCCCGGTTAAATCCGGAGGTGCGGATTAAGATCAGTGGCAGAATGAAGGCGGGGCCTGCGTTGTTGGTGTCACGCGAAGATGCTAGAATTAAAGCCTGCCAAAGGAAGTGACCATGCGCACGACGGTCACCATTGACGACGATTTGCTTGCCGCCGCAAAGGATTATACGGGAATTTTCCGGACGTCAGCCGTACTCAGGGAGGCGCTGACTGCCCTTGTGCAAAGGGAAGCTGCGCACAGACTGGCTTTGCTCGGTGGCATCGCGCCCGACCTTGATCGGCCATCTCGGCGGCAGCTTGGGCCGGATGATCCGAACTGACCTTGGTTGGGTGCCGATGACGCAGCGGGCTCAGTCTCATGAGAGGACCATTTCCATCGCGCAGCGGCGTGCCGGATCGAGTCCTTTGGCGACTTCTTCCCGCAAAAGCTGCGTCAGCCTCGCCGGCATCTCTGTCTCTTCGATAATCTGGAACCTTAGCTTTGCGTAGAATGGCGCGTTGAAATCCGCCAAGCGATCCGTGGTCAATGTCACCGTGGCGACACCTCGAAGTCGAGCCTGCTCTATCATCGTCTGCATGAGGCATCTGCCGATTCCTCGACGCTGCATATCTGGATCGACATCCATCTCGGCAACATGGACAGCACCATCCTCCGTCTCGTAACCGCCCACATAGCCGACAGGCCGCCCCGCGAGGTCGAAGGCGGCGAAAAGAAGCCCCTGGTCGAAAAAATGCATCAGATCCTCATCCGAACTGGCGACGGGCACACCTCGCACAGCGCCTGCGGCTAGAAGTGTCCGGAATGCCTGCAATTCGATATTGCGCAGTTGGGAAAAGTGTTGTGGGCCGGCAGATTGAATCCGAAAGTCCATGTTCATGTCCAAGCAAGTCGGGACTCAGAAGAAAGGCGGCCTCTCGGCCGCCCCTCTCTTATCACATATTCGGATAAACCGGCCCCTCGCCGCCCTGGGGCGGCACCCAGGTGATGTTCTGGTTGGGGTCCTTGATGTCGCAGGTCTTGCAGTGCACGCAGTTCTGGGCGTTGATGACGAAGACGTCCTCGCCGTCCTTCTCCACCCATTCATAGACGCCGGCCGGACAGTAGCGCGTCGACGGACCGGCATAGACGCCGAGTTCGGAGCGCTTCTGCAGGTCCATATCCTTGACCTTGAGATGGACCGGCTGGTCCTCCTCATGGTTGGTGTTGGACAGGAAGACCGAGGACAGGCGGTCGAAGGTCAGAACGCCATCCGGCTTCGGATAGGCGATCGGCTTGTGCTTGGCCGCAGGCTCCAGCGACTGGGCGTCGGTCTTGCCGTGTTTCAGGGTGAAGGGCGAGGTGCCGAAAATCTGGTTGATCCACATGTCGAGGCCGCCGAGCGCGACGCCGAGCACGGTGCCGAGCTTCGACCACAAGGGCTTGACGTTGCGCACGCGCTTGAGGTCGCGGCCGATATCGGTCGAGCGCCATGCGTTCTCGATCTCGATCGGCTCGTCATTGGCGCGGCCATTGGCAATGGCGTCTGCGATCTTGTCGGCCGCCAGCATGCCCGACAGCACGGCATTATGGCTGCCCTTGATGCGCGGCACGTTGACGAGACCGGCGGAACAGCCGATCAGCGCGCCGCCCGGGAAGGACAGCTTCGGCACCGACTGGTAGCCGCCCTCGGTGATGGCACGGGCGCCATAGGACAGTCGCTTCGCCCCTTCGAAGGTCTTGGCGATCGCCGGATGGGTCTTGAAACGCTGGAATTCCTCGAAGGGATAAAGATAGGGGTTCTTGTAGTTCAGGTGCACGACGAAACCGACGGCGACCATATTGTCTTCGAGATGGTAGAGGAAGGAGCCGCCGCCGGTCTTCATGCCGAGCGGCCAACCGAAAGAATGCTGCACGAGACCCGGCTTGTGATGCTCGGGCTTGACCTGCCAGAGCTCCTTCAGACCAATCCCGTATTTCTGCACGTCTCTGTCCTTCGACAGATCGAACTTTTCGATCAGCTGCTTGGCCAGCGATCCGCGCACGCCCTCGCCGATCAGCACATATTTGCCGATGAGCTCCATGCCGCGGGTATAGGCCGGACCCGGCTCGCCGTTCTTCTCGATGCCCATGTCGCCGGTGGCCACGCCAATCACGGCACCTTCGTCATTGTAGAGCACTTCGGTTGCGGCAAAGCCCGGATAGATCTCAACACCCAGCGCTTCGGCATGGGTGGCGAGCCATCGACAGACATTGCCAAGCGAGACGATGTAGTTGCCGTGATTGTTCATCAGCGGCGGCATGGCGAAATTCGGCAGGCGGACGGAACCAGCCGGGCCGAGCAGCAGGAACTGGTCGTCCGTGACCGGGGTCTTGAACGGATGATCGGCCTCATTGCGCCAGTCGGGCAGCAGCTTGTCGATGCCGATCGGGTCGACCACGGCGCCCGAGAGAATATGTGCACCGACTTCGGCACCCTTTTCCAGCACGACGACGGTCAGATCCGGATTGACCTGTTTCAGTCGGATCGCTGCCGACAGACCGGCCGGGCCAGCGCCCACGATCACGACGTCGAATTCCATGCTTTCGCGTTCCGGCAGTTCCATCTCAGTGCTCATCGTCATTCCTCCGCGCGGCGGTTCTTTGCGCCTACCTCCTTGACAAAACCCAACCAGATTGTCGAGCCGAAGCGCGACACCACAGGCGCAAATTCCGGCAGGGGGCTATGAAGGACAAGAATATCTGACGTGCACGTAAGCGTCAATCGTGGAAACCGGCGAGCGGGTGTGGCGGGTCTGTCTGACTGGCCGCCGCCTTACCTGGCGAAGCGTTTCGCGCCGGCGACACACAGCACGATTGCAGCCGTGCTGGCGACCATGCCGAAACTCACCGGCTCGTGCAGCAGCACGGCGGCAAGGGCCAGGCCGAAAAACGGCTGCAGCAGTTGCAGCTGGCCGACGGCGGCGATGCCTCCGAGCGCCAGGCCGCGATACCAGAAGACAAAACCGACCAGCATGCTGAACACCGAGACATAGGCGAGCCCGAGCCATGCCGGCATGGTGATCGCCTGCCAGGAGCCGGGCACGGTCAGCAAAGCAAGCGCCAGCATCACCGGCAGCGACAGCAGCAAAGCCCAAGAAATCACCTGCCAGCCACCAAGCCGGCGCGACAGTTTGGCGCCTTCAGCATAGCCAAGTCCGCAGAGCACAATGGCTGCGATCATCATGAGATCGCCCATGCTTGACGTCGCGTCACCGGTGACCAAGGCGAAACCAGCAACAATGGCGCTGCCGAGACCGGAAAACAGCCAGAACAACGGTTTCGGCCGTTCGCCGCCGCGCATGACCGCAAAAATTGCCGTCATCAGCGGCAGCAGACCGACAAAAACCACCGAATGCGCCGCGGTGATGGTCTGCAGCGCCCAAGCGGTCAACAGCGGAAAGCCGATGACAACGCCGAGCGCAACGATGGCGAGCGAGACGAGGTCCTGGCGCGCGGGCCGCTTCTGGCGCCAGAGGACCAGCAGGGCCGCGGCCAGAAGGGCTGCGATCACGGCGCGTGCCGAGGTCAGGAACAGCGGTGAAAAGCCGCCGACCGCAATGCGGGTCGCCGGCAGTGATCCGCTGAAGATCAGCACGCCGAGCAGACCACTGCCCCAGCCGTCCATGGATGTTTTCATTTGTCCTCGCTTTCTGCACCCGTCCTAGGTCGAGCGCGCTGGCGATAACAGAAACAGTTCAATACAATTTGGCAAAACTGTATTGGTCAATTCACAATACAGATCATCCTTGTCGAGGAACATTCAGCATGGACAGCAAGACGCGCACGGGCGAGGTGATGGCAGCCATCCGGCAAAGGATCGCCGGCCGCGTGCTCGGTTCCGGCGACCGCCTGCCCTCCATCCGCAGCTTTGCCGGCACAATGGGCGTTTCCCCCTCCACCGTGGTCGAGGCTTATGACCGCCTGGCGGCGGAAGGCCTGATCCGGGCGCAACGCGGTTCGGGCTTTTATGTCTCGACCAGCGCCTCGACCAGCGCAATGGCGCCGCTGAAGCTCGCCGAGGCTACGGCACCGCTCGACCGGGCGGTCGATCCGTTCTGGGTTTCCCGTCAGTCGCTCGATGCCGATGCCGCGGTGCTGAAGCCCGGCTGCGGCTGGCTGCCGGCGGCATGGATGCCGAACACGGCACTCCGGCGCGCGCTGCGCAGCCTGTCGCGCGCCGATGATGCCCTGCTGTCGGACTACGGCAATACGCGCGGTCCGCTTCTTCTGCGCCGGCTGCTGCTGTCCCGTTTTGCCGAAGACGGCATTCAGGCCTCGCCCGACCAGGTGTTGCTGACCGGTTCCGGCACCCAGGCGCTCGACCTGTTATGCAGGTTCCTGCTTCGGCCCGGCGATACGGTGCTGATCGACGATCCTTGTTACTTCAATTTCCAGGCGCTGCTGCGCGCCCACCGGGTCAGGATCGTCGGCGTGCCCTATACCACCACCGGGCCTGATGTCGCCGCCTTCGAGGCCGTGCTTGCCGCCGAAAAACCGTGCCTCTACATCACCAATTCCGCCCTGCACAACCCGACCGGGGCGACGCTTTCGCCGCAGGTCGCGCACCGCCTGCTGAACGCGGCGGCACTTCACGACCTGACGATCATCGAAGACGATATCTTTGCCGATTTCGAGCCCGAACCATCGTCACGGCTGGCAGCGCTCGACGGCTTGAACCGCGTCATCCGCATCGGCAGCTTTTCCAAGACGCTGTCGTCGTCGGTGCGCTGCGGTTACATTGCGTGCCGACCGGACTGGATCGAGGCGCTTGTCGACCTGCAGGTTGCCACCAATTTCGGCGGGCCAAGCCCGGTCGCGGCCGCCCTGATCCTCGAGGTGCTTGCCGGCGGCAGCTATCGCAAACATATGGAAGAGCTGCGCCAGAAGCTGGTGCGCACGCGGCGCCAGACAGCCGAGCGTTTGCAGTATCTCGGCATTGCGCCATGGCACATGCCGCGCGGCGGTTTCTACCTCTGGTGCCGGCTGCCGGACGCGGTGGATTCGGCCGAACTGGCGCAGTCGGCCCTGGCAAAAGGCGTGGTCCTTGCGCCCGGCAATGTCTTCAGCGTAACGCAATCGGCCGGCGCCTTCATGCGCTTCAATGTCGCCCATTGCCAGGATCCGGCCGTGTATGGGGTGCTGTCAGGGGCAATTGAGACCTTGCGCACTCACCACTATCATCAAACCTGACGAACGGCTCCAGGTCTCATGATAATCGCGGAGACCTCTTCGGGCACCGCCAACACGTCGCCCACGCAGAAAAAACGTGTCCGCCTGTTCTGCCTGCGCCACATCGCGTCGCCTGCCAAATTCTGCCTTTGAACGCGCCTTCGCTTTGTCGCACTCTCTCTACCAAACGCCACAGGAGACAAGCAGGACATGGCCATCACATACGGTTTCATCGGTCTCGGCCATCTCGGCCGGCATCTGGCGGGCAGCCTGGTCAGGGCCGGATTTGACGTCACGGTCCACGATCTCGACCCAGGCAACGCGATAGACCTTCTCGCCAATGGCGCCCGCTGGGCGGATGATCCACAGGCCGTGGCGCAAGCGGTCGATGCCGTAATCACCTGCCTGCCCTCGCCGCGCGTCAGCGAGCGCGTGCTGACCGGCGAGCGCGGCATCCTCAAAGGTCTGAAGCCCGGCGGAACCTGGATCGAGATGAGCACGCTCGACGAGCAGGAGGTGCTGAGACTGGGCAAGATCGCCGCCGATCACGACGTGCGCATGCTCGAGGCACCAGTGACGGGCGGCGTGCATCTGGCCGCCTCCGGCGAGATCACTGTGATCACCGGCGGCGATGCCGACCTGCACGCGCTGCACCTGCCGGCCTTCGAAGCGATGGGAAACAAGATCTTCCGCGCCGGCCCGCTCGGCAAGGCCTCGGTGATCAAGGTGATCACCAACATGCTCGCCTTCATCCACCTGATCGCCACCGGCGAGGCGCTGATGCTCGCCAAAAAAGGCGGCATCGACCTGACCGACGCCTTCAACATCATCAAGGCCTCCTCGGGCAACAGCTTCGTGCACGAGACCGAGGGCCAGGTAATCCTGAACGGCAGCTACAACATCAATTTCACCATGGACCTCGCCGTCAAGGATCTCGGTTTTGCGCTCGGCTTCGGCCGCGACTACGGCGTGCCGCTCGACCTTGCCTCACATGCTCTGCAGACCTTCATCCGCGCCCGCTCCACCTATGGCGGCGACGCCTGGTCGTCGCAGGTGGTCAAGCTGCTCGAGGATGCGACCGGCACGGACCTGCGCGCGCCGGGCTTTCCGGCGGAACTCTGAGGCGGTCGGCTTCGATCTCTTGCGACGGCGGGATTTTCACGGCAAGAAGCGGGCAACGCAAGTCCGGATACCCACAATGCCGCAGATTCCCACCCCGCTCCAGATCGCCGGTTCGCTGGCGACCTTCCATCCAGATCTGCGGCTCATCGGACCCGATGCCCTGGCCGGTCGCCATCCGGGAGAGCATGAGGACAATCTCGGCGCTGGCGTGGTTGCACAGCCCGCAACCACGGCTGCCGTCATGGCGCTCATCGACTGGTGTCGCCAAAACGGCGTTTCGATCGTGCCTCAGGGCGGCCTCAGCGGATTGGTCGGCGGAGGCGTGAGCGATGCAGGCCAGGTGATCCTGTCCTCGATCCGGCTCAACCGGATCATCGCCGTTCATCTGGAGGAGGAGACGGTGGAGGTAGAGGCCGGCGTGACGCTCGAAGCTCTGCAGGCCGCACTCGCGCCGCATGGCCTGACCACCGGTATCGACCTCGGCTCACGCGGCAGTGCCACGATCGGCGGCATGGTGTCGACCAATGCCGGCGGCATCCTCGCCTTCCGCAACGGCGTGATGCGCCACCAGATCCTCGGGCTCGAGGCTGTTCTTCCTTCCGGCGCGCTGTTCAGCGACATGACGCGCGTGGTCAAGGTATCGGCCGGACCGGACCTCAAGCAGTTGTTCATCGGCGGCGAAGGCGCATTCGGTTTCGTCACGAAAGTAGTGATGAAGGTCGAACCTCTGCGCCCCCATCGCGCCGTCGCCCTGCTCGGCGTGGCGGATGCCGGCCGGGCGCTGCAGGTCGCGGCGCGCCTCAGGCGACACGGCGCGCTGGTGCTCGAGGCCGCGGAAATGATGTGGCCGCGTTATCTGCGCGACCATGCGGCGCTGAAAGGCTTCGACCTGTCATGGCTCGAAGACGACGCTGCCGTGCTCCTGGTCGAGATTTCGGCGCAGAGCGCGGACCACGCGACCACGCGTCTCGAAGACGAACTCGCGGCAATCTGGGACGAGGCGGATATCAAGGGCGCAATCGTCGCCCAATCGTCGGAGCAGGCGCGGCGGTTCTGGGACCTGCGCGAAGACTCCGGCTTCTATTTTTCAGCTTTTCCGCAGGCGCCGTCCTTCGACGTCTCCCTGCCGCCGACGCTCGTCGATGGCTATGTCGTCGAGATCACCAGCCGACTGCGATCCATCGGCATCGGCTATGACGCCTATATCTACGGTCATATCGCCGACGGCAATCTGCATATCGCGCTGGCCACGCCCGGTCCTCTGCCGTCCGACACCAAGCAGCTTGTCGAAGACGTGGTCTATCACGGCATCACCGCCTGTGGCGGCAGTTTTTCTGCCGAACACGGCGTCGGACTGGACAAGCGGCAGGCCTATCTCGCCCACGCAGATCCCGGAAAACAGGCGCTGGCGCGGCAGTTGAAGAGCTTGCTCGATCCGGGCGGCCTGTTCAATCGGGGCAAGGTGCCGTTCTGATCAACGGTTGCCGACGGAGGTTGGGCTTCCGTCCGGCATCATCGCCCGATAGACTGTGCACGAAACATTTGCCTTAGACCACATTTGCATCAGACAAGGACATCGCCATGGATCTCGGTATTGCCGGTAAACGCGCCCTCGTACTCGCCGCCTCGCGCGGCCTTGGCCTCGGCATTGCCAAGGCGCTTGCGGCTGAGGGGGTGCATGTGCTGATCTGCGGCCGCACGGAAGAAAAGCTCAAGGCCAATGTCGCGGCGATCGTGGCTGCCGGCGGCAAGGCGGACTATGTCGTGGCCGATCTCGCCGACGCGCATTTCGTCGATACCATGCTTTCGGCCGTGCATCACAAGCTCGGCGGCATCGACATCCTGGTCAACAATACCGGCGGCCCGACGCCCGGGACTGTCGAGGACATGGATGCGGAAAAACTCTACAACTTCTTCCAGTCGATGGTGGTGCGCGTCATCACGCTGACCAATGCGCTGGTGCCGCTGATGAAGACGCAAGGCTTCGGCCGCATCCTCACCGTCGCCTCGTCCGGCGTCTTCGAACCGATCCCGAACCTTGCACTGTCCAACACGTTGCGTGGCGCACTGGTCGGCTGGAACAAGACGCTCTCGTCGGAAGTCGCGTCTTATGGCGTCACCGCCAACATGATCCTGCCCGGCCGCATCCATACCGACCGCATCGACGAACTCGACGGCGCCAATGCCAAGCGCAGCGGCAAGTCGCTGGAGGAGATCCGCTCCGCCTCGGTCAAGTCGATCCCGGCACAGAGGCTCGGCACCGTCGAGGAATTCGGCGCGGCCGGAGCGTTCCTCTGCTCGGCCCAGGCAAGCTACATCACCGGCACGATGTTGCGCGTCGATGGTGGCGCGGCGAAATCGAACTGACGGCATCTACGGCAGAGGCGGACATGGCGCAGCCGGTGCCCGCCTTCGCTGAAAACCCACTGAGTTCGATGTGTTCGACGGGCACCTGTCGCCTGCATCATTGTCGCGCCGGCAGGCGAAATTCGGCGCTCTGGCGCCTTTGTCACGTCATTGCTATGCTTGTCCGGCCCCTCTTGTTCCGGAGAACCACGTCATGGCCGTCATTCGTA
Source organism: Rhizobium sp. CECT 9324 (assembly GCF_918741265.1). Lineage (NCBI taxonomy): Bacteria > Pseudomonadati > Pseudomonadota > Alphaproteobacteria > Hyphomicrobiales > Rhizobiaceae > Rhizobium > Rhizobium sp. CECT 9324. The sequence goes on along the minus strand of NZ_CAKKMZ010000001.1, from coordinate 1,751,321 downwards.
TCGTGTTGCAGGTCATCTCAGTCCTTGCCGTCCTGATCGGCCTGATCTGGATCGGCCAGGGAACCGGCCTCTTCCCCTATCCAGCCTCCAGTTTCATGATCAACCAGACGCCCTGGATCCTGCGCGGCGCGATTCTCGCAGCCATCGGGGTGGCCGCCCTCCTGTTCATCCGGCCGCGGCGCTAGAAATCGGCGGCATCGATGCTCCTTATCCTGCCTGATCGGCAAGCATTTTGTCGATCACGACGGAAAGTCTGGGCAAGCTGACGGTCACTGTTCGCCAGAGGGTCCGCGGTTCAACCCTCTCGTACTCGTGACGCAGAAGATTGCCGATCGATCGCACCGCATGCCATTCGATCTGCGGATAGGAATCCAGCATATCGATGGGCAGGGCCTTGGCCGCCTCGGAAATGATCAGCAGCCCTCTTTCGGCTGCCCTTATCTGCACAATATCTGCGGCAAAAGATTCAAAGGACACATCGTGGAACGTTGGCAGAATCCAATCGAGCTCATCGCGTATATGCCGTAACCGAAGCAAAGGCGCTTTCGAGGCCGACATCAGAAGACCCGCACGGCTTCACGCTCCACGGCAGCCCGAATATAAGCCGAGAGACCATTGCGCGTGACATATCCTATTTCGCTGCCGCCAAGCGCTTGCTGGATATCGCGATAGGCTCCCATGAAGTTTTCGAGGTCATAAAACCGATCGTTGGCAGGATCGACAAAGACATCGACATCGCTGCCTTGCCGGGCCTCGTCGCGCGCATGCGAACCATAGAGATACAGGGCTGCCACCCCGTGCGCGCGGATTTGCGGCTCGGCGGCTTTGAGACGGGCAATAGCGACATCACGCTTCATGGACGCCAGAATACTGCCACAAGGCGCGTTTGTCACGGAGGCGAACCGCGTGTAGATCGCAGGACCCCGGCTGAGATAGGCCCGGCCCACTCGCAATGCAGCATTTTCGCTTGCCCTTCAGCCACCCCTGTGGCATCAGGCGCGCTTTCCCGTGCCCGGCCAGACGCCCGGGCCATGTGCCGGCCCGACCGGCATTCTCTGACAGCACAATGATAAGGGAGCGGCGGCCATGGCACACGCGCTTGGGCTCGATTTCGGCACGACCAATACGGTAATCGCGCAGGCTGAAAACCGCGAGCAGACCCATTCGATCCGCTATACCTCGCCGGCCGGCACGTCCGACAGCATGCGCACCGCGCTCTCCTTCCTGAAGGACCGCCAGCTCGGCGCAGGCGTGCTGAAAGTCGAGGCCGGACAGGCCGCCATCCGCACCTTCATCGACAATCCCGGCGAATGCCGCTTCCTGCAGTCGATCAAGACCTTTGCCGCGTCTGCCGTGTTCCAGGGCACGCTGGTGCATGCGCGGCGCTTCCAGTTCGAAGACCTGATGGAAGTTTTCCTCAAGCGCCTCGAAGCCTATGCCGGCGACGGCTGGCCGAGCGACGCGAAACGGCTGGTTGCCGGGCGCCCGGTGCATTTTGCCGGCGCCAGCGCCGATCCGGCACTCGCCACCACCCGCTACAACGAAGCGCTGTCGCGGCTCGGCTTTCCCGAGATCCATTATGTCTATGAGCCGGTTGCCGCCGCCTTCTACTTTGCCCAGAACCTGAAACAGGACGCCACCGTCCTTGTCGCCGACTTCGGCGGCGGCACAACCGACTTCTCGCTGGTGCGCTTCGAGACCCATGGCGGCAAGCTGTCGGCCAAGCCGATCGGCCATTCCGGCGTCGGCATTGCCGGCGACCAGTTCGATGCACGCATCATCGATCATCTGGTGGCGCCCGAAATCGGCAAGGGCAGCCAGTTCAAGAGCTTCGGCAAGCTGCTCGACGTACCGAGCAACTACTATCTGTCGTTTTCGCGCTGGAACCAGCTGTCGGTGTTCAAGACGATGAAGGAATTCACCGATCTGCAGTCGCTGGTGCGCCAGGCCGTCGAGCCGGACAAACTCGAGCTGTTCATCGAACTGATCGAACATGACGAGGGCTACCCGCTCTATCAGGCGGTGTCGGCCACCAAAATGGCACTATCATCGGCCGACGAAGCGGATTTCCGCTTCGCACCGCTTGGCAAGGCCGGGGAAAAGCGTGTCACCCGCGCCGAGTTCGAAGGCTGGATCGCCGAGGACCTGACACGCATGGAGACAGCGCTCGACCAGTTGCTGACCGAGACCCAGACGGCTGCCGGCGAGATCGACAAGGTCTTCCTGACCGGCGGCACATCCTTCGTGCCGGCCGTGCGCGATATCTTCAAGCGGCGCTTCGCCGCCGACAAGATCGAAACCGGCGGCGAGCTCGTGTCGATTGCCCATGGTCTGGCGCTGATCGGCGAGCGCGACGACATCAGCCAATGGACAGCCTGAGGGCTATCGCGTCTGGCAGGCTTCTGGCGGCGGAATCGGTTTGCATTCCAACGGCGGGCAAGGCTAGAACAGTGCCATGATCCAAGCCCGTGACATGACGCATGCCGAACTGGCCGCGCTTTTGCATTTTCATGCGGAAGCGGGTGTTGAGTGGCTGGTCGAAGACGCGCCGATCGACAGGATTGCCGCCTTTGCCGCGGAGAAAACGGCGCGCCAGGCAGCCCGGGCGGTGCCGGAGCCGCAGGCGGCCGCATCTGCGCAGACGCAGCGCGGCACGTCATCCAACGAACGCCAGGCGGCGCGGCCAGCACCCTCGCTGTCCTCCGCCCTGCCCGCCATTCCCGACGAAAACGCCGTGGCGGAAGCCCGCTTTGCCGCTGAAAGCGCGCGTTCGCTCACGGAATTGAAGACGGCGATCGAAAGCTTTGCCAGCTGCAACCTCAAAACCAGCGCCCGCTCGACCATCTCGGCAACCGGCGGAGCCGCATCCGGGATCATGCTGATCGGACCGATGCCCAATGCCGATGACGACCGCGAGGGACAGGCCTTTTCCGGCCGTGCGGGGCTGCTGCTCGACCGCATGCTCGCCGCCATCGGCCAGACCCGCGAGACAGTGACGATCTCCACAATCATCCCGTGGCGGCCACCCGGAGACCGCATGCCATCCGTGCCGGAATGTGCGATCTGCCGGCCGTTCATCGAACGACAGATCGCGCTCGCCGCGCCGAAACAGGTTCTGGTGCTCGGAAATTTTGCCGCGCGATTCTTCTTTGGCGAGAGCGGCACGATCCATGCGCTGCGCGGCCAGTGGCGCTCACTCGGCGCCGGCGGCCATGCGGTTCAATCCATGGCAACCCTGCATCCGCAGGAGCTGTTGACCGCGCCGGCCAGCAAGGCATTGGCCTGGCAGGATCTTTTGGCGTTTTCCGCACGGATGAATACCGGCGACGCTGATTAAAAAAGCGCCATTATTAAAGAAATATGAAATAAGCCATGCGTTTAACGCAATGCAGCAACGCACTTTGTGATCTTGCCGAATCCATGCTGCACTGCGATATCTGATATCGAAAGGGAGGACGTGCTTAACAAGGAATTTCACCGTGAGCCTTCGCACACGCCCGATCCATTGCAAGTTTGAAACCGTGCGTCTCGCCGGAGAATATGCACGGACAAGCAACCCCTATCACCGCGGTGCAGCGCTTGCCGCCTGCGAGCAACTGAGCGCCCGGTTCACCGACGCCAACGGCCGCATCGCCCGCCCGTCCACCGTGTTTGCCGACTTCCGCGCCTGAACCTTCTGGCACCGTCGCCGATAACTATGCCGCGCGTCAGATCTGACACGCCGATCACGCCGATCACGCCGATCACGCCGAAAGGCGTTTGATCCTCAGCCGACTTCGCGTCAATCCCCATCATTCTACATTGCAGGAAGCGCATTTGCGCCCGGTGCCCCATGTCTGCGCAGGATGCATGGCAGGGTCACCGATTTGTGCATTGCACAAACGGTTCAGCCATGAACTAATATAGGCATTGAAGCTGATATGCGTTCACAGCAGAGGACTAGCCATGACCCTTTCGTTCCATCCCGTCCGCAGCCTGCGCCAGGTCGTCCATCAGATCGGCCACGCGGTCAACGCCTCGGCCGAATATTCCCATGCCGCCCGCCAGCGTCAGGCCGCGCTGTCGCGTGGTGAACGTCCGGCGGTTCAGCCGCTGGCCTTCTGATAGATCCGACCGTTCAGGACAGCCAAGGCATAAAACCGGGCCGCTGACGCAACTGCCAGGCTGTGCAAGCAAGTCGGCGAACCTGCGCCTGGGGCTTACCCTTCGCCGACCGCCATCAGTTGCGGCTCAGGCTTTGCCACGCAGACTGGTCCACAAATCATTTCGTAGGCGTGGTCGACGATCGAGAACTTGACCGCTTGCCAGCCACAATATTCGGCGAGAAAGTCTGCGTTGAGCAGATACCGGCTCTTCGCCTTGTCCGACCACGCGAGGCAACCGGTGTCGACCGCGCGGCGCAGAAGACGCTGAAGATGCGTTCTTGAGATCATGAATTGTTCGGCCATCTGGCGGGCATCGATGCGACCGATGTCATAACCCTCGGTGCCGGGAGACAATTCGATCGCCCGGCGGATCAGATCGTCCATGACCAGACCGCCAGCCTCGGTCCAGAGAAACAGCGCCACGCGGGGTGGCGGCTCAAGCCAGCGCGGATCAAGGCAGGCCCGTCTGGCGATCTGCGGCTGGATACGATGCATCAGTGTCGGCTCGTCCATGACGCGTGCCACACGCCCCGCGCCGTCGAGGCGATCGAGGACCGACAGATTGGCCAGCACCCAGCGATACATTGCCGCATAGGAAACCTCGGTTGCCTCATAGCGGCGCGGACGTCGGTTGCTTTCTCCGGCAATGCGCAGGAAGCGATAGCTGAGCAGCTGGTCGAGGAAGTTCAGCACTGTGTTGCGGCTCGCCGCATTGCTGGAGGTGATGATCTCGCGCAGGTTCGTTGTCGTCAGCCCGCTGCCGGGCTGGTTGGGGTCGTATTCCAGCTGCAGGGCGAAAGCGGCCTGACTCAACAGCCAGCGCTGATGCGAGGCCAGCATGCGAGACAGGCGCGGGCTTTCATCAAACTGGGCGCGAAGCGTAGCGGCGAACACCTGCAACGCTTCGATAAAACCGGGATGGCCGGTAACGTCGTCAACCTTCAAAGCCATCGGCAATCTCCGACCGCCGACGCTTCACGGGCTCGTCCGCCATGCAATCGGCCCAGCCTGTCCCCGCGCGAACCATTTCGGCACAATGCAAGGATCATGGTTCCGCAAGGAACCGCGCGCCGGAGCATTGGAGTTTGTTCGAAACGCATGGAACCCCTTCGGCTCTACAGAATTTCCCGCAAGTGAAGTCCACCCTCTGGGAATTTATAGTATCGTAAATGAAATCGTATCGGCTTTTCAATCAATTATTCCCAGGCCCTTATGACAATACGTGAAACGACGTAGAGGCTTTGCGTCGCAACACGTCGCAATCGACAGTTCACGCAAGACCGAATATTGGCAGAGTTCGTTTTCCATGATGCGATAGGTATCCCATTGCTCAATAGCCTCGCTTCGATCACCACCCTGATGTTCTCGACCCTGCTGATGATGGCGGGTTTCGGCCTGATGGGGTTCATGCTGCCGATCCGCTCGATCAGCGAGGGCTGGTCCACCTTCACCATTTCCGTCATCGCCACGGGCTACACCTTCGGCTTCACGGTGTCTTGCATCGTCACGCCGATCTTCGTGCGCCGGGTCGGGCATGTGCGGGTGTTCGGGGCGCTCATCACCCTGCTCACCGTCTCCATCCTGCTCTGCGCGCTGGTGGTCGAATGGTGGGCCTGGATGATCTTCCGCGGACTGTCCGGATTTGCCATTGCCGGCGCCTATCTGCTGATCGAGAGCTGGCTGAACGAACGGGTCAACAATGCCAATCGCGGCGCCCTGTTTTCGGTCTACATGGTCACCTGCCTCGTCGGCTCGATCGGCGGCCAGTATATCGTGCCTCTCGGCAATCCGGACGGGCCGGAACTGTTCATGGTCTGCGCTCTGATCTTCTCGCTGGCGCTGTTTCCTGTGGCGCTGTCGACCGCCCAGTCGCCCACCCCGATCGCCGAGGCCAAGTTCGACCTGAAGCGGCTCTATCGCCGCTCGCCGCTCGCCTTCTTCGGCTCGCTGCTCTCCGGCGCCCTCTCGGGCACCTGGGGCAGCCTTGGCGGCGTCTATTCGCAGAATATCGGCATGAACACCACCGAAGGCGCGACGCTGCTCGCCGCCCTGCTCGCTGGCGGCGCGATATCGCAGGTGCCGATCGGCCGGCTCTCGGACCGGATCGATCGTCGACTGGTGATGATCGGTGCCGGCATCTTCGGCGTTCTGGCCTGCCTGATGATGACGATGTTCGATGCCGACAATGCGGTCGCGGTCTATATCGCCGGTTTCTTCATCGGCACCGTTCTCTATCCGGTCTATTCGCTCAATGTCGCCCATGCCAATGACCTGGCCGAACCGGATGAATATGTGACGCTGTCGAGCGCAATCATGATCCTCTATGGCCTCGGCACCGTCACTGGACCGGTGATGGCAGGTTCGCTGATGCAATGGCTTGGACCGGGCGCTCTCATCTGGTTCCTGGCAACCGCCTTTGCGCTCTATGCGAGCTATGCCGGCTGGCGCATTTCACGCCGGCCAGACAGCGGCAACCAGGCCGACAAGACCGACTTCCTCGCCGTGGCCCTGCCGATGCAGGGCACCGACGTCACCGGTTCGCCGAACACGCCGGACCCGGACGAAAGGCCGCGCTGAAACACAGGCCGATCAGCCCTGCGGGGTCGAGGCCTTGCGTGCCGCGCGGCGCTCAAGGCCGAGCCGGTGCTCGCGGAAGATGATGAAGATCCCGGCGCCGACAACGATCGCAGCCCCGATCAGCGTCGTCGATGTCGGGACATCGTCGAACAGGATATAGGCAATCACCGAGCCCATGATGATCGAACAGTATTCGAACGGAGCGATTGTCGAGACATCGGCAAAACGATAGCTCTCGGTCAGCAGGATCTGCCCCAGACCGCCGCAGAAACCGGCAATCGCCAGGAGGCCAAGAGCGGTCCAGGACAGCTCGGCCCAGCCGAAGAACCAGGTGCAGGCCGACAGCAATGCGGCGATGACCGAAAAGAACAGCACGATCGTTGATGTCTTTTCCACCCGCACCAGTTGGCGCACCTGCAGCATCGCGGCAGCGCCCAACATTGCGGCGACCAGAACGGCAATCGCCCCGAAGGCCTGCTCCGATCCCATGCTGCTGTCACCAAACAGGCTCAGTTTCGGCAGCGATATGATCAGCACCCCGACCATGCCGACCACGACCGCCGTCCAGCGGTAAAGCCGAACCGTTTCGCCGAGAAAGATCGCGGCAAACACAACGGCAATCAGCGGCATGGCATAACCGATGGCGATCGAATCCGGCAGCGGCAGATGCACCAGGCCGTAGAAGCCTGCGCCCATGGCAAACACGCCGAGAAGCGCGCGCTTGACATGGCCGAACGGGTTGTCGGTCTGCAGCGCCTGGCGCAATTCACCGCGCCAGCCGAGATAGAGCAGGATCGGCAGTATGGCGAAGGCGGACCGATGGAAGCTGATCTGGCCTGCCGGAATGCCTGTACCTGCAAGCTTGATGCAGGTTTGCATGCCGACGAAGACGGTGACGGAACAGATTTTCAGGATAATGCCGCGAAGCGGATCAGGGTCGGCAAATGCCATGATGCTCTTACTAACGTATCGATCGAAATTCGGGGCGGCGGAGAACGGCGACCGGAAGGCTTTGTGACGGGAACTGTCCCTGGATGAATCGCTGCGTTCAACCTTGCACTTCATTTGTCGACAGACAAGCCGCAAATTAACCAGATTAAACCCAAAAATGGCTTGAAACCCGGGTTTCCTCGCCCGATTTCCTTAACCGATATTTTAATCCGAATTAATTATCTTTCCTTGCAGGGCGAGTTTTGCCCGCCAAGCGCGATTTGCGCGCGACTGAACATTTAATCGGTTTCTTTTCACACCGGATGTTGCCATGACCCAGACAGTTGCCAAGTCAGCCTCCTTCGCTGCCGAACTTGCCACCCCCCGGTCGATGCGGCTGATCACCGACAGTATCGGTTCGGATCTGGAACAGTTCAGCGCCGATAACACCCATGTGGTCCGGCAGATCCGGCTGCTGGCGATCAATGCACTCATCGAGGCGGCGCGGGCCGGAGAAAGCGGCAAGGGCTTTGCCGTCGTTGCCAATGAAGTCCAGCGCCTGGCCCAGGGCGCCGCCGATATCGCCGATCGTTTCCAGGAAAACGTGCTGACCCGTATCGGTCTCGGCCGGTCCATGGCCGACGCGCTGGTTGCGGAAATGGAGGGCGTGCGGCTCATCGACCTTGCCCAGACGCTGGTGCAATTCATCGTCCGCAACCTGTTCGAGCGCACCGCAGATGTGCGCTGGTGGGCAACCGATTCGGCGCTCTGGGGCGCACTCTCGGACCCCTCTTCCGCAGCTTTCTCCCATGCCGCCGGGAGGCTCGGCGTGATCAACCGCTTTTATACCGTCTATCTCGACCTGGTGATGACCGATACCACGGGGCGTGTCGTCGCCTCGGCCAATCCGAAATACCAGCGCAAGACAAAGGACAGCCATCTGGGCTCGGACGCTTGGTTCAAGGCGGCGCGCGAATGCAGGAGCGGTGACGATTATGTCGTCGACGAAGTCCGGCGCAGCCCGCTGCATGATGATCGCGACGTGCTGGTCTATGCGACAGGGATTCGCGAAGGCGGCCGCAGCGACGGCGCCTTGCTCGGCACGCTCGGCGTCTATTTCGACTGGCAGGGCCAGGGCACGGCCATCGTCGAAAAGGAGGCAAACCTGCCGCCGCAGGTGGCGGAAAAGACCGAGGTCCTGCTGCTCGACGGCAATAACATGGTCATTGCCTCGAGCCGGCCGCAGCGTGCCTATACCCATTTCGCCCTGCACAATCCGCAGCGCGCCATGCGTGGCAGTTACTATGACAACAACGGCGCGATCGTCGCGTTTGCCCGGACGCTCGGCTATGAGGATTACGACGGGCTCGGCTGGTATGGCGTGATTATCCAGCAATGCGACAGCGATGATGCGATCCGCAGTCAATTGTCGCTGAAGTAGAGCGGGAATACGCAGCGCTGTGAAGATGAACAGGCGACACATCGATCGCTATTCTATTCGGCCGTGCTGTTTTGCCACGTTCAAGCCTGACCTTTATCGGTCATTCGCACGATAAATTGTATCGTGTTTTAACAATCGTTCAGAAATTGATGCAATCATCGCCCTCGATTTGGCCTGGAGAGGTGCGGGAAAACCTTGCCTCGTTCCGGCCTAGCCTCGAAGCGACCAGGACAAAACATGCGCACAGACACGGGCCGGATCGTTCATCTGGCAGACTACCGCCCCACTGATTTCGTTCTGGAACGGGTTGATCTGACCTTCGAGCTGGACCCTACGGATACCAAGGTGGAAGCCCGGTTGATCTTCCACCGGCGCGAAGGCGTCGATGCCTCGGCACCGCTGGTGCTTGACGGCGACGATCTGACCATGACCAGCCTGCTGTTCGACCAGGTCGAGATGGACAAGGATCGCTACACGGCAACGCCGGAAAGCCTGACCATCCGCGGCCTGCCGGCCGAAACGCCCTTCGAGATCACCATCACCACGATGATCAACCCTGAGGCCAATACCCAGTTGATGGGCCTCTATCGGTCGAACGGCATCTATTGCACGCAGTGCGAAGCCGAAGGCTTCCGCCGCATCACCTATTTCCCCGATCGCCCGGACGTTCTGGCCGTCTACACGGTCAATATCATCGCCGACAAGGCCGCCAACCCGCAGCTGCTCTCGAACGGCAATTTCCTCGGCGGCGCTGGCTTCGGCCCGGACAAACATTTCGCCGCCTGGTTCGATCCGCATCCGAAGCCGAGCTATCTGTTTGCGCTGGTCGCCGGTGATCTCGGCGTGGTTGAAGACACGTTCACGACGATGTCGGACCGCGAAGTCACGCTGAAGATCTATGTCGAACACGGCAAGGAAGCGCGTGCCGCCTATGCCATGGACGCACTGAAGCGCTCGATGAAATGGGACGAAGAGGTTTTCGGCCGCGAATACGACCTCGACATCTTCATGATCGTGGCCGTCTCCGACTTCAACATGGGCGCCATGGAGAACAAGGGCCTCAACATCTTCAACGACAAATATGTACTGGCCGACCCGGAAACGGCGACCGACCAGGACTATGCCAATATCGAGGCGATCATCGCCCACGAATATTTCCACAACTGGACCGGCAACCGGATCACCTGCCGCGACTGGTTCCAGCTGTGCCTGAAGGAAGGCCTGACGGTCTACCGCGACCACGAATTTTCCGCCGACCAGCGCTCGCGCTCGGTCAAGCGCATTGCGGAAGTGCGTCACCTGCGCTCGGAGCAGTTCCCGGAAGATGCAGGTCCGCTCGCCCATCCAGTCCGCCCGACGACCTTCCGCGAGATCAACAACTTCTACACCACGACCGTCTATGAAAAGGGTTCGGAAGTGACCCGGATGATCGCGACCATTCTCGGCCGCGACGATTTCAAGAAGGGCATGGATCTCTATTTCGAGCGCCATGACGGCGATGCCGCAACGGTCGAGGATTTCGTCAAGTGCTTCGAGGAAGCCAGCGGCCGCGATCTCACCCAGTTCTCGCTGTGGTATCATCAGGCCGGCACGCCGCAGATCACCGTGTCCTCGACCTTCGATGCGGCCGCCAAGACCTTGTCGCTGTCGCTTGAGCAGATGGTCGCGGCAACGCCTGGCCAGACGGCCAAGGAGCCGATGCACATTCCGCTGCGTTTCTCGCTTCTGACCGAGAATGGCGCTGAGGCAACGGCAACCGCGATTGCCGGCGGCGAAGTGTCGGGCGACGTTTTGCATCTGACCGAACGCAGCCAGACCTTCACCTTCTCCGGCATCGGCGCGCGCCCGGTCGTGTCGCTCAACCGCGGCTTTTCCGCCCCGGTCACGCTGCATTTCGACCAGAGCAAGGATGATCTGTCCCATGTCGCCCGCCATGACAGCGACCTCTTCGCCCGCTGGCAGGCCATTACCGACCTCGCCTTGCCGATCCTGACGGCTGCCGCCAATGCGGCACGCAGCGGTGGCGAGGTCCTCGCCGATGCAGCCCTGACCGACGCGCTTCTGGCCATCGCTGCCGACGAAAGCCTGGAGCCGGCCTTCCGCGCCCAGGCGCTCGCTTTGCCAAGCGAAGCAGACATCGCCCGTGAACTCGGCAGCAACAACGATCCGGACGCGATCCATGCCGGTCGCCAGGCCGTAATGGCAGCGATTGCCCAATCGGGCGTCGAGATCTTCCGCACGCTGTACGCCACGCATTCGGCCACAGGCGCGTTTACACCGGATGCCGCAGGTGCCGGTCGCCGGGCATTGAAGAACGCCGCCCTGTCTTTCCTGACGCAGGCAGAAAACAGCCCTGCTCTCGCCGCCGAAGCCTTCGCCAAGGCCGATAACATGACCGACCTTTCGCAGGCTTTGACCGTGCTGGCCCATCGCTTCCCCGATGCCGCCGAGAGCAAGACTGCCTTGGCGAGCTTCGAACAGCGTTTCGCCAGCAATGCGCTGGTGCTGGACAAGTGGTTCGCGATCCAGGCCACCATCCCGGGGTCCGCGGCCCTCGGGCGGGTGCAGGACCTGATGAAGAACCCGCACTTCATCGCCAGCAATCCGAACCGCGTCCGCTCGCTGATCGGCACCTTTGCCTTTTCCAACCCGACCGGTTTCAACCGCGCCGACGGCAAGGCCTACCAGTTCTTCGCCGAGCAGATCCTCGACATCGACCCGCGCAACCCGCAACTGGCCGCCCGTCTGCTGACAGCCTTGCGCTCCTGGCGCCTGCTGGAGCCGGTCCGGGCAGAGCATGCCCGTTCTGCCCTGACGGCCATCGAGGCCGCCGGCAACCTTTCGACCGATGTCAGCGATATCGTTGAGCGTATTTTGAAGGGCTGATCGCCCGACAAAACGTTTAAGACAATCAATGTGGCGCGGGCTGGTCCCGCGCCACATTCGTTTGAGGCTCAGAAGCATCGTGCCGAAGCACTGCAGCATGGGTGCAATCACTGCCCCGCGACTTTCGTTTTGCGCATGCGGGGAGGCACCGCATGAGCCTGCAGACGCGTGGAAATTCGATCCAGCCCGATGATCCGCAGGCACCGGCGCAGAAAAAGCGGATTCGGAAGAACGGCTTAAGATTTTCTTTACCCTTGCGGGATGGACAAGCCGAATCGGGCATGATTCCTTGGGGTTGGTTCGGGCGAGCGGCGCAGCGAATCACACGAGGGATAGAGGCAGGGGCGATGTTGAACGCGCGGCGGGTTTCCGCAGCCGATGATCGGTTGCGCATCAAATTTTCGGGTGTTTCGGCAATATTTGAGGCGTTCGGCCGAAAGCTGTTTCGCTCTTCACCATCCCTGCGGGAGGACGGCACCGGGCCTGAGCGTCCCGTCGAGACCCTTCTGCGCCGGTCCATTCCCATCCTGATCATCGCCTTCCTGACCGTCGTCGCCCTGGCACGCTTTGTCGGCATCCTGTCCGAACATGGCCGGATGGAAGCGTCGATCCGGCAATCCACCTCGCTGATTTCGGCTACGGCGCAGGCCGCACTCGCGACCCGACCGGAACTGTTCGTCGAGCGTAATCGTGAAGGTGCTGAGCAGGCGCTGTTTTCCTATCTGTCGCAGGAGCATCTGTCCGACGGCGCTTTCGTGCTGCTGGTCGATCCGGCCGGCCGGGTATTCGGCGCATCGCCGAGCGCGTCCGGTCAGGTTGGCTTCATGCTCGCCAGCCTGCTTCCGGAAGTGACCACCATTCGTCGCTTCGGCGATCGCTCCGGCGCAATCGAGACCAATATCAATGGCGAGCCCCATTACGCGGTCGTCACCCCCGTCGGCACCGATGGCGCGCTGATCCTGACAGGCCATTCGCTGCAATCGGTCGACGAGTTCTGGCGCCGCGAACTGTCGCTCAATGTCACGCTGTTTGCCGGCATCTCGCTGACGCTGCTGGTCGTGCTCTATGCCTATTTCCATCAGGTCCGGCGCGCCCGCGAGGCCGACGACATCTTCCTCGAATCCAATATGCGGGTCGAGGCCGCCCTGTCGCGCGGCCGTTGCGGATTGTGGGATTTCGACCTGTCGAGCCGCAAATTGATCTGGTCACGCTCGATGTATGAAATGCTCGGCCTTGCGCCGTCGAACCAGCCGCTGGCCTTTGCCGATGCGGCCCGCCTGATGCATCCGGCCGACGGCAATCTCTATGCGCTGGCGCGCTCGGTCGGCCGCGGTAGCTCGCGCCAGATCGATCAGGTCTTCCGCATGCGTCATGCCCAGGGGCATTATGTCTGGCTGCGCGCCCGCGCCCAGATCATCTGCTCCAATACCGGCTGCCTGCATGTCATCGGCATCGCCATGGACGTCACCGAGCAGCATCGCCTCGCCCAACGCTATGCCGAGGCCGACCAGCGCCTTGCCGACGCGATCGAATGCACGTCGGAAGCCTTCGTGCTGTGGGACAAGAACGATCGCCTGGTGATGTGTAATGCACATTTCCAGAAGGTCTATGGCCTGCCCGACAGCGTGCTCGTACCCGGCACGGAACGCGCAAGCGTTCTCGGTTCGGCCTCACGGCCGATCATCCAGCGCCGCATCGCCGATCCGGATCTCGGCACCACCTCGCGCACCACCGAAGTGCAGCTCGCCGACGAGCGCTGGCTGCAGATCAACGAACGCCGCACCCGTGACGGCGGCCTGGTCTCCGTCGGCACCGACATCACCCTGCTCAAGCGCCACCAGGAGCGGCTGCGCGATCAGGAGCGTCGCCTGATGGCGACCATCGGCGACCTGTCGTCGTCGCAAAAAATCCTCGAGCGGCAGAAGACCGAACTCTCGGATGCCAACGAGAAATATCTCGCCGAAAAGCAGCGCGCGGAAGCGGCCAACAAGGCCAAGTCGGAATTCCTCGCCAATATGAGCCACGAACTGCGCACGCCGCTCAATGCCATTCTCGGCTTCTCGGAAATCCTGCTCGCCGGCATGTTCGGCCCGGTCGGCTCGCCGAAATACGAGGAATATGCCAAGGACATCCACGAGAGCGGCAAACATCTGTTGAACGTCATCAATGACATTCTCGACATGTCGAAGATCGAGGCCGGTCAGATGAAGATCCGTTGCGAGACGATTGATCTCGGACCGCTGATCGAAGAGAGCATGCGCCTGACCGCCATCCCGGCTCTGGAAAAGAACATCACCGTGTCGCAGCGCGTCGACAATGGCCTGTCAGTCGTTGCGGACCGTCGCGCGATGAAGCAGATCCTGCTCAACATCCTTTCGAATGCGGTGAAGTTCACCAATGACGGCGGCAAGATTTCGTTGCGTGCCCACAAGGTCGAAGGTGCGGTGATTGTATCGATCGTCGACACCGGCATCGGCATCCCGAAAAACGCCCTGAACAAGATCGGCAATCCGTTCGAGCAGGTACAGAGTCAATACGCCAAGTCGAAGGGCGGCTCCGGCCTTGGCCTTGCCATCTCCCGCTCGCTGGTGTCCCTGCATGGCGGATCGCTACGGATCCGTTCCCGCGAAGGTCAGGGCACTGTGGTGTCGCTGCGGATCCCGGACATGATCGTCATGCCGATGCGCCGCCGGGCCTGACGGCCCGCTGGCTGGAGGGCGGAACCGGCGTATCCAAGCGCCGCGCCCTCACCCGCGCTGCACCACCCTGCCGAACACCTTGCGCACTGCCTTGGATAGCCGCTTGATCTCGGCCTCCAGCAGTTTCAGATCAGGGCTTTCTCCGGCCCGGCAGACGAGGTCCGTCAATCCCGCCGGCACATTCGCCGGCTCGAACGGACCTTCGATGCACAGACGGATAACCTGCGACACATCCGTGTAGAGCTTCAACGCCTGCTGGCAGGTGTCGAGATCGTTCGGATCCATCAGCGAGGCCAGCGCCTTCAAGGCCTCCGCTGTCGAAAGCCCGTTGGTGCGCACCGGCGTGCCGCGGACTGCCGCAACCAGCGCCAGATGCTGGGCAATGAATTCGATGTCGATCAGGCCACCGGCAATCAGCTTCAGGTCCCAGATATCGCGCGGCGGCTTCTCCTTGTCGATCAGCGCCCGCATCTCGGCGACATCCTTGGCGGTTTTCGCCTCGTCGCGATTGACCGCCATGATCTCGGCGACGATCGCCTCGGCTTCGGCAATCAGCGAGGCATCGCCGCACAGAAGCCGCATGCGCGACAGCGCCATATGCTCCCAGGTCCAGGCTTCCTCGCGTTGATATTTGGCAAAGGCCCGGAGCCGGGTTGCCACCGGTCCTTTGTTGCCGGACGGCCTGAGCCGCATGTCGACTTCGTAAAGCACGCCTTCGGCCGTCGGCGCAGACAGGGCGGCGATCATCCGCTGGGTCAGGCGGGTGTAATAGCGCACGGGATCGAGCGGCTTGGGTCCATCGGATTCATGCGCGTCGTCGTCATGCTCATAGAGCAGGATCAGATCGACATCGGAGCCTGCCGTCAGCTCGTAGGAACCGAGCTTGCCCATGCCGGCCAGCGTCACGCGCCCGCCGGGCAGGCGGCCATGGGCCAGTTCCATTTCGGCGATCACCGCCCTGAGCGCTTCATCGATCACCAGCCCGGCAAGGTCGGTAAAGGCGCGGCCGGCCTGGCTGCCGGCGATAGAGCCCGTGAGCAGGCGAATGCCGATCAGGAAACGCTGTTCGGCGGCGAAGATGCGCAGCCGGTCGAGGATTTCCTCATAATGCCGGCAGCCGCCGAGAAAGGCCGACAGGCGTCTTGCCAGATAGTCGCGGGTGGGAATCTCGACCATCAGGCCCGGATCGAGCATGCCGTCGAAGACATGCGGCCGGGCCGCGATGATCTCGGCAAGCCTCGGTGCCGAGGACATGATGTTGACCAGCAGGTCGAGCAGGGCCGGATTGTTGCCGAGCAGGGAAAACAGCTGGATGCCGGCCGGCAGTCCGGACAGGAAACTGTCGAAGCGTAACAGTGCCTCGTCGGCGCGCCGGCTTTCGCCAAAGGCCTTCAGCAGATCCGGCGTCAGCTCGGTCAGCCGTTCGCGCGCCTCGACAGACTGGGTGGCGCGGTATCGGCCATAGTGCCAGGTGCGGATGACGCGGGAAATGTCCTCCGGCCGCTCGAAGCCGAGGACCTTCAGCGTCTTCAGCGTATCGGGATCGTCCTTCTGGCCGGTGAAGACGAGATTGCCGGTCGCGCTCGACAGTCCCTCCTCTTTCTCGAACAGACCCGCATAACGCCGCTCGACGGTCTTCAGAACGCTTTCAAGCTTGGTGGAGAAGGCCGTCGTATCGATGAAACCCAGCATGAAGGCAATGCGCTTGAGCTCGACTTCCGTGTCCGGCAGCACATGGGTCTGCTCGTCATGCACCATCTGGATGCGGTGCTCGACATCGCGCAAGAACCAATAACAATTGGTCAGTTCCTCGGCCGTCACCGGATCGATCCAGCGGGCACCGGCCAGCGCGTTCAGCGCCGCCTCGGTCGGGCGCAACCTGAGATCCGGCATGCGGCCGCCGGCGATCAGTTGCTGGGTCTGGGCAAAGAACTCGATTTCGCGAATGCCGCCACGACCGAGCTTGACATTGTGGCCCTTCACCGCGATCGCGCCATGGCCCTTGTGCACATGGATCTGCCGCTTGATCGAGTGGATGTCGGCGATCGCCGCATAGTCGAGATATTTGCGGAAGACGAAGGGCGTCAGTTCGCGCAGGAAGCCCTCGCCGGCCTTCAGGTCGCCGGCCACCGGCCGCGCCTTGATATAGGCGGCGCGTTCCCAATTCTGGCCGCGGCCCTCGTAATAGATCAGCGCCGCCTCGACGGGCACGGCCAGTGGCGTCGAGCCCGGATCGGGCCGGAGCCTGAGATCGGTACGGAAGACATAGCCGTCCGCCGTGCGCTCCTGCAGGATGCGCACCAGCCGGCGCATCATCCGGCCATAGGTTTCGGTCGCATCATCGGGACTTTTCAGGATGCCCGCGTCCGGATCGAAGAAGACGACGAGATCGATATCGGAGGAATAATTTAGTTCCAGGGCGCCGAGCTTGCCCATGCCGAGCACGATCAAACCGCTGTCTGCAGCCGGCTCCGCCGTATCCTTGAGCATCAGCTTGCCGGCCTGATGGCCCGCCAATAGAAGATGATCGATGGCGGCGGCCACCGTCGCATCGGCCACGGCACTCAGCCAGGCCGTCGTATCGCGTGCGTCGAAGATGCGGGCAAGATCGGCCAGCGCGGTCAAGAAGGAGACCCGCCGCTTGGCACTGCGCAGCCGCGTCATCACCTCGGCTTCCGATGGAACGGCGCCGTCTGGACCGGGGGCCCAGGCAGCCCTAGCCTCGGCGACCGCGGTCTCGAGCAGGGGTTCGAGCGGTTGGCTGATCGCGGCGGCCAAAAGCGCCGGTTTCAGGTTGGCAATGTCGCGCAGGTATGGCGAAAGCGTCAATGCATTGGCGAGAAAGGTCTTCAGCGCGGTCTCGCCGGCGATCAGCTCGGCAATCACCGGCTCCTGCTTGGCGAGATCCTTCAGCGTCGCGGCTGCGGCCTTCAATTCGGTCTGATTGAACGGCCGGATCACCCCGTCCGCCACATCGGCCAGCCGTCTTGCCGCCTGTTCCGCTTCCGATTGCTGCAACATCGCATGAGCCTCCCTTCTCTTGCGCCGGAGATCTCTGTCGAATCTCTCGGGCGCAGACAGGTTATGGCTTCATGCCGGGAAAGACCATGGTTGCCGTCAGTCCGGGTGCCGCGTCATGCCCGCTCTGTGTGTCGGACAAGACAAGCCGGCCGCCATGCAGAGCCATGATCGCCTCGACCAGAGACAGGCCCAGGCCAGTTCCGGGCTTGGAGCGGCTCTTGTCGAGCCGGACGAAGCGCTTGACCACTTCGGCCCGCTTGTCCTCGGGCACGCCCGGCCCCTGGTCGGAGACGGAAATCTCGACGCCGGACGCGCCTCTCGCAACCCTCACCGTGATTTTGGAAAGAGGCTCGTCAGATTGCGTCGCTTCCGTTTTGCTCGCCTCGGACTCGGTCGTCCCTGAGCTGGAGGCCCCAGAGTTGGAGGCCTCTGACTTGATCGCCCCGTACTTGATGGCATTGTCGATCAGGTTGGAGATCGCCTGGCCGATGAGCTCGCGGTTGCCCCGCACCGAAAGCCCCGGCGCGATGTCGCAGACCATCTGCTGGCCCGCCTCCTCGACCACCGGCTCGTAGAGTTCTGCGCTGTCGGCTGCAATCGCCGACAGGTCGACATCGGTGAGTTCGGCCGCAATCGAACCCGCCTCGACGCGGGAAATCATCAGCAGCGCATTGAAGGTGCGGATCAACTGGTCGGATTCGACGATGATCGCTTCCAGCGCGGCATGCTTGGCGCTTTCGTCCACCGCCGACAGCGCGTCCGACGCCTTGTTGCGCAACCGCGTCAGGGGCGTCTTCAGGTCATGGGCAATGTTGTCGGAAACCTGCCGCAAGCCCTCGTTCAACTGCTCGATACGGCCCAGCATGCCGTTCAGCGACGACGACAGCCTATCGAATTCATCGCCGGAGCCTGAAACCGGCAGGCGCTGCGACAGGTCGCCCGCGGTGATCTTCTGGCTTGCGGCCGAAACGCGGTCGATGCGTTTCAGCGCATTGCGGCCGATGGCAAACCAGATCACCACGGCACCGATGCCCATGATCAGCAGCGCCACCATCAGGGCCTGGCGCACCAATAGCCGAAGTTTGCTCGGTTCGCCGAGATCCCGCCCGACCAGCACGCGAAAGCCATTGTCGAGGAAAAACACATGCGCCGTGGCCAGATGGCGCTTCACGCCGCCACTGTCGTCGTAGCGCTCATAGCGGAAGGGAAATCCCGTCCAGCCTTCGTCGTCGAACACGCCCGGCTGGACGGAGGCGACATTGCCGGCAACGATCTCGCCATTCGGCCCGGCGATCACATAGAGATTGGCCCCCGGCTGGCGGGACCGTCGCTCCATGGTGCGCAACAACTGGGTGACCCCGCCGCGTTCATAGGCCCTCTCGATGTCCTGCACCTCTTCCTTCAGACTTTCGCGTGTCTGGTTGTTGAGGATACGTTCGGAGAGGCCCGTCACGTAGAAGACGAGGAAAGCGGCACAGAGGGCAAAGAGCAGGATGTAGAGTGCCGACAGCCTGACGGCGGTCGACTTGAACAGCACGCCCATACGGCTTTTCAGCGGCATGTCAGCCTTCGTCCTTGATCATGTAGCCGGCACCGCGCACCGTCTTCAGCAGCGGCCGGTCGAAATCCTTCTCGATCTTCGAACGCAGGCGCGAAACATGCACATCGATGACATTGGTCTGCGGATCGAAATGGTAGTCCCAGACATTTTCGAGCAGCATGGTGCGGGTCACCACCTGGCCGGCATTTTTCATCAGATATTCGAGCAGGCGGAATTCGCGCGGCTGCAGCAGCACGTCCTTGCCGGCGCGCTTCACTTCATGGGAGAGCCGGTCCAGTTCCAGATCGCCGACTCGGTAGACCATGTCCTGTTCCGGCTTGCCCTTGCGGCGGCCAAGAACCTCGACACGGGCCAGCAGTTCGGAAAAGGCATAGGGCTTGGGCAGGTAATCGTCGCCGCCGGCGCGAAGGCCGGTGACGCGATCATCGACCTGGCCAAGCGCCGACAAGATCAGCACCGGCGTATCGACGCCGCGCTTGCGCAGTTCGGTGATGACGGACAGGCCATCGCGGCGCGGCAGCATGCGGTCGACCACCATCACGTCATACGTGTTCTCCGATCCCATGAACAGACCGCTTTCGCCGTCGCTCGCATGATCGGCGACGATGCCGGCCTCGCGGAAAGCCTTCGTCATATAGGCCGCAGCCTCGAGATCGTCTTCAATCACCAGTATTTTCATGTGGGCGACATTAGCGCCGGCTGTCGCATCCGTCCAACCGGTTTCACCACTTTGCACGGCTGTCGTTTCGTCGGTGCTCATGCTGTGTATCCCTGTCCTTCGTCCCGGCTGTCTCGCCGGGTCAGTGGCCATGTATCTGGCCCAATCGTGGGTCCAGTCCTTGGCCCAATCACTGGCCCCGTCCTTGGCTAAGCCAGGCGCGTGACCAAGGTCCCGGTCATGCCGGAATAGAAAAGGGCGCCGCCCGGTTGCGATACCGTCGGCGCCCTCGACACATTGGCCGCGTGATCAGCCCTGGTTGATCGGCAGCGCGACGAAGCGGCTACCGCTTTCCGACTGAACCTGGAACAGGGCGCGGGTGCGTCCGTCCTTCTTCGCCTGGTCGACGACCTTCTGCACGTCGGCAACCGAGGAGACTTCCTGATTGTTGACCGAGGTGATCGTTTCGCCGGCCTTCATGCCCTTGTCGGCAGCGTCGCTGTCCGGATCGACATCGACGATGGCGAGGCCCTTGCCGTCTTCCGACGGGCGAACGGAAAGGCCGAGATTGGCCAGTTCCTGCTCGACGGCCGGCGCCGGTGCGGCGTCCTCTTCGGTGCCTTCGGTAGCCGAGGCCTGTTCGGTCGGCAGTTCGCCGAGCTTGACCTTGACTTCGGTTGCCTTGCCTTCGCGCCACAGAGCGACATCGACGGTAGTGTCCGGGGCAAAGGCTGCGATGCGACGGGCGAGATCGCGCGGATCCTTGACCGGCTCGCCGTTGACGGCGGTCACCACGTCACCCTGCTTGATACCGGCCTTTTCACCCGGCGAACCCGCCTGCGGCGACACGACCAGCGCACCCGATGCTTCCGACAGGCCGAGCGAGTCGGCGATATCGTCGGTCACCGGCTGGATCTGCACGCCGAGCCAACCGCGTTCGACGGTGCCGCCATCCTTCAGCTTTTCGATGACATCCTTGGCAACGGAAGCCGGGATGGCAAAGGCGATGCCAACATTGCCGCCGGACGGCGAGAAAATCGCGGTGTTGATGCCGACGACTTCACCGCTCAGGTTGAAGTCAGGGCCACCGGAATTGCCGCGGTTCACCGCAGCGTCGATCTGCAGGTAGTCGTCATAGGGGCCGGAGCCGATGTCGCGGCCACGGGCCGAGATGATACCGGCGGTGACCGTGCCGCCAAGGCCGAACGGATTGCCGACAGCCACGACCCAGTCACCGACGCGGGACTTCTCGTCATCGGCGAACTTCACATAGGTGAACTTCTGCTTCGGGTTCTCGATCTTGAGCAAAGCGAGATCGGTGCGGCTGTCCTTGCCGACCAGCTTGGCATCGAGTTCCTTGCCGTCGTTCATCACGATGGTGAAGGCAGCGCCCTCGTCGACGACGTGGTTGTTGGTGACGATATAGCCGTCTTCGGAGATGAAGAAGCCGGAGCCCTGGGAGGTCGGACGCAGGCGGCCTTCATGACGGCCGTGGCCCTTGGGACCGCGCGGCGGACGGGCTTCCTCATTCGGGCCACCCGGGCCGCCGAATTCCTTGAAGAAGCGCTTCAGCGGGTGATCGTCGGGCAGGTCGTTGAAATCACGACCACCGAAGTTGAAGGAGAAATTGCTTTCGTCGTTGGACGTGTTCTGGATGTTCGACTGGACACGAACCGACACGACGGCCGGCTGCACCGCAGCCACGACATCACTGAAGCTCGGAACCTGCGGCGCGGTCACGGTGACTGGCTCGGCATAGGCATTGAGCACAACAAGCGGAACTGCACCGACCATCATCGCGACGGCCAGGCCGGCAACGGTCGAATTCTTCAGGATCTTCTTGAAGTTTGAACGATCTTTAGTCTCGGTCATGGATCTTACCTTCATCATTTCTTCCGACTGGAGCCGCCGGCTATCGGCGGTTTTGAAGCGGTGGATGAAGAGAGATATAGGGGCTGCCACCTTACTGCGAACTGTACGGCAGATGAATTCTTCGTAATCTTTCAGCGAACGCTGTCGCCGCCAGATTGCAGCATTTGACCGGACCGTGGGCCGAGGCTATTATCCGTATTACAAACGGAGCGAAAAGCGATGCCGAAACAGGACCTCTCCGATCCGATTACGCTAAGACTGCCGCTCGATCTTCTGGCTGAAATCGAATCCGTTGCCGGCATCTGCGAGCGAAGCCGCAGCTGGATCATGGTCCGCGCATTGAAGGCCTATATGGCGCAGGAAGGCCGCGAGATCCTGGAGATGGCGGAGGCCCGACGGGCCGTCGACGAAGGCCACGGATCCAGCGCAGATGACGTGCTAGCGGAAGTGGCCGCCATAATAAAAGGTGCCGCTGCTTGAAGGTGATCTTCTCGCCCAGCGCTAGAGATTACGTGCGGCGGGAAGCTTCCTACTTGATGGCTCGGAACCGGTCAGCGGCCGATCGCTTCAACCATGACCTGAACCAGTTTGTGAAAACCCTCACCCATTTCCCGTCAATGGGGCAGGATGCGACGGATCTGCCCTTTCGCGGAGCGAGGCGGTTCATTCTGGGCCACTATCTCATTCACTACGAAATCGGTGCGGCGGCAATCGTCATTCTGACGATACGCCATGGTCGCGAAAGACCGTCGGATCTGCCGTTGGACGAAGACGACGACTTCGAAGCCCCCTGATCACTCCCCGTCCATCAACCTGCCAAGCCGCGCCTCTTCCTCGGCCGACAACTTCTCCGCCGGATCACGATCATTGGCCCGGCGGCGGGCGTAAAAGACGGCAACGATCAAGGCGACGAGTGCGAGCGCGGCCGGTGCACCCCACAGGATCAGCGTCTTGGCACTCAGCCGCGGCTTCAACAGCACGAATTCACCGTAACGCGACACGACATAGTCGAGAACCTGCTCATCGCTGTCGCCATCGACGAGCCGTTCGCGCACGACAAGCCGGAGATCGCGGGCCAGCTCGGCGTTGGAATCATCGATCGACTGGTTCTGGCAGACCATGCAGCGCAATTCCGCCGACAGTGTGCGCGCCCGCTGTTCCAGCACCGGATCGGCGAGCACCTCGTCGGGATTGACGGCGAAGGCCGGGATGGGAGCAAGGAGCAGCATCAGCATTGCGCCGAGGCGCGCCACTGTAGCGATCCGTTTGCTCGCCGCTCGCGCCGTCTCGATACCCCCCTCTGTCCTGCCGGACATCTCCCCCACACGGGGGGAGATCGGCTGGAGCGCTGTTCGACGTCCCTCGAAAATGCCTGCACAGAACGCGCCCATGCGTTGCGTTGAGGTCAGAGAGGATTGGCAAACTGTCCGCGCATCGATCTCCCCCCTTGAGGGGGAGATGTCCGGCAGGACAGAGGGGGGTGCTAGTTTGGCACACATGTCCTGCCGCTTCATTCCGCCGCCTCCGCCACCTGTCCGGGCGCCGGCTCCGCCACCTTGGCGCGCCGCTTCGGCACGCCGACGCGCAGGCGCCGGTCCGACAGCGACACGACACCGCCGGCCATCATCACCACGGTGCCGAGCCAGATGCACAGGATCCACGGCTTCCACCAGATGCGCACGACCAGGCCGCCATCGGCCATCGGATCGCCGAGCGATACGTAAAGCTGGCTGAGGCCGAAGGTGACGATGCCGGCTTCGGTGGTCGGCATGCGCCGCGCGGTATAAAGCCGCTTGGATGACCAGACATCGGCAACCGCGACGCCCCCCTTGCGGATGGTGAAATGGCCGCGGTCCTCGGTATAGTTCGGCCCCTGGCCAGCCCGCATGCCGTCGAAGGTCAGCACGAAGCCGCCGGCCTCGGCGGTCATGCCCGGCTTCATCTCGACCACGGTTTCCGTCTCGAAGGTCGTGACCGCAACGATGCCAAGCACGGTGATGCCCATCCCCATATGGGCAAGCGCGGTGCCGAAGGCCGAGCGCGGCAGGCCCTTCAACCGGTTCCAGGCGACGGATGCCGTCTGCTTGCCGAAACCGGCGCGATACCAGAGATCGGCGAAAGCGCCGAAGATCATGAAGAAGGCCATGGCGAGACCGACAACAGCCAGAACCGGGCCGCCGTTTTCGGCATAAAACAGAACGAGCCCCGCCACCAGCGCCAGTCCGGCTGCAAAATAAAGCCGCTGCAGGGCCGCCAGCAGGTCGCCGCGCTTCCAGGCGAGCATCGGCCCGAAGGGCACAGCCAGCAGCAGTGGCGACATCAGGAAGCCGAAGGTCAGATTGAAGAAGGGCGGACCGACCGAGATCTTCTCGTTGGTCAGCGTTTCCAGCAACAGCGGGTAAAGCGTGCCGATCAAAACGGTCGCGGCCGAGACAGTCAGGATCAGGTTGTTGAGGACCAGTGCACCTTCGCGCGAAATCGGCTGGAACAGACCACCGGCCTTCAGCATCGGCGCGCGCAGGGCAAAGAGCGAGAGCGCGCCGCCGATGAAGATGATCAGGATGCATAGGATGAAGATGCCGCGGGTCGGATCGGTGGCAAAGGCATGCACCGAAGTCAAAACGCCGGAGCGCACCAGGAAGGTGCCGAGCAGCGACAGCGAGAAGGCGATGATCGCAAGCAATACCGTCCAGATCTTCAGCGCTTCGCGCTTTTCCATCACCAGCGCCGAATGCAGCAATGCTGTGCCGGCAAGCCAGGGCATGAAGGAGGCGTTTTCGACCGGATCCCAGAACCACCAGCCGCCCCAGCCGAGTTCGTAATAGGCCCAGTAGGAGCCCATCGAGATGCCGGCGGTCAGGAAGGTCCAGGCGGTCAGCGTCCAGGGCCTGACCCAGCGCGCCCAGGCCGCATCGATGCGGCCGTCGATCAAGGCTGCCACGGCAAAGGAGAAACAGACGGAGAAGCCGACATAGCCGAGATAGAGCAGCGGCGGATGGATGGCGAGGCCGATATCCTGCAGCACCGGGTTGAGGTCCTGGCCTTCGGCCGGCACCGGCGACAGGCGGATGAACGGGTTCGACGTCAGCAGGATGAACAGGGTGAAGGCCGTGGTGATCCAGGCCTGCACCGCCAGCACATTGGCCTTGAGGCGATCCGGCAGGTTGGTGCCGAAAAAGGCGACCATGGCCGAAAACAGCGTCAGGATCAGCACCCAGAGCATCATCGAGCCCTCGTGATTGCCCCAGACGCCGGAGATCTTGTAGATCATCGGCTTCATCGAATGGGAGTTTTCGTAGACGTTCTGCACCGAGAAGTCGGAGACGACATAACCCCAGGTCAGCACGCCGAAGGAGAAGGCGACCAGGCAAAACAGCACATAGGTGCCAGTGGTCGCGACCGCCATCATCGCCGCGTCGCCGCGCCGTGCGCCGATTACCGGCAGCACGGAAATGACCAGACAGGTGGCCAGCGCCAGAACCAGTGCATAGTGGCCAAGCTCGATGATCATTGGGTCTTTTCCCCGCCCTGCCAGACGCCATCCTGCTTCAGACGGTCGGCGACTTCCTTCGGCATGTAGTTCTCGTCATGCTTGGCCAGCACGGTATCGGCGACAAAGACCTGGCTTCCGGCGGTGAACATGCCTTCGGTCACCACGCCCTGCCCCTCGCGGAACAGGTCGGGCAGGATACCGGTATAGGTGACCGGCACGGTGCCATTGCCGTCGGTCACGGAAAACTTCACCGTCGAGCCCTCGCTGCGCACCACCGAGCCTTCGGCGACAAGCCCGCCGAGACGGATGCGGGTATCGGGGCCGACGCCCTTCTCGGCGATATCGGACGGCATGTAGAAATAGGCGATCGACTGGCCGAAGGCGAACATCACCAGCAGCACCGCCGTCAGGATGAAACCCATGCCGCCGGCGATCACGGCGAGACGCTTCTGCTTGCGGGTCATTGCACGATCTCCTCGACAGAAAGGCCGAGATCGCGGGCAGCCGCGATCAGTTGCTGGCCTTCAGCGCCCGAAGCCGGGAAGGTTTTCAGGCCCTCCTTCAGTGCTTCGACGGCGCGGTCCGGTTGCTTGAGCATGGCATGGGAGCGGACCAGCCGCATCCAGCCGTCGAAATTGTTCGGATCCTCTTTCAGCTTGGCGTCGAGACTGTCGACCATGCCGCGGATCATCTGGGACCGGTCGCCTTCGGACATGGCTTGAGCCGCCGCCACGTCCTCTGCCGTCGGTGCACCGAGCGGCTTGGCGCTACCCGCTTCCGCCACGGGCGCATCGGCAAGCGCCATGCCGGCGCTGTTGGCTTCGATATGCCGGTTGATCAACTCCATCCACGGCGCCGTCGGCGGCGATGCCTTGGCGATGTTCTGGAAAGCCACCAGAGCGTCGGCTTTGCTGCCGGCCTGCTCCAATGCCAGCGCGAGATAGTAGTCAGCGCGCGGATTGTCCGGCTGGAGCTTGACCGAAGCCTCGAAGGCCTGGCGTGCATCCTCGGTGACGATGCCGTCATTCACAGCCACCAGCGTTTCGGCCAATCCGTTCATGCGGTCGGCGCCCGGACCCAGCAAACGAATGGCGTTGCGATAGGCAAGCTCGGCATCGGCGAGGCGACCGACACGCACATAGACCGGTGCCAGTACATCCCAGCCCGCGCCGTCTTCGGGACTGGTCGCCAGATGGCGCTCGACCTTGGCGATCAGCAGCGTGACATCGTCGCCGGGGTTCTCGATGCGGGCCGCCAGCGGCGCTGACGGCGTATCCGGACTGCCGGTCAGCAGATAGACATAGAGCCCGACGGCGGGAAGACAGAGGAGGACGAAGGCCTGCGACAGCGTATAGGCAGTGCGCCTGGCCGGCGCAGCATTTGCCGCCGATGCGGCTGGCAGCGGCGTCTCATCCCCTGAGACCGCCAGCAGCCGGCGGCCGATCTCGGCGCGGGCATAGGCGGCATCCTCGGGCGAGATCAGCCCGCCGGCCTTGTCGCGCTCCAGTTCGCGCAGCTGGTCGCGGTAGACTGCGGCCTCGCCTTCGTCGTCGTGATGGGTACGACCCGCGGCACGCATCAACGGCCACAGGAGCGGGACGGCAACGGCAACCGTCATAAGGGCGGATAAGATCCAGAACAGCATAAGGCCCAATTACTTCAAGGCAGGTCGCATTCCAACAGACAAACGTCCAATGACACAAAGTTGAGGCGTTTGGCCGCAAGATCATCCAATAGAGGAGCGAATGCGGGCCGGCTTTGACCTATAGCAATGGAAATCGGCTCGACCTGCCATTGCGCATGCTTGCGCCTCAGGCAACTGAGCCCGGTCCCGGCATGCGGTCCGCTCACTTGCTGGGCGGGGCGCCGATCTCGCCGGACTGCGGGCCATGCGGATATTCCGGGCTGTGGGAATGCGTGGCCTTGTCCACAACAGCCGGCCCGACATAGCCGTCCGGACCGTAAAAGGCGAAATGAAGGCCCCAATAGGCCGACCCGTAGAGCACGAATGCCGCCGCCACTCCGAGCGGGATATGGCGGATCTTGCGCTTGAACTCGGGCAGGAAATGCGTCTCGCGGCTCTGGTCGGCGGCAACAGCGAGCAGGATCGCCATGATCAGCCCGTGGCCGATCAAATCGACACGGCCGAACGGCCAGACGGCGGCGGTGAAGATGACCAGGAGCGCTATCGCCGACAGCCGGCGGATCAGCGGCGTCCAGACCAATCCGAGCCCCAGCGTGAACTCGGTGACACCCGCCATCGGGATGAAGACGTCGCGCGGCAGGCCGAAAGTCAGGAACGGCTTTTCGACGACAAGCGGATAGAACCAGCTTGGAAAGGCGAATTTCTCGAGGCTCGACCACATCAGCGCAATCGCCAGCCCCCAACGCAGCGCTTCGATCCGGTGAACGCGCCAGTTCTCGCGTCGCGATGGTTCGAGGATCAGATACGCGGCAACGCCGAGGCCCAGCGCCAGATAGTCGAACAGGTGGAAAAGATCGTAATCCCGCAGCGCCAGCAGCCACAGGGCGATGATACCGAGGCCGGCAATCGGCATGGTCCTGCGGGAAAAGATCATCGCGGCAATCGCCAGCTGGATCCATGAGACCCATTCCGCCGGGGTCTTCAGATCCGGCGTCAGGTAAACGCCGCCAACTGCGAAGATCGCAACGAAGAACGCGCCGATGATCGCGCGCATGTAGTCGTCGAGCCGTCGCCAGAGCGGCTCGGTCACCCGGTCGAGAATATCCAGGGCGATATCGCCATACCGGCTCCGTTCGATCGCGCGGGTTATGCCGAAAAATACCAGCACCAGCGCGATCCCGATCCAGAACCATGAATTGCCAAGGGTCGACGCAACCGGCTCGGGCGGCGCGCCGACGATGTAGGGCGCAAACCATTTGACATGCGCCTGCGCCGACTGCGTCATGGCAAGAAGCGCAAGACCTGCTCCCGCCAGCAGCAAAGGCCCCAACTGCCGTGACCCCGGCTGCCCCGACCCCAACGGCCGTGACCAAAGGCGCGATTTCCGCACGACAAAGCGCATGTCATCTCCGGGGCGTTCAAACGCAGGATGGCGGTCTTAATCAGGATCGGATGTGGCGATCGAATATCGGTTCTTAAAGTATCAAAAAAATCCGATACAACCTGCGCCAAGTCAAGCCCTGCCGCTCGAAACACGGAAACCGACCATAAATCGGCATGGCGTCAGGTTGGACAGGTAAGCGCCATCAGATCGCATCGCGACCGAGACAGCATAATGCCGTCGACGGACTGCGCTCACAGCATGCGGAACACTCAGCTCAGCGGCGTCCAGGTGCCGTTCGGGTTGCGGCATGCCGCACCTCTGGCTTGGATCTCTCGGCCGCCATCGTTCAGCTTGTGGGTGAATTGCCGGCAGTTCTGCTTGCCGACCTGATAGGGGGCCGCAGCGACCACTTCGCCGCTGACGCTGCTACCCGCCCAGGTCACCGGCTGGCCACCGGCTGCCGCTTCGAGCGCCCGATATTCGGCTTCCAGCGCCCGCTGCGTCTCACTTTTCGACAGCTTGACGCCGGTGCGGGAGACAATTCCGCCCTGAAGGGCGGTAATATAGACGGCGGAATCCGTTTTTACGGCTTCCTTTCCACCCGTCGTGGTGCAAGCCGAAAGCGCCAGTATCGCCACGACGGCGACTGCTGCGGACCCATATCGCGAAACACCCATCACACCAGTCCAAGTCTCATCGAAACGTTCAAGCATTCCCACGGTATCCGCTTTGCTGTGTCAAACACATGGCATATTTACGGGCCTTCGCCATAGTTTCATAGCTCTCTGTAATCTCATAGGAAAATTGATCACGCAGTGTCCTTTGTCACAGCAGGAAGGATCACTTGTGCGCGAAGTCCGCCGATCTCGGCGCGCGACAAGCCAAAACTGCCCTGGTACTCGCCGGAAATCTCCTTGACGATCGACAGTCCGAGCCCCGTGCCCGGCTTGCTCTCGTCGAGCCTGCGGCCCCGTTTCAGCGCCTCGCCGATCTGTTCGGGCAATAATCCGGGCCCGTCATCCTCGACGATCACCTCGACCCAGCTGCGCCGCCCGTCCTGCACGCCATCGGCGGCCGGCGTGGCGGACACACGGGTGACGATCCGGGTGCGGGCAAAACGGGAGGCGTTCTCGAGCAGATTGCCGACCACTTCCTCGACATCCTGCTGTTCCATGGCAAAGGTCAGGTCGGGTGCGACCTCCAGGACAAAATCGATCTCGGCATTCAGTTTGCGCATCACCCGCACCAGACGCTCCAGCACCGGCTGGGCATCCGTTCTGGCCAGTACGCTGTCGCGCTGGGCGGCAATGCGCGCCCGGTTGAGATAGGAGCCGACCTGCGCCTGCATCGCCTCCGCCTGGGTGCTGATCACCTCGCCATGGCCCTTGTCGAGCACCCGGGCCTCGTTGAGCAGCACCGCGATCGGCGTCTTCAGCGAATGGGCGAGATTGCCGACCTGCATGCGGGCGCGCTCGACCAGACGGCGGTTGCTGTCGATCAGTGCGTTGATTTCGTTGGCAAGCGGCAGGATTTCACTCGGAAACGCGCCTTCGATGCGCTCCGCCTCACCACGGCGGATACGCTCCAGCGCGCGGCGGGCACGGTCGAGCGGCTTCAGGCCGTAGAGAATGGCGAGGCCGTTGACGATCAGGCCGCCGATGCCGACCACGGCCAGCGCCGCATAGAGGCGATTGCTGAAGAAGGCGATTTCTTCCTCGATGACTTCGAGATTGCCGGAGACGCGAAAACGCGCCGCCCGACCCTGATCGTCGAGAACCACTTCGGTTTCGACGACGCGGATCCGGTTTCCGACAGTATCGTCCATCTCGTAGAAACGCTCGTAGTTTTCGTCGAACGGCGTCTCGTCCAATCCCGGCACGGCGAGGTTGGCCATGCCGAGCGAGGCCGACGCGAGCGGCGCCGTCGCGTAGTTTCCCAGCGGCTCGACCAGCCAGTACCAGCCGGTCTCGGGCTGGGAAAAGCGCAGATCGCCAAGTGCCGGACTGCCGGCAAGGCTGTCGCCGTCGCCGATCGAGACGGAGTTGACGACGTTATAAAGCTGGGCACGCAGCAGATTGTTGAAGCCGCGTTCGACACCCTCCCGGTAGAGGGTGGAAATCGCCACCGCGATGGTCACAAACGACAGCGCCGACCAGAGGGTGGCGAGCAGGAGGACGCGCGCGGTGAGCGAGCGGATCCTCATGCGGCAGGGGCTTGGATACGGTAGCCTAGGCCGCGCACGGTCTCGATCATGTCGATGCCGATCTTCTTGCGCAACCGGCCGACAAAAACCTCGATCGTGTTGCTGTCACGATCGAAATCCTGGTCGTAAAGGTGCTCGACCAGTTCTGTGCGCGACACGACCTCGCCCATGTGGTGCATGAGGTAGGACAGGAGCCGATATTCGTGCGAGGTCAGCTTCAGCGTCACGCCGTTGACCACGGCCTTGGAGCTCTTGGTGTCGAGGCGCACAGGTCCGCAGACGATTTCCGACGACGCATGGCCGGCGGCGCGGCGGATCAGCGCGCGGATGCGGGCGAGCACTTCCTCGACATGGAATGGCTTGGTGACATAATCGTCAGCGCCGGCGTCGATGCCGGAGACCTTGTCCGACCAGCGGTCGCGGGCCGTCAGGATCAGCACCGGCATGACCCGGCCCGACGCACGCCACTTTTCCAGCAGCGTGATGCCGTCCATTTCGGGCAGGCCGATATCGAGGATCACCGCGTCATACGGTTCGGTATCGCCGAGGAAATGCCCCTCCTCGCCGTCAAAGGCCTTGTCGACGACATAGCCCGCCTCCTGCAAGGCTTCGACCAGCTGGCGATTGAGATTGATATCGTCCTCGACGACGAGAATGCGCATGAAGCCCTACCCCCAGTATTCTCACATGCAACCGCATAAATATTGGCACATGTCTCGACAGCCCGACCGAACGGTCAGCGCCATTTATCCGGCAACCCGCATTGTGACCTTGCGGGGACGCTCGCTGCCATTGCCCGGCACAAGCACGATGATCACGCATTCACCGCCCGATTCGCGCACCGAAAGCAACTGCCCGCCAACTTCCGCCACGACACGGGCCGCCGCCGCACGGCAATCGGCCGCGTTCTGCGCCAGCAACTGGCCTTCGACCCGCTGCGGCCGACCGGCCTCCTGCCCAAGCGCCGGCAGGGCATAGGCTGCCCCCGTCGCGGCCACCGAGGCGGCGCAAGACACGGCCCCGGACACGGCCATGGCGAAAGCCAATCGCGTGATTTTCATGAATAATGCCATTTCTGCTTCTTCTTGGTGACGTCCACTCTGGCAATTTATGTACCGCACCCCTTCTGAATGGCAAATGAATGCTTGTCCATGTCGTGTGACAGAGCGTGATCCGGCAGCCCTTTTCTTCCCTTTCACCCCCCCACCCCCTTCGTCGCCGTCAGCCGGCCATAGAGAGCGAGCAGGCCGCCGAACGTGCCGGCCAGCGTCACCAGCGCATCGGCCAGCACGGCCTGATCGCTGCCGGCAAGATCAAGCCCTGCCCCGCGCAGCAGTGGTGCGGCCATGGCGATCAGCGCGCCCCAGACGGTCTTCGACTGGTACCAGGGTTTCATATCCAGCATGATGTCTCTCCTGTTTGTCTTGGTTTGGAAAAATTCAGAGGATGCGAACTGTCGCCTCGGCGGTGATGCCTGCCGCCAGCCGGCCGAGCTGACGGACCCGCAGGGTCAATTCGGTCTGGGCGATGCCGAAATCGGCAATTTCTTCGAGTTGCGGATAGGTCCATTGCGGCTCGCCCACCTCCAGCCTGCGCCGCACAACCGTGCCGTCGATCAGTTCCAGCCGGTAGGCCTCGGCGGGTTCATCAAGCGGAATATCGGTGGCCGTCCAGCCATCGGCGTCGATCCGTCCCCGCCTGACCCAGCCGATGCCGATATCGCCGCTTTCCAGCCTTGTGGCCGTCAGATGCACCGGCGAAAGCGGCGTTTCCGCCCGGATCCCGCCGGAAAACAGCCGCCGCTCGGAGGCACCGGCTGCCATGCCGGCCGGCTCGAACATCCAGTTCTGCGGCCTGCCTCGCTCATCCGTCGTCAGTGCCAAAACCTGCACCGCCGGATCGAGCAGGACCACCGCCGCGCCTTCGACCGCACCCGACGCCATGGCGTCTTCCGTGCCGCCGAGCGCGCGCAGCAGTCCGGTCAGGCGGAAGCGATTGACCGAGATTTCCTCGGCCGTGGTAAACGACAGCACCTCGCAAAGCCCGTTCGCGCAGGTGACCGCCAGCCGGTTCCCGCCGTTCAGCACCGCCAGCCGGCTTGCCGAAGACAGCGCCGCGAATGTCAGCTCGACGACCAGCGCCTGGGCATGATCAAACCGGCCGCGCGGGCCCGGCGCCAGTGGCGCCACCAGCCGCCCAAGCGTTGCCGGCCTCTCCAGCATCAGCCGCGGCCGATAGCCTTCCGCCTCCACCGAACTCGACACGACAATACGCCGCCAGGGCCTGCAGAATGCGGCGACCGCCGCATCACCGGCCATCGCGCCATTTTCCAGCCGCGGCAGATCGAAAAACTGCACCACCGGCGCAAAACCCTCAGCCGCCGGATTGTCCGGGCTGCGGCCGGGTTCCTGCGGCACGACGGGCGCCGAGACCTGGCCGGCAAAACTGCGCAGTGTCAGCCGCCGTTCCAGTCCGTCATCGATCTCGGTGACCACAAATCGGCCGGACGGACCGTCGGCAATGCTCAGCACATCGCCCGGCTGCACCGCCATCTCGCCCGGCCCGAGCGCCAGCTGCAGGGTTCGTCGGGCCAGACGGTTGTCGCGCAACCAGGTTTCGGCGGCAGCGATGCCGGTCTCTTCGGCGATCACCGCCGGCAGGTCACGGGCCAGTTGCCGCTGCGTGGCGGCATCCAGCTTGCGCGATCGGGCGCTGGTTTCGCCATAGTCGGCCGCCGGATCATAGAAAGTGATCAGCGCTTCGGAGGCAAAATCGCCGTCATGGCCGCGCGTCTCGCTCCATAGCGGCTGCCCGTCGATATCGGCGAGCACGTCGATCCGGCGCGCCGGCAGGCTGGCGGTGGTGCGGCTGCGAAAGCGCAGGATCCCGCCATCCTCGATGACGTCGATCTGAAACACCTCGATCAGCGGCTCGATCAGGTCGCGCGCCGCGGTCAGGTCGCCCTTTATATAGCCGCCGAGATCGCCGGCCACTTCGGAAACGTCGAAATCGAAAAATCCATGATCGGTGAGGATGGCGGCAATGGTATCGGCCAAAGTCGCGGTGCCCAGCCTTCCGTTCAGCCAATGCCCCGTGCGCCAGTTGATGCCGTCGGCCCAGAGACCCGTATTGGCCGGAAAGGCCGGCTGCGGACGCGCATCCCAGGTCCAGACAAAAATATGCTCCGGATCGACCATGCCGGCCGGCGTCGCACCCTCTGCAGCTCCGTCCTGCCAGTGCCCCAGATGCGCCTCGAGAAAACGCCGCTGCTGGCTGTCGCTGCGCCGGCCGGCGGAAAAATGCGGCCGGGCGCTTTCCGCCGACTTGCCGTCGACAAAGACATTCGGCTGGTTTGCCCCCTTGTCGGCAGCGCCGCAGCCGAGCTCGGTGAACCAGATCGGCTTCATGCCCGGCAGCCAGGCGGTCGGCGTCGTCACTTCCACACCGCCCAGCCGGTTGAAATGCCGATTGCCCCACCAGCCTTCGAGATCCTTGAACCGGTAGACCCAGGGCTTGCCGGCCGTGCCGTCGGTGATCGGCGTGCGGATGCGGTTCTGCCGATCACTGTCCGAGGCATAATACCAGTCATAACCCTCGCCGGCCGTGATCATCCGGGCAAAAGCCGCCCGGTCGTCGGTACCGGCGAACCCGTCCGGATTTGCGCTTTCCAGATCCGCGTCGCGCCAGTCGGCCAGCGGCATATAGTTGTCGATGCCGACTGCGGTGATTGCCATATCGGCCCAGAGCGCGTCGAGATGAAAGAAGACGTCGCCGCTGCCATCGCCTGGCTGGTGGCCGAAATATTCGCTCCAGTCGGCGGCATAGGTGATCGCCGTAGCGGGCCCCAGCACCGTGCGCGCCGCCTGCGCCAGTTGGGCCAGCGCCTCGACAAAGGGAAAGGCGTCGGCGCCGTCCCTCAGCGTCGTCAGCCCGCGCAGTTCCGAACCGATCAGAAAGCCGTCGACGCCGCCCGCAGCGTTAGCCAGCGCGGCATAATGCAGGATGAAGCGCCGGTAGCCCTCTGCGCGGTTCACAAACGCATCGACCTCGGCCCGCGTCGCCGACGTTCCATCGGCCGACATCGGAAATACCGTGATGCGCCCACGCCAGGGATAGGCAGCCTGCTCTGCCGCGCCGTAAGGGTTGGGCAGGCCGTTTCCGGCCGGAATGTCCATCATCACAAAGGGATAGAGCGTCACCTTCAGGCCGCGCGCCTTCAGATCGCGGATCGCCTCGATGACGCTGTCATCGCTCGGACTGCCGCCATAGGCCGGCCCGCCATTGTAGCGGCTGACCACATGGGCCGCGTCGCGCCCCATGCCCGCGACGCTCCAGGCCCGGCTTTCACCCTGCCGATACGGCACCTCGACACCGGGCAGCACCCGGCATTGCCCGGCCCTGAGGTCGGTGCCGAACCAGGCAACCACCAGCGCCACATGCTCGAGATTGGGGCACAGCGCCTGCAACTCGTCGAGCGAGGCCTGCCAGTCGGTGTCGGCCGTCAGGGTATTGCGGTTGAGAAAACGCTGCTCGCCCTCGCCCGGCTGCTCCGACACCTTGAGCGTCGCATAGCCATGTTCGGTCGCGCCAGGAATGATCGTCACCGCACGGATGCGGCTTTCCAGTTCGCCAACCGCGCGGATCACCTCGAATTGCAAAAGCGGGATGCGATTGCCGAAATCATCGAGCGGCAGCCGTTCGAACACCACATAGGCCAGCCCGCGATAGGCCGGAACCTTGTCCTCTCCCTGGCGGGCCAGGATCAGCGGATCGGCCGGCTGGTCTGACGTGCCGCGATAGACACGCATCTCGATCGCGGTCAGATCCAGTTCGCGGCCATCGGCCCAGACCCGCCGCACGCCGGCCACCTCGCCCTCACAGAGCGCCAGCGCCAGATTGGCGAAATAGCGATAGCTCTCGGTCCGCGTGCCGCTTGCCTTGCCGCCGGCCCGCTCACTGACCGTCTCCTCCTCGAAACGCGTCGCCCAGATCAGCGTGCCGCCGAGCCGTGCCGTGCCGTAAAGCCTCGGGATCGCCGTGCCCTCGCTGGCGCCGCTCAGCCGTGCTGCCGAGAGCCGCGCGCCGCTCACCGTCGTGCCGCCCAGCAGGCTGCGGTCGATCATGCTGCCGGCCAGGGCGCCGGCCGCTCGGCCGAGCACTGCACCAACCGGCCCGAAGACCGAGCCGAGCGCTGCCCCTGCCGCCTGCAATAAAACCGTCGCCATGGATCAGACCTCCGGAAACCGATAGAGCCCGGCAATCCGCCGCCGCCACGCCGGCACCAGCGTCGAGCGGGTCACCGCGGATTGTTCATAGGCATGGATGAAGTGGTCGGGGACCGGATGACCCTGGACGCCCTCGTCCTCAGCACCCTCACCTGAGCCACTTTCGCCTGAGCAAAGCTCGCCTGTGCCACCCCCGTCTGGACCACCCTTGCCGACCGCCGTCGAAGCTTGATGCCGCGCCAGAATGCCGGCATGTTTGGCCGCACAGCCGGGCCGGAACCGAAAGATCACCAGATCGCCGGGCAGGCTGTGCCGAAACGAGGCCACCGGCCGGAAATGCCGCGCCGCCGCCTCCAGCAGCCGCTCCTCGCCCGATCGCTCGGCCCAGTCCGCCGCATAGGCCGGCACATGCTCCGGCTCGCATCCATAGAGCCCGCGCCAGATCCCGCGCACCAGCCCCAGGCAATCGCAGCCAATCCCGATTGCCGAACCCTGATGCCGATAGGGCGTGCCGATCCATTGCTCGGCAATGCCCAGCACCCGCACATTGATGGTCATGGGCGTATCCTTGATGAAAGAAGTTTGGGCCAGAAACGCCCCGCCAACCTCGACGCCTTCCCTCTCCCCTCGAGGGAGAGGACGCAATTTCAGCACCTTAGCGTCAGCTAAGTGCTAGAAATTGCTGGTGAGGGGGACGCTACATTCGCCGCCTCGCGACCGCGCTTCAATCAAACAGCACCGAGCCATCATGCGTGGTCTCGCCGCCGACATAGGAATAGGCAAAGTCGCTGCCCGGCATATGCGGAAAGCCCCGGAAATTCAGGCCATTGCCGAAGCGCTCCCGGCACATGGCAATACTCTTGTCGCAGCCGGCGCCTTCCCTCTCCCTTCGAGGGAGAGGACGCAATTTCAGCACCTTAGCGTCAGCTAAGTGCTAGAAATTGCTGGTGAGGGGACGCCACGTTCGCCGCCTCACCACCGCGCTTCAATCAAACAGCACCGAGCCATCATGCGTGGTCTCGCCGCTGACATAGGAATAGGCAAAGTCGCTGCCCGGCATATGCGGAAAGCCCTGGAAATTCAGGCCATTGCCGAAGCGCTCCCGGCACATGGCAAAACTCTTGTCGCAGCCGATGCTGAGCGTCACCGGATCGCCGACGACCGGCTCCGCCTCCAGCGGCAGCCAGAGCCGGATCGAAGCCGCGCCGCCTTCCGTCGCGCCGCTTTCCTCGACCGCCACCGTCCGCCCGGCGAGGATGCCGGCGTCGAACCGCAGCCGCCCCAGCCGGAAATGCCCGGCGCCGAGATCCGGCAGCCCGGCGATCACCAGCCGGTCCGGCGTTTCCACCGCCGCGACCAGAGCCATCACCCGCCGCCCGCCGACCGTCATGTCCACCCGGCAGCGGCCGTCGCCAAGGTCTGCATCGCAGCGGCGATTGTAGATCCGCCCTGTCGGCTGCTGCAGCCTGTGGGCAAAGCTCCTGAGTTCCGCCGAAAAACCCGGCCCCGCCCGGCTGACCTCGCCGATTTCCTGGAGAGCCAGCAACGCATGCTGAACCTCAGGCGCCCGCCAGTTGACCAGGAAGAGTTCAACGCGCGCGCCGTCATAACGCCCGGCAGCGAGATCCGCCTCGGTGATCGCTGCGCTGGAAAAGCCGCCCTCGACCGCTGCTGCCGGCGCCTGCAGCCCGCTCGCCACGCGCGCCTCGCTCGCCGCAAAGCCGCTCGCCGCCTCGAAGGTCGTGCCGTCAAAATCCAGCGCATGGTCATGCTCGGTAAAGCCGAGCACCGCGCCGTCGCGTCGCGTCAGCCGCCAGGCCCGGCACATGGTCGTTGCGCCCATTTCGATATGGGCGTTAAAGGCCTCGGGCAACTGTCTCATGGCGCGATCTCGATCAGCGGGATGGAGGGAATGCGGCCGGCGCGAAAGGCTTCCAGATTGAGTTCAATGCGGTCGATATCGAAACGCACCGGCACGTCGAACTCATAGCCGGCGCGGATCTCGACACCCTCTGCCGGCACATGCCCTTCGGCAAAATTGACGATGCCGGTCGCCGTATCGACGACAAATGCGCCGGCAGCCACCGGCACGCCGCCGACCGCGATGCGAACCGTGCCGTCGATCGGTTTGCTGATCTCGCGCCGATGGCTCGCCAACGCGTCGCCATAGGTCTTTGCCAGCTGGAACACGTCCATCTCGCCATCGCCGATTCCGATCAGCTGGTCGAGGCCGGTGACCGGATCGCCCGGTGCGCTGGAGGAAAAATCGACCGGATCGCGAAAGCGAAAACCGTGCAGCGCACCGCCGCGGGCCTCGAAGAATTCGAGCACCGCATAGAGATCCGCCACAGACCGCACCCCCGATCCGGCATCATAACGCCGCCTTGCATCGCGCCAGCGCCGGTTTCGCGCCTCGCGGCCGTTCGACAGGTTGACGATATCGACCTTGCGTTCCGGCCCGCCGCTGATCGACAGCGACAGGCGCAGCGGAAAACGCACCTCATGAAAGCTCATGGCACCCTCCGATGGAAAAGAAACTGCCCGCAGCGATCGCTCCGGCAGCCGCGACAATGAAATCCGGCACCGTGCCCTCCTGAAGGCTTGCCCTCCCGCAGGCGCGCGCCCAAGGCCGCGCCCCTCTGAGCGATACCCCACACAGCCGTGCCTCACAGCCATGCCTCTGACAGCGATACCCGTCCTGCGATGCCCCTGACACCACTGCCCGCCTGCAGACGCGCCACCGCTATAGATTGCGCCGGCCGCGTCCGACCGAACGGGCCAGCATGGCGGTGATCTGGCCTTCGCTGCGGGCAAAGCTCGCCGCATCGGTCGCCGTCACGTTGAAATGGATCTGGGTCACGCCGCCGCCCTCGGATGCGACGCCGAGCGACCCGTCGGCCCCACGCTTCAACGGCAGGATCGCCTCGGCCCCGGCCTCGCCCATCAGGCCGAAGCCGCCAGCCATCGGAAAGTAACTCGGCACCGAGACCACCCCGCCATCGGCAAACGGCATGATGCGCCCCGGCACGCCGCCGGCGGCAAAGGCCGGGGTGGAGCCCGCGCTGGCCGACAGACTGCCGGTCAGGCCAGAGGCCAGGCCAGAGGTCAGGCCAGAGGTCAGGCCAGAGGTCAGGCTAGACACCAGTCCGGACGTAACCTGGCCGAGCAGGCTTTCCAGCGGCTTCAGCCCGGCCGACAGGGCAATATCGGACAGCCGCACCCCGACTGTGCGCAGTGTCTCCTCCAGCCCCTTGCCACCCGTCGTCGCCGTCTTCAGCGCGCCCGTCAGCGCGCGGCCGAAACTGGCCGAGCGGCTTTCGAGATCATCGAGCACGGCCAGCGCCGCCGAACCATTGAGATCGAGCGAAACGGCAAGCCGGTCATCATCATCGGCCATAGGACCTCTCCTGTGATTGTTCGCTGAACACGCTGCGTCGATGACAGTCTTCGACGAATGCCGGAATTCTCAACTCCCCTTGAGGGGGGAGGTCGACGCGCAGCGGCGGGTGGGGGTGTTTCCCGTTACGCATCTTTTTGCCCTCAAGGCGCCCTCAAGGAGTGCCTCCAGCCACCGCGTCACCCATCCGGAAACCGCTGCATCAACCCCGCCAGCGCCGGCCGCGTCAGCGCACCGCCGCCCTGGCCGATCAGCCCGGCAACGGCTGCAAATTCGCGCAGGCTCAAGCCCCAGAACACTCTTGGATCAAGCCGCAGGCGACCGAGCCCCACAGCCATCGCCATGTCCCAGGGAAAGGGACGCATAGCTGCTGCGGTCTCATCGCCTGCGGCCATCAAGGGGAGGCTGTCGCCTCGCCCGATGCGGATTGAGGTGCGGCGGAAAACGTCACCGCCAGCAGATCACCCACCAGTCTTGCCGCGCCCGCCAGCCCGCCCTCGACCGCCATGTCGGCGACATCGTCGTCGGATAGCCGGTTGCCGCCGCCGCGCAGGCCGCAGGCAAGGATGCGGATCAGGTCGGCGCTTTTCAGCCGACCGCTTGAAAACCGGCTGCCGAGATCAGCCATGCTTTCGGCACCGAAGGCGGTTTCCAGCTCGGCGAGCGCACCCAGCGTCAGGCATAGGATACGCCGTTCACCATCGATCACCGCCTCGACCTCGCCGCGATGGCGATTGGCCCGGCTCACCGTCACAGGTTCGTGCATCGCGGCCTCACAGCGCCGCAAAGGAAACGGCACCAGCCGATTCCAGCGCCAGCTCGAAGGTCAGCTCGCCGTCGTGATTGCCGGCATATTCCAGCGCCGTCACCTGGAACGGCGCCGTCACTGTGCCGAAATCCGGGATCACCACCTGCCAGTTGAGGATCGACCCGGCAAAGAAGCTTGCCCGGACCAGCCCATCCGATGCCTGGTCCTTGAACAGGCCCGCCCCGGTCAGCGATGCCCGCCTCACCCCCGCCCCCGCCAGCAATTCGCGCCAGCGCCCGGCGCTCTCGGCATCGGTCACATCGACCGCCTGCGCATTGAATGCCAGCCTGCGCGCCCGCAATCCCGCCACCGTCACGAAACCCGCCCCCTCGTCGATCTTGAGCAGCAGATCCTTGCCCTTCTGTGCCACCATGTCCGTCGTCCTTGTGTTTGCAGAAATATTGGAATGTCTCGCTGGAAGAGATTTACCGCTGTCGCATTGCGTGTTTTCACCCTACAACCGCGCCATCCTTCCGGTTGCATTCCCCTCGAGTCGTCATGAACATTGCTCGCACCGCCCTGATTGCCGCCCTGTCTGCCAGCCAGATCATCGGCTGGGGCACCAGTTTCGACATGCCCGGCGTGCTCGGACGCAAGATCGCCGCCGATCTCGGCATGGCCAATGAAGCGGTCTTTGCCGGCCTGACGGTGATGATGCTGGTGATGGCGGCCCTCGGCCCGCTGACTGGCCGGATGATCGCCAGACACGGCGCCGCGCGCACCCTGGCCTTTGGCTCGATCCTGATGGCATTGGGCCTTTTCACGCTTGCGGCCGCACAGGGCGTGGTTCTCTATGGCCTCGGCTGGTTGCTGCTCGGGATCGGCGGCAGCCTTGGCCTCTCCGTGCCGGCGTTTGCCGCCGTGGTCGAACGCGAGGGCCGTAGCGCCAAGCGCACGATCGGCATCCTGATGATCTTCACCGGCCTGTCGTCCGCTGTCTGCTGGCCGCTGCTGGCGCTCGCCGAACAGG
This sequence comes from Rhizobium sp. CECT 9324, assembly GCF_918741265.1. Taxonomy (NCBI): domain Bacteria; kingdom Pseudomonadati; phylum Pseudomonadota; class Alphaproteobacteria; order Hyphomicrobiales; family Rhizobiaceae; genus Rhizobium; species Rhizobium sp. CECT 9324. The sequence continues at coordinate 1,710,406 of NZ_CAKKMZ010000001.1, read as the reverse complement.
CGCTCGGCTGGCGCGGCGCGCTGGTCGCATCGGGCCTTGCGCAACTGATCCTTTGCCTGCCGCTCCATCTCGCCATCGGCCGGATCGCGATCGAGCGTTCCGATGCCGAGCGTGCCGCCGACAGCATCGAGCCTTTGGCGCTCAGCCGGCGCATGGGCATGATCGCCTTCCTTTTGATCGCGCTGTCGACCTCGCTGGTCAGCCTGATCACCTTCGGCCTGTCGCCGTCGCTGCTGCATATCCTCGAACTGTCCGGCGCCACGCCGCAGCTGGCGCTCGAGCTCGGCTCGCTGCGCGCCGTGTTCGGCATTTCCGCCCGCGCCGTCGATGTCGTCTTCGGTGCGCGCTCGACGCCGTTGATCACCGGCATGGTCGGCACCGGCCTCTTGGTCATCGCCACGCTGTCGCTGATCTTTTCCACCGGCGACACGACCGGGCTTTTCCTCTTCACCGCCCTTTACGGCTTCGGCTCCGGCGTCTCGACGATTGCCCGCGCGCTTCTGCCGCTGAGCTTCTTCTCCGCCAGCCGTTTCGCCGCGCAGTCTGCTCGCCTCGCCCTGCCGCAAAACCTCGCCAATGCGCTTGCGCCCGTGCTGATGACGGCGATTATCGACCGCTCCGGCGTCAATGCCGGGCTCTATCTCTGCGTCGCCTTCGCCATCATCGCCTTTTCAGCCGTCGCGGCCCTGGCCCTGATCGCGCGGCACAGCGCTCCGGACACAGCGAGCGCCGTCGGGAGCGAACCCCGCGAAATTGCGTGAAACGTCAAGCAATTCCAGCAAAAGTGGGAACCGGTTTTGCGTCAGGAATTGTGTAAAAACAAAGAGATAGAGCATTGAAGGCGACTCCGTTTTCGCCGGAAATGCTCTAGACGCCGATGGCTGAGCCGGCATGTACCGGAAAGGCTAACGGCCGATCGCCGCGAGGATGTCTTGCATCGGCAGCAGCATGGATTGCTCCAAGCCTTTCGCTGCTCGAAACCCGAAGTGCCGGTAGAACAGGCGCGCCTCGTCGTCGAGCGGATGAACCATCACGGCGCGAAACGCCACGCTCTCGCTGGCCGCAACAGTGAGCAGCAAGGCTGATCTCAGCAAGTCCCGCCCGATCCCCTGCCGGTGGAACTGCCGATCGACCGCCAGCCGCGCCAGCAAGGCAACCGGTATTTCGCCCGGAGCGCCATGACCGCCGACCTGGCGTGGCGCCTCCTTGCGATTGATCATGCCGGCGCAAAGCGAAAAATAGCCGACAACGCGCCGGTCATCCTGCACAATCACATGCGTTCGGCTAAAGCCGTTGGACTGGTTGAACAGCGCCTGCTGCTTGAGAAACTGATCGAGCACCGGTCGACCGCTCTCGAACCGATCGACGTCGTGACGATCCGTCAATGGTTCGACGAAACGTTCCATCCTCCGGTCAATCGCGCGGCGAACGCAGAAGATCGGTCAAAGCCGCGTTCGCCTTGGCCGGTCCGTCCAGCAAAGCCTCCAATTCGTCGAAAGCGGCCGCATCGAGATTGATAAAACGCCGGTCCAGGAGTTCCTGTTCGGCCGCAGCCTGGGCCGCCTCCGTCATGAAGGCCGTCATGCTCTTGCCCGTCGCCTCGGCCGCCCGCGCGATGAGATCGCGTGTCGTCAGGTCGACGCGCAGGTTTATCGTCTCGGTTTTCTTCAAGCCAGCCATGGCAAACCCCATCTGTATGGACAATGACCATACATGGCAGTCGCGTCAATTTCAACCAACCCCCACTACTCCACCACCGCCCGCATCGTCACCTCCGCCACGAACAGTCCCGTCTTCGCCTCCCGCCGGCTGACCGTCCGCCGATGCACCATGTTGACCAGTCGCAGGCTGGCCAGCGCCGGTTCCAGCCCTTGCGCCAGCTGCCGTAGCCGATCCGCCAGCACCTCCGCCTCACGTCGGCCCTGCTCGCTCCATGCCTCGAGCGTGAGCAGGACCTCGAAGCCCGTCTCGGTCCCCGTCGACCAATCCCGCGCCTCGACAGTGCCGAGGCTGATCGCCGGAAACCGCGTCGCGCGCAGCCGCCGGTCGGAAAATCCGTCCGCGCCGACCAATGCGGAAAGCGCTGCATCGGCCATCACCGCCACCTGCAGGGCCGCGAGCAATTCATTGACCGGCGCGCCCATCATCGACCTCCGTCACGTTTGAAATTCTGTCCTGCTTGCGGCCGTCCACGGGCGGTTGACGCGCGGCATCCAGCCGTTCCAGCCGCGTGTTCAATGCCCGTCGCAGCAGACGCGCCAAAGCCATGCCGGTCTCTTCCACCGCCGTCATCCGACGATCTCCCGGCAGCGGGCCAGCGCATAGCGCCCGGTCTCGTCGGGATCGCGCAGCGCGATGATGACAAACAGCCGCGCGCCCTTGCGAAACCGCTGGCCGGGGGCGAGATCGGTCCTTGCTCGCAACGTCACATGATGGGTCACGCTGGCAACGGCCCCCGCGCCCCGCTCTTCCTCGGCAAAACCCACCGGCTCGATCAGCGCCCAGACGCTAGCAAATTCGACAAAACCGATCTCCGCCCCGCCCTGGCCATCGCCGACAGGGTCGGGCCGCTCCAGCACAAGCCGCGCCGTCAGCCGGCCGGGATCAAGATCCAGCATCGCTGCCATTCGTGCCATTGTCAGAGCCTCCGCCGGCAATAGGGCGCGATCAGCCGGTCATAGCCCGGCGGCACCACCGCCGGCTGGGCCTCGGCCGGCAGCACACCGCGAAAGGCAAACATCGCCGCGACATGCTGCAGCATGGCCCGCTTCAGCGTGTCGGGCACCTCCGCGCCGGTATCGCCAAGACCGGCCTCGAAATCCACCTCGATGCCGTTCAACGCCTGGCCCGGCTGCGGCACGTCGCGCAGCCAGAGCCGCGCCGGCCGCGCCGCGCCATCGAGCAGGTGGCCATCCAGCGATACCGCCTGCGCCATGCCCTCGCCGTCATAGACCACCACCGATGTCACCCTGCGCACCGGCCCATGCGCCAGCGTCAGGATGCCGTCATCCGGCCAGCGGTCGAGGCAAAGACGCCAGCCTTGCGTGAGCAACGACAGCCCCGTCTCGCGCTCCAGATGTTCGCGCGCCGCGGCAATCAAGCCGAGCAGCAGCGCATCTTCCTCCTCGGTATCGAGCTTCAAATGCGTCCGCGTCTCGACCAGCGTCAACGGCTCCACCGCCGGCTGCGCCGTCAGGATATAGGTCATGGGATTTTTTTCCTGTTGTCTGGATGGATGGCAATTGAATTGGGTGCGGGTAGGCGGCTGCGCTACCCCCCTCTGTCGGCTCCGCCGACATCTCCCCCACACGGGGGGAGATCACCGACGCGTCGCGGCCCAAACCATTGAACCGGATGCTTTCGAAGCGCTCACGGAGGCACCGCCGCCACCCAACGCGATCTCCCCCCGTGTGGGGGAGATGCCCGGCAGGGCAGAGGGGGGTAGCCACGGCAGAGAAGCTAAAGCACCAATGGGCTACCGCTAAACCCACGCGCACCGGCCGGCCAAAGCACCCCCTCAAGCCGAAAACTTCACCAGCTTGATCGCCTCGAAATTCTGCACCCCGCCGCCGACGCGCTTGGTGGTGTAGAACAGCACATAAGGCTTGGCCGAATAGGGATCGCGCAGCACGCGCACCCCGACCCGGTCGACGACCAGGTAGCCCGAGCGAAAGTCGCCAAAGGCGATCGCCGTGGCACCGGCTGCAATCGTCGGCATGTCTTCCGCCTCGGCGACCGGGAAACCGACCAGCGAGGCCGTGTCGCCAACGCGGGCCGGCGGCTGCCAGAGATAGTTGCCATCGGCATCCTTCAGCTTGCGGATCTCACCCTGCGTCCGGCGGCTCATGACGAAGCTGCCGTTCTGGCGATGGCCGGCCTTCAGCGCGTAGATGACGTCCATCAGCACGTCCGAGGCGCCGCTGGCGGCAAAACCTCCGGCAACGCCGGTCGCCTTGTAGCCGATGCTGCCCCAGGTCCAGGCGCTGTCGAGAACCTGCGGATAGCTGAGGAAACCCTTCGGCTTGTTGATCCCATCGCCCGAGACGAAGGCCGTGCCCTCCTGCTCGGCAAATGCGATGTCGACCTCGGAGGCGATCCAGGCCTCGATGTCGACGGCGGCATCGTCGAGCAGCGCCTGGCTGGCCGCCGGCATGGCATAGAGTTCCATGGTCGGAAACGACAGTTCCGACAGTTCCGGCGTCGCGGTCTGCGGCCGGGCCGCCGTCTCGGCCACCCAGCCGGCGGCAAAACCCGCGGCTGCAAACGGCTTCTTCAGCACCGAACCCGACACCTGGCGCACGGTCGAAAGCGCCCGGATCGGCGAAATCGCGGTCAGCCGACGGCCGATCTCGCCATCGGTTTCCGGCGGCACGAGATAGCCGCCCTCGCCCGACACGCCGGCATTCAGCGCCTTCTGGTCAAGGTCGCGCAAGGCCGCATCGTCGCCACGACGGATATAGGCCTCGAAGGCCGCCTTGTGTTCGGCATCAGCGGGGCTGCGCAGATCAGGGCCCAGGCCCTGACCTTGTCCCTGACCATAACCGTGACCCTGTACATCGCGACCACCGCGCGACAGCGGCGGCCTGAGCTTCTTCAGCGCCAGTTCGTCGAGCAGCCGGCCCTGGTCGTCCATCGCCTTGTTGATCCGCTCGACCTTGTCGCGGGTCACGACATCGGCGGTCAGCTTGTGCTCGATCTCCGACAGCCGCTGGTCATTGCCCTCCTTGAAGGCCTCGAAGGCCTGCATGAAGTCCTCGAACGCTGCCGTCACCGTATCGGGTGCGGCCTTGATCTCGGGCGCCACCGTCGCCATGGCCAGGCCCGCAGTTTGGCCTGCCCGTCGCCCTGCCCCATAACCCGCCCCTTGCGCCATCCCGCTTTCCTCTATCCCCTGCTCGTTCATCGCGTCATCCTTTCATGAAGAGATTGCCTGCCATCGACCGTGCCGCCCGGCGCATCAGCCGGACCAGTTCGGTTTCCTTGTCGCGGTAGAACCGCTGATGCTTGACGTTGGAGACCCGCGCCGTCGGCAGCATCGGAAAGGTCACCACCGAGATTTCCCAGAGATCCGCTTCAAGGATGCGGCGCACGCCGCTCCTGCGGTCGGCACGGCTCCTGACGGCGCGAAAGCCGATCGACAGCCCGTCGAGCGCGCCCGCCTTCATCAGCGCATGCACCTCCCGGGCGCGCCCGACATCGGTCGCCAGCCGGCCTTCGACATAGAGCCCGCGCTCGTCCTCGCGCAGCGCCGTCCATGTGCCGATCACCTCGGCCGGGTCATGCTGATAGAGCATGCGCACGCCGCCCGCGCCGCGCTTGGCGAGCGAGGCCCTGAACGCACCCGGCTCGATCGCGTCACGGCCGAGATCGACCTCGCCGAACAGGCTGGCATAACCGGAAAACGTACCGTCACCGGCGACGCCCTTCAGCACCAGCCCGGCATATTTGAAACTCGGGGCCCCCGCTCCTGCACCCGTCCCGGCCTCAGCCCCCGTCCCAGCCTTTGATGGTCGCAGCATCTTTGTCTCCTCGCGATTGTGATGATGTGTCTCGGGCTTCTCACCGCCCAGGCCGGGTTGAACCCACGGGAGGCCGGCCCACATTCCACCCTGCCGAAATCACCCCCACCCGACGCTGCGCGTCGACCTCCCCCCTCCAGGGGGAGGTGGAGAGCGCCGTAGTCGACGGAATGAGAGGTCGACCGCAGCCACCACCCTCCCCTTGAGGGGGAGGGTCGGACCGAAGGTCCGGGGTGGGGTGACATCCCGGCCCGCCAAAACCCAGACAAGCCAAGACCTGCCCTCAATCCTATCTCCCCCCGTGTGGGGGGTGAGGAATGGTCTGCGCAGCAGAGCAAACGATCCAGTGAACCGTTTGCAGTGACGAACGGCCGGCAGGGCAGAGCGGGGTATGCCAGCCCCGGCATGGCCAAACGCCGATCCCTAGATCCCCGTCTTTCCCCCTGCCCGCGTGGTCAGCCGGACCAGAAGGCCAAGCCCCCACCAGGCGGTGAACGAGGCGAGCGTCGCGCCGGCCAGCATGATCTCGGCCGCCGACAGATGCTGCGCCAACCCCAGCCGCGTCGCGCACCACACGCCCGTCGGTCCGCCGAAGATCAGCCCGCAGGCGACGCCGGTCAGCAACCGTCCGGCGGCCTCGCGGCGACCCTTGGGCAGGAGATAGACCAGCGAGATCGCGGAGCCCGCGACAGCACCGATCAGGCGTGCGGAAAACACCCCGCCGTCATGGCTGAAGTCAGTCATTTGTTCATCTTTCACGCTTAGTCTTGGAGCCGCGCCGGCCTGAACGATCCCGCCTCTGTAGGCGTCGGCCGGCGCAATTTTCCCCCGCACAGAACCGGCACCAGTCGCCGATCGCCGCTTCATGTCGCACATGAAGTGCGGGTGTTTTTGCGAGTCGATGGAATCGCTTATGCGCCAAAGCTGAGAATTTGATTCCGCGCCTCAATGTGGCGGATGAAGTGCTTGCGGTTCCGATTCAGGTTGAGCAAGCGACGGCCGATGCCGGACGCCTCTCCCCAACCGCCGATTATCAACTGCCTCATGACCCGCTGCCCCCGGCAGCGCCGCTGCCAGATGTTTTCAGGACCGCGTCAGCGGGCATGTTGCCAGAAAGCTTTCCCGGCGGCCGATACGGTCACGCCAAGTCCGAAGGTTTTCGATCTTGCGAAATGCGTCCGCGCCTTCTGGCACCAGCAGAAAATAGTCGAGCATCGGTGCGAGATAGAGATCGGCAAGCGTCAGTCCGTCGCCACAGAACCAGAGGCTGTCAGCGAGAAAATCCGACAACGCACCGAGGCAGACAGGCATCTTTTCGCGGGCCTCGCCCACCCAGCGTTGATCGGGCGGCTCGCCGCTTGCTGCCTTCGAAACGAGCTCGACATACAGCCCCCAGACAAGGGGGCGATAGATATAGGCATCGGCAATGCTGATCAGCTGGTTCATCCGTGCCCGTCGCCTCGGGTCTTCGGGTTGCAGCCTGGGACCAGGAAAAGCCTCGTCAATATAGCGGGTGATGGCGCCGGTCTCGTACAGACGGAAACCGTCATGTTCGAATGACGGGATCTTGCCGAAGGGCTGTCTGTCGACATAACTCGCCGGCACGCTGTCCACCGCAAATATGTCGATTGGCATCAGTTCATAGTCGACACCCTTTTCGTGCAGCGTCATGCGCGCAATGCGCACATAGACACTGTCGTCGGTGCCGAAGAGAGTGATCTTGCTCATAAACTGCCCTTGTGACGGAACCCCTGCGGGCGAGGATATCATTTGATGCCGGCGCGACAACACGCCATCGACGTCATCCCCACCCCACCCTCAATACCCCACCGCCTCGCGCTTCTCCTCGTCGCTCAGGAACCCCGCCGCGCCGACCCGTGCCCAGAGCGCGTCGCGCTCGGTGGCAAGGCCCGCCACCGTGTCGAGATCCGGCTCCAGCCGCAGCGCAGCGCCGGTGAGTGCGCCGAGAAACACCGAAAGGCTGGCGGCGATGCGCGCCACCAGCGGCAGCACGGTCAGCCGGTAGAAGGCCCGGTTGGCCTCCTGGTAATTGGCATAGGTGTTGTCGCCGGGAATGCCGATCAGCATCGGCGGCACGCCGAAGGCGAGCGCGATGTCGCGCGCAGCCCCATTCCTCGCCTCGACAAAATCCATGTCCTTTGGCGAAAGCCCCATCGACTTCCAGTCGAGCCCGCCTTCGAGCAGCAGCGGCCGGCCGGCGCGCATCGGGCCGGAATAACCCTCGTCGAGTTCGGTCTTCAGCCGCTCATACTGGTCGGCCGAAAGATTGCCGCCCTCCTTCGGCTGGTAGACCAGCGCACCCGAGGGCCTGGCCGAATTGTCGAGCAGGGCCTTGTTCCAGCGGCCCGACGCATTGTGCAGGTCGAGCGCCACCTGGGCTGCCGCCAAGGGCGGAAACCCCTGGTGGTCGTCAAGCGGGTGAAACAGTTTCAGATGCAGCAGCCCGTCGACGGCGATGCGCCGGACGGCACTGCCGGCACGGTCGTCATAGCCGGTGGGCCAGCCGTCGGGACCGAGCACGACCGAAAGCCGGTCGGGCCTCAGCAGATGCAGTTCGGCCGCCCGGTCGCCAAGCCTGATCGGCTCGACATAGGCATTGCCGGCCAGCAGCAGATGGCCATAAAGCGTCTCAAGGAAATCCGGCCCCGTCATCGCCGCGTTCGGCCGCGCCAGAAGCGCCAGCGCCGGATGGTCCGGCTGCTCGGCCGCATCCCGGTAAGCCAGCCAGGGAATGCTGGCGGCCGCCTCTGATATCATCCGCACCGCGCGATAGGCGACCGGGTTCTTCATGAACCCCTCGCGCGACAATGCTGCGTAGGAGCGCCCGGTCCAGCGCGCCTGCCCTTCGCCGGCAATCAGCGCCAGGGGGCCGGTCATTGCGCCGGTCATCGGACCGGTCAGCGCCTTTTGATCCGGCACGGGTCGTCGATCCCTGGCTGTAACCCAGGGCAGTCGGAACGGGAGTTTCATGCAGTGTCTCCGTTGATCGTGGAGGAACGGTGGTAATGCGCAAATGGCGTTTCGGCCGGCGGTCGGGGATGCGAACACGGCGGCAGGTGGTTACCCCCCTCTGCCCTGCCGGGCATCTCCCCCACAAGGAGGGAGATCAATCCTCGGCACGGCCATGCCCCAAACCATCGTCAAACTTTCAGCCGGCATCACAGAAAAGACGTCGTACAAACAAAAGCGCCCACCGTGTCCGCCGATCTCCCCCCTTGAGGGGGAGATGTCGGCGTAGCCGACAGAGGGGGGTGCCCCCAAAGCACAGCCCCAAACCTCAGCCGGAACGCCAGCCGCTCAGATCGCCTCGGTCACCGCCGCACCAACCTCGTAATCCGCCGCAAACCGCGCCTCTCGCAGCGGCTTCACCCGGTCGATGCTCTCCTGATAAAGCGGATGCGCCTTGTAGGCGGCCAAAGCTGCCGCATCTTCAAACTCGCCATAGACGATAAGGTCGATGCCCTGGTCGAACTGATCGGTCTTCACATTGGTGCCGATCTCCAGCGTTCTCGCATGCGGAATACCGGTCAGGATCGACAGCCCCGACCGCACGGCCTCCAGATTTTCCGGCCGCACGGTGAAGAAGACGATATGGCGGATCATGGCGAGCTCCCGGCAACAGATCAATGCTGCGGCGCGATAGCATGGCCGGCCCATCCGCTCAATGCCGCAGCCGGCCGACATGCACGCTTACAGCCCCGCCCGGATCGCCGCGTCGAACAGCCGTGCGGTCGCGGCCACCTTGGCCGCCCGCTCCAGCCCGTTGATGATCCGCCGCGCGCCGATCCAGTCGGCCTTCTGGCCGTCGAAATAGTCCTTCAGCCGGTGGCCGGTAAACGTGCCCTCCGTCATGCCGGCCAGCAGGATCGTCACCGCCACGTCGGGCTGCAGCGCGCGGTCGGGATCGGCGACGAGATCGACACCCGTCACCCGGCTCATCGCCGCATAATTCGCCTTGTGCGTCAATTGCACCAGGCCGCGGCCGAGCCAGCTCTTTCCGTCGGCATCGCGCCGCCAATAGGGTGTCGCCACCCAGGGCAGCCGGCCGCCGCGCCAGGCACGCTCGAGAATTGCAATTGCCGCGTCGTCGCTCGTCGCCAATGTCTCGCGCACCGGCTGCATGCATGCCGCCGTCTCGTGATGGGCGGTGGCGAGCATATAGGCAAGGCTTCGCGGATCACCCCAGCCGCGCCGCTCGAAACGGGCGAGAATCATCTCCATGCCCGCCACCTGTTCAGTCGTCAGCCGGCCGCCGAACACGGCCGCGCGCACGCCGGCAAAGAAGGTTTTTCTCGCGATCGGCATGGCGATCCCTCACGTCTGGCGGGTGAAAAAATGGCTCTGGTCAAGCGCGCGCAGCCGGCCCTGAAAAAATCTGCGGATTTAAACCGATTGAAGAAAATTCAATCGTTTAAAGGGGCTTCGGCCTATATTTACAAAGATTTAACACTGTGGAACTTTCCCCCCACAAGGACGTTTGAGGCACAGACTTCCAACGCGAGGAGGATAGACATGCAGACGAATACCGCTTCCCAGACCAAGGCTTCGGCCGTTTCGACCATCCCGGCCCATGTGCTGGAACGCCTGGAAAACGAGTGGCGCCAGATGCGCACAAGTTCGGCCCAGCCGTCATCCGCTTCGAAATAAGCGATCCACCGCTCAAGTTTCAGACCGGCGCCGAAAGGCGCCGGTTTTTTGTTGTCGATTGCGGTTTGATCGGGTGCAGTTTCCGCGAGCCTACTTCGCCGGGGCCGATAGTCCTTCGCCCCTGCCACCCTGATCTCGATCAGCGTTGGGCGTTGCCCCTCTATCGCGACCTGCTCTCGGTGTTGCCCCTGCCCCTCACCCTGCCCCTCTCCCCGCAGGCGGGGAGCGGGAAGGCCGACCGTCTGCCGGCCATGGAAAGGCGAGGCCAGCCCCAGCCGTTCTTCTCCCCGTCACAACGGGGAGAAGATGCCGGCAGGCAGATGAGGGGCAGACGCCCACGCCAACACAACACCCACGCCAAAACCATAGCGCCCGCTCAAATCCCCCGAATGCGCGGCTCGCCGCCGCCTTCCAGCATCAGCGCCGTCAGCGCCCAGACCAGCGCATCGAGCCGATCGGGCGAACGGCCGCTGCTCAGGCCATCCGGGCCGAAATCGCACATCTGGTCTTCGATTGCCGAAAACCGGGCCGCATGCACCACCCGGCCCTGCTCGTAAAGTGCTGCCACCGGTTCGGCGCGGAGAAACTTTCCGCGCGTCGCCCGGACCGTCGAGATCGGCAATGACGCCTCGATGCCGGTGAGTACGCTTGCCACCATGTCGCCGCCCTGGTTGATTTCGGCCACCACCCGGTCGGCCTCGAAACGGCGAAAGGCTGACACCACCGCGCGCGCCCAGACCGCCGGGCTTGCGCCCTCGACCGAGACATCGGCAAGCACCACCGCCTGGCCATTGTCCTTCAAACCGGCGACCACGATGCCGCAGCACGACGATGCGCCGCCGGCCGGCGGATCGACCGCGACCACGATGCGGCGCAAGGGTTCGGTCACCTTGACGACAATCTCGTCCAGCCGCTCGCGTTTCCACAGGGCGTCCGGCCGATCCTCGATCAGTTCGCCATCCAGTTCCTGCCGGCCAAGCCGCGTGCCGCCATAGCGGGCATCCAGCGCTGCAATGAAACCCGGCGCCAGATTGCCGGCATTGCCCGCCGTCGATATCCGCGTCAGCGCCGTCGTCGCGTCAGCGATCAGCCGTTTCAACAGCGGCACCGCGCGCGGCGTCGTTGTCACCACCTGGCGCGGCCGGTCGCCGAGTCTCAGGGCAAACTGCAGCATGTCGAATGTCGCGTCCGCATGTTTCCATTTCGCCAGTTCGTCGCACCAGGCCAGGTGAAACTGCGGCCCGCGCAGGCTTTCGGGATCTTCCGACGAAAAGATCTGGGCAATTGCGCCATTCGGCCAGACCAGCCGCCTACGGCTGATCTCGACCTCCGGCACCATCGGCCCGGCAAGTCGCGCAAGGCCCGAAGCGCCGTCGATCATCACCTCGCGCGCATCACCCAGCGTCTCGGCCACCAGCGCGATGCGCAGATCCGTGCGCCGCCCGGCCGCCAACACTTGCGCCTGCACCCATTCGGCCCCGGCGCGGGTCTTTCCCGAACCGCGCCCGCCGAGAATGAGCCAGGTCAGCCAGTCGCCCTGCGGCGGCTGCTGCTCGGTGCGGCCGACCAGCGACCAGTCGCGCAGCAGAAAAGCGAGGGCTGCCGGGTCGAGATCGGCGAGCGTGCCGGCCAGATCCAGTGCCTGCAGATCGGAAACTTTGCGAGCCGGTACCAAAGCACCACCGATCGCCTCCGCTACTGCCCTTGCCGAGGCCACCGCCATGGTGCGACACGCATTGACAGTGGCCATACCCGATGAAAATTCATCCAAAATGCCAGTCGCCTTGCGCTGTTGGCTGCTCTGCACCCGCTCCCCACTGCTCTTGGTCATCGCCACTCCCGATGCCTGGCGATAGCGCCGCGACAATCTCGACGCCTTTCCTCTCCCCTTCGAGGGAGAGGACGGAAAATCACGATCTTAGCCAAAGGCTAAGTCGTAGATTTTCCTGGTGAGGGGGACATACCATCGCCGACAAAGCCCCCTCATCTGCGAAATCTGACGTTTAGCCTGCGGCTAAGCCCTCGATTTCGCTTCTTCTCCCTCAAGGGGAGAAGCAAGGCCTTGCGCTCAGGCGCGCCCCTCGAGAACCTCGACAAGATGGCGAAGTACATCGTTGAGACTGGAATAGACGTCCTGGTTCCAAAAGCGCAAAACCCGGTAGCCAGCGGTGTTCAGATAGCGGTCGCGGACCAGATCTCGGCCGTCTTCCGCATGTTGAAACCCGTCCAGTTCCACGACAAGCCTTCGCTCCTGACAGACAAAATCCGCAATATACGGACCGATTGGCACCTGCCGGCGAAACTTGAAGCCGTTCAGCAGGCGATTGCGCATATGCGACCAGACGATCGCCTCGGCATCCGTCGCGTCCCGGCGCATCGATCGCGCTCGGCTGCGAACAAGTGGCGGAAAGGTCCTGGACATGGCGAAACCTCTTTTCGAGATTGTGCCAAAAGCCCGTTGAAACACAAGTTCACCCTTGGAACCCCAGCCATGGGGTGCCTCGCGGTGCAGACTTGTCATCCACCTTCTGCAACAACCGCAACGCCTTTCTTCTCCCCTTCGAGGGAGAAGAAGCGAAATCGAGGGCTTAGCCGAAGGCTAAACCTCAGATTTCGCAGATGAGGGGGACCAGCCGCCAACCCAAAATCCCGCCGACCCAAAACTCCACCCCCCTCACGGCGGCGCCCGCGCGGCCAGTTCGACATCGACCCGCTCCGCCACCCGCGCCTCGATCATCAGCGCCAGCTTCTGCCGCAACGCCTCCGGATCCTGGCTCAATTGCTGGCGCTCGTCGGCCTCAGTCCGGTCGCGGGCCAATTGCCGCTGCAGGCTGTCGATCTTTTCCAGCGTGCGGATGATCAGCGCGATCGCATCGGTCGCCGCCTTGATATCGGCGCGCGCCAGCTTGGCGGATGCCTCGTCGGCACCATCGAGCAACGCTTCGGCCGCCGCGCGCAGCCGGCGGAAGAGGTCGAACTGCGCCCGCATCTCGAGGGTGAAATCGGCAAGCAATCGCGCCAGTTCGCGGTTGGCGCCAATTTGCGCGTCATGTTGCGCGCCAAGCTCCGCTTCATCGGCCGACTTGACCTCCAGCGGCAGCAAAAGCGCCAGATCCACAGCCTCGTCATCGGTGATCATGTCAGACCTCCAGAAAACAAAAAAGCCCGGGCGACCCCGAGCTTCAAACGTCAATACCGAACCAGACCGGCCGCATCCGCGGATTTCCAACCATGACTAAACACTAGCAAAGCAGCGTCACGCCGTCAAGGATTATTTTCCTATATTGTGTTTTTACGCCGCCCGTGACCGGTCGCGGCCCTGGCGCTTGGCCTCGTAAAGCGCGTCGTCGGCGCGGGTGATCAGGTCGGCGGCCGTGCGCGGCAATCCTTCTTGCGTGCCGGCAAAGCCGGCGCTGACGGTGACCACCGAGAGCCCGTCGGTGCGGGCCGGATGGGGAATGGCGAGCGTGCGCACCGCCTTGACCACGCGGTCGGCGAGGAAGGATCCACCATTGGCCGCATCCATCTGAAAGATCAGGGTAAATTCCTCGCCACCATAACGGGCGGCAAAGCCGTCATAATAGCGGGCATAATCGGCCAGACGCTGGGCCACCAGCTTCAGGCATTCGTCGCCGGCCGGATGGCCGAGCAGGTCGTTATAGGGCTTGAAGTGGTCGACATCGACCATCATCACCAGCACCTCGGAACCCTCTTCCAGCCATCCAGCCAGCGTCTCGTCGAGATGTCCGCGATTGGCGATGCCGGTCAGCGTGTCGGTGCGCGACAGGTCGCGCAGCCGGTCGCCGAGGCGTTCGGCCCGGTCAGCACGGCGGCGCGCATCGTTCTCGGCCAGAAAGGACCGGCAACGCACGCGCTCGACATGCCAGTTGGCATAAAGCGTCAGAAAGGCGCCGGTGACGATCTGCACGAGAAAGGGGAAATGCAGCGCCGGATCGATGCCGACCTTAGTCTTCACCACCGCGATGGCGACGCCGCAGGTGATCAGGGTGAACGGCACGGCATAGCGGAAACGCAGTACCAGCAGCATGTTGCCGAAGACCAGCGCCAGCGGCAATTCGCCGATCGTATAGGTGGCCAGCGGCGATTGCGACAGCCAGAGCAGATAGAGCGGCAGCAGGCTGGCGACCATGACGCCCGGCAGCAGGATCGCCTCCCGCCAGGCCACCGGCAGGCGCGGCACCAGGAAAAAGACCAGCAGCGAACCGGGCGTCAGCACGCCGAGCCGCAAAAACACCGTCCAGGCCTGGATATCGGCCATCAGATAGAGGCTGGTCAGGTTGTAGACATTGTAGACCGCAAGCCCGACCAGAATCGTCTGGCGCAGATGCACGATGCGCATGGCGCCATAGGCGCGCTCATGCGCCGCCTCGACATCGGCGCTCATCCGCAACAGCCAGTCCGCCCTGGCACCACCCCGTTTCAATCCCTGCATATCCAACCTCGGTTGTCGGCAAACGCGTGGCGCGTCCGACACGAAACCCGCTTGTCATACAAACAACTTTCTAAATTAGACCGGAGAACCGCTAAAAATTGAGAGGATTGTCACTTTCCGCAGAAAAATGCCCGGCCCGCCTGCGCTCTTGCTGTCACAAAGACACCACGGAGACCTGACCGTGCAGCCCTAAGACAGTCGCCAACGCGCCTTCCCCCGCGTCTTCCTGCGCGCACCTTACACCTGCGCCCCTTCCCAGCGCCAATCAGGTCTGAGCCCCCCGTTGGCCGGGCGCACGGATTTCAGCAGCCGCCGCTCTCCCTTTAGATCGGCACTCCCGACAGACCAGCGCTCCCGATCTGCACTCGGGCCGGGCCGGCAACGCTACACGGTCGGGCAACTGGCTCCGAAAAGCGCCCTGTCAGAGCCTGACCGGCGTATAGCCTGCGTCGCGGATCGCTGCCTCGGCCTTGCCCGCGTCGCCCTCGACGCTCACCCTGTGGCCGACGAGGTCGATCAGCACGGCAGCCCCCGGCAGCGCGTCGGCGAGCGCCTGGGTGACGGCCTTTTCGCAATGGCCGCACGTCATGTCCTCGACCGAAAATTCTGCTTTCATGCTCAATTCCAACTCCTTCAATACTCGGTGCTTTTCCAGTCGATCCTGGATGTGCCTATGCCTGTGCGAGCGCCTGTCCGGTCGAGCCTGCCCAGTTTTACGGTCAGACCACCGCCATGCTTCTGCACCCTGCCCCGATGGCAAGGTCAAGCATTTTTCCCCGCCCCGCCCCCGGCCTTTTGCCGCAGCGGCTTGCCGGCAAGGTCGGCGAGGATCGGACAATGCGGCCGCGTGTCGCCATGACAGCTGTCGGCCAGATGGCTGAGCGTATCGACCATCGACTGCATCTCGGCGATCTTCACCTGCAGGTCGGCAATATGGCTGACCGCCAGCGCCTTGACCTCGCCGCTCGCCCGCTCCTTGTCGGCCCAGAGCTTCAACAGCCGCTCGGTTTCCTCCAGCGAAAAGCCGAGTTTGCGGGCCCGCCTGACAAACCGCAGCCGGTTGACCTCGTCCTCGTCATAGACCCGGTAATTGGAGGCCGTGCGCCCGGCCGGCGCGATCAGGCCGATCTCCTCATAATAGCGGATCATCTTGGCCGAAACGCCCGAGGCCGCCGAGGCTTCACCGATATTCATCTGTTTCTCCTTGGTTTTTTCCGCCCATGTTATCGATCCTGGATGACAAAGCCCCCTCACCAAGAAAATCTACGACTTAGCTGACGCTAAGATCGTGATTTTCTGTCCTCTCCCTCCAGGGGAGAGGAAAAGCCCCGCGTGCGCCGCCGCCTTTCTTTTCCCCCGGGAGGGGCCTTTCTTCTCCCCTGGAGGGAGAAGAAGCGAAATCAGCATCTTAGCGTCAGCTAAGTGCTAGATTTCGCAGATGAGGGGGACGCAATGATGGCAACATCCGTCACCCTTGCCCGCCTCAGCCGCAATGCATTCGACAGCACAAACACGCTCGACAGGCCCATCGCGCCGGCCCCGACCATCGGCGAGAGCATCCAGCCGAAGGCCGGATAGAGCGCGCCGGCAGCGACCGGGATCAGCAGCACATTGTAGCCAAAGGCCCAGAACAGGTTTTCGCCGATATTGCGCATCACCTTGCGCGACAGTTCGATGGCATGCAGGGCACCGGCCAGATCGCCGCCGACCAGCACCACATCGGCGCTTTCGATCGCGACATCCGTGCCGGTGCCGATGGCAATGCCGGCATCGGCCGTGGCCAGCGCCGGCGCATCATTGATGCCATCGCCGACAAAGGCGAGCTTGGCGCCTTTTGCCTGCAGGTCCTTGATCACGTTCACCTTTCCCTCCGGCAGAACCTCGGCGACGAGATCATCGATGCCGGCCCTTGCGGCAATCGCGCGTGCCGTGCGGGCATTGTCGCCGGTGACCATCATCACCTTCAGCCCAAGCGTTTTCAGCGCCGCAATCGCCGCAACGCTGGTCTCCTTCAGCGGATCGGCCACCGCCAGTGCCGCTGCCAGCCGGCCGTCGATCGCCACATACAGCGGGCTTGCGCCCTGGTCGGCCAGTTCGGCAACACGCCCCGAGAGCGGCGTCACATCGAGCCCCAACTTCACCATGTAGCGATCCGCACCGGCGGCGACCGAACGGCCGGCAACGGTTCCGATGAGACCAAAGCCCGGCACCGCCTGCATGGTCTCGACCGCTTGCCGGATCAGCCCGCGCCCTTCGGCCGCCCGGACGATCGCGTCGGCGAGTGGATGTTCGGAGCGCGCCTCAAGGCTTGCGACAAGGCCAAGCACCTCGGCCTCGTCAAAACCCTCGGCCACGACAATCTCCGTCAGTTCCGGCCGCCCCTTGGTGATCGTGCCGGTCTTGTCCATGACGACGGTATCGATGCCGGCCAGTGTCTGCAGCGCCTCGCCCTTCCGGAACAGCACGCCGAGTTCGGCCGCCCTGCCGGTGCCGACCATGATCGAGGTCGGGGTGGCGAGCCCCATGGCGCAGGGGCAGGCGATGATCAGCACGGCAACGGCCGCAACCAGTCCGTAGGTATAGGCAGGCTCCGGCCCGACGGCCAGCCAGACGACGAAGGTGACGAGTGCCACCGCGATCACCGCCGGCACGAACCAGGCCGTCACCTGGTCGACCAGCTTCTGGATCGGCAGCTTGGCGCCTTGGGCTTCACCTACCATGCGGATGATGCGCGACAGCATCATGTCGGCGCCGACGCCGGTGGCGGTAAACCTCAGGCTGCCGGACCCGTTGACCGTGCCGCCGATGACGGTTGCCCCCGGCCCTTTTTCGACCGGGATCGGCTCGCCGGAAATCATCGCCTCGTCCACCGCACTGGTGCCGTCGATCACCGCGCCGTCGACCGGAATGCGCTCGCCCGGACGGATCACGACGATATCGCCGACCACGACCTGACCGACGTCCAGATCGAGTGTCTGGCCATCGCGCTCGACCCGTGCGGTCTTTGCCTGCAGGCCCGCCAGCTTGCGGATCGCCGCCCCGGTCCGGCCCTTGGCGCGGGCCTCGAGCAGGCGGCCGAGCAGGATCAGCGTGACGATGACGGTGGCCGCCTCATAATAGACATGCCGGGCTTCGACCGGCAGCAGACCGGGCGCAAACGTCGTCACCAGCGAATAGAGATAGGCAGCCCCGGTGCCAAGCGCGACCAGCGCATTCATGTCGGGTGCCAGCCGCAAAAGGGCCGGAATACCCTTGGCGAAGAAGCGTCGGCCGGGGCCAAGCAGCACCAGCGTCGCTAGCGCAAACTGCAGATAATACAGGGTGTTGCCGGGAAATATGCCCATCAGCGTGTGATGCAGAGGCGGATAGAGATGGCTGCCCATTTCCATGACAAACAGCGGCAGCGACAAGACAAGCGCGATCAGGAAATCGCGCTTCAGGACGGCGATTTCGCGTTCCTTGGCCTGTTCGCGATGGTCGGTCTCGCCTGCTTCCGCCTGAACCTTCGCCTTGTAGCCGGCCTTTTCGACCGCCCTGACCAAAGCCGGCACGGCATCCTTGCCGCCAAGCACGGTCACCAGCGCCTTGCCGCTCGCCAGATTGACCGATGCGTCCTCGACCGCGGGCACGGTTTTCAGCGCCTTTTCCACCCGCGCGACGCAGGAGGCGCAGGTCATGTCCTCGATATCGAGGGTGATCACCGCGACGCTTGCCTGATAACCGGCATCGCGCACCGCCTTGACCAGTGCCCCGGCGGAAAAGCCCTGCCCCGGCGTGACGGATAGCGTCTCGGTGGCAAAATTGACCGCGCTCGCCGCGACGCCCTCGACCTTCGCCGCCGCCGTCTCGACCCGCTTGACGCAGGACGCACAACTCATGCCGTCGACGCGGATCTGCAGGGTCTGGACGCCGGGCTGGAGGGCAACGTCTGGTGTGACAAAGTCTGGTCTTGATTGCATGTTCATGGTCATTCACCTCTGCCCCCTACATGGACCTTCCCATCATGGGAGGGTCAAGGGGTGGGTGGGGAAATTTTGTGGGATGTTTACGTTTCCGGCGACGCATCCGGCCAGCGTTGCGCGCCATGCAGAACACACAGAACCCGGATGCGGTCATGAAGAACAGCATAGGCCGCAATGTAAGGCGTCCCGCTGATAACGATCTCCCGCGTTGCCTCGATACGGCCGGGCCGACCGCTTTCGGGAAAGTCCCGGAGCCTACCGATGGCCGCGGCGATGCGCTCGTCCACGTCGATTGCCGCACGCGGATTTTCGGCTTCGATATAGTCGAAGATCAATGCACGGTCAGCCAGGGCATAGGCCGACCATTTGAGCTTCACAGCGCCTCACCACCCAGCTTGCCGCGCGCTTTCTGCCGCCGTTCGGCAAAATGCGCCTCGACGTCCTCATCCTCGATATCAGGACGCGAATCCTCCAAAGCCTCCAAGACCTTCCGGCGAAACCAGGCATCATGCTCTTGCGGATCGGCGAGCAGTTCCAGCGGCAAGGCGCCCTCATTGGCGGTGCGGGTCAACAGAATGCGCACGGCGTCGGACACCGTCAGGCCCATGCGTTCCAAAACCACAGCCGCCCGGTCTCTGATGTCGGGATCAATCCGGGTCTGGACGAGCGCGTTGGATGACATGGCGAAACTCCGTTTGATGCGAACAATGTAATGCATATGCATGACGTTCGCAAATCATAACGCCCCCGACTTCTGCTCCATGTTTGCCGCTGTGTTGCAGCGTCGCCAGAAGCATGTTACATGTAACTTCTTCACTTTGGAGAGCTATCCATGGCGACATCTGTCAGCAAACGCGTGGAAAAGCGGCGACAGGCAATGCGCGCGGCCGGGCTGAGGCCGGTGCAGATCTGGGTGCCGGATACGCGCCGGCCGGGTTTCATCGAGGAATGCCGGCGGCAGGCGCTGCAGGTGGCGGCAGCGGATGCCGGCGATCGCGACCTGCAGGACCTGCTCGATGCTGCGTTTTCCGATCTTGCAGCAGGGCTTTCCGAGGATGAGACTTGAGACGCGGCGACGTCGTCACGGTTGCGATGTCCGGCGATTTCGGCAAGCCGCGCCCCGCCCTGATCGTCCAGGCCGACGCCTTTGCCGAAACGGGCACCCTCGCTGTCCTTTTGATTTCCAGCACACTCGTCGATGCACCGCTGCTGCGACCAGATCTGGCGCCTGCGCCTGAAAACGGGCTGGTGCGGCCCTCGCAAGTGATGGTGGACAAGATCATGGCGGTCAAGCGCGAGCGAATAGGCGCGGTGATCGGACGGGTGGACGACGAGACCCTGCTGACCGTCACGCGGAATATGGCGGTGTTTCTCGGGATGGGGTGACGTCTGATCAACCGCCCCTCATCCGGCTGCCGCCACCTTCTCCCCGCAAGCGGGGAGAAGGACGAGGACCGTGGACATCCCGGCCCCGACTGGCCGACATAGGCAAGTGCTGCGACTGTCGTTGATCGGGGCAGAACGACGACCAGCTGCGCCTTCTCCCCGTCAAAACGGGGAGAAGGTGGCGGCAGCCGGATGAGGGGCAAGGCAGGCAGACGCGCCGATCGATATCGCGCCGGTACCGGCGCGCACCGCTATGCGTCACGCCCTGATGGCGGATCTCGGCGATGCCCCCTAGTCCCCCACCCGATACTTCCATCGCCACTTCTGTCATCACGCGGAACAGTCGCCGCCCCGCGTCGCGCTCAAGCCTCTTTCAACAGTCCCGACGCGAGCGCGCGAAACGCCTCGATGGCCTTGGGCAGGACGTCGTGCGGGTGGTCGCTGGCGGCGATCCATAACGCTGCGTTGAGGGCGGCGCCACTGACCAGCCGCGCGGCGGCCTCGGCATCGACCGGTTTGAGGACGCCTTTTTCCAGCAGGTCGGCAATCGCCTGCCGGGTCGCGACGAGGCAACTGTCTTGGCTTGGCCATTGCGACGGGTCGCCGAGGACCGCGGGGCCGTCGAGGAGGACGATGCGCTGGATCTCCGGGTCAAGCGCCATCTCGATATAGGCGACACCCTCGGCAAGCAGCGCCTGCCAGCCGTCAGCCTCGCTTGCGCCGACCGCCTTGGCGCGGGCCGCCATCTCGCTGTCGATCTGGTGGACGACGGCGGCCAGCAGGCCGCGCTTGTCGCCGAAATTGTGGTAGAGCGCGCCGCGCGTCAGGCCGACTTCTGCGGTCAGTTCGTCCATCGACGCCGCCGCATAACCCCTGACTGCAAAGGCCCGGCGCGCCGCAGCGATCAGCCGGGCGCGATTTTCTTCCATCTTTTCCAGCCGCTTGGCAGCCATGGCGACGCCTTCTCACATACGTTGCGTATTTGAATTTGACATACGATGCGTATGTGAATATCAATTCCACATACGCATCGTATGTCACCGGATATAGCACCGCCGGTTGATGACGGGAAGTCACACCGGTTCACGTGACCCTCCGATGCGTGCAAGCGATCACGAAAGGATCCGACAATGACAAAACGCGACGCAGTCTTCCCGGCCAACCGGCACGCGCTCTATGACGCGCATGGCTATTCGGCCGCCATCCGCTCGGGCGATTTCCTCTTTGTATCCGGCCAGGTCGGAAGCCTCGAAGATGGCTCCGCCGAACCCGACTTCGAAAAACAGGTGGAACAGGCGTTCCGCAATCTCGAGGCGGTATTGCAGGCCGCCGGCTGCGGCTTCGACGACATCGTCGATGTGCAGACCTTCCACACCGATCCGCAAAACCAGTTCGACACGATCATGGCGGTGAAGAACCGTATTTTCCCCGAAGCGCCCTATCCGAGCTGGACCGCGCTCGGCGTCACCTGGCTTGCCGGGTTCGACTTCGAAATCAAGGTGATCGCAAGGCTGCCGCAGGCCGGCTGAACCGGCAGACGGTGATGGCGATCAGGCGGGTAGCTCCCCCTATCCGCCCTACTCCGCTCCGTCGCCCACCGTCATCGGCCAGTCGACCAGATAATCCTCGAAATCGTCGACATCGACATCGTCTTCCGAGACCGTGCGGCCGCGGGCCGATATGCCGGCCTCGTGCACGGTTTCGGGATCGCCGGAAACGAGCGGGTGCCACCAGTAGAGGTCGCGGCCCTCATGCACGAGGCGGTAGCCGCAGGTCGGTGGCAGCCAGACGATGGTGTCGACCTGGTCGGGGGTGAGCTGGATGCAGTCCGGCACGATCTTCTGGCGGTTGGGATAGTCCCTGCACCGACAGCTTTCGCCGTCGAGCAACGTGCAGGCAACGGAGGTGAAGGCCACCTCGCCGGTGTCCCAGTCCTCCAGCTTGTTGAGACAACAGAGACCGCAGCCGTCGCACAGCGCTTCCCATTCGGGCAGGCTCATTTCGGTCAGGCCCTTGGTCTTCCAGTACGGGATCTCCCTCATGCCGCCTTTGACGTCGCCATTGACGGTGTCATTGATGTTTTCATTGATGTTGTCCGGGCCGGTGTCATGGCTGATGTCCGTTGTCATCTCTGGTGTCATGGCCATCGTGAACGCTCCGCACGCAATTCTTCTTGTTCTTTTCAGTCAAATCGACCATCAATCAGCAAAGGCCGATTTGCCCTTGTCTCGCCCCGGTCCTGAGCCTTTCGGGCCGTCGCGTCAAGGGTTTTGGGCCGGCCGAGGGTCCGGGCAGACCTTCCGGTGAAGGTCGAGGATACACGGCAACAAAGCCGTATTTGCGACAACCGGTCGTCGCGCGCGCAGGCGGCAGCCGACAAAGACAGGCCAGTTATGGGCCATAGACGGGCCAGGGGCAGACCAGAGTGAGCGAGCAGAACCAGCCAGAACCGGGACAAAAGCCCCGCCTCAAGCGGCATTTCTTTCTGCGCATCGACAGCTGGCTCGACTCGACGCTGTGGAATGCCGGCTATGATCTGGTCGAGATCTGGGAGGAGATCACCATCTTCTTCCGCCGGTTCCGGGTGCGCGGCTGGAAGAAGCTCGGTTTCGAAATCGCCGGCGAGGCGATGACGCTCGGCACGGCCGGCATGGTCGTGCTCCTGACGCTGGCCCAGCCGGCGCTGGAGGAAACAAAGAAAGACTGGCGCAACCACGACAATTTCGCCGTCACCTTTCTCGACCGCTACGGCAATACGATCGGCCATCGCGGCATCATCCATGAAAACCTGGTGCCGATCGACGACCTGCCCGACCACCTGATCAAGGCGGTGCTGGCGACCGAGGACCGGCGTTTCTTCGAGCATTTCGGCATCGATTTCCTCGGCCTTGCCCGCGCCATGACCGAAAACGCCAAGGCCGGCACGGTCGTGCAGGGCGGCTCGACACTGACCCAGCAGCTGGCGAAAAACCTGTTCCTGACCAATGAGCGGTCGATCGAGCGCAAGATCAAGGAAGCCTTCCTGGCGCTGTGGCTGGAGGCCAATCTCTCCAAGAAGGAGATCCTGTCGCTCTATCTCGACCGCGCCTATATGGGCGGCGGCACGTTCGGGGCGGCGGCGGCCTCGCAATTCTATTTCGGCAAGAGCATTACCGAGGTGACTTTGGCGGAAGCGGCGATGCTGGCCGGCCTGTTCAAGGCACCGGCGAAATATGCGCCGCATGTCAACCTGCCGGCGGCGCGTGCGCGTGCCAATGACGTTTTGACCAATATGGTGCAGAGCGGGCTGATGAGCGAGGGCCAGGTGGTCTCGGCAAGGCGCAATCCGGCCACCGTGGTTGATCGCGACGAGGCGGAAGCGCCCGACTATTTCCTCGACTGGGCCTTCGAGGAGGTGCAGAAGATCGCCGCACGCTTCAAGGACCATACGCTGGTCGTGCGCACCACGATCGATACCGGGTTGCAGCAGGCGGCCGACGAGGCTGTCGCCTCGTCGCTGCGCGAATATGGCGAGAGCTATAACGTCAAGCAGGGCGCGCTGGTGATGCTGGAAAGCGGCGGCGCCGTGCGGGCCATGGTCGGCGGGCGCGACTATGGCGAAAGCCAGTTCAACCGCGCCACACGGGCGCTGCGCCAGCCGGGTTCGTCGTTCAAGATCTATACCTATGCGCTGGCGATGGAAAACGGCTACACGCCGTCGACCGTGGTCACCGACGGGCCGATCGCCTGGGGCAATTGGAGCCCGCACAATTACGGCAACAGCTATGCCGGCCGCGTCACCATCGAGACGGCGCTGGCGAAATCGATCAACACCATTCCGGTGCGGCTCGCCAAGGAAAAGCTCGGCATCGATGCGATCATGCAGACGGCCAAGGCGATGGGCGTCGAGACGCCGCTCAGGAAGGACGTCACCATTCCGCTCGGCACGACGGAAGTCACCGTGATGGACCAGGCGACGGCCTATGCGGTTCTGCCGGCCGGCGGCTACCAGTCGCGCCGGCACGGCATCGCCCAGATCATGAACTACCAGGGCGAGGTGCTCTATGACTTCGACCGCGACGCGAAGCCGGCCGAGCGCATCCTGACCGCCCAGGCGGCTGCCTACATGAACCAGATGATGACCAAGATCCCCTATATCGGCACGGCGCGCCGGGCAGCGCTCGATCACGGCATCGTCACGGCCGGCAAGACCGGCACGACCCAGGCCTATCGCGATGCCTGGTTCGTCGGTTATACCGGCAATTACACCGGCGCCGTCTGGTTCGGCAATGACGACTATACCTCGACCAACAACATGACCGGCGGCTCGCTGCCGGCGACGACCTTCAAGAAGCTGATGGATTATGCCCATCAGGGCATCGACCTGAAGCCGATCCCCGGCATCGAGAACCCGCTGCCCGGCCCAGAGGTGGCGAAGGCCGCAGCCGAGGCCAAGCCCGAAGACGACCCGGCCGCCCTGCCCGCCATGGTGCGTCCGCGCTCGCTGTCGGCGCAGTCGACCCGGCTGATTCGCGATATTGCGGCGAAACTGCGGCTGGCGGCGCCGCTCGGGCCTTCACAAAGCGCATCCATCCTGAATTGACACAGACGCCCGGCCGCCGGCCGTGGCCCGGCACCCCATTTTTAGGGGGCCATTAATCATAGCGTCAGCGATCCTCGACGGTTTCCCGCATCGGCACACAACCTTCACCCATGATTAAATCGGCTGGGCTAAGGATTCCGCCAGATTTGATCAACGTATTTGCTTTCGGTGATTGTGCATCCATGAAGAGATGGTCAACCTTGTTCCCGCGGCTTCGCATGACGGCGGACCAGCAGGCAGCCTTTCTAGCCATGCGGACACCCACGCGCACCCGGCTGCTGCTCGGCTCGGTGATCGGCGTCTGCGCCTTCTATCTCGCCTGCATCCTGCTCGACATCCTGCTGCTCGGCGATGTGACGCTTCTGGCGCTCAGCCTGCGCTTCGGCGTGGTGCTGCCGGCCGCCCTCTTGCTGATCGCCTATGTCGCCGGCGACCACCCGATCGCGCGCAAGGAACATGCAGCCCTTGGCGTCGCCATCCTCGGCAATGTCTGTTGGTGCATCATCCTGGTGTCGAGCCACAATCCGGCGGTGCTCGGTTATTTCTACGCCGCCGCCTCGTTCCAGATGGTCGTGACCATCGCCGCCGCCTCGCCGTTTCGCCCCAGCCTGATCGCCAGCCTGGTGATCTTCGTGCTCAACTACACGGCCATCTGGCTGCTCGAGGGCACCAGCGGCATGTATGTGATGCAGCACCTGTCCGTCTATCTGCCGACGGTCGGCATGACGCTTCTGGTCACCTACCAGCTGGAAAGCGAGGCGATCGCCAATTTCCTGCAGAGCCAGGAAAACGAGGTTCTGAAGCGGGAATTGTCGCGGCAGAACAAGGACCTCGCCCGCCTGTCGGTGACCGACCCGCTGACCCGGCTGTCGAACCGGCGCGGCACCGAGAGCGAGCTTTCGCGGCTCCGGCTCGAGGCACCGCAGGCGATGGAAAACGCGGTGGTGCTGATCATCGATGTCGATCATTTCAAGGCGTTCAACGACGGCTACGGCCACGGCGCCGGCGACGACTGCCTGAAGCGGGTGGCGCGCGCCATGCGCCGGGCGCTGCCGCTCGATGCGCATCTGGCGCGCCAGGGCGGGGAGGAATTTCTCGCCATCCTGCCCGGGACCGATGCCGACAAGGCCGGCATTGCCGCCGAGGCCGTGCGCCGCTCGGTGCGCCAGCTCGGCATCGCCCATGAGTTTACCCGCGACCGCAACCGCCATGTCACCGTCAGCGTCGGCGCCGCCATCGGCTCGATCCTCGGCGACAGCGACTTCCAGTCCCTGGTCGACGCCGCCGACCAGGCCGTCTATGCCGCCAAGGCCGATGGCCGCAACGGCTGGCGGATCAACGAACGGCCGACGGTGGCGCAGGATGTCGCGTGAACGGCGGCGTGACGGTTTTGCCTGACCGGACGCTCAGGCGGCAAGGCCGGCGGGTGCGATGGCTGGCGGATCAACGCGCGGCACCTATCTCCGGACAGCCCGAGCCTTTCGGCACCCCCCTCTGCCCTGCCGGGCATCTCCCCCTCACGGGGGGAGATCACTGAGATGCTGGCCTTGCGCTCCACAACGTGCCCCTTCTGCCGGATGATGTCAGGCTGCGGGGCGACTGTGTCTTCGCGATCTGCTCCGCCTGATCTGCAGATTGAGGGTGATCTGCACATTTTGATCGCCCGGTGAAATCGGCCCCTTGTGATCTCCCCCCTTGAGGGGGAGATGTCCGGCAGGACAGAGGGGGGTATGGCACGGCCACCGACTGCGGCATGGCCGGAAGCCGCCCGCGCTGACAGGACCAGCAGACGGCGTCGAGGATCGAGGCGCCAGACATATTGCATTTTAGCAATATCTTTTACTGGAACGAAAGACGCCGCTTGTTACAGTGCCAGGCCTGTGGTTCGGGGGTGGAACATGAAGTTTCCAGCGCTTGTCATTGTCAGCGCAGTCGTTGCCTTCTTCGGCGCCGGTGGCCATGAATATCTGCCGCGACCCGTTGCCGGCGCGCTGCCGAATGCGCTCAACCCTTCCTGCCGGATCAAGGGCACTGTCAGCCCTGCCAGCGGCGAACGCATCTATCATCTGCCGGGCCAGCACTGGTATGCCGAATCGGCGATTTCGCCGCATCTGGGAGAGCGCTGGTTCTGCACCGAAGCCGAAGCGCGCGCCGCCGGCTGGCGCAAGGCCGGGTACTAATCACCCTTTCATCGCATAGAGATACAGCCTCGTCTTGCGGCGGTCAGACAGGTCCCAGATCTCGTCGGCGTCGAGGCCGGGGATGGCGAAGCTGTTGGAGACCAGCAGGCTGCCGGGTTTCATCTCGCGCCTCGCCTTGTCATGGATCATCGGCATCGGTTCGGGCGAGAGGAAGACATAAACGAGGTCGGCCTCGGTGATATCGGCCGACCAGATGTCGCGGCGGTAAATCTGGCCGCGGCCGGTCAGTTTCGACAGGATGGCCGAGATCAGAAAGGCCATCGGCGCGGTCTCATACCCTTCCGCCTTTCGACCATCACCGGCGATGCCGCGGACGACGCCGCCGAGGCCCGAGCCGAGATCGATGAAGTGGCTGGCGGATCGCTCGCGCATCAGCCGGCCGAGCGCCCCGGTCGTCGCGCGGTTGCTCAGATAGAGCGGCACGCGCTCGCGCGCGGTGTTGGAAAAGAACAGGTAGAGCAGCAGGAAAGCGAGGCCGAAGGGCCAGGCCGGCAGGGAGCCCGCAGCCAGCGCCAGCGCCACGGCGAAGGGAAAGGCGAGCGCGATCCACTGCCACCAGACGGCAAGGCCGAGCGCCCGGGTCAGGCCGGCGGACAGCAGCGCCTGCAGCACCAGTGCGGCCCCGATGACCGGAGCGATGCCGAACCGGCCGGCGAGTTCAGGCAGCACCTGGAGAAGGCCGGCAAGCACGAGCGCTGCCAGCGCCTGGGCCAGCAGGGCGCCCAGGATCGGCGTTGCGCGGAGGAAGTGCATGGCGGTCGGGCCTTTCGTTCTGGGCAGTCTGTGTCGTTCAGGCAGGCTGGCGTTCGAGAATTGCCGGCGGTTCGCCTGCCGACATCGGGTGGGCCACCACCGGTCGCCCTCACGGCATCGCCAAGGCCACACTGCGCGGCCCGGCAGGCGACACTGCCTGGCGCAACACTGGCAGTGGCGGGGATGATTCTCAAGCTATCAGAGCGGGTGACCACAGGTCAGGTGTTTGCCGGGCTGTGGGCCGGGCAGAATCCGGCCGCAATCAAGTACAACTTTAAGATGATATTCTTGGAATTGATAACATCCATTAGTTGCCTATCATTCCGGGGAACAATCCTCGGGAGAAACGCCATGTCCCATGACCCGGCGCGCGGCAGGCGCGTGCGCGACGCGATCTTTAAGCGGCACATTCACAAGACGCTGGCGCTGGCGGCCGAGCTCAATGTCTCGGCAGCGGCCGTGTCGCGCTGGCAGAATGGCGGCCATCTGTCGCTGGAAAGCGCCTGCGCGCTGGCCGAACTGCTCGACGTGTCGCTCGACTGGCTGCTGCTCGGGCGCGGCACGATCGACTGGCACCGCGACAATTCGGTCTCGGCGGCGGAACTGCGCTGGGTCGTCGGGCTCAGGGCACGGCCGGAGCGGATCCGCCGGCTGCTGGTCGAACTGCTCGAGGCGATCCCGCCGTCAGCACCTTTGCGCTGAAGGTAAATTGCGGCGCAATCGCAACCGCAGCTCAACAGCTATCGGTTGCTTAAAATCCCAACTCAACCAGAATGTGCGCAGGGTTCAGCACAACAGCCGCATGCCATCGACATCCATTCCGCCAGGGGCTGAACGGGTGCTGGGTCCCTCTGTCTTCAACGCAACGACACCGCAACCGCAACGCAAATCAAGGGTGAGACCATGTCGACCATGCTGACGATCAACGTGAAGAATTTGGAGCCGCAGACGCAGAATTTCTACTTCTTCCAGCAACCGGCGATCTATACCGGCGGCGGGAAGGTCTATTCCAACAGCCTGTTTTCCCAGTCGCTGGCCAATTTCGGCGATAGCGGCGCGATCCTGACCTTCCAGGTCAACCTGCAATTCTATGCCGGCATCCAGCAGTCGAACCAGCCGCCGCAGGTCGGCTCGTCGTCGGGCTTCTCCTCCGCCAGCCGGGCGATCGATCTGGCGCCGGCGGCCGGCTCTTCGACCAGGCCGAATGATGCGACGACGGCGACCGTCGTCGGGCCGAACACCACGCTCGGCCTGTCGCCGCCGGTCAATCTTTCGGGCGTGCAGGAAGGCGCATTCCGCATCACCACGCCGAGCTTCACCTCGCCGCCCTATTACAATGTCGGCTCGGCGGTGTCGGTCAATGGCGGGATCGTGCTGTCGAACTTCGTCCAGGCCAACCCGGCCGACAACACCGATTGCCAGCCGATCCTGCAATATTACGTGCAGACCGGCACCTATACGCCCGGCAATGTGATGAACTTCACCCAGTCGAGCGTCAATGCAGCGCTGTGCGATTTCACCGGCGGCTATGCCACCGCCAATGTGACGCTGAAGGCCGACGGCAAATGGGACGTCAAGCTGCAATAGGCAGCCGCCAGCCGGCCGCGATGTCGGCGTTGGCGCTGGCGCCGATGCTGGCGTTGGCGCCGGCGGTGCGGATGGAGGCTGGAGAGCCGCCTCCCCTTCATCCGCATCCGGACAAGCAGGACAGGACACACCATGACAGGGGAGCCTTGCAGACCATGGCCAGTACCTACGAGATCATCGTGCGCAACCTGTCGCAGACGGTGCTTTATTTTCACGTCTTTCAAAAGCAGGCGTCGTTCCAGCCGCCTATCGCCAGCGGCTCCATCTTCGCCAGCAGTCTCGGCTGCCAGAGCCTCGGCAATTCGGTCCAAAGCGGCGCGCAGATCAGCTTCGTGTTCGAGCGCCAGGTCTATGCCGGGGCGATGACCACAATGGCGCCGAAGCCGCCGCCGACACATGCGCCGATGCTTGCCAATGCGATCGGCGCGGCCACGCGGTTTCTGCTGTCGAGCACGGCCGCCGCCCAGCCGATCGCATTATCCGGAGGTAGTAGCGGCGCAAGTCCGGCCAATTGCACCACGCTGTCGCTCGATCCGCTCGGGCTGTCGCCGCCGGCCTATCAGGCGGGTCTTGCAGACGGGAGTTTCGGCATCGACGTGCCGCCCTATACGCCGGTGCCGGTTGCCGAACTCTATTGCGGCGCTGCCGTGTTTACCGGCGACGGCCATATCATCCTGTCGAGCTTCGTCGCACCGCCGCCCAACACGACGACGGCTTGCGCGCCGCAGCCGGTCTATTTCGTCAAGACCGGCTACCAGCCGACGGGAGACGTCATCGCCTATGACGAGAGCCTGTCGGCGCGCTGCGACTTCACCACCGGCTTTGGCAGCGTCACCGCGACCTACAATGCCAATGGCACATTCTCAACCAAAGGAGGGCCGTAGAACCAGGCAGAATCCGATTTTTCGACGTGACTTCAATGCCTTGAAATATCACCCGATGGAAGAAACCAATCAAAGGAAGATAACGATGACCCTACAGACAATGACCCTTCAGGCCTTGCCTATGCAGACGGGGCCTATACAGACGGGGCCAATCCCGGCACAGCCCGCGCGCACGGAACCGCATCCGGGCGCAAACCATCGGCGCCACCTGCCGCCATCCAGGGCAAGGCTCGCCGTTGCCATCGCCGCCGCTGCCCTTGCGGCATGCACGACCTCGGCCACGGCGCAGATGGCGTTTTCACCCGCCTGCACGGCGTTTACCGCGCTGGCGGTCGCTCTGCCGCAGAATGCGATCGTGTTGTCGAAACATCCCGTGCCGCATCCGGCCGGCGACGCGACGGTGTTTTCGATCAACGGATTGAACAATTACGTCGTGCCGGCAGGCTCCAATTCCTGCGTCATTGCGGCACCCGACGCGAACGACGTCTATTGCTTCCAGGCCCGCAACGACCCGACGATTACGCATGTCGGCATCGCGGCAATCGTCAATCCCGGTGGCCTGACCGCTTGCCAGTAACGGCAGCCACGCAAACGAGCGATCAGGACTGGGCCGCAAGGCGCAGCCCTGATTTGTCGTTTGCCGAAGCCAGCCGGATGCTCAGTCGATCGAGCCGTCCGGCAGTTCGTCGCGCCAGTCATGCTGTTCGCGAAAGCCGAGCACGCTGCGGATCTTGGCATTGGACAGAGGCGCCGCATAACCGTCGAGATCACCGGTGATCGGGGTGTTGGGCGCCCATTTGGCGAGGAAGTCGCGGGTCGGCTCGTTCGCCGTGATCGTGTCGTTGACGGCGTTGAACACCTGGAAGCCGAGGCCGTCCTTTTCGACGCAGAGATCGACGATCTGGCCGAGATCACGCGCGTCGATATAGCTCCAGGCATTGCGCTTGCGGCTTGGCGGATCGGCGAGAAAGCCGGGGAAATTGGCGTAATCCTCCGGCGAGATGACATTGCCGATCCTGAGCGCATAGATATCGGCGCCGGTGCGCATGGCGAATGCCCGCGCCGTCTTTTCGTTGACCACCTTGGACAGGCCGTAGCTGTCCATCGGGTCGACGTCATAATCCTCGGTGAGCGGGAACTGGTGGTAATCCTTGTCGCCTTCGGCGAAGCAGACGCCGTAGGTGGTCTCGCTGGAGGCGATGATCACCTTGCGGATGCCGAGCTTCACCGCCGCCTCGATGACATTGTAGGTCGAGACAGTGTTGGCGGCGAAGGTCGTGTTGTCCGGCTTCATCAGGATGCGCGGGATGGCGGCGAAATGCACCACGGCATCGACCTTGGCCGGGCCGTTACCGGTGTCGAAACCGTCGAAGCCGAAATGCTGGGACAGCGCGTTGAACACCTGGCCGCTGTCGGTGAGGTCCGTCAGCAGCGTGTTGACGCCGGGACAATCGAGGGGGGTGAGGTCGAGATTGAGGACCGCATGGCCGCGGCCGGTCAGATACGGCACGACATGGCGCCCGGCCTTGCCGCTGCCGCCGGTAAAGATGATCCGCTTGCCCATGATGGTTCCTCCCAATGCGTGGCTGCGCTGATTGCGCGTGGTCGGCGCAAGACATAGCGCGGCAGACCGGCTCTGGCGAGGTCTCAAGTTACGGGATCTGGCGGAAGGCGATGGTATCGGGGAACGGCAGGCCGCGCCCCGATGCCGCGTTCAGTGTCAGACAGTCAGCTGAGCCTTATTTGGCCGGCTTCAGCGACTTCAGGATGGCGACGAGGTCCTTGCTGTGGGCGCCTTGCGTTTCCTTGGTGCCCCAATAGGTGACGACCAGCATCTTGCCTTCGGAGGGCGAGGCAAAACCGAGCGACACCTCGACCGGGCCGTCGGCATCCTCGCCGTCGAACTCGATGCTGCCAAACGTCATGCCGTTGATCTCGATATCGCCGGAATCGCTCTTGGTCGTCTCGTCGATGGTCACGCCATTGTCGGTCAGAAACTTGATCGCGTCGTTGATCACCTGGTCCATGGTCGCATCGGAGGCGACATCGATGGAGAAATAGATCGCCGCATCCGGCGAGGTCGCCTCGATGCCGGAAATGGTTTCCTTCGGCTCCCAGGCGTCGGGAATGGTGACCGAGGCGATCGGCGCATCGCTCGGAAATTCAAGCGTGGCGGCTTCGGCGCGGATCGGGCCGAGCACGGGTGCGAACAGGGGCGCGATGGCGAGCGCCATGGCGAGGACGAGCATTCTCTTCATCGGAAATCCTTCTGGAGTGTGGGAAGGCCCGGTGTATCAGGGATTGGCGAAGGAAGGGTGAAGATGGGGGTGGGGCCTACAGTAGACTTTATTTTGAACGAAGTAGAAGCGGACGCCCGTCTGGCAGGCAGAGGATATAGACGTACAAGGGACTGTCAGTGCCTCAGGCGTCTCAACTATTGGGGTCCTCTTTCTCTCGTTCCCAAAAGCCGCCTGCATCTAACTGCCCGATAGCTCGCTTGATCGCCTTGGGACTTGGCGACCGCAAATTCACGTCACGCCTCAACCGCATAGTAGCAAGAAGCTCCTTCAACCCCTGACGTTCAGATTCAGAGTTGATCTCCGAATTGAACTGCATAAGAGCTGCATAAAGCATATGCCTGAGGTAAATGTCATCCCGCCTTGTATCGCCTACTTGTTTCTTCGCGCTGAGAAGCCACCCGGTAGGCTTGCTTTTAATCAGGAGGCAAAACAATAGGTGCCTCTTTATGTTCGTGTCTATTGCATTATCGTCCCTCAAAGCGAGAAAGACTTGCCCCAACTTTCTACTTCCGAACTGATCTGCTGCGTTGCGGCCCATTGAGTGAGGCAATGCATATGCAACCAAACCTTGCATACGCTCTTTGTTTGCCTCCTCATCTGAGGTTTCCTCACTCGCGTGCTTGTCCTCAATCAAGTTGATATACGTGAAGCCATTCCAAGATACGTACTTTTTCTCCGCAATCAGAGGAATGAAGACGCTAGCAACCTCGTAGGCCAGCACATGCCCACCCATGACGGCAACCGCCGCTGCTTTTTTTGATCCGGCGCTTGCTTGCTTGGCTCCTTCTAGAGCCGTCGTGAGATACCAAGCATTGTTTGTAACGCTTTTCTCTGAGGCAATGAACTTAATAATCGATACCTTCTGATCAGCTGTACGCCGTTCGGCATGAATAGATGTTTTAAGCTCATCAAGCTCTTGAGTGCTGGCAGGCCCCTTGTCCAAACGGTCAGAAACAGTGTCCCATAGGAGACTATCCTGTTTACTGGCCTCCCATTTTGCATCTTTGTGGAAGTCTAGTCCTCGGATCGGGTAACTTTCGTAGAACTGCTCCATTGAAAGCGTAAGTTTTTGGGTCAGGTCCTCTAACACTGGGCTGCAGTCAGGGAGCATCCCACAAAGTACTTCTACAAGACCGTCCAGCTCAAGATGCCTGTTCTCAGCAAGGCAATATCTGAGCATTTCCGGACGATCCGCGATGCATCTTCCCACAAAATAACTAAAGAACATTCTGTAACGAAATACGTACGAAGAACCGTCTTTTACAACAATCCTTCCATTATGTAAGTCGCCTAAAATCTGAGTAGCACTAAATTCCACAAGGTTTTTACCCTTGTATTCTTTACAATAATGAATCCACTCACTCTCGGTAAATGTAGGTATGCCTTTCGTAAAAAGAACATAGCAAAACTCACTAATGAGATCGATTTTATTTATAAAATTAAAATTGTCGGCATAGGCGTCACTTGCTCGTTGCAGCGCCTCCGCCACAAAACGGTCAACAATGTGCAGGCGAGACACAGGTGAAAAACTGCCGTCTTTGCACAAAACGCTAGAGTACATGATGACGTTAGAAGGTGTCAGCGGGATACAAAGCTGAAGTAAGTCAGCATATACTTTTTCAACAATGACGGATGTGTCATCTGAGTTTCGGTCTGGTGCCATGATGTTAACTACCGAACGAATGTCCCATCGTGAGAATCCTGCCACGTTAAAAGACTTAAACTTAAGCTCTGACAAACTATCGTCTAGATCGCCATTGAAATTGGTTTTTTGAAGTACAAATATCCTAACTTTTTCGTATGTCCCGACTAACTCTCTTACTGTCCTCTGGTGCTCAACCACCGAGAAATTGTCTAGTACAACAGTGAATTCCTCCAAAGGCTGCAATGCTGCGAAGTCGACATCAGCTTGTATGCCTTTGCGGTACTTTGGCACCCCATGTGCGTCTCGATAGAGCGCCTTTCTACCCGCTAAAATTAGCTCAGAGACTATCCTCTTGCCGATGTTGGATAGTCCATATTCGTGTGGAGCCATTAGATTACAGTTGAAATTGCCCGCCAACAATTCCGATAGGCTGATCTTTGTATCAACCGGAGCATCGGCACCGCTATTCGCATGCCAAATGTTTGGCTCGCAGTAAATTACCTTGTCACCTATGGTAAATAGACTGCTTCTGTACGAAATCGTGGCTTCTTTAACGGCCGGTTGCTTGTTTATCATTTGTGAAGTTACGGCTCGGCTGGCAGAGCGGGGCCGGGAAGCGGCGATAGCTTCTAGAATGACGAGCAGCGCCTTGTGATCAGGTCCGGCATACGTGTTTCCAACGGGATAGAACAGCGTTTCCAGCTTATATTTGGTGCTGTATTTCCGCCTTTCCAACTGAATATTACCTTGGTTATCCGCATCCACCCCAATGATCGCAAAATGACTGTTGGCCTTTGGAAGCGGCTGCATCACTGAATTCAGTTCTCGCTCGATAAAGGGATCGCTGAAGCCAAAACCAACCATCAAGACTTGATGGGTCTTAAATACGTCGCGTAAAGTTTCTTTTCTTGCTGAATATCTTTCATAGAACGAAACGTAGTCTGAGCCGCTCAGGATTATACTAGAGGCATCCGCAGACCTTCCGTGCCAATGAAGGATAGGTGGTAAATTTGATGTTGCATCATGCCGCAGCCAATCATCGACCTCACTCACCTGGACAGCAGTGATGCTTTGAACGTGTTGCGAGTGCTGCTCCGCGTAAGCCATCTCAAGGCCTGCATCGTAGTTCAGGGTCAGAATGCGGTCAAACGCAGTCCTAACCAGAAGTGTATGTGCCTCAGTTGGGCGATCTAACGACGAGAACAACCTGCAGACGCGGGCTTTCGTCTGCGCCTCGCCGACTGCATTGTATATCTCATCAATCACATATAGAACGTCTTTAGTTTCAGCTCTCAATGAGGCAGCAGTTACACCGTCAAGGCGACCGTCTTTAGCTGCCTCATCGACCAAATTTCTTACTAACGTGCCCCAACTCGGCAAAGCCGGCATGCTGGTCCCGGCACCAGTAAAGGCGGTCACCCCGCCGGCCTCCATGGCTGCAAGCAGCTTCTCCATAACAGAGGCATTGCCGGGGTATAAATCTTCGAACAGCATCACTTCCCGTTCTTCAGTCACTGGTTTAGCTAGCTCGCCTATGAATCAACCACTTCACCTAGAAGGCTCGCGGGTCAGAACAACTTATCCGGGTTGGCTCTTTAAGTGCAATGACAAATGCTGCGTGGTACACCGTTTTCCGTGTGGAGACCCAGGTAGCTCAAAGTAAGCTCGTGTTATGCCCCAGTATATTGCGAGTAGATATTCACAAATCCCCCTCACCTCGTTTACATCCGCGCCTCCCTCGCCTACAGACAGCGCACCCCCCCGTGCACAGGTGCCTCCCATGTTGATCAAGCAGAGCGACTACCAGCGGATCTACCGCGTCATCAACAGCCTGCTGGTCAATGAAAATGCCGATCCGGCGGTGGGGGCGATGTATTTTGCCACGTTTGGCGCCTTCATTCTCAAGCGGCATTACAAGGTCAATGCCGTGCCGAAGAGCGGGCTTGCGGCCTATAATCTCGGCGGCGCGCTGATCCTGTTTGCCGATCACCGCGACGACGGGCATGTGACGGGGGCGGGTGAGAATTTCCATTGCTGGGTCGAGGCGGACGGCTGGGCGATCGATTTCATGGCGCCGGCGTTTTCCGAGAGTGCGCGGGAGTTGTCGCTGCCGTCGAAGATGTTCCAGAAGCCGCTTTCAGCGATGGCGTCCGATATCAATGCGCTCAGCCAGTCGGGCGATTTCTTCTACCAGTCCGAGCCGGAGGCGAGCGCCCGGCGCTTTGCCGCCTGGCAGAAACACGCGCTGATCGGCGATCTCGCAACGGTCGCGGCGCAATGGTTTCGCCGCTCGCCGAAACAGATGGCCGGCGCGATCTCGTCGAAGGATGCGCAGGGCAAGCTGAAGGAGATCCCGCTGATCGGCAATGCACTGGCCGGCAGCTGGTGAGCGGCGGGCGTCGTGATGGGTCCTGATGGCGGGGCCTGATTGCGGGGCCAGATCGGGGGCCTGATTGGGATCCTGTCATCGGTGCTGATCACCTGTATTCATCGGCCGCTGCCGCGATGACGACGGGTCTCTTTTCCTAAGCAAAAAGCCCGGCGCATGGCACCGGGCTTCTGGCAGATCGTCCTCGTGGCCACCCTTTCAGGCGTCCAGTCAGTCGAGTCCTAGCGATCAGTCGAGGATCTGGACGACGGCGCGGGTCTGCGGGTCGACGATGACGCGGCGTTCGTTGACGACGGTGTAGGAATAACCGTCATAACCATCGACCGGGTAGAGTTCGACCGGGCCGTCGATGACGCGGCCGATCAGCACGTCGCCTTCGTAAGGCACGGACTGGACCTCCTGCTGCATGACATAGGTGCGGACCTCGCCGGGGATGACGACGGTTTGCGGGGCCATTACCGGTGCTGGGGTCATTACCGGTGCTGGGGCCGGCGCCTGCTGGATGATCACGGTTTCCTGGGCATAGGCGGATGCCGACAGCGTCAGGAGCGTGGCTGCGGCAGAAAGAATGAGCCTGTTGCGCATGGTGGTTCTCCTCGGGTTACAATGCGTTTCCGCGTGTTTGTCATCGATTGTCTCTGGTTCAACAACGGTTCGCACCGGCTTCGGTTCCATGAGCGGCGGCGGCCGAGGGTGCCAAGGCCGGGTGATGCGTGCGGCTTAATTGTGGGGTCGAGGGCTGGGGGTGATGGGTGGAGCGGGGCTGGCGCGTTCGCGTCGAACGGCCGGGGCCGGATCGGCCCTGCTGCGGATGCCTTGCCTTTTCCCGATGGCGAATCAGTGATACCGCTAGCCGATCTCCGGCAGCCTGCCGGCAAGTCGAACGCTGACCGCAAGTCCACCCCCGACGACAAGTCCAACCCCGACGATAAGTCCAACTAGGTATCTGACGAGACGTGTTTCGTGTTCCCCTGCTCATTGCGCTTGCGCTGATCATCACCTTCGGCGGCGGCATCCTGTCGGCCCTTTCGGCGCTGAATGCCTCTGTCGGCTTCGGGGCGATCCGCATCGGCGTGTGGTCGGCCTTTCCGGCGGCACAGACCGCCGAGGCCGATCCCTATGCCAAGGCGCATCGGGCAAAGGCCGGGCGGCTGCTCTATGGTTCGGCCGAGGGGCTGACCTTCACGGCGTCGTCCGACGACAAGGATTTTCACCTGACCGGCACCTGCACCTACCGGCTGTCCGGCCGCACGCCGACGGCGCGGCTGTGGACGCTTTATGCCGCCGACGGCGACGGGCTGCCGCTTGTCGCCGGTGCGGACCTTCCGACCGCGCTCAATTCGCAGACGGTGCTGCGCCAGCGCGACGGCACGTTTTCAGTGACGATCTCGCGCAATGCCAAGGCCGGCAACTGGCTGGCGCTGCCCGATACCGGGGCGTTTTCGCTGGTGCTGACGCTGCTCGATACGCCGGCTGCCGGCTCGACCGGGCTAATCGGCCTCGACATGCCGGGCATCGAAACGCTCGGGTGCGGCAATGAGTAGACTGCTTTACGCCGTCATCACCGGGATTTTCGGCGCGGTGCTGCTGCATATCATCATCATTCTCGGCATTCCGCATTTCACCGGCAAGGATGCCTATACGCGGGTGGTGGCGGAAGGCGCGCCGTTCCTGTTCCACCGGCTGGAGGTCAAGCCGGACGCAACGGGCCTGTCGAGCCTCGATCCCTTTATGCGGGTCGCCGTCTGCCATTTCGACATCAGCCGGCAGCCTTTGTCGCTGGTCGCGCTCGGCAGCGGCAGCTTCTGGTCGATCTCGCTCTATGATAAGGATGCCAACGAGGTGTTTTCGATGAACGACCGGACCTCGGTTGCCGGCGATGTCGATGTGCTCCTGGCGACGCCGGTGCAGATCGCGCAATTGCGCAAGGCGCCGATTGCGGCGCTGGCCCAGACGATCCTGGTCGAGCATCGCGGCACGACAGGTTATGCGGTGTTGCGCAGCATGGTGGCGCAGCCGAGTTTCGAGGCGGAAGCGCGGGAGTTTCTGGCCGAGGCGGAGTGCCTGCCGTTTACCGGGCGGTGAATTGTGCGACACGGTCGCGATTGCCCTGAGGCCATCACACCCGATGGCGCGTGTCTGTTGGCAGCCGGTCCGTTTGCCGCCGGTCTATCAGCGGAAATGGCTGTGGCGCTTCAGCCGGTTTCAGAACGGCATCACATCCGGGCCGACGCTCTGTTCGAGCGGCTTGGGCAAAGCCGGCACGCGCGGCTTGTTCTTGCGTGTCGTCGGGATCTGCGCCGTTTCGCGGCGTTCGTAGCGAATGCCGGTGAACAGCAGGATTTCCGCCTTGCGGCCCTCGGTGTGTTCGCGGGTTCGAGACAGATCCAGCCGGTCCGTCATCTTGATGATTTCCGCCATGCCTCGTCTCCATTCGCAGTCGAGACGGATGAAAAGATCGATTTCACCCTGCCCCCGGTTAGGAGGGCTGGCACAATCCGGGTCGTGTCGCGGAAGATTTCGCACAATCCGGGGTCATCTGCGCCTTTCTCTGACGCGCCCCTTCCGTCGTGGATCTGGCCCACTCTACTCAGGGGCACGCATATTCCTAATATCTTAAACAGTACGCGAATCGCCGTCCAGTGCCATCCGTGTATGGTGATCAAGCCATAGGTTAGTTAACAGCTTGCTAACAAATTCGTTCTAAACTGAGCCATAGTTGTATTGCGTTGGGGTGGGTTTGTCGTGAACGATCGGTTTCGGGAGCTGGAAAAGCCCATCAGCGTGCGTAAAAAGGACGTTGTTCTGATGGCCACGGTCACGAGTTTTCAGGCGCTTTCCTTTCCCGGCAAGTCGGAGCTCCGACAGTTTGCCGAGCTGTTCCAGCCACTGTTTGCCAATTCGACGCTCGAAGCGCGGCGCGAGGCCGTGGCGGCGCTGTCGCAGAGCCCCAACCTGCCGATGGCGATCACCGTTTTTATCGCCACCCAGCCGATCGCGATCGCCGCACCGTTTCTCGCCGCCTCGCCGGCGCTGACCGACGAGATGCTGGTGATGATCGCCCGCACGCAAGGCGCCGACCATGCCCGCGCGATCGTCAAGCGCGAGCGCCTGTCGCCGACCGTCATCGATGCACTGGTCGGCCTGCGCCATAGCGAGCCGGCACGCGAACCGGCCGCCGCGAGACCGGCCGTGACGGCCGATGTCACTGTCGATACGGGTGTGGCCGAAACGGCTACGGGGTCTGGGGCTGGTTCTGGTTCTGGCACCGTTGCCACCGCCATGCCGAATGTGCGGCGGACGGAAATGCAGATTGCGCCGCCGCCGACCGACGTTGAGCGCCTGGCGCGCGAGGAAGAGTTGCGCCAGCAGATCAAGCGGCTCGCCCATCACCTCAATCCGCCCGACAGCGACCGGCTGGGCCGGCGGACCGTCAGCCAGATGCAGGCAGCGCTTCTGGTGCGTTTTGCCCGCAGCCACGAGGGCGGCAATTTCGCCACGACGCTTGCCGACCTGCTGTCGTCGAGCCGCTGGCTTGCGGAACGCATCCTGCTCGACATTTCCGGCCGCCAGTTGGCCACGACGCTCGTCGGCGTTGCCATGCCGCTCGCCGAGATCGTCTTCGTGCTCGAGCATATCTATCCGCATCTGGCGCGGGCCGAAGGCGGCGTCAGTCGCGCCGACCGGCTGGTTTCCAGCCTCGATGCGCATGATTGCGAAGCGCGCATCGACAGCTGGCAGCGGGCCGACAGCTATACGTTCGGCAGAGATGGCGACACGGGCGGCGACGAAACGCGGGTGCCGGCGGCCAGCAACGGCCAAAGGGTGGCCGTCGCGCCCAGCCCGCCGGCCGCGGCGCGCAAGCCGGTCGGCGACGAGCTTGGCCGCCAGCTGCTCCGGGCACGCAAGCGCTAGGCGTCGCCGACAGCTATCTCACTTCGTCGGCTGCGACCGCGCCGTCAGTTTGTTTCCATCGGGATCGCGGAGATATGCGACGAATGCCCCATTCGCGCGCTCCGAGGGCGGGCTCTCGATCGCCTTGCCACCATGCGTAGTGCCGGCGGCGTGCCATGCCAGCACATGGTCGCGGCTAGCCGCGGCGATACCGATCGTCCCTCCATTGGCCGCAGTCGCCGGATTGCCGTCAATCGGTTTCGTGATCATCAGCCGGCTGCCCTCATGGAGGTAGATCAGCCTGCCTCGCGCGTCCATCTCGCCGGGCTTGCCTCCCAATGCGACAAACGTGGCGTCGTAGAAACTTCTGGCCCGCTCCAGGTCGTTACTTCCAATCATGACGTGGGTGAACATGCTTCATCTCCGGTAAATGGCTCAATCTGTCCCGCTCCAGACTAAATGTCAGCCTTGCCCATCGGCGAGCGGTACATAGTCGCCGATCTCGTCGACTTCGATTTCCACCAGCCAGAGATCACTGTCGAAGCGCTGTTCGCGGGCGATCAGGTCGCTGACGGTCTCCGGTTCGGCCCGCGCCAGGCGGATCTCGAACTGCCGGTCATCGCGATCCTCGACCATCACCATCGATTGCGGCGCCGGGCCATAGAGCGTTTCCAGGCCGTCGCGGAAGCGCTGGCGGATGAAGATCGCGCCGGACGCGTCAGACCCCTTTTCGACCACGGCGGCAAAGCCGCCGGCGGAAAAGACGCGGCGGGTGAGAGCAGAGACGAAGATATCGGAGCGGATGCGCATGGCAAGGGTGTAGGCGATGCGCGGGCAGATGGGAAGGTGGGGCGGATAGGAAGGTGGTTTGGGCGCTTCGGTACCACAAGGTCGATACGGGTCTCGGCTATCGGCCGAACGCTGCGCTGCGGGTTACCGCCGCCGGCGGTCGATCAACCGCTGGCGAGAGGCACGCACCTGACCTCAGACTGGCCTTCTTGAGACAGCCCGGTCGATCTGGTAGAGATTTACGATGGGAAACGCGATGAAGAGCCGGGCGATATGGCGGGCATTGACCACGGTCAACGCCCCGCTGCCGAAGCATATCGATGCCGACACCCTGATCGCGTGCCTGCGTCTGACGACGACGGACAGACAATGGCGACCGCATGTCAGAGCCTTCTTCAGGGAGGTCGGCCTGGAAATCATGATGGATATGGTTGTCGAAGGCGCGATTACATTCGATAGTCTGTCAAAGGCGATCTCGTTCTGGGACGTCGATGAGGATGAGAACAGTGCGCGATGGATCCGGGAGATGGCTGCCGTCCCAATGGCAAAAGCTGATGGATCTGACATTGCAGGCACTCGATTCCGTCACGACGGATGAAGAGCCGGCGCCGATCTGGACGTTCGGAGGCGGAACATCTCTGGCGGTCGATCTCGGCCATCGTGTCAGCTACGACATCGATGCGTTCCTGGATTCAGCAAGAACCATCCAAAGACTTGTTCCAATCAAGAACATGGTGACGAGGCTCATTTGCTGGAACGAAGAAACCCAGCGTCCAGACTATCAGTATCCTGGACATCACTTGAAGCTCATCGTCCGGGGCGTTGGCGAGATCGATTTTCTCGGAGCATCGCCCTTGCTCGAAGACGCAACGACCCCATTCCCTTTCGAGGGACGCATCATCAGCCGCGAGCGTCCCGCTGAAGTCATCGCCAAGAAGATCTATCATCGAGGATCGACATTCAAAAGCCGTGACGTCTTTGATCTCGCCTTGACCTACATCGCCTCGCGCTTGAAGCCCTCGATTTCATGGAACACAGTGCCCACCCGTCCCGCTGAGCGGTTTAACCATTGATGCGCGATGTTGCGCGGCAGTTGGCGCATGGTTACGCAAAAACGCTCACACACTCGATTGGCCGCAGCACGCGTCCGTCCCTCCCCTGACGCGCGAGGAGGGGTCACGGGAAAGCCTAGCAAAGGCTTGGGCTACAACGCGCCGATCGACTTCAGCTTCTTCAGCACCAGGGCGCTCGGCTCTCCGGTTTCGGCCATCCTGTAGTGGCGCTCGAAGCGGCGGATGGCATTGCGGGTCTGTTCGCCGGGCACGCCATCGATGGTGACATCGGCATAGGCCATGTTGGACAGGCCGCGCTGGATCTCCATGACCAGGCCCGGATCGAAGCTTGCCTGCTGGACGGGCAGTTGCGTGTCCGGCCTTGCTTGCGTGGCGCGGATCTCGCCGGGCGGTACCGGCATCGGCGCAGATGGCTTGGCCACCTCGCGACGCGGCGCTGTGACAACCTGTGTCTCGGCACGGCGGATCGCGGCGGCGACGGGATCAACGGCGGCACC
The DNA here is from genome assembly GCF_918741265.1 of Rhizobium sp. CECT 9324. Taxonomy (NCBI): domain Bacteria; kingdom Pseudomonadati; phylum Pseudomonadota; class Alphaproteobacteria; order Hyphomicrobiales; family Rhizobiaceae; genus Rhizobium; species Rhizobium sp. CECT 9324. The sequence continues at coordinate 1,667,824 of NZ_CAKKMZ010000001.1, read as the reverse complement.
CTCGCGGACCAGATCCTGCGTCGGGCGCTGGGCGGGAACGGCGGCGGTGACGCTGCGGTCGACCCGAAGTGCTGCGACCAGTTCGGCGCTGACCAGGCCATTCGGCTCCATGCCGACCGATTTCTGGAAGACGGCGATCGCGGTTTCGGTGCGCGGACCGATGACACCATCGGCCTCGCCGTCATAGAGGCCACGACGCGACAGTTCGGCCTGGACGTCGCGGATAAGAACTGCCGTTTCCGCGGTTGCAACCGGCCAGTCGGCGGCTGGTGCCGGTGCCTCGGCCGGTGTCTCGGCCAGTGTCGAGGGCGCCGGGTTGGCGACGGCCGGCGTGGTGGTGGCCACATCGCCGGTCGCCTGGACTGGTGATGGTGCTGCTGCGGCTGGTGCGTCGACGGCCGGGACCTCGCCCTCGCGGGCGATCTTGAATGTGGTGACATTGGTCTGCGGTTCGTCGGACAGATGCGGGGCGCGGCCGACACCGGCAAGGGCGGTGAAATCGGCGGCGTCACGGGTCCGCAGCAAGGGCGACGGATGCTGACCCGGCTGGTACCAGAGGGCATTGGCGGCAATCGTGCCGAAGATCACGCCGAACGTCGCCATGCCGCCGACCAGGCGCGGATGGCGCCCGGCAAGCCGCGCAAGCACGGCCACGCCGGCAGACAGAAGACCGAGCGCACGCAGCGCCGGCTTTTTCTTCTTCTCAGGCGATTTTCGCGTTCGCTTGCTCATACGCGATCTCTTTGCTTTCCCTTCCGTGAGAAACCGGCTGCGCGGTCAGGCGCGGCGGAAACTCGACCATATTATCTTCATTCTCAGCCTGCGCGACAGCGCCCGAGCCGTCAACCGGCAGAGTGACGGTAACCACAGTCCCTTCGCCCGGACGGCTGGAAATCGCGAATGCGCCACCATGCAGCGCAATCAGTCCCTTGACCAGCGAGAGGCCAAGGCCGGTGCCTTCATAATTGCGGTTGAGATCGTCATGCACCTGGGTGAACGGCCGGCCGAGCATGCTCAGCTTTTCCGGCGCCATGCCGATGCCGGTATCGCTGACGCTGATCACCAGGTCGGTGCCTGTGCGATTGGCATCGATGATCACGGCGCCGCCATTGTCGGTGAACTTGATCGCGTTGCCGACGAGATTGATGATCACCTGGCGCAGCGCGCGGCTGTCGGCGACCGCCTCGCCCAGGCCACGCGGCAGCCGGCTGGTCAGCTTGACGCCCTTGGAGGCGGCCTGCAGCGACAGCATGCGTTCGCATTCGGTGATGGTTGCGGCGACATCGAAGGGTTCGATTTGCAGCTCATAGCGGCCGGCCTCGATCTTCGACATGTCGAGCATGGTGTTGACCACCGACAGGAGATGGGCACCCGACTGGCGGATCAGCTGGACATATTCGCGCTGGCGGTCATTGGCGAGCTTGCCGAAATATTCGCCGGCGAGAATGTCGGAGAAACCGAGAATGGCGTTGAGCGGCGTGCGCAGTTCGTGGCTGACGGCGGCGAGGAACCGGCTCTTTGCCTCATGGGCGGCAACGGCTTCGTTTTCCTTGACGCTGACGGTATCGCGGATCTGCATCTCGCCCTCGATATCGAGGATCTGGGCCTGGACGCCAGTCAGCGCGCCGTCGGCGCAGCGAACAGCGGTCATGTCCATGCGGACATTGAGGAATTGGGTGTGGTCGAGACCGAGGACCGGGCGATCGAGCCGGAGATCGATGACAACCGCATCGGCGCCCTGGCGCAGCGCATCGAGCGCCTGGATGAAGGACAGGCGGTCGGACACATGCACCTGTTCGACGAAGGGGCGCGACAGCGGCTCGCGCAGGAAGGAGACGAACATCTGGCGGTCGCGGCCACCGGCCGTGCGCACCAGTCCGGCCGCATCGAGGCCGAGGAAGAGGCCGGGGCAGAGATCATAAGGCGAGCCGGCTTCTGCCGACTGCGCGGCGGCGGCAAGATTGTCGACCGTTTCGGCACCAACACGGCGGCCGGCGATCAACGCCACGGCCGTCATCATATAGAGGGCAACGATCAGGCTAAAGCCGAGCGGAAGACCGATGGCGGCACCGAAGAAAAACGAGACCGTGGTCGGAACGATCGGCAAGGCCGGCAGGAAAGCGAGCGTCAGCTTGCGCATCAGCCGGATTTCCGCGGCATCCGCCATACGTCCATGGGACTGGCGCGGCAGGCAACGCGCGGCCAGGCGATCGATGATCGCCGTCAGTCCATCCACATTTTTACGCAATACAAACACGCGGGAAATCCGAGACTCATTTTCGTCATTTCGAGCCCGACCATAGGCTTCACGCGCTTAAGGAAAAGATAAGGCGAGCCCTCCGGAAGGCCCGGAAACGGCCCATCTGGCCCGAAACGAAACAGCCGGACCGGGCTTTCGAATTTATGGTTAATCGGGCGTAAGCGCTGGATTTCCATGCGTTTTCACAGTTGCGTTAACTTCTGTGTCGGCGGCAGCGGGCAAAAGCCGCGGGATTGCCGAGGGCGCGCCACAATTATGCTTAACAGCAACCGTTACAATTCGAGACAAAGGCCATCAAAAGGCGATTTAGGCGGCATTTTAATCAAATTTGCCTCAAAGCCGAACAGGTTCTGAAAAGCCATCTTTGCGACTCAGCGATAGGTTCAAATCACGAATTCGGGACGCAACCCGAGAGGTCCGGCAACGACCGGCAACAGGGATTTGGTGACGACAATGTGGTTTCTGATCAAGGGAACTTTCTATTGCTCCATGGCGCTGGTGGTGCTGTCGTTCTTCGGCAATCCGCCGCAGGAGGAAACCGCCGGCGGACCGCGGCTCGTCATGGGCGATGCGATTGCGGCAGCAACGGATGCCTACCAGTATGTCTCGGCAATCTGCGTCGAGAAGCCGGAGGTCTGCGAAAAAGGCAAGGAGACCTTCCAGGCTCTCGGCCAGCGGGCCCGCGAAGGCGCACTGGTTGCCTTCCAGCTGCTCGACCAGCAGTTTACCGATAAAGGCCAGAGCAATACGGCGCTGCCGGCCAAGGGCCGCGTCGAGATCGTCAAGCCCGCGGTCGAGACCGCAACCGCCCCGACGTTCGATCCGATGCCGGTCGACCTGTCGGAAAACCTCGACACGGCAGCGATCGTGACCGGCACGGTGGTCCCGACACCGCGGCCGCCAAACAAGAACCTGCCGAAACCCTATACGCCGCCGAAGCTTTGAAACCGGCCTGATCATTCGACCGTCCGGAGCGACAGCGCGGCCCAGCCTGCAGCAGATCGTTTCGAACGCCATTCAATTCGGGGTCAACGCCCCACCCATCTTGCATCAGAGCGACCGTGCTTATGACGGTTGTGCGGATGCCTGTTTGCCTGTCCTAAACTGTCCCTTTGGCATTTTGCCGGGCCGCGAGGTTAACCGCCTCGCGGCTTTCTTTTTTTACGCGACAGAGGCGGTTCAAAATGGGCGGCGCTTGGCCTATATGGCATGCAACAGGAACAGACCCGGTGTGCCATGACGACGCTTGAACAGATGATCGACGATTTTGCCTTCCTCGACGACTGGGAGGACCGGATGCGGTTTGTCATCGAACTGGGCAAGGCGCTACCGGACCTTCCCGACGACGACAAGACCGCCGACAACAAGGTGCAGGGCTGCGCCAGCCAGGTCTGGCTTGCGACGTCCTCCGGCGATGGTGCCGATCCTGTGATGACCTATCGCGGCGACAGCGATGCCTTCATCGTGCGCGGACTGGTGGCCATCGTGCTCGCCGCCTATTCCGGCAAGACGGCCGCGAAAGTTGTCGAATTCGACGCGATCGAGCTGTTCAAGCAGATCGGCCTGCTCGAGCACCTGTCGGCCCAGCGCGCCAACGGCCTGCGCTCGATGATCCAGCGGATCCGCGAGGAAGCCGCCCGCCGGCTCGTGTGACGACCAAGGGATCTCCTTTGACATGATATCGCAGATGATATCATATAGGCAGCATGATCGTTGTCGATGCGAATGTCTTGCTGGCAGCCATGCGCTCGTCAAACGGTGCATCGCACGTGGTCTTGCGCGCCTTGATCGCCAGCCCACTTAGATTTGCGGTTTCACCAGCTGTCGTCGTCGAATACGAAGATGTGTTGAAGAGGCCCGGCATTCTTGGCCGTCACTCAACGATCGGGATGGCCGACATAGACGTGGTGTTGGATGCCATGCTCAGCAGAGCCCGACTGGTGTCGCCGCACTTCCGATTTCGACCATTTCTCGATGACCCAAAGGACGATCTCTATATCGAATGTGCCTTGAGCGCGGGCGCCAACACAATTGTCAGCAATGACAAACATTTCAACCATCCTGCCATGGCAGCTTTCGGGCTGACCACATGCAAAGCGAGCGATATCGCGAGACAACTGGCGACGAGGAGTACCGATCGATGAGCACCTACCCATTGAGACTGCCCGAGCATGTCATGGACGAAGTCCGGCAGGCCGCTTCCGAGGACAATGTCTCGTTGAACCAGTTGCTGACAGCGCTGGTTGCCGACGGCATCGGGCACCGCAGGGCGATCATGGCCCTCAAGGCACGCGCGGCGCGCGGTGATGCGAACGCCGCATTGGCGATCCTGGACAGAGTGGCGAATGTCGAGCCTGACCCGACCGATGCGCTCGACACAATTGAACCCTTGTCCGGGCGAAAGGGCTGAATTCGCCACCGCCTTTCATCTGTCCGAAGCCGGGATTTCCGGCCGGTAACCCTCCTCGCCCCAGTGCCGCGGCAGGCGCTGGCCTTGTCGCGGCGGCGGGGCATAGTGGCGGGCAAGTGCCAGCAAGGCTGCGCGCAGCATGAGCTTGGCGGAGCGGGCCGGCCACTGGCGTTCGCGCTCGACCGTTTCCAGCCCCTTGCCGAAGCAGCAGACGTCGAGCGCCACGCCGGACAGTTCCGGGCCCATGGCGGTGATGGCGGATGCCAGGCGGCGACGGGCGGATTGGGCCACATCTGCGAGATCGGCGGTTGTCGCCGCCTGCCCGCGCGTCCGACTGGCCAGGCGCGGCTCCCAGGAGGCGGTAATGCGGGGCTGCAGGCCGCCGCGTTCGAAATCTTCGGCCAGTCTTTCGCCGGCTTGAACCGCAACGTCCGAGAGGAACGGCAGACCCTGCCGATCCTTCAGGCGCAGCAAGGGAAAGAGCGGCGATTCGGCGAGATTGCGGCGCACGCTGCGGCGGCCGTCGGGCTCCTTCAGCGTCACAGTCTCCAGCACGCGGTGCTGGTCGAGAAAGGGCTCGGACGCCGCATCGGTGATGGCACGGCGCAGGAAGCTTGCCGTCTCTGCGGTGGCGGCAAAACCCTGCGGCACGGCGGCCAGCAGGCCGTCGGCCACCAATCGGCGCAGGAGGGCCGGGTCGATATCCGACAGCGTCCTGCCGCCGGCCTCGATCACCGGGCGCGCATCGCCTGTGGTCGTGACGGTGAGCGGACCATAGAGCGCCAGGCGCAGCAGGCGCCGGACCAGCTTGCGGTCCTGCGCATTAAGGGCAGTGCCGATACCTTTCGTGACGCCGGTGCCAGTGTCAGTGCTGGTGCTGGTGCTCGTGCCGGCTCTGTTTCTGGTTGCATCACATGTGCCGGTTCTGGTGGCGTCACCAGTGCCGGTTCCGGACCTTGAGCAGAAGTGGCTGGCCGTTGCTTGGCTGATGGCGGTCGGCGGTAGTCTGGTCATCGGATCTCCTCGCTGGTGTTGCTTGTCCGTGTTCGGCTGGTGTCTTCGGCGGTTGTTCTGTGCCGGATCCTAAAGCAGGCCCGTGCCGGCATGCGGATCACGGCCGCGGACCGGCGAGAAGGACAACCGCGCAGGCCATGCGTTCGACGATGGCAACGAAACCGTCATAGGCCGGGTCATCCCGGCGATCCTCGACCATGCGGCAGGCGTGGCGCACCGTGGTGCGGTCGCGGCCAAAGGCCTCGGCGACCTCGATCATCGGCATGGAATAGGCGACATGACAGACATACATGGCGATCTGGCGCACATGATTGGTGGCGCGCCGCCGGCTGTCACGCTCGGCATCGAAGCCGACGGCGGTGAGAAGCTCGATCGCCAGCTGGCGCACGACCATGCACAGCAGCCGGCGTTCCGGGGTGAGCGGCAGCGCCTGGGCCAGGCAGTCCGGCTCGTCGTCCGGCAGATGGATGGGGTCGGGCTCGGATACAATCGACATCTGAAGCTCCAATATAGGATCATATTCCTATATTGATAACAGAGTTCGAGACGAAAGATAGTCCTAAAATTTCCCCCTATGCCGCGCTTCGCGGATAGGCCGTTAATGGATCAGCCTTATTTCAACAACTATTTCAACCTGCATCCGACGTTTTCGGTTCAGCGGCAGTCGGCCCCGATCGTGAGATTGAGGTCGTTTCGGGCAAGGAAATCAGCGTAAATAGGATTTTTTTCTTTCGTGTTGACAACAAAAAACCGGGCCTTGTGGCCCGGTTCCTGTTCGGCTTGATGTGCCGGATCTGTTTGGAAGTAACTTGAAAGCTTACTTGCCGCGCTTGCGGCGCTGGCCGAGACCCATTTCCTTGGCGAGACGCGAGCGCGCCTCGGCATAGGCCGGGGCGACCATCGGATAGTCGGCAGCCAGATCCCACTTCTCGCGGTACTCTTCCGGGCCGAGCGAATGATGGGTCATCAAATGACGCTTCAGCGACTTGAACGAACCGCCGCATTCCAGGCAGACGATATGATCGTCCTGGACGGACTTGCGCACGGCGACAGCCGGCTTCGGCTTTTCGACCACGGCCACCACGGGCGCGGGCGACGAAGTATTGCTCAAGGCCTGGTGAATATCGGCAATCAGATTGGTCAGATCGCCAACCGGCACCACATGGTGGCTGACATAGGCCGCAACGATATCGGCCGTCAGCTCGACCAGCAACTGCTGGCCGGGGCCTTGTTGTATTTCCATCATTTCATTCTCCTGTTCATCTCGTCGCTGGTCGCCGCCGCACCCAGCCTGAGTCAATTATATCCGCTCCTACCGGTCGCCAATCGACCAGTCCCGGAACGCGTAACTACCCCTCAACCCGCTTATCTTTCGGTCCGGCCCCAAACCGTCCGTTGCCTGCGCCGCAGTCAATGCGGTCATCGCCCTGAATATTACCAAGTGGTAATCATTGGTTCAGACCAGCCATCAATCAACGAATACAGCTGAAAAGCATCGTATCAGTGGATTAGCACTCCCAACGCAAATGTCCACCCGATATTTCTACTAGATGTCACGGGTATAAACCGGATTTATTGTCATTTTGCTTGGAACACTGCTGATTTAACCGCCTACAGATTGCAGAGGATCTGCTAAATTAACCTGCAGGGCATTTATGACGGTTTTTTGTTCATGTCGTCCTGCAATGATACAGGCGATAGCCTATAGCCAACCTTGTGGGCGGCGCGGGCAAGCAGATGCGCCGAGACAGGCGCCGTCAGAATGAAAAACACGAAGCCGGCCAAGGCACGGAAAAAAATCGCAAATTCACCGGAATTGAGACCGACGGCGAGCAGCAACAGGCCGGAGCCGACCGTGCCGGCCTTCGAGGCGGCATGCATGCGCGTGTAAAGATCCGGCAGGCGGTTAAGGCCGATGGCGGCAACCAGGGAAAACAGCGCACCGACAATGATGATGGCGGCAATCAGGATGGCGACGAGAAAATCGATCATTTGGCCTCCTTGCGGCGGCTGGCGCGGGGTTTCGCCGGCTTCGGCGCCTTGGCCTGGCGTGGCGGTTTTTCTAATTCAGGTTGTGTTACAGGCTCGGCCCGAATTCCACGGAAATCATGCGCCTCGCCGTCGCCGACCTTGCCGCGGGCGAGGATGAAACGGGCAAAGGCGACCGTTGCCAGGAAGCCGACGAGGCCGAGCGAAATCGCGATGTCGATATAGAGCGTGTAGCCGGAGCGCAGCGCGATCACCGCGATGAAGCCGATGACGATGCCGACCAGCATGTCGAGGGCGATGATCCGGTCCGGCAGGGTCGGGCCGACGACGGCGCGGTAGACGGTCAGGAGAAAGGCGATGCCCAGCGCCAGCAGGGCAAAGACAGAGGCATAGTCGACGATCATGTCGGGGGTGATCATGTCGGGGGGCATCATGCAAAGGCCTCGCGGATCTTGCGCTCGAAGCCATTGGCGATGTCGAGCCGGGCAGCGTCCGGGTCGGCACAGTCGATGGCATGAACATAAAGCGTCTTGCGATCGTCCGAGACATCGACCGACAGCGTGCCGGGGGTGAGCGTGATCAGGTTTGCCAGCAAGGTGATCTCGAGATCGCTGGTCACGGTCAGCGGATAGGCAAAGATGCCGGGCTTCACGTCGAGCTTCGGCCGGGTGACCATCACGGCGACCTTCCAGGCGGATTTGGCCAATTCGATCAGGAACAGCCAGACCAGCGACAGGATGCGCAGGGTGCGATTGGGTCTGGCGTCGCCGAGCAACTGTTCGCGCAGCAGGCTGAGGATGACCAGCGAGAGCACGAAGCCGAGCAGGAGATTGTGCAGGGCGGCACTTTCGCTGACGGCCGCCCAGATGGCGGTCATGATGATGCTGATGGCAAACACACTCATGGCGCAGCTTTCTCCGGGAAGACAGAGAGGATGTAGGCCACCGGATCGGAGAGACCAGCCGCCGCCTGCTGGCTAACGACGATCAGCGGATCGGGAAACAGGCCGAACCAGACGACGAAGACGGACAGCAGCAGGATCGGTGCGGTGCGCCACAGGCTCGGGCGGGGCGTCGGCGGCGGTGGCACGAAGGCGGGGCTGCCGATGTCCTGCGTTCTTGCGGGTGCCTCGATCAGGCCTGGACGCCAATAGGCGAGCAGGAACAGCCGGCCGAAGCCGATGGTTGTCAAGAAGCCCGAGAGCAGGACGGCGCCGGCCAGCCACCAGGCGCCGATATCGAGCGAGGCCTTGACCAGCAGCGCCTTGGGCCAGAAGCCGGAAAACGGCGGCAGACCGCTGGCGGCAAAAAACAGGGCGAGCGACAGCGCGGCAAAGACCGGCGCCGCCGTCCACAGGCCCGCCAGTTTCGACAGGCTGAAACTGCCGCCGATGCGGGCTGCCTCGCCCATTACCAGATAGAGTGCCGTCATCAGCAGGATCGAATGCAGCGCGTAAAAGATCGCAGCCCCGACGGCCATATCGCCGCCAATGGCGATGCCGGCCATCATGTTGCCGATGCCGGCGATGACGACATAGCCCATGAAACGGCGGATGTCGGTCTGGGCCAGCGCGCCCATGGCGCCGAGGATCATGGTGAGGGCGGCGACAATGGCGATGACAAGGCTCAGCGCCTCGCGCTCGATCGGCAGCAGCATGACCATGACACGCAGCAGCGCATAGACGCCGACCTTGGTCAGCAGGCCGGCAAAGAGCGCCGACACGACGACACGCGGGGTGTGATAGGAGGCCGGCAGCCAGAAATTGACCGGAAAGGCCGCCGCCTTCATCGAGAAGGCGAGAATGAACAGCGCCGACAGCGTCATCAGCGGCGCGGAGCCCGAGAGTTCCGGCGCCTTGAGCGCGATATCGGCCATGTTGAGCGTGCCGAAGATCGCATAGAGATAACCGACCGCGATCAGGAACAGCGTCGTGGCGATCAGGTTGAGCACCGCATATTTCAGCGCGCCGTCGATCTGCTCACGCTCGGAGCCGAGGATCAACAGGCCGAAGGACGAGATCAGCAGAACCTCGAACCAGACATAGAGGTTGAAGATGTCGCCGGTCAGAAACGCGCCGGAAACACCGGCCATCAGCACCATCAGCAGCGGATAGAAGCCATAGCGGCGGCCGCTATTGTCGATATCGACCTCGGCATAGAGGGCGGCGGCAAAGGCGACGATGGCGGCAGCCAGCGCCAGAAGCGCGCCGGTGAGATCGACGGTGATGGCAATGCCGAACGGCGGACGCCAGCGGCCCATCATCATGGTCAGCGGGCCATCGGCGAGAACCTTCGACAGCAGCAGGACATCGACAAGCACCAGCAGGGCGAGCGCGGCAAGCGTCACCTTCGAATGCCAGGTGATGCGGTGGCGGATCATCATCAGCAACGCACCGGTGGCAAGGCACAGGCCCATCGGCAGGATGGCGAGCCACTGGCCAGCGGTTGCCGGATCCATGACCAGGGCGGCGGACAGGTCGATCGGGGTCGAGGTCACGGGCACGGCCATTCTCAATATCCCATCGGAGGCATGGGTTCGTCCTTCGGCTCGGCGACGCGCATGTCGTCGGTGTCGTCGGTGCCGAGGTCCTGATAGGCGCGGTAGGTCAGCACCAGCAGGAAGCAGAAGAAGGAAAACGAGATGACGATCGCCGTCAGGATCAGCGCCTGCGGCAGCGGATTGGCAGCATCCATGGCGAGCGTATCGCTGCCGGCCGGAATGATCGGCGGGACTTCGGCGGTCAGCCGGCCGGCGGTGAACAGCAGCAGGTTGACGGCATTGCCGAGCAGCACCACGCCGAGCAGGACGCGGATGATATGCTTGGACATCATCAGATAGAGGGCGGCGGCAAAGAAGATGCCGACCAGGATTGCAAACAGCGCTTCCATCAGCCGTCATCCCTTTCTTCGAGCGCAAGCGCGATCGAGGTGAAGGCGCCGAGCACGACCAGATAGACGCCGACATCGAAGGAGACGACGGTGGCAAGCGGCACCTCGACGCCAAACAGCGTCGGATAGATCCACACCCCGGTCATGAACGGCAGGCCGAGCGGCGCGGATACGAAGCCGGACAGGGTCGAGAGGAAAAGGCCACAGCCGGCGATCGACATCGGGTGGAAATACAGCGCCCGGCGCACAGCCTGGACGCCGAAGGCGATGCCGTAGATGGCAAAGGCAGATGCGGCGATCAGGCCGCCGATGAAGCCGCCGCCGGGCTCGTTGTGGCCGCGCAGCAGGACAAAGATCGAAAACAGCAGCATCAGCGCGGTGAGGAACGGCGCGACGGTGCGGAAGATCAGGGTGTTCATGTCAGCGGCCTCCCGAATGGCCGGCGTGCAAGATTGGCTACCCCCCTCTGCCCTGCCGGCGTTCGTCGCTGCAATCGATTCACTGGATCGATTGCTCCGCTGCGCGGACCGCTCCTTACCCCCCACAAGGAGGGAGATCGGCTGGAGCCGCAGGCGTGCTTGATACTGAGCTGAGTTATAGGCAGTAAACCCCAGTTTGCCGTAATCTTCGAGGTTACTCGTTTGGCAATGTGGATAGATACAGGCAGGCCCTGGCGATGGTCGGATCTCCCCCCGTGTGGGGGAGATGGCCGACAGGCCAGAGGGGGGTGAGCTGCAAAACGGATGGCGGGCATGGCCGGGCGTCCCAAGGTCGCGATCATTTCTTCGCCCCCTTCTTCTTGCGCGCCGGCTGCGCGGTCTCGTCGGCAACCGGTGTGGTTTGCGCAACAGCCAAAGCCGCCGGGCGGGCGCGCACGCGGATCAGGGCGAGGATCGACAGGCCGGTGATCATCACCACCGAGATCTCGCCCAGCGTGTCGACGCCGCGGAAGTCGACGATGATGACGTTGACGACATTGGCGCCGTGGGCAATCGCCTTGGAATAGGTGTTGAAGAATTCGGTGAGCGTGGTGTCGAAGGGCATTTCGGTTGAAGCCATCAACAGCAGTGCAAAACCCGTTCCGCAAGCGACTGCCACGGCGCCGTCACCGAAGGTCGCCCAGAGCGGGCGGTGATCGGAGGGCGACAGCCTGAGGCGCGACATGACCAGCGCGAGGATGACGACGGACAGCGTTTCGACCATGAACTGGGTAAAGGACAGGTCCGGTGCGCCGAACAGCAGGAAGATGACGGCGATGGCAAAGCCCTGGATGCCGAGGCAGACAATCGCGGTCAGGCGGTCCTTGGCAGTGAGCACCGCGAGCACGCCGATGACGGCGATGGCGAAGATCGCCAGTTCATGGAAGCGCAGGTTCACCGGCCATGCGGGCAGGCCCGGAAACTCGCCATAGACCAGCGGCGGCAGGAGCAGGACAACGGCGAGAAGGATGAATGTGCTGGTGATATAGACTTCAAGCCGTCCGCCCTGCAGCCGGCGGGTGACGTGGAAGGACAGTTTGACCAGACCGCTGATGGCATGATCGAAGCCGCGATCGGGGCCGGTGCCGATGGACTCGACCAACTCGGCAACCAGAGCGCGGGCGCGGTCGAGATTGCGGTAGATCAGCACGCCGAGCGCGATCGTCAGCAGCGACAGGACGAGCGGCACACCGAGATGCGGGATCAGGCTGATCGACACCGTCTTGGCCTCGCCATCGATAGCACTCGCCATCGGTGACGAGATCAGCCAATGGGTGAGAGGCGCAAAAATGGCCAGTATCAGGCCGAGAAGCGCCAGCTTCAGCGGACCCAGCCAGAGCAGCGCGGGTCCCTCATGGGCATGTTTCGGCGTTTTCACCTGCGGGCCGATGAAGGGTTTCAGCCCGACGGCAAAGGCAATGGCGAACATCAACGCATTGCCGAAGACGGCAACGGCGGTGAAGACCACGGCGCGCGGATTGCTGCCGACAAGGGCCGTGTAGATCTCCTCCTTGGCGAGAAAGCCGAAGAGCGGCGGCAGGCCGCCCATCGACAGCGCGGCGATCAGGGCTGCGGCAAAGGTGATCGGCATGGCCTTGCGCAGGCCACTCAGCTTTCGAACGTCGCGGGTGCCGGTTTCATGGTCGATGATGCCGGCGACCATGAACAGCGCGCCCTTGAACAGCGAATGGGCAACCAGATACAGCACCGCCGCCTCGACCGCATAGGGCGTGTCGAAACCGGTCAGCATGACCAGCAGGCCTAGCGAGGCAACGGTCGTATAGGCGAGCATCAGCTTCAGGTCCGTCTGGCGGATGGCAAGCACCGCGCCGACGATCAGGGTGATGCCGCCGAAGAAGGGCAAGAGGATTTCCCAGGCGGGCGTGCCGCCCATGGCCGGATTGAGCCGCATCAGCAGGTAGACACCGGCTTTGACCATGGTGGCGGAATGCAGATAGGCCGAGACGGGTGTCGGCGCCTCCATGGCATTGGGCAGCCAGAAATGGAACGGAAACTGGGCCGACTTGGTGAAGGCGCCACCGAGCACCAGGAACAGCGCCGCCAGGTAAAACGGGCTGGCGCGCAGGTTGTCGCCCATGTGCAGGAGCAGGGAGAGCTGGCTGACGCCAGTGATGTTCCAGATCAGGATCAGGCCGGCGAGCAGCAGCAGGCCACCGCCACCGGTGACGACCAGCGCCTGCAGGGCGGCGCGACGGGCGGCCTCGCGACCATGGTCGAAACCGATCAGCAGGAAGGAGGTGATCGAGGTCAGCTCCCAGAAGACGAAGAGCATCAGCAGGCTGTCGGAAACGACGACGCCGAGCATTGCGCCCATGAACAGCAGGATATAGGCGAAGAAACGACCCTGCTGGACATGACCCTTCATGTAGCCGCCGGCGTACAGCACGATCAGCGCGCCGATGCCGGTGATCAACAGGGCAAAGGTCAGCGACAGGCCGTCGAGGAACCAGGAAAAGGACAGGTTGAGGCTCGGCACCCAGGCATAACCGCCGGTCACCACTTCGCCCGCCGCAATTTCTGGCATGAAGCCGACGAAATGCAGGAAGGCGAGCGCCGGAAACAGCGCCAGCAACCAGGCAGCGGACGCGCCAAGCCGTGATGTCAACCATGGCGCCACAAGCGCACCGGCAAAGGGTAGCAACATTGCGATCCAGGTCAGATCGCCGGTCAAAACAGGCATTCCACCTCCCCGGGCGGTCGTTCGATGGTGAACTTGGCTGCGATGCAAGGAGGTTCCGTGTTAGGACATGGGGGCCGTCGTCTCAAGCAAAAACGGACCAAAATCCAATCACGGAGGTGTCAACCCCCGGTTTCCTCAGGTCAAACTGCCTTTTGTGCCGTGCGTTGACGGGGCCGGCAAAGGCAAAGTTTCCGGCGCCGCACGACAAAAACCGCGCGCAAGAGGATTTGCCGCAACCGCATCGGCATCCTATCTATAGGACAACGGAGGCCGGTTCGCCGGCCGCCCATTCGAAATTCCAGTCCGAAATTCCAGTTGGAGAGCGCAAGATGAGCGACACGACAATCGCACCGAAGATCACCAAGAGCGACGCGGAATGGCGCGAGCAGCTGACGCCCGAGCAATACCGGATCCTGCGCGAGCACGGCACCGAACGCGCCTTCAGCGGCCCCTATTGGGACATGACCGACAAGGGGCTCTATCGCTGCGCCGCCTGCAACGAACCGCTGTTCGTTTCCGATACCAAATTCGACGCCGGCTGCGGCTGGCCGAGCTATTTCGAGCCGGTCAAGGCCGATGCCGTCACCGAACATCGCGACACCGCCTATGGCATGGTGCGCACCGAAATCCGCTGCGCCAATTGCGGCGGCCATCTCGGCCACGTCTTCCCCGACGGCCCGAAGCCAACCGGATTGCGCTACTGCATCAACGGTCACTCGATGGTGTTTGAACCGCTGGCGTGAGGGGTGGGGGATGGCTCCCGGCGGCCGCGGTACGGATCGCGGCCATCACGCTTTCCCGGTCGGCAAACGGTCCCTCGCCGCTCTTCCTGGCGGGGATGCCAAGCAGGATATTCTCCGGCTCGGGATAGAGATCGCGATCGATCGACGGGTTGATCACTTCGAGTGTCCGAGGCCGTTTCTTCGGGCCGAAATAGCATTGCGGCTGACCTTCGGTCATCAGCATGCAGCCCAGAAGAAGAACCGGGATCGGGGGATAGGCATCAACCGATACCTGGTCAATCAGCGTCATCACCGGCCCATCGGCACCACTTAACTGAATGCCGCTTGCTCGAAGTTGCGGGCTGTCCTTGTACAGCGTGTGCTGTCTGGTGATCCGGACGCTCTGCCTGGCCGGTTTTCCGGGAACTGTCACGACACAGACGGCGCCGAATATGCCCGGCGAAACATCGGCCCAGCTACCCGGCATAGTCTTGATAAAATCGGCAACGATGCTGCAGTCGTCGTCACTCAAGGCGCTGATCTGGGCAAACTCCTTTTCGAACAAGCTTTGCTTGTCATCGTAGGCTGTTGCAATTGCATTCAAGCGGACGAAACGCTGTGCGTCCGGCAGCACAAGGTCATACAGGCTCGGATCAAACGCACCGATTGTGATTGGATTTTGCGCGGCGATCTCGTCGCGAATGCGTCGAAGATCCAGTTGGTCGAAAACCACCAGACCATAATACCAGACAAGCGCACCGACCGGCAAAACGACAAAAGCAACATGCAACCGTCGGATGAGAACATCGAGGACGATGGCGAGCAGTCCCAGTGCAGCCAAAGAGCCAAGGATGAATGGCATGAACAAGATGAAGACGGCGCCGACAAGCGGAACCAGGGCTCCCACGAGGCAAATGCCGCACAAGATGAACCAGCAGAGGATGAAACCAAACTTCATCGGCAAAACCTCGCAAAGGCGCAGAGCTATCAACCAATGATTGATAGAATATCCGGCCTAACCAAATGTGTGCAAAGCTGCATGGTTTTTAACCGCCTTCAAATGCGTGTTGCGCTCGCTGCTTCGCTCTGTGCCGTCGCTACCCGGCCGCCGCCGCGACGGGCTTGATCACTGACCGGCGAAATCCTTCAGCGCTTTCGGCGACACGCGTTTCCATATGCCGACCAGCAAGAGCAGCGACAGGACGGCACCCAGCGCGAAAGGGGCGGCCAGCGCCTGGCTGCGCGGCATGAAGCCTTCGGCAATGGTGACGCTCAGGCCGGAGACGAGAAGGCCGAGCGGCATGGTGCCGAGGCCGAAGAAGCGGTAGACGCTGTTGACCCGGCCGAGCAGATGCGGCGGGATCATGCGCTGGCGCAGCGACACGGTGATGATGTTCCAGATCATGCCGGTGAAGCTGGCGAGCATCAGGGCGAACCAGACGGCGACCGAAAACGGCATGAGCAGGATGACCAGCGCCATCGCACAGCAGCCGCCGATGGTCAGCCGCAGACAGACGGAGGGTCCAAGACGGCGGATGACACGTTCGCCGAGCAGACCACCCAGCAGTCCTCCGGTGGCAAGACCGGTGAGCAGCAGGCCGTAGTGCGCCGAGTTGAGGCCCATCACCTCCTGGGCATACAGCACCAGTCCCATCAGCAGCATCACATCGATGGCATTCAGGGCTCCAAGCCCGATGGCCAGATCGCGCAACAGCGGCCGCTGGAAGAGATAGACCGCACCTTCGCGGATCTCGGCGACCCAATGGCGCTCATCCGGTCGGATTGTGCGAAACCGGCCGGGGATGGACAGGACCAGCAGTCCGGCAAATGCAAAGGCGAGGCCATAGAGGCCGAAGGCAAGCGGCAAGGCCAAGCCGATCATCAGACCGGCAAGCGGCGGGCCGATCATCATGTTCATCACGGTTTCCAGGCTGCCCATGCGGCCGTTTGCTGTTTCCAGCCGTTCCAGCGGCACGATCGCCGGCATCAGGGTGACAGCGGAATTGTCGCGCAGCACTTCGGCGAAACCAACCATCAGCGCGGCTGCGAGCAGCAGCCAGTAGAGCGTGGCGGTCGGAAAGTCGGCTATCGGGTCTTGCGGCAGCAGGCCGGGGACCAGAAGCGCTGCGGCCAGCGTCATCAGGACCACGAAGCGCACGAGATCCATGGCGACCACCAGCTTGCGGCGGTCGAGCCGGTCGGTGATCACGCCGGACGGCAGGGCGAAGAGGAACCAGGGCAGTTTCTGGGCGGCCGCCACCATCGAGATTGCCAGCGGGTCGCGGGTGATCAGCGAGGCAAGCCAGGGCCAGGCGACGACGCCGACGCCATCGGCGAGATTGGCAAGGCCACTCGACAGCCAAAGGCGGTAAAAGCTGGCGCCGAGCTTCGGTTGCGGCGTGACGTGCTGGTTCATGACGATTCCTTTTGCAACCGCAACGGAGCATTGGCGATGCGGCTTGGCAAGCCGTGAAAAGGCAGGGGATTGGGGGGTGGCGGGTGGTTGGCACACCATCAGTTGCCGTCTTGATGACTGACGAGAAAACGCCCAGATTGGGCGTTGCAGGAGATCCAGCATGGCAGAACCACGACTGTCCGTTCGCAGCGCCCGGGCGCGCGACCTTGCCCACCGACTGGCGCGGCGGGAAAATTGTTCAATTGCCGATATCGTCGTACGGGCGCTGGAGGCCTATGAGATGCAGCATACCGGACGCGAGCCGGCCGCCGATTTCTATCGCCGGGTCAGCGCCGAGACAGACCTCGATTTCGACCTGAGCGATAAGATCCGTGAGGATTGCCAACCGCATCAGGGGCCGGAACTTTGATATTGGGCAGATGAAGGCCCAGCAGCTCGGGCGGCCCGGGCTGTCATTGGCCGCTCATCGTCCGTATCCATCCGTCCGGCACCGCCCCTCATCCGGCTGCCGCCACCTTCTCCCCGTGAACGGGGAGAAGGCCAATGCGGCCGCCGTTCTGCTCCCTTCGCCCCACCTGGGGGGAGAAGGTCCCGGCAGGGGGATGAGGGGCAAGACTCCGCCAAGTCCCCGGCAAGTCCCCCGTGCAGCTCTAGCCGCGTTCGGCCAGCGCCTTCAGGCATTGTTCGAATGCGGTCAGGTCGTGATAGAGGCGGTCGGGGCTGGCGGCGTGGATGGCGATGGGGCCGCCGCGGCGGGTGACGCCACCGTGCAGCATGAGGTTTTCGATCATCTCGAAATCCTCCAGCGAATGGCCGTCCGCGCCGCGCTTGCGGCCGTGTTCGTCGATGGTCAGTTCGCCGCCATACCAGGCTTTGGTACGGGCGAAATGGCTATCGGTGACATTGGTATAGGCGGCGACCAGCTTGCCGGACGCACACATATAGCCGAGTTCGAACACCGTGCCGGGATCCGCCGCAATGCCACGAAACGGGGTGAGATTGGCGATCACGCCATCGGCGGCATTCATGAAACCCTCGTCGACGGCACTGATCTTCAGGCCGAATTCATGGCGGGTCGGGGCCGGCTCGATCTCGATATCGCCGGGGCAGATCGGCTCGAAGCCATAGGCCCGGGTCATGGCGGCCTTTTCGTCGAGCACCTTGCGGGCATCGGGCAGGAAGACTTCGGGGCCGGCGAGATAGAGCTTCAAAGGCATCTTAAATCCTTGGGTGATCAAATGATGCGCCAAGGGAACAGTGCGGCCCGGCGAAAGGCAAGGCGGTTATGCGCTGCGAATGTTGCTGTGCACATCTTGTGTGGTGATGTGGCAGTCCCCTGCGGCGCGTGTGTCACGCCGCCTGTTTCTGCCGGCGCCAGTCGCTCGGGCTCATGCCGGTAACGCGGAGGAATTCGCGGTTGAAATTGGACTTGGTCATGAAGCCGGCATCAAAGACGATGCGGGTCACCGGCAAGTCGGTTTCAGACAGCAGCCGGCAGGCGTCCGCGATGCGGTGATTGTTGACATAATGCGAGACGCTGATGCCATGCACCCGGTTGACCGCCTGGGAGACGCTGCGGGCCGGAAGGCTCAAACGCCGGGCGATCCTCGCGAGATTCAGGCCGGTATCGGCATAAAGGCGGCGTTCCGACATCAGGCGGTCGAGGTCGGCGGCGACCTGCCGGTCCTCGGGCGAGGCCGCGGTGGCGTTCGACGGTCTTTCTGATCCCTGGATGCGTTGGTGTGAGCGACCTTCCTCTGGTGCCGTATCCAATCCTGCCGGGTCGTCGTGCCCATCGTTCGGCGCATCGTCCTCGCCTTCTTCCGAGCCGACGGCGACGGCGACGGCGGCGATGCCGAGCAGCAGAAGAATGGCGGTCGTTGCGGCCGAGACGAGCAGGGCGGAATACTGGCCGCCGCTCCACAGCATGTCGAGGCTGATGGCGATATCGGTCAAGGCGGAGCCCACCAGGGCAAGGCCGGTCAGTTGCAGCGAGCGATAGGAGCGCAGCGTGCCGTCGAGCCTGGCGGTGACAAGGCCATCGGGACCAAGCCGGGCGAGCCAGAGCAGCGCCAGGCCATAGGCGAGAAATTCCGTGATGATCAGCAGGTCGATGAGATGGCGCCAGACCAGCATCATGGCGACCAAAGCTGCGACCGGCAGGAGATGCGGCCAGTCGCGCGCCGCCAGGCCACGCTGTTCGCGGGCGAGATCGCGGAAGGCGAGATAAGACAGCGGCGGCACGAGACTGGCGAGCGTCGACAGCAGCGGCAGGATCGTCACGATGCCATAACCCCAGCGCAGGCCGACCAGCACGGTCTGGACGATATAGACGGCAATCAGCAGCAGAAAGAGGCCATTGGCGGCAAAGGTATCGCGGCCGCGCAGCAGCAGCCGGACGAGAAACACGGTCAGATAGAGCGAGACGAGAAAGGAAAGCGGAACAAGGATCATCGGCGTCTTGCAAGAAAAAGGGTTTGGACTGGGCGGACCGGGATCCATGGCGGAACGCGGCCCGATGCAGGGCAATTCCCGATGCATGGCACATGATGACCTCAAACGCGATGCGCTTCGACCTGAAACGCGATCAAGGTCGCGATGGAGAACGCGGGCCGGCACGGTCGGGGCTCAAACCACGGCCCGTCGCGGCCCAACCAGGAGCCCTGCCCGATGAAACGCAGAACCATTCTTCTCTCCGTTGCCGGCGTGATCGTCGCCATGCTTGCCATCGACGGCGGTGTATCGCTGATCAGCGCCAGCGATAGCCTGTCCGGCCCGCTCGACCTTGCCGGCGTATCAAAGGTCCGGGTGACGGGCACGGCGAGCGAGATCAGCATCAACGCCCACGCCGACATGCCGCAGGTTGCCGAACTGTCCGGCGAACGGCATGGCTGGGGCGCGCTGTGGCATTCGAGCTGGTTTTCCAACTCCTGCCCGGCCGAAGGCACGATGCAGAGGGACGGCGACACGCTGACGGTCGATGTCGGCCGCGGTGGCCGTTTCTTCGACTGGAGCGATTGCACCATGACACTGACGGCCAATCTTCAACCCGGCGCTACCGTCATCATCGACCAGCGGGCGGCGCGAACGCAGCTGGATGGCGAGTTCGGCGCGCTCGACATCCGCAGCGATGCCGGCGATATCGCCTTTACCGGCCACGCAGCCTCGATCGCGGTTTCGGGGGCGGCACTTCGGGCACGGCTGACCTTCGAACGGGTGATGCAGAACGAGGCGATCGCCATTTCCGGCACGATGCTCGATGCGACCGTGCGCTTCCTGCAGCCGACGCCGATCAGCTACCTGGTCGAGACGGTCGCCTCCTATGTCGACAGCGCGCTGCCGAATACGCCTGGCGCACGGCCGTCGATCACCATTCGCGGCGAGATGGCGCGGGTGCGGATCGAATAAAGGGCTCGCTTGCCCGCGATCGGGGCGAACGGACGGTGAGAGAGGGAGGCGGGAACAAAGCGCATGGAGCGCGCCGGGATTTCGGGGTATTGTCTGCCCAAACCGGGCGCGTCAGGGAGGGGACGGGATGAACCAGAGCGAGTTTCACCGCCAGCCGGACACGCCTGCCCCAACGTCGACCCACGCAGCGTCTCATGCATCGGCCCATGCAAGTGCCCATCCGCTGGCCGAGCCGCCAGCCTCCCTCTCTCAGACGTTCTCCGGGGAACTGAACGGCCTCCTGCCCGCAGGCTCCTCCGAGGCCGCCCTCAATCCCGCGCGCATGCCGGCGATCCCGCGCAGCCCTAGCTTCGACGACACGTTCAATCTGGCCCGGGAAGGCTATGGATTCCTGTCGCAGCGCTTCCGGTCGATGGACAGCCCGATCTTCCGGACGCGGCTGATGCTGCGCGACGTCATCTGCCTGACCGGGCCGGATGCCGCCCGGCTGATCTATGACGACGACCGGCTGACCCGGGTCGGCGCCATGCCGCAGATGGTGTTGCGGCTGATCGGGGGCAAAGGCAGCGTGCAGCAGCTCGACGGCGCCGCGCACCGGCACCGCAAGGCGATGTTCGTGCGCATGCTGGTCGAGGACCGCACCGGCATCGACCGGCTGGTGGCGATCTTCCGGCGCAATTTCATCGAACGCGTGCCGGACTGGATCCGCTGGGGGGCCGTGCCGCTCGGCGCCGAGCTCGACCTGATCCTGATCCGCACGGCGCTCGCCTGGACCCATGCGCCGATCGATGCAGACGAGATCGACCGGGACGACGCGCTGCTGGCGGCGCTGGCCGAGCAGGCCGGCCATTTCGGGCGCCGCCGCCTGACCCTGTCACTGGGTCTGGCGCTGGGTCTGCCGGGCTGGCGTTCGGCACTGGAGCGGCGGCTGAAGACAGCCTTTCGCCAGATCCGCCGGGGCCGCCAGGCGCCGCTGCCGGGAACCCCGATGGCGATGATCGCCGGCTATCTCGACCCCAAGGGACGGCCGCTTTCGCCGACGGTCGCCGCCGGCGAGCTGATCAATCTGCTCGGGCCGATCGCCTCGCTCGGGCGCTATATCCTGTTTGCCGCGGTCGAACTGGAGCGGCATCCAGAGTGGCGCGAGATCCTGCGTGTGCCGGACGACCGGCTGCTCACCGATTTTGCCGAAGAAGTACGGCGCAGCGTGCCGTTTTATCCGTTTGTCGGCGCCGTGGCCCGCACCGGCTTCGACTGGAACGGCCACCAGATCCGGTGCGGACAATGGCTGCTTTTCGACCTCTACGGCACCTGCCATGACGAGGCGCACTTTCACAATGCCGGCGAGTTCCGGCCGCTGCGCGAACTGCGGCACGGGCCGGACGACTACAGCTTCGTTGCGCAAGGGGCCGGATCGGTGAAGGACGGCCATCGCTGTCCCGGCGAAGAGGCAACGCTTTCGATCATCAAGGAAGGCGTGCGGCTTTTGACCACCGCGATCGACTACGACATGCCGCGCGAACAGGACATGTCCGTTTCGCTTGCCGACATGCCCTGCCGGCCGAAGGACGGCGTGGTGATTTCAGGCGTGCGCTGGCAGGAGACGGCAGCGGGGTGAGTGGGGGGATGAGAGGTAAGATGAGCGATACATCCAAAGGTGCAGCAGCTGAAGACAGCATCACCAGCCACGACATGAAGCACATCCTTGCGCGGCAGTCGAAGATGGTCGCGCGGCCGAATGACGAGACGGTCGATGTGATGGAGTTTGCCATGAAACTGCTGAAGGAGCAGCCGGTCCTGATGGACGAACTTGCCAAGTCGTGAGCGGACAGGGGGACGTTTGACGGCGTTCAGCACTTGGCTGCTTTGTGGTGCAGAGCCTACCCCCCCTCTGCCCTGCCGGGCATCTCCCCCACACGGGGGGAGATCGGGCTGGCGCCGGCGCGGCATTTCCATCGGGGGTCGGCAAGGTGTCCAGGCGTGAGCTACGTTCAGCTATATGGAGCGGCATCCCGTTGGCGGACTTGCTGATCTCCCCCCTTGTGGGGGAGATGGCCGGCAGGCCAGAGGGGGGTAACCGGCCCCGACCTTTCGCTGGAATAGCTCAGACCCTGAGCTCCATCATCGCCAGATCGAGCCAGCGGCCGAACTTCGTGCCGACTTCGCGGTGGATGCCGACGAGGGTGAAGCCCATGCGTTCGTGAAGCGCAATGGAGGCCTGGTTTTCGGCTTCGATGGCGGCGATCATGACATGGACATTGCCCGTTCTTGCCCTATCGACCAAAGCTGCCATCAACTGCCTGCCGATGCCGCCGCCGCGGCAGTCCTTGTCGACATAGACCGAATGCTCGACCGTGTGGCGATAGCCGTCGAAGGCGCGCCAGTCGCCGTAGGAGGCGTAGCCTGCCACCTTGCCGTCACGTTCGGCGACCAGCACCGGAAAACCCTTGGCGCGGCGCAGTTCGAGCCAGACGCGGCGGTTGTCGACGTCGATCAGAACCTCGTTCCAGATCGCGGTCGTGTGTTCGACGGCGTGATTGTAGATATCGCGGATTGCCGGCAGGTCGGCTTCGGTGGCGTCGCGGATGATGAGGTCGGTCATGGGAGGCTCTTGGGTGTGCTCTCTGGGGATGCCGGACGGGCGAGACGCCGACGGGCTTGCCATGGCGGCGAAGGCGTCGGTAACTATCGTCTGATCCTTGCCGGGCGTTCCGTCAAGGCATGAGGAGTTTGCATTTGCCCGGTTTCATCAATGCCCTGTGCATACGCTATTTTTTCGTCGCCCTGGCAATGACCATCGCCCTGGTGATCATCACTTTTCTTCTGGTCCATTACGGCGTGGTCGACGGTATCGGCGCCAGCGGCAATGCCGGCATTCTGGCCGGCAGTGGCACCTGGGCCGGGACATATTTCCGCAAAAAGCATGGGCGCGTCGCAAGCTGGGGCGAGAGCTGGCGGTTCGCCGGCATCCTGACCGTGGTGCAGACGCTGCTGACAGTCCTGCTGTTCGGCGCGTTCACAGCATTGGGCGGTATTCCGCTTGCCAGTCTTGTCGGCTTCTTCACCGAGATGACCATGCTGTCGCTGTTCGCGCTTGCCGCCTTTGGCTTGGCGATCTGCTGGATACCGACGGCGCTGTTTTTCCGCATTGGATCCAAGCAGGTACCGAGACTGAAGAAGGCCTGACGTCGGTCCGATCCGCCCCGCCTCTCAAGGATGGTTCAGGCGATCGCCGTAAAAACCGCCGAATAATGCACCACGGCGGCCGTGACGACGAAGCCGTGCCAGATGGCGTTCTGGAAGCGCAGGCGTTCCCAGACGTGGAAGATGACGCCGGCGGAATAGATGCAGCCGCCGATGATGATCAGGGTCAGCGTGATGCCCGGGATGATCTCGGAGATCGGGCCCATGGCCAGCGCCCCGCTCCAGCCCATGGCGAGATAGAGCAGGATGGCAAGCCGGTCGTAACGGCCGGGATAGCGGAATTTCAGCCAGATGCCGAGGGCGGCCGTCAGCCAGATGCCGATCAGCAGTGCCAGGATCATCGGCTGGTCGGCACCCTGGACGAGGAAGGGCGTGTAGGTCGAGGCGATCAGGATGAAGATGGCGGAATGATCGAAGCGGCGCAGGATCCACTTGATGCGCGAATGCGGCCACATGTTGTAGGTGAAGGAGACGCCGAGCGCGATGATCAGGCCGAGGCCATATATCCAGGATGCGGCGATGTCGGGATAGTCGGAATAGACCGTCGCGTAGAAGATCAGCGCGGTGGCGCCGACCAGGGCAAAGACAACACCGATGCCATGGATGATGCCATCGGCGACCAGCTCGTGCAGGTCGTAAGGCCGGCCGAACTTGAAGTTTTCGCCGGTTGCCGCCGTGGTCGTTTCACGGATCGTTTCGCTCATCGTTTCGGAGGTCATCAACGCGGTCTTTCTTGCTCGCACTGGCTGCAACGCAACTCCTGGAATGATGGCGGAATTCGTCGTTTTGCGCAAGCTTCGATGCGGTGCGGCCGCAGCATGGCGCTTGCGCGGCCCAGGCCTTTCTCCTACCAGTTGGTGGCTACTCAATGACGATTTCATGGTCAATTTCAGGATGATTTTGGAGCAGATCTCGATGCGTTTCACCATTCTGGCGACATTTGCGGCGCTGATGACCTATTGCTGGTTCATGGTCAAAGTGGCGCGGGCGCGCCAGCAATTCGGCGTGGAAGCGCCCAAGACTTCCGGCAACCAGAATTTCGAGCGGATCTTCCGGGTGCAGCAGAACACGGTCGAGCAGCTGGTGCTGTTCCTGCCGGCGCTGTGGATCTTCGGCACCTATGTCTCGGACGAGCTCGCCGGGCTGCTCGGCCTCGGCTGGACGGCAGCGCGGGCGCTCTATGCGGCGGAATATTATGCCGATGCGAAGAAACGCGGACCCGGGGCGGCGCTGACGACGCTGATCGGCCTGGTGCTTTTGGTCGGCGGCACGATCGGCGCGCTGGTGAAGATGGGGTGATGGGTTGAAACCTGTCCCCTCTCGATGGCTGAACTTCGCAACGCCAGGCTTCGGGCAGGCGGTCGCCGAACCACCCGCCCCTCCGCTTTCACTTGCCCTGCGCTTTCACTTGCCTTGCGCTTTCACCCGCCCTCAAAGACGGGCTTCCAGGACCATGTTGAACGGCGTTTCGGCCGCGCGCCGGACCCTGGAAAGGCCACCTTCGTTGAGCGTCTGGGTCAGGCGTCGCTCACCGGCCTGTGCCCCCAATGCCGCCCCCACTTCCTGGCCCAGGGATGCCGGGACGCAGGTATTGGCCGATGCGGCATAGAAGATCCGCCCGATCGGATTGAGGTTGTCGGCAAGGGTGTCGCCGGCCATCGGCTCGACCAGCATCAGGACACCGTCCGGTTTCAAGGACTTGGCGATATGGCGGGCGGCGCCGACGGGGTCGCCCATGTCGTGAAGCGCGTCGAACAGGGTGACAAGGTCGAAGCCCGAGCCGTCAAAGTCCTGTGCGCGTGCGGTCTCGAACTGCACATTGGCCAGTGCCTTGCCGCCAGGTGCTTTGGCGTGTCGCTTCGCATGGTCGATGGACGGGGCATGGTAGTCGATGCCGACAAAGTGCGAGTTCGGAAAGGCTTCGGCCATGATCAGGGTCGACGAGCCGAAGCCGCAGCCGACATCCGCCACCAGCGCTCCGCGCTCCAGCGTGTCGATGACGCCATCGAGCGCGGGGAGCCAGTTGGCAACGAGGTTGGCCTTGTAGCCCGGCCGGAAGAAGCGGTCGGTGCCGCAGAACATGCAATTGCAGCGATCCGTCCACGACACGCCGCCGCCATGACGAAATGCATGCGCGAGCTTGGGGCGATCCGCATAAACGGCTTCCAGCGCCTGGAACCCGCCGATCATGTTGACCGGGCTGTCATCGACGGCAAAGACCGCGGCCTGTTCCGGCGAGAGGGCAAACTTGGCCGTGGCCGCATCGTAGGTGACGAAGCCGGATGCCGCCTGCGCCGCCAGCCATTCCTGTACATAGCGTTCCTTCGTCTCGGTGGCGGCCGCGAGGTCTGCTGCCGAGAGCTGTCCCTTGCCGGCCATCGCCCGGTAGAGGCCCAGTTCGTCGCCAATCGTCACCAAAGCAGCATTCTGCGCCGCGCCAAGCTCATTCACCATGACGCCCAGCAGGGCGTTCAGCTTGTCAAAATTCACTTCCATTGTCGTTGGATCCTGCTCTCTCGGACCGCGAAATGCCGCCCGTTCGGCAGGGGTTTTAGGCGTTGCCTCTGCCCCTCAACAGAGGCAGAATGGCCGCTATGGAGCCGATCGAGCCAGAGCCCAAGAGCGTAAAACCTCCCTTGCGGGTCAGCATCGTGACCTTCCGCGAATGTGATCCGTCCATCCTCTACGGCATTTTTGATACGCTCTGGATCGCCGGCGCGCACTGGAAGAGCCATTCGAACGAGCCGACCAGCGAGGTGCTGTTTGCGCCGCGCCTGGTGGCGGCCGAGCCCGGCCCTTTGACGCTGATCACCGGGGTGACGATCATGCCGCATGTCACTCTGGATGAGGTTGACGACACCGATTATGTGCTCGTTCCGAATGTCGTCGTCGATACGCCCGACACGATCCGGGCGCTGGACCGCCGGCTGCTGGAGTGGATCGCCAGGATGCATCGCAAGGGCGCCCGGCTGCTGGCGGCCTGTGGTGGATCGATCGTGCTGGCCGAGGCGGGCCTCTTGGACGGGCAGTCGGCGACGACGCACTGGATGTATGCGCCGCTGTTTCGCCAAGAATTTCCGAAGGTGGACCTCAAGGAGGAGCGCATCCTGGTCCAGTCCGGTGCCGGACACTCGATTGTCTGCTCCGGCGGCGCGTCGTCCTGGCAGGATCTGACGCTCTATCTGATTGCAAGGCATGCCGGCACGGCGGAAGCGATCCGGATCTCCAAGCTGTTCCTCTACCAGTGGCATCGGGACGGCCAGCTTCCCTATGCCTCGATGATCGCCAATATCAGCCATGGCGACGCCGTCATCGAGAAATGCCAGGCCTATGCGCCCGACCATTATCAGTCCGCCGCCATCCTGACCGAGTTGCTGCAGCTGTCCGGCCTGCCGAAGCGGTCGTTCGATCGACGATTCAAGAAGGCGACGGGCTTTTCACCGCTGGAATATATCCAGTGCCTGCGGATCGAGGAAGCCAAGCAGATGCTCGAACTCGAGGATCGGCCGATCGAGGAGATCGCCTGCGATGTCGGATATTCGGACCTTGCGTCGTTTCGCCGCCTGTTTCGAAAGATCGCCGGATTGACGCCCGGCGACTATCGCCGGCGCTTCCGGCTACCCGCAACCGTCGAGGCGGCCATTCGCCATTCGGGTGATGGGCGCGGTTAGGGCAAGTGGGTGGTGGGAGCGGGATACAGTCGGCCCATGCCAGTTTGCCGTTCAGTTCGGCCGCGGCTGTGTTCAGGCACGATCGGGGCGCTGGTGAAGATGGGGTGATTGGGAGAGAGAGACGGTTCGAAGCGGACTTTGCCACGTCAGACGACGTCACGCGGGAAAGCGGGGTCAGAGATAGAGCTCAATCGTGCAACGGGAGAGATGAGGTGGAAAACACGATGTCTGCCACCTCATCCATCAAAGAGAACTCACAAAATTGGTTGGCTCATAGGGTCACGCCGGCGCTGGACAAGAAGCTGTCGATGCGACGATCGACCTCGACTTTCGTCTCAGCCCAAGCGGGAACAGATTGCAGCAGGTTGTCATGCCACGCCATGAGACTGGGGTAATCCCGAAGAGGAGGCTTCGAACGGTCAATCTGCGAAAACGGACCCGCAATATCGATATCAGCTAGGGTAAGAGTCTCGCCAACGATAAATTTGCGGCCTTCCAGGTGCTGGTCAAGCACTTTCGCCGCGGCACGAAGCTTGCCCTCTGCGAACTCGATGACGGGCTCATTCTTTGGCAGGCCCATGACCGTCTTGCCCACTCTCTCGTCAAACAGTGCCGTTGCAAAGACGCGCCACTGCTCACCCGACCAGAACATCCATTGGAGAACCTGAAAACGTTCTTCCGCGTTCGCTCCGACCAATGGCGAGTTTGCCTTAGCCGCCAGATACAGGTTGATTGCAGCCGCCTCATAGAGAATGACATTCCCGTCTTCCAGAACGGGCGTCAGACCGTGGGGGTTAAGGCGTGATTTGAATTCGTCGGTCTGGCTTTCGCCCTTGAAAAGATCGACCATGACGTGTTCGATTTCGATACCCATGATTTTTGCCGCCGTGGTCACACGCCGTAAGCTGCCCGAGCCTGGGTCGCCATAAATCTTGATTGTCATAACTCTTCCTTTTGGGTTCAGGACCGCTGCGGCCCAACGGAAACACCCTTCCCATATTCTTTTTTTGAATGAAATTGAGAGATTATGCATAGAATCTATTCGATATACGAATGGATATGTGCAAACCAATGCACTATTGCGTTGGGAAACGCCGATGCCTTTGATCAGCGGAGGGTGCAAAGATGGACAAACTGGATGCAATGCGGACATTTGTGCGTGTCGTCGAGAGTGGAAGCTTCTCGCAGGCAGCGCGAGACCTGAACGTGAGCCAACCGACCGTCAGCAAACAACTCGCCGCACTCGAAGCGCGGCTTGGGACGCAGCTTCTCGCCAGAAATTCGCGCGCGCTCACCGTGACACTGGCCGGACAAGAATATTATGAAGCCACGGTCCGGATTCTTGAGGATATCGAGTCGGTCGAAGAAAGAGTTCTCGAGGGGCAGTCATCACCATCGGGTCTGGTCCGGATAACCCTCTCGCCCGCCTTCGGGAGGATGTATGTTATTCCGAAGCTACTTGCCTTCAGAGATCGATTTCCAGACGTTTCCATCGAAATCGAGGTCTCCGGCCGTCACGTCGACCTAGTCGAGGAGGGGATCGATATCGCGATCCGCATTGGTCGGCTCTCAGACTCCGCGCTGGTTGCCCGACGGATAGGCGACATGCGCATGATCACTTTGGCTTCCGCCAGCTATCTCGCCCGGCACGGCACGCCGCAAACGCTGGACGCGTTGCAGGCGCACCAGCGGATCGGCTACGTCCATCAGGGCCACACGGTCGGGTGGGATTTTACGGTTGACGGCCAGCAGCATACCCTTGAGGGCGGCGGCGCGTTCCGCACGAATGATGCTGAACATGTCCGGGGCGCGGTCCTCGCGGGTCTCGGCATCGCCCATCATGCGAGTTGGTTGTTCACGGATGTACTGGCCTCCGGCGAAGTGGTGCGGATTCTCGACAAGCACACGCCGCCCCTTCTTCCGATCAACGCAATCATCGCTGGAGGTCGCCGCATGCCTTCCCGGGTGCGGCAATTCATAGATTTCCTAGCTGATATTTGCGCTGAAGAGCCGGAGCTGCGGTCGGCCTGAGGAACGGCCCAAGGCTTGGCGCGATGGAGGCGCCTCAGCGCCCACCGCTTCAGTTCAGCTTTTGCGTGCTTCCAGGCGGCGCTTGTCGCGGGTGACGTGGTCTAGGCCGAGCTTGGTCAGGCAGAACTGGCGTTTCTGAAACTCGCCGCGGATCTGGATGAAGCCCTGTTCCTCGGCTTCGCTGAGCGTCTTCAGGCTGGTGCCCTTGGGCGGAGACTGCCAGCCCATGCCATCGGCGCTGTGCAGCAATACCATGATCTTGATAATTTTCGCCTCCATCGGGATGCTTGCGGCGCGGGGCGTCGCCTGTTTGGCGTGCTTCGTCCGGCCGGGACTTCATTCAAGCGATCCTATGCCCGAGCGGCGGCGCAGCGTCGAGGGGGAAATTGGTTTCGAAGGTTCACGGGGATGCCCCGCAGGCCAGCGTCTTCGCCCGCCCAAACGCAACGAGGGGGCCGAAGCCCCCTCGCCTTGCGTCAATTTTCGATGTTCACGCCGTCTGCATGGCGCCGGGTCCCGGCACGGCGCCGGGGGGGCATTTGCCGAGGATGATCATGCCGAGCACTTCGTCCTTGGTCACATCCTCAGTGCGGGCATGGCCGACGACGCGGCCGTTCTTCATGACGAAGACGCGGTCGGCGAGGTCGAAGACGTCGTGGATGTCGTGGCTGATCAGGAAGATGCCGATACCTTCCTTCTTCAGCTGCAGGATCAGTTCGCCGACCTGGGCGGTTTCCTGCGGACCCAAGGCGGCCGTCGGCTCGTCCATGATCAGGATGCGGGCGTCGAACAGGATGGCGCGGGCAATGGCAACCGACTGGCGCTGGCCGCCGGACAGGGCTTTCACCGGCTCCTTGAAGCGCTGAAAGTTGGGGTTGAGGCGGCCCATGACTTCGCGGGCCTTGGCTTCCATCGCGACATCGTCCAGCGTGCCCCAGGGGGT
Organism: Rhizobium sp. CECT 9324; assembly: GCF_918741265.1. Classification (NCBI taxonomy): domain Bacteria; kingdom Pseudomonadati; phylum Pseudomonadota; class Alphaproteobacteria; order Hyphomicrobiales; family Rhizobiaceae; genus Rhizobium; species Rhizobium sp. CECT 9324. The sequence continues at coordinate 1,637,688 of NZ_CAKKMZ010000001.1, read as the reverse complement.
ACGCAGTTCGCGGCCGAGATAGAGGTTGGCGGCGGCGTCGACATTGTCGGCGACGGCGAGCGTCTGGTAGATCGTCTCGATGCCGTATTTCTTCGCATCGCGCGGATTGTGGATGTCGGCGAAATCGCCGTTGATCAGGATATCGCCGTTGTCGCGTTTGTAGGCGCCGGACAGGATCTTGATCAGGGTCGACTTGCCGGCGCCGTTGTGGCCGAGCAGCGCCACGACTTCACCCGGGAAAAGGTCGACGGAGGCATCGTCCACGGCATGAATGCCGCCAAACGAGATGGAAACATTGCGCATTTCCACCAGTGGGGTGCGTTCTTCTGTCATTGGTTCTACTCCCCTTACTTGGCGCGGGCGCGGTAGACGGTGTCGAGCCAGACCGCGACGACGAGAACAATGCCGATGACAATGCTCTGGAGCGGAGTGTCGAGACCGAGCAGGACCATGCCCGAATTCAAGGATTGCATGACGACGGCGCCGAGCATGGCACCGGCAATGGTGCCGACGCCGCCGGCAAGCGAGGTGCCGCCGATGACGGCCGCGGCGATGGTGTAGAGTTCGTCGAGCGTGCCTTGCGCATTGGTCGCGGCATTGAGGCGGGCGGTCGAGATGGCGGCGGCGATGGCGCAGAGTGCGCCCATCAGCGCGAACATCTTGACGGTCACCCACTTGACCTTGATGCCGGCGAGTTCGGCGGCTTCCGGGTTGCCGCCGATGGCGAAGACATAACGGCCAAAACGCGTACGGTTGGTGATGAAGGCCATGAACATGGCGATGCCGATGGCGATCAGGACCGGGATGGCAATGCCGAGACCGATCTGCAGGCCACCATCCGGCCAGGCGATGCCATGGGCCGCGGCATATTTCTTCGCCAGATTGACCGGCATGTAATAGCTGTTGGCGACCCAGACGGCACCAAGGATGGCGGCGCAGCCGGAAGCGACGAGGAAATATTCGGCCCAGAGCGGGCGGAGCGGAAAGCCGAAGCGGCGGCGCTGCTTGCGGGTGTTGAGGATCGACAGCACGATCAGCACGCAGGCGACGATGCCGACGATCCAACTGGCGGTAACCCCGATCGAGCCATCCGCGCCACCGCCCATCAGGCGGTAGGTGGTGTCCATCGGGGCAACGGTCGCACCTGATGTGACCATCCAGGCGGCACCGCGCCAGACCAGCAGGCCGCCGAGCGTGACGATGAAGGCCGGGACGCCGAGGAAGGCGATGATCGCGCCCTGGAAGGCGCCGATCGCCGTGCCAACCGCAATGCCGGCGGCAAGCGCGATCACCCACATCAGCGGATGTTCAAAACCGATGATCGGCGGCAGGATACGGGCCTGCAGCACGGCCATGATCATGCCGACGAAGCCGAGGATCGAGCCGACCGAGAGGTCGATGTTGCGGGTGACGATGACCAGCACCATGCCGGTTGCCATGACCGAGACGGAGGCCGCCTGGACCGAGAGGTTCCAGAGGTTTCGCGAGGTGAGGAAGAGGCCGTTCGACAGCACGTCGAAGCCGATCCAAATGATGCCGAGCGCAATCACCATGCCGAGCAGGCGCGTGTCGATTTCGGTGGCTTGAAAGAAGCGTTTGACCGCAGATGAATTGGATGCCCGGGCTGCGGGCGCAGGCGTGGCAAGGCTTTGATCCGCCATACAGATATCTCCCCAGTCGTTTTACGGCTTGCTGCCTGTCCGCATCGTTTCATGCGGCGCCGACCCTTGGCCGGCGATGCGGATCGCGAACTTCCTGCAGCGGACATTGGACGCGTTTGCCCGAAAGGCGCCCCGACAAGACGGACGCTTCCCGATGCCTAGTGTCGCGGACACGGCCCGGCCGCTTGAAGTTCCCGATCAGCCGAAACGCCGCAGCAACTGGCTGCGGCGTTTGCGGCTCAAGCTCGGTGGTCAGTTAAACCAAAGCACTCAGTTGCAGGCTGCGACCGAACCGGCAGCAACGCTCTGGCAAGCTTCTTCCTTGGAGATCCAGCCAGCGTCGATGACGACGTTGAGGTTGTCCTTGGTGATCGGCTGCGGGGCGATGAAGTAGGAGTTCATCTCGAGACCCTTCGGGCCACCAGCGAACTTCACGGCGCCTTCAACGGCATCCATCGCGGTACCGGCTGCGAGTGCCGAGGCGATTTCGCCGGCCTTCTTGCCGAGTTCGCGGCTGTCCTTCCAGACAGACACGGTCTGGGTGCCGAGAGCGACGCGGTTCAGCGCAGCCTTGTCGCCGTCCTGACCCGAAACCGGAACGGAACCGGCGAGACCCTGGGCTTCCAGCGCGGCAACCACACCGCCGGCCATGCCGTCGTTGGACGATACAACGGCGTCAACCGCGTTGTTGTTGGCGGTCAGGAACTGCTCCATGTTCTTCTGGGCAGCTTCCGGCTTCCAGCCGTCCGTGTAGGCTTCGCCGACATTCTTGATCTTGCCGCCATCGATGGCTTCCTTCAGCACTTCGATCTGGCCGGAATAGAGGAAGTCGGAGTTCGGGTCGGTGGATGCGCCCTTGATGAAGACGTAGTTGCCTTCCGGCTTGACCTTCATGACTTCGCGGGCCTGCATCCGGCCGACTTCCTTGTTGTCGAAGGTGATGTAGAAGGCGTTCTGGTTCTCGATCAGGCGGTCATAACCGACGACCGGGATACCTTCGGCAACTGCCTTTTCGATGGCCGGGCCGATGGCTTCGGAATCCTGGGCGAGAACGATCAGGGCGTTTGCGCCCTGCGAGATCAGGCTTTCGATGTCGGTCAGCTGCTTGGCGGCAGACGTCTGGGCGTCAGCCGAAATATACTTGTCGCCACTGGCTTCGAGTGCAGCCTTGATCGCGGCCTCGTCGGTCTTCCAACGCTCTTCCTGGAAGTTCGACCAGGAAACGCCAACGATCATGTCCTTGGCGCTTGCGACGGAATGCAGGCTCACGATGACGGCGGTGCACGCCATCAGCTTCAATACGGATTTCATTTTAAACCTCCCAAGGTGATAGCGGACCGCTGGAAGACCTCCCAACCAAACGACCCGCTGCAAAACTGCCCCTACCCCATGGACCCCCGTCCAATGGTTTTTCTCGACAGTCGAGAAAATAACTGGCAGAAGATTCCCGTGCTGTCAACTCAGGCCCGCCGCGGCTTGCAATGCAGCCGACCAAATGCTTTGGGAGGAGCATGCGGTGGATACACAAAAACCGGCCACACGGCCCATGCTGAACAAGTCCAGCCAGAAGACCAGCAACGAGAACGTGCGCCAGCAAAACAGCGGGCTGGTGCTCGAGGCGCTTCGCCGCGACGGCGCGCTGGCCCATACCGACCTGTCGGCATCGACCGGGCTGTCGTCGGCAACCGTGTCGGCAATTACCGCGGAGCTGGAGAAACTCGGCCTGATCGAGCGGCGGGAAGTCGCCAATGTCGGCCATCGCGGCCGGCCGCGCGTGCTGTTCAACCGGCGGCGTGACGCCGCCCATGTGATTGCCGTGCGCATCTCCTCGCATGCCGTACAGTATTCGCTGGCCGACTACCGCGGCACGCTGATCGACCGGATCGAAGAGCCACGCGACCATGGCGCGACAACGGCCTCGGCCTTTCTCGCCGGCTTTCGCGACGCGATCGACCGTTTGATCCGGCGCTCGCGACTACCAGACGACGCAGTGATGACGATTTCGATCAGCAGCAAGGGCATTGCCGACCGCGATGGCGCCAAGCTGCTGTGGTCGCCGATCTTCGGCTACGAATCGCTCGATTTCGAAAGTGCATTGTCCGGGCTTTCGCAGCCCGGCCTGTCGCACCCGGGTGTATCGGACAAAGGCCGCATCCGGCTGTTCAACGAGAGCCTGCTGGTCACGCATGCGCTGTTGCTCAGGCTGGAGAAGAGCCGGCAAACACCCCTGCCCGCGCTGGCGACGCTGTCGCTTGGCCATTCGATCGGGCTCGGCGTGGCGCTGCGCGACCGCAGCGGGCTGGTGCGCGTCGTGGCGCCGAATTTCGGCCATATGCTGCATGCAGCCGACGGCAAACTCTGCCGCTGCGGCGCCTATGGCTGCGTCGAGGCCTCGGCCGGGTTCTACGGCATCCTGCGTGCCGCGTTCGAAGTGCCGCCGGATACGATCCCGGCGAAATTCGTGCCGCTTGGCGAAATGGAAAAGATCGCCAGCCGCGCCCGCCAGGGGCACCGGGTTTCGGAATATGCCTTTCGCCAGGCGGGCCTGGCACTCGGCCAGAGCCTGTCGCGCATGCTCAGCCTTGCCGAGGAAACCATGCCGATCGCCATTACCGGCCCGGGCACGCGGTTCATGGACCTGTTGATGCGCGGGCTGACCGAGGGGCTTGGGCAATCGCAGCATGTAAGGGTGCATGGCGCACCGGAAATCCTGATCATCACCGAGGAAGAAACGCTGGTCTTCGAGGGCCATGTCGATCGGGCGCTGACGGAGATCGACCAAGATCTCGGGGGATAACAGGACGGCTCACGGCAACGGATCTCGCGCCTGTCATGTCACGACGCAATCACCACGCTATAGTGTCGGCAAAGGGAGTATCGCCATGGCCTGGTCGGCTGAACAATATCTGAAATTCGAGAATGAGCGCACCCGCCCGGCGCGTGACCTGCTGGCGCAGGTGCCGCTGGCCTCGGCCGCAAGCGTGATCGACCTCGGCTGCGGGCCGGGCAATTCGACCGAATTGCTGGTCGAACGCTTCGGTGTGGATGCGGTGAGCGGCCTCGACAGCGACGGCGACATGCTGGACAAGGCGCGGGCACGACTGCCGCACACCCGTTTTGACGCGGCCGATCTCAGCCAATGGCAACCGCCGGCCGATACCGACCTGCTTTATGCCAACGCCGTGCTGCAATGGATCCCGGATCATCTGGCGCGGATGCAGCAATGGCTGGCGGCGCTTCGTCCCGGCGCGGTTCTTGCCGTGCAGATGCCCGACAATCTCGGCGAGCCGACGCATCGGCTGATGGAGGAGAGCGGCGCTGCAGGGCCGTGGGCCGCACGTTTTGAAGGCTCGCGCCTGCGCCGGACGACATTGCCGCAGCCCTCACGCTATCTGGACGCGCTGTCGCCGCTCTGCAGCCGCGTCGATGTCTGGCACACGATCTACAATCACCCGATGGCCGATGCGCAGGCGATCGTCGAATGGGTCAGGGGCACCGGCCTTCGGCCGTATCTGGCAGCGGCCGGCGCGGCGCACGAAGCGGCGTTCCTGGCCGACTATACGGCGCGGATCGACAGCGTCTATGCGCCGCTTGCCGACGGGCGGCGGCTGTTGCGTTTTCCGCGGCTGTTCGTGGTCGCCGTCAGGGCCTGATGTGAAGATGAGGACCGTCGCCGGGTGCGACGGTCCCCTCGTCTTTTTCCTGTCCTAAAGCCAGCCGCGACGGCGGAAATAGAGATAGGGCAGTGCTGCCGAGAGAACCATCAGGCCGATCGCCATCGGGTAGCCGATCTGCCATTGCAGCTCCGGCATGGTCTCGAAATTCATGCCGTAGATCGAGGCGACCAGGGTTGGCGGCAGGAAGGCGACGGAGGCGACCGAGAAGATCTTGATAATCTGGTTCTGCTCGAGATTGATCAGGCCGAGCGTCGCATCGAGCAGGAAATTGATCTTGCCCTGGAGGAACTGGGCGTGATCGCCGAGCGAGACGGCGTCGCGCTGTAAAAGCTTGATGCGCTGGCGGGTTTCCTTGGCCACCTTGCGGGCCGGCGTTTCCAGCGCGGCATGATAGGCGACGAGACGCGAGATCGACACCAGGCTTTCGCGGGCGCCGGTCAAGAGGTCGCCCTTGCGACCGATCTGCTCGATCAGCGACTGCAAATCGCGCGTCTTCTTGTTGACCTTGGCGGCCTTGGAGCGGAACACCTCGCGCGAGACGCCGTCGATCTCGTTGCCGACGCGCTCGAGCACGTCGGCAAGACGGTCGATGACCGATTCGAGCAGGCCGAGCATGACCGTTTCGCCATTGGTGCAGACCAGACCATTGGATCGCTTGGCACGGGTGACGAAGGTCTCGAAGGGCCTGGGATCGGCATAACGCACGGTGACCAGGCTTTCGCCCTTGAGGATGAAAGTGACCGGCGTCTTGACCGGATCGTCGCCATCAAGGCCGGCAAGTGCCGTCATCGTCATGAACTCGGCGCCGTCCTCTTGGTAGAGACGGGCGGACAGCTCGATCTCTTCCATCTCGTCACGGGTCGGGATGGCGATATCGAGAGCGGCCTCGACCGAGCGGCTTTCGGCCATCGACGGGTTGAGCAGGTCGAACCAGATGACGGGGGTCGGCTCGAGGGCCGCGGGATCTGCAGACACGATGTGATCGGCTTGACGCGAAAAATTGCGCAGCATGGGGCACTCCTTGGCGACCTTGCGGTCACCGGGCGCCTCGACGAGGGCTAGATGACCGTTGTTCGCGGGCTATCAGACGTCGAACTTCGACTGTCGGGGTTCATCTTCCTGTCCTCGGTTCGGGTGGCATTTGTTGCGGCGCACCCATCAGGGGCAAATGGACCTTGATGGACGTCAAGTCAAGATGGATATCGCATCAGCTCGCGGCAACGGATGGGCGCGACGCAAGAAGCCGCCGGAAGGCTCCGACGGCTTTTATCCTGTTCAGATCGATGTGGGCGAGCCGGTCGCCTCAGCGGGCGGTGACGATGACCTCGAGATAATCGCTCGGCATGACCAGGGTGCCGTCTTCGGCGCGGTTGGAGCGGTTGATCACGGCAAGGATGTCGCGCTCGAGGGCGGCCCGGGCTGCGTCATCCGGCAGGCTGGCAAATGCCTTGTGCACCGGGCCATACCAGGTGCGGAAGATATCCAGCCAATGGGCCGGCGAGCGATAGCGGAAGGTGTAGCTGCGCTTTGTGGTTTCGATCGCGGCCGCATCCTCGAACAGTTCCGACAGCCTTGCCCGCGTGCCCCAGAGCGCCGGTGACTTGACGCCGGCCGGTGGCGGCAGATGCCGGCCGAGGGTGGCAAACAGCTGGCCGATGACACTTTCCGGTGTCCAGTTGGCAAGGCCGATGCGGCCACCGGGCTTGAGCACGCGCAGCATCTCGGCCGCCGCCTTGCCCTGATCCGGCGTGAACATCACCCCGAAGGTCGACAGAACCGCATCGAAGCTCTTGTCGGCAAAGGGCAGCGCCTCGGCATCGGCCGTCTGGAAGGTCACGTCGAGACCTTCGGCTTTCGCCCGTGCCCTGGCCTTTTCCAGGAGTGCCGGCACATAATCCGTCGAGGTGACGTCGCACCAGCGGCGGGCGGCGGCGAGCGTCGCATTGCCATTGCCGGCGGCGACATCGAGCACGCGGCTGCCGGCATGCAGATCGAGCGCCTCGCACAGGTTTTCGCCGACGATCTGCAGTGTCGTGCCGATCACGGCATAATCGCCGGACGACCAGGCGCCCTGCTGGCGCGCCTTGACGGCGGCAAGATCGGCCATCGGAGCGGCAGATCCGGGCGGCATGGGGGCTGAAGATGGCGACGGGTGGACTGAGGATTGGGGGGATGGCATGGCATTTCTCCCTGGATGGATGGATCGGGTCACAGGCAGGTTTCAGAACGCTTGCCTGTTGATGCCAAGGATGCGCCCCGGACCGTGGTTGCGGCCAGTGCAGGAAGTGTAGCGGGCGATACAGAAACTGTAGTGAAGGGGATGGGCGGGGGCCTCGTTTCCGACGTTGCGTCAGCGCTCGCGAACGTCACCCTCGGGCTCGTCCCGAGGGTCTGCTGTGTCTTGCTGTTGGCATTGTATTATCTGCTGACTACGGGCTTGGGCCGGCCTTGGCAGATGCTCGGCACAAGGCCGAGCATGACGATCGTCTCATTTTGTCGGATTTGCTGGAAAATGGCGCTGCAATTGCCGACAGAAAAGCGCTTATGCACTTTTCCTCGAATTGCTGGGACAGACCGCGGCATAGGAACTGCGGACCAGCCAGCGGTCGATGGTGGCGGCCAGCGTGCGGTCGCCGATCAGGGCGATGCGTTCGCGGGCGATCTCGGCGTGGTATGTCGAATGGCCCATCCAGGCGGCGGTCATGGCGTAGAGATCGGCGCGGATGAAGAGATCGACATTGTAGCGCGGATCGATCGAGCAGAGATCGACGATTTCGCCGGGCTTGGCGACCAGCCAATAACTCTGTTCGTCGCGTGGCAGGTCGGGAAAGGTGAACTGGATCACCGACCGCCTGTCCGGCGGCAGGAAAGCGGCATCGACCTTGCGACGGATGTTCCACATCAAAAGCCGGGCATCGAGATGCTCCAGCGACACTTCGGAATCAACATTGCGATGGGCCCATTCGCCGAGCGCATGCACGATCGGCTCCAGTTCGTTGGCCATGGTCGTCGTGCGGTAGTGGATCTCGCTGCCGTTCAGGCTTTCCCGGCGCTCGACGAGGCCCCGCTCCTCCATCTCGCGCAGGCGCTTGGAGAGCAGCGTCGGCGAGATGCCGGGCACGCCGCGCTGGATCTCGTTGAAACGGCTTGAGCCGGACCACATCTCGCACAGCAAGAGCATGGTCCAGCGCGGTTCCAGCAATTCGCAGGCCTTGGCCACGGGGCAAAACTGGTGATAGCCGTCATTCGACATTGCCGATCCTCCGCGCAGATCCCTGCCAGCGGAAACTATGAGCCTGTGACAGCGGGCCGTCCAGTACAGATAGTGTAGTGACGGGATGGCGCGCTTGGCTCTATAGAGAACGAAACGGGGCCGCCTGCCGGCCCTCCCTGCTGCCAAGCGCCTGTTCGAAAGCCCGAGACCATGCACAAGACCTGGACCCAGCCCGTGATCCTCGCCATCGGAGAAGAGGGTGCCGATGTCACCATCGACAGCACCATGGCCGCCTGCTGGGCGCTGATCGAGGACTGGCCGGCGGAAGACGGCAAAGCCCTCGATACGGCCCTGCTGGTCTGCGCGGCGGTCGATGCCGGCAAGAAGACCGACGAGGATGCCCGCAAGGCCTTCATCGCAGCGGCGATCGAAGCCGGGATTGCGATCAAGGGGTGAAGCCGAACGCCTGACATCTTGAACAGCAGCCTCCGCAGCAACCATATACACGCAATACGATAGTTCGAACCGTGGATTATCTCCCATAGTTATCCGCATAAAAGTAATTAGTATCAATAAATTAAGCGAACACACCGAATGAAATTTCTCCTGAACGTGTGAGATTTTTCAGGAAGGGCCTAATTTTTTATTCAACTTCTGATAAATTTCAATTGACGCACGTCATGCGCGAGCGCAGATTTTCTTTCATGTCTTAATTGAAAGGGCATGATCGTGATGCTGCGGCGGATACTCTTTTTCATCACGCTGTGCCTGCTCGCCGGCTGCACTCCAGCGCTTGGCAACAGAGGCGTCGGGCAGGATCTGTATTCCAGCCAGACATCGCTGGCGACCAACAATATTGCCGCTTATTTCGGCGAACTCTGCAACCAGGCCAATCTGCAGCGCAGCGGCACCTCGGCCCATTGCAGCGACTATTCGATGCTGGTGCAGGCCGGTTTCAACGATATCGACGCGCGATGCGACCACTATCTGGCGTGGATCGACACCAAGCGGATCGAGGCTGGTCGCGTGCAGTCCTCGCTGGTGGCCATCGGCAGCGCGGCAACCAGCGTGCTGACGATCGCCAGCGCCAGCACCGACACGATTGCTTATGTCGCCCATGCGCTCGGACTGACCGGCTCGCTCTATGACGCCTTCAACAATTCCATGCTGATGGGGTGGGAAAGCACCACGATCAAGCGGATCGTCTATGAGCGGCGGCTGGAGTTCCGCCGCCAGTTCATGCAGGTGGCATTTTCGAAAAGTCCGGAAATGGTCTTCGCGCTGCGCGGCTATCTGCGGATCTGCACGCCTCAGACGATCGTGCTCGACGGCAATACATATGCACTCGCCGCCGCCTCAGGGATCGCACCGCAATCGCTGGCAGAGAACATACGGCAGGAAGTGGATGCGATCAGTGCCTTCACGTCGGGCAAGGGTCCTGCCACGGCGGGCATGCGGGCGGATCAGCAACCGGTCCGGCCCAAGATCTCCTGCAAGGAATGCGGCACAATCTTTCCGAAGGACAGCGGCTATACGGAGGCCGAAATCAAGCTGGTGCAACGCGCGATCTGCGTCCCGGACGACGGAAAGCCGGGGGCTGACACCCTGGCCGGCATCCAGAACTATCGCGACACCCAGGGGTCCCGCAATACCGGCCCGCTGCTACGGGCGGAGTTCGAATTCCTGGCGACATCGGGCTGCAAGGCGGGCGATCCCGACAAGGGCGTACAGAACTACTACGAGGCGGTGGTGATGCGCGACAATCCGAACAAGGTTTCCGATCTGGTCGACGACCTCAACGCCGTGATCAAGAAGCCTCCCTCCCTCGACAAGGCGACGGTGACGCTGAACACGCCGGAACTGCGCGACAGGATCGCCGACGCGAGAAACCTGTACGGCATGCAGGCCGCCACCGAAAAACAGAATAGGTCGCTGAGCGCAGAACTCGTGAAGAAATTAGCAATCGCCGCCGCAACGGCAGCCGAACAATAGGAGCCGGCCATGGAGCAAGTCTATGTCGTCGTGGCGTCTGGCCAGAAACGTCGAGCACGGCTCTATCCAGAGCCATCGACGGACACTGCTCTGGTCAATGTCCTTTCCATTGACGACCTGATCTATCTCGACCTTTCGTCGGATCAGAACGTATCGGCACCCGAGGGCTGGCGCCATGTCACCTACAGGGCGACCCCAGGCGCTGTAGGTGACACCGGCTGGATAGGGCTCGGTCATGTCGGCCCGTTGAAGTCATTCGATGTGCCGCCGGTGGACGAGGACGTATTCGTCAAGCACTGCGCCCGGATAGAAATCCAGGCCCATGCCAGTGAAACGGACGGGGCGCCGGCGATCCTTGCGGACTATCTGATCGCGCTGGCCTGGATCGAAAGCGAATTGATGAAGTTCGACAACCGGCTGCCTGGAACGTCGGCCATCGGGCCATTCCAGATTACCGAAGAGGAATGGGCTGACTTTGTCGCCGCCAATCCGGCGGCAGGATATGGGCCGTTTCAACGGTTCAACCCGCTCTCGCAGGTCACCGCAGCGCAGTTCCTCACCCAGCGCGACTGGGAGACTCTGGAGGCGGAGGGCGTTACCGCCGGCATTGCCGAGCCGGAGCAGAGCTTCATTCCGAGCTTCCTGCTTCTCTTCCAGGCCCGGTTGGTCGGCGCCAAGGCGGCATTTGCCATCGACCGGATCCATGTCGAGGGCAATGCGCAGACGCCGGTCGCCGATGCGCTTGCGCCATTTTATCCGGAGCCTGGCAACCGGGAGGCGCTGATCGACCGCCGACCGCGCTTCCTGCGGCAGGGACTTGCCGGTCATGCGACCACGGTGGACGAGTTCGTCGAGAAGACGGCTGCCGTGTTGAACGATGCGTTCCAGGTCGGCTTTTCCAAGCTGAAGCAACATTTTCCCGAATTTGCCATTCCCCCGGCAAGCGCCCTTGCGGGCGGAACGCCTTGGGTGGCCCTCGCGCAGGCCGAGGAGACGTTCTGGGCACAAGCCGATGTCAGCGAAACCACGCCGGCCGGCAAGGCCCGGGTGAAGGACTATTTCAGCACGACAACCTATCGTCCTCCTACCGTGGAACCGTGGTGCGGCGCGTTCGTCGCCTGGTGCCTGACGCAGGCGGGCGCACCGATCGTCGAACAGGCCGCCACGGCAAAAAGCTGGAAGACCTGGGGCTCCGTCGAATTGCGCAAGGGCGGATTGACCGACCCCAAGGTACAGGCCGTGCTAGAGGGTGCGGTCGTGGTGCTGCATCCCGGCAAGAATACCGGCACAACCGGGCATGCCTGTTTTGCGCTCAGCCGGATGGAGAGTTCCCGCAAGCTGACCTGTATCGGCGGCAACCAGGACGACACGGTGCGCACCGAGCCCTTCGACCTCAGCCGGGTGGCATCGATCCGCGCCCTGACACCGGTGGACATGCCCACCGGCGACGAGCAGTTGATTCTGGCGCGGACGATCTATGGCGAGGCGCGCAGCGAAAGCGAGATGGGGCGCCAGGCCGTGGCGGAGGTTGTCCTGAACCGCCGAGCATCGCCGCGCTATCCGGACAGCATCATCGAGGTCTGCCTGCAGCCCTTTCAATTTTCCTGCTGGAACGCCAATGATCCGAACCGGGCAAAGATCATCCATCTTCAACCGGGCGCGGATGACGACTTCGATGAATGCCTCGTCGTCGCCGGCGACGCTCTGGCCGGCAAGATCGATCACCTCAGCGACGCGGTGCTGCATTATCATTCCACATCGATCGGCAGCCCAAGCTGGGTGCGCAAATCCCCACAGGCCGTCATGGAACGGAAGATCGGGCGGCATCTGTTCTACAGGGGCATCGCCTGACGCGCGAAGGCGGTTGCCGGATCGCTGTGGAGCGAGCGTCGGCCCCGGCCGGTGCCTCCGAGCAGCTTGGCACAACAGCCGGCGCCGAGTATCCGGAGCCTCATCCCTATGGTGCCGTCGCGGCCGGTCCGGCTGGCAGAGAATGGCAAAATACGGCTGCGCTGCCACCCTATCCGATCAAATATTCGCGATCCGGGCAGAAACATGGTCGATACAACCGCCATGATAACCTGATCTCAATACAATCAGCCTTTTCTACTGTCCACTTGCGCCGGTCCATCGCCGGCCAAGCCTTGTAACCGGAGCGCCCTGATGGCGCGTCACCAGAGCCTGCAGACAACGCGGCGATTGGTGCGGGACGATGGATGCGACGCGTGCAAACGGGGCCTGGCTTTTTGACGCCGGCTTTGTTGCGGATGCTGGTCGATACGGGCGCGCTGGGCAGAATGGACGTGGACCCGGCCCGGCGATCATGCTGCAAGACAGAGATATTTCCTGATGATGACATTGGATGATTTCAACGGCGCCGTGGTTGTCATGGCACATCCGGATGACGAGGTTCTCTGGGCGAGTTCGATCCTGGCATCCGCCAAGAAGATCATCATCTGCTACAACGAGGCGCCCAATAGCGGCGATATCAGCCAGGGACGCCGGACGGTGTTTCAGGACTTTCCGCTGAAGACCGTGGTCGACCTCGCCATCACCGAATCCAATACCTATCAGACGACCAACTGGCGCAAGCCCGAGGAAACCGTCTATGGCATCCGCTGCGATCGCAACAGCGATGCCTATGCGAAGAATTTCGATCTGCTGACGGCAGCGCTGGAGGCGCATCTGGAGGCGGGAGATATCGTCGTCACCCACAATCCCTGGGGTGAATATGGCCATGAAGAGCATGTGCAGGTGTTTCGGGCCGTCTCGCACATCAAGCGTCAGCGCGATTTCCGGTTGTTCGTCAGCAGCTATGTCAGCGACAGGGTGCTCAATTTCATGGAGCGAAACACCCCTCGCCTCGGTGCGCCATCGGCATTCATGCCGACCGACAAGGCGCTCGGCGCCCGACTGATGCAGCACTATCAGGCGCATAATTGCTGGACATGGGAAGACGGCTATACATGGCCGGATTATGAATGCTTCTATGAAGTGACAGATCCGGACGGACCGCTGCGCCCCGACGAGCGGACGATGTCATCGCTGCCGGTCAATGTGATCTTTCTCGACGAGCAGACTTTGGTGTGGAGCCGCGTGTTGCGCAACATGAGACGGCGGATCGGCACGATGATCCACCGCCTGCTCCGGCCGGCGCATCACCAGCCGAAACACAAGACGAGAGAGGCGTGAAGATCCGTCTCAGCCCCAACGTCGACCCGATCCTGCCAGCTTTCCTACACCTGCCTCTGGCCTTCCCTCGCCTTCCCTCGTCTTCCCTGGCCTTCCGCAGCCGTATGGCCGAGCCTCGGTCGACGCTCAGCCATACGCCGCGTGATCAGATTGCGAGGCCGCCGGCGATATTCACGGTCTCGCCGTTGATGTAGCCGGCGTTGGGTCCGGCAAGGAAGCAGATGGTTTCCGCCACTTCCTCAAGCGTTGCGATGCGACGAATCGGATGCATGTCCAGAATGGCGTCACGATTGGGAAGCTCGCCGGCAACGTCGGCTGCCATGTCCGTCGGCATTATGCCCGGCTGCACCACGTTCACGGTGATATTGCGCGGGCCAAGGTCGCGGGCAATGCCCTTGGCATATCCGGCCAGCGCCCATTTCGTCCCGGCATAGTCGGCGACCCCTGGGAAGGGCACAGCAGCGCCGAGCAGCGAACCGATAAAAATGATCCGGCCACCGTCCGTCAGCTTGGAGGCTGCCGCGCGCGTGTTGGCGATCGTACCCATGACATTGACCTGCCACTGGCGATTGTAGTTTTCGCCGTCGAGTTCCGGATCATCGACCAACTGCCCCTGGATCGCGATGCCGGCGTTGTTGACGAGGATGTCGAGCCGGCCGAATTCGGCCATGACCCGATCGATCAGTGGCTTCGCTGAGTTGAGGTCTGACTGGTCGCTCTTGACCGCGATGGCGCGGACGCCCTTTGCCTTCAATTTTGCCACGACGGTTTCGGCTTTGTCTGCGGATGAGGCGTAGCTGATCGCCACGTCTGCGCCGTGATTGGCGAACGCTTCCGCCGTGGCCGCTCCCAGCCCGCGTGAACCGCCGGTGATGAGCACGACCTTGCCTTTGAATGTCTCCGACATATCCTCATTCCTTCAATGTTGAATTTGATGCCATCCACCGAGCGGACAACTTTTCGTAACGTTCGTTACGATAATGATCGGTATGAAATTTGACGAAAGACGTCAAGAGGATTAATAATGGTCATTATGAAATCATCCGAGACCACCTGATGGGACGCCATCGCGAGTTTGACGTGGAGAAAGTCCTCGACGCCGTGTTGTGCGTGTTCTGGCGCAAGGGCTATGAGGGCGCGTCCTATGCCGACCTGACAGCGGCAGCCGGTGTCGAGAGGCCCGCCCTCTACTCCGCATTCGGCAACAAGGAGATGCTGTTTCGCCAAGTCCTCGCGCGCTACTACGAACGCTTCCTCGACTATGTTCCGGCGGCACTGAACCTTGAGACATCGCGGGAGGTTGCCGCGCATATTCTGCACAATGCTGTTGACCTGAACACACGGTATCCCGAGCATACGGGCTGCCTAGGTATCAACGGCGTTCTGGCAGGATCGGATGATGCGGAGCCGGTTCGGCAGATCCTGATCGAGGCGCGCGCAACGGCTGAGGCGCAATTGCGCGCCCGTTTCGAAAGGGCGAAAGCAGAGGGCGACCTGCCCGCGACAGCCAAGCCCGATGCGCTGGCGGCTTTCCTCATGGCTGTGCTGCATGGCATGGCGGTACAGGCCAAAGCGGGTTTCAGCCGCGACACGCTGGAAGCTGTTGCCGAACAAGCCCTGTCGACATGGCCGGCGGCGGGTGTGCTTCCCGCTGGAACCTCAGCGTAAGCGCTCGGATCGCCAAGCCCCCGGGCTTGTTCCGTATCCGCCTGCCGGTATCTTCTCCCCGCGGGCGGGGAGAAGAGCGGTGAGCCCAATCAGGCCGCGCGGCGCGGCCTTTCGGCGGTCAGGGACTGGCTGGTCTTGAACTGCGAGATCAGCACATACAGCGCATTTGCCTCTTCGGAGAGCGTCGCGGCTGTGGCATTTGCCTCCTCGACGGTTGCAGCGCTTTGCTGCGTGACCTTGTCGAGACTGTTGATCGACGCGTTGATCTCGTTGATGCCGATCGTCTGCTCGCGGGCAGCGGTCGCGATGGCATCGACATTGGCGTCGATCTCCTGGACCTGGTTGACGATCGACTGCAAAGCGACGCCGGTCTTGTCGACCAGGGCCACGCCCTGACGGACCGCTTCGGCGGATTTTGCGATCAGGTTCTTGATGTCCTTGGCAGCACTTGCCGAGCGCTGGGCCAGTTCACGCACTTCCTGGGCGACGACGGCAAAACCCTTGCCGGCTTCCCCGGCACGGGCCGCCTCGACGCCGGCATTCAGCGCCAGAAGGTTGGTCTGGAAAGCAATCTCATCGATCACCCCGATGATGTTTTCGATCTCGCGCGAAGAGCTTTCGATCTCGCCCATGGCCGAGGTCGCCTGGCGCACCACGCCGCCCGAGGCTTCGGCATCGCTGCGCGTCACGCCGACGAGGCGGGTGGTCTCGGCGGTGCGGGCCGAGGTGTCGCGCACGGTCGTGGTGATCTCTTCGAGGGCAGCGGCTGTTTCCTCGACAGTCGCCGCCTGTCTTTCGCCATTCGACGCAATGCCGGCCGAAATCTCGTTGATGACGCGGGCATTCTGCGCCAGCGCCTGGGCCGATTCGACGATCGAGGCGACGGTGTTTTCCAGCGCGCGGGCCGCTGTGTTGAAATCGACGCGCGTTTCTTCGAGAACCGGATCAAGCTTGTCGACGATTTCCACCGTCAAGTCGCCATCGGCCAGCCGCTTGATGGCGGCACCTATGGTGCGGACGGCGACCATGCGTGGCGTGATGTCGGTTGCGACCTTGATGACGCGGTACACGGCACCACGCGAATTGAACACCGGCGTGTAAGCCGCCTGAATCCAGACCTGCTTGCCACCCTTGCCGTAGCGGACGAAATTGCTGGCGATGAATTCGCCGGCGCGCAGACGCGTCCAGAAATCGCGATATTCGGACGTCTGCGCATAGGCCTTGTCGCAGAACATTGCATGCTGGTTTCCGACAATCTCCTGGGCATCGTAGCCCATGGTGGTCAGGAAGTTTTCATTGGCCTGGACAATCTTGCCATCCGGTTCGAATTCGATGATCGCCTGGGAATGATTGATGGCGCGAATGCGGTTGCCGTCATGCAGCGCGGTGATCTTGCTTGTCGTGATGTCGGAAGCGATCTTCAGGATGCGGACCACCCGCCCGCCATGAAAGACCGGGTTGTAGCTCGCTTCGATCCAGACGTCGGCACCCGCCTTGCTCTGACGGCGAAACTGGCCACTCTGGAATTTTCCAGCGGAAAGATCCGACCAGAAGCGGCCATAGTCCGGGGACTTGACGATCGCGTCTTCGCAGAAGATCCGGTGATGCTTGCCGATGATCTCCTTGACGTCATAACCGAGTGCCTTGCAGAAATTCGCATTGGCATCGAGGACCAGACCATCGGGAGAGAACCAGATCATCGCCTGGGAGTTGGCCAGCGCCGCCAGGTCTTCCGCCATTCGGTTTGCATTCAGATAGTTACTCAGTGCCATTGCTTCGTCCCCAGATTGACTGAGCACGATAAAAGCACCCTTACGTTAAGAGTTACTAAATTGCTGAATCACGCATGCCTAAATTTGATAAACGTCAAACGAGCAGCCGGGCGAACGCGCATTATAATGATTGAATGAACGATCGTGCATAAAGGTGGGGCTGTTCGATGGGTGCCGATTCGGGCCGGATCGCAATTCATGTAGGCTGTGGGGCGATATTTCGCTCACCAAGCGCAAACAAAGATCGTCGGACTTTTCCCGCGACCAGTTCGCGCGATCCCGCACTTTGGACGGTCGTCGGATGGCAGGCTCCTTACGAGCTGACCGCCAGTCCTTGGTTTTGCCCCTCATCTGCCTGCCGGCATCTTCTCCCCGCCTGCGGGGAGAAGAGAGATTCATATCGAACTTTCTGTCCGGCGGAAATGCTCAGACGAACTGGCTCAGGCCCGGGACCGAGGCGATGACTTCGTCGACGGTTTCGGCGCCGGCATATTCGCGGGCGACGGCCATGGTTTCCTTGGCGAGCGTCGAGATCTCGCCCATGCCGAGGCCCTGGGCCATCAGCTGCTGGCCGAGGCCCATGATGCCGCCGCCGCCGATGGCGCTCATCAGGCCGCCGAGAAGGCCGCCGCCGCCCGCACCTTCGCCGTTGTGGGCGGCAACCAGCTCGGCCGCACCCGGAATGGCTTCGATCATCTTCGCGACCGGGCCGTCGGCTGCTTCGCGCTGCAGGAAGCCGAGCATCATGCCGAGCGCCTTTTCGGCGAGGTCAGGGGAAATGCCGACATTGTCGGCGATGCGGGTGACGATTTCGCTCATGATTTGGAGGCCTCCTGCCCTTGGAATATTGACGTTAACGTCAACGTAATGGAAGTTTTCACTGAACTCAAGTGGACTTAGGCGGAAGCTTGCGGTGCGGCCCGATAATCGGTGCAAAACCGACGGGCCGCACTGTCGCGCGCCCTGCCCCAGCCTGCGCTCCGGCTTCTGCCCTGTTTCTGCCCTGTTTCTGCCTTGCGGCGCCTGCCTTGGCAACCGTTCCGCGCCTTCCGGATACCACGCACATGACAGGCCAGTTGCCAGCCCCAACAACAGTTCAGTTGACGGGCCAGAATGACCGTTACCGGACGTTGTCGATGTTCCACACTATCCTTATAAGAGCAAGCAGACGATTGCATGACGCGCCAGGGAGATGAGTGCATATGCTGAAAGACGGCGAACTCTATATCGGCACCAGCCGCAATCCGGACGACAGCCTGAACAAGGGCGAATATCTGGCGCTGAAATATGGCAACCGCCATGGGATCGTCACCGGCGCCACCGGCACCGGCAAGACGGTGACGCTGCAGGTGCTGGCCGAAAGCTTCTCCGAGGCCGGCGTTCCGGTGTTTGCCGCCGATATCAAGGGCGACCTTTCGGGCATTGCCGCCATGGGCGAACCGAAGGACTGGATCACAGAACGGGCGGCGCAGATCGGCTTCACCGACTATGCGCCGGCCGAATTCCCGGTGATCTTCTGGGATCTCTACGGCGAAAAGGGCCACCGGGTGCGCACCACCGTCGCCGAGATGGGGCCGCTGCTTTTGTCGCGGCTGATGAACGCATCGGAAGCCCAGGAAGGCGCGCTCAACATCGCCTTCAAGATTGCCGACCAGGGCGGATTGCCGCTGCTCGACCTGAAGGACCTGCAATCGCTTCTGACCTATATGGCGGAGAATGCCAGCGAGCTTTCCAGCCAGTTCGGCCTGATCTCCAAGGCCTCGATCGGCACGCTGCAGCGCGGGCTGCTGGTGCTCGAACAGCAAGGTGCGCAGAATTTCTTCGGCGAACCAGCGCTGAAGATCACCGACATCATGCGCACCACAAATGACGGTCGCGGGGCGATCTCGGTGCTGGCCGCCGACAAGCTGATGATGAACCCGCGTCTTTATGCGACCTTCCTGCTCTGGCTGCTGTCGGAACTGTTCGAGGAACTGCCGGAAGTCGGCGATCTCGACAAGCCGAAGCTGGTGTTCTTCTTCGACGAGGCGCATCTCTTGTTCAACGACGCGCCGAAGGTTCTGACCGAACGGGTCGAGCAGGTGGTGCGGCTGATCCGCTCCAAGGGCGTCGGCGTCTATTTCGTCACGCAGAACCCGCTCGACGTGCCGGAAACGGTGCTCGCCCAGCTCGGCAACCGGGTGCAGCATGCGCTCAGAGCCTATACGCCGCGCGAGCAGAAGGCGGTGAAGACGGCGGCCGACACGTTCCGGCCGAACCCGGCCTTCGATTGCGCCACCGCGATCACCACGCTCGGCATCGGCGAGGCGCTGGTCTCGACGCTGGAAGCCAAGGGCGCGCCGTCGATTGTCGAGCGCACGCTGGTGCGCCCGCCGTCCGGCCGGGTCGGACCGCTGACCGACCAGGAACGGCAGAAGGTGATGAACCTCAGCCCTGTCGCCGGCCAGTATGATCAGGACCTCGATGCGGAATCGGCCTATGAGATTCTCAATGCCCGCGCCGCCAAGGCGGCCGAGGCCGCCGCTGCCAAGAAAGCGGCGGAGGAACGGGCGAAAAACGGCGAGGCGGAAGACAGCGCATCCGGCCGCTGGACGCTGCCGGGTTTTGGCGACGACGACACGGCGGACGACGATGGCGCCCGCAAGCCGACACGCAAGTCGTCTGGCTACCAGCGCGAAACGGTGATCGAGGCGGCGATGAAGAGTGCGGCGCGTTCTGTCGCCACCTCCGTCGGCCGGGCACTGGTGCGCGGCATCCTGGGAAGCCTCAGGCGCTAAGCCAGGATCCCCGTTGACACGATCGAGGACGACAACAAAGGCGACAGGGTTGCATCCTGTTGTCTTGTTGATGGTCTCCTGTCTTGTGAGGCACGTGTCTTGCCGCCCGCCTGTTCAAGGCGCCCCCCGGGCAAGATGAATTGCGAGGGCCGAAAGTCTCTGTTTTTATTCAATATGGCAACGGGCGCATTTACACCGATGAAAGCTTCGGCTGTTCCAGACCAGCACAGTGGAACGGAACCACAATATTTGACCCGTTAAACCTCAGCGTGAAATGGGGCTGGTGATTCACCGAAGCGCAACGGATACTGGGTTATAAGCGGCAGATTATCGGTGGCGGGCATTTTGCCGGTCCTGTGTGAGGTGTAGCGTGGATAGCGGCCTGAACCATGTCGTGCTGGTGAACAATGCCAGACGGGCCCTCGAGAAGGGTCGCTTCGAGCTGATCTACCAGCCGATCTATTCGGTCGGCCATCGGGAGGTGGACAGTCTGGAGACTTTGCTGCGCTGGCGCACGGAGCCCGGCAAGCTGGCGGCAGCACAGGAATTCCGCGGCATCTTCCGCGACCCGTCGATGTCGTTGTCGATCCGCAACTTCGTGCTCGAAAACACCATTCGCCAGGCGGCCGCGTGGCAGGACGACGGCCATCATTTCGGGCGATTGAGCATCAACACCACCGCCTTCGACCTCTGTTCCGGCGATCTGGCCGGCCGGTTGAACGCGATGCTCGACATGTACCGGCTGTCGCCGGACATGATCGAGATCGAAGTGCCGGAGAATTCGCTTTACGGATCGCATGCCGTCGAGGTGGGCCTTGCCATCGAAATGTTGCGCTATTCCGGCTTTTCGCTGGCACTCGACAATTTCGGCGCCACCTATGCCGGCCTGTCGGCGCTGCGCCGCTATCCGTTCAGTCGACTGAAGATCGACCGAAGCCTGATCCGCAATGCGCTGACCAATACGGTCGACCGGGCGATCATCCGCCATGTGATCGGCCTTGGCCATGATCTCGGCATCACGATCACCGCGTCCGGCGTCGAAAGCGAGGCGCAGATGGAGGCCGCCCTGCATCTCGGGGTCGACAGCATCCAGGGCTATTTCGTCTGCTTCCCGAAGGAGGCCGAGATGGTGCCGCGGGTCTGCCATGTGCTGAACCTGCAGGGCCGCAGCGGCTGATAGTCTCGGCCTGCGTATCGTTCCTCGACCTGCGGGCATACTGGACGTGCGGGCCGACACGTGGCAGGCTCGGGCATGCTTTTTCTGATCTATGCCAGCGCCGCCCTTGCCGAAATTGCCGGTTGTTTTGCCTTCTGGGCCTGGTGGCGCCTCGGCCATTCACCAATATGGCTGGCGCCCGGCCTTCTGTCGCTGGCGCTGTTTGCCTTCCTGCTGACGCTCGTGCCGTCTGACGCGGCCGGCCGTGCCTATGCGGCCTATGGCGGCGTCTACATTGCCGCCTCGCTCGCCTGGCTGTGGCTGATCGAAGGGCAGCGGCCGGATCGGTTCGATCTGGCGGGGGCGGCCATTTGCCTGGTCGGCGCCATGGTGATCCTGTTGCCGCAGCGCGGTTGAGGGTTTCGGCCGGCCGTCATTTGGCTGGTTTCAGGCGGATTTCCCCTCAAAAGCCGGAATACCGGCTTGCGAAATTTGCGTATATACATAAATTATGATGATCGTCTGGGATGAACCGAAACGGCTCGCCAATCTCGACAAGCACGGGCTCGATTTCGCTGACCTGTCGCTGGACTTTTTCTCGACGGCTGTCATTCGGCCAGCCAAGCGCGGACGACAACAGGCAATCGGACGACTCGAAGACGGAACGATCGCGGTGATCTTTCTTTTGCTCGGCTCGCAAGGTCTATCCGTTATCTCAATGCGCCCGGCAAACGTGCAGGAAAGGAGACTGATCCGATGAAGCGCCAAAAGACTTTGAAAGCCTTTACAGAAGGCCGCGGCTATTCACGCAGCGACTGGGATGAGGTTGGCGACAATCCGGAAGCCACCGACGAAGAGCTGAAGGAATTCCGGCCGTTGCGCGAGGCTTTTCCCGAAATCGCCGAAGTAATCGACCGCAAGCTCGCCGGACGGCCGAAATCTGAGGCGCCGAAACAGGCGATCAGCATCCGGCTCGATGCCGAAGTGATCGCGCGTTTCAGGGCAACCGGCGACGGCTGGCAATCGCGGATGAACGAAGCGCTGCGCAAGGCCGTAGGGCTATGACAAAAAAGGGGAGAGCGATCCGCCCTCCCCTCGTTTCAGTTAACTGACTGGTCGATCACACCGCGACGGGCTTGCGATTGGCTTCGCGGAAGGACACCAGGCGGCCGAGCTTTTCGTCCCAGAGGACCAGTTTCACGCAGGCGAAGCTTTCGCGCAGGGTGATGCGGCTGATGCCGCGCAGCTCGGGATGATCGCGCAGGACTTCCGGCAGGCGGTAATAGGGAACCTTGCTCGACAGGTGATGCACGTGATGCACGCCGATATAGCCGGTCAGCCAGCGCAGGCCCCAGGGCAGGTCATAGTGCGAGGCGCCATGCAGGGCCGCGTGCTGGAACTGCCATGCCGGAGGGTTCGACCAATGGGTGTCCTCAAACTGGTGCTGGACGTAGAACAGCCAGATGCCGGCGGCTCCCGCCATCAGCACGATCGGCAGATGCACGGCGAGGAAGGGACCCAGGCCGACGGCCCAGATCAGGATCGCGGCAAGCACGACCATGCCGACATTGGTGGCCATGGTCGAGATCCAGGGCAGTGCGCCCGAGCGCATCATGCCGAATGGCAGGCGCTGCTTGAGCAGGAAGACCCAGGCCGGGCCGATGCCGAACAGAACCAGCGGATGGCGATAGAGGCGATAGAGAAGACGGCCGCGGGCCGACAGCGCCTTGTATTCGGCAACCGTCAGCGTGGTGATGTCGCCAATGCCGCGTTCGTCGAGATTGCCGGCCGACGCATGATGCTCGGCATGGGCGCGACGCCAGTAGTCGTAAGGGGTCAGTGTGAACACGCCGAGAATGCGGCCGGTCCAATCGTCGAAACGGCGGCGGGCAAAAAACGCGCCGTGGCCGCAATCGTGCTGGATGATGAACAGGCGCAGCAGGAAGGCCGCGGCCGGGATGGTCAGGAGCAGGCCCGCCCAGTAGCCGTAGTGCAGAAGCGCCCAGCTGGCGACCCAGAGCAGCACGAAGGCAAGGCAGGTCACGCCGAGCTCAAACGTGCTGCGCTTGAGATTCGGCTGGCGATAGGCATTGATGATCTTCAACCACGCCTTGGCGTCGCGGCTGTCGTCCACATCGGCCGCCTCGGCGGAAAATTCCAGAGCCGCGCTCATGAACGCCCTCCGATCTCTTGGCTCGCAAGAGGCGCAGAGGCGGCGGCCGAAGCCGACGTGACTGCAAGAGCAGCGCGGTAGACGCACGAATTGTGGGCAGCAGTGTCCATCGTCATAGTGCTTTCAGATCATCCCGAAACATGGTTCCCCGGACGGTCATCAGCGCGGGGTTAAGCTCCCCTAGCCTTTTTTGGCGGTAAAAGAAACCAATTCCGCTGCCGCAAATAGACGCAGCCGGAAAAACCAGGGGCGCTCAACCCGGCCTTTGAATGCCGAACCTTGGTCGAAAACAGGTGGCGGCGGCTCCCGCCACCTGTTGTTGCCGGCTTTGGTGCCCGTTTACTTGACCGGCTTGACGGTCGCGAGAATCTTGCCGACCTCCGGCAAATTCTTGTCTTCGGTTTCGACCGATGCCCAATAGGTGACGATGGCGATCTTTTCGGCCGACAGGCCGATAATGCCGACGCCGATGGAAACCGGGCCGTCCTTGTCCTTGCCCTGCCAGTCGATCGCCTCGAACGGCATGCCGTTCAGCGTGTCCTTGCTGTCCTTCTGGGTTGCCGGATCCGGCTCGACGCCGTTTTCGGACAGGAAGGCGAAGACCTGCGTCATCACCGCGTCCATGTCGCTGTCGCCGGCGATGTCGAGCGAGATATAGGTGCCGCCGTCATCGGACGTGCCTTCGACGCCGTATTCGGTCTCGGACGGTTGCCAGCTATCGGGAATGGTGACGGTTGCCACCGGCGCGTCGGACGGGAACGCAAATTCGCCGGCGAGCGACGTGGTGGCGGAGAGCAGCAGGATGACTGCTGCGGAAAGGAACTTCTGCATCGGATGGGCCTGTCGGTAGCGTTGAATGGGTCAGCGCACGCCATCTCGGCGGGCGAACTCGGCGAGGCGAGCGCTTTCGTGTAGCAGGAAGCCCGAAGATTCGTCGTACTGTTTTTGCAGAGGACGCATGGTCGACGGAGAAATCCGGTGTCGCGCCAAATCCGGAGCATCGATGCCTCCGCCCTTGCCCACCTCGCAATCCGCGCCGGACGAAATCATCCTCTACAAACCGCT
Source organism: Rhizobium sp. CECT 9324 (assembly GCF_918741265.1). Classification (NCBI taxonomy): domain Bacteria; kingdom Pseudomonadati; phylum Pseudomonadota; class Alphaproteobacteria; order Hyphomicrobiales; family Rhizobiaceae; genus Rhizobium; species Rhizobium sp. CECT 9324. The sequence continues at coordinate 1,613,341 of NZ_CAKKMZ010000001.1, read as the reverse complement.
GGTTACACCTGTAAAAACAGCCTGATCGCCCGGCGCATTCTCTGTATGGGGAAGCGCCGCCAAGGGGGCATCGGCCTTTTTTCTTGTGTTTGACCGCTGGCAGTCTATATTGCGCCCATCGAAGATTGCTAGTGACCTTTGTCTACGCGCCAGCGGCGCACGCCAGATTTCCTCTCAAGATCGATAGGCCGGTCGAATATCTCTCCGGTTAGTCCAACGATTGAAAGGGAATCGTTATGAGCACAGGTACCGTTAAGTGGTTCAACAGCACCAAGGGCTTCGGCTTCATTCAGCCTGACGAAGGTTCTGCTGACGTTTTCGTTCATATCTCTGCCGTCGAGCGTTCGGGCATGCGCGAACTGACCGAAGGTCAGAAGGTCGAATACGAAATCGTCAAGGACAAGCGCACGGGCAAGAGCTCTGCCGACAACCTTCGCGCCGCTTGATTTTGTCGCTCGCCCTGCCGGCCACGGATTTTCCGGAACGGTCGGCTGAGTGACAGGAAGAGGTCGGGTTTTCCCGGCCTTTTTATTGTTTTCGGCCGAGAGGCCAATTTTAGCGATTTCGGCACTTTTCCGGGATCTTTCGAGGGGAATGGCGCATTTGCTGTTCATCCCCATTGTCCGTCCATTCAAACTCGCGGGCCTACAGCCCGGAAAGGAAGCGAATTTGCAAGTCCTCGTCCGAGATAACAATGTCGACCAAGCCCTGCGCGTTCTCAAGAAGAAGATGCAGCGCGAAGGCCTGTTCCGTGAAATGAAGACCCGCAGCGCTTATGAGAAGCCTTCGGAAAAGCGCACACGCGAAAAGGCTGAAGCCATTCGTCGCCAGCGCAAGCTCCAGCGCAAGAAGCTGCAGCGCGAAGGCCTGCTGCCGGCACCGAAGAAGGTGCTGCGCCCCGCCCGCTAAGGGCCATGGGTTCGGGCGCGCGCCTCTGGCGCGCCCGCCGCTGCCTGCCTCTCAGGTCGCCGGCCACCCGAGCGACCCCATCAAACAACGATGACCGATACCGTGGATGCCTGAAGCTTCAGGCCCATACCGTGGAGGAAGGACGGATATGACAGCGACCAAGGACAAATTTTTCAAGCCTGAGAAGGTTGCCGCCCAGGACAAGGCGACGACGACTGACAGCGCCGCGCGCGCGATCATCGAGCAGGAAGTCAAGCAGCGCGATCGCAAGACCGAAGCGCTGAGGGCCCTGCGCATGCAGCGCGAAGCCGAGCAGACCGTGACACCGCCGGCACCGAAGAAGACACGCGCGCCGCGCAAGACCGCCGCCACAAAAGCATAATACCGACCGGCCCATTTGCGGTCCTGCCGTCGGACTGCGCCTTTCGCATCGGGCGCGTTTTCCAGATACCCGATCGTGTTCGATCCCGCCAACAGCTGCGTCTCGCCTGTCGGGCAAGCCGTTGTTTGCGCCTTGTTCCTTGCCGCTGTGCCCCTCGTCCGAACGTTGCGCCTTGCCTCTCATCAGGCTGTCTGCGCGGCTGCCCCTCATCCGGCTGCCGCCACCTTCTCCCCGCAGCCGGGGAGAAGGACGGGCTTGGCCGGCGTACCGGCACAAACGTATCTTTCCCCTCTCCCCGCCTGCGGGAAGACGGTCAGGGAGAGGGTCAGGGTGAGGGGCCAAGGCGCGGCGCGCGCGTCAATGTGGCACGAGCGACAAGCTGCCCGGCAAAAGCCGTTAGCGCTTGGGCGCGACGAGGGCGAAATAGGCACCCTGGGGGTCGATGGCCTGGATGATCCAGGCAGGACCGGGGACTTCCATCGGCTCTTGGATCACCGTGCCGCCGGCGTTCGTCACGCGCGCGACGGCCGCGTCGATCGCATCGACATTGATGTAATAACCCCAGCAGGGAAGCGGCACCTCGGCCGGCTTGGTCATCATGCCGCCGATCACCTGATCGTCCTTGCGAAACAGCTGGTAGACGCCCATCGGGCCCATGTCGACGCTGGTATCCTTCTGCCAGCCGAAGATGCCGGCATAAAAATCGAAGGCTTCCGCGCCGTTGCGGGCCAGCAATTCGCGCCAGCCAAAGGTGCCGGGCGTATCGGGGGCCGGTTCGGGGGGCACGCCGCCGGCCGGAATGATCGGTGTCATCACGGCAAGGACGGCACCCTGGGGATCGGCAAGCACGGCAAAGCGGCCGACACCATGGATGTCGATCGGGCCATGCATCACCTTGCCGCCATCGCTGACGAAGTGATCAGCCACCCGGTCGACATTGTCGACGGCGACATAGCCGGTCCAATTCGAGGGAACGCCGCGCGCCTTGACCTCGTCGGTCAGGGCCAGCATGCCGGCGACACCCATTTCGGAACCGGCAATGGACAGGATGGTGTAGTCCATATCCGGCATGCCGCTGTCCTTGGCGGTCCAGCCGGCAACCTCGCCATAGAATTTCGCCGCCCCAGCGGTATCGCTGGTCATCAATTCATACCAGATAAACTTGCCGTGCATGCTGTGCATGGTGTTCTCCCTGTTGGCCGCTTCAGGCGCGGCGCTTGCTTTCGCTGGTCATGAAAACATGGAAACTGCCATCCGGCTTGCGGACGCTGCCGGAGAACGACCGGTGATCGTCATCGTGGAAATGAATGACATCCCGGTAGACCTCCGTCCGTGACGGATCTTCGAACGACGGGCCCTCCGCTTCCAGCACGAGCGTCTGACCATCGTCCTCGACCCAGCCCTTGTAGACCCAGAGCTTGTCCATCATAGACCCGATCCAGGTTCCAACATAGTGCCCGAGACGTGGATCATAGCCAAGTGTCATGATCATCGAAGACCGGCTGCCATCACCCATGCCGCCCTCGCCTTCCGAGAGCACCCAGAGGCCGCCGATCGAGCGTACGGTCTCGGTCCACACCTTGTCCGGATCGTTAACGTCATAATCCTTGTGGCCGGTGGAACTGGTGTAGATCCAGTCGCCAAGCAGCCTGTCGAGAAAGCGATGTTCTTCGCGGGGCTTTGCAAACTCCATGATGATTTCCTCCCATTGCGGAAAGTGCATCACCAATGAAACGCGTTCATCGGTGATGCACTTTGCGTTTGCGGTTGATGGCGGTCGAGATGCAGATGCAGTTTGCAGCCCTACCAGGACGCGTCAGTGGCAGCTGGCAGCGGCGAGCGGTTTCTGTTCGTATTCGTCCTTGCGCTTGACGAAGCTCAGCGTCGAGGTCTCGTTGCGGCCGAGCGGCGCGTGGTCGAGCATCATCAGCGCGCCGAGCGCTTCCTCGCCACCGCGCGCATATTGCGAATAGGTGTGGAAGATCTCGCCCTTTTCATTGCGGTAGAAGCTCGACAGGCCGGGAAGTTCGTCATGGGCATTTTCGCGCGGCGTCTCGCGGAAATTGTAATAGACGCTGCCGGATTCCAGCTGTTGCGGTGTGAACGAGACATGGAAGTCGAAATTGAAATCGCTGCCGAAGGACGAGACCCAGGGGAACTGCCAGTTCATCCGGCGTTTGTAGGCCTCGATCTTGTCGAGCGGCGCGCGCGATACGCAGATCAGCGTGACGTCGTGATTGTTGAGATGCGGCAGCATGCCATCGATATGGTCGGCATAAAACGAGCAGCCGGGGCAGCCGGCATCCCAGTCCGGGCCGAACATGAAGTGATAGACCTCCAGCTGGCTGCGACCGTCAAACAGGTCCGCGAGGCTCTTGCGGCCGGTCGGCGTGTCGAAGACATAATCCTTGTCGACCTTGACCCAGGGCAAAGCGAGGCGCTCGGCATTCACCTTGTCGCGCAGGCGGGTCAGTTCCTTCTCGCTAGCCAACAGCGCCTTTCGTGCCTCGAGCCACTCGTCATGCGATACGATCGAATGTTCCATTTCCTCGTCCTCCTCTTGACTTTTACGTTGATATCAACATATATGACTTATGTCAAATGCCCCCGTGATTCCCTATTCGACCACGCTGCATATTCGTGACGCCTGCCTGTGCCTGCACGCACAGCGCGCCGCCCGGGCGCTGGCGCGGCGATTCGATACCGCGCTGAAGGCACTCGGGCTGACCAACCAGCAGTTTTCCCTGATGATGGCACTGAACCGGCCGGAACCACCGCCGATGGGGCCCGTCGCGCGGCTACTCGCCATGGACCGGACGACGCTGACGGCGGCGCTCAAGCCGCTGGAGCGGCGCGGCTGGATCACGGTCGAGCCGGATCCGAAGGACAAGCGCGGACGGCGGCTGAAGCTGACACCGGACGGCACCGCCGTTCTGTCGGCGGCCGTGCCCATCTGGCGTGCGGTGCATGCCGATATCGAGGCGGCGATGACGGTCGATGCGGATGTGCTGCGGCTGGGCATGCTGGAGGTGAGCGGGTGAAATCAACCGACACGGTTGATTACCGTCGCAGACCGCGTGCATGCTCTACAACAGAAGAGGCCGAACGATGGCAGACCTGATATTGACAACTTACGACTGGGTGCCGGAGTTGCCGCGTGGCTATGTGCGAGACCTCAGAGTTCGCTGGGCCCTGGAAGAGGCCGGCCTTGGCTACCGCGTCGAAAGCACCCCTTTTCGCAGCAGGGAAGCCCGGCACATCGCGCATCAACCCTTCGGACAAGTGCCCTGGCTCACTGACGGCGAGACTTCGATCTTCGAGAGCGGGGCGATTCTTCTCTATATCGGAGAACGGAGCGACCTGCTGCTTGCCTCGGACAGTGCCGGGCGAGCAAAAACACAGGAATGGCTGTTCGCGGCACTCAATTCGGTAGAGATGGCCAGCCTGCCGTGGTCGATCTTCCGCTTTTCCGACCCGGCGAACAGCGTCCCTACGGCAATCAGCAATTTTCTCACGGCACGCCTTGATCGCATGGAAGCGGTTCTGGACAGCCAGGATTGGCTGGCAGGGCGTTTTTCCATCGCCGACATTGCCATGGCAGACGTGTTGCGCCTCGTCCAACGGCTGGATGGATTGACGAATTATCCCGCCTGCAAGGCATATGTGACGCGGTCGACCGATCGCCCCGCCTTTCGCAAGGCGCATGCGGACCAACTTGCCCATTTCGCTGTAGAAAATTGACAGTCTTGCCGCGGCGCGTCGCCGCCCCTCCCCGACACGCAAAAAGGCCGGCAAAGTACCGGCCTTTCGCGGTGGATCGTCGTCTTTGTGTCGAAGGTCAGCGGACTGAGGCCTGCACTTCGGTGGACGTGCGCATGGCATGGCTATAGGGGCAGACGATGTGGGCTGCAGCGACCAGCTTTTCAGCCAGTTCGCGCTCGACGCCGGGGATCTCGGCCGAGATCTTCACCTCGATTTCGAAACCACCGCCGTCGGCGCGCGGACCGATGCCGACTTCCGCATAGACCTTGGTGTCTTCCGAGAGCTTCAGCTTTTCCTTGCCGGCGACGAATTTCAGCGCGCCGAGAAAGCAGGCGGAATAACCGGCGGCAAACAGCTGTTCGGGATTGGTGCCAGTGGCGCCGTCGCCGCCCAGTTCCTTCGGCGTGGTCAGAGCGACATCGAGAACGCCATTGTCGCTGACGGCGTGGCCGGTGCGGCCACCGGTGGCGGATGCATGTGCGGTGTAGAGAATAGCCATGGTGTATGTCCTTGTCCGGGGTTGTCTTGTGAGGCGATAGGCACTATGTACCGTACAATTGATTTGTGCGCAATTGTTTTTTGCGCATTGCATAGAAATAATTATTCCGACAGAATCAGAAATCAGATCCGCAGCGCAGGAGGTTCGATCACACCATGGACGACGAGACATTGGAAAAAGAGCTGACGCTCGACAAGCAGCTCTGCTTTGCACTCTACGGCGCGGCGCACGCGTTCACCCGTGCCTACAAGCCGCTGCTGGCGCCGCTTGGACTGACCTATCCGCAGTATCTGGTGATGATGGCGCTGTGGGAAAAGGATGATGTGCCGGTGAAGGGGCTCGGCGAGATGGTCGGGCTGGATTCCGGCACGCTGTCGCCGCTGTTGAAGCGCCTCGAGCAGGCCGGCTATGTCGGCCGCCGACGCGACGCAGCCGACGAGCGGCAGGTGTTCATCACGGTCACCGACCAGGGTCGGGCGCTGAAGAAACAGGCCGTCGGCGTGTTCCGAGCCATCGGCGAGCAGACCGGCTGTTCGCTCGCCGAAGTCGAGACCCTGCGCGACAGCCTCAAGCGGCTGCAGGCGCAATTGGGAGATGGGTAAAGCTGCCCCTCCCCCTCAAGGGGAGGGTGGTTGCGCTTACTGCCAGACCTGGATCTTCGCCTTGTTGGGCACGCGCTCGTAGAGGTCGATGATGTCCTGGTTCATCAGGCGCACGCAGCCGGACGAGACGGCCTTGCCGATGGAGCTCCAGTCGGGGTTTCCGTGCAGGCGGTAGAGCGTGTCTTCGCCGTTTTGGAAAATGTAGAGCGCGCGGGCACCGAGCGGGTTCTTCAGGCCGGGCGGCATGCCGCCATTGGCGATCGAATACTGGACCAGTTCCGGCTGGCGGGCGACCATTTCATCCGGCGGGGTCCATTTCGGCCATTTCTGCCGCCACTGGATGACGCCGGTGCCCTGCCAGGCAAAACCCTCGCGGCCAATGCCGACACCGTAGCGCATGGCGGTGCCACCCGGTTCAACGAGATAGAGGAAGCGGTTGGGCGTATCGACGACGATCGAGCCGGCCGGCTGGCCGGTCGGGTCGATGACCTGCTGCCGATAGAAGCGCTCGGGGATCTTCCAGTACGGCACGGCCGGGATGACATAACCGCCATCGAAGATTTCGCCATACATGGCATCGAGTTCCGGCGAGCGGCCGGTTGGCGGCGCAGCGACCATCGGCCGCGCGACGGGACCGTCAAGCCGCAGGCTCGGCGAAATGGGGCGGGAAGAGGCGCAACTGGCGAGCAGGCTCGCGGCGCCAAGACCTGTCAGCGACAGAAGGGAGCGTCGGGTCAGGTTATTCGAAGATGACATTGAGATACTGATTTCCTGTAGAATGCAGCGAGACATCTCAAGACGTCTCAGCCGGCGCTTTGTTCCGCCCCAGGGCGATGCAAACAGGAAAGCGGTCACAAAGGCAACCGCGCAGGCCTTTCAACTTTGCGAGAGGGGCCCTCGCGGTCCGAGCCTGTCTCTAAATGACAACAATCGGTGTCTTGTTCGGCACGCGGTCGAAGAGATCGATGACGTCCTGGTTGAACATGCGCACGCAGCCCGACGACGTCGCCTTGCCGACGGATTGCCAGTCGGGCGTGCCGTGGACGCGGTAAAGCGTGTCCTTGCCGTCCTGGTAGATATAGAGCGCCCGGGCGCCGAGCGGGTTCTTCAGGCCGGCGACCATGCCACCCTCGGATGCAGACACGGGCCGGAGATTAGGCTGGCGTGCGACCATTTCGTCTGACGGGGTCCAGTGTGGCCACTTGGCCTTGCGCTCGATCACGCCCCTGCCCGACCAGGCGAAACCGTCACGACCAAGGCCGACGCCGTAGCGCACAGCCTTGCCGCCAGCTTGCACGTGATAGAGATAATGCGCCTTGGTATCGACGACGATGGTGCCGGGCGCCTCGGTGGTCTGGTACTCAACCTCCTGGCGCAGCATGTCACGGTTGACCCGGTCGAGCGGTATGGCCGGCAGCGTGTGATCATTGTCGCGGATCACGCCATACATCGCCCGGTGCAGCGGATTGGTGACCGGCAGGCCATAGGTCTGGTGGAACTGGGTCTGGTAGAGTTCGCGGCGCTGCGGCACCGGCTGGGTGGCCGCGGGCGGTGTGCGGGCCGGATCATGCCAGACGGGCGCGACCTCGTCCTGAAAGACATCGATGTTCATCCGGCTGGTATCGGTGACCAGAATGCAGCTCGAAAGGGCCGGCAGCATCAGACCGGTTGCGGCCAGGCCAAAAACACGGGTGACCATGGACTGGCGCTGGGGCATGCCGGAGAAGAAGACCTTAGATACCATTTTCCACCGATTCAGACTGAGCTCGACGGCGGCACCATGGCAGTCGCGGCTGGCGCGAGGCTGGTGGTTTGGACAGTTTCACAGCGTGCCGGCGTAGATGGTCCCGCCGTCTTCTGCTGCGGTGCGTGCCAGGTCACCCCCCCCGGACCTTCGGTCCGACCCTCCCCCTCAATGGGAGGGTAGACGGCGAGCGGCAACCAGCGACCTCCCCGAGGGGGAGGAGGTCTAAGCACCGCGGTGGGTGGGGGTGACCTCGGCCTGCGCCGACATGATGCGTCGGCTGCACGCCGGTCAGGCGTCCTTGCCCTTGGCAACCGGCAGGCGGACATTGGGCAGCATCACAGCGGCGACAAGGCCGAGCGCCATCATGCCGGATGCGGTGAGGAACAGCGGCAGGAAGGCGTCGGAATAGGCGTTGGCGATGGTGGTCTGGACCGTCTGCGGCAGGTGCGACAGCATCTGCGGCGTCAGATTGCGGAAATCGCCGCCGTCCGGCAGTGCGATCGAGACACGGGCAAGACCGGCGCTGATGATCGCGCCGTAGATCGAGATGGCGATCGCGGCGCCGCCCATGCGGGTCAGCGTCACCGTGCCGGTGGCGGCACCGACATCAGCGCCGGACGCGGCGTTCTGCACGCCGATCACCGGCACCTGCTGGCCGATGCCGATGCCGATGCCCTGCAGCAGCATGACGAGACCGAGCAGGACGATCGGGGTCCCTGCATGCATCTGGCTGAACACGGCAAGGCTCACGATGCCGGTGGCCGTCGAGGCGATGGCGAAGGGCTTGTAGCGGCCATGCTTGGAAATGATCCGGCCGGCAGACAGGGAGCCGATCGCGATGCCGCCGGTGGTGGCGATGAACAGCAGGCCGGCCATCGACGGCGACAGGCCGGTGGTGGTCTGCAGGAAGAGCGCGACATAGTTGACCGAGCCGATGCCGATCGCGCCGGAGACGGCCGAGATGCAGAGCAGCAGATTGACGGTGCGGCTGGAAAACAGCGACAGCGGCACGACCGGTTCGGGCACGCGACGTTCGACGAAGATCCAGCCGGCGAGGCACAGCACACCGAAGGCTACGACGCCGAGGCTCTCGGGCGCAATCAGCGAGCCGAAGATCTGGCCGCTGTCGGCCCAGAACACAATGCTCGCCACCGCACCGGCGAGCAGCACCGCACCGGCATAGTCGATCTTCGGCCGGCGCTGCGGCTTGCGATAGGGCAGCAGAAGGGCAAGACCAGCCAGCACGAGGATGCCGATCGGCAGATTGACCAGGAAGATCGAACGCCAGCCGAAAAGATCGCTGAGCGTGCCACCGAGGACCGGGCCCGTGGCGCCGGACGCCATCAGCACGAGACTGGTATAGCTCTGGTAGCGGGCGCGTTCGCGCGGCTCGAAGAGATCGGCATTGATGGCGAAGATCGACACCATGATGCCGCCGCCGCCGAGCGCCTGCAGCACCCGCGCGGCGATCAGCGTGTTCATCGAGACGGCCAGGCCGCAAACCAGCGAGCCTAGGGTGAAGATGGTGACGGCGGCGATGATGACATATTTGCGGCCGAACAGATCACCGAGCTTGCCATAGAGCGGCATGACCGCGCTGGTGGTCAGGAGATAGGCCGAGCCGACCCAGCCGAAGCGCTCCAGTTCGCCGAACTCGCCGACGATGGTCGGCAGCGCCGTCGAGACGATCTGATTGTCCAGCGTCGCCATGAACATGGCGGTGAGCAGCAGCAGATAGACAACGAGGCGCAGTTTGGGATCGGTGACGAGTGGCGGAAGGGCAACAGGGGAAGGCGGTCCCGGGGAAAGCGATGGCGAAATGGAGACCGGCGGCGGAACCTGTGTTGCACCGGCGGCCGGCACGGGGCGGTTTGAGGCATTCGAAACGGAATTGTCCATGATGGGGCTCCTGTTGCCTCCAAAATGTGCCTCAAGCATTTATATGTCAACAGCATATAAATGCGAAAGTCACTTATTTTGCTTTCGCGGTCCGAATGAAGCTGCTATTCTGCCACGATGACAGAGACACGGAACAAGACCGACACGCGGCCGCAAGCGAGCACCGCAACACCGGAACAGGGCGGTGATCCCGCCCTTGCCGGCATCGGCCAGGCGATGACGCGCATGCGCCTGCTGATCGGCAGGCGGTTCATCGGCCGCATGGCGCTGAAACGCATCGGCACCGGGCTGGAATTGTCCGATATCGATGCAATCGGCGTGATCAAGCGCGTGGCGCCGCATCAGGAGGTGACGGTCGGAGCGATTGCAGAGCAGATGCGGATCGATCCGTCGCGCGGCAGCCGGATCGTGGCCGACCTAGTCCGGCAGGGACTGCTCGAACGGGCAGCCTCGCAGGAGGACGGACGGCGCAGCATCGTGCGCATGACGGCGGCCGGCAAGCAGGTGCTGGAGCAGATCGAGGAGATCAAGCGGGAACTGATCATCGAGGCCACGGCGGGATGGCCGCAGGACGACATCGTGAAATTCGCAACGCTTTACGACCGGTTCACGGCCGGCCTCGAAGCGCAGCTCGACCAGTTCGAGCAAGCCGAATAGGGGCTTGACGGGAGCGGAAAACAGCCCGGCCGGCATTCCCTCCCCCGAGACAATGCCGGCCGGTCGACGCGGGCTGTTCCACCGCGAGTGTCGTGGCTCCGCCAAAAACCGTTGACACCCCCTTCGTCCACGCGTCGAAAGAAAATTCAGATCGCTTTCGGCCCCTGGAGCGCATTGTAGATCCTGCGGCCGAGCAGGATCGCAACCGGCAGCGCAACCAGACAGCCACCCAGGAAGGCACCGGCGATATGCCATCCCTGGACCAGATCCAGCGACAGCACGGTAATCACCGCAGCGCCGCCGAGGGCACTGGCGACGAGGATGTAGAGGACTGCAGTCAGACCAAGCATGTTCGCCCCTCAGGATTGTTGCTTGCGGCCAAACTACGACAGGCCCGAACGAAGTCATTGATCTGGCGCAAACGGTTTCCACCATTCGCAGCGATCAAAACCGCCGGATGAAACGCCACATCTTCACCTGAAATCAACGCCAGGGCAGTCTGATCGGTCGCGGGATTCACCATGATCGCAGCCGATCGCGTGCATGCCTTGCTCCGCCCTTGCCCTGCCCTGGCGCTTCAGCCAGATTTGAAGCGATCCGGCGAAGGCTTGCCGGACGCCGCCGACGCCCGGAAAACCCATGCAGACCAGACGCAGCATCCTATCCGGCCTTGGCGGCCTTGTTGTAACCGGCGCGACCGGGGGCTTTGCCGGCCTGCGCGCACCCGATGCGGCGGCACAATCGCTGAGCCAAATCGAATTGCGCGGCGGATTCGATGCCGCAGAGGCTGGCGTCATGCCGGGGGCAGACGACGACCAGAGCCGCAAGCTGCAGGCGCTGATCAACGCAGCCGCCAAGGTCGGGCAGCCGGTTTTCCTGCCGGCGGGCACCTACGAGGTCTCCAACCTCGACCTTCCGGAGGGGACGCGCCTGTCCGGTGTTGCCGGTGCAACCCGGCTCGCCTATCGCGGCGACGGCCATCTGATCGCGGCGCGCGACGTGCGCCAAATCAGCCTGTCCGGCATCACCTTCGACGGCGCCAATCGCTGGCTTGCCGACTATACGGAAGGGCTCCTCGCCTTCCGCAGCGTCGAGGACGTGGTCATCGACAATTGCGAGATCACCGGCAGCCGCAAATACGGCGTGCAGATGGAACGCTGTGGTGGGCGCATTGCGACAAGCCGGATCACCGGTGCGGCGAAGGCGGCGATCTGGTCGGTCGAAGGCCGGGCGATGAGCATCCGCGACAACGAGATCAGCGACTGCGGCAATGGCGGCATCCTGGTGCATCGCTGGACCAAGGGCGCTGACAACACGATGATTACCGGCAATAGGATCAGCCGGATCGCCGCAACCGATGGCGGCACCGGCCAGCACGGCAACGGCATCAACCTGTTTCGCACCGATGGCGTGATGATCGAAGGCAACCATGTGTCGGACTGCGCCTTTTCCGCGATCCGGGCGAATTCGGCCTCCAATGTCATCATCAGCGGCAACCAGGCTTTGCGCTCCGGCGAAACGGCGATCTATGCCGAATTTGACTTCGAGGGCGCCTTGATCGACGGCAATCTGGTCGACGGGGCCGCCAACGGCATTTCGGTGGTCAATTTCGACCAGGGCGGCCGGCTGTCATCGGTCAGCGGCAATATCGTGCGCAACATCACTGCCAAGGCCCCCTACGTGCATGACGGCGCAGGCTTCGGCTATGGCATCGCCGTCGAAGCCGAGACCACCGTGACCGGCAATGTGATCGAGCAAGCCGCCAAGGCCGGCCTGATGCTGGGTTGGGGCCCCTATCTGCGCAATGTCGTGGTTTCCGACAACATCATCCGCAAGGCGCCTGTCGGCGTGATGATCAGTGTCGTCGAAGGCACCGGCAGTGTCGTGGTCAGCCACAATCTGTTTTCGGAGACACCGACGGGTGCCGTCCTCGGCTATCGATGGGCCGAGAAGGTCACGCAGGATCTCGTCGATGGTGCACATGACACGGAAACACTGACCGTCGAGGGCAACCGGCGGGGCTGAGCCTGGCCCCGTCTCACTGCGTGAACTGGTCAGCCTGTGCGTGCGCTGCTCCATCGCCGGCAATTTCATCAAGTATTAGCAATAGACTTAAGTTTACAGTCACTAATATTAGCGCAAGCGCAAAATCGTAATCCCTGTTTAAGCCCTGCAATGCTTAAGTTGCCGAACGCCTCATTCCAGTGAAGTCGACCATGCTGCTCAAGCTACAGAATATCATTCTCGAAAAGATCGCCACGGGCCTGCCGCTGGCGGAAACCGTCGATTTTCTGTGCCGGGAAGCGGAAAAGACAGCGCCCGACATCGTCTGTTCGGTGCTTCTGCTCGACGAAGAGAACCGCATACGCCATCTCGCCGGTCCCTCCCTGCCAAAGGCCTATGCGGCGGCAATCGACGGAGTATCGATAGGAGCCGGCATCGGCTCCTGCGGCAGCGCCGCCTATACCGGCAAACCCGTCGTCGTCGAGGATATCGAGACCCATCCCTACTGGCAGGACTTCAAGCACCTTGCGCTCGTGCACGGGCTGATGGCGTGCTGGTCGACGCCGATGCTCGTCTCGGGTGAGGTGGTCGGTACCTTCGCCTTCTATTACCGCACGCCACGCGGGCCATCCGCACTGGAGCGCGACCTGGTTGCGGCTTGCGTGCACCTGTGTGCCATTGCGATCGAGCGCGACCGGCGCATTGCCGAACGGCGTCGGCTGGGTGAAACGGACGCCCTGACGCAATTGCCGAACCGCGCCCGCTTCAACGACGTGGTGCAGATCCAGGCAGGCAGCGGTCGCCAATGGGGACTGCTGCTGACGGATGTCGACAACCTCAAGATGGTCAATGACACATTCGGCCATCAGGCCGGCGACGACCTGATCCGCATGGTGGCGCGGCGCCTGACGGAGCACGTCGAGCCGGGCATGGCGTTTCGTCTTGGCGGCGACGAGTTTGCCATCATCATTCCCTGCCTTGAAGACCTTGACCCGAAGACGCTCGCCGCCGACCTGCTTGCCTCGATCAAGATGCCCTGCGAATGCGATGGCCACCTGCTCTATCCGTCGATCACGATCGGCGGCGCGCGCGCGGCCGCCGGAGAAAATCCGGGGCCTGTGCGGCAGAATGCCGACTATGCGCTCTACCATGCCAAGGAGCGTGCCCGCGGGCGCTATATCGAATATGTACCCGGTCTCGGAACGGCCATCGTCAAACGCTTCCGCGCCATTCACGATGTCGATGACGCACTCAGAGAGCAGCGGATCGATGCCTATTACCAGCCGCTGGTCGAGATCGCGACGGGACGGTTGATGGGCTTCGAAGCCTTGTGCCGGATGCGCATGCCGGACGGCGAAGTGGTTGCGGCCGGGCATTTCCAGGAGGCGATGAAGGACGCGCATGTCGCGCTGGAATTGACCGACTGCATGCTGGAAAAGACGGCCGCCGATTGCCGGCGCTGGATCGATGCCGGCCTGAATTTCGGTCGCGTCGGCATCAACCTTTCCGCCGCCGACTTTTATCGGGGTGGATTGACCGAGCGGATCGCCAAGGCTTTCGAGCGGCTCGGCGTTCCCTTGTCCGCCGTGGTCGCTGAGGTGACGGAATCGGTCTATCTGGGGCAGCGCGACCAGATGGTCGCCACCGAAATCCAAGCCATGCGCGCCGCCGGCATGAAAGTCGCGCTGGATGATTTCGGCACCGGTTTTGCCTCGCTCACTCATCTTCTGACCGTTCCGGTCGATATCATCAAGATCGACAAATGTTTCGTGCATCGCATGGTTCACGACCGCGCGGGTGGGGTCATCATCAAGGGGCTGCTCGACATTGCCCATGGGCTCGGAATGGGAGTCGTTGCCGAAGGGATCGAGGATAGCGAACAGGCAGCCAGGCTGACCGCCATGGGCTGCAAGAGCGGCCAGGGCTATCTGTATGCCAAGGCGCTCGACCGCACCGCCGCGTCGAGCCTGATGCGCGCGGGCCGCGGCTACATCACCGAGGACCACGCGCTTCTGGCCGAGGCGGGAAATGACCGCCTCAACCTCGCGGGATAGAATGTACCGCTCAACGGCCGTCACGTCCCGGGCACCGGCCTCTATTCGCACCGGATCGATGCGCGCCCAGTTCTGCCGCCGTGATTACTCAATCCCTGCGGCCATTGGCCGTCACCAGCCGGATCAGCTGCCGCGCATCGGGTGGCGGCTTCTTTTCCACCCTGCGGTAAAGCCGGCAATCGCGGGTGCGGGTCATCAGGCCCATGTTGACCAGTTCCCGACGTAAAAGAACGTGATCGCCGAAACCATTGTGACGCTTCAGAACGTCGTTGATCGATTTTTCCGGCATGTCCCCGCCGGCCGGGATAAACGACCAGAGGACCCATAGCGCCAGTTGCTGCAGGCTGAGCTTGCCCGGCCAGCGGACCAGGCAGTCGGTGCCGGCAAAGCAGCGGGCGGCAAGTTCGACGCGGCGGAAATCGACCGCCGGCTCGGGTTCGGGCAGGACCGGATTGGAGAGACGCTCCTTCGCGGCGCGGCTCGCCTTCAAATGCTGGTAATTGCGAAAACCCGCAGCTTTCGCCAGCATGTTGAGGATCTCGACATGGCCGGGCTTTTCGTCCCGAGCGTCCAGTTCCCGTTTCAGGATGCGAGCCAGCGCCGACAGATCGGGCGCCTCATAGGCTTGAATGATACGCGACATCGTCATTGTCCTCGATATCGTGCCCTGGATATCCAGAATGGCCGGTGGTCACCGACTTCCGACGCGGCACGGAAAAACGAGCTGACGTCGAAGACGAAAATGGACAGGTTTAGCTTCCCTGCGCGGGACGGTGACGCCTGGGTGAACTGCGGACCCTTGTTCTCCTGGATAAGTTGAGCCGGGCTCTCTGTCAATCGGCTGCCGCATCAGCGAAATTCATGGGCGGATCAACACGACACGGCTTTTCTCGGCAGCGGCCAGCAGATAGCGTCCGCTGCGGAACAAGGAGATATCCATGCTGAAGATCTACGGCGTCTACAAGTCGCGCGCGACGCGCATTCTCTGGCTGGCCGAGGAGCTCGGACTTTCGTTCGAACTCGTGCCGGTGCTGCAGGCCTACAAGCTTGCCGATCCGATGGCGCCGGACGCAAAGCTCAACACACGCTCGCCGGATTTCCTCAAGGTCAATCCGATGGGCAGCATTCCGACGATCGACGACGATGGCCTTGTGCTGAACGAATCGCTGGCGCAGACACTTTATCTGGCCAAGAAACATGGCGGGCCGCTGGCACCGAAGGACATCGCCGAAGAGGCGCAGATGCAGCAATGGACGCTGTTCGGCGCGACCTCGATCGAAACCGAGGCACTGAAAATCTCCCAGGCCAACAACGAAGGCCGCCTTTCCTGTGACGCGGGCCAAGCGGAGGCGAAGGTCGTCGCACGCATCCTGGCACGGCCGTTCGGCGTGCTCGAGCAGCATTTTGCCGCACATGACTATGCCGTCGGCGACCGGTTTACCGTGGCCGACATCAATCTTGGCGAAATCGTGCGCTATGCGCAGGCCTACCAGCCTTTGTTCGACGCACATCCGAAGACCGGCGAATGGCTGAAGCGCATCCAGGATCGCCCGGGGTTCAAGGCGATGTGGCAGAAGCGGCTGGCGGAAGTGGAGTGAGGACGTCGTTACTCTGAGGCTTCGCCGGACCTAAAGATCACCCCACCCCGGACCTTTGGTCCGACCCTCCCCCTCAAGGGGAGGGTGGCAGTCAGATCATGCGACGCCCGGCACGTCTTCCAGCCGGTACCAGACCGGGATGCCGCGCTCGGTGGCGATGCGCACATCGTTGTCTGCCCCCTTGGATGCGCCGGGAAGGCGCAGGACGCCGTCGCACAGCTGGAGAAGCCGGTGCGCGACAGGGTGGAAGATCTCTTCATAGAGGTCATCGCCGATCGCCTTGCCGCCGGCTGAATGCCAGACCGGCAGCGCCACCCATTCGCCGATCATCGGCACATGGCCGGCCTTGAACAAAGCATGCGACGGCGCCTCGAGCACCTGCAGATTGGCCGCCATCTTGACCGGGTCGTCACCGGTGCCCGAGCGATAGGGCCCGGCAATCAAAATCAACATCGTCATCTCCTTCATCTCCCGCCTCATGCGGGAATTTGCGTATTTCCGCATGATTCCGCTGGATTGTCGACTCATATTTGTTATTATCGTGCATATTCGTGAACAAACAGGTGAAACCATGCTGACCGAGCAGAGACGCCAGATGATCCTCGACATCCTGAAACGCGAGGGGCGTGCGCTTGCGGGTCAGCTGGCGCGCGACTGGAACGTCTCGGAAGACACGATCCGGCGCGACATGCGGGAGATGGCGGCAGACGGGCTGTTGAAGCGGGTGCATGGCGGGGCGATGCCGATGGCACCGATGCTGCCGGATTTCACCACCCGGCGGGGTGTGGCGACCGAGGAGAAGCAGCGGCTGGCGGCAGCCGCGATCCGGCTGATCTCACCCGGCCAGATGGTGTTTCTCGACGGCGGCACGACGACGGAGGAAATCGCCCGGCAGATCCCGCGGGCCATGGCGCTGACCGTGGTCACCCATGCGCCGACCTTAGCTGCCGAATTCGAGCATCACCCGGAGATCGAGGTGATCCTGATCGGCGGTCGGCTGTACAAACATTCGATGGTCGCGGTGGGAGCCGCGGCAATTGCCGCGATCGACCGCCTTCGGCCGGACATCTTCTTTCTCGGCGTCACCGCCGCCCATCCGGTCGAGGGGCTCACGACGGGAGACTTCGAGGAAGCAGCGATCAAGCGGCGCATCGTCGAGCGCAGCGCCGCCACCTATGTGCCGCTGACGTTGGAGAAGCTGGATACGGTATCGCCGTGCCTGGTGGCACTGATGTCCGAGATCACCGGGCTGATCGTAGTGCAGGAGGATAAGCCGCGCGGGCTCGGCGGTTACCGGGAGGCGGGTGTCGAGATTGTGGTGGCTTAGGCTTGCAGATGGGAAGGCGTCCGAGCAAGATACAGCCATTACGTGCACGCGATATATTTTTCCTTGAAAACAACCCTTACAAGGTATATCTTTTGAGGTAGCCCGGTGGCTCCAGCCAAAATACTACAGGCAGTTTTCTATGTCTCTGCGTCAGGGCGGAGACCTGTCCGAGAGTGGCTTTTGGACCTTTCGCCACAGGATCGGAAGTCAATCGGCGAGGACATTGCGACGCTTGAATTCTGCTGGCCGATCGGAATGCCGAAATGCCGATCGATTGTCGGCGTGAAGGATCTTTACGAGGTCAGGTCTGTGATCGCCTCAGGACAGATCTCGCGAGTGTTTTTTGTTATCCTCGATGGGCAGATGGTTCTCCTGCATGGCTTCGTCAAAAAAACGCAGAAGACACCGGAGAAAGAACTGAAACTTGCAATCAGCCGAATGAAGGAAGTGCAGCGTCATGCGTGATCACGACAATCCCCATATCGGCGAGAGCTTCGAGAGCTTCTTGCGCGACGAAGGCATTTACGAACAGGTTGCGGCGACTGCGATCAAGCGGACGCTTGCCATGCAAATCGAGCAGGAAATGGCTGCGCAGAACATATCCAAGTCCGAAATGGCACGACGGATGAAGACCAGCGCCACGCAACTCGGAAGACTTCTGGATCCAAACAATGACCGGATCCAGCTTGATACATTGGTGAAGGCAGCCTCAGCGGTGGGCAAAAATCTTGCGGTCAGCCTTGTTTGAATGTCCACTCAGCCAAACAGTGCATCGGTGACGCGCACCGTGCCGACCTCGATGCCGTTCCAGTTTTTCACCGTGTGACTGGCCATGGCGCTCAGCGCTTGCTGCTCGGCGCTGTCCTTGTCGAAATGGCGGGCGAGAAGGGCGGCGATCATGGTTTCGGCGGCGCGGGTGGTGCCGTCCTCGCATTTGACCGCAAACGACAGGCCCTTTTCCGGCAGGACGGCGCAGAACACGCCTTCGGCACCGGTCTTGGCAAAGATCCGGCCGGGGGCCGCCTGCATCAGGCGGGTGCAGAAGCGCCTCGTGCCCGCGACATAGAAGGGCTCGGCCATGCAGGCCTCGATCAGGCGCCGTGCCGCCCGCGCGCGGATCGGCTCCAGCCCCCGGCCGGTGGCCATCTTGGCAAATCCAAAAGCAAGGCCTGTCAGCGGAACGGCGTAGGCCGGGATCGAGCAACCGTCGGTGCCGCAATTGTCGGGTCCAAGCGCAGCGCCGGTCAGGCTTTCCATGATGCCACGGATCTGCTGCTGCAAAGGATGGTCATACCCGGAATAGCCTGTCGGATCCTCGCCGGAATGGCAGCAGGCGCAGATAAAGCCCGAATGTTTGCCCGAGCAATTGTTGTGCAGGGCGGTCGGTTTGTCGAGGCTGCGGGCCTGGTTGATGATCGTTGCCTGATCGAAGGACCAATGCGCGCCACACTCCAGTGCGGACAGGTCACGGCCGGCGGCCTTCAGCATGGCGGAAGCGGTCGCGACATGCTCCGGTTCGCCGGAATGCGACGAACAGGCGAGCGCCAGTTCACGGTTGCCGAAGCCATAGGCGTCGGCGGCACCGGTCTCGATCAGGGGCAATGCCTGCATCGCCTTGCAGGCCGAGCGGGGAAATACCGCGGCATCGACATCGCCGGCGGAAAAGACAATTCTGCCATCGCCATCGACCACCACGGCCATGCCGCGATGGCGGCTCTCGACGAGTTGACCGCGCGTGACTTCGACCGTGATCGGATTGTTCATGCCTTGCCTCAAAATTCCCGGATTGTTTCCGGCTCTTAGCGCAATCCACCGCTTTATGCACGAGGTCCAGATTTGAAAATTATCATCCGCCTGCTGACCGTCCTACTGCTGGTCTTCATCCTGCCGACCCTTGTGTCAGCTGGGCTATGGGCAACGGCGGACAGGCCGGGGCGATGGAACGAGGCAAACTGGGGATCGGCCGGCATCCTGCCCAGGGCGGAGGACAGCCCGCCAGCGGCAATCTATGTGTTTTCCGCAATGACCGGTGGATTGAAGGGGGCTGTTGCCAGCCATGCGTGGATTGTGACCAAGGAAAAGGGCGGCGCCTATCAGCGCTATGACAAGGTTGGCTGGGGAACGCCGATCCGCCGCAACCACCGGGCGCCGGACGGTTTCTGGTATTCCAATCCGCCGCGGCTGGTGGTCGAGATCAAGGGAGCAGAGGCAGAGCGGCTGATCCCCCAGGTTGAAGCAGCGATTACCGCCTATGTGCATGGCGAGCCGGGCGGCTATCGGATCTATCCGGGGCCGAATTCCAATACTTTCGTCGCGCATGTGTTGCGCAGCGTGCCGGACCTCGGTGCCGTGCTGCCGCCGGATGCGGTGGGACGCGACTATCTGCCGGATGGCGGATTCTATGCGCTGGATGATGACGGCCGCGATCTGCATCTCAGCCTCGGCGGATTGGCTGGCATGTCGGTCGGTGCGCGCAGCGGTCTCGAGGTGAACTTCCTCGGCCTGGTGGCGGGTCTCGATTTCAACCGCCCTGCCCTCAAGGTTCCGGGTTTCGGCTTGATCGGCTGGTAAGCTGCGCTGGACAACCGACCGGAACAAAACCACCGCCCGGAATCAAAAAGAGCCGCACAAGGCGGCTCTCCATGAGTTTTGGTCCCTAAGCTGGACCCGGACGCTGCCAGGCAGCGGCCGAAGGAAGGTGGTGTCAGGCCGAGGGCTGCCCCGTCAAAACCATCACCTTGCCAAAGCCCCAAACGCAGACCGAAATCTCATTAGACATTGGATCACCTTCCTTTCGTTACGTTGTCGATGACTAAAAGGTAGGTGCGTTGCAGCGTTTCTGCAAGGCACGTTATATGACAGGCGTGGAAAATACTTTATTGGACATTTGCCCCCAGAATCACGATCATTCGCGCGCTGGAGATCGTCAGCTGGTCAACAGACCGGGCAATCCCCTTCCCGTCTCCCGTCAAAATCATCCCAGTGTCAGCACGATCTTGCCGATATGGCTTGAGCTTTCCATCAGGCGATGGGCCTCGGCCACCTCTTCGATCGGCAGCACGCGATGAATGACCGGGGCCACCTCCCCCGCTTCGATCAACGGCCAGACCTGAAGCTGCAAATCGTCGCGGATGGCGCGTTTCTCTTCCGCGGAGCGCGGCCTCATGGTCGAGCCGGTGACCGTCAGGCGCTTGACCATGATCGGCTGCAGGTTGACCTTGTCGGCCACGGCACCGCCGAGAAAGGCAATGATCGACAGGCAGCCATCCTTGGCGAGAACCTGGAGGTTACGGTCGAAGTAGGACGCGCCGATCATGTCGAGCACGACATCGACGCCCTTGCCGGCGGTCTCTTCCCTGACCAGCTCGACGAAATCCTCGACTTTGTAGTTGATCGCGCGCGACGCGCCGAGATCCATGCAGGCGGCGCATTTTTCCGCCGAGCCGGCCGTCGTATAGACTGTCGCGCCAAAGGCCCGAGCCAGCTGGATGGCGGTGGTGCCGATGCCGGACGAGCCGCCATGGATCAGCACGGTTTCGCCTTCCGTCAAGCCGGCCATCTGGAAGAGGTTGGCCCAGACGGTGAAGAAGGTTTCCGGCAGCGCCGCCGCCTTGACCGCATCGTAACCGCGGGGCCAGAACAGGGCCTGGGTCGCGGGAACCGCGCAATAATCGGCGTAGCCGCCGCCATTGGCGAGCGCACAGACCTTGTCGCCAAGGGCAAAGCCGGACACGCCCTCGCCAAGTTCCACGACCTCGCCGGCCACTTCGAGGCCGAGGATCGGGCTTGCGTCCTTGGGGGCCGGATAGCTTCCCTGGCGCTGGGCGACATCCGGCCTGTTGACCCCGGCTGCCTCGACGCGGATGAGGATTTCGCCGGGACGTGGTCTCGGCACAGACCCGGTTGCCAGCCGCATGACCTCGGCTGGACCATGGGTGGGCAGATCGACATAGCGCATGGTGTCGGGAAGTGACATCGGCAGGCTCCCTGGGTTTGATTGCTGACCGGCATAGAGCAGCGCAATTGCGATGAAAAGGAGGCTCTTTGCCACGCGCGACAAATGGCGTGGGCAAAGCGGACGAAACCCTGTCGTTCGCAGCACCGGGTGTCGACCGTCAAAAATTCTGCGTGCAACCCCGAGTATCGGACCGATCGCTACGTTCACATCACCTGCGGCGCGCATCTCTTTGGTTAGAATACGTGAATACTAAGATATATCTTCACGAAATCAACGAGATGAAGGACAGAAAAGTTCCGTGAACACCACGTTCGTCCCGTTTCTTAGCATCCGTCATTAACCGATTGCTAACCATAAAACGATTGTATTGTGCGATAAGACTTCGCCCATGACGGGCTACAAAAAATCAAAACACTTGAGATCTTCATGGCCAGTATTCTGACGAATCTGGGCGCCATCACTGCGCTCCAGACCTTGCGCTCTATTGCCTCCAATCTGCAAATGACACAGGGACAGACCGCGTCGGGTCTGCGTGTCGTGGATGCGAGCGACAATGCGGCATACTGGTCGATTGCCACGACCATGCGCTCCGACAAGATGGCCATTTCGGCCGTCAGCGATGCGCTGGGTCTTGGGGCGGCAACGGTCGATACCGCCTCCACGGGCACGGAAGCGGTCGTGGAGTTGCTTGGCGAATACAAGGCCAAGCTCGTCGCGGCGAAAGAACAGGGCGTCGATCGGGCCAAGATCCAGGAGGAACTCGACCAGTTCAACGCGCAGGCAGAAAGCGTCGTCGCCTCGTCCGGTTTCAGCGGCCAGAACTGGCTGAAGACGAATGCGGCGACGCATCTCAGCGAAACCGCTCAGCTCAACACCTCGCTGGTCTCGTCCTTCGTCCGCGACGCCAACAACAATGTGCAGGTGAAGACGATCAATGTCGATCTGAAGCAGACCAGCATGCTGAACCTTGGCGGCGGCGGTATCCTGCAGAAGCAGTTGCACAGCGTCGGCGACATCGGCGGCTTCCGCGACACCGGCGTCAACTCCGTAGCGCATGAAGGGCATGAAAGTTATGCGTTCACCGGCAGCAGCACATTTACCGCAACCGACTACATCAATTTCACCCTCACCGTCGATGCCGGCACGCATTCGGCAGGCAATTCCTATGCGCTGACGATCGACAAGGCAGAGGTCGATGCGGCGCTCGGCACGACCGATGGCAGGATCAACACAGCCATGCAACTGCGTACCGTGCTGGAGCGGGTGTTCCAGGATAACGGGGTGCCGGCCACTGCGTATGAGAGCATGTTTACCAGCGTGTCATCGACAACCGAATTCGAGATCGGCTCGCTGGAGACATCCGGACATGCCGGGTCGAGCATCTCGATCTCGGCGGTCACATCGGATTTCGGCGGCGCCTATCCGGCGAATTTCGCCATGGGCCTTGAGAATGCCCCGAGCGCCAAGCACGACAACATGTATCCGATGGCTTCGATTGGCTTCACCACGCCGTTCACGGTGTCGGCCCTGGCGGAGGTCTATTTCGACGTCGAGGTCGGCCCGGGCGGACGCCAGACCTATACGATCGATCGCGGCGTGGTCGACGCAGCCCTCGGCACCAGCGACGGCTATATCGGCAGCGCCAACGACCTCGCCGCGGTGATCGCCCAGGCGGCAGGCGGCAGCGCCCTTTCGGTGACCGCCAGCGGCAACAGCATTACGTTTGCCGCCGACCAGACCGTCTATCCCGAGGCCGGCAATCGTGCCGCCCGTGTCTATGTCGGCAATGTGCGCTCCAACCCGCCCTATGCGCCGGACTTCGACCTTGCCGAGGTGGACATCGTCCAGAACCTGCGCACCCTCGACCAATATCTCAAGGGTGTCGACCATATGGAGAAGCTCGCCATCAGCAGTGCAAGCAAACTCGGCTCATTTCAGACGCGGATCGACATGCAGGCTGACTTTGCCGAGAAGCTTTCCGACAGTATCGAGACGGGGATCGGTCGTCTCGTCGATGCCGACCTTAATGAGGTCTCGACGCGGCTGAAAGCCTTGCAAACGCAGGAGCAGCTCGCCATTCAGGCGCTGCAGATCGCCAATACCAGTGCCGACACCATGCTGCAGCTGTTCCGGTCGTAAGCAACGACGGCTGCTGAAACATCGCGTTCGGTGGATCACGCTCAGGCGCCGCCGAACGTGCCCAGGACCAGACCGGCATCACTGTCCTTGGCAGCCTTCTTCAGATCGGCGATTTCGGCACTGATGCGGTTGACGTCATCGATGACGCGGCCCTTTGGCAGTTCGAGCACACCGATCGAGCAGCGCATCAGGGCGAAATCGCGTTCCTGGCCATGCCGGTCCAAGCCCTTGATCAGGCCGGCGTGACGGTCCTTTTCGGAATAGAGCTCGACGACATCGTCATGGAAATCCGACAGCAGCCGGTCGAGGATTTCTGTCAGTTCCTCGCGGCTCCAGTCGCTGACGCCGATGAAAAAATCATCGCCGCCGACATGGCCGAGGAAATCACCGTCGGAGAAGAAATAGCGGCGGAGGAGCGCTGCAAACAGGCTGATCGCATGGTCGCCGAGATGAAAGCCGTAATGGTCGTTGAACGGCTTGAAATTGTCAAAATCGCAGTAGCAGAAGAAGCGTGTCTCATCGCTGTCCAGCGCAATATCGCGCATGTAGTCGCGGATGGCGCGATTGCCCGGCAGGCTGGTCAGCGGGTTCTGGTCCTGGGCGGTCTTCAGGCGCTTCTCGTTCATCACGCGGATCAGCGATGCGGCCGAGACGACACCGGCATACCGCATGTTCTCGGTGAGGATGACGCAGTCGGAGCCTTCCATATTGGCAAAGATGGTCATCAGCCGCTCGGCATCGGCATCCAGGCCGACGATCGGGGCGCGATCGACAAAATGCGAGATCGAGCGTTCATAGACCTTGTTCTTCAACAGGTCGCGGCCGAAGGGCTGGTAGATATATTCCTTCAGGTGGATCTCGTTGATGATGCCCCGCGGCTCGCCATTGGCGTTGAGCACCGGAAAGAAGGTCTGGCCGGGATTGCGGCGGAAGAGATCGAAGACATGGTCGATGTTCTCGTGCTCGTAGACGGTCGGCATCAGTTCGATCTGTTTGCGGATCAGCACTTCGTCCAGCGACTGGGTGCTGCGACGAACCTTGCCGATCTCCTGCAGATGCGGAAAGGCGCTTTTCAGCTCGGTGATCATCGTGGTCGGCCGGGCAATGAACCAGCCCTGGACGAGATCGACGCCGAATTCGCGGCAGGCGATGAATTCAGCCTCCGTCTCGATGCCCTCGGCAATGACGCGCACGCCGAGGACATGGCAGAAATTGACGATGTTCTTGACGAGGTGGCGCTTGCGCGGATTGCTGTCGAGGCCCGAGATGAAATGGCGGTCGATCTTGACGTAGTCGACAGGGTAATCACAGAGCAGCTTCATCTCGCCATGGCCGACGCCGAAATCGTCGATGGCGAGCTTGAAGCCGGAGCGACGGAGACGCGCGACCAGGCCGGCAAATTCCGGCACCTCGGTATTGTCGAAACGTTCCGACAGTTCAAAGCAGACGGAGGACGGCGGGATATTGGCCTTGCGTAGCTGGTCGAGCAGCGTGTCGACCAAGGCGTCGCCATCGCGGATCAGGCGGACATCGAGATTGAGGAACAAGGTGGCAGCGGCGCAATCCGGCAGGGTGGCGAACTTGGCGAGCGCCCGGCTCGAGACCATCTGTTCCAGCGCCAGCAATTCGCCGCTGGCTGAAGCCTGGTCGAGGAGGTCAAGCGGCGAATTGAAACCGATGCGGTCGTGACCGCGCATCAGGCTTTCGTAGCCGAAGACGGCGCCCGTCCCGACTTCGACAATCGGCTGAAGTGCGTTCTCGACCACCAGCTTGGCCAGGGTGAGCAACTGGTCATTGGCGAAGCGACGCAATACGCCGCCATCCTCAACAACGCCCAAAGCCATGACTATCTCCAGTATGCATTTGTTTTTATAGGACGAAACTTGGCCTGCAATTCGTCAAGAAAACCTTTCCGGGATGTGACAGCCGTATGAACATTTGATGACGGCCCTACCTGCGCGCGAAGCGTCTCGGCATTCGGGCACGCGCGTCACAACCTGTCTTGCATCGTGACCGTCCGGCGCAGAAGCGCTTTTGTCGTGTCTGCGGCTTCGGCCGCATTACCCTGCGGCGAACCACCGGTTGCGCCATGACCAGTGCCGGTGTCTGGATTTACCGTAAACGATCCGTTGACAGCGTGGCGAAGTCTGTTGCGATCAACGATGTTGACGGCAAGATTTTCATTGATTGATCAGTCAATCAAAAATATATTACCCCTCGAAAGGATTGCTCGATGCCGAAAATCGGAATGGAACCCGTGCGCCGCAAGGCGCTTGTCGATGCCGCGCTGAAAGCGATCGGCCACCATGGCTCGCTGTCGGTGACGATGTCCGAGATTGCCCGCGAGGCTGGCGTTTCGCCTGCCTTGGCGCATCACTATTTCGGCTCCAAGGAGCAATTGCTGATCGAGACCATCCGCTCACTGCTCCGGCAATTGAAGACGGATGTCGTGGCAGCGCTTGCAACGGCGCAGACGCCGCGCGCGCGCGTCTCCGCGGTGATCCGGGTGAATTTCCAGGCCGGACAGTTTGCCCCGGATGTCGTCGCGGCCTGGCTTGCCTTCTATTCCGAGGCGCAGCGTTCGGAAGAAACGCGGCGATTGCTGGCGCTCTATGCGCGGCGACTGCATTCCAACCTGATGTCGGGCCTTACGCCGCTTTGCGCGCGCGATGACGCAAGCCGCATCGCCGACGGCGCGGCGGCGATGATCGACGGGCTCTATATCCGCCA
Organism: Rhizobium sp. CECT 9324; assembly: GCF_918741265.1. Taxonomy (NCBI): domain Bacteria; kingdom Pseudomonadati; phylum Pseudomonadota; class Alphaproteobacteria; order Hyphomicrobiales; family Rhizobiaceae; genus Rhizobium; species Rhizobium sp. CECT 9324. Next base: position 1,587,074 of record NZ_CAKKMZ010000001.1, on the reverse strand, counting down.
GAGTCTGCGCTCGGTCCCGCTGGGGATCGAGGCCTCGGTGGCGCTGGTCGAGGATTATGTCACGGGGCAGCTGCACGCAGTGACCCCCGAACAGATTGCCCCTCACCCTGCCCTCTCCCCGCAGGCGGAGAGAGGGAAAGCCGAACGCTAGCCTCGCGCCTCCTTCTCCCCGTTCCAACGGGGAGAAGGTGCCCGGCAGGGTCAGGCGCAACACGTTGCGCCGGGGATGAGGGGCATAGACCCGATGACAAGACTGACACGAACACCCGTCCGGAGAGACATTATGAAAGCCCAACCGAAAGCTTCCCATTTCATCGACGGAGAATATGTCGAAGATACCGCCGGTACCGTCATCGAAAGTATCTATCCGGCGACCGGCGAGGTGATCGCCAAGCTGCATGCGGCGACTCCCGCGATCGTCGAGATGGCGATCGCCTCCGCCAAGCGCGCCCAGAAGGAATGGGGCGCGATGAGCCCTACGGCCCGCGGCCGGATCCTGAAGAAGGCGGCCGAGATCATGCGGGAGCGCAACCGCGAGCTTTCGGAACTCGAGACGCTCGATACCGGCAAGCCGATCCAGGAAACCATCGTCGCCGATGCCACGTCGGGCGCCGACAGCTTCGAATTCTTCGGCGGCATCATTGCTACTGCGCTGAACGGCAGCCAGATCCCGCTGGGGGGTGACTGGGCTTATACCAAGCGCGTGCCGCTCGGTGTGGTCGTCGGCATCGGAGCCTGGAACTATCCGCAGCAAATCGCCTGCTGGAAGGGCGCGCCGGCGCTCGCCGCCGGCAATGCCATGGTGTTCAAGCCCTCGGAAATGACGCCGCTGGGCGCATTGAAGATCGCCGAGATCCTGATCGAGGCGGGTGTGCCGAAGGGCGTCTACAATGTCATCCAGGGCGACCGCGACACCGGTCCGCTTTTGGTCAACCACGCTGATGTCGCCAAGGTGTCGCTGACCGGCTCGGTGCCGACCGGCCGCAAGGTGGCCGCCGCAGCCGCCGGCTCGCTCAAGCACGTCACCATGGAACTCGGCGGCAAGTCGCCGCTGATCGTGTTCGACGATGCCGATATGGAAAGCGCCATTTCCGGCGCCATGCTCGGCAATTTCTATTCCACCGGCCAGGTCTGCTCGAACGGCACGCGCGTCTTCGTGCACAAGGCGATGAAGGACAAATTCCTCGCCCGGCTGAAAGAGCGCACCGAGGCGATCATCATTGGCGACCCGCAGGACGAGGCGACGCAGATGGGGCCGATGGTCTCCTGGGCGCAGCGCGAAAAGGTGCTCGGCTATATCGAAAAGGGCAAGGCCGAGGGCGCCACTCTTCTGACCGGCGGCGGCATTCCCAACAATGTCTCGCCGAGCAAGGGCGCCGGCGAAGGCTATTACATCCAGCCGACGGTGTTTGCCGATGTCACCGACGACATGACCATCGCCCGCGAGGAAATCTTCGGGCCTGTCATGTGCGTGCTCGACTTCGACGACGAGGCCGAGGTGATCGCCCGCGCCAATGCCACCGAATTCGGCCTTTCGGCCGGCGTGTTCACGGCAGATTTTTCCCGCGCACACCGGGTGGTCGACCAGCTCGAGGCAGGTACGCTGTGGATCAACACCTACAATCTCTGCCCGGTCGAAATCCCGTTCGGCGGCTCGAAGCAGTCGGGCTTCGGCCGCGAGAATTCGGCAGCCGCGCTGGAGCATTACAGCGAGCTGAAGACGGTTTATGTCGGCATGGGCAAGTGCGAGGCGCCGTATTGAGATGAACGCGGCTGTCGCGCAAGCTCGCCCCCCTCTGCCCTGCCGGGCATCTCCCCCACACGGGGGGAGATCACGCGCGGCACACGCTTTTGCCTCCAATACCGCTCGACAATTCAGCACAGCGCCCCTGCGGGCAAGGCCGGCGCGCCTTGCCGATCTCCCCCCATGTGGGGGAGATGGCCGGCAGGCCAGAGGGGGGCTGGCCAGAGGGGGGCTGGCCAGAGGGGGGCTGGCGCGGCACTCCATTCAGGCGGCCAGCCTGCGTTTCGGCTCACACGACAATATCGTCGAGATCGACCTTCAGGGCGGCCGCAATGCGCTTCAGCACGTCGACGGAACCGGTCTTCTTGCCACTCTCGATTTCGGACAGGTAAGGCTGGGAAATGCCGGCAGCGGCTGCGAGGTCGGAGACGGTCATCTTGCGGTAGGTGCGGAAAACACGAACAGGGTTTTCACCATTGGCGCGAGCTTCGACGATGTCCAGTGGCCACACCTCCTGGCCGCCCGCAATTTCAGCCAGCACAGCACTGGCTTCGAGACCATCGACAAGGTCCTCGTAGTCTTCTTCGCTCAGCAGGACATAGGCCTTGCCCTCGATTTCGATCCTCTGGATCCGTCCCATAGCTTCCTATTCCTTGTAGATGCTGCCACGCGGTCCGGCCGCCACGATCAAAATAATCCGGCCCTGATCATCGATGATGACCCGGTCGTCGCCAACTCTGATACGCCAGAGTTCCATGCCCTTCATCTTCTTGATGTCAACCCTCTCGCCGCGAGCATAGGCTTTCACCTTTGCGATGATCGCGAGACGGCGCTTCAGTTGCATGCTCTGCAGCACCTTGTCGGCGCGCTGGGAAACCACGACTTCCTTCATCCCGCCACCGTCGCCCTCAGCGATACCGATGCACCAGATTATAGCGCAGCGCGATGATCCTGTCACCCTTTCCACTAATCCGTTGGACCTCTCCATGACCCATCAAGCAGACTTCATCATCATCGGCTCGGGCTCGGCCGGTTCGGCCATGGCCTATCGCCTCTCCGAAGACGGCAAGCATAGCGTCATGGTGCTCGAATATGGCGGTTCGGATATCGGGCCGTTCATCCAGATGCCGGCGGCACTCGCCTGGCCGATGAGCATGAAGCGCTACAACTGGGGTTATCTGTCGGAACCGGAGCCGAACCTCAACAATCGCCGGATCACCGCGCCGCGGGGAAAAGTGATCGGCGGGTCGTCGTCGATCAACGGCATGGTCTATGTGCGCGGTTCGGCGGACGATTTCGACAGGTGGCAGGAACTCGGGGCCACCGGCTGGTCATACGCGGATGTGCTGCCCTATTTCAAGCGCATGGAAAACTCGCATGGCGGCCAGGAGGGCTGGCGCGGCACGGATGGGCCGCTGCATGTCCAGCGTGGACCGGCGAAGAACCCCCTGGTGCGCGCCTTCGTCGAGGCCGGCCGCGAGGCGGGTTTCGAGACCACCCAAGACTATAACGGCGAAAAGCAGGAGGGCTTCGGCCTGATGGAGCAGACGATCTGGCGCTCGCGCCGCTGGTCTGCCGCCAATGCCTATCTGAAGCCCGCGATGAAGCGGCCGAATGTCGAGCTGGTGCGCTGCTTTGCCCGGAAGATCGTCATCGAAAACGGCCGGGCCGTGGGCGTCGAGATCGAGCGCAACGGCAGAATAGAGGTGGTGAAGGCCAATCGCGAGGTGATCGTCTCGGCGTCGTCGTTCAACTCGCCGAAGCTTCTGATGCTGTCGGGCATCGGGCCAGCGGCGCATCTGAAGGACAAGGGCATCGAGGTCAAGGTCGACCGGCCGGGCGTCGGCGCCAATCTGATGGACCATATGGAATTCTATTTCCAGCAGGTCTCGACCAAGCCTGTGTCGCTCTATTCCTGGCTGCCCTGGTTCTGGCAGGGGGTCGCCGGCGCGCAGTGGCTGTTTTCCGGCACGGGGCTGGGCGGCTCGAACCAGTTCGAGAGTTGCGCCTTCGTGCGCTCGGCGCCGGGCGTCAAGCAGCCGGATATCCAGTTTCACTTCCTGCCGGTGGCGATTTCCTATGACGGCAAGGCGGCGGCGAAAAGCCACGGCTTCCAGGTGCATGTCGGCTACAACCATTCGAAGTCGCGCGGTGCGGTGACGCTCGCCTCGGCCGACCCGATGGCCGACCCGCTGATCAACTTCAACTATATGAGCCATGAGGAAGACTGGGTGAAATTCCGCCACTGCGTGCGCCTCACCCGCGAGATCTTCGGCCAGAAGGCTTTCGACGCGTTTCGCGGACCGGAAATCCAGCCGGGCGAAGGCGTGCAGAGCGACGATCAGATCGACGCTTTCCTGCGTGAACACCTGGAAAGCGCCTATCACCCGAGCGGCACCTGCAAGATGGGCTCAAAGGACGACCCGATGGCCGTCGTCGATCCGGAATGCCGGGTGATCGGCGTCGAGGGCCTGCGCGTCGCCGATAGCTCGATCTTCCCGCGCCTGACCTATGGCAATCTCAACGGCCCGTCGATCATGACCGGCGAAAAGGCTGCCGACCATATTCTCGGCAAGCAGCCCCTGCCCCGCAGCAACCAGGAACCGTGGATCAATCCGCGGTGGGAGACGAGTGACCGGTGAGGCCGAAAGGTCAACGGTAGTCATCCTCGCGCTGGTGGCGGATCGCAAGAATGACGACGGTGTTTCCCGTTTGAAGATGGTACAGAGCCAGATAGCCGGAGCGTCCAAATGGAATGACCAACTGGCGCAGATTTTCATCTGAACCGGACGATTTCCGGCCCGCAAGCGGAAAATCTGCCAGCGTATTTACGGTCTTGATAATTGACGCCAGAGCATGCTCTGCGGCAACCAGATCTTTATCCAGCAGAAACCGATAGAGTCGCGTCAAGTCCGCACGCGCATTCGGGGTGTAGTGGATCCGCCACCTCACTTCGCCAGCTCGGCCTTCTTGGCGTCAAGCATGGCACGCAACTCGGCATGCACCTCCTCAGCGGTATAATATACGCCGGTCTCTTCCATCTCTTTCAGCGACGCCAGCCCTCTTGCGATGAAAGCGGCCTGGGCCTTGCGATATTCGACCTCGGCGCGGGCGGATCGGTCGATTAGGTCAGAGACGGTTTCTCCCTCGCGCAGCACGCTTTTGGCAGCGGCCTGGAATTCCTCGTCCTGCAACACGCTCGGCTTGGCTTGGGGTTTGGCATTCGAGGTCATCGGCGATGGTCCGGTTGGAACTGCCCGTCAATATAGCGCAGAATGCAAGAGCTGATAAGGCATGAGGTTTGCTACCGCGGGCAAAGGTTTTCCGGCGCTACCCCCAACGTCTCTGCTCAGGTCGAGCCGAGACGCTTCAGGACCAGATCGCTGAGCAGCTTGTAATTGCCGTCGAAATGATGGCCGCCGGGGCGGGCTATCACCTGGGCGCCGCTGATGGCAGCGACAGCCGGACAGGCGCTCGCCGTCTCGGCAAGGCCGTAGATGCACTGGATCTTGGCCGCTTCGACCGTCTTCAGGTGCTCGACCGGATCGCCGTGCTTGCCGGTGCCACTCATGCCGAGCCAGCCAGTGACGGCGATCTCGAAATCGGCCTTGTGCGACAGCGCCAGCAGGGAGAGCTGGGTGACCACGGCCTTGTCGGCCGGCGGCAGGCGGTTGTAGGTGGCGGGCAGGATGTCGGCGCCGAAGGAATAGCCGATCAACACGACATTCCGGACGCCGAAGCGATCGCGATAGGTTGCGATGATGCGCGACAGGTCTTCGGCAGTCTGCTCCGGGCTGCGTTCCTGCCAGAAATAGCGCAGCGCGTCGATGCCGATGACCGGGACGCCTTCGGCCTGGAGAAAACCGCCGAGTTTCTGGTCGATGTCGCGCCAGCCGCCGTCGCCGGAATAGATGATGGCCAGCGTGTCGAAACGCGGCTCGGCCGGCAATTCGACGATCGGCAGGTCGAGCGGCGCGCGGCTTGCCGCACCTCGCTCCAACGCGGCCAGGATCTCGCGCTCCAACAGGACAGCGGCCGTGTCTGCGTTGTCTTCCAGCCGGATGTCCGGCTTGAAGGCTTTCAGTGCCAATGCGTGGCTGCGCCCGCTTTCACTCACCCGCGGCGAGAGGATGAGGCTGAGCGGATCGGGCAGCGGCGCGGGTTTCAGGCCATAGACGATGCCATTGCCCTCCGGTTTCTTCTCGGCCGGCGTGCAGAGCGGCTTTGCCAGCGGCAGGACGGCTTCGGGGTCGACCGCGACCGTCTCGGCAATGGTCGAGTTGGGCGTCTGGGCGAGGATCGCCAGCGCCAGCGTTGCGCCCTCGCCCCAGCCGGCAACGATCGGCGGATGGAACGTCTCGATGCCATGGGCGCGATGGATCTGGCGGCCGAGCTTTTCGATATCGGAGACCAAATAGAGGCAATCGCGCGTTTCGCGCCTGAGCGCCGCCACATAGGCAGGCAGATCGACGCCGACAACGATGGCGCCTTTGTCGACCAGCCTGCGTTGGATGCGGTCCTCGTCTTCGGCCCAGCCATCGGCATCGGACAACAGGATGAGAAGGCCGGAAGGCTCGCCTTCGGGCATGACGATCCGGTCGGTTGGCAGGCTGACGGTGGCAAAATCGGCGGCCCGGGCCGGAACCGAAAATGACGCTGCAAGGGCAAACACCACGACAAGCGCCATCGGCCCGAGGCTCGCAAGCGCCGGCGTCACGACCATCGACATTGCGATCGCCTTCAGGCGTCTCATCGGCGCAACACGCCCTTGAGGCCGCCGCCGATCAGCATGGTGACATCGACCAGCGAGGCGATCGGGAAGCCGGCGCCGGCCACGGCGAGATAGCGCGGCTGCCAGTCGGGGTCGAATTTCGACTTGAACGCGTGCACGCCGCGGAAATTGTAGAAGCGCTCGCCGTTTTCATAGAGCTGGCGGCCGACATGGTTCCAGATCGGCGCGCGCTTGTGGGTCGACAGGCCGGCGAGCGGTGCCATGCCGAGATTGAGGCTGCGGAAACCCTCGGCCTTCAGGTGTTCCATGATCCGGACAAACAGCAGGTCCATCATGCCGCGATGCGCGCCGGGCAGATGGCGCATCAGGTCGATGAAGGCATCGCCGCCGGTAGCTGTCGTCAGGATATTGGCGAAGGCGACGATGCGGCCTTCGAGGCGGATGACGGCGACCGGCTCGGACATGACATAATGCGGTTTGAACGTGCCGAGCGAAAAACCCTTCTCGCCGGCCTTGTGTGCTGAAAGCCAGGCATCGGAGACGGCCGACAGTTCGTCGAATACCGCAGGCACGTCGGCCGGCGACAGCAGTTGGAATTCAAGGCCGTCGCGTTCGGCGCGGTTGATCGAGCGGCGCAGCTTCAGCCAGTCGCCGCCGGCCAGGCTGAAACGCGACAGATCGACCACCGCCTGCTCGCCGAGCTTCAGTGCGTTGAGCCGGGCCTCGACTGTGACCGGGAGAAAGTCGGCCGAGACCTGGTAGAAGACCGGACGGCAGCGGCGGCTCTTCGCCTCGGCAATGAATTTCAGCGTCAGCGGCACCCAGAGAGCTTTAGGGCCGACCGGGTCGAACAGCGCCACCATCGAACGACCGCGGCGGGCATACATGATGAAAGCACCGCCGCACTCCGAAAACAACAGTTTCTTGTCGCCGAGACGCACAAGACCGGCGCTGGCATTGGGCTGATTGGCGAGGATCCCGACCGCACGGGCGACGTCCTCCGGCGACGGCTGGTCGGCAAGGCGGCGCGGCAGGCGGACGAGCCCGCGCGAGGCAATGGCGCCGATCACCATGGAGACGCCGAGCGTGCTTTCCGCCGGATCGACGACATGACGCGACAACCAGAGCCGCCAGGCGATCTGCACCAGGCTTTCCTCAAAGAACAGCGGCACGGCCATGGCGAGGGAGACGCCGGCCAGAACAAGCGCACTGATTGGCCTGGAGCGCGCCAATGCGGGCAACAATGCCGTCATCAGCGAGACAAGAACAGGCTTCGCGCGAGCGGCCGGAACGGCAGGCGCTGTTATCTCGGTTTCAAGGGCGAATTGCGCCATGCGGGAGACCACTAATTCGTTGAGATAGAACGCCCATTAGCGTCCATGCATGGAGCGGAGCTTGCGTCACGCCGTTTGGCGAACGGACATCCACCCTTTGCCTTGCGCAAGACACCGGATCCCGTCGCCGGTCAACCCTGGAGGTGAGCAAATCCGAAATGGCCGGCCCCTATCCCCAATGTGTCGTGGGCGCATTGTGACGCAGCACGATGGTGCGCGTAGGCCAGATGCCGGTTGGTCGGCTGGCGGTTTGCGGTTGGCGGGGCTCAGTTGCCCCGCAGGACTGTGGCCGCCAACGAAAAGGGACTGGAAATGGTCTGGGCGGCGGCATCGAAGATGAAGGCACCGGCATCGCCAAGACCGGCATTGGCCGTCGGCCTGCTCAACGTCTTTGCCAGGGCCACCGCCTCGACATAACGATTGTGATTGGAGGGATCGAGCGATTCCAGCGACGATATATCGATAATGTTGACGCCGGCCGCCTTTGCCGCGTCGGCGACCCTGGGATCGGTGACATCGACCGCCCCGACACGCGGCGAGCCGGCGCCGAGAATGCTGGACACCTTCAGTGCGCGATCGTCCGGCGAGACAAGAATGGTGATCGGACGGCGCATCGGGCCGATGACATCCAGCTGGGAGACGAAGACGTCCCGATCGATATCGGGGGCCGCCAGGATGACCCGCAGCCGGTCCAAGACGTCGCTGCGTCCCTGCAGCTTCAATTGGCGCAGAGCCTCGACCGTCAGCCAGCCGCCCATGGAATGGGCAAAGACCTCGACATCCGTGCCCTTTGTCCGGGCGGTGAGATCGACGAGCAATTGCACCAGCGCGTCACGCGAATAGGTGGCCGATTCCTTGTCGGCGACATAGGCTGGGATGGCGGCATGCGAAGGCCAGGAGAAGAGGATCGGCGACCCGTCGATGTCGCTGTCGGTCTTCAACTGGGCCAGACGATACAGCGCTTCCTGGAAATTGTAGTTGTAACCATGCACGAAGACGGTCGGGGCAGCGCCCTTTGCGGTGCGTCGCGCCACGGCATCGAGCAATTGCTCGCGCTGCAGCACCGATTGATCGATGACGGCGAAATCCTTTTCGGGATCCACCTTGGAACCCTTCGGCCATTCGATGTTGGCAGCCTTGTGGGTTGGCGGGATCGACACGTCGAAGCTGGCATAGTTGACGGTGCGCGCCTTGCCGGCGGTGAAGACATTCTTGCCTCGTTCTGCCCGGTCTCGCGTGGTGACGGCAAAAAGGGTTTCCACCTTGGCAGGTTTGAAATCAAGATCGCCGATCGTCGCCAGTGTTTCGGGACCGGGTCGGCCAGCGCAGGATGACAAACCGATAGCCAGACAGACCGCCAGCGCCATGGTTGGTCGCACATTGCGCATCGTCACGCGGAAAACACTCATGCCAAACCTGTCCTTGACCTTCGCCGCCCGCATCGAACCATCATGGTCGGGCCGGCGGCACCTATACTGTGCCGCCTATCATTCGCCAAGCCGAACCCTGTGGCGAGCGAGCGAAAGATAGACCGGAAGCGCTTTTACCCGGAGAGCGCCGGGCAGAAACATATCCGTACCGTTATGGATTATGCCGAGATTATTATTTGCGGGCGTCCGGCACTTCTGCAAACATAACCATATTAGGGGAGGCGTTGCGATCATGGAGGATCGTCATCTCCGGAGGCGAAATGACCGGAATTGCACCCGTCCTTTCATCCGGCGTTGCGGCATGGCTGCGCAACCGATCTCCCCGATCTATGTCACGCGCACGTCTGGAGGAGATCATGTTGCGTAAATTCCTTTTTGCCGGAATGTCCGGAGCCGCATTGGCGGCCATGTCCACATCGGCCGTTGCGGCCGAGGTGACGCTAAAGCTGCACCAGTTCCTGCCACCGCAGGCGACAATCCCCGCCAAGGTGCTGGCGCCCTGGGCCGAGAAAATCAAGGCCGATTCCGGCGGACGCATCGAGGTCGAGCTTTATCCGGCCATGCAGCTCGGCGGCAAGCCTGCCGATCTGGTCGATCAGGTCAAGGACGGTGTCGTCGATATCACCTGGACGCTGTTCGGCTATACGCCGGGGCGCTTCCCGAAGTCCGAAGCCTTCGAGCTGCCCTTCGTGATGACCAGCGGCGAAGCGACATCGCAGGCGTTTTACGACTATTATGAAAAGCACCTGACCGACGAGCTGAAGGACTACCACGTGCTCGCCGTGCACACCCATGGCCCGGGGCTGATCCACACGATCGCGTCCAAGCCGGTCAAGGCGCTGGAAGACATGAACGGCCTGAAGCTGCGCGGCACGTCGAAAGTGGTCAACCAGATGCTGGAAGCCATGGGCGCTGCCCCTGTCGGCATGCCGGTGACGGCGGTGCCGGAAAGCCTGTCGAAAAGCGTGATCGACGGAACGGTCGTGCCCTGGGAAGTGACGCCGGCGATCAAGATCGCAGAGCTCGCGCCGAACCACACCGCGTTCTCCGGCAAGAACGGTCTCTATACCGGCACGTTCCTGTTTGCGATGAACAAGGACAGCTATGACGCCCTGCCCGACGACCTGAAAAAGGTCATCGACGCCAATTCCGGCAAGGAGCTGGCACGGCAGTTCGGCGTGGCGATGGATGAAGGCGACGTGCGCGGCAAGGATATTGCCGACAAGGCCGGCAATACCACGATCACGCTCGACGAGACCGAAACGGCCCGATGGAAAACCGCCGGCGAAACGGTGACCAAGGCGTGGATCGCCGACATGGACGGCAAGGGCCTGGACGGCACCACGCTGCACAAGGATGCTGTCGCGCTGATCGAGCAGTATAGCAAGTAATTCCCACAACCGATTTCCGGGCGCTGTCTGCACGGCGCCCGGATTTTCACATCATGTCGAGGATGCCGTATGGCCACCTTCTCCCAAAACAGCTTTGAACGCCTGCAACGGGCCTGCGAGCGGCTTGCCAGCCTTCTGGTTGCCTTCGGTGGCTTCTGCCTGGTTGCCGCCTGCATCCTGACCGGTCTGTCGATCCTGGGCGGCCTCACCTTCAAGCCGCTGCCCGGCGAGATCGAACTGGTCGAGGCGCTGTGTGGTCTCGCCGTGTTTGCCTTCCTGCCGTTCTGCCAGCTGAAGCGTGGGCATGTCGGCGTCGACATCCTGATTTCTGCCTTCGGCGCGAAGGCGATGAACTGGACCCAGCTGATCGGCGACGTCATCATCGCAGCGCTGATCGGCCTTTTGACATGGCGTCATGCGATCGGCACCTTCGACAAATTCGAAAACGGCGAGACGACGGCGCTGCTGCTGCTGCCGGTCTGGTGGGGCTTTGCGATCGCGCTTGTCCTGATGATCGCAAACCTTTTCGTCTGCCTCTTCATCATCCTGTCCGACATCCGCGAGATCAGAAGCGGACGGACCATCGTCGCATCGCTTGGAGCCCATTGATGAGCAGTGTTGAAATCGGGCTCTGGTCCTTTCCTGTCCTCATTCTGCTGATTTTCCTGCGCATTCCGATTGCCGCCGCCATGCTCGGCACCGGCGTGATCGGCACCTATCTGGTGCTCGGCAAGTGGACGCCGATCCTGTCACAGCTGAAAGCCCTGCCCTGGTCGACCAATGCCAATTATTCGCTGTCGATCATCCCGCTTTTCCTGCTGATGGGGCAGTTTGCGGCGCGCGGCGGCATGAGTCAGGCGCTGTTCAACGCGGCCGCTGCCTTTCTCGGCCATCGCAAGGGTGGCGTGGCCATGGCCGCCGTCGGGGCCTGTGCCGGGTTCGGTTCGATCTGCGGCTCGTCGCTGGCAACGGCTGCCACGATGGCGCAGGTCGCCCTGCCCGAACTGAAACGCAACGGCTATGCCGGCGGACTAGCCACAGCGACGCTTGCCGCCGGCGGCACGCTCGGCATCCTGATCCCGCCCTCGGTCGTACTGGTCATCTATGCGATCCTTGCCGAGCAGAACATCGCCAAGCTGTTTCTCGCGGCCTTCGTGCCGGGCCTGATCGCAGCCGCATCCTATCTGCTGGTGATCGCCATCTATGTACGCCTCAAGCCGGAAAGTGCCGGTCAGGCAAAGCGCATCCCCTGGGCCGAAAGGGTGCCGGCGCTGATCGCAGTCTGGCCGGTCGTGGCTATCTTCTTCCTCGTCGTCGGCGGCATCTATCTCGGCTGGTTCACCCCCACACAGGCAGCAGCGATCGGGGCTGCCGGTGCCGGACTGGTGGCCTGGCAGGCCGGAGGGCTAAGCAAAGGCGCGCTGTTCGACTGCTTCAAGGAAACCGCAGTCTCGACCGGCATGATCTTCTTCATCGTGCTCGGCGCCTCGGTGTTCAACTCGTTCCTCGCCTTCTCGCGGCTGCCGCAACTGGGCGCGGAATGGGTAACGGCGCAGGGATACGCCCCGATGACCGTGCTGATCATCATCTTGGTCCTCTACATCATCTTCGGCTGCATCATGGATTCGCTGTCGATGATCATCCTGACCATCCCGATCTTCTTCCCGATCGTGACTGCCATGGATTTTGGCCTCAGCCCCGAACACTTCGCCATCTGGTTCGGCATCCTGGTGCTGATGGTGGCAGAGATCGGCATGATCACGCCACCCGTCGGGCTCAACCTGTTCATCATATCGGCGATGGCGCGCGATGTGCCGATGCGCGAGACCTACAAGGGCATAACGCCCTTCGTCACCGCCGACCTGCTGCGCATCATTCTTCTGACGGCCTTTCCGATCATCTCGATCTTCCTGGTCTGAGCGCATGACGATGGGCCGGCGCGTCACCAACGCGCCGGCCCATCGTCCCAGCGATCGCGATTGCGTCAGGCTCGTCGGGTAAACAGGATGAAGGCAAACAGAAGGACGCCGGAGAAGGTCACCAGCGACGAGATCGCCACCAGCGGCTCCATCGCCGTGTTGCCAGTGAGAAACAGAAACAGCGACGGCGCCATGACCAGAATGCCGAGCGTGTAGACGAAATACTGGAGCCGCGCTATCCGGCTTGTGGCCTGGACGGGATTGAGTGCGTAGTAGATCCCGAAGATCGCCATCGTCACCCAGCCGAGCAGGTTGATATGCGCATGCGCGCCGGTCGCCGCGAATTCATGGGTGATCGACATATAGAGGCCGAGACAGATCCCGGCGATCAGAAACAGGATTGCGGTGCGGAAATACCAGATGGAAAGCATAGGCATGTGCGTGTTCCCCCTTTTGAACAGGGGAACTATACCACCGCGTGTATTTGCTGAAAAGGAACTGACGTTCGTCAGTATCTGATCATTTGATACTTACGCAGCATCACGAAAGATCTTCCAGCTGGTCGGTCGGAAGCTGAGTTCGCCGCCGACGACGACATTGGCTTCGAGCGGGACCTCAATCTCGATGTGATGGGCCTCGCCGCTGCCGGAAATGTCGATCTCGGCAATGCGGGTACCGGCGAGGCGGCGGCTGGCGGTGACCTTGCCGGACAGCGCGTTGGAATGATCGGTGAGGACAACGTCCTGCGGGCGGAAGAACAGGGTGCCATCGCAGTCACCACCCTGTTCGGACAGGCCGATGCTTTCGCCCTGAAAGAGGATCTCGCCCGCTTTCAGCGTGACCGGCACATGCGAGCTCTCGCCGATGAAGGAGAAGACGAAGGGCGAGTTCGGACGGTCGTAGACATCGTCTGCGGTGCCGATCTGCTCGACCTTGCCCTGGCTCATGACGACGACGCGATCGGCAAGCTCCAGCGCCTCGTCCTGGTCGTGGGTGACGAAAAAGGTGGTGTGGCCGGTGCGATCGTGGAATTCGCGCAGCCAGCGGCGCAGGTCCTTGCGGACCTTGGCGTCGAGCGCGCCGAACGGTTCGTCAAGCAGAAGCACGGAGGGTTCGATCGCCATGGCGCGGGCCAGTGCGACGCGCTGACGCTGACCGCCGGAGAGCTGGGCCGGATAGCGCTTTTCGAGGCCATTCAGCTGGACCATGTCGATCAGGTCGGCCACGCGCGTCTTGATCTCATGGGCCGGCGGGCGCGTGGCCTTGGGGCGCACTTTGAGGCCAAACGCAATGTTGTCGGCCACGGTCATGTGGCGAAACAGGGCGTAGTGCTGGAAGACGAAGCCGACATGGCGCTCCTGCACGCTCTTGTGCGAGGCATCCTCGCCGCCGAAGAAGATCCGGCCTTCGGTCGGCTGTTCGAGGCCGGCAATCAGCCGCAACAGCGTGGTCTTGCCGGAGCCGGAGGGCCCGAGCAGCGCGATCAGCTCGCCGGTGCCGACCGAGAGCGAGACATCGTGCAGCGCCGGAAACTGGCCGAAATCCTTGCGGATATTGTTGATCGTGACATCCATCGGGACTGACCTTTCAATGTTTACGGCTTGCCGACAGCTGTTCGCCGTAACGGATCTCGAGGATCGTCTTCAGCGCGAGCGTGACCAGGGCAAGGAGAGCGAGCAGTGTCGAGACCGCGAAGGCGGCGACGAAATTGTATTCGTTGTAGAGGACCTCGACATGCAGCGGCATGGTTTCGGTCAGGCCACGGATATGGCCGGAGACGACCGAGACGGCGCCGAACTCACCCATGGCGCGAGCGTTGCAGAGCAGGACGCCGTAGAGCAGGCCCCATTTGATATTGGGTAGCGTCACATACCAGAAGGTCTGCCAGCCACTGGCACCGAGCGACAGGGCCGCTTCCTCGTCGCCGGTGCCCTGTTCCTGCATCAGCGGGATGAGTTCGCGGGCGACAAAGGGAAAGGTCACGAAGACCGTGGCAAGCACGATGCCGGGCACGGCAAACAGGATCTCGACGCCCCAGCCTTTCAGGATCGGGCCGAGCCAGCTATTGGCACCGAAAAGCAGCACATAGACCAGGCCGGATATGACCGGCGAGATCGAGAACGGCAGGTCGATCAGGGTGGTGAGGAAGGTCTTGCCCTTGAATTCGAACTTGGCGATCGCCCAGGCGGCCGAGACGCCGAAGACCAGATTGAGCGGCACGGCAATGGCGGCCACCAACAGCGTCAGGCGAATGGCGGCCAGCGCATCGACGTCGCCAAGCGCTTCGAAGAATGCCGGAATCCCCTGGCGGAACGCCTCGATGAAGACCAGCAGCAGCGGCATCAGCAGGATCAGCGCCATGAAGGCAACGGCGACGGCGATCAACACGAAACGGGCGAGCGGCGCTTCCGTCGCCGCATCGCGGAAACGGTGGGCTGTGCTTGTGTCAGCGGACATTGGCATATCTCCGACGGCTCCACATCTGCAGCAGGTTGATGAACAGCAGCATGGCAAACGAGATGAGCAACATGATCGAGGCAATCGCCGTCGCACCGGCATAATTGAACTCCTCCAGCCGGATGACGATGAGGAGCGGCGCGATTTCCGAGACATAGGGGATGTTGCCGGCGATGAAGATGACCGAGCCGTATTCGCCGACGGCGCGGGCAAAGGCGAGCGCGAAACCGGTGAGGATGGCGGGCGTCAGGCTGGGCAGCACGACCCGGCGGATCGTCTGGAAACGACTGGCGCCCAGCGTCGCTGCCGCCTCCTCGACCTCGCGGTCGAGCTCCTCCATCACCGGCTGCACCGTGCGCACGACAAAGGGCAGGCCGATGAAGATCAGCGCAAAGACAATGCCGAGCGGCGTGAAGGCGACCTTGATGCCGAGCGGATCGAGCAGGCCGCCGATCCAGCCGTTCTTGGCATAGAGAGCGGCGAGCGCGATACCGGCAACGGCGGTCGGCAAGGCAAACGGCAGGTCGACCACCGCATCGAGCAGTCGACGGCCGGGAAACTGATAGCGGACCAGAACCCAGGCGACGATGACGCCGAAGACGACATTGACCAGCGCTGCAATCAGGGCGGCGCCAAAGGAGATGCGCAGCGCAAGCTGGGTGCGCTCATCCATGACGACTGCGAAGAAATCGGTCCAGCCGAGGGATGCCGTGCGGAGCACCAGGGCCGCCAGCGGGATCAGGATGATCAGGGTAAGATAGGTGATCGTATAGCCAAGCGTCAGGCCAAACCCTGGCAAGATGCTCGGCTGGCGCCAGTTCTTCATGAGCTGTCCCGTCATTCCATATTCCGCATTGATGATGCCTTATCCCGTGCCGCATTCAAGTCCCGGCAAGCCCCGGCCTCGCAAACGAGGTCGGGGCTTGTTGTCCCTGGGAGGACGTCTTGTTCAGCGTGCCGGCTTGTAGATCTGGTCGAAGATGCCGCCGTCGCCGAAATGGGTCGGCTGTGCCTTGGCCCAACCGCCGAAGATCGGGTCGTCGATGGTGACCAGATCGATCTTGGGAAGGGCCGTCAATGCATCGGCAGGCACAAGCTCGGGCTTGGACGGGCGATAGAAGTGCTTCGCAGCAAGGCGCTGGCCTTCTTCGGAGTAGAGATAGGCGAGATAGGCTTCCGCCTGCCTGCGCGTGCCCTTGGCATCGACATTCGCATCGACGACGGCCACCGGCGGTTCGGCGAGGATCGACTGCGACGGGGTGATGATCTCGAAGGCATCGGCGCCGAATTCCTGGCCGGCGAGATGCGCCTCGTTTTCCCACGACAGCAGCACGTCGCCGATCTCGCGCTGGGCAAAGCTGGTCAGCGAGCCGCGGGCGCCGGTGTCAAGCACGGGGGCGCGGCGGAAGATCTCGGTGATGTATTCCTTGATCTTCGTCTCGTCGCCGCCGAACTCCTTGTGCGCCCAGGCCCAGGCGGCGAGATAGTTCCAGCGCGCACCGCCGGAGGTTTTCGGATTCGGCGTGACGATCTGCACGTCACCCTTCACCAGATCGCCCCAATCCTTGATGCCCTTCGGATTGCCCTTGCGCACGAGGAAGACGATGGTCGAGGTATAAGGAGAAGAGTTGTTTTCCAGGCGGCCGCGCCAATCCTTGGCGATCTTGCCGGTGTTTTCGACAATGGCATCGATGTCGCCCTGAAGCGCCAGCGTCACCACGTCGGCGTCGAGACCATCGATCACGGCGCGGGCCTGCTTGCCGGAGCCGCCATGCGACTGGCGGATCGTCACCGCTTCGCCCGCTGTCTCCTGCCAATGCTTGGCGAAGGCCTCGTTATATTCCTTGTAGAATTCCCGCGTCGGATCGTAGGAGACATTGAGCAACTGGGCATCGGCAAATGCCGGAGCGATCGAACCCGCTGTCAGCCCAAGGCCAATCACGAGAGCACTGACCTGTTTCAGGATGCTTTTCATGCGTCTTCCTCCTCATCTCGTTTCGATGAAATTAAGACTACCGGACGAGTAGTGTTAGTCAACGCAAGGCGAAAAATAACAAAACCGTACCCCGGTCGAGGCGCCTTGGCAGAACAGGCTTGCGCCGGGAGCCGTCGATAGGGGTGGAAAATACTGCGAAAAAGCTTCGCTGCAAAATGCTGTCGGGCCAATGGGAGGGGAGAAGGGCCGACCCGGATACCGGTGCAGGCGGTCAAATCCGATGCTGGGCTCAGGCCAATTCCGGGTGGCGCGTGGAGACCGCATCGGCGAGACTGGTCGAAAAGAGCACGGCACGCGTTTCGTCGGCAACACGGGAAAAGACGTGACGGACTTCGCAATCCTGTTCGCCGGCGCAATCCTCGCAGCGGCGATAGGCCGAGAGCGACAGGCAGGGCAAGGGCGCGACAGGACCGTCAATCAGGCGCAGGACCTCGCCATATGTGACGTCGGTAGCAGCCCGCAGCAGGAGATAACCGCCCTGCTTGCCGCGCCTGCTTTCGACGATCCCGGCGCGCTTCAGTTCGAGGAGAATCTGCTCGAGGAACTTCTTCGGGATGCGCTGCTGTTCGGCAATGTCGGGAATCTGCACCGGCTCGCCCGGCGTGGCGCGTGCCAGGACATTCAGCGCCCGCAGCGCATATTTGGCTCGTTGGGAAATCATCAGGAAACACCGGCTCATGCGGACCGGCGTCCGCACGATGTCGCAATAGCCGAAATCCGCCATGGGTTCAAATGTCGATTTGCGGCCTGCGGTGTTTCCATGTGCAAACCTGGTTTTTTTGCCGTCGCAAAGACGGGAAAGGCGCTGGAATTTGCGGCGCCTCGGGAAACGACAGCGCGGGTTGGGCGGGACGAAATCCCGAGTTTGCATCACTGGGGAGAGATATTTGCTCATTCTGTGCACTGGCTTGAAAGGCAATTCCTGTCCGCGCCCGCCCGTTTGCGGGATAATGCGCACCTGTAGCAGGGACAAACAGATGAACCTTCCAAGCAACACCGAACTTGCCAGCCTCCTGAATACAACTCTGGAACATGCAGATCTGACCGAGCGTCTTCGCATTGTCGCAGCGCATGAGGGTCGCGCCGTGTTCACCACCAGCCTCGGCATCGAGGATCAGGTGATCACGGCTGCGATCGGCCTTGCCCGACTGCCGATCGATGTGTCGACGCTCGAGACCGGCCGCCTGTTCAAGGAGACCGTGGACCTGATCGCCGAGACCGAGGAACGCTTCGGCATCTCGATCCAGCGCTTCACCCCGAAGCAGGACGATGTCGATGCCTATGCGGCGAAATTCGGCCTGAACGGCTTCTACGAGAGCGTCGAAGCGCGCCATGCCTGCTGTCATGTGCGCAAGCTGGTTCCCTTGGCCGAGGCGCTTGACGGCGCCCGCTACTGGGTGACGGGCTTGCGCCGCGGACAGTCCGGCAACCGCGCCACCACGCCGTTCGCCGAATATGATGCCGAGCGCGACCTGATCAAGATCAACCCGCTGGCCGACTGGTCCATCGAGGCCATCAACGCCTATGTCGAGGCGGAAAGCGTGCCGATCAATCCGCTGCATGCCCGCGGTTATCCATCGATCGGCTGCGAGCCGTGCACCCGCGCCATCAAGCCGGGCGAACCGGAACGGGCCGGCCGCTGGTGGTGGGAAAACGACGAAAAGCGCGAATGCGGCCTGCATGTGCCGGAGGCTGCGGCCTCGGCGATACCGACGCCGGCCTGAACATTGTTTGCCCTTTGAGCTTGCCCCTCATCCCCCTGCCGGGACCTTCTCCCCGCAAGCGGGGAGAAGGCGGACGAAGCGCTGACGGTGCCCCAAGTGTCTTCTCCCCGTTTACGGGGAGAAGGTGGCGGCAGCCGGATGAGGGGCAAAGCCAAAGAGAGACTTCGGGGCAGCTGCCCAAGGAAAGAAAAGAAGACCATGCACGTACACACATCCGAATTCGATCCGCATTCCAAGGATGCCGCAAGCAAGCCGCCGCTTGATCCACATCTGAAGGCGCTGGAAAACGAAGCGATCCATATTTTCCGCGAGGTGGCCGCCGAGTTCGAAAAGCCGGTCATGCTCTATTCGATCGGCAAGGATTCCTCCGTGTTGCTTCACTTAGCGCGCAAGGCCTTCTTCCCCGGCCGCGTGCCCTTCCCGCTGCTGCATGTCGATACCGGCTGGAAGTTTCCGGAAATGATCGCGTTTCGCGACGAGATGGCGGAAAAGTTCGATCTCGACCTGATCGTGCACACCAATCCGCGCGGTGCGGCCGAGAATATCTCGCCGTTCACCCACGGCTCGTCCTACCACACCGACGTGATGAAGACGGAATCGCTGCGCCAGGCGCTCGATGCCGGCAAATACGATGCGGCTTTCGGCGGCGCACGGCGCGACGAAGAAGCGTCCCGCGCCAAGGAACGGATCTATTCGTTCCGCACGCCGGACCACAAATGGGACCCGCGCAACCAGCGCCCGGAACTGTGGAACATCTATAACGGCATGGTGCGCCGTGGCGAAAGCGTGCGCGCCTTCCCGCTGTCGAACTGGACCGAAGTCGATATCTGGCGCTACATCCAGGCAGAGAACATCCCGCTGCCGCCGCTCTACTACGCCAAGAACCGCAAGTTCGTCGAACGCGACGGAATGCTGCTCTGGGCCGAGGATCCGCGCTTCGAAGCGCTGCCAGACGAAAAGGTGCAGGAGGGCATGATCCGCTTCCGCACGCTCGGTTGCTGGCCGCTGACCGGCGCGATCAAGTCCGACGCCACCACGCTCGACGCGGTGATCGCCGAGCTCGAGATTGCCACTGTGTCCGAGCGTCAGGGCCGGGCCATCGACCGCGACCAGGCCGGGTCGATGGAAAAGAAGAAACGCGAAGGATATTTCTGAGATGACCGCTCAAGCCAACACCGCCCTCGCCGCCGCAGCACCGCAGGCAGATCCGGCCGTCATCAGTCGCGATTCGCGTCCGCTGCGCCTGATCACCTGCGGCTCCGTGGATGACGGCAAGTCGACGCTGATCGGCCGGCTGCTGTGGGACACCAAGGCCGTCAAGGAAGACCAGGCCGCAGCCCTCAACCGTGACTCAGGCAAGCAGAACGATCTCGGCCTGCCGGACTTCGCGCTGTTGCTGGACGGTCTGCAGGCGGAGCGCGAACAAGGCATCACCATCGATGTCGCCTATCGCTATTTCGCCACCGACCGGCGCTCGTTCATCGTGGCCGACACACCCGGCCACGAACAGTATACCCGCAACATGGCAACCGGCGCATCGACCGCCGATCTCGCCGTGCTGCTCGTCGATGCGCGCACCGGCCTGCTCGAACAGACCCGCCGCCACGCAACCATCGCCTCGCTGATGGGCATCAAGCAGTTCGTGCTGGCGGTCAACAAGTTCGACCTGGTCGGCTACGACAAGGCTGTGTTCGAACAGATCCACCACGACTTCAAGGCGCTGGCGCTTTCGCTCGGCGTGCGCCAGGTGACGGCAATCCCGATGTCGGCGCTGAAGGGCGAAAACGTCGTCTATGCCGCCGACGCCGTGATGCCCTGGTACGAAGGGCCGACGCTGGTCGAAACGCTGGAGCTGGCCACCCTGCGCTCCGGTCAGTCGACCGGTTTCCGCCTGCCGGTGCAGCGCGTGTCGCGGCCGGGCGAAAGCTTCCGCGGCTATCAGGGCACGGTTGCCGGCGGCGCCGTGAAGCCGGGCGACAGCGTGGCGATCCTGCCGTCGGGCCAGTTGGCCAATGTCAAGCAGATCGTCACGTTCGACCTGGTGCGCAATGCGGCCGTTGCCGGCGATGCGATCACGCTGGTGCTCGACCGCCAGGTGGACGTGGCGCGTGGCGACATGATCGTTTCGCTCGATGCCCAGCCGCAGACCGGCCTTGCCTTCGACGCGCAGATGGTGGCGCTGCAGCCGGACGGCATCGTGCCCGGCAAGCGCTACTGGCTGAAGGCCGGTTCACGCCGCCAGCGCGTGCAGGTCGAACCGGTGTCGCAGCTCGATCTGAAAAGCGGCAAATGGGTTGCCAGCGACATGTTGCAGATGAATGCCATCGGCAAGGTGCATCTGTCCTTCGACGAAATGGCGATCTTCGACCCCTATGAGTTGAACCGGGCCACCGGCGCCTTCATCCTGATCGATCCCGACACCAACAACACGGTGGCCGGCGGCATGATCACGGGCAAGCGCACCGAACTCGGCGGGCTGCACGCCCATGAAGGCCGGGTGATCCTGTCGCTGCCGGCCGATCTGGCCGAACAGCTGCTGGCGACCGAGCTGCTCTCCAATCGCCGCGACGAAGTGGAAACCCGCCGGTTGACCACGGCAGAGGCGCGCGACCTGTTCGACGATATCGACGGATGAGCGCGGCAACAGGCACAGGCGCTTCAACCTGAAGCTACCGGCTATGACAATCGCCGCAGACATGCACCCGACAGGGCGATGTTTGCGGCGATTGCCGTTGCGCATGGCATGACCAGGAGGACTGTGGTCGGCGCTCGGCCGCATTCAGGCGAAATCGCCGGGCGAATGCGGTCGCGTGGTCAACCGGCGATCACTGAACGGGCCGTCGACTGGCGCTCGATCAGATTGAAACCGAGATCGACGAGGCTCGGCGGCGGGGCGCCCTCACCCGTGGCTCTGAGCAGCATATCGACGGCGCGGTAGCCGATCTCGTAGCGCGGGATGCGGACCGAGGTGATCGACGGGCAGGCAATGCCGGCATAATCCAGGTCGTTGAAGCCACAGAGACCAAAGGCATCCGGAACAACGATGCCGCGCCGCTGACATTCGAACAGGACGCCGAGCGCCACGTCGTCGTTGTGGCACAGCGCAGCATCGGCATCGGCATGTTCGTTGACAAGGCGTTCGAGCAGATGCGCGCCAAGGGCGACGCTGGTATGTCCATCGACCGAGAGACTGAGTGAGGCATCATAGATGCCGGCCTCTTCCAGCACCGCGCGGTAACCATCCAGGCGGCGGCGCGACCGCAGGTCCCAACGCCCGCCCAGCAGGGCGATGCGCCGATAGCCCTTATGAAGCAGATGCCGGGTGGCGACTTCGGCTGCGGCGCGATGATCGACGCCGATGGCCATTTCGAGCGGGTCACCGCTGACATCCATGATCTCGACGACGGGACAGGGTGCTGCGCGCAGCATCTCGTTCAACTCGTCGTTTTTCGACAGGCCGGCATAGATGATGCCCGCCGGGTTCTGCGTCAGGAAGAGCCGCAGCTGCTGCACTTCATCCTGCTTGTCATAATTGGGATTGGCATACTGGATACGCAGATCGGTGGAGCGGACCCGGTCCTCGATGCCGCGCATGACCGCGATGAAGGCGTAATTGGTCAGCGACGGCGACATGACGCCAATGATGCCGCTGTTCTTGCTGGCCAGAGCGCGGGCGGCAAGATCCGGCACATAACCCATGTCTTCCACGGTCTTGAGGATCATGTCGCGCAAGGTGGGTGACACCTTGTCGGGATCGCGCAAGGCCCGCGACACCGTGATTGCGCTCACGCCCGCCGCCTGAGCGACATCGGACAGGGTCACTTTCTCGCTTCGCTGCCGCCGTCTTCGTTTACCAAAATTCATCGGCTTTCACCCGGCTCGAATTCGCAGCCTCACACCGCATGCGCCGTATCGGGTCACATCCCGACACGCATAGTGCGTATCCAAGAGTGCCCGAACATAACAGCGGTTGCAATTGGTTAGCGCATTATACACGCAAAGCCACATCTTTGCAGTGCATGCGATATGATGCGCCCTCTGCGGACGACAACCCAGTTTCAGGCACATTCGGGAGGGCCGCGTAGCGCGCGCCCTGCACTGCAATCTACATGAAACCGTCGCACGCAACGAATGGTTGACATCAAACGACCATGGTGGATTTTGCGCATCTCGGGCGAGCGACAGGTTCGGCTGGTCGGAGTGGCAAGATTCGAACTTGCGACCCCCACGTCCCGAACGTGGTGCGCTACCAGACTGCGCTACACTCCGTGACCAGCGGCGCCTCTATAGACCAGCGAATTTTGTTGCACAAGTCGGGGGAACCAAAAAACCCGCAGGAAAGATGGAAATTTCACTAACGAGGGCAGCAAACATCTGAAACACAACGCTTTTCCTGGAGGTTTGCTAGACTGGCGTCCGCCGCCTGCCGCGCATGCGGGGTGGAAATGTGCAACCCGGAATGCAAAAGTCGGGCCGCATCGGGATCGTTGTGCCGGGCGGCACGAGTGTTTGCCTTGGGCCGCGTTGCAACCTCGCATCATCATGGCAAAATAGCGTGTTCAGCGGGCCAAGACCGATTTCCCAAGCGGCAATTTGAGGATAAAGCCTACAGCGGGGATCAATGCCTTTTGAGGAGCCAGCAGGGGCTGGGCACCGGGCGTTACCGGAAGACATGGGCTTGAAGACATGGGCTTGAGGGACACAAGAATGAATTTCCGCGGTATGATCAAGGCTTGCGCCACACTCGGCCTTGCGGTCGCATTGGCCGGCTGCACGACGACGGGTATCGCTAAAAATGATGTCGAGACGCGCTGGAACGGCCAGCAGGCCGGCATGTTCTTCGCCAAGTTCGGCCCACCGGTGAGCGATACCGCGGCCGGAAGATCGACGATCTATACTTGGCGCGGCGGTCACAAAACCCGTGTCGTGCCGGCGGTCTACGAACAGGTTGACGGCAAGAAGGGAAAGATCATCAGCAAGGCGCGCACGGAATACCTGCGCTGTGAAGTCCAGCTCACGGTATCGCCCGACTATATCATCCGCAGCGTGCGCACCGTGGTCGACCGTCCCGGCATCAATGGCGGCCAGAGCTATTGCGAGGAATTCCTCGGCGGCGCGTAAGGGCTGCGTCCACACGGGTCGAGAATATGCCTCCGGTCGCTCGCGCGCCGGGGGTATTTTTTTCGATGCATGGCGGAGAAAGGAACCCTTGGTGCCTGCACACCTGCCCGGATCGAGGCTGCCCAAACGGCGGCGGGAGGGCACCGTGGATGACGCCCTCCCCTACGCAGAACAAAAAAACCGAAAACTTCGCAACGCGTGACCTTGTGGAAGCGCATTTTTATAGGCGAAACAGGGTTAACGATTGCCTTATAAAAACGCAATTTATAATTAATTTTCAATTACCTAGCGCGCCATATCTTTACAGTACCTCAACAGTCTGAAATAAAGGACAGCCTATAGGCAGGTTGATGTGATGCCTGCCCGCCTCGCCAAAACACCGGCACATGCGATGCGTGCACGATGGCCGTCGAGCGCCTGATCCCGGCACCTGCGCCTCACGGCGCGAATGCTTTTGCTTCCATATGGACAAAAGAGGAAATGGCTGGGGCGCCAGGATTCGAACCTGGGAATGCCGGTACCAAAAACCGGTGCCTTACCGCTTGGCGACGCCCCAATAGGATCCGGAAGATAGTCCTCCCAAATCGCGGTGGCGCCTGATTAGCAAAGCGCAGGGCCAGCGGCAACACCCCTTGCCCGCATCCGGGCTGTTTTTTACCGGAACGATCCCCTGCCTCCCGGGTTTCTTATAGATCCCAAGCAAAAAGAACCGAAAGGACAGATCCATGCCTTCCATTCAATCCGCCCATATCCTGATCCTCGCCACCGACGGTTATGAGCGCTCGGAATTGCGCAAACCGCTGGAACAGCTCAAGGCCCGGGGGGCCAAGGTTTCGATCGCCTCGCTATCGCCCGCGCCGATCAAGAGCTGGGACGAAAAGAACTGGGGCGACACGGTCGATGTCGATCTGACGGTCGATGCCGTCAAGATCGAGGATTACGATGCGCTGATGATCCCGGGCGGCCAGATCAATCCGGATATCCTGCGCAATGACCAGACGGCAGTCGAACTGGTGCGCGGCTTCGTCAAGTCCGGCCGGACGATCGCCGCCGTCTGCCACGGCCCGTGGCTGCTGGTCGAAGCGGATGCGCTTCGCGGTCGCAACGCAACCTCCTATGCGTCGATCAAGACCGACCTGAAAAATGCCGGGGCCAACTGGCGCGACGAGGCCGTCGTGGTCGATCATGGTATCATCACCTCGCGCCAGCCCGGCGATCTCGATGCCTTTGTCGCCAAGATCATCGAAGAGATCGAAGAAGGGCCACACCAGCGCCGCGCCGCGTGATGCACCGGTCTTCCGGAGATTGATGCGCCCCGTTTTAAGGAAAGGGGCGAGCCGGATAGACCGAGCCAAAGAAGCCGGATGGCCCATCGTAGCCCCTTTTTTTTCGTGGCCCCGCCTTTTCGCGGTCTCGGCTTTTTCGTGGTATCGGCATCGACCTGCGGCCAGTGTCCGCCCCTCGCCTCGCAGGTGTTCTCCTCTGCGGGGCGGCTTCCGTCTTGGTCTTCCGTCTTGGCCTTGCGTCTTGGCCTTCTTTCTTGGCGGTGACAAAATGGGCCGATTGTGAAATAGCCGGAAGATCACGGACCCCGAGCGGCGGAATACAGCATGAGCCAGCGACGTCTTCAGCAGAGGGCAAACCAAAAGAACCGGCAGAAGCGCACGGAGGCGTCGTCCGGCGGAGCACAGTCTGGCGCGGCAAACGCCGGATCCACGGGAGCCAGCAATCTTGGCAAATCCGGTGCGACCGGCCCGTTGACCGCCGCCCATGATCAAGCGGGCACAGATCATACCGAGGACCTGACGGCGCGGGCACATTTTACCCGTATTGCCGCAACCGCAAGCTTCCGCTGGTCGCTGGCGCTGTTTCTCGCTGGCGTGGTGACCGTGGCGCTGGCACTATCGATCCCGCACGAGTTTGCCTTTTTCGAACTGGGTTTCCTGTTCACCCTGTCGATCTACGATCTGGTTCTCGCGATGCTGGGCATTTCGGTTGCCATCGGCATGGCGGTCCATCGCGCCGAGATCTATACGATCGTCGCCTGCTTTCTTGCCGTCATGGCGCCGATGCTGCTGGCATTCGACCCGATCTTCCATTCCATCCTGCAAAGCCCGCTCGGCGGCGAACTGTTCCTGATCGCCCCGATTGCGGTGATGCTGGCCGGTGTCGTGCTCTGGCTGCCAACCAAGATACGACGCATCGGCGCACCGGTTGCTGCCGGCGTGATCGGCTTTTCGCTGTCGCTGTTCATCGGGCTGGACGACTTCGGCATCGGTATCAAGGAGTTCACCCTGACAGCAGTCATCGGGGCCTTGTGGATCCTGCTCGCACCGGGACTGCTGTTGCGCAATTTCCGCGGGCCCTGGCTGACGATCCCGGCGCGCATCGTCGGCTCCTGGCTGGTGGTGATCGGCATCATCGTTCTGGTCTCGCTTTACGTTCCGCTCGGCAATGATGCGCCAGCGCTTGCCGATCCGAGCACGCCCGACAATGGTCAGATGGATGCGCCGGCCTTGCCGCCGCTCGATCCGGCCGTCGAAGAAGGGCTTGAGGATGCACCCGACAGCGGCTTCGAGCTGACGATCCCCGAGGACGGCTCCAATCCGCTGCTCAACGGCACGCGGCTGGATGCGCTGCCCGATCTGCAGCCGGAGCCTGGGGCAGACATCCTGCCTGATCTGGCGCCGGAATCCGGGCCGGCGCCGTGATACGCTTTGCGGTCGACGCCCCCGAAGCGAGCGGCTACACAGGACAGACCAACCGCTTTTGATTCCGGTGTTTCCGCATGATCGTCCGTTATGACCGTCCCGTCTCCCGCTCGGCCTTCCTGGCGCGCCGTCTCGGGCTGTTTGCGCTGGGCATGCTGGTGCTGGTGCTGCTGGCACATCGGTTCGGGCCGCTGAAGACGCCGGATTTCGTGGCGCTGGTGCTGATTGCAGCCATCCCGGCCACGCTTGCGGTGCCTTTGGCGCTGCTCGGTCTTGTCCGCCTGTGGCATATCGGGGCGCTGGGTGGGGTCGCTGCGACCTGGGCGCTGATCTACGCCGCCCTGCCGCTGGCGCTGCCGGGTTACGGCGTCTATCGTTATCTCACCCGGCCCGTACTTTACGACGTATCGAGCGACCTGACGGAACGGCCGGAATGGCTGTCGGTCCCAGATGCGCCGCAGCATTTGCTGCCGCGGCCTTCCCTTCCCTCCGATGCGATGACCGCGCAGAGTTTTGCCTATCCGGGCCTCACCGGCCGGCGCTACGAAGGCGCGCTCGACCGCGTCTATGAAGCGGTGCGCAAGGTGGCCGAAGCCAACCGGCTGGTGGTGACGGCGAGCCGCGGCCAGGAATATGCGATGCCGGATTTCGCCCTGCGGCCAACGACGGAAGAGATCATCAACCCCAATCAACCGGTCCAGTCTGGTCTGCCGGCCGCCGACGAAGCCTTGCCGGAGACAGGGCCCCTGCCCGCATCACGGCCGAGCGACGTGGTGGTCAGCATGCCGCCGGAACCGAGCGAACCGCCGGGCACGGTGCGGCTGCAGCTGACAACGCGCACGCTCATTCTCGGCCTGCCTTTCGATGCGATCATCCGGCTGCGCGAAGAGGCGGAAATGACGCTGGTCGACATGCGTGTCGCCAGCCGCTTCGGGCCGCATGATCTCGGCATCGGCGATCAGATCGCCGAGGATTTCCTGCATGCGCTGGATGCGGAACTGCTGGGTATTGCCGGCAACTGAGGCATTCGATGCCTGATGTTCAGGCGATCCGGTAGGCCCCGAGAAGCCGGGCCGGGCCGTCGGTCGCGACAAGGCCTTTTTCCACCAGTTCCTCCAGATGGGCGAGCACGGAGAGGGCGGCTGCCCCATGCAGCCTTGGATCGGTGCTGGCATAGATCACCTTGACCATGTCCGGGATCAGCCGGTCGCCCAGGCGGATGCGTTCCAGCACGGCGCGCTCGCGCATGCGGC
Organism: Rhizobium sp. CECT 9324; assembly: GCF_918741265.1. Classification (NCBI taxonomy): domain Bacteria; kingdom Pseudomonadati; phylum Pseudomonadota; class Alphaproteobacteria; order Hyphomicrobiales; family Rhizobiaceae; genus Rhizobium; species Rhizobium sp. CECT 9324. The sequence continues at coordinate 1,559,262 of NZ_CAKKMZ010000001.1, read as the reverse complement.
GATGGGTGCGCAGGCCGCGCAGGAAGGCGGGCGGATCGGTGACCGGGCCGCCATGGCCGGGGAAATAGATCCGGTCCCTTCGTTCGAGCAGCATATCCAGCGAGGCCATGTAATCGGCCATGGCACCATCGGGCGGGGCAACGATCGAGGTCGCCCAGGCCATGACATGATCGGCGGAAAAGACGATGCCGCGATCGTCGAGCGCAAAGGCGCAGTGATTGGCGGTGTGGCCGGGTGTGTGCAGGGCAGTCATGCGCCAGCCGTCGCCTTCGAAGGCTTCGCCATGGGCAAGCGCGATATCGGGGCGAAAATCGGCATCGGCGCTTTCGGCAAACGGATTGGCCTCGCCCTCATGCAGCAGCCGCGACGGGCGATGCGGGCCTTCGGCGACGATGATTGCGCCGGTCTCTGCCTTCAGGCGGGCCGCCAGCGGCGAGTGGTCGCGGTGGGTGTGGCTGACGGCGATATGGGTCACCTCCCTGCCCGCAAGGGCGGACTTCAACGCCTGGAAATGCGCCTCGTCGTCCGGGCCCGGATCGATGACGCAGACCGAGCGGTCGCCGACGATATAGGTATTGGTGCCGTGAAAGGTAAACGGGCTCGGATTGTTGACGGTGATGCGCGCAACGCCCTCTGCCAGCGGCACCAGCATTCCATGCGCCGGCTCAAAAGCCGTGACAAATTCGGGCGGCATGTCCGGTGCGGCTTCGTCGCTGTCGCCGCTCATTTGTACTCGATCTCGATGAAACTCATCGGACCGTCGCCGCCATTGATGACATTGTGCTCGACGCCGGCATCGCGGCGATAGGCTTCGCCGGCGCGGCTGGTCACCCGGCGCTCGCCGGCCTCGTCCTCGATGAGGAAATGGCAATCGGTGATCGGCACGACGACATAACCGAGGCCATGCGTGTGGTGACCGGTCGCGGCACCCGGCTCGAAATCCCAGCGGGTGATGCGGGCGACGGCATCGTCGAGCACTGTTGTCGGGATGGCAGGCGGGCGGGCGGAATAGCCGGGCATGAAAGTCTCCAAGGATGGCATCCGGGCGGATCACGATGAGACGCGGTTCCGCCAAGGGTTGGGGTCGAGGTTATCGCGGGCGTGCGGGGGCCGCAATCAGCAATTGAAGCGACACAGCGGTCCGTGAAGGGCGGTGGCCGGCACAGATCGCCAAAACAACTTGACTAGGAAACCAATTCGATATAGTTTCCTAGTCAATCAAAATGGAACCCCGCGATGACGACCGTTTCCGACCTTACCACCCATACCGGCTACTGGATGCGCATGGTGTCGAATGCCGTGTCGCAGGAATTTGCCCGCAAGGTGGCCGGCGAAGGCGTCACGGTTGCGGAATGGGCCTTCATGCGCGCGCTCTACGACCAGGACGACATGGCGCCATCGGCGCTGGCCGAGAAAATGGGCATGACCAAGGGCGCGATCAGTAAGCTGGCCGACCGGCTGACGGAAAAGCGGCTGGTCGGACGCGCCGAAAACGAGCGTGACGGGCGGGCCCACCGCCTGTTCCTGACCGAAGACGGGCGGGCGAAAGTGCCGGTTCTCGCGGCGCTGGCCGATGCCACCGATGCCGACTATTTCGGCGTTCTCACGCCGGAGGAACACACGGTTCTCAGCCAGACATTGAGAACCCTCGCCGAACGGCGCGGGATCAGGACCATCCCGGTCGACTGAACGCCGACTGACCGCCGACTGACAGTCGCCGGCCACAGCCAATCTTTCAAACACAAGGAGAACCGCCATGGACGCGGAACGCATTTCCATTGCCCAGACCTGCCTGAACGCCGCCCATGACGGCAGCCTCAGCTTTCCCGAGATCGTCGGCCGACTGATCGCCGCCGGCTTCGAGGGCTATACCGTCGACTACCGGCGCGACAGCCAGACCTTTTACCTGCCCGATGGCGACAGCACGGTGCTGGCCATGCCCGCGCATGCCGGGACGATCGGCGCGGCGTTCGACGCCAACGAAATCGAACGCCTCGTGCGCTGGGCGCAATCGGGTGGCGCCGACTACAGCTACCAGGCCTTCAGCGCCGAGGCGAAAACGGCGGGTTGTGCGGGGTATATCGTCTCCTTCCTCGGGCGGCGCGTGGTGTATTTCGGGCGCACGGCCGAGACGCATGTGGAGGTGTTTGCGGGGTGAGTGGGGGAGTGAGCGGGGCGCAACCTCGGCCAAATCAGACTGCGAGCCCACCTTATCTGAAGCCATAGGAAGGGCCCAGCCAAAACACCACGGCGATACGCAGCCACAGATATCTGCAGTCGCGTATATTTGACAAACTCCGCATCGGTCTGATATACGCAATCGCAGATATCTTCGGTCGCGAATAGGTGAAACATGGCTCTGGAATTGCACTACGGCAATGCGGTTAGCGGTGCGCAGCGGTTCGCGCGACCCGACCTGGAAGAGCGCTTCATGCGAACGCTCATGAAGAGCAATGGCATCAAGATGTTCGGGCTGAGGCGAATCGGGAAGTCCACGCTTCGGCAATATGCCATCGAGCAGTTCCAGAGTGCGGGCACGCCCTACGCTTTCTTTAATGGTGAGGGACTGAATTCGCTTTCGGACTTTCTCGCCGGCTGGTTGGGCGCCATGCCCAACCGCAAGGACTTTCTCGCGAAGACGCTCGACGTGGTTGGCAAAAGCCCGGCAAAGAACGTCCTCGACGCATTGACCAACGGGACGCCGTTCGAGGAGACCTCGCTCGAAGCCTATTGGCAAATCGTGGCACAAGCGATCGGGCGAGCGAACAAGGAAGGCACGCCTCCGATCCTCATTATTGATGAATTCTCCACTTTCATGCACAACCTGATCAACAAGCATGGAGCAGAGAAGGCAGATCGGCTACTCGCTTCGATGCGTGAATGGCGCGGGGTCGGCGTCCGAATGCTCCTAACCGGCTCCATCGGCATGAAAGCACTGTCACGCCAGCATGGTCTCAACAGCGAACACCTCAACGACCTTCAGCCTTTCCCCGTCCCGGAATTGACAGAAGAAGAGGCACGAGAATTCGTGCGACAGGCGACCGATTCCGCAGGTTGGACGACGGAACACACAAACGAATTCCTGAAGCAGTCGGGCGTCTTCTATCCCTGTTTTCTGGTCAAAGGCCTCCTGGAGGTTGGGAACAAGGCAGAGCCTGCGGACTTTGCCAAAATTTTTTCCGAACGCGTGCGCCCTCATATGCACGCGGATTTTTTCAATCAGTTCGACAGGCGCTTCAAGGCCTATTCCGGGCTGGCGGCCAACCGGCGCGAAGAGCTGCTGCTGCCCGCTATGAAAGCTGTCATGGCGGTCGAATCCTGTCGCGGCGAGAACCTTCCCTGCGCCGCTGCCTTTGACCGGATCGACCTTATGGAAGCGATGGAAATGCTGGTGGAGGACGGCTTCGTGGATTTCACGGAAGACGCCGACTACGAACGACATTGGAAGGCCGGCTCGCGATTGGCCAAGAACTGGTGGAAAAGGTCGGGGCTGGCATGAACACGAATTCGAGACCCGCAGTCGTGCGCACCTTCATGACGCACGACATGACCGATGCCGATATCGTCGCCGTCTCAACCGGGCGCGAAGAGGAATTCGGCAGGATCATGGCCGCCATCAGCCGCTCCCGCTCGGCGACGCCGGGCGCCCTGCAGCACGTCGTGCTTTATGGCTCACGTGGCTTCGGCAAGTCCTTCATGATGCGACGAGTCGAGATCGCGCTCCAGCAGACACCACCGGACAACAAGCCGATAATCTTCCTGTTGCTCCCGGAAGAACAGCACAACCTCCAGAAAAGTCCGCATGCCTTTCTCGACTACATCACGGTCCTTCTCACGAAGACCGAGGGTGACGAGGCCTTTGCAGAGGCCATGTTTCAGTGGCCGAAACCGGGCGAGGCAGCACGGCGTTGGAAGGAGTCTGTCGCTAGGCTGGAAGCAGCTCTCGATGCGGAATTGCCTGATGGCCAAGGGCTCGTTGTTGTTGCGGTTGAGAATTTCGACAGCCTGCTGGCAACCCTCTTCGCGAACGACGAGGATGAGCAGCGCCTTCGCGACTGGTTGTTTCGACAGAAGAACCGAGTGATGCTGCTTGCCACTGCGACCGGCACCGTCGACATGGATTACGACAAGCCGCTGTTCCAGGCATTTGAGCCGGTACGCTTGCAGCCATGGACGACCGATGACTGCATCACCTATTTCAACCGAAAGCGTGAGAGCGAGAACAAGCCACCACTTGACGGCAGGCAGGAAGCCAAGGCCCGAGCGGTCGCAGAGTTCATCGGCGGCACGCCGAGACTGGCCCAGTTGCTTGCCGAGGTAATTGAGACCGAGGATGCTCTGACGGTTGCGGAAACGATGAACGCGCTGGCCGACCGCCTCGCGGAGTATTACCGCCGTCGTATCGAGGATCTCGCTCCGTTGGTCCGAGGACTGCTGGATGCACTAATCCGCGGGGGCGAACCGGCATCGCAAACACAGCTGGCGGAGCGCGTCGGCGCCGCAGGACAGAGCCAGATTGCGCGAGCCATGTCCGATTTGCAGACGGCCGACATCATCCGTGGCCGCCCTGCCCCAGACAGCCGCGAGACGCTCTACGCCGTTACGGATCGCGTGTTTGCCCACTACTACAGGCGCCGGCAGGGCAGTCGGGTGGCGCAGGAAACACCGCTTGCCAGCATTCTCGATTTTCTCCGTAGCTTCTATGACCGAAAAGAGCAGAAGCAGCAGGGTCTACGCCATTTGCTTGAAGGTAGATTGGCCGAGGGCGCGCTCTTCAGCCGGCTTGCGATGGAGGACGGAACAGATGCAAAAGGCAGTTACGTCAAACAATTTGAGTACGGACTATCAGTTTGGCTAGGCGCCGCCACGACAGACTTGGGCCCAACAATAGATTGGTGCAACCAATTGCTTCAGGCGCCAGAGCAAGTTCTCCATAAATGCAAGGCCTACGCGAGCATCGCATCTGTCGATTCCGCCATACTTGCTTGCTTGAGAGCCCAAGCGCTGTATCGCCTCGGACATGAGGAGCAAGCAGAGACCGAACTGCGCAACGCATTGGATGAGGTTCAGGATGACATATCGGCAACCATTATTGTTTTAGACGCCCTTATGCGTTTTCTTTCGATTGTGAAGGACGACCAGACAGCAATGGCCGCGCTAGGCTTCAGCTTCGTTGAGCTAGAACTCGGCGCCCTCCCCGCACTATTGAGGTGCCTAGCACACCGGATGTTTGGCTGGTCACTGGATGAGTATCTTCACCATGAGGACGCGCTAGCCCATTGGGACCGGATGGTAAAAGCTGCGCGCGAAATTGACGATAAGCTCCAAGAGGCGCTTGCACGCACGCATTGGGGCTGGTCACTCGGCGCCCTCGGGCAGCATATCGAAGCGCTTCGGCAACTGGACCAAGGAATCGAGCTGGCAGAAAAATTCGACGAGCAATCTCTACTGGCAGATGCTCGGCGTTTCGCAGGCTGGTCACTTAAAGAGCTTGGCCGCTATGAAGAAGCACTAGCACAGCTTGACCGAGCGATCCAACTGTCGCGTGAGCGGGGTGCAAAGTATGAAGAGGCGGTTGCTAGACAAACAGCTGCTACGTCGCTTAGCCCCCTCGGCCGTCATGATGAGGCGTTAGCTCACCTGCGAGAGGCAATCCGGTTAGGCAACGAAATCGGAAACAGCTTTGAAACCTGCTGGAGCATTTCTTACACGCTAGACGTGGCAGCACATATCGCGGTACCCGGAATTTCGACCATGTTTACCGACTGGATATTTACATTCCAGGAGGCATCCGACGATGCTCTTCCCGATCCCCGAGGCGAGATATCCGAGTTCACCGTTGCAGCGATGAGGGCAGGTGAGTGGGAGGAGTTTGACAGTGTCATGGACCGGCACGGAGAATGGCTGACAACCTATGAACATCTATTCTTCTACCGTGATCAGGGCGAGATAATTGCTGACATTGCAGATAGGGGTGGGCGCGCAAAGGGATGGCATGCCGTTTCGAACCTTTTGACGCGCGTCGCGCGATTGCAGGCACTTGCGCCTGAGAACCACAGAGATCACACTTGGCTTTCAGACCTAATGGTAGGTTTCGCCGAAAAATGTCGTGATCCCGGCCTACTGCGCGATGTTGCGGGCCTGTTAACGCCCGACCTCTCACCGGAAGCAGAGCAATATTCCGCGCTGCTAATAGACCTCTCTAATATGGACGAGGCAGAAGACCCTGAGCGACTGCTCGCCCGCATGGACCCAGACAGGGCTTTGCTAATCCGCCTCTTGCGTGACTTGCCCGACCCTGAACCACCACGTCCTTCGAAGTCTGGTAGACGGATACGTCGCTGATAACACGCCAGGGACGTCAACTCACCCCCGCGCCTTGATCGCCGCCTGGGCCGCCGACAGCCTGGCAATCGGCACACGAAACGGCGAGCACGAGACATAATCCAGCCCGACATCCTCGCAGAAATGGATCGAGGCCGGGTCGCCGCCGTGTTCGCCGCAGATGCCGAGTTTCATGTCCGGCCTCGTCTTGCGGCCGCGTTCGGCGGCGATGCGGATCAGTTCGCCGACGCCGTCGAAATCCAGCGAGATGAAGGGGTCATGCACGATGATGCCCTTGCGCTGGTAGGTCGGGATGAAGGCGGCAGCATCGTCACGCGACATGCCAAAGGTGGTCTGGGTCAGGTCGTTGGTGCCGAAGGAGAAGAATTCTGCGGCTTCCGCGATGATATGGGCGCGGATGGCGGCGCGCGGCAGTTCGATCATCGTGCCGACGAGATAGGAGATCTCGAGCTTGGCCTCGGTCATCACCTCGCGGGCGACGCGGTCGATGACGGCCTTCACATAATCGAGCTCGGAGCGCAGGCCGACCAGCGGCACCATGATCTCAGGCACGACCGGGGCGCCGGTGTCACGGGCAGCCGTGACGGCGGCCTCGAAGATGGCGCGGGCCTGCATTTCGGCGATTTCCGGATAGGAAATGGCAAGCCGGCAGCCGCGATGGCCGAGCATCGGGTTGAACTCGTGCAGGGCATCGATGCGGCGGCGCATGAAACCGGGCTCGATGCCCATGGCATCGGCGACTTCGTCGATTTCCTCGTCGGTCTTGGGCAGGAATTCATGCAGCGGCGGATCGAGCATGCGGATGGTCACCGGCAGGCCGTGCATGATGGTGAAGAGTTCGGTGAAATCCGAACGCTGCATCGGCAGCAGCTTTTCCAATGCTGCCCTTCGCCCGGTCTCGTCTTCGGCGAGGATCATCTCGCGCATGACGTGAATGCGGTCGCCCTCGAAGAACATGTGTTCGGTGCGGCAGAGGCCGATGCCTTCCGCGCCGAAGGAGCGGGCGGCGCGCGCATCGGTCGGCGTGTCGGCATTGGTGCGCACGGTCATGCGCCGGGTGGCGTCGGCCCATAACATCAGCTTGGCAAAATCGCCCGAGAGTTCGGGCTGCAGCATCGGCACCTCGCCCTTCAGCACCTGGCCGGCCGAGCCGTCTATGGTGATGATATCGCCCTTTTTCAGGGTGACGCCCATGCCGATCAGCTGTTCGTTGCGCAGGTCGACGCGCATGGTGCCGGCACCCGAGACGCAAGGGATGCCCATGCCGCGGGCAACGACGGCTGCATGGCTGGTCATGCCGCCGCGTGTCGTCAGGATGCCTTCGGCGGCATGCATGCCATGAATGTCTTCCGGGCTGGTCTCGACGCGCACGAGGATGACCTTGCGGCCTTCGCTGTCGGCCTCGACCGCCTCTTCGGCGGTAAAGACGATCGCGCCGGTCGCGGCGCCCGGCGATGCGGGAAGACCGGAGCCGATGATGTGGCGCTCAACGCGCGGATCGATGGTCGGGTGCAGCAACTGGTCGAGCGACGAGGGCTCGATGCGCAGCACGGCCTCCTCCTTGGTGATCACGCCCTCCTCGACCATGTCGACGGCGATCTTCATCGCCGCCTTGGTGGTGCGCTTGCCCGAACGGGCCTGCAGCATCCACAGCTTGCCGCGCTCGATGGTGAATTCGAGATCCTGCATGTCGCGGTAATGAGCTTCGAGCCGGTCGCCGATGCGGCCGAATTCGGCAAAGGCCTCCGGCATCAGCTTTTCCAGCGACGGCTTGTCGGAGCCACTGTCGATGCGGGCTTCCTCGGTGATCGACTGCGGCGTGCGAATGCCGGCGACCACGTCCTCCCCTTGCGCATTGACGAGGAATTCGCCGTAAAGCTCCTTGGCGCCGGTCGACGGATTGCGGGTGAAGGCGACGCCGGTGGCAGACGTCGAGCCAAGATTGCCGAAGACCATGGCCTGTACGGTGACGGCCGTGCCCCATTCCTGGGGAATGTTGTGCAGCATGCGATAGGTGACGGCGCGCGGGTTCATCCAGCTTGAAAAGACGGCGCCGATCGCGCCCCAGAGCTGGACATGCGGATCCTGCGGAAAGGGCTGATCCAGTTCCTGCTCGATCGTCTCCTTGTAGAGCGAGACGACATGCTGCCATTCGACGGCGGACAGATCGGTATCGAGCTCGTGGCCGAGGCGGCCCTTCTCGTCTTCGAGGATCTCCTCGAAAACCTCGTGATCGAGGCCCATGACGACATCGCCATACATCTGGATGAAACGGCGATAGCTGTCCCAGGCAAACCGGGCATCGCCGGAATGATGGCCGAGCGCCTCGACGGTGTGGTCGTTCAGGCCGAGATTGAGCACCGTATCCATCATGCCGGGCATGGAGGAGCGCGAGCCCGAGCGCACGGAGAGCAGCAGCGGATGGCTGGTATCGCCGAAGCCGCGACCGCTGATCGCCTCGATACCCTTGATGCCGGCCAGCACTTCGGCCTTCAGATCATCGGGCAGGGTCTTGGCATTGCTGTAATAAAAGCCGCAGGCATCGGAGATAATGGTCAGGCCCGGCGGCACAGGCAGGCCGAGGCTTGCCATCTCGGCGAGATTGGCCCCCTTGCCGCCCAAATGGTCGACATCGGCCATACGCCCCTCGGCCGCTCCTCCGCCGAAGGTGTAAACCCACTTCCTCATTGCCCTCTCCACCCAAACAGGCTTGTTTTTCCATCGTTTACAGCAAATGTGACGGAATGAAAACGCCAAGCGCCGATGTTTATGCTGCAATGCATCATAAATGAGGCAGGCTGCGTGATCCGGGTCACGCCAAAGTGAGTTTGCCGAGACGGCCGTGACGGGCAAAACGAGGGCCCGGGGTGTAAGGCGAAAGCAGTGAGACACAGGATTTGCGGGGGCACGTATGCAGACAGACCTGACGAGACGGCGGCTTTTGACCTTGGCGGGCACGGCGACGCTATCCGGCGCCATGGCCGGTGCGCTCAGGGCCGAGGGAATCGAGATCCAGGCGGTGATGCGCTCGGCGCCCAGCGACCTGCCGTTTGCGCTGACGCGCCCGATGCATGTAGGCGCCGTCTGCCTTCGCGCCCGCGACATGGGCGCGCTGAAGGCCTATTACACCGGCATGCTGGGGCTGGAGGTTTTGCGCGAAGACAAGGACGAGGTGACGCTGGGTGCCGGCGGCGCAGCCTTGCTGCATATCCTCAGCCGGCCGGACGCCGCCCCCGAGGCCAGCGGCCAGGCGGGCCTTTATCACACCGCTTTCCTGATGCCGTCGCGCAGCGATCTCGCCCGCTGGCTGGTGCATGTGGCGCGCAGCCAGTTTCCGCTGGTCGGCTTTGCCGATCACAGCGTGTCGGAGGCCGTCTATCTTGCCGACCCGGAAGGCAATGGCGTCGAGGTCTATAGCGACCGGCCGGTGGAGCGCTGGCTGTGGGCCGGCGACCGGGTGTCGATGGGCACCAAGGAACTCGATATCGACGATATCTTCATCAAGACGAAGACTCGCACCGACCGCGACGACTACAAGACGGTTCCGGCCGGTTTGCGGATCGGGCATATCCATCTGAAGGTCGGGGCACTGGAGGCGGCACGCGGTTTCTACAACGCCGGCCTCGGGCTTGACGTGGTGGCGGGTGACGACCAGCGCGGCGCGACCTTCCTGTCGTCCGGCCGCTACCATCACCATGTCGGCGCCAATATCTGGGAGAGCCCGGACGCCGGCCCGCGGCAGGAGGCGATGGCCGGGCTCGACTGGTTTTCACTGGCCACGACCGACGATGCAATCCTTGCCGCCCGCAAGACGGCGCTTGCCGCCAAGGGCTTCGCCGTCACCGACATCCATGGCGGCTTCGAGGCGCTGGATCCCTGGGGCACGCGGGTAAGGCTGGTCAAGGCATAGCGCAGAAGCCCTGTTCCCTCAGGCGCGAAAAGTAGGGCTCGACACCGTGCGCGGGCTCACATTGCCGGCAGATCGAGACTGTCCGGCCGTGATCGCGGCTGGACACCGCTGACGCATGATGTCACTGCCATGACGTCCCATTCAAACACCTTTGAGTCCCATCATGCCGATGCCCCCGCAGTTTCGCATCTATCTCGCCTTTTTCCTGTTTGCCATGTCGACCGGGGCTTTGTTTGCCCGCATGCCGGACCTGCAGGCAAGCCTCGGGCTGAACAAGGCCGAACTTGGAATGACGCTGATCGGCATGGCGATCGGCACGCTGGTGTCCCTGACATTGTCGTCGTCGGTTATCGTCAGGCTCGGCACGAAAATATCGCTGGCCATCTCCCTACTCGGCATCGTCGCACTGCTGTCGCTCATTCCGCTGATGCCGAATGCGCAGGCGGTGTTCTCGACGCTGTTTTGTATCGGGCTTTTGGCCGGGGCACTGGAAATCACGCTGAATGTCGAGATCGGCCGGATCGAGGCGCAGATCGGCTTTGGCATCATGAACCGTGCGCATGGCTGCTGGAGCCTCGGCTTCTTCATCACCGCCATCACCGCATCTGTGATCCGCCAAGCCGGCATGTCCATGCAACTGCATCTGCATCTGGTGCTCGGACTGGTTTTTGTCATCGCGGCGATCGTCATCGCCGGCATGAAAAACGCGCCGGTCATCGCCATGGCAGACGGCGAGACAGCACCGCATTTCGCGCTGCCGACACTTGCGCTCTTGCCACTCTGCCTGATCGGCACATCTGCCTTCCTGATCGAAGGTGCGGGCATCGACTGGTCGGCGATCTACATGGACGATGTCTTTGACGTTTCGCCGCTGGTCGGTGGCTCGGGGCTGACGCTGTTTGCCTTTTTCATGGCGCTGGCACGGCTTTCGGTCGATCCCGTTGTCGACCGCTACGGGCCAAGGCGCGTCGCACTCGTGCTGCTGGCGACGGCGGCCCTTGGCATCACCCTGGTCTGGCTTGCGCCGCATCCGTATGTCGCACTGGCGGGTTTTTCCCTGATGGGCGGCGGCTGCAGCGCGGTCTATCCGATGGCGGTGACGGCCGCGGCACAGCGCACGGACCGTCCGGCCGTCGTCAATGTCGCGGCGCTGGGGCAGATGGCCTTCGTCGTGTTCTTTCTTGCGCCGCCGCTGCTCGGCTTCGTGGCGGAAGCCTGGGGCATGCGCAACGCCTATCTCGTCTGCCTGCCGCTGATCCTCGGCTCGATCTTTGCCAGCCGCGCGCTGGCGACCAAGGCACCGGTCAGGGGCGAAGTGGTGGTGGCTTGACGGTTCCGCGCGTTCTGCGCATTGGTCTAGAGGCCCAAAGCCCGCAACTCACCAATCGAGGGCTCACCGAACAGCTTTTCGCCAAGCTTGCTATCCGAAATCCGCAGAACCGCACGCTTGCCGTCGGCGGAATAGAGCACCCGTACCCGGCTGTCGTCGCAGCGTTTTGCCTCACAGGCCTCGAACAGCTGCATCGGTTTTCCCGCCACATCGACCTTCTTCGAAGCCAGTGCCACGTAACGCGGCTGCCGCACCATGTTGCGCAACCAGAATGGAGTGCCGGGCTTGCCCTTGATCAAGGCCTGAAGGCTTTCGCGATGCGGCTCGGAGGCGGCCAGCACAGCGGGCAGGAAATTGCCCGACAGCGAAGCGTCAGGCGCTTGCGCATTGGCAGATGTGGCCACAAGCATGGCCATAGAGACTGTCAAAAACCATCTGCGGCCGCGTGCTAATCTCACGCCGCCACGTCTCCGATCAGGGCACCAGGGGGAATGTGCCAGGCACGACTGATCTTCTTGATCTGCTCCAGATTGATTTCACGACGACCATTCAGCAGATCGGCAACCCGCGCCTTGGAACCGATGATTTCAATCAGATCGGCACGGGTATAGCTGTTCGCTTCCATCACCGCCTTGATGACGTCAACGGGAGTGGCTCGTGCGATCGGATAATTGCGATCCTCATATTCCTCGATCAGCAAGACCAGAGCATCGAAATGGGCGGCTTCCACCGTGCCTTCGTCTGGCTCGCAGTGGAAATACGGCCGCACCGCCAACAGCGCAGCCTGATATTCCTCCTCGTTTGCCAATGTCCTGATTGACTGAAGATCCATGTCCCTAGGTTCCCTACAGCTTGGCCACGTCGATCGCATCATACTCGGCGTGGGATCCAACAAACAAAATGAATACACGCCTTGTGCGAAAGCCAATGCGCGCAACGATGCGATATTTGTTGCCGCCCACGTCGAAAACGATCTTGCCGCCCGCAATATAGTCCGCCGAATTGAACGTCGCCTTGACGTCGGAAAACCGGGTCCAGTCGGCATCCGACACCGTCGTGTACCAATCCGCCATTGCCGCTCTGGCTGGGGCCTGCCTGCTTTTTGGCAAGGCGTCACAAAATTTCACCAAAGTCGAGCGAGCGATGACGCGCATGCAATCTTGCTAGCATGTTTCCACCTTGGGAACAATCAAAGTTCCCAAAATGGAAACCCGTCGGGATGTCTCACGGAGACGGCATGCCTCACACGAGATCCCGCTCGCGCAACTGTTCCGCCGTCTGCAGATCGACCGAGACCAGTTGGCTGACGCCCTGCTCGGCCATTGTGACGCCGAAGAGGCGGTTCATGCGGGCCATGGTGATCGGGTTGTGGGTGATGATGACGAAGCGGGTCTCGGTGGAGGCGGCCATTTCGTCCATCAGGTTGCAGTAGCGCTCGACATTGTGGTCGTCGAGCGGGGCATCGACTTCGTCGAGTACGCAGATCGGCGCCGGATTGGTGAGGAAGACGGCGAAGATCAGCGCCATCGCCGTCAGCGCCTGCTCGCCGCCCGACAGCAGCGTCATGGTCTGCGGCTTCTTGCCCGGTGGGCGTGCCAAAATTTCGAGGCCGGCTTCCAGCGGGTCGTCGCTTTCGATCAGCTGCAGTTCGGCCGTGCCGCCGTTGAACAGGTGGGTGAACAGGCGCTGGAACTGGGCGTTGACCACGTCAAAAGCGGCGATCAGCCGTTCGCGGCCCTCGCGGTTGAGGCTCTGGATCGCGCCGCGTAGCTTGCGGATCGCGTCGATGATATCGTCGCGCTCCTTGATCAGGGCAGCAAGCTTTTCCGACAGTTCCTTCTGCTCTTCTTCGGCACGCAGGTTGACGGCACCGAGCCGCTCGCGCTCCATTTTCAAGCGGTCGAGATTGCGCTCGACTTCACGCAGGTCGGTGATCTCGGAGGCATCCTTCAGGCCGGTCAGGCGGAAGGCTTCGTGCGGGGCGACGTTCAGCGCCTCGGCAATGCGGGCCTCGGCGTCCTTTCGCCATTCCCTGGCGGAGACGAGGCGTTCTTCGGCGCGGCCGCGCTTTTCGCGGGTTTCGGCGAGTTCCGCCAAGGCGGATGCCGCCTTCTGGTCGGCCTCGCGCTGGCGGGTTTCGGCCTCGACCAGGCGGTCGGCGGCGTCGCGGCGTTCCTTCTCGGCCTTTTCCAGCGCCGACATCAACTGGCGGCGCTTGTCCTCGAATTCGTCGGGCGCCATTTCCAGCGACATGATCTCGTCGCGGGCTTCCGCCTCGCGGTCGCGCAGCGTGGCGATATGATCCTCGGCGCTCCTGGCGCGGGTCTGCCAGCTGGCGCGCTCCTGCTGGATGGCAAGCACGCGGCGGCGGCGCATGTCGTCTTCACGGGCGAGCCCCTCGAAACGGGCGCGGGCTTCGGCTGCCAGACCGCGGTCGCGGGCGACGGTGGTTTCGGCATCCTTGAGGCGGGCATCGAGTTCGGAAAGGTCCGGCGTCTCCTCCATCTCGATGCGGGCGTTTTCTTCCTGCTCCAGCGCTTCCTCGATCTGCGCCTTCAGGCCATTGACGGCTTCGGCGACCACTTCGCGGCGGCGGATCAGGTCACCTGAGGCTCGCTCGGCCTGGGCCAGCGCATCACGCGCTTCGGCCAGTTGGCGGACCGTCAAGCGCTGGCGATCGCGGGCGTCGGCCAGGCGGCTTTCCTCGGCGCGGATGGTGTCGGCGGCTTCTGCCAGCCGGTCCTCGGCCTCGATCATTGCATCGCGGGCTTCATCGGCCTCGCGCTCGATCTCGGCCAGGCGGTTGCGCTGGGCAAGCCTGAGGGCGGCGGCACTCGGCGCTTCCGAGCCGGTGACATGGCCATCCCAGCGATAGACGGCGCCCTCGCGGGTAACGAGCCGCTGGCCGGGCTGAAGCTTCGCCATCAGGGCAAGGGCGTCGGCATCATCGACGATGCCGATCTGGCGCAATGCGCGGTTGAGCGACGACGGTGCGCGCACATGGGCAAGCAAAGGATCGCAGCCGGACGGCAAAGCGGGATCGGATGCTCCGTCGCCATTGCCATGCCAATGGGCGGGGGCTGCCGGATCGAGCGCGCTTTCGAGATCGTCGCCAAGGGCTGCCCCCAGTGCGGTCTCGAAGCCGCGATCGACGGAGAGTTCGTCGGCAACCGGCGGGAAATCGCCGGTGGTCGCCGAGGCCAGCATGCGGGTGATGGTGCGGGCTTCGGTTTCGAGACCGTTGACCCTGGCGCGGGCGGCCTCGAGCGGGCCGCGCAGCATGGCCTCTGTGCGGCGCGCCGCGTTCAGGGCCGCTTCCGCTTCCATGGCGGCTGATTCCGCATCGGACAGCGCCTGCTCGGCCATCTCGACCATTTCGCGCTTTTCGTCCGGATCCGGCAGCGCGGCAATCTTTGCGGCGACATCGTCGAGTTCGCGAGACGCGTCGCCGATCTGGCGCTCGAGGCGGCCGCGGCGATCGGCGAGATCGCGGATCAGACGTTCGAACTGGTTGCGACCGGCAGCGGCCGCGGCGCGCTCGGCGGTGAGTGCTGTAAAGGCACGTTCGCTGTCGTCAAGGGCGGCGGCAGCCGTATCGAAGGCTTCCTTCGCCTCTTCGCCAAACCGGCCGGAATCGGCGAGCATGTCTTCGAGTTCGGCTTCTTCGCTGGTCAGGCGCTCGATGACCTCGGCATTTTCCGAGACAAGGCGTTCCTCGCGGCGGATGTCCTCGTCGAGTTGGGCGAGACGGCGGGTCAGTTCGTCGCGGCGGCGCAGCAGGCGCGAGGCTTCCTCGTCCAGTTGCGAGCGGGCGATCTGCAGGCGCTGGAGGGCGGCTGCACATTTCGCCTCCTCCTCGCGCAGTTCCGGCAGCTTGAGGCTGGATATGGCCTGGGTCTTGGCCGCCTCCATCTGGGCATTGGCCTTTTCGGCGACGATCGACATCGCCTGATTGAGCGCGCTTTCCGCTTCGCCTTCGGCCTGTTTGGCCTGGGCCCAGCGGATATGCAGCAGCATCGCCTCGTGGCTGCGGATTTCGGCCGACAGCATCTTGAAGCGATTGGCCTGGCGGGCCTGGCGCTTCAGGCTTTCGATCTGGGTCTCGAGCTGGGCGGTGATGTCTTCCAGCCGCTCCAGATTGGTTTCGGCAGCGCGCAGGCGAAGCTCGGCCTCGTGGCGGCGCGAATGCAGGCCGGAAATGCCGGCGGCTTCTTCCAGCAGCTGGCGCCGGGCCTGAGGCTTGGCCGAGATCAGTTCGCCGATACGGCCCTGGCCGACCATCGACGGCGAGCGGGCGCCGGTCGAGGCATCGGCAAACAGCAGCTGCACATCCTTGGCGCGGGCTTCCTTGCCATTGATCCGGTAGACCGAGCCCTGGCCGCGCTCGATGCGGCGCGTGATCTGGATCTCGTCGGCATCGTTGAAGGCGGCGGGCGCCGTGCGGTCGGAATTGTCGAGATAGAGGCCGACTTCGGCGGTGTTGCGCGCCGGGCGGTTGCCGGAGCCGGAGAAGATGACGTCGTCCATGCCGGACGCACGCATGTTCTTGTAGGAATTCTCGCCCATGACCCAGCGCAAGGCCTCGACGAGATTCGACTTGCCGCAGCCGTTCGGGCCGACGACGCCGGTCAGGCCGCGCTCGATGACGAATTCGGAGGGTTCGACGAAGGACTTGAAGCCGAGCAGGCGCAGGCGATTGAACTTCATCGCGCCGCCCTCCCCTTCTCTCCGCTTGCGGGGAGAAGGTGGCCCGCTGGGCCGGATGAGGGGCAAAGTTTGCGCAAGCTCGCCCCCCTCTGCCCTGCCGGGCATCTCCCCCACGCGGGGGGAGATCGGAGGGAGGATGGCTTGCCGGACCTCAAAAGATGTCTTGCGGATGTAAATTCAGAAACACAGGCCGAAAAAGCGGAGGTCGGCGTTAGGCCGATCTCCCCCCTTGTGGGGGAGATGTCCGGCAGGACAGAGGGGGGTGACCCACAGTGCCCAACGCCCCTCATCCGCCTGCCGGCACCTTCTCCCCGCACGCGGGGAGAAGGACGACCAGCGCGAACTTTGTCATTCCCTCGCCCCGCTTGCGGGGAGAGGGTCAGGGTGAGGGGCAAATTCGAAAGATCAGAAGCGGGCGCGCAGCTTCTGCCGCCGCCCGTCATGATGACGAAACGTGGGTCAGAGCAGGCTGTCGATGAGGGCCGACATGGAGTCAACCGACATGTCCCCCGAATAGGCCTTGCCATTGATCAGGAAGGTCGGAGTGGACTGGACCCCGAATTCCTCAGCGCCGCGATCGCGGACTGCCGACACATCACCGGCAAGCTTCGCGTTCGTCAAGCAGGCATCGAAGGTCTCCTGTGTAAAACCACCGAGTTTCGACAATTGCAGCATGGCCGAGCGCACATCGTTGTCAGCCGGGGCGGCCCAGGTGCGCTGCTGCTTGAGGAACATCGAGACAAACGGGAAGTAGCGGTCTTCGGTGGTGCAGCGGGCCAGCATGAAGGCGGCGAGCGATGCGGTGTCCTGCGGGAAGGGGAATTCGCGCAGAACGAAGTAGACCTTGCCGGTGTCGACATACTTGGTCTTGATCGTGTCGAAGGTGGTTTCGTGGAAATGTGCACAATGCGGGCAGGTCATCGACATGTATTCGATGATCTTGACCGGCGCGTTCGGTTCTCCCAGCGCCATTTCCTTCAGCGCACCCGGCTTGAGCGCGGCATCCATGTCGACATCACGGTCGGCCGTCGGCATGTCGACTGCAAAAGCCGTCGGGGCGGCGAAAGTCATGCCTGCAGCAGCCACGGCAATACCGCCCAGAAGACGACGCTTGGTGATCGAAAGTTCAGAAATCGACATGTCTCTTACCCGTTAGGAATGAATTGAACGTGGCCAACCGATATAACGCGAAAGGGTGGCAAACAAGGCACCAGACAAGCGGAAATATCAAAGTTCCGTGACATTTAGGCGCCGCGGCGATTAAACTTTGTCCATGTTCGTTCGAACGCGGATCGATGGCAGGCGCTGAATTGCGGGGCTCATTTGCGTTTGGCGGAAAACACGCCGGTGCCAAGCCGCTCGATGGCGCGGCGCAGGTTTTCGTTTTCGATCCCTTCCATCATGCCCTCGAGCCGGCGGGCCTTTTCGCCTTCGAGCTTGCGCGGGCGGCTGGGCCTCAGGCTGGCATTGGAAACCGGCTTCTGGACGATGCGGATCTGGCCGATGGCCGGATAGCCGAAGAAGCCGTTGATCCGGGCGATCAGTTCGCCTTGGGCATGGGACAGAAACAGCGCGCGCGCGCCTTCGCAGGCAATGGTCAGCACGCCGGGGCGATGACCGCCCTCTTCCGGCAGATCGCCGCGGCGCGGCCAGGCGATCTTTTCCGGCCGGGTACAGTCGGCAAAGCTGTCGCCGGCGATTTCATCCCAGGAGCCGAGCAAAGCCGTATTGATGCCGGCGCGGCGGGCGAGCACCGGGTCGATGATGCCATTGGCGATCTCAGCGATCTGGGTAACACCCTTGCGTGGTGCCATGGAGAATGGGAATCCCTTCGCTTACCCCCTTCAACAGACTTGAACATGGGGGCGATTTGAACAGATATACGTCATTGACCCCCATTCCGGCAAATGAAGCGCGTGACACTGCCCAAATTTCCAAAAATACAAGCAACCGCCGAGACCTTGCTCGGTTGGTATGACCGCCATCACCGCGAATTGCCGTGGCGCATTTCGCCAGCGATGGCCAAGCGGGGCGTCTTGCCCAATCCGTATCACATCTGGATGTCGGAGGTGATGCTGCAGCAGACGACGGTGGCGGCCGTGAAAGCCTATTTCGCCAAGTTCATTGAAAAATGGCCGACGGTCGAGGATCTGGCCCATGCCCCGACTGAGGATGTGATGACCGCCTGGGCCGGCCTTGGCTACTATGCCCGGGCACGCAACCTGAAGAAATGCGCAGAGGCCGTTGCCGTTGACCATGGCGGCACCTTTCCCGACACCGAAATGGACCTCAGGGCACTGCCGGGCATCGGCGACTATACGTCGGCGGCGGTTGCGGCGATCGCCTTCAACCGGCAGGCGGCAGTGATGGACGGCAATGTCGAGCGGGTGATCTCGCGGCTGTTTGCCATCGACGCCCCCCTGCCCGGCTCCAAGCCGCAGATGAAGGCGCGGGTCGCCCAGATGACGCCAGCCGACCGGCCGGGCGATTTTGCCCAGGCAATGATGGATCTTGGCGCGACGATCTGCACGCCGAAGCGCCCGGCCTGCGCGCTCTGTCCGTTCAACGACGCCTGTCTGGCGCTTTTCACCGACGAGCCGGAACGGTTTCCGGTCAAGGCGGCGAAGAAGGAAAAACCGGTGCGACTGGGGGCTGCCTTCATTGCGGTCGATCATGATGGAAGGCTGCTCTTGCGCAAGCGTATCGACAGCGGCCTGCTCGGCGGCATGACCGAGGTGCCGACCACGGCATGGACCTCGCGCATCGACGGCCTGACCGGAACGGAGGCTGCGCCCTTCCCGGCCGACTGGCAGGCGGCGGGCAGCATCGCGCATGTGTTTACCCATTTCGAGCTCCGCCTTTCGATCTTCCGGGTCGGGCCGATCGTGGTACCACCTGGCGATCACGGATTCTGGGTACCCGTCACCGAACTTGATGGGCAAGCGCTGCCCACTGTCATGAAAAAAGCAATTGCGGCGGCTATTCCAACCGCCTTTGCAAACACCAAGGGATAAAACATGCCTGCAGACATCCGCCATATCGTGTTCGACATCGGCAAAGTGCTGATCCACTACGATCCGAACCTGCCTTATTCCCGCATCATTCCGGATGCCGAGGAGCGCCAGTGGTTCTTCGCCAATGTCTGCACCCATGACTGGAATATCGAGCAGGATCGCGGCCGCGACTGGGCGCAAGCCGAGGCGCTGCTGATCGCGCAATATCCCGAGCGCGAAACTCAGATCCGCGCATTCCGGAAGCATTGGGCGGAAATGGTGCCGCATGCCTATGACGACAGCGTCGCGATCATGACCGGGTTGATCGATGCCGGGCATGACGTCACCATGCTGACCAATTTCGCCGCCGATACGTTCAGCGAGGCGCGCCAGATTTATCCGTTCCTCAACATCCCCCGCGGCGTCACCGTGTCCGGCGAGATCGGCCTGATCAAGCCGGATGTGGCGATCTATCAGCGACATGCCAGGGATTTCGGGCTGGAGCCTGCGCATACGATCTTCATCGACGACAGCTACCCGAATGTCGAAGGCGCGCGCGCTGCCGGCTGGCAGGCGGTGCATTTTACCGGGGCTGAGACGCTGAAGGCGGATCTTCTCGCTGCCGGGATTGCTGTGTAAACGGCGGAGGCAGATTCTGGCGCGGGTGGAGTTGGCGGACCCCGGCCCGCGCCAGTTCGGTCGCAAGCGACCAAAGCCTTGGGGAGACGACAATATGCGCGATCATCCCCATGTTTCGCTATCCTGAATACGCGGACCGGCTTGTCCGAAACTGGCGCGCGCGCAAAGATGAGCAGGACGGCCTACGGCGTTTCGGCCTAGGCACCACCACTGCCACACCCATTGCCCCGGAGCCTGCATGCCCTTCGATCCCGTGACTGCTGCCCAGCGTTTTCACCATGCAATCAACGATCTCGACTTTGCCGTCATCGACGATTTCTTTGCCGACGATGCCGTCTACGGCTCGGTGAAAGTCGGCCAGCTCAGCGGCAAGGCGGAGATCATGGCGGCGTTTCGCCGCTATTTCGATACCTATCCGGACCAGGTGGCGGTCGATGAGTTGACAGAGGCGGTTTCGCCGATGGCGGCACGCGCCGTCTGGCGGCTGAAGGCGACACATTCCGAGACCGGCGAGCCGCTGGTGCGCTTCGGCGAAGAGACGATCACGTTCAATGATCAAGGAAAGATCGTTTCGGTCGACGTCACCGACTACAAGGTCTGATCGACCGCGCTGCGGCAGCGCGATCACGGCGCCTGCAAAACAAAAGACGCCCGGTGCGCGAACACCGGGCGTCGGACTTTCCCCGGCAGGACTAGAGGTACAAAACCGCCCGGGAAAGCTCGTCATAAAACCAAGCCGGATGGATCGTTAGTCCAGCTTGGCCATGCCATTGCGGATGACCGTGCGCAATTCGTCGATCGGGCGCAGGGTCGATCCCTCTTCATAGTGCCAGAAGGTCCAGCCGTTGCAGGCATCAAGGCTCTGAACCTTGGCGCCGAGACGATGGATGGAGCCGGCCTCACCACCTGACACCAGCGTACCATCGGCACGAATGATGGCAGAATGCCGGCGCTTGAGGTCGAACAGAACCTGGCCGGGCTTGACCAGGCCACTCTCGACCAACGTGTTGAAGGCAACGCGGGGCTCGGCCTTCTTGCCGGTCAGCACGGTCAGTTCGGTCTTGCCAAGCGGTTCGACGGCGGCAATGCGGGCAGAGGCCGCGTCGATATAATCCTGCTCGCGCTCGATGCCGACGAAATGACGGCCGAGACGCTTGGCGACGGCACCGGTCGTGCCGGAGCCGAAGAACGGGTCGAGCACGATATCGCCGGGCTTGGTCGAGGCCATGATGATGCGGGCGAGCAAAGCTTCCGGCTTCTGGGTCGGATGGACCTTCTTGCCGTCATCGCCCTTCAGGCGCTCGCCACCCGAGCAGATCGGGAACAACCAGTCGGAGCGCATCTGCACGTCGTCGTTCGACGCCTTCAGCGCATCGTAATTGAACGTATAACCCTTGGCCTTCGGATCGGGCGAGGCCCAGATCATCGTCTCATGGGCGTTCTGGAAGCGACGGCCCTTGAAGTTCGGCATCGGATTGGTCTTGCGCCAGACGATGTCGTTGAGGATCCAGAAATTCAGGTCCTGCAATGTCGCGCCGACGCGGAAAATATTGTGGTAGGAACCGATGACCCAGAGGGTGCCACTCGGCTTCAGCACGCGGCGGCAGGCCAAAAGCCAAGCGCGGGTGAAGGCATCATAGGCGGCGAAGGAGGCAAACTGGTCCCACTCGTCGTCGCAGGCATCGACGACACTCTGGTCGGGGCGGTGCAGAGCTCCACCGAGCTGCAGGTTGTAGGGTGGGTCGGCGAAGATCACATCGACAGATTTGTCGGGAAGGGCTTCGAGGGCGGCAACGCAATCGCCCTTGATGATGCTGTCGACCCAGGACAAGGGGTCCGAAGAACGGCGGAGTTCGGCAAGCGGGAATACAGAGGCCATCGGTTACTCACTCTTACGCTGACGCAGCACGGGAATAGAGGCCTATGGTTACTGATCTTGGTTACCAAACACTGAATGGAACCGGAAAAAATCCATTGGTTCCGGAGGGTTCGCGCCGAAACGGTGCGAAACATGGTGAATCACGGATCGAAATTCGTGGCGCGACGTGACGCTTTAAAGCCGCCAGCGGGATGCGTTTACCACACAGCCCGCTCCGGCCATCGTCAGCTTTTTTGCGCGAGCGCAACCGCATCGGGGCCAGCCGGGAACCTGAGTTGGCCCGACAGGTCATGAACGGCACGCCAGACCGCATCGGCGACATCCGTTTCCTTCGTCACCAGCGGCGGATTGGCGAAGGCGGCGAAAATTGGCGCGGCAAAAGTACGATATGGCTCGGGGATCAGGGCATCCAGATCGATATCCGTATTCGCGGCGAAGCGGGTTGTCGGCCCGTATCCAGGCTCCACCAGCTTGACACGCACGTCGAAGATGCCGAGTTCGTGGGCAAGCGAGCCGGTGAAGCCTTCGATCGCCATCTTGCTGGCGGTGTAGGCTGCTGCCAGTGGCATGGGCGCCAGCGTGACGCTGGATGTGACGTTGACCAGGACGCCGGATTTCTGGCTGCGAAAACGCGGCACTATCGCCTGCGTCATCGCCATGACGCCGAAGGTATTGGTCTCGAAAACCTTGCGGACATGATCCATCGGGGTTGCCTCGAATGCGCCGACGACGCCGATGCCGGCATTGTTGACCAGCACATCGATCGGACCGCTGTCGGCCAGGGCGGCGGAAATGCTGGCGGGATCCGTCACGTCGAGCGGCACGAGGCGAAGGCGCGGGCCAGGTGGAAGGATGTCTTCACGCGGTGTTCGCATTGTCGCGATCACATTCCAGCCTTCAGAGAGGAAGCGTCGCGCGGTTTCGAGCCCGTAGCCGGAGGAGCAGCCAGTGATCATGATGGTCTTCATCGAGGTTTCCTTCAGTTCGTGGCGATCACCTCGATCGCCCTGGAAACACCAAAGCAGCTTTCCCGCTCGCAGCGGTATCAATACTCTATCGATCACTTGCCTAATTCTATCATTGCTGAGAGAATTGCTCATGGAGGGTTGCCGGATGGAACTCGATGAACTGCGGATGCTGATCGCACGCCATGTCAGGCCCGACATGAGCACGCCGATCGACCGCGTCATGATTGCGAGCCAGGAAGACGTTGAAAGCCAGCCCTCGATGTCGGGCGCCGTGATGGCGTTGATCGTGCAGGGCGGCAAACGCATAGCCCTGGGAAAACGCGTCTATGAATATCGGGCGGGACAGTATCTGGTTGCCTCCATCGACCTGCCGATCACCGGCCAGTATCTGGATGCCAGCCGCGCAAACCCGGCTCTCGGCTTCGGCCTGACATTGGAGCCGATCCGCATTGCCGAGCTATTGCTCCAGGCACCGGCGGCAAGCCTGCCGGTAGCCGGCGGATATAGCGGTACCAGCATGATCGTCGCCAATGCTTCGCGGCAGTTGCTCGATGCGATCACGCGGCTTTTGCGCCTGCTCGACCAGCCACGCGACATTGCCGTTCTCGCGCCGATGATCAAGCGCGAGATCCTGTGGTGGCTGATCGTCGGCGAACAGGGGGCGGCCGTGCGGCAGCTCGGGCTTGCCGACAGCCATCTCAACCACGTAGCCCGCGCCGTGCGCTGGATCCGTGATCACTATACCGAGGCATTCCGGGTCGAGGATGTCGCGGCATTTGTCGGCATGAGCGTCTCGACCTTCTACCGGAATTTCCAGGCGGCGACCGCGATGAGCCCGATCCAGTTC
The DNA here is from genome assembly GCF_918741265.1 of Rhizobium sp. CECT 9324. Taxonomy (NCBI): domain Bacteria; kingdom Pseudomonadati; phylum Pseudomonadota; class Alphaproteobacteria; order Hyphomicrobiales; family Rhizobiaceae; genus Rhizobium; species Rhizobium sp. CECT 9324. Next base: position 1,535,644 of record NZ_CAKKMZ010000001.1, on the reverse strand, counting down.
CAGAAGCAGATCAGGCTGCAGCAAGCGCGACTGCTTCTTGCGGCATATCCGGGCGATGTCACCGGCGCCGGTTTCCGCGTCGGCTACGAAAGCGCTTCCCAGTTCAGCCGCGAATACCGCCGCCAGTTTGGATCAGCGCCCAGCCAGGATGCGGCCTCGCTTAGTCTTCGCAAAGGAGAGCAGGGTCACGGCTGATCCGAGCCGCCCATGGACGGACGGCACAATCACCGTCCCGCATCAAACGCCTTGACCACCGTCTTCTTCGCCTGGGCGCGCCAGACGCGGGCGATGTTGGCCCTCGCCCATTCGATGTCGACGCTGTCGGGACGCGCCAGCACCAAGGGCGACGACCGGTGATGGTCGGTGGTGAAGAAGGTTTGCGGCTCGACCTCGATCAGGTGGTCGCGCTCCTCAAAGGGGACCTTGAAGACCGGGCAGTCGTGGGTCGGGTTCCAGAACAGGATCGCCTTGTTGTTGACCTTGAGGGAGACCGCACCCCAGGAGCGGGTCTCCTCGGTTTCGGGAAAGGCCAGGATGATCGTGCGCAGGTCGTCGAGCGTCAGCATGGGTGCAATCCTCCGGTCGTCAGTCTGCCAGACGCGCACGGCGTCGTCACCTCATGCAACGACCCAGCAAGCGGGCGGGCTCGACAGCCTCGGCAACCGCAATGCGGGCCTTGGCATACCCTTCGGCAGCGACCGTGTCGCAGAGGCCGGACCATTCGCAGCCCGAACAGGCGGCGCGGATATGACCTTCGGCAAAGGCCCGGCGCAGGCGCAGAAGAAGCGATGCGCTTGGTTTGAGGCGGGTACCGGCAGCAACCGGCATGGCCAGAGGCGTGGCCACAGCTTGGGCCGCATTGCGGTCGCGTTCAGTGACACTTTCACCCAGGCAATGGGGTTGCGCGCCGCAGAGCAGCGGCGCGCAGATGTCGTCAGGTCCATCGACGATCACAATGTCTTCGCCTGCCGAGAGACGGGCGGCGATCGCCTCGTAATTGTCGACGAAGGCCGGCGAATAGCCCTTGCCGACATAGGTCAGCATGCAGAGCAGGTGATGGGCGCGGAGCCTGACCGTCATCAGCGGTTCAGATATCGATGCGGCGGGATACGCGGCGACCAAGCGCCATCAGCACGGCGGCGGCGAGTGCGGATTTCAGCACCGCACCGAGGATGAACGGGGTGACGCCGAGCGCAAGACCCTTTTCCAGCCCGATCAACGCGGACAGCCAGACGCCGCCGATGGCAAGGCACAGGATGTTGGCCGAGAGATGGGCGGCGAAACTCAAAACCACGCGCTCGCCGGTCCAGCCCTTCTCCGCCAGGAAACCGGCGACAACCGCAATCAGCGGAAAGGACACGAGATAACCCGCCGTCGGGCCGACAAAGGGCGCCAGACCCGCGCCGCCATTGGCAAGCACCGGCAGGCCGAGCATCGCTTCGCCCAGCCAGGCGAGCACGGTCAGGGCGCCGAGCCGCCAGCCGTAGAGCACGCCGATCATGGTGATGGCGAAGGTCTGCATGGTGATCGGCACCGGGACCATGGGCACGCTGATCTGCGAGGCAATGGCGAGAACGCCGGTGCCGATCAGGAGAAGCACGGCCTGAACGGCGAGAGAGCGGCGCTCGATGCCGAGCGGATCGAAGCGATGAGCGGGCGCAGAAGAGATGTAAGTCATCAAGATCTCCATTTTATAGATAATTTTCTCTACAGGTTTATTTTTATCTATAATCTATGCGTCCGACAAGCGGGCCGAACACAAAACGCTGCCCTGCGGCAGCGGAAGACCGGGCGGAGATCACCGGGACGACGATCAATACGCGGAGATTTTATCCGTAAAATCAACGCGAACGGAGACGCCACGGAGACGCCACGGAGACGCTATCCACAGGTCGCGAATTTTTATCTATAGTTTTGAAATTCAGCCGACGATGGCAAAACCTTCATCGTCACGGGCACCGGACTGCGGCATCGGCGCGCGGCCGATCCACTGTACATGGCGCTCCAGAATGCGGCAGGCTTCGTTGGTATCGCCCGCGCGCAGGGCGCCGAGAATGGCGCGATGGTCGTGGTCGGTGCGCGCTTCCCAGGCGGCGCGCCAGGCGATGAACAGAAAGCGGGCGCTGACAGCATGCAGGTCATCGATGACGGTCAGCAGGCGCGGCATGTCGCAGGTCGAGACGATCAGCCGGTGAAAGCGGCGATTGGCCTCTTCCCAGCTGCGCACATCCTTGGCGTTGTCGGCGTCACTTGCCGCCTGCTCTGCCGCATCCAGCACGTCCGATGTCAGGTTCGGCGCGGCATGGCGGAGCGCCAGAACCTCCAGCGCGGCGCGCATTTCAGCCACTTCGCGGACCTGCTTCAGATCAAACGAGGCGACACGCACGCCGCGGCGGGGAATGCTGACGACCAGCCCTTGCGCCTCCAGCTTTCGAAAGGCCTCGCGCACCGGCACATGGCTTGCGCCGAATTCCTCGGCGATGTGATCCTGGCCGAGACGTGAGCCGGGGATCAGTTCGCCATGGATGATGCGCTCCGCCAGGGCGCGGCTGATGCGGCTTGCAAGGGTATCGTCCCGATCCTTTTCCATGGATCCTTGCATAGTCAGCCAACCGGCGCTTGTCGAGCATGGCGCACAAGGACAATCAGTCCGCGCAGGCGGCGATCTCAGCCATGCAGCGCACGACTGTCGACCGGCGCCTCGTCGCGCGCCTCGAGACCATAATCGCGCAGCACATGGGCGACGCGCAGGCGGTAATCGGCAAAGACGCCGCCTCTGCCTGCCGATTGCGCCGCGCGATGGGCGTCCGTCTCGCGCCAGCGGCGGACGGCTTCCTCGTCGCGCCAGAAGGACAAAGACAGGAGCTTGCCACGCAAGGTGAGGCTTTCGAAACGCTCGACGGAAATGAAGCCGTCGATCTTTTCCAGTTTGCCGCGCAAATCGCCGGCGAGATCGAGATAGCGATGGCGCTCGCCGAGAAACGGCGTCACTTCGAAAATCACGGCGATCATGGCTGCACCCGATCGGACGGCAGGTCGGAGACATTTTTCAGGAAGAGACGATCCTCCTTGAGGATGAAGCGCTCGCTGGCGGCAAAATCATAGTTGGCCTTGCCGAGCGGATCGATGGCCAGCCTTTTACGATAGGCTTCGTAGGCCGCCAGATCCTTGACGTGATAAATGCCGTAGGCGGTGGTGGCGGAGCCCTCATGCGGGGCGAAATAGCCGACGAGATCGGCACCGCAACGCGGGATCGCCTCGCCCCAGTTGCGGGCATAGGTGGCAAAGGCATCCTTGGCAAACGGGTCGATCTGGTAGCGGATGATGCAGGTGATCATGGGTGGTCCTCGCGTTTCGGGAGGCCCGGTGTGACACGGCAGGAATGCGCCTTGCTTCGTTCGGGATCGAAGTGTCGAGCCTGAAACCTCCATGACGACAGTTCGACGGGGATCGAAGCATCTGCTACATTGGCAAGCTAGAAAAGCATAGATGGGCTAATCGGCTTCGTGCTCCGTCTCATCCGCCGGGAGCGATATTGGGCCTCACTCCAGTGCTCAAGCAGTCCGGCGAAATGAGCCGGGTTGGCCATGTCTCTCTACGCGGGGACGCCATGATGCGGCGACTGCTCTATGAGGCCGCACAGTCGATGATGACGCGCGTGGCGAAATGGTGCTGGCTGAAGGCATGGGCCATGAACATTGCCAAGCGCCATGGCAGCAAGAAGGCCAAGGTTGCGTTGGCCCGCCGCCTCGCGGTCGTCATGCACCGCATGTGGGTGGATGGCACCGAGTTTCGCTGGACGAGGGAGGACACCGTCTCAACGGTCGCGGCATGACGATCGGCTATAGAGGCGAGAGAGACATTCGAATCCAAGGTTCCGTGTAGCAGCGGAAGACGTCCTTCGCGGACGATGGTGATGTGAGTTCGCGGCGTCGCTTATAACGATGATCCGTCATCAGGATGCAGCATAGATTGGACCACTTCATCTACTGGACCCCATCATGGGAGGGCCGAGTGCCGATCCCGGAGAGAAGCGCGGGCCGCGAAACGATGTTTAACGTTGCACAAGCCGGACGCAGACAGTGAACACCTGCTTCCGTAGAGCAGCGATTTCGGCTTAAAAGCGTATGAACTTGACATTTGCGGCATCGTGATAAATGGATTCAAGCATGGTTGAGAAGGACATTCACATTGTCGCCCGGTTGGCCGGTATTCCCTTGGCGGGATGCCGGGATGCCGATCACGCGAACTAACCACGCTGATTGCCAGCCTCGGCCTCGCCCCTTCGGACGAGGTTTTCAGGCGTTGAAACCTGCCTCGTCCTCCTTTTCTTTGGAGACAAACATGGCACAGAATATCTACGACAATCCCGATTTCTTCGCTGGCTACAGCCAGCTTCCCCGACAGGTGAACGGACTGGACGGTGCGCCAGAATGGCCAGCAATCCGGACCTTACTACCTAAACTGGCCGATCGGCGGGTGGCCGACTTGGGTTGCGGCTTCGGATGGGCCGCACGCTGGTTCCGTGGTCAGAGAGCGTCCTCGGTTCTCGGTTTCGATCTGTCACAGAACATGATCGAGCGTGCGAGGGCCGACACAGATGATGCCGGTATTGAATACAGGATTGCCGATCTTGAAACACTTGAACTGCCCGAGGCTGCCTTTGATCTGGTCTACAGTGCACTGACCTTCCACTATGTGCGGGATTTCGAGCGGCTGATCCGCGTGATCCACGCGGCGCTGGCTCCTGGTGGAGACTTGGTTTTCACGATCGAACACCCGATCTTCATGGCAGCCGCTCATCCGCAATGGACGTTGGAAAAAGACGGTCGCAAAACATGGCCGGTCAATGGCTATGCCCTCGAAGGCGAACGCCGCACTGACTGGTTCGCAAAAGGTGTGCTGAAGCACCATCGAACCCTGGCCACCACGCTCAACACACTGATCGGCACGGGGTTCGAGTTGCGCAGATTGGAAGAATTTGCGCCCACGCCTGAACAGATCGCGTCGATACCGGAGCTAGTCGAAGAGCTGGAGCGACCGATGATGGCGTTGGTTTCGGCGCACAAACGTTGATCCCACCCGTCGCCCAGCCTTTTTGTCTGGGCGACGGGAAATCGAATGACTGGAAAGGGACGACTGCGGACGATGATCTTGCCTCGTCCCGCCCAGGAAAAAGCCAGAAAAGAGCTTGACCTCACCACGCCGATTAGAGAAGCGACGCCCGTGGCACGGCACTGAGCAGAGACCCCTGAAACAGAGAGCAAGACCATGGCAGAAGGCCCCGACATTGCCCGCATCGCCTCCCTGATCGGCGATCCTGCCCGCTCCAACATGCTGCTCGCCCTGCTCGGCGGCAAGGCGCTGACGGCCACGGAACTGGCGGGCGCTGCCGGCGTCACGCTGCAGACCGCGAGTTCGCATCTCTCCAAGCTCGAAGACGGCGGCCTGCTGACGTTGCGCAAGCAGGGGCGCCATCGCTATTTCGCACTGGCCGATGCCACCGTCGGTACGATGATCGAAAACCTGATGGGCTTTGCCGCCAGCCGTGGGCACCTGCGCCACCGGATTGGACCGAAGGAGCCCGCGCTGCGCAAGGCGCGGATCTGCTACGACCACCTGGCCGGCGACTATGGCGTGCGCATGCTCGACAGCCTGATTGCTCAGGGCGCCATCGAAGCCGAGGATGATGCACTGCGGGTCACGTCCTCCGGCGAACGCCTGTTCGACCGGTACGGGATCGCCCTTGCCCCGATGCGCGCACTGCGCCGTCCTCTCTGCCGCTCCTGCCTCGACTGGAGCGAGCGGCGGGCCCATATGGCCGGTTCGCTCGGCAAGGCGCTGCTGTGCCATTTCACCGACACGGGCCATGCCCGCAGGATCGAGGGCAGCCGCGTTATTCAGTTTTCTCCGGAAGGCGACCGGCGTTTCCAGCAGATGTTTCCAACAGCCGGCTGAACCGCCTCTTCCGGGGAGCGTGACGCGCAGCCCCGACAGCATCTTGCCACTGTCGCCGTCAGTGCGAACATATCTGAATTTCTGGCCTGTTGCAAAGAAACCGTCCAGACGGTATCTTTTGGTCCAATCGCCCCTTGCTTGAGAGATCCGCCATGAACCCCACCATGCTCGTCTATGGTTCCCTTGCCGCCGCCATCGTCTTCGAAGTGATCGGCACGACCTTCCTGCAGAAGTCGGAGCAATTCAGCAAACTGGTGCCGACAGCGGCCATGGTGCTGTTCTACGTGGCATCCTTCTACCTCCTGTCACAGGCCTTGAAGGGACTGCCGCTCGGCATCGCCTATGCCATGTGGAGCGGGCTCGGGATCGTGCTGACGGCGGCCGTCGGCCTGCTGGTGTTCAAGCAGTCGCTGGACATGCCGGCGCTGATCGGCATGAGTCTGATCATTGCCGGTGTCGTGGTGATGAACGTGTTTTCCACTTCGGTGTCGCACTGAGATGGCAAAGGCCCATCAGCGCAAGAAGCAACCGGAACAGGTCAGGCGCGCGCTGCTCGACTGCGTCGCCCAGATTGCCATTGAACAAGGACTTGGCGCCCTGACCATTCAGGCCGTCGCCGAACGTGCCGGGGTGACGAAGGGCGGATTGCTGCATCATTTCGACAGCAAGCAGGCGCTGATCGAAGCGGTGTTTGCCGATCTGCTGGAAAAGCTCGATCGGCAGATCGACCAGGCGATCGAGGCCGATCCGGAGCCGCGGGGAAGCTTCACCCGCGGCTATATTCGCGCCTGCTTTGCAGACCGGACACATGGCACGCAGAACCTCTGGGCGGCGCTTTCGGTCGCCACGCTGTCGGAGCCCGCCCTGCGTGCCCTCTGGTCGGCTTGGCTGGACGCCCGGCTGGCGCGTCACCACGCAACCGACAACACGCCGACACTGACGATCGCGCGACTTGCCGCCGACGGCGTCTGGCTCGCCGACATGCTGGAAAAGGAGGCGGGTCTGCAGCGCTATCCAATGGAACTGGAGGCACAGTTGCTCGCCATTGCCTCTGCCGCGACCAGCGATGACTGACAGACGCAGAGTGACCGGCAGCCATGCGTCGGTGCGGATTGTCCTTGCCCGGTTATTGGTGTAGTCAGGCCGCCTCCCTGACGACAAACGGATTTCCCCACATGAGCGGTTTCGACCTCATCCTTTTCGACTGCGACGGCGTTCTGGTCGATTCCGAAATCATCGCTGCCAAGGTCGAATCGAAGCTTCTGACCGAAGCCGGCTATCCGATCTCCACCGAAGAGATGGGCGAGCGTTTTGCCGGCATGACCTGGAAGAACATCCTTCTGTCGATCGAGAAGGAAATCGATATTCCTCTTTCGGCCAGCCTGATCGACAAGTCGGAAGCGCTGCTGGACCAGCGGCTCGCACGCGAAGTCAAGGCAATCGAGGGCGTTGCCTTTGCGCTGGCACGGCTGAAAGGCCCGCGCTGCATCTGCTCCAATTCCTCGTCGGCCCGGCTCGACATGATGCTGAGCAAGGTCGGCCTGAAGGAGCAGTTCGCCCCGCATATCTATTCCGCCAAGGATCTCGGTGCAGACCGGGTCAAGCCGAAGCCGGATATCTTCCTGCATGGCGCTGCCCAGTTCGGCGTTGCGCCGGCCCGCTGCGTGGTGATCGAGGATTCGGTGCATGGCGTGCACGCCGCACGCGCAGCCGGCATGCGGGTGATCGGCTTTACCGGCGCCTCGCATACCTATCCGTCGCATGCCGACCGGCTGACCGATGCCGGCGCGGAAACCGTGATCGCCCGCATGGTCGACCTGCCGGCGGTGATTGCCGCGATGGAGAACTGGGTCGGCGCCCTCTGAGGCGCCGCACCTTTCGGGAAAATGGCTGATCAGGTCTGACTGGTTAGAGCCGTATGGTCAGGGCGCCCGGCTGTATCTCGGCAACGAACCCACCCTCGACGAGGGTTTCGCCATCGACTTCTACCGGAAAGCGCTTCGGCACGAGCGGCTGGATCTCGACCTTGCGACCGCGGTGAAAGCTCAGTTTTGGATGGCCGATATGGCTTGCCGAATACAGCCTGCCGAGCAGGTCGAGCAGTCCCAGAACCGTATCCTGGCGCATGACGGCGACATCAAACAGACCATCGGACAGATCCGCCTGCGGCACGCAATGCATGCCGCCGCCGAACCAGCCGCCATTGGCGATTGCCGCTATCGCCAGCGGCCCTTCATAGACCAGAACGCCATCGATCCGGATCGAGAACAGATAGGGGCGGAATTTCAGGATCGAACGAATGGAATGATAGAGAAAGCGGGCAGGGCCGGCGAGCAGCTTGCGTTTGCCCGGCGCGTTGACCGCATCGACAATCTCACCTGAAATGCCGACGCTGGTGATATTGGCGAAGTAGCGCGTCACCGTTTCGCCGCTCCTGGTGCGGCTGGTCACCCGGCCGGCATCGATGCGGCGGCTTGAGGCATTGGCAATGCGCTCGGCAAGCGCTGCCGGATCCTTGGGCAGGACGAAGTTGCGGACAAAATCGCAGCCGGTGCCGAGCGGCATCAGCGCAATCGCCGTCTGCGGCCGTGTCGATTTCAGCACGCCATCAACCACTTCGTTGATCGTGCCGTCTCCGCCTGCAGCGATGATCAGATCATAACCCGCGTCGGCGAGTTCGCCGGCCAGGCGGGCGACGTCACCTTGGGACCGGCTCTCGCGGATGTCGATATCGGGGAAACGCCCGACAAAGGCATCACGGGCCGGATTCCAGAACTTGGCGTTCCTGCCGCCGCCTGCGGCCGGATTCCTGATGATGGCGATTTTCACGCGGCCGTATCCCCTGCCCTATCCAAGCTGTCTGCCCCAGCCGACGAAAACCGGCTCGACAAATCCCGGGCGCGCCTTGCGATGAGGGCGCGCTCAGTCAAGGGGATGACACTAAACCAGCAGGCGTTACTTTTTCTTGTTGTTTTCGAAGCCGACATAGACGCGGGTCGCACCGGAAACGTCGCCCGGAACAGTGACCTGATTGCTGAAGACGAATTGCGTCGGCTGGTTCACGTCGGTCAGCGACACCGCCTGCTGCACCACTTGCGAGCTGACTTCATTGTCACCATCGAGCACGGTCACACGGATCGGCAGGTTGAAGGTTCCCGCCTTGCCCTGCGGCCCGGCAACAAGGCGCCCCTGCAGCACGGCCGTGATGGTCAGCGAGGTATCGGTGCGGGCGCAGGCACGCGTGCTGTCGGCGAGCGAGGCCTGATAGACAACCTGCTTCGGATCGTCCTGCTTGCCGCCAGCGTAGCTGCGATGAAAGGCCGTGCCGTCGCGCAGGATCACCGTCGGGCAGAAGCCCTGGACGACGGCGCCGGTTTCGGCCGTGGCTGTGGTTGAGACCCTTCTGTAGCGCGTGGCCGGGTCTCCGGTCGCCTTCATAGGGTCAGTATTGACCGTCGACACGACAAGATCGCCACCGGGATCGCTGGAATTGCACCCAGCGAGAAGCATCATAAGCGAAACGGCCACTACACCGCGCGACACCAATACAGACACGAGACTCCACCTTCCGCATGCTCGGCTCAAAGAGCCGCAAAACTGTCGAACTTGAGGCTTTTCAGCGCCCTTGCGGATGGTCTATACCAGCGGCGCTGATAAAAATCGATTGGGTAGCCGGCGTTTTGATTCAAATTTCACCGCATCTCCAGCGCCGTCTCCAGCGTTGGCCGTTCACGACGCGAAGCCTCAAACCTTGCGGCACTGCCGAGCCTGCGAAATCGAGCCGCCGAGTCTGGCGCAAACTGGCAAACCTCTTTATCGAAAACGCCATAGTCTCGGGGCAAGCACTCCCCGCTTCTACTGATCAAGGATAATGCTCGTGGAATATATCTCGACCCGCGGCGAGGCCGAAAGCCTCGGTTTCTGTGACGCATTGCTCGCTGGCCTTGCCCGCGACGGCGGTCTCTATGTGCCACGCACCTTTCCGCAGATGTCGAAAAAAGCCATCCGTGGCTTGCGCGGCAAGAGCTATCAGGACGTCGCCTTCGAGGTTCTGTCGCCCTTTGTCGATGGCGAGATCGAGCCGGACGTATTCCGCAAGATGATCGACGACGCCTATGCGACGTTCCGCCATCCGGCCGTGGCACCGTTGGTGCAGACCGGTCCGAACACCTATGTGCTGGAACTCTTCCACGGCACGACGCTTGCCTTCAAGGACGTGGCGATGCAGCTGATTGCGCGTCTGATGGACCATGTTCTGGAGAAGCGCGGCGAGCGCGCCACCATCGTCGGCGCCACCTCGGGCGACACCGGCGGGGCTGCGATCGACGCCTTTGCCGGCCGGTCGCGCACCGATATCTTCATCCTCTTCCCGCATGGCAAGGTCTCGCCGGTGCAGCAGCGCCAGATGACCTCGTCGACCGCCGACAACGTGCGTGCCGTCGCGATCGAGGGCAATTTCGACGATTGCCAGAACCTCGTCAAAGCGATGTTCAACGACATTGCGTTTCGCGACCGGATCAAGCTGTCGGGCGTCAACTCGATCAACTGGGCACGCATCATGGCGCAGGTGGTCTATTATTTCACCGCCGCCGTCTCACTCGGTGCACCGGACCGGAAGATTTCCTTCACCGTGCCGACCGGCAATTTCGGCGACATCTTCGCCGGATACGTTGCCAAGAAGATGGGCCTGCCGATCGACAAGCTGGTGATCGCCACCAATGACAACGACATCCTGGCGCGCACGATGAAGACCGGCCGCTACGAGATGAAGGGCGTTTCGGCAACGACCTCGCCGTCGATGGACATCCAGATCTCGTCGAATTTCGAACGTCTGCTGTTTGAAGCTTACGGACGCGACGCCGCGTCGATCCGCTCCTCAATGGAAAGCCTGAAGCAATCCGGCGCCTTCGAAATCAAGGACAAGGCGCTGAAATTCATCCGCAAGGATTTTCGCGCCGGCCGTGCGACGCAGAAGGAAGTTGCCAAGACAATCAAGGCGGTACTGGACGATACCGGCTATCTTCTCGACCCGCATACGGCCGTTGCCGTGCATGTGGCAAAGAAATTCGAAAAGCCGCAAAGCCCCATGGTGGTGCTGGCAACAGCCCATCCGGCGAAGTTTCCGGCCGCAGTAAAATCAGCCTCCGGTATTGACCCCGCGCTTCCATCGTGGCTTGCTGATCTGATGGACAGGGAGGAGCGTTTCGATATCCTGCCCGCGGAACTTAAAGCCGTCGAAAGCTTTGTCGGCTTACATGCCCGGGCGGATAAATAAGAAACGCAGAAAGACGGACCATGAATGTTGAGTGCACCCGGCTGCCTTCGGGGTTGACGGTCGTAACAGAGAATATGCCGCATCTCGAGAGCGTGGCGCTCGGAACCTGGATCAAGTCTGGTTCACGCAACGAGACGGAGGCCGAACATGGTATCGCGCATCTTCTCGAGCACATGGCATTCAAGGGCACAAGCCGACGCGGCGCCCGGCAGATCGCCGAGGAAATCGAGAATGTCGGCGGCGAACTGAACGCCGCCACCTCCACCGAGACGACCTCCTATTATGCCCGCGTGCTGAAGGACGACGTGCCGCTTGCCGTCGATATCCTCGCCGACATCCTGACGGAATCGGTGTTCGACGAGGAAGAACTGGCCCGCGAAAAGCATGTCATCCTGCAGGAAATCGGTGCTGCCGACGATACGCCGGACGATGTCGTGTTCGACCGCTTCTCCGAGCGCGCCTTCCAGAACCAGACGCTCGGCCGCAGCATTCTCGGCACGCCGGAATCGGTGCTGTCTTTTAGCAGTGACGAGATCCGCGGCTATCTTTCGCGCAATTACACCACCGACCGGATGTTCGTCGTGGCAGCAGGTGCTGTCGACCACGACGCATTCGTCAAGCAGGTCGAACAGCGGTTTGCCGGCCTGCCGACCCAACCATCGGCGGCACCGGTAATGGATGTCGCACATTATACCGGCGGCGAGGCGCGCGAGGAGCGCGACCTGATGGATACGCAGGTGCTTCTCGGCTTCGAGGGCAAGGCCTATCACATGCGCGACTTCTACTGTTCGCAGATCCTCGCCAACATCCTCGGCGGCGGCATGTCGTCGCGGCTGTTCCAGGAAGTGCGCGAGATCCGCGGGCTGTGCTACTCGGTCTATGCCTTCCACTGGGGCTTTTCCGACACCGGCATCTTCGGGATTCATGCTGCCACCGGCGGCGAGAACCTGCCTGAGCTTGTGCCTGTGATCATCGACGAGTTGCGCAAGGCGTCGCAGTCGATCGACCAGCAGGAAATCGAACGGTCGCGGGCGCAGATCCGTGCACAGCTGCTGATGGGCCAGGAAAGCCCTGCAGCCCGTGCCGGACAGATTGCCCGCCAGATGATGCTCTACGGCCGGACCATTCCGAACGCGGAAATGATGGAACGGCTTGCCGGCATCACGACGCAGCGGCTGACCGATCTTGCCGGACGCCTGTTCTTCGACACCGTGCCGACGCTTTCGGCGATCGGCCCGGTCGAGCAACTGGTGTCGCTGGACGAAATCGCCGGCGCACTGTCCGCACGCAACACCACCTCGCTGAAGGCGGCGGGCTGAAACGAGCACGAAACTTGATCTGCCGGCGGTATAAAACCGCCGGCGCTTTCTTTTTGGGGACGGCAAATGACGCGCTCGGTCTTTCGGTTTCTGTCCCGGCAGCCGGAGCCACCGGAGCTGACCAGCGAACGGCATCTGCTGCGCCTGCCCCGCTACCGCGACTTCGACCAGTGGCATGAACTGCGCCGCGACAGCCGCGCCTTCCTGCAGCCATGGGAACCGAGCTGGCGCTCGGACGAGCTGACCGAACGGTCTTTCCGGCAGCGAGTGATCCGCAACGAACAGGAATTTCACTCCGGGCTGGCGGTGCCGTTCCTGCTGTTTTCACGCGATGACGAGACCTTGATCGGCGGACTGACGATCGGCCTCATCCGTCGGGGGGCCGCGCAAGGCTGCATGATCGGATACTGGATGGGCGAGCGTCATGCGGGAAAAGGCCATATGTTTGCCGCACTTCAATTGGCTATTCCGTACATCTTCGGGCCTCTTGAGTTGCACCGAATTGAAGCAGCCTGTATTCCGGACAATGTCAGCAGCATACGGCTACTCGAAAAATCGGGATTTGAGCGAGAAGGTCTCTTGCGCGAATATCTGAAAATCAACGGACAGTGGCGCGATCACATGCTGTTTTCCAAAATAAGAGACCAGAAGACACGGAACGGCAAAGCAGCTTCATGACGCGTTTCTGGAATAACACCCCGAAGGCCGGCCGTTCGCAATTGCCGTTCCTCGTCACTCTGTTGCTTGCATCCCTGTTTGCATCGCTCTTTGCACCCCTGGCCCATGCCGTCGAGCCGGTGAAGATCGCCCGTGACGACACTGCGCTCGACCTGACCGCCACAACGGAAATCTACACCAACCAGGGCGAGGCCTTCCAGGTTTCGACCGCCGCCGGCACCGACGGCATCCGACGGCGCATCGAGGTCCGCTCCAGCACCCCCGAGCACCAGGGCGACTGGGCCGTGTTTGCGCTTGCCAATGTCTCGGAGGAACAGCTGGAGCGCGTCATCGTCGCGCCGCATTTCCGGCTGGCCGGATCGCGGATGTTCTGGCCGGATCTCGGCTCGCAGCGCATCATGGCGATCACGCCGTCGGAAGGCTTTGCGCTCGACCGCGTGGCAAGCCCCGATGCCGACGTCTTTCGCATCACGCTCAACCCGGGTGCCGTGATCACCTTCGTGGCCGAGCTGGCGACACCGAACCTGCCGCAGATCTATCTGTGGGAACCGGACGCCTACAAGGATACGGTCAACGCCTTCACGCTCTATCGCGGCATCGTGCTCGGCATCGCCGGCCTGCTTGCGGTGTTCCTGACCATCCTGTTCGTGGTCAAGGGAACGTCGATGCTGCCGGCAGCAGCGGCACTCGCATGGGCGGTGCTCGCTTACATATGCGTCGACTTCGGCTTCCTCGAAAAGCTGATCAGCATCACCTCCGGCGACACGCGAATATGGCGCGCGAGCGCGGAAGTGGCGCTTGCCTCATCGCTCGTCATCTTTCTGTTCACCTATCTCAATCTCAATCGCTGGCATGTGCATCTCGGCTACGCGACGTTTGCCTGGATCCTCGGCCTTGCTCTTCTGTTCGGGGTGGCGATCTACGATCCGTCGATCGCATCCGGCATCGCGCGTCTTTCCTTCGCGCTGACCGCGACCGCCGGGATCGGGCTGATCATCTATCTCGGCATCAACCGCTATGACCGGGCGATCCTGCTGGTGCCGACCTGGGCGTTGATCATGGTCTGGTTGTTCGGCGGCTGGCTGACGGTGACGGGCCGACTCGACAACGACATCATCCAGCCGGCGCTCGGCGGCGGCCTGGTTCTGATCGTGCTTCTGATCGGCTTCACGGTCATGCAGCATGCCTTTGCCGGTGGCGCCTATCAGCAGGGTTTGTTCTCCGATCTCGAACGCCAATCCTTGGCGCTGACGGGATCCGGCGATACCGTCTGGGACTGGGACGTGGCGCGCGACCGCGTCGTCACCAGCCCTGATGTCTCGGTGCGCCTCGGCCTGTCTCCCGGCACGATGCATGGACCGGCGCGCAACTGGCTGCCGCGGCTGCATCCCGACGACCGCGATCGTTTCCGCGCGACGCTCGACGTGCTGCTCGAACACCGCAAGGGACGCCTCAGCCACGAATTCCGCATCCGCGCCGAAGACGGCCATTTCCACTGGCTGAAGATCCGCGCCCGGCCGGTGCTCGGCTCGAACGGCGAAGTGATCCGCTGCGTCGGCACGATCATCGACGTGACCGAGCAGAAGAACTCGATCGACCGGCTGCTGACCGATGCGATGCATGACAACCTGACGGGGCTTCCCAACCGCGAGGTCTTCCTCGACCGGTTGCAGAGCGTGCTGTCGCTGGCGGGTACATCGGAAACGGTGCGGCCGACGGTTCTGGCTATCGACATCGACCGCTACAAGCAGGTCAATGACAGCCTCGGCATTGCCGCCGGCGACAATATCCTGATTGCCATCACCCGCCGCCTGCGCCGCCTGTTGAAGCCGCAGGACACGCTGGCGCGGCTCTCCGGCGACGAATTCGGCCTGATCCTGGTCTCCGAACGCGATCCGGCCAAGGTCGCCGATTTTGCCGACGCGGTCTCCAAGGCGATCATGGTGCCGCTCAATTTCGCCAATCGCGAAATCGTGCTGACCGCCTCGATCGGCCTCGTCTCCTGGGTCGACCAGCAGGAAAGTGCGGCCAGCCTTCTGTCGGATGCGGAGCTCGCGATGTACCGGGCCAAGCGTGGTGGCGGCAACAAGGTCGAGCCGTTCCGCCCAGCTTTCCGCAGTGTCAGCACCGACCGGCTGCAGCTCGAAACCGATCTGCGCCGGGCCATCGAGCGCAAGGAGCTGACGATGGCCTATCAGCCGATCGTCAAGCTGGCCAATGGCGAGATCGCTGGTTTCGAAGCGCTGATGCGTTGGGATCATCCCAAGCGCGGCAGCATTCCGCCGTCGGAATTCATCCCGATCGCGGAAATGTCGGACCTGATCGAACCGCTCGGCATGTTTGCCTTGGAGCGCTCGACGACAGACCTGATGGACTGGGAGAGGCAGACCGGTGAATTGCCGATCTTCCTGTCGGTCAACCTGTCCTCGGCGCAGCTGATCTCGAGCGAAATCTACAACGACGTGCGGGCAATGCTCGCCAAGACCCAATGCGATCCGAAGCGGATCAAGCTGGAACTCACCGAATCCGTCGTGATGGAAAACCCGGAACAGGCGCGCCTGATGCTGGAAAAGCTGAAGGAAACCGGCATCAGCCTGGCACTCGACGACTTCGGCACCGGCTATTCCTCGCTTGCCTACCTGACCCGCTTCCCCTTCGACACGATCAAGCTCGACAAGGCACTGGTCTGCGACCAATCTGAGAAACGCTCGATCCTGCTCAAATCCGTCGTTGCCATGGCGCGCGGGCTGGAGATGCAGGTGGTGGCAGAAGGCATCGAGACCGACCAGGATGCCGCAGAACTTGCCAAGATGGGCTGCGATTTCGGGCAGAGCTTCCTGTTCGGGCCGCCGCTCGGTTCGGAATCGGTGCTGCGGCTGTTGAAGGAACGCTTTCCGCTGATGAAGCGGGCTTAGCCGCTTTCTCGTCCTTCGAGGATCAGCTGCGCTGGAAGGCGACGTGCAGGCCAAGGCCGACCAGCACGGCGCCACCTGCCCTTTGCAGATTGCGCTGCAGCGAGGAAATCCGCGCCAGCCGCTTGGTCACGAGACCGGCGGCGAGGACGCAGATCACGTCGGCGAACGAGAACATCAGGTTGACCACCGTTCCGAGGATGAGGAACTGCAGCCAGACGGGGAAGCTTGCACCCGCGTCGACAAATTGCGGCAGGAAGGCGAGGAAGAAGATCGCCGTCTTCGGGTTCAAGACCTCGACCAGGATACTTTCGGCAAAGGCCTGCGCGGCCGATTTCTTCTCGAATGCGGGCACGGTGTTGCCGGCTGCCTGACGGCTGGCGCGGAACATGCGGATGCCGAGAAAGATCAGGTAGGCTGCACCGGCGAGCTTGACCGCGAGATACAGCGTCGGCACCAGATGAAACAGGATCGACAGGCCGGCCGCGGCTGCGATCACATGCACATAACAACCGATATGGATACCCAAGGTGGCCATAAGCCCGGCGCGCCGATCGGCCGCCAGCGTGCGGGCGGCGACATACAGCATGGCAGGCCCCGGGATGAAGGCGAAGACCGCGGTGGTCAGCATGAAGGCAAGCAGGATATCGATCGAGGGCATATAACTTTCTCACAGTGTCGGCACCATCAGCCGAAGCGCACGACACTGACTGAACTACCCACGGCATGCAAGCGAAGCCCCTGATTGATCGGTGAGCTTCATCACTTCAACGAAGTGGCGCCGAATCCAATGTCTGTTGATCCAGCCATGAATGCCATGCGTCTTTGCACTCCGCCATCGCTCTCGGCGCCCTGTGTTGGTTCAGCTGTTCGTTCCAGTAGGAAAGACTGCGGGCCATACTAGGCCAGGCACCCGGATCGGTACATGAGGCTACGTGCTGCGTGTCCAAGCATCCCGCATTTTCATAACGTTCAAAGTCAGACTTGCTCCAGGCCTCTTTGAGAAATTGACGCTTCATGTCCATCGACGCCTTTGTGTAGACTTCGTCGGCCGAAGAGATTTCGATACGCACGGAGAAAGCAAGATCGGTCAAAAATCCCAGGTACTTCACCCATCGAGGATCCATTTCCCCCTCAGGCCCCGTCAATGGAGCGAAAGGCGGTAAAATACGTCCGAAAGCGGCTTCATCGATGATCATCGCAGCCGCATCTGACGAACCGCCCAAGGCATGTTTCCACAGAATGTCCCATGCCGCGTCACATTGCTTCTTTTCCAGAAGCGCAACGACATATCCCGCTTCCGCGTCGCCGAAGGTCTGCACTCTATCCGCATTCTCAGAAAATGCGACCGCTGGCATTGCAAGAACAGCCATTGTCACGCTGAGCATTCTGATCTTCACGCGTGGCCCGCATCCATCGACAGCATGGCCGGGTTGATGCCCATCAGGGACAAAGCGCGCTCGTATTTGTTGTCGAGCGAGCGGTCGAAGATCAGCTCTTCGCTGGCGGGACAATTGAGCCAGCCGTTGTTGGCGATCTCGAGTTCGAGCTGACCGGCACCCCAGCCGGCATAACCGAGCAGCATGGTGGCGCGGACCGGGCCACGACCGTCGGAGATCGCGCGGACGATATCGAGCGTGGCGGTGAGCGAGATATCATCGCTGACAGGGATGCTGCTGTCGGAGAGATAATCGTCGGAATGCAGCACGAAACCACGGCCTTGTTCGACCGGGCCGCCGCACTGGATGGGGAAATGGCGCGCATGGTCTGGCAGCATGATCGCATCGTTGCGATCGATCAGTTCCAGATGCAGCAGGATGTCGGCGAATGTCACCGCCTGGGCGCGATTGATGATGAAACCCATGGCACCGGCCGGCGAATGGGCGCAGATATAGACGACCGAGCGGGCGAAATTACCATCAGGCATTCCGGGCATCGCAATCAGGAACTGGCCATCCAGAAAGCCGCGTTCCCGTTCACCTTTGATCGACGACAAAGCCATGCCTGCCTCCCTCAACTTGCCCATGGGCAATGGACCGGATGCGTGGTTTAAAAGGCCCTCTCCATCAAGATGGGGCAGAAGGGCTTTGCGATCAACCGAAAATGATGACAATTTCATAACCGTGACTGGCAGCCCGCCGAGCGATCCTCTAGAGCCGATGGCCATGATGAACACGATCCGCCACAGCTCGAACCTTGCGCTTCACCGGCGCACACTTGGGCTCATCTTTGGGCTCATGCTTGGGTTTGCAACCCTTGCGCTTGCTTTGGGCCATGCTCACGCGGCGAGCAGCGACTGGGCCGTCAATGAGGGTGGACGCATGCGCCTCGTTCTTCTGCCCGCCGATCCGGACGGTCGGCGCGAGGGTGCCCTGGTGATCGAGCCAAACCCCGGCTGGATCACCTATTGGAAGGAACCCGGCGATGTCGGCATTCCGCCGGCGCTGACGCTTGCACCGGGCAGCACGGCGGTGATCGAAAGCATCGGCTTTCCGGTGCCCAAGGTGCTCGACAACAGCGGCATGCGCGATGTCGGCTACGATCATGCAGTGACTTTGCCGCTTATGATTGCGGGTCTCGGTGCAGACACCGATACGCTGACTGTCAACGCCTTCGTCGGCGTCTGCAAGAATATCTGCATCCCGTTTCAGGCCGATCTGAGCGTCGCACTCAGCCATGACGATGCTGTTGCAACGGATGAGGCCCAGCTAATCGCGACCGCCAAACAGAGTTTGCCGGAAGTCCCTTCCGACGATTTCGCCGTAACCCATTATGCGATGCGCGCCGATCTCAAGCAGCTCGACCTGACGCTGCGATTGCCGGCCGGAACGACCGGCCCGCAAGTCTTCGTCAGCGGCCCGAGCGGCCACGTGTTTCTCGATGGCAAGGCGGAAATTCTGGAAGACGGCAAGGTTCAGGTGTCCGTGCCGATCGGCAAGCTGCCGAAAACCTACACGATGAGCGGCAAACGCTGGGGCATCCTGGTGCTGGCCGGTGGGCGGGCGATGGAAACCGCACTTGCCTTTGATTGACCCGCTTCTATATTCGCCAGCGACGTCCACAGCACCCCTGTGCCGCTGGGCAAACCCTAAAGCGAGGAGACTTACATGACGATTGCGATTGGCGAAAAGCTGCCCACGGCGACGTTCAAGGAAAAGACGGCCGACGGCCCGGTGGAAACCACCACCGAACAGCTGTTTGCCGGCAAGAAGGTCGTTGTCTTTGCCGTTCCGGGTGCTTTCACGCCGACCTGCACGCTCAACCACCTGCCCGGCTATCTGGAAAACCGCGACCAGATCCTTGCCCGCGGCGTCGATGATATCGCCGTGATCGCCGTCAATGACTGGCATGTGATGGGCGCCTGGGCGCAGCATACCGGCGGGCTTGGCAAGATCCACTTCCTCGCCGACTGGGATGCCTCGTTCACCAAGGCGCTCGGCCTTGATGCCGACCTGTCTGCCGGCGCGCTCGGCGTGCGCTCCAAGCGCTATTCGATGCTGGTCGAGGATGGCGTGCTCAAGAGCCTGAATGTCGAGGAAAATCCTGGCCAGGCAACCGTTTCTTCGGCTGCGACGATGATCGAACAGCTCTGATCGTCAATCGATTCTGATGCGAAGGCCCGGCTTCTCGTGAAGCCGGGCCTTCGTTTTTTCAAGCAGGATCAGGTTTCGAGATCGAATACCAGGATGCCGGCGAGGCCGCCGTCGGTTGCATGCACGATGCGCTCGCCGACCGCGACATGGGCGGGGTGTTTCAGGTAATAATCACGCACCATCGCATCCTCGAAGGTGACGATGAAGCCGTCATTGTAGCCGCTGCTCAGGCCTTCCGGCGATGTGTTCGGCCCGGCCTTCACATCCAGCATGCCCGGCACGACATCCTTCAGCTCGGCGATCGCTGCATAGATCGCCTTTTTCTCGGGTTCCTGGACAGCGGCCTTGAAGCGCAAAAATACGCAGTGCTGGATCATCGATATCTCCCTTGACGTGTTTTGTCGGAGCATAGGGAGAATGGGGGAAAGGGCAAGGTCACCGCGTGACCGCATTTTCGTCGTCGACAGAAGACAGGCTTTGGAGGCAGGGCCTCACTTCACCAGCAGCGACTTGCCGAATGTCGAGGCCTTGAACGGCTCCATGCCGCGGCGGGCCAGTTCATCGGCGCGTTCGTTTTCCGGATGGCCGGCATGGCCCTTGACCCAGTGCCACTTGACCTTGTGGGCCTGGTTGGCGGCATCAAGCTGCTGCCAGAGTTCGCCATTCTTGACCGGCTTCTTGTCGGCGGTCTTCCAACCGTTCTTCTTCCAGCCGAAGATCCATTTCGAAATGCCGTCCATGACATATTTGCTGTCGGTGTGCAGATCGATCTCGCAGGGCGTCTTCAGGGCGTTCAGCGCCGAGATCGCCGCCATCAGCTCCATGCGGTTGTTGGTGGTATCGGCTTCGCCGCCGAACAGTTCCTTTTCGACCTCGCCGTAGCGCAGGACCGCGCCCCAGCCGCCGGGGCCGGGATTTCCCGAGCAGGCGCCATCGGTATAGATCTCGACATGTTTCATGACAGCAGCCCATATTCGGCGGCGCTTTCCACCGCCCGGTGGAAGCGCAGTTTCTTCAGATATTCCAGCGGATCCTTCTTCACCACCAGCGCGCCCTCCGGCGTCGTCAGCCAGTCGTAGAGACGGGTGAGGAAAAATCGCAGGGCGGAACCGCGCGCGAGAATCGGCAGGGCCAGGATCTCGTCATTCGACAGCGGGCGCACCGACAGGTAACCCTCGATCATCGCCTTGCCCTTGGTGATGTTGAAGGCGCCATCCTTCTCGAAGCACCAGGCATTCAGGCAGATCGACAGGTCGTAGACGAGGTAGTCGTTGCAAGCGAAATAGAAGTCGATCAGGCCCGAGAGAGTGTCACCGAGGAAGAAGACATTGTCGGGAAAGAGATCGGCATGAATGACGCCTGACGGCAGGTCCTTCGGCCAATGGGCGGCAAGATAGGCAAGCTCCGCGCCGATCTCGTCTTCCAGTCCTGCCTCGACCTCATCGGCGCGATCCTTCGACCTCGCCCAGAGCGTCTGCCATCCGTCGAGCGAGAGCGCATTCGGACGCGCAATCTCGAAGCCCTCGCCGGCGATATGCATCTGCGCCAGCGCCTTGCCGACCTCGCGGCAATGCTGCGCCTCGGGTTTTCTCAGCCACATGCCTTCAAGGAAGGAGATCAGCGCCGCCGGACGGCCGGACAGCTCGCCGAGAAGCGCGCCATCCTTGCGCGGCAGCGGCAGCGGGCAGGACAGGCCACGCTCGGACAGATGGTGCATCAGGCCGAGGAAAAAGGGCAGATCGTTCTTCTCGACGCGCTTTTCATAGAGGGTCAGGATCAACGGATCTTTGGTCGTGTGCAGCAGGAAATTGGTGTTTTCCACGCCTTCGGCAATGCCCTTGTAGGAGGTCAGCTCGCCCGCATCATATTGCTCGAGAAAGGCCTTGAGATCGCCTTCGGAAATGTCGGTATAGACTGCCACAGCGATTTTCCCGTGCTGCTTGAATTGAAGCTGAACGCATAGCGCGCGCGACCGGCAAGTGCCAGTCCTCAAGCGACATCCGGCACAGGAAATGGGGGAAGAGAGAACCGCGACTGCGCCTCGCACACATATGCCGGGTGCCGGTCTCGCTTGAGCCATGTACCAGGGGTCTGCCGCGGCGCAGCCCCCTGGCGATATCGACGACTACCTTGCCAGTGCCGCTGCGGCAAAGAACTCCTCCGGCCCCTCGACCTCAACTAGGCGCTTTCGGTCGATCTGCCAGAAGCGGTTGCCGATGGCGCGGACGAAACTGCGGTCGTGCGAGACTAGCAGGCAGCTTGCCTGGTGCTTCATCAGTTCGCTTTCAAGCGCTTCCTGCCCCTCGATGTCGAGATGGTTGGTCGGTTCGTCGAGCAGGTAGAAATTCGGTTCCGTGAGCCTCAGAACCAGCATGCCGAGCCGCGCCTTCTGGCCGCCGGACAGGCGGCCGATCGGGCGCGCCTGCATGTCGATGCTCATGCCGGCACCAGCCAGGAGAGCCCGTGCCCGCTGGTCGCCGATATCGAAGCGATGGATGATCGCCTGCATCGGCGTGTCGGTGTCACGCAGATCGGCAAGCGCCTGGTCGCCGTAGCCCAAGACCAGCGACGGCGTCGCCTTGATTCCGTCCTGCGTGATGTCGGGCTTGTCGATCGCCTGGCGCAGCATGGCGATCAGGCGGGTCTTGCCGACGCCATTGGCGCCGAGCAGGACAATCCTGTCGCCCTGGCAGATGAACTGCTTGCCGGTGCGAAACAGTACCGTGCCATCGGGGGTGCGCACGTCCGCATCGTCGAGCGTCACCAGAACCTTGGCATGGGTGCCGCGATTGGCAAGCCTGATGGCTCCGGCCGAACGTTCGAGATGAGCGGGCTTTGCCGCATCCTCAAGCCTTTCGGCGCGCTCGCGCAACTGCTTGGTTTTCACCACCAGCAGGTCGCTGCCGGAATTGATGCCTATATTGTTGAGTTTGGCGGCCTGCTTGCGTAGCTGATCGGCCGTTTTCATGTCGCGCTCGTAGCGACGTGCATCGGCCGCATCCGCCTCCTCCAGCGTCAGACGCGCCCGCGAATAAGAAAGCGCGAAGACCTGCGACTGCTCAGCCCTGAGAAAGACGGTGCGGTTGGTGACGGCATCGAGAAAGGCGCGGTCGTGGCTGGCCAGGATCACCGGCACGTCGCGCGGCAGGGCATTCAGCCACGCCTCGAGGGCGGCGATCTTGCCGAGGTCGAGGTGGTTGGTGGGCTCGTCCATCAGAAGCACATCCGGCTCGGTGACACAGACGCGGGCAATCAGCGCCATGCGCTGCCAGCCGCCACTCAGCGCCTTCAGCGGCCGTTGGTGGAATTCCATCGGTACGTCGAGTTCACCGAGTACCACGTCGACGCGCCAGCTCTCGCTTTCGGCCTGTTCGGGTGAAAGCGCATCCAGCACAGCGTAGTAGAAAGTCAGATCGAGAAGGTGCGGCGGCACATTCTGCTCGACATAGCCGATGGTCAGGCCACGCGCCTTGGTGATCTCGCCCTCGCTCGCATCGAGCGTGCCGGCGATGCAGCGAAAGAGCGTCGACTTGCCACGGCCATTGGCGGCGGCAAGGCCGATGCGATCACCGGCATTGACGACGAGGTTGAGATTGGAAAACAGCGGGCTCGACAGGGTGATGCCGAGGTTGCGGATATTGATCAGGGACATGATGGTTCTCTGGTCTTGCCGCGCGACGGCCCGGACAGGCCTTTCGCCTTGTCGAATGGATGTCGCTGCGGTCGGAAATTCACTGCAGAGCGCAAGCCGGAATGGCTTGGCGCTGCGGGCCACGAAGGGCAGACCAGGAGAAGGTGTCGCTGAGAAACAGTCTCTGATCAGCCCTGCAAACGCATTTGCAGGGCCTGGACGGGACCACGTTGCCGGTTGAACCGGAAATAACGATTGTGCACGGGATCCCTCCTTTCTTTAAAGCGCAGGGACAAATCTACATGATGGGCGGGGCGGAAGGCAAGGAGGTCGTCGCTCAGTTGTCACCTTTGTCTTGCGGAAGGTCATCGAATTGACTGGCGACATCCCTGTGGCCTTCAAGAATATTGACGATCTCCAAGGTCTCGCTGGTATAACGGAGAAAGATCACATACCCGCGGAAGGCGAAGCTGCAAATATCCGGCCGCAACTCTGGACGAGGCCGTCCGACACGGCCGGGCAGATCCGCCAGATGCCGACATTTTTGCCGCAAGATGCCGACAAACTGCTGAGCGACCGATATGGATCTGCTTTCACTGGCGATGTAGCGCAGTATTCCAACAAGGTCATTTTTCGCGCTTTCGAGAAAGATCAGGCGCCGCGTCAAAGGCCTTGACGGGACAGCCTGTCCGCCTCTGCTGCCAGCGCCGTATCGAGCTCATCCTCGCCTACGATGCCACCGTGCTCGATCGAGGCGGTCAACATTTCCCGCAGAGCCGTCAGTTTGACTTCGCGCTCTTCAACCAGTCGCAAGCCTTCGCGCACGACTTCGCTCGCGGAGCCGTAACGACCGGTCTGCACGGTCGCCTCGACAAACTTCTCCCAACGCTCTCCCAAAGATACATTCATTCTGATGTCTCCGTTGCCATCCCACGATAGCGAATAACCAAAAATGCGCAAGTTTGGCCATCAGGCGCGAGCAAAAGCATTTCGCCAGCAAAAACCGGCTGTCGACGCGAACTTCACTTGTCGTGCCTCAGCCGTTGACCCAGGCCATGTCGTCGCGGGTCAGTTCGACCTCGCGCAGCTCGCGATTGACGAGGAAGTGTTCGTTTTCTTCCGTGGTGATCGCCAGTTCGACCTTGGCGTCAAAGCGGGTGCGGAAGGCTTCGATGATCTCGTCGACGATGACTTCCGGGGCCGAGGCTCCGGCGGAAATGCCGAGTGTGCCAATCGTGCCGACATAATCCCAGTCGATTTCGGCGGCGCGCTGGACGAGCAGGGAGCGGGTTGCCCCTGCCCTCAGCGCCACTTCGACAAGCCGCTTGGAATTGGACGAGTTGGGGGCACCGACGACGATGAACAGGTCGCAGCCGGGTGCCGCCTGCTTCACCGCTTCCTGGCGGTTGGTCGTCGCATAGCAGATGCTGTCGGCAGACGGCGCGGTCAGATTGGGGAAACGTTCGTGCAGCTTGGCAATGACGCCGGCGGTGTCATCGACGGACAGCGTGGTCTGGGTGACGAAGCCGAGATTGTCAGGGTCGAGCGGCTGGTAAGCCTCGGCATCCTCGATGGTCTCGACCAGCGACACGGTTCCCGGTGGCAATTGCCCCATGGTGCCGACCACTTCGGGATGACCGGCATGACCGATCAGGATGACATGGCGGCCGAGGCGCTCGTGGCGCATAGCCTGCTTGTGGACCTTGGAGACCAGCGGGCATGTGGCATCGAGATAGAAGAGGTTGCGGCTCTGGGCATCCTCCGGCACCGATTTCGGCACGCCATGGGCCGAAAAGACAACCGGCTGCTGGCGATGCTCGGCGGGGATCTCGTCCAGTTCCTCGACAAAGATCGCGCCCTTGGCTTCCAGGCCTTCGACAACGTAGCGATTGTGGACGATCTCGTGGCGCACATAGACCGGCGCCCCATAACGCTTGAGGGCAAGCACGACGATCTGGATGGCACGGTCGACGCCGGCGCAGAAGCCGCGCGGGCCGCAAAGCCTGATCGTCAGAGGTGGTCGGTCGATATGCATGTTCATTCAGTTCAGCCAGCGATCAGGACAGCAAGGATGGCGAGGGTGGCGGGCAAGGCCTGGACGAAAAGGATCTTGCGCGACGCCGTCATCCCCCCATATAGGCCAGCGACCAGCACACAGCCAAGGAAAAACAGCTGGAGCTGATAACCGACGGAGAGATCCGGATGCAGCAGGCCCCAGATCAGGCCGATGGCGAGGAAGCCATTGTAGAGCCCCTGATTGGCGGCGAGAACCTTGGTCGCCTCGGCTTGCTCGGGCTTCATGCCGAAGGCCTTGCGGCCATAGGGCGTGGTCCAGAGAAACATTTCGAGGATCAGGATGTAGATATGCTCGAGCGCGACGAGCGCTACCAGTGTCGAAGCCAGAAATCCCATTGTGTCAGTGTCCCCCATGCGCCAGCGCGAATCCGGCCTGGCGTCTGTTCTAGCGGAATTTGACGCTTGTCACGAGTGGGACGCGCCCGACCGCTTCCTTCGACCGAACAGGCCGGTGATCGACACGGCGAGCAGGGCGACGGCAAGGCCATACCAGGTGACGGCATATTGCAGATGGCTGTTGGGCAGGTCGATCTGGGTCACGCCGCCCATGGGCAGACCGCCCGGCACGGGGGTCGCATCGGCGTCGAGGAAAAATGGCAGCACCTTGCCATCCGGCAGGTTCGTGGTCGCTGCCATGCGGGTCAGGTCCTTCCAGAAGAAGATGTTGCGGCCTTCGTCATTGTCGGGAACCATGGAGGACGGCTTTTCGCCCAGACGCGCGCGGGCAAGACCGGTCACCTTCACAGGCCCTTCGATGAGGCTTTGCGGACGGGTGGATGCCTCTTTGCGGTCGTAGGGCACGAAGCCGCGATTGACGAAGAGATAACGCCCGTCGGCCAGTTGCAGCGGCGTATAGAGGTAAAAGCCCGACTGGCCCTGGAAGGTGGCGAGGAAATGGCGCTCCTTGTCATGCAGGAAGCGGCCCTCCGCGGTGGCGGCCCGATAGTCGACATCGTCGCCCGCGGCCAGCATTGCCTCGATCCCGACTGCATCCAGCGGCTGCGCATGGCGGCGCTGCTCGATCGAGGCGATCAGGGCTTCCTTCCAATAGAGACGCTGGACCTGCCAGGTGCCGAGCGACACCAGGATCGCCAGCGCCACGGGCACCAGCACGAGACCGGTCCAGAAGCGCCAGCGGCGCGCCGGTGCCGGCGGCTCGACAGGTTCTGTCGGCTGATCAGCCACGGTCGATCGCCCCTTCGGAGGCATTGTGCTTGTACTGCATGGCAATCAGCCAGGCCTTCAGGGTGCGCATCAGCCACAGCGAGAGGGCGACGGCGAGCGGCGCAAAGACCAGCAGATGCAGCCAGATCGACGGCTGGTAGTTGATCTCCACCCAGACAGCGAGACCGACGACGAGGAAGTCGACGAGCAGGATGACAAAGATCGCCGGACCATCGCCGGCATCGATAAAGGAATAGTCGAGACCACAGCTCGAACACTGGGTCTTCGGCTTGGTCAGGCCATCGAACAGGCGGCCATTGCCGCAGCGTGGGCAGGAGGCGGACAATGCCGCCTTGACCGGATCGACGGGCGGAAACTGGGCTGTATCTTCGGTCATGGTTTTCTCCCATAGGGCGTGCATTTGGCTTTTGCCAAGCATTAGACCAATGCGCCGCTGCACTCTATTGGCCCGATGGTCGCAGGCACCAAGAAAATTCGGCAAGAAAAAGGGCGGCACACGGGCCGCCCTTGATCCGGTTTTCGACGCGCGGCGCTCAATGCGCCAGCGGTGCGCCCCAATCGCCCCAGATATAGATGGCGAAGAAGAGGAACAGCCAGACGACGTCGACGAAATGCCAGTACCAGGCAGCGGCTTCGAAGCCGAAATGCTGCTGCGGGGTAAAGTGACCGGCGAGCGCCCGGAACAGGCAGACGATCAGAAAGATCGTGCCGACCAGAACGTGGAAGCCGTGGAAACCAGTCGCCATGAAGAAGGTCGCGCCATAGATCGAATTCTTGAAGTCGAATGGCGAGTGCATGTACTCGTAAGCCTGAACGAAGGAGAACAGGACACCGAGCAGAACCGTCAGGGTCAGGCCGGAGATCAGGCCCTTGCGGTCGTTGTGCAGCATGGCGTGGTGCGCCCAGGTGACACAAGTGCCGGACAGCAGCAGGATGATGGTGTTGTAGAGCGGCAGATGCCACGGATCGACAACCTCGATGCCAACAGGCGGCCACTGACCACCGGTGAACTCGACGCGGCTTGCCTGGATCGCTTCGTGCGGGAAGAGGCTGGCGTCGAAGAAGGCCCAGAACCAGGCGACGAAGAACATCACTTCCGACGCGATGAACATGATCATGCCATAGCGCAGATGCAGCGACACCACGCGGGTATGATGACCGGCATGGGCTTCCTTGATCGTGTCGGCCCACCAGGCGAACATGGTGAACAGGATGATCGCCAGGCCGATGAAGAACAGCCACGGGCTCGCCATTTCCAGGCCGAACAGCTTGAACGAGCCACCCGACAGGAAGCGCATATAGGCTACGCCGCCAAAGGTGATGATGAATGCACCGATCGATGCCAAAAGCGGCCAGGGGCTCGGATCGATGATGTGGTAGTCGTGGTTCTTGGTGTGCGCTTCGGCCATCTCAGCAATCCCCGAATGTCAATTTCATAACGAGACCCGGCGAACCGGACCCCTCTCTCACAGTTTCGGCTGTCCAACCTCTTCCCCGGCCGACAGAGCGGCCACCGGCTTCTGATCCTCGCGCGGATAGAAGGTGTAGGACAGGGTAATCGTGCCGAGGCCTTTCGTCTCTTCCGCGTCAACAATCGCGGGATCGACAAAAAACACGACCGGCATTTCCATGGTTTCGCCCGGCTGCAACGTGGTCTCGGTGAAGCAGAAGCACTGGACCTTGTTGAAGTAGGCGCCGGCTTCGCCCGGCGTGACGTTGAAGATCGCCTCGCCGGTGACCGGACGCGACGAATGATTCGTCGCGACATAACGAATTTCGACAGTCTCACCGATACGCGGGCTGATCTCCTTGTCGACCGGGCGGAAATCCCAGTTGAGACCGTTCGAGACATTGGCATCGAAGGTGACATCAATGGTACGGTCAAGCACGACATCGGAGGCCTGCTCGACACGCTTGGTCGTGCCGCCGTAACCGGTCACCTGACAAAACAGTTGATAGAGCGGCACCGCGGCATAGGCTGCGCCGACCATCGCGCCGACGAAGACGAAACAGGCCGTCGCAACCCCGAGGTCGCGGCGCTTGGCGGTCTTGTCTTTCTGGATGAATTCGCTCACGTCCGCTGTTCCCTAATGCCCGACGCTGCCGATCTTGACGATCGTGACGACGTAAAAGATCACAACAAGCGCTGCCAGCAGCACGCCGAGCGCAACATTGCGGCCGCGACGCGATTTCTTCTGGCTTTCGTTCAGCTTGACGGTTTCCATCAGGCGGCACCTCCGAAGAACTGGGCAAACGGCGCGATGTAATGGTCGACCAGAAGGGCCGAAAAGATCGCGAAGAGATAAAAGATCGAATAGGCGAAGAGCTTCTTGGCCGGCACCATCTTTTCGTCGCCGTCAGGCATGCGCCAGACGGCGATGGAACAGAGGACGAAGACGATGCCGAGACCGCCGGCAAACAGGCCGTAGCCGATCGAGGCAAGCCCGGTCACGGTCGGGATGACGCCGGTCACGGCTGTCAGCACCGCATAGGCGGCGATCTGGCGCTTGGTCGAGGGGACGCCGGCAACATTCGGCATCATCGGCACACCGACGGCGCCATAGTCCTTCATCTTGAACAGCGCCAGCGCCCAGAAATGGGCCGGCGTCCACAGGAAGATGATCATGAACAGAACGACGCTGTCGAGCGACACGCCACCGGTGACACAGGCCCAGCCGACCATGGGCGGGAAAGCGCCGGCGGCGCCACCGATGACGATGTTCTGCGGTGTCGAGCGCTTCAGCCACATCGTGTAGACGACGGCGTAGAAGAAGATGGTGAATGCCAGGATCCCGGCCGAGAACCAATTGACTGCGAGACCGAGAATGACGACCGAGAACACCGAAAGCACGAGGCCGAAGGCCAGAGCCTCGGTCGGATGGATGCGGCCAGCGGGAATCGGGCGGTTTGCCGTGCGGGTCATGACCGCGTCGATATCGGCGTCATACCACATGTTAAGCGCGCCAGAGGCGCCGGCACCGACGGCGATGCAGAGGATCGCGATGGCGCCGAGAAAAGGATTGATCGAACCCGGCGCGAGCACCAGGCCGGCAAAGGCGGTGAAAACCACAAGCGACATGACGCGCGGCTTCAGCAGTTCGAAATAATCGCGCGGGCCGGCCTCGGACAGGCGGACTTCGCCTTCCATGCCGAATACGTCGCGATTGTCGATGACTGTCATAATCTTAAACTCGCCTTCCAAGGTCTTGACGGGCGCCGCGATCTTGAAGGTCGCGGCGCCCGGTTTCTGTCTGTCGGCTGAACCGGCGCTTACTTGATGCGCGGCAGCTGTTCCCACTGGTGGAACGGCGGCGGCGACGACAGCTGCCATTCCAGCGTGGTCGCACCTTCACCCCACGGATTGTCGCCGGCGACGCGCTTCTTGGCGAAGGCTTCGAAGACGCCGTAGAGGAAGATCAGGACCGCGAAGGCCGAGATGTAGGAGCCGATCGACGACACGAGATTCCAGCCGGCAAAGGCATCCGGATAGTCGATGTAACGGCGCGGCATGCCGGCGAGACCGAGGAAGTGCTGCGGGAAGAATACCATGTTCACGCCAATGAACATGACCCAGAAATGCAGCTTGCCGACGAACTCGTTGTACATGTAGCCGGACATCTTGGGGAACCAGTAGTACCAGCCCGCGAAGATGGCGAAGACGGCGCCGAGCGACAGAACGTAGTGGAAGTGGGCCACGACGTAATAGGTGTCATGCAGCGAACGGTCGAGGCCGGCATTGGCGAGCTGCACGCCCGTCACGCCGCCGACGGTGAACAGGAAGATGAAGCCGATCGCCCAGACCATCGGAGTGCGGAAGGTCAGCGAGCCACCCCACATCGTCGCGATCCAGGAGAAGATCTTGATGCCGGTCGGCACCGCGATGACCATGGTTGCGAAGAGGAAGTAACGCTGTGCCTGCAGCGACAGGCCGACCGTGTACATGTGGTGCGCCCAGACGACGAAGCCGACAGCGCCGATGCCGACCATGGCATAGGCCATGCCGAGATAACCGAAGACCGGCTTCTTGGAGAAGGTCGAGACGATGTGGCTGACGATGCCGAAACCGGGCAGGATCAGGATGTAGACTTCCGGGTGACCGAAGAACCAGAAAAGGTGCTGGTAGAGGATCGGGTCGCCGCCGCCTTCCGGCGCGAAGAAGGTCGTGCCGAAGTTGCGGTCGGTCAGGAGCATGGTGATGCCGCCGGCAAGAACGGGCAACGACAGAAGCAGCAGGAATGCGGTGACCAGAACGGCCCAGGCAAACAGCGGCATCTTGTGGATCGTCATGCCCGGAGCGCGCATGTTGAGGATCGTGGTGATGAAGTTGATCGCACCGAGGATCGACGAGGCACCCGAAACATGGAGCGCGAAGATCGCAAGGTCAACCGCAGGTCCCGGCTGGCCCGAGGTCGCGAGCGGCGGATAGAGCGTCCAGCCACCACCGACGCCATAGGCGCCTGCCGGACCTTCGACGAACATCGACAGGATCAGCAGCAGGAAAGCCGGCACGATCAGCCAGAAGGAGATGTTGTTCAGACGCGGGAACGCCATGTCCGGCGCGCCGATCATGATCGGGATCATCCAGTTGGCAAAACCGCCGATCAGGGCCGGCATCACCATGAAGAAGATCATCACGAGCGCATGCGCCGTGGTGAAGACGTTGAACATGTGCTTGCCGCCGTCGATGGCAGCGTCGCCCTCGAAGCCGTAGACCATGGATGCCAGACCGTGGAAGATCTGGATGCCAGGCTCCTGAAGCTCCATGCGCATGGCAACCGACAGCGCACCGCCGATGATGCCGGCGATGATCGCGAAGATCAGATAGAGCGTGCCGATGTCCTTGTGGTTCGTCGACAGGAACCAGCGAGCGAAGAAGCTCGGCTTGTGATCGTGGTGATGGTCATGATGCGCGCCATGGGCGTGATCGTCGTGGGCAACAGGTCCAGCCATTGTCCGCACTCCTTGTTAGTTCGAAACGTTTGCGGCGGTCTGGACGGCAGCCGGAGCACCGTCGACAGCTGCCATGAGCGCCTTGTTTGCGCCAGCGAGGTCGCTCGTTGCCGCCTGAGCCCAGGCAGCATATTTGTCTTCCGAGACCACGCGGATGGCGATCGGCATGAACGCATGGTCCTTGCCGCACAGCTCCGAACACTGGCCGTAGTAGAGACCTTCGCGCTCGGCTGTGAACCAGGTCTCGTTCAGACGACCGGGGATCGCATCGATCTTGATGCCGAAGGCCGGCATGGCAAAGGCGTGGATGACGTCGGTCGGAGCAGCGGTGATCAGCATGCGCACCGTCTTGCCGATCGGAACGACCACTTCGTTGTCGACGGCGAGCAGACGCGGATAACGGGCCATGTCTTCCTTGCCGGCAGCAGCGCGGTCGGTATCCTTGAGCAGATAGCTGTCGAAGGAAACGGCCTGTTCGCCCTGATATTCATAGCTCCACAGCCACTGGGTGGCGGTCGCCTTGATCGTCAGGTCGGGATTTTCCGGCATCTTCAGCTGATAGGTCAGCAGGTTGAAGGACGGAATGGCAATCGCGAAGAGAATGAGTACCGGCGCAACCGTCCAGACAATCTCGATCAGCGTGTTGTGGCTGGTCTTCGAGGGAACCGGGTTGGCCTTGGCGCGAAACTTGACGCCCACCACGATGAGAAGGATCAGAACGAAAATCGTGACCGGCACGATGAACCAGAGCGTATACTGCTCAAACCATCTGATCTGCGACATCACTGGCGTTGCCGCATCCTGTAGCGTCATCTGCCAGGGCCTGGGCTGGTCGGCGAAGCTTACAGAAGCGAAAAGCAGACAGGCCAGCGCGGCCAATGCTGCATAGGTTCTCTTCATCACGGTTAGGTCTCCCACAAGCGCTTGATCCACATCAAACCATAGCGCAAAAATCATGCTAGTGTCGTCGTTTCAAATCATAGATTGGCCGCATTCGCAATACGCCTCAGGCAAAGCCCGTGCGGCATTTTGCGCATCATCAATTGCCAATGCTCTCAATTGCATGGCTTTCGCCCGTTGCGGTTGGCCAAGGCGGCAATCTTGCTCCCGCAAGGCGAAACGCGGTCCCAATTATGCCGCACTCAACCTTAAAACAAGCGGCGGGGCTTTCATTTCCCAACCCCCACGACGACAATGTGCGGGATGATTCGTTTTCCAGAGGTATCCATGGGTCTCCCAAGACTTCTTTGGTCCGGCTTGACCGCAGGCGCCCTTTTCCTTGGCGCGCTTTCCATGCCGGCCCAGAGCCAACAGCCACAACAACCGCCCGGCACGATCCGCTCCAACCATGGTGCGTGGTCGGTGATCTGCGACAAACCGGCCGGCGCGACGGTCGAACAATGTGCACTGATGCAGAACGTCATTGCCGACGACCGGCCGGAAGTCGGCCTGTCCGTCGTGGTGCTGAAGACCGCCGACCGCAAGGCCCGCATCCTTCGCATCCTTGCGCCGCTCGGCGTGCTGCTCAAGGACGGCATGGAGCTGTTCGTCGACGGCAATAATATCGGCCGTGCCTATTTCACCCGCTGCTTCTCCGAGGGCTGTTATGTCGAAGTCGAGATCGACGAAGAGCTGATGAAGATCCTGCGGGCCGGCAAGGCCGCCGTTTTCGCGCTGCGCGAATCCGCCGACCAGGACCGCGTCGGCATCCCGATCGAACTCGCCGGCTTCGGCGAAGGCTATGACAAGCTGCCATAATATATGAAGTGCGAGGCCCTGCCCGCAGTCGCTCCGCTTTTCGTGAAGACCGGAATGAGACGGGCAGGCCCTGCAGGCTTGCCCCTTTTCTTATGTGCGCCTACATGCAGGGGCCACGGCCAAGGAGACCAGCATGACCCAGGACCTTCTCTCCCTCTTCGATTGCGACGAGGCAACCTTGACGAAGCGCGTCTCGGATGCCCTGGCCGGCGCCGATGATGGTGAACTGTACATAGAGCACGCCCAGGCGGAATCGCTGACCTTCGACAATGGCCGGCTGAAGGGCGGTTCGTTCAATACCGACCAGGGTTTTGGCCTGCGCGCGGTCGCCGGCGAGGCGGTGGGCTATGCGCATGCCGGCGAGTTGTCGCTTGCCGCCCTGTCGCGTGCCGCCGATGCGGTCGGAGCCGTCACCCATGGGCATTCGGGTTCCTATGCGGCGGCACCGCAAAGGACCAATGCCAAGCTTTACGGCGACGGCAATCCGATCGGTTCGCCGACCTTCGAGGAGAAGGTCAAGCTGCTGTCCGAGATCGACGCCTATCTGCGCGACAAGGACAACAAGGTGCGCCAGGTGACCGCCTCGATCGCCGCTAGCTGGCAGGTGGTCGAGATTCTCCGCGCCGACGGCCACCGGGTGCGCGACATAAGGCCGATGACCCGGATCAACATTTCCGTCATCACCGGCCAGGGCGACCGCCAGGAAAGCGGCTCCTTCGGCGTCGGCGGCCGCATGGGGTTTGACGAATTCCTCAGCGCGGAAAGCTGGCAGCACGGCGCCGACGAGGCACTGCGCCAGGCGCTGGTCAATCTGGAGGCGCAGGAAGCGCCGGCCGGCACGATGGACATCGTGCTTGGCAATGGCTGGCCGGGCGTCATGCTGCATGAAGCGGTCGGCCATGGACTGGAAGGCGACTTCAACCGCAAGAAGACCTCGGCCTTTGCTGGCCTGATGGGCGAGATGGTTGCCGCTCCCGGCGTCACCGTCGTCGACGACGGCACGATCAATGACCGGCGCGGCTCGATCACTGTGGACGACGAGGGCACGCCATCCGCCTACAATGTGCTGATCGAGGACGGACGCCTGGTCGGCTACATGCAGGACCGGCAGAATGCCCGGCTGATGGGCATGAAGGCGACCGGCAACGGCCGCCGCCAGGGCTATGCGCACCAGCCGATGCCGCGCATGACCAACACCTTCATGCTGTCCGGCGACAAGAGCCCAGACGAGATCATCGCTTCGGTGAAGAAGGGCATCTATGCCGTCTCCTTCGGCGGCGGCCAGGTGGACATCACCTCGGGCAAGTTCGTCTTCGGCTGCACCGAGGCCTATCTGATCGAAAACGGGAAGATCGGCGCGCCGGTCAAGGGCGCCATGCTGATCGGCAATGGCCCCGACGCCATGAAGCGGATCTCGATGATCGGCAACGACACCAAGCTCGATACCGGCATCGGCAATTGCGGCAAGGCCGGCCAATGGGTCCCGGTCGGCGTCGGCCAGCCACATCTCAGGATGGACCAGATCACGGTGGGTGGGACGAAGACCTGAACATGTGCCGTTGAAGCGCAAGCTTCGGCGGCATCTTGCCTTTGCCCCTGCACCGCCGTCCCCGTCTCTCCGCCTGTCCGAAAGTGATGCGCACATCATGCTGCCACGTCCGCCAAAAGCTGTGATCTTCGACATGGACGGGCTGCTGATCGACAGTGAGATCCACTATCGCAATTCGTTGATGGCCGCCGGGGCGGAACGCGGCCTGCCAATGACCCCCTCGATTTACGACGGCATGCTGGGGCAACCCTGGTCCGGCAATGCGCAGTTGCTGATCGCGCATTATGGGGCCGATTTCGATGCCGAGAGTTTCCGCCACATCTGGCTTTCGCACTTCAATCGCCTGATGGAGCAGGACCTGCGCCTGAAGCCCGGCGTAGTCGAACTGCTGGACCTGCTCGATCGGCTCGCTCTCCCGCGCGCCATCGCCACCTCCTCGGCCCATCACCAGGTCGAGCACCATCTGGCCGGTTTCGACCTGATCCGCCGCTTCGACACGGTGGTCGCGCAAGGCGACTACAGGCGTGGGAAACCGGCGCCGGATCCCTATCTGGTGGCGGCGGACAGGCTCGGCATCGCGGCTGCCGATTGTCTGGCGCTGGAGGATTCGCACAATGGCATCCGCTCGGCATCATCCGCCGGCATGATGGCGGTGATGGTGCCGGACCTGCTCGCGCCGACGGATGAGATCTTCGGTCTGTGCGCGCATGTCGCGGAGAGCCTGCTGGAATGCATGGGGTTGCTGGCGGTCAAAGCCGACGCATGAAAATCGAAATGCAGTTTGCACGACAAGCAAAATCTGCGACACTTCTCATTGGATAAATTCTGAGCAAAGCGTCTCCGGAGCGATCTCATGTCCAGCAAAAGCCTGCGTATCACTCTCGACAAGACCCTCGAAGCTTATCTTTTGACGCGAACCGGCGAAAGCAGCCCCTTTGCCAAGCCCGAAGACTATGTCGAAGACCTGATCCGACGCGAGATGAAGGCCGACGACTTGTCTGCCGCCTATCTAGCCGACACTCTCGGTGCAGCTGCTTCAGCCACTGAGGAAAGCTATCTCACCGTGTCGGCTGAAGACGTTATCCGTCGAAATTCCAGATCCTGACATGGGAGGATATCTGTTCTATTCCGTTGCGGATAAGGAACAGGATGCCATTTTCAGCGACACCAAGCTTCGATGGGGAGAACTTCAGGCCGAACGCTATATTCGCAAGCTTCATGACCACTTGTCGCTGCTGTGCGACAACAAAGCTTTATGGCGCCGTGTGCCGGGACGATTGACCGAGAAAGCCGGAATTCAGGAAACCGTCTATGTCAGCCGCTTGAGCGGCACTACATATTCTTCAGACAGCTTCCGAGTGGTCGCCTCGGCGTCATGAGTCTATTGCATGTGCAGATGGACATCCCCGACCGACTTGCAAAAGACCTGCAGATCGCGTTGCGAGAGCGCCCTTGATCACCCTCACCCGCGGGCGGGCATCAGCACGCAGTCGTAGCGGTTCTGCACCAGCATGTCGCAGGCGGTGCGGGCTTCGTCCTTGGTGACGAAGCCGGTGAAGCGGGCGCGGTAGAAGGTCGTGCCATTGCGGGTGACCATTTCGGTATAGGTGTCGAGACCCTGGAGCGGCTGGCCGATCTTGGAGCGGGCGTCCGACAGCATGTCCATGGCGGCCTGGGCGCTGGTCGCGGCGGCAATCTGGATCTGCCATTTGCGATCCTTGCCGGTCATCGACTGTGTCCGGGCCTGGGACGACGCCTGACGTGGCGCCTCATTGGCACCAACCGTTGCGCGCGGCGCGGGGACTGCCAGCGGCTGGCTTGCATCGGACAGGCTGCCGGCAGCATAGGCGGTCGCGGTGGATGCCGCGGCTGCGGATGTGCCAGCCATGCTCTCAAGGGCTGCGACAGCCGATGCCCGCGGGGCCGGCACAGGCACGGCGCCGTCCAGACGGGCGATATCCATCTGAACACCGGTCGAACGGCTGACCAGCAGCTTGTTGCCCGTCGAGGCCTTGCGGATATTGGCGGTGATCAGCTTTTCCATGACCTTGTCGCGGCTGGCGGCGGAGCGCCCCCCCATGACGACGCCAATGACGCGGCGGCCATCGTCTTCGACGGCGCTGACGAGATTGTAACCGGAGGCATTGGTATAGCCCGTCTTGATGCCGTCCATGCCCTTGTAGCGATACATCAGGTTGTTGTGGCCATTGATCGTACGGCCGCGGAAAGTGAAACTCTTGGTGGCAAACAGCTTATAGTCTTCCGGGAAGTCGCGCATCAGCGCAATGCCGAGCGTCGACATATCGCGCGCCGTGGTGAACTGCTGGTCGTGCGGCAGGCCGGAGGCATTAAAGAAGGTGGTGTTCAGCATGCCGAGTGCACGGGCCTTGCGGGTCATCATGGCGGCAAAGGCTTCTTCGGAACCGCCGAGTTTTTCACCGAGCGCTGCAGCGGAATCATTGGCGGAAACGATGATCAGCGACAGGACCGCTTCCTTGACGGTGATCTTGTCTCCGGCCTTGACGCGCAGCTTGGTCGGCGGGCGGGCGGCTGCATATTTCGAGAAGGGGACCGGGCTGTCCCAGGAGAGCTTGCCGGCGCGGATCGCATCGAGCGCCATATAGATGGTCATCATCTTGGTCAGCGATGCGGGATGATTGAGGGTATCCGGATTTTCTGAAGCCAGCACCTCACCGGTGCGTGCATCAAGCAGAAACTGCGCACTGCCTGCATGAGCCGTTGTCGAAAGTGAAAAGACCGCCACGCAAAACGACAGTACGATCATTAACTTGCTCATGAAAACTCCAATTGCTGCCTGGATCTGGATGAGAGATCCGGCAAAACTGATTCCCGCAACGCACCGGATGCGGGAGTGCGCTTAGGGCAAGAATAGGGCGACAATCAGCCAAGCGGGCTCATGTGTAACCAATCATCCCCAAGTGTTGCAACTTTTATGGTTACCGTCATGTTAATGTCACAGGGCAAGATGATGCCCTCTCACCCGGTTTTGCAGCACCTGGCGCCGAAATCAGCCGATGCGGCGCAAGTGAGATGGCGCTAAAAAAAATGTCCGGCGCCCTGTTTACCTCAACCTATCTTGAGGTTGTAGCGTCCGACCATCTTCAATGACGGTCACAAGAAAGCAGTGCATGATGGACAGCATGGAACGACGCGGGCAAGACGAACCGGACACAAAGACCGATCAAAACAATCCACAAGCTGCAGAGGCCGTCGCAGCCGATCCGGCACATGAAGCCGGACGCTGGGCCGAGCTCATTGCACCGCGCTATCTCGCCACGACATTGATGCTGTGCATGGGTGTCGCACTGTTTGCCTTCAACGGTTTTCTCGTGACGACTGTCCTGCCGACGGCGGTCGCTGATATCGGCGGTGGCGCATTGCTGTCGTGGTCACTGACGCTTTATCTGGTCGCCTCGATTGCCGCCGGCGCCAGTGCTGCCTTGCTGAAGGCGCGCTACGGCGCGCGCACCGTGCTGGTCGCCGCGGCCCTGGTCTTCCTGGCGGGCACGCTGATCGCAGCCTTTGCCGGCTCGATGAGCCAGGTGCTTGTCGGACGTGTCGCGCAGGGTCTCGGCGAAGGCGTGGTCGCGGCACTTTGCTACGCGCTGATCCCCGACATGTTTCCGTCGCGCCTGGTTCCCAAGGTCTTCGGCGCGGAAGCGACAGTCTGGGCGGTGGCTTCGTTCGGCGGACCGGTCGGCGCCGGCTACATCACGGAAACCGTGTCATGGCGCGCAGCCTTCCTGGTCAACGCGCCGCTGATCGCGATCTTCCTGGCACTCGCGCTGGTGATCGCACCGTCGAAAACCAGCAAAGCGACTGCGGAGGCGGTTCCCCTGCCCCGTCTGATCGTGTTGTCGCTCGGACTGCTGTCGATGCTGATTGCCGGTCTTGCCGAGAATTTCCTTTCGGCCAGCATCGGCGTTCTCGCGGCCATGCTTCTGGTGCTGACGTCTTTCCGACTTGATCGCAACGCGGCAAACGGGCTGTTGCCGAAGCAGGCCTTTTCGCGCCGTTCGACGCTCGGGCTCGGTCTCTGGGTGGTTCTGCTGATGCCACTCGCCCAGGCGACGAGCAGTGTCTATCTGGTCTTCAGCCTGCAGCATCTGTTCGGCTATGGCCCGACAGCCGCCGGTGCGCTCGGTGCGGTGATGGCGATGAGCTGGAGTCTGGTCGCCATTGCCATCGCCAACCTGCATTCGCTGTCTGCCCGGCGCGTGGCGATCCGGCTGGGGCCACTGCTGCAGGTCGTCGGGATCGGGCTCCTGATGCTGGCGATCGCGGGTGGGCGGATCGAACTGATCATCATCGGCCAGATTGTGATTGGCGCTGCCTTCGGCGCAAGCTGGGGCTATCTCAGCCAGATGCTGATGGATGTCGCGCCCGACCATGAGCGGGACAAGACCTCGGCATTGCTGCCGACACTGCAGTCGGCCGGATTTGCGCTGGGGGCTGCGGTCGCGGGGCTGGCCGCCAACAGCGCCGGCTTCGCCACGGCCACCGGTCCCGATGCGGTGCGCGGTGCGCTGACGGTCACCTTTGCGCTGCCGCTGGCCTGGGCGATCCCGGCCGTTCTTGCTGCGCGCAAGGCAATCGCGATGGCTCCGCCGCCCTGGCAGGTTCGGTGAAGCCATCGCGATGATGCCCGATTGATACATGTTTCAATGCCTCATTGAGCGAAGCTTAACCTGTGCCCGGCTAGGTTGGCGCTTTGGGGAGAGCGGGCCATGGAAATCCCGCGCGGGTAATATGACAAAGGCGGATTTCAAAAGGCTGGTGCGGCGGCTGGCGATCACCGGCGGGCTGGAGGTTGCGCACGGCCTGGCGAAGCTTGGCATTCTGGCATCTGCGCGTGGGCGCGGCATGATCCTGACGCTGCACCATGTCCAGCCGTTCAGACCAGCGGCGTTCGCGCCCAACCGCCATCTGGAGATCACGCCGGACTTCCTGGAAAACACAATCCTGCAGCTGAAAGCCGCAGGGTTTCGCTTTGCGCGGCTCGAGGACGTGCCAACGCTGATGGCTGACGACACAGCCGCACCATTTGTCGTCTTTACGCTCGATGATGGGTTTCGCAACAATGCCGAACACGCAGTGCCGATTTTCGAGCGCCACGGTGTGCCCTGCACGATCTTCGTCTGCAAGGGCCTGTCCGAGCGCAGCCACACGATGTGGTGGGAGACCGCCGCCGCATTGATCGGCGCGAACGACCGGGTTGCCTTCGATTTCGGCGATGGCGAGAGCGGCTTCGACACACGCACGCTATCGGGGAAACTCGGCGCCTTCGACCATGTCTGCAAGCAGATCTTCGTGCGCGATGAAACCGCTGCGATCGAACGGCTAAATGCGACGGCCTATAGCGCCGGGATCGACCCGCACGCGATCGTGGCCGACGCCGTGATGAATGCGGACGAACTGCGTGCACTGGTCAACAATCATCCGCTGGTCACGCTTGGTGCCCATACCGTCAGCCATCGCGGCCTTGGCTTCCTGGCAGACGAGGTTGTCCTTGAAGAAATCAACCAGAGCGCCGACTATGTCGCCTCGCTCTCGGGAACTAGACCCACCACCTTTGCCTATCCGTATGGTGACACGCGCAGCGTCACGCCGAAAACGGCAGCGCTTGCCGATTGGGCCGGCTTCAAGCTGTCCGTCACGACAAAGCCGGCCACGCTCTGCCCCAAGGCGATGTCGGCGCCGCAAAGCCTGCCGCGCCTGTCACTCAATGGCTTCTACCAGAAGCCCCGCTATGTCACGGCGCTGGTCTCGGGCATTCCCTCCAAGCTCGCCTATGGCTGTGGCTGAGCATCCACGCCATTAATGCAGGGCACGAATGCAGGGCACGGGTCATGGGTACATGCGGACCTTTGACCAGAGATCGTCCGGTGTCTCGCGACGGAATTCGATGCGATCATGCAGGCGGAACTTGCGGTCGTGCCAGAATTCGATCGATTGCGGCACGATGCGAAAACCCGACCAATGCGGTGGCCGCGGGACGTTTCCGAGCGCGTAGCGGGCGGTGTATTCGGCGACCGATTTTTCCAGTGCAAACCGGCCTTCCAGCGGGCGCGACTGCTTGGAGGCCCAGGCGCCGATGCGGCTGCCGAGCGGGCGGGAGGCGTAATATTCGTCGGCCTCGGCATCGGTGACGATCTCGACCGCACCGCGCAGGCGGACCTGACGGCGCAAGGATTTCCAATGAAAACACATTGCCGCCTTTTTCTGGCCGAGAATTTCCTGTCCTTTCTGGCTCTCAAAATTGGTGTAAAATACAAAACCGCGGCTATCAAAACCTTTGAGCAGAACCATCCTGACATTCGGAAGACCATCGGCGTCCACGGTTGCCAGCGCTACCGCGTTGGGATCGTTGAGCTCTGACGCCTGGGCATCCTGCAACCACGCGCCAAACAGGGCGAAGGGTTCGTTCTCTTCGGTAAAGTCACCACTTGTTAACCCGATATCCGACATATTGCCTCAAATGCTCCTGACCTTCATGATGGGTGTCCAGAACGCGATATTGGACGGGGCCCCATTTGGAAGTAGACATAGCAAAGTCGGTCGAGCGTACAAAGGGTAGGTGCATGGGCAAACGCAAGATCCTTCTCGCTCTTGCTGCGACACTTCCGCTCAGCGGATGCTTCGGCGGCAGCATGGACCTCTTCGGTTCCGATAACGTCGACAGTTCCATCTCGACCAATACCATTTCCAAGACTGGCAATTCCGGAAACGGCTCCGACGAACTGACCGTACAAAGCGCGGTATCGTCTGCGGATCTTTCCAAGACCGAGGGCAAGCCCCTCCCCTGGGCCAATGCCACGACCGGCAGCGCCGGTGTCGTGACGGCAATCCAGGAGGAAAAGGGCCAGGGCGTCATCTGCCGCAACTTCTCGACGACCCGCCACTCCTATGAGGGCATCGCGTATTTCTCGGGCAAGACCTGCACGTCCGGGTCCGGCAACTGGCAGCTGTTGAGTTTTGATCGCCGGTCCTGATATCGTTCGCATTTGAAACGTTTGCTTAAGCAAACGAGAAGAAACAACTCTTCGCCGCTCATCCTGCGTAAGATTCAATTAGCGCCTTGCGTGCAAACCTCGCCAACATTGTAGTGCCGAGACCGCATGAAACTCCGCGGGACGGCTTTGAGTATTCGCTGGGAGCCGCTCCATGACCCGGATGCGCGACTGGTCGACGGATGTTGGTGACGTTGATGCGAGATTTTTATTCAGTCCTCGGCGTTAAGCGCGATGCGGGCGCAGACGAAATCAAGGCGGCTTGGCGCTCCAAGGCGAAAAGCGTGCATCCTGATCAGAATCGCGACGATCCGCAGGCCAATAACCGCTTTGCAGAGATCGGCCGCGCCTACGAAGTCCTGAAAGATCCGGCAAAACGCAACCGATATGACCAGCAACGCGTGAAGGTCGAGGCGATGGAACGCGAGCAGACGATCATGCAGCAGCGCCAGTCGGCGCGTGAAGCTGCCGAAAAGGCAAAACAGGCCAAGGCCAATGCAGAGCGCATCCTGGCAGAGCTAGCCCAGGCGGAAGCTGCCAAAGCAAAGGCGGACACGGCTGCCGCTCATGCGGTGCAGGCTGCCAAAGCAGCGCAGGCACACGCCCAGAAGGCGGAGGCTCAATCGGCGCAGGCACAATCTGCACATGCGCAGGCTCAAGCCCAGGCCGAACAGGCTGATACCCAGCCCTCGCAGCCGGGGCAGCAAAGCCAGGCGGCGGGCCAACAGGACAAGAAGACCGACGCGGCCGGCGCACACTCCGGCAAACCGCAGGGTCCCGAGGACTTGGTCAGCCGCATTTTCGGCGAAAGCCCGGAAGCGGCAGCCGCCGCCGAAAACCTCAGGCGCGACGCCGAGGCCGCCGAACTCGCCGAGGGCACGCGGCTGCGTGCTCCAAGCTCGCCGCTTCT
Source organism: Rhizobium sp. CECT 9324 (assembly GCF_918741265.1). Lineage (NCBI taxonomy): Bacteria > Pseudomonadati > Pseudomonadota > Alphaproteobacteria > Hyphomicrobiales > Rhizobiaceae > Rhizobium > Rhizobium sp. CECT 9324. The sequence goes on along the minus strand of NZ_CAKKMZ010000001.1, from coordinate 1,492,819 downwards.
GGCGCCAATCGAACTGATCAGCTCGCTGGTCCGTCGCATCCGCGGCGTTCCACCACCACCGCCGGAAAAAGCGCCGGATGTCTTCTCCGAAGCCGTGGTCGCGATCAGCGACCTGCTGGAACAGAAGTCCGTGCCGATCACCCTCAACGATGGCCGCGAAGTGCGTGTGCCGCTGGACGGCGTGACCGAAGGCCATGTCGTGCGCCTGAAGGCGCAAGGGCTGAAGTTCCAGGGTATGCAGCGAGGCGACGTCGCCGTCACCATCAAGGTGGTGCGGACCGAGAAGTTCCTCGTCGACGCCTATGACATCCGCACCGTTTTGCCGATTACCCTGGAGAACGCGGTTCTCGGCTGCGAGGTCGAGGTCGAAGGACCTGAAGGCATGGTGAAGGTCACCGTTCCTGCGTGGTCGAATTCAGATCAGGTGATCCGCATCGACGAGCTCGGCTTGCCGGACGGTGCCGGCGGACGCGGCGCACTTCTGGTCGAATTGCGGGTGATGCTCTGGGAAAAGCCGGACGAGAAGGTCACCGACCTGATGCGACTGATGCGCGAAGGGCTCTATCTCTGACGCCAGGCTTGACGCCTCCCAGGAACGCCGACCCGGCATCCCTTCGGAAAACCGCGACACCGATTGTCGTGCAGGCCAGAAGGCAGGCGACAGTTAAATCCCGGTCCCTTTTCACCATAAGTGCAGCCTTCCCGCTGATTTATGGTGGTTTTTTGATGAACACACCCTTTGTTACGCTGCCTTACAGTAGATGATCCGGTTCAATCTTGTACGCCGGAACGGCCTATGCCATAGGCAGTCCATCGAAAGTATCAGGGGATCACATCATGGCTCAAGGTTCCGGCCTTATGGCAGGCAAGCGCGGCGTCATCATGGGCGTTGCAAACAATCGCTCCATCGCATGGGGCATTGCCAAAGCCTGTCACGACCAGGGCGCTGAGATTGCCTTCACTTGGCAAGGCGACGCGCTGAAGAAGCGCGTCGAGCCACTTGCGCAGGAACTCGACGCCTTTCTGGCCGGCGACTGCGACGTTACCAATCTCGACAGCATCGACGCCGTCTTCAACAATCTCGAAGCCAAGTGGGGCAAGATCGACTTCGTCGTTCACGCCATCGCGTTCTCCGACAAGGACGAACTGACCGGCCGCTACATCGAGACGACGCGCGAGAATTTCACCAAGACGATGGACATTTCCGTCTACTCGTTCACAGCCGTTGCTGCCCGTGCCGAGAAGATCATGAACGACGGCGGTTCGCTTCTGACGCTCACCTATTATGGCGCCGAAAAGGTCATGCCGCACTACAACGTCATGGGCGTCGCCAAGGCAGCGCTCGAAGCCTCCGTGCGTTATCTCGCCGTCGACATGGGTGGCCGCGGTATCCGCGTCAATGCGATCTCGGCCGGCCCGATCAAGACGCTGGCCGCATCCGGCATCGGCGATTTCCGCTATATTCTCAAGTGGAACGAGTACAACTCGCCGCTGAAGCGCAACGTCACGACCGACGAAGTCGGTACATCCGGCATGTATCTCCTGTCGGACCTGTCATCGGGCGTCTCCGGCGAAGTCCATCACGTCGACTGTGGTTATCACACGGTCGGCATGAAAGCTGTCGATGCGCCGGATATCTCGGTCGCCAAGGACTGAAGCCAGGGGTCTGACGCCGTGCTGATTTACATGATCCGTCACGGCCAGACCGACTGGAACGCCGAAGGCCGGATGCAGGGTCAGAAAGACATCGACCTCAATGCGACCGGCCGCGGCCAAGCAATGCGCAACGGCGAAACGCTGGCGCATGTGCTCGGCGACAGCGTTGCCCAGTTTGATTTCGTCGCCTCGCCGCTCAGGCGCACGCGCGAAACCATGGAGCGCCTTCGCGCCGAAATGGGACTGGATCCCCTCGCCTACCGGTTGGACGACCGCCTGAAGGAATTGTCGTTCGGCGACTGGGAGGGGTTTACGCTTGCCGAATTGGCGAAAACGTCGCCAGAGCGGGTGGCGGCCCGCGCGGAGCGAAAATGGGGCTTCATTCCACCCGGCCAGGATGCCGAAAGCTACGAAATCCTGTCCTGGCGAATCGGTGCATGGCTGAATTCGGTGGAACGGCAGACTGTCTGCGTCAGCCATGGCGGCGTCATTCGCAGTTGCTTCCGCCTGATCGGCGGGATGGACGAGGACGAGGCCTGCGATATCAATATCCCGCAGGACAGGATCCTGAAAATGGATCGTGACGCCGGCATTATCGGCTGGATGTAAAAACCGTTAAGTCATTTGAAGGAAATGGGCAGAAATCGGTCCGGGATCCCTGCCGTCAAACTATCTCCAGGTGTCTGCTACTGGATGACTTCGAGATCATCGACGACGCGCTTGCCGTCCACTTCCGTGTAGAACACGATAACCTTCTGTCCACTTTCCAAACCTTCGAAATTGAACTCGGCAGGCACGGTGTAAGTCTTGCCGTCGTCCAGCACCAGGCTCATGCTATCGACATTGACAGCCTCGATGGTCGCCTCGACATCGTCGCTGCCGGCAAAGGCAGAGATGGGGGACAGGAAGCTGGCTGTTGCCAGCAGAACAGAAATGACGATGCGCATACGGACCACCCTCGACCAAACGACTAAATAAATATGATGCAAAATAGCCTCCTGAATGTGGCGAAATTCGCCCGCAGATGTGTCCTTTTCGCAAAGATTGTGGACCGTAACGAGGGCAAGGATCAACCCACCCGCCGTTGTTATTCCCGGCTGACCCGCAATCTCACACAAGATTTCGGAGGTGGCGTCGAAAAAGTCAAAAATGGTCAAGCAGAACCAAGGCTTAGATGCGCCGCTGTATCTTGGGGCAATGCTAAATTAACCGGCGACCTCTAGACTTCCCGTAACTTGGGGTGACGGGAATTTTACAGTTGCGTATCTTCGATGCAGGACAGAGACACGATGGCGAAGGGTGGAGCAGAGGCGTTGTATGGCTCGCGCTTGGCGCTCTGATCAGCACCGTGATCATCGGCGCCGGCGTGCTGATCGACCGCAGCTCCGCACACTATGAGCAGCAGCGCGTCGAACATGAAGTCGCAGATGCCCTGCAGCACGCGCAAGTATCCCTGCGCAACCGACTGAACATCGATGTTGCCAATGCGCTGGCCATTGCCGACGACATTGCCGACGATCCGATGCTATCGCCGGCGGAGCTGAACCGGACGATCAACAAGATCGTCGCGCGAGACCCGCATCTCACCACTGTTACATTCCAACCATTGAGCGACATTCACCGGATGGCGTTTCAGCCGAAGCTGTCGCTCGAAGGCAATGTGGTGCATCTCAGCATTCCCGTGCCGCCGCCGGGCTGGGAAACGACGACCGCATGGAAGCTGATGGTCGTCTCGATGGACATTTCCAAGGTGTTTGATGCCGCGGGCCTGTCCGGTCAGCCCGATGCCAATGGACCTGATCATGCAGGCGATTTCGATCACAACATCGATCGGCTGCACCTGGCGATCGCGACCGACGGCCCGCAGGCGCGGATGCTGTTCGGCTCAGCTGGCATCCACGACAAGCAGCCAATCGCACAGAATTTCAGCCATTACGATCTCTCCTTCGTCCTGTATGGCGCACCGGCCGAAGGCTGGGACGCGGCCATGAGCCGCCTGATGCCGACCAGGATGATCGTGCTTGCGACCGTGGCCGCGATGATGGTGCCGATGCTTCTTGCACTGTTTCTGCTGCGAGAGCGCAATCGCAACATCAGCCAATTGCAGCGTCGAGAGGAGCGGCTGATCGACCTCTCGCATCGCTTCCAGCTGGCCATGGAGACATCAAATATCGGCATCTGGGACATAGACGACGAGAGCCATGCACTGCACTGGGACGAGCGTAGCGCCGGACTGCACGGCATGCCGGTCAGCCTTACGGACAATGAGGATCGTCTGGCCGATTGGTATGCGACCATCCATCCGGACGACGTGCCGAAGGCCGAGCAACAGTATTTCGACTGTGTCGTCGCCGGTACGGAGACTGTCTGGGACGTCACATACCGTATCGCGCTATCCGACGGGACCTATCGCTATCTGCGTTCCGCCGGCGCCTGCTCGGTCAACGAACGCGGCCGCAAGCGCCTGACAGGCATCGTCTGCGACGTCACCACCGATACTCTGGTGACGCAGTCGTTGAGCCAGGCCAAGGAAAACAGCGACATCAAGAATGCCGAGCTGGAACTTGCCCTCGACGAGCTGTCCAGCCGCGAACATCAGCTGGCGGAACTGTCGCACAGGCTGGATCTGGCGCTGGCGTCCTATAGTTGCGGGATCTGGGAAGGCGACCCGGTCAGTCGGACCGCCGTCTGGGACGAACGCATGCACCAGCTCTATGGCCTGCCCTATAGCGAGCAGCCTGTAACGGAACACCAATGGATGGCCTGCCTGCACCCGGACGAGCGTGGCGACATCCTGATCACCACGAAGCGGGCAACCACAAACGAACAGACGCTCAATACCATCCAGCGGGTAATCCTGCCGAACAACGAGGTCCGCTATATCCGCTCGGTCGGACAGGCGCATTTCGGCCGCGACGGCAAGAAAAAGCTGATCGGCATCGCTTTCGACGTGACGGCAGATTCACTGTTGGCGGAGCAGCTGCGTTCGGCAAAGGCCGAAGCCGACATGCGCAATATCGAGCTGGAACTGGCCAAGAACCGCATCGAGTTCAATGCCCTGCATGATCCGCTGACGTCGCTTGCCAATCGCCGTAAGCTCGACCTGGAGCTCGATTCACTGACCCGCAAGGGTGAGAACCAGCGGCACAAGTTCGCCATCCTGCATCTCGATCTCGACCGCTTCAAGGAAATCAACGACACCCTCGGTCATGCGGCCGGCGACGCCATGCTGGTGCATGCCTCCCGCGTCCTGATGCGGCATGTGCCGCGCGGCGATCTTGTCGCGCGCATCGGCGGCGACGAATTCGTCATTCTGGCCCGGCGCGCAACGACGATGGATGAGCTGACCGATCTGTCGAACCGGATCATCGAAGAGATGCGCCTGCCGATCGATTTCGAAGGCTTCGAATGCCGTTGCGGCGTTTCGATCGGCATTGCCCAGTCCGTCGGCATGGCGCCGGATGCCCGCAAGGTGCTGATCAACGCCGATATCGCGCTCTACCAGGCGAAGGAAAAGGGCCGCAACTGCTACGAATTCTTCACGCCTGACCTGCAGGCGAACATCATCGCCAAGAAGCGTATGGCCGACGATATCCTGGCGGGGCTTGATCGGGACGAGTTCATCGTCTGGTACCAGCCGCAATTCGAAACCAACAGCATGCAGCTATGCGGCGCCGAGGCCCTGGTGCGCTGGCGCCATCCCGATCGCGGCGTGCTTGCCTCCGGCGCCTTCCTGAAAGTGGCCGAAGACCTGAACGTCATGGCCCGCATCGACCAGCTGGTGCTGCAGACGGCCCTGAAGGACCAGATGCGCTGGACGGCGCTCGGATTGCAGGTGCCGCGTATTTCGGTGAATGTCTCGTCCAAGCGTCTGCATGACGAAAACCTGATCGAGCAGCTCGAAGGGCTGAACGTGCCCCAGGGCTCGATCTGTTTCGAGCTGGTGGAATCCATCTTCCTCGATGACAGCGACACGATCGCGACCAGCAATATCGACCGCATCAAGGCGCTCGGCATCGATATCGAGATCGACGATTTCGGCACCGGCCACACATCGATCGTCAGCCTTTTGAAACTCAAGCCGAAACGGCTGAAGATCGACCGGCAGCTCGTCATGCCGATCACCACGCAGCCGCAGGAACGCAGTCTGGTGCGCTCGATCGTCGAGATCGCCGGCTCGCTCGGCATCGAGACCGTGGCAGAAGGGGTGGAAACCCACGAACATGCCGCATTGCTGCGCCAGCTCGGCTGCGATTACCTGCAGGGTTATGCATTTGCCAAGCCGCTGTCCTTCGAGGATTTCAGCCGTTTCGTCACTCGGTTGCCGCAGAGAAAGGCGTCCTGACGACATTGGCCGTATTGACAACTGCCGGATACGCGAGTGTCCGGCGGATTGCCTAGGCAATCGGATTGCGCCTGTTTTCGCCAAACAAGGAAATGTCTGTCCGTTTTTTGGCTGATGGCAGGTCGAAAAGCGCTTCACACCCCTCCCGAATTTGCTCTATGAGTGACGCCATCCAAGGCCCCAGCCGACGAGCATGCCTCGTCGGCCAGAATGGAGCGGTTCGTCACCCATGTCGCATAACACCTTCGGTCATCTTTTCCGCGTCACCACCTGGGGCGAAAGCCATGGGCCGGCGCTCGGCGCCGTCGTCGACGGCTGCCCGCCCGGCGTGCGTTTTCGCCAGGAAGACCTGCAGATGTTCATGGACAAGCGCAAACCCGGCCAGTCGCGCTTCGTCACGCAGCGTCGCGAGGACGATATCGTCAAGGTGCTGTCCGGCGTGATGCCGCAGGAAGACGGCTCGATGATCACGACCGGCACGCCCGTGTCGCTGTTCATCGAGAATACCGACCAGCGCTCCAAGGATTATGGCGATATCGCCAAGCGTTACCGTCCGGGGCATGCCGACTTCACCTATGATCTGAAATACGGCATTCGCGACTATCGCGGCGGCGGACGCTCCTCTGCCCGCGAGACGGCGGCCCGTGTTGCCGCCGGTGCGCTGGCGCGGCTTGCCATGCCTGACGTCACCATTCGCGGCGCGCTGGTGCAGATCGGCAAACACAAGATCAACCGGGCCAACTGGGACTGGGCCCAGGTTGAGCAGAACCCGTTCTTCGCGCCCGACGCCGAGATCGTGCCTGTCTGGGAACGCTATCTCGACGAGATCCGCAAGTCAGGCTCCTCTGTCGGCGCCGTGATCGAGGTTGTGGCCGAAGGCGTGCCGGCCGGGATCGGCGCGCCGGTCTATGGCAAGCTCGACCAGGAGATTGCTGCGGGCCTGATGTCGATCAATGCCGTCAAGGGTGTCGAGATCGGTAACGGCTTCGGGGCCGCCGAAATCACCGGCGAGGAAAATGCCGACGAGATGCGGATCGGACCGGATGGCAAGCCGGTCTTCCTGTCCAACCATGCCGGCGGCGTGCTGGGCGGGATCGCCACCGGCGAGCCGCTGGTGGCGCGTTTCGCCATCAAGCCGACCTCGTCGATCCTGACCGAACGTCGATCGATCGATTCCGACGGCCAGGAAGTCGATGTGCGCACCAAGGGTCGCCACGACCCCTGTGTCGGAATTCGCGCCGTGCCTGTCGGCGAGGCGATGCTCGCCTGCACCATTCTCGACCATATTCTGAGGGATCGCGGCCAGACCGGCCGCCTGAAGTGAGGCCCGACCCATGAGCTATGACCAGAAGCGCGTCGTCGACGCCATCCGTGCCTTTGAAGCGGGCGAAATCGTCGTCGTGATGGACGATGACGGCCGCGAGAATGAGGGTGACCTGATCGTGGCGGCGGTGCATTGCACGCCGGAAAAAATGGCCTTCATCGTGCGCCATACATCGGGCATCGTCTGCGCGCCAATGCCGAAGGAAGAGGCCAAGCGTCTGAACCTTTCGGCCATGGTCGCCGACAATGACAGCGCCCATACGACCGCCTTTACCGTCTCAGTGGACTTCAAACATGGCACCTCGACCGGGATCTCGGCAGACGACCGGACGCTGACGGTGCGCAATCTCGCCAATCCCAATGTCGGCGCGGCCGATTTCGTCCGTCCCGGCCACATCTTCCCGCTGGTGGCCCGCGAAGGCGGCGTTTTGATGCGCTCCGGCCATACGGAAGCGGCCGTCGATCTCTGCCGGCTGGCATCGCTGCCGCTGATCGGCGTGATTTCCGAACTGGTCAATGACGACGGCACCGTGATGCGCGGACCGCAGGTCGCCTCGTTTGCCGAGCAGCATGGCCTCAAGCAGGTGTCGGTCGCCGATCTGATCGCCTATCGCCAGCGCAAGGAAACGCTGATCCAGCTGCATTCGAGCTTCGACATCCAGACGCCCTATGGCACGGCCAAGGGCCACAGCTATTCGCTGCCCTGGGACCCGATGCAGCATCTCGCCGTGGTGTTCGGCGACATCCGCGACGGCGAGGACATTCCCGTGCGCCTGCATCTCGAACATGTCGGCGCCGACGTCTTCGGCAACAACCGGCAGATCGACGGCATCATGAAGAAGATCGCCGAAAAGGGCCGCGGCGTGATCGTATACTTGCGCGAAGGCTCGGTCGGCGTCGGCGTCTCGACCACGGCGCGCACCGGCAAGCATGACCGGGAAGCCCATCAGGAAGCGCAGGCGCGCGAAAACGAGTGGCTGGAAATCGGGCTGGGGGCGCAGATCCTGAAAGATCTCGGCGTCACCTCGATCAGGCTGATGTCGTCGCGCGAGCGCCACTATGTCGGACTCGAAGGCTTCGGCATCAAGATCTCGGCGACCGAGATCGTCTGAGGAGTACAGGCGTCATTGGCATTCAGGATAGCCATCGCAAGCATTGCCGCACGGCATCACCCCACCCCGGACCTGCGGTCCGCCCCTCCCCCTCAAGGAGAGGGTGGAGAGGTGATCGGGCCTTCCATGGTCGGTGCCGGGTTGCCGGACCAGACGAGCCGGTAGACATCGCCCTGGCGGACGGACTGCACGGCTGCGGGGCGGAGCACGGCAAAACAGGTGCCGCCCGGGTGTCTGACGGATGGATAGACGATGCCGTTTGCCCCTGCCCTGCGGGCCGCCTCGGCAAGCGCGTTGCCGAGCGGATAGCCAAACGTCTTGTCGGGATCAAGCGCGCCATGAGCCGGCGCGGCGCGCAGATCGACGAAATCACCCGACAGGCTGCAAAACATCTCGGCATAGTCGACCACAGCGTTGAAATCCCCGGCCCTGCTGAGGAACTCGGTCATGTGGAAGGCGATTTCGGCGAGGCAGGTTTCGACTGCCAGCGCCGAGTACCAGGCGCCCCGGTCAGAACCGTTGAAACGGTTCGGCTCGCGCGGCTTAGCATAGGCAAAACAGGCATTGATGAAATGGGCGTGCGGCACGTCATAGACCAGTTCATTGGCGGCGAGCCCGGAAATACCGCGCGTCTCGGCGATCATCCTGTTGCTGGTGGCGGCCTCGATCTCGGCCAGTTCGGCGAGTTCATCGGCAGTGTCGACGAGGGGTTGCAGCACGGCCTGGCGCAGCCGCGCCGTCGAGACAAGCCGCACGGTCCTTGGATAGGCGATCGTGACGATCGGTGCGCCGTCGACCCGCAATCAGAGCCCCCCGCGCACGGCGTCCACATAGCGGCGGACCTCGAGCATATGGGGTATGCCACCGTCGATCATGGCGGCGAGCGGCGTCCGGCGATCAAACAGCGGGCCGGAATTGTCCAGCGACAGCCAGCGGTCGGCCATGCTGTCGGCAAATAGGAGATGCAGCCCCTTGTAGATGCCGGTCAGGGCGGAGATGCGTGTCATCTGGTCCTGGCTCAGGATCTTGACCGCCGTTTCCGGCTTCAACCTTTCCCAGGTGCTGACAGAGACGCCGAGCAATGCCGCCGCCTGTTGGCTGGTCAGGTCCCACTGGGCTACGATGCGGCGATAGGCTTTCAGCGCCGTCTTCGACAGCCGATCACGATCGGCCTCTGTCGCAAATCCCTGCGGCCTTGCGGCTAATTTGGCCTGTGTCCGGTCGAGCATGCCTTGCATGGAAACCACCTCCATCAAATGACTGATAGAATATACTTCATCTGATGGGCTTACAAGGAGTCCGGCGAACCGATCTTCATCGCCATGCCGAGCGAGCGGGGTGCTGTCTCGGCAAAACCGAACTGTTCGTAAAGCCTGTTGGCCGGAACATCGGCGATCAGGCTGACATAGGCGGTGGCCGGCAAATGCGCCTGCATGTAGTCGCTGAGGGCCGCCATGATGCGCTTGCCCAGCCCCCTGCCCTGATGCTCGGGCAGGACTGCGATATCGGTCACCTGATAGAAGCAGCCGCCATCGCCGATGATGCGGCCCATGCCGACGATCTCTGAGCCCTGCATCAGCGAGACGCCGAAGATCGAGCCCGCCAGTCCGCGGGTTGCGGCTTCCTCGGAAAACGGGCTGAGGCCGGCCTGCTGGCGCAGGCGGAGATAATCTTTTACGGCAGGCGTGACGGGTTCGATGCGATAGGCGTCAGATGTGGCGGACATTGCGGCAAATTTTCCTGCTTGCGATGGGGTAGATTGGTGGACGCAGGCCATCGAGACAGCCAGCGCGGAAAGGTCAGCCGAGCCAGCCGTCGCGCAAGGTGACCTGCTCGACGCCGGAAAAGCGGGCGAGACGGCCCAGTTCGGCTTCCAGTTTTTCAAGGCGGCCGGCAGAGGGGCGCACACCCGGTTCCAGCCACAGGCGCTTGACGTCGAGCACGCCGGCCTTGCGGTCGGCCTTCATGTCGATACGGCCGATCAGGCGATCGCCTTCGAGCAGCGGGAAAACATAATAGCCGTATTGGCGCTTCGCTTCGGGCACGAAGACCTCGATGCGGTAGAAGAAGCCAAACAGGCGTTCGGTGCGGTTGCGGTCGCGGATCAGCGGATCGAAGGGGCTGAGCACGCGGATGCGGGCCGGCGGTTCGGGCGCATCCAGCAAGGTTTGAAGCCCCTCCATAAACGCGAAGGACAAACGCGACTTGCCGTCCATCGTCCCGATCAGCACCTCCTCCAGTTCCCCGCGATGGGCGGTCACCCAGGCCTTCGCCTCGTCGGGCGTGACGATATCGAAAAAGGCGGCGATCTCGCCGGACGTGGCAAAACCCAGGCGTGTCAGTGCTGACCGGCAGGCCCAGTCGACGAAGCTGTCGTGATCGACTTCGCCGGCATGGTGTTCGCCTGGGATCACCCGCTCGGACAGGTCATAGACCTTCTGGAAATTTTCCCGCCTTGCGATCGACAGCTTGCCGGTGTGCCAGAGGAATTCCAGCGCCGTCTTGTTGGGATGCCAGTTCCACCAGCCGCCCGACTTGTGGTCCTCGGCCTTGACGTCGCGCGACAGGATCGGCCCGCCGGACCGGATACGCTCATAGGTCTCCACGAAAGCCTGGTCGAAACCCTCGCCCTGCCATTTGCGCCAGTTTTCGAGGATCTTCGCCTCGCGGCGGCGAAAGCGGTGCTTCCAGTAAGGGAAGAAGGCCGATGGGATGATTGAGGCGTCATGCGTCCAGTGTTCGAAGAGGGAGCGGTCCTTTTCCAACAGATGCGACAGGTCCTCGCGGCGATAGGTCTGGCTGCGGGAAAACAAGATCTGGTGATGGGCGCGCTCGACCACCTGGATGCTGTCGACCTGGACGAAACCGAGATCATGGATCAAGCCATAAAGGCCCTCGCGGCCAAGCGCCTTGTGCGGCGGGCGCGACAGGCCCTGCCGTTCGAGGAAGATGCGCCGGGCCTGCGGATTTGAAATTGGAATCGCCATGAGACTGAGGCTAGCGGATGTTCGCGGTTTGTTCAATCGACGAATTTTCTCTATTTTCAACTGGCACGGCAAAGCGATACAACCGGAGGATTAAGACACGCGACGGACGACACGAAGGAACGCAGATTGAGCGATCCCAGAGACTGGCCCCGTTTCCGACCTTTGATCCTAGGGGAACTTCCGGTCCACCAGTTGAAGAGCTTTGGCCTCCACTTGACCAAAGGCTTCGTGACCTTCTCCATCCCTGCCCAAAAGCACGCATTCAGGTCGCACCCGGACAGCTTTGTGTCATGCGTGCCATCTCTCACAGACCGTCACGGATCCAACCCATGTGGGCCAGTCCCCGAAGCATGTCGGCCACGGGTTCGAACTCGTCAGGGAAGTCAATCAGGCTGGACTCATCGTTCTGGTGGCCGTGCTGATCAAGCCCGCGGGACAGGGCATCTACATGGTAAAGTCCACCTATCCCATAGACCGGGACAAACTCGCCAACCGATTGCGAAAGGGACATCTGATCCGCGCCAAATGAAAAACCCCGCACGAGCGGGGTTTCCATTTCCGCCGGGGTGCCAAATCCCGGATCTCTTCGCCTTGCGGCTACTGACCCTTGCGGGTGCGTGGGTAGGCCGTTCCCACCTCGAAACTTCTATGCAGAATATGGAGCGAAGAGGCGATTTTGTCAACGAAGCAGCCGTCGTTGTCGCCTACGCGGCCCCATTCCCCTCATCGCACCGAGGGTCTATAGAACCGGCAGGCTTCAGGAGACGTCCGCCCTTGCATATCCGTTTCGACCAGACCGAACTCCGCTACGGCGAACATTCAGCGCTGAAGCCGCTCACGCTTGCGCTATCCGAGCAGCGGATCGGCGTGATCGGGCTCAACGGCTCGGGCAAGACCAGTTTCGCCCGGCTGATCAACGGCCTTGCCAAACCGACGTCGGGGACAGTGACGCTGGACGGGCTCGACACAGTGAAGGACGAGAGGGCCGTGCTCAGCCGGACCGGCTTCATCTTCCAGAACCCGGCGAACCAGATTATCCTGCCGATCATTCGCGACGACATCGCGATGGGGCCGAAAAGCCGCGGACTGAAAGGCCCGGCGCTCGAGGCTGCTGTCGACCGCGTTCTGGAGCGTTTCGGCATCACCCATCTGGCCGGTCGTCGGCCGCATGAACTGTCGGGCGGTGAACTGCAACTGGCAGCACTTGCCGCGGTCGTGGTCACCGAGCCGGGGTTGATCCTGTTCGACGAGCCGACCAACCAGCTCGACCTGAAGAACCGGGCGATGGTCAAGGCGGCGATCGAGGGGCTTGCCCAGCAGGCGATCGTCATCACCCACGACCTCGACCTGATCAGCGATTATCCGCGCGTGCTGGTGTTCCACGAAGGGGCGCTGGCCTTTGACGGGCAGGGCGAGGAGGCCGTTCAGCGCTATATCGAGATCGCTGGCGCATGAGGAGCCTCTATCACGACGGCCAGACAGTCATGCACCGCCTGCCGGCCAGCGCCAAGCTCGCCGGGCTGATGGTCTTTGCCGTGCTGCTGTTCCTGACGCGGTCGATCCCGCTGCTGGCACTTGCGATGCTGGCGACCGGCTCAATTTATCTTGGCCTCGGCCAGCCGCTGCGGGTGGCCATCCGGCCGCTGATCCCGATCCTTGTCACCATCCTCGCCGTCGTCGGCCTGCATCTGGTGTTCAACGGCATCGAGGAAGCAAGCGTCACGGGGCTGCGACTGACGGCGCTGATGCTGCTGGCCGCAAGCGTCACGGTAACAACCAGCATTTCAGATTTCATCGCGGTCATCACCCGCGCGGCGATGCCGCTGGAACGGCTGGGGCTGCTGAAGGCCGCCGATATCGGCCTTGCGGTCGGGCTGGTCGTGCGCTTCATTCCGGAAATCATGACGCGCTACGATGCCATCCGCGAGGCGCATCGCGCCCGCGGGTTGAAACCGAAGGCCGGCACGGTGATTGCGCCGCTGATCATCGCCACACTCAAGGATGCGGACAGCATCGCCGCCGCCATTGACGCCCGCGGCATTCGCGGGCAGTGAAGCAGGATCAGGTTTTTCAGGAGGATGTCATGAAGACACGCGACCTCGTACTCATCGCCTTGTTTGCCGCCATCATCGTCGCGCTCGGCGCCGTGCCGCCGATCACGCTCGGCTTCATTCCGGTACCGATCACCGCGCAGTCGCTTGGCGTCATGCTGGCCGGCGTGGTTCTCGGCGCCAAACGCGGTGTTCTTGCGGTGGCGCTGGTCATCCTGCTTGTTGCGATCGGCCTGCCGGTGCTGTCGGGCGGACGCGGTGGCCTGGGTGTCTTTGCCGGCCCGACCGTCGGCTTCCTGATCGGCTGGCTGCCGGCCGCCTATGTTACCGGCCGGATCGCCGAAGGTTTTGCCGGTTATACGTTCGCCGCAACCAAACAGACGCTCGGCTTCATCGCGGCGGCCGCCATCGGCGGGGTTGTCGTGCTCTATCTCTTCGGCATCGGCTATCTTGCCTTCGGCGCCGGTCTCGGCTTCGAAAAGGCCTTCTACGGCTCGCTCGCCTTCATCCCCGGCGACCTTTTGAAGGCCGTCGTGGCAGGCCTTGCCGGACGCGCCGTGATGGTCGGTTATCCGATCCTGCAGCGGAGCGCCTGATCAGACGGGCCAGAATGCCCGTGCTACGGCATCGGCACAGATGGAGCGCTTGTATTGAGTGACCGGCTGGACATTAGCGAGCCCTTGGTGCGCGCACTGATCGCCGAGCAGTTTCCACATTGGGCGGCACTGCCGGTTCGCAAGGTGGTGCCCGGCGGCTGGGACAACCAGACATTCCGGCTCGGCGAGACGATGTCGGTGCGGCTGCCCAGTGCGCAACGCTATGCGGCGCAGGGGGCGAAGGAACAACGGATCCTTCCCGTGCTGGCGCCGCAGCTTTCTCTGCCGATCCCGACCCCGCTGGCACGGGGACAGCCTTCGTCACATTATCCCTTCCCCTTCGGCGTTTATGGCTGGATCGCCGGCGAACCGGCCATGACGGCAGCGATTACGGAGATGGCCGGATTTGCCGACAACCTTGCCGGCTTCCTGCAATCGCTGCATCGCGCCGAGACGGCGGGCGGCCCCGTGGCGGGCCCGCACAGTTTCCACCGCGGCGGCGACCTGGACATCTACAGCGCCGAGACTGTCGCGGCGATTGCCGAACTTTCCGACGAAATCGATGGCGATGGCGCGACAGCGATCTGGGATGAAGCCCTTTCAAGCCGCTGGGAGCGGCCACCGGTCTGGGTTCACGGCGACATCGCGCCGGGCAATCTGTTGGTGGCGGACGGAGAACTTGTTGCCGTGATCGACTTCGGTACGTCCGCCATCGGCGATCCTGCCTGCGATCTGGTCATTGCCTGGACCTTCCTCGATGGCGAGGCAAGAACACGATTTCACACCGCCCTGCCACTTGATGCCGCGACATGGCAGCGTGCAAGAGGCTGGGCTCTATGGAAGGCGCTGGTCACAACGGTCGACATGCGCCGCAACGGTTCACCGGCACTTAACGACCAGCGTCGGCTTCTGACGCTTATCCTGGATGTGGCTCTCTAACGCAGATAGCGATAGAGCCAGTCGCGCGTGTCTTCCGGAAGCGCCACCGGTTCGTTGGTGTCGGGATCGCGGGCCGTCCAGATCACGTCGACCTCGGCCGCCGCCTGGCCGTTCTTGTCGAACATCACCTCGAAACCGAGCGACTTGCCGCCGATCTTGTCGATCTTGACGGTCAGGGTAACCTTGTCTTCGAAACGCAAGGGGAAAAAAAGCCGCAGTTCGAGCTTGGAGACGGCAAAATGCGGCTCGTCCTCGAGCGGCGGGCGATAGCGCCAGAAATGCGTCAGGGCGGCCTCGGCATGGGTCACATAGGCGGCCGCCTGCATCTCGCCGGACATGCCAATGTCGCGATAGGGAATGGTGAGTTGGCTCACCTCGACCCGTTCGATCTCATTCATGAATAAGGCCTGTCTTTCCATGGCTTTGGCGCATTTAACGGCATTGACTAAAAGATAACAAGGCCGACCGCCAACCGTCGCAAAACAGGGTAAACCTCCAAACGGATGCCGAATACGGTAAAAACGTCGTCTTGCGGTGGAAGATCACGCGCTTGCGCGTTATGTACTGCGGCGATCGAGGAAATATGCCATGACCACACATCTTTATGAGAACCCGCTGTTTCTCGAGCACAATACGCCGCCCGGCCACCCGGAGCGCGCCGACCGGCTGCGCTCGCTGAACATCGCCCTGGAGCATCCGAATTTCGAACGGCTGGTGCGGATCGAAGCGAAGCAGGCCAACGAGGATGCGGTGACGCTGGCGCATCCGGAGGAGCATCTGTTCGCCGTGATGCGACAGATCCCCGAGGAAGAGGGCGAGATCAACCAGATCGAGGCCGATACCTATGCCTCGCCGAAAAGCCTGCAGGTGGCGCTGACCGCGATCGGCGGCGCTCTTTCGGCGGTCGATGACGTGATGACGGGCAAGGCCGACAACGCCTTTGTCGCCGGGCGGCCGCCGGGGCATCATGCCGAGAAGAGCAAGGCGATGGGGTTCTGCCTGTTCAATACGGTGGCGATTGCCGCGCGCCACGCGCAAAAAGTCTATGGCGTCGAACGTGTCGCGATCGTCGACTGGGACGTGCATCACGGCAATGGCACGCAGGACATCTTCTGGGATGACCCGTCCGTGCTGTTCTGCTCGACACACCAGATGCCGCTTTATCCCGGCACCGGCGCCAAGGACGAGACGGGCATCAAGAACAACATCGTCAATGCACCGCTCTCGCCGAATGTCGGCTCCGACCATTTTCGCGAAGCGTTCAAATCACGCGTGCTGACGGCGCTCAATGATTTTTCGCCCGACCTGATCCTGATCTCGGCCGGCTTCGACGCCCATCACCGCGATCCACTGGCGCAGATCAACCTGGTCGGCGAGGATTTCGACTGGGCGACCGGACGCCTGCTCGAAGTTGCCGATCGCTTTGCCAAGAACCGGGTCGTCAGCCTGCTGGAAGGCGGCTATGATCTCGAGGGGCTCGCCGAATCGGCTGGCCTGCATATCGCTAGACTGATGAAGGGTTGAGTATGTCCGACACCGCCGCCCCCGCCGACCTGACCGGCTATTCCTTCGAAAAGGCCGTGGCCGAGCTCGAAAGCATCGTGGCGCGGCTGGAACGCGGCGATGTGGCGCTGGACGAATCCATCGCCATCTACGAACGCGGCGAACTGCTGAAGAAACATTGCGAGACGCTGCTCTCGGCCGCCGAAAACCGCATCGAGAAGATCCGCCTCGACCGCGCTGGCAAGCCGGCCGGCGTGGAACCGCTCGACGGGCAGTGAGCTTATCTCACGGCTCCTGCTGAAGCCGACAACCATTGCCCAAACTTATGTTCTCACAGCGCAATCACTGTGCGAATTTCATCGTATCCCGCAGTCAGCGCCAGCCCGTCACGATTGATCAGACCGGCCGCGGTCAAAATCTCGACGTCCTCATGCACCCGGCGGTAGTCGCGCTTGAGGCTACGGGCCAAGGCTGCAACGCTATCCTGGGGATGACGGTGAAGATACCGCAACAACTCAAGGCGCTTGCCCGTCATGGTTCGGGCAAAGGCCTCCCAGTCGACGAAGGTCAGGTGCTCTTCCGAAACCGGATCTCCCGCCTCGGCGCGATGCCATGCGTCGATAAAACGACTAGCAGCCTGGTCGAAGGAGCCGCCGACGTGGATATTGATATCCTTGCTCATATTGTTTCACCTCTGGCCAGTTCGACATCGCTTCTGAAGTCTGTGAGCAATCGCTCCACGGAGACAAATCGGTATGCCTCCTCACGTGGTCCATAATGTCTATGATCACCTTTACCGCGCTCGTTATCGTACAAGACGATGCGCTCGCCGGGCCGACCATAGAACAGCGAGTATTTCATGAAATGCCGCGATGGCGGGACAGGCATAGGAACCCGCCAGACGGTCATCTCGAGAATGGCCCCATCGTTGTAGATGATACGTTCACGAAAGAGCAGCTCGGCCTCCATATCGACAATATGGCATTCAACGCCATAGGCGTCAATCAATCGTAGACACCGCAAGTTCCCCGAAAATTGAACGCTGCGTCACAGCTTCCGTCGGCGCAGCGCACTGTGCGTGGCCTCAATCCCGGATTACAGTGGCGCCACGAAAAACCGGAGACCGCACCCATGTCCTTCTTCCCCGGCAATGACCCCGTGCCCGGCGATGCGTTTGCCTGCGATGCGATCGAGCATCTGATCATCCCGCGCTCCAGCGATATCGGCAATTTTTCGGTGCGGCGGGCGCTGCCTTCGGCCAAGCGGCGGCTGGTCGGACCGTTCATTTTCTTCGATCGCATGGGTCCGGCCGTGCTGAAGGCGGGCGATGCGATGGATGTCAGGCCGCATCCGCATATCGGACTGTCGACAGTAACCTATCTGTTCGACGGCGAGATCAAACATCGTGACAGCCTCGGCACCGAACTGGTGATCGCGCCCGGCGACATCAACCTGATGACGGCCGGCCGTGGCATCGTGCATTCGGAGCGCACGCCGGAAAACCTGCGCGGCCACCCTCTGTCGATTTCCGGCCTGCAGACATGGCTGGCGCTGCCGGAGCGGATCGAGGAGATCGATCCGGCCTTTGCCCATACGGCAAAGACCGAGTTGCCTCTGTTTGACGCGGGCGGTGCGTCCGGGCGCGTGGTGATCGGTTCGATGGGCGGCATAACGTCGCCGGTCAAATCGTTTTCCGAGACACTCTATGTGGACCTGACCCTGAAGCCGCATGCCCGTTTCCCCTTCGATGCGACGCAGGAAGAGCGGGCGCTCTATGTGCTTGAAGGCGAAATCGAGATCGCCGGCGACCGGTTTGCCGCCGATCAGTTGCTGGTTTTCCGGGCCGGAGACGCGATCACGCTGATCGGTGGCGCCCAGGGCTGTCACGTCATGCTGTTCGGAGGTGCTGCGATGGATTCGCAGAAATTCATCTGGTGGAATTTCGTTTCCTCGTCGAAGGAACGCATCGAACAGGCCAAGGAGGAGTGGAGAACCGGCCGCTTCGATATCGTTCCTGGCGACGAAGAGGAGTTTGTGCCTTTGCCGGAAGGGCGTTGATGTCTATATAAGGACTTGATGCCAGCGATTTGCCCTCTTCTTGCGGGAATGATATCGCGCATCCAACGACGACTAGAAGAGGCATGAGCCCGTGACATCCCTGCCCGACACACCCCTTCTCGACACGGTCAAGCTGCCTGCCGATTTGCGGACCATCGATGATCGTGATCTGCCGCAACTCGCCCGCGAGCTGCGCGACGAGATGATCGACGCCGTCTCCAAGACCGGTGGCCACCTGGGTGCGGGCCTTGGCGTGGTCGAGCTGACCATCGCCATCCACAAGGTGTTCAACACGCCGGACGACCGGCTGATCTTCGATGTCGGGCATCAGTGTTATCCGCACAAGATCCTCACCGGTCGTCGCGACCGTATCCGCACGCTGCGCCAGGAAGACGGGCTTTCCGGCTTCACCAAGCGCGCCGAGAGCGAATACGATCCCTTTGGCGCTGCGCATTCGTCCACCTCGATTTCCGCCGGCCTCGGCATGGCGGTGGCGGCGGAGCTCTCCAAGTCCGACCGCAAGGTGATCGCCGTGATCGGCGATGGCGCAATGTCGGCCGGCATGGCCTATGAGGCGCTGAACAATGCCGGCGCGCTCGATGCCCGGCTGATCGTCATTCTCAACGACAACGACATGTCGATCGCGCCGCCGACCGGGGCAATGAGTGCCTATCTGGCACGTCTCGCCTCGGGCCGCACCTATATGGGCATCCGCGATATCGGCAAGAAGCTGACGGCCTATCTCGGCAAGAATATCGACCGGGCTATCACCCGCGCCGTCGAGCATGCGCGCGGCTATGTGACCGGCGGCACCATGTTCGAAGAGATGGGCTTCTATCACATCGGACCAATCGACGGGCATTCCTTCGAGCATCTGCTGCCGGTTCTGCGCAATGTGCGCGACAACCAGCAGGGACCCGTTCTGATCCATGTGGTGACGCAGAAGGGCAAGGGCTATGCGCCGGCGGAAGCCGCCGCCGACAAATATCACGGGGTCAACAAGTTCGACGTGATCACCGGCACCCAGGCAAAAGCCAAGCCGAATGCGCCGAGCTATACCGCCGTGTTCGGCGATGCGCTGGTTCAGGAGGCAACGCTTGACGAGAAGATCGTCGGCATTACCGCAGCCATGCCGTCGGGCACCGGCCTCGACAAACTGCAGGAACTCTTCCCGAAGCGCACTTTCGATGTCGGCATCGCCGAACAGCATGCCGTGACCTTTGCTGCAGGCCTCGCATCCGAAGGTTTCAAGCCGTTCTGTGCGCTCTATTCGACCTTCCTGCAGCGCGGCTATGACCAGGTCGTGCATGACGTGGCGATCCAGGGCCTGCCGGTGCGTTTCCCGATCGACCGTGCCGGCTTCGTTGGCGCCGACGGGCCGACCCATGCCGGTTCGTTCGACACCGGCTTCCTCGCCTCCCTGCCCGGTTTCGTCGTCATGGCAGCCGCGGACGAGGCGGAACTGAAACACATGGTGCGCACGGCCGCGGCTTACGACGACGGCCCGATCTCGTTCCGCTACCCGCGCGGCGAAGGTGTCGGCGTTGCCCTGCCGGAACGCGGCGAAATCCTTGAGATCGGCAAAGGCCGGATCGTCAAGGAAGGTACCAAGGTGGCGCTTTTGTCCTTCGGTACACGTCTGGCCGACTGCCTGCTGGCCGCCGAGGATCTCGACGCGGCGGGCCTGTCGACGACGGTTGCTGACGCGCGTTTTGCCAAGCCGCTCGATGTCGACCTGATCCGACGTCTCGCCCGCGACCATGCGGTGCTGGTCACCGTCGAGGAGGGCGCCGTCGGCGGCTTCGGTAGCCAGGTCGTGCATCTTCTGGTCAATGAAGGCCTGCTCGACGGCGGTCTCAAGATGCGTTCGCTGGTCCTGCCGGACTACTGGATGGACCAGGCCAAGCCTGAGGTGATGTATGCCAAGGCCGGCCTCGATGCCGCCGGAATTCTCAAGACCGTGTTTGCCGCACTCGGCGAAAGCCATGCCGGGGTGAATGCGGCGGGGTAATCTCCGTGATGGCCTGTTGCTGGCACCGACGATCAGCAGACATTGAAGCGTACGCCGGTTCGGCGTACAATATGTGCTTTCACTCTATCGGAGGCGGCAGCCATGGGCGCAGGCAAGGACAGTATCGACACGACGACTGAGCGTGCCAGCGAACGGATGAATTTCCGCACCAAGCCGCATATCAAAAAAGCGATCCAACGCGCGGCAGCGCTGCGCGGCCTTGATGACTCGGTCTTCACCATGAACGCTGCCTATGCTTCAGCGCTGGAAACCATTGAAGCGCATGATCGCACGCGACTGGCGCCACTGGATCACGCAGTGTTTTTCGAAGCCCTGGACGAAGTGCCGGCCCCGACGGCGGCTTTGCGCGCGGCTTTCGACAGCTATCAGAAACGTGTCACTGCAAAATGAGCAGACGGGCGCCTCACACGGTTGCCATAGAGCCACTGGATCCGGCACGGCACGATCGCGACGGGTTTTCCTGTGGTGTCGCTGCGGTTGACAACTATTTCAGAAAGACGGCCAACAAACTTTCAAAAGCCGGCAATACCCGTGTCTTTGTCATGGTCTCGCAAGATAGCGATGTGATCGGCTTCTACGCGCTCAATGCGCATGCTGTCGATTATCAGGATCTTCCAGCGCGTTTCTCCAAGACGCGGCCATCGAACGGATCGATCCCCGCAGCCTTTATCTCGATGATCGGGGTCGATAGACGTCATGCAGGACAAGGATATGGTGGCGACCTGCTGATCGACGCCCTTTTGCGCGTCATGCATGCAGCCGAGAGGATCGGCATTTCTGTCGTCATTCTCGATGTTCTCGACGATGGAAATGCCGACCTTGTCGAGCGCCGGAGTGCGCTTTACATCCGCTATGGCTTCCAGCCGCTGCCATCGAATCCCCGTCGATTATACCTGCCGGTCGCCACGATAAAGTTGCTCCTGCTGGACTTCCCAGCCCTGTCCCGATAGAGGAAGCCAAGATAAGCGGGTGCTGAACAGCGCCAGGAGGTCCCCATGCACAGTGTGACGACAGCGGAGGACTTCGCGCCCGACTGGGCCGCGATCGGCGTCGTCATCCTGGGGGTTACTGCCTTTGCCGTCGGCCAGGGACTGACTTATCCGCTGATTGCGCTGATCCTCGAAAGCCGTGGCGTGTCTTCGACGATGTCCGGACTGAACGCATCGGTGTTTGCGCTCGGGCTTGCCTCCTCGACATTGATGATCGGCACCCTGACGCGCAGGATGCGCGGCGACCGGCTGATCATCGCCGCCCTGTGCGGCGTCTCGGTGGCGCTTGCGACCTTTTCCGCTTTCGACCAGATGTGGGTCTGGTTTGCCGCACGTTTCCTGCTCGGGTTCTGCACCAGCATCATCTACACGGTGAGCGAAGCCTGGCTGAACACGGCCTGTCCCGACCGGATACGCGGGCGGGTGTCCGGGGCCTATAGCGCCGGCATGTGTGCGGGTTTTGCCGCCGGACCGCTTGCCATCCCGCTGATCGGCATCGAAGGTGGCTTCGCCTTTGCGCTGACGGCTGCCTATGTCGCGCTTGTCGCCTTCGCCTCGGTCATGCTCGGACGCTACGCCAAGACCAAGCCGGAAGCGTCGCAGGCGGGCGGACTCGTGACCTTCGTCAAGCTTGCGCCGATCCTGACGCTGATGGTGCTTGCCTTCGGTTTTTCGGACATCGCCGCGATCTCGATGATCCCGCTCTATTTCGTCGAGCGTGGCTATTCGACCAATTTCGCCGCCTTCGTCGTCACCATGGTCGCCCTGCCGACGGCGATCGCGCAGCCGTTCGTCGGCTGGCTGCTCGACCGCGTGTCGCGGCCGGTGGTGGCGGTCTCCGGTTCGCTGATTGCCGCACTCGCCTTCCTGGCCCTGCCGCTGATGACATCGCAGGCAGGCCTGCTCATTGCCGTCTCCATTCTCGGGGCCGCCAGCTTCTCACTTTATACCGCCAGCCTGACGCTGCTGGGGGAGCGCTTCCGTGGCGGGCTTCTGGTGTCGGGCGCTGCCGTCTTTGCCCTGTCCTATGCGATCGGCAGCGCCTTCGGCTCGGGCGCCACGGGGGCCAGCATGGATCTCGTCTCGGTTGATGCCGGGCCGGTGTTTACCGGTCTTTTGATGCTGGTCTTCACCTTCGTTTTTGCGGTCAACCTGCTGCGCATCCGGCAGCGGAACTGAGGCGGGCTGATGCTGGAAACTTCGCCCCCGGAGATCTTCGACTGTCAAAGCTGCGGTGCCTGCTGCGCCTATTCGGCAGACTGGCCGCGCTTTTCGCTCGAAAGCGACGAGGAGCTTGCCGCCATTCCCGAGGCGATGATCGCCAAGGACGAAAGCGGGATGAAGTTCGAGAACGGCCGCTGCTCGGCGCTGACCGGCGAAGTCGGCAAACATGTCGGCTGCTCGGTCTATATGGTCCGGCCGCATGTCTGCCGGACCTGCATGCCGGGCGACGAGGAATGCAAGATCGCCCGGGCCGAATTCGGCTTCAGCCTGAACGGGCTGCCGGAGCCGGAGGTCTACTTCAAATAAGGCCTGTCAGGGGATGGTGACGCCGAGCTTGTCGGCAGGCAATTCGCTGCCGATCTGGGCTGTCTTGTCCTGCTTGTTGTAGACGCAAAGATAGCTGACCCTGGCGTCCGCACCGGCAGCCTTGCCGTTCAGGATCGCCACGCCATAACTCTCGGTGCCGAAGGGATCGACGACAATCGACGGCGTTTCAAGACTGCCTTTGGCAGCCTCGAGGCACTTGGTGGAGACGTCCTTGGCGAAGTCCGCCCAGGCGGTGTCGGATGAAGCATAAGCCGTGGCGGATGTTGCAAAAGCCATTGCGAAAACAAGCGTGAAGCGTGACATTTCATATTCCTTCGGATGAAAACTCGAGCCGTATGACTCCGGCTAAACCATTGCCGCAAAACATGGCAAGGCCGAGACAAATCTTTCCGATCGCGTACCGATTTTAGGTGATCAGCGGTTGCCTCACCCCTGTTCCGCACCTATGTTCCCGTCACCTGCCAAAACGCAATCTTTTGCCAAGAGGAGATACCACCATGGCCTTCGAATTGCCCGCCCTTCCCTATGCCTACGACTCGCTCGGCCCGTTCATGTCGGCTGAAACTCTCGAGTTTCACCACGACAAGCACCATCAGGCCTATGTTACCAACGGCAACAACCTGCTGAAGGATTCGGGCCTCGAAGGCCTGTCGCTGGAAGAGGTCGTCAAGCAGTCCTATGGCAAGAATGCCGGCCTGTTCAACAATGCCGGCCAGCACTACAACCACATCCACTTCTGGAACTGGATGAAGAAGGACGGCGGCGGCAAGACCCTGCCTGGCAAGCTGCAGGCCGCAATCGACAGCGACCTTGGTGGCTATGACAAGTTCAAGGCCGATTTCATCGCCGCTGGCACGACGCAGTTCGGCTCCGGCTGGGCCTGGCTCTCGGTCAAGGACGGCAAGCTGGAAATCTCCAAGACCCCGAATGGCGAGAACCCACTGGTTCACGGTGCCTCGCCGATCCTCGGCGTCGACGTCTGGGAACATTCCTACTACATCGACTACCGCAACGCCCGTCCGAAGTATCTCGAAGCCTTCGTCGACAGCCTGATCAACTGGGATTACGTGCTGGAAATGTACGAAGCTGCCTCGAAGTAATTCGGCAGACTTTTGTTCTGACAGAAAAGCCCGGCGCGGAAACGTGTCGGGCTTTTCTGTGTCTTTCCCAGATCTCCATGTCTTTCCCAGATCGGCGGTCGCGGCGATGGAACAATTTCACGGTGCTGGCGTTTGTCTCTCGAAGTCAGAAACAACGTGAAAGGATCCACCGTGGCCACGAATTCAGCCCTTCAGGCAGAACTGCGCGAACTGCGCGATCAGATGAGCGAACTCCAGGACGTCATTGCACAGCAGGCAAGCCGCAAGGGTATCGACCTGCGCAACAAGGCGTCGGATGTCGCGCAGACCGCAGCGCAGAGCGCGACCCGGACGGCCAGCGCCGTTGTCGATTACGCCCGTGATGGCGCAGACAGCGTTGCCGGTGTCGTGCGACGCCATCCGACCGCGACCTCGACCGCCCTGCTCACCATCGGCATTATCGGTGGCCTCATCGGTTATCTGGTCGCCACCTCCACGCCGGCGCCGCGCGACAGCCGCTGGTCGTGGCACTGAGGAACGTCGGCATGGCCAAGGTAACGTACCACGTCGTCGCGCATGACGAAGGCTATGCCTATCGGCTGGGCGCGGTCTATTCCGAGGCCTTTGCGACACATGCCGAAGCCGTACGTGCCGCACGGCACGCGGCCGGTGCACAGCAATTGGCCGATGGCGATGCCGAGATCAGCTGGCAGGATGAGGCCGGCAACTGGCATCACGAGCATGCCGATGGCGCCGACCGGCCGCAGACGGATGTCGTTGACGACGTCTAGTCGGTCACATCTGGTCCAATGACAAAAGACCCGGCCGCTTGCGCGCCGGGTCTTTTCGCGTTGTGACAGAGCGAGATGGTTGCCAGATCAGAATTCCGACCATTCCTGTTCCGACTTTGCCGGGGCTGCGGCACCACCGAAGGCGCGACCGAGCTTGCTGGCCAGAGCCCTGGCCGGCGATGGCGCTGCGGAATGCGACACCGATGCAACCTGAGGCGTGCCTTTGCGAGCTGCCGGTGCTGCCGTGGGTGTAGCGGTGGACTGGCGCAAGGCGGCGGCCGACTGTCGTGCAGCCACATGCTGCCCCTGGCCCAATCGGAACTGGGCAAGCAGCGTATTCAACGAACCTGCCTCTGCGGCCAGCGAATGCGAGGCTGCCGTCTGCTGTTCGACCATGGCGGCGTTCTGCTGGGTGCCCTGATCCATGGCGTTGACGGCAGTGTTGATTTCCTGCAGGCCGGTCGACTGTTCGCGGGCCGCCGTCACGATCGCATTGACGTGCTGGCTGATTTCCTGAACGGCCGCGACAATCTTTTCCAGCTCGATACCGGTTTCGCCGACCAGAGACACGCCGTTGCTGACATGGTTGGTGGAATTGGAGATCAGGCCCTTGATCTCCTTGGCCGCATTGGCCGAGCGCTGGGCCAGTTCACGAACTTCCTGGGCAACCACGGCAAAGCCCTTGCCGGCTTCGCCAGCACGGGCCGCCTCGACGCCGGCATTCAGTGCCAGCAGATTGGTCTGGAAGGCAATGTCCTCGATGACGCCGATGATGTTGCCGATCGCCCCGGACGACTTCTCGATTTCGGTCATCGCCTGGACCGCATTGCGGACGACAGTGCCGGAGCGCTCGGCGCCGGTACGGGTACGCGCCACCAGCTCACCGACATTCTCGGCGCGCCTTGCGGTATCCTTGACCGTGGTCGTCACCTGTTCCAGGGCGGCGGCGGTTTGCTCGACGGAGGCTGCCTGCTGCTCCGTGCGGCGGGAGAGATCATCGGCCGAAGCGCGGATCTCGGCTGCACCGGCATTGATCGCCTGGGCATTGGCACCGACCGAATTCAGGGCGGCCTGAAGCTTGTCGAGCGAGTCGTTGAAATTGCCGCGCAGGCTGTCGAGGCGCGCGGCAAAAGGCTTGTCCAGCCGGAAGACGACATCGCCATTGGCCAGCGCCGAGAGGCCTTCGGCCAGTTGCCCCATGGCAAACCCAACTTCCTCGGCCTCGCGGGCCTTTTCGGCTTCACTCTTCTGCCGTTCCGTTTCCGCCTGCTGGCGCATCGACTGGCGCTCCTCGGCCATGCGGGCACTTTCGATCGCCGCATCCTTGAAGACCAGAACGGCCTTGGCCATTTTGCCAACCTCGTCGCCGCGATCGACGGCCGGAACGTCGATGGCGTGGTTGCCGGCAGCAAGGCTGGTCATGGCTTCCGTCATGCCGGTGATCGGCGTGACGATCGATCGGGCGAGAAGATAGATGAGGCCAATGGCAAAGACGCCGGCGACCGCCGCGCCAAGGAACAGGGCAAGCTCAAGCTGACGATGGGCGGCTTCGAGCGCGTCACGGGTCTTCGCCGTGCGGGCGGCAAGCGACGCCTTGATATCGGCTGCGGCCTGACGGAACTGGTCCAACTGACCGCCGCTCGATTTGTGGCCGATTGCGACGATCTCGGCCAGCGGTGCATCGCCCTTGGCCGCAAGGATCTGCGGATCCACAACTTCGCTGGCATAACTGTCGGCCGACATGCGCATCGCGTCGAGCGAACGCAAGATATCCGGTTCACCGGCAGCCATTGTCTTGGCCGCGTCGATCGCCGTGTTCAGCGCCTGACGTTCTGCCGTGACCGCGCCAAGCGTGCTGTCGCTGCGCATGAGCAGGAAGCCGCGCTGGTTGACCGCCTGTTCGAGCATCGCCGCCACCGACGCGTCGACGAGACTGCCGATATGCTGCGAGCGATCCTGGTCGCGTGCGGCGAGCTTTGCGCCATAGGCCTGCAGCAAAACCACCAGCGAAGCGATGAAGCAGCCCGTCATGATGGCGCAGAACGTCAAAATGAGTTTCTTGCTCAATGATAGATTTTTCAATGACATAGTGACGACTTTCCGACCCCGTGGGAGAGGGGCACAGGCGACACAAAACGTGCGCCAGCAATGCGGGTCCATGATCCGATCCGGGCGTGCGCGACCATCATGACGCGCGTCAGGGACCGCCGGTTCTGTTCGATCGGCCGGATAGTTGCCCAAACCACTTTACAAGGCGTTACCGCTCCGGCTCCGACTTGACGACTGTCAAGGCTGGCTGGGGACAAACTGCAAAAGTCCCAGATCCTGCGTCAGGTTGGTGGTTTTGAAACGCAACCCGAACGGTCGGACCTTCGTCAAGCGTCACAGGGCGAAACGCAAATCGCCCCCGGATACCGGGGGCGATCGCATATAAAAGCAACCGTCGTGGGTGCGATCAGAACTCGCTCCACTCTTCCTTGACAGCCAGGTTGCCCTGGACGGCAGGCCCGCGACGGACCGGCGCCGACGGTGCCCGAACAGCCGTTGAAGACGCGTAGCCGCGATCGGCCATGGCCGGCGCCGCCGAGGCCTGTCCCGCCAGCTTGAACTGACCGACGAGACTGCGCAGACGTCCGGCTTCCTGGGCCAATGTGGCAGATGCGGCCGTCGATTGCTCGACCATGGCGGCATTCTGCTGGGTGGTCTGATCCATTTGGTTGACGGCTGTGTTGACCTCGGCCAGGCCCGTCGACTGCTCGCGGGCGGAGGTGGCGATAGCATCCATCAGGTGATTGATCTGCGAGACATAATCGCCGATCGCCTTCAGCGCGACGCCGGTGTCGCGCACCAGCTTGACGCCGTTGTCGACCTCGGCCGAGGAGTTCTGGATCAGACCCTTGATTTCCTTGGCGGCATTGGCCGAGCGCTGGGCGAGTTCGCGGACTTCCTGGGCAACGACGGCAAACCCCTTGCCCGCCTCACCCGCTCGGGCCGCTTCAACGCCCGCATTCAGGGCAAGCAGGTTGGTCTGGAAGGCGATCTCGTCGATGACGCCGATAATGTTGGCGATCTGGCTGGAAGCCTGTTCGATACGCTGCATGGCATCGACCGCGTTGGACACCACTTCCGCAGACTTCGTCGTGTTTTCATTGGCCAGGATGGCGACCGAGCGGGCCTCCTCCGTGCGCTTGGACGAATTCGACACGTTGACGGTAATCTGGTCCAGGGCTGCGGCTGTCTCTTCCAAGGCAGCAGCCTGCTGTTCGGTGCGCTTCGATAGGTCATTTGCGCCCGAGGCGATTTCGCGGGTGCCGTTGTCGATGCTGCCGGTCGTTTCCGCAACTGAGCTCATCGTCTGCGCAAGCTGCGTGACCGAGGCATTGAAATCGTCGCGCAGGCCTTCGAAATCCTCCGACACGGCCTCGGTTATCTTGTAGGTCAGATCGCCGGAAGCCAGCTTCTTCAGGCCAATGGCGAGCGCGCTCGTGGCCTGCAGGAGCTTGCGTCGCGCATCTTCCTCTGCCTGCTTCTGCAGAATGACGCGCTGTTCCTCGGCGCTCTTGCGCTGGAATTCGGCGTCTGCCGTCAGGCGATTGTTCTCGATCGCCGCCTGCCGGAAGACCTCGACGGCGCCGGCCATGGCGCCGATCTCATCCGCACGTCCGGAGAAAGGAATGGCATCATCGACATTGCCGCCGGCCAGTTTGCGCATCGCGTCGGTGATCCGCTCGATCGGCCTGGCGACGCCGGCAAGAGCGTAGAAAATGGCGGTGATCAGCAGGATCGCGAGAACGCCGATGGCCGCATAGGTCTGGATTAGGGCGGAATCGAAGGCGGCTTCGCCGGCGCGGACCGAGTCGTCCGCCCCCTGAACATTGATCGCAACGAGTTCGTCGATCGTCTTGGAGACCGGCTCCATCAGCGCCCGCATCTCGTTGAGAACCTCGCCCGCCTCGGCATTCTTGTTGACCCGCGACAGGACGAGCATGTCCTCGCCGCGCTTTTCATAGGCAATCACGCCATCCCTGATGGCCGCGAGTTTCTGGCGTTCGACTTCCGAAGAGATCAGCGGCTCATAATGCTTGATGGCTTCGATAACAGTGGCCGAATGGGACTCCACCGCCTTGTCTGCGGCAGCGATCGCCTCAGCCGTCAATGACGTGATATGGTTGAGATAAGCAATGCGAAGTCCGAAGACCTCGGCCTGGATCTCCTTGACGGTCTTGACGCTCGGCAGCCAGTTGCGTGCGATGTTTTCCGAAGATGTATTGACCGTGTTCAGGGCACTGACCGACAGCCAGGCGAAAACGGATGAAACAAGGGCGATCAGCGTGAAGATCGCAATCAAAGAAGCCTTGATGCTCAGACGGGACATGTCTTGCCTTCCCTCAATATGTCGTGTGGCGACGGCAGGTTTCGCGTTCACATTGCTTCATCATGAGGGCCGTGACGGTGAAGCCCGTGGTCATCGCGAGCCATGGAACAATTTAGATGGGCTATATTTAATTTTCTCTAAAATACTAAGATCGGGCTGCTAAAAATCGCATAGCTATCCGTAAGCTATTGTTAACTAAGACCGGATGAGGAAGGCCATCAACGGGGCGACGACAGCAGGAAGCGAAGCTTTAAAGCGGGGCCAGAAACGCCGAAGCCCTCCGGGCCCGAAACCGGAGGGCTTCTGCTTGTCTGCGGTCCGGGAGGAGGAGGTATCCGCAGCCTAGATAGAGCACGAAAGCCGCGGGCGGATGGAGGAGATCCGGCTTTGCAGGCTCAGATAAACATTAGCTGACTTTTATTAATTAAAAGCTAATTAACCAGAAGTCCGCATTTTTGACAAGTATCAAGCACCGGCAGGGCATAAATGCGGCAGCCGCTGGCGTGCGCGGCACAAAAGACTTGCGCCGAAGGCCCTCTCGGATCATTGACGGGACATGACAGATCTTCCAGAGCCCCAACGCCTCGACCAGTTGCTGGTCGCCCTCGACCTTTTTGCCAGCCGCTCGCGCGCGCGCGACGCCATCCAGCGCGGAACCGTCAAGGTCGACGGCCGGGTGGTGAGCAAACCGAGCCTGGTGTTTGCCGCCACGCATACCTTCACCATCGACGATCCGGCACAGGACTATGTCTCGCGCGCGGCGCTGAAACTGGTTGCCGGTCTCGATCATTTCGGCCTGTCGCCCGAGGGCTGCGACTGCCTCGATGTCGGCGCCTCGACCGGCGGCTTCACCGAAGTGCTGCTGAAGCGCGGGGCCGCCCATGTGACCTCCGTGGATGTCGGACACGACCAGTTTCATCCGCGCCTGGCGTCCGATCCGCGTGTGACCAATATCGAGGGCCTTAACGCCCGCTACATGGAGCCGGACGATATCGACGACCGGCCGATCGATTTCATCGTCTCGGATGTCTCGTTCATCTCACTCAAGCTGGCCCTGGTGCCAGCGCTCGATCTTGCCGAGCCGGGGGCTTACTGCCTGCTCCTGGTCAAGCCGCAGTTCGAAGCCGGTCGCGACGCGATCAGCAAGGCCGGGCTGCTGAAGGAACCTGAAACGGCGCCTCTGGTGGCAGCCGAGCTCGAACGCTGGCTGACCGAAGACATGGGCTGGACCAGCCTTGGAATGATCCCCTCCCCCATCGCCGGCGGCGACGGCAATGTGGAGTTTTTGCTCGCCGGCCAAAAGCCGCTCGACGACGCTGATGAAGACGCAGATGACGAAACGGGCGAGGACGCCGAATGAGCGCCGAGACCGTGACCATATTGAGCCTCGGCGCCAAGGGCGACGGCGTCGCGCATGACGAAAACGGACCGATCTTCGTGCCTTTCGCCCTGCCCGGCGAAACCGTGTCGATTGCGCGGGTCAAGGGTGAAGGCACGATCATGTCCTTCGCCACGACCTCGCCAGACCGGATCGAACCGGTGTGCAAACATTTCGGCCCCGACGGCGTCGGCGGCACCTGCGGCGGCTGTTCGATGCAGCATCTGGCAAAACCCGCCTATAATGCCTTCAAGCGACAGATCCTGATTGCGGCGCTGAAATCGAAGGGCATCGAAGCGCCGGTCGCTGACATGGTCGAAGCACATGCCCATCAGCGGCGCCGGATCGTGTTTACCGTGCGCCGGCGTGAAAAGGATCTGGTCATCGGCATCAACCAGGCCGAGACGCATCATGTCGTGCCGATCGAGGAATGTCCCATCGCGTCGAACGGGATCATTTCCCGACTCGACGCTCTGAAGGTCATCGCCAGAGCTGCGGGATCGGACGCCTTCCGGATGACCGTGACCGAAACGCTGACCGGCCTCGACATTTCCCTCGACGGCTTGCGTGGTGGGCTTGGCGATCGCGAACGCCGCGCCGT
The DNA here is from genome assembly GCF_918741265.1 of Rhizobium sp. CECT 9324. Classification (NCBI taxonomy): domain Bacteria; kingdom Pseudomonadati; phylum Pseudomonadota; class Alphaproteobacteria; order Hyphomicrobiales; family Rhizobiaceae; genus Rhizobium; species Rhizobium sp. CECT 9324. The sequence continues at coordinate 1,461,453 of NZ_CAKKMZ010000001.1, read as the reverse complement.
CAGCGACGCGGTGATCAAGCTGCGCGGCATTGCCCGCGTGTCTGCAAATGGCGAAATCGTCATCGAGCCGGTCAAGCCGATGCTGGATTTCGGCGGCGCACGCGTCTCGCTGCCGCCGGGTGGTTTTACCCAGGCGACGTTCGAGGCCGAGGAAACGATGGCCGAGATCGCGATCACCCATATCGGCAAGGCCAAACGCGTCGCGGACCTGTTTGCCGGGATCGGCACATTCGGCCTGCGCATTGCCCGCAAGGCGCAGGTGCATGCGGTCGAGGGCGACGAGAAGGCGATCAAGGCACTGGATCACGGTGCCCGCAATACACAGGGCCTGAAGACCTTCAGCGTTGAACGGCGCGACCTGTTCCGCCGGCCGCTGATGACCTCGGAATTCAAGCATTTCGATGCCGTCGTCTTCGACCCGCCGCGCGCCGGCGCCGAAGCCCAATGCGCCGAGCTGGCAAGATCGCAGGTGAAAAAGGTCGTGGCGATCAGCTGCAATCCGCTGACGCTGGCCCGCGACCTGTCAATCCTGATTGCCGGCGGCTACAGGATCGACCAAGTGACACCGATCGACCAGTTCCTCTGGTCGCCGCATGTGGAAGCCGTCGTGACGCTGTCGAAGGGCTGAACTGCGGTTCAGCGTCCGTCAATCGCCAGATTTTTCGATACACGCAGATACTTCTTTTGCGTGTATTTTGGTTGCTTGCGCAATTACTGATTTCATCCGATGATTGTATCGCTCTTCGAGCACAATCCAGGGAGCCGGGAGCCAGGGAACCAGGAGACTGTCATGTCGGAAATTGCCATGCACGGACACGGTGTCCGCGGGATGAAACGCGCCTCCTTGATGGCGCTGGCCGGAAATGCCGATCCGGGAAAGTTCGGCCTGATGTTTCCACATCTGCCGCCGCTGGTTGCCAACGAGGATGCGCTGTTCCAGCTGGCATTGGCGATGAAGGACACCAAGGGCGACGACGGAGACAATCCGAAAATTCCGGCCGGCTATACCTATCTGGGGCAGTTCGTCGACCATGACATCACGCTCGACACGACGCCGCTGAAGCAGCAGAAGGCCGACCCGCTGGCGACCACCAATTTCCGCTCGCCGGCGCTCGATCTCGATTCGCTCTATGGTGACGGACCGGGCATCCACCCTTATCTCTATGCGAAGGACGGCATATCCTTGCCGCCGGGGCCGCGCTTCCTGATCGGCAAGGCGCATGAATCCGATGGCCTCGTTGCGCAACGCATTCCCGAACGTCCCAACGACCTGCCGCGCAACAGCCATGGCCATGCGCTGATCTTCGACGAGCGCAATGACGAGAACCTGCTGGTCGCGCAGTTCCACCTGCTGATGCTGAAATTCCACAACAAGGTGGTCGACCGGATCGCGGCGAGCAAACCGGGGCTGACCGGCCTCGATCTCTTCCACGAGGCGCGGCGGGTCGTGACCTGGCACTACCAGTGGATCGTGATGTTCGATTTCGTCGAGAAGCTGACCGAACCCGGGCTGATCCGCAGGATCAAGCAGGAAGGTCGTCGCTTCTACCGTTTTCGCGCCAAGCCCTACATGCCGGCGGAATTTGCTGCCGCTGCCTATCGGCTCGGCCATTCCATGGTTCGCCAGTCCTACAGCCACAATGCTGTGTTCCGGACGGGAGGCATCACCGAAGGCACACTCAACCTGATGTTCAACTTCACCGGTAAATCCGGTCAGATCGTCGGAGACCTCGCGCCGGACGTGCCGCCGACACCGCTCGGGCCGCTGCGCAGCCTGCCGTCCAATTGGGTGATCGACTGGCGCCGGTTCTTCGAACTTGGCACGCTGGCGCAGACGGATCCGACTTTCACGCTCAACCTGTCTCGGCGGCTCGACCCGTTCATCGTGCCGGAACTGCACGCACTGCCCGGCCATCCGCCGGACATGACGACACCGCAGGCGCGTGAATTCGTCCTGCCATTCCGCAATCTCCGGCGCGGCGCCCAAATCGGTCTGCCGTCCGGCCAGGATGTCTGTCTTGCGATGGGCTTTGCCCCACTCAGCCAAGCCAACTTGTCGGACGGCGAAGATGGTGTGGTGGCGGCAACCCATGGTTTTCACAAGCGCACGCCGCTCTGGTATTACATCCTGAAGGAAGCGGAACAGCTGCACCATGGCGAGCGGCTCGGGCCTGTCGGCTCGACGATCATCGCCGAGACCTTTCTCGGCCTGGTGCATGGGGACGACAGATCCTTCCTATGGCAGCGATCAAACTGGGTGCCGGAACTGCCCGGCGAGACGCCGGGCCATTTCACCATGGCCGACCTCGTGCGCTTCGTCGATGACATCAACCCGGTCGGCGCCGGCTGACGTCACGAGAGCGGCTCAATAGGTGAAGAGCGTGCCTGTGCCGGTCGTATTGGCGCAGCGGCAGCGCTCGCCGACACGACCGGAGCTGGCCGGGCAGGATGCTTCTGCACCGCCGTTGCGGGTGCCTGACGGGGGAATGACGCAGTAGTAGCGCTGTGGCCGGACGCCCGGCTGCCTCTGGCGTCTCGACTGGCTCTGGATGATGACATCCTGATTGTCGTTCACCAACTGGAAATCGGCCTTGGATCGGCTGCCTGCCATCGCGGAGCCGGAAACGGTCGGCAGGTTCAAGACGGCCAGGCAAAGGAAAACGCAAAATGCACGCAACATGGCGACCTCTAATACTTCGCTCTTCATCTCGATAAACGCATGAGACGAACGTTTGTGCGATCACTATCGGCAGAACCGGTGAACAGAAACTGAACCGACGAACAAACTCCGGGCAAAAAAACGGCACCACGATGGGTGCCGTTTCTGCGTTTCAGGGTGAAAACCGGGATCAGGCCGCGTAGCGACGACGCGGCTCCTGCGTGTTTGCCCGCTCATCGATGCGGAACTGGGCGAGAAGACCGGTCAGGGCTGCGGCTTCGGTGGCCAGACCATGACTTGCCGCCGTCTGTTCCTCGACCATGGCGGCGTTCTGCTGGGTGCCCTGGTCCATGGTGTTGACGGCGGTGTTGATCTCGGACAGGCCGGTCGACTGTTCGCGCGACGCGGTCACGATCGCGTTGACATGGCCGTTGATCTCCTGAACCTCGCGAACGATGACGTCCAGCGCCTGGCCGGTCTGGTTGACCAGTTCGACACCGGCACGCACCTGGTCTCCCGATGCACTGATCAGCGTCTTGATCTCCTTCGCCGCATTGGCCGAGCGCTGGGCGAGTTCCCGGACTTCCTGGGCGACGACGGCAAAACCCTTGCCGGCCTCACCGGCGCGGGCGGCTTCCACGCCGGCATTCAGCGCCAGCAGATTGGTCTGGAAGGCAATCTCGTCGATCACGCCGATGATGTTGGAGATCTCGCCGGACGACTTCTCGATCCCCTGCATGGCGCCGACCGCGCGCTGCACGATCTCGCCGGACTTTTCCGCCCCGCCCCGGGCACGGGTGACCAGCTGGCCGACTTCCTCGGCACGATGGGCACTGTCCTTGACCGTGGTGGTGATTTCCTCGAGGGCGGCGGCCGTTTCTTCGACGGAGGCCGCCTGCTGCTCGGTGCGGCGGGCGAGATTGTCGGCCGACGAGCGGATTTCGGTCGCGCCGCTGTCGATGGCGCGGGCATTGCGGCCAACCATGGCCAGCGCATCATGCAGCTTGGTCACCGAGTTGTTGAAGTCGGCGCGCAGGCGATCGAGATCACCGGCGAACGGCGTGTCGATGCGGTGGACGAGATCGCCATTGGCAAGGCGACCGAGGCCATCGGCCAGAGCCTGCACGGCGAACGACACCTGCTCGGCCTCGCGAGCCTTGATCGTTTCGCGCTCGCGGCGCTCCTGTTCGGTCATCGTGCGGGTTTCATCCGCCTCGCGGGCCAGGCGCCCACGCTCGATGATATTGTCGCGGAAGACGGCAACGGCGGCTGCCATCTGGCCGATTTCGTCGACGCGGTCGGTGCCCGGAATATCGGCGGAGACATCGCCACCGGCGAGCTTGCCCATGACCCCGGTCATATCGACGACCGGACGCACGACGAGCCGCGAAAGCAGTGCTGCAAGCACCGCCGTCATCGCGATGACGCCGATGATCGTGGCGATGGTGGCGGCCACGCGGAACTGGCCGATGCTGGCATAGGCCAGGTCGCTGTCGACGGTGACGCCGAGATACCAGTCGCCCATCGGCAGGCCCTTGATCGGCAGGAAACTGACCAGGACGGACTTGTCGGCAAATGTGCTTTCGCTGATGCCGCTGCCGATCGTCGGCGTGTTGGCCGGGAAGGCATCAGCCAGCTTCTTGGTCACCAGCGCATTGTCGGCATGAACCAGGATGGTGCCATCGGCCTTGACGAGAAAGGCGGAGCCCTTGCCGCCCATGTCGACGGATTTGACCATGTCGACCAGGGAGGTCAACGAGAAGTCGCTGGCGGCGACGCCGAAGAGCTTGCCGTCGCGCTTGACCGGCATGGCGGCGCTGATGATCAGGTTGCCGGTCGATGCATCGGCATACGGGTCGGTCAGGACCATCTTGTCGGCCTTGACGGCATCCTGGTACCACGGGCGCTTGCGCGGATCGTAGCCTTCCGGCAGCGGCTGGTTCGGAACGGAGGTGAACACGCCCTGCTCGTCGCCAACATAGGTCGACATGAACTCACGGATCAGCACGGGATTGTCGAAGGCCGCGGTGATGCCGGCGGCGTCGCTCGCCTTGGCGGCCGCATTGCCGGCCAGCTCGGTCAGCATGACGCGGGCACCCAGCCAGTTGGCGATGCTCTGCGATGCCTGAAGGCCGGAGGAACTGATCTCGCTTTCCACCGCATCGGTGGCGGCCCGGCGTTGCAGGCTATCGATATAGACCGAGAAACCGGTCAGAGCGGCCACGACCACAAGGGACGCGACCAGCAGGATTTTGGTCATCAGATTGGAACGGGCGCTCACGGGAATTCCTGAAATTCTCATCCGACATTTCGGCATGCAGATGCAGCCGGGCCGGACACTGCCATTGGGTCATGGTGTGACAAGCATGCAACCTCATGTCGATGCCGCGATTCTTTTGGATCGCCATTCACCCATGAATAGGTCGAGAGAATTAAGAGGAATTTAAGCAAAAGCTCACGCTGGCAAATAAACTGACGAACGTCATTTATTTCCGCAGTGCGACCCGAGCCTAGCGTCCTTTCATGAAGGCCTCGAAGGCGGCGCGGGCTTCCGTGCTCTTCAGCTGGGCGACAAAATGCACCAGCTCTTCCTGCATGCGTTGACGCACCTCGTCCGGATTGCCCCGAACCAGGGCACGGGCGATCTTCATTGCGGCCGGCGGCTTTGCGGCGAGCGCGGCGGCTATCTTCAGGGTTTCGGCCTCGACGTCTGCGGGCGCGACCACTTTCCAGATCAGGCCGGCCTCTCGCGCCTGCTCGGCGGAAAACCCTTCGCTTGCGGCCAGCATGGCAAAGGCACGCTGATGGCCCATGATGCGCGGCGCGATCAGGCTGGAGGCGGCTTCCGGCACCAGGGCGAGATCGACGAAGGGGGTCTTGAACAGGCTGCGGTCGGAGGCGACGGTGAGGTCGCAATGCATGTGCAGCGTGGTGCCGATGCCGATGGCGAGGCCGTCGACGCCGGAGACCAGCGGCTTGGTGACCTCGGTCAGCGCCTTCAAAAGGCCAAAGGCGGCGGGTTCACCCACGGCGCCGGCCATGGCGAAACCGAGGAAATCGGCCATGTCGTTGCCGGCCGAGAAACAGCCTTCCGAGCCGAGGAAGACGATGGCGCGGACCTGATCGTCGGCTTCGCCTTCGAGCAGACCGGCGGTGAGCTTCTGGTACATGGCCTGGGTAATGGCGTTCTTCTTGTCCGGCCGGTTGAAGCGCAGGACGAGGACGCCGGGATGGGTGTCTGGGCGGGTGATCTGGATGTGGTCGGTCATCTCGGGTTCCTGAGGTGATCCCCACCCTCCCCTTGAGGGGGAGGGTCGGAGCGCAGCTCCGGGGTGGGGTGAACAACGGCAATCGATGGGATTTGCAATGGGGTCACCCCCACCCGCCGCTTTGCGGCGACCTCCCCCCTCAAGGGGGAGGTGGAGCGTTAAGCGAATAAAGCCCGTGCCGCCTCCAGGCTCGCAGCACCATTGATGACGCGGTCCTTCAGGGCTGCGGTTTCTGCGATGATGTTTTCGGCGGCAAAGCGGCAGAGCGCCAGGCGATGGTCGCGGCCGTGTTCCTCGTCGGCGAGTGCACCCTTGGCGAGATAGACGCCGGTGAGCGCCAGGCCGAAGAGACGCTGGTAAGGCGTGGCACCGGCGAGTGCAGCACTTGCGTTGCCTGCAGCCAACTGCGAGAGCAGCCATTCCGTCGTCTCATCCAGATCGGCGAGGCTTGCGTCCAGACGGTCTGCGGTTTCGCCGAAGCCGTCGAGGTTGGAGGCACGGACCGCCGCGACGATGTCCCGCAACTCATCGATGAAGCCGCGCACCTGGGCGCCGTTCGATAGCGGCAGTTTGCGGGTGACGAGGTCGGCGGCCTGGATGCCGTTGGTGCCTTCATAAATCGGGGCGATGCGGCTGTCGCGCCAGAAGCGGGCAGCACCGGTCTCCTCGATGAAACCCATGCCGCCATGGGTCTGGATGCCGAGCGAGGCCACTTCGACGCCGGCATCGGTGGCGAAGGACTTGGCGATCGGGGTGAGCAAGGCTGCGCGCTCGGCCCAGTGACGGGCCGTATCACCCGCCTCGTGGTGGCTCATGTCGGTGGCGTGGGCGCAGACATAGCAGATGGCACGCGCGCCTTGCGTCAAAGCCTTCATCGTCACCAGCATGCGGGCGACATCCGGGTGCTCGATGATCGGGCTCATGCCGCCGGTCTGGCCCTGCCCCGTCCAGCCAGGGGCTTTGCCTTGGGTGCGGTCCTTTGCATATTGAACCGCCTTCTGGGTGGCGGCCTCGCAGATGGCCACACCCTGCATACCGACCGCGAGACGCGCATTGTTCATCATCGTGAACATGCAATTCAGGCCCTTGTTCTCCTCGCCGATAAGATAGCCGATGGCACCCGGCTCATCGCCGAACTTGCCGTCGCCGTAGATCATCGTGCAGGTCGGCGAGCCGTGGATACCGAGCTTGTGCTCGAGCGAATGGCAATGGAGATCGTTGCGTGCGCCGAGCGAACCGTCGTCGTTGACGAGGAATTTCGGCACGAGAAAGAGCGAGATGCCGCGGGTGCCGGCAGGCGCATCGGGCAGGCGCGCGAGAACGAGATGGATGATGTTCTCGGTGATCTCGTGTTCGCCCCAGGTGATGAAGATCTTCTGGCCGAAGATGCGGTAGGTGCCATCATCACGACGCTCGGCGCGCGATTTCATCACACCGAGGTCGGAGCCGGCATGCGGCTCGGTCAGGTTCATGGTGCCGGTCCATTCGCCGGAGACCATTTTCGGCAGATAGGTCTGCTTGAGACTGTCGGCGCCGTGGACCGTAACCGCATCGACTGCGCCCATGGTCAGCGTGGGGCCGAGCGCAAAGGCCATCGAGCCGGAATTCCACATTTCCAGCGCTGCTACATTGAGCATATGCGGCAATGCCTGGCCGCCGAATTCTTCCGCAGCGGTCAGCGAATTCCAGCCGCCTTCGGCCCAGTGGCGATAAAGATCGGCCCAGCCGTCGGGAACGATGACCTTGCCGTCGACCATGCGGGCACCCTGGGTGTCGCCGATCTCGGCAAGCGGTGCGACTTCGTCAGACGCGAAGCGACCAGCCTCCGACAGAATGGCATCAACGAGATCGTCGCTCAGGTCGCCGAGCTTGCCCTCGTCAATTGCCTTGGCCAGACCGGCCACATGCTTCAAGGTGAACGCAATCTCCTCCACGGGCGCCTTGTACATGGCATTCTCCTCCACATCTCATGTGCAACTGCCCGCAATCATCCCCCACCCGGGATGTGCGAAGCTTCCCACTTTGGCTAATTGATTTTTACGTAAACGTCAAACTATTTGCATGAACGCAGCCCTTGAGCCGGCACCCGTCACGCCTCTTCGCGATCATCATTTGTGGCCGCATCTGTTGCCTAGGGCCTTGCAAACCATAGCATGAGCGCTGCGCCATCGGTGTTTCAGGCATGCGCGATGTAGCGGCGCGTCCCCCATTCGTCACATGTCTGTCATCGCCACTGACTAACCCAAATGCTGGAACCATTCCAATCCAACCTCGGAGGTCAACCATGAGCGACACGAACACGAACCATCTGTCCTGGGATGAATGGGACGAACTGCACAACCCGCCGCCGGCCGTGACCGATTTCGACCGCGTGGTCGAGCGCGCCGTCTCGCGCCGCGGCTTTCTCGGTGTACTCGCCATGGGTTCGGCTGCTGTTGCCATGGGCTCGGTGGGCAACCTGATGTCCTCGACATCCGCACAGGCCCAGGAAGCCGCATCGCGCTTCCCGTTCAAGCCGATCGCCATTGCCACCGACGCCACCGTGCATGTGCCGGAAGGCTATAGCTGGAAGCCGCTCGCCAAGTGGGGCCAGCCGCTGTTTTCCAATGTCGCCGATATCGATCCGGTCAACGGCGTTTCGCTGGAAGCCTCCGACAAGGTGTTCGGCGAGAATACCGACGGCATGGAGAGCTTCGTCGTCGGCACCCATCAGGTGATCGCCGTCAACCACGAATATGTGAACAACGAGACCAACCTGCCCAACAACGAAAAGGGCATGCCGAAAAGTCTCGACGACGTGAAGATCCTGCAGAACATGCAGGGCGTGACCGTGATGGAAGTGGCTGAAGGTTCCGACGGCTGGCAGATCGTCCTCGACAGCCCGTTCAACCGCCGCATCCATCACAACACACCGATGAAGCTCTCCGGTCCGGCTGTCGGCTCGGACCTCGTCAAGACGGCTGCCGATCCGAACGGTGTCGACTGTCTCGGGACCTTCAACAACTGCGGCGCCGGCAAGACGCCCTGGGGCACGTATCTCACCTGCGAAGAAAACTTCAACGGTTACTTCGGCTCGACCGTCGCCGACTTCAAAATGCCTGACGATTACAAGCGTTACGGCATCGTTGCCGAGACGCGCTACGGCTACGAACTCTTCGACGAGCGTTTCGACGTGTCGAAAAATCCGAACGAACCGCGCCGCGCCGGTTATGTCGTCGAGATCGATCCGACGGATGCATCCTCGACCCCGATCAAGCGCACCGCGCTTGGCCGTATCAAGCATGAAAACGCCGCCGTGGTGATTGCCCGCGACGGCCGTGTAGTCGTCTATATGGGCGACGACGAGCGTGGCGAGTTCCTCTACAAGTTCGTCTCCGCCGGCATCTATGTCCCGGGCGGCGACACATCGACGCTGCTCGACGAAGGCACGCTCTTTGTCGCGAAATTCTCCGACGAAGGCACCGGCGAATGGCTGGCGCTGACGCCGGAGACCACCGGCATGAAGGCAGACGAGATCGCCGTCTTTACCCGCCAGGCCGCCTCCAAGGTCGGTGCGACCACGATGGACCGTCCAGAATGGGTCGCGGTCAACCCGGTCGCCATCGAAGCCTATTGCGCGCTGACCAACAACAGCCATCGCGGCGTCCTGAAGGACGGCAAGATGCGCACCAATGCTGGTGGCGACGTGATGGAAATCAGTGCCGTCAACCCGCGCGAAAGCAACGAGTTCGGCCAGATCGTACGCTGGTATCCGGAAAACGACGACCACGCAGACGGCAAGTTCAAGTGGGACCTGTTCGTCATGGCCGGCAATCCGGACGTGCACAAGGGCGATGCCTATGCAGGTTCGTCGAACATCAATTCCGGCAACATGTTCAACTCGCCGGACGGCATGATGTTCGATTCGACCGGACTGCTGTGGATCCAGACGGATGGCGAGGATTCGAACGAAGGCGATTTCGTCGGCCAGGGCAACAACCAGATGCTTGCCGGCGATCCGGCAACCGGCCGCATCGAACGCTTCCTCACCGGCCCGAAAGGCGGCGAAGTGACCGGCATGACCTGGACGGGCGACAAGCGGACGATGTTTGTCGGCATCCAGCATCCGGGCGCGCCCTTCCCGGATGGCGAAGGCAAGCTGCCGCGTTCGACCATCGTCGCCGTCAAGCGAGAGGACAATGCCAGGATTGGCTAAGCCCTCGACATGAACCATCATGGAGCGCGCCGGCAAACCGGCGCGCTTTTTGCGTTCTCCGCCCGCATAGGTCTCGCCGCCGCATACAGCTTCGAAGGACAGCCGCCCATGCTCAATGCAATCCATGCCCTGCCGGGCCTTGTCTGGGGTTACCGGATCGATCCGGTCTCGGGCCAGGCAACACGGCTTTCAGCCGAGGTCACGCCTGCGATGCTGGCCGAAGGTCCCGGATTTCTCTGGTTGCATTTGAACATCGCGGATGCGCGCGTCGGCGCCCTGCTCGACGGTTTCGAATGGCTGACGGAGCAGGCGCGTTCCGTGCTGACCACACACGACACGCACGCCGCCTTGACGGTGGACGACCAGATGGTGTTCGGCACGCTGGTGGATTTTCAGCGCGAGTTCGACAAGGAGACACGCGATCTCGGCTGGCTGCACTTTGCCCTGGGGGAACGGTACATCATCACCACCAGGCTGCAACCGATCCGCTCGCTCGACCGGGTGCGGGCCGCAGTCGAGAAGAATTCCACGAAATATCGCAGCCCGATGCATCTGTTCGAAACGCTGGTGGCCGAATTCCAGCGTGGCATCATCGCGGTGGTGATCGACCTGACCGAGGAGCTGAACGCGATCGAGGATGTCGTCTATGACAGCGAATTGCGTGACGAGCGGCGCAGGCTGGCGCCGGTGCGGCGTGTGGTTGTCCGGCTCTACCGGCATTTGCGCACCATGCTGTCGCTGATGCGCCGCGCGGCGGCCAGCGACGACGAGGACATGCCATTCGGCTTCGATGAAGTGGCACAGCGGCTGACAGCCAGGCTGGAATCCGTCGATCACGACGTCCATGCCCTGCAGGAGCGCGCCCGGCTGCTGCATGAAGAAATCGATTCGAAACTGTCGTCAGAAACCAATCGACACCTCTACATCCTGTCGCTGATGACCGCGTTCCTGCTGCCGCCTTCCTTGGTTACCGGCTTTTTCGGCATGAACACATCCAATCTGCCGTTCGCCGCCGAGGCCGACGGCACGATCTTTGCCATCGGCTTCATCGCGGTCTCAATCGCCGCTGCCTGGTATCTGCTCAGGCGGGCGGGCATTCTCTAAGTAAATGCGCGTCTGCGTCTGGCCCAAACCAGCGTGTGGCAAGACCAGCATTGGCCAAAACGACAATACCCGGCACGAGGCCGGGTATTGAAGCGCTGACGGGGCGAGCTGTTCGGGCACGCCGATCAGAGAGGTATTGGCTCAATAGTAGGGCGACAGGCAACGCTGACGCGGACCGTTGTAGGGCTGGAACGTATTGCTGCGGCTGTCATACGAGCGGTAGCGGTTGGCGCACCACTGGTAGTGGCTCGGATTGATACCACCGGCGCTGGCGCGCGGCGGCTGCGAGGCCACAGCACCGCCAATGATCGCGCCGGCTGCAAACGCCGCAAGCGGGAACCAGGCGCCATTGTGATAGCGATAGCCCGGGCGACGATGCGAGTAACCACGGTGACCGTTGTGATAATGATCGCGGTTATAGTGACGGCGATATTCACGACGACGGTACTGAACCTCGGCGACGTCGGAGCTTGCCTCGACCGGCGCACGCGGCAGGCTCATGGCCTGTGCCGGCACGATGCCGGTAAAGCCGACGGCGGCAGCCAGTACGAGACCGGCCATACGTTTGAATGCAGTCTTCATGCGACTTTCTCCCTGCGTTTTCCGCGACCAGCATTATGTCCCGGCCCATGCCTTGAGACTGCTGATCCTGAAACGAAAATTAACGGCTTCATCCTGAACCCAGCATTAACATTGGTTTTATTCTAAAACTGATGCCGCCGCCTGTTTCGATGGCCGCGACCAAGCGACCGCGATTGCCTGTTAACGGGGCTGAGAGGAAATTGTTCCATCGAAACAAAGTCATGACGAAGGCCATGCGCCGGGCGCAAATCCCGGATGAAACGCAAAAGGCGTGCCGGCAATGCGGCACGCCTCTTGAAAACAGACCTGCGACCTTCAGGCCTCGATTTCGATATCGCCTTTCGGGCGCGAACAGCAGGCCAGAATGTAGCCCTCGTCGATTTCCTCATCGAGGATGCCGCCATTGTGCTCCATCTCGACCTCGCCGGAAATCTTGAGCACCTTGCAGGTGCCGCAGAGACCGGATTCGCAGGCGGCTCCGATGCGCACGCCGGCAGAACGGGCCGCCTGCAGAACGGTATGGCCCGGCGCACAAAGGCCGTCCTTGCCGGACATGGCGAATGTCACCATAGTCGGCTGCTCGCCATCAGAATGGTCGGCGACGACGATCGGCAGTTGCGGCTTGGCCGGCTGGAAGGTCTCTTCGTGATACTGGCTCATGTCGAAGCCGGCGCCGGACAAAGCCTCGCGAACCGTGGCCATGAACGGCTCCGGTCCACAACAGAAGACAGTGCGCTCAAGGAAATCAGAGGCCAGAAGCGCGATCTTCGCCTTGTCGATGCGGCCTTTCAATCCCGACCAGAGCTGTCCGCGACCCAATTGCTCGATGATGAAGCCGAGCGTGAAATGCGGCATGTCGCGCGCCTTGGCCTCAAGCTCCCAGCGGAAGATGATGTCGTCGGGCGAACGCGCACAATGCAGGAAGGCGATATCGCTGTCGGGCGAGCGATCGCCCATGTCGCGGCTCATCGACATCATCGGGGTGATGCCGGAGCCGGCCGAGATGAACAGGTATTTCTTGCCCGGATGGCGGGCATAGGAGAAATCGCCGAGCGGGCCGATCGCCTTCAGCGCCATGCCGGGCTTCAGGTTGTCGAACATCCAGCGGGTGCCGATCGAATCCTTCTGCGCCTTGACCGTGATTGCCACCGTGTAGGGCCGCGACGGGCTGGACGACAGCGTATAGGTGCGCATCACCGGTTCCGGCGAGGCCGGGATCTCCAGCGTGACGAACTGGCCGGGCTGGTAGCGGAACCACAGGCCCGGCTTGTTCGGCCGGAAGGTGAAGGTCATCACGTCGGGGGCTTCCGGCGTGACGGCAACGCATTCGAGCATGTGCTCCCGGTCCGACCAGGGACGCATCTCATCGACATGGCGATACTGGGTGACAGCGATATTCATCTCAGGCCACCGCAGACAGGCGGGCCTTGTCGCCCTGCAGCCTGTTGATCATGAAGGTCGTGTACCAGTCGACGAACTGCATGACGCCACCTTCGTGCTCGACCGAATAGGGCCCCGGCTCATAGGCCGGCGAACGGATGCCAAAGGCATTTTCCTCGACGATCGAGCGGTCCTGGTCATTGGTCATTTCCCAGACATGGGTCAGTTCCTTGAGATCGTAATCCACACCTTCGACCGCATCCTTGTGCACCAGCCAGGTGGTGGTGACCGCCGTTTCCTCGGCCGACAGCGGCGTGACCCGGAAGGAGATCGCGTGATCGACCAGGATGTGGTTCCAGGTCGAGGGATAGTGGAAGAGAAGCATGGTGCCGATATGCGAGGTCGAGACATCGTCAGACAATGGGCGCCTGACGGCGCGCTTGCCGGACATCGTGTAGCTTTCGGCCTCCTGGATTAGCGGCATGCGGGCGGTGCGGAACTGGCCGGACGGGTCAATATTGAAGGTGCTCGGCAGACCGGCGGCTTCGCAGCGGGCCCAGTGTTCAGCGATGACCGGATCATCGCCGGCGCCCTGCACGCCAGTCGCAGTCGGGGCTTCCGGATAGGTGCGGCAGAGTTCCGGGTGGTTGCTGGCGCAATGATAGCACTCGCGGTTGTTTTCCCAGACGAGTTTCCAGTTGCCCTTCTCGATGATGGTGCTGCGATGGGCGACCTTGGCTTCGGCAAGCCGATGCGGCTTCATGTAGGGTTCGATCGACGCGCGGACCGGGGCGAAATCGGCCGGCTCATTGGCCAGGCAGATGAAGATATAGCCGGCGACGCTTTCGCAATGAACCGGCTTCAGGCCGAATTCACTCTTGTCGAAGGTTTCGCCCATCTGGCGGGCGAAGACCAGCGAACCATCGAGATCATAGGTCCAGTTGTGATAGGGACAGACCAGCTTGGCGGACGCGCCACGATCCGAGGTGCAGACACGGTGGCCGCGGTGACGGCAGGTGTTGTGGAAGGCGCGGATCACCTGATCCTTGCCGCGGACCATGACGATCGGATAGTCGCCGACCTGAGCGGTGAAATAGTTGCCGGCGCGCGGGATCTCGCAGTCATGGCCGATGAACAGCCAGTCGCGGTACCAGATCTGCTCCATGTCGAGCTTGAAATAATCCTGATCGATGTAGAAAGGCTGCTCCAGGCTGAAGCCTTCCCGGCGGTTCTTCAACTGCCGCAATACGGTGCTGTGCAGATCCATGTCGTCCTCGTTCGTTTCACCGGCGATGGAACAGGAGCGCAGCACCAATCGACCCGAAACGGGCGATCACGGCTATCTCCGGCCGCCCACCGCGACCTCATATATCCTTGCATCAAGGCTGGTTTCCGGGCTCTGGAGACGTCTGTTGCCAGACTACGTGCGGCGCCTTCCCAGGATCTTCCCAGTGGCCTTTTGCCGTCACGCGAATCTCCACCACCGTTGCGGGGGCAGCGCCGGATTTTGACCGGCTTCCCGATTTCCCACCCTCCCTACGGGGCAGCACCTCGAGCTTGCCGATATCTAAACACAGCCAGCCGTCGGGTGCTGCATTGCGAAACGACACGTCCGGGAATGTTTGCGACATGCCCATGCAAATGCGCCAAAAGCAGCTCCTCAAAAATGATGTGTCTTTTCTTGGGGATAGGTCGTTTCAGTGACGTCTGTGACTATTGCGATGGCGCAAAATGACAAATCTGTGCAGGTCGCAGCAAGAACTGCATTGCGGCAAGCCTCGCGAAACCTCAAGGGGCCACAGTAGACGCAAATCATGATTAACCATGTCGCTGTAAGATCGGCGTACCGAGCCAGTAACCGTCAGAGCCTCGACATGCAAAAACTTCGATATTACGCGGCCCCGAAAGTCCCGGACAAAAGCGCGACTGCGACGAAGGCCGCGCATACCGAATTCCTGCGCACCGGACGCATCTCGCGCCATCGCGACGACTGGCTTTCGGAGGAAAAGCGCTACCTCACCTATGCGGAGGTGGCCGTGCGTACCGGGCGGCGTCTGGAAACGGCGGCGGAGACCACCCATAGCCGGATCAACGGCTTTCATCGCTCGATCCAGTTTCCGAAAATTATCTTTCACAAGACGCTCGATGACAGCCCGCATCTCGGCTACTGTCACGTCACGGCGGCACGCACCAATTTCGCCCAATATGCCGACGTGAAATGGGCCTTCTACATTGCCAACTTCTTCGCCGAAATCGGCGGCAGCGAGCAATTCTTCGAACAGATCCGGCAGAGCTATACCCGGATGTATTTTGCCGTGGCAATCAAGCCGGAAACCGAGCAGAAGGCCATGGTCGTCGACCGGTCGATCCGCGACAACGGGCTGCTGTTTCGCACCCACGACCCACGGGAAGCCTTGCGCAATGTGTTGATGCTGGGTGCCCGCGACACGGAAATCCGCAAGATCATCGCCAAGCTCTGACCCCAGGCCTGCTTAGCCGGGCTCAGGACCGGCTCAGACGCCGAAGCCACCCACCGGCTTCTTCTTGTAGATAAGCCAATCCTTGGACGTATAGTCGTTGGCGCCATAAATCGTGACGGTGTCGCCGCCATTGGCCTTCGAGGTGGCAAGCGCCTTCTCGGCAAAATTGGTGAAATCGAACGCATTCGGAGCCTGTTCGGAGAAGCAGACGCCGAAGGACATGGCCATCTGACCCGGAGTGCGCCCGCTGGACGAGCCAACAAAGGCCGTTGCCTTGAGCTTGGCGCGCACCAGCTCGATGACACGGCTGATTTCATCCGCGTCGGACGTATAGAGCAACAGACCGAAGCGGCCGGCATCGAAGCGGCAGGCAAGGTCGCCGCCACCGGATGCGGCCTCGAGCACCTTGGCAACCTGCATCAGGAAACGTTCCGCGACAGCCGGCCCCATCTGTTCCTGGATATGGGTGAAATCGTCGATTTCCCCGACGGCAACGCCGCAAAGAACCGGCATTTCCGGATTGGCATAGATCTTTGCCACGGCCTTGTTGAAGGCGCGGCGGCTGGCAAGACGGGTGAGCGGATCGACAAATTTCGCCTGTTCGGCTTCCTCGGCCTCGCGTTGCATGTCGGCCAGCGATGCCGTCTTGTCGACCACGGCGCGCACGACATTGCTGTTCTGGTGGGCGCGTTTTTCGGTCGCGGCCTTGAGCGCCTTGATCGACTGACCAAGCGGCGTTCCCTCGAGATCGGCCTCTGTCAGGATGGTTTTCGAGGCATTGCCGATGGCACGACCATAGTCGGAGAGGGAAATCTTTTCCTCGTTGAGCAGATTGATGAAATTGCTCATCTCCGCGCGGACCTGGCCGCTCTGGCGGCTGAGCAGGCCATCTTCATGGTGATGGGGCAGGTATTTGCGGCCCAGTTCGTCCAGCGCCTCCTGGCTCTTCACCTTGCCGAGCGCGATGAATTCCCGCACCAGTTCCGGATTGCTGCCGGCGTAGGCCTCGTAGACAAGCTCATAGTTGCGCGGAAGTCCGTCAATGCCCATCTGATGCATGGCAGTTGCCACACGAAGCGCTATGCTGGAGGCGGGATTCTTGACTTGCTGCATCTGTGGCTTCCCGGCTTGAGGCGGCGTTTGTCTCGTTGTCGGCGACTATAGGCAGAAGAATTCTTTCTTTCGGTTACATCGATATATAAAATTTTATCTTTGCTGGATCCCCTCAAATTACACTGTGGAACATTGTAGGCAGTGGTTCTGCAAAAAGGCATTTGATCGCGCATAAGGGAACACGCTAAGGACAGCGGGAACACAGCTAACGAGGCAGGCACATGGCCCGGATCATCGCAATCGGCGACGGCATGGATGAGGCGATCAACGCCGCATCGGTGATCCTTGCACTCGGCCGTCCGGTAGCGATCCCGACCGAAACGGTTTACGGCCTTGCTGCCGACGCCACCAATCCGGCCGCCATCACCAGCATCTACGAGACGAAGGGCCGACCGCGGTTCAACCCGCTGATCTGCCACATGGCCGACCTGGACATGGCCGAGCAGCATGCCGAGTTCGATCCGCTTTCGCGCAGACTGGCCGAGCATTTCTGGCCCGGGCCTCTGACATTGGTGCTGGCGCTCAAGCCGGAAAGCGACATCCACCCGCTGGCAACGGCCGGGCTGGACAGTGTTGGCATCCGCGTTCCTGTCGGCTTCACCGGCGACCTGATCCGGCATTTCGGCCGGCCGCTTGCGGCACCGAGCGCCAATTCGTCCGGCAAGATCAGCCCGACGTCGGCAGCCCATGTCGATGGCGATCTCGGCGACAGGATCAATCTGGTGATCGATGGCGGCGCCTGCGAAGTCGGCGTCGAATCCACAATTCTCAAGGTTGAGGACGGTGAAATCCACCTGCTGCGCCCTGGCGGCGTGTCCGTCGAGGATATCGAGGCATTCGCCGGTGTGCCGGTGCAGCGCCCCAAGATTGCCGGCGCGGCGATCATCGAGGCCCCCGGCATGCTGGCCTCGCATTACGCGCCGAATGCAGGGGTCCGCCTGAATGCCACTTCGGTTGGCAGGCTCGAAGCGCTTCTGAACTTTGGCAACACAGCCGTCGCCGGTCAGGACGACTCCAGAATGGTGTTGAACCTGAGCCCCGCCGGCGATCTGGCCGAGGCGGCCGCCAATCTGTTCGACTATCTCAAACAGGCCGATGCGACCGGTGCCGTCGCCATTGCCGTAGCGCCCGTGCCCGACACCGGCCTTGGCGAAGCGATCAATGACAGACTGGTGCGCGCCGCTGCACCGCGTGATGCGGAAGGACCCGTGGAATGACCATGACGCTGACCATGACATTGACGCGGGCCGAAACGCTGCGGGCATTCATCGACATCGTGGGGGAAGCCCATGCGCTGATCCTGCAGGACGACATCAAACCGTACCTCACCGAGAACCGCGGGCTCTATCACGGTTCATCGCCACTGGTGCTGAAGCCTGGTTCGACAGCGGAGGTTTCTGCCATCCTAAAACTCGCCAGCGAGACCGGAATGCCGATCGTCCCGGTCAGCGGCGGCACCGGCCTTGTCGGTGGCCAAGTGCCGCGCGAGGGCAGCGAGGACATTCTGCTGTCCCTGGAGCGGATGAACAAGATCCGTGAAATCGATCCGCTCGCCGACGTGATCGTCGTCGATGGCGGCTGCATCCTGGCCGAGGTGCAGAAGGCGGCCGAAGCGCATGACCGGCTGTTTCCGCTGTCGCTCGGGTCCGAAGGCTCCTGCCGGATCGGTGGCAACCTCTCGACCAATGCCGGCGGCACGGCCGTGCTTGCCTATGGAAACATGCGCCAGCTTTGCCTCGGGCTAGAGGTTGTGCTGCCGACCGGCGAGATCTGGGACGGTCTGCGGCGGCTGAAGAAGGACAATAGCGGCTATGACCTGCGCGACCTGTTCATCGGCGCGGAAGGCACGCTTGGCATCATCACGGGCGCCGTGTTGAAGATGTATCCGCGGCCACGCGGCAAGCAGGTGGCCTTTGCCGGCCTGACGTCTCCGACACAGGCACTGGCGCTGTTCGAGAAGGCATCGCAGCACTGCGGCACGGCGCTGACCGGGTTCGAACTGATGCCGCGCCTCGGAATCGAATTCACCACGAAACATATCCCCGGCGTGCGAGACCCCTTGCCCTCGGCCCATGCCTGGTATGTGCTGATCGACATTTCCACCTCCGATTCTGCCGAGACGGCGGACACGATGATCCAGGCGCTGCTCGAGGACGCCTTCGAGGCCGGCCTGATCGAAGACGCGGCGATTGCCAGCTCGCTTGCCCAGCAGGAGGCCTTCTGGCATTTGCGCGAGAGCATGTCGGAGGCGCAGCGGCCGGAGGGTGGCTCGATCAAGCATGATGTGTCCGTGCCGGTGTCGCGCATTCCGGCTTTTCTCAGCGAAGCGGACGCGGCCGTGCGCCGTGTGATGCCGGATGCCCGCATCTGCGCCTTCGGCCATCTCGGCGACGGCAATATCCACTACAATATCAGCCAGCCGGTGGGCGCCGACAAGGCAGAGTTCATCGGCCGCTGGCGCGAGATGAATGCCGTGGTGCACGGGATCGTGCATGCGCATAACGGCTCGATTTCCGCCGAACACGGTGTCGGACAATTGAAGCGGGACGAGCTTGCCGCCAGCCGGCCGGCGATCGAGACCGAATTGATGCGGCGGATCAAGCAGGCTTTCGACCCGAAGGGCATCATGAACCCCGGCAAGGTCATCGACTGACCATGACCAAGGAGACGCGCCTGACACTCAGGATCGACCTTGCCAATGGCGCGCGTCTTGGTCCGGGCAAGGCGGAGCTTCTGGCGCTGATCGTCGAACACGGCTCGATCCGGGCGGCGGGGGCTGCGATCGGCATGTCCTACCGCCGGGCGTGGCTGCTTGCCGACGAGATCAACCGGATGTTCACCGAACCGTCGATCTTCACCCGCCATGGCGGCAAGAGCGGTGGCGGCGCCGGACTGACGCCGTTTGGCGAAAGGCTGCTCGCCTGCTGCCAACGGATGGACAGCGAGAGCCGGAAGGCTTTGGCGGCGGATCTTGACTGGCTCGATGAGGCGATGAACCGCGCGTTCGAAACGGGCAAGTCGGAAAAGCCGGAGCGCGATTAGCTCAGGCGCGTCGAAATAGGCCTTCCGGCGCGATCGACACCGTCTTGAACAGCAGATGGACCGGCTTGCCGATGGCGAGTTCAAGCTGGGTCGCCGAACGGCGGGTGACCTCGACGACCATGTGTTCGCCACCGCAATCGACAACGATCGCGACGGCTGCGCCATTTTCGCGTTGAATATCCGTGATCTCTCCGGCCAGACGATTGAGGGCCGACAGACCGCCGACATCGGCGGTGGCCAGCACGATATCGGCGACTGGGACAAAGACGCGGATCTCCGTGCCGGGAGGCAAATCGACCGCCCGCAGAAACAGGGGACCGGCTGCGGATTGCGCTTCGGTCAGCCCGTCATCCTCATGGCGGGCGGTGATGGTCGCGCAGATGAAGTTGCCGGCCGGCAGGGCGCCGGCGCCACGCGGCACATTGGACAGCACCGCATCCGGCGCGCCGATGGCAATGGTCCTGCCACGCTCCAAGACCACGACACGGGTCGCGAGCCGCGCGACTTCCTCGATCGAATGGCTGACATAGACGATCGGTATGCCGACCTCGTCGCGGATACGCTCGATATCCGGCAGGATCTGCTGCTTCAGCTCGCTGTCGAGGGCCGACAGCGGCTCATCCATCAGCAGCAATCTCGGGCTTGCCATCAAGGCACGGCCCAGCGCGACGCGCTGCTTTTCGCCGCCCGACAGGTTTTGCGGACGCCGGTCCAGCAAGGCGGAGAGCCGCAACAGATCGGCAACACGTGCGAGGCTCTCGCGGCGCTCGGTGCGCGGCAACAGGCGTTCGCCATAGGCAAGGTTCTGGCGCACCGTCATATGCGGAAAGAGCCGCGGCTCCTGAAAGACATAGCCGATGCGGCGGCGATGGGGCGGCAGGAAAAGACCATGATCGCTATCGCTCCAGGTTTCGTCCGAAAACCGGATCTGCCCTTCGCTCGGCCGAACAAGGCCGGCAATCATGTTGATCAGCGTCGTCTTGCCGGACCCCGAGGGGCCGAACAGCGCCGTCAGACCTTCCCCGATCTGAAGCTCGGCCTCAAGCGAGAAGCCCCCCTGCTGATGGCGGATGGCGATGTCCAGCATCAGCCCTCTCCCATGCGTGCGGCCAGGCGGCGGGCGAGAACTTCGGACGCAATCAGCGCGGCGAAGGAAATCGCAATCGAGATCAGGGTTAGCCGCATGGCGGCCACATCGCCGCCCGGCACCTGGGTATAGGTGTAGATGGCGCTTGCCAGGGTCTGGGTTTCGCCCGGAATGTTGGAGACGAAGGTGATCGTCGCGCCAAATTCGCCCATCGCCTTGGCAAACGCGAGGATGGCGCCGGCGGCAATGCCCGGCAGGATCAGCGGCAGGGTCACCGTTACGAAGACATAGGGCGGCGGCGCACCAAGGGTTGCGGCTGCGGCTTCCAGCCGGCGATCGACGGCGTCCATGGACAGGCGGATGGAACGGACGAGAAGCGGAAAACCCATGACGGCGGCAGCGAGCGCTGCCCCGGTCCAGCGGAAGGAAAAGACGAGGCCGAACCAGCTTTCCAGAAAGGCGCCGACGCTGCCCTTGCGCCCGAAGGTGATGAGCAGCAGATAGCCGGTCACCACCGGCGGCATGATCAGCGGCAGATGAACCAGGCCATTGAGCAGCGTCTTGCCCCAGAACTCGCGGCGCGACAGCAGCCAGGCGACGGCGATACCGACAGGCAGCGAAAAGACCACGGCAACGGCCGCGACCTTCAGGCTGAGCAGCATTGCGGTCCATTCCTCGGCTGTCAGCGTCACGCGGTCATCCTGGTTGCAGTCTTTCAACGCCGGTCAAAGAGTTTTGACCGCACGGTCTTGATCAGTTCGTTTTGGCGAGCACGGTAAAACCGGCCTCGGTGAAGACGGCGTGGGCCTTTGCCCCCTGCAGATAGGCCAGGAAGGCGGGGGCGGCGGCATTGGTGCTGTCAGCGGTCAGAGAAGCCGGGTAGACAATGGCCTGATGGCTGTTTTCGGGGAAGCGATCGAGAATGCGAACGGTTGGATCGACCTTGGCATCCGTTTCATAAACGATGCCAAGCGGCGCTTCGCCACGCGATACCAGGAGCAAGGCGGCGCGGACATTCTCAGCCTGTGCCACCTTGTCCTTCACCGCGTCCCAGACGCCGAGTTTCTCCAACGCGGCCTTGCCATAGGTACCGGCCGGCACGGCATCGACATTGGCCATGGCGAGATGGCCGTCCCCGAGAAGCGCCGCCAGCGGGAAGCCTTGGGTAATGGTTGTGGTCTGCGTGGACTCTTTCGGCGCGACAAGCACGATACGGTTGCCGAGCAGATCAACCCGGCTATCCGACTTGATCATGCCTGCCTTGTCGAGATGGTCCATCCATTTCAGGTCTGCCGAAATGAACAGGTCGGCCGGCGCGCCTTCCTCGATCTGCCTGGCGAGCGCCGAGCTGCCGGCAAAGGACAGCCGGACATCATTGCCAGTCTCCGCCTTCCAATCGGCCGCGATCTTGTCGACGCTTTCTTTTAAGCTTGCTGCCGCGAATACGGTGACCGGCTCGGCGGCGACGGCGGCCATGGGCACGAATATGATGGCCGCTGCGGCAATGACGACGCGGCTGCCGAAAGCAATACGTTTCCAGAATTCGCGCATCGAAAAACCTCTAATCCGATATATTCAGCGAGATACATCGATAGATCAAAAAAAACCTGCCGGCAAGTTGCGGCAGGTTTTTAGCGACGATCAAATCACATGGCGCCAGCCCTCGCAGGGACTAATATTTCAAACCGGCCAAGCTGGTCAGGAGGTCGGCGGAAATCCCCCCGCCGCTGCCCTGGAGAATGGACAGTGCGGACGTGTCGTAGCTGGCGTTTTCGGTGTCATACATGGCCGTGTAACGCTGCAGGAAGCGCTCCATCTTGGCCGGGTCCTGGAAATCCGAGAGCGTGATGTTGTCCTCGACGATCTTCGCCTGCATGTCGACGTCCATGTTGGAAAAATCCTCGGAATAACCGAAGGTCGTGCGGAAGACTTCCAGCAGTGCCTCATCGGCGATCAGGTCATAGGCATCGGTCAATGTCGGCGCCGTGCGTTCGAAATACAGCGCCAGGCGAACACCCTGATTGCTTTCGCCTTCGATCTCTTCAAACGTCTGGCGCAGGTAGAGATTGATGGTTTCCAGCGTTTCGCCGCGTTGCTGCACCGTTCCGACGGTATCATCGGTCAGGTTGCCCTCGCTGTCGAAATTGAACGAGGCGAGCATTTCCGCCCATTTGGTATTGGCCTGCTGGTTCGCGAAGCTCTTGGGATCGTCGAGATCCGACGCAAACAGCTGCTTGAGGAAGTCGTCTGTTACCTCATCGCCATCGAAGCCGAATGCGCCGAGCACGACATCGACGACACGGCGGTCGGCCAGAAGTTCGTCAACAGTGCGGATGGTGGCGATCTGCTCCTGGTAATATTCGGACTCCTTGGTGGCCGCTTCCTTTGCCGTCGTCTGCTCGTCGCCCTCCAGGTAGAGGATCTTCTTGACGATGTAGTCTTTGGCGACATTGGTCGCCGTCGCTTGGTTTTGCGCCTGCAACGGTGCCTTCGCATCACCTTCGCTATCGAAGTTGAACAGCGTCGCCATCTCGATCAAGCGGGAATCCCGCGACTTGTTGGCATAGCTGTTCGGATCGGTGATGTCGCTGGTCAGCGCCTTGCGCAGCTCGGAATTGCTGAACTCGTCGGCTTCAAAGCCAAAGGCACGCTGCAGCATCAGGCGCAGGGAGCTGTTGTCGAGAATATCGTCGACGCTGGTGATCTCGGCCATTTTTTCAGTGAAGTAACTGGTTGACGACGCCTTGAGCTCCTCGCTCTCGTCATCGTAAAACTCTGCAAAGCCGGTATTGGTTGACGCAAGCTGGGCACTGCCCTGCGCCGAGTAGCCCGTCTTGACGTTGCCGTCCGTGCCAAAATTGAACTTTTGTGCAACGGCGACCCAAGCGCTGCCGCCGTTGGTGATGGCGTAGTTGCCCGAAGCACTCACGTCACTGGTCACGATCGACTTGAACACCGAAGCGGTCACCGTTCCGTCAAGCTCCAGAGCGGTCTTGACGTAGTTGAACAGCCGCTCGTCGCCGGTGATGTCCTCGACGGTGGTCACATTGGCGATCTGCGCGGTGTAATAGGCTTTTTCGCGCTGAAGATAATATTCGGAGGCGTAGGTCTGCTCTTCCTCGATATAGAGACCAACGGTGCTTTCCTTCTGGTCGGCGGTCTGGGCCGTCGTGCCCGAAAGAGAGCCATCGGTGTTGAAGCTGAAAGCCTGGGCCAACTTGAGGAAAGCCGCCGAATTCGACGCGTCGTTTTCCACCAACTGGTTGACGTAGCTTGCGCTGTCACTGAGATCGCTGGTCAGGATCTTGGTGAAATGTTCCTTGGTGTAATAGGTACCGTCAATGCCATAGGCATCGAGAACATAGTTGAACAGGCGGGTGTTCTTGACCAGGTTGTCGGCCGAGGTGACGGTGTCGATCACCGACTCGTAGTAGTAGGTTTCCGTCTCGATCGCGTCGTTTTCCGCAACGAGCTGCTCATCCAGAAGTGCCAGCAGCTTGGTCTCCTGCGCCGACGTCTGGGAATCCTTGGTCTGGCCGGTGAACTGGAAAGCGGCGGCGAAATTGCGATATCGATCGTCGGACAGCACGTTGGCAAAGCTGGAGCTTTCGCTGAGATCGCTTTCCAGGACCTTTTTCATATAGGCCTTGGCATAGGTCATCTCCTCGAGACCGTGGGCCTTCATTGCAAAGGAATAGAGCCGGTAGTCGTCGAGGAATTCATCCACGGACGTGACGTTGCCGATATTCTCCTCGAAATACGCGGTTTCGCGCGCAACCTGGCTGTCAGAGGCGACGCGGTTGAGGCTCGACTTCATATCTCGCGTCGCAAGATCATAGCTCAGATATGTGGAGACCATCGCGTCCTCGGCAGAAAAATCGATTTATACGAATCGCATCATGCGCCTTAATCCTTGCTCGGAGCTTTATATCTTTATGAAGAAACGCTGCGAATGCGCTTTTTGAAACTGCCGCATGAAGCAGGCGGCATACCGGCTTGGCCTTCCCGCATCCCGGCGATCCGACATCTGTATCGATCTGGAATAGATCGTGGCCGATTTTCACTTTTCAGCAACCCTGTGCAGTACGACAAAACTAACCATTTGAGACTGCAAGGTTTTTTTTACCGCGATTTTTAAGCTGTCTCGAACAGCCGCTGGCTATGTTGCCCCCACAGAGGACGAGAAGTCCCAAACAGACGAGCACATGACGCGCTCTCGGGTAAAACAAGGGTAGCATGAAGATGACGAACACGGTTATGAAGCCCGATTGGGCAGGAGCCACTCTGCGACTGGATCCCTCGCGGTTCCCACAGCAGGTCTCCTACGCACTGCACGGCTCCTTAGGCGATGTGACAATCACCATCGACGAACGCGGCGCGGTGCTGCGTAAAATCCTTCCTGGTAGCGGTCTCCCCCTCTCCTTCGCTCTGCCTGCCCGCGCATTCAAAGGCGTTGCGGCCCGGGCGATCGACCATGGCGACGGCGAAGTGACCGTCACACTCGAACTGCATCACGACGATCCGGATCTGTGCATCCCACTGCTCGTCGCCCATGATCTCTGCGATATCGCTGCCGACTGGCGCGGCTGGGCGGATGCCTTCCGCATCCCGATGCTGATGGTCGAGGCCGACGGCATTGCCCGTCCGCTGGAAGATCATATCGGCGAGGTGCGCACCCGTGACACGCAACCGCGTCGCCGCCACTCCTATTTCGCCGAGCGCCGCCCGCGCTTCCTGGTGCGCCGCACGACCGGTTCGCTTGGCGTAACCATGAAGATTTCCGGCAAGGAAATCATCGCCCGCAGCTGATTTCGTCCCAAGACGAGACATTAAGCGGCCCGGAAGGCGACTTCCGGGCTGTTTTTTTTGCGTCCGGTTTCAGGCCGGTCGTGCCGATCCGTGCCACTCGACTTCGACCGTCACATGCGACAATGCCGTCAGCCTTGCCAGCTTTTCACGGTAGTGAGACGGCGGTTTCGGCGCATCCGAGGTGAGCGACACGATCGCGCCGTGATGGCCCGGCCCCAATTGCCAGACATGCAAGTCGGCAATGTCGGCACCCTCGGCCTCGATGATCTTGCGGATCTCGTTCGGCAGCGGCTCGTCGCGCGGAACATAGTCCAGCAAAACCGAACCCGACTGACGCATCAGATCGAGGGCCCAGCGGCCAATGATGATCGTGCCGACCAGGCCGATGGCCGGATCGAGCCAGAGCCAGTTGTAGACGCTGCCGAAGATCAGCGCCGCGATCGCCAGAACCGACGTCAGGGCATCGGCCAGAACATGCATATAGGCTGCGCGAAGATTGCTGTCCTCGGCCCTTTCGCCCGTGTGATGCGTGTGGCCTTGATGAGTGTCGGCAGGGTGAGACTCAGCGTGCTCACCATGCGCATGACCGTAACCATGCCCCTGTTCCGACGCATGATCAGGCCCGTGATCAGGCGCATGGCTTCCGTGAGCCTTGTGGCTATGGGAATGGGAATGGGAATGGGAATGGTCGGCATGATGTCCGTTGCCATGCAACAGGACGGCGCAAACCAGGTTCACGCCAAGGCCAACCGATGCAACGATTATGGCTTCGGAAAAGTTGATCGGCACCGGAGCGGTAAACCGCAACAGGCTTTCCCAGCCGATCAGCAGCGCCACCATGGCCAGGACAATGGCGCTGGCGAAGCCCGCGAGGTCGCCGACCTTGCCGGTTCCGAAGCTGAAGCGGCTGTTCTCGGCATTGCGGCGTGCATAACCATAGGCGAGCGCGGCGATCAGGATCGCACCGGCGTGGGTCGCCATGTGCCAGCCATCGGCCAAAAGCGCCATCGAACCGAAGAGAATGCCGGCGGCGATTTCCGCTACCATCATTGTCGCGGTAATAGCAATCACGATCCAGGTTCGGCGCGCGTTTCGATCATGATCGGCGCCGAGAAAGACATGCGCGTGCCGGCTGGCGAGCCGGTTTACGCCCAGCGGCACGGCTGTTTGCGGATGGGCGTGCGGATGGGGATGGGGATGATCATGTCCGGTCACTTGAGATAACTCCTGACGACATCGATGAGTTCTGCTGCGTTTCTGGCCTTCTCGGCATCGGGATCGTGATCCGGATCGACGAGATGTTCGCGAATGTGATCCTCGATCAATTCGGCCGTGAGACCGGCAATCGCGCCGCGCACCGATGCGACCTGATTGAGGATCTGGGTGCAGGGCGCCTTTGCCAGCAAGGCGGTTTCGATCGCTTCCAACTGCCCCTTCATCCGGCGGACGCGGGCAAGCAGCTTGGCCTGATGTTTGTGTGTATGGCTCATAGCATAGGGGGGTACCCTATATTGACGTCCGGAACAAGGTTTCGGAGCGGCGCGCACCATCACATTCAATGTCAAGCGAAGGGCAAAGCGAGCGCAAGTCCGGCAAAGATGATCAGGCCGATACGATTGTTCGACTTGAACAGCGCCAGGCACTGGGCGCCGTCATTGATGTCGAGCACCTTGATCTGCCAGGCGAACAGGCCTCCAGCGACAACAAGGCCGAGAATGGCCGGGAAGCCGGCGCCCGCGGTGACAAAGGCGATGAGAAGCAGGATGAGGGTCAGACCGTAAAGGCCGGCGAGCCAGAGTTTCGTGTCGTCGCCGAACAGGCGCGCGGTGGAGCGCACGCCGACCAGCGCGTCGTCCTCCTTGTCCTGATGGGCATAGATCGTGTCATAGCCGATGGTCCAGGCAACAGCGCCGACATAAAGCAGGACAGCGGCGAGAGACAAATTGCCATGGAGGCCAGCCCAGCCCATCAGCCCACCCCAGGAAAAGGCGAGGCCGAGAAAAAATTGCGGCCAGTCGGTGAAGCGCTTGGCAAACGGATAGATCGCGACGACCACCAGCGAGGCCATGCCCAGGACGATCGAAAACAGGTTGAAGCAGAGCAGCACGGCAAGGCCGACCAGCGCCTGTAGGCCCATGAAGATCTTGGCATTGCGGCGCGATACACGGCCGGACGGCAGTGGGCGGGAGCGGGTGCGCGCCACCTTGTCATCAATCTCATGGTCGACGAGGTCGTTATAGGTGCAGCCGGCACCCCGCATGGCAACCGATCCGACAAAGAACAGGACGAGATGGACGGCAAACAGCGCAAGGCTCAGCCTGCCTTCGGCGGCCAGCACATTGGCCGCCAGCGCCGAGGACCAGAAACACGGCCACATCAGCAATTGCCAGCCGATCGGCCTGTCCCAGCGGGCCAGCTGGGCATAGGGCCAGAGCCAGCGCGGCAGGACGCGATGGACCCAGTTGTCGGAAGCGGCGTCGATGACGCGATCGGTGTGCTCGGCTGAACTGTTCATAGGGTCAGTGATAGAGCAAGGCAGCGGTCAAGAAAACCGCCCTTGCCGCTCAGCAGCCGCGAAAAATCAACACAGCCTGCAACAGATGCGGCGGGGTCTTAATCGAGGCTGAAGCCGAACTTGTAGCTGGCGGAGACGCCGAATGTCAGCTGGTTCTTGCTGCCGCGCTCCTCGACAAGGCTGCTGTCGGCCGCAGGGCCGGTCAGGCGCTTGTATTCGGTAAAGGCGCTCATCTGCAATTTTTCGGTGGCGTCCCAGGTGATCGCGGCGCCGGCGCCGACGGAGGTGAAGCCGCCATCCGGATGATACTCGGTGAGGCCGGATGCAGCCGATTCACCGGCATCGACGCCATAATAGGCCTTGGTATAGCCGCTCGTCGCATAGGTGGCGCGCGGACCACCGGAAATGCGCAGATCCGGGGCGATATCGGTGAAGGCATCGAGCGCGAGATCGGCGACGAGGCCGTCATGGCTGCGAATGCCCTGGCGCAGTTCGGCGCGGGCACGCAGATAATCGGTCACATAGACATCAGCAAAGCCACCGATCTCGCCGCCCCATTTGATTTCGGAGAGGCCGATCAACTCGTCGGCATCGCCCGCGTCGCGGCCCGGAATGAACTTGCCGGCGACACCGGCGCGAACAACATCGGTATCGTAGATTGCAAAGGAGGCGCTGTCGTTGCGCGAGCTGAAGCGTGGCTGGTTGCCGCGACCGAGCGAAATGATCGGCGAGAAGAACAGCTTGTTGTCCTTGGCACCTTCGAATTTCGGCGCGGAAATACCCGAGCCGCCGAGCGTCAGGTACCAGTTGCCCGACCAGAAGCCTTCGGCTTTCGCCTGACCGGCAAATGCCAGGGCGCAGGAAGACAGGATGATGGCACGGGCGGCATTTCGCATGATGGACCCCAGACTATACGCAATACGAAGCTCCGCAGCGGCGGAGGCGAACTGCTTCAATATTGCAGCAATGCGTTACGGGATCTTTAACCAAGGCACGCAACTTGGCTGTGGATCGACCAATCAGGCAAGGTTCTGATTTTCCGTCAAATTCCGATAAACTTGCCCGCTTTGCACGCAGCACGGCTCCTTTGCGGAGCAAGAGGACACTTTCTCCTTGACCTTGGCCGACCGGGAGACTTTGCTCGTTTGCAAATGAGAACAGGAGACCTCTGATGGCTGTCGATTCCTCTGCCCGCACGACCACATTCACCTATGTCGATGGCGACTGGTTTTCCGGCAATCCGCCGCTGATCGGACCGACATCGCATGCGATGTGGCTGGGCTCCACGGTGTTCGATGGCGCCCGCTGGTTCGACGGCATCGCGCCGGATCTCGACCTGCATTGCCAGCGGGTCAATCGCTCGGCGGAAAACCTGGGCTTGAAGGCGACAATGACCGCGGAAGAGATCGAACGCCTGGCCTGGGACGGCATCGCCAAATTTGACGGCAAGACAGCCATCTATATCAAGCCGATGTACTGGGCCGAACATGGCCAGGCCGGTTCCGTTGTTGCCGCGGATCCGGAATCGACGCGTTTTGCGCTCTGCCTGTTCGAGGCCCCGATGCACACCGCCAAGCCGTCATCGCTGACGCTGTCGCCCTATCGCCGGCCGACACCGGAAAGCGCGATGACAGATGCCAAGACCGGCAGCCTTTACCCCAATTCCGGCCGGATGATCATCGATGCCCGCAGCAGAGGCTTCGACAATGCGCTGGTGCGCGACATGAACGGCAATGTCGTGGAGACGGCCTCTTCCAATGTCTTCATGGTCAAGGACGGCATCGTCTATACGCCGGCTGCCAACCGCACCTTCCTGGCCGGCATCACCCGCGCCCGGATCATCGGCCTCTTGCGCCATGCGGGCTTCGAGGTGCGCGAGGTGACGCTCTCGGTCGAGGACTTCATGAATGCCGACGAAATCTTCCAGACCGGCAATTATTCCAAGGTGGTGCCGGTGACCCGGCTCGATGACCTGCAACTGCAGGAAGGCCCGGTGACCCGCAAGGCACTCGATCTCTACATGGACTGGGCAAAGTCGTCGCACAGCACCGACGGCTGAGGACGCCAAGGCTGAGTACGCCAAGGCAGGGCCTCGCCTTGATCCCGGCGTCCGGCCTCTCTATCTCTCGCTCAACCGCCTGTTCCAATTCTGGAAGGAAATCACCTTGTCCATCTTCAACAACCTGCCGACACCGCCGACCGTTGCCAAGAAGCCGGTGAGCGACACCCGCCACGGGATCACCCGCACCGACGACTACGCCTGGCTCCGGGCCGACAACTGGCAGCAGATGTTCAAGGATACCTCGATCCTCGATCCGGAAATCCGCAGCTATCTGGAGGCAGAAAACGCCCATATGGACGCGGCCATGGCCGATACCAAGGCGCTGCAGAAGGTACTGTTCGATGAGATGAAGGGCCGGATCAAGGAGGACGATTCCTCGATCCCGATGAAGGACGGCCCGTTTGCCTATGGCTCGGCCTTTGTCACGGGCGGTGAACAGCCGCGCTATTTCCGCATCCCGCGCGATGGCGACCCGAAGGACGAGTTGCTGCGCGACCTTTTGCTCGATGGCGACAAGGAAGCGGCGGGCAAGGATTATTTCCGCCTGTCCGGCATCGACCACACGACCGACCACAGCTTCGGCATCTGGGGCTATGACGACAAGGGTTCGGAATATTTCACCCTGCGCATCCGCGATCTGGCCACCAAGCAGGACCTCGCCGACGTGCTGGACAATACCGCCGGCGGCGGGGTCTGGGCGCCGGACGGCAAAAGCTTCTTCTATACGCTGCAGGACGAGAACCACCGGCCGTCCAAGGTCTTCCACCACATCGTGGGTGAGCCGCAATCTTCCGACCGGCTGGTCTACGAGGAGAAAGATCCCGGCTTCTTCATGGGTGTCGGCGGCTCGCTGCTCGACGATTATATCTATATCGACATCCACGACCACGAGACCTCGGAATACCGGTTGCTGTCGACCAAGGACCTGACGGCCGAGCCGCAAATGGTGGCGGAGCGCGAGGAAGGCATCGAATATGCGATGACCGAAGGCGGCGACGTCTTCTACATCCTGACCAATGCCGGCGGTGCCAAGGATTTCAAGATTGTCGAAGCGCCGGTCTCGGCACCCGGCAAGGCGAACTGGAAAGAGGTCGTTGCGCATGAACCCGGTCGACTGATCCTCAGCCACATGGCCTTTGCAAGGCATCTCGTCTGGCTCGAGCGCCGCGAGGGCCTGCCGGTGATCATGATCCGCGACCGGACGTCCGGCGAAGAGCATTCCATCGCCTTTGCCGAGGAGGCCTATTCGCTCGGCCTGTCCGGGTCGGCGGAATACGACACCGACGTCATCCGCTTTTCCTATTCGTCGATGACGACGCCCAGCCAGTTGTTCGACTACAATATGGCGACGCGCGAACGCACCCTTTTGAAGACACAGGAAGTCCCGTCCGGCCACAATCCGGATGACTATGTCACGCGCCGCGTCTTTGCCAAGGCCCATGACGGTGTCGACGTGCCGGTCACTCTGCTCTATCGCCGCGACACGCCGCTCGATGGCTCGGCACCCTGCCTGCTCTACGGCTACGGCGCCTATGGCATCACGATCCCCGCCGGCTTCAACACCAATTGCCTGTCGCTCGCCGATCGCGGCTTCGTCTATGCCATCGCCCATATCCGCGGCGGCAAGGACAAGGGATTCTCCTGGTACGAAGACGGCAAGATGGAAAAGAAGGCCAATACCTTCAAGGACTTCATCGCCGCCGCCGACCATCTGGTCGCAGAGAAATACACCTCCTACGACAATATCATCGCCGAAGGGGGATCTGCCGGCGGCATGCTGATGGGGGCGATCGCCAATATGGCACCGGAGAAATTCGCCGGCATCATCGCCGCCGTGCCCTTTGTCGACGTACTCAATACCATGCTCGACGACACGCTGCCGCTGACACCGCCGGAATGGCCCGAATGGGGCAATCCGATCGAGTCCGTCGAGCAATACAACTGGATCGCCGCCTATTCACCCTATGACAATGTCGGGGCAAAAGCCTATCCGCCGATCCTCGCACTATCAGGTCTTACCGACCCTCGCGTGACCTATTGGGAGCCGACAAAGTGGATCGCCAAGCTGCGCGAGCACGCCCCGGATGCCGGCCCCTTCCTGCTGAAGACCAATATGGCGGCCGGTCATGGCGGCAAATCCGGCCGCTTCCAGCGACTGGAGGAGATCGCATTTGAATATGCATTCGCGATCAAGGTGGCGGGGAAGATGTAAACGGTCTTTTGACGCGCAAGCTTTTACGGGTGTCTTTTTGTGATTGCTTGCGCAATTTCTAAAAAATCAAATCAATACATCCATGATTCGCTCGCCGCGTAGTCCGAGCGAGGGTTTGGCGCAAGGCCAAATCTCGCTCTTGCGGCGCAGCACGCAAGCCTCGCGCAAGGTTCAAAGGTTAACAAATGGTTAATTCTTTCAATCGAGGCGTCAGCCATGAGGATCGACAGCGGTCTTAGCAGCAACTACTCCTATCAAAATCGCTACGTGCCCAGCACGGCCGATGCCGATGACGCTGCGCCGGATACCAGCACGACTTCGAAGGCCCGCACCGGCAGCCCCAACACGTTTTCCAGCACATTGCTGTCGAACCAGCTTGCTTCGGCGCTGTGGACCGTCGAGGGCGGACGCAAGGCTTCGCTGACGGCCGAGTCCGCAACCGCCAACAGCGACGAGCGCGTTTCCAACTCGGCTTCACAGCAGGTCGAAGCGGCTTACCGCGAATACGACCTGCCGGATTATGCCGAATTCTGAGCTATGCGGATAAAGGTTACGCAACCGGCCAGGGCAACCCGGCCGGTTTTTTTGTGCCCGCGCGTCGGCAGGGCTGTCAGTGGCTGTGCTTGTGGTCATCGCCGTGATGATGATGCGCATGACCATCGCCGCAGCAGGCGCTCGCCGAAACAACAACCGGCATGGCTCCTTCTCCCGCGTGGCCGTGACCATCAGCCGGTCCGCCATGCCACTCCGTCCATGACTGCCGCAGGATCTGGATCGACGACGTCAGGAAAAGGCCGGCCATGATGGCGGCGACGATCAGGTCGGGCCAGGCGGTCGCCGTGCCCCAAACGCCCACCGCCGCGATCATGACGATGACATTGCCGATCGCATCATTGCGCGAGCATAGCCAGACGGAGCGCACATTGGCGTCGCCATCCTTGTAGTTCATCAGGAGCAGAACACTGGCGACATTGGCGATCAGCGCCATGAAACCGATGGCACCCATGATCGGCGCTTCCGGCAGCCCCATGTAGAAGACGCGGTACAGCGTGGAACCGAAGACCCAGAGCCCCATCAGAAACAGGCTCACGCCCTTGGCGGCGGCGGCCGTCGTGCGCACCCGGATCGTGGCGCCGATGACAGCGAGCGAAATGCCGTAGGTGACGGCATCGGCGAAGAAATCCAGCGCATCCGCCTGCAGCGCCTGGGAACGGGCCAGCTGGCCGGCGGTCATCTCGATGAAGAACATTCCGGCGTTGATGGCGATCACCATCCATAGTCGCCGCTTGTAGGTGTCCGACATGCCGTCGAAGGGGCCATGGCTGTGGCCGCAAGAGGCGCTCATGCGATTTCCTTTCCTGCTTGATCTCGTCCTGCATCCTTTCTAAGATCTATAGCGACTAGAGGTTCAAGAGGTTTTTTCACCGATGTATTCGATTGGCGATCTGTCGCGCCGCACGGGGGTCAAGGTGCCGACCATCCGCTACTATGAGCAGATGGGACTGATCTCGGCGCCAGACCGCACAGAAGGCAACCAGCGGCGCTACGAGAAACCCGATCTCGAACGCCTGACCTTCATCCGTCACGCGCGCGATCTCGGCTTTCCGATCGAGGCGATCCGCGAGCTTCTGACCCTGAGCCGACATCCGGAAGAGCCCTGCGGCACCGCCGACCAGATCGCTCGCGAACAACTGGCCGATGTGCGCGAAAAGATCGCCAAGCTGCGCAAGCTCGAAGACGAACTCACCCGCATCGTCTCCCATTGCGAGGGCCATACGGTTGGAGATTGTTATGTCATCCGGGCGTTGTCGAACCACGGGCTTTGCGAACACGAACATTGAGGACATTCCGATGCCGGTGATCAGACGTGAGGAGGCCGCACTCGAAGTGGGCAAGGCCGAAGGCATCAACGCCGAGCTCGGCCCCTATTCGGCACGTCTTCTCAGCGATGCCGGCGGACTGACACAATTCGGCGCCTTTCTCGAGACCCTGCCGCCGGGTTCGCGCTCGTCGCACCAGCACTGGCACGAGCGGGAGGACGAGTTCATCTTCGTCGTGTCGGGCCAGGTGACACTGATCGAGGGCGATGACGCGACCGACATGCAGCCCGGCGACGCGGCGACCTTCAAGGCGGGCGTGGCCGTCGGCCATTGTCTGGAAAACCGTTCTGCCGCCGACGCCAGCTACCTCGTCGTCGGCACCCGCGCTCCGGACGACGTGGTGCATTACACCCGAAAGGACATGCTGCTGACCAAGGTCAATTTCGACAAGCACCTAACCGACCGGGCGGGGAATGCGTTGACGCGGTGATCCACAGGGATGGATATTGACAACCGATTAAAATCGGCGCATTGCAATTTTCATGATCAACGCACGCGCAACCATCTCCTGCACGTATTTTTGGGCCTACCGGTAACCGGCGGCTCGACAGATCACTTTGTCAACAGGCCGCCGTCAGGCGGCCTTGTTGTTTAAAAAACGCAGCTTCCCCTGACGGCACATCAAAAAAGGGAAGCGAAAATGACCGAAGATACCGAAACAACACTGCCGCGCCCGCCCGTCGTGGTGATCCGCCATGCCCGGCACCAGGACCTGCCGCAACTCAACGACATGATCTTGGCCCTTGCCGCCCATCACGGCGACGCCTCTGCGATGACTGCGGAAACGCTGGAACGCGACCTGTTCGGCGCCCTGCCCTGGATCACCGCGCTGGTTGCCGATGGCGGCGAAGGCCTGATCGGCTACGCCATTCTGGTGCCGCTCTACAGGGCCGACGAAGGCAAGCGCGGCATGGACCTGCATCATCTGTTCGTCCGAGATGGCCAGCGCGGCAATGGTATCGGCCAGCATCTGGTTGCGCGGGCCCGCGATATTGCTCTCCAGTCCGGCTGCGACTACCTTTCGGTAGGCGCTGCGACCGGCAATGTGGCGGCGCATCGGTTCTACGAGCATATGGATTTCGTACCGCGCCCCGTCACCGGAATGCGCTACATTCAGCGCCTGTCGTAACAGGTCGATGCCAAGCTGCAGGGAGACATGTCGATGACCCGTATAGCCATTGCCCTGACCGAAGACTTCGCCGACTGGGAATGCGCCCTGCTGATGGCGGTGGCGCGATCCTATCTGGGCGTCGAGATCAGGACCGCTTCGCCCGATGGCCGGCCGGTCACCTCGATGGGCGGACTGAAGATCACGCCCGATCTCGCCTATGATGCCGTGGATGCCGAGACCTTCGACGCGCTGATCATTCCCGGCGGCTTGAGCTGGGAGAAAGGCACGGCGCCGGATTTCACCGCAAAGGTGGTCGAATTTCACGGCGCCGGCAAAGTGGTCGGCGGGATCTGCGCGGCGGCGAGCGCGCTTGCGGCGACCGGTGTCCTTAACGACGTGGCCCATACCGGCAACCGTCTGGCCTCGCATCAGAAATATCCGGGCTACCGCGGCGGCGCACTCTACCGCGACCAGCCGCAGGCCGTGTCGGACGGCAAGGTGATCACGGCACCCGGCAATTCGCCGGTCACCTTCACCATGGAGATCCTCAAGGCGCTCGATCTGTGGAGCACCGAAGCAGAAGACGAGATCGCCGTGTTTGCCAATGAACATCTGCCGCATGGCGCCGTTGGCTGACGTCGAGGCAAGTCTCCGAGACTGAACTTTGGAAGATAGTTCGCTTGCAAGCGGCGGCGCCACATTGCGCGCGCCGGCCACGCCATGGCGAAAAGGCCAAATGCTCCGTCGCTTGACCGTGATCAATGACCTGCGCTGCTTCTTTGGATAAGATCGGATTGCAAAATGAGAGGCAGATGTCGCGCAGCCACGGCTGCGGGCATCAAGATCATTGAGGAGTGATGACCATGAACAATGCAGTCAAGAAGCTTCCGATCACCACCGAAAATTCACAGACACCCGTCACCGATCGGCCTTGGGCGGCGCTCGAAACGTTGCGCCAGGAGATCGACCGGCTGTTCACCGACTTCCATCCGTTTTCGTTGCGGGCGCCCGCCCCGCGGGCGTTGCGCAGCCTCGATCCGTCTGCCTTCCCATGGCAGGTCGCGCCGGCCGTCGACATGGTGGAAAAGGATGGCTTCTACGAGGTGACGGCCGAACTGCCCGGCATGGACGACAAGAGCGTCGAAGTGAAGGTCGCGAATGGCGTCCTGACGATCCGCGGCGAGAAATCGGAAGAGAAGAAGGAAGACAAAAAAGACTATCATCTGTCCGAGCGACGCTACGGTTCGTTCCAGCGGAGCTTTGCCCTGCCCGACGGCATCGACCGGGACAAGATCGAAGCGACTTTTGCCAGAGGCCTGCTGCGCGTGACGCTGCCGAAGACGGCCGAGGCGGTCAGCAGTGAAAAGAAGATCGAGATCAAGGCCGCCTGAACAGGCTGACAATGGCAATGGATTGGGCATGGGCACGCCGACGTGCCCATACAGCATGCGTGACGGCGCTCAACCGAGGCCTTGTGATGCGTTTATCGGTCGAACGCCGACCTGTCCCCAATTCAAACATCTGGATCAACGACACGACAGCAAAAACGGAGGAGGCGTACATGGCGATTTCGCGCAAACAGGAAGAGCGGTTGCTGACCGAGGAGGAATGGCATCTGGTTCAGCAGTCCCACCACCCGGCGGTTCAGCAGTTGAACGATGCCGATCTGATCAACCTGCTCAAGCAGGTTCGCGATCGACGCAATCGCGCCAAGACCGAGGCGCATCGCCAAACGCGCGAATTACGCGGCAAGGCTGCGGCGAAAGGCGCGGAGCCGGTCAGGAAAGATGTCGGCACCAGAGGCAAACTCGAAATCCTGGCGATGAGCATGCGCCGGCTGAACGGCGAACATGCCCGCCGGCAAAAGATGCAAGGCAAGGTGCAACTGATGGAGAACATGCGCGCTGCGCTGGCCCTGAAGCAGAGCGCCGAGACCGAGCGCGACGAGAGCTACAATTCGCGCCATGCGCATGCCGGCATGCGGGCAATCGAATCCAAGCGCTACAAGAGCCTTGTCCGCCCGGCGGAACGGGGACGGCTACGCTCGGCTGCAGCGGCGGCACAGGCAAAGCGGGATTCCCGCAGCGCAGCCAGATAAGGCTGTATCACCGATGTGGTCGGGAAAGGCGGCAACAGAACGCCATCCTCAATGGCGCACGGGCGGCTTTTCCGACCATTTTTGCAAGGTGGTCTTGATCAGAATGAGCGCCGCCTGCTGGGCATGATCGCGCTCGCGCGGATCGACAATGGCCGAAAGACGTCTTTCGAAGGCACGCACCGTCTCGTCCACCCAGCGATGCAGGGCGGGATCGGGATAGTTGTCGAGCAGCGAGCGGATTGCCGATTCCATCCGCCGACGTTCGATGCTCATGGTTCCTCCGAAGTCATTTCGAGGAGTGCATGATGACGGCGCTGGCTTGCGCGATGCTTGAGGCGGCATTTTCAATGGGCGGCGAAACGCCGACGAGTGAGCGGCGCGTGTTCCGCTCACCGATTATTGGACGGCGGGTATGGCCTTGAGATAGGCGGCAATCGCCTCCCGGTCGCTGGCCGGCAGTTCCGCCATGTTTTTCTGCACCTCGACCATCGTGCCGCCGACGCTGTCGAATTCGGGGGTAAATCCGGTTTCGAGATAGCTGGCGATATCGGCCGCGCTCCAGACACTGATGCTCTTCGAGCCTGGCGTGATGTTGGGGATGGTGCCCTCACCTTCCGGGTTAGGCCCGCCAGCCAGCCACTGGCCGCTTTTGAAACCACCCAGCGCATCGCGCGGCGTGTGGCATTCGCCGCAATGGCCTGGACCTTCGACGAGATACTGGCCGCGCTTGACCATGTCGCTGGCATCCGTCACCGCGACACGCGGCTGGTCATTGAGGTAGAGGAATTTCCAACCACCAAGAGACTGGCGGATATTGAAGGGGAACGGCAATTCATGTGCCGGCGCCACGGCGTCGCTGGCAGGAAGCGTCTTGATGAAGCCGAACAGATCGTTGACGTCATCCGGTGTCATGCGGGCATAGGACCCGTATGGAAAGGAAGGATAGAGATGCTCGCCGCGGCGCCCGACACCCCGGGTCATGGCATCGCCGAATTCGGCAAGTGTCCAGGCGCCGATACCGGCCGTCGGGCTGCTGGAGATGTTGGGCGCATGAAAGGTGCCGAACGGGCTGTGGATCGGCGCACCGCCCGACAGGATGAGGCGCGCATCACCGCTGCTGCCGGCCGGTGTATGACAACTGGTGCAGCCGCCAGCAAAAAATACCTCGCGGCCATGCGCCAGATCCGGCTCGCCGAGGCCGGCCCAGACAGAGGTATCCTGACGCGCCGGTGCGGCGACGACAAGAAATCCGCCAACACCCAGAGCGCCGATCACCGACAGGCCAACGAGGCCCTTCACCCATTTCGACACCATCCAGCGCCTCCGCAAGATCCACGCGGCCCGCAGCCGAGCCATAACGGACGGTCGCCCGACAGATGACCTGCCGGGCGCGCCAGACGCTTATTTCTTCAGACGGTAGGTCTCGTGACAGGTGCCGCAGGTCCCGCCGACGGCCTTCATCACCGCACCGACGCCAGCCTGGTCGGTCGGCATAGCCGCAAGCTGGGCTTCGGCGGCGGTCGCAAGCGCCATCGACTTCGTCTTGAAGTCATCCATGTTTTCCCAGATCTTCGGGCTGGCTTCGGTTTCCAGACCGGTCTCGGAGCCCGCCGGGAACTGGTCGGGGAAGGTCTTGCCGACTTCGACCATGGTGGTCAGCGAAGCCTTGACGACCTCCGCATCGAAAGGCTTTTCGCCCTTGGCGATTGCCGCCAGCGCACCCATGGCGCCGCCGGTCTTCTTCATCATTTCCTGACGGACGACCTGCGGCTCACCCGCCGCAATGGCCACCGTCACGCCAAGACAGATCGCCGCTGCGGCCGTCAAAACGAGCTTCAACTTCATTCCCATTCTCCCACGGAGTTTGCCGGCGAACCGACGTTGGCTTCGAGCACGGGAATGTTTGCAGGTTTGGATGGGCGGAATGAAGTCACAAAGCGGTGATTTGAAAAAAGAGCGTCAATCCACTGATTTTCATGAAAGATCAGCGTCACCCACGGGCGTCCGGCGCTGTCCGGGACGTCGTTTCACGTCAACTCATGCGCGAGGGTGAAGAGTGCGGCGGCAATCAGCAACAGGCCGGCGCCGCGGCCAATGGCCTTGGTCACACCCGGATTTGCCACCAGCGCATGGCGCGCGCGGTGGCCCGCCAAGGCAACGCTGCCATAGACCACACCCTGCACGGCCATGGTCATAATGCCCATGACAACGCCCTGCAGAACCAGGGAGCCATATTGCGGCCTGAGGAACTGGGGATAGACGGCAACGACGAAGAGATAGGCCTTGGGATTGAGCAGGCAGGTGGCAAGCGCCTGACCGAATGTCGACGAAAGACGCCTTGTGGCACCGGCCTGGACCGCCTCGACGGTGATGGAACTGCGGATGAGTGAAAAACCGATCCAGATCATGTAACCGGCCCCGGCCAGCAAAATCGGGGTAAAGAGCTCCGGCACGAATGCCACCAGCGCGGCTGCACCCAACGTGCCGGAAACGGTGTGGATTGCGCCACCAGCCATCATCCCGGCGGTTGCGGCCAGCCCGGCGCGTTTGCCGCCGGAAAGAGCGCTGGCCAGCACATAGATCATGTCCATGCCCGGCACGACGACGATACCGGTCAGCAGGAGAAGGAAAAGCCAGAGATTTTCGGCGTAACTCATGTCAGTATCCTCGGTACGGTTTGTATTGTGGGGCTGGTTTATCTCAAGTATTCAGTTTGTTATGCGCTCAATACAGAGATGCTCCTGACAGCATTGTGTCAGGAGGCTGAGGAGACAGAATGCGCAAGGCATCGCGGCTGTTCGAGATCATCCAAATCCTCAAGCTGTCCCGATCGGCGGTGACGGCTCAGAATATTGCCGACAAACTGGAAGTGACCGTACGCTCCATCTACCGCGACATCGCCGCGCTGCAGGCCATGCGCGTGCCGATCGAAGGAGAACGTGGGCTCGGCTATATTCTCAGACCCGGCTTCGACCTTCCACCATTGATGTTCACCGTGGAGGAAACGGAGGCGATCATGCTCGGGCTGCAGATGCTCGAGCGGAGCGGCGACAGTTCGCTCATGCGCTCAGCGGATTCGGTAAACCGGAAGATCGCCGGCGCTGTGCCGGAACCACTGCGGCGGAGCCTGCAATCGTCCACCTTGTATGCCTGGGGCTCGCCGCCGCAGATGCCAACGGATTTCGAGCTGGAACAGGTTCGCACAGCGATCCGCGAGGAACAGGTGCTGCGGATCGATTATCGTGACGACCGCGGTGAGGTCAGCCACAGGACGATCAAGCCGCTTGCGCTGATCTACTATGCACAATCGGTCAACCTCGTTGCGTGGTGCGAGTTGCGGCTGGCAATCCGCCACTTCCGCAGTGAGCGCATCAGCCAATGCCTGATGGAGGAGCGCTTTTTCAAGGGCGATGGCGATCGTCTACGTGCCGAGTGGACGCGCGCATGGGCCACGACTTCCACACCAGCGGCACCGGCTTAGAGCGGAAGCCTTCGGCTCTGTTCGCGGCCAAAGCCCTCAATCTCGATGCGATCGGGATAGAGATCCAGCACCGCGAAGGCATTGTCGAATTCGGTATCGACCATGCCGCAGAAATTGACGAAATGGGTGCCGCCGAGCAGTCCATAGTTACCGGAATGGAAATGGCCGCAGAGATAGGCAATGGTGGCCGGCGATGCCGCCAGCATGCCGGCGATCTCTTCCGACTGCCAGAGATTATGATCCGAAGGCGGGTAGATCGGATAGTGGCCGAGCACGATGACCGTCTCGCCAGCGGCCTCGGCATCGCGCAATTGCTGCGCCAGCCACTCCGTCTGACGTCTGCTCATGCCCGCGTTCCAGTCCATGGCGTTGACCGCATCTGCCGCCTTCAGCGCCGCAAGACGGGCCTGCGCCTCGATGCGACGCGGATCGCCCTCTGGTGGTGCAAACAGCGAGACCTCGTTGCCATCAGTGACGATCAGGCGAATGCCGTTGATCGATTGGCTGTAATAAGGCGCCGGCATGCAGAGCACCTGATGAATGTCGGTGAGCCGCTCGGGCGCCACCGCGAAATCGTGATTGCCCGGCAGCAGGATTCGCGGATGTCGCAAATGGTCGAGCTGCGCCAGAACCGGGGCAAAGTTCTCGAACTCCCGATCGATCAGGTCACCCAGGACAACGACGACATCCAAAGGCATCGTGTTGAAGCACTCCACCGCCTCGGACAGTTTCTCAAGGCTTCTGGCATAGTGCCGGTCCAGTGTCGGGTGGGGCGGCAGCAAAGCAAACTGCGGATCGGCGATGACACCGATCCGCAGGACAGGAAATTCTTGCAGCATAAATATTATCAACACATGTGTTTCAACAAACGCGCGATACACTTTGCTCATGACAATAAGATGACATCGAGCATTGCGGAGTCATCAGATCAGTTTTCGCTAAATCGTTAGCCATTCCTAAACATTCCTTTGTTACTTCTCGCAATCTGAACGGATCCGGTTGCGATCTGATTGCTATGAGAGCGCGTTCGAGAAAATTTCACCACATGCACTTGTTGCAACTGGACCGTTCTTTTCATGGCTCAATTACTGGACTCGTCGTCTTTCAGGGCTCTACCGGATGAACAGCACCAAGCGGAGGAGGATCGCCTGCTGTTGCAGCGCAGGGTCGCCGAAGCCTTTGTTCCGATCGTCCGCGGCTTTCTCCTGCCGGCCATGGTCTATTACGCGTTGATTTCCATTGCGCATTTCTTCGGTGAAACCGGGGTTGAGCAGATCATTCTGACGGGAATGCCGATCGCGACCGTCGCGTTGGCGCTGTATCTCCTGCGCAGTCTGCGCGGTGATCTCAGCCACGGGAAACTGGAACTGATCAGTCTCAGCATGCATCTCGCGATGTATGCGAACACCGTGGCCTATCTTTCGATCCATCTGGAGGCGCACAAGCTCGTCTATTTCGTGCTGCTGATCCTGGTCATTTCAACATCGGCCGTCAGCGCACGGGTCATCATCTTCGGATCGGCGATTTCGCTCGCCACGATGATCTGGCTCGCGCACAAAGCCGGGCCGGATATCCTGCTGCAATATGCCTTTATCGGTCTTGCCGGAGGTTTCGCCGCTCTCGGCATGGCCTGGCTGATGCGGACGGCCATCCTCAGGGCAGTCGCGGCGCGCACGATGGCCGATGACTTGCGGCGCAAGGCTGAAGTTCTGGCCGACTTCGATACGCTCACCGGACTGCCAAGCCGCCACAGCTTCTTCTTGTCGTTCAACCGCGCTCTGACACACGCGGTCGTGGCGAAATCCGGTTTCCACATGGGCATTCTCGACCTCGACGGCTTCAAGCCAGTCAACGATATCTATGGTCATGTTACAGGCGACCGGTTGCTGGTTGAGGTCGCAGAAAGGCTGCGCGCGGCCTTGCCCGATGATTGTTTCCTCGCGCGGCTTGGTGGCGATGAATTCGCGCTGATCGTTCCGGACACGCCACTTCGCAGCGAAGTCCTCATGCTGGGAGAGCGGATGTGCAGCGCCATGCGCGATCCGTTTATCCTTGGAAACCTGAGCATCACCATTTCCGCTTCGGCAGGTTTTGCCCATTGCCCAACGCATGGCGACAGAGCCAGCCAACTCTATGAGCGTGCCGATCATGCGCTCTATAGTGCCAAACGCGCGGCCCGCGGTGACGTGGTGGTCTTCTCGTCCCGCCACGAGGCGGAGATGAAGGACGTCGGGCGCGTCGACCAAACGCTGCGCAACTGTGATTTTTCCAAGGAAATGTCGCTGGCCTATCAGCCGCAGATCGACATCAACACCAGCCGCACGATCGGCTTCGAAGCCCTT
This sequence comes from Rhizobium sp. CECT 9324, assembly GCF_918741265.1. Lineage (NCBI taxonomy): Bacteria > Pseudomonadati > Pseudomonadota > Alphaproteobacteria > Hyphomicrobiales > Rhizobiaceae > Rhizobium > Rhizobium sp. CECT 9324. The sequence continues at coordinate 1,418,032 of NZ_CAKKMZ010000001.1, read as the reverse complement.
GCACGCTGGAACAGCCCGACGCTAGGCTCGGTTTCACCATCGGCGTTCATCCCGGCGGCCGAGCGCTCCGGCCTGATCGAACGCATGACGGCGGTGCTGCTGCACAAGGCGCTTTCAACCGCAACGACATGGCCACAAGAGGTCAAGCTGTCCTTCAATCTCTCGGCAGTCGATCTCGTCTCGCCGCGATCGATCGGCACCATCACGCATATCGTGCGCGAAAGCGGCATTGCCCCAAGTCGAGTGATCTTCGAAATCACCGAGACCGCCGTGATGACGGATTTCGAACGTGCCCGTGAAAGCCTCGAACTGCTGGCGGGCATGGGCTGCCTGATCGCACTCGACGACTTCGGCTCCGGCTATTCCAACTTCGGCTACATCAATCGTTTCCCCCTGCACAAGTTGAAGACCGACAGGAACTTCGTTCTCCGGCTCAGGGAAGACGATGGCGTGGGCGGTAACATCCTGCGCGCAATCGCCGACCTTTCTGCGAACCTGGGCATCGAATGCCTGGCCGAGGGTGTCGAATCCGATTTCGACCTGGAAGCGGTTCGGGCCGCGGGCATTTATCAAGTCCAGGGCTACTATTTCGGTCGCCCGATGGATGGGCTCGATTCGATGAACTATCTTCAGGCTGAATCGCACCGACTGGCATCCTAGATCCGCATCAGCCCGGCAGTTTTGGCTGCACCCTTGTCGTCTGCGGCAACAGTTCATTGGCGATCGTGATGACGATCAGCGAGAGCGGGACGGCGAGCATGGCGCCGATGGCACCCCACATCCACGTCCAGAAGACGATCGCCACGAACACCAGGAAGGAATTGATTTCCAGGCGACGTCCCATCACTGCGGGCGTGACCAGGTTTTCGACAATGCCGTGCACCGTGAAGTAGACAATGGCAGGCAGGAGACCGACCAGAATGCTGTCGTGCACCAGCAGGCCGGCGACAGCCATGGACAGCGTGATCAGCGTGATGCCGAGAAACGGCACGAAGCTCGCGAGAAAGGCAAACAGCCCCCACAGCGCGCCATTGCCGAGACCGCCGACCATGGCGACTGCTGCAGCAACCATAGCCGACACGGCATACAGGATGATTGCCGTGGCGAAATAGAAACCCAGCGCCCGCTCGATCGAATTCAAGGTGCGGATGGCCGCCAGCCGCCTTGCCCTGTCCTTGAAGCCGATGATCAGCGCCTTGCGCAGCGACAGGCGGCTGCCGAGAAACAGCATCAGGCCGCCGAAGAAGATCAGCGTCTGCACCAGCGCCGGTGTTATGCCCACAGCCAGCGTCGATAGAACAGCGCCGCTGTTTTCGAGCATGGCCTCCGGCGTGACCGGGCCGCTGGTCATCGCCTCGAGCGGACGCTTCAGCCAGGAAATGCGCTCCAGCCGCGGCATGATCTGGTCGATGGCCTGCTCGATCATTGCAGGTCCCCGGCTCGCCAGATCGCTCAGCGGCGCGGCGAGCGCGCTGCCGACAAACAACAGGAGACCGCCGAACATGCTGGAGAGAATGAAGGCCGTCATCATCGGCGGAATGCCGAGATTGCCGAGCTTGTCGGCGGCCAGGCCCAGGATCAGGCCAACCACGATCGCCAAAGTCAGCGGCATCAGCACGGATGACGCCAGATAGATCGCCGCCACAGCCATCACGGTGAAAATGCCGATGACCGACCAGGCGAGCGCAAAGTCCAGCCCGGTCTTGCGAACCTTGACGCGATGCGGTGTGTTGCGTCGCTGCTGCATGGCCCGAAAGGCTGTTTTTTCCATCGGCGACATGTGTGACACGGCGTGCGCATCGTGTGCCGAATCGTCTCCAGCCGGTCTCGCTTCCATCATGACATGTCCCTCTGCGCTGCCTGCCAACGCGCGAGGCTGCGCAGGGTTCCGTCGCGATGGAACAAAGTCAGGTGGCGAGCAGGATGCCGATACCCCACGGGTCTTTCAGGCTGTAGCCTTCCGTCGTCCGGGTGACCGGTATTTCCAGGCCCTCCAGGTTTGCCAGGACCGTGTCGAGGCTCGCCCGGTCGTTGAAACTCAGCGAATAGTCCGACAGTCCCGTCATGATATCCGAGCGCGCGCCGGCATTGCGGCTGTTCCAGACATTGGCGGCGATGTGATGGTGGTAGGCGCCGGAGGCAAAGAAGCTGGCGCCGGGATAACTCGCCATCTTCTTCAGGCCAAGAACGCCTTCGTAGAACCGATCGGCTTCCGGCACATTGCCGACCTGCAGATGCATATGGCCGATGGCGGCATCCGGCGCCATGCCGCGCCATTCCGTTTTCGGGGCGCTGTCATAGAGCGCCTGGAGATCCAGCCGGTGGGTTGCCATCTCGACGGTTCCATCGGAATGATACGTCCAGTCAGCCGGCTTGCGGTCGGCATAAACCTCGATGCCGTTGCCTTCGGGATCCGACAGATAGAGCGCCTCGCTGACCAGATGGTCGCTGGCACCTTCGAGCTGGATATTGCGCTGGGCCGCGTGGGCCAGCCAGTGGGCAAGCTCCTGGCGGCTGGGCATCAGGAAGGCCGTGTGGAACAGGCCGGCGGCATTGCGCGGCGCGCGCGCCACGTCGCCCCGCGTCGTCAGGGTCAAAAGCGGCTTGTCGCCGACTCCCAGCACGACGCCCGACGTGCTTTTCTCGATGACGGAGAGGCCGAGCATCGTCTGATAGAAATTGCTGACGGCGGCAAGATCGGTGACCACAAGATGGGTGCGTCCGACATGCACCGGGCGACTGAGGGCGAACATCTCGTCCCTTGTTGCAGCGATATCGGTCATCATGATGGCTCCTGTTCCAGTCGGCACTCTATGGTCTGTTGTCAGAGCTATGCGCCCTTAGGGTCGTTCACGATAGACAGCATATCTTCGACTTATCGTTCGACATTCATTGACGATCGCTGACCTGCAAAATTTGATCCTGATCAATGCGGCGTGCAGATCGCGGGACCATTGTCAGCCCATCGGGAGGAAACGCCGCCGAACGGCGTCACGATGAAGGAGACCATGATGTATAAGAAGATCATTGTGCCAGTGGACGCTGCCGCGCTCGACAAGGGAGAAAAAAGCCTGCGAAAAGCGGCATCGCTGCTCGATGCCGGCGGCGAAATCGTGCTGTTGACCATTGTCGAGGATCTGCCCGGCTATCTGACGATCGACGTTCCGGTCGATCTCATCGAAGGTGCGATCCGCGACGCCAAGGCGCAACTGGTCGGCCTGAAGGAAAAGACAGCGATCGCAGCCAGGATCGAGATCCGATCCGGCGCCCCGGCCCGCGAAATTCTGGCCGCGGCCGAGGAACATGGAGCCGACCTGATCATTATCGCGTCACATGTTCCGGATTACTCCAACTACTTTATTGGCGCGACCGCAGACCGGGTTGTGCGCCACTCGAAGGTCTCTGTCCTGGTTGATCGCTGACGCCAAAGATAACAACAACAACATTTCGGAGGACGCCCATGGATACCGCAGGCTACGAACGCATCCTGACCCAGAGAAAAGCGGAGATCGAAGCGCGCCTGACCAAGATCGACGACGACCTCGGCCAGCAGCGCAGCGCCGACAGCGAGGAGCGGGCGACCGAAACCGAAAATGACGAAGTGCTGGAGGAGTTCGGCCAGGTGGGCGAAACGGAACTTCGCGCCATCGACGCCGCACTCGACCGGATCGGTGCCGGCACCTATGGTGCCTGCGTAACCTGCGGGCAACCGATTGCGGCAGCCCGGCTCAAGGCCGTGCCCCATACGCCGTTTTGCCAGGAATGCGCTGCCGGGAGAGAAGCCCGCGCCTAGCGGAGCCTGTCGAGGCTGACATCAAGATCTAAAACAAAGAGGCCGGAGCCACATGCTCCGGCCTCTTTGTTGTCGATGTGTTACTTCTTGCGCATGGCCTCGGCCAGCGCCGCGCCGAAACCGCCGACGGACGGCGTTTCCGGTTTCGGCGGCTTGGCATTGGCGTGGCGCATGGCTGTCGCTGCACCACGGGCATCGCCGCGCATCGACGGCGCCTGCGCCTCGCCGCCATCCTTGCGCATGGTCAGCGCAATGCGCTTGCGCTTGACGTCGAATTCGACGACGCGCACCTTGACCACGTCGCCGGCCTTGACCACTTCATGCGGGTCCTTGACGAAACGGTCGGCGAGCTGGGAGACATGCACCAATCCATCCTGGTGCACGCCGATATCGACGAAGGCGCCGAAGGCTGCGACATTGGTCACCGTGCCTTCCAGTGTCATGCCGACCTTGAGGTCGGAGATCTCCTCGACACCGTCGGCAAAGGTTGCCGTCTTGAAGCTCGGGCGCGGGTCGCGGCCGGGCTTTTCCAGCTCGGCCAGGATGTCCTTGACCGTCGGCAGGCCGAACTGCTCGTCAATGAACTGCTTCGGATCGAGCGCCTTCAAGGTGGCGCTGTCGCCCATCAGGGTGCGCAGGTCGCGGCCACAGGCGGCGACGATCTTCTTCGCCACTCCATAGGCTTCCGGGTGGACCGAAGACGAATCGAGCGGTTCCTTGCCATTGGGGATGCGCAGGAAGCCGGCGCATTGCTCGAAGGTCCGGGCGCCGAGGCGGGCAACCTTGAGCAGGTCCTTGCGGCTTTGAAACGGGCCGGTCTGGTCGCGGTGGCTGACGATCGCCTCGGCAATCGAACCGCCCAGACCCGACACGCGGGCGAGCAGCGGCGCGGACGCCGTATTGAGATCGACGCCGACCGCGTTCACCGCATCTTCGACGACGGCATCGAGCGAGCGGCCGAGGCGGCCCTGATCGACATCGTGCTGGTACTGGCCGACGCCGATCGACTTCGGTTCGATCTTCACCAGTTCGGCCAGCGGATCCTGCAGGCGCCGCGCGATCGAGACGGCACCACGCAGCGAGACGTCGAGATTGGGGAATTCCTTGGCGGCTGTTTCCGAGGCCGAATAGACCGAGGCGCCGGCTTCCGAGACGATGACCTTGGTCGGCTTCGGCGCGGTCGCCGGGAACTGGGAGAGCATGTCGGCGACCAGCTTTTCCGTCTCGCGGCTGCCGGTGCCGTTGCCGATCGCGATCAGCTCGATATTGTGCTTGCGGATCAGGCTGGCGAGCTCAACCTGGGCGCCGCGGATGTCGTTCTTCGGCGGGAAGGGATAGACCGTGGTGGTGTCGAGCACCTTGCCGGTGCCATCGACGATGGCGACCTTGACGCCGGTGCGGATACCCGGATCAAGACCCATGGTCGGGCGCGAACCGGCAGGGGCTGCCAGCAGCAGATCCTTGAGGTTGCGGGCAAAGACGTGGATCGCTTCTTCCTCGGCGCGCTCGCGCAGATCGCGCATCAAGTCGAGCGACAGCGACACCGACAGCTTGACGCGCCAGGTCCAGCCGGCGACATCCATCAGCCATTTGTCGCCGGGGCCCTTGGCGGCAATGCTATAGGCGGCGGCAATGGTGCGCTGCGACGGCTTGACCGGGGACGGATCGTCGCGATCGACCTCGATGGCCAGTGTCAGGAACTCCTCGTTCCAACCGCGCAGCATGGCAAGCGCCCGGTGGCCGGGTACCGTCGCCCAGCGCTCGAAATGGGCGAAATAGTCGGCGAATTTCTCGCCAGCCGCTTCCTTGCCCTCGACCACCTTGGAATAGAGCGTCGCACGCGCCTTCATGTCATTGCGCAGGCGTCCGAGCAGATCGGCGTTTTCCGAGATCAGCTCAGCGACAATATCGCGGGCGCCTTCGAGTGCTGCCTTCACGTCCGGCACATCGTCGGTGATATAGGCGGCGGCCAAGACTTGCGGGTCGGCAGCCCGATCGGCCCAGATCGCGTCGGCCAGCGGCTGCAGGCCCTTTTCGCGGGCAATCTCGGCGCGGGTTCGGCGCTTGGGCTTGTAGGGCAGATAGATGTCTTCAAGCTCGGCCTTGGTGGTGACCATGGCAATCTTGCGCGCCAGTTCGTCGGTCATCTTGTCCTGCGAGGTGATGCTCTCGACGATCGCCTTGCGGCGGGCGGCCAGTTCGCGCAGATAGATCAGCCGTTCGGCGAGATTGCGCAGCTGCGTGTCATCCAGACCACCCGTCACTTCCTTGCGGTAGCGGGCGATGAAGGGAACGGTCGCGCCCTCGTCCAGAAGACCGACCGCCGAGACGACCTGGTCGGGCCTCGCATTGATCTCGGTCGCAATCAGGGCTGCAATGGATTTGATGTCGTCGGCCATGGGAATTCTCCAGTCTTTCAAGCGGCGACCATAGCCGCGACAGCCGTGAAGGCAACAAAGTGCTCTACCCCTCCACAGGATTGCGGCGGTTCCGGGTTTTTCCTTGACCTTTGCCGCCTTCCCCCTTAACCGCCGCCTATCCAAGACAATCGGAGAGCGGGTGATGAAGGTTCTGTTGATCGGTTCGGGCGGACGCGAACATGCGCTGGCCTGGAAAATCGCCCAGTCTCCCCTGCTCTCCAAACTTTATGCCGCTCCCGGCAATCCGGGCATTGCCGAGCATGCCGAGCTCGTCTCGGTCAACGTCGAGGATCATGCCGCCGTCATCGCCTTTTGCAAGCAAAACAGCATCGACTTCGTCGTTGTCGGGCCGGAAGCGCCGCTGGTTGCCGGCCTCGCAGATGCACTGCGCGCCGAAGGCATCGCCGTCTTCGGACCTTCGGCTGCGGCCGCCCAGCTCGAAGGCTCCAAGGGCTTCACCAAGGATATCTGCGCAAGGTTCAACATTCCGACCGGCGCCTACCAGCGGTTCAACAATGCACCGAAGGCGAAAGCCTATGTGCGCGAACAAGGTGCGCCGATCGTCATCAAGGCCGATGGCCTGGCCGCCGGCAAGGGCGTGACCGTCGCCATGACCGTCGAGGAAGCGCTGGCTGCGATCGACGACTGTTTCGAAGGTGCGTTCGGCGATGCCGGCGCCGAAGTCGTGGTGGAAGCCTATCTCGACGGCGAGGAAGCCAGCTTCTTCTGCCTGTCCGACGGCAAGACCCTGCTGCCTCTCGCCACCGCCCAGGACCACAAGCGTGTCGGCGACGGCGATACCGGCCCGAACACCGGCGGCATGGGTGCCTATTCGCCGGCCCCTGTCATGACACCGGACATGGTCGAGCGGACGATGAAGGACATCATCGAGCCAACGATGCGCGGCATGGCGGAACTGGGCATGCCGTTTTCCGGTGTGTTCTTCGCCGGGCTGATGATCACGGCGAAAGGTCCGGAACTGATCGAATACAATGTGCGCTTCGGCGATCCGGAATGCCAGGTTCTGTTGATGCGGCTGAAGAGCGATCTTTTGCCGATCCTTTTTGCCTCAGCCACCGGCACGCTGGACCAGGTCACAGCGGATTGGAGCAATGATCCGGCGCTGACCGTGGTGCTGGCCTCCAAGGGTTATCCGGGCAGCTATGCCAAGAACACGCCGATCGCCTCCATTCCAGTGGCATCCGACGGCGCCAAGGTCTTCCATGCGGGCACCGCCTCGAAGGACGGCCAGCTTGTCGCCACCGGCGGCCGGGTGCTGAACGCCACGGCAACGGGCCGGACCGTCGCAGACGCGCAGGCCGCGGCCTATGCGCTGGTCGATTCTGTTTCCTGGGACAACGGGTTTTGCCGGCGCGATATCGGCTGGCAGGCTGTTGCGCGCGAGACAGCCTGATCGCGCGCAAAAACCTGGGGCGCCGACCGATAAATCGCAAATTCGTTCAATTTTTACCATTCCCCCTGACCGGATCGAAAGAAAGCGGCGCTAGTCTCCTCGTGAACAATCCGAGGAATTCGAGATGCGCCCGTTTCTTTTGACAGCCACGATGCTTGCCATCACAAGCCCCGCTTTCGCTTCGTCGATCGAGGTCGTCGTCGGCACGCCGACACAGGCGCACAGCATCACCGCCATCCAATGCCCGAACTGCCCGCCGCCGCAGATCAAGAAGGACAAATACGCCTATCAGGTGCCAACCGTGCCCAGCGGTTCACAAACTGCGGAAATTCTCGACATCGATGGTGAGAAGAAGATGAAGCGGGTTGAAAGCTGGCTCGGCGGCTCGCCGGTTGTCATTATCAGCTCCGCAGACGGCTGGTCGACGAACGGCTCGATGGTCATTGCCGGGAACACGCCGGCCGCCGGCCAGATCGACCATGAGGCTACCACCGCGGCGGTCAACGTCGCTCCGCCGGCCGATGGCAAACTCGATCTCGATACCGCCGGTTTCGACCTTCGTCTCAACTAGGCTTCTTTCCCTTTCCTGCCCCTTCCCTGCCCAAATTCAGCCGCACGATCCAGGCTGAGCGGGCTGCCGCGCGAATGCGGACAAACGCTCCGGCATGTCCGGAGCGTTTGGTTTCTGTGCGCCATGCGCTGCAAGTACGGGCTCGCGGATCAACGTTTGCCATGCGCGGCGGATCACTCGCATCGGCGCCTATTGTTTTATTAATATTTGATACGTAGTTTTGTCTTCGATGCAATGCAGCATCGGCAGCGAGACGAAAGCGGCCTCCGTCATCATCGACCTTGAGCGGGCACGGCGGACAACAGCTCTCACTTCCGATCCTGCGAGGGTTTATGAACCGCCTCAAGATTTCCATGCAGCTGATGCTGCTTGTCGGCGGCCTGATGGCCGCTTTTGCCATTGCCACTTTTTTCCAGGTGCGCTCGTCTTCCGAAGCCATCTATCATCAGCGCTACGAATTGCTGCGCACTCAGGTCGAAACGGCCCTTTCGGTCATGCAGACCTATGACGACCGGGTCAAGTCGGGCGAATTGTCCCTGGACGACGCCAAGACGCAGGCATTTGCGACCTTGAACAAGATGAAATTCGAACCGGACGGCTATTTCTTCGGCTACGACTATGACGTGGTTCTGGTCTTCCACCCGACGTCCAAGACCGTCGGTCAGAGCAGCAAGGGCAAAGGCGATCCGAATGGCTATGCCTATCGCGACGACCTGGTCAAACTCGGCCAAAACGGCGGCGGCTATGTCGAATTCATCGGCCCGAAGCCCGGCCGCGACCCGAACGACTACAGCTATCCGAAAGCCGCCTATGGCAAGACGTTCGAGCCGTGGAAAATCGTCATCATCACCGGTCTTTATACCGACGACCTGAAGGCCGAAGTTCGCGCCAACATCATGGAGACGATCGGCATTTCGATCGGGATTTTTGCCCTGGCGCTGGGTGCGGCCTTCGTGATCGTCCGCGGCATTACCAAGCCACTGAATGCGATCCACAGCGCGCTCGAGGCGGTTGCCGAAGAAAATGTCACGATCACCATTCCGCACACGGACATGCGCAACGAAGTCGGCATGATGGCGAAGGCGACGCAGGCGCTGCAGGAGAAGATCCGCGAACGCCATGCATTGGCCAAGCGCCAGGAAGAGCAGCAGCGCGAGATGGACGGCGAGCGCCAGCAGAATGCCGACATGCAGGTGGCCGAAGCCCATCAGCAGGCACATGTTGTCAGCACCATCGGCGCATCGCTTGGCAAGCTTGCCGAAGGCGACCTCACGGTTCGCTGCAATGATCTCGGCCCGAAATATGCGGCCCTGCGCGAAAACTTCAACGAGGCGCTCGGCCGTCTCGAGGAAGCCATGGCGCGCGTCAGCCTGAAGGGCAATGATATTGCGGTCAGCAAGGAAGAGATCCGTCGGGCGTCTGGCGAACTCGCCACCCGGACGGAGCGCCAGGCGGCCAATCTGGAAGAGACATCGGCGGCGCTCGACGAACTGACCGTTGCCGTTCGCCAGACAGCCGACGGCGCCCGGGAAGCGGCCAGCCGCGTCGGCAGCGTCTCGACCGAGGCACGCCAGAGCGACGCGATCGTGTCGCGTGCCATCGAGGCGATGAGCGGCATCGAAAAGTCGTCCGAGGAAATCACCAAGATCATCGGCGTGATCGACGAGATTGCCTTCCAGACCAACCTTCTGGCGCTGAATGCGGGCGTCGAGGCGGCACGTGCCGGCGAAAGCGGCAAGGGTTTTGCCGTCGTTGCCCAGGAAGTACGCGAATTGGCCCAGCGTTCTGCGGCCGCCGCCAAGGAAATCAAGGACCAGATCGCCCGTTCCTCCGCCCAGGTCGAGCAGGGTGTGCAGCTTGTCGGCCAGACCGGCGAAGCCTTGAAGCGCATCTCCGACCAGATCGCCAGCGCCAACGACATCGTCTCGAAGATCTCGCACAGCGCCCAGGAGCAGGACACGACCCTGCGCTCGATCTCGTCTTCGGTGAACCAGCTCGACACCGCCACCCAGCAGAACGCCGCGATGGCCGAAGAGACAACGGCATCGGCCGAGGTTCTCGCCAATGATACCGGCGATCTTCTGGACCTGATCCGCGGCTTCCGCACATCCGGTGCCAAGGCGGCCCAGGGCCATCAGCCGATGCGCATGGCAAGCTGAGCCAAACGCCTGTCGAAGATATGAAGTGGAGAACCGCCGGCGCAATCCGGCGGTTTTTGTTTAGGTGGCGGTATGCATGTCGACGCAGGCAGCCAGCGCCTCGATCTCCCGATCGGAATAGACGGCGATGCCGGCTTCCCGCATCAACGCCGCCGTGACGCCGTTGCCGACATGCCGCCTGCCGGCGAAGGAGCCGTCATAAATGAAACCGGAACCGCAGGACGGGCTGCCGTCGATGAGGAGCGCATAGGCGCAGCCCTGCGCTCTTGCGAACTCGACGGCCCTGCGGCCCCCTTCGAGGAATTGCGAGGTCACATCGCCACCGGTTATTTCGATGACCCGCGCGCGTCCTGCAATCACATCGGCACCAGCCAGGCCATTCTCGATCTCGGCCGACGGGCGCGGCGTCGGCATGCCGCCAGCCTGTTCGGGACAGAAGCCGACAAGCCGGCCCTCTGCCTGCCAGCGGGCGATAGCAGGATGATCGAGCCGCTTGCCCTTGCCATCGTAGCGCACCGGGCGGCCGAGCAGGCAGGCACTGATGAAGATCTTGGGAAACATGGAGCTATTCGTCTAGGCGCCGGGCAATATCGCGTTTTTCGTGAACTATGCGGATGACGTCAACAACGCCGTCATCGACAACATAAAATATCAGGTGATGCCGGATTCTATACCGACGATAATCCGAACGCAGCCCCGCGACCGGCCGACCAAGATGTGGATTGGTGACCAGATGGTTGATCGAGGCAAAGATGTCGGAGACATAGTGCTCGGCTTGCGTCGCGGACCAATTTTCAACCGTGTAGTCCCAGATCTCTTCGAGATCGGCCTCTGCCCTAGGGCGGAGCCTGTATGAGCTCACAGTGTGCGCTCACGCATGCGTGCGAGAAACTCATCTTTATCGACATAGCGCCCAGGCCCGCTGTTCTCGCCCTCGATCAAGGCCTGCCTGAGCCATTCGAGCTTGTCCTGCTCCTGCTTCAACAGCCGCAGGCCCGCCTCGACGACCTCCTGGGCGGAGCCGAACTGGCCGCTTTCGACCTGGGCGTCGACGAAGCTTTCCAGGGGCTCGGCCAATGTGATCTGCACCGACTTGTTCATCCATGCTCCTGTGCGCCAAGGACCGGTATCGCCGGATCATACTACAGGGAATGCAAGCGGACCAAACGATTACGGGAGTTCACGCCGCATTCACTGCAATCTGCACACCCGTTTCATCCTGCAACATACGGATAATGGCAAAGAGATTATCCGCCCGTGGATTGCCATTGGGACCGAACATGCGCATCAGGCTCTTGGCCGGCATTCCCGTCTTTGCGCTCAATGTCTCGAAGCCAACCGTTGCGTTGATGAAATCGCGCAAGACCATGCGCCCGGTCTCAACCTCGCCGGACAAAAGCAATTCGATCGCCTCGCTGAGCAGCGCTGCGCGAAACCGCGGATCCGCTTGAGCGCGGTCGCGAATGGTATGCTTGAAGTCACGCGTGAGTGCCATGTCAACCTGCCTTACGCCTGCGGTACTCCGCCCAGCGCCTTTGCGCCATGCGAATATCCGCATTCTGCCGTTTCTTCGTTCCGCCAGCCAAGAGAATGACAAACTGATTACCCTGCCGACCGAAATAGATCCGGTAGCCCGGACCAAAATCGATCTTGTATTCCAGAACACCCTCGCCGACGCCTTTGACATTGGACAGATTGCCAAGTGCAATCCGCGTCAAACCGGTCGAGACCTTGGCGGCAGCAAGCGCATCCAATTCGCAAAACCACTCGGCGAACGGACTTCGACCTTCTTCCTCCTGGAATTCAAGGATTTCCATGCAGGCATGGTATCACATACGACACCATCGACAAGTCAATTGCACAAAACGAGAAAGCCCCGCCGGAGCGGGGCTTATCGATCAGCCGGTGATTCTGGAGAAGTCGGCGACGGTGCCCGTCGCCTCGCGGATCGCTTTCAGAAGCGCCAGACGGTTGGCGCGGATGGCGGCGTCCTCGTCGTTGACCAGCACGTCCTCGAAGAACCTGTCGACCGGGGCGCGCAGCGCAGACAGCGCCTGCATGGCGGCGCGGAAGTCTTCCTTCGAGACCGCCTCGGCCGCAGCCTTGGTCGCCTCGGTGACGGCGGCAAAAAGCGCCTTTTCGGCGTCGAGCTTCAGCAGATCGGCCGAGACGCTGTCGGCGACGACCGTGCCCTTCTTCTCTTCGGCGGCGAGCAGCTGGGTGGCGCGCTTGGTGCCGGCGAGCAGGTTGAGGCCGTCTTCCGAAGTGATGAAGGCGGTCAAGGCTTCGGCCTTGCGGGCGACCATCAGCAGATCGTCGGCCTCGGGCGTCAACACGGCATCGATGATGTCGTGGCGGGCGCCCTGGTCGCGCAGGTAGACTTTGAGGCGGTCGTGGAAGAAGGAGAGGAGGTCTACCGTCTGCCGAAGCACAAAACTTCCATCTTCACCCACAGAAGCTACAGCGGGACCAACACCCGATGCAGCCGCATGGCGCACTTCTGCAGCATTGCTGACGCCCAGGGCCTCGAGCTGGTTTGCGAGCTCGTGTTGTTCCGAAGACTTTCTGGTGATCTCCGCCAATAGAATTCGATTTGCACCCTGCGAAAGAAGTGGGATCAGTCTGACCTTTACACCGCTCTCCAAAATCATCCGCACCACACCCAGAGAGGCACGCCTCAGCGCATAGGGGTCCTTCGAGCCGGTCGGCTTTTCGTCGATCGCCCAGAAGCCCACCAGCGTATCCAGCTTGTCGGCGAGCGCGACCGTCAGGCCGACCTTGTCGGCCGGCAGGCGATCCGACGGGCCGTTCGGCTTCCAGTGGTCTTCGATCGCAGCGGCGACGGATGCGTCCTCACCCTGCAGAAGTGCGTATTTGCGGCCCATGGCGCCCTGAAGTTCAGGGAATTCGCCGACGGCTTCGGTGCGCAGGTCGGCCTTGGCGAGCACCACGGCGCGGTCGACGAGGGCGATGAAGGTGTCGAGGGGGCCCTGCCCCTCACCCCCGGCTTCGCCGGACCCTCTCCCCGCAAGCGGGGCGAGGGGGACGCCCGCGCAAGCCGCCTGGTCCTTCTCCCCGTTCGACGGGGAGAAGGTGGCCGGCAGGCCGGATGAGGGGCTGTTTCGCGACGCATAGACGATCGGCGCTAGCACCTTCGCCAGCGCGCGGATGCGGGCGACGCGTTCACCTTGGCTACCGAGCTTGGCGTGGAAGGTGACGTTGAGCGCATCGAGCTTGGCCATGCGCTGGTCGAGCGGCTTTGACAGATCGAGGTCGAACTTGGCGGCCGAGGCCTTCAGTGTTTCAAGATCCGGCAGGTCGCCCTGGTCGCGCTTCCAGAAATGCAGCGCGTCGGACAGGCGGGCGCGCACGACCTTGCCATTGCCGTGGACGATCTCCTTGCCGCCATCGGTGGCCTGGATATTGGCGATCAGGATGAAGTGGTTCGACAGCTTGTCTGCCTGCCCTTGCGGGCGCACGACAAAGCATTTCTGATTGGTCTTGATCGTCAGGCGGATGATCTCGGCCGGGATCGACAGGTAATCCTCCTCGAAGGTGCCGAGCAGGACCTGTGGCCATTCGACGAGGCCGGAGACTTCCTCCAGCAGGCCCTCGTCCTCGACTAGGTCGAGGCCATTGGCAAAGGCGATGTCGCGGGCGTCGTGCAGGATGATGTCCTTGCGGCGATCGGCATCGAGGATGACCTTGGCGCGCTCCAGGCTGGTGACATAGTCGTCGAAGCGGCGGACGGTGATGGCGTCGGGCGCGTGGAAGCGGTGACCATAGGTGATGTTGGAGGCGACAATGCCATCGATCTCGAAGGGAATGACCTGCACTTCGTCATGCTCGGGGCCGAAGGTGCAGACGATCGACTGCAGCGGGCGCACCCAGCGCAGGCTTTCCATGCCCTTGCCTTCGACGCCGCCATAGGTCGAGCCCTTCGGCATCGATGCATAGCCGGAGCGCATGGACGTCGGCCAGGAGAAGGCGCGGATGATGCCGGGCATGACAGCGGCGATGATCTCTTCGGCGGCCCGGCCGGGCTTGTCGATATAGGCGACATAGAAGTCGCCCTTCTTCGGATCGGTCTTGACGACGGCCTGATCGATCGAGGTGAGGCCCGCGCCACGCAGAAAGCCATCGATCGCTCCCTGGGGTGCAGAGACGCTCGGGCCTTTCTTTTCTTCACGGATATCGGCGGAACGGGCCGTCAGGCCACGAATGTCGAGCGTCAGGCGTCGCGGCGTCCAATATTCGCGCGCGCCCTCATACGTCAGACCGGCATCGACCAGCGCATCGGTGACCGCCTTCTTCAGATCGCCAGCGGCCTTGCGCTGCATGCGGGCAGGGATTTCCTCGGAGCGGAGTTCGAGCAGAAGATCGGGCATCAGACTGACTTTTTCGCTTGTTGCATAGGGCTGCGGGGGACTTAGCAAGCCGCGCGGAAAAAGTCATCCATGCATTCACCGAAAATGGCAGTCGGCTCCTTCCGACTATGCCGCCGTCATGACCGGGATCGCCGCGATCTCCTCAGCCTTTGCAACCGCCTCGACCTTGAGGTCATAACTCGTCTGGAGGTTCATCCAGAACTGCGGCGACATGTCGAAGAAACGCGCCAGACGCAACGCCGTATCAGGCGTCACGGCCGATTGCTCCGCGACAAGGCGTTCAATCCGGGTGCGCGGCACGTTCAATTGCTTCGCCAGCGAACCTGCGCTCAGATCCATGGGCTGAAGGAATTCGTCGCGCAGGATTTCTCCGGGATGGACCGGGGGCAAAGTGACCGGCATGGTTCGACCTCCTCTGTTCCTTCGATTTCAATGGTAGTCTACGATTTCGACCCTATCGGCACCACCGTCGGACCAAATGAAGCACACCCGCCATTGATCATTGATGCGGATCGAATGCTGTCCGGTTCGATCCCCCTTCAACATCTCAAGGCGATTGCCGGGCGGGCGCATCAGATCTGTCAGGCTCGTCGCATTGTCGATCATCGTCAGCTTGACGACGGCGCGCCGAACAAGATCCGCTGGAAAACCTTTCGGCGCCTTCCCGGTTGCGACGATCTCGCTCATGGCATTCGCATAAGAACGGATCATCGCTTACTCCGAATGGCAAAATGTATCACGCAACGATACATCAAGCAAGTCGGCGCGCTCCCACTCGCGCGATCGCTCTACCATCCGCCGCCGCCACCGCCGCCGCCGCCGCCACCGGAGGATCCGCCGGAGGAAAAACCGGAGGTCGACGAAGACGAGGAACTGGGCGGAGGGGCTGGAATGGTCGAGGCGATGGTGGTTGCCATCGAGGAGGAGAAGCCGCCGATGCGGTCGCCGAACGTGCCACGATTGCGGCCGTGATACCACATCGGCTGATAGGGCTCGGCATCGGCCCGGGCTGCCGCCAGCCAGGTCTCGAAGGTTGACGACCAGGGCTTTTCGACCCCGAGCGCCACGGCAAAAGGCAATAGCGTTTCGAAATGCGACGGCGACATGGTCGGGGCACCGGCCATATTCATCCGGTCCTTTTCGGCCAGCGTCATATAGATGCGCAGGCCCTCGATGCCGTCCATCAGCTTGCGGCCGAGCGGGGTTGGCGCATCCATCAGGAAGAAGAACAGGAAATTGGCGAGAATGATGCCGCCGATGGCGATGATCACATGCAATTGGCCGCTATGTGACAGGTCGAACAGGATCGCCATCACGATCGTGCCGAAGATAGACAGGCCGACAAAACCGACAAAGGCACCGATGACAATCGAGACGATCCGGGTCAGCAGAGATGCGCCGCTTCGCAATCCCTTGCCGATGCCGACCGAAAAAATGCCGAAGAACACCGCGAAGAAGGTGGGGACGATCATCAGGGCCACCGTGTCTTCCTGCAGGTCGCCGAAGATCAGCAGCAGGGCGAGGATGACGACGCTGAGCGCAATGCCGCCGGCGATATAACCGGTATTGCCGCGGTAATATTTGCCGCGATGTTCTTTCTCGATCGCCGAACGGAAGCTGTTGCCAACCTGTTGGACGCGTTTGCCATTGGCCTTGTCGATGGTCAGCGTATCGCCCTTCGATCCAACCGCGGCCAGAAGGACCTCATGTCCGGAGGGCAGCTTGTCCTTCGTGGCCTTCGCCGTGCGGGTCAGCGTGATGGACTTCTCCAGGTCATCCAGGGTGATATAGCCCTTCACCGCCAGATCGAGGGCCGATGCAGACAAGGCGGTCCAGCCGCCATTGGAAAAACCCTTGTTGTCGACATAGTTGACCAGGGCCGGCGAGATGCCGTCGGGCGCATCCCAGCGCGGCACGATCACGCCCTTGGCCGGGTCGCGGCCGACAGCCATCCAGGATCGCAGGTAATAGGCAAGGACGAGGATGAGGCCGCCGATGGACGCGATGTCGGCAAAATTGTCGCGCAGGTACCACCAGAACCCGGTCTCCGGCTCGGGCGCTGCCACCGTGCCCTTCGGCATGGCGAGCACGATGGTCAGGCCCTCCTGTGCCCCAAGCGGCGCCGTGGTTTCAAACTGCAGGCCGCCGCTGCCGGGGATAACCCGGGCATTGGTCTCGGTGGAGCCGACAGCGCCGGTATAGACGGCGGTTCTGGTCGGTTCGATATCGCCCGGCAAGGTGACGCTGGCGCTTGCCGCTTCGATCGGGAACATCCAGCCATTGCCGGTGACGTTCCAGTAGAGTTCGTCATGATCGTCGAAATAGCGGATCTGCTTCGCCGTCGTGTAGGTGATCACATAGGTATGTTCGCCCGGATCGAGCGTCACCTCGGCCGATCCGGCATAGATGCGGATGCCGCCATCAACAGATTCCGTGTGATACGGTTCCGGCGCGCCGTCGCGCTCGACCGAGATCAGGTCGAATTCGACCTCGCGGCGCTTGCCGCGCTCATTGGTGTAGTAGAGCGGGAAATCACGGAAAATGCCGCGTTTGATGTCGACGCCTTCGGCATTGACGGTAATGGTTTCCGTCACCTCGAGGCTCGCATCACCGGACACGGCGATGTCGGCATGATAGCTGCGGATGACCTCCTCGGCCCATGCGCCGCATGCCGTCCAGAGTGTGAGAAGCAAGGCAGCGCAGAGGCGAAGGAGCATCGTGGTTATCCGTTGGTTCTGACCTGTTCGACGCCCAGCGAGGCCAGCTCGCTCCAATAGGCGGGATAGGTCTTGCCGACACAATCGGGGTCGAGAATGGTGATGTCGCGGATCTTCAGGCCGGCCAGCGCAAAGCTCATGGCAATGCGGTGATCGGCAAACGTGTCGATATCGGCGGGCAGTGACTGGCCGGACAGCGACGGATCGGCCGCAACGATCAGATCGTCGCCTTCTTCCGTAGCCAGACCCTTACGGATGTTGTTCAGCCCGGTCGACACGGCATGGATGCGGTCGCATTCCTTGACACGCAGATTGGCGATCCCGACGAAACGCACCGGCGTGTTGTTGAAGGCGGCGAGCACGGCAATCGTCGGGATCGCATCCTGCATCTGGCTGCCGTCGATCACGGCCGGCATGTTGGGAAATGCGGCGATGACGTCATATGCCTTGGCGTCGGGCTGGGTAAAGGCATCGGATGGCGTGCCGATGTCGATCCTACCGCCGGTCAGGACTTCGGCGCCCCAGAGATAGGTGGCGGCCGAAGCATCCGGCTCGATATGAAAATCGGTCGCCGTATAACCGGTCGGCTGGATGACCCAGGATGACGGCGTCGGCTGCTCGACCCTGGCGCCGAAAGCGCGCATGGCCGACAGCGTCAGGTCGATATAACCGCGCGCGCCGATATCTGCACCGGCAAGCTCGATGGTGAAGGGTTCGGAGCCACAGGCTGCCGCCATCTGCAGGGCCGAGACATACTGGCTGGAGAGACCGGCATCGATGACGACGCGGTTCTTCTTGAACGATCCGTTGGCATCGATGGCAACCGGCGGGCAGCCGGAGGGCGCGGCGATTGCCACGCCGAGCGACTGCAGCGCATCAACCAGAGGCTTGATCGGCCGCTTGCGCATATGCTCGTCGCCATCGACGATATAACGCCCCTGGCCGAGCGCCAGAGCTGCCGTCAGGAAGCGGGTGGCCGTGCCGGCATTGCCGAGAAAGAGAGGCTCAGCCGGCGGTTTCAATTCGCCGGAACTGGTGACGACGAAAGTGGTCGCGTCCGGCTCGTCGACTGTCACGCCCATGGCGCGCAGGGCGTCTGCCATATAACGGGTGTCGTCGCTTTTCAGCGCGCCGGTCAGCCGGCTGGTGCCCTTGGCAAGGCCGGCGAGCAGCAGCGCCCGATTGGTGATCGACTTCGAGCCCGGAGGGCTCACCCGGCCGGTCAAGGCATGGGCAGGCGGAATGATGGTCAGTCTGTCAGTCTTCATTGTCTCGTCTCAGAGGGGCCGCGTGGGCGAACGTCAGAACTTGACCGTCGGTACCGCACGGTCGGCCTCGTTGGCAATCTCGAAATAGGGCTTCTTGGAAAAGCCGAACTGGCCGGCGACGAGATTGTTGGGAAAGGTCTCGACCTTGACGTTCAGATCGCGGGCCGCGCCATTGTAATAGCGACGCGACATCTGGATCTCGCCCTCGATGGTTTCAAGGGAGTTCTGCAGTTCGACGAAGTTTTCGTTGGCCTTCAGGTCCGGATAATCTTCGGCCAGGGCGACGATCTTGCCAAGCGCCGCCCCCAGCAGACCTTCGGCAGCGGCACGACCGGCGACGTCGCCTGCGGGCACGGCCTGGGCCTTGTTGCGCAGTTCGACGACGCTTTCCAGCGTGCCTTTTTCATGACCCGCATAACCCTTGACCGTCTCGATCAGGTTGGGGATCAGGTCGGCGCGGCGCTTGAGCTGGACATCGATGCCCGACCAGGCCTCTTCCGCCATCTGGCGGGCCTTCACCAGGCCGTTGTAGATGAAGACGACATAGGCGGCGATGGCGGCAATAATGGCAAGCGTCGTGAACATGTATGTAAATCCCCCGGTTGTTGATGGTTACCTTAAAGCAAACGACGCTTTATTGAAGAGCGGAGCAGACGAAAACCGCGCCGCACAACCCTGTTGAAAAATCGTATCTAATTGGATACAATCCTCGTGAACAGTTTCGAAAAAACGGGACCTTTCGATGAATGGCTGCGGTCCCTCAAGGACAGGACAGGCAAGCTTCGAATTCTTGCGCGGCTGACATCGGCAGAACAGGGGAATTTCGGCGACTGCGCACCGGTGGGCGCAGACGTCTTCGAAATGCGCATTCACCACGGGCCAGGGTACCGAGTGTATTATACCCGTCGCGGTGCAACGGTTTACCTGCTTCTGATCGGCGGTGACAAGTCTTCGCAGAAACGGGACATCCGGAAGGCCATCGCAATGGCTGGCAGCCTATGAGAGAAGCGAACATGACCATAACCAGCAAATTCGAGATCGCCGACTACCTCGAAGACCCAGAGGCGATGCTTGAATATCTGGCGTTGGCCATAGAAGACGAAAATCCCGACGTTTTTATTACCGCCTTGGGGCATGTCGCCAAGGCCAGGGGCATGTCGCAGATAGCCGAGCTTTCGGGCCTTGGTCGGGAAAGCCTTTACAAAGGGCTGAAATCCGGATCAAAGCTGCGCTACCAGACGGTGCAAAAAGTGGTCAACGCCCTGGGTTTCCGATTGTCTCTCGAGCGCAACGACGCCGCCTGACGGCAGCGTCATTTTGCATGTATCAGGCCGCCTTGCCGAAATTCACCCCGCCGGCGTCGGTCAGCAAAAATGCTTCGCCGCAGGCCTTGGCGAGCGTGCGCACGCGCAGGATATAGCTCTGGCGTTCGGTGACCGAGATCACACCACGGGCATCGAGCAGGTTGAAGACATGGCTTGCCTTGATGCACTGGTCATAGGCCGGGAAGACGCATTTGTGCAGGCGCTGATTGTCGTTGTCCGAAGGAGCGCCGGCGGCGAGAATCGCCTGGCATTCCTTTTCCGCGTCTTCGAAATGGCGCAGCAACATCTCGGTATTGGCGAATTCGAAGTTGTGGCGGGAATATTCCTGCTCAGCCTGCAGGAAGACGTCGCCATAGGAGATCTTCTCTTCGCCTTCGCGACCATTGAAGTTGAGGTCGTAGACATTGTCGACACCCTGGACATACATGGCGAGACGCTCAAGGCCATAGGTCAGTTCGCCGGCAACCGGCGAGACGTCGATGCCGCAGACGGCCTGGAAGTAGGTGAACTGCGACACTTCCATGCCATCGCACCAGCATTCCCAGCCGAGACCCCAGGCGCCGAGCGTCGGGCTTTCCCAGTCGTCCTCGACAAAACGGATGTCATGCAGCAACGGATCGAGCCCGATCGCCTTCAGCGAGCCCAGATAGAGTTCCTGCAGGTTGGACGGGTTCGGCTTCAGGATGACCTGATACTGGTAATAATGCTGCAACCGGTTGGGGTTTTCGCCATAGCGGCCATCGGAGGGGCGGCGCGACGGCTGGACATAGGCGGCCTTCCACGGCTTGGGGCCCAGCGCACGCAGCGTCGTTGCCGGATGGAACGTGCCTGCCCCCACTTCCATGTCGTAAGGCTGCAGCACGGCGCAGCCCTTGTCGGCCCAATAGGCATGCAAAGTCAGGATCAGCGCCTGGAAAGAACGCTTCGGGTCCATATGCGGGGCAAGAGACGTGGTCATGGGATATCGTCCAAAACTTGGCTGGAAATGTGTGGTCCGTCTGGTGCCACGATGGGGCGGACGGGTCAAGCATCCGGGACGGAATGCAGGCGCGGCAAAGCGCAGATTGCGGCGCTAGCGATCCAGATCGGCGATCTGGTTCAATTGGCCATTCAGCGAGAAAACGACGCCATCCGGCCGAAAATGGATCTTCGCCTCGCCCTTGAACAGGTCCGAGACAACCCGCTCGGTTAGGCGTGAACCGAAGCCGCGACGGCTCGGTTCGCTGACCGGCGGACCACCGCTTTCGCGCCAGTCGAAGGAAAAGCTCTCGTCCCCGTCACACGCCCAGCGGATGTCGACACGCCCGCCCGGCAAGGACAGGGCACCGTATTTGGTGGCATTGGTCGCCAATTCGTGAATGGCCATCGACAGGCCCAGCGCCTGTTGTGCCGACAGATAAACATTCGGACCCTGCATCTGGAAGCGCATTTCGTCATCGCTATGCGGCGCAACCGCGGCATTGGCGATCGCCGACACCTGGGCCGCCGTCACGCTCGTGCCGGTGAGCAGATCCTGCGCCTTGGCCAAGGCCTGGATGCGGGCGGAGATCGTCGCGGCGGCATCCGACAGGGATGACGCGCCGCGCAAGGTCTGGCTGACAATCGACTGGACCATGGCAAGGGTATTCTTCATCCGGTGCGCAAGTTCGCGGTTGAGAAGCTTCAACTGCTCCTCGTGCTGCTCGCGTTCGCGGATATGCTCCTTGGCGTCGGCATAGGCCTGTTCGAGGGCCGCCCGATCATTCATCGCCCGTGTCGTCTCGGTGACGATATTCAGGATTCCCCCGATAGTGCCCGCTTCGTCATAAATGGGGCTGTAGGAAAACGTCCAAAAGGTCCGCTCGTCGTAACCGTTGCGGGTCATGGTCAGCGGCAGATTCTCGGTCCAGGTTCCCTGGCCGGCAAGAGCGCTGCGGACGAAAGGGAGAACGTCTTCCCAGACGTCGGACCAGAGCTGCTTGAAAGGCTGGCCGATTGCCGGCTGTCGTTGTCCGAGCATTGGCAGATAGGCATCGTTGTGGAATTGCAGCAGGTCGTCACCCCACCAGAAGCACATGGGCTGTCGGGAGCACAGAACCATATGAAGTGTCGATTTCAGCGACTGTGGCCAATGATCCGTTGGCCCCAAGCTCGTCGAAGACCAATCGAAGCCGCGAATTTCTTCTGCAGCCTCTCCACCGATATTGAGGAAATCCTGCGCGCGAATTGTCGTTCCCCTTCGAGGCCATCATCATCAGGCGTCAGAACCGACATTCTGCTTCCGCCTGCATATTGTTCACTTTGACGTGAATCTAGGGCGGAACATGGGTCAACTCAAGACGCGGGATGAGATCAAATTTCGCTCCTCGGGGTTCAGTTACGATAGGCCTTGCCTGCGAAAGGTGCTGAACTGAAATTTCTGAACAGTGCCCCATGGAGTGTGATGGGCGTGGCTGCGGCTGTCGCACAGCTCGAAGTCAGCTCCGAGCAGCCGTTGCAGGCTGACGGCATCATGGCGAGCGACGGGCAGGCCGCTGCATTTTTCCGGACCATCCGGGGCGAAGGTACCGATGATCGCCACTCCGCCAACCGAAAGCGCTGATTTCAACACGACAATATAGGCCTCCTGGTCTTCGGTTGCCGTGAGAAAATGAAATGCGGCCCGATCATGCCAGGCGTCAAAAAGGCGACCGGGCCTCCAGTCGCGGATGTCGGAAACGACCCAGTCTACCCCAGGCGCGGCCGACAGACGCTCTCGCGCGCGCTCAAGGGCCGCAGCGGAGAGATCAAGCACCGTGACATGTGCCTGTCCGGCACGCATCAAAACATCAACAAGAGCAGAGGCGCCGCCGCCGATATCGACCACCGTCGCATCAAGCTCAACCCCGGCTGAGCGCAAAAGCGAAACGGACAGATCAGGCCTTTGCTCGTACCAGCTAACTTCGTTGTCGGCCTTGTTCTGGTAGACGTTTTCCCAATGGTGCTGAGCGGGCCGCACCTCCGTTGGCGAGGTCGGTGTGTCTTGCGACGGCACCATTGGACCCAGAGCTTCAGACGGATACTGACCTGCATCGGGCTGGATTTCCTCTGCCATCGGCCACTCTCCTGCGGGGTTGAGCGAAACACGGCGACAAGACCGGTTGGCGCAGTTCTATTCGTCCTCGCGCCGTACCCGGTATTCGCCGGTTTCCTTGTCCTGGATCAGCGTGCCGATGGCGCCGGTTTCGCGCTCTTTTTCGGCCGCGCGGGACTTCTTTGCCAGTCTTTCCGCATCGCTGACGAACTTGCGGTATAGCAACCAGCCACCGCCGAACAGCAGGCCGAAAAATATCAGTTGCGCCATATCCCCTCGCCCCGTCGCATCTTATTGTTGTCTTGCCGAGGTCAAAGACCGTAGCGCGACCATAGTGCCTTCTCCTCCAGCGTGTCGGCAAGTCCCGACACGGCCTGAGCGGCGATCTGATCGATCGATCCGAAGGCATCGACGCCGGTGACGCGCTTGCCGAACAGGCTCTTGGCACCGCTGATCAGTTCCAGCCGTGCATCCTTGCCATATCGTGTCTTGATTTCCTGGCGCATATTGCCCAGCCGATCGACAAGACCGAGTTCGACGCCGCGCCGACCGGTCCAGAAGAGACCGGAAAACAGCGTCGGATCTTCGGCCAGGAGCACGCCGCGCCGGGCCTTGACCATGTCAATGAAGATCTCGTGGATTTCCAGCTGCAGGGTCTTCAGATATTCGATGTCGCCTTCCTTCTCCGGCTGGAAGGGATCGAGGATCGCCTTGTTCTCGCCGGCGGTATAAACGCGGCGCTCGACGCCGATCTTCTTCAGGAGCTCCGGGAAACCGAAGCCGCCGGACACCACACCGATGGAGCCGACAATCGAGGTGGCATCGACAATGATCTCATCGCCGGCAATGGCGAGCATATAGCCGCCGGAGGCCGCAACATCCTCAACGAAGACGAGCACGCGCTTGTTCTTCTCTTCGGCAAGCGCACGAATTCTGTCAAAGATCATGCGCGACTGGACAGGCGAACCACCTGGAGAATTGATCGACAGAGCCACGGCCGGACTGTCCTTCATGGCGAAGGCCTTTTCCAACTGCGGCGCGACACTGGCAAGATTGAGGGCTGGGCGGAACTTCGAGCCACCGCTCATGATCGCACCATGCAGACGCACGACCGGAATAACGGTTCCCTGCTTGCGGAAGCGTTTCGGCACCAGCCGCTTCAAAAAATCTGCCATGGACGCACAATCTCCTACCTGTCAAAACCTTGTGGGAGATGTAAGAAGCCGGCCCCCAAACGCAATGGCTGCAGTCAAAATTCACCCGACGCGCCATCAGCGCAGACGGCTGTAGCCGATGCGCCCGTTGTTCAGATCGTCAACCAGCGGCGCGAAGGCATGGCTGTCCTCGCGATCATGCATCAGCAGCGGCGAGCGCAGTTGCAAACGCGCCCGCGATCCCATGATCGCGGTGACCAGAATGCGCGTCGCGCTCTCGCCCGGCCGCGGATGGATAGCGGTAATTTCCACACCGCCGAAGCGGCGACCGCAGGCGGCGATGATCTCGGCGATTGATTGCGGCCTGGCAATCAGCGACAGTTGTCCGCCCGGCATGGTGATGGCACCGGCGGTGCGGATCCAGCTCTCGAACAGGTTTTCCGTCATGGCATGCGCCTCGGCCTTCAAGACGTCGGGCGTACGGCGGTCGCTGGCATCGTTGAAAGGCGGGTTCATGATGACATGGTGGAAGCTGTCATCGCGCAGGCCGGCGGCAAACCGGGCACGGCCGGTCAGGGTGACGTCCGTTTCAAGAACGGAGATACGGTCGGCGAATTTTACGTTTTCAATGAGGGCAAGGCTCTTGCGCGCGAATTCCGCCATGTCCGGCGAGCGTTCGACGAGTACCACCTCGGCATCCGGCAGGCGCGAGGCCACGGCAAATCCGGCAGCACCTGCCCCCGCTCCCAGATCCGCCACACGAAAGGCCCCGTCCTGCATCACCAGGGATGCAAGCAGCATGGCATCCATGCCGGCGCGGTGGCCGCGACCGCGCGGCTGGACCAGATGGAAACGGCCTCTGTGAAAGGCATCGATGGTTTCGACCGGCTGGGGCGACATGGGGCTTCAGGCCTCGTGGTCCCGCAATTCTGCGGCAAGACCGGCGTCGGTCAGGATCTGGCGCGCCTGATCGACCTCGTCTGAATCGACCAGAAGCCGGCGCTGCAGCATGCCGAGCGACCCTTCGAGAATGCTCATCTGCTGGTCGGCAATCATCACGGAAATACCTGCATCCCGCATCAGGCTTTCGGCAAAGGACAGAAGGACGACGTCGTTCGAACGGATGATCTCGTGCATTTTATCCAGAAAACCTTCTTCTTTACCGTTCCGGGACAATTCGCCCCTTGCCGTGGGTGCCTCGGCTTTTTATTGTCGAGACAGAATTGAACAGGAGTCCGGTGCGTTGGGCGTAGTCATACCGCTTGAGGAAAACAAAAACAAACAGGCTTCCATCAAGCCCTTGGTGGACCTGACCAAAAGCGGCATGGAACGGGTCAACCAGCTGATCCTGTCGAAGGCGGGCTCGGACGTGCAGATGATCCCGGAAGTCGCCAATCACCTGATTTCATCGGGCGGCAAGCGGCTGCGACCAATGCTGACTTTGGCAACCGCCGCGATGTTCGGCTACGAGGGCGAGCATCACATCAAGCTGGCGACCGCCGTCGAATTCATGCACACGGCAACGCTGCTGCATGACGACGTGGTCGACGAAAGCGATCTCAGGCGCGGTAAGTCGACGGCGCGCACCATCTGGGGCAATCAGGCCAGCGTTCTCGTCGGCGACTTCCTGCTTGGCCAGGCGTTCCGGATGATGGTCGATGTCGGCTCGCTCGATGCGCTCGACGTGCTGTCGACGGCGGCCTCTGTCATTGCCGAAGGCGAAGTGTTGCAACTGTCCGTCGCCAAGAACATGGAAACCACCGAAGACGACTACCTGTCGGTCATTCGTGCCAAAACGGCCGCGCTGTTTGCTGCGGCGGCCGAAGTCGGCCCGATCGTCGCCCAGACCGACAAGGCGACGCGCAATGCGCTGAAATCCTACGGCATGAATCTCGGCCTCGCCTTCCAGCTGGTCGACGACGCGCTGGATTACGGCGGCAAGGCTGCCGATCTCGGCAAGAATGTCGGCGACGATTTCCGCGAAGGCAAGATCACCCTGCCGGTGATCCTGTCCTACCGCCGCGGAACGGCCGTCGAGCGCGACTTCTGGCGCGAATCCATCGAAGGCGGCCAGAACGACGACGCGAGGCTCGAAAGGGCTTTGGGCCTGATCAGCCGCTATGGTGCGCTCGGCGAAACGATCCAGCGGGCACAGCACTACGGCACGATCGCCCGCGACGCGCTGGCCCCCCTGCCGGAGACGCCGTGGAAAGATGCGCTCAACGACGTGATCGACTTCTGTATCGCCCGGGTGAATTGACCCGGGCAATTGTGGCGCACGGGCGATTGCCTTGCGGGCCTGCTTCAAAAAAGCCATTCTATGCGTGAATCATCGCGCGTCGTTCCCATATAAGCACGACCTGCGCACTTTATCGGTTCTTGAAAGGCTCGTTCATGCGGCAAAGTCCCGCCACTCGCTTCCTCGCCGGCACTGCCCTGGCGCTGCTTCTTAGCGTCTTCCAAGCCCCGATCGCTTCAGCTGCGTCGCCCGACACGCCCGCCGAAACCGAGAGCTTCGATCTTGACAGCGTCGACAGCTTTGCCGGCGCTTTCCTGGCCGCCCGGACTGCCGAAGCCGACCGCGACTACGCCAATGCCATCCTGCTCTACAAGAAGGCGCTCGAGCTTTCGCCTGACGAACTGGATATCCAGCAGCGGCTGATGATCGCCCTGATCATGAACGGAGACTTCGACGAAGGCGCAAAGCTCGCCAAGGAACTGGAGAACGATCCGGCCGTCGAGCGCGTGACATCCGTGGCGCTCGGATTCCAGGCGATCCGCGATGGCCGCTATGACGATGCGCTGAAGACCTTCAAATACGAAGGCCCGAACGATCTTGACCGGCTGATGAACGAATTGCTGATTGCCTGGACAATGGTCGGCGAAGGCAAGGGCAAGGAAGCCCTTGATCTGGTGAAAGGCCTTGAGGGTCCGAGCTGGTATGCGATTTTCCGTAACTACAATGTCGGCGTAATCGCCGCCCTGACCGGCGATAACGACGCAGCCCGGAAGGCGCTGACGGACACACTGATCGACCGCAGCGGCGGCGCGACCGCGCCGGACACCTTTGCCCGGGCAGTCATTGCGCTGGCAACGCTCGAAGCCAATGCCGGTAACAAGCAGAAGGCACTGGATGCGCTGGCGGCCGGTGACGAACTGATCAACAATTACGCACCGTTCAAGGCGCTGCGCGATGCAATCGAAGCCGGCGGCAAGCCGAAGCCGATGGTCGCGAACGCGGCACAGGGTGCGGCCGGCGTGTTGTTTTCCATCGGTGGCGCGCTCAACCGCGAAGGCGCCGAAGACACGGTGATGCTCTATCTGCAGCTATCGCATGCGCTGGACAAAGACGCGGCCGACACGCTGGTCCTGCTCGGCGGCATTGCCGAAAACGCCAAACAGCCGGAAAAGGCGATCGATTTCTACCGCCAGGTGCCGGAAACATCGCCGATGCGGCGGATTTCCGAATTACAACTCGGCCTGACGCTGGCAGAAACCGGCAAGGTTGAGGATGCACGCACGCATCTGCAGGGGCTGATTGCCTCTGACCCGAAGGACGTGCGCAGCTATCTCGCCTATGGCAGTGTGCTGTCGGAAGCCAAGGACTATGCGGCCATGGCGACAAATTACGACAAGGCCGTCGAGGTTATCGGTCAATCGCCGGCCAAGAACCACTGGTCGATCTTCTTCCAGCGCGGCATCGCCAATGAACGGCTGAAGAAGTGGGACAAGGCCGAGCCGGACTTCCGCAAGGCGCTGGAACTCAATCCGGAACAGCCGCAGGTGCTCAATTACCTGGGTTATTCCTGGGTCGACATGAACCGCAATCTCCAGGAAGGACTGGAGATGATCAAGAAGGCCGTCGATCTACGGCCCGATGACGGCTACATCGTCGATTCGCTCGGCTGGGCCTATTACCGCCTCGGTCGGTTCGACGAATCGGTGGTCGAACTGGAGCGGGCCGCCGAGCTTCGCGCCGGCGACGCGACGATCAACGACCATCTGGGCGACGCCTATTGGCGCGTCGGCCGCAAGCTTGAAGCCACCTACCAGTGGAAACGCGCGCTGGCCTCCGAGCCGGACGAGGCCGAAGTGCCGAAGATCCAGGCGAAGATCGACAAGGGCATGCCGCCCATCGAAGCCGACGCCGCCAAGATCGATCCAAAGCCGGTCGATGCGCCGAAGAAAGACGACAAGAAGACCTGATCCGATGAAAGGTCTTGACGATCAGCTGGGAGCCCCGGTCGAGGAGACCGCGCGCGCCAAGGTCAATCTCGCGCTGCATGTGACCGGGCGCCGGGCGGATGGCTATCACCTGCTCGACAGCCTGGTGACCTTTGCCGAAGACGGTGACGAGCTGACATTCCAGCCAGCAGAGACCGACAGCCTGACGCTGACGGGGCCTTTTGCACGCAGCCTCTCGCTTGGCCCGGCGAGGCCCGAGGACAATCTCGTGGCTCAGGCACGCGACCGTTTGCGCGCCGTTCTCGATCAGCATGGGCAGTCCTGGTCGCCCGTCGCCATCACGCTCGAAAAGAACCTGCCGGTCGCGGCCGGGATCGGCGGCGGCTCGGCCGATGCCGCAGCAACCCTGCGTGGACTGATGCGGCTCTGGCAGGCGGACCTGCCCGCAGGCGCGCTGGCGGAGCTTGCACTGTCGCTTGGGGCCGATGTGCCGATGTGCCTTCGCTCAATGCCACTCAGGGCAGAGGGCATTGGCGAGGCGATCACGCCGGTTGCCCTCCCCTCCTTTCCGATGGTGCTGCTCAATCCGTTGATGCCGGTCTCGACGCCGGAGATCTTTCGCCGGCTGGAGCGACGCGACAATTCGCCGATGACAGACCTCCCCGCAGCCCCCGATGCTGAGGCATGGCGCACAGCCTTTCCGCAGCTTCGCAACGACCTGCAGCCGCCGGCTGAAGCGCTTGTACCGGAAATCGCGGAAGCCTGCGGCCTGTTGCGCGAGAGCCTCGCGGTTTATGCCGGCATGTCGGGTTCGGGTGCGACCTGTTTCGGCCTCTACGAAAACGAGGCCGCGGCGCTTAAGGCGGCACTGGCGCTATCGGCCTATCGACCGCAATGGTATGTGCTTCTGACCCGCACAGTTGCCCATCAGCGCGCGCAAGGAGATGCAGCATGAGCCGGATCGACGAAAGCCGTCCCTTCATTCCGGTGGGCATTGCCGTGCTCACAGTCTCGGACACACGGCGCCTGGAAGACGACCGCTCCGGCGACACGCTGGTCGCCCGGATCGCGGAGGCCGGCCACAGGCTCGCCGCGCGGGCCATCGTGCAGGACGACAAGGCGGCGATCCGCGACCAGGTGGAGCAGTGGACAAAAGATGACGCCATCGACGTGGTCATCACCACCGGCGGCACGGGCTTTACCGGTCGCGACGTGACACCGGAAGCGCTGGAACCGCTGTTCGAAAAGCGCATGGACGGCTTTTCCGAGGTCTTCCACCGGATCTCCTATGACAAGATCGGGACCTCGACCATCCAGTCACGGGCGACCGGCGGCGTTGCCAATGCGACGTTCATCTTCGTTCTGCCGGGGTCTCCGGGTGCCTGCAAGGATGCGTGGGATGGCATCTTGAAGCTGCAGCTCGACTACCGCCACATGCCGTGCAATTTTGTCGAGATCATGCCACGGCTCGACGAGCACCTGACACGCAGCAAATAGTCTTGCCGGACGGCGATCAGCGCCTGGCTTCGCGCGCAACCCAGGACGGGATAATTTCAGACGCCAGCCGCCGCGGCTTTTGGCCATGGGCCAGATGCTGAAGATCCATGCCCGAACGGACCAGTGATTGGGCGTGGCGCTTGGGCAGGAGCAGACCATTTTCGAGCGGCGGGCGTGACCGCGTCAGGCGGCGATAGAAGGGCAGCCGATAGACACGCGATTCGGAAAAGCGGGCTGGAACCTTGTTGAGAGCCACATATTCCGCCACTTCGTCGATCCAGCCCTGCGTCATTCGGGCGCCAGGCTCGACCAGAAGCAGCCACTCGCCGCGCACGGAGCCGAGCAATTCTTTCATGTCCCATTGCTGATAAAAGCGGCAGCCCGCCGCATCCGCCACGAAGGATGATCCGTCCTGCGAGCCATGGTCCAGAACGATGACATCGCTTACAAGGCCTTCCACAGCACCGGCTACGAGCACAGACAACGTCTGAGCGAGCTCCGGCTCCTGATCGCGGCATTCCATCATCACTGTCAACATTGCCTATCTCTATCGCATTGCACAAAGATTTGCCACTGCTTTGAGATTGTCCGATTTTCTATTTTGTTCTTGCATTGTTCTCATTGTTGATGGTAGGAATATAGTCATTCGGCGGGATTGATTGACCCCGCGAGGAGCTAAACATGAACGAGCTGTCTCTTGTGGGCCAGGCTGCCTTTCAGCCTGGCAATACGGCAGATATTGCCGATGCGGTGATGACCTCTTCCGGGCTCCGGATCGAGATCGACCGACGTCGTGGTCGCGGGGCAACGCTCAATCCGGGCGGACGCTTCGAGCCGACCGAACGCGTCGCCTTCGACGACGGCTGGCAGAGCCTCGAGGACATGCCGCCGTTCAAGACGGAGGTGCAGGTCGAAAAGCCACGGACCATCATCACCCGCAATGAATCGCCGGACATTCCCTTCGACCGCTCGATCAATCCGTATCGCGGCTGCGAGCATGGCTGCATCTATTGCTTCGCCCGCCCGACACACAGCTATATGGGCCTTTCGGCTGGTCTCGACTTCGAGGCCAGGCTGTTTGCCAAGCCGGATGCGCCGAAGCTTCTGGAACGGGAACTGTCGAAGCCGGGTTACAAGCCGCGGCCGATCGCGATCGGCACCAATACCGATCCCTATCAGCCGATCGAGCGGGAATGGCGGATCATGCGCCAGATCCTCGAGGTGCTCGACAAGGCCAATCATCCGGTGGTGATCGTCACCAAGTCGGCGCTGGTGCTGCGCGATGTGGATATCCTGAAGTCGATGGCCGAACGCGGGCTTGCCAAGGTCGGGGTTTCGGTGACGACGCTCGACCGCAAGCTCGCCCGGCTGATGGAGCCGCGCGCGGCCACGCCGTCGAGACGGCTGGAGACGATCAAGGGCCTGTCGGAGGCGGGCATCCCGGTTGCCGTCATGCTCGGGCCGGTCATCCCGGCGCTGAACGACCACGAGATCGAACGCATTCTCGACAGCGGCAAGGCAGCCGGCGCCACGGAGGCCAGCTATGTGCTGCTGCGCCTGCCGCTTGAGGTCAGCCCGCTGTTTCGCGACTGGCTGCTGCAGCACTATCCGGACCGCTACCGGCATGTGATGTCGCTGGTCCGCTCGATGCGCGACGGCAAGGACTACGACGCCGAGTTCGGCAAGCGGATGAAGGGGGCCGGTCCCTATGCCTGGCAGATCAGCCGCCGCTTTGAAATGGCGACCAAACGTCTCGGCCTGACGCGCCGCAGCCTGCATCTGCGCGAGGACCTGTTCCTGTCGCCCAACAGCAATGGCGTACAGTTGTCGCTGCTCTGATACGTGCGCCGCACCACGGCGCACTACGCTATCGTGATGTCCGGCGGCTGGCACCGCCTCGACATTGCGTTTCCCGGTTCAGTCCGGGTTTCGTCTTCCGGCGCGGTTATCCGCCGCCTCGCGCCGGATGTGTCCCTGGTCAGCCGCCCCGGCCTCTCGCGTCCAACGAGAGGAAGGGACCAGGGGCTTGCAGGAGATCGGGTGCGCGTGCGATTTCTGCCGCATGAAAACGCGCACGCCACCCGATTCTCCCAGCCTGTTTCCCGATCTGCCGCTGGCTCCTGACTTTTCGATCGAGAGCCGCACCAAGCGACGCGGGCTCTGGCCTGTTGCCGGAACCGACGAAGCCGGTCGCGGGCCGCTGGCGGGGCCAGTGGTGGCTGCTGCGGTCATCCTGGATCCACGACATATCCCGCAAGGGCTGAACGATTCCAAGAAACTGTCGTTCGCTCAACGGGAGCGGCTCTATGAGGAGATCCTGGCCACGGCCACCGTCTCGATCGCCTCCTCATCGCCCCGCCATATCGATGCTCGCGATATCCGCAAGGCGAGCCTCGATGCGATGCGCCGCGCCGTTGCCGGCCTCGAATGCAGCGCCAACCATGTCCTGGCCGACGGCCGAGATGTGCCGGACGGGCTTTCCTGTTCGGGAACGGCGGTGGTCAAGGGCGATGCCCGATCCGTCTCGATCGCCGCTGCATCGATCCTTGCCAAGGTCATGCGGGACCGGATGATGGCGCGCGCCGGACTGGTCTTTCCCGACTACGGCTTTGCGCAGCATGCCGGTTACGGCACCGCGATCCATCGCGGGGCGATCGTGATCCATGGCCCCTGCCCGCTGCATCGGATGAGCTTTCGGCCTCTACGGCAGGTGGAGCCATGCGAATAGCATCCATCCCGTTCAGTCAACCTCCGTCGCTAAAGGCGTTGCGGACAGATGCTAGACAACAAAAAAGCCGGGACAAGCCCGGCTTTTTTCAATTTCACAACCGATCCGATGATCAGTTGAGGCGGGCCTTGACCTGGCCAACGGCGCTCTTGAACAATGTGTCCTGAACAGCGCCATCGGTCTTCTTCGCCAGAACCTTTTCGGCCGCGGCAATCGCGAGGTCGACAGCCGCAACGCGCACGGCGTTGACGGCTTCGGTTTCGGCCTGCTTGATCTTCTGCTCCGACAGCGCATTGCGACGTGCAATGAATTCGGCCGTCTTCTGCTTGGCTTCCGCCGTGAGGGCTGCGGCTTCGCGTTCGGCGGCGGCAACGATTGCCGCAGCTTCTGCTTCGGCTTCCTTGCGCTTGCGCTGATATTCGGCCAGCAGATGCTGGGCCTCTTCGCGCAGGCGCTTGGCTTCCGCCAGTTCGTCGCGGATCTTGTCGGCGCGCGCATCGAGGCTCGTTGCCATCATGCCCGGTACCTTCAGATAGGCGAGCAGGACGAAGAAGAGAACGAGACCGACCAGAGCGAAGAATGTTGCGTCGAGATGCATGGTGGTCACGCTCCCTGCTTGGCGGCGCCGGATACGGCAGCCTTGATGTCAGCGGCGGTGGCCTTGGCACCGATCAACTGTTCGACGATGGAACCGACGGTGTCGATGGCGATCGTGTCGACTTCAGCAAAGGCCTTGGCCTTGATCTCGCCAATGCGGACTTCGGCAGCAGCAATCTTGGCGGACAGATCCGCTTCGATGGCAGTGCGTTCCGCGTCGGCCTTGACCTTGGCTTCGTCGCGCGCAACCGAAGCAATCTGGCCGGCTTTCGCCTTGGCCGCGCTCAGTTCGCGTTCGTAAGTTTCAATCGCGGCATCAGCTTCCGACTTGAAGCGGGCTGCCTCGTCGAGATCCTGTGCGATGCGGTCGTGACGGTTTTCCAGGATACCGCCAACGCGCGGCACGATGACCTTCTGCATGAGCATGTAGAAGATGCCGAACGTAATCACCAGCCACAGCAACTGCGAGGCATAGGTGGACGAATCGAACGGCGGGAACACACCGCTCCCGTGTTCCGCATTCGGAACGCCAGTCTCGGTGTGGACAGTGCCCTCTGCCGGCGCTTCCTCGGCATAGGCGGGGGTCACAAACATGCTCACCTCCAGGTGTATTCACAAATGCACGAGATCACGGCTGCCGCGAAAGGCACGCCGTGATCCCAATCTCCAACCGTCTATTAGACAGCGAACAGGAGGAGGAGAGCGATGAGCAGCGAGAAGATGCCCAGAGCTTCCGTAACGGCGAAGCCGAATACCAGACGGCCGAACTGGCTGTCAGCGGCAGACGGGTTGCGCAGTGCGCCGGAGAGGTAATCACCGAAGATACGGCCGAGTGCGAGGGACGTACCAGCCATGCCGAGGCATGCGAGACCTGCGCCGATGTACTTTGCTGCTTCCGCTTCCATATGGATACTCCTTCGAAATGGTTGTTGCGGCTATTTTGGCCCCGGTTCAGCCGGGGCCAGCGACTATATTCTCAGTGACCGCCGTGCACTGCGTCGTTCAGGTACATGCAAGTCAGTACCGCAAAGACGTAGGCCTGCAGGAAGGCAACGAGAAATTCGAGACCGGTCATGGCGACCGTCATCAAAAGGGGCAGAATGGCGCCACCGATACCGACCGCACCCATGGCGCTCATCGACGCGACGAAGCCGGCAAAGACCTTGAGCGTGATGTGACCGGCCAGCATGTTGGCGAACAGACGGACGGAGAGGCTGATCGGACGCGAGAGGAAGGAAACAACCTCGATCGTGGAGACCAGCGGCAGGAGAGCGATCGGCACGCCGGACGGCGCAAAGATACCGAGGAACTTCAAGCCGTGCTTGTAGAAGCCATAGACCAGAACGGTCAGGATGACGAACAGCGCCAGCGCGAAGGTGACGATGATCTGGCTGGTGATGGTGAAGAAGTACGGGAACATGCCGAGCAGGTTGGCCGTCAGCACGAACATGAACAGCGAAAACACCATCGGGAAGAACTTCATGCCGTGGCTGCCGGCGCCTTCGCGCAGCATCGAAGCAATGAATTCATAGGCCATTTCGGCGACGGACTGCATGCGGGTCGGGATCAGACCGCGGTTCGACGTCGAGAAATAGAGGAAGCTGGAGGCCGTTGCGACGGTGGCAACCATAAACAGCGAGGCGTTGGTGAACGAAAAATCAATCCCGGCCACTTCGATCGGAACAATCTTCTGGATCAGAAACTGATGAGTAGGATCGTTGGCCACGTTCTGCTCTTTCGCGTTTTGCCGCCGAAGCGGATATCTTATCGTCGTGCTATGACCGCCTCAGCGATCGTCGCCTTTGTCTTTCAGGTCCATCTTGCGATCGGCCGGATGTGGCGACGCCACAATTCCAACGACACGCATGACATTCAACACGCCGGCGCAGAACCCGATGAGCAGCAATACAATCATGCCCCAGGGCGCCGTACCGACAAAGCGGTCAAAAAGATAGCCCAGAAATGCGCCAACAACGATGGCAGAGATGAATTCGCTCGAGATCTTCATCGCCATTCCGTAACCCTTGCGGGTTTCTTCGGCGTTGATCTCCGCGCTTTCCTCGCTCTTCGCCTTGGTGTCCCGGACAGCCAATTCGGCAGCCAGTCTCCGGCGACGCTCTTCCAGACCTTCTTCCCGATTATCCGTCATGGCTTCCTCCGTCCTATCCGTATCTCACAGGGCATATTTTACACCCGATTTGAATGCAGAAACGGCAGGATAGAAACCCTTGTGGCCCGCTTTGAAGTCGGCCGCACCATAATTTTGAGGACCTGCATAGTCAAGGCATTGCGGCACCAAGTTTCACCACAAATTAACCGATAAATATCAACTACTTAGATCAAATACATGGAAACAACTCACATGACAGACGCCAAATCGTGTCACTTGGTCGCGCTGTGAGGGGAGAATCTGCCACAATCGGTGACGCGCGGCGCCACATTGCGGCACAAGCAAGTCAGCGCAAAACAGAATTGCGTTCGGTGCGTGCCAGAGCCCGCGAATCTCCACCGCAATTCCTCGCAGGGCGGATCCGTAAACGGATCTGCGACACATCAGCTCCAGCCGCCGCCATAGGTGCGGTAGAAGATGTGTTTGCCGATGGTGTCGACCCGCTTCATGGTCGGGCCCCAGTCGGGCTTTACATAGGTTGCGTGGTAGTGGGTGGCAGATCCCACCTCCTTGAACCAGATCTTGCCGGCTGTCACCGCCATGGCAATGTCCTTGGCGGTGCGCCAATGCGATGGCGAGGTGATGCGATCCGGAATGCGATCGCAGGCGAAGGAAAACTGGCAGCGATTGCGCCAGTCCTCGTTCTGATAGACGACGCCACAGATTGTATTGGGATAGTGGGGATTGCGGACGCGATTGAGGATGACCTGAGCGACCGCTGCCTGGCCTTTCACCGATTCGCCCCGCGCCTCGAAATAAATGCCTTCGGCGAGGCATTGCTGCTCCTTGTCGGCAAACACGCCGGCTGGAAGTGCGGTCGCGGCCCAGGCATGGTCCTGCGGGCCGATTTCCGGCAGAAAGCGCCCGCGCGCCATCTGCTTTTCAGTCAGGATCGCATCGAAGGGCGAAACGCTGGCGTAGTCCGGCACCGGCGGTGAATAGGCCGTCGCCAGAACATCCGGATTGCGGTTGGTCACCAGACTTGCCAGCATCGCCGGCAGCGCCGGGTCGGCGGGCAGGTCCTTGCGCTTGAAATAGAAGCTTGCCAGTTCGACCGGACTTGTTTCGGTTTTCTCCTTGGCGAAGGCGGTCCGTTCGGTCGCGTCGTCCTTGGGGTCGAGCAGGAAACTGGTGCGCTGCAGGATCGATCCAGCCGAAAAGGCACGCGGCGGCAACATCTGCTCTACGGCGATTACCCTGCCCTTCTTCTGATCGCGGGTCACGCGCATTTCATCCGGCAGAGGGTCGGCGGCCGGCTTGCCGCCGTCGAAGGCGATGCGGCGACCATCGGGCAGCACGAGCCCGCTGTCACTCGACAAGGCCGACGATGCCTCCTTGGCGGAGAAGGCCAGTTCGGCTTGGTGGATCGAGCCGGCGGGCGACGACGTGAGCACCATGCGCCAATTGCTGGCGCCGCGATCGATGCCGGCCAGAAGGCCCGCCATATCGGCCTGAGCAGCCACCGTCGGGAAGGCCAGCCAGGAGACAAGACCGAAGACCAGCGGTGAAGTCCAGGTCTCCATCCGGGAGGAAACCTTGTTGGAAGGGCGAAATGAGAAACGCAAAACCGAACTCCAGCACAAGGACGCGAGATACATTAGAAAAACATCTCTCATTAACCTTGATGCTTGGTTAATGCCGGCGGATGAATGTCGGAATGGCACTCATGTTCAAATGCCAAAAGGCCGCCGGGCATGCGGCGGCCTTTCGAAGGCTGGGTCATGTCGGCTTTTGTCAGATGATGACGTGCGAGCCGAGTTCCACGACGCGGTTGGCTGGAAGGCGGAAATAATCCGAAGGGTCGGCGGCCGCATTGGCCAGGGTAATGTAAAGTCTGTCCTGCCAGTGGGGCATGCCGGACTTGGCATCCGGGACCAACTTGCGTCGGCCGAGGTAGAACGAGGTCGACATGATGTCGAATTTCAAACCGCAACGGCGCAGATTGGCCAGCGCCTTCGAGACATTCTGGCTTTCCATGAAACCGAAGCGGATCTCGACGCGGGAGAAGCGCTCCGACAGCTGTTCGATGACAAAACGCTCATCGGCGGTGGCGCGCGGACGGCCGATCGTCTTCACCGTCAGGATGATGTTGCGCTCGTGCAGAACATGGTTGTGCTTGAGATTGTGCAGGAGAGCGGCTGGCGCGGTTTCGGCATCACTGGTCAGGAAGATCGCCGTGCCGGGCACGCTGGCCGGGGCGTGATCGCTCTTGCGCTCGATCGACGCAATGAAGGGGGCCAAGGGAACGTCAGAGTGGCGGGTCTTGGCAAACAGAATGCGGCTGCCCCGGCGCCAGGTCCACATGATGAGGGTGAAGACACCGGCAAAGAGGACCGGGATATAGCCGCCATCGTGGATCTTCAAAAGGTTGGCGCCGAGGAAAACCGTTTCCAGGGCAAGAAGCGGGAGCAACGCCGCCACCGCGGTCGTGACGCTCCAGTTCCACCGCTTGCGGACAAATTCGAAGGCCATGATCGTGGTGACGACCATGGCACCGGTGACCGAGATGCCATAGGCGGTGGCCAGCGCTTCGGAACTTTCAAACAGCAGGACCAGGGCCAGAACACCGACCAGCAACAGGGCATTGACCGACGGCAGATAGATCTGGCCGGTATGGGTTTCGGAGGTGAACAGGATCTGCATGCGCGGCAGGAAGCCGAGATGGATCGCCTGTCGGACCAGCGAGAAGGCACCGGTGATCACGGCCTGGCTGGCGATGATCGTCGCAAACGTGGCCAGGATGACGACCGGCAGCAGCGCCCATTCCGGAAACATCAGATAGAAAGGGTTGGCCATGGCGGCGGGATTGTGCAGCACCAGCGCGCCCTGGCCCAGATAGTTGAGCACCAGCGACGGGAAGACCAGCACGAACCATGCCCACTGGATGGGCTTGCGGCCGAAATGGCCGAGGTCGGCATAAAGCGCTTCGGCGCCGGTGACGGTCAGGAAGACCGCGCCGAGCACGACGATGCCAAGAAACCCTTCGCGCAGCATGAAGGTGACGGCATGCCAGGGATTGAAGGCCGAGAGAATGCCGAGATCATCGAAGATGTGGTTGATGCCGCCGGCGGCCATGACCAGGAACCAGAGGGCCGTGATCGGACCGAAGAAACGGGCAACGGCTGCCGTGCCATGTGACTGCACGGCAAAAACGCCAATCAGGATCGCAACCGAAATGGGCACGATGAAATCGCTGAGGTCCGGCGCCACAAGCTTGAGGCCTTCGACTGCCGACAAGACCGAGAGCGCCGGCGTGATCATGGCATCGCCGAGGAAGAGTGCCGCACCGATCAGGCCGAGCACCATCAGGATCGGGCCATGGCCGTTGGCGGTCTTCGACAGCAATGCGAGCAATGACAGGGTTCCGCCCTCGCCGTCGTTGTCGGCGCGCAGCAGGAACAGCACGTATTTGATGGTGACGATGATGGTCAGGGCCCAGATCATCAGCGAGATCAGCCCGATCACTTCCAGGCGGGTGACACCACCTTCGCTGATCGGCTTCAACGCTTCACGGAAGGCATAGAGCGGGCTGGTGCCGATATCGCCATAGACGACGCCGACAGATCCGAGCGCGAGGAAAAACATCCCGCGCGCGCCCTTGTGACCTTCCGAAGAATGGGTGTTGTTCTGTTCCATAAGATGTCAGGCTCTCAGAGCCAGCCTTTCCAGCGGAAGAAAATGAACGGAATGACGGCGGAGATCAGCATGGCAACAAGCGCCACGCCATAGCCGTAGTTCCAATCCAGCTCCGGCATGAAATGAAAATTCATGCCGTAAATAGAGGCGACCAAGGTCGGCGGCAGGAAGACCACCGAGGCGATGGAGAAGATCTTGATGATCGCATTCTGTTCGACATTGATCAGACCGAGCGAGGCATCGAGCATGAAGGTAATGTTGTTGCTGACAAACGCCGCATGTTCGGCAAGCGACTGCACGTCGCGGGCGACCACCGTGCACAGTTCGGCCGCCTCTTCCTCGCGGCGCACGACCTGCTGAGACTGCAGGAACGTCACGAGGCGCGAGAGCGAGATGAGGCTGTCGCGCGTCTTGCTGACCAGTTGGTGATGGCTGGCGATATCGAGCAGCTTGTCTTCGAGAAAGCGCGGTGGCCGACGCTTGGCCGCCTTGCGATCGACGAAGACGGACACCGACAATGCGTCGAGACGAATTGCGACGATCTCCAGCACTTCGGCCGTGCGGTCCACCACCGTTTCGAGAAGACGTCCGAGCAAGGTTGTTCCGGTCGCGCAAGGCTCGGTCGCACGCAACAGGCTGGCGCTGAACAGCGCAAAGGATTTCGGCTCGGCGTAGCGGATCGTCACCAGCCGATTGCCGTGCAGGATGAAGGCGACATCGGTGAGCCGCGGCAGATCCGTCTCGACCTTGTAGATCAGCGAGGCCGTCATGTAGACAGCGCCGTTCTCGACATAGAGCCGGCTCGACGGCTCGATATCCTTCAGTTCTTCCGGCGTGGGCAAGGGAATTCCCAGCCGGTTTTCAACCTGCTGCTCTTCTGCCTTTGTCGGACTTATCAGATCCAGCCAGATGATCGCATCGTCGAAGTCACCAGTGGCAACATCCGGACCGATCACCTGTGCACTGCCATCAGTTCTATAGGCCCGGATCAAGACTAGCTTACCTTCATGGCTGCCAACGCGTGGCAAATTGCCCGGACCCAAACACAAGTGGCAAGAAAAACGCAAGTCGAATTTTGCACTGCAGTACTGCGCATAAGGCAGTGCTCATCGGCGACACGCGTCCCGAGGGCAGCCAGATGTCCGGCATCGGCGGTCAAGCCAGCAAGAATGGCCGCGATCTGAGATCCAGCAGCAAGGCCGATCGATCCGGATCGGTGACTATTCGAAAACGATTGCCGGTGCGGTCCGACCTGAATGCGCCTTGACCTCGTTCCAGACCTTTTCGGCAATCTGGCGATAGACGGCGGCCTGTGGTCCGTCCGGATCGGAAACGACAATCGGCGTCCCGGCATCCGACGTTTCACGAATCGAGATGGTCAGCGGCACTTCGCCGAGGAAGGGCACGCCGATCTTCTCCGCTTCGGCACGGGCACCGCCATGGCCGAAGATATCATAGCGATTGCCGGTGTCGGGTGCGATGAAATAGCTCATGTTCTCGACGATGCCGAGCACGGGCACCTCGACCTTGTTGAACATGTTGAGCCCCTTGCGGGCATCGATCAGGGCCAGATCCTGCGGCGTCGAAACGATGACGGCGCCCGAAAGCGGCACCTGCTGGGCCATCGTCAACTGGGCATCGCCAGTGCCTGGCGGCATGTCGACCACGAGCACATCCAGATCGCCCCAGGCGACCTCCCGCAGCATCTGCATCAGCGCCGACTGCACCATCGGGCCGCGCCAGATCATCGCGGTGCCCTCATCGACCAGGAAGCCCATCGACATGACCTTGATGCCATAATTCTCCATCGGCACGATGATCCGGTTCTCGATCTGCTGCGGCCGGCCGGTAATGCCGAGAAGACGCGGCATCGAAGGTCCATAGACGTCGGCGTCGAGAATGCCGACACGCAAGCCATTGGCCTTGAGGCCCAAGGCCAGATTGACCGCAGTGGTCGACTTGCCGACCCCGCCCTTGCCCGAGGCAACGGCGATGATCGCTTCGATGCCCGGAACGCCGGCCTTGGTGCGTGGCGGCTGCGGCTGGCCGTGACTATGAGCGTGACTGTGCGTGTGTCCTTGACTGGCGGGCGCGCCTGCCGGCGGCTGCGGTCGCGGCGCTGGGGCTGTCCCCTGCTTGCGCTCCGCCGTCAGGCTGGCCAGAACACCCTTGACGCCCGGGATTGCCTTGACCGTGCGTTCCGCGGCCTGGCGCAAGGGCTCGAGGGCCTCGGCCTGATCAGCCGGCACGGTGATCGAGAAATAGACCTTGCCGTCGGAAATGAAGACGTCCGAGACCATCTTCAACTCCACGATGCTCCGATCGAGATCCGGACCGCGCACGCGTCCCAGTGCTTGCAAAACCTGCTCGCGGGTCAACTCGGTCATGGCGTCCTCTTTTCTGGATCATTTCCCAGGCTCTTCGTCAAAGCCCGGATTGTCGTCGCTGCGTAGATAATGGAGGCGAGTGGCTTCGCCAACTGCAAATGCGGAGACAAAAGGTCCCACGGCGACAGAATCAACAATCAGGGAAAGAAAGAAGCAGGCCGCAGGCCTGGAAACAGGAAAGCCGCCAGCAGGAACCGATGTTCACCGCGGCGGCTTATCCTTGCAGCACCCTTGGCTGGGTGCCATGCAGCGTCCCCTCTGGACTGAACTTCAACAAGCACGAAGCGTGCCAAGTTGAAAATTCGTCGACATCACCGCAATTCAGGTCGATTTCCGCCAGTTCGGAGCACAACTTCCGGACCACCTGCTGTCATTCTAGGCGGTCACCTGACGTGGCGCACAAAAATGCACCAGGATCTGGTCTACTTGATCAAGCCGAGACGAAGCGCCTTCGCCACCGCCTGGGTGCGATTCACGGCATCGAGCTTCTTGGTGGCGCGGTTCAGGTAGTGGTTGATGGTGTGTTCGGACAGGGTCAGGATTTCGGCAATCTCAACGCTGGTCTTACCGGCGGCCGTCCAGTTGAGACAATCCAGCTCGCGTTCCGTCAGCATATCGCTGTTGCGACTGTCCATGTCGCGGATCTCGGCCAGGCGGTTGAAGACATGGGCAGCCAGATAGCTCAGTTCCATCATCTCGCGCATGGTGAAAGGCTGGCGCTCGCCGCTGAACGATACGGCGCCGCGCGCGCCCGTTGCATCATGCACCGGGAAATACGCGCCGCGGTTCATGCGAAATCGATGAAACAGCGTCTTGGACAGTTCGGCACTGCGCGGATCGCGCTGCGCGACGACCTCATCGATGTCGTAGGTAAAGGGAATGGAGGCGCGGCGCAGCACGGCCAGGATCGGGCTGCCCGACAGAAGCGCGCCTTGATCGAATTCCGTCAGCAGGTCGGACGGCCAGTTGGTGATGATCGAACTGCTGGACAGATCCAGCGACGTCGCACCCGGCATGTTGAGCACCATGAAAGCGCGTGAGCCATAATGCTCTGTCGCGCGCTTCATGAAGCGAAACACATCAAACTGGGTCTTGAAGCTTTTCACCTCGAGCACCAGCGCCTCGATGCGGCTGGCGTCGGGGGCATCATTGGCGGTCATGGCATCATTTTCTGCACGATATGTTCGGCCATCATGACGATCCACATTTTCCAAGGCGGTATTTCCAATCCGTGGCAGCACCACTCGGTCCTGTGGCACAGCAAAATGTCATCCACTTCGAATCCCAAACATACAAAACCGAAACCATCTCGTCAGGCTTGCTGTCAGTTACGCGATCACGGGATTTATCGAGAACGCGACCTCATGTTGGCTCCCCTGTGAAGCACCAACGAATCCATTCCCCAAGTTGTCATACAATAGACTTGTAAACCACTCTGCGTCCAGCAGCCTCTTTATTTTACCGTAAACCCCTGTCAAACAGCGGGGCGCAGCGGCAAAGGTCGCAGCGACCAATGCGGGAGGATAGCGTGATCTCAATAGTGCCATTCAAGGGTAAGGTTCTCACGGAAGAGCGGCTAGAGTTGGGCGAAGGCCCGACCTATGATGCGCTGACCGACTGCCTCTGGT
The DNA here is from genome assembly GCF_918741265.1 of Rhizobium sp. CECT 9324. NCBI lineage: Bacteria > Pseudomonadati > Pseudomonadota > Alphaproteobacteria > Hyphomicrobiales > Rhizobiaceae > Rhizobium > Rhizobium sp. CECT 9324. Next base: position 1,374,943 of record NZ_CAKKMZ010000001.1, on the reverse strand, counting down.
GGTTCGATATCCTCGGCAAGACGCTTTGCCAGCTCAACATCACGTCGGGTGCCTTCACCAAACATGCATTGCCGTTTCTCGGCAGCGTGTTTGCGGTGATCGACGACAAGCAGCATCTGATCGCGTCCGACAAGGGTCTTTTCCTCAGGGACGCTCTGTCCAGTGCGCTCATCCCCTATGTCGAGATTGAACCCGGCAAGTCCCAGAACCGCTCGAACGATGGGCGTATGCATCCCAGTGGCGCGCTGTGGATCGGCACGATGAGCCGAACGGCCGAGACCGGCGCCGGGGCCATCTATCATGTGGCGGGCACAAGGGTGACCAAGCTGTTCAATGCGGTCAGCATCCCTAACTCGATCTGCTTCTCGCCGGACGGGGCGATCGGCTATTTCAACGATTCGAAGGTCAATCATCTGATGCGGGTCAGCGTCGATCCGGCAACGGGCCTTCCCACCGGCGAGCCGACGGTGCTGATCGACCAGTCCGCGCGCAGCACCGGCGTGATCGACGGCTCCGTGGTCGATGCGGAAGGAACGATCTGGAACGCCAATTGGGATGGCGGCGCCGTTGACCGCTATGCACCGGATGGCCGCCAGATCGCACGCTATGAAATGCCGGCGCGCCGCGTTACCTGCCCGGCGTTTTTCGGATCGAAGCTCGATCGTCTGGCCGTCACGTCATGCTTCGAAGGCCTGTCGGCCGAGGAGATGAAGAACGACCCGCTGGCGGGTGCAACCTTCGAACTCGGCGTTGCCGTCCAAGGGCGTGAAGAACCGCGATTCAAACTCTGAGTTCAATCGTTACAATGACTTGCGGCGCCTCTCGCCGGGCGCCGCAAACCAAAGAACGACCAAATTGTTCCCATAATCGGTGAAAAATAAACCGGTAAAAAAATCGGAACGATCGGACCCGCCAGACATTTTCCTCCCGAACCGACGCCGCGTCGATCACCCGAACGGGCCGGCCGCGTCATTCGAAGACCATCTCAGAGGAAAGGTAGTCCATCATGAACAAGTCCTTTAAAACATTCGCTGCAGCCATGCTGCTGGGTTCCACCGCCATTGCTCCGTTCGCCGTTGCGCAGGACGCCACAGCGCCTGCAACCGGCACCGAAGCCCCGGCCGGCACCGCGCCTTCCGCCACCCCCGTGACGCCTGACGCTACCACCGGCACAGACGCATCCGGCGCTGCCGGCACCAGTGCACAGAGCACGACGGGCGCGGCCATGAACGATGCATACCTGACGGCCCAGAGCGAAACGCAGATGAGCGCCAACGACTTCATGGGTCAGGCAATCTATACCGGCGACAACCAGTCGATTGGTGACATCAACGATCTCCTGGTCGAAAAGGACGGCGGCATCGTCGCAGCCGTTGTTGGCGTCGGCGGCTTCCTGGGCATCGGCGAGAAAAACGTGGCCGTTCCGTTCAGCAAGATCACGCTGACCCGTGAGGCCGGTGAAAACGGTGCCGAAGGCGATGTGCGCCTGACCACGACCGAAACGGCGGAAAGCCTCCGCAATGCGCCTGAATTCAAGACGCTTGACGAACAGGCCGCTGATGCGAGTGCCACTGCTCCGGCTACCATGCCGGCCGACAACACCACAACCTCGTCGACGAACAACTAATTCCGGAACGAGAGACGTGTTGACGTTTCAACGGGCGGCGCTTCAAGCGCCGCCTTTTTTCGTTGGTCGGCAAGCCGGACGGTTCTTGATTGCGTGCACCAATACCGCGCTATCGTAGGCTCATGGCCGGCCAGATGACCCCCGAGACGCTGATACAGCATCGGCTAATCTGGCTAGAGGACGTTTCCAGGCGTGCGAACTGGAGTCGTTGGCAATTGCGTTACGCCGAAGCCCGCTCCACAAGAGCGAATTCGTGGTGATGTTCGCTGAGGTAACGCAAGGTGGCTGCCGTATCGACCGGCTTGCCGAAATAGTAGCCCTGCCCCATGCCGCAGCCGAGCGCACGCAGCTTGTCGGCTTCAGCCTCAGTCTCGATGCCCTCGGCGACCACTTCGAGATCCAAGCCCTCACACATGGTGACGATTGCCTTGATGATGTGCTCGGAAGTGCGGTCTGTTGTGATGGCGGACACAAAAGCACGGTCGATCTTGACCTTGTCGAAGGTGAACTCGCGCAGGCGGCCGAGACTCGATTGGCCGGTGCCGAAATCATCCAGCGAGATGCGGATGCCGGCATCCTTCAATTCCTTGATGATCCGGCGCGCGGTATCGGCCGACGTCATCACCGCAGTCTCGGTGATTTCCAGTTCCAGCCGGCGCGGGTCAAAGCCGACGCTGTTGAGGATCGATAACGTGCTGAACGAGGTGCGCGGATCCATCAACTGACACGAGGACAGGTTGAACGACAGGAACAGGTCGCGTGGCCAGGCAAGCGTCGCTTCGGCGGCCTTGCGCAGCAGCGTTTCCGACAGGGTGTCAATAAAACCGCGCTCTTCGGCCAGCGGCACAAACACGGAGGGCGAGACAAAGCCGAGATCGGGATCGATCCAGCGGGCGAGCGCTTCGAAACCGACGACCCGGTTGTCGCGCAGGCGCACGATCGGCTGGAAATGCACGTCGACCGTGTCGTTGATGATCGCGTTGCGAAGGGCCTGCTCCAACTGGGTGGCACGCTTCATTTCCTGGGCGATCTCACGGGAATAGACTGTGATCTGGCCGCGGCCGCGGCGCTTCGAGCGATAGAGTGCCGTCTCTGCGCTCTTCATCAGTTCCTCGAAGTCATTGCCGGCAAACGGATAGACGGCGAAGCCGAGGGAGGCAGAGAGGCGGACGTTGCGGTCGCCGAGATCGTAGGGCGCCGACAGGACATCCTTGATCATCTGGCCGGCCCGTTCGGCGCCGGCGCGCTCGAAAACCAGCGGCAGGATGATGGCAAATTCGTCGCCGTCGTGGCGGGTGACGGTGGCGCCGTCGGGGGCGCAGGCCTTGAGGCGGTGCGCGACCTGGCACAGGATTTCGTCGCCGGCGGCCTGGCCGAAAAGATCGTTGATGGGTTTGAAACCGTCCAGATTGACGATGCCAACGGTAAACGGCGCCGGATCAGCGGCACGATCGGCTGCCAACTGACGGGCCTTGTCACGCAGCCGGTGGCGATTGCCCAGACCGGTCAGATGATCGGTATAGGCCATGGCGTGCAATTCGTTCTGGTTATACTGCTCGGTGGCAGGTCCAGCGGAGCCCATTCACGTGTCCTGATTCAGTTCCTTCCACGGGCCGAGGATGCGGGGGAAACATTAAAATAATCATATCGATATCGGCGGTCGGGACGTCGCCCGCGGCCCCTTATTTGGGGGGTTGACAGCGCGTCAGGCGTGCGAGGCCGCTTTTCCAATGCTCGGCGCAAGCCTTGTCAACGCCGCATCGACAATGTCCGGGCTCAGCGGCTTCAGGATCACGTCATTCATGCCGGACGAGTAACAGGCATCCCGATCCCGCTCGAAAGCCTGGGTCAGCACACCGATGATCGGCGTCGGGATGAGCGTAGCATGCTCCAGTTCACGGATTCGGCGGGCAGCGTCGAAACCATTGATATCCGGCAGGGTGACATCCATGAGGATGATTGCCGGGGCGAGCTCCTGCCAAAGTCGCACCACTTCCTCACCGGTTGCGGCAATCCGATAGGCATAACCCAGCCCTTCCAGAATCTGTGCAAAGACGATCTGGTTGATTTCGTTGTCTTCCGCCACCAAAACCAAGGCGGGAAACACTGAGGACAACGCGGGTTCGACCACCTCTTCGGTGGTGATTTCCCAGTCATCGACGGGCGCTGGTGGCGCCTGAAGGGCGGTGAGACGATCGAGCACCGTAAACGCCAGGTCTGTCGACAACTGATATCCATCCAGGGCGACGTAATCGACATCGACGGCCTGTATCAATTCAAGGCACCGGACATCCATCTGGACATCGACGATGGCAAGGTCGATGGAGACGCCAACGGACAGGGCGACATTGAGGAAGGCGTCCAGCTCGTCGTCGTTGCGAACGCAGCAACTATCGAGCCCGAGGATTTCAAGCGTCTGCAATGCAGCGGCTTCAAATTCGCGGTCACTGGTAACAAGCAGTGCCTTGCGGCCGCGAAGCCGCTGATCGAGCTTTATATCCGACACTGGAGACGGTTGGCCCGCTCCGACAACGGCCAGGCCATTGTCTGTGTCGGTGGCCGTCGCCATCGAGCCGACCTCGCCGAAACTGGCGACAACAAAGTAGCGGCCGGGTTTTCCCACACGCTGGACATGGGTCAGGATAGGCCGGGAGGGATCGCCGTACAGGCGCATGTTCAGCGTGACCGACGCACTCATGCCGGTGTCCAGCACATGCCGGCTGATGTTCGACAGCGGCGCTGCGATGTCCGTGTCGAAGATCGTGTTGAGGCTGCCGCCGAGCGCATTGTCCGCGCCAACCGCCAGCGCCGCGCAAAAAACCTTGTTGACGGCAACGAGCTGCAGGCTGCGATCCTGGACAAAGACCGGATGCGCGAGATTGTCGAGGATTTCCTCGGTCAGTTGCACCCGTTCCAGGTCGGCACGCCACTGGTCTTCGCGTTTCTTCTGCTCGGTGATATCGGTAATGATGCAAATGCCATAGCCGGATGGCAGACGACGCTTCGAATAACGGGTCCAGCGCTTGGCATCGTCGCAAAGCTGGTGCTCGGAGCGCTCTTTCCAATGGGCGGAAATCTGACGGGACAGCCACTCGTCGCGGTTCTGCGCGGCGCCTTCGCCCTGGTCGCGCCAGCCATTGTCATAGGCGGCGGCCAGGAAATCGCGCAGGCGCGTTCCGGGTTCGAAGAACCGCGCGGGCGCAGGAACAAGAGTTCGCACGGCACGGCTGGCAAACAGCAGTTGATCATTGCGATCGTAGACAAGAAAGGCAGCCGACAAAGCTTCCGATACGGCGTCGAGCATCGCAGCCTGGAGAAAGCTGTCCGACGTCTCGCCCGCTATTCCGTTGCGTCCCCTGTTTTCGGCGGGGACCGGTGGAAACTCGCTCACAATGCTGCCTCTAAGAACCTCATCACGGGAAGCGACAGGTTTGAAATCGGGATCGTGCCTGCAATGAACATTCCGGCAATCACTTGAGGAAGGTGGGAGTATATGAAGAGCGATCCGGCCATCCGCTCTTCCTCCGCCGGCTCGCGAGCCCACCGTGGAAAACATTTCAAGTTGTCTCGAAAACTAGAGCGTTTCCGTTAAGGCGCGCTTAATGATGCAAGCGAAATCGAGGCGGCGACAAATAGGCCTTTCCCCCCGCGCCCGAATCCCGGAAAATGACCGCATGATGATCAAGCAGCTCTCCGAAACCCTGATCAACCAGATTGCCGCCGGTGAGGTCATCGAGCGACCGGCCAGTGCTGCCAAGGAACTGATCGAAAACGCCATCGATGCGGGGGCGACCCGGATCGAAGTGGCGACGGCCGGCGGCGGCAAGACCTTGCTGCGCATTGTCGACAATGGCTGCGGCATGGGGCCGGACGATCTCGAACTGTCGATCCGACGGCACTGCACGTCGAAGATCAGCCAGACGCTGTTCGACATCCGCTCGCTGGGCTTTCGTGGCGAAGCCCTGCCCTCGATCGGCTCGGTTGCCAAGCTGACCATCACCAGCCGGCCGGCCGGTGCGTCTGCGGGTGCGGAAATCTCCGTGCAGGGCGGCAAGGTCGGCTCGGTCCGGCCAGCCGCTGCCAATCCCGGCACGACGGTCGAGGTCCGCGACCTGTTCTTTGCCACCCCCGCCCGGTTGAAATTTCTGAAGACGGAAAAGGCAGAAGCCGGCGCCATCGCCGAAATCGTCAAGCGCATGGCGATCGCCTTTCCCGCCATCCGCTTCGTGCTGTCGGGCACCGATCGCTCGACGCTGGAGTTCCCATCCACCGGCGACGATCATCTGGCGCGCATCGCCCAGATCCTCGGCTCCGATTTCCGCGACAATGCGATTGCGCTCGACGCAGAGCGCGAAGATGTGCGCCTCACCGGATTTGCCGGCGTCCCGACCTTCAACCGCGGCAACTCGGCGCATCAATACGCCTTCGTCAACGGTCGGCCGGTGCTGGACAAGCAGATCCTGTCGGCCATTCGCGGCGCCTATGCCGAGACCATTCCGCACGGGCGTTATCCGGTAGCCGTTCTGTCCCTGACGCTCGACCCGGCCCTGGTCGACGTCAATGTGCATCCGGCGAAGTCCGATGTGCGCTTTCGCGATCCGGGTCTCGTCCGCGGGCTGATCGTCGGCGCGGTGCGCCAGGCGCTGCAGCGCGAGGGCGACCGGTCCTCGACCACAGGTGCCGGCGGCATGCTGCGGGCGTTTCGTCCGGGCTTCAGCCCACAGCCGACGGCGAACTGGTCGGCGGAGGCATCGCCCTATCGCCCATTCGGCAATGCTGCGGAGACCATAGCATCTCCTTACCCCGGTTCTGGCCCATCGGCCGCCACCGGCTTTGGCTTTGCCGAGGTGGGACAGGCATCGTTCGAAACCTTGAGCCAGCCAGCGGCACGCAGCGAGGCGCGGTCGGTGATCGTTGCCGGGGAGCCGGTTGCCAATTTTCCGCTCGGCGCCGCTAGAGCACAGGTGCATGCCAATTACATCGTGGCCCAGACCGGTGACGGGCTGGTGATCGTCGACCAGCATGCCGCGCATGAGCGGCTGGTGTTCGAGCAGATGCGCAAGGCACTGACCGGGCGCCGGCTTCCCTCGCAGGGCCTGCTGATCCCTGAGATCATCGACCTGCCGGAAGAAGATTGCGACCGGCTGATGATGCATGCAGAGGCGCTGGAGCAGCTGGGGCTTGCGGTCGAGCGCTTCGGACCCGGCGCCATTGCGGTGCGCGAAACCCCGGCAATGCTGGGCGAGATGGATGTGACCGGACTGATCAAGGATCTGGCCGACGAGATTGCCGAATGGGACACGGCCGACAGGCTCTCGGCCCGGCTCGAACATGTGGCGGCGACCATGGCCTGCCATGGCTCGGTGCGCTCCGGACGGCAGTTGCGCGTCGAGGAAATGAACGCCCTGCTGCGCCAGATGGAGCAGACGCCCGGTTCCGGGCAGTGCAATCACGGTCGGCCGACTTATGTGGAGCTCAAGCTGTCCGACATAGAACGTCTGTTTGGTCGCAGTTGAGACGGGTATTGGCAGGTTGGCTGGCGCGTATCTTCGGCGGCAAATCCGGCGCGTTGATTTCCGCGGACCGCTCTAGAAATCGCCCGGAGGGCGCTGTATTGCAGTATCGTGACAGGCGCAGGAGACAAAAAATGAACCGTTTCGAAGGCAGCGGCAACCGCGAGGCCAAGATCCGCTATCTCGACGCGGACTTCCAGATTCTCACGCCCGGCAGCCATGTCGTTTGCGCGATGACCGGCCGTCCGGTCCTGATCGACGAGCTGAAATACTGGAGCGTGGCGCGACAGGAAGCTTACGTGGATGCAGCAGCCTCGCTGGAAGCGGAAAAACGCGCCGGTGCCCTTCCCAACCAGTCGCGCTGATCGTCAGGCCTTGGCGGCAAGCTTTCGGGCGCGGCACGCGGCTGAAGCCTTGTCGATGATCTGAGCCGGGGCATTCGGATCGTCAAAGGCCATATCGATTTCGACCACGACCGACTGTTCGGCGAGCCGCGCGGCCTCACCATGTCCACCCGTCAGGCGCACATGGTCCTTGGCCGTGGTCACCAATTGCAAGCCCTGCTTTTGCGCGCGCTGCAAAAGATCGACAATCTCGTCATCGGCCAAGTGATGATGATCGGGGAAACCCTGGCGATCGGTGATCACCGCGCCGACGTCCTCCAGCGTGCGATAGAACTTGCCCGGATCGGCAATGCCGGCATAGGCGAGGACGGGCTTGCCCTTCAGGTCATGCGCATCACGCGGTTTCACATTGGCGACCAGAACCGGCTTTCCGGCGCGCGATGCCTGGCGCACCAGCGCATCGGCGGCATTGCCTGATCCCACCTTCAAAATGGCATCGAGATGGCGCATCTGGGTGCGGATGGGCGCGCGCACCGGACCGGCCGGAACGGTGCAGCCATTGCCGATGCCGCGGATGGTGTCGATGACGATCAGGGCGAAATCGACCTTCAGCCTGGCGCTCTGGAAACCGTCATCCATGATGATCAGATCGACGCCCTCCGCCACCAGACGTTCGGCACCCGCCACGCGGCGGCGGGAAATCACGGTCAGCGCCTCGCGGGCAAGCAGCAGGGGTTCATCCCCTACGGCAGATGAGCGATGATGCTGCGGATCGACCACGGTCGTGACATCGAGCGAGCCGCCATAGCCACGGCTGAGAAAACCCGGTTTCAGCCCTTTTGCCTTGGCGGCACGGGCGATGGCAATCGCGGTCGGGGTCTTGCCGGCGCCGCCGACGGTGAAATTGCCGACGCAGATGACCGGCACGGCCAGCGCATGGCGACGGCGACGGTTCATCAGGCTTGCTGCAATCCGCCCATAAACGAAAGCGACCGGCTGCAGGCAGCGCGCTCGCCAGTCCATCTTGGTCCACCAGAAAGGCGGTGCTTCCGAAACCATGCTGCCCTTGCCCCCGACGCGGTTCCCCAGCCGGGATGCACGGCTCCTCCCGCCACCCCAGCGAGCCACAAGAAGCCTTGCGCGCGTCAGAAGGTCAAGCATTGGTGTATCAAATCGAGACAAAACGGGTCAGCCGAGCACCGCTTCGAGTTCGGTGATGTCGGACAGAACCATGTCGGAGGCAGGCGTCAGCGTCTCGCGCGACCCCGTACCGGACAAGACGCCGATCTTCAGCCCGGCGCCGGCATTCTGGCCCATGTGCAGATCGTGATTGTTGTCACCGACAACGGCGACCTGGGCGGGGGAAAGGCCGGTCGCGGCGCAGAAGCCGAGCACCATGCCGGCTTCCGGCTTGGCGCCATGGCCGCTGTCATAGCCGGCAACAAAATCGATATACTGGGTTATGCCGAAACGATCGGCCGCGACCCGGATCGAGCGTTCATTGTCGCTCGAGGCAATGCCGAGGCGCAGGCCGCGCCCGTGCAGCCGGGCAAACAGCGGCTGAAGCTCGGTGATCGGCACGGAGAGTTGCGCCGCTTCGGCAAAGCAGTCGTCGATGCGCGGCACGAGATCGGACAGCGCCAGCGGCGAACCCGCGACAATCATGCCCTCGGCGATCTCGCGGGTGTTGCCGGAGGCAAACAGGCTGTCGGGAACGATGTCGCCGGAGACCGGATGCATGCCGCAGGCTGCCAGAAGCCGATCGGCCAAAGTCTGATCGCCATCGGCCGCCATCAACGCCACCATGCGGTTGACCGGCCCCCAGCTCGCGTCGAAATCGAGCAGCGTGCCATCCTTGTCGAAGAGGATACCGGCAATTTCTGGCTTGGTGTTCATGTCGGCATCCCTTGAGGCAAGTCGTCGATCAGCTCTGGCTGGCAGTGCGCGGCTCAAGCTTGGCCTTGACCGAAAGCGGGCTGATATAGGGTTCGAGCGCCTTCAGCGTTGCCGTCAGGGCACCGCGCATTTCCTGCATGCTCTCGGTGCCGGCTTCCATCATCTTGGTGCGGGCGAGATCGTTGCTCATCAGGAAATGCACGGCCTTTGCCAGCATTTCGGCGTCGCGGACGATGCGGGCGGAGCCATTGCGCACCAGGCGCTGATAACTTTCGCGGAAATTGCTGACCTGGGGTCCCGAGAGCACCGCGCAGCCAAGCATGGCCGGCTCCAGCGGGTTCTGCCCACCATCGGCAGACAGGGATCGGCCAACGAAGGCGATATCGGTCATGCGCAGGTAAAGGCCCATTTCGCCGATCGTATCGCCGAGAAAGACGTCGGTCTCCGGCGTGATCACGTCACCGCGGGTGCGGCGGGCGACCTTCAGGCCTTTTTCCACCAGCATCGCCTCGATCTCATCAGAGCGTTCTGGATGGCGGGGAACGACGATCGACAGGAGGCCGGTATGCGCCTTCAGGGCGCGATGCACCATGGCGGCGATCTTTTCCTCACCCTCGAATGTCGAGATGGCAGCCCAGGTCTTGCGGGTGCCGATCTGCTGCATGTACCGCGCCAGCACCGCCTCGTCGCAAGGCGGGGCATCACTGTCGACCTTGATATTGCCGGAAATCCCGACCGGCCAAGCACCAAGGTCACGGAACCGCTCGGCATCGACATCCGATTGCGCGATGACCAGCGCGAGCTTGCCAAACAGGGCTTCGGCGACCGACTTGTAACGCAGCCAGCGGTCAATCGAGCGATCGGACATGCGGGCATTGACGAGGATCTGCGGAATCTGGCGGCGGTGCAGTTCCGTCAGCGTTGCCGGCCAGATTTCGGATTCGACACCAATTGCCACGTCCGGCTGCCAGTAGTCGAGAAAGCGGCGCACGGCCGGCAGAAGATCGAGCGGCACATATTGATGCAGCACCGTATCGCCCAGGCGATTGCGGGCGACTTCCGCCGACGTGACCGTGCCTGTCGTCAGCAACACATGCACATCGCGACGGCGCAGCTCGCGCATCAGGGGGACCACTGCGACCGTCTCGCCGACACTTGCGGCATGGATCCACACCATAGGGCCCGCCGGACGCTCCAGACTGGCGTAACCGAAACGCTCGTTGCGGCGTGCGCGGTCTTCCTTGCCCTTGGCTGCGCGATAGGCAAGCAAAGGCCGCGACAGCGGATAGGCAACCAGCCCCAACCAGCCGTAGGAGGCGACAGCGATCTTTGCCAAACCGTCGCTTAGCGCCATGGACCAAACCTGCTCATCTTCATCGACAATGCCAATATGCCCTTTCAAAATGTGGGCCATGCAAAAAGCAACAGATGCACAAAGACTGAGTTTAAAACGTGACCCTCAACGCGGATCGAACACAGCAGTGACGGCTGGGAGCGCAATCAGCTGCGCTGAAACCCGCTTATTCCGTCGGATTCAAAAGACGGTGCATATGAACAATGAAGTAACGCATATGCGCGTTGTCGACGGTCGACTGCGCCTTGGATTTCCAAGCCACAAGAGCGCTGGCATAGTCGGGAAAGATGCCGACGATATCGAGTTCATTCAGATCCCGAAACTGAACCTGTTCGAGGTTCGACAGCTCACCGCCAAAAACGAGATGGAGAAGCTGCTTCTTGTCGCTGGACTCTGTCATTTTTTTCGTTTCATCCCATAGAATTTCTGCAGACATTTCATCTGCGCGATTTCATTTGAAAGGTCAACTCCGGGCAATTGGGGTAAGACTTCCCAACAACTCCGGCAAGACCTGACTGGAGGCCGCCACCAGAACCGGATGCGTAACATCCTGCCGGTTATACATCAGCGGCGCGCCCGACAGATCGGTGAGGCTGCCGCCGGCGCACGAAAGGATCAAGTCGGCAGCGGCGAGGTCCCAGTCATGCGAATTGCGCTTGACCAGCGTCGCGTCGATCCGGCCGTCGGCCACCAGCGCCAGCCGATACGCCAGCGAAGGAACATGCTCGACCCGTTCGATGCGTTTGCGAATTGCCGGATCAAAACCGACAATCATGTCCTGGGCGCAGGCAACCTTCAAAAGTCCGGCGCTTTCGGTTGCCGACACCCGGATCACCGCGCCATTGCGACAGGCCGGACCACCGAGCACGGCCGTAAACTCCTCGTCAAGCGCCGGCGCCACCAGAATGCCGGCGGCGGGTCGTCCCTTGTGGACGACGGCCACGCTGACGCACCAGGTGTCTTTGCCGGCGATGAAGGCACGGGTGCCGTCGATCGGATCGATGACAAACAGTGTCTCGCGACCGAGGCGCGACGGATCATCATCGGTCTCCTCCGACAGCCAGCCATAGGCCGGACGGGCCTCGCGCAACACGGTCTCGAGCGAAAGATTGGCGGCGTAGTCGGCAGCACTGACCGGCGACTGGCCCTCGTTCTTCCACCAGACTTCCGGAGACTGGCCGAAGAAGGACAGCGCCACACGACCAGCCTCGCGGGCGGCTGCCGTGATCAGCTCCAGATCGGCCTGCCAGTCGAAGTCGCCCAAAGCCGTGGAAGATGGCGCTTCGCTGCCGTCAGAGCCCGGCAAGGGTCATGCCCTCGATTGCAAGCGTGGGAGCCGCGACACCGAACTTGCGATCGATGTCATCGGCAGGGGTGACGCGCATGAACATGTCCTTGAGGTTCGAGGCGATGGTCACCTCGGACACCGGATAGGTCAGCTCGCCATTCTCGATCCAGAAGCCCGAAGCACCGCGGCTGTACTCGCCGGTGATCATGTCGACACCCTGGCCGATCATGTCGGTGATATAGAGGCCTGTGCCGACAGCGCGGATCAGGTCTTCGGGCGAGATGTCGCCCGGCTCCAGCGCCAGATTGGTCGACGAGGGCGAAACGGCCGTGCCGCCACGAGCACCGCGGCCATTGGTGCGCAGGCCCAATTCGCGGGCCGCCGACGACGACAGGAACCAGTGCTTCAACACACCGTCCTCGATCATCGTCAGGCGTTCGCCACTGACGCCTTCGCCATCGAAGGGGCGCGAGGACGATCCGCGAACCTTCAACGGGTCGTCGGTGACGTTGAGACCGGCCTTCAGAACCGGCTGGCCCATCTTGTCGCGCAGGAACGAGGTCTTGCGGGCAACGGATGCGCCGTTGATGGCGCCGGCGATCGTGCCGACGAAGCCGCGCGCAACACGCGGGTCGAATATGACGGTCAGATTGGAGGCGGTCGGGACCTGGCGCGGGTTGAGCCGCTTGATCGCCCGTTCTGCGGCGCGTCGTCCGATCACTTCCGCGTCATCAAGATCGGCGTAATAGAGGCGGCTGTCGAAATCGTGGTCGCGCTCCATCTTGGTCCCCTCGCCGGCAATGACGCCGACGGAACGGGAAAAACGCGAGGCGGCATAACTGCCGGAGAACCCATGCGAGGTGACCAGAACCAGGCCACCCATGCCGGCAGAGGCGCCGGCGCCGAGCGAATTGCTGACGCCATTGACGCTGCGGGCGGCCTCTTCCATGGCGAGCGCACTTTCGCGCAGGCTGTCGCTGGAGACTTCCGTCGGATCGTAAAGCTCCAGATCGGCTATATTTCGGGCCAGATCCTGCTCATCGGCGAGCCCGGCATAGGGATCTTCCGGCGACACCCTGGCCATGGCAACCGCCCGTTCGGCAAGCGCCGTCAGGTCGAAGCCGGGATTGGCGGATACGCTGGCGACCTGGTTGCCGATGAAAACACGCAAGGAGAAATCATCGCTCTCGGAGGCTTCGGTCGATTCAACCTTGCCCATGCGGACGCTGACACCCTTGGATCGGGATCGCACGACAACCGCATCGGCGCGGTCCGCTCCAGCCTTGCGGGCCAGATCGACGAGCTGTTCGGCGCGTTGGAGAAGATTGACGGAATCAATTTCATTGGGCATGGCTTGGCCTTTCCTTCCCGCTCCATTTATTGTGCATTCCAGAGGGCATCAAGGGCGGTTCGGGCTTTTCCCGTTCACGAGCCCGGCATGCTGCCAAGGAGACCGCGTTTGTCCACCGCAACCGAAGCCCTTTTCACCCAACCCCTGCTGCTGCTCGGCGGCGCGGTTGTCGCCGCCCCGCTGTTTCGAAAACTGGGACTGGGGACGGTTCTCGGTTATCTCGCCGCCGGCGTGGTGATCGGACCCGTGCTGCACATGATCGCCGGATCGGGCGATATTCTGGCCGTGGCGGAGCTTGGCGTCGTCCTGCTGCTGTTCGTCATCGGGCTCGAGCTCAAACCCAGCCGGCTCTGGCACATGCGTCGTGACATTTTCGGACTGGGGGCGGCACAGGTCATCCTGACCGGCCTTGCCATGACCGGGGCGATCCTGCTTTCGGGGTTGCTCGACTGGCGCGCCGCCGTGGTCGCGGGTTTCGGCCTGGCACTGTCATCGACGGCATTTGCCCTGCAGATCCTCAATGACAATGGTGAATTGAACAGCCGCTACGGGCAGCGCTCGTTCTCGATCCTGCTGTTCCAGGACCTCGCCATCGTGCCGCTTCTGGCGATGATCTCGATCCTCGACGGCAATGGTGGCGAACAGGGTTCCTCCGCCTTTACCGAGATCGCCATGGCGGTCGGTGCGGTCGTCGCCATGATTCTCGCCGGGCGCTATCTTCTGACTCCGCTGTTCCAGGTGATTGCAAGAACGGGTGCGCGCGAGGTGATGATCGCGGCAGCGCTGTTTGTCGTGCTCGGCTCGGCCTATCTGATGCAGGTCAGCGGTCTCTCCATGGCGATGGGTGCCTTTCTCGCCGGCGTGATGCTGGCCGAATCCTCCTACCGCCACGAGCTGGAAGCCGATATCGAGCCGTTTCGCGGATTGCTGCTGGCGCTGTTTTTCATGGCCGTCGGACTGTCGATGGACATCCAGGTGATCGTCGACAACCTGCTGCTGATCACGCTTGCCGTGCCGGTGCTGATGATGGTGAAGGCGGCGGTGCTTTACAGCATCTGCCGGATCGCCGGATCGGCGCACAATGATGCCATCCGGATCGCCATGCTTCTGCCGCAGGGCGGCGAATTCGGCTTCGTGCTGTTCACCACGGCAGCCGCCAGCGGCATCCTGACCGGCGCGACCTCGTCGCTGCTGATCTCGATCGTGACGCTGTCGATGGCGCTCACTCCCCTGGCGACCCTGCTGGCCAGGAAGCTGGTCTCCGAAGACAGTGGCGAACGCGAACAGATGGAAGAGGATTTCGAGGGCGCAGGCGCCGATGTGCTGATGATCGGCTTCTCCCGTTTCGGCCAGATCGCCGCCCAGATCCTGCTGGCCAGCGGCCGCGACGTGACGACCATCGACGACAGTGCCGATCGCGTGCGCCAGGCGGCGCAATTCGGTTTCCGCATCTATTTCGGCGATGGCAAAAGGCTCGACGTGCTGCGCGCCGCCGGCATCGAGAAAGCCAAGATTGTCGCGGTCTGCACGCAGAAAAAAGAAGTGACCGATGCGATCGTCGACCTGATCCGCGCCGAATATCCCGATGTCCGGCTCTATGTGCGGTCCTATGACCGCATCCACAGCCTGTCGCTTCGTGCCCGCGACGTCGAATACGAGCTGCGCGAAACGCTGGAATCCGGTCTTTTGTTCGGGCGCAGGACCCTGGAAGGTCTCGGCGTCTCGGAAGACGAGGCCTATGACATCGGCGAGGACATCCGCCGCCGCGACGAGGAGCGCCTGCGGATCCAGGCACAGGAAGGCATCCAGGCGGGACGCGACATGCTGCATAACCGGCCGGTCAAGCCGGAACCGCTGGTCAAGCCCAAGCGCCCCGTCGCGCCGATGGTCGGAGAAGAGGCCGGTCCGCACAGCTAGTCTAGATCGGCCGGTGTCAGCGCCTGATGAAGTCTTCCATGCGGGCTGAAATCTCGCGCTTGAGACCGTCCTTCAGGCCTTCCGAGGCTTCGAAGATCTGGCGGGCTTTCAGAAAATCGAGCACGCGGAAGGAATTGACCTCCGGGCGCAGATAGATATCGGGCTGGCAGATCTTCATTTTCAGCGCGACGTTCGACTGCATCATCAACTGTGATGCACCAAAGAGACTGTCGATGCGGTTGGGCATCAGGGAGCCGTCGCCTTCCGGCGCGCCGACGACATCGACGCCGATGGTGATGTCGGCCTCGCCGATCAACAGGTCATAGGGCACCGGATTGAAGATGCCGCCATCGATCATCAGCCGGCCCTTGATGGTGACCGGGGCAAACAGTGCCGGAATGGCGGCCGAAGCGGCGAGCGCCTCATAGAGATCGCCATGGTCGCAGATCTGCTCGCACTGGCCGTAATAATCCGTCGCCATCACCTTCAGGGGAATGCCGAGGCCGGTAAAATGCGTCGGGATTTCCGGCGGCAGGAAGGCTTGCAGAACGCGCTGCAGGTTGAACTGGCCGAGGCGAAAGCCGCCAAGCGCATCGCGCATGCTGGCCGGGCGCAGGCCCCAGAGACGGTTCAGAACCTGGGCGCGATTGTCGGCCAGGTGCAGTGCATAGTCGCGGATGTCGCGGCCGCTCATACCAGCGGCATAGGCCGCGCCGATCAGGGCTCCCATGGAGGACCCTGCGATGATCGACGGCTTCAGGCCGAGTTCGTCAAAGACTTCCAGCACGGGCACATGGGCAAAGCCGCGGGCACCGCCGGCACCCAGCGCCAGGCCTATTGTCGGCTGGACATGCGTGCCGGAAGACGGGATCGGGGTCTCAGCAATTATATCCATGGCACCTGTTCTCTTGATCGAAGTCAGGCAGGCCTATAGGAAAAGAAGTACATTTTCGTGTCACCGAAGGTGCGCTCCTCGGTGAAGGCAAAAACCGGGTCGACCGTGACCTGGACATCGCCGCGCTCCTCGAGAATGACCAGCGCGCCGGGTGCCAACCAGCCGCCCTTATGGGCCGAGAGCATCGCCTTTTCGCCCAGGCCCTTGCCATAGGGCGGATCGGCAAAGAGCAGGTCGAACGGCTCTATATTGTTGGAAGGACCGAGATCCGTCGCATCACGGCGCAGGATCCGCGCGCGGCCGTGCAGGCCGAACGCGTCGATATTTTCCCACAGCAGGCTGCGACCCTCGACACTGTTTTCAACGAACAGCGCCGATTTGCAACCGCGCGACAGGGCCTCGATGCCGACGGCACCGGTGCCGGCAAAGAGATCCAGAACACGCGTCCCGTCCAGCAGACCCGGATGGGCGTGGGCCAGAATGTTGAACAGGCTCTCGCGCGTCCGGTCGATGGTCGGCCGGATATCATTGGACTTGGGCGTGGCCAAAGCACGGCCACGGAATTCCCCACCGACAACCCGCATGCCGGCTTACCTCTTGCCCTTCGGCGGGCCACCGCGGCCAGCGCCGGAAGGCTTGCCGCCTGCACCGCGCGGGCCACCGTCGGCCCGTGTGCTTGCCGGACGTCCGCCGGGCTTGCCGAACGGCTTGCCGGCAGGCTTTCCACCCGGCTTGCCGCCGAAGGATTTTCCGGCGGGCTTGTCGCCAAACGGTTTTGCGCCGCGTGGCTTGTCACCGAAGGGTTTTGCGCCGAACGGCTTGTCGCCGCGCGGCCGGTCATCACTGGGACGATCCGAGCGAGGACGATCACCGGCCGGGCGATCTGCGCCGAAACGTTCGCCACGCGGCGCATCGCTGCGCGCACTGTCGCCACGGGGGCGATCGGCGAAATCGCGGCGTGGGCCACGATCCGTTGTCTCACGGCGCGGGCCGCGGTCACCGGTTTCGCGACGCGGGCCGCGGTCGCCGAAGCCACCGCGCTTGTCGCCGTCACGACCTCCATCCCTGGCAGCATCTCTGGCACCGCCTCTGCCACCATCACGACCACCGGGCTTGGTGTCCGGGCCATCGGCGCGGATCCAGTCGCCTTCCTCGTCGCGGGCACGGCTCACCACAACGCGCGGGCCGGTGTCACGGTCGGCGAAATCATTGCGGCCCTTGCTGTCCGGGTTGAAACGTGTCGAACCCTTGGTCGGCTTGCCATCCTTGCCACGGCCGTAACGCTTGCTTTCCGGCAGACCTTCGCGGCGGGCGCGCGGTGCCTTGGCCTCTTCGCCCTCGACGGCTACCTTCTTTTCGGCGACAGGACGGGCACCAGGGGCCATCCAGACATTGGCGGTGCGGCTCTTTGGCGCCATCGGCGCACGCTTCGGCTTGTCACCGAAACGGCTGCCTTCATCACGGGCACCGAAGCCACGCTTTTCTCCGTCACGCTTGCCGGCCGGCTTGGTGCGGCTGTCGTCGCGACGGGTATCCAGGCGGTCGAGCGCACGTTCGCGCTTGTCGCCGGGCTTTTCGCTGAAGCGCGGCTTGGCCGGGCGCTCCTCGCGACGCTCTTCGCGCGCCCATTCCGCCTTGGCGGGCTTGGCCTTTGCCGGAGCGTCCTCGTCTTCATCGTCAACGGCACCGCCATGGGCGAAGATCGGCGCATCGAAATTCGCCTTGGCATCTTCGATCAGGCGCGGACCCAGCTGGTCACGCAGCATGCGGCCACGGACTTCCTGGACATCGCCTTCCGGCAGGTCGCCGAGCTGGAACGGGCCGTAGGAAATACGGATCAGGCGGTTGACCTCGAGACCGAGCGCGCCGAGCACGTTCTTGATTTCGCGGTTCTTGCCTTCGCGAAGGCCCATGGTGATCCAGACGTTGTGGCCCTGCTTGCGGTCGAGCGTTGCATCGATCGCACCATAGAGCACGCCATCGACGGCCATGCCTTCCTTGAGCTTGTCGAGTGCCGGCTGATCGACCTCGCCAAAGGCGCGGACGCGGTAGCGGCGCAGCCAGCCGGTGGTCGGCAGTTCCAGAACCCGCGCCAGGCCACCGTCATTGGTGAGCAGAAGCAGGCCCTCGGTATTGATGTCGAGACGGCCGATCGACATGACGCGCGGAAGTTCATCCGGCAGATTGTCGAACACGGTCGAGCGACCTTCCGGATCGGAATTGGTGGTCACCAGGCCCGCCGGCTTGTGATAAAGCCAGAGCCTTGTGCGCTCGATGCCGCGGATCGGCTGGTCATCGACCTCGATCTTGTCGGACAGCGTCACGTTGACGACGGGCGTGTCGAGCACGGTGCCGTTCAGCTTGACCCGGCCTTCCATGATCATGCGCTCGATGTCGCGGCGCGAGGCCACGCCAACGCGCGCGAGCAGCTTGGAAATGCGCTCGGGCTTCATCCCATCGTCGCCGGCCGGTGAATCGGACCGGGCTGCGCGTGCGGGGTTGATTTCGGTTTTGGCGGCCGGCTTGCGAGGAAGCGGCTTTGCGCCGCGATCAGAGGGCTTGCCCGCCGGTCGCTTGGACTTGTCTTTGAATGTCATTTGCTATTTGCCTGTGGTTTGGGCTGTCGTATCAGGTCGCGCGGCTCTGGTTAAGTGGAAAGTTCACGCATGACTAAGACAAACGGCTTCATGGAGGCGGCTTTTGCCGAGGCGCGCGCTGCCGGGGCCCGTGGCGAGGTGCCGATCGGTGCCGTCGTCGTGCATGACGGCGAGATCATCGGGCGGGCCGGCAACGAGACGCGGGCGCAAAACGATGTCAGTGCACATGCCGAAATCCTGGCGATCCGTCGGGCGGCGGCGATCATCTGCGACGAGCGCCTGGTCGATGCGGATCTCTATGTGACGCTGGAGCCGTGCACGATGTGCGCGGCGGCGATCTCCTTTGCCCGGATCCGCAGGCTCTATTATGCGGCCCAGGACCCGAAGGGTGGCGCGGTCGATAGTGGCGTGCGGTTTTATGCGCAAGCCACCTGCCATCACCAGCCGGAGGTCTATTCCGGCTTTCGCGAGAGCGAGGCGGCGGACATGCTGCGGGCATTTTTCCAGGAACGGCGTGAGAGCTAGACCGGTTCACCCGGCGGCAAAGGCCTTCAGCGCGTCGCCGGACAGGCGGTAGCGGATCCACTCAGTCTGTGGCTCGGCACCGATCGCGTCATAGACGCGGATTGCCGGCTCGTTCCAGTCGAGCACGCTCCATTCGAAGCGGCCGCAGCCCTTGTCGACGGCAACCTTGGCCAGATGTTTAAGCAGCAGCTTGCCGGCGCCGGAACCGCGAAAATCGGGCGAAACATAGAGATCTTCGAGATAAAGCCCGCTCTTCGCCTGCCATGTCGAATAATTGTAGAACCACACGGCAAAACCCGCCGGTTTACCATCAGCCTCGAGGATCCCCGCTTCGGTGACGGAACCCTCTCCGAAGATTGAGGCCCGGATGGTCTCCTCCGTCGCTTCGACCTCGTGGCCCGCCTTCTCATAGACCGCGAGTTCGGTGATGAAGCCAAGGATGGTTGCAGCGTCGTCAGGCGTTGCCGGGCGGATGGTGAATGTCATGTGCTATATCCATACGAAAAAGGCAGGTCGTTGCCGCCCTGCCCTGATCGAAACCTGTCTGCAAATCTTATTGGAAGGGCATCCACCAGGAGCTGTTGCTCTGCTGGGCGGCCTTGGCTTCCTTCTTGCGACGCTTCTGCTTCTTCAGTTCCGGTTCGCCGAGATCGGCCAGCGCGGTCTCTTCCGTCTTGCGGTAGTCGGTCGGTGGATCCGACAGCAGGCGGCGCTGGTCGATATAGGCGCCCTTCTGCAGCTTGCGGGCTTCGCGGAAGGCCTGCCATTTCTGGGTTTCGGTCATCGTGCCGGCCGTGCCGTAGCCGGCGAGCAGTGGCGAACGGTAGTTCGGGTTGCTGGAATTGGCATCGGCTTCCTCGACCAGGCGCTCACGCGTCTGCTCGGGCGCTTCGACCCATTCCGGATTTTCCTTGCTGGCCAGCGACTGCTGCGGCTGAACCAGGGGCGCCTGGGCGACCGATGGCGGCATGACCAGTTCCGGACGCGGATTGTACTTGGTGCCCTTGTTGGCCGGCTCCTTGCCGCCAATCGACACAGCAGAGCCGACGTCATCGGCCAATTGCTCGATCGCCGTCTTGTCGGTGCCATAGGTCGGGCTGCCGAGGCAACCGGTCAGGCCGAGCGTCGCGCCAAGAAGGCCCGCGACACCAAAGCCAACTCTGAACAGATATGCCGATTTCATCAGTGCCTACCAGCCTCGCCGCATTTCGTTCTGTCTTGCCGAAATTCCCAGCGTGTCCGCTGACAGTAAATTTCGGCCATTTTCAGGCAGTTTTACCGGATGGCCCGCCAAAGCGCAAACCATCCGGTAATATTTCGTCAGTGCGCTGCCGCCAGCTCACGCAAGGCCTTCGCATCGCGGGCCGAGACATCGGGATAGTCGGCATCGCTGCCGACATCCTTGGTGATCTTCCAGGAGCGGGCGCATTTGGTGCCTTCGGCCAGCTTCGGCTCGACCGAAACCTTGGTGCCGTCGTCCAGACGGAAGGCCTCCTGCGGGCCTTCATCGCCCACCACGGAGATATCCGAGGTGATGCAGATCTCGGCAAAGTCGAGGCCTTCGAGGGCGGCCAGCAGGTCCGGATCGGCGACATGAACGACGGGAGCCGCTTCGAGCGACGAGCCGATGCGCTTGTCCTTGCGCTCGATTTCGAGCGCGCCGGTGACGGCACGGCGGACCGTGCGGACCTTTTTCCACTTCTCGGCCAGTGCCTCGTTTACCCATTCGGCCGGGATCACCGGGAACTGTTCGAGATGAACCGAGACGGCGGACGGATCACGTGACAGCCAGGCCTCTTCCGTGGTGAACGGCATCATCGGGGCAAACCACAGCACGAGGCTGTCGAACAGCTTGCGGATGACAAACAGGGCCGAGCGGCGCTTCAGGCTCGACGGCGCGTCGCAATAGAGCGTGTCCTTGCGGATGTCGAAATAGAAGGCCGAAAGCTCGACATTGGCGAAATCGGTCAGCGCCCGGGTGATGCGCTTGAAGTCGAATTCGTCATAGGCCTTGCGCACCAGCTGGCCGAGTTCGGCCAGCCGATGCAGCATCAGCTTTTCGAGTTCCGGCAGATCGGCATAGGAAATCTCCTCGCCCTTGTCATGGGCGAGCGTGCCGAGCATCCAGCGGATGGTGTTGCGGATCTTGCGATAGGCGTCGATATTGGTCTGGATGATCGTCTTGCCGACGCGCAGGTCCTCGGCATAGTCCGACGACATGACCCAGAGGCGCAGGATATCTGCGCCGGCATCGTTCATGATCGTCTGCGGGGCGGTGACATTGCCCTTCGACTTCGACATCTTCTCGCCCTTCTCATCCATGATGAAACCATGGGTGACGACGGCATCGTAAGGCGCGCGGCCACGCGTCGCGCAGCTTTCGAGCAGCGACGAATGGAACCAGCCGCGATGCTGGTCGGAGCCTTCGAGATAGACATCGGCCGGCCATTTCAGGTCGGGACGATCCTCCAGCGTAAACGTGTGGGTCGAACCACTGTCGAACCAGACGTCGAGAATGTCGGTGACCATCTGCCACTGTTCGCTGTCATGGGCATTGCCGAGGAAACGCTCCTTGGCACCTTCGGCGAACCAGGCATCGGCGCCTTCATTTTCGAAGGCTGCGAGGATGCGGGCATTGACCTCTTCATCCTTCAGCACATTGCCTTCGGCATCGGCGAAGACGCAGATCGGCACGCCCCAGGCGCGCTGACGCGACAGGACCCAGTCCGGGCGACCTTCGATCATGGCGCGCAGGCGGTTCTGGCCGGCTGCCGGCACGAAACGGGTGTCGTCGATGGCGGTCAGTGCGCGCGAACGTAGGGTCGTGCCGTCGCCGAAGTCCTTGTCCATGTAGACGAACCATTGCGGCGTGTTGCGGAAGATGACCGGCTTCTTCGAGCGCCAGGAATGCGGGTATTCGTGCTTGATACGGCCGCGGGCAAACAGGTTGTTGGCGGCGATCAGCGCCTCCATGACCCGCTTGTTGGCGTCGCCCTTCTTGCCGTTGTCGTCAAGCACGCGGGCGGCGCCGCCTTCAGCCGACGGGCCGAAACCGGGAGCGTCCTCGGTGTAATAGCCGGCGTCATCGACCGGGAATGGGATCTTGGTGTCGATGCCGCGCGCTTCTAGCTCACGGACGTTCGACATCCAGGCTTCAAAGTCTTCACGGCCGTGCGATGGGGCTGTGTGCACGAAACCGGTGCCGGCGTCATCGGTGACGTGGTCGCCATCAAGCAGGGGAACGGCGAAGGTGTAACCCATGTCGGCTAGGGGATGGGCGCAGGTGATGGCGGCCAGCTCACCGGCAGACACGCCACGCAGGCGGGTGAATTCGAGCTTGGCCTTGGCAAATGACTCCGACGCCAGCTTGTCAGCGAAGATCAGCTTCTCGCCCGGCTGAGGTCCGAAATCGTTGGCAGCAGCCGTCACTTCGTAGAGGCCGTATTCGACGCGCGACGAATAAGAGATCGCGCGGTTGCCGGGAATGGTCCAAGGGGTCGTAGTCCAGATGACGACAGAGGCTTCACCTGCGAGCAATTCGGGGAATTCAAACTTGCCGTCGACAACAGGCGCACGACGATTCACATCAACCACCGGGAACTTCACCCAGATCGTATCGCTTTCGACCTCGTGATACTCCACCTCGGCTTCCGCCAGCGCGGTGCGCTCCACAACGCTCCACATGATCGGCTTGGAGCCGCGATAAAGCTGGCCAGACAGCGCGATCTTCAGCAGTTCGCCGGCGATGCGGGCCTCGGCGTGGAAATTCATCGTCGTATAAGGACGGTCGAAATCGCCCTCGATGCCGAGGCGGCGGAATTCTTCCGACTGGATGTCGATCCAGCCTTGGGCGAATTCGCGGCATTCGCGGCGGAATTCGTTGACCGGGACCTCGTTCTTGTCCTTGCCCTTCTCGCGGTATTTCTCCTCGATCTTCCATTCGATCGGCAGGCCGTGGCAATCCCAGCCGGGCACGTAATTGGCATCATAGCCGCGCATCTGGAACGAGCGGGTGATGACATCCTTCAGCACCTTGTTCAGCGCGTGGCCGATATGGATATTGCCGTTGGCATAGGGAGGGCCGTCATGCAGGACGAACTTTTCGCGGCCGGCGGCAGAGGCGCGGAGCTTCTTGTAGAGGTCCATCTGGCGCCATTTGGCGGCCATTTCCGGCTCCTTCTGCGGCAGGCCTGCGCGCATCGGGAATTCGGTTTCCGGCAGATAGAGGGTCTTGGAATAATCGAGCTTTTCAGGGGTATCGGTCATGATCTAGCCATTGAATGCGCGCCGTCAGGGCAGCGCTAAAAAATCGGGAACAGTCGTTTGAGACGGAGAAGCGCTGTGCAAGCGCTGAAAACCCGGACCCTCCGGCAGCTCAAAGCGCGCGGAAGGCCGGGCCTATAATTCGCTGATCTATGATCAATCGACGATATCGGGTCATGGTGGCCGGTTGTTTAAGATGTTTTCCCGGGAAAAGGAAGAGGGTTGAGGCGTGCGCCGACATAGATCGCCCCGAAGGGTGGTAAAGCATCCGGTGGCGCGCAGCCTGTAGAGGACGACCAGGCTAAAACGCGATCTTTTCATCCAGCGCGCCGATCGGCCGGACGCCGGCAAGCAGAGCCCTTGCCTCCTGCTCGTCCTTCCTGATCTGGGCAACCAGCGGATCGAGGCCGTCGAATTTCCACTCGTCGCGCAGATGGCCGAAGAAGGAGACCGAACAGGTCTCGCCGTAAAGATCGCCGGAGAAATCGAAAACAAATGTTTCCAGCCAGGCGGCGCCGTTGTCGGTGACGGTCGGGCGGTAGCCGAAGCTCGCGACGCCATCGCGGATCACGCCGTCAGGCCGGCGAAAGCGCACGGCGTAAATGCCGGCGCGCAGCGTTGCTTCCGGCGGAAGCTTCATGTTGGCGGTCGGGAAGCCGAGCGTGCGGCCAAGTTGGTTGCCCTTGACCACTCCCGCCTCGACGGTGAAGCGGTAGCCGAGCAGGCCGGCCGCCTCGGACACATTGCCATCGGCCAGAAGATTGCGGATGCGGCTGGACGACACCACGTCGGCGCCTTCGTCACGGAAGGCATCGACCAGCGTCACGCCAAAGCCATGGCGGCTGCCTGCTTCCATCAGGAAGGCCGGACCGCCCTCGCGACCCTTGCCGAAATGGAAATCGAAACCGGTAACCACCTCGCGGGCGCCCAGCCATTCGACCAGGATGGAGCGGACGAAATCCTCGGCCGAGCGCTGGGAAAAATCGACGTCGAACGGATATTCGATGACCGACTGGAAACCCATGGCCTCGAGGATGCGGGCGCGCAGCGGGGCCGGTGTCAGGCGAAAAACCGGTTTTTTCGGATTGAAGACCGAGCGCGGATGCGGCTCGAAGGTCAGGACAAGCGCCGGGACGCCCAAGGCTTCGGCGCGTTCCAGCGCACGACTGAGCACCGCCTGATGGCCGCGATGCACGCCATCAAAATTGCCGATCGCCACGACACCGCCGGTCAGGAGCGAAGGCAGCGCTTCTTTCTTCTCGTTGCGATGGAATACGGTCATGCCTGTCTGCCTTATGCCAGCCGCTGCATCCAGAATTTCGGCGCGGCGTTCTCGCGCTTGAGGAAGTCGTGCAGCGCCGGTTCATCCGTGGTGCCGGTCGGCGAATACTCGGCCGCATGGATGCCGCCCGAGATATAGAGAAGGTCTAGGCCGGCATCGATGGCGCCGCGCACATCGGTCGGCATGCCGTCGCCGATCGCCAGAACGCGGGCCGTGTCGATCGCGCTGCCGCGCGCCTCGCCGGCAGCGGCAAGCGTTGCCGCATAGATCGGCGCATGCGGCTTGCCGGCAATGCGGGTCTCGCCGCCGAGCGTGTTGTAGTATGCGGCCACAGCACCGGCGCAGGGGATCAGCCGATGGCCGCGCTCGACGACCAGATCGGGATTGGCGCAGATCAGCGGCACCTTGCGGGCGGCGAATTCGGTCAGCATCGCGGTATAGTCTTCCGGCACTTCGGTCTCGTCGTCAAAGAAGCCGGTGCAGACGATGCAATCGGCCTGGTCGGCTGCAACGGCCTCGACATCCAGCCCTTCGAGCAACGGCATGTCGCGCTCGGGGCCGAGCAGGAAGACCTTTTTCGGGCCGGCGGCAATCAGGGTGCGGGTGACATCGCCCGAGGTGATGATCCGGTCATAGGCGTCATCGGCAACACCGATGGCGCGAAGCTGGGTGATGACACCCGGAGCGGGGCGCGGCGAATTGGTGATCAGGACGACGGTGACACCCGCCTTGCGGGCTGCCGTCAGGGCCTCGGAGGCGGCAGGAAAGGCATCAATGCCATTGTGCAGCACGCCCCAGACATCGCAGAGGATGACATCATAGTTCGCGGTGACGTCGCCTAGGGTGGAAATGCCGAGTGCCATATTCATTCCTGACTTCAAGATCGTGTGGGCTGACATGACAAAGGAATGCCGGCAAGGCAAGAGCCTTGACCCTTTCGGTGGTGAAAATGAATACGGCGGCCAGTCTTCAGGCGGCGGTCTTCAGCTAAGCGTGCGCAGAGCAAGCCCGAGCAGCGCCGCAACGACCAGGGTGCGCCCGACGCCCTGGTGGAAGCGGAAGATCATGACGGCTGCGACGATGGCGACGGCGACGGCTGCAAGATCAAGCGAGGTCCAGTCCGGCACGGGGAGCGACAGATCCAGCGGCAGGCCCGAATGCGCGATCAGCGGCAGTTCGAATGCGCCGACGCGGGTAAAGACGACATGCAGGGCAAACCAGATGGCCAGGTTGAGGATGACGCCGACGACGGCGGCGGTGATCGCCGACAGGGCGGCATTCATCAGGCGATTGCCGCGCAGGCGCTCGATATAGGGCGCGCCGGCGAAGATCCAGATGAAGCTCGGAATGAAGGTGGCCCAGGCGGTGAGCAGTGCTCCGAGCAGGCCGGCCAGCAGCGGATCGAACCCGCCGCCATGGCGAAAGCCGGCAAGGAAGCCGACATAGGAGAGTACCAGGACCAGCGGCCCAGGCGTGGTTTCGGCAAGCGCCAGACCATCGAGCATCTCGCCGGGCTTCAGCCATTGATACTGCTCGACCGCCACCTGGGCGACATAGGCCAAAACGGCATAGGCGCCGCCGAAGGTGACCAGCGCCATCTTGGAAAAGAAGGCATAGAGATCCGGCAAGGCGGTATCGGCCGCAAGCAGCCAAAGCAGCGGCAGTGGCGCCAGCCAGACGGCAACCCAGAACAGCAGCGTTAGCAACTGACGCAGCGCCGGCGGGCGGGCCTCCAGGTTCGTGGGCGCAGGAACATCTTCTGCCGGGATGATACGGGCGCGAACGAGGCCTGCCACCGCCGCCAGCAGGATGACCAGCGGAAACGGCAGCGACAGAGCAAACAGCGCCAGAAAGGCGAGTGCTGCGAGGATCCGGTGAAACCGGGTTTTCAATGCCCGCTTGCCGATGCGGATCACCGCTTCGATAACGACGGCGAGCACGGCCGCCTTCAAGCCGAAAAACAGGCCCGCGACGAGGTCGGCATCCTGGTAGAAGGCATAGAGCGTCGACAGGCCGATGATCACGGCCAGGCCCGGCAGGACAAAGAGCAGGCCGGCGACGATGCCGCCGCGCACGCCATGCAGCAGCCAGCCGATATAGGTGGCCAGCTGCTGGGCTTCCGGTCCCGGCAGCAGCATGCAGTAGTTCAGGGCGTGCAGATACCGGTCCTCATCGATCCAGCGCTTCTCGTCGACGCAGATGCGGTGCATCATGGCGATCTGGGCGGCGGGACCGCCGAAGCTCAAGACGCCGATGCGGGCAAAGGCTGCGGTCAGCTCGGCAAAACTCGGCGGCTGCGCGGACGCCTGCGCCGGATGTTCAACAGCAATGTTTGTCATTTCACTCCATCGCGCCCGCCGCGCGCCACCCAATCGTGTTTCTCATCCATCGCATCGCGTGCCCATCTGTAATAAGCGTCATAGAGAAGCAAACCCTGCTCCAGTTGCTGCAGATCGGATGCGTAGAGCCGTGACAGGCCAAGCGATGCCGCCAGGAGACCGGCGGCCTGCGGTGCGAGATCGAGCCGGTTGGTATCGGCACCGCGGACGATCTCCGCCAGGGTCAGAAGTGCCGGCGTCTCCAATTGGAACTCCGACAGCATGGTGTCGAAGGTGCAGAGATCGCCGCGATGGCTCCAGAAGACGCCTTCCATGTCAAAGGGAATTGCATCGAACCTGTCCGCCACCCCTTCGACCTCGGAGGGCGCCACGAACAGGAAGCGGGCAAAGGGATCAATGAAACGCCGGATCAGCCAGGGGCAGGCAATGCGGTCGATCTTCGGCCGGTTGCGCGTGACCCAAAGCGTTGCGCCGGTGCCATGCGCAAGCCGGGCGATCGGTACCTGCGGCAGACCGGCCGCAGCCCAGGCCAGGACCCCGCCTTCCAGCACCTCGGCCGATAGTCCGCGAATGCGCAGATGGGCCGCCACGCCTTCGCTCAACTTGCGTCCCTGATGACAGGCGACGACAACGGAGGACGAGCCGATTTCGGCGGCCCATGCATCGACCTGTCGGTAGTCGCGCAGAAGGGATCCGGGAATAAGATAAGGATGCGCCTCGACATCGTCGGCAATGCGGACGTCGACAATCAGGGGAGACTGGGATGAACCGAGCAAGCGAAAGAGCTTGTCGGCGGAAATTGCGCCATAGGGTGCCATGATTTGCTCCGTAATTTTGATCCGGACGGATGCGAAATTGCGGCATGGCGCCTCATGGAGCTTTCGCGCACTCCACGGCTGAATCCTCTCAAATTTGCGGGATGCTGTCAAACTCCCTGATGCGGCAATCCCGACATGGCATCGCGACATGGCATCGCGACCGGGCATCGCGACCGGGCGTCTCGGGGAGGCTCAAAGTTATCGCAAAAGCTGCGGCCCGGCGCCGGATCGGCCGAGCCGATCATCCGGATTGCGCAGCGGACAGGCATCGAGCGACAGGCAACCGCAGCCGATGCAGCCATCCAACTGGTCGCGCAGGGCGGTCATCGCGGCAATGCGGGCATCGAGATCGGCGCGCCAGGAAGCCGACAGCCGACGCCAGTCTGCCGCGGTCGGCGGGCGGTCGGACGGCAACTGCCTCAGCGCTTCGGCGATCTGCGACAGAGGCAGACCGAGGCGCTGCGCGGTCTTGATCAGCGCCACCCGGCGCAGGATGCCGCGCGGATAGCGTCTCTGGTTGCCGCCGTTGCGCCAGCTCTGGATCAGGCCTTCACGCTCGTAAAAATGCAGCGCAGACACGGCCACGCCGGCGCGTTCGGCCACCTCGCCGACGCTGAGCGACAGGGATATCCTGGATGGCCCCTTCGGGTCTGTTTCCGCCGCTTCGGCAGGCCTTTGATTATTCCGCTTGATCTCAACCATGGTTGAGGTTCTAGCTTGGCGGGCGTGCAAGGGCAATCGACAAAGGAAAACCCGATGAACGCGAAGATCCCACCTCAGAACACCAAGCCGGCTGCGGCTGCTGATAACAATTCTGCAGAATCCGCGTCCACCTCCCACGTGATGCGCATCGATCGTTTCACCTGCCCGGTTGTGCATCTCTCGGTGTTCACCGGGAGGCTGGCCATCATTCACCGCCATCTGGAAACACTGGAAGGCTGCCTCTACAGCCGGGTCGGCGTCAGCATGGTCAAGCAAGAGCGGGCCCGTCGCAGCGATATTTTTTCAGCCCCGTGCTTGACTCATCAGGGGCCTCTCCTTATCTCAACCTCGCTGGCACTCACCAAGAGCGAGTGCTAACAGTATCGATGCGGACCCGCTCTGCGCTCCGCGAATGTCATTTGATCGAGGGATTAGACAATGGCAAGCACAACTTTCCGTCCGCTTCATGACCGCGTTGTAGTCAAGCGCGTTGAATCTGAAGAAAAGACCAAGGGCGGCATCATCATTCCTGACACCGCCAAGGAAAAGCCGGCTGAAGGCGAAATCATCGCTATCGGCTCCGGCGTTCGCGACGACAAGGGCAACCTGGTCGCGCTCGACGTCAAGGTTGGCGACCGCGTTCTGTTCGGCAAGTGGTCGGGCACCGAAGTCAAGCTCGACGGCGTAGACCTTCTGATCATGAAGGAAGCCGACATCATGGGCGTTATCGGCTGATCAGCCGTTTCACCCTTCCGTTCTGAACAATTCACCAATGGGCTGATGCCCGGGAGTTTTGAAAATGGCTGCTAAAGAAATTAAATTCGGCCGCACTGCGCGCGAAAAGATGCTGCGCGGCGTCGATATCCTCGCTGACGCTGTCAAGGTAACGCTCGGTCCGAAGGGCCGCAACGTCATCATCGACAAGTCCTTCGGCGCTCCGCGCATCACCAAGGACGGCGTATCGGTTGCCAAGGAAATCGAACTTGAAGACAAGTTCGAAAACATGGGCGCCCAGATGGTCCGCGAAGTTGCTTCGAAGACCAACGACATCGCCGGCGACGGCACCACGACGGCAACCGTTCTTGCCCAGGCCATCGTTCGCGAAGGCAACAAGGCTGTTGCTGCCGGCATGAACCCGATGGACCTGAAGCGCGGTATCGATCTCGCCGTTTCGGAAGTCGTCAAGGATCTCCAGGCCAAGGCCAAGAAGATCTCGACTTCGGAAGAAGTCGCACAGGTCGGCACGATCTCGGCAAACGGCGACAGCCAGGTTGGCCGCGATATCGCTGAAGCCATGCAGAAGGTCGGCAACGAGGGTGTCATCACCGTCGAAGAAGCCAAGACCGCTGAAACCGAACTCGAAGTCGTCGAAGGCATGCAGTTCGACCGCGGCTACCTGTCGCCTTACTTCGTGACCAACCCGGAAAAGATGATCGCCGACCTCGACGACGCGTACATCCTCCTGCACGAAAAGAAGCTCTCGAACCTCCAGGCCATGCTGCCGGTTCTCGAAGCCGTCGTTCAGACGGGCAAGCCGCTCGTCATCATCGCTGAAGACGTCGAAGGCGAGGCTCTTGCAACGCTCGTCGTCAACAAGCTGCGTGGCGGCCTGAAGATCGCTGCCGTCAAGGCTCCTGGCTTCGGCGATCGCCGCAAGGCCATGCTGGAAGACATCGCCATCCTGTCGGGCGGCACTGTCATCTCGGAAGACCTCGGCATCAAGCTCGAAACTGTCACGCTCGACATGCTCGGCCGCGCCAAGAAGATCTCGATCACCAAGGAAAACACCACCATCGTTGATGGTGCTGGCCAGAAGTCCGACATCGAAGGCCGCGTTGCCCAGATCAAGGCGCAGATCGAAGAAACCACGTCGGATTACGACAAGGAAAAGCTGCAGGAACGTCTTGCCAAGCTCGCTGGCGGCGTTGCCGTGATCCGCGTTGGCGGCTCGACGGAAATCGAAGTCAAGGAACGCAAGGACCGCATCGACGACGCGCTGAACGCGACGCGCGCTGCTGTTCAGGAAGGCATCGTTCCCGGCGGCGGTACCGCTCTGCTGCGCTCCTCGACGAAGATCACCGTCAAGGGTGCAAACGACGACCAGGAAGCCGGCATCAACATCGTCCGCAAGGCGCTTCAGTCGCTGGTTCGCCAGATCGCTGAAAACGCAGGCGACGAGGCTTCGATCATCGTCGGCAAGATCCTCGAGAGCAACACCGACAACTACGGCTACAACGCCCAGACCGGCGAATTCGGCGACATGATCGCCATGGGTATCGTCGATCCGGTCAAGGTTGTCCGCACGGCTCTGCAGAACGCAGCTTCGGTTGCTTCGCTGCTGATCACGACGGAAGCCATGATTGCCGAACTTCCGAAGAAGGAATCGGCTGGCGGCATGCCGGGTGGCATGGGCGGCATGGGCGGCATGGACATGATGTAAGACCTTCGGGTCTTTCATCTGGCCATACAAGCCGCCCATCACTTCAAGTGGTTCAGCGCGTCAAGCGCGCTGAACAGGCGGCATGGACATGATGTAAGACCTTCGGGTCTTTCATCTGGCCATACGGTTCAGAATACGGAAAAGGGCGGCCTTCGGGCCGCCCTTTTTCGTGGCCAAGCGTCATCGTCACGAAGCGTCTTCGTTGCCAGGCGTCGCAAAACTGCGACAGTCTTCGGTATTCATGCGTTACGGCAAGTCCGGAAAACCAAAAAGGGATCTTGCTGGATCTGCACTTGATCCGTTAACCATTTCCCCTTTAATGCGAGGCCCGTTGCTTCGTCAAAGCACAGTCCTGTGCGCAAGACCAAATTATCTTCACAACTTTTCGGAGTTGGAATTGACAAAGAATACCCGAATATAAAAGATAGCTTATTAAATCTGAGATTACATTTCTGCGTTTGCACTAATATCATATCTTCTGTGTTTCCGAATTCTTACATTATATTTCTCTAATATTTTGAGCCGAAAGATCGACTGAAAATGGGGGCAATTTCTCCTTTCGGAAGAACATGAGGCGTTTTCATGTGTTGTGAAACATGATATCCACCAGCCCATTCTTCGGGTCGCAATTTGGGACACGGGAGGATCGGCTACCGTTGGCGAAGATGAGGGCACTTAAACATAAGGCCACCTTTGTTCATCGGACGTAGTTCGAATTGCAACTCTTGCGTTATCGCAAGAAATCCGGGGAACGAGCGCTTACATCAGACTATTCTTATGTGAATATGAAATGATGTAGGTGAAGGTTGGAATTGTAACCTACGGGCGAGTTGAATGACTTGGGGCGCTGCGCAGTGGAATCCATTTCGACGTGAGCGCTTTGGAATGACTATCGGCAAGCATCAGGCTTGCTGATCCCGGCTATATCGCCGGACGGGCCATACGGGGAAGTTTGGCTCTGGAACAGACATTTGATCCGAGACTTATAGGGCCATACGGCTTTCGACTTGGGGACCACCTTGTTTAAGATTGCAAACGCTGATCTCGCCGCAAATTTCGCGTCACACTTGCTTGAGGGGGAAAGTCCCCTGGGCGAGAATGCATCCCGTTTCGGCGTTTCCGAGGACTGGACGGGTGACCTGACCAATGGATTGCTGAAACTGGGTGAAAAGGCATCGCAGTTGCACGGGTTGGAAGGCGCCGAGTGTGGCCTTCTGACCATGATGCGCTGCTACGACCAGGGCGACCGTGGCCATATCCTGCGGCTGTTCGAACAGGCCGCGACCGCGCCGTCGCGTTTCTGCTATTCCACCACGATCCTGTCGGGCAGCGGCCAGCGTCAACCGGTGTTCTGCATCGGCGAATCCGGCGGCTTCGACGGCAATGAGGGCGGCATGATCGTCGGACTGTTCATCTTTCCCCGGTTTCGCCTTTCGGCGGCCAACAGTGCCTGACGAAGGTGCGCTTCTGCAGCATTAGGTTCCTTCACATGACGGCTCGGCGGCGGCAGGCTTGACGTGTGTCGGATCATGCGTGCATCGAGTGTTGCCTGTATCCGTGTCATTGCGTGAGGCCCGAGCGCGCCGTTTCGCACTTTTGGGAAACGAACCCGGGCTTATTGTTTCGTTTTTGTGAACGATCAGTCAATTGTCGTCAATCTATCGCGTAACGAGAAAAGCAGGCATCTAGAGGTCAGCTTTCTGAAGCCCATCTGGCTTGGGGTTTCAGTGTCATCCATTCAAAGGAGTTTCCTCATGTCCAGCACCAACAATACCCTTCTTCTTGTCGCTCGCGTCCTTCTGTCGTTCATCTTCATCCTGTCCGGCTTCGGCAAGCTGACCGATCCGGCTGGCACTGCCGGCATGATCGCAGGCGCCGGCCTGCCGGCTGCAACCCTGCTCGCCTATGCCGCCGGCCTGTTCGAACTGGTCGCTGGCCTGTTTGTTCTCGTCGGTTTCCAGACCAAGCTGACCGCCTGGGCGCTCGCCCTGTTCTGTGTATTCACCGGTCTCGTCTTCCATAGCGGCACCGTTGCCATCGAAGGCTGGCCGGAAGGCGCACTCGGCTGGATCAACACGCTGAACCAGATCATGCTGATGAAGAACATCACGCTGGCCGGCGGCTACATCCTGCTCGCCATCATCGGCGCCGGTGCCTACTCGCTCGACGCCCGCCGCGGTTCGGCTGCCGTCACCGCCTGAGGCTGACATTACTGGCAACAGAAAAGCCCGCCGGAGCGATCCGGCGGGCTTTTTCGTTTGATGATTTTTGTTGTGTCGTGTGGGGTACCCCCCTCTGCCCTGCCGGGCATCTCCCCCACAGGTGGGAGATCCGCTGGAAACCAGCGCTTCGGCCTTCATTTGGCAAACAGCAGATCTAAGACCTGCAAGTGAATACTGATCGTCGGCCCCACCTTGATCTCCCCCCTTGTGGGGGAGATGTCCGGCAGAACAGAGGGGGGGCCCACGTCCGCGCCGAGCGACCATCATCCGCAAGACAGGCTCACACCACCCCGCGCACAGCCTCGATAATCCGTGCCACGGTCGGGTTGCCCTCATGCTCGGCTTTGCGCGCCCGCACCAGGCAGGCCTCCGATTTGAGGATCACACCATCCGAGAGGATCTTCAGGTGGTTGGCCTTCAGCGTCGAGCCGGTCGAGGTGATATCGACGATGATATCGGCCTGGCCGGCAGCGGGGGCGCCTTCTGTGGCGCCGAGGCTTTCGACGATGCGATAGAGCTGGATGCCGTGGCTGCCGGAAAAATGCTGCTGGGTCAGGCGCCAGTATTTGGTGGCGATCGCCAGGCGGCGGCCGTGGCGGGCGCGGAATTCGGCAGCGACATCGCCGAGGTCGGCCATGGTGTCGACATCGAGCCAGATTTCCGGCACGGCGACGATCACGTCGGCATGGCCGAAGCCGAGGCGTGCGGCGATCTCGACACGGCTGTCTGCATCCGCCAGTCCTTCGCGGATCAGGTCTTCGCCGGTCACGCCGAAATCGACGGTTCCATTGCCGATCTCGCGGGAAATTTCCGATGCCGACAGATAGGCGATCTCGACATCGTCGAAACCTTCGACGCGGCCGCGATAGGAGCGGTCATTGCCGACGGCGACGATCTTCATGCCGGCGCGTTCGAAGATGGCGGACGAATCGTCCTTCATCCGCCCTTTGGAGGGAAGTCCGATGGTGATCGTCATCGGGCTGTCCTCTCGGTTTCGATGCGGTCCAGCCAGAGCGAGAAGCCGACGGCCGGGATATGGGTTTCGGCGCCGAGCAGCGTCAGCAGCCGGTCGAAACGGCCGCCACCGGCAAGCACCGCCGGGCGGTTCTCGGCCACCACCTCGAAAACGAGGCCGGTATAATAATCGAGCGGACGACCGAAGGCGGCGCGGTAGGTGATCGCCGACAGATCGATGCCGGTATCGGCAAGGGCGGCCACCCGTTCGTCGAAGCGCGATACGGCAGCGCCCAGCTTCAGGCCGGCGGCATCGGCGAAGCCGGCCAGTGCGGCAGACGCTTCCGCCAGCGGCAGCTCGAGCGAGAGGAATTCGCGCAGCAGCAGCAAAGCCGCGCCATCGAGGCGGGTTTCGGCAAGCGCCAGCTTTTCCTTCAGCCGGCGGGCGATTTCGGAGGGCGTGCGGCTGGCATTGGTCAGATAACCGGTCGCCTGCATCGTCTCGTCGATATGGGCGACAAGGGCCGCCTCATCGCCCTTCGACAGCAGGTCGGACACTTCCGCGGCAAGACCCGGCACCGGCGACGGCGTGGCGAGACGGCGCAACAATTGGTCGATCTGGGCCGGGTTGCCGAAAGCCTGGATCAGGCGCTTCTGCCAGCCCGCCGGCAGGCCGAGCGCCTGGACAACGGCCTCGAAGACCGACTGGTCGCCAAGCATCACCGACAGGCGCTTGCCGGGCAGCAGGCGTGTGAGGATCTGGACACTGTCGGCGACAGCGCGCGCATCGGCGGCCGCCACACCGGTATTGCCGAGATCCTCGATCCCGGCCTGGTAGAATTCCTGCGCGCCTTCACGGCGCTGCCGGAAAACCTCGCCGAGATAGGCATAACGCTTCGGCGTTCCGGTCGCGGTTTCGATATGGCGCAGGCAGACGGGAATGGTGAATTCCGGCCGCAGGCACAGGCTTTCGCCGCGCTCGTTCTCGGTCAGGAAGATACGCCGACGCAGGTCTTCGCCCGCCATGTCGAGAAAGGGAGCGGCCGGCTGGATCACCGGCGTATCGACGCGGGTGGTGGCGCGGGCGGAGAACTCATCGAGCAGGATGCCGGCGAAATCGGGCATGTCGATCAGGGGCATGGGATGGCTCCTGCTGCGGTGGAAGGATACCCCCCTCTGTCCTGCCGGACATCTCCCCCACACGGGGGGAGATCGAAGGAGGCTCGCGCCTCGACCGCCTGCAAGGACCGAGTAGAAGACAAGAGATGGTGGAAAACGGTGAGCGTGCGCCCAGCCGATCTCCCCCCCTGTGGGGGAGATGCCCGGCAGGGCAGAGGGGGGTAGCCCCTCGTCGGCCGGCGAAAATCAGTCATCACTGACCCTTCGCCCGACGCCGGTCTTCCGCCTGGGCGGCCAGGATTTCCTTGACCTTGGCGACCAGCTCGGCTTCCGGCACCACCTCCTGCGCCACACGGGCCTCGCGCCATTCGGCGTTGTCGGTGATCTCGCCGGACAGGCGCTTGCCCTCGATCAGGTCCTTGATCTGCACCACGCCCTGAGCGCGTTCGTCGCCGCCCTGGATGATGGCGATCGGCGAGCCGCGGCGGTCGGCATATTTCAGCTGGTTACCGAATTTCTTCCAGTTGCCCTGGTACATTTCGGCGCGAATGCCTTCTGCGCGCAGCTGTTGCGTGAAGCGCTGGTAGCGGCCCATGCTTTCGACATCGCCGTCCATGACGGTGACGAGAACCGGGCCGAGCACGTCGTCCTGGCCAAGCTTGCCGAGGTTCTTCAGCGCCGTCATCAGGCGGGAGACGCCGATGGAGAAGCCGGTGGCCGGGACCGGCTGGCCCATGAAGCGCGAGACGAGGCCGTCGTAGCGACCACCGCCGCCGACCGAGCCGAAGACGACCTTTTCGCCCTTCTCGTTGGTGACGTCGAAGGTGAGTTCGGCTTCGTAGACGGGGCCGGTGTAGTATTCGAGGCCGCGGACGACGGACACATCCATACGGATGCGTTTGGTTCCGTAGCCTGCCGCCCGGACAAGATCGCTTATTGCCTTGAGTTCCTTGAAACCCTCGTGCGCCGGATGCTGTGCATCGAAGAGCTCCAGATAACCTGCAAGCTGTATCGAGTTTGCCGGATAGGCCGTCAGTCCGTCGGCATTCACAACCGAGTGGTCATCCTGCGCGGCAGCGTCCGTCGCAGGTTTGAAAAGGTCCTGCGCACTCTGACCCACGCCACTGTAGAAAAGCTCAAGTTTGTTGATTTGATCTTCGGCGAGACCTGCACCTTTGGTGAAGTCACCGCTCTCATCCTTGCGGCCTTCTCCGAGCAGCAGCCTAACGCCCTCAGGTCCAAACTTGTCAAGCTTGTCGATGGCGCGCAGCACGCCCAGACGCCGCCCCGCATTCTCCTCGCCGCCCAGGCCAATCGCCTCCATGACACCGTCCAAAACCTTGCGGTTGTTGACCCGGATCACGTAGTCGCCGCGCTTGATGCCGAGGGCTTCCAGCGTATCGGCCATCATCATGCACATCTCGGCATCGGACTGGACGCCGGGTGCGCCAACCGTATCGGCGTCGAACTGCATGAACTGGCGGAAACGGCCCGGGCCCGGCTTCTCGTTGCGGAAGACGTAGCCGGCGCGGTAGGTGCGGAACGGCAGCTGGATCTCGTTGAAATTCTCCGCGACATGGCGGGCCATCGGCGCCGTCAGGTCGTAGCGCAGCGACATCCACTGCTCGTCGTCGTCCTGCAGCGAAAAGACGCCCTCGTTCGGCCGGTCCGAGTCGGGCAGGAACTTGCCGAGCGCGTCGGTATATTCGAACAGCGGTGTCTCGATCGGGTCGAAGCCGTAGCGCTCATAGACCTCGCGGATGGTCTCCATCATCTGGTTGGCAGCGCGGATGTCGCCGGCCTCGCGATCGACGAAGCCGCGCGGCAGGCGGGCCTTGAGTTTCTGCGGCTTCTTGTTCTTTTCGCTCATGATCACAACCGGATTTCTTCGTTTCAAAATGTGCCGGTGTCTTAGAGGATCAAGCATTTGGCGGCAAGGGCGAAGGGTGGCGAAGTGCGGTTCGCGATGGTATATTGCGGTCTCGAAAGGGTCAGGGCCATGAACAAGCGTGTCACGATCGAAATTCCGGAAGCGATGCACAAGGCGATTGCCGAACATGCGGCGAAAGCAGGCGCCAACACGGACGCCTATGTTGTCGATGTGATCGAGCAGCATCTGGAAGACCTGCACGACATCGCTCTGGCAGAAGCCGCGATGGAGCGGATCAAAAACGGTGAGCGAACCTACACCTGGGAAGAGATGGAGCGCGAACTTGGTCTGGAAGATTGAGTTCCAGGCGACGGCCATCAAGCAGCTTAAAAAATGGGGCATGTCGAGTCCAAGCGCATACGACATTTTCTGCATACGCGCGTCAAACCACTGGAGAACGCACGCCAGCTTGGCGAAGCGCTTCAAGGTCCGCATTTCGAACATCTCTGGCGGTACAAGGTTGGCGATTACCGGATCATCTGCGATATCCGGGATCACACACTGGTCGTGCTCGTCGTCGAGATCGGCCATCGCAGCCAGATCTACCGGTAGAGCATGATCCTCGAAGTCTTGAACTATGTCGCAAGCTGGCCGCTGACGACGTCGGCGCACCGCCCTTATGTGCGCTCGTCGGTCAATCTCTGGTCTCGCGCCCATCGCTGCGCGAACCATTGGGCGGCGCATGAGGCGCACTGCAAGGCGGCGATCCTCTCGGCCATCGACGGATTGCGGCAGCGGCGGACGGCCGTTGTGCTCGGGTCTGGCCTGTTGCGCGACGTTCCGATCGTAGAACTGGCAAAGCGCTTCGACACCGTCGTTCTGGTCGATCTCGTGCATCTGGCCAGTACAAAGGCCTGGATCGCAATGAAGGGCATGAAAAACATCCGGCTGATCGAGCGCGACCTTTCCGGCTTCGAGCAATTGGCAACCGGAGAGCAACCCGAGCCGTTCTCCTTCCTGCGCCAGGTGCCCTATCTCGATTTCGTCGTTTCGGCCAATCTGCTGTCACAGATCGGACTTGGCGCGAAGAAACGGCTCGAAGCCCTGCCCGAAGCAACAATACCCGCCGATGCGCTGAAGACGCTGATCTCGGCGCATCTGGACGGTCTGCGCGATATCGCAGCAACCACCTGCCTGCTGACGGATATAGCCTATAGCGTGGTCGATCGGGCCGGACGGACGCTGGAAACCGTCGATCTGCTGCAGGGTATCGAGGTCCCGGATCCGGATGCGCGCTGGGACTGGCCGGTCGTGCCGTTCGGCGAGCAAAGCGCCGACATTCAGGTGGTCCATCGGGTGATTGCGCGATCACGGTCCTGACGGCGCGCCTTGCATTTGACCCAATCGCGCCTACCATATCAGCCATGAACCGGTTCATCCGTCTTTTGCTGCTGATTGCAGCCCTGGCCTATGGTGCGATGCCGATTTCCGGCGCGATTGCCATGGGTATGGGTATGTCGCAAAGCGATGGCATGGCGGCAGATCCCGGCCAGCACGGCACGATGGTCGCGACAACCGATCCGGACTGTCCGCATGCGGCTGCCTCTTCCAAGCCGTCGGGCAAAGCCGGTGGGGTAAAGATGCTGCCGGGCGGGCATTGCGCCGCCTGCGTGACGCTTGCGCCGCAGATCGCCTTTGCCGATGCCGGAAAGCCGGCGCGGGCCGCGGAAGCGCCACAGCTCTCGCCGCGTCTTCTCTCGCGCAGTCTTGCCCCGCAGGTGCCCCCTCCCCGGTCCTGATCGTGATGTTGCGGCGGCTTGACCGCCAAATCACCATTCAATCATCCCGGATGAGACATCCCGTTCAAGACAGGGGAAAACCATGCTGAAGACAACCATCGTTGCGGCGTCGCTGACGCTCGCTCTCACCACCTCGTTTGCCATCGCCCAGGACAACACGATGCATCAGGACCATATGATGCCGATGGCCGACAAGCAGATGCCGATGGGCGATATCGGCCCGTCGTCGCAAGCCTTCAAGGCGGCCAATGACAGGATGCATGCCGACATGGCCGTGCCGTTGACCGGCAATGCCGATGTCGATTTCGTTCGCGGCATGATCCCGCATCACCAGGGCGCAATCGACATGGCCCGCATCGTGCTGGAACACGGCAAGGATCCCGAGATCCGCAAACTGGCGGAAGGCGTGGTCCAGGCGCAGGAAGGCGAGATCGCCATGATGAAGGACTGGCTGGCGAAGAACGGCCAATAGGCCATCTGTTGAAACAGGCCTGAACAATCGCAATGGCGCAGCAAGGCGCCATTGCTTTGCCGGAGTGGCAGGCTAATCTCTGGCGCATTCACATCCCGGAGGGCGCGATGTCCATTCGTCCGATCACCGTCATCGGCTTCGACGCCGACGATACGCTTTGGCAGAACGAGCAGTATTACAAGCTGACGGAAGCGCATTTTCAAAGCCTGCTGGCCGATTTTGCCGAAGGCGACCGCGTTTCGGAACGGCTGCTGGAGGCCGAGAAGCGCAATCTTGCCCATTACGGCTTCGGGATCAAAGGTTTCACCCTGTCGATGGTCGAGACCGCGCTGGAGATCACCGACGGCCGGGTGCCGAGTTCGGTGATTGGCGAAATCCTGTCGATCGGCCGCGAATTGCTCAGCCACCCGGTCGAATGCCTGCCGCATGCACGCGAGGCGCTGGAGGCACTTTCCGGCCGCTATTTCCTCGTGCTGATCACCAAGGGCGACCTGTTCGACCAGGAACGCAAGCTGGCGCAATCGGGTCTCGGCGACTATTTCGACGCCGTCGAGATCGTCTCCGACAAAACCGCCACCACCTATCGCCGGATCTTCGGCAAACATGGCGAGGGGCCGGAACGCTCGATGATGATCGGCAATTCGCTGAAATCCGACATCGTACCGGCGATAGCCACCGGCGCCTGGGGCGTGTTCGTGCCGCATGAACTGACCTGGGTGCTCGAGCATGTCGACCGGCCGACCGAGGCACCGCGCTTTCGCGAGGTCCCGCATCTGGGCGACGTGCCGTCCCTGATCGAGACACTGAGCCAGCAGGAGTGATCATGCGATCCTTTGACGAAATCTGGGCACTTGCCGTCGATCGCAAGGGCGAGGCGGAGGTGCTGCAGACCCTGCAGCACCCAAAACCGCTTGCCGAGATTGCCGCTACGCCGGACGACCGTTTTCTGGCGACGATGACCCGATGCATCTTCCAGTCCGGCTTCAACTGGAAGGTCGTGGACGCTATGTGGCCGGGCTTCGAGGCCGCCTTCGACGGTTTCGACATCGGGCGCTGCGCCATGCTGCATGACGAAGATTTCGAGCGGCTGGTCTCCGATACGCGGATCGTCCGGCATGGGCCGAAGATCCGGGCGGTGCAGCAGAACGCCGCCTTCCTGTCGGACATCGCACGCGACCATGGCGGCGCCGGCGCCTTCTTTGTCGATTGGCCGGCGGACAATTACATTGGGCTGCTCGACCTGCTGCAGAAACGCGGAACCCGGCTGGGCGGTAATACCGGCCAGTATTTCCTGCGCTTTTCCGGTATCGACAGCTTCATCCTGTCGCAAAGCGTCGTCCACCGGTTGATTGCCGAGGGCGTGGTCGCCAAGGCGCCGACTTCGGCCAGGGACAAGGCGGCCGTGCAAGGAGCGTTCAACCACTGGCGCGAACAGTCAGGCCGGTCGCTGACGGAGATCAGCCGCGTGCTGGCGATGAGCATCGACTAGCGGCTTAGGGACGCACGAATACCAGGCGCTTTTCCTCGATACCCTGCCGGCAGCAGCAGCCTTCGATATGGTCGTTGACCAGGCCCATGGCCTGCATGAAGGCGTAGACCGTGGTCGGGCCGACAAAACTCCAGCCGCGCTTCTTCAGGTCCTTCGACAAGCGCACCGACGTCGGCGAAGTCGGATTGGCCCTGAGCGTGGCATAATCCATGCGGGCGGGACGCTCGCTCGGATCCGGCTCGAACCTCCAGAAATAGCGGGCCAGCGAGCCGAACTCGGCCTTCAGATCGATGGCATGGCGGGCATTGTTGATCGTCGAGACGATCTTGCCGCGATGGCGGATGATGCCGGCATCGGCGAGGCAGCGGGCGATATCGTCATCACCGAACAGGGCGACCTGATGAAAGTCGAAGCCGGCGAAGGCTGCGCGGAAATTGTCGCGCTTACGCAGGATGGTCAGCCAGGACAGGCCCGACTGGAAACCTTCGAGGCAGATCTTTTCAAGCAGCCGGATATCGTCGGTGACCGGATTGCCCCATTCCTCGTCGTGATAGCGGCGATAGTCTTCCAGACCGCCATGCCAGAAGCAGCGGACGAGCCCATCCTCGCCGGTGATCAGTCCTGTCTCGTCGGTACCCATGCGATTCCCCTCCGTTGCATCCGGCGTTTACCATTTGTTCACGAAGTTTCCAAACGCGGCGCTAACCCTGACGAAAGGTTTACGCACGCGCACGCATTTTCA
The DNA here is from genome assembly GCF_918741265.1 of Rhizobium sp. CECT 9324. Classification (NCBI taxonomy): domain Bacteria; kingdom Pseudomonadati; phylum Pseudomonadota; class Alphaproteobacteria; order Hyphomicrobiales; family Rhizobiaceae; genus Rhizobium; species Rhizobium sp. CECT 9324. Next base: position 1,333,125 of record NZ_CAKKMZ010000001.1, on the reverse strand, counting down.
TGAACGCCTGTTTACCAATTGGCTGGGTTCGGACTGGCACGATCCGCGTCAGCAAGGCGCGTGGATTGATGCCGCCTTCCGTTGTTTTCGGTCCCATGTAGCGAGTTGTACGATGTCGAAGAAATTTATCCTGCTGGCGCTTCTGGCCAGCCTGCCGCTTGCCTTTCCGTCGTTCGCCAGCGAGCGCTACCAGAACCGGCCGCCGGTCATCGTCAGTCCCGACCTGTCGGCGCCATGGGTGATGCAGCTCGGTGGCGTGCCACAGCAGCGGCAACGGGTCGTCGCGCCGGCGCAGCGGCGGGCGACCCCGGTTTACCAGCGTCAGGTCCTGCAACAGCAGCGCCCGGTGCAGCAGCGACAGCTTCGCCAGCAGCGCCGCACCCTGTTCGACCAGCCGGGCGCCGTTTCGCGGCAGCCGGTTATCCAGCAGGCGGCGGTGCGTCCGAACAAGCCGATCCGCACGCAGATCGATCCGATCTTCCTGCCGCAAATGGTCGCCTATGAAACCGCGCACAAGCCGGGCACCATCGTCATCGACACCAACAACCGCTTCCTCTACCTGGTGATGGATGGCGGCCAGGCGAAGCGTTATGGCGTCGGCGTCGGCAAGCCGGGCTTCGAATGGGCCGGCACGCACAAGGTGACGCGCAAGGCCGAATGGCCGTCCTGGCATCCGCCGCAGGAAATGATCAAGCGCGAGGCCGCCAAGGGCCATTACCTGCCGGCCTCGATGGAAGGCGGACCGGAAAATCCGCTCGGCGCCCGCGCCTTGTATCTCGGCTCCACACTCTACCGCATCCACGGCACCAATGCGCCCTGGACGATCGGTAACGGGGTTTCCTCCGGCTGCATCCGCATGCGCAATGAAGACGTGACCGATCTCTACGAGCGGGTGAATGTCGGCACCAAGGTTATCGTGCTGTAAAATACACAGGCGGCTGAGAAGCCGTTGCGAGGCCTTTTAGGACTTGCTTTGGGAGGGGAGTCGGCTAGGCTCTCCTCCTATCGATTTTCGGGGGACTATCCATGCAGACCAGCATTCGACTTCGAGCCGCAGCCGCAATACTTGCCGCAACATTCGCGCTGCCCTTGCCGGCCGAGGCCATCAGCCTGAACCGCATCCAGACGACCAGCGACGTAGTGCTGGTGGCGCAGCCGAAGCAGGTTCCGGAGAAATTCAAGCGCCGCGCCGTGCGCCTGCAGACCGACGAACAGCCGGGCACGATCATCATCGATACCAACAACAAGTTCCTCTACCTCGTCGAGGGCAAAAACCGCGCATTGCGCTACGGCGTCGGCGTCGGCCGCGAGGGCTTCGGCTGGTCTGGCGTGGTGAAGGTCGGCCGCAAGGAAGAATGGCCGAGCTGGCGTCCGCCGGCCGAAATGCGCCGTCGCGAAGCGGCCAAGGGCCATATCCTGCCGATCGTGCAGGAAGGTGGAGTCGACAATCCGCTCGGCGCCCGCGCCATGTATCTCTACAAGGGCGGCCGCGACACGATCTTCCGCATCCATGGCACCAACCAGCCCTGGACCATCGGCCTCAACATGTCGTCCGGCTGCATCCGCATGATGAACAAGGATGTCGAGCACCTGTACGAACGCGCCTCCATCGGCGCCAAGGTCATCGTCGTCGGACCGGGCAACCGCCAGGGCGATGTGAGCTTCGAAGACAAGGGCGTCGATTTCCTGCGCACCGTCTTCGGCGGCTGAAATCACAAGAGGCCAGCGTGGTGACACACATCACGTTGGCTGCGGCACCATCACTTGATGGCGCAGAATATCGGAGCCTCGTGTGAGATGATCGTTTCGCGCGGGGCTTTTTTGTCGACGGCCAACCGCGAGACCTTCAGGGCATAGCTGCCCTTGAAACTGGCTTCCTGATCAGAACCGCGCTGGGTGATGACCGACAACTCGACCTGCGCCGTGGGCTTTTTTTCGGGAAGAAAGGCACGGATCTGGAAACGCATTTCCTTTCCGTCCATCCAGTATTGCTGCAGCATTTCGGAATTGATCTCGAACCGGCCGAGTTCGGGCGGCGCATCGGGTCCCTTGACCGCGGCGATGCCCCGGAAATGCACCAGCTTCTTGGCGTCTTTCTTGCTGAAGCCGCTTTCCAAAGACATGTTCAGCACGGCGTCCGACGTGGCGCAATAGATCCGTCCAGCCGCGTATGCCGCCTGCCCGTCCGCGATCAGCACCGCCAGCGCAAGAGAGGCCACTAACTTCAACATGTTTCCTCCTCGGGATTACACCATCCCGAAGCCACTATAACAGCGAGCACTTAATAATTTACGCCTGAACCTGCCGAGGCCGCATCAGTGCCGCCGGCTTTTCGCCGCCATAGGCCCAGTCGAGCAGTTCGACCGTGTGCACGATCGGAATGCCCGTCGCCGAGCCGATCTGGGTCATGCAACCGATATTGCCGGCGGCGATCAGATCCGGCCGGGTGGATTCGATATTCCTGACCTTGCGGGCCTTGAGCCTGGCGGAAATTTCCGGCTGCATGATGTTGTAGGTGCCGGCCGAGCCGCAGCAGAGATGGCCTTCGGGCGGATCCTTGACGGTAAAACCTGCCGCCTTCAGCAGTTGTTTCGGCGCCATCGTGACCTTCTGGCCGTGCTGCAGCGAGCAGGCCGAATGATAGGCGACGGTCAACCCCTTCGGTTCGCATGCCGGCAGATCGAGGCCGGCGAGATATTCGGTGACGTCCTTCGCCAGGGCCGAAATCCGCGCCGCCTTTTTGGCATAGGCGGGATCGAGGCGCAGCATGTGGCCATAATCCTTGATCGTGGTGCCGCAGCCGGATGTGGTGATGATGATGGCATCGAGCCCGCCGGCCTCGATCTCGCGACACCAGACATCAATGTTGCGCCGGGCGGACGCAAGCGCCTGTTCCTCGCGCCCCATGTGATGCACCAGCGCGCCACAGCAGCCCTCGCCTTGCGGCACCACCACTTCGACGCCAATGCGGGTCAACAAACCGATCGCGGCCGCATTGATGCCGGGATCGAGCACGGGCTGGGCGCAGCCGGTGAGGATAGCCACGCGGCCACGGCGTGTGGCCTGCGGCGCATGGTTTGCCGGTTGTGCCAGTGGCGATGGCGCCGGCACGGACGCGGGGGCAAGCCGGAGCATGGCCGCAAACGGCTTCAGCGACGGAACACGATCAAACAAACCAGCCAGGGGACGCCCAAGTCCGGCGAGCCGCAGCGCCAGGCGAAAACGCCCCGGATAGGGCAGGGCCATCGCCAGGACGGCGCGTGTCAGGCGGTTCATCAGCGGCCGCCTGTAGGTCTTTTCGATATGGATGCGGGCATGGTCGACTAGGTGCATATAGTCGACGCCCGATGGACAGGTGGTCGTGCAGGCCAGGCAAGACAGACAGCGGTCGATATGGGTGACGATTTCTTTGTCGGCGGCGCGGCCATTCTCCAGCATGTCCTTGATCAGGTAGATGCGGCCGCGCGGGCTGTCGAGCTCGTTGCCAAGCGTGACATAGGTCGGACAGGTGGCGGTGCAGAAGCCGCAATGCACGCATTTGCGCAGGATCGATTCCGCCTCCGCAATATGCGGATCGGCAAGCTGCTCGGCGGTGAAATTGGTCTGCACGTCGATCCTCCGAAAGAGCGACAACCGAGAAAACCCGGATCGTCGCTCTCCTCACTTGCTGATTAGACCCACCAACTGTCGGGTCGTTCGATCGGCTGGTTTGCCGAAACCTTCTGCAGGCCGATGACGCAGCGCACGACGATCCAGATCGCGGTGGCAAACAGCAGGATCAGCCCGAAGAAAAAGATCGCCAGAATGGAAGAGACCAGCGCGTAGAGAAGGCCGATCCAGAAGGTGCGGATCGCCCAGGTGTAATGTGTATCAACCCATGCGGCTCCCTTGCCGCGGTTCATATAGGCGATCACCAGGCCGATGATGCCGCTGATGCCGACGACAAAACTGACGAGATAGAGGCCATAGACCAGCTGGGCATTGAGACGGCCCGGCGTGAACCAGCTCTCCGTCGATGAAGGGGTCGGCACTTGTGAATTCGGATCGGTCATAGCGTAGCTCCTGGCGCCATCAATCCGGGATTGAAGATCCCGTGCGGATCGAATTTTGCCCTGATGCGCTGTGAAAGCAAGGCAACCGCCGGCAATTGCGGCTCGAAGGCCGGCGTGATGGCACGAACCGCATCCGGCGCCCGCATCAGCGTGGCATGGCCGCCACCGAGCGTGCGGATGCCATGGCGCAGGATCTCGGCTTCCGGATCCGCCTCCATGCGCATCCAGATCAGGCCGCCCTGCCAGTCATAGAAGGCATCGACACCGGCGCGCAGGCGCAGACCAGCGACCAGTTTCCAGCCCTCCGACGGCGGCGTGGACACGCGCCAGAGCGGGCGCGACGAGCCATCGGCGTAAGGAGCCACATCGCGGATCTCGCGCCAGAGGAAGACGGTCTCGTCGACAGAAAGCCGGGAGACCGGGCCATAAGCAGCCATGGCGGCCAGAAGTTTTTCGGCGCGCACGGCAACCGAGGCGGTGAGGCCTTCCAGCCGCAGCACGGTGGCCGATCCTTCCGGCAGCGCGCCGCCGATGAAGCGGCCCGCCACGCTTTCCGGAAGATGCGCCGCACCCGAGACTTCGACCGGCAGCGCCATGGCCGCGGCCATCGCCCGTATGGCGGCTTCATCGTCGAGGCTCGACAGAACCACGGTCACGGCCGTTTTCGGTGTCGGCAGAACCTTGAAGGTGACTTCGGTAAGGAAGCCGAGCGTGCCATGGGAGCCGGCGAGCAGCTTGACGAGATCGAGCCCGGTGACATTTTTCATCACCTTGCCGCCGGCCTTGATGATCTCACCGCGTCCATTGACGAAACGCACCCCAAGCAGATGGTCGCGGGCAGCGCCCACGGTGAAGCGGCGCGGGCCGGAGGCATTGGTGGTAAACAGGCCACCGAGCGTCGGCTCGCCAGCTGTTCCCATCAAGCCGCGATGGTCGATCGGCTCGAAGGCCATGGCCTGGCCGTTTTCGGCCAGTGCTGCCTCGATCTCGGCGACCGGCGTGCCGGCCCTTGCGGTGATCACCATCTCGGCCGGATTATAGGCGGTGATGCCCGTGAGGCCGGAAGCGCTGAGTGGTGAGGCGCCCGTCACCGGATTGCCGAAACCGGCACGGGTGCCGCCGCCGGATATCCGCAGCGGCTCGCCACGTCCGGCATGGTCGCGGACGATGTCTGCGGCTTCTGTTTCGGTTGTCGGGATCAGCATGAGATGGGCTTTCGCGGAAAGCGACGTGTGATTGGCCGGTCGGCGTGGTGGATGTGAGTACCCCCCTCTGCCCTGCCGGGCATCTCCCCCTCAAGGGGGGAGATCATTTGGAGCAGCGCCTTGCACACTTCAGACGCCGAAGACGCAAACGAGAGCGTCATGCACCACGGTTGGCTTGAGGCAAAAGCATCACGGCTTGCCGATCTCCCCCCTTGAGGGGGAGATGCCCGGCAGGGCAGAGGGGGGTGCACCATCGAAGCCACCATCACGACCTCCCCTCCAGCGGAAAGACCTTGGACGGATTGAGGATCCAGGCTTCATCGAAGGCGGAACGTACGGCCATCTGCTGGGCGAGATCGACCTCGGCGAACTGGTGGCGCATCAGGTCGCGTTTCTCGATGCCGACACCGTGTTCGCCGGTCAGGCAGCCGCCGGCATCGACGCAGAGTTTGAGGATTTCCATGCCGGCGGCTTCGGCCTTGGCGGCGTCTTCGGGATCGTTGATATTGTAGAGGATCAGCGGGTGCATATTGCCATCGCCGGCGTGGAAGACATTGGCGACACGCAGGCCGTAGCGATCGATGATCTCGGAGGTCTTGCGCAGGACATAGGCGAGCTGGCTGAGCGGCACCGTGCCGTCCATGCAGATGTAGTCGGCGATGCGGCCGGTGGCGCCGAAGGCCGATTTGCGGCCTTTCCAGATCAGCGCGGCCTCGGTCGCCGACTGGCATTCGCGCACGGTCTTGACGCCGTGTCGCCTGGCGATCTCGACGATCGACAGCAGCATCGCGTCCATCTCCGCCTCCGAGCCTTCGACCTCGATGATCAGCAGGGCTTCGACATCGAGCGGATAACCGGCCTTGGCAAAGGCCTCGCAAATCTCGATTGCCGGCTTGTCCATGAATTCGATGGCGACCGGGACAATGCCGGCGCCGATGACATCGGCGACGCAGGATCCGGCGGCCTCGGCGCTGTCAAAGCCGAAGAGAACCGGGCGCGCGCCTTCCGGCTTGGCGAGCAGGCGCACGGTCGCTTCGGTGACGATGCCGAGCTGGCCTTCCGAGCCGCAGATGAGGCCGAGCAGGTCATAACCCTCAGCATCGAGATGTTTGCCGCCGAGATCAATCACCGTGCCATCGACCAGCACCAGTTTGACGCCGAGCAGGTTGTTGGTGGTGACGCCGTATTTCAGACAATGGGCGCCGCCGGAATTCATCGCGATATTGCCGCCAATGGTGCAGGCGAGCTGTGAACTCGGATCGGGCGCATAGAAGAAGCCATCAGCACCGACGGCCTCGGAAATGTTGAGATTGGTGACGCCGGCCTGCACGGTTGCCGTGCGGTTGGCAAAGTCGATGTCGAGTATGCGGCTCATCGCCGACAGGCCGAGAACCACGGCGTCCTCCTGCGGGATCGCGCCGCCGGACAAGGAGGTGCCGGCGCCGCGTGGCACGACCGGGATGGCATGACGATGACAATATTTCATCACCGCCGCGACCTGTGCCGTGGTTTCCGGCAGGACGACGGCGAGCGGCCTGCGGCGATAGGCAATGAAACCGTCGGTCTCGAAGGGTACCAGCGCATTGGGCTCGTGCACCAGTCGTCCGGCCGGAACAAGCTCGGCGAGATCGGTAAGGATTTCGGCGCGGCGTGACAGGATGGCTGCCTGCGGCGGCAAAAAGGCGATGGCTTCGGACATGCTGATACTCCCTCGTTCCACCGTAGTCCCGCGCCGCCGGATCCTCAACATGCATCAACTGGTAAAAAATACTTACCATTTTGAATCGCGAACAGCAAATGCTAAGCACTTATGACAAATTGGTAAAAAGTAGCATTCACTGATGACAAATCTTGGCGATCTTGAAGTCTTCGTTCGCGTGATTGCGGCCGGAAGCATGTCGACCGCCGCGCGTGACCTCGGCCTGTCGCCCGCCGTTGTGTCGAAACGCATCAAGCGGTTGGAAGACAAGCTCGGCACCCGGCTTCTGCAGCGCACCACACGACAGATCTCGCTGACGGAAGCGGGCCAAGGTTTTCATGAGCGGGTGCTGACCGTGCTTGGCGGGCTGGAAGAGGCGGAAGCCTTTGCCTCCGGGCGCTCGTCGGAGGTCAATGGCACGCTGAAGATCTCGGCGCCAACCTCCTTCGGCCGCATGCATGTCGCGCCGCATCTGAAGCCGTTCATGCAGGCGCATCCGGATCTGGAAATCCATCTCGTGCTCTCCGACGAGTTCACCGACATTGTCGGCGGCGGCTTTGATCTCGCGATCCGCATTGCCGAACTGAACGACAGTTCGCTGGTGGCGCGCAGGCTGGCGCCGGTGCGCCGCGTTCTCTGCGCCTCGCCGGACTATCTGGCGGAACACGGCGAGCCCAAGGCGCTGGAAGACCTCAAACGTCATCGCTGTCTGCCGGCGCACAATCACGAAGCCTGGCGGCTCGAGGGGCCGACCGGGGCCATAACGCTCCGGCCGGAAGGCATGTTGACGACCAATTCCAGCGAGGTGATCCGCGAGGCGGTGATCGCCGGTCTCGGCATCGCCCTGCGCTCGACCTGGGATATCGGCGCCGAACTCAGGTCCGGAAAACTGGTGCAGGTTCTGCCGGCCTATGAAAGCTCGCGCAATGTGGCGCTGTCGGCGGTCTATCCGAGCCGGCAGTTTTTGCCGGCCAAGGTGCGGCTGTTCATCGACTATGTGGCAGAGCTTTATGGGCCGCACCCTTATTGGGATAGGTAAGCACACACCTACCAAACAGGCGCGCGCCAACAGCGGTCCGGCTTACGGCCAGATGCCCGGAACAGCGCTCCAGAAACCATGCTTCTTCGGATGGTTGCGGCGCAGGTCGTCGACGAAATCCTCGTGGTCCTTGAGCCTAACATCGTCCGGCAGATGTGGCGCGATCCGGCCAAGCTCGACCAAATAGCGGGCGGCAAACGGATAGGCGATACCGATGCCGCGGCGGAGGATATCTGATATAAGCGTGCGGTAGAGGACCGTTGCGGCCAGCGGCTGCTGGTCAGCCAGCGCTTCGGCCGCCGGCGCGAGATCCTCGAAATAGCGGCCTTCCCAGCGATCATCGTGTCGCAGCACATGGGCGGCAGCGCGATCGAGCTTGGGCCAGGTGACGAAAAACTCCAGCGCGGCGTAGATATCGCTGGCATTTTCGACCAGCGCAAAGGCCCGGTCGATCTCGTCGAATTCGGCAAAATCATCGAGTTTGGCGAGATAGAGCTTGAGCACGGCCGGATCGAAGGTCTCGGAAAACTCGCGCCAGCGCAAAGCCTGCGCATCTTCGCGACGTTTCAACCGTTCCAGGATTTCCGCCTCGAGCAGACGGCGCTCGCGGGCGCCATATTCCGGACCGACCGAAACCAGTTCCCCATTAAACGGCAGCAGGCGCAGACCGCTCGGACGTTGCTGCACCCATTCCAGCGCGTCCTGAAAACGGCCGGCGGCATGCAGCAGGGCGGCCATGGCCAGCGTGTCGCGGCGGTTTTCCGGCTTGCTGTTTTCGAGCTTCAGCAGCGTGTCGAGATCACCCTGATGCACGGCCAAAGCCTGCAGCAGGTCGAGCGCGCCGAGCTTCAGCGGCTCCTTTGCCAGGACCTCGTTGAGCAGCGCCTTCCAGCTTTCGGCAGCCGGCTTGCCGAGAACGCCGGTCAGCGTCCGCAGAAATCCGGTATGCTCGCCGTAGCGATCGCGCAGCCGCAGCTTTTCGATCTGCGGCACCAGCAGAACCTGCTCTTCGGGCGCAATCGTTCCGATCAATTCGGCCGCCGCGACCTCGGTATCGTCAAACACCTTCCACAGCCGTGCATTGTCCGACACCAGGCGCGCCGAGATCGGGAAGCGCAGCGCGAGGAACCGCAGGATGCGCTCGGCGGCACCGGCCGGATCGGCCGCGCCGAGTTCCGACAGGATATTGCGCGACAGGCCGGCAAATTCGATCGCCAGATCCTTGGCACGTGCCGTGTTGATGCGCGTCACCGCCTGATCATAGGTGTCGAGGCGCTTGTCGAGCAGGCGGGCCATTTCGTGCGGGCCGGTCTCGCCTGCCAGTGCCGTCAGCAGCCGCGCCTTCAGGGCCTTGTTGGCCGTCGCCTCCTCAAGCAGGATCTCGACCAGCTTGTCGAGGCCCAGGCCGGAGAGCCCCTTCTTGTCGAGTTTCGCGCGTGTCTGCCTTGCCATCTAGTCCGCTTACATCATTCCTGCCGTTGGCACCTATATCGGCTGCCCTACTGGGACGGGCAAGCAAATTCGAAACAACACATCGGTGATAAGCAAGCCTATTCGCACTAGAATGCTCTCGGCGACATTCCCGTGCAATGACCGGCCTCAATGCCCGTCTTCGTGGCTTCTCCTGATCCGCCGGACCACCCACCAGACGCCGAAAACGACGAAGGGCACCGAGACGCCGGTGATCACCGCCGCGTCGACCGGCAGGAGATCGTGGCTGACGGCCTTTGCGGCATAACCGATCAGACCGATCACATAATAGGAAATCGCCGCGACCGAGAGGCCTTCGACCGTCTGCTGCAGGCGCAGCTGCATTTCGGCGCGCCGGTTCATCGTGGTCAGCAGATCGGAATTCTGCCGCTCCAGTTCGACGTCGATCCAGGATCGCACAAGGCCGGTAGCGCGCGACAGCTTGCGCGACAGGTTGGCCTGGCGTTCCTCGATCGACTGGCAGGTGCGCATGGCCGGTGCGAGGCGCCGCTCGAGGAAGGAACCGAGGGTTTCGTGACCCGGAACCGGCGTCTCGTCGAGCGTCTTGATGCGCTCGCGCACGATGCCGTCATAGGCGCGGCTGGCGCCGAAGCGGTAGAGGCTGAGCGCGGCATTGGCCTCGAGTTCGGCGGCAAGGCGGGTGATCTCGGCCAGCATCTCGTCGGATTCTTCGCGGGCATGGGCCTTCATGCGCTGGGTGACTGCGGTCAGGCCATCTTCGATGCGGCGGATTTCGGGCGACAAAGTCTGGGCAAGCGGCAGGCCAAGCATCGCCGTTGTGCGATAGGTCTCGATGTCGAGCAGGCGCTGGACCAGCGCGCCGCGGCCGGCCTCGGTCATGCCGCGATCGATGACCAGAATCTGGGTCAGGCCGTTACCATCCTGGCGAAAGTCGGTGAGCACCGCCGCCTGGCCGTTCTTCAGCTCGCTGTAACAGAGGCTGGCAGGATCGAACGCCGCCTTGGCTTCGTCGATGTCCGGCCCATCCGGGCGCAGCTCCAGCCTTATGCCGGAAATCAAGGGGCCAGGTGCTGTAAAGCCATCGCCGAACGGATGGATCGGCACATCGCCACCGAATTTTTCCGGCAGCGGTCCGTCCCAGAACCAGGTAGAAAACTCGGTGTGGCGCTCCCAGCGCAATGTGCCCTGCCCCCAGGCCAACTGGTGGTGGCGGGCCTGGCGCTCCGGCGGGGCGATGCCGCGGCCGCGCGACAGTTCGGCGATCGCCGCATGATGCACCGCCGCGCCGCCATCCATCATGAAGGCGAGCTGGAAGATGACGCGGCCGGATTTCACCAGCGCATAGGGGCGCGCATGGATCTCGCCCAGCGCCAGGGCCCGGTCCGCGGCCAGCGGAAATGCAAAATCACCCTTTGCCACGTGTCCGTCTCCGCTTGCGTCCCTCCTGACGTAGCAGCGAGAAGGAGCCGGGGCCAAGGAACAATCGTCACAGGCGGTGCAAGAGTTGAACAGGTGTCGCGTTTTCGCCACGGCGCAAGTGGACCATTAATTTGACCATTTGCACCGACACTTGGTAAAGCTCGCTCAAAGGGGAGAGGTCGATGAGCGACGGTGAAGATGGGCTTTTTGCGGGCGTCAGCCATAGCCGAACAGCCGACGAAGTGGTGCACCAGCTGGAATTGCTGATCCTCGACGGCGTGCTGCGCGATGGCGACAGGCTGCCCGGCGAGCGCGACCTTGCGCAATCGCTGGACGTCTCCCGACCGATCCTGCGCGAGGCGCTGAAGGAACTGGAGGCGCGCGGCCTGCTTGTCAGTCACCACGGCGGCGGTACATTTGTCGCCGATATCATCGGCCAGGTGTTTTCCAAGCCGATCACCGACCTGATCTCCCGGCATGCGCGCGCGACCCGCGACTATCTGGAATACCGGCGCGAACTGGAAGGGCTGACGGCGGAATTGGCCGCAAGACGGGCAACCGAGGCCGACAAAGCACTGCTGTCGCGGATCATCGACGACATGCGCCAGGCGCATGAAGCCGGCCTGCCGGAAGACGAACTTGCGGCGGATGTCGAGTTCCACAATGCAATCGGCGAGGCGGCGCATAATGTCATCCTCCTGCACACCATGCGCGCCTGCTACCGGTTGCTGTCGGAAGGCATTCTCTTCAATCGCCGAGCGGTTTTCTCGCTTGCGAATGCCCGCGAAAAGCTGCTCGATCAGCATGTGGCAATCCAAGACGCCATTCTCGCCGGCGATGCGGTGATGGCCAAGCAGGCGGCGCAGGCGCATATCGACTTCGTCATGCAGGCGGCCGCAGAAACGGCAAGATCAGACGAGTGGAACCGGGTTTCCAAGCTGCGCATGATCCGCCGCGACGGCCATGCACCGTCCGCACGCAGCCCGCGCCCCGGGCTGCCGCCCAAACCGGACAAGGCGTAATCCATGCCCTCGCGTGGCGGCATCGGGTTCGCGTGCAAACGCATTGCCGTGACCAGGGAACAAAAAGGCGTGAGTTTTTTGTTGCTTGTTTCAGCGACTTAGCTGACAAAAGCGCGCCACAAATCGTATTTATTGAAATTTTAATCTCACAACTTGGAACTTTGGCGTATCATGCGCGTTTTCAATGCGCTTCATACAAACACATTTTTCTGAGTGGGGACCATGACAAGACATATCGACCCGCAGGAGACGCCGCGTATCGCGCTGGTTTCCACCCATGGCTATGTGGCCGCTCACCCACCACTTGGCGCGGCCGATACCGGCGGACAGGTGGTGTATGTTCTCGAGCTGGCCAAGAAGCTCGCGCAACTCGGCCATCAGGTGGACATCTATACCCGGCGCTTCGAGGATCAGCCGGAAATCGACGTTGTCGACGACAATGTGCGCGTGGTGCGCATTCCCTGCGGCGGCCGCGATTTCATTCCCAAGGAATATCTCCATCGCCATCTGAACGAATGGAACGAGAAGGCGCTGCGCTATATCAGGCGCGAGGGCCTGTCCTATCTGTTCATCAACAGCCACTACTGGGATGCCGGCGTTGCCGGCCAGCGCCTGTCAGAGGCCTTGGGCGTGCCGCATATTCACACGCCGCATTCGCTCGGCATGTGGAAGAAGCGGCAGATGGAGACCGACTATCCGGAGCGGGCGGACAAGTTCGAGACCGAGTTCAACTTCAAGGAACGCATTCAACACGAGCTGATCGTCTATCGCAGCTGCCAGTTGGTGGTGGCGACGACGCCGATCCAGCTCGACATGCTGACACAGGATTACGGCGTCGCCCGCAACCGGGTGCACATGATCCCGCCGGGCTATGACGACAACCGCTTCTACCCCGTCTCGAACGCGTCGCGGCAGATGATCCGCAACCGGCTTGGATTCGAAGGCACCGTTGTATTGGCGCTGGGTCGGCTGGCAACGAACAAGGGTTACGATCTCCTGATCGACGGGTTTTCCGTGATGGCAAGCCGTATCCCAGACGCGCGGCTCTATCTGGCGCTCGGTGGCGAAAACCTCGACCCGCAGGAACAGAAGATCCTCGACGAGCTACATGCCAAGGTCTCGCATTACGGCCTCGAAGACCGCGTCGACTTCTCCGGCTTCATTGCCGACGACGATCTGCCGGACTACTACCGTGCCGCCGACATGTTCGTGCTGTCGAGCCGCTACGAGCCATTCGGCATGACCGCGATCGAGGCGATGGCGAGCGGAACGCCGACCGTGATCACGGTGCATGGCGGCCTGTTCCGCGCCGTGAGCTACGGACGTCATGCGCTGTTTGCCGATCCTTTCGACAAGGAGGATCTCGGCATCACGATGATGAAGCCGTTCAAGCATCCGCGGCTCTACGACCGCCTGTCCCGCATGGGCGCCCACAAGGCACGCAGCCTGTTCACCTGGACCGGCATCGCACAACAGCTCGTGGCGCTGGTCGAGGGCCGTCCGGTGGCGCAGGCGCTGGAAGAAAGTGATTGGGCCGAACCATGGAACGACGGCGATTGAAACCGATCCGGCTTTTTTCATCCGATCTCGACGGCACGCTTGCGGGTGATTGCCGCTCGACGCTTGAATTTGCCAAGCTGTGGGATGCGCTCGACCCGCAGACCCGTCCGCTGCTCGTCTATAACAGCGGACGCCTGGTCGGGGACATTCTGGAATTCACCGCGGAAGAGGGACTGCCGACCGCAGACTTCATCATCGGCGGTGTGGGCACGATGCTGCACGCAGCGCATGACGAAGGCCTCTCCGGCCTATATGCGCAGGCGCTCGGACGGGGTTTCGACAACCAGCGGATCGATGCATTGCTGCATCAGCTCGAACACCTGAGCCGCCAGCCGGAACAGTTCCAGCATGGGCTGAAATCCAGCTGGTTCCTGCACGATGCCACACCGGAGATGCTGCACGGTCTGGAGGCGATGCTGCGGAATTCCGGCCACGAGGCGCGTGTCGTCTATTCCAGCAACCGGGATCTGGACGTGATTCCTGTTCTGGCCGACAAGGGGCAAGCGCTGACGTGGCTTTGCCAGAGGCTGGAGGTCGGGCTGGACGAGGTCGTGGTGGCCGGAGACACCGGCAACGATCGCGCCATGTTCGAGCTGGCGGATGTGCGCGGTATCATGCCGGGCAACGCACTTGCTGAACTCGCAAGCCTCGCGAAGGGCAACCAGCGTATCGTGCAGGCCGAAGGTCAATGCGCGGCCGGCGTCATCGAAGGTTTGCGGCATTGGCAGGTGCTTTGATCCGGCAAAGCCGAACATCGGCCTAAACAACCAAACTTAGTCAGTTGCGCCACGACATGTCGCTTGACGATGCCCTCCTATCGACGGCTGCTGTTAGCACAACGAATCTGTGTATTTCCCAGATGCTTTGATGGCAACGTCTTCAAGTTGTCGTGGTATCGTGTCTTAGTCATATTAGAGAATTAAGGTATAGGATATTTGGCTATTTTGCGCCGTATGGCATCAGATCTGAAGCTCATGTTCCGGCGGCCGCTGCGCCAGCAGTTTGCCGCCATATGCTATCGGCTGCGCAAAAAAAACGGTGATCTGGAAGTTCTTCTGATGACCAGCCGCGACACCGGTCGCTGGGTGATCCCCAAGGGCTGGCCGATGGAAGGCAAAAAGGCCCATGCCGTGGCCGAGCGTGAAGCCTACGAAGAAGCCGGCGTCAAGGGCAAGGCGAGCAAGGAGCCGATCGGCTTCTTTACCTACAACAAGCGCATGGACGGCGGGCTGAAGATCCTGTGCCGGGTCCAGGTGCATGCCCTCGAAGTCAAGGACATGCTCGATGACTTTCCGGAAAAGGGCATGCGCCGCATGGAATGGGTGAATTGCCAGGAGGCTGCATCCCGGGTGCAGGAGCCGGAACTGAAGATCCTGCTGCATAGCTTCGAACAGGACATGATCAACCGGGGCGCTGCGCGCAGCCGGGCCAATGCCGCCGAATAGGGTCGAATAGACCGGAACAACATCCATCTCCGTGTTGAACCTCTGGCTTTTTGCGCTTACGCAAGGAGATGAAATGCATGCCCGCGTCGTCGGTTTTGCCGCGACGCAGGAATGCATCTGATCCCCATGCCTCGGATGGCAAGACATCGGGTCGTTCCGTCCGAAGGAAAGCAAAATATGGCCAAGCCTGACCTGAAACCGCAACCCAGAGCGCAGTCCAAACTGTCCAAACCGACCCTGGACAAGGACCTCGACAACATCACCTACGCTGAAGAGGCCGCCCTGCATCTTTTGCGACGGGTGATGCCCTTCGGTATCGGCCTTGTCTTTCTGGTTCTGGTCATGGCGCTTGCCGGAATTTATGTCAGCGATCGGCCCGGTGCGGTGATCATGGTCGCGGCGGCTGTTCTCGGCGGCTATATGGCAATGAATATCGGCGCCAATGACGTGACCAACAATGTCGGCGCGGCCGTGGGTGCGCGGGCGATTTCCATCGGCGCCGCACTTGCGATGGCAGCCGTCTTTGAAATTGCCGGCGCGATGATCGCCGGCGACGACGTGGTCATGACGATTTCGCGCGGCATCCTGGCGCCGGAATCCGTCGGCAATCCGCAATCCTTCGCGACCGCCATGCTCGTCGCCCTGCTTGCGGCCGCACTTTGGATCAATCTGTCGACATGGTTGAATGCGCCCGTGTCGACCACGCATTCGATCGTGGGCGCGGTCATGGGCGCCGGCGTTGCCGCTGCCGGAATGGATGCCGTGAACTGGTCGTCGCTGGCCGGTGTCACCGCCAGTTGGATCATCTCGCCGCTTCTCGGCGGCGGGCTCGCGGCGCTCTTTCTCGCCTTCATCAAGGAATTCATTCTCTACCGCATGGACAAGATCGGCGCTGCCCGACGCTGGGTGCCTGTGCTGGTGGGCCTGATGGCCGGGGCATTTACCGTCTACCTGACCATCAAGGGCATCGGCCAGGTGTTTGAACTCCGGCGCTTTGACGCGCTGATCGCTGGGACATTCGTCGGCCTTGGATGCTGGCTGGTCGCCATTCCATGGATCCGCAGCCAGGCCGAAGGGCTGGAAAACCGCAATCAGTCGCTGCGCAAGCTGTTTCGCCTGCCCCTGGTGATATCCGCCGCCCTGCTGTCGTTTGCCCACGGCGCCAATGACGTTGCCAATGCGATTGGTCCGGTGGTGGCGATCTTCCAGGCGATTGGCGAGGATACGGCCATGGCACGCATGGCAACCCCGACCTGGGTCACCCTGATCGGCGCCCTCGGCATTGCCGTTGGCCTGTTGCTCTATGGCCCACGTCTTATCCGTCTCGTCGGCACGCAGATCACCAAGCTCAACCCGATGCGGGCGTATTGCGTGGCGCTTTCGGCCGCCGTTACCGTCATTCTGGCCTCGTCGCTCGGCTTGCCTGTCAGCTCGACCCATATCGCCATTGGTGCGGTCTTCGGTGTCGGCCTCTACCGCGAATGGTATATCCGCAACTCGAAACGCCGCATCCAGTATCTGCGGGAAAAATTCGGCAAATGGGACGCGGACGATGAACTGGTGGCGGAACGCGATCCCGATGAAGTCGGTCGCCGCCGTCTGGTTCGCCGTTCGCATTTCATCACCATGATCGCCGCCTGGAGCGTGACCGTGCCTTGCTCTGCGGGTCTGGCTGCCCTTCTCTACGGTGCCATTTCGCTGATGTTTGGACATATCTGAGGGTTTTTCATGCGCGCCAACTATCGGATGCAGAGACTGCATGTAAACGCCGCACTTTCGGCTGGTACTGCCTTCGAGGCAACGCCCGAGCAGTTCAACTACCTCGCCAATGTGCTGCGCTTTGAAGAAGGCGCAGATGTGCTGATCTTCAATGGCCGCGACGGCGAGTGGCGCGCGACCATCAGTTTCCCGACACGCAAGCGCATCCTTCTGACACCGGTTGAAGAGACGCGACCACAGCCGGCCGATTGCGACCTGCAGTTTCTGTTCGCCCCGCTGAAGGTTGGACGAATGGACTATCTGATCCAGAAGGCCGTCGAGATGGGTGCCGGCACCCTGCAGCCGGTGATCACCCAGCATGTGCAGGGCAAGATCGGCAATATCGAGCGGCTGCAGGCAAATGCCACGGAAGCGGCCGAGCAATGCGGCATCCTCGCCATCCCGACCGTCGCCCCACCGGTGAAGCTGAAGGACATGCTGGAGCGCTGGCCTTCGGAACGACGGATCATCTATTGCGACGAGGATGCCAGCACACAGAACCCGCTGCCGGCGCTCCAGGCCATCACCGAACGCTCGCTGGCTTTGCTGGTCGGTCCGGAGGGCGGATTCTCGGACGAGGAACGCGAGCTGCTACGCGCCCTGCCCTTCGTCACCGCCATCCCGCTCGGGCCGCGGATCCTGCGCGCCGATACGGCGGCCGTCGCGGCCATAGCCGTGGTGCAGGCGGCAATCGGGGACTGGCGGTAGGCGGTTTCGCAAACGTCAATTTCAAGAGTACGGCGTTTCTCTTTTTTGAGCAGGCCTTGAGAGTTTTTCACTTGCACACAACAAATTTCCGGTCCAATCACCTGTCCCCATGGGCCTACGCGCCCTGCGACAAAGCCCAACAAGGTTACCTTCATGGCTCGTGACACGACCGACGATACACCCCTCGGCTCCATTGAGGACATGGCCGCCTATATGGCCGCCGGCTCCAAGCCGAAAGAGGCGTTCCGGATCGGCACAGAGCACGAGAAATTCGCCTTCTTCCGCGCCGACAACAGCCCCGTGCCGTATTTCGGCGACGCGAGCATTGCAGCGCTCCTGAAGGGCATGCAGGCAAAGCTTGGCTGGGATCCGATCATGGACGGTGACAATATCATCGGCCTCGGCGAACAGTCGGGCATGGGCGCGATCTCGATCGAGCCCGGTGGCCAGTTCGAGCTTTCCGGTGCGCCGGTGGAAACGCTGCACCAGACCTGCAAGGAATCGAACCATCACCTGGCCGTGCTGCGCGACGTCGCGGAACCGATGGGCATCCGTTTCCTCGGCCTTGGCGGCAGCCCGAAATGGACGCTGGCCGAAACGCCGCGCATGCCGAAGCAGCGCTACGACATCATGACCCGCTACATGCCGAAGGTCGGCAGCAAGGGTCTCGACATGATGTACCGCACCTGCACGATCCAGGTGAACCTCGACTTTTCGTCGGAGGCCGACATGCGCCAGAAGATGCGCGTGTCAATGAAGCTGCAGTCGCTGGCGACCGCGCTGTTCGCCTCCTCGCCCTTCACCGAAGGCAAGCCGAACGGGCTGGTTTCCTGGCGCGGCGATATCTGGCGCGACACCGACAACCAGCGCGCCGGTGTTTTGCCCTTCACCTTCTCCAAGGATTTCTGTTTCGGCGACTATGTGCGCTGGGCGATCGAGGCGCCGATGTATTTCATCGTGCGCGACGGACGTTATCACGACTGTACCCACGTCACTTTCCGCCAGTTCATGGACGGCGCGCTGAAGGGCGAAGTGGCCGAATGGGAGCCGACACTCGGCGACTGGACCAACCACCTTTCGACGCTGTTTCCGGATGTCCGCCTCAAGCGCTTCCTGGAAATGCGTGGCGCCGATGGTGGTCCATGGCGGCGGATCTGCGCTCTTCCGGCCTTCTGGGTCGGACTGCTCTACGATGACGCAGCCCTTGCCGCCGCCGACGAACTGACCGCCGACTGGACCGTCGACGACGTGATCCACATGCGCGACACCGTTCCGGCGCAGGGCCTGAAGGCTTCAATTGCCGGCCGCCCGCTGATGCATGTGGCGCGCGACGTTGTCGACTTGTCACGGCAGGGCCTGAAGGCCCGCGCACGTCTCAATGGCGAAGGCCAGGACGAGAGCGTGTTCCTCGGCCCGCTGGACGAAGTGCTCGCCAAGGGCACGACACTGGCCGACGACATGCTGTCGCTCTACCATGGTCGTTGGGGTGGTCGGATCGATCCGGCTTTCGAAGAATACCAGTATTGATCGGGGGGCTGCGACGGCCCCGCTCTTTGCAACACACTGGCGCTTTCGCAACACCGGTAAAAACCGGTTTGCGCAGTGTTTTTTCCGGTTATAGTGCCAGCGATGATCTGCATGTAACCGGGGAGAAAACGTCCATGCTGCCACTGTTCGACATGATGCTTCAGGCGCAGAACGGCACGGCGATGGATGCCATGGCCCGTCAGTTCGGACTTGCCCAGGAGCAGGCGGCCAAGGCCATGGCGGCCCTGACGCCGGCCTTCGCCTCCGGTTTCAAGCGCAGCGCCAGCAACCCATACGATTTCTCCACCCTGATCTCGTCCATGACCTCTGGCAACTACGCCAAGTATTTCGAGGACATGAGCTCAGCCTTCACGCCGCAGGGCGTGGCCGACGGCAATCAGGTTCTCCAGCAGCTGTTCGGCTCCAAGGACATGTCGCGAGCGATTGCCGCCCAGGCCGCCCAGCTGACAGGCATCGGCCAGGACGTGCTCAAGCAGATGATGCCGGCGATGGCCGACACGATCATGGGCGGCCTTTTCAAGCAGACGACCGGCCAGTTTCCCGGTGCGGATGCCTTTGCCAACTCGCCGATGAACAAGATGATGCAGCAATGGCTGGAAAGCACCGGCATGCAGCCGAAACCGCAGCCGCAGGCCAACATCTTTGACAACCCCTTCACCAAGGCTTTCCAGGACATGATGGGCGGGGCGAAGAAGCCCGAGACCGCCACCGGCAATCCGTTTTTCGACAATCCGTTCGCCAAGGCATTTCAGGATATGGCGGCCTCCTATGGCGCGGCAGCCGGTGGCAAGCCGACAGAAAATCCCGCGCAGTCCGCCAGGGAAGAGGCGAAACCTGCAGCAGCCGAAGATCAGGCCGGCTTCACCGCAATGATGAACTCGATGTTCGACAGCGGCCTAGAGGTCCAGAAGAGCTATCAGAAGAGCATGGAGCAGATCTTCGACCAATATCTGACCGCCAGCAAGGGCGAAGCCGCAGTTCCGCCGGCCGAAAAGCCATAGCTCGCGGCCTTTCCGGCATCCGGCTGGTGCGGTCAAAAAAAAGCCCGGCCTGAATTCGTTCAGGACCGGGCAAAATGCAGGGCTATTGGCTATCACCCTGCGGGGATGGGAAAAGTCACTCGGCGCGCACCCCGCGCAGCGAATTCTCGGACCGGCGGCGTGCTATGCGCTTCAGATGCGGCGAAGGATCGTCCGCGTAGCTGACCAGATTGAGGACTTCGTGGATGTCGACACGGCTGAGGCCGAGGTCATTCAGGAGCCTCTCATCCAATTCAACCAGGCGGTTCGCAGCACGATGATTGCGCAGGGCGGAGCGAAGGGATCGCAGGGTCACCATCCAGTTCGCCAGACGCTGGGCAAGCGTCGGCCGTGGAGTAGCGAGGTCAAGGTCGAGGATCCGATCAGTCGTGCGCATGGCAGTCATCCTTCCGATTTTGGCACGAGAAAAAGCGTCCTTGCCGCAGTTGCGGAAAGGTCATGGGGTTGGGGTTTGAACAGAGCGACCACTATTGGTCAGTGCGATTTGCAAGACCGAGAATGTCGAAAGCATATTGATCAGTCCAACGAATGTTTCTAATGGTAAGCATCAACATCATTTATGGATGCTCCCGTCATGTCGGCACCTCTCGATATCGATCAGCTTCAGACTTTCATTGCCATCGTCGATACCGGCAGCTTCACCAAGGCGGCCGGCCGCGTGTTCAAGACCCAGTCCGCCGTGTCGATGCAGATGCGCCGTCTGGAAGAGCGCGTCGGCAAGCAGCTGTTCATCAAGGATGGGCGCGGCAACAGGCTGACGGCCGACGGCGACAAGCTTCTCAACTACGCCCGCCGAATCATCCGTCTTAACGGCGAGGCGATCGCTGCTTTCGACGACAATCGTCTCGAGGGCACATTGCGCATCGGCACGCCGGACGACTACGCCGATCGCTACATGCCGGAGATCATCGGGCGCTTTGCCAAGACGCATCCGAATGTCGAACTCTATATCGTCTGCGAGCCCTCGGTCGATCTTGCCGAGAAGATGGCCAAAGGCGAGCTCGACATTGCGCTGGTCACGCACAATCCGCTGCTGCGGCAGTCGGATGTGGTGCGCACGGAGCCTTTGTGCTGGGTCGGTTCGGCCAACCATCCGCTGCGGGAAGACGCCCCCGTGCCGCTCGCCGTCGGCCGTCGCGATTGCCAATGGCGGCAATTGGCATGCTCGGCGCTCGACGCCGACGGGCGTGAATATCAGATCCTGTTCACGAGCTGGTCATCAACGGTGGTTGCCGCCGCGGTGCTTGCCGGCATGGCTGTATCGATCCTGCCGGAATCGGCGCTGCGGACGGGTATGAAAGTGCTGACGGCCAATGATGGTTTTCCGCCGCTGCCACCCGTGCAGATCGGCCTGATGAAGCGTCCAGGCCTGTCGACTTCGCTGCTGAATGCGATCACGGACCACATTACCGCGTGCCTCGACAACATCACCCCGGCGCAGGTGGAGGACGATCTGGACGGCGAGGGCAAGCCCTACGCGCGATACTATCCGCGTCAGAGATCAGGCAACATGGTTCCCGGCTGGTAGGCGAGCCGTGTTTAGATGTCGAAAAGCGTCGCCTTGATGAATTTCTGCCACTGCACGATATAGATCTGCGCCTGCGCTTCCGGCAATCCGGCAATGAAGCGAATGACTTCGCCCGTGCTGAGGATCTGCAGCTTCAGATTGGCGCGCATGCGCTCCTGATCCTCCTCGGGCACAAGATCGCCGAGATCGGCCAGAAACGCGGTAATGATCCTGTCGTGACTGGCTGTCGACAGTTGCTTCAGGTCCGGGTCCGACAAAGTCGCCGTCCACATTGACAGGTAGACCGGCTCCTTGGTGAACATTTGATAGAATTTGATCAGGGATTCGCCGGCACGGTCACGAGCCTCTTCGCGCGTCTTCACGCCGCTGAATACAGTTGTGGTGGTTCCACTGATCGATTTGGTGAAATGATCATGCAGCGCCCGGATGATCGCCGCCTTTTCCGGAAAGAACTGGTATAGCGAGCCAATCGGTATGCCCGCCTGCGCGGCAATCTCGCTCATGGTCAACGCCGACACGCCCTTTTCCGTCACCAGGCGGATACTCGCCGCCATGATGGCTTCCAGACGCTGGATGCTGCGCTCCTGCTGCGGCTTCTTGCGCAACCGGAGTCGCGGCTTTTCATTGTGGTCGATCATCGACATACCAACCGGTGTACCCACCGGCTCCCTGTAAACTTATACCAAGCCAAATAAGGGCGGCAACTGCCCAAAAGGTTAACGCGACCGTCAGGAACTCCGCAATTGCATCGAAGAGCACAAAAAAGGTCAGCGCTGGCGGGCGCTGACCTTTTTCCGCATCATCTGGCCGAGCCTGCTCGGCCAGATGATGCTGTCGGTTTCAGGGAGACAGACAGGCTGGTTTCGGCTCAAAGACCGGCACCAGCTGCCGCATGCGATCAGACCAGATCGAACCGGTCTGCGTTCATCACCTTGGTCCAGGCCGCGACGAAATCCGCCACGAACTTTTCCTTGTTGTCGTCCTGGGCATAGACTTCCGCATAGGAACGCAGGATCGAGTTCGAGCCGAGCACGAGGTCGACGCGCGTCGCCGTGTACTTGGTCGCACCGCTCTTGCGATCGCGGATGTCGTAGGAATTGCTGCCGGTCGGGACCCAGGTATAGGCCATGTCCGTCAGGGTGTTGAAGAAGTCGGTGGTGAGTGCGCCAACGCGGTCGGTGAACACGCCATGTGCCGTGCCGCCGTAGTTGGTGCCAAGCACGCGCAGGCCGCCGATGAGCACGGTCAGTTCCGGAGCAGTCAGGCCCAGCAACTGCGCACGATCGAGCAACATTTCCTCGGGGCTGACGACATAGTCCGTCTTCTGCCAGTTGCGGAAACCGTCAGCGAGCGGTTCGAGAACAGCAAAGCTGTCCGCATCGGTCTGCTCGGCTGTGGCGTCGCCGCGACCCGGGGCGAAGGGTACGGTGATATCAAAGCCCGCGGCCTTCGCCGCCTGCTCGACGCCGACATTGCCGGCCAGAACGATGACGTCGGCAAGACTTGCGCCGGTTTCCGATGCGATGCCTTCGAGAACGGCCAGGACCTTGGCAAGCCGCTGCGGCTCGTTGCCTTCCCAGTCCTTCTGCGGCGCCAGGCGAATGCGAGCACCATTGGCACCGCCACGCTTGTCGGAACCGCGGAAGGTACGGGCGCTATCCCAGGCCGTCGCCACCATCTCGCCGGTGGACAGGCCACTGTTGATGATCTTGGCCTTGACCGCCACGACGTCATAGTCGGTACGGCCGACCGGGATCGGATCCTGCCAGATCAGGTCTTCGGCGGGAACATCCGGACCGAAATAGCGCGACTTCGGGCCGACATCGCGATGGGTCAGCTTGAACCAGGCGCGGGCGAAGGCGTCCGAGAATGCCGCGAAGTCGTTCATGAAACGCTGCGAGATTTCGCGATAGATCGGATCGACCTTGAGGGCCATATCCGCATCGGTCATCATCGGCATGACGCGGATCGAGGCATCCTCGACGTCAACCGGCTTGTCCTCCTCGGCAATGGTGATCGGTGCCCATTGCGACGCTCCGGCCGGGCTGTGGGTCAGCGTCCATTCATGCTTGAACAGCATCTCGAAGAAGCCGTTGTCCCACTTGGTCGGCTCGGCGGTCCAGGCACCTTCGATGCCCGACACGACGGTATCGCGGCCGATGCCGCGACCCTTGGTGTTCATCCAGCCGAGACCCTGGAATTCAGGCCCTGCAGCTTCGGGGTCGGCGCTGAGATTGGAGGCACTGCCATTACCGTGGGACTTGCCGATCGTATGGCCGCCGGCGGTGAGCGCTACGGTTTCCTCATCGTTCATGCCCATGCGGGCGAAGGTTTCGCGCATCTGGGCAGCGGTTGCCAGCGGATCGGACTTGCCGTTGACACCTTCCGGGTTGACGTAGATCAGACCCATCTGCACGGCGGCCAGCGGGTTGGCCAGTGTTTCCGGCTTGGTCACATCTCCGTAACGTTCGTCGCTCGGCGCCAGCCATTCCTTCTCGTCACCCCAATAGGTGTCCTTTTCCGGATGCCAGATGTCTTCGCGGCCAAAGGCGAAGCCAAAGGTCTTGAGACCGGCGACGTCATAGGCCATCGTGCCGGCGAGCGCGATCAGGTCGGCCCAGGAGAGCTTGTTGCCGTATTTCTTCTTGATCGGCCACAGCAGGCGGCGACCCTTGTCGGTGTTGACGTTGTCCGGCCAGGAATTCAGCGGCGCAAAGCGCTGGTTGCCGGTATTGGCGCCGCCACGACCATCCGTCGTGCGGTAAGAGCCGGCAGCATGCCAGGTGACGCGGGCCATCATGCCGACATAGGAGCCCCAGTCAGCCGGCCACCATTCCTGGCTGTCCAGCATCAGCGCGCGCAGATCGGCCTTCAGCGCCTCGACGTCGAGCTTCTTCAGCTCTTCGCGGTAGTTGAAGTTCGGACCCAGAGGATTGGTCTTGGCGTCGTGCTGGTGGAGGATGTCGAGGTTCAGCGCATTCGGCCACCAATCCATCACAGACTTGCTCGTGGCGGTGTTGCCGCCATGCATTACCGGACATTTGCCGATCGGTTTCGTATGTTCGTTCATATTGGCCTCCTGTTTTAACGGAACGACGTTTCTGGCGGCACAATCTCGTAATTGATCCATAATTTCCAATTGTATTTGATGGTATCTTCGATAGGATATTCCTATCATGATTACCATTCGTCAGCTGCGCTATTTCGAGGCTCTTGCCACCACCCTGCATTTCGGTCGTGCCGCGGAAATGGTGCATGTCAGCCAACCGGCGCTGTCGACGCAGATCATGGAACTGGAGCGTCATCTCGGGGTCAAGCTGATCGAGCGGACCCGCGGATCGACCTTGCTGACGGCCAAGGGCGCCGAGCTTCTGGCGCATGCACGCCTGGTGCTTTCATCGGTGGACCGGCTCGAACAGGCGGCGCGGCAAAACAGCGGCACGCTCGAGGGTCTGCTCAGGCTCGGCATTATCCCGACGGTTGCGCCCTATCTGGTGCCGCAGGTGGTGCCTTATCTACGGCGCATGCATCCGTTGATCGAACTGGAACTCAAGGAAGCGGTGACGGACCGCCTGTCCGCGGATCTCGCCGAAGGGCGGATCGACGCGATGATCGCTGCCCTGCCGATCGAAGCCGACAATTTCGTCGACATCCACCTGTTCACCGATCGCTTCTTCATGGCCATGGCCGAAAACGACAGCGACGTGCTTCTATCACCGCTCACCGAAACCCAGGTAGACCCGGAACGATTGCTGCTGCTTGAAGAAGGACATTGCCTGCGCGATCAGGCACTGGCCGTGTGCAAGGCGGCCAACCGGCGCAGCCTGATCAATTTCGGCGCGACCTCCATGGCAACGCTGCTGCAGATGGTGTCGCACGACATGGGCATGACGCTGATCCCGGAAATGGCCGTCGAGACGGAGACCAGCCGCAACCATCTGCGCATCGTGCCGTTTGCCGAACCGCAGCCGGCCCGCGAGATCGGACTGGTCTGGCGCCGCTCCAACCCACGGCGCGCCGACATGGAGGCGCTGGCCCATGCGATCATCGCCAGCCGGCGCGAGCCTTCGAAACAGCTGCTGCGGGACAGCACCGTGCGGGTGCGTCCGATTGCGTCGTAGCGCCGCCCGCTTTTCAATCAACCGCTTTAGGACACGACAGCCCGGTTGTCGTGACGTTCGCGCGCCAGATCGAAGATCTGGATGCCGTCCTTGGGCCTGCCGCGGTTGCGCCATTTGGAATGGTTGAGCGTGTAGCTCACATCGTCATAGCCGGCCTGCCAGTGCTCGTTGATCGAGCGGCGGGAGAATTCGACATCCATTGCATGGGTGGCATAGGCGGCACGGCGATGGATCAGGTGGACGATCGTGACATCATATTCCTGGCCGATGGATCGCAGGATCCTGGCGTCTTCATCGTCGAGGAATTCCGGCGGCAGCTTTTCCAGCAGGCGCTTGGCAGCGCGCCGGACCACCTGCTTTCTGGCGAATTCATCGGTGTTCATGCGGGTGCGGCTGGAATAACGGATTTCCTTGACCCGGCTTTCCACTTCGAACTGATCGCGCGGCATGGCCCCGCGGGCGCTGAAGAGATCGACCTGGAAAATTTCCAGATCGCGGGTTGCCTCATTGACCGCCAGCACATGTTGCAGCGGGGTATTGGAGACGAGGCCACCATCCCAATAGAAACGGCCATCGATCTCGATCGGAGCAAAGCCCGGCGGCAGCGCCCCGGATGCGGCGATGTGACGGGCATCAAGCTTGGTCTGGCGGTTGTCGAAATAGGCGAAATTGCCCGACTGGACATCGACGGCACCCAGGCTGAGGCGGGTCGATCCATCGTTCAAAAGATCGAAATCGATCAGGGCCTCGAGCGTCTTCACCAGCGGATCGGTATCGTAATAGCTGATCAGCGCAGCAGGATTGGCGGCAAGCTGGAACGGCGTGTAGAGGCGCGGCGAAAAGAAGCCAGGTACGCCGAAAAGTGTCCCCGCCATCGCGGCCAGATCATTGTTCATCCGGCGCAAACTGCTGTCGCTTTCGCCGAAACCAAACCCCGGACTAGACGAAACCATGTCCCAGAAGGCACGGAGATTGGCGATGCGGCTCTCGCGCGGGCTACCCGCGACGATCGCAGCGTTGATGGCACCGATGGAGATGCCGGCCAGCCAATCGGGCTCGACCTCGTGCTTGTGCAGCGCTTCATAGGCACCGGCCTGATAGGCGCCAAGCGCGCCGCCACCTTGGAAAACGAAAATCTGATTGCTGTCGGAATTGCGAACCGAATTGCTGGCGGTGTCGGACATGGGTGCTCGATACAAATTGTTGCAGTGCACCATATATAGGGATCAATCGTGCCCGAACCAGTGCCGTCAGCGCCAGACTGCGTTTCTCTTTCGACAGGGTCGCTCATGGCGTTCAATCCGGCAGCGGAATGGCACGATCGGCATGCCGAACTGCCAAAATGGCGTGGAAGCCTTCCCAAAAGAGGTTCGACCTTGCAAACAAAGACTTGGCTAAATTCCGCTCAAGCTCCTAAGCTGCGGCAACATCTGTGACATTGGGGATAACATGCGCCTTCAACTGCAAGCGGGATCACGGTCCCGGACGATTCTATCGCGCACGCTGCTTGCGTTCCTCATGTCCTCGGCACTGTCGTTGACGCCCGCCCTCGCAGACGAAACCGAGGTGGATCAGCAGATCGAAAACCTGCTCGGCAATGCCGAAGTCTTCAAAGCCACGATCGCCGACCTGCAGGGGCGTATCGCCAACGAAGATTCGATCGCGGTTTCCGCCTTTATCGACTACCCGATCACCGTGACGATCAACGGCAAGCGCAAGACGCTTCGCCAGGCGGAAGACCTGGAGCCGCTCTACTACGACATCTTCATCCCGGAGATCACCGATGTCATCGTCAACCAGGACTATGGCAGCTTGTTCGTAAACGGCGACGGCGTCATGTTCGGCAATGGCGAAGTCTGGATGAACGCCGTCTGCCTGGATGATGCTTGCAACGAGACCGAAGCCAGGATCATCACGATCCAGGCAGCCGATTAAAAAAAAGACCCGCTGGTGACAGCGGGTCGGCAGGATCAGGTCCGATCCCCGGGATGGCGCATCGGCGCCAATCCTCGGGTGGTCTTCAAGCAGCGGGCGCAGTCAAGGCAGCAGCTGCGGCCGTGGCCGCGATGCCCTTGGGCGAAAATTCATTCAACCCAAGCAGGAAGTTGATCTGCGGACGCGTCTTGACCAGGTCGTCGATCGTGTACTGCGACAGCACGTCGAAGAAGGCATTCAGAGCCTTGCGCAGGGCCGAGTTCAGGCCACAGCTATCGATCAGCGGACAATCCACATCACCATCATCTTCGAAACATTCGGCCATCGCGAAGCTGTCTTCCGTGACGCGCACGACATCGAACAGGGTGATCTTGTCGGCGGCACGACCGAGGCGCACGCCACCGTTGCGACCGCGCACGGTTTCAACCAGACCCGCCTTGTTCAAAGGCTGGAGAATCTTGAACAGGAAGAGCTCAGACACGCCATAAGATCTGGCGATTTCCGGGATCCGACTCAGGTTTTCCTGGTTCGCAGCGCAGTACATGAGCATGCGCACTGCGTAATTTGTCTGCTTTGTCAAACGCATGCATGATTCCTCAGTTTCACTTTGGCCTTATATAGCGCCTTTTGTAGTTTTGAACAATTCCAAAATACTCAAGTTCTGAACTCACGAAATTGTGAGTGAAGCTTAGCGTGATTGACACCCCGGAGCAAATTATGAATATGCGGCTCAAGTAATTCAACAGGGAGGTAAAATCATGATGAAAACCCACTTTACCCGTCTTGCGCTGAGCGCTGTTTCGGCCCTTTCGATGACCGCTGGCGCCGCCTTGGCCGATGGCGAGGTCAATATCTATTCCTATCGTCAGCCGGAGCTGATCCAGCCGCTGATGGATACGTTCACCAAGGAAACCGGCATCAAGACCAATGTGCTGTTTCTCGACAAGGGACTGGTCGAGCGCATTGCGGCCGAAGGCGCCAATTCTCCGGCCGACCTGATCCTGACCGTCGATATTGCCCGCCTGACCGAAGCCAAGGAAGGCGGCGTAACGCAGCCGCTCAACGACGAACGGATCAATTCCCAGATTCCGGCACAGTACCGGGACAAGGATGGCGACTGGTTCGGTCTGACCACCCGCGGTCGCGTCGTCTATGCCTCCAAGGAGCGTGTGACGGAAAACACGATCACCTATGAAGAGCTCGCCGATCCGAAGTGGAAGGGCAAGCTTTGCATGCGCGACGCGCAGCACTCCTACAATATCGGCCTGTTTGCCTCGATGGTCGCCCATCATGGCGCCGAATACACCGAAAAGTGGCTGGCCGGCGTCAAGCAGAACCTGGCCCGCAAGCCCGACGGCAATGACCGCAGCCAGGCCAAGGCAATCATGGCCGGCGAATGCGACATCTCGCTCGGCAATACCTATTATGTCGGTCTGATGCTGACCAACGAGAAGGATCCCGAGGAAAAGGAATGGGCTGCCGCCATCAAGGTGCTGTTCCCGAATACCGCCGATCGCGGCACGCATGTCAACGTCTCGGGCATGGCACTCGCCAAGAACGCGCCGAACATGGACAATGCGATCAAGCTGATGGAATTCCTCGCTTCGGATGAAGCCCAGGGCATCTATGCCGAGAAGGTATTCGAATATCCGGTCAGCCCGAAGGCCAAGCCTTCCGACATCGTTGTCGGCTTCGGCACGATCAAGCCCGACAGCCTGGCGCTGACCGATGTCGCCGCCAACCGCAAGGTGGCCTCCGAGCTGGTCGACAAGGTCGGCCTGAACGAAGGCCCGAGCAACTAAGCTGCTTCGGATTTTTCACGGACAGAAAGGGGCGACCGGTCAGGTCGCCCCTTTTTTTATGCGTTGTGCCTGGCTCCCGTCAGGCTGACGGGCGGCCGGACATCTCTTTGGCATAGTCCTCGATCGCCTTGCGGCGATCGCCGGTGCCGGGATGGGTGGACAGGAACGAGCTGTCATCCTTGCCGCCATACTTCTTTTCGATCAGGCTGAAGAAACGATTGATCGCCGCCGGGTCGCGACCGGCCTTGATCATCAGTTCGACCGATACGCGGTCTGCCTCGCTTTCGGCGTCGCGCGAATAGGACAGCGCCATCAGGGCCGCACCATTGGTCATGATGTCTTCGCCGGCACTGCCGATATCACCGGCAATCAGCATGATCAGCCCTGCCGTACCCGCGGCACGGTAGAGCTGGCGCAGCGAGTGCTCCCGTTCGACATGGCCGATTTCATGAGCGAGCACGCCGGTGATCATGTCGAGATCGCCGGCGGCCAGTTCCACCAGTTCATCGGTGATCACCAGTGAGCCGTCGGGCAAGGCAAAGGCATTGGCGCCGATCGGACCACCGCGGCGGAAATTCAAGTTATAGCCGCCCACACCCCGTACCGACACGGCCGCAACACTGGCAAAGGCATCGCTGATCTCGCGGCGCTTTGCCTCCGGCAAATCACTGTCGCTGAACACCGTCTTGTCGAGCGAGATCAGCGTGCCGCTCGCCATCCATTGCGTGACGACGGGCGGGGTCACCAGGACGGCAACCTCCACCAGGGCCGGAACGGCAAAACGGTAGATCAGGCCGGCCATCAGGAAGATCGCCAGCACGACGCCGATCAGGCGCGGATGGAAGCGCTCCAGTTCATGGACGAAGCCGATGCGCTGGTGGCTGCGGAGCCAGAGGTCGACGGCATCATTGTCTTCGGTCTCGAAGAGAGACCCATCGGCAAAGGTGATCCGGCGCGGGATGCGGCCGATACGGGCCGACACGTCGACACGCGACAGGTCGTTGACCGCGACCGGATCGCGCATCTCTGCGTCAAGGCTGACGAACAAGGTCTTGCCCGTCGCCGATAGTCCCGCCGGCGAGGCGAGACTGGAGCCTGGCGGATGCCAGCGACCGGCTGCAATGCGTGTGGGATCAGAAGCCAAAATCGAACCCTTCGAGATCGAGATATTCCGCCGTCACGGCAGAACCGGACTGCTGAATGGAAGCGACAACCTCGCCCAGTTCGCCATCGACGACAATGCCGGAATGGGTGACGACGTAACGGTGTTCGCGCACGGCAGCCCATGGCCGCATCAGGCCGAGGGTCACGACCGAGACAACCAGGTTCGACACCAGGATCCAGAAATAGCGCAGCCGGCCGAGATCGGAAAACAGGCGGTGGCGGGTATCAAGCGTGGTGGCGTTCATCACGACATTGCGCACGCCGACGCGGTAGAAGATCGCGGCGATGCCGAACAGCAGGAATGCGGGGATCAGTGTGCCATAGATCGCCATGACGATCTGGAATGTCGGATCGTCCTCCATGCCGAAGGAGGCGCTATCCGCCATGGAAAAATATGCCAGGAGGCCGAGGCCTGTGCCAAGTGCCATGCCGACGATCATGATCAGGAAAGCCGGTAGCCAGACGCGGTAGAGGCTGCCGATCTTCGGATCGGTGGCAAAGGGACGATCACCGTAGCGCAAATTGTTGAAAATGTAGCGATAGAGCCAGCGGCTGGCGAAGGGTGCCAGAATGCCGAACGAAAACAGTGCAACCACGCCGCCGATGATGATGGCAACAAAGGCGCCCCAGGTCTTGCCGGTAAAATCGAAGCGAATGTTGCGATAG
The DNA here is from genome assembly GCF_918741265.1 of Rhizobium sp. CECT 9324. Lineage (NCBI taxonomy): Bacteria > Pseudomonadati > Pseudomonadota > Alphaproteobacteria > Hyphomicrobiales > Rhizobiaceae > Rhizobium > Rhizobium sp. CECT 9324. Next base: position 1,301,962 of record NZ_CAKKMZ010000001.1, on the reverse strand, counting down.
CTTGTGACCCGCGCATTGAAACGCAGGCTGCGCATGACGATCCACGGCAGAAGCAGCAGCATCAGCACGCCAAGTGCAATGCCGACAAACGGCATAAATGTCAGGACGATATTGTAGAGGATGATATAGGCAAAAACGATCGCCCGGCCGACGAAGATCTGCATGCCACGGGCGTGATAGTCGAAGGAATGATCGTCAACGAAGCTGTTGCCGTAGAAATAGCGATTGCGGCGGACCTTGGCCCAGGCGGAATAGATGCCGAGGGTGACGATCGTCAGAAGAACATTGACGATCCAGATGCCGAAATATTCGCCGGCGCTGCCGCGGAAATCGCCGCGCTTCAGGTTGGATGCCCGTCCGAAGACTGCTTGTTGCATGAAATATCCCTTAGCTGATCAAATGGACACGCGGCCTTCACCCCAAGGCACACAAATGCCAATGAGCATGCCCGGCGGCGGCACTCAAGTGCGATACGACACTGCGGCGAACCGAATACCGTCAGGTTTCGCGGATCTCGACGCACCACCATTTCGGTCGCGTGCTGCGGTAGGAATGAAAGGTCGGTCGCAGCTCGATACTTGCCTGGCGATCAAAACAGCCGAGAAGCAGGGCTATGGTGGGCGCGTCGTCGATCGCACCCAGTGACGAGCCGCACTGGCTGCAGAAGGCGCGCGACGAGATTTCCGATGAACGCCAGACGGCGGGCACACCACCCGGCCCCACCCAGCGCACGGCATCGCGAGGGAACTCGACCCATGTGGCGGTCAGGGCGCCGGTATGGCGCTGGCACATCTTGCAGGAGCAGGTATGCGGCCGCGCGGCCGGTGCTTCCGCCTCAAAACGCAGCGCGCCGCACAAACAGCCGCCGGTGTGCAATTTCAATCGTGCCATTCCCGCCCTCCCCAGCTGCGGGAGAGGCTATTGCAATCTCGCGCGCTCGACAAGCAAACGCCACCCTGCCTTGCGACAGGGTGGCGCATATCATTGCCGGTGACGGCGCGGATCACTTCATCTCGGCATGGCGAATTCGTTGCCGTCCTTGATGCCCGCCCGGCGCCCGCAGCAAACGAAGTGCCGCGAGGACGCCAAAGCGCATTACTTCATCGTCGGCATGACGAATTCGGCGCCGTCCTTGATGCCCGACGGCCAGCGGCTGGTGACCGTCTTGGTCCGGGTCCAGAACTTGATCGAATCCGTGCCGTGCTGGTTGAGATCGCCGAAGGACGAGGACTTCCAGCCGCCGAAGGAGTGGTAGGCGAGCGGAACCGGGATCGGCACGTTGATGCCGACCATGCCGATATTGATGCGGGAGGCGAAGTCCCGGGCGGCGTCGCCGTCGCGGGTGTAGATGGCAACGCCATTGCCGTATTCATGCTTCATCGGCAGATCGAGGGCTTCCTCATAGGTCTTGGCGCGGACGACAGACAGGACGGGGCCGAAGATCTCGGTCTTGTAGATGTCCATATCGGGCGTGACGTTATCGAACAGGCAGCCACCGACGAAGTAGCCGTTTTCATAGCCCTGGAGCTTGAAATCGCGGCCGTCGACGACGAGCTTGGCACCGGCTTCGACGCCACTGTCGATCAGGCCGCGGATACGTGCCTGGGCTTCCTTGGTGATAACCGGGCCGAGATCGGCCTTGTCATCGGTGTAAGGGCCGATGCGCAAGGATTCGACCATCGGGGTGAGCTTGTCGATCAGCCGGTTTGCAGTTTCTTCGCCGACCGGTACTGCGACCGAGATCGCCATGCAGCGTTCGCCGGCCGAGCCGTAGCCGGCCCCCATCAGCGCCTGAGCGGCCTGGTCGAGATCGGCGTCGGGCATGATAATCATGTGGTTCTTGGCGCCGCCGAAGCACTGGGCGCGCTTGCCGTTCATGGCCGCCGTTCCGTAGACGTAGCGGGCGATCGGGGTCGAGCCGACGAAGGAGACGGCAGAGATGTCCGGGTGGGTCAGGATGCCATCGACGGCCGACTTGTCGCCGTTGACGACGTTGAGGATGCCGGCCGGGAGGCCTGCCTCGATCATCAGTTCGGCGAGGCGGATCGGAACGGACGGGTCGCGCTCCGAAGGCTTCAGGATGAAGGCGTTGCCGCAGGCGATGGCAGGCGCAAACATCCACATCGGGATCATGGCCGGGAAGTTGAACGGCGTGATGCCGGCGCCGATGCCGACAGCCTGGCGGATCGAATACATGTCGATGTTCGGGCCAGCGCCTTCGGTGAATTCGCTCTTCGACAGATGCGGGATACCGATGACGAATTCGCAGACTTCGAGACCACGGATGACATCGCCCTTGGCGTCTTCGATGGTCTTGCCGTGCTCGCGCGAGAGGATCTCGGCGAGGCTGTCCATGTTGTCGTTCAGCAGCTGGACGAACTTCATGAAGACGCGGGCGCGGCGCTGCGGGTTCGTGGCGGCCCACTTGGCCTGGGCCGACTTGGCGTTCTCGACGGCTGCATTGAGCTCTTCGGCGCTCGCCAGCGAGACTTCGCCCTGCACTTCGCCGGTTGCCGGATTGTAGATCGGCTGCTTGCGACCAGAGGTGCCGGCGACATGCTTGCCGCCGATGAAATGACCTACCTGATACATGGGTGTCCTCCTGATTGTTATGCAGGCAGTATGCGCTTTGATTTTGACAAATCAACGCGATGATTACCGCATCCGTTGTGCGCAAATCGTAGCCACCTTCTTTTATTGCCCGGTGATTACTCCCACAAAGACGCCTCGATCAGCGCCCGGTGCGCCGACACCCCGGCCATGACACCCGCTACGCTGGCGAGGGTGGCATTGTGCATTGGGCTCGCGGCATCGCCGGCGGCAAAGACACCGGGCATGCTGGTGCGGCCCATTTCGGCCCTGATGTGGAACCCTTGAGGACTTTCCTCCAGCTCCAACCCGAGTTGGCTGGCGAGCGGGGAAGCGATGGCAACCTGGGACTGGGCGAAGAGGGCGTGCACCTCGACCATGCGTCCATCGGCGAGGCGGACACCCTGCAGGCCCTGCCCCTCTCCCAGCAGTTCGACGACACGTTCGGTTTCCATTGAAACGCCCCGTGCCGAGAGCATCGCGGAGAGCTCCTCATCGAATGTCACGCCCGGCTCGACAAACATGGTGGTCTTGCCACAATCGGGCAGAAGTCCGCCCTGGTGTGCGGCAAGCGGCGAGGAGGCGAGGATACCGATCGGGCCGCCGCCGATCTCAAAGCCGTGGCAATAGGGGCAATGCAGCACGCTCCTGCCCCAGCGTTCGGCAAGGCCCGGTATCGCCGGCAGCGTATCCTCGACGCCAAGGGCAAGGATCAGGACAGTGCTTTCGGCGGTGCCATGCTCGGCCAGCTCGAGATGGAAGCCGCCGATGCGGCGCTCGGCCATTAGCGCCTCGTCCTCCCACAGCGTCAAGGTCGGATAACGGCCGAGCTGGGCCAGCGCATCCGCACGGATATCGGCCGGGCGGCGATTGTCCTGGCCGAGAAAGCCATGCGCGGTCGCGGCGAAACGATTGCGCGGACGACCGGCGTCGACCATCAGCACATGTTTTCGGGCGCGCACGAGCTGCATGGCAGCCGACAGGCCGGCGAAGCTTCCACCGACGACGATCGCATCAAATTTCATGATCAGGCTCCTTTCTCACGTATCTTTTCAAGTCACGTACTTTCATAAGTTACAGAAGCGGCGCCCGTCAAGTGATGTAACTCCGCTTGTTGCATAAGGCACTTTGCGCTAACGGATACATCCAAGCCCAGAAGGATACGCCGATGCGAGGTGACACACGGCTGTCGCGCATGCTGCATGTATTGATCCATCTCGACCGCCATGCCGACAGCATGACGTCCGAGATGATCGCCAAAATACTCAACACCAATCCCGTCGTCGTGCGCCGGACGATGGCGGGCCTGCGCGAGCGCGGATACGTGCAGTCGGAAAAGGGCCATGGCGGCGGCTGGCGGCTGGCCAAACCGCTGGCCGATATCACCCTGCTTGACGTCTATGACGCGCTGGAGCGGCCGGAGCTCTTCTGTCTGGTCACATCTTCCGACCATGCCGGTTGCCTGGTCGAGATCGCGGTCAACGAAGCGCTGGAGGACGCCAGGCGCGCGGCAGAAGAATTGCTGCTTTCGCGCTTCTCGACGATCCGCCTGTCGGACATCGCCGACAGTTTCGAGAATAAACTTTCCCTGCTCGGGCTGGACACCGGTTTGTCAGGCTCCGGGCTGTGATTTAGCGTCGCCAAGGCTTTCCCAGGCGGGACGTGACACCTCCTGATCGCGAGTGGACACTTCAAATTCAACAGGTCAGCGCTATGAAACTGGCGCCTGCTGTGCGAAAATTGATGTAACCAATCCTTGCGGGACCCCCGAGATGAGCGAAGCGCGCACTGCCCCGATCGTCAGAATGGCCGAACTGGAGATCGAGGCGGACCAGTTGGAGGCCTATCGCCTGCTGCTGGCCGAGGAGATCGAGGCTTCCGTCACCATGGAAGCGGGCGTGCTCATGCTGAATGCGGTCGCTCTCAGGGATGAACCGAACCAGATCCGCATCCTCGAAGTCTATGCCAGCCAAAGGGACTACGAGGCCCATCTGCAAACGCCGCATTTTCTCAAATACAAAAGCCTGACGTCCGGCATGGTCAAAGCCCTGCGGCTGATCGATGTCGATCCGCTCCTCATGCGCAGCAAGATGGACTAGACGATGAACTGGGACGATGTGCGGATATTCCTGGCGGTTGCGCGTACCGGCCAGATCCTTGGCGCATCACGGCGCCTCGGCCTGAACCATGCGACCCTGTCGCGGCGGCTGACGTCGCTTGAGGAAGCGTTGAAGACGCGGCTGTTCATCCGCCGTACCAATGGCTGCGAGCTGACCGCCGAGGGTGAGGCATTTCTCGCTTCCGCCGAGCGCATGGAAACCGAGATGCTGGAGGCTCAGGCCCGCCTGGGGCGGACCGATACGCAGGTGGCGGGCACCGTGCGCATCGGCGCGCCTGATGGTTTCGGCGTGTTCTTCCTCGCCTCACGGCTCGGCGCCCTGATCGAGCGACATCCGGAACTGAAGATCCAGCTCGTGCCGGTGCCACGCTCTTTTTCGCTGTCACAGCGCGAGGCGGACATCGCGGTGACACTGGAGCGTCCCGACCAGGGGCGGCTCGTCTCGTCCAAGCTCGTCGACTACACGCTTGGGCTCTATGCCGCGAAATCATATGCCGAGGCGCACGGACTGCCGGCGACGCCGGAGGCGCTGAAGACCCATCGCCGCGTCGGCTATGTGGAGGACCTGATCTTCACGCCGTCGCTCAATTTCACCGGCGAAGTGATGCGCGACTGGAATGCCGGCTTCGAAATCTCCTCGGCGATCGGCCAGACGGAAGCGGTGCTGGCCGGAGCCGGCATCGGCATCCTGCACAGCTATATCGCGCGCCAACATAAAAGCCTCGTGCGGGTCATGCCCGATGTCACGATCCGGCGCGCCTACTGGACGACTTTCCACGAAAGCGCGCGCGAACTGGTGCGTGTGCGCGCCGTGGTGCAGTTCCTGCAGGAAGCCGTCGAGGCGGACCGGGCGATTTTCAGCTGAGGCCGGCTCAGCGGCAGGCGAGAACGGCCACCTCCGGGGTGACGAGGCCGCCGAAATAGACCGCATCCGGCTTCGGCTCTATCGTCGTCGTGCAGCGCCCGTCATCGCCGCGCAGGATCAGCGGCCGATCCGGCGCGAAGCGGAAGGCGAGCGTCAGGTCGCGGTCGCGCAGCATCAGTTCCAGCCGTGTGCCACCTTCCAGCCGAGCGGGATCGTGCAGGGCAAAGGCGAGATTGAGGACGATATGCCCCGCCTCCATCGTCACATGGCGCGCGCTTGGCGCAGCCAGCCGAACAGGCCTTCCCGCGACCGTGATTTCGGTGAAGAAGCCACGGCCTTGCAGGTTGGCGGCGATCTCGGTTGCCAGGCGTTCCGCCTCCTCAGGGCCGAGCGCGCCATCGCGATCGGCATCGACGCGTTGCAGAAGCCGGGCGCTGGTCAGTGCATCAAAGGCGAGCCGCTCTGCCATGCCGGTCAGCTGGCCGGCATGAAAGTCGAACAGGAAGCGCGCCGTCACCGCCATATCGGGATGGGCAAACGCCGGCGCGGCAAACAGCAGGCTCGCGGCGAAAACAAACCGGGTGAACAGCGGGCGATATCCTGTCGCGCGTCTCATCGCCCGGCTCCGGCCTTGTCGAGCGCCGGGAGAAGCGGCTCGAAGCCTGCGAACGCGCCCTCGCCGCCGAGCGCGGCAAAGGGTGGCGGCGTCAGGCTCTTGTCCTGGGCCGCCAGATAGGCGCCACCATAAAGCAGGCCGATGGCGATCATCCAGCTGGCGAGGATGCGGCTGCCGATCGACAGCCAGGGCGGGTCGAACCGCATGACCGGCAGCGCGATGACGGCGACGAACCAGAGCTGGGCCAGAAGGGCCTGAGCGAGATAATGCGGCGCATACAGCGTCGGATCGCCCAGCCGCGTCGCGATGGCGATCGCCGCTGCGACCAGCGGGACCAGCGGCAGGCCGACATAAGGCCTCGCGGGGCGCGGCAGAACCAGGGCCAAGCCAGTCAGCACGCAGGCGAGCGGGCCGGTGAGGAAAAGGTTGGCGGCGGCGGCGGGGATCGGCGCCAGCAGCAGATAAACGTGTTCGCGCAGCAGCAGTCCCAGCACGGCCCCCGCGACCAGCAACAGGGCTGCCGCCAGTCGTGCCGGCTGCGGCAACTGGCCGATCAACAGGCCGAGCCCGAACAGCGGCAGGAGACGCTCGGCCGAGCACAGGTCGAGCAGCAGCCAGCGGTGGCCGGCGGCCAGATCAAGCACCAGCAAAACCAGCAGACATACGCCACCGGCGGCCAGCAGTATCCATCCGGATTTTCGCATCACCGCACTCACGGGACCGACCGGCCGCAGCCGCGCCAGAAGCCATCCGGACCAACCGGGGCGGGCCGCATCAGGCGACGAGGAAATACAGGCCACCAAGGCCGATCAACCCGCCGAGCGCGCGCGACAGATTGCCCTCACGCCATCGCTGGAAGGCGAGGCCCACGGCAATGCCGGCGAGATGGATGAGGCCGGTCGCGACGACAAAGCCGATGGCATAGTCGGCCGGATCGGCAGCACCCGGCAATTCGGCACCATGGGCATAACCATGGAAGACCGCAAAGACGCCGATGACCAGAAGCGCAAGAATTTCCGGCGGGCGCCAGACAAGGGCAATGGCTGCGCCGAGAACGACGATCGACAGCGCAATGCCGCTTTCGACGCCCGGCAGCGGGAGACCGGCGATGCCCATGATGCCGCCGACGACCATGATCAGCGGAAAGGCGATCGGCAGGCTCCAGACCGCGCGGCCACCCATCTGCGCGCCCCAGAGACCGACGCAGAACATGGCGAGCAGATGGTCGAGACCCGAGAGCGGATGTTCGAAACCATGCAGGAAGCCACCGGCCTCGCCGGTCAGGATATGCGCTTCTGCAAGCCCCGGCATGGCGGCAAGCGCTGCTGCGGCGACAAGGACGGGCAGGCGGGAGTGAAGGCGGGAGCGGGACAGAATGCGCGGCATGATGGTCTCCGGATTTGGCAGGCGTTCGCGGTCGACGGGCGGATCAGGCACCCTTTCAGGCACCCGCTCTGGTGCCCGAAGGTGCTTGGTCAGGCGACCGGTCAGCAGGCAGACATTGGCAGTTCGTATCTAGGCGCGCAGTATCCCGGCAGTCCAGTCCTGCATGCCGGGAGAGCCAGAACGACAGCTTTGCGGCAAAAGCAGGATGACCGGCCGAGCCGCATGCTTTGCCACGACTATAACCGAATCGCCGATGACTGTAGAGCAAGGGCCGGATAAAAACCGTGCCGGCGCCTGCCGCCTTCGACCGGAGATCGTCATGAACCTCAAGCCTTGCCGCATCACACGCGCTTATCTCCGGACAGGCCTGCCGTCGGCACTCCTGCCGGCACTCCTGCTGGCCGCCCTGCCCTCGGTGGCCGAAGCGCATGTGATGGACGGGCCGCTGGGCGGCTTCGGCAGCGGCTTCGGGCATCCGCTGGCCGGCCCCGATCATTTCCTCGCCATGCTCGCCGTCGGGCTCTGGGGCGCGCAGATGGGCGGCCGCTCGGTGTGGTCGCTGCCGGCGACCTTTCCGCTGATCATGTGCATTGGCGGCGTACTCGGCATGCTTGGCCTCTTACCGACGGAGATCGTGCAGGTCGGGATTGCGGTCTCGGTGCTGGTGCTGGGCGCCGTCATTGCCGCGCAGTGGAAGGCGCCGGAATGGGCAGCCCTTGTGCTGGTCTCGGCCTTCGCCATCCTGCATGGCATACCGCATGGCGTGCTGGTGCCGCGCGCCACCGATCCTGCGGCATTTACCGTCGGCTTCGTCGTCTCGACCGGCGTCATCCATGTGCTCGGCATCGGCATCGGCTATGGCCTGAAGCCGCTGCTGGACGGCCGGCTGGTGCGCGGGCTCGGCGGCCTGATCGCCGCCTGCGGGCTTTGGTTTCTCCTCTCCGCCTTTGTCGCCTGATCCGCAGGCTTGCATCTGCGCGTAATTGCTGCGCTGCACCTGCGGGTTTCAGTTGACAAAACCGCCCGGAACCGCACAAACCACGGCTTCCGGATCATGTCGCAGCATACGGGCATGGCCGACAGCATTGTCGAATTATCCAGCACAGGCTCCCCATGACCACAGATACCGCATTGCTCGACTTCACGATCACGCCGAATGCCCATCCGATGGCGGAAGCCGACCGGCTGACGGCGTTTGAAAACCTCGGCTTCGGCACGCTGTTTACCGACCATATGACCGTGATCCAGTGGGACATCGACAAGGGCTGGCATTCGGCCGAGGTCAAGGCGCGCGCGCCCTTCCAGATCGACCCGGCGGCCAGCGTTCTGCACTATGCCCAGGAAATCTTCGAGGGCATGAAGGCCTATCGTACGCCGGACGGCCGCATCACGCTGTTTCGCCCGGAAGAAAACGCCCGCCGCTTCAACAAGTCGGCCGCGCGCATGGCGATGCCGGACGTGCCGGAGGAACTGTTCCTCAAGGCGGTCGAAGAGCTGGTGAAGATCGACGCCAAATGGGTGCCGGAGGGCGAAGGCAGCCTCTATCTGCGCCCATTCATGTTCGCCAGCGAGACCTTTCTCGGCGTGCGCCCGTCGCGCCAGTATATCTTCTGCGTCATCGCCTCGCCGGTCGGCCCCTATTTCAAGGGCGGCGGCAAGCCGGTCACGCTCTGGGTCTCGGAAGATTTTACCCGCGCAGGTCCCGGTGGCACGGGGGCTGCCAAATGCGGCGGCAACTATGCCGGCAGCCTGCTTGCCCAGGCCGAAGCCACCAAGCGCGGCTGCGACCAGGTCGTCTTCCTCGACGCGGCCGAGCATCGCTGGGTGGAAGAACTGGGCGGCATGAACGTGTTCTTCGTGATGAATGACGGCACGATCGTCACCCCGCCGCTCGCCGGCACGATCCTGCCGGGCATCACCCGCGCCTCGATCATCAAGCTCGCGACCGAAAACGGCCTCAATGTCGTCGAGCGGCCCTATTCCTTCGAGGAATGGCAGAATGACGCGACCAGCGGCAAGCTGCGGGAGGCCTTTGCCTGCGGCACCGCCGCCGTCGTTGCCGCCATCGGCACCGTGCGCCATGCCGGCGGCGAATTTGTCATCGGCAATGCCGGCACCGGCATGGAAACCGAAAAGCTGCGCAACCAGCTGACCGGCATCCAGCGCGGCACGGTCGCCGACAGCCATGGCTGGGTGAAGGACGTCACGCTGGCGTAAGCGGCGGGCGGGATTGGGAATGAAGGGAGCCCCGTCATGGTAACATGGCGGGGTTTTTTCGTTTGTTTGCCATAAATGACAGGGCCCGGCAAAGCCGACGCGGTTCAATTGGCGCTTTGCCATCATAGCCGACGTCGACTGCAATGGGGATTGCCATATACCCCAGTCTCTACGGGCCAAGCGCGTTGCTAGAAATACTTCCTACTCCCGCTCAAAGTGTCCATTTCGCTTATGATCTTCGGTTCGGCATTGCGAACGGGCATACTGCCAAAAGTTGAGATGGGGCCGATTCGATGAAACAGCCAACGGATCCAAGCGGACCACTGTATGTCCAGCTGATGGAAGAAGTGAAAGTGCGGCTAACCAGCATTACCGCACTGACACAGGATCAGCGGGGTATCGCATCACCCCTGGTCCGAGAATTTTGCTTTCTTCAATTGAGGATGTTGTGCGAACTCATCGCGCTTGGATGTCTTGTGGCAAATGGTGACATCTTAGCAAGGAGTGCCAGAGACCTAGGCACAAAATATAAGCCCAAAGAAATGTTCGACGCTGTAGAAAAACTGCACCCTCGCTTTTATCCATCCCCAAGGACTCCGACTCGGACCGAAACGGGTTGGCACTTCAATGACTATAATCATCACTTTTTGTCGAGGGAGGAGCTTGTCTCCCTCTGGGGAAGGTGCGGCGACATTCTACACAAGGGAGGTTTGAAGAAAATCATCAACCGAAAGCCGCCAATTCAACGAAGTTTCCAAGACGTCAGCAGTTGGGTGCTAAAGATCCAAGGCCTTCTGAATGTCCATCAAATCGAACACGTGGGCCACAATTCCGGACTCATAATCTACATGAACTTCGGCGACGAAAATGGGGTGGTGACTGTCCACAGGTACGAAGCCATCACCGCTCTCTGAACCTAGTGTTTGCCAGAAATGATCTCGACTTGACAGAACCATCGGAAGACCAAAAATTCCGATCAAGCGCATCACTGTTGTCTGTCACCAGGTACTGCATTAACCGGGAATATCCGATAATATCCGGGAAAGAGTGAAAAAGGCTGGAATTACAAAGCCTTTGATGGGCCGGAGTGGGAGCCGGCGGGCGGTACGTTTGACACCGCAAAACCGCGACCGGCGCGCTCGACGACCGGAATAGCGCAAAATCAGCCCCGGCTTCAAGACCATCCTCAAAAACCGGTTAAGACCCTTTGAGGCGGCTTCAAATCATTGAAATATATAGAGGCGCATAATTCCGGCTGATCTGGGGAGCGGAGCATTGTCTGCCCCGATGTCGGCCAAAATCCAATTTCAGGTATTGTAATCTGGCAAAACCTCGGCCGCGGACCGCTGGAAAGCCCAGAAACACGGGGTTTTGGAGGCGCTCCAGAAGCATTTCAGCCCCTTCGAGGTTTTGCAGCACATCCGGCCAAAACGGGATTCGTTATTGGCTCGTTTACGGTGCGCTCTCTATAATCATGCTGGGCTTGAACACCCTGACTTCACATAGGCGCGCCGCCATAGCGGTGGCCGAACACATGCGCAGCTTGGCGGCTGGCGCATTCGCCGTGGCCTTTCGGCCGGGGGCGATGCGCTATGTCCAGGCTTCGGCTAAAGGCGCGTCGGCGTGTCTGTGAAGCGCGTGTTCAACCCCCGGCTCCGGCGCTGTCTTCCGGGATTCTCAGTATGGGCAGGATGGCGCAAATACCAGCCGTCATTATTCGCGTTTACCTTGCAGTGAAAACACTGCTTGTCTTCAGGTGGTGGCGTGCCCTAGCCTTAACAATTACTTACTGAGCATTTGAGGCAGTGTTGAATTGATCGCATAAACCCGTAGTCGCCCATCATTCGGAGGCCATCGCCTCTTTCCACATTTCGCTGATGCGCTTGACCTGGTCGATCCGACCGGGAGTGCCCGGCTCTGCACCAGATTCGCGGCCTTTCGAGCATGGTTCCACAATCATGAAGCCTCGCGTTTCCCGGTGCCTGGATCCATCTTTGCCTCACGGAGCCGCTTAGTGAGGCGCATCTGTAGCCACGGCAACATGGCAATGATTTCGTCGAGGTCGTTGATATCGTCGACCTTGCCGATCAGGTCGTTATAGAGCGCGACAGCTTCTCCTGCGATTTTCTCGCGAGGTAGCCGCACGTTAGCATCATCGTAAACGGTGGTGACGACACCCGCGATCTTGTCGATGACAGCTTCGTTGTAAGACGCAACCGCGCCTTCGAACATCTGACCTTCGCCAGTCAACAACCAATCCAAATTCACGTGATGCTCGCTACTGAGCCAGAGCATTAGTCTGGTCGGAAGTTCGGTCAAACCCTGCTCGTATTTTTCGAAGGTCTTCCTGGGCGCTCCAAAAGCTTCAGCGAATTGTTCTCTGTTTCGGAAACCGAGTTGGGTTCTGAGGGCAATGAGCCGCTGCCCAATCGGCTTTAGGTAGCTCTTATCTGCGCTCATGTGCAGCATACCCAAATAGTGGGTTTACAGGTACCCAAAATACGGGTACTCCTTTCTATGTTCATAGACCAAATCACCCATGAAAAGGGAGGCCGGCTAGGGCCTCCCCATTCACAACGAGGAATACCATGCACCATGACCGCACTGCGGACAAGGCAGCGAAACTGCGCCTTGACGAGATGATCCGTGTCAAGCGTCTCCTGTCCGAGACCGGCTTAACTCTGACCGGCATCGACAAGGAATACGGCCTTGCGCTCGGCACTTGCGGCAACACGCTGCAGCAGGCGAACCTTGCCGGCGAGCGGGCGATTGCCGCTGCTCTGCGCCGACGCCCCGAGCACCTATGGCGGAGCCGCTATCATCCCGATGGCCAGCGCCGCAGCCCGCAGCCGCCGGAGAACTATGCCCGTCCGCCGAGCATGCGGGCGCGGCGTCAAAAGCACGAAGGTGCAGCGCAGGAAGCTGCATGATGCGTGATGCTGGCCAGACCGCTGCTCTAGCCTGCCGCGACCTTCGTCGCAGGGACATTGTCCCCGGCTGTCAGACCCGATCGACCAGCACCACACCCCGACAATCCCGCATTTCCGGACCCTCGCCAATGACGAAAACGCGTGCCGAAATCGACAGTCGAAACCCCTTCATTCCGTCGTCCTCCCCCGTCTGCCGCGTGGCCGACCTGGTGCTTTTGTTCAGCGTAGCACTGGCCGGTCTCGTGGCAGCGGCGGTCGCCCTTTTCGTCCAGCTTTGAGAGACATTCATGCTCAATCCATATTCTGAGGAAGAGCGCCTGCAGGCGATGGTTTCAGCCTGCTACCGCGCCAGCCGCTCGCACTTCAATCACCTCGCCATTGCCCATGTTATCGACCCGCCCAGGGACATGTTCGACGCCAAGCTGGCGCGACAGATCGCGATCCATATCTTGTCGGTGGAATTCATCGTTCCGCGCCGTCGATTGGCGGCTCTCCTGTCGCTCGCCCGCTCGACCATCCTCGGCGCGGTCAACACCGTCGATGACCGGATGTATGACCCGGTTTTCGAGCGAGCCTACGGACGGATCGCGGCCCGTGCCAACGACCTGTTCATGGCGGCTTTGACCGAAGCTGCAGGGCTTGAGGACGCGGCATAATGGCTGAGTTCATCCGCGCCCCCATTGCCGACATCCATATCGGCGAACGGCTCCGGCCGATCGACAGCGACTACGTCGAGGCGATTGCTGCCTCGCTGTCCGAACGTGGCCAGATCAGCCCGATCATGATCCGCCGCACGCCGGCCAAGAACAAGGGCGCCACGCCCTTCACGCTGGTCGCTGGCGGCTATCGAACCACAGCCGCCAAGCTGCTCGGATGGAGCGAGATCGACGCCATCATCGTTGAGGCTGACGCCGTCGAGGCGCAGTTGCTGGAGATCTCCGAAAACCTCTACCGCAATGAGTTGAACCCGCTCGATCGCGCCATCTTCGTGATGAAGTACCGTGAGCTTTGGGAAGGCAAGCACGGCAAGATCGTGCCTGGCGGAGATCAGAAATCAAAGGACACCGAGTGCCCTTTGATCTTCGCGCCTGGTCGAGAGCTGTCCAAGCAGGTCCAGGAGCGGTTCGGTTTCGGTGAGACGACATACAAGAAAGTCGCCCGTATTGGGAAAAACCTGCACCCAACATTGCGTGCGGCCGTGCGCGGTACCGCCGCCGAGAATGATCAGTCCGCCCTTCTGAAGCTGGCCAAGTTGCCGGCTGACGATCAGGTGAAGGTCGCCGCAGCTCTCCGCGAAAACGGTGATTTGAAGCCGGTTTTAACGTGGCTCAAAGGCCCGAAGGCTGAGGTCGATCCGCAGGAGGAAATTTTCCGCAAGGTTAGCGCGCTGTTGGCCAAGGCCGAGGCGAGCACCTTGCGCCGTGTCCTCGACCATATCGGCACGCTGAGCGACTTCTCGTTTCTGGAGGCCGCAGAATGAAGCGCGATCCTGCACAGTTCGATTTCTTCGCGACCGCCGTTTTCCCATCGCGCACCGCCACCGACACACTCGACCTCGATCGCTTCCGGTCACGCCTCAAGCGCGAGATGGCGCGGGCTATCCGCGAATGCCCTTATGACCGGCCGACGATCGCCGCTCGAATGGCCCACTATCTCCGGCTCGACTCCATCTCGAAGGCCGCGCTCGATGCCTACACCGCCGAGAGCAAGGCGACCCACGACATCAGCCTGATCCGCTTCAAGGCTTTCGTCCGAGCCACCGGCGCGGTCTGGCTTTGGGACATCATCGTTTCCGACGACGGGCTTCTCCTTCTCGAAGGTGACGAAGCCCGTTTGGCAGAGATCGCCCGAGTCCAGCAGGAACAGCGCGTTCTGGCCGATCAGCTCAAGGTGCTGAAGGCCACGCCGGTCAACATCCGTCGCAATGGAGGCCGGTCTTGAAAGAGTGGTTCACAGTCGCTGATATGTTGGCAGCGAAGTTGCCGGAAATGCCCTTGGATGCACCGGGATATACCCGGCACATCGTTAAACACGGCTGGCGCGCCCATCCCGAAAAGATCCGCAAGCAGGAAGGCCGCGAAGGCGGCGGCGGCTTCGAATATCACTATTCGCTCCTGCCCTCGGTCGCCCGTCAGAAACTCGCGTTCCTGAACGCGCAGCTTCCCACCGGCCGCGCCGAGAAGACACGCCTGCTCTGGCAGAAGTTCGAAGCGCTGACGGACAAGCAGAAGTCGGTCTGCAAGGCCCGTCTGGCGATAATCGTCGATGTCGAGGAAATGAAGGTCTCCGGGATCAAGGCGCTCGACGCGATCAACCATTGCTGCCGCAAAGCCGATGTCAGCGTTCGCACCTATTACCATTGGGTGGCACTGCTGGAAGGCCATGCCCGCACCGACTGGCTGGCAGCACTGGCACCGTCGACTTCATCGATCGCCGATGGCGTCCAGCCTGACCTTGCGCCTGTCCACCAGGATGCCTGGGACGTTCTCGCCTCGGATTTCCTGCGGGCGGAAGGTCCGGCATTTTCGGCCTGCTACCGTCGCATGAAAGCCGTGGCCAAGAAGAAAGGCTGGGCACCGATTCCCGCAGAGCGCACCTTGCGCCGCCGCATGGATATTCTGGTCCCGAAGGCCGTCCAGATCCTCGCCCGCAAGGGCAAGGAAGACGCGAAGAAGTTGTTCCCGGCCCAGCGCCGTTCGGTCGCTCATCTGTTTGCCATGGAGATGGTCAACACAGACGGTCACAAGCTCGACCTGCATGTTTCCTTCCCCGGCCGCGACAAGCCCGGCCGCGTCTACCTGATGGCAACGCAGGACATCTATTCCCGCAAGATCCTGTCCTGGACCCTTGCCGAGGCTGAGACCTGGGAAGCCGTCCGCACCATCGTCGGCAACATGATCGAGACGCATGGCATCCCGGCGCGTCTCTACATGGACAACGGCAAAGCCTTTGCCTCGAAGAAGATCTCCGGCGGTGCCAAGCGCCGCAATCGCTTCAAGATCACAGAGGACGAAGTTGCCGGTCTGCTGCAAACGCTCGGCATCGAGGCCCGTTTCGTCAATCCATATTCCGGCCAGTCGAAGCCGATCGAGCGCGGCTGGGGCGACCTTGCCGAGAACATCTCAAAGCACCCGGCAATGGCTGGCTGCTACACCGGCCGCAGCACTCAGCACAAGCCGGAGAACTACGGCAAGAGTTCCGTGCCGCTCGCCGAGCTGGAGCAGCACGTCGCCGAGTGCATCGAAGAACATAACGCCCGTGAGGAGCGCAAGACCGAGACAGCTAAGGGCAAGAGCTTCGACCAGGTGTTCATCGCCAGCGTCGAGGATCCGGCCAACCAGCACATCCGTTATGCCAGCCCATCGCAGCGTTCGCTCTGGATGCTGACCGCCGAGACGATCACGGCCCGCAAGCCCGATGGTGCGATCCACCTCTTCGACAATCGCTACTGGAATAGCGCGCTTAATCAGTGGATCGGCAAGAAGCTCACCGTTCGGTTCGACCCTTCGAACCTGCACGGCTCGGTCAAGATCTACGACCCGCAGGGCCGTTTCCTCTGCGATGCCGATTGCATCGACAACAGTGGTTTCGACTGCGCCGCCGCTGCCCGCGATATCGCCCGCGCCCGCTCGACGAAGAAGAAGGACGACACGGCAGCGCTGAAGAGTGCAAGGCGTCTGTCCGATCTGCAGCTCAAGGATCTGATGAGCCGCAGCGACAAGGTCACGCAACCAAAGCCGGCACGTCCGACCGTGACCCGCCTGATCACCCGCACACCGGTTTCGACGAACCTTGCGCAGGTGCCTGCAGGCGAGATCGACGATCAGCAGTTTGAAGACAGTTTCAGCCGGGGCCTTGCACGCCTCGCCGGTGTCGATGCCGCCATTCTCAAATTCCCGAAAGGGGGATCGCCCGGCAGGTAGTGCGTCCGGGCGTCAATCACAGAGCCGACATGTACCGAGTACGGTTCCAAAAAAAAGGGCGGATCCAAAGACCCGCCCGACAATCAAAGCAAGGAACCTTTAGATGATTAAACCGAAAAGCACAATCCAGCCCTGGAGCTTCCCGACGGTCGCGGCCGATTTCGCCCAGCGTCACCCCGCGGACGATGTCGAATTGTGGCGCAAGCTGCTCACCCGCGTCATGGATGCCGCCCAGGCGAACGGCTGGAACAAGGCCGAGGTCGGTCGCCGCGCCGGCATCAAGGAAGGCACCTTCTCGCAATGGTCGAACGGCAACTATCCGGGCACGCTGGCCAACATCAACGAGCAGGTCAGCAATTGGCTGGAGGCGCTGGAAGAGAGTGCCAGCATTGCGGCAAGCATTCCCGTCTCGCCTATGTTCGTGAAAACCAATGTCGGGCAGGACATCTTCAACGTCCTGATGTTCACCCAGATGACCGCCGGCTTCACCGCCGTTACCCTGCCTTCCGGCTCTGGCAAGACGACGACGGCACGCCATTTCTGCAACACCCGCCCGCATGCCTGGCTGGCGACGATCAGCCCGAACACCAAGACGGTTCATGGCATGCTGGTCGAGCTGGCGGCAGAACTGGACATTCAGGAACACAACCCGACCCGCCTCGCCCGCGCCATCGGCCGCAGGTTGCAGCGCATCGGTGACGGCACGCTCCTCGTCATTGACGAAGCGCAGAACCTCGTTCCCGATGCCGTCAACCAGATCCGGCACTTTGTCGACATCTACAAATGCGGTGTGGCGCTCCTTGGCAACGAAGACACTGCCGTTTCCTTCATCAAGGACAAAGGCTCGGTCGCCAGCCGCGCCCAGGTCGCCACACGCTTCGATCGCCGGCTGAAGCGCGAGAAGGATCCTGTCCAGGACGCTGCCATGCTCATTCGCGCCTGGCACATCGAAGACAAGGATTGCGTCACCTTCCTGCATGGCATTGCGACCAAGCCCGGTGCACTTCGAAACATCGACCGCACGATCAAGGCAGCCATGATGGCCGCGCTCGGCAATGGCGAAGAGCTGAATATGAACTATCTGGTTGCCGCTTGGCGCAACCGCGACATGGGAGACATCCTATGAGCGCGGTTCCCCTCAGCGCCAGCCTTCAGGATATGCTGAACGACTTCGCCAGCGTCAAAGACAGCGCCGATGGCATCAGCATGGATCAGGATCAGGTCATCATCTTGGTGAAAAAGCTGACCGCCCTTCAGGCCCTGGCGACCAACCTCGAAATTGAAGTGCGGTGCCACCGTGACAACGAAGCCGGCCGTGGGGCCCGCACGTTCCTTGAAGAGGAATCAACCGGGCATCTGGCAGACATGCTGCCGGAAGTCGAAGGCAATGTGGTGCGGCCGACATTTGGAAAAGGGGATCGCGCATGAGTTGCGAACCTATCCCATCCACGATGCTCGCCGCAGTGCGCGCCGCTTTGAGTCGCTACGAAGCAAAAGGCGTCCTGTTGCAGCCACCGGAAGTCAGAGCTTTGCTCAGGAACCTCCGCACGATCGAGGAACTGACACGCAACCAGGAAGAGGAACTGGAGATCCGTGCCGAGATGCTGCGCATCAAGGCCGATCGTCCTGATCCAGCACCGCTAGCCTACACGGGTGTCATCATTCCGATGCCACGTCGCCGCCCAGCTCTTCGCGTGGCTGGCTCGCCAGATGGTGGTGACGCGGCATGACCGACGTTGCTGTCACCCTCTTCATCCCGATCGATGACATCGTCGATGCCCTGGAACCGCGCGTAGCTCTGGTGATGTCCCAGACACGAGCGGTCAGACCTCCCAAGCGTAAAGACCTGACTAAGGCATTGATCAATGCCTGCGGAGAACTGGCTGAGGCCTACACGCGCTACGAAAATGGCCTCGGCACTCGCGATGAACAGCCTGCACTCAAGAAAGTCCTGTTGGCTTCGACGCATGTTCGCCGAGCCTTCAAGGGCTGCAAAAATCAACTTTGAAGGAACAGAAAATGGAAGCTGTAATTCTGGAAAACCTGTCCGATGGCACCACGATGGTGAGCGGCAAACTCTGCATGACCGACGCCAAAGGTCACTTCGTCCCGGTCAACCTGATCAAGCCGGCCGACAAGCTGCAGGATGAAGTTGTTCGCAAGGTCATGGGCTACGCGGACGAAATTTCCGCGCAGATCGCCCGGTTCCGTGCCCACACGATGCAAGACCTCGACGGATACGATCAGCTCCTCGACCAGGAGTACGGTGTCAAGGTCGGCGGCAAGAAAGGCAACCGCACCTATCAGTCCTTCGACGGCCTGCTGCGCGTCCAGGTCTCGGTCAACGACTTCATCGACTTCGGCCCGCAGCTTCAGACCGCGAAGCTGCTGATTGACGAATATCTGAACGAATTGACGGCCGACAGCCCGGAGCAGATCCAGGCGCTGATCACCGAAGCCTTCAATACCGACAAGGCCGGCAAGATCGATGTTGCCGGCATCAAGAAGCTGAAGCGCCTGCAGATCGAGGATCCGCGCTGGAAAGACGCCATGCGGGCGATCGAGGATGCCGAGCGCGTCAACTATTCCAAACAGTATGTCCGGTTTTACCGTCGCGCCTCGATCGAAGATCAGTGGCAGGCGGTGACCGTCGATCTGGCGAAAGCGTGAGGGCGATGATGTACGAGACCCTCCACGACTGCGAAGCCCGCATCGCCGCCATGTATCCGATCCACGCAATGGGCGACATCGACAGCCCTCCAGACTGGCTTGAAGAATTCCTTGACGGTTGCGGACCTAAAGATCTTGCGGCGATCGTTGCCGCTTGCCCGGAATTGCTCTCTGTCGCCGAGCCGAACGATTTTGACCGGACTTCCGATATGGCGTCCGCCTTTGCAGAGCAGTGGACCCTTCACAGCCGGTCCGGATACATCGTCCGCGCCGAGATATGCGTGCGTCGATACATGGGCAAAACCTCATCCTTTTATAGCGGCTGGGGCATCGTCCAACTCTACTGGATTTACGTCGAGTCCGCTGATGAGGCGGTGGCGCGTGTCACTGAAATTGCCAACCAGCAGCATCAGACATCTGAAGCCAAGGCGGGTGAAGCATGACCCCGCAATCATCCTTCGCCGCACAGCGCGATAACATCGTTGACAGCCCGGCCTTCCAGGCAGCCTGCCAGCGGTACGCCAAGAGCAATGGCTCGTCCGAGGCAATCGCTATGGCGGTCCTGACTGCAATCGGCTTCCCCGATCTCTTCTGCGATGCGATGCGCTACCGTTGGATGCGGGACAACGGCGTCATCACACCCACTATGGAAGTGATCAATGGTGCCGATGTCGATGCGGCTGTAGATGCCGTTATGATCTGGGAGGAAAGGCCATGACCTCCTCCACCGCCGCAATCCACGTTGCCAAGAAGAACCTCGGCCTGAACGACGACACCTACCGAGCCAAGCTTCAGGTCATCACCGGCAAGACATCCACGAAGGAAATGACCGAGGCCGAGCGGCAGAAGGTCTTGACCGTTCTGCGCAACGACGGCTTCCAGACCGCACCCGGCAAGCCGTCCAAGGGTCTGACCGGCAAGTATGCCAAGAAGCTGCAGGCGCTCTGGATTGCCGGCTACAATCTCGGCCTCGTCCGCGATCGGCGCGACACGGCGCTGCTCGCCTTCGTCAAGCGCCAGACCGGTGTCGATCACACCCGCTTTCTCCACCAGCCCGAAGACGGCCGCGCCGCGATCGAGGCGCTGAAGGCTTGGCTGCACCGGGATGCGCGCGTGAGCTTCGGCAACAACAATGGTTGGGACTGGATGCAGCGCGACGGCGCGAAGATCGCCTGGGCGCAGTGGAAGCTGTTGAACCCGACCGTCAGTTTCATGGTTCGCAAGGGCTTCGATGAGGAGGTCTCGCGCATCCTCGGCCTTGAGAACGGTTTGCTGTCCGCCGTCACCGATCGCCAATGGCAGTCCGTGATGAACGCTCTGGGCGAAAAGGTCCGGGCGCGAAAGGAAGGTGCCTGATGTCCGAACAGAGTGGAAATAATGACATCACCCGGCCGATCGTCGGCATCGAAAACAGAACTGCTCAGGAAGTGTTCGACATCATGGTTGATCGCATCCGACGCACCCCAGCGCCCTCACCACATGTGTTGGGGCTGGAAGCGATCATGGATGACGTCTGGAATGCTGCCGTCGAGCAGGCAGCGGTCATTGCCAAGGACTGTGTTCATCTGACCCCCGAACCTGACGCGGCGATCAGGGTCATGTTGAACGGACGTGCTAAACTTCACCCTGCGAGCCAAGCCGCCCTCGCCACCACGGAGGGCCAGCCATGAGCAAGATCACACTTCGCGAAGCTGCCCAAGACCTTCTTGACGCCCACCGTCGCGGACCACACGTCTCCGAAAGGGCTGACCTTTGGCGCATACTCAAGGCCGTGCTGGCTGAAAAGCCGGAAGGCTCAAATGCACCTGTTATCGCTGGTGTCACCGTTGATGTTCTGCTCGACCAATGCGAGCGATTGGCGGAGCCGATCCGCGCCAACACCAAATCTTTCCAGTATGCCAGCGCACTGGATAACTGTGTCGCCGTCATCAAGGCCTTGAGGGACATGGACCCATCGCCCCAAACGAGGGGGGATGTTTGATGCACAATGCCAACGTCATGAACGAGCGGCACCAAGCCGCCGACTCCCTCGACTATTTCCCAACGCCGCCATGGGCAACACGCGCCGTGCTGCACGAGCTGCTGAAGCGGTTGCGGCTGTCCCAGCCTCTCGACCAGTGCATCGTGCGTGACCCTTGCGTCGGCGGCGGTCACATGCTGCCGCCTCTCCGGGACGTGTTCAAGAGGGTCGATTTTTCCGATGTCTTCGATTGGGGCATCAACCCGCCGATACGCGATTTTACCTTCGATTCGATTGCGGCGCTGAAAGCCGATGGCGAAGACCGACCGGATTGGATCTTCTGCAACCCGCCTTTCAATATTGCTCTGACTTTCTTCGAGTGCGCCTTGAAGATCGCCCGGTATGGCTTCGCCTTCCTCGTCCGCAGTTCGTGGCTCTCTGGTCAGGAACGATACCACGTTGTTTTCAGCCACCATCCGCCGACGTTCGTGGTTCACTTCGCCGAGCGAGTGGCAATGATCGAGCGCGCGTGGGATCCGGAAGCGTCGAGCGCCACCGATTATGTTTGGATCATCTGGATCCAAGGTTGGGTGCCGCAGCCACCAGTCTGGCTTCGCCCAGGCATGCAGGACAAATACACGCGCGCATCTGACATGGCTCTGGCATCGCCTGGGGAGGCCAAGCGCCGCCTCAAGAAAAAGAAGGAAGAGGAAGCAGCTAGACGAGCTGCAGAGAAGGCGGTGGCGTGATGGTTGCCTACGGCTTCAAAAAGTACTTCGCCCCTCAGATCGAAGAGCTGACCAAGACCCACACCATTCGTGGCCACCGTCGCCGCCACGCCCATGTCGGCGAGCCGGTTCAGCTCTTCACCGGCATGCGCACCCGCCATTGCCGCAAGATCATGGCCGACCCGACCTGCATCGCCGTGCTGCCGATCATCATCATGTCCAGTGATCTGCTCGATGCCGGCATCGCCTACATCGAGGTGAACGGCCAGCCTCTGCACCGTGACGAGATCGAAGCCTTTGCCGTCTCGGATGGCTTCGATCCCGCGCGCCTGGCTGGCCTTGCGCCCCGATCGCTGATCGGTGCGACGGCTCGCGAAACCATGGGTCGCTTCTGGCGCTCCGAAAACCCCGGCTCCCGTTTCGAGGGTGTCATCATCCGATGGAAGGTTGACTGACATGGCCAGCACCCTGCCTCTTTTCGAGCATCCCCAACTCGCTGCCATCAAGGCCGAGCGCGAGCAGCTGCAGCGCAAGCTCGAAAGAGGCGGCTGCGATGCCCATAGCCGGATCCGTCGCGAACACAGACTTGCAATCCTGACGGCTCAACAGATGCAGATCGAACTGCGCCTGGGAATGGGGGCGTCGTCATGAGCAGCAAGTGGCCCGGCATCCTTAGCGATATCGTCGACATTGCAGGCACCAATGCCGCCTTTGCTATTGCCCAGAGCCATGGCGGCACACGCGTCTCCATTCCGCCTCGCGCCACGCCTGACCATTGGCTGACCATCCTTCTCGGTTTCGAGAAGGCTGATAAGATCTGCCAGGGATTGGCAACGCTGGATCCCGATGGAAAGCTTCGCGGCGTCCAGAATGAGATGATCCCTCGCGGGCCTGCCTCCATGCAAGCAGCCGCTCGCCGCGTGGCCCAGGACGCTCTCGACAACGGCACCAGCGCCCGCGAAACCGCGAGACTTGCAGGCTTGCACGAGCGCACTATTTGGCGCATGAAAGCAAAAGGCGATCCCGACCAGGGAAGTCTCTTCTAGACGGCTGACACCTGTCAGCCTCTGAATTCTCCACCAGATTGCATAGTCGCTCCAACCGGTGATCACCGGATCAGGAGCACGTCATGCGACCCATCAATGAAATCATTGTCCATTGCACCGCGACCCCGGAAGGTCGGCAGGTCACGGTTGCCGAGATCGATCGCTGGCACCGCGAGCGTGGTTGGTCGGGCATTGGCTACCATCGTGTCATCGGCCTGAATGGCGAGCGCTGGGCGGGCCGGCCGCTCGACAAGATCGGGGCGCATTGCGAGGGTCACAATGAACGATCCCTCGGCGTCGTCTACGCCGGAGGCGTTGCCCGCGACGGCAAAACCCCAAAGGATACGCGCAACGCAGCCCAGGCAAACGCGCTCCTGGTCGAACTGACGGAGCTGCGCGACCGTTTCGGCATCAAGAAGCTATCCGGCCACAACGAGTATGCTAACAAAGCATGCCCGAGCTTCGATGCTTCGAAGGCCTATGACTACCTCTTTGAAGGTCGTTCGAAGGGCTTTAATCCGATCCTCGACGCGGTTCTGAAGCGCGGCGACTTCGGTCCTGAAGTTGCCGACTGGAAAGACCGGCTGAAAGCTTGGCGCAGCACGGTGGGCATGGGGTCGCCGTTGATGACCGGCGACGTGTTCGACCACAATGCCGAACTCGAAACCATCCTTTTCCAGAAGACCCGCAAGATCGTGGCAGACGGCAAGGTCGGCCCGCAGACGCGGTCTGAGATGGATCTGGCACTCGCAGGCAAGCCGCCGTTCCAGGCGCTTGACCGATGATCAGACTGTTTGTGTCCTGCCTGATCGTCCTCACCGTCGTGTTCCTCTTTGCCTTCCTGGTCTTTGAGACCTGGGAGCCAAAGCCACCGCACCTGTTGTTCTATTCGGAAGCCGCGTTGGGCATCAGCAGCGGCGCGTTGCTGGCGCTGGTCGCGACGGAGGTGCCCGGTGAATAAGCCCTCCTATTCCACCTCACGGCTGTACATCTGGGCATCCTTTGTACTGGCTTGGACCGTCATCCTGGTGTTGGCGATCGGGGCCATGCGCGGCTCCGAGCAGGCGGTAGCATTCGGTGCCACGGCCGTGCCTTCCATGGTGATGCTGATTGCCTCGACCCTCGGCATCCACCGGTTTTCAGGATCGATGGATTTCAGGAACGCCGCCCTGGCGAAATCGACTGATCCGGAGGGCGGAGTATGAACCGGGCCTATCTGCTGATCGCGGGCGTGCTTGCCGCTGTCGTTGCCATTGCCGCTCTTGGTTTCGGCACAGTGTCGAAGATCGAAGGCATGGTGACCGATGCGACCACGCTCGCCCGCTCCGAGCGTGACCACTACTGGCGTGCCCAGGTCGAGACCCTGAATGCGCAGGCGCAGGCCAAGATCGCGACCAACCTCAGAGAAACCATGGCAGCGCAGAACGCAGCCCGCGACCAGATCGCGGACGCTGAAGCGCGTGCCGTTGAACTGGAGAAACAGAATGCGGCTTTGCCGAATAGCAGCGGTCCTGGCCGTGGTCTTGATCGCGAGCGGGTCCGCCTGCTCAACAAGCGATAGGGAGCCGATCTTGGTTCAGACCGTTGTGGAAAGAGAATTGCCGGCTGAGGCAAAAAAGCCGTGCCCCGATCCCGTCGTCCTCCCTGATCGCGATCTCACCGAAGCCGAGATCGCGACCAATTGGGGCGCCGATCGCACCGCGCTGCGCGTTTGCGAAACCCGCCGCTCGGCAAGCGTCGGAGGCTCGAATGTACAGTGAGTTTGACCGGGAAATCGGCGAGGAGCGCGTGGAGCAGGAGAAGGCTGCTCAGGTCGATGCCGCCCGCAAGGCGCTGAAGCAGATGGGCACGGAGGAGTGTGTCGATTGCGGCTGCACGATCTCGATCGCTCGCCGGCACGTCTATCCATCAGCCACCCGTTGCCTGGAATGCCAAGAGATCGCCGAGAAGGAAGCATACCTAAGATGACGACGTCCGAAATCTATCAATATCTCGGGCTCGCGCTCGCAGTGATCGCGCTCCTCGGCCACGCCAAGGGGTACTTCTCAAGTGGCGAAAAGACGTTGCTCGCCCGCATCGATAAGGCTGAGGCCAAGGTCGAGAAAGTTGAAACCAAGCTGGTCGAGTACGATCGCCGCATCCAGTCGATCGAAGGCGAGATCAAGCATCTGCCTGATCGCGAGACAACCCATCGCATGGAACTGGCGATGACGGAAATCAGCGGCAAGCTGAATGTCATGGCCGAGCGCCTCAAGCCGATCGAAGCGATAGGCGAACGGCTACAAGAGACTTTAATGGAGCGAGCACGCTGATGAGCGACCTGGCAACCGACTTTGCACAGATCACACGGGAAGAAGCCCGCTTGATCATTTTGAAAGCGCTCGGCGAGCAGACGAACGAGAGCCTCAACTCTTCGATCATGGAGCCGGTGCTGGCGCGCTTCGCGATCCATATGCCACGCGCCTGGATCCACCAGCAGATCGACTATCTGGAATCGATGAACGCTGTGACGGTCGTCAGCGCCGGCACGGTGAAGATTGCCACCCTGACGGATCTCGGCCGTCGCCACATTGATCGCCACTATGCGATCGAAGGTGTCAAACGTCCTTCTCGGCCGGGAGCTTGACGATGGCGGGACGCGGCCGGCTAAACCATATCGACCTGTTGCCCGAAGAGTGCGGCCCGATCGTATCCTGGGCGGCGGACCAATTGCAGGACCGCGACCGCACGCAAACCGAGATCTATTCGGAGTTCGTCACCCAGTTGCAGGCGCTCGATCGAGAGTATCGTGGCGAGCTGGAGATCAAGATCCCGAGCTTCAGTGCCTTCAACCGCTATTCCATCAAGCTTGCCAACCTGACCCGCCGGCTTGACGAGACGCGCGAGATCGCCAACGCCATTGCCGGCAAGTTCGATCCTCAGGCTTCCGACAATCTGACCCTGATCGCGGCCGAGGCGATCAAGTCCCTCGTCTTCGAAATGATGACCAACCCCAAGGGCATCGACCCGAAGGGCGCGATGGCGCTCGCCCAGGCACTGCGATCGGCCACCCAGGCGCAGACCGTCTCCAGCGATCGACGCAAGAAAATCGAAGCCGAGTTCAAAGCCCAGGCCGAGGATGCCGTTGCCAAGGTCGCCAAGGCCAAGGGCCTGACCACTGAGACAACGCAGGAAATTCTCTCCCAGATCCTTGGTGTCAAAACGACATGAGCGCTCCGATCACAGAAGCACAATGGGCCGAGGCCCGGCGGACTGCCACCGAAGTCCTGCCGGGCCTTGTCGATCAGGTCGGCCTGCCAAAGGCTTTGATCTCCTATCAGGCGACCACGCTGCAGCTGCTCGAAAGCGCTGGCTGCCGCGTGCTGTTCATCGAGAAGAGCCGGCGTATCGGTCTGACCTTCGGCTTTGCGTCCTACGCCGCTTTGCGCGCCGGCCGCGCCAAGGAAGCCGGCGGCATGGACGTGATGTATATCTCCTATTCCCAGGAGATGACCCGCGAGTTCATCGACGCCTGCGCCATGTGGGCACGCGCCTTCTCGAATGCAGCACTTGCGGTTGACGAGTTCCTGTTCGACGACAGCGACAAGACCGGTGACCGATCCATCCAGGCATTCCGGATCCGGTTTGCTTCCGGCTTCGAAATCCTTGCCTTGTCATCTGCACCGCGCACACTGCGCGGCAAGCAGGGCGTCGTCATGATCGACGAAGCGGCCTTCGTTGATAGCCTGCCGGAACTGCTGAAGGCGGCGCTCGCGTTCCTGATGTGGGGCGGCCAGGTCGTGGTCTGCTCGACCCACAACGGCACCGAAAACGAGTTCAACAAGCAAATCCAGAACATTCTGGCCGGCCGCTCGAAGTATCAGCACCTGCGGATCGATTTCGACCAGGCACTGAAGGAAGGTCTCTACGAGCGCATCTGCCTGGTCAACGGCCTCACCTGGACGGCCGAGGCCGAGGCCAAGTGGCGGCAGGAGATCATCGACTTCTATGGCGATGGCGCGGACGAAGAGCTGTTCTGCATTCCGACCGCCGGTACCGGTGCCTGGTTGCCGGCACCGCTGATCGAAGCGCGCATGACCGTTTCCAACCCGATCATCCGTATCGAGCTGCCGGCGAACTTCCTGCATATTTCCCGCCTCGAGCGCGCCATGCTGATGGCCGAGCCAATCCGCCTGGTGCTGGAGGCCGTGGCGAAGCTCAACAAGGATCGCCGCCATGCATTCGGTTTCGACTTCGCCCGCGTGGCCGACTTGTCGGTCGGCACGCTGCTGGCGATCGACAACCTCCTGAAGCGCGAGGAGGTGCTGACGATCGAGATGCGCAACGTGCCGGGTGACGAACAGAAGCAGCTTGTCGGCATGATCCTCAAAGGTGCACCGCGTCTGGTCGGTGCCGCCTTCGACGCCACCGGCATGGGCTGGACCGTCGCCGAAGACATGGGCCGCATCTTCGGTTTCCGCACCGAGGAAAACGACGGCGGTCTGATCGCGCCGGTGAAGTTCTCGACCGACTGGTACCGTTTCAACATGCCGCCCCTGAAGCTTGCCTTCGAAGACGAGGGCATGATCGCCCTGACCAAGGATGACGACCACCTGGCCGACGTGCGCCTGGTGCGCGTCGTCAACGGCGTGCCGAAGGTGCCGGACGTGCGGACAGGCGATGGTTCCAAGAAGCGCCACGGCGACTTTGCCATTGCCCTGGCGCTCGCCCATTGGGCCAGCCGCCAGCAGTGGTTCCAATACGAATATACGTCGATCCGCGACCTCTATCAGCAGATGGCCGGCCACAACGGCGGACCCTCGCTCGATGATGATGACGGCGACGGTCACTACGGGAGACAGCATTGGTAGAGCGCACATCATCCATTCTCGGACCGGATGGCCGGCCGATCATCATCAAGACGCTGTCGGAAGAGGTCGCGACACCGACGATCGCTGGCGTTCGACGCACCCATGAAGACCGCGTTGCATCCGGCCTGACACCGGAGCGCCTAGGAACCATCCTGCGCGATGCAGCCGAGGGCAATGCCCGGTCATACCTTACGCTCGCCGAGGAGATGGAAGAGCGCTATCTGCATTATGCTTCCCAGCTACAGACGCGGCGGCTGGCGATCGAGGGCATTGATGTCACGATCGAGGCCGGCCAAGCCGACACCAAGATCGTTGATGCCGTCACCGAGCTGGTCAACGACGCGGAGTTTTCCGAGGCACTCGGCAACCTGACCGATGGTATCTCGAAGGGCTATGCCGCCGTCGAGATGATGTGGGAATATGAGCGCAAGATGCTCCGCCCTGTCGAATACAAGGCGCGTGATCCTCGGTTCTTCCAGTTGGACCGGCTGACCCTTTCTTCACTTCGTCTGGCCGTGGACGGCTCGATCGAGGGGGAAGAACTGCCCCCGGCAAAGTTCCTGCGGCATATGCCGCGCACCAAGATGGGTCTGCCCCTGCGTCGCGGCATGGCGCGTCCTGCTGCGTGGGGCTATCTCATTCAGCAGTTTACCCTGCAGGACTGGGCGGCGTTCTCCGAGGTCTACGGCATGCCGCTGCGGGTTGGTAAATACAACGCCAGCGCCAGCGCCTCCGACAAGCGTACCCTGCTGAAGGCCGTGGCCTCGATCGCAAATGATGCTGCGGCAATCATCCCGGCCGGCATGGAGATCGAGTTTCATGAGGTCAATGGGGCCAACGGCGCTGCCGTGTTCGGTGGCCTGCTGGACTACGTCGACAAGCAGGTGTCGAAACTGGTCGTTGGTCAGACAATGACGAGCGACAATGGTTCTTCACTCGGTCAGGCCAAGATCCATAACGAAGTGCGCCTGGACATCCTTCGTGCCGATGGGAAGCAGCTTGCCCGGACGGCAAATCGCGACTTGATCAAAGCCTTCGTGGATCTGAATTTCGGGCCGCAGGACCACTATCCGCAAGTGCAATTGCTAGTCGCGGATCCCGAAGACGTTGATGCACTGACGCAGGCGGTGGAACGTATGGTCCCGCTTGGCCTGCGAGTAAAACAGTCGGAGATCCGGGAGAAGATCGGTCTGTCCGATCCGGGTGACGATGACGAGCTGTTGAGGCCTGCGGCATCGCCGATCGCTGACGCGGCGACCACGAAACCCAACGAAAAGCCAAATGCCAAACCTGAGGTCAAGCCTGCCGCCGGAAAGGACTCACAGTCCGAGGACGTGAAGACTAAGGTCGCGGCCCTGTCGGCGATGGTATCGGACCACAAGCGCGCCTGCCGCTGCGTTGTCTGCACGTCGCTTCTCGCGGCCGAGGCCGGCGAGCCGGATGCACTTGACCAGGTCGAGGCGCTGTTTGCCAATGCGCTCGATGACTGGGAGGCCATGGCCAATCCGATCGTCATGCCGATCGCCGAGATCATCGACAAGGCCGGTTCATTTGAAGAGGCTTTGAGCATGCTTCAAACCCGGTTCCCCGATGCCTCCAAACTGGCAACCAGCCTCGGCAATCTGACGGCGATCGCGCGTGGCATCGGCGATATCGCAGACTGACCATGGCCAAGATCGCAACCAAGACCTTCAAGGTGCCGAGCGAGGTCACCAGCTACTTCAACGGCAAGGCCAGCACGCCTGCCTTCTCCTGGCTTGATGTCTGGGCCGAGGAGCATGCCTACAAGTTCACCGTGGCGAAGACGCTTGAGCTGGACGTGCTGAATTCGTTTCGCTCGACGATCTCCCAGGCGATCACAGAGGGCAAAGGTTTCGAGAGCTGGAAGCCGCTGATCGAAAAGGAGCTGGTCAAGCAGGGCTGGTGGGGACCACGCCTGGTCGAAGACCCAACGGGCCTTCAGCCGGCGCGCATGGTCAACTTCTCCAGCGATCGGCGGCTGAAGACCATCTTCTGGTCGAACATGAACTCGGCACGCTCGGCCGGTCAGTGGGAACGCGCCCAGCGATCGAAGAGGGCGCTGCCCTATGCCCTCTATCTGAGGACCACCTCGGGCGATCCACGGCCGGAGCATCTTGCCTGGGTCGGCACCATCCTGCCGATCGACCATCCGTTCTGGAAGACGCACTGGCCGCCGAATGGATGGCTGTGCAAATGCCAGGTGCGGATGATTTCGGCGCGCGAGGCCAACACACTGATCGGCACCAAGCGGGTAGTCGGCAAAAACCCGGACGGCACGGATATCGAGGTCTGGTACACGGACCAACTCCCGGAGCTTGGGCCGGACATCACCCACAGAAACAGACGCACCGGAGAGATCACCACCGTGCCTCCGGGCATCGATCCCGGCTGGCATACAAACCCCGGTCAGGCGCGCGCCTCGACCCTGATCCAGAACCTTGAGACCAAGCTTCAGGTCGCAGCACCGGAAGACGCCAACCGTGTGCTGAAGGAACTGTGGCAGGATCCATACCTGAAGATCGCGCCACGCCTGGCCGAGAAGGTCTGGTTGCCGGCAGCACACAGCGCACCACTCGCGGCCGAGCTGGGCGCGATCTCGCCGGTCGTCTCGATCACCAGCGAGGCCATTGCCGAACGCCTGGTCAAGCACAAGCTGTCGGTGGATGACTTCGCGTTGCTGCCGCAGATCCTGTCCGAAGGCGCGGTGTTCGCAGATCCACGCGGCAACGCTTCAGTGCGTGCCGTGCTGCTCAAACTTGGGAAGGCATGGTGGCGGTCGTTCGTCACCGTCTCAGGCAACGGCTATCTGCGCGCGACATCGCTGCATCAGATCCGGGAAGTCCAGGCGAAGGCCATTCGTGAAGGAAAGAAGTGAGCGCGGCAGGGAGGGCGACATTCCCGGACTTTACCGGGCATCCTCCAACGGGCATCGGGGCCAATCGATTTCACTGCCGCGCTTAAATCCTATAGTACATGAAGGCGTTCAGTTCAATTATTGTCGGCCAGAAGCTTTCTGATTTGATCTGCCTGCGCGCGAGCAGCAGTCACCCCGGCGCTGTCGACGAATTGCGGTCCGCAATAGAGGTTGAAGTTCGCCACGTCGGTGTCGTCCATCGTCAGGTGGCCACTTTCCAAGATCACCATTCTCCATGCGCAGCCCAGCACCTTGTTTTGGCGAATGGCGAGATCACAGCCCGTGGTGAGGCAGAACGAAACGTTTCGTTGCTCCTGGTAGTCACCCTTGATCGCCGAACCGTAGGTACTTTCCCAGGTCTGCAGAGTGTAAGCGCACGAACTCTTGGGATCGTTGCAGCCCATCGCGTTGGTGTAAGTGTCGGCCGGCGGCCATCCTGCCGCCAAGGACGAGCCTGCGGCCAAGACCGACGAAAAAATGAACGCTAAAAGTGTCTTCAAGGTATCCTCCGATAAAATTGCTGGAGCCACAATAGGAGGGCCACAGACGCGCGCAAGGCCCTTTGGACGGACCGTGAGGCGCACCTGACCCCCGAAGCGCACCCAAGGGCTTCAAAACGGCTTCAAAAATCGAACGGGGCTTGATCCTCGGACCGGGTAGCGGTTAGATGCGCGTGTAGGCGCGTTACGACCGCAAGTTCAGTGGCTGACAGGTGTCAGCCGTCTGCCGGGTTCAGGCAGTGGCACAACTGCTGCCATGATGACGAACCGCCAAACACTCACCCTTTCCTGCCTTGCGCCAGACGCCGGCCTGTCCGACACAATGACGGGCCTGACCGTTCTCGACGCCTACCTGGCAGATCCGGCTGCAGCCGCCACCAAGACTGGTCCGGAGTGGATCAAGGTCGCGCCGCGCGGCAAATTTACTGCCCGCGACGGTCGCCAGTTCGACGTTGATCCCGAGCTGCTCGCTGCTCGCTTCGTCACCGATGGCGTAGATCTTCCGATCGATGTCGATCACGCGACCGTCAAGAAGGCGATGTTCGGCGAAAGCGCTCCGGCGGTTGGCTGGATTTCCAAGCTGGAAGCCCGCGCCGATGGTCTCTACGCCAAGGTCGAATGGCTGCAGGCCGGTCTCGATGTCCTGACGGCGCGCACGCATCGCTACATTTCCCCAACCCTGAAGCATGACGACAACGGCAAGGCCTACTGGATCCACTCCGCTGCCCTCGTTGCAGCGCCTGCGGCATCCATGCCGGCCGTCGCTTCGGCCGATCTCACCTCACAAACCACCCAACTCCGGGAGAAACCCATGCTGAAAGCAATTGCTGCCGCCCTCGGCCTGTCCGAGGACGCTTCCGAGGCTTCGTGCCTGTCTGCCCTTACCGGCCTGAAATCCCGCATCGATCCTGCCATTCACCAGGAGGCGCTGACCAAGGTCCAGACACTCTCCTCCGAGCTGGAGGCCCGCAACAAGGCGGATCACCAGGGCAAGGTTGAAGTGCTGCTCGAAAGCGCACTCGCAGCGAAGAAGATCGTGCCGGCACAGCGAGACCAGTATGCGGCGCTTTGTGCCACGAATGATGGCCTTGCTCAGGTAACGGCGCTGTTCGGCACGATGACTGCCACGCTCGCCGCTTCTGGACTCGACGGCAAGAAGGATCCGGCCGGCCAGTTGGCCACGCTCTCGGCCGAGGACCGTGAGGTCATGAAGATGATGGGCCAGACGGAGGAAGAATTCCGCAAGGCTAATGGCCTGACCGCCGCCTAATCCCACGCCAACTCTGGAGATTGACATGACTGCAATGAGCCAGGCCCGCTCGATCATCGAGACCGAAGGCCATCGTTCGAACCCGCCTATGAAAGGCGCAACCACCATCTTTCAGGGCGCGCTCGTCGTCATGGATGCTGGCGTCGCCATCCCTGGCAAGACAGGGCTGAACCTGATCGCTGTCGGCGTGTCCGAGCAGACTGTGGTCAATTCGGGCGCTGATGGCGCGAAAACCGTCCCGGTTAAGCGCACCACGCTGAAGCTGTTCAATCATGGCGCCGACGCGGTCACCGCCGCCGATATCGGCAAGGATTGCTACATCGTCGATGACCAGACCGTGGCCAAGACCTCCGGCACCAACACTCGCTCAGTTGCCGGCAAGGTCATGTCCGTCGAAGCGGATGGTGTCTTCGTCCGCATTCCCTAACCCCCTCACCAAAAGAAGGATCGACCATGGCAAGGGTCATCACACCAGAACTGATCGCTGCAGCCCAGCGCGGTTTCAAGACTTCATTCCAACTGGGTCTGGCCGAGACGACCAGCCTGTACACTCAGGTCGCCACGGTCATCAATTCCAACTCATCCGAGGAAACTTACGGCTGGCTCGGCGATTTTCCGAAGCTTCGCAAGTGGATTGGCGACCGCCAGATCAAATCGCTTCAGTCGCACGGCTATTCGATCAAGAACGAAAAGTTCGAATCGACGATCGGTGTGGAGCGCGACGACATCGAGGACGACAAGCTCGGTCTCTATGCGCCTCGCTTCAAGATGATGGGCAACTCTGCTGCCGCCCACCCGGACGAAATCGCGTTCGAACTGATGGCAGCGGGCGCGTCGTCCGCGTGCTTCGACGGCCAGAACTTCTTCGATACGGACCATCCAGTCGGCATGCCCGGTGCAGTAACATCGGTTTCCAACTATGCAGCCGGCTCTGGCAGTTTGTGGATGTTGGCTGACCTGTCCAAGCCGCTGAAGCCCTGGATTTTCCAGAAGCGCCGCGACTACAGCTTCGTCAGCAAGGACGATCCGAACACGTCGGATACGGTCTTCCTGCGCGATCAGTATCTCTACGGTGTTGACGCACGTGTCGCTGCCGGCTTTGGCTTCTGGCAGATGGCCTTCGGCTCGACCGATACGCTTGACGCACAGAACCTCCGCGAAGCGTTCACGGCCATGACCTCGCTTACTGATGACGAAGGTCGCAAGCTTAAGATCCGGCCGACCCATCTGATCGTCGGCAGCACGGATCTTTTCAAGGCGCGCGACATCCTGATGTCCGAGAACATTGACGGTTCGACCAATACCGACCGCAACCTCGTCCAGATCCTCGAAGCTCCACTGTAACGCGTCGGAGCCTGGCACCGGCGGCCCGATCCTCTCCGGGTCGCCGGGGCACTCCGGCAAGCTGTCTGCGACCGTTTCCCGGAATGCCCCAACGTCAACAGCCAAAGGAAACCGGAATGTCCCGTTCTTACTTCTACCGCACGATTTCTGGCCTGATCGCTTTCGTCATCCTCTGCATCGAGCGCAGCCTCGGTTTCTTCGTTTCGGTTGCATCCTTCGCGATCCACAAGACGGCCGTCGCGCCGGCCTGGGCATGGCAGACGCTGCAGCGCTTCGGCGTTGAAGCCTACCGGATCATCAAGCGCCTGAAGCCGATCTACCGCGAGAGCTACGAGACCCACGGCATGAACTTCTACCTTCGCTGCTGATGTGCGGATCAGCAGCCGACCTCGGCCGCTGCCTCCCGGCGGCCGGGGTTTTCCGGAAAGCGGCAGCTTGCCTCTTTCCCGAGAACCCAAAGGAGCAACCCATGGCAAAGCAGTCCACCCCAAAGCCAACCACGAAGCCTGTCGAGGCGCTTTCCGAGAACGAAACGCTGAACGGTTCGAACACGCTGCCGGCGTCGATCGAGATCGCGGAAGGCCACACCGTCCAGCTCGGCGATGTCGTCATGGCGGCGCACCAGAAATCCGGCCTTTCGGTCGATGCCTGGAATGCTCTGTCCGAGGAAGAACGCGACGGACTGCTGAACAAGGTGATCGCCGACTTCAAGGCTGAGGTGGCCCTTGCCTCCCTGCCGGCTGACTTCAAGGCCGATCTCGCCGATGCGGCAACAGCCATTGCCCAGGGAACTGCCGAGGCGCTCCAGGAGCGCCCTGTCGAGGGCCAGTGGATGATTGCCTCGCCCGTGTTGCTTGTCTCGGCTCCTGGTGGCCCTCGCCGTCGCGCCGGTCTCGCCTTCGGTCCCGTCGCAATCGAGCTTCGCTATGAGGAGCTCGGCCCGGATCCGGACGCAACGTTGGAAGCGTTGCGCGCCGACCCGTTCCTGAAAATCGACAGTCGCTACGAAGATCGCCCGGCCGACAACGACTGACCATTCCAAAGGGGAGCGCCGCGAGGAAGCGGATGGCCTGATCAGCGCGCAGGCCTGATCCTTCCGAAGCCCATGGACGCAGCAGAAACCCAAAACGGGGCGTCTGAACAGCGGCACTATTTGAAGAGGACACCATGCAGCCCTACGCCACCATCGCAGACATCGAAGCCCGGTTCCGCGAACAGCTCACGCTGGTGGCGGCGGACGAACAGACCGGCCTGCGCGACGACACCCGCATCGAAGCCGGCCTCGGCGATGCCTCGATCGAGATCCGCGCCATCCTTGCCGCCCGCTATTCAGCCGCGGACCTGAGCGCCCTCGATGCCGACAGCCTCGCTCTCCTGAAGATTTACGCGATCGACATCGCCTTCTACCGCATCGCGCTCGATTTCAGCCGATCGACCGAAAACATAAAGGAACGCTACGACCAGGCCGTGAAGCGCCTGGAGGCAATCGCCGCCGGCAAGGGTGCCTTGACGACGACGGTGCCAGCACCTGGTGGCGATGATGCCAACGTCGATGTCGGCGATATCGGCCAGAACGAAGTTGTGCTGACTGCGCCCGAGCGCGTGTTCACGCGCGAGAGGCTCGGCCGCATATGAGCACCTCGATCACCATTGACGTATCCGACCTCGACAGCGCGCTCCTGAAGCTGCGCCCGATCTTCGAATTCGAGGCCGGAGAACTGATGACGGCGATTGCCGCACTCGGCGACAGCCAGACGCGCCGGCGCATCGAAGAGGAAAAGACCGCTCCGGACGGCACGGCCTGGCAACCGAACAGCAAGGGCACGTCGATCCTGATGGAAACCGGCCAGCACCTGCTGTCGTCGCTCGCCTGGACCTCCTCGGCCGAAGAGGCCGAATGGGGTGCCACATGGGAATATGCGCACGTCCACCAGGACGGCATGGTCATCGTGCCGAAGTCGGCCGAGGCGCTCGTCTTCCAAATCGGCGGCCAGACCATTCACGCCAAGAAGGTCACGGTGCCGGCGCGTCCGTTCGTCGGGATCTCGTCCGACAATGAACGCGAAATCATCGACCTGGTCACCGACATATTCGGAGTGGCGCAATGATCGCTCCCAAGACCATCGAGCAGCTGCTCGCCTTCGATCCGCTGGCACCACTGCAGTCCGCGATCGTTGCCACCATCACCACGCTCAATCCCGGCCTCAATGTCGTGAAGCATCCGGGCAAGGTCGATCTGTCGGAGCTGATCGGCAAGACCGTTGTCAAAGCTCCGGGCGTTGGCATTGGCTGGAGCCGTATCCGTGAAGCCCAGATGGCGGACGGCCACTTCAACCTCCTGGTCGACTGGGTCGCCTACATCGTCTGCGAAGCGAAGTCGGTGAACAATCGTAGGGTCGAGAAAGAAGCCATGGCGCTCGCGATCGGCGCGCGCCTGCTGACCATCCTCGCCGATGACATAGCCGCCACCTGGAACCGGACGGGCGTCTATCCTCCGGAGAGCACGCCGCCTGCCGAGATGAAGCCGCTGTTCACCGTGCGCGACCAGGCGCAGGGCATGGCCTATTACACCGTGACCTGGACACAGATCGTCGCGGACCTCGGCGAAAGCGTCTTCCCGGAGCATGTCGGCCGCTACACCGAAGAAGGCGGCGTGACCGGTGTCATCGGTTACGATGACGCTGCCGATATCGACGATCTCGCGCCCTGGATCCCCGCGCAGGAGGAGGAGCCGGACAATGGCTGATCCCGTTTCGCGCGAACTGAGCCGGCAGGCCGCCCGGATCGAAGCGGCCGAGCGCCGCCTCGCGATGATGGTCATGTCCGGCAAGGTCGGCCCGGTTTCCGCCGATCGCCGCCGGCTGCGTCTGAAGCTCGGCACCAATTCCAAGGGCGAGGACGTGCTTGGTCCGTGGATCCGCTGGCAGGAAGCCGGCGTCGGCGCACTGTCGATCCACAGTGAGCCGGAAGAAGGCGAGCAGATGATCATGGTGTCGATGTCCGGCACGATCGGCGCTGGCTCGATCGCGGTGCCAGGATCTTTCGACCAGGACCACGCGGCCCCTTCCACATCGAGCGACACCACGTTCATCGCACGCGGCAATACCCGCATCGAGATGAAGGACGGGCAGCTTGTGCTGTCGTCGAATGGCGTCTCGGCAACGTTGACCGGCGACGGCTTTGACTTCCAAGGCGGCAAGCTGTCCCACGACGGCAAGAACATCGGCTCCGGCCACACACACGGCGGCATCGAGCGCGGCGGCGAAGACACCTACGGACCCAACCCAGCCTGAACAGGAGACACTATGGCCAAGGCAACAAAGACCACCACCAAATCCGAAGAGCAGGCAGCGCCGATCGACGACGGCAAGCTCGACTATGTGGTCACTGATCGCGCACCCATGAAGGTCGCCGGCCGGCGCGTGAAGGCGGGCGAAACACTTCGCCTTTCCGAAGACGAGGCACGCGGCGAGCTGCTCGCGCTCCACATCACGCCGAAGGTCGCCACCAGCGAACCTTCAACCGCCGAATAAGCGTCACTTAAAGGGCCTTTGAAACCATGGCAGGCGAGATCCGATATCGGACTGGAATAGATGCACGGACCGGCAAGCTGCTTGTCGGCCCGAAGCACCTTGCCCAGTCGCTGACCAAGATCTGGCACACCCGGATCGAGACCCGCGTCATGCGCCTGTCCTTCGGTTCGGACTTGCGGTCGCTGCTGTCGGAAGATCTGACTCCGTCGATCGCGCTGCTGATTTACAATGAGATGGTGGCCAGCGCTGCCCGTTGGGAGCCGGAATACGCCATCACCCAACTGCAGCTCGTGACGCTGAAGGACACCGGCAAGCTCGGCATTCGCTATGGCGGCCTCTACTTCCCGGAAGGCCGCTTCGGCAATTACAACATCGCCGTCGATCTCGGCCTGCGCGCCACCACTCCAGCAGCACTTGGTGTCTAATGACCACGATTGACCTCAACACTTTACCGAAGCCGCAGGTCATCCAGGAGATTGACTACGAGGCGATTGTCGAGCGGCAGAAGCAGACCTTCCTGGGCAAGTGGGCCGCAAAGCGCGTCCTCTATCCGGATCTGCCGATGTACAGCGTCGAGGATCTGCTGACCGATCCCTTCACGATCGACAATGAAGCCGAGAGCACGCGCGAGATGATCCTGCGCGCCGAGATCAATGACGTTTTCCGGGCAACGCTTCTGTATTTCGCAAGGGGTGGCAACCTCGACCATCTCGCAGCCCAGAACGATGTGGTGCGTTTGCCAGGCGAACTGGACGATCGGCTGCTCACCCGCGTCCTGCTCGCCATCACCGGTCGGTCGACCGGCGGGCCAAAGGAACGCTATCAATATCTCGCCATGACGGCCGACCTTCGCGTCGAATGGGCCGAACCCTACCGCATCGGCCGCAGCCCGGTCATCTATGTGGCGATCTTTTCGACCGAGGTGGACGGCGTAGCCAGTCCGGATCTGCTGACCAAAGTCCGCGCCGCGCTGAATGCTGCCGGTGCGCAGCTCGTCAACGACACGATCATCGTCCAGGCCGCAGTGCGCAAGGTTGCCAACCTAGCCGCCGATATCTGGTTGCTGCCGGATGCAGACGAGGCGACGGTTGCCCGCGCCGAGGCAAATCTTCGCAGTGCCTGGGAGATCGAGCAGAAGCTCGGCCGGGACTTGGTTACGGCCTGGTGGGTGTCCAGGCTGATGATTTCCGGCGTGCACAAGGTCACGCCCACTTCGACGGCCGATGAGACCGCCCAGCCAACAGAAGCGATCTCGATCGGCACCGTCGCGCTGACGCTGAAGGGGAGAGCCTATTGACCTCCCTGCAGCCTGAGAGCGCCGACATCTACGAACTGGTTGCCGAGGAAAGCCGCACGGAACGGTGGGCAGCGCTGAAGGCTGCTGTGCCCGCGATCCGCACCGGCAAGCGCATTTCGCCGGCCCCTGATGTCCTGCCGTTCCTCGTCTTCGAAGACGGCCTCGGCATGCTCACGCCCTATGTCTCGAATGTCTATGAGCTGCTCGACGGTCGCGGCCGTCGCTGGCTGTCGGTGCGTGGCACCTATGAGGCCATTGCCCGAGGCTTGGCCTTTCTCGATCTGGCTGGCACTGTCGAGTCGGCGTGGCATGGCCGCGTCTGGTGGAACTCCAGCCAGATCCGCTTTGCGGCACTTCCCGCCAACGACAATCCTCTCCTCGATCGCATCGAAGGCATCACACGCCTATCGCTTGCCCAGCGGTCGGATCTGCGTCGTGGCGTGTTCGACTATGATGTCGGGCCGCTTCTGGCTGACGGGGCCCGCCTGGACAATAGTCTCCTCGAGCACGAGAGCGGCACGCGGCTTCGGGCTGACGGCACGCTCTGGTCATTCGGCCGAACGACGGAAGTCGAGCACACCCTGACCGAGGCCGAGGGCCTGGCGATCGGCAACTGGATCGAGCTTCCGGACGAAGACGGCCTGCCGTGGATCGAGATGACCTATCCGTGGGTGACCGCAGACTTTGCCTGGGGCGACAGTCCGGCGATCCAGCGCCGCGCCCTGATGGCCGCCTGGTTCGCTGCCCGCACCTTTTATCTGCGCCTGAAAGATGGTGCCGGCGACGTGGTCGGATATCGGCGCTGCCGCGCCTGCCATCCGGTTTCCCCGGTTCTCGGTGGTCCATACCAGATCGACGGACAGGGTTATCAGCCGGCCTCCGGTGGCCAGCAGGTCTATATCGAGGCGATGACCGGCTTCAACGACGCCGATGGCATCCAGGCCGAAACCGCCGAGCTGATTTCAGGCGCAACGCTTGCGGCCGGCATCCCGTCTGGGCAGCTCTGGCTGGAGCCGGACGACATGATCGCCGGCACGGCCTTCGCCACCACCGCCATCTCCATCCCACTGCGGAAGACAGTCCGCGACCGCTTCAAATTCCTTGTGAGGTTCTAATGGCTTTCGAACATCCGAGCGCCCTTCCTAATTGCTATGACCGCGCGCTCTCGCAGGTGTCTTGGCAGGGCGTCGTTCACTACGGCGCAAACTCCTATGTCCAGGCGGCCGAGCTGAACGAGGCGCAGCGCATCATCCGCAATCGCGCGGCCCGTGTCGGCCGCATCTATGCCAATGACGGCGACCGCATTGAGCATGGTGCTGCGATCGTCGATATCGAGGCCGAAACCGTCATCATTGAGGCCGGCAAGGTTTACGCCGCCGGTGACCTCTGGAGCGTGCCCGAAGCGATCCTGACCGACGTGCCGATGTCTGGCCGCGTGGAAGTCGGTATTCGCTTGGTAACCAGCTACATCACCCACGAGGACGATGCGACCTTGCTCGGTCTCGTTGCCGGTTCGGATTCGGAAGGAGAGCCAGGCGCTGCTCGTGAAGTTGGCACTGTCACCTGGGCTTGGGAGGGCGATGACGGTGACGGCACGTTCTTCACGAGCTACATCCTTCAGGACGGCACAATCCTTGACCAAGTTGGCCCCAACATTCTCGCACCTGCGCTACAGGCGATAGGTGAATATGACAAGCCGAACGGCAACTACGTCGTCAAGGGCAACCGGGTGACGGCTCTCGGCGCCAATGCTGGCGCGCAGATTTTCTCGATCAGCGAAGGTGAGGCGAACATTAACGGCTCCAAGCGCACTCGGCTTGCAGCCCTTCGCCATTCTGAACCGGAAGACTGGGACGAGCTGGCAATCCCAGGCGAAACCCACACCTATCCCGGCGGCGCATCCTACACCTTCACCGTTGCCCAGGGTCCGATCGGCGTCATCAACTCGATCCTCCTGACCAAGGAAAAGACCGTCACCGTCACCCGTGGCGCGATCGCCAATGGCGCTGACGGCCTTCCCGACACCAGCGTCATCGAGCTGGTCGAGGTCAAGCAAGGTGCAACGACCTACGTGGCCGGAACTGCCTTTAACCGCGTCAACAACACGGTTGACTGGTCGCCGGCTGGCCCTGAACCGACCGCCGGCTCAACCTACACAGTTAAGTATCGCTACCGCGCATCCGTCGCGGCCGACGCTTTCACCGATTACACGATCACGGTCTCCGGCG
Source organism: Rhizobium sp. CECT 9324 (assembly GCF_918741265.1). Taxonomy (NCBI): domain Bacteria; kingdom Pseudomonadati; phylum Pseudomonadota; class Alphaproteobacteria; order Hyphomicrobiales; family Rhizobiaceae; genus Rhizobium; species Rhizobium sp. CECT 9324. Next base: position 1,260,956 of record NZ_CAKKMZ010000001.1, on the reverse strand, counting down.
GCGCGACGGGTGGCGATATTATCGCCGCCTATACGTCGAAGCTGCAGCGCATCGATCTGCTCTGCCTGGCTGAAGACGGTTCGCCGGTTTACATCAAGGGTATCTCGGCGTTGAGCAATCCAAGAGCGCCGATCGTGCCGTCGAATGTGCTCAAGCTTGCCCGCATCGAGAACGCCTGGGTGGGAACGCCGTCTGTCGTGAACGATGCCACATACTTCCACTCCCAGGACGAAATCCAGCGGGTGATCGACAGGCTGGTTGACCTTGATCGCCTGCTGCAGCTGGAGCGCCTGAAGAGCGGTATTGACGCCCGCGAACCGGTGGCCAAGCTGAACACGTTCGTCGACCCGTTCATCGACGATACCTATCGCGACCAGGGCGTTGCCCAGAGCGGTTCGATTGTCGACGGCATGCTGACGCTCTCGATCGAGCCGACCTTCTTTGTCGCCGACCTGACGGCACCCGTCATGCTCGACTACACTGAGGAAGTTCTGATCTCGCAGCCGCTGAAAACATTCTGCGAGAAGATCAATCCCTATGCCAATTTCACCCTGCTGCCCGGCTCTCTGAAGTTGTCGCCGGCTGTGGACTTCTGGACCGTGAGCGCAAACCAGTGGCTTTCGTCTGTCACTCAGGAGTTCAATCGCGGTACCACCACGGCGAACGGCCCGCTGCAGGCCAGCTCGTCCGAGACCCGCATCGAAGACCGTCGCGTCGAGCAGCTGCAGTTCCTGCGCCAGATCTCGCTTGCCTTCACCATCTCCGGCTTTGGCCCTGGCGAGATCCTGTCCGAGCTGACTTTCGACGGCGTGAACGTGAAGCCGGCCGGCGTCCAGGCCGCCAACGGTGCCGGCGTGATCTCCGGCAGCTTCACGATCCCGGCCAATGTGACCGCCGGAACCAAGGCCGTCTTTGCCAAGGGCATGGGTGGTACCGAGGCGACCTCGCTTTTCGTCGGTCAGGGCACGATCGAGATCAATGTCATGCGGCAGGTGACGACAATCGACACCTGGACGCGGGCGCGTACGACGGCGGCCAGGGAGAGCAGCCGTGACCGCAGTTCGGACCCGCAGGCGCAATTGTTCGCAGTCTCCGAGACCCGTCAGATCCTCGGCATCGACTTCCATCTCTGCGCGATCGGCGATACCGCGAAGGATATCGTCGTCAATCAGGTGACCACGGACAACGGCTACCCGACCTCCGATATTGTCGCTGAAGGCTTCGTATCGATGATTGGCGCGACCGTCGGCTGGAAGGCGGCGCGCTACAGCCTGCCGATCACCACGTCGCCGGAGACCCGGCATGCGCATGTCATCAAGACCGATGACAACAACCATTCGATTTCGTTTGCCAAGCTGAGCGGCTTCGACGCCGATTTGCAGCGCTATGTCACGTCGCATCCTTATGTCGTCGGGCCGCGCTTCTCCTCGGTCAACGCCGAGACCTGGTCGGCACACCAGGACGAGGCAATGGTCTGGCGCACGATCGCCGCCGAATATCCGGTGACGACGAAGACGGTCGCGCTTGGCAGCTTCGACCTGGTCGATTGCTCCGACCTTCAGGTTCGCGCCTCGGTCGAGCTGCCGTCAGCCGGCTGCTCTGTCGAGTTCGAGATCGAGCGTACGAACGGCACGATCTATCGTCTGGCACCATACCAGGTGCTGCAGCTCACCGAATACATCACCGAGACCGTCGAGCTTCGCGCCGTCCTCAAAGGCACTTCAAAGCTGTCTCCAATCCTCTTTGCGCCGGTTGAGCTGATTGCCGGCGAGATCGCCCAGGAACTGGTCTACGTCACCCGCGCCTTCAAGCTCGGCACGGCGGTGCGGATCGCGAACTGGCTGAAGGCCTATCTGCCAGGTGGTTCCACATTGGCGGTCGCCATCTCCAAGGATGGCGGTGCCTGGACGAACATGCCGCTCGAAGAGAACGAGGCCCTGGCATACCCGCTCTGGACCGAGCGGAAATACGAACTGTCCGGGCAGACCGCCGATCTGGTCCGGTTGAAAGTCACGGGCACCGGTGGACCTGCCTCGCGCCTGGTCGTCGGTGACTTCGGCGCAAGTGTAATGTGAGGGATTGAACGATGAACGAGACAGAACACCTCAATATCCCGATCCCCAATCCGGCCGCCGACCCGCCAACGCACGTCAACGCCGAATTCGAGCGTCTGCGCCTGGCATGGCAGATGGTCGATCTGATCCTCTATAATCTGCAAATCGCGCTGGCGGACAAGGCTGATGTCGATCACATCCAAGCCATGGAGACGGTAACGGGCCTGGTGGACGCGCTTGCTGGAAAGATGGCCGCGAGCCGGACATTCAAGCTTGACGACCTGACCGACGTTGCCGGCGCTGACGAGGCGGCACCAAACTATGTGCTGGTGAAAACACCAGGGGGCTGGGTGCCATCAACGGCGATCGCGGCACTCGGTCTGCACAACCACCTGATCGACGAAGTCTCGGGACTGGTGGAAGCGCTGCTTGCAAAGGCTGATCAGGCAACGACGTACACGAAGACTGAAGTCAGCAATCTGCTCTCCCTGCAGGTGCCAAGCTACGTCAAGGGCCTCATCACATCCAAATCCTCCGCCTACGTCATCAGCGTGGCAGCGGGCGATATCAAGGGGAATGGCATACGGGTAGTGAATGCGGGGGCCTTTACCAAGACCCTCAATGCTGTTTGGGCAGCGGGCTCTGGGAATGGTGGTAGGCTAGATGCAGCGGCCGTCACGGCGAACACCACTTACCATCTACAGGCCCTCCGCAAGGACAGCGACGGCTCCTTCGATTGGGGCTATTCGTTACTTCCGATCCCGGCAAGCGTGCCTGCTGGTTACACTTGGGTAGGGCGCTTCGACTGGTGTTACACCAACGCCACACCGAACGCGATCTGGGATTACACGCAGACTGACAGCATAAAAGCGTTTCCGCCTACAGCGTGGATTAATACGACAGGCGCAGTCGCGGATGCCTTGTATACTATCCCCGCCGTGATCCCTGCACCGAATGGCGTTAAATCACTCATAACTTGTCTTGTGAGTATGTCGTCCAACGCCAATGGCTCTGTATCGGCAGCATTCAATGATGCTGATGCACAGGCCGCAAATTCCGGGCCGATCTACGTACAGGCCTATGTGGGTGGTGTAGTTGCAAGTGCAGCTACTGGTGGCGGTGGCAAATTGAAAACCAATACATCAAGACAGTTACGCGCCGTCGCGAACTTTGCGGCTAGCGGTGGTAGCGTAGTTGCCTATTTGAGCTCCGTTGAAGACTTCACCTTGAACAGGATCTACTGACATGTACGTAAACAGAACAGGTGGCAAAATCACTACTGTATGCCCCGGTTTCGTGGCGGGAATGGCAGAAGAGCAAATCGCAGATGATGATCCTGAACTGCTTGCATACCTTCATCCGCCAGTTCCTATCCCGCCACTCCCCCGCCTGACCTTCTGGCTGGCAGCGGCCGAGATCGGGGTCACGAAAGCCGCCATCCGCGCCCATATCGATGCGATGCCCGAAGGTCTCGCAAAGATCCAAGCGCAGGCCTACCTTGATGACGCCTTGGTCTACCGTCGGGAGGATCCTTTGTTGATTGCCATGGCGGCGGCGGAAGGGATCACCGAACCCGAACTCGATGCACTCTGGGCGTGGGCATCTGCGGCCTATCCTTGATGGGTCTTGATTTTACAGTCGAGAGCGATCATCTTCGCCAAGACCTCCAATAAACTGACACCTAATCCAGGGCTGACAACTGTCAGCCCTTTCTTTATGCGCGTGACGCCTAGTCTCATTTCAGCTTTGAAACCCACTGCAGGAATGACCGATGTCAGGCACCACGGACTTCGTCGGCGTACGCCGGTTTTCCAACCTCACCAGCACCGTCGCCAAGATCGACACCCGCGACAGCACTGTCGTCGGGCTTTGCGTTCCCGCGCCGACCGCTGACAATACCGCGTTTCCGCTCGATGAGCCGGTGAAGCTGTCTATCGACGATCCGGCGCAGGTCGCGCTCCTTGGCACCGGCATCGCACGCGACACCGTCGACCAGCTGCTGTCCGAAGGCATTGTGACCGATGTCGCCTTCGTTCGTGTTGCGCATTCACCTTCGACCGACCCGGCACTGAAGCTTGCGGCCGAAATCAACAACATCGTTGGTAACGCCGGCTCCAAGACCGGCGTCTGGGCGCTGCTCGACGCCAAGAGCCACATCAAGCTGGAACCCGGCCTGATCATCGCGCCTGGCTACATGGCGCATCGCCTCGACAATGCGGCTAACGCCGTCGTAGCCGCTGCCCGCACCATTGCCGATCAGATCATCGACTGCATGGTCATTGCCGACACGCCATCGACCTCGATCGAGAACGCGATCGAATGGGCGGAAGATTTCGCGACCGCTCTCAACGTCATCGGCATGTATCCGGCCGGTGTCGTCAATCTTGGTGGCGGCAATGTCACCCGGCCGCTGTCTGCCAACGTCGCCGGTGCCATGATCCGCCGCGACAAGGAAACCGGCGGTCCTTACAAGGCCTTCTGGAATCGCCCGCTGCAGGGCGTCCTCGGTCCGTCTGTCCCGGTCAATTACCGCGACGGCGACATCAGCACCGAAGGCAACCAGCTCGCCCAGGCGGGCGTCGGCACCATCATCGAAGGCAACTTGCTCTGGGCACCCTTCACCACGGCGTCGGACCCAACGGTCAACGCCTGGCGCTCGATCAAGAAGATCCGGACACGCCGCGCCGTCGAGAAGGCAATGCTGCGCCCGCTGCGCCAGTATCTGTCGGAAGACATGACCGGGCATATGGTTTCACTGGTCTATCGCGCTGCCGACCAGTTCCTGTCCGACCTCGTCACCCTCGGTGCGATCATCGACTACGAACTGATCTGGTCGAAGGCGATGAACCCGGCCACCCTGCTCGAAGCGGGTGGCCTGCGGGTCAAGATGCGCTGGGCGGAAACGCCCGACCTGGTCGATCTGCAGCTTTACGACGAACCCATGCCGGAAGCCTTTGACGTGCTGGAAGCCGCGATCGCGTCATCGCTCTCGCAGCTCGGCCTCTCGAACGTCCGCGTCACGGCTTAAAGGAGACTACCGATGGATCGCATCATTCGAGGCTCGAACTGGTACTGCAATGAAATCAATCAGCGCATGCGCATTGACGAGACCACACTTCCGGCGCTGACCCGTGAAATGTCGTCTTTTGTCATGGGCGGCGGCTATTTTGCGATGGAGCTGCCGGCGGAAATTCAACCGCTGACCTGCGAGCAGACCGTCAACGGCGTGCATGAAGATCTCAAGACCCGCTTCGGCCGCGAGCCGGGCGACTGGACCACGATCACCTACTACGAGAACCTGCTGAACGTGTTCCCGAAGGATTCGACCGGCGAAGTTCCCAGCACCGGTTCGCCCCAGCTCACCGGCCGCGTTGTCTTCTTGAAGGGCTTGCTGAATGGCTATGCCCAGTCAGGGGTTAAGGGCATGAAGTCCAGCGGTGCGACCCGGCTGACCTGGTCGTCGATCGTGCTCTACCACGACATCTTCGACGGCAAGACAGTCCACAAGTTCGATGTCCAGAACAACACCCTGATCATCGACGGCGTGAACTACACCGCCGAGCACAATCGCCTCATCGCCGCCTGATCCCGGCCGCGCGTCTGATCGTCTCTGCGCCGGCCGCTCCAAGCGGCTGGCCTTCCTTTTGAAGGGTCATCACAATGTCTTCAAACACGTCTCAAACCGCCAAAATCCTGACACCGCAATCCAAGAATGACCCGACCGACGTGAAGGTCGAGGAAATCCCTTTGCCGCCCGCTGAACTTTGGGCAGCCTTGGATAACGGCGCTTCGACCGCTGAGGCGCCTGCGACTTCCGCCCCGGCGGCGGAACCTGAGGCGGAGCGAGAACAGATTGCAGACGTTCTGGATTTTGTGGACCAGGGCCACAAGCGCGTCATTACCCTGAAGCATCCGTTCCGTCTCAACGGTCAGGTCGTTTCCTCCATCACCGTGCGCCGGCTGCTCATGGGAGAGGTGGACAATGTCGTCAAGAAAAGCGCCAAGGGCGGCATGACCACATTTGATATCTACGCCGAGATGACAGGTTTCAAAGCATCTGTCCTGCGCGGCCTGATCGATGAGGACGGCGACGCGGTCGTTGACGCGGCCTACGATTTTTTGCCCCGCATGCTTCGTCAGGACAGCGCGTCTTCGGAGAGCTGAAGGTCTGGAGATCCTACGCCGCCCGCGTTGCCGCCTATCTCCACACCCCGATCCCGGTGGTGATGACCATGTGGTGGGACGAGGTTCTGCTCTGGCACGAAGAGGCCCGGTTGATCCATCGGGAAAGCTTTGGATTGCTTGATCCGTCATTCCGAACCCAGCCCGGAGCATAGTTACCATGGACGTCTCGCTTCGTCTCAGACTGCAAAACCAGCTTTCACGCGAGGCCAAAGTTGCCGAGCGTGATCTGAAGGATCTTCGCAACGAGGCAAAACGCCTCGGCTCGGCCAACGGTCCGGACAAGCTCGGGAAGGACATCCGCGACATTGGCCGCGAGGCCGATCGTGCTGAAAAGCCCGTCCGCGATCTTGAGCGCCAGGCGCGCAAGCTCAACCAGGTCACCACCAACACAGCCTCGAAAGAGATCCGCGCGCTCGGTCAAGCGGCAAAGCAGGCGACTAGAGATCTCGAAGCCACCCGGAAGAAGCTTGCAGATATCGGCAAGATCGACGGCGGGAAGTTGGACAGGATCCACGCGCCCGCTACCAAATTGAATGGTATGCTGGGGTTAGTCGCATCATCTGCCGGCAGCGCCATGCTCGGCCTCGCTGCCTTCGCCTCCGCTGACAACGTCATTCGCGGTTTGGAACAGATGAGCGAAAAGTTCCGGCAGTTGAATCGAGACGTTGCTTCCGTCGCCGTGACGGCCGAAATGCGGACGCCTGAAGCGATCGCCAATATCACCCAGTCCAACGAACGGCTGGCGATCCGGTATGGATATGGACAAGGTCAGGTCAATGACGCGCGCAAGACTTATGCGGCGGCCGGCATCGGATTGACGTCGCAGGAGGCCATACTTGATCCGACCTTGAAGGCCGCAAAAGCTGGCGATGCCTCCGGCGAAACCGCAGCTTCGGCGATGATCGCGGCGAAACAGAACCTCGGTGTGAAAGACGCGGAGATCCCGGCCGCCCTCGACATGATGGCGAAGGGTGCAAAGCTTGGCTCCTTCGAATTCGAGGCCATGGCAAAGAACTTTCCCGCTCTCGGCACCATGCTCGCCGGCACCGGCCGCCAGGGCCTTGCTGGCTGGGCCGAACTCGTCGCCCTTTCCCAGGTCGTGCGAATGGGATCTGGTAGCCAGGAAGAGGCGGCCACCAACCTACAGAACCTCCTTTCGAAGGTGACCTCCAAAGACACGGTCAAGAACTTCGCAGATGCTGGCGTTAGCCTGCCCGATCTCAGTGCCAAGGCTGAGAAGGAGGGCAAGCCCTACCTGACGGCTGTCATGGACGAAGTCATGCGGTTGACCGGCGGAGACACGTTCAAGATTGGCGAGCTTTTTGGAGATCAGCAAGCCGGCCTGGCACTCAAGCCCCTGCTGTCAAACCGCGCGACCTATGACACTTTCCTGCAGGAAATCCTGAACAACAGCGCCGGCACTGTCGACCAAGACTACAACTTCCTGAAAACCCTTCCGAAGGAAAAGGCCGACCGTCGTGCTGCCGCCGTCGAGGCAACCGCGTCAAAGGTTGGAGAGGGGCACGACCGTCTGATTTCTCCTTTCGCCGATCGCGCGGTTCGACTGATCAACCCGGAATACAATCGGCAGCGCACGATTGAAGAAGAGCCGGAGCTTCTTCGCGAAACTGGCATGCGTCGTCTTGGTGTTGAAAACGAACTCCTGCGCCTGGAGGGAATGAGACGCGAAATGGGCAGCGGCGGTGGCGGCTCTATGCTCGGTCCTCAAATCGAACGTCTGAAAGCGCAGTTGCAGGGACTGATCGAGGAAGAGGCGGCGATCATCGATCGCGCTCGACAGGCGGAGAGCGCCAACCCAGCGGCGACGGTTCCGGACAATGGCGATCTCGGCGTGAGCACCGGCAAGATCCCGATTCCTTTGATGCGGCCGGCCGAACAGAAGCTGGGAGCCGATCTTTCGGGCGCAGCTGGTCAGGCTATGGAAGGATACAATGCCCGGCTTGCCGCTGAGGGCGACCGGGCAGTGTCGATCGCAGCGGACAAGGCCGCAGAGATGCAGCGCGTTCTGAACTTCACCGCGCAGCCGACGATCCAGCCCAACTTCATGCCGCCGGTAGGTGCATCGCCAGCGCCTGGTCAACAGTCTTCGGTCCATCCGACATCGAACCGGATCAACCAGACGATCATCTCGCCGAACCCGCAGCACGCTGCCCTCCGAGCAAATCGCATGCAGGAGCGGGGTATCCGTCAGGCCCACGCGCGGTCTTTCTCTGACACCGGTCGGAGGCTCGCATGAGTGCTTTCCAGCCAAACGGCGCGCTGATCTCGATCGGCGGAGCGATCCTCTACACAATCGGCTTGAACCCGCAGCGGATCAGCTATGCCTCGACGGCGCGCTTTCCCGTCCACGCCGTTCAGTCCGGCATAACCATTCAGGCAACGGGAGCGGACGCCGAAAGGGTGACGATCGAGGCCCAGACCTATCCGCATGTCGTCGGCGGGCTAGATGCCTACGCCATCATCAAGGCCTATCACCGCAGCCAGTCGATCGTTCCCTACATCCGGCTGCGTGGCAACTATCTGGGCGATGCCGGCGGTCTCTGTGTCATCGAGACTCTGGATAGCGATGAAGAGCGTTTGCATCCGTTCGACGGCGTCGGCCGCAAGGTCGATGTCACACTCGGCATGCTGCTCTTTCCGCAGTCGGCCGGCCTTGGCGGTGGGCTGAATATTGCCAGCATTGGAGGGCTGTTCAGATGAGTTACACGGTGGCCTTTGGTGGCGAGCGTCTCGATCGCATCGCCAAGAAACTCATGCAGACAGAGGCACAGGGAACCGTCGAGGCGCTTCTGGATTCCAACCCCGGCCTGGCGGCGATCGCCGTCTCCGGCCTCGTGCCAGCCGGCACCGTCATCCAGTTGCCCAGCGCCTTCAGCCCGAAGGTGACGAACACCTTCACCCTGGCGTGGGAGTAGCCGATGAAGCGCCCCGTCGTCCGCGTCATCGGCCAGTCCGGAAACGATCTGATACCAAGCTGGAGCGAGCGACTGCTCGCCGTCCGCTTCACCGACAATGAGGGCGGAGAGGCCGATGAAATCGAGATTGATCTGTCGGTCACGCCTGCCGAGGCTGACCCACCGGCCGAGGGAACAGAGTACCGTCTTTTCTACGGCTGGGAGGCGTCGGCCCTGAAAGATGCCGGCACGTTCACCTACCAGAATGCCGGCCTGACGTTCGATGCCGAAGGCGGTGGCTGGGTACTGACGATCGTCGCCCGATCGGCGGATTTCGTCGACGCGGAAAAGTCGGCCGACAGCGAACATTTCGAAGAAACCACGGCCGGCGAGATCTTCAAGAAGCTGGCGTCCGATGTCGGTAAGGCGGCCAAGATCCATCCGTCGCTTGCCGCGATCACCATTCCCTATCGGCTGCGCATGCAGCAGTCGGCCGTTGGTTTCGCCCAGGCGCTGGCCGAAGAGCTGGGCGGCACGCTGAAACTGGCGAAAGGGCAATGGCTGCTGACGATGAAGAACAGCGGCGAGACTGCCGGCGGCTCGGCTATCCCGCCGATCTTCCTCTCGGCCGACAATGTCAGCGCCTGCGATCTGAACACCGAAGCCAGCCCTAAACACGGCAAGGTCGAAGTTTCCCACTTTGACGAGGAGAAGGGCTTTTCCCTCCTGGAGGCAGTCACCGGTCTGGGGAAGGCTGCGCGCTTCGTTTCCCTCCATCCAGCGCCGTCGCTCGATGAGGCGAAGGTGCGCAGCAAGGCCCAGGCGCTTGAGCTGTCGCGCGAAACGATCACCGGCAGTGTCACGGTCGATGGCGATCCAGCGGCGATGGCCGGCGCGGCAGTCATGCTTACAGGTTTCGGCTCCTGGAACGGTCACGACCTGGTCGCGCCGTCGATCCAGCATGAATTCACATTTGACGACAGCGGAGGGTGGCAGATGACTGTCGAGTGCGCGGCACGAACGCAGTCAGGTTGACGGATGCCGGGGACAAGTCCCCGAAGGCGGGCCAAAGTTTGGGGCCGTAACCCGCCCGACAGCACACAAAGATAACTGTCACATCCGACCTCGGCAGAGCCGAGGAGGCCTCTGTGACTGAGTCTCTGGATATTTGAAATGGTGAATCTTGAAGAGCTTCGCGAAGTCCCCAACACGCAGCCGCCGGCCGCATGGATTGGGGGCAAGCGGACGCTAGCGCCGCGCCTAGTATCTATGATCGAAAGCATCCCGCATCAACGGTATGCGGAGCCGTTCGTCGGCATGGGTGGTGTCTTCTTTCGTCGGCGGCGTGTGCCTCGATCGGAGGTGATCAACGATCGGTCTGGCGATGTCATCAACCTGTTCCGGATCCTGCAGCGGCATTATCCGCAGTTCATGGACACGCTCAAATTCCAGATCACGAGCCGCCGGGAATTCGAGCGCCTGAAGGCTTGCGATCCAGCCACGTTGACCGATCTCGAACGCGCAGCTCGATTCATCTACCTGCAGAAGCTTGCCTTCGGAGGAAAGGTGTCGGGCCGCAACTTCGGCGTCCAGACGGACGGCGGTGCGCGGTTCAATCTGACCCGGCTAGCGCCGCTCCTGGAGGATGTTCATGAGCGCTTGGCCGGCGTCGTGATCGAGAATCTGGACTGGCTGCAGTTCATCGACCGCTACGATCGCCCAGGCGTGCTGTTTTATCTCGACCCGCCGTATTGGGGGAATGAAGGCGACTACGGCTCAGGCCTATTCGGTAGAGAGCAATTTGAAATGATGGCCGACCGTTTGAAGAGGCTTCAAGGCGGCTTTATTCTGTCGATAAACGATCGACCCGAGATTAGGGAGTTGTTCCGAGACTGCCAAATTCAGCCGGTCGATTTGGCCTATACGGTGTCTGGGGGGAAGGGTACGAAGGTGAGCGAGCTGATTGTCTCAGGGGCAGCGAATGGACAAGCAATATCAACTTTTCGATAGTCTCTCTAAGCAGCTCGCCGCCACTGCCGGCGAGCTGGACGGAGAGAGTAAAGATCGTGCACGAATCCTTCTGAGCGCAGCCCTGCTTGAAGAGGTACTCACAACTACGCTTACAAATTTTCTTGCCGATTGTTCTGAGACCAGAAAGTTGCTCAACCCCATGACTAACGGGGCGATCTCACAGTTCGGCGCGAAAATCGATATGTGCGTGGCTCTAGGTCTTTTGCCGGTTGATGAAGCGAAAAGGTGCCGCGAGCTTGCAAGTATGCGAAATGTCTTCGCTCACAAGGTCAATGCGCAGTTGGATGAAAAGCAGATTGCTCTACTGACTGCGATGGAAGACGCCAGGAGCTATCCATTTCCCCCCGGCCTGTCACTTGGTATGCGCTATCAGAACGCGTGCAGCTACCTGCTTCAGTGGATCGTATTGCGCTGGAGCGAGGACCGGCTCAATGAAAAGCGACTGGTCCACCCTCCACAGCCGTGAGCTACCGAGGTGTGGGCATAGGCCGGTGGCGCGGCACCGTCCTAAGTGCACTCTTATGCGAGACAATACTCTGGCCAGGTTGACCACACTGCCTACACCTAAACGTAACATTGATGGCGTTTCCATCTGGCGGTAGCTGCGCTAGGTCGACCTCTGCCAAACGATCGCAGCGCCCGCAGTGAACGTGGTAGGTCAAGTTGAGGGCAATCATCCCGCCCCAAGTAGAACTGGACGTGGTGTCAGTCATTGAAAGAAGGGTCATCAGCCGGGTCGGGATCCTCGGCATACGCCAGTCGGAAATTCCGAACCAGTTCCTCGATTGCATCAAACGCCTCGGGACGGTTCCATCCCGACCCTTGTGCATCTTCAATAATCGATAGCAACGCTCCCTCGATCGACTGCTGACAGTCGATGGCCCGATCGGAATAATCGCTGTCTAATTTCGGCTGGCTGATGGGCATGGTGATCACCTCTCTGTCTGCGATAAATGGAGAAGTGAGAGCTAATGTTCCCGTCCACGTTCGAAGGGGATTTTAAATGGCTTTGAAGACCGTTTGACACCTAACTGCAAAAACCACTTTTTGCAGTTTGAGCTGTCAAAATTGCAAATTCGCGCGGCAAGCTACAATCACAATCCGATTGCGCGGCGCAATACACACAGCAAGCTCAACGGAAACACTCGAATTCATCGTGGAGAAAAATGGTACGGTTGGGGGGTCTCGAACCTCCGACCTCAGGTGCCACAAACCTGCGCTCTAACCAACTGAGCTACAACCGCACATGACTGCGTCGCTGACGCCGTCGAGGGGTCACATACGAGCAGACGGAATCTTTTTCAAGCCTTTTCTGCATGGAATGCGAAAAGGCTGAGTATGCAAAAATAGGCTGGGATGTGAAAAGGGCCGGGCATAAGCGCCCGGCCCTTCCGTCTTGAGAGTATCGTTGGTGCCGATCGGCTGGATCAGGCGGCCTTGAAGGTCGACATGACCTTTTCGGCGGCGTCCTTGCCTGGCTTGGTCACGGTTTCGGCGACCTTCTTGGCGGTTTCCTGGATCGACTTGGCCTGTTCGACCGTCACTTCAGCCTGCTTGCGGATGAAGGAGGTCTGCAGTTCGACGAGTTCGGCAACCGACTTGACGCCGAGCAGCGCTTCCATGTGGGCGAGCGACATTTCGGCATTGGTGCGCAGCGCGTCGATGGCCTTGAGGCCGATCTCGACAGTGCCGGCCTGGGCGGTCTGCACGGTGGCTTCGACGGTCTTAGTCGCTTCTTCGGTCGCGGTCTTCAGCTTGGCGTAAGCGTCCTTCGACTGGGCAGCGCCCTTTTCGGCGAAGTCACGCAGGCTTTCCTGCATCTTGGACGGATCGAAGGCGGTGAAAGAGAAGATATCCTTGGTCATAATCGCATTTCCTCATCTGGTGGGGTTTTTGCGGACCCCTCTTTTGCACTGATATTGCTTATATAGCACTGCCGATGGTGCATTGCAATATTATTGTGCAGTGCAATATGAGTTTTTCCAGCCGAACATGCTTGCGGATTAACCTTACCTTCCGAAACAAAACCGCATTGCTGGACCCCGAGGGTCTCGCTAGCTATTAAAAATCTGTTAATTTGTGCCTGAAGGCAATGGAAACGACAGGTCCGCTGATGCCAGCCCAATACCCATTCATCGATGTCGCCGTAAACGACAAGATCCGCCCGCGGCTTTCGCGCGGCGAAGCGCTGATGGTGTTTTCGCCAAAGCTGGAACGGGTATTGTGGACCAATGGCGCCGGCGCACGCTTTTTCGGCAGCGCCTCGATCTATGATTTTCTCGAGGAAGGGCCGAACCGCAGCGATGTGACGTTTCGCCAGATCGAGGCGGCAGCACGGCAACTGGCAAAGACCGGCGACAGCCGCAACCTGATGCTGCGCATCACGTCGGGCTTCCAGAAGGTGCCGGTGACGGCGGTGGCCGAACTCGTCGAGATCCGGCGCGGCGAACCGGTCGTGCTGGTGGCGATCCCGCCGATCGGCAAGCCGGCCAGCCTCGTGGAACTGGCGCAGGAACTGATGGCCGGCTTCGACGATCCCGACACGCATATGGCGGTGTTCGACGGCGACGGCCAGGTGGTCGCCTCGTCCGGCCAGTTCGCCGCCCTCGGCATTACCGCGCATACGGCCAGAACCCTGGTCAAGCTGACATCGGGCGAGAGCGACCGGCTGGTCAAGCGGCCGATCCCGACGGGCCGTGGCTATCTGCCGGCGGCGATCGGCAAGATCTCGGACGCGCCGGCGCTGCATCTGCTGTTTGCCGTCGAAACCATTCTCGGCCAGATGGACCCGAGCGCCGATTTTGCCGAGCCTGCCAGCCTGACAGATGTGGGGCAGGCAGAAGCGGTACAGACCGAGGCGGTACAGGCAACTGTCGTCGAAGAGACCGCAGCGGTTGAGGTCGAAGCACCCGAGCCCGCCACGGCGGAGCCGGCCATCGCAGTGCTTGCCGTCGAAGTGACTGTCAGCGCCCTTGATGTGACCGGCGAACCCGCAGCGGATCGTGCTGTAGCGATCACCGAAGATGTCGTGAACCAGGATCTGGCAAACGCAGCGACTTTCGAACCGGTTGACGCAGCGCCGTTCGTCGATGCCGACAGGCCGGCTGAGGAGATTGCCACGGACTTTGCAACCGACCTGGCCGAAGAGGCCGCCCGGGCCGAGGCCATCGACGCCCTGCCCCCGGCAACCGATACCGGTGGCTTTGCCTCTGCGCCCTTCGACAGCGTGATTGCCGCAATCGGCACGATCGAGGAAATCGAAGTCTCGGCCGAACAGATCGAGGCCGATGCACTCGGCCCGATCGAAGAGTTTGGCGCGGAACCGGCAAATGATCAGCCGGTTGCCGACGACCCGGCCGGCGCGGAAACGGCCGTCGCACAACCGGCAAATGACGAAGCCGCAGACGAACAGCTGGCAGACGATGGCGTGACGGGCGAAGGCGTGACGGGCGAGCTGGTTTCCGCCGAAGCCGCGGCCGATGCCATCGCGCCAATCGATGAGATCGACGTCCAGGCCGAGATCGGTTCCGTCGATGTGGTTGAGGCTGAAGAACCGGCGCAGGCGACCGACACGGACCTTGCGGCCAGTGCGTCCGCGGACACGGCCAACGGCGACGATGCATCGCGCGAAGAGGCAGCCTTTGCCGAAGCCGTGGAAACAGCCGAGCATTCAGGCGTGCGCGCACCTGTCGGGGACGCGTTCATGCCGGCCCCCGCAGACCTGCCGGGGGAGCCGATCGCCATCGATTCACTGCCCGCGGGTTCGCTGCAAGCGGATTCACTGCCCGCACAACAGTCCGATGACGACAGCGTTGCGGATGACAGCGTTTCGGATGACCGTGCCTTTGTCTTCTCGCGTGACCGTCGCGCCTCGCGCTTTGTCTGGAAGATCGATGCGGAGGGCCGTTTCAGCGAGGTCTCCGGCGAATTTGCCGAGGCCGTCGGCCCGCATGCGGCCGATATCAATGGCGTTGCCTTTTCCGATCTCGCCGCCCTGTTCAATCTCGACCCCGACGGCAAGATCGGCGAATTGCTGAAAAAGCGCGACACCTGGTCCGGCAAGACGATCTACTGGCCGGCCGAAGGCACCAGCCTGATGGTTCCCGTCGATCTGGCCGCCCTGCCGACCTATACGCGCAACCGCGATTTCGACGGCTTTCGCGGCTTCGGCATCGTGCGGGTCGGCGACGCGGTTGAAGATCCGCATGCCACCGGCCTGACCTTCGTGCCGCAAGCGCCCGAGGCCGCAGTGCTGCAGGACGAGCCGGCGGTTTTCGCCGGTGCTGCGCCCGAGACGGTCGTTGAGGAAGACGAGGACGAATTCCGCGCCTACCGGTTCGCCGACGAGACGCCCGAACTCCTCGATGCCCAGGCCGAAGCGCTGGATGAGGCGCCCGAGGAATTCGGTGAAGCCGAGGCGGCCGAGACTGCGGTCGAGGATCTGGCGGAGCTTGGTGTTGAAAACGGCGAGATGGATATCGTTGTCGCCGCCAGCGATGACAGTCAATCCGAGCCTGCGGACGGGCCGGAGACCGACAATGACGCGGCGGAGCCGATCGCGGATGACGTCGATCCGAAGGACCAGACAAATGACCAGACGAGGCCGCTCAGCCTGATCCCGTCGACGCCGTTCCGCTCGGTCGAACCGCCGGTGCTGCGCATCATGGAGCCGGTTCGCCCGGTCGTTCGGCCGGAAAAGATCGTGCAACTGGAAGAGCATCGCAACCGTAGCCGCGAGGGCCTGACCCCCGGCGAGCAGGCCGCATTCCGCGAGATCGCCCGCAAGCTTGATCCGATGGGCCTGCGTGCCAAGGTCGAGGAATCGCTGGGCGAAAGCCTGCAGGCAAAGACAAGCGAAAGCGCGCCGGCGCCGGTGACGTCTGAAACGCCGGCAGCCACCCCGCCAGACATGCCGGAAGCATCGTCGACGCCGGCGGATCAATTCGACGCGCCGCGCATCGAGCGCGAACAGCCGGCCGCGCCGCTGCTTGAAGGCCTGCCGCTGAAGAAGGAAAAGAGCCTGACGGCCGAGATCGTCGACCTGATGCCGGTCGCCCTTCTCGTGCATGTCGGCGACAGGCTGATCCATGCCAATCCGGAGTTCTTCTCGCTGACCGGCTACACCTCGCTGGAGGAACTTGAGCAATCAGGCGGTCTCGACGCGCTGATCCAGCGCCAGGATCTCGACGCCAGCGGCGACCAGGCCGGCCGGGTCGTGGCTGTGCGGGCCGACGACACGCTGGCGCCGGTCACCGCCCGGTTGCAGTCGGTACGCTTCGAAGATGCCAGCGCCCTGATGCTGGCGCTGATCGTGCAGCCGGAAGCCACGCGCCCGGCGCCTGTCCAGGCGCCGCCGGAAATGACCGCGGCCCAGGCCGGAGAGGCTGCGCGCCTCAGGGTCGAGGTCGAGGAAATGCGCTCGATCCTCGAGACCGCGACCGATGGCGTGGTGATCCTCGATGCCGATGGCGATATCCGCTCGATGAACCGGGCCGCCAGCGCCCTGTTCAATTTCGACGACCTGGAAACGCGCGGCAAACCGTTTGTCATGTTGTTTGCCCATGAAAGCCAGAAATCGATCCTCGACTATCTGAGCGGCCTTGCCGGCCATGGTGTTGCGAGCGTTCTGAACGACGGCCGCGAAGTGATCGGCCGTGAGGCCTCCGGCGGCTTCCTGCCGCTGTTCATGACGATCGGCAAGCTGACCTCGTCGAATGGTTTCTGCGTGGTCATCCGCGACATTACCCAATGGAAACGCACGGAAGAAGAGCTGCGTAACGCCAAGCGGGCGGCCGAAACCGCCAATGCGCACAAGACCGACTTCCTCGCCCGGGTCAGCCACGAGATCCGCACGCCGCTGAATGCGATCATCGGTTTTGCCGACATGATGGCCAACGAACATTTCGGCCCGGTCGGCCATCCGCGCTACGGCGAATATGCCCATGACATCGTGCGTTCGGGCCGCCATGTGCTCGACATCGTCAACGACCTGCTCGACATATCCAAGATCGAAGCCGGCGAAATGGATCTCGATTTTGCCGCCGTCGGCCTGAACGAGACCGTGCAGGCCGCCGTCTCGATCATCCAGCCACAGGCCAATAGCCAGCGGGTGATCATTCGCACCGCCCTGTCGCAGGCGGTGCCGAGCGTCGTGGCCGACAGCCGCTCGATCAAGCAGATCGTGCTCAACATCCTGGCCAATGCCATCCGGTTCACGCCGTCCGGCGGCCAGATCATCGTCTCGACGGCCTATGAAGCCAATGGCAGCGTGGCGCTGCGGATCCGCGACACCGGCATCGGCATGTCGCGCACCGAGCTGGAACAGGCGATGAAGCCCTTCCGGCAGGTCTCGACCGGCAGCCCGCGCAATCGCGGTGACGGCACAGGCCTCGGCCTGCCGCTGACCAAGGCGATGGTCGACGCCAACCGCGCCAGCTTTGCCATCTCGTCTGCGCCGAACGAGGGCACGCTGGTCGAGGTGAGCTTCCCCTCGCCGCGCGTGCTGGCCGACTGAGACGGCGCATCTTGCAATCCCGGCGGAATCAAAGGACTGTTGCGCTGTCCGCGTGACTGGCGCAGCAAGATGGGTCACCATCGGGGAGCGCGGGCCGATCCGACCGCCGCGCGCCTGGGCACTTCCTCCGACAGAAGGACTGCGCCCATGAGCCTCACGCTCACTGCCACGCTTTTCAGCATTCTCACCGCCATCGCGATCGGCGCGATGAGCCCCGGGCCGAGTTTCATCCTCGTGTCACGCCTCTCCGTCTCGCGCTCTCGCCTGCACGGTCTTGCCGCCGCGATCGGCATGGGCCTGGGCGGTGCGCTTTTCGCCACGCTTGCGCTCGCAGGCCTGACCGCCCTCATACAGCAGGTGGCATGGCTCTATCTGACGCTCAAGGTTTTCGGCGGCGTCTATCTCGTCTATTTCGGCATCCGGATCTGGCAGGGAGCCAGCCAGCCGCTCGCCGATGTCGGCACCGGCGCCCATGACGGCCGCTCGGCGCTCGGCTGCCTGGCGATCGCATTCCTCGCCCAGATCAGCAATCCGAAAACCGCCGTGGTCTATGCCAGCATCTTTGCCGCCTTGATGCCGGC
This sequence comes from Rhizobium sp. CECT 9324, assembly GCF_918741265.1. NCBI lineage: Bacteria > Pseudomonadati > Pseudomonadota > Alphaproteobacteria > Hyphomicrobiales > Rhizobiaceae > Rhizobium > Rhizobium sp. CECT 9324. The sequence continues at coordinate 1,242,676 of NZ_CAKKMZ010000001.1, read as the reverse complement.
CAATCCACCGACCTCCGTGCTGTTGATCCTGCCGCCCGCGATCTTCCTCGTCGAAGCCGGCTGGTATGCGATCGTCGCGCTGGCGTTTTCCGCGAGGCGCTCACAGGCCGTCTATCTGCGCTTCAAGATGTGGATCGACCGTGCGGCCGGCGCAGTCATGGGTGTACTCGGTGTTCGGCTGATCAGCGAAAGCCTGGCCTCCGCCAAAAACTGAAGACTGGGCGGGATGGCCGTGCGCCAAGGTGCCCGTTTCCTTTGCGCGGCCTTTCGGCTAGGAGAAAACCCAGTTTCGCTTTCGCAAGGACAGACAGATTGGTCTCTGACGTGCGCCCGCTCGCCACCCCTCGGATGAAACCCGCCCGCGGCGGGATTGGCGCCGCCACCAGGGCGGCCATGGTCGTTGCTGCCGTGGTGTTCATGCCGATCGCTGCCATTTTTGTCATCGGCTTTTCCGGCGATGTCGAAAACTGGCAGCATATGCTGATGAATGTGGTGCCGCGGGCCGGTCTGCAGACCCTGTGGCTGCTGGTCCTGACCGGCGCCGTGACCGCGCTTTTCGGCATCGGCACCGCCTGGCTGGTCGCGGCTTGCGACTTTCCCCTTCGCCGCTGGCTGTCTCCGGCGCTTGTGCTGCCGCTCGCCATCCCGTCCTATCTGGCGGCCTATGCCTTCGGGGAGTTTCTCGATTTCACCGGGCCGGTACAGACGCTCTACCGCGCAATCTTCGGCTTCAAGACGGCGCGGGACTACAGTTTCTTCGACGTTCGCTCGCTGGGCGGCGCCGTGCTGGTCATGTCGGCCGTGCTCTACCCGTATGTCTATCTGGCCTGCCGATCGATGTTCCTGATGCAGGGGCGTGCCGCAGCCGATGTCGCCCGGACGCTGGGTGCCGGGCCTTTGCGGGTGTTTGCCAAGGTGCAGATCCCGATGGCGCGGCCGGCGATCATGATCGGGCTGACCCTGGTGATGATGGAAACGCTGAACGATATCGGGGCTGTGGAATATCTCGGCGTGCAGACGCTGACATTTTCGATCTTCGACACCTGGCTCAACCGCGGCAGCCTGGCGGGTGCGGCGCAGATCGCCTGCGTCATGCTGATCTTCGTGGCGCTGCTGCTGCTGGTCGAACGCCATGCGCGCAAACGCCAGCGTTTTGCCAGCCACAAGACCACCGCCGTCGTTGCCGATGCGGTGCGGCTGAGGCTGGTGGGCGTGCGCGGCGTCATCGCCGCACTGTTCTGTGCCATACCGATCCTCGTCGGCTTCATCATTCCGCTTGTCGTCATGGGCGGCTTTGCGCTGCGCCGCCTCGACGGCTTCCTGGAACCGCGGTTGATCAAGGCTCTGTGGAACTCCGCGCTGGTCTCCTCGTCTGCCGCCATCCTGACGGTGATCCTGGCCTTCGTCTTGTCCTATGCCGCCCGCAGCGACCGCTCACGGCTTGCGACCGGTGCGAGCCGGCTTGCCTCGCTCGGCTATGGCATCCCCGGCACCGTGCTCGGCATCGGCGTGCTGATCCCGCTTGCCGCGTTCGACAATGCGGTCGATGGTTTCCTGCGCGCGCATCTTGGTATTTCGACCGGTCTGCTGCTGTCGGGCACCGGTTTTGCCATCGTCTATGCCTATACCGTGCGCTTCCTGACCATGGCGGAAGGCACGATCGATGCCGGCTTCCAGAAGCTCTCGCCGCATCTCGACATGGCATCGCGCACGCTGGGACGCTCCGGACTGCAGACCCTGCGCGAAGTGCTTTTGCCCAATCTCAGGCCCGCGGTGCTGACCGCCGCGCTTCTGGTGTTCATCGAGACCCTGAAGGAATTGTCGGCGACGATCCTGCTTCGACCGTTCAACTTCAACACGCTGGCGACGCTTGTCTACGAGGATGCCTCGCGCGGCATGGCGCAGGACAGCTCCGTCGCCGCCCTGATCATCATCCTGGCGGGCCTGATCCCGGTCATCCTGGTGTCTCGCTCGCTCGACGCGCGCACTTGACGGATCGAATATCCGGTCGTGCGGACATAAAAAAAGGGCGGCAAACGCCGCCCTGAAATTGATGCTGTTGAACCGGAGTTAGAAGGCGATCAACATCATGTTTTCAAAACCCGATTTGGGTTTACACCGCACAGTCATCGTGCGTCTCCAAGTTGACCTCATCTATGCCGACTGCCTGTTAACAGATCCCTAACGGGCGGCACCCCGCCACTACCCTAAAAATAGGGGGTACACCCCGGTCAGATGCCCCGATCCGGATCAGATGTGTCAGGTCTTCAGGTCCGGCAGGTCGGCAAACAGATCCAGAGCCTCGGGGTTGGCCAGTGCTTCCTTGTTTTTCACCGGTCGGTTATGCACAACTTCGCGCACGGCAAGCTCGACGATCTTGCCCGACTTGGTGCGCGGGATATCGGCGACCTGGATGATCTTTGCCGGGACATGCCTTGGCGATGCGCCGGTGCGGATCTTGGTCTTGATCTTCTTGTCGAGTGCCTCGTCAAGGATGAGACCCGCCGCCAGCCGGACAAAGAGGATGACACGCACGTCGTCGTCCCAGTCCTGGCCGATGCAGATCGCCTCGGCGACTTCATCCAGTTGCTCGACCTGATTGTAGATCTCGGCAGTGCCGATGCGCACGCCGCCCGGATTGAGCGTGGCATCGGAGCGACCGTGAATGACCAATCCGCCATGCTCGGTCCATTCGGCGAAATCGCCGTGGCACCAGATATTGTCGAAGCGGTCGAAATAGGCCGCATGATACTTGGCGCCGTCCGGGTCGTTCCAGAACATCACCGGCATCGAGGGAAAGGCCTTCGTGCAGACCAGTTCGCCCTTTTCACCACGCACGGGCTTGCCCTCGTCATCCCAGACATCGACGGCGAGGCCAAGGCCGGGGCCCTGGATTTCGCCGCGCCAGACGGGTTTCAGCGGATTGCCGAGCACGAAGCAGGAGACGATATCGGTGCCGCCGGAGATCGAGGCGAGCTGCACGTCGTCGCGAATGCCCTCGTAGACGAAGGAGAAACCTTCCGGCGACAGCGGCGAACCGGTGGATGTCATCAGGCGCAGGCTGGAGAGGTCATGGGTCGTCTTCGGGGTGAAGCCGCCCTTGCGCACAGCGTCGATATATTTCGCCGAGGTGCCGAAGATGGCGAATTTCTCGTCCTGGGCATAGTCGAACAGGACATTGCCATTCGGATGAAAGGGCGAGCCGTCATACAGGCAGAGCGTCGCGCCGCTGGCGAGGCCGGACACCAGCCAGTTCCACATCATCCAGCCGCAGGTGGTGAAATAGAACAGCCTGTCGCCGGCAGAAAGCCCGCAATGGAAGCGCTGCTCCTTCAGGTGCTGGAGCAGCGTGCCACCGGCGGAATGCACGATGCATTTGGGCACGCCCGTCGTTCCCGAGGAAAACAGGATGTAGAGCGGATGCGCAAATGGCAGAGGCACATAGTCGATATCCTTCACCGCATAGGGCGCGATGAACTGATCGAACGTGCGGCCATCGGCAAGGGATGCCGCAAGCACGGGTGCATCGCCGGCATATGGGACGATCAGGACGGGAACGGCCAGCTTTTCCGACACGGCTCTGACCTTGTCGGCCACGTCCTGGCGCTTGCCATTATACCAGTAGCCGTCACAGGCGATGAACAGTTTCGGCTCGATCTGGCCGAAACGGTCCAGCACGCCCAGCTCACCGAAATCCGGCGAACAGGATGACCAGATCGCCCCGATCGACGCCGCGGCCAGCATCAGCGCAATCGTCTCCGGCATGTTCGGCATCATGGCCGCGATCCGGTCGCCTTCGGAAATGCCGAGATCGCGCAGGGCCTGCTGCAGGCGGGACACTGTCGCGGTCAGGCGCTGCCAGCTCCAGCGCTCGGAAACTTTGTCTTCCCCGCGGAAAATCAGGGCGTCCCCCTCGCCCGCCTTTGCCAGCAGGTTCTCGGCGAAGTTCAGGCGGGCTTCGGGAAAGAACCGTGCCTTGAGCATGACTTCGCCATCGACAAGATCGAGTGCGCCTTTCTCTCCCTTGACCTCGCAATAGTCCCAGACCGCCGACCAAAACGGGCCGCGCTCGCTGATCGACCACTCATGGAAGTCGTCATAACCATCGAAGGCCTGGCCACGGCGCTTGCCGCACCAGCCGATAAAATCGGTCATGGGAGCAGACGCCTTGAAGGCTTCCGACGGCGTCCAAAGGGGCATAGTGTCTGTCATGCATTCCTCCTCGCATGGTCGATGTGTATATCATACCGCATCGCAATATAAAGGATGACAGGGCCTGCTGTTTGCGTGGCTCCGCCAATTCCTGTATCGGGCGAGACTAGGCAATCATGTTGAGACTTGTCACTGCCTCAAGGATCGAGAATGTCCGAAAATCGGGTGCGTAATACGCCAAACAACGGAAGAAAGCGTGGACGCCGGACACTGCGCGTCATGCTCGTCGTTTCGGCTGTCGTCCTGCTTTCCTCTGTCTTGTTGCGGATCGCCGCTCCGCACCTGATATCCAGCAGCCTGGTGCGATCGGCGATCGGATCTGCGGTCAGCGGCTGGACAGGGCATGAGGTGACGATCGATGGCCCTCCCGTTATCACCTTCTGGCCGGAGCCACGGGTCACGCTCACCGATATCAGCGTGCATAAAAGCCAAGGCGCGGATGCTCAGTTGCTGGCCGAGGTCGATGAGCTGTCGGCCTCGTTCGGCTTCTATACTGCGATCCGCGGTCAGCCTCAGTTTTCAGAGTTTTGCTTTGTCCGTCCCCGGATCAGGATCGAGCGTGACAAGGATGGCAAGCTCGACTGGAGCAACGAGGGTCGACTGACGGCTGCCGTGCGCGACGCGCATCGCAATGAAACCGGCACGCAGGAAATCGATCCGAGCCTGGATGCCGCCGTCGACAGCGTACAAGTGGTCGATGGCGAGGTGACGCTCGTCGACGAGGCGTCGGGGCGGGAATTTCTCGCCCAAGGCCTGCAGGCGGACATCGACTGGGCTAAGCTGTCGAGCCCACTCGGTGCCAAGGCATCCTTGAGTTTCGAAGGCCGACCGCTGACCCTGCAGATACAAACCAACTCTCCCCTGCTGTTGATCGGCGGCGAGGTTGCAGATGTCGCGCTCGGTCTCGAGGTCAAGGGCCTCTCCGGCCAATTCCAGGGCAAGGCCAATCTGATGAAAGCCGAGATTGGCGATGGTAGCCTCGAACTGAATTCGGCGGACGTACCGGCTTTTGCCGCCTTCAGTGGTCTGCGTCTGGCTGGCAGCGAGGATTGGCAGACCGCAGGATTGAAGACAAACCTCGTGACAACCGCCAATGAACTGCGTTTCGAAGACCTGTCCTTCCAGGTCAACAGCACCAGTGGTGACGGCTTCCTGGCGCTGACGCATCCGCCGCAGGCCCGTCCGAACCTCAGCGGCACCCTGGCACTTGAAAGGCTCGATCTCGCGGGATTGCTGCGCAGTCTCGAAATCGACATCGGCAACAAGGCCGAGGCCCGGCTGCCGAGCGTGATCGACTGGGTCGATTTCGATGTGACGGTCTCGGCCGGCACGGCGACATTCGCGCCATTCGAACTCTCCGGTCTCGGCGCGAGCCTGATCGGCAAGGGCGACAGTCTGAAACTCGTGATCGGCGACGCGGCATTTCTCGGCGGCTCCCTGAGCGCCCGTTTTTCCCGCCCGGATGCCGCTGTCGATCAGGACGCAGATCTCAGCCTTTCACTTGAGGATATCAATGTCGAACGCTTGATCGACGGCCTTCAGCTGGACGGCACCCTGCCGACGGGGCGGGGTTCGATCCATCTGGCGGCGCGTCTGCCCAATGGTGGACCGGATGGCAATTTCGTCCAAAACATTGAGGCCATGTCCGGCACGCTGCGGTTTCGCGCCGATGACGGGGTGCTGCGCAACTTTGATGCCGATGGCCTGCGGGCAATGGCGAAGGGACACGCCTATTTTCAGCTGAGCGCTGCTGGTGATGAGGATTTCGCCTTCAACCAGTTGGACCTGACAGCGCGTTTCGATCATGGATCGGCTGACATCGAAAGAGCCGAGATCTCCGGCAGCCGCGATACGCTGACCCTGAGTGGCATCGCACCCTTCACCCGACAGGCGCTCGCGCTGAGGGCGGAGTTGATGCCGAATGGCGATCCGGATGCCGAAGAGGGCGGTCCGCTCTCCTTCTTCATCGGCGGCGTCTGGACCGATCCGGTCATCTCTCCGGTGCCAACTGTCCCTCCTCCATCCGCCGCTCCGCGCCTGCCGACAGGTCTGGTGCCGTAAACGCTCAAGCCTGCCGTTTCGCAATGTTTCGGCAGTCGCTAAGATAGCCCGAATCAAGCGTGTCTGGGGGAACGGACGTTGCGGGGAATTCTATCGGGACTGATCAAGATCGCGCTGGCCTCGCTGATTGCCGGCTCGTTTCTGGCGTTTTTCGGGCTCTCACCCAAAGTCATACTCGACTATTTCGGCCTGACGCCGGACGAGATCTACACGGCACTTCTCGCCGGTTTCGGCTGGGCCGCGCCGCGCATGCTGCTCGGTGCGATGATCGTGCTGCCGCTGTGGCTGATCACCTACATCCTGCTGCCGCCACGCGAATAGGCATGGCGGTGCTTTCCAGAGCGGCGTTTTCCAAGGCGGCTAAGAGGACGTTCGTGCCGCGACATGCTCGTCGCGCTGGCGCTGCAATTCCCGCTGCTTCGTCGTCAGGGAGGCGATGATGACGCCAATGGTGACGATGCCGATCAGGATGGTGCAGACCGCATTGATTTCCGGCGTGACGCCGAGGCGCACCTGCGAATAGATCTTGATCGGCAGCGTCGTGGCACCCGGCCCGGTGGTGAAGCTCGCGATCACAAGATCATCGAGCGACAGGGTGAAGGCCAGCATCCAGCCGGACACAACCGCCGGCAGGATCAGCGGAAGGGTGATCTTGAAGAAGGTCTTGACCGGCGGGCAGCCGAGATCCTGGGCTGCTTCCTCCAGGCTGGTGTCGAAGGTCAGCAGGCGTGACTGCACGACGATCGCCACGTAACACATGGTGAATGTGGTATGGGCGATGATCACCGTCATCAGGCCACGATCAACACCGACGGCGACAAACAACAGCAGCAGCGACAGGCCGGTGATGACTTCCGGCATGACCAGCGGCGCATAGACCATGCCGGAAAACAGCAGGCGGCCGGGGAAGCGGCCATAGCGCACGAGGGCCAATGCCGTCAGCGTGCCGAGCACCGTTCCGAGCGAGGCACTGAGCAGGCCGACCCTGAGCGTCACCCAGGCGGCATCCATCAGGCCGGCGTTCGACCACATCTCGCGATACCATTTCAGCGAGAAACCGCCCCAGACGGTGACGAGCTTGGAATCGTTGAACGAGTAGATCACCAGGATCAGGATCGGAATGTAGAGAAAGGCAAAACCGATGGAGAGGATGGTCGCGTCGAACTTACCGGATTTCATCTGGGCGCCCTCCCCTCACACTTTCTGTTGCTGGTTCTGGAAGATCGCGATCGGCACGACCAGCATCAGAAGCAGCAGCACGGCGACGGCAGAGGCCAGCGGCCAGTCGCGGTTGCCGAAGAATTCCGTCCACAGCGTCTTGCCGATCATCAGCGTCTCGGCGCCGCCCAAGAGGTCGGGAATGACAAATTCGCCGGTGATCGGGATGAAGCAGATCATCGAGCCTGCGATCACGCCCGGGATGGACAGCGGGAAGGTGATCTTCCAGAAGGCCTTCCACGGTGGGCAGCCGAGATCGCTTGCGGCTTCCAGCAGCGTGCCGTCGAGCTTTTCCAGCGCCGAATAGAGCGGCAGGACCATGAAGGGCAGATAGGAATAGACGATGCCGATGAAAACGGCCGTCTCGGTGCGGAAGATCTGCACCTGATCATTCGGATCCATCAGGCCCAGTGAGTGCAGCGCAATGGTCAGCAGGCCCTCGGGCTTGAGGATGCCGATCCAGGCATAGACGCGGATCAGGAAGGACGTCCAGAACGGCAGGATGACCAGCATCAGCAGCGTCGGGCGGATGGTGACCGAGGCGCGCGCCATGGCCAGCGCCATCGGATAGCCGATCAGCAGCAGCAGAAGCGTCGAGATCGCCGCGATCCGGAGCGACGACAGATAGGCGTTCATGTAGAGCGAGTCTTCGAGCAGGAAGAAGTAGTTCTCGAAATCGAGCTGGGAGAAGTAATCGCGGATCGAGGCCAGGCCTTCGAAGACCGGCGTATAGGGTGGCATGGCGATCGCCGTATCCGACAGCGAGATCTTCACGATGATCAGGAAGGGTGCGACGAAGAACAGCACCATCCAGAGATACGGAATGAGCACCACCAGCCAACGGGCCGGATCGGATTTCGGTGTCGAGACGGGTTCGGCCATGGTCGCCTCCTCAGCGCGTCAGGACAAGGCCGGCATCTGCCGACCAGGATAGCCAGACCATGTCGCCAAAGGTGATCGGCCTGTCGACCAGACGAGAGACATTGGCCTGAGCCGCACGGAACATGCGGCCATCATCCAGCTTGACGATGAAGACCGAGAAGTCGCCGAGATAGCCAATGTCCCAGACTTCGCCGTGCAGGGCATTGACGGAAACGTCGGCCGGCTGGTCCAGCGATATACGGACCTTTTCCGGCCGGATGGCAAAGGCGACCGCATCGCCGGGCGCGGCTGCACATGTCTGCTCAACCGTGACGTTGATGCCATCGCAATCCACTTTCACCGTATCGCTGGCTGTTGCTGCATCGCGGCTGATCAGCTTGCCCTCGAGCAGGTTGATGTCGCCGATGAAATCCGCGACATAACGGCTGTTGGGCGCCTCGTAGATCTCGGCCGGCGTGGCCACCTGGATCAGGATGCCCTTGTCCATGACGGCGATGCGGTCGGACACGGTCATCGCCTCTTCCTGGTCGTGGGTGACGATCAGGAAGGTCAGACCGAGCTTGGTCTGGATATCCATCAGCTCGAACTGGGTTTCCTCGCGCAGCTTGCGGTCGAGCGCGCCGAGCGGTTCGTCGAGCAGCAGCACCTTGGGGCGCTTGGCAAGCGAACGGGCGAGCGCCACACGCTGGCGCTGGCCGCCGGACAGCTGGTTCGGCTTGCGCTTGGCAAACTGGTCGAGCTTGACGAGCTTGAGCATTTCCTGGACGCGTGCGTCGATTTCGCCCCGGGGCAGGCTGTCCTGTTCGAGCCCGAAGGCGATGTTCTTTTCGACCGTCATATGCGGGAACAGCGCGTAGGACTGGAACATCATATTGGTCGGCCGCTTGTAGGGCGGCGTGCCGGACAGGTCCTTGCCCTGCAACAGGATGCGGCCCGATGTCGGCTGCTCGAAGCCTGCCAGCATGCGCATCAGCGTGGTCTTGCCACATCCGGAGGGACCGAGCAGCGAGAAGAATTCGCGCTCATAGATATCCAGCGTCAGATTGTCGACCGCGACGAAGTCGCCGAAACGTTTCGTGACATTTTCAAAACGGATGAAGGGAACCGCATCCGGATCGGTCCATGGTGAGAATTTACGCTTAACTGGCCCCAGAGATTTCGCCATCGCCCGACCCCGACTGTCTTGTTGTTCTTTGCTTTTTGTTCTTGCTTTTTGTTCTTGCTTTTTGTTCTGGTTTTTTGTTTTGGCCCCACAAGAAAAAGCCGGGCGATTGAGGCGCCCGGCTGATGTCCTTGACCGTTAGCTGCCGGTCTTGATCTGGGTCCAGACCCGGTTGAGCACCCGCTGTTCCTTCGGGCCATAGGGCGAGATCGTGAAGAGCTTCTTGACCGTCTCCTCGGTCGGATAGACGGACGGATTCTTGATCACCGCCTCATCGAGCATTGCCTGAGAGGCAAGATTGCCATTGGCATACTGGACATAGTTCGAGGCCTTGGCGATGACCTCCGGCTTCATCAGAAAGTTGATGAATTCATGCGCTTCGGCGACATTCTTGGAATCCGCCGGGATCGCCAGGTTGTCGAACCACATGTAGGTGCCTTCCTTCGGGATCACATATTCGATCTCGACGCCGTTCTTGGCTTCTTCCGCACGCGCCTTGGCCTGCAGGATGTCGCCCGACCAGCCGATCGTGGCGCAGATGTCGCCATTAGCGAGATCATCGATATAGGAGGACGAATTGAAGGTCTTCACGAAGGGGCGGATCTGCGAATAGACGGCGCCACCGGCTTCGAGGTCGGCCGTCGCCTTGCTATCCGGATCCTTGCCGATGTAATTCATCGAAATCGCGAAGGTCTCGTCCGATGCATCGAGAATGTTGATGCCACAGGCCTTCAGCTTTTCCGCGTTTTCCGGCTTGAAGATCGCATCCCAGCTGTCGACCTTGAAGTCGGCGCCGAGCGCTTCCTTCAGCTTGGCCGAGTTATAGCCGATGCCGGTCGTGCCCCACATGTAGTTGACGGCATATTCGTTGCCGGGATCGTATTTTGCCAGGCGCTCGGAAATATCCGGCCACATGTTTGCGATGTTCGGCAGCTTGGACTTGTCGAGCTTCTGGAACACACCTGCGGTGATCTGGCGGGCCAGGAAAGGGCCGGTCGGCACGACGACATCGTAGCCGGAGCCGCCGGCGAGCAGCTTGGTCTCCAGCAATTCGTTCGAATCGAAGACGTCATAGACGACCTTGATGCCGGTCTCCTTGGTGAACTCCTCGAGAACGGACTCATCGATATAGTCAGACCAGTTGTAGACATGGACGACGCGCTCCTGCGCCTGAACGGCCGATGCGATGAAGATTGTCGCCAGGGCCACGGACGCGGTGCGAATGAATTGAGACTTCATTTTTTCTCCTGTTCCAGCTTCGAGACCGAGGGTCCCACAATGCCATTCCCGTTGTTTTTTAAGAGACTAGAAAGGAATTGGACGGGCGACAAGCGAAATTCTTCGCAGGTGCAAAGGCAAATTTTGGTCCGCCGGGAATTACTGGAAGTCGAATGCACTTAATCCCGTGACCATTTCATCAAGGCCGAGCGGACGCGTCAGGGGCGGCTCGGCGCGCGACAGACAGCCCGAACGCTCGCACAGCCGACAGGCGGTGCCGATCGGAACGGGGTCGACAGCCGGGGCACGCACGACATCCGCATAAACCACATCGTCCGCCTGGGCGATGTCGCAGCCGATGAGCAATGCCGTGCGCCTCACCCGTTCCCCAAAGCCCGCCTGAGGGCCTTCCAGCGTGCGCGAGACCGTCAGGAAACCGGCGCCATCGGGCATCTGGACATGATCGACAAGAATCTGGGCCGGCTGGGCGAAGGCCACATGAATGTTGAGCTTGGGACAGAGGCCGCCGAATTTTGCCTGTGGAAAGCCTTGCGCGCCGCTGCGACGGAAGCGATTGCCGGCATTGTCGACTTCCAGAAGGAAAAACGGCACGCCCTGCGCACCCGGCCGCTGCAGCATGGTCAGGCGATTGGCCGCCTGTTCGAACGAGACATTGAAGCGGGCGCGCAGCACGTCGACATCATAACGGGCGCGCTGGGCCGCCGCCAGGAAGGCGCTGTAAGGCATCATCAACGCATGGGCGGCATAACGCGCCAGTTCGAACCGCCCGAGCCGCCGCGCCTCGCCGGACGTCAGGGCCAGATCCTCCAGCGCCGCCTGGATCTCGTCATTCAACGCCAGCAGACAGACCTCCATCGCCACTTCGCGCAACTGGTCGAAGACAGACAGCCGCTCGGACAGAAACAGGCGCATGGAATGGCGGTCGTAGCGGCGACGTAATGACGGCATGGTCTGCACCGGCAGGGCCCGCACGACGATGCCGTGCTTGGTTCTCAGCCAAGACTTCAGGGCAACGGCGAGATCATCGCCGGCGACCAATCCGAGGGCGGCGTGGAACGCCTCTGCGGCATCCTCGATACGGGCGTGGAAATTGGACCGCCTCTCGATCACCTCGCGCACCTCGTCGATCGGCAGCCTGGCACCCGAGAGGGACGTCTCATGGCCTTCGCGGGCGAGAAGGTCGGCGAGATCGGTCAGGCGTGCGGCCTGCTCGCGATATGCGCGGTAAAGCTTGACGATGCCGTTTGCCGCATTGGGTGCGGCTTCGGCAATCTCGATCAGTTCCTGATCGCCCGGCAGTTCGCCGGACAGAAGCGGATCGGCAAAGACCTCGCGCAACAGGCTCGCCGTGCCGCCGGCCTCGCCCTGCAGCTCGTCGAGATCGACCTTGTAGACCGATGCCAATTTCAGCAGCAGCTGGACCGTCAGCGGACGCTGGTTGCGCTCGATCAGATTGAGATAGGAGGGCGAAATTTCCAGCGCCTCGGCCATGGCCGTCTGGGTCAGGCCCAGACCATTGCGGATGCGCCGGACACGCGGGCCGGCAAAGATCTTGTTTTCAGCCATTCGACAGCCTTTTTTACAAATTCCGACAACATTCGCGCTCGTCGTAACTTTACAGAATTTACAATTTTACACTGCGACCCTGTCAAAGACAAGACAGCCTAACCTCTTTCAAAACGTTGATTTCATGTTTTTTCTAGCCGATTTGTGCGGCGCGATGTAAATCTAGTCACATCAAAGGCGAGCAAAATTAACGACGAGCTCGTATCAAGGAGTGAAAGGGAGACTATAATGACTGATTTTTACAATCTCGTTCCGAACGCACCGAAGGGCCGCTATGACGGCATCCAGCGCAGCTACACCGCCGAAGACGTCAAGCGTCTGCGCGGCTCGGTCGAGATCAAGCATTCGCTCGCCGAAATGGGCGCCAACCGGTTGTGGAAGCTGATCCACGAGGAAGATTTCGTCAACGCGCTCGGCGCGCTTTCCGGCAACCAGGCGATGCAGATGGTGCGCGCCGGTCTGAAGGCGATCTATCTCTCCGGCTGGCAGGTTGCCGCCGACGCCAATACCGCCTCATCGATGTATCCCGACCAGTCGCTCTATCCGGCCAATGCCGCACCGGAGCTTGCCAAGCGGATCAACAAGACGCTGCAGCGCGCCGACCAGATCGAGACCCAGGAAGGCAACGGCCTTTCGGTCGAAACCTGGTTCGCGCCGATCGTTGCCGATGCGGAAGCCGGTTTCGGCGGGCCACTCAACTCTTTCGAGATCATGAAGGCGTTCATCGAGGCGGGTGCTGCCGGCGTTCACTATGAAGATCAGCTGGCCTCGGAAAAGAAATGCGGCCATCTCGGCGGCAAGGTGCTGATCCCGACGCAGGCACATATCCGCAACCTGTCTGCGGCACGCCTGGCTGCCGACGTCATGGGCACGCCGACGCTGATCATCGCCCGCACCGATGCTGAAGCGGCAAAGCTGCTGACCTCGGATATCGACGAGCGCGACCGGCCCTTCGTCGACTACGATGCCGGCCGCACGGCGGAAGGCTTCTACCAGGTGAAGAACGGCATCGAGCCGTGTATTGCCCGCGCGATCGCCTATGCGCCGCATTGCGACATGATCTGGATGGAAACCTCCAAGCCGGATCTCGAGCAGGCGCGCAGATTTGCCGAAGCGGTACACAAGGTGCATCCGGGCAAGAAGCTCGCCTACAATTGCTCGCCGTCGTTCAACTGGAAGAAGAACCTCGATGACGCGACGATCGCCAAGTACCAGAAGGAACTCGGGGCGATGGGCTACAAGTTCCAGTTCATCACGCTCGCCGGCTTCCACCAGCTGAACTACGGCATGTTCGAACTGGCACGCGGCTACAAGGATCGCCAGATGTCGGCCTATTCGGAGCTGCAGCAGGCGGAGTTTGCCGCCGAAGCCAACGGCTATACCGCGACCAAGCACCAGCGCGAAGTCGGCACCGGCTATTTCGATGCCGTGTCGCTGGCGATCTCCGGCGGCCAGTCGTCGACCACGGCGATGGGCGAATCCACCGAGCACGACCAGTTCCGCCCTGCGGCGGAGTGATGCCGGGCAATTGCCCCTCACCCTACCCTCTCCCCGCAAGCGGGGAGAGGGGGAGCCCTGCAATGGAGGCATCGACATGCGTCTTCTCCCCGCCTGCGGGGAGAAGGTGGCGGCAGCCGGATGAGGGGCCAAGCGTTACCGAAAGCCACATTTCAACAACCCCTAATACAAGAGGAGAAATACCATGACCCCGCAGACCCGAGTCAAAGAACGCGCAGAAGAACAGTCATCTGCGATGAGCACCGATCAGCAGGCGATGATCCGCATGCTGGCCAATGACCTGCACCGCCTGAACCATTCGATCATGAAGGCCGTCGATGCCGGCGTGTCCGTCGAGCTGGTCCGCTCCGCCCGCCACCATGGTGGCGACGGTAACTGGGGCGATCTCTTGATCCCGGTCATCGTGACCCAGGGCGCCCACGCCGCCTGATCCGAACACCGTCTACCGTCCGGCCCTGACCTCCGGAACGGCTGCCCGCACAAGGATCGCCTCGGGGGAGGAGCGACGGTCGTTGTGCGGGCTTTTTCGTCAGAGCCGGAACCAGTTCACGCGCGGTTGGCGCGGTGGCCGGCAAACAGGTCGGAATGCGCGCGCAGCAGTTTTGTCATGCGGTCGACCACCGTGCGGATCTCCGGGCGATGCCGGTCGTCATTGTTCATCACGATCCACTGGCGGTGACGCAGGTCGACGATCTCCCCGCCTGCCCTTTGCAGCCTTGGCTCCTGGTCGCCGACAAAACAGGGCAGTACCGCAATGCCCGCACCCGCCAGCGCCAGATCTCTCAGCGAGCGCGGTCGATTGACGGTGGCAACGATCCGGTCCGCCACCTGTTCATGCGGCCAGCGCAGATAGGCGGAAATGGCGTTGTCCCGATCGACGGCCAACCAGCGCTCCGGCCCGGCATCGACGGTGTTGCGGGCCCGGAAAGGCGCATAGGCGACCTCCCCGACGAGGGACGTGGCGAGGTTGAGTTCATCCGGCTCGAAGGCGCGCATGCCGATGTCGCTTTCCCGGTGGGCGAGACTTGCGCGCTGTTCACCGATGAAAAGATTGATGCGAAAGGCATCACGCTCCTGGCGAATGGCCGGGAAATTTTCCGCCAGCAGCCAGCCGATCCAGGTGCCGACCGCAATCCGCACAAGGGCATCGGACGCTGTCCCGCGTCGCCAGATATCGACCTTGCGCGAGGCGGATTCCAGCTCGCCCAGATGATCGAGCAGGGCCCTGCCGTCGCCGGTCAGCGTGTAGCCGGTCTGGCTGCGGTGAAACAGCGGCCGCCCCAGATCCTCCTCCAGCACCAGCATGCGGCGACCGATGGTGGCCGGGCTCAATCCACTGGCGGACGCCGCACCCGTCAGGCCACCCAGACGGGCGACCTGGAGAAAAAGCTGATAGGAATCCCATGCTATGTTTTTCATGAGTGAAAGACATAGCGCAATATCTCGTGTTTATGGAGCGAAATTTAGCCGATAGATGGGGTGATGGATTGAAAAAGAGGAGATCCGTCATGGTGGAGATCTATGCGGCGATGGCTTTTGAGCTCATGCGGGAGCGGCATGCCGCAAGCCCGCGCCTGCGCGAAGAGGCGTTTTATCAGGCTTACCGGGAAGGCTGGTGGGGGCGGTTGAGGAAGACGTGGTTCGCCAAGAGGCAGACAGACGAGTTAGCGCAGGCTGAGTGTGGCTGGTGCCGTGACGGGCAACCGGCCGAGTGAGGCGATCGGTATCATTGGCCGTCAACCGCCTGCTTTATAGTCTGGATCGTCTCCGCGCCGGCAAGGCTGGCGCGGAGATGGTTACTCGGGTCAGACGCTGACGCGTCGACCTTCCTTGTCGGCCGACTTACGATCGGCGCCGTGTTTTCCGATGATCGCCTTGGCGTCCTCGACCGAGATACGATGCTTCTTGGCAAACGCGATCGGCTCGTAGGGCTTGGCTTCAGCGCTTGTGTTTTTATCGGACATGAAAGTCTCCGTTCGTGCGGGATCCGGCGGGGCGCCGAAACCTGTGGAATTCGTGTTGGCTGGTAAGGATTGGGTCGGCCTAGTCTGCCCGCGATCTTTTCGCAGGCGGCCGCCTCGACGTGTTCTCTATGTGGGAAGAGGCTGCGTCTTTACAAGGATGAGCTCCGGACTGGCGCATCGGCATGCCTGTCTGTCCGTGCCATCCGCCATGCTGCCCTGTAAAGAAAGGCAGCATGCAAAGAGGGTGGTCAGTATTTTTTCTTGCGCACGGTCTTGTTGCCGCGCGGTCCCGATGTGATCGGCGTGCGGCTGCGGCTTTCCTCCAGCAGACCACGCCAACGCTCCACACGTTCGGCATCGAGCGTGCCCGTCTTGACCGCGGCCTGGACCGCGCAGCCCGGCTCATGCACATGGGTGCAATCGCGAAAGCGGCACTGCTCGGCGAGATCGGTAATATCGCTGAACAGGGCTTCGATACCGTCGGCGATGTCGCTGACATAAAGCGTGCGGATGCCGGGCGTATCAACCACCCAGCCACCGCCGGCAATCGCGTGCAGCGAGCGCGCCGTCGTGGTGTGGCGGCCCTGCGCATCATATTCGCGGATGTCGCCGGTCTTCTGCAGGCTTGCGGATCCGGATAGCGTATTGACCAGCGTCGACTTGCCGACGCCGGACGAGCCGACCAGCGCAACCGTCTGGCCTGCGCCGCACCAGGGTTTCAATGCTGCAATCGCATCTGCCGACTTGGCGTTGAGGACAACGACCGACAGATCGCGCTGCAAGGCCCTTGCCTGCTGCGCATAGGTGTCCGCATCGGCGACGGTGTCGGCCTTGGTCAGCACGATCACCGGTGTCGCTCCAGCCTGATGCGCCATGATCAGATAGCGCTCCAGCCGTGCCGGATTGAAATCGGCGTTGCAAGACGTGGCAATGAACAGCGTATCGACATTGGCTGCGGCCAGCTGCTGGCCGTGCTTCAGTTCGGTGCGCCGCTGCAGGACCGTCTTGCGGTCAAGCCGGCGAACCAGCATCTGCGTGAACGGGTCGGCCAGAACCCAGTCGCCGACGGCAAAGTCTGCGGTGTTGACGTTCGAGCCGATCTCGAGCGCCACCGGGCCACGGGCATCGATCGCCTCGAGGCGCGCACGATGAACGGAAGAAATGCGCCGGGGCGCGAGGTCCATTTCGTCGGGCGTGACCTGCGTGCTGAAATATTCAGACCAGCCCAGCGGCTCCAGCGATGATGGATTGTTCGAACCAGTCACAGTCTTCGCATCATTCATGGCTTCTCCCGATGTTTTGGCCCGGCCTTGCCAGCCAGCATCAAGATAGGCCTAACGGCGATCCGATGGATTGCAACAAAAAAAGGCCAGGCAATCAGCCTGACCTCCCTGGGTAAACTTGCTTTCGACAGTGCCGGTACATCCGCGGTCAAAGGAAAGCAGTTTCCGATTATACAGCCTGCAGGTTGCAAGCAGACATCTTGCCCGACTTCTTGTCGCGCTCGAGGTCGAAGCCGATCTTCTGGCCTTCGACGATTTCGCGCATTCCGGCGCGCTCGACGGCAGAGATATGAACGAACGCGTCAGCGTCGCCATTGTCAGGCTGGATGAAGCCGAAGCCCTTGGTGGAGTTAAACCATTTTACTGTGCCGGTGATCATGATGAACCCTTTCATAGCAGTATTGAGTAACCACAGTGCCGAAGCGCTGCGGATGGTGGTAGCGAATTTTGAAATGAAGGTTCGTTCAGGGCGCGATTGAAAAAAGCGCGGTAACCAAAGCTCAGCAAGCAAAATATCGACAAACCCGATATAGGCAAGCGTACCGGTATTGTCAACTTTTAGTTTTTGCTAACCTGGCGATCGTCCCCTGCTTGCATTAGCGATGAATGCCGAGATGACGCTCATTGCGCCATGCGGACTGCCGCCTGCAGCTGGTTCATCGCGATGAAGAACGGCGCTGCAGGCATAGACATCCTGCCGGGAGTATCAAGCCGCCCTTGCGGCCACGGCGCGACCGCCGCGCTCTGCCTCGATGCGGAATTGCTGCAGCAAATCGCGCAGCGCGTCGGTCTGGCCCGACAGGTCCTGCGTTGCGGCTGTGGCTTCCTCGACCATGGCGGCGTTCTGCTGGGTCATCTGGTCCATGCGCGATACCGCACCATTGACCTCCTGCAGGGCGCCGGACTGTTCGCGGCTGGTTTCGGCGATCTTTTCGACATGTTCGCTGATGGCGGAAATCTGGCTGCCGATGCGCGCCAGGACCTCACCGGTCTGCTGCACATGGGTGGCACCGATTGCGACTTCCTGAGCCGAACGATTGATCAGCCCCTTGATTTCCTTGGCGGCACCGGCCGAACGCTGGGCCAGTTCACGCACTTCCTGGGCGACGACGGCAAAACCCTTGCCGGCTTCGCCAGCACGGGCGGCTTCGACGCCGGCATTTAGCGCCAGAAGGTTGGTCTGGAAGGCAATCTCGTCGATCACGCCGATGATGCTGGAGATCTGGCCCGAAGCTTCCTCGATCCGGCCCATGGCCGAAATCGCACTGCCGACAACAACTGCTGATTCATCGGCATTCTTCTTGGCATCGCGCACCACGCCATTGACGCGCTCGGCACGCTCTGAGGCAGACCTGACGGCGACGGTAATCTCGTCGACGGCAGCCGCCGTCTCCTCGAGCGAAGCCGCCTGCTGTTCGGTGCGGCGGGCAAGATCGACGGCGGATTGCGCCATCTGCCGTCCGTTGTTCTGGATCATGTCCACATTGCCGGCGATCTGGCGCATGGTGTCGCGCAGGCGGGCCAGCGACAGATTAAAATCGGTGCGCAGCGTTTCGAGGCGACCGTGGAAGCGGTCCTCGATCTCGAAGGAAATGTCGCCATTGGCGAGGCGTTCCAGCGCTTGGGCAAGCTTGGTCACGGCATGATCGATCTCGGCATCCAGCGCCTGCTTGTCGGCATCGTTGCGGCGGCGCTCGGCTTCGGCTTGCTGTTGTTCAAGCTGACGTTCCGTCTCCATCTCGATCTTGGTGTGGGCGTTGGACTTGAACACACCCAAGGCACGCGCCATCGCGCCAATTTCATCGCCGCGCTTGTCGCCGATGATGCCGGCGTCCAGGTCGCCTTCTGCAAGACGCTGCATGGTGGCCGTGATGCGCGCGATCGGTCTCTGCAGAGTCAGCACTAGTGCGACGCCGCCGAAGATGGCGACAACGACGCCGGCCACCATGGTCGAGATCGACAGGCGGTTGGCTTCCTGGCTTTCCGTGCCCGCCACATCCTTCTGCAGATCGGCAAAGGCAGTCAGCGACGCCCAGATCGTATCCATGGTCTTGCTGGCTTCGGCATAACTTGCGATGCGGTCGGCGCTGGATTTGACCAGCGCCTCGCTATCGGTTGTCAGGCCCGCCAGGTGCGGGGTGATTGCAGCGGCAAGGCTCTCGTAAAATGCCTTGTCGGCGATGCTGCCGCCGAGTACGGCAAGATTGTCGCTGACCAGTTTGATCTGGCGCAGCAGCGGATCGCGGGCCTTGTCATCCTTGGCCATCAGGAAGGCGGCAGTGATCAGGCGCAGATCATAGACATCGGCAATCAGCATGCGGCTGCCCGACAGGATGTCGGCCGCCTGCACCGCGCTGGTTTCGACCGCAGCAAAGCGGCTGACGGCGAGCGCATTCTTCTCCGCGGCACTGGCGCGCAAGATGGCCTCATAGCCACGGAATTTCGCCATGACCGGCCCGATGGCACGACCCGCCTCCAGGCTCGTATCACCCGTGGCAAGCTTTTCCTTCAATTCGGCAATGGTTGCCTGCAGCGTCTTGCCCAGGTCCTTGTGCTGCGGCGGCAATGCTGTCGCAATCTTGCGCTGGGTCTTGACGAGTTCGGGCAGCGCCTTCTGCAAAACCGGGAACTGCGCTTCCGGCAGGCCGGCGGAGAAATACTCCTTGGTGAGCGTGGCCATGAAATTGGCGGCAGCGGTCAGGCGATCGGCCTCGCGCAGTGCGCTCTTCGCATCGTTTTCACCCGAGACCACCGCGCGCTGCAATTTCTGCGCTTCGTCGGAGACACGGATCTGCTGGGCCATCAGGCTTTTCAGATGTTCATTGATGCCGGTTGCGAGCTGAACTTCTGCCTGGTGCAATTGCCACAGGCTGTCGATCTTCTGGTTGATCGCACCGGTACCGGCAATCGCTTCGTCGAGGAAGTTGCGGCCGACACCATCCGCACCGATTTCCGTGACGTTGACCTGCAGCGTAGCCTGCTGGGCCGACAGTTCGGCAAGAACGGCCGCGCGCGTTTCCTCCGATGTTTCGCTGAGGAAGCGGGCCATGGTTGCGTTGACGTTTCTGAAGCCATTGAGCGACCGCATGGTGCCGTTCGAGATCTCCATGCGCTGCTGCAACATGCCGGAGGCATAAAGGCCCATCAGCCCGACGGCCGTGATCGACAGCACAAATGGCAGGACGAAGGCCATGACCTTGGTCGATATGGAAAAACGCGACAAAATACGATCGATCAACTGGTGTCCTCCAAGCAATTGCGACGCTTGCGCGCCGACTCCTCCCTGCCTGCAATCCATCGCTGCACAGCACATCCCAGCGCGCAGCGATTTTTCGGCAAGTCTCCCACGATGAGCGTGCAACAAAAGTATCAAGACGAAGTTAAATGAGGATCTGCCGCTGATGCAGCCGCGCGCGCATGTTTGCGGGCCACAGCTGCGCAGATGCACCAGTGGGACCGCATGTCTCGATATCGGCAAAAAGCGGTCGAGATCCGGCGCCCGCGCAGGACCATCCCACCCGGGCCGAACCTTATCTTGCTGGAGACGTGATCAGTGGATCAGACAGATGGCAAGCGCTGCGAGCGCGCTTGCTGCGTAGGCGCTGAGAATGGCGATATGGAGCAGCCTGTCGCGGTCGGCATTTTGCGTGCGGGCAATGGCAATGGCGCGGGGCTTGCGGTCATGTCTGTTCATCAGCGCTGTCCTCATAGTAGGCCACTCGTCAGGAAGCATGCCTCTTCAGGCTCGCCGGCCCGACCTCATGTCACGGATCCCAGAGGGGGCACCGCACCGGCATTCGTTCAGGATGGCGGACGCATGTTAACAAGTGCTGAATTATCAGGCGAAGCTTGCGCGGACCGTTGGAAAAGACCGCGTGGCGGCCACCGGCCGATTGAAGTGCGGTCAGAGGCTCTCGCCGGCGGCAAATCCGGACGCCCAGGCCCATTGGAAATTGTAGCCGCCGAGCCAGCCGGTCACATCGACACACTCGCCGATGAAATAGAGACCGGGTACGGTCTTGGCCATCATCGTCCGGCTATCGAGATGGCGGGTATCGACGCCGCCGAGCGTCACTTCCGCAGTCCGATAGCCTTCCGATCCGGCAGGCTTGATCACCCAGCGCCGGAGATGCTGCTCGACCGATGCCAGCGCCTTGTCGGTCTGGTCGGCCAGCGGCCTGTCGAGCTTGAGGCTGTCTGCGATGTATTGCGCCAAGCGCTTCGGCAGGTGCTGGGCAAGCACGGTCTGGACCGCCTGGCGGCCGTTTTCACGTTTGGCCTTTTTCAGTCCTTCGAGCACCGCCACATCCGGCTCGAGCGACAGGATGATCTCGTCGCCCTCGCGCCAGTAGCTGGAGATCTGCAGGATGGCGGGGCCCGAGAGACCGCGATGGGTAAACAGCATGGCCTCGCGAAAGCCGGTCTTGCCATGACGGACTTCGGCATCGACGGCGACGCCGGCGAGTTCGGCCAGATCGGCGAGCAGGTTCGGCTCCAGCGTCAGCGGCACCAAAGCCGGCCTTGTCTCGGTGACGGTCAGGCCGAACTGCTCGGCAATGCGATAGGCAAAGCCGGTCGCGCCCATTTTCGGGATCGACTTGCCGCCGCAGGCGACAATCAGCGACCTGGCCGCAATCGTGCCTTCGGATGTCTGCAGGCGAAAGCCGTCGATGCCGTGTTCGACCGTGTCGATCGTCGTCGAGAGCTTCAGGTCGACATGGGCGGCCCGCATCTCTTCCAGCAGCATGCGGATGATGTCCTTGGCACTGTCGTCGCAGAATAACTGGCCCAGGGTCTTTTCGTGCCAGGCGATCCCATGGCGATCGACCAAGGCGATGAAGTCCTGCGGCGTATAGCGGGCCAGCGCCGACTTGGCGAAATGCGGGTTTTCCGAGAGATAGTTCTTCGGCCCGGCATGACTATTGGTGAAATTGCAGCGGCCGCCGCCGGAGATGCGGATCTTTTCGCCCGGCGCCTTTGCGTGGTCGAGGATCACGACGGAGCGGCCGCGCCTGCCGGCTGTCATTGCCGCCATCATGCCGGCCGCGCCTGCGCCAAGGATGGCGACCTCATACTGCTTGGCCATGCCCGGCTCCCGATCCGCGTTCATCGCCTGTCTTTTCGATCGGGCCGTCAAAGTCAACGGTCCCCCCTCGCCAATTGGCAAAGTCTGGTTATGATGGTTCCATCAAACAACCCGAACCGGTGAGACATGCCTCCTAAAAAGACAATGCTGAGACCCCAAGGCGCGGCAAAGAAAAAGGCGAGCATCCCCCCGGACCCCAGATCGATGCGTGGCGTGAGCACCTGGAAGGAAGCGGCCGGCTGGCTGCGTGCGCGCGGCATCGAGGATATCGAATGCATCACGCCCGACCTTGCCGGCGTGCCGCGCGGCAAGATGATGCCTTCCTCCAAGTTCACCTCGAACACGTCTCTGGCCCTGCCATCGGCACTCTATCGCCATACGATTTCCGGCGAATATCCGGAAGAGACGGGCAACTTCCGCTATGAGCCCCGCGACAGCGACCTGAAGCTGGTGCCCGACCTCTCGACGCTTTCCGTCGTTCCATGGGAGACCGATCCGACCGCGCAGGTGATCTGCGACATCGTCGGCTCGACCGGCGAGGACGTGCCCTATACGCCGCGCAACGTGCTGAAAAACGTGGTGCGCATGTATGCGGACCGCGGCTGGAAACCGGTCGTGGCACCGGAAATCGAATTCTATCTCGTTGCCACCAATGACGACCCGG
This sequence comes from Rhizobium sp. CECT 9324, assembly GCF_918741265.1. NCBI lineage: Bacteria > Pseudomonadati > Pseudomonadota > Alphaproteobacteria > Hyphomicrobiales > Rhizobiaceae > Rhizobium > Rhizobium sp. CECT 9324. The sequence goes on along the minus strand of NZ_CAKKMZ010000001.1, from coordinate 1,219,821 downwards.
ACTATCCGCTGCATCCGCCGAAGGGCCGCTCCGGTCGCGCCATCGTCAGCGGCCAGGGCTATTCGATCGCCGGCATCAACGAATTCGACGAACTGATCGACGATATCTATCACTTCTCGGAAAAGCAGGGTCTGGAGATCGACACGCTGATCCACGAAGAGGGTCCGGCGCAGCTCGAAATCAACCTGCGCCACGGCGATCCGATCGAGCTTGCCGACCAGGTTTTCCTGTTCAAGCGCACGATCCGCGAAGCTGCCCTCAAGCACGGCATCTATGCGACGTTCATGGCCAAGCCGATGCAGGGCCAGGCCGGATCGGCGATGCATATCCACCAATCGGTGGTCGATATCGAGACCGGCAAGAACGTCTTTTCCAATCCCGACGGCTCACCGTCGAAGGAATTCTTCCACTTCATCGGCGGCATGCAGAGCTTCGTGCCCAAGGCGCTGGTGATGATGGCGCCTTATGTGAACTCCTATCGCCGCCTGACGCCCGACATGTCGGCGCCGGTCAACAATGCCTGGGGTTATGACAACCGCACCACGGCCTTCCGCGTTCCGGTGTCCGATGCTGCTGCCCGGCGTATTGAAAACCGCCTGCCCGGCTCCGACTGCAATCCTTATCTGGCGCTCGCCGCCTCGCTCGGCTGCGGTCTGCTCGGCATCCTGAAAGAAGTCGAACCGACGGCTGCATCGGAAGGCACCGCCAACGAGGGTTCGGTCGATCTGCCGCGCGGCCTGCTGGAGGCGGTGTCGCAGCTGGAATCGGACGATGCCCTGGCAGAAGTCCTGAGCGCCGAGTTCATCGGGCTCTATGCCGGCGTCAAGCGTGGCGAGTTCGAGACCTTCATGCAAGTGATCAGCCCGTGGGAACGCGAATTCCTTCTCCTGAACGTCTGAGGAGCGCGTTTCATGGCATGGCAAAGTCCTATCGCACCCGGCCTGTCCTGGTACCAGGCGAGTGCCGGGGAGCGGCCGGAATATCCGACGCTTGACGGCTCGGTCAGCGCAGACGTCGCCATTGTCGGCGGCGGCTATACAGGGCTGCAGGCGGCCTATCATCTGGCGACGCGCGGCGTCTCGGTCGTGCTGATCGAAGGCCATCGCTTCGGCGACGGCGCATCGGGCCGCAATGGTGGCCAGCTCGGCACCGGCCAGCGCGCATGGCCGGACGAACTGGAGGAAGAGCTCGGCTACGAACGCTCCAAGGCGCTGTTCGACATGGCGGAAAACGCCAAGCAGCATCTGCTCGGCTTTGCCGACACCCATGGCATCGACATGGAATACATGCCGGGGCAGATGAATGTGTCGCACAAGAAAAGCTACGGCGACGACTATCGGCGCTCCGCCGAGATCCTGGCGACCCGCTACAACTATCCGCATGTCAGCTTCATGGACCAGGCCGAGACCGCCGAACGGCTGGGATCGCAACGCTATTTCTGCGGCGTGCGCGACACCGGCACCGGCCATATCCATCCGCTCAAGCTGTTGATCGGGCTGGCGCGCGTGGCGGCAGGATCCGGGGCGCGCATCCACGAAATGACACCGGCCACGGCGATCCGCCAGAATGGCGGCAAGACGCTGATCGATACGCCCCGCGGCACGATTACCGCCGACAAGGTGCTGATCGCGACCAATGCCTATATCGGCAATCTGGAACCGGTGACGGCAGCCCGGGTGATGCCGATCCGTTCGTTCATCGGCGCGACCGTGCCGCTCGACAAGTTCCCGGATGTGATCCCCGGCTCGGAAGCCGTCGCCGACAGCCGTTTCGTCGTGCGCTATTTTCGCAAGAGCCAGGACGGGCGCCTGCTGTTCGGCGGCCGCGAGGCCTATACGTCGGACAGCCCGCGTGACATTTCCACCCATATCCGGCGCCAGATCGCCGAGATCTACCCGTCTCTCAAGGATATCGAGATGACCCATGCCTGGGGCGGCTCGGTCGGCATCACGCTGCCGCGCAAGCCCTTTGCCCGCGAGGTCATGCCGGGCGTCACGTCGATCGGCGGATTTTCCGGCCATGGCGTGATGTTGTCAAACTATTCAGGCAAGATGTACGCCGATTCGATTGCCGGAAATTCGAGTGAACTGGACCTGCTCAAGCAACTCAAGATCCCGCCCTTCCCCGGTGGTGCACGGCTCAGAAGCCCGCTTCTGTTCCTGGCGCTGACTTGGTATGCGCTGCGGGACAGGTTCTGAAATCCGGCTGCGGCATTGCGCTGCAGCAGAGATTTTCATTCGGGCTCTGGCTTTTTTAAATCGATTAGATTACAAACCTAGCCACGAATTTCGAGTGAGAGACGCCGTATGAGCAGCCAGATCATCCCCGTTGAACCTTTTGACTATGTCGTCTTCGGCGGCACCGGCGACCTTGCCGAACGAAAGCTGTTGCCGGCGCTCTATCATCGCCAGCTGGCCGGCCAGTTGACCGAGCCGACCCGGATCATCGGGGCCTCGCGCACGGCCATGACCGACGACGAATATCGTCAGTACACGCTCGCCGCGTTGAAGGAACATCTGAAGGCTGAGGAACTCGACGAGGCTGAGCTGGCTAAATTTCTCGCTCGTATCTTCTATGTCGCGGTCGATGCCAAGTCCGATCAGGGCTGGAGCCAGCTGAAGACCCTGCTCGACACCGGCAAGGATATCGTTCGCGCCTTTTACCTCGCCGTGTCGCCATCGATCTTTGGCGATATTGCCGACAAGATCCGCGATCACAAGCTGATCACCAAATCGACCCGGATCGTGGTTGAAAAGCCGATCGGTCGCGACCTCGCCTCCGCCCAGGCGCTGAATGACACGGTCGGCAAGGTGTTCAAGGAAGAGCAGATCTTCCGTATCGACCACTATCTCGGCAAGGAAACCGTGCAGAACCTGATGGCGCTGCGTTTTGCCAACGCGCTCTACGAGCCGCTGTGGAACTCCGCCCATATCGATCACGTGCAGATCACGGTCGCCGAATCCGTCGGCCTGGAAGGTCGCGTCACCTATTACGACAAGGCCGGCGCGCTGCGCGACATGGTGCAGAACCATATCCTGCAGCTGCTCTGCCTCGTGGCCATGGAAGCTCCCTCCTCGCTCGACGCCGAAGCGGTGCGCGACGAGAAGCTGAAGGTTCTGCGCTCGCTGAAGCCGATCACCGGCGCCAATGTCGAGAAGCAGACGGTGCGCGGCCAGTACCGCGCCGGCGCGTCTGCCGGCGGCGCCGTCAACGGCTATCAGGAAGAACTGGGTGCCGCCTCCGACACGGAAACCTTCGTGGCGATCAAGACAGAGATCAACAACTGGCGCTGGGCCGGCGTACCGTTCTACCTGCGCACCGGCAAACGTCTTGCCAACCGCATGTCGGAAATCGTCATCGCCTTCAAGCCGATCCCGCATTCGATCTTCGGCGAAAGCGCCGGTCGCATCGAAGCCAACAAGCTGGTCATTCGCCTGCAGCCGGACGAAGGCGTCAAGCAGTGGCTGATGATCAAGGATCCGGGTCCGGGCGGCATGCGCCTGCGCCACGTATCGCTCGACATGAGCTTTGCCCAGGCTTTCGAAGTGCGCAATCCCGACGCCTATGAACGCCTGCTGATGGACGTCATCCGTTCGAACCAGACGCTGTTCATGCGCCGCGACGAAGTCGAGGCGGCGTGGAACTGGGTCGATCCGATCCTGAAAGCCTGGGAAGAAATCGGCCAGAAGGCGCAGGGCTATACGTCCGGCACCTGGGGTCCAAGCCAGGCCATCGCGCTGATCGAGCGCGACGGTCGCACCTGGCACGAAAACGACTAAGGCCGGGGATCGCGATGGCGCATCACATGCATACATTCGAGACCGGAGCGGCGCTGGCGGAGGCATTGGCCACGCGCGTTACCTCGGCGCTGGCCGCAGCGATTGCAGCCAAGGGAGAGGCGACGCTCGCCGTTTCCGGCGGCTCGACACCGAAGGCCTTTTTCGAGGCTCTGTCAGCGTGCAAGCTCGACTGGTCGAAGGTCAAGATCACCCTGGTCGACGAACGCTTCGTGCCGGCAGACAATGCACGGTCGAACCATCTTCTGGTCTCGACACATCTGCTGAAGAATGAAGCGGCATCGGCCGAATTCGTGCCGCTCTATCGTCCGGAAGCAACGATCGAGGAAGCGGCCACGACGGCATCCGGGATCGTTCCCGGGATGACCGAGCCTTTCGACGTTGCCATTCTCGGCATGGGGACTGACGGGCACACCGCCTCGTTCTTCCCGGGTGGCGATCATCTGGCGGCGGCGCTCGACCTTTCCAAGCCGCGCCGGGTGATGACCATGGAAGCGCCGGGCGCCGGCGAGGCACGGCTGACGCTGTCGTTCTCAGCGCTGCAGGATGCGGGCCTTCTGGTCGTGCATATCGAAGGCGCTGAAAAGAAAACCGTGCTGGACAAGGCATTGTCCGGCACCGACGAGGGCGACATGCCGATCCGGGCCGTTCTTGAACGGGCCCAGACGACACCCGACATCTATTGGGCGCCCTGAGAGGCTTGCCCTGCCCTGCCGGTTGAGGAGACCGGCAGGGGCCCTATAACGACAAGACGATGACCGTTCGGGCCTGTCGAGGCCCCCGCACGATGCGTGCCCAAGGCGCTCGTGCCCAGTTGAGGAGCAACATCCGATGAGTGCAGATCGCCGTATCGAAGCCATTACCAAGCGCATTGTCGAACGGTCGAAACCGACCCGCGAGCTCTATCTGGAGCGCACACGCCGCGCGATCACCAAGGGCGTGCACCGCTCGACACTGTCGTGCGGCAACCTCGCGCATGGCTTTGCCGTCTGTTCCCCCGGGGACAAGGCGGCGCTTGCCGGCGACATCGTCCCCAATCTCGGCATCATCACGTCCTATAATGACATGCTGTCGGCGCATCAGCCGTTCGAGACCTATCCGGCGCAGATCCGCAAGGCGGCCGCCGAAGTCGGCGGCGTGGCCCAGGTAGCCGGCGGCGTGCCGGCCATGTGCGATGGCGTGACCCAGGGGCAGCCCGGCATGGAACTGTCGCTGTTTTCGCGCGACGCGATCGCCATGTCCGCCGGCATCGGCCTCAGCCACAACATGTTCGATTCCACCGTCTATCTCGGCGTCTGCGACAAGATCGTACCCGGCCTGATGATCGCGGCACTCACCTTCGGCCATCTGCCGGCGGTCTTCGTGCCGGCCGGTCCGATGACCACCGGCCTGCCGAACGACGAGAAGTCGCGTATCCGCCAGCTCTATGCCGAAGGCAAGGTCGGCCGCGAGGAACTGCTGGAAGCCGAATCCAAGTCCTATCATGGCCCCGGCACCTGCACCTTCTACGGCACCGCCAATTCCAACCAGATGCTGATGGAGATCATGGGCTTCCACCTGCCCGGCGCTTCCTTCATCAATCCGGGCACGCCGCTGCGCGACGCGCTGACCCGGGAAGCGACGAAGCGGGCGCTGGCGATCACCGCGCTCGGCAACGAGTTCACGCCGGCCGGCGAGATGATCGACGAGCGTTCGATCGTCAATGGCGTGGTCGGCCTGCACGCGACCGGCGGCTCGACCAATCACACGATGCATCTGCTCGCCATGGCGCGGGCGGGCGGCATCAAGCTGACCTGGGAAGACATTTCCGAGCTTTCCGACATCGTGCCGCTGCTCGCCCGCGTCTATCCGAACGGGCTTGCCGACGTGAACCATTTCCACGCTGCCGGCGGCATGGGTTTCCTGATCAAGCAATTGCTGAAGGCGGGCTTTGTGCATGACGATGTGCGCACGGTCTATGGCCAGGGCCTCACCGCCTATGCCATTGATCCGAAACTGGCCGAAGACGGCACCGTCAGGCGCGAACCTTCGGCGGAACAGAGTGCCGACCCGAAGGTGCTGACGACGTTCGACAAGCCTTTCCAGTCCAACGGCGGGCTGAAGATGCTGACCGGCTCGCTCGGCAAGGCGGTGATCAAGATCTCCGCCGTCAAGCCGGAGCGCCATGTCATCGAGGCCCCGGCGATCGTGTTCAACGACCAGCAGGAACTGCAGGAGGCTTTCAAGGCCGGCAAGCTCGAGCGCGATTTCATCGCGGTCGTGCGCTTCCAGGGACCGCGCGCCAACGGAATGCCGGAACTGCACCGCCTGACCCCGCCGCTCGGCGTGCTGCAGGATCGCGGCTTCAAGGTGGCACTGGTCACCGATGGCCGCATGTCGGGCGCATCGGGCAAGGTGCCGGCAGCCATCCATGTGACACCGGAAGCCGTCGATGGCGGCCCGATTGCCAAGATCAAGGACGGCGACATCATTCGTCTCGACGCGATCGCCGGCACATTGGAAGTGCTGGTGAATGCCGGCGAGTTTGCCGCCCGCGAAGCGGCGACGGCCAATCTGGACGAGAATGAATACGGCATGGGCCGCGAGCTGTTTGCCAGCTTCCGCCGCATTGCCGGTCCGGCCGACCAGGGCGCCAGCGTCCTGTTTTAATCCCGGCCTGCGCACCACACCCAGAGCAACGAGCCATCAGACCCCTGACGACGGGGCATGATGGCTCGTGCATGACTGCGACTTTTGTCGGATGCACCATCCGAGGCGCACAGATTTAACGAATTCGAAACTGCTAATTTTATATGTTTTTCAGGAGAAAGCGACGAATCAAAACATACATAACGATAGAAACAGATGTGATGTCGTTCTGCCGCTTGTCTACTTTCACGCAGTCTCGCTGCGTGAAGGATCATCAAAGGCTCTCTGGCAAAGAAGGACCAGGAACACATGTTTGGAAAGTCGCAGAACACTCGCTCACAGCTCGAATCGCTCGAGGTGATTACCGCCAACATCATGATCGCCGACGAGAACCTCAATATCCGCTACATGAATGCGGCCGTAAAGGATCTCCTGCGCGAGGCGGAAAGCGATCTGAAGAAGGAATTGCCGCGCTTCGAATTCAGCAAGCTCATCGGCAGCAATATCGACATCTTCCACAAGAACCCCTCCCATCAGCGCAATATGCTGGCGAGCCTGAATGCGCAGCACAAGGCGACGATCTGGGTCGGTCAGCGCGCCTTCGACCTGATCGTCACGCCGCTGAAGGACGGCTCGAAGAGGACCGGCTTCGTCGTGGAATGGGCGAATGCCAAGGAGCGACTTCAGAACATCGACTTCCAGAACCAGATCGCAGCCATCAGCCGCGTTCAGGCGATCATCGAATTCACGCCCGAGGGTGAGATCGTCTCGGCCAACGACAATTTCCTCAACGCCCTCGGCTACCGTATCGATGAGATCCGCGGCAAACATCACAGCATGCTGGTCGATGCCGACTACAGTCGCACCAACGACTATCAGGAATTCTGGAAGCAGCTTCGTGCCGGCAAATATCAGGCTGCAGAGTTCACACGTTTCGGCAAAGGCGGCAAGAAGGTCGTCATCAATGCCTCCTACAATCCGATCCTCGATGATCGCGGCCGGGTGACCAAGGTCGTCAAATTCGCGACCGACGTTACCGAGCGCGTACTGGCCGTCGACACGATCGGCGAGTCGCTGCGCAAAATGGCCGGTGGCGATGTCAGCTTCACGCTTGACAGGGCCTTCGCGCCAGATTTCGAGCCGCTGCGCACCAATCTAAACGAAGCTTTGAACCAGCTCGGCTCGACGCTCGGCGCCGTGGCGAAATCGACCGACCAGATCGACAGTGGTACCCGCGAAATCAGCCACAGCGCCCAGGATCTTTCCAAGCGGACCGAACAGCAGGCAGCATCACTCGAAGAGACGGCTGCAGCCCTCGACCAGATCACGGTGAACGTCAACAATGCCTCCAAGCGTGCCGATGAGGCGCGACACTCAACACAGATGGCCGATACGAGTGCGACCCGCTCCGGCCAGATCGTCGCGGAGGCCGTTGGCGCCATGGCGCGGATCGAGCAATCGTCGAACCAGATCTCCAACATCATTGGGGTTATCGACGAGATTGCCTTCCAGACCAACCTGCTGGCGCTCAACGCCGGTGTCGAGGCGGCGCGCGCCGGGGAGGCCGGCAAGGGTTTCGCCGTCGTCGCCCAGGAAGTGCGCGAATTGGCCCAGCGTTCCGCCCAAGCGGCAAAGGAGATCAAGGAACTGATCCGCAATTCGTCCGAAGAGGTGAAGAACGGTGTCAAGCTCGTCAGCGAAACCGGGGAAGCCCTGAAGACCATTCAGGAGAATATCGTCTCGGTCAACGACCACATGCAGGCGATCGCGAGCTCGGCACGCGAACAGGCAACAGGGCTTTCCGAAGTCAACTCTGCCGTCAACCAGATGGATCAAGTGACCCAGCAGAACGCCGCCATGGTCGAGGAATCGAATGCGGCCAGCGCCACGCTTGCCCATGAAACGGAACGTCTGCGGCAGTTCATCGCCCGCTTCTCGCTCGGCCATCACTATGCCGGCAACACTGCCAAAGGCTCAGGTACCCCCGTCAGACATGTGTCTTCAGCTTCGTCCGGACCACGTCCGGCAGCGCGACCGATGGCAACCCACGGCAATGCGGCCCTGAAGCAGGATGACTGGCAGGAATTCTGATCGCCTCGCCCGACCCCGATCAATAAAAAGGCCGGCTGTCTCAGCCGGCCTTATTTGTTCAGATCCTGGGCACCTTGGCGAAGCCCTTGCCGAGGATCGGGCCTGTCGGCCTGCCCGTCGGCGAGCCCCCCAGCGGCTCGACGGTGATCTCGTAAAGCTGCTCTTCCTGAGGTCCCGGCAGGCCGGGTCCATCTATCATGACGGTTCGCCAGCCATCCAGAACGCCGAGCGAGACCGGACCCATGTCCTTCGACGGCAGCGTCCAGACCTGCAGTGAGCGATCGTCCGGCACATCGACGTCAACCAGCGGCGTGACCCTGGCAGCATCATTGCCGAAATCCTCGATCATCACCACCGGCTGGCCGGCATCGTTCATCAGGATGGCGATCACCTGCGGATCAGGACGGTTGCTCAGGGTATAGGCGAGGCCGGCGATGAGGAGGACCGCGGCTGCGGTCGCCGACAATGCCATGCGTCTCCAGCGGCCGAGTGCACCGATTGCATTGTCATTCGCCGGTTGGACGGGAGGCTCCGCGGCGCGTCCGCTCTGTTCCATCTGCGCGGTCACCGGCAATTGCTCCGGCGTTCGCAACTGGCCTTCTATGCGCGCCCAGAGATCGGGGGACAGGCTTGATGGCTCGCCAGCCAGATCGAGTTCGACGAAGCGGTCGCGGGCGAGACCGACGGCCCTTTGCAAAGCCGCATCGCCTTCCATCGCCGTTTCGAAAACGGCACGATCGGTGTCATCCATCAGGCCGAGCACATAGGCGTCGGCGCGTTCATCGATGTTCAACGGCTCGGTCATGCCATGCACTCCCGCAATGCCAGAAGCGAGCGGCGGATCCAGGCCTTTGCGGTTCCGAGCGGCAGTTTCAGCCGGCCGGCGATCTCGCCATGACTATAGCCCGAGACATAAGCCATCAGGACGGTCTTGCGGCGCAAGGCATCGAGGCGCGACAGGCAGGCGCGCAGGCGGCTCGACTGGTCGAGATCGTCGAACAGATCGGCAAACAGGCCATCCTGCGCCTCGTCCTGCAGCCGTTCCAAGCTTTCCGTATCGGTCAGTTCTTCGCGCCGTCCGTCGCGGATGGCATTGAGCGACCGGCTCCTGACCACGGCATAAAGCCAGCCACGGGCGGATCCACGTTCCGGGCTGTACTGCCCAGCCTTCTGCCAGATCTGCAGGAAGGCTTCCTGCACGATCTCCTCGGCCAGATCGTGGCGGCGCAGGATGCGCTCGGCAATCGTGACCATACGCGCAGCTTCGCTGTGATAAATCACGGCAAGTCCCTTGCGGTCCCCGGCGGCACAGGCCTTCAGCGCCGCTTCCAGCCGCTGTTGCGGATCCTCCATCCGAACTCCTTCTTGTCGTCTCGTCAAAGCGTAGCGGCGCGGCAGGCGATTGCAAGGCCTGTTGCCTACGCCATGATGCCGACGATCCGTATCCCCGATCAATCGCATGTGTTCATCCCTTCTACGCATGAGACACGGCAGCAGACGATTTGGATGCAGAAAAAAATTCGAATTCACTGCATCCAAACTGCATCGCCCCGGTGTCTATGGTTCAGGAGGCGCCATTCCGGCGTGTTCCGGATCAATTCATTCGGGAGAAGACCATGAAGACCTTGAGCATCCTCACCCTGACCGCCGCCACCGCACTGACCGCATTTTCGGCGCATGCCGCCCCTGCCCTCGGCCTTGCCGGCGACAAGACACTCGTGATGTTCGACACCGACAAGCCGGATGCCACCAAGACGATGGACGTGACGGGTGTGACGAAACTGGTCGGCCTCGACTTTCGCCCAGGCACCAAGACCATTGTCGGCGTGACGGCAGACAGCGTCATCGTGACGATCGATCCTGCGACCGGCGCGGCCACTGAAGTTGCCAAGATGGACAAGCCGCTGACAATCGGCGATGCGCCGGTCGTGGTCAACTTCAACCCCGCCGCCGACCGCCTGCGCTACATGACCGGCACCACGAACTATCGGGTTCATCCGGACACCGGTGCGGTCACCGTCGACGGCAATCTCGCCTTTGAAGAGGGCGACATGCACAAGGGCGAAGCCCCGAACACGGTGGCGGCTGCCTATACCAATTCGATGGGCAAGCCTGAAAAGACGGCGATGTACAATATCGATGCGACGATCGGCGCGCTGATCCAGCAGACCAAGCCGAATGACGGCACGCTGAAGGCGATCGGCAAGCTGGGCATCGAAGGCATGCCGAAGACCTATGCCTTCGACATTCAGGCAACCGGAGAAGGCAAGAACACCGCCTGGCTGGTCGCCGACAATAGCCTCTACACGGTCAATCTGGAAACAGGCGCCGCCACCAAGGCCGGTATGCTTGCCGGGGTCGATATGCCGGTGCGCGCGATCACCGTGATGCCGGCGATGTAAAACCGGACACAGCAATCCCTCGCCCTGCTGGGGGGGCGAGGGTCAGGGTGAGGGGCACGAGTTCAGCGCGTCCCGAGTTCGACGCTTGTCCCTCACCCGCCTCCCCTTTGCGATTGACCCTTCTCCCCGATGCGGGAGAAGGGTCTTTGCATTGGTTCAGCCGCGGATGAAGCCCAGGACATCGGCATTGAACTTGTCTGCCTGTGTCTGGGCCAGACCATGCTGACCACCTTCATAGACCTTGAAGGTCGAACCCTTGACCAGCTTGGCGGCCTTTTCAGCTGTTGCCTTGATCGGCACGATCTGGTCGTCGTCGCCGTGGATGATCAGGGTCGGCTTGTCGATCGCCTTCAGGTCGTCGGTATAGTCGACTTCCGAGAATTCCCGGATGCAATCGTACTGGCCCTTGATGCCACCGGCGAGACCCTGCAGGCGGAAGCTTTCGCGGAAGCCTTCATTGACGGTGACACCCTCGCGGTTGAAGCCGTAGAAGGGCAGCGTCAGGTCATAGTAGAACTGCGACCGGTTGTTTGCCGTGCCGGCGCGGATGCTGTCGAACACTTCCATCGGCACGCCTTCCGGATTGGCTTCCGTCTTCAGCATCAGCGGCGGAACGGCGCCGACCAGGACAACCTTGGCGACACGGGCCGAGCCGTGGCGACCGATATAGTGGGCCACTTCGCCGCCGCCGGTCGAATGACCGATCATGACGATGTCCTTGAGGTCGAGCTTCTCGATCAGTTCGGCCAGATCATCGGCATACTGGTCCATGTTGTTGCCATTCCAGGGCTGGTCGGAACGACCGTGGCCGCGGCGATCATGGGCGATGACCCGGTAACCCTGCAGGCCGAAATACAGCATCTGCGCATCCCAGGCGTCCGACGACAGCGGCCAGCCATGCGAGAAGAGGACAGGCTGGCCGTCTCTGGAGCCCCAGTCCTTGTAGAAGATATTCGTGCCGTCCTTGGTGGTGATGCTGCTCATGATCAAATCTCCTGGGTTGCTAGAGGCGAATGAAGGGGTTGCGAATGCCGGGGCATTCACCAAAGCGAGGGCTGCGAATGCCGTTCCGGCCACCAGCGCGTCCCTGCGGGTCAGCGAGAGTGCAGTTGAATTTCGGTCCGACATTGGGCTCTCCTGTTTAATTGTGTGCGATTTGTTTGTGCGCAGTAGATATCGCGCAGATTCGCACCGCTGTCAATTGCCATCAATTAAATAGTGCACAATTTTTCTTACCGGCTGGATGCCGCATGGCAGCGCGACAACCAGCACTGTGCCATGCCCTCACTCGCCATCAGGCTTGCCACCAACAAAAATGCCCCCGACCGGAATGGTCGAGGGCATGGATGGTCTGGACGAAGGCGGAAAAAACTAGAGCATCGCCATGTATTTCGGCAGTTCTCGCATGCTCGGAACGACAACCAGTGTCTTCACATTGCCGCGCTTGAAAGCGTTGAGGAAGCGATTGTAGTCCTCGAACACGACACAGCCGGAACTGTCGCCGCGTCGGCGCAGCAGGTAGGTATGGGTCAAGAAGCCGTCGCGATTGTACATTCTGGAATCGCCGACCGGGGTCATGCGGATCGCCTCGATGCCGTGGAAGCGGGATTCACGCATGCGCAGGCTGTAGACATTCGGCGGGGTCGGCCCCTGGTTCTTCATATGGACAAATTTCGGCTTGTCGCGCATGTGGCCGCGTCCGGAATGGGCCTCGAGCTTTTCACCGTTCGGCATGTGAACGACGGCTTCGTCGATGACATAGACCGCGATGCGGCTGCCGGCACCCGGGAGTTTTGATTTGCGGCTGAACAGACCACCGGCACCATCATCGGTGGTGATTGGGTTGTCCGGCTTGGCATAGGCCAGCATGCTGGCCAGCGTTTTCGTCTTTTTCGGCTTCGGCGGCGCGGCCGGCGTTTCGGTGGTCAAAGGCTCGACCAGCACAGCCTTGGGCTTCGGCTTGGAGCCCGGCATCGGACCGTCATCCGGCAGGGCATCGTGGTCCATGTCCGGTTCGGACAGCAATTCGACGAAAGGTTCCTCGCGCGGATCGGCCTCGGCAACAACTTCAGAGGCCGTCGACGGGGCGGCATAACCGAGCGCCATTGTCGCCGCTGTGCTGGCTGCCACGGGAATGGAGGCGGTCATCACCGGATCCACGTCGTCTGCGGCGGTACGACGCTCATGCGCGGCCGTGGCAAGACCAGCCTGCTGGCGGGTCGCTTCCGCCTCGACCAGCGCGTCCCGCAGGACAGCCATGGCCTGCGGATCGGTGAAGCTCTCGATCCGGGCAAGCAGCAGACGATCGGATTTGTCGATTTCGGCGAGCCGCATGGCGGCGGGCAACATCAGCAGGCCGAGATGATCGGTCGCGGCGATCGCTTCGGCAAAACGGGCGCGCATCTTTTCGAGCGCGGCATGCTGCATGCTGGCCGTGGTGATCGGGCGTGGGGCCAAAGGCTGGGCAAGCGCCAGTGTCGGTCGCGGCAGCGAATGGCCAGAAAGGGTCGGCGCTTCGACGGCCGAACTAGACAGGCCCTTGACGATTGCAAGAGTGGCCATGGCCCAGAAGCCGCAAGCAAGACCAATGCCCATGATGGTCGGCATGCTGGAGCCGCGCTTCTTGGTGCGCGACTTCGTCTTTACAACGGCAGACACATTGCCACCGGACACAAACTTGGTCGAGGACGCCATACTGATACTCGCTACCGGACTCACATGGCATCAATACGGCGATGCCAACACTCTTACAGGCCCGACAGATCGGAGATCCCGTTCTGTCGGATGCCCTAAAGAATGAAGAAGTTTGGTAACCAAGAGGTTTACGCGTCGATAATTCTTGTCACATGGCGGGATGAAATCAGCTTCCTCCCGCCATCGGTACCGGCATACCTCACTATGCCGAAGCCGCCCCGTCGGCAAAACGTCAGACGGAGCGCGTCAGGCCACCGTCGACCTTGATGTTCTGGCCGGTGATGTATCCCGCGCCGGAAGAGGCCAGGAAGGCAACCGTTGCAGCCACTTCCTCGCTGGTACCATATCGTTTCATCGGCACCCCGTCGCGGCGCTCTTCGGTCGCCGGCAAACTGTCGATCCAGCCTGGAAGCACGTTGTTCATCCGGATGTTTTCCGCCGCATAGGTATCGGCAAAGATCTTGGTGAAGGCGGCAAGCCCCGCACGGGCAACGGCCGAGGTCGGGAACATGGCGCTCGGCTCAAACGCCCAGGCTGTCGAGATGTTGATGATCACGCCCGATTTCTGCGCCTGCATGATCGGCGTGACCAACCGGGTCGGGCGGATGACATTCAGCAGATAGACATCGATGCCCTTGTGCCAGTCCTCGTCGGTGATTTCGAGGATCTGCGCGCGTGGACCGTGACCGGCGCTGTTAACCAAAACATCGACCCGGCCCCAGGTGGACATGGTGCTGTCGACCAGGCGCTTGAGGTCGTCGCTCGACTGGTTGGAGCCGGTGACGCCGATGCCGCCGAGCTCCTGCGCCAACGCCTCGCCCTTGCCGGACGACGACAGGATCGCAACCTTGAAACCGTCTGCGGCCAGCCGCCTTGCGGCGGCTGCTCCCATCCCGCTTCCACCCGCAGTAACGATGGCAACCTTCTGTTCGGACATGACTATCTCTCCCTTTGTCTGGCCGGGAGGATCATGAGCTTTGCACTGGATGTCCAGTCAGAAAAAATGAAGGCCGGTGCAGCTTGCGCCACACCGGCCTTCAATCACGAAATGGAATGCGAGCTTACCAGCTGCGTACGTCGAGCACGCGGTCCCTGTGGGCCGGATGGGTGGAGAAGACGAAGATGCGGTCGAGTTCCTTCTGGGTCAGCAGACGCAGGAAGCGGATCTCGGCGGTATTGTTGGAAAACGTCTTCAAGAGGATGCTGCCGATCTTGTTGATGCGTGCATCCGGAATATCGAAGTAGAATTGCTTGGGAAGATTGACCTGCGTGATCAGCGAAATGATCGCCCCGCTCATCGAGATCCGGACGACGTCGCAACGGCGCGCGGCCATATGCGTCATGCCGTTCTCGGTATATTCGAGACGTCCCGCGTTCATCGTGTCTTCCATGCGGTACCGGTTTTCCCGGTCGTACATGAAGGATTCTTCCTTTTTCAGAAAATGAGAGCTACCTGGCGCAGCCATTGTTCCTGTCCCTGTTTTTTGCCGTTCTTATGAGCAAAAAGCTAGCAGTGACAGTTTAACAGTCGGTATTTCCAAAGCCCCATTCCTGGGTGAATACAGGCCCTGTCGCAACTACGGCTAACAGGGCCTTACCA
Organism: Rhizobium sp. CECT 9324; assembly: GCF_918741265.1. Taxonomy (NCBI): domain Bacteria; kingdom Pseudomonadati; phylum Pseudomonadota; class Alphaproteobacteria; order Hyphomicrobiales; family Rhizobiaceae; genus Rhizobium; species Rhizobium sp. CECT 9324. The sequence goes on along the minus strand of NZ_CAKKMZ010000001.1, from coordinate 1,204,609 downwards.
GTTTGATGGCAACATTTAGCCCTTATCGACGGTAGGCCTGGCCTGCTGCATCGAAAAGATGCAGCTTCGTCTTGTCGGCGGAGAAGCGCAGCTTCGTGCCCTTCTTCACATCAACGATACCCGGCAGCTTGACGACGATCGGTGCATCTTCGGCCGGACCCTGGACGTAGAGCATCGTCACTTCGCCGAGCGCCTCGACGATATCGACAAGTCCCTCGAAGAGATAATCGTCACCGGTGGCAATCGCGATGTCTTCCGGGCGAACGCCGAAGCTTGCGGCCTTGCCCTTTTCGGATGCCTCAGTCGCGATGTCGACGGCGACCGTGCTGCCATCCTTGAGCTTCAGGGTGGTCGTCGGTCCCGCTTCAACAATGGTGGCCGGCATGATGTTCATCGCCGGCGAGCCGATGAACTGGGCGACAAAAAGATTGGCCGGGCGCTCATAGAGTTCGAGCGGCGGGCCGACCTGCTCGATGCGGCCGGCCGACAACACGACGATCCGGTCGGCCAGCGTCATCGCCTCGACCTGATCATGGGTGACGTAGATCATCGTCGTGTCCGGCATGCTGTCGTTGAGCTTGGCGATCTCGATGCGGGTGGCGACACGCAGGGCCGCATCCAGGTTCGACAGCGGCTCGTCGAAGAGGAAGACCTTCGGGTCGCGGCAGATGGCACGGCCGATGGCGACGCGCTGGCGCTGGCCACCGGACAGGGCTTTCGGCAGGCGATCGAGATACGGTCCGAGCTGCAGGATGTCGCCCGCCGCGCGCACGCGTCGGTCGATCTCTTCCTTGCTCTCGCCGGCAATGCGCATGCCGAAGGCCATGTTGTCGTAGACGGTCATATGCGGGTAGAGCGCATAGGACTGGAAGACCATGGCGATGCCGCGCTTGGAGGGCGGGATATCGTTGACGCGCTGGCCGTCGATCAGCATTTCACCGCTGGTTATGTCCTCAAGGCCGGCAATCATGCGCAGAAGCGTTGATTTCCCGCAGCCCGACGGCCCGACAAAGACGATGAACTCGCCCTGCTTGATGTCGAGATCGATCCCGTGCAGAACCTTGACCTGCCCGTATGCCTTGCGAATGTCCTTGAGAACCAAGCCCGTCATTGTCTTCCTCCCCTTTTAGACATGACGCGCGAAATACGCGCCCCATGCCGGCAATTCTACGTGGTTGCCGTTCATCTCACTTGTGAAACCATGGTCTTCGAGCGCCACCCATTCGCCGGCCGGAAGCGCAATTGCGCTTGCTTGCGGGCTCATGTTGAACAGGCAGAGCAGCGTCTCGTTGCCGAAGGATCGTGTGTAGGCCAGCTGCGTTTCGCCGGCCGCGTGGAATTCGATATCGCCCTTGGCAAAGGCCGGGTGCTTGCGGCGGAAGGCCAGAAAGCGACGGTAATGTTCGAGAACCGTCTCCTCCTTGCCGATTTGCGTGTTCACAGAGCGCAGCACATGCTCCACCGGGATCGGCAACCAGGTCTTGGCGGCTGTCGAGAAACCGGCCTGGGCCGCATGATTGTCCCAGACCATCGGCGTGCGGCAGCCGTCGCGACCCTTGAATTCCGGCCAGAACTGGATGCCATAAGGATCCTGCAGGTCTTCGAAGGCAATGTCGGCCTCGGTCAGGCCAAGCTCTTCGCCCTGATAGATGCAGACCGAGCCGCGCTGGGTCAGCAACAGCGCCGACATCATCTTGGCATAGGTGTCGCGGTCGAGCACGTCAGCACCCCAGCGGCTGATGTGGCGAACGACGTCGTGGTTGGAGAATGCCCAGCAGGCCCAGCCTTCCGGGGCTGCGGCGGCAAAATTGATCTGCGTCTGCTTGACCACATCCGGCGTCAGCGGTTCCGGAGCCAGGAATTCGAAGGCGTAGCACATCTGCATCTTGTCATCGCCGGAGGTGTATTCGCCGACGATCTCGAGACCACGCTGGCTGTCGCCGACCTCGCCGACCGCGGCAATTGCCGGATATTCGTCGAGCAGCGCGCGGAAACGCTTGAGGAAGGCGATATTTTCCGGGCGGTTCTTGTCGTAGAGATGCTCCTGGAAATTATACGGGTTGACCGCCGGTGCCGTCGAGGCATTGCGGCGTTCCGGTGCCAGCGCCGGGTTGTCGCGCAGTTCCTTGTCGTGGAAGTAGAAATTGATCGTGTCGAGGCGGAAGCCATCGACGCCGCGCTCGAGCCAGAATCGGGTGGCCGCGAGCAGCGCGTCCTGGACTTCCGGATTGTGCAGGTTCATGTCCGGCTGCGAGGTCAGGAAGTTGTGCATGTAATATTGCATGCGGGTCGGATCCCACTGCCATGCGGAACCGCCGAAGATCGACAGCCAGTTGTTCGGCGGCGTTCCATCCGGTTTCGAATCCGACCAGACATACCAGTCCGACTTCGGATTGACGCGGCTCGAGCGGCTTTCGACAAACCACGGATGCTGATCCGACGAGTGCGACATGACGAGGTCGATCATGACGCGAATGCCCAGGCGATGGGCCTCGGCGATCAGTCCGTCGAAATCGGTAAGCGAGCCGAACATCGGATCGACGTCGACATAGTTCGACACGTCATAGCCGAAGTCCTTCATCGGCGAGGCGAAGAAGGGCGAGATCCAGATCGCATCGGCACCCAGTTCGGCAATGTGGTGCAGCCGCGCAGTGATGCCCTTGAGGTCACCGATGCCGTCGCCGTTGCTGTCCTGGTAGGAGCGCGGATAGATCTGGTAGATCACCGCGCCACGCCACCAGTCCTTGTCGGCGGTCAGCATCGATTGCGTCGTAGAGCTCATGTTCAGTCCTTGTTGCATGTCAGTGAAGAGATTGCGCGCTCAGCCACCCTTGACCGAGCCAGCGAGCAGACCCCGGACGAGGTAGCGCTGCAGGGCGAAGAAGACGCAGAGAGGAACAATGATGGTGATGAAGGCGGATGCCGTCAGGATCTCCCAATTGCCACCACGCGAGCCGAGCAGGTTGACGAGGCGACCGGTCAGAACCAGTTCGTTGTCGCCGGACCCGAGGAAGACCATGGCGATCAGCAGGTCGTTCCAGGTCCAGAGGAACTGGAAGATGGCAAACGAGGCCAGTGCCGGATAAGACAGCGGCAGGACGATCTTGATGAAGATCTCGAAATCGGAGGCGCCGTCGACACGGGCGGATTCCATGATCTCGCGCGGCAGGCCGGCGATATAGTTGCGCAGCAGATAGATGGCGAGCGGCAGGCCGAAGCCCATATGCGCCAGCCAGATGCCGACATAACCCTTGGCCGGGACGCCGAAGAAGGCGCCAACACCGTTATACATCTTGAGGAGCGGGATCAGCGACATCTGCAGCGGCACGACGAGCAGGCCGACGATGACCGCAAGCAGGATGGAGCGGCCCGGGAACTTCATCCAGGCCAGCGCATAAGCGGCAAAGGCCGCCACCAGGATCGGGATGATGGTGGAGGGAATGGCAACTGTGAGCGAATTGATGAAGGACTGGCCGATGCCTTCGGAATTGAGCACCGTCTGGTAGTTTTCCAGCGTGAAGCGCGGCGGCACGGCCGAGGTGAAGAAGATGCGGTCCCCGCGGGAGCCTTCAAACGCCTTGGGCGATTCCAGGCGGAAATCGCCGTTTTCCTGCAGCGTCAGCTTGCTGCCGTCATTGCGCTCGGCAACGGCGCCCGGTTCGAAATCGGCCGGCTTGTTGATGTTGACGCCGAAGGCGCTGACGGTTCCGCCCTTGCCGTCGAAGACATTGCCGGCAATGACGAACTGGCCGTTTTCCTCGACCTGGGCGCTGGCTGGCGGCGCCCGATAGATGGCGTTCTGGCTGGACGTGGTCAGCGCCGTCCACCAGCCGGAGGCAACGATCTGGTCCTTGTCGCGCAGGGACGAGATCAGCAGGCCGGCGGTCGGCAGGGTCCAGAGCGCGACCAGCAGCAGGACGGTGAGATTGACGACGATCGTCAGCGGCGAAAGCTTGGTGGCGTGCATCTCAGTGTCCTTCCATTTCCCGGCGGGCATTGCGGATGTTCCAGATCATGATCGGCACGACCATGATCATGATGACGACAGCGATGGCGGCACCCTTGCCGAAATCGCCGCCGCCGCGGAACATCCAGTCGAACATCAGGTTGGCGAGAACCTGTGTCTGCCATTGGCCGTTGGTCATCGCCAGAACGATGTCGAAGACCTTGAGGACGAGGATGGTGATGGTGGTCCAGACGACTGCGATCGTGTTCCAGATCTGCGGCACCTTGATCTTCATGAAGATCTGCCAGGGATTGGCGCCATCGATGATCGCGGCCTCGATGGTTTCCTCCGGAATGCCGCGCAGAGCGGCCGACAAGAGAACCATGGCGAAACCCGTCTGGATCCAGATCAGGATGACCATCAGGAAAATGTTGTTCCAGAACGGCAGCGCGATCCAGATCTGCGGATCGCCGCCAAAGGCAACGACGATGGCGTTCAGGATGCCGATCTGCTCGGAACCGGCGTCGCGGTAGTCATAGACGAATTTCCAGATGACCGAGGCGCCGACAAAGGAGATCGCCATCGGCATGAAGATCAGCGACTTGGCGATGTTGCCCCACCAGATACGGTCGGTCATGGCCGCGATGATCAGGCCGAACAGCGTCGCTGCGGCCGGCACGACAATCAGCCAGAGCAGATTGTTGTAGATCGACTGGCGGAATTCGCCATCCTGCAGCATCCAGCGGAAATTGGCGAGGCCGACATAGTTCTCGCCGGAGCGGTCGAGAAACGCATAGACCACCGAAGAAAACAGGGGATAGACCAGATAGACCGCCAATGAGATCAGGGCTGGCCCGAGAAACAGCCAGGGGCGGATCAGCGCCGCCTTGCGCAGGTTCTCGGATGCGCGGGTCGTGTCGGCGATGCGCGACGGAAAAATCATGTCGAGCAGCAGGTTGGACCCATAGAAGTAGCCTATGGCTGCCGCGACACCGATCACGATCGTCAACAATGCAAAGAATAGCTGTTCCACTTGCGTTCCCTCCCTTTACGGGGTCCTCCCTCGCCAAACATATGGCGCCGGACCGCAGGCATTTTTGTATCTGACGCCGGGCCCGTTTTCCACGAGCCCGGCGGTGCTCTCTCTCCGGAGAGACTTACTTCAGGGCGTCCCAGGCCTTCTGGATCTCGCCGGTCACATCTTCCGCCGACTTGCCACCGGAATAGTCCACCATGCCGGTCCAGAAGGCACCGGCGCCGATCTTGCCGGGCATCAGGTCGGAGCCGTCGAAGCGGAACGTGGTGGCATTCAGCAGAATGTCACCCTGCTTGGCCATCGGGGCATTGGCATAGGTTTCCTTGTTGGCACCCTTGAACGGGGTGAGGAAGCTCGACTGCGCCATCCAGGTCTCATGCGCGATCGGGGTCTTGAGGAACTCGATGAAGGCGCGGGCAGCCGGGCTGTCCTTGGCGATCATGGCAAGCGTACCGGCACCGAGGACCGGATTGCCGAGGTCGGCCTTGGATGCATAAGGCGGCATGTAGAAGAAGTCGGCATCTTCGCCGACAACCGTGCCCTCAGGGAAGAAGGACGGGATGAACGAAGCCTGATGGTGCAGGTAGCATTTCGGCGGCGCCCCGAAGAGACCCTTGGGGCTGTCGCGGAAGTCGGTCGAGGCCACGGCCTTGGCGCCACCATCGACAAATTTGTCATTGCGGGCGAAGAAGCCGAATTCCTCGATCGCGCCGATCACGGCCGGATCGTTGAACTTCACTTCGTTGGTGACCCACTTGTCGTAGACATCAGCGGTCTGCGTGCGCAACATCATGTCTTCCACCCAGTCGGTGGCCGGCCAGCCGGTCGCGCCGCCGGAGCCGAGCCCGATGCACCATGGGGTACCGCCGTCAGCCGCGATCTTTTCGGTCAGCGCCTTCAGATCTTCCATTGTCTTGGGAACTTCGTAGCCGGCGTCCTCGAAGTTTTCCGGCACATACCAGACCAGCGACTTCACGTCGATCTTATAGGGAAGCGCGTAGAGGGCGGCTGCGCCGTCCTTGCCCTTGTAGGTCGAGAGATCAACCCAGGACTGTCCGGCGGAATAATTCTCCAGGAGCCAGTTCTTCGTCTCGTCGCCGAGCGGCGTCAGGTGGCCCTTCGATGCAAGGTCGGCAATCAGGCCGGGCTGCGGCAGAATGGCGACGTTCGGCGGGCTGCCGGCCTGGGTGTCGATGACGATCTGCTGTTCGTAGTTTTCCGACGAGGAATACTGAACATCAACACCCGTGGCTTCTTCGAAATAGGCGAAGATGCTCTCGAACAGAGCCTGGTCTTCGCCGCGCCATGGGCCAAAGATCGTCAGCGTCTGACCCTTGAGATCATTGGCCTTCTTGAACTCTTCAAAGCTCGCCCAATTGAATTTCGCGTCCTCGCCCGGCTTGAACTTCAACTCGGCGGCGGACGTCATACCCGTGGTCAGCGCAGCGGCAGCGACCGTGATCAAAAACAGTTTCTTCATGTGATATACCTCCCATCACATATGGACGGCCAAACGTCCATTGGCTCGAAAGCCCCTTCCTCAAAGCGCTTTGGCCTACAAGTCATCCCACTCCGATCCCGTGGGAGTCAAGAGCTATCGTGAGATTGCCGTAAATAGTCGCATTGCACATCCTAAAATGGTGCAGTGCGCTCAAATATGGCAAGTTCACCCTTGTCGTCCGGGCAAAAACTGCGGCATAGTCGAAGCGCTTTGAGGCGCCGGCTTGAGGAGATGCTGGCGGCTCTTCGGCAATGGGAGAGGAATTGCCTGCCGTGAATCTGAAAGAACTGTCGCTCATGCTCGGCCTGTCGCAAACGACGATCAGCCGGGCCATCAACGGTTATCCCGAGGTGAACGAGGAAACGCGCCAGCGTGTGTTGAAGGCGGCCAAGGAGACCGGCTACAGACCCAACCGCGCCGCACAGCGCCTGGCCACGGGCAAGGCCGGCTCGATCGGCCTGATCATGCCCGTTTCGCCCGATCATGCCTCCGATATCCACTTTGCCGAGTTCCAGGGCGGTTTGGCCGAGGTGGCGATCGAACATGACTTTCACTTCGTCATCATGCCAGCGCGCGTCGAAGACGAACAGGAAGCGATCCGCTGGCTGGTGGCCAGCGGCAGCGTCGACGGCTACTATCTCGCCTATATGCGCGAAAACGATCCACGCATCGCCATGGCGCAATCCCTGTCCCTGCCGTTCATCGTGCATGGACGCTCTGGCGGGCGCGCCGAGGACTACGCCTATCTCGACGTCGACAACGAGGGCGCCTTCTACGATGCGGCACGTTTCCTGCTGCAGCTTGGCCACAGGCGTTTCGCGCTGCTGAACGGCCCGGCCGATCTGGACTTTGCGTTCCGTCGTAGACGGGGCACGGAAAAGGCTCTCGCCGAACACGGACTGATCCTGGATCCAGACCATATCCGCAACACCTTCATGGGCGATGAGCAGGGCTATCGCGGGATGAAGGAGATCCTGAGCGGGCCGCAGCGCCCGTCAGCCGTGCTCTGCGCCAGCACGGTGCTGGCGCTCGGTGCCGTCAGGGCACTCAATGAAGCTCGCCTGAAACTCGGCGTCGATGTATCGCTGATTGCCCATGACGACGAATTGCCGTTGCTGAAGCCGGAAAATTTCAGCGTCCCGCTGACAACGACACGTTCATCGCTGCGTCAGGCCGGCAAACGTGTTGCCGAGCGGCTGATTGCCATGATCCATACAGGCACAGACATGCAGAAGACGCAGCAGGAGCTGTGGAAGGTCGACCTGGTCGTCAGGTCATCGACGGGTCCGGCGCCGGCGAAAGACTGATCGCCGGTCGGCTCCCAGTTTAGAAGCTCGGGGCTACCTCGCCCGCTGCGCGATAGGCTGCAATCACAGTATTTGCCATCAGCATGGCAATGGTCATCGGACCGACACCGCCCGGAACAGGCGAGATCGCAGCAGCCACCGGCTTGCAATCAGCAAAGGCGACATCACCGACGAGACGGAACTTGCCCTCGCCGCGCTCAGGGGCCGCGACCCGATTGATGCCGACATCGATGATCGTCGCGCCCGGCTTGACCCAATCGGCCTTGACCATTTCCGGGCGGCCGACTGCAGCGACCAGGATATCGGCCTCGCGTGCCAAAGCCGGTAGGTCGCGGCTCTTCGAATGACCGATCGTCACCGTGGCATTGGCGGCCAGAAGAAGCTGGGCCATCGGCTTGCCGAACAGGTTGGAGCGGCCGATGACCAGTGCATTGAGGCCGGAGAGGTCATTGCCATGGACCTGGCGCACCAGGATCATTGCACCGGCCGGGGTGCAGGAGACGAGGCCAGTTTTCGTATCGCCGATCGCCAGCTTGCCGGCGTTGACGACATGCAGGCCATCGACATCCTTCTCAGGCAGGATCGACTGGATCACCGGATCGGAGTTCAGCGGCTTTGGCAGTGGGAGCTGGACAAGGATGCCATCGATGGAGGGATCGGCGTTGAGCGACGCCACAAGCGCCATCAGCTCGTCCTGAGATGTGGTTTCCGGCAACGTGTGCTGCACGGAATTGAAGCCGCATTGCTTGGCCATCTTGCTCTTGGCACCGACATAGGCGTGGCTTGCCGGATCGTTGCCGACAATCACCACGGCAAGGCCCGGCTTGCGGTGGCCACGCTTTTCGAGGGTTGCTGCTGCAGAGGTTACCGCCTCGACCACCGATGCGGCCGCTGCCTTTCCATCAATCACCGTCGTCACTGTCTCTCGCCCTCGCCTCACGTTTCGACAAGCTAGCGTCATCGACCCGGCGCCGTTTGCCTGTCTCCGTCCTATGCTGTCAAATTGCGGCATTTTGCAAGAGATGTGGCGGTGAGATGCGAGCACAACATGGAAAAGAGGAGTGGCAATCCGCATTGCCACTCCTCTCGTCATTCTTTGAATGCACCCAGATCAGGGTCGCTCAGTGGCCTGAACCGGCCGCCGGCTCCTCGGTCTTCTCGCCCTCGACGATCACTGTGGCGTCCAGCGGCCCGCGGCTATCACCATCGGCTGCCTTGCGCGCGACTTCCTTGGAAACGTAATCAAGCTGTTCGATCAGCACCTGGCTGACAAAGCCCTCTCCGAGATGGGCGTTCATGTCGGTCTTGATCTTTTCGCGGAAGACGGCGACATCAAATCCCTTGGTATTGGCAAGGTCGACCATCTTGTTGCCGATCAGCAGCGTGAACAGCTCGTCGGTCATCAGCTCGGTCATCGGCAGTTCGACGCCGGTGATCTTTGCCTTGTCCATCATGAATGAGACGCGGGTGAGGAAGTAGCCCGATACACCGCCATCGGTGATGACGGGAATGGTGATCGGCTCGCCTTTCACCAATTCAAGCGGCGCCTTCTGATCTTCCTCGCTGGGGCCAGCCGGAGCCGTCGCCAGGCTAATGGCGCCGTAGACGGCGCCCAGCGTGACGATACAGACCCACAAACCAACAGCCAGTAACTTTCCCATCAGAACTCGCTATGCAGAAGGAATTGTTCCTGAGAGTAAGTGCCATCGCCGTCGGCTTCGCGTACAGCGTTCTTGAGCAGATCGGCAACGGCCCGCACAGCGTTCATGTGCGCTTCGACGCGGCGCACGTTGAGCGCCAGCTTCTTCTTAAGCGAATGCATCTGCTCAACGTAGTTGACGGCGATCTCGCGCGGGTCGGTCTCTCTGAACAGCATGGTCAGTTCATAGAGGCAACGGCTCTTATGGGCATTGGACACTTTGAAATCGAAGTCGCGGTCTTTGCCGATGCGCTCGTTTTCATTGTCGATAATGCGTTCCAGACGCCCCAGAACCGTCTTTACACGGTACTCGCTCGAAACAACTTCCATGATGTCACCTCAAAACTATTCTAATTATTATTGTGCAGACTTGGATTCGGCCGAGGCGCCGAGCGTGCGCCTCTCAAGATCTGTCACCCAGCTCAAGGCCCGGCTTCGATCCGCTTCGTCCGTCTTGGCATTGGCGGTGTCCTGGCCGCGAGTGCGGGCAAGCGCTTCATCGTACATCTGCTGGGCGATGCCGATGCCACCGGAATCCGCAATCACCGAACCCATCTGTTCGGCCATCATGCTCTTCCACATCTCGCCGGCATTGCCCTTGCCGTAGACTTCTTCGCTATCGTCCGGCAGCATCGACTGGACGAAATTGGTCAGGTAGACCGCTTCGAAATCGCGATAGATCTTCGGCGGTTCGCTGCTCTCGGCCTTTTCCGTAGCGGCTGCGCGCGTATCGGCGGCGCTGGCCTTGTTCAGGATCTCGACGGCGTTTCCGAATCCAGCGCCCTTTTCGGCCAGGCTGGTTGCCAGGAAGTTCGCCCGGTTTGTCTTGAGCTTTTCCTGTGCTGCAGCAACTTGCGATGGATCAGCGGCGCGGACAACGTCCAGCACGAGATCGCTCGGAGGGGAAATGGCCACGGTGACATCCTCGATATGTGTTCGGGGCGATTATCACTCGTGAAGCTTGCTGGAGGCTGGTGTGGCGAACTGCAAATCGATCAGATCATAGATGGAATTGTCGTCGGCTTCGCGATCCTCGTGTTCGCGCGCCTCCTTCATGTTCTCTTCCAGACGATCGCCCTTGGCCCGTTCGCGCATGACCTTCATCTCCTGGACCTGTTGCAGACCGTGGAGTTGCTTGTCCGTGCTGGACAGCCGATCGAAACGATCGGCATAGTTCTGGGCAAACAGCCGATGCAGGGGCTCAAGAGAGCCGATGGCGTCCATCACGGCGTCCATCGACACCGAATTCTCCTCGATGCGCTTTGCCGTTGTGCTCAAGTCGCTTTCCGCCATGCGCTCCATGTGACGCTGCACGGCGACGAGGCGTTTCAGTTTTTCGGATTGCTTTTTCGGTCCCATTTCAGTGGTCCTCTGGCGCGACCTAGAAGTCGAAGATCATCGGGAAAGACTGGGCAAACTGCATGACCATCGCCGCGATGGAGAAATAGACCAGAAGCAGCCCGCCAATCAGCAGGTAAGGCGTGGAAATGTAGAAGATCGGGATCTGCGGGGCCAGCTTGTTGACCAGACCAACGCCCACGTTGAACATCAGACCGAAGATGATGAACGGGCTCGCCAGCCGCAGCATCAGCATGAATGTCTTGGACAGGGTGTCACTCAGCGTGATCAGCATCTTCTGGGTATCGGGAAAGCCGCCCAGCGGCATGACCGAATAGGATTCCACCAGAGCGCGGAAGACCACATGGTGGAAATCCAGCATGAACAGGAGCAGCAAGCCGCCAAAACTGATCAGATTGGTCAACTGGTTTTCGCTGGTGTCTTCGAGAACGTCGGCTGCACCCGGTGAGTTGAAGCCGATCGCCATCGAGGTGGCGGATCCGGCAAATTGCAGACCAAGCACGTAAAGCCTGGGGACCAGGCCATACATCGAGCCGATCAGCACTTCCGCGACAATCAGCTGGATATAGGTGTAGCCGCCGCCCGCGACGCGCGGATAGACCGTATCGAAAAGGATCGGCAGCAGCGCCAGGGATACCGATACGGAGAGGAACACCCGAATCGTCATCGAAATGCGTGCGGAGGAGAAACCCGGCAAGGTCATCATGCAGGCACCGATGCGGCAGAAGACCGCAAACAGTGCCAGAACGGTCCCTTCCGGGTCTGTTATCATGAAATGGAGCCCAGGATCTTAATCTCGATGCCCTTGGCCAATTCGACGTGAGACAGAACCGGCAGCGTGGCAAACAAGCGTTCGATGATCATGCGGACATAGGAGCGTGTTTCCGGCGAGGTGACAAGCACGAAAGGCAGGCCACGGTCCATAAAGTCGCGGATAACCTGGCTCGCCTGCTCGCTGAACTCTTCGAGGCTGCGCGGATCGATGTCGAATTCGACGACTTCGCCCTTGGCGTCGCGCTTGAGCGCCTGGTGGAAGACGAGGTCCCATTTGCTGCCGAGGCGCAGGACGCGCAGGACACCATTGTCGGTCAGGTCGCCGCAGAGCTGCTGGGCCATGCGCACCCGCACATGCTCGACGATCTGTTCGGTCTTGCGCACATGCGGCGCCAGTTCGGCCACGGCTTCGAGGATCAGGTGCAGGTTGCGGATCGAGACGCGTTCGGCGAGCAAAAGCTTCAGGACCGCCTGCAGGCCAGAATAGGACATGTGCGACGAGCAGATCTCGTCGGCCAGCTTCTTGTATTCCGGATCGAGGCGATCGATGAGGATCTTAACGTCCTTGTAGGACAGAAGCTGCGGCAGGTTGTTGCGGATGACTTCGCTGACATGGGTGAGCACGACCGAGACATTGTCGATCGGATGGAAGCCTTCGCGTTTCAGTTCTTCTGTAAAGGTTTCCAAGACGGAGACCGCCGGCATGCCGAAAGCGGGTTCGCGAATCTCGTCGCCGGGCACCTTCGGCTTGCGGCCAGATCCCGTCACGACGAGCACTTCACCGACGCGGAGCGCATTCGACGCAATCGTCGTGCCGTGGATGCGGATCTGATAGGACTTGTCCGGGATGGCGATGTCGTCGGTCACCTTGATTTCCGGCACGACGAAACCGTATTGGCTGGCGAACTTCTTGCGCATCTTGCCGACGCGGAACGCCAGTTCCTGATGGGCGCCGAGCAGGCGGGTCGAGACCAACTTGCCGAGCGCCAGTTCGATCTCGGCAGTCTTCAGGACCGACTTGACCGAATCCTTCTCGGCTTCCTTGTTCTGGATGACCTTCTTTTCTTCCTGGTCGCGCTTGACCTTGTTCTCAGCCTCGAGCTGGCGCGGGATGAACCAGGCACCGAATGCCATCAGACCGCCCAGCGCCATGAATGGGACCAGCGGCAGGCCGGGAACGAGCGCCAAGGCACACATCAGCGCCGCTGCGACCGACAAGGCGCGCGGGTAGCCGCTCAGCTGGTTGATGACCGCCTGGTCGGTCGAACCGGGCGTGCCGCCGCGCGAGACGAGCAGGCCGGCGGCCAGCGAAACGATCAGGGCGGGAACCTGCGAAACGATACCGTCGCCAACCGAGAGCTTGACGAAGACGTCGGCCGCTTCGCCGATTTCCATGCCGTGGCGGAAATAGCCGATGATGATGCCGCCGAAAACGTTGATGCCGGTGATGATCAGACCGGCAATCGCGTCACCGCGGACGAATTTCGAGGCACCGTCCATGGCGCCGAAGAAGGAGCTTTCCTGCTCCAACTCCTTGCGGCGATGCTGGGCTTCCTTCTCGTCGATGATGCCGGCGGACAGGTCGGCGTCGATCGACATCTGCTTGCCGGGGATGGCATCGAGGGTGAAACGCGCGCCGACTTCGGCGATACGCGTGGCACCCTTGGTGATGACGATGAAGTTGACCGTGATCAGGATCATGAAGACGATCAGACCGATGACGAAGTCACCGCCCATGACGAGCGTGGAGAAGCCTTCGATAACGCCGCCGGCCGCCCCGTGTCCCTCATGGCCATGCGACAGGATTACACGCGTCGTCGCGATATTGAGCGACAGGCGGATCATGGTCGCGATCAGCAGGATGGTCGGGAACGAGGAGAAGTCGAGCGGTCGCTGGATCCACAAGGACACCATCAGGATCAGCACCGAAAAGGCGATCGAGAAGGCCAGGCCCATGTCGATGAGGAATGGCGGTATCGGCAGGAAAAGAATGCCGAGGATGAGAACGATGCCAAGTGCAAACCCGATATCGCGCCCGTTCGGACTGACCTTCGGAATTACGAGAGCAGGAGGTTGCGCCATGTTCGTTCCATCTCTTCATGAGAAGTCACCCAGAAGCCAAGGCTTCGGGCAGTATCCCGATCAGCCATAGAGGGCGAAGCTTGCGCGAGGATGGCAACAGCACTGCCAGCGCGTCATGCGCACCGATCAGAAGCCCGACTGGACGCGGGAAAACACCATGTTGGCAAACAGGGAAATCTGCGCGCCGGCAAACGGCGCCGTAATACCGATGGTGATCAGGATCGCCAGGATTTTCGGCACGAAGGTCAGGGTCATTTCCTGAACCTGGGTCAGAGCCTGAACCAGTGCGATCAGCACGCCGACAATCATGCCGGCAGCAACGGCAGGCCCCGATGCCATCAGGATGGTCCAGATGGCGGCCTGCATAATGTCGAGCGCGTCAGCCTCATTCATGAGACGGGGTCCTTCCGGAGCGGCGAATCATGCCCTCCACTCCGGAAGGCTTAGCACTTTAGGTATCGGACGTCTCTGTATCGGTATCAGTATCCGGATCCGGATCCGCCGCAGGCGGCTCTCCAACGCGGACACCGACCGTAATCGGGATCTCGTCGCCATCGGTGGTTGTCGCCACCATCGTGTCGGAATAGACACGAACGGATTCAATCACGCCAGTCGTCTTCTCGTCGGCACTGGTGATGGTCTTGCCGATGTAATTCGAGGCGTTGGTCAGCGCGTTGCCGGTGATCAGGGTCTCGAGGTTCGAATTCGTCTGGATCGTCTGTTCGACCTGCGAGAAGGTGGCCAACTGCGAGATCTGCTCGCTGGCATCCATCGGATCCGTCGGGTCCTGGTTCTGCATCTGCGCGATCAGAAGCTTCAGAAAGCTTTCATAATCCAGCGATGCGGAGGCCGAGGCGCTGTCGGCAGAGTTGTTCGTCGTGGTCTTTGCGGTACTCGTGGTGGTGCCAACTGCATCTACCGCCATGGCGCAATCTCCTTGCGAATCTGCTCGATCGTGGCCGGGCTCATTTCATCGCTGGTCAAGATCCGGTCCTCGACCGCATAAAGCGAGCGGATCGCCTTCAGTGCATCGAAGGCTCGTCCGGACGAGACCATCGCATCGACGCGCTTGAGTTCGGCCAGAATTTCTTCGTTCTGGAAGCAGTTCAGCAGCATGATGATCGACTTGCGGAACATCGCCATCGACTGTTCGCGGCCTTCCGGATTGATCAACATCATCTGCGCGATGAAATAGAGCTGCCGCAGGGGCGTTGTGGCCTGGTCGGGCTGCAGGACGTGATTTTCCAGGAGGAAGGTCACGTCGTTGAGGAACTCCAGAGCAACCTTGCGGTCGACGCGAAGAACCGCTCCATTGATAAAGATCCGTTCGCCCGACTTGAGCGAAATGCGCAAAGTGCTCTTCATTTAAGTCCATCCCTGATGATGGTTGTCACGTCTATGATGCCCTGGAAATTGTCTGACTGGCGCTTCCGGATCCGGTCGCATTCCTTCAAAATCCAAATAGCGATGGAAATCAGATTGGCGCGAATTTCGACAGCAAGCTGATTTTCAGGGTGCTGGAGATCTTCAATGAAGCGGACCCAGACCCGTCGTGTGTAGTAAAGCGCTTCAATAGCCTCGCGCGAATAGCTGGCCTTCAGTGAAGCCGCCCGCAGCAAATCAATCGTCCGATCGAGGGCCTGACGCTCGCGATCTTTCGCGTCGGCCACCCCATCTTCCATGATTTCGGCGTATGAAAACTGGTACATTCATTTGCCCTTCAGTTTTACTCAGTCCCTTTGATCATCAAAGGTAGTTTACGAGACTCAGTGCCTGGATCTTTGCCGTCAGCGTGTAGGACGCTTCAACCATTGCCAGCAGGCTGTTGACTTTCGTCGATGCTTCGTAGGCATCGACCTCGATCTTGCTGGACAGGCTGGTCTCGATGATGTCGACCTGGATCTGCAAAGACGAATCCGCCTTCTCGATTCGGTTCTCCGAAAGGCCAAGCTCCGATCTGGTTTTGTTGATGCCGCTGATCGCCTTGCCGGTATAGTCAATGGCCGAATTGATCGCCACGGTGACCGCATCGGCGGGCGCACCCATGTTCATCAGTTCCTGGGTAATGACACCGGCGAGCGCGAAGTAGCGGAAGCCGTCTTCATTGGCAGATGCCGAGGTGTTCACCGTTTCGGACTGGGTGATCCGGCTTGTCATCACTTCATCGGAGGCACTGGACCAGTCTGTGGTCCAGTCGGCGCCGGAATACATCGGCTCCAGGACATTACCGATAAAGTCTTGCATGCTCGGCGCACCACCGGAGGCGACGATGGTCGCCGTGCCGGCCGTATCGGTTGGCGCAAAACCGAAATAGCTGGTGAAAGCATTGTCGAATGCCGCCTTGGCCGCCGAGGTTTCGTCGTACTTGGCGAGTGGCTGCACATCAGTATTGATGCCGGAAAACAGAAACTCGCCGTTGATCGAGGAATTGGCCATGTCGGACATGGTGTCGAGCGAGCTCTTGACGGTGCCGATCGTCGTGCCAATCGTGTCGGTATTGGTCGAACCCGAGATGGTGATCAACGACTGGTTCATTTCCTCGGCAGCCTTGGCAATCTGGTTCAAGGCTTCCTGAGAGGCCGATAGCCGCTGGGTCGCGATGCTGTTGTTGCTGAGGATCGAGGACAGGCGCAGGCTTTCGCGGTTGAGATCTACCACCGTCGACGTCTTGCTGCCCAGCTCGGCACCGATATCGGCGAAGTATCCGGTGCTGACCTCCTGCTGCGCCTGCAGAAGTTCGGTCTGCGCCTGCCGGATGGTCAAACGCATCGACGTCTGTATGGAGAGATTGGATACGTTTGAAGTCGACATTCAGGATTACCCCGCCATCTGCAGCACGGCTTCCAGCATCTCGTCAATTGTCGAGACAAGCTTGGCTGCAGCTTTGTAGGACTGCTCAACATCGAGCAGCAGAGAAAGTTCTTCGTCGAGGCTGACCGCCGTCTTCGACGAATATGTCTGGTAGGTGCGCTCATAAAGCGCGCTCTTGTTGTCTCCAGCCGAGGTGGCCGTCGAACGATATTCTTCAAGCCAGCCGATGGAGTCGCTGGCGAAAGACAGCAGGCTGCTCGTCGTGGTCAGATCGGCGTCCGCAGAGAATTCACGGTCGGCCGACATGGCGTCGACATAGGTGTTGATCAGGTCGGTGTAACCCGAAGCCCCGGCGGTGTTGTGGACATAGTCGGTGCCGTTGATGCCACCGTCGCGGATCAGCGTCGGATCACCGCCGGCATCGGATCGCACAGCGTCGTTGACCCTGATCTTCGCAGCCAGTCCAGGCTCCACTGTGCCGGATGTCAACGTCGTGCCACCAGACCAGGTAAACAGGCCCGGCGCGTCCGGCTGACCGCCCGAGGGATCGGTTTCGGCAAAGGCTTCGATCAGCCCGCGGGCAACCTCATCAAGCTGCACCTGGAACGTCGGTGCAATGACATCGCGCAGCTGAACCAGCGCGCTGAGAGTGCCCTGCCCGTCGGTATTGCCGCCAACACCGGCCCGCACCGGCGTACCGTCGATATAGATCGAATTCCCGGTAACCGATGCATCGTAATTGTATTTGCGGTCGAACGTGACTTCGCGCGGATCGGTCTCGAACAGCGTGGTGCCGTCCGACGTGTAGAGCACCATGTCGCTGTTGTCGCGCATGTTGATGCTGACACCGACGATGCCGGAAATCTCCTTGACCAGCGTGTCGCGCCGATCGAGGTAATCACTGGCTTCACCACCCGTCGCCGTCAGACGAACAACCGCGTCATTGACCGTCTTGAATTCAGCGAGAAGTTTGTTCAGGCTCTCGACCTGTTCGGCAATCTGGGCATCGGTATCGGCGCGCAGCTGCTGGGTCGACGCTGTTGCATTGTTCAGCGAATTGGCAACGTCGATCGCGTCGGTGACCACGGTGGATGCGAGTGCATATTCACCGGGGGCAGCCGCAAAGGACTGGAGGCTGCTCTGAAGATTGGCGAGATAGGTTGACGTCGACAGTTCGTAGTCGTTGCCACCCAGCGCGCTGGAGATTGTTTCGAGACCTTCCAGCAGGGTGCTTTGCGAGCTCTGCTGCGATGTCGCGCTGGAGAACTGGCGCAGCAGTGCCATCTGCTGCGACCGCTCATTTTGCACCATCGTCGCACCGTAAACGGTGGTGGTGACGACGGCCTGGCGCCTTACATAGTTCTCGTTTCCATCATTGGCGATGTTCGTCGTGAGCACGGAGGTCTGTTGCCCCGTGTTCCGGAAGATTCCCTGAGCAGTGCCAAGCGATGATGCAAGCGACATAAGGCTACCCTAACTTTTTCGGTCTATCTCTTCAGGTTGACCAGGACTTCCATCAATTCGGAGCCGGTCTGGAATACCTTGGAGTTTGCAGTGTAGTTGCGCTGGGACTCGATCATCGCGGTGAGCTCTTCAGCCACGTCGACGTTGGAGTCTTCCAGAGCGCCGGAGATGATGCTGCCGAAGCCGCTCGAGCCGGCATAGCCCATGACCACCACACCCGAGTCGTTGGACTGGGTGTAAAGGTTTCCGGCAACCGGATTGAGGTTGTCGGGGCTCTGAACGCTGGCGAGCGCCACGCGGAACGTGGGCACGAGGTCACCGTTTTCGTAGGCGACGGAAACCACACCGGTGTCGTCGATTTCGTAACCCTTCACCTTGGATGCGGCGTTACCGTCGACCTTACCATTCTGCACGGAGAACTCGGACGCCAGCTGCGTCGTACCAGCAGCGCTGAGCGTGATGGCAGGGATCGTGGCACCATCGATATCCGCAACAGGATCGAGCACAAACTCGGCCGGATCCGGATTAATCAAGTTGCCATCGCTGTCGAACTCCATTGCTGCACCGGCCAGAAGCACATCGCCGGTTTCAGGAATGACAGCATCGACCGTCCAGTTGTTGTCGCTGTCTTTCGTGTAGGTAAATTCGACAAGACGGCTCGTGCCCTGGCTGTCGAAGACCTTCAGCGAGGTCGTCTTGACGTAGCCATCGGCCTCGAAGTTCGGCAGATTGACCGAGAGCGCCCCACTCGTGGAGGCAACTGCGGAAATGCCGGAACCAGACAGGTTCACTTCTGTCAGGCCGTCAAAACCGTTGACGACGATCGTCGGATCGGCGGCAGAATCATATTCATAACCCATCAGCGTATAGCCGGCGGAGTTCTGCAAACTACCGTCGTCCTGCAAGGTGAACGCACCGGCGCGGGTCAGGTATTCGACGCCGTCTTCACCCGATACGATGAAGAAGCCGTCGCCATTGATAGCAAGGTCCGTGGAGGATGTGGTGTAGCTGAAGGTGCCCTGGCTGGAGATCGAATAACGGACGTCCGTTTCGACACCACCGGAATTGTACTGGCCTGCAGAGCTTGGCAAAATCATGGATGAAAATTGTGTCGACGACTTCTTGTAGCCGACAGTGCTGGAATTCGCGATGTTGTCGGCGACGGTGCCGAGGCGGTTCGCCTGGGCATTCATCCCGGACACGCCGGTTCGCATTGTTCCGTAAAGGCTCATATTAAAATCCTCGCTTCGGTAGTCAGTACGGAGACTAGGGGATGGGCCTTGCGTGAGGCTGTATGACAGTTCGGTGATCGGTCGAATTCATCCGATCAGCCGTCCCCACGCAGGGAACCGCATGCTGCCCGATCAGCTCCAGTCGATGCAGTAGCCAAGGAAGCGCTTGGAATCGACCGGGTCGAAATCGAGCTTCTTACGAAGCTTCTTGCGAAGCTTGGAGATGTGACTTTCGACGACGTTCTCTTCGACTTCCTCGTCGAAGATGCCGTAGATGGCGTTGAAGATCTGGGTCTTCGAAACGCGTCGTCCGCGATTTGCGACCAAGTATTCCAGGATGCGACGTTCGCGCCGCGGCAGAGGAAAGACATCGCCGGAAATTTCCGGATCGCGCCCATCGGAGAAGACCCGGATCGGACCGATTTCGGTAAAGTTGGAAATTGCCTTCAGACGCCGGCGAATGGCCGCCGCCCGTGCCAGGATCTCGCGAGGATGGACCGGCTTGCGCACGACGTCGTCGACGCCGCAATCAAACAGGGCCAAGGTCGCCTCCAGGGATGGCTGATCGCTGACTGCGATCACCGGCGCCTGGGTTCTATCCCGGATTGCCCGCGGCAGTTCCAAGGTGCTATCGCCCTGACCGAGCAGAAAAGCCTCAACTGCCGCAATGTCGGAATCAGCCGCCGTAGTGACCCATTCCCCGAATTCCGCCGGATCAAATCCGGTGGATGGAATACCTTCCCGTCCAAATAGAGAAGTGTACCCGTCTTTCACGAGCTCGCGCTCATCAACCACGACGATCATTCAGCCGCCTCCGAATCAGTGTGGTGTTTCGATGCACTATGGGTACGAATCGGGGGATTCAGGGACAACTGGCGAAAGTTAATGATAGATATTAATAATTGATTAACGAATTGGTGCCGATTTGATCTATATATAGTGGGTACAGCGACTTCTCTGCACTATTTTTTAGTGGAAAAGTTAACGCAAGCTTCGCACAAGCTCTTGCTTTGCCCCATTTGTCCGCAGTCTCGCCACAATTGGCAAATCGGCACTAGTGTGGCTGTCAAACAATCAAAGGTTGCTATGCACCACAAAATTGACGCGCGTTGGTCGTCCAGGTTCCATAGCCTGTGGCAACCAGATTGGCGATAACGCGACAGACATAGCGCTTTTGCGCCGGGTCATTGTTGGGCCCGGCGTGATATCGGGCGACTGCCATAGTCCAGGTTTCGTGGCGATTGTGCAGCTTGCTGAGAAAGCGGGCGGCATATTCGACGTTCTTCCGGGGGTCGAACATGGCTTGAACAGAGGTGAACTGGTCGCCGTGGAAGTGCTGGTTTATCTGCATGCAGCCCACGTCGATCAGCTTGGCCCCCTGTCCGCGCGCCGCCTGGAAAGCGCCGAGCGCCTCGCTCATGTCTTGCGAATAAATCGCCCGCCCCTCGACGTTCATCGCGTAAGGCTGCAGCGATCCCTTGCGCCCGGTCTCGGTCAGGCCAACGGAATAAAGGATGCCCTCAGGCACCCCATACTTCGCCGCAGCGGCGCTGATTTCACGCTCGCAGACGCCAGCGGTTGCCGCTGCACTAGATGTAAATGAGATCAGGACGAGCGCTGTCGTCGGCAATAGCCTGGTTGCCAGCTGGCTGAAGCGTCCTGTCATCCGTCATCCTCACCCTGTCACCCGATGCGTCGCCGCGTGTCTGCCGATCGCCGCCGGCTTGCCGCCCCGACTGATCCGAGGCCTGCTGGCCCGCCTGCCCGTTCTGCTGGCCATTGCCATTGTTCTGGCTGTCTGCGCTGCGTTCCGCGGGCGCGACCTGGATGTTGATCTGCACCTGGTCGATGGTCAGCCCCTGCGCGCGCAAGGCCTTCAGGATCTCGTCCTGATCCTTGGTCAGCTTCTGCAGCGCCGCATGGTTTTCGACGGTCAATTGAACCGAAAGCTCTTCGCCCGTCAGCTTCAGCGTCGCGGTGACGCTGCCAAGCTCGATCGGGCTCATCTGGATCTTCAGCGTGTTGACGACCTTGCCCTGGCTCGACTGCGTGGCAGCATTGGCCAGTTCCGAGCCGGGCGACATCGCGCTGACCCACTCGCTGTCGCCAACCATCGCCGCGGTAATCGAAGCGGCATTGTTGCTCGATACCGGCGCCAGGAAGCGGCGCGCATCGATGACGGTAACCGTTTCGACGGTCGTCGATGCGGGCTCATTGTCTTCCCGCACGGTCTGAGCGGCTTCGCTCCTCAGGGTTACGGGTTGGCCCTTGCCGTCGGCGCGCACAAAACGGAATGCCTGGTCACCAGCCTCGGTGCCGGTCTCAGCTCCGGCATCCTCGGTTGAGACGCCGAGGGCTGATACGGCATCGACGCCATGATCGCCATTGGTCTTGCCTTCTACCGCCTCATGGCCATCGGGCTGGCCCTTGATCTGCTCGGCAGCAGTTCCACTGGTCAGGAGCGACAGGACATCGCCGAGATCGGGGCTCTTGCCGTCCACCAGCGCGCCTTCGTCGGTCTTGACAACATCCGCATCCACGTCGGTGGTTTTCTCCCCGCTGGTGGCGGTGGGTTTCTGGCCTCCGGTCTGCGCTTGCGCTGCAAGCTGGCGCGGGTCGACGGAAGCAGTCTTGCCGTCGGTGGCGTCGTGCTCCTTCACCTTGCCTTTGATCTTGTCCTTGCCCTCGACAGGCACCTGCTCGGTCGCGGCGTTCTCCGCCTCCGCCGTCACGGGCTTCAGCAAACTCGCCTGAGTAAGGTCGATAATCGGACGCTTGGTTCTGCCGGTTTCCTCCGATGCGGCATCGGGATGCTCGCTGCCGGCATCTGGCTCACCGCTGACTCCGCTATCGTTTGCGTCGCCATGGTCCTGGCGCCCCGAACTGGACAACGCTTCGGAAAAGCCGCCGTCGCCGGATTTGTCAGATCGACCAGCCGACGCCGCATGCGAGGCCACTGTATCCGTCGTGGGGATCCTGGGGGCTGTATACGCGTCCAACATGGTCAGGGGCCTTCCTGCTTGAGGAGATCATCGATCGCATCCAGCTTGGTGCGTCCGGAATCAACAAAGGTACGAACCGCCGGATCGAGGTTGGCGGCATTGGTCTCGGCAGCTTCAGCGGAAACCGGTTGAGGCTGCGGCACGGAGGCAGGGGTCGGTGGCGCCGTCGGATCCTGCAAGTCTGAATCAGCATCGACTGAGGCCATCGCCCCTGTATCCGCATCAGTTGTATTAGCGTTGGCTTGCGTCAGGCTTTCACGCACAGGCTCGGGTTTGCGCAAGACTTCCTTTGCGACGGCTTCTGCTGCCCGGCGCAGCGCGAGATCCTTCGGCGAGAGCGATTCCGCCGGAATGTCCATGATTGCCTGCATGGCGTCATCGACTTTATCCGTTGAAAGATTGACAAGGCCGCCGTAGAGGTTCGCGAGCGCGTCGGCACCTTCAGCCGTTCCTGACAAGGCCCTCGCCTGATCTGCAGCCATCTTGGTCAGGTCCTTACGTCCAGCGATCGCGGCTTTACGGGCAATGCGTAGATAGACCTCACGGCGGCGATCATTGTCCATGTATCCAAGCGTCGCTTCGATATCTTCCTGCTTGATGACGTCATAATGCTCGACGACCAGTTGGACGAAGAGATCGGCAAACTGGCTGGCATAGGGAGAATAGAGATAACGCCGGGCATAGCGATTGGCGTAGCCTCCTGCCTTGTCGACAATCTTTGCGTCAACGGCAACCGCCAGCGATCGCCGCAGGGCGGCTTCCTCGACGATCGTGCCGGGTGCTGTCAGTCGGGCCCAGTCATAGAATTTGAGCGCCTCGACGGGATCGCGCGTGATCGTCACGTTGCCTGCAACCAAAGCCAGATACGGCGCCAGATCGGTATTGCGATATTCCTTGCTGATCTCGCCGAGAGACTTGGCAATCAGGGTGCCCTTGCCGCTCAGATACTTGCGCAGGCTATCGGCAATGCGGTTGTCGAAATTGCCGTTGATGTCACGCGCTACCAGGAATTCCAGCGTCGCCGGATTGCCACCGCTCATCGCGTAGATCAGGGCGGCATCGACATTGCGCGGATCATCGAAGATCACCTGATCGGCGCTGCGCAAGCGCTCGTCGATGGTTCCAAGCATGAAGCGCTGCATTTCGGCGGCCGAATGATCGCCCAGGACCACGGTGTCCTGGACGAACTGCAGCGAGCGCAGCATCTGGAAAGGCTGGATGGTATCCATGTCGTTGGCCCGTGCGGACGCATTTCCCAGACCGACAAGCGCGGCGAATGCCAGGACCGAGATGGATACCCTGCGGAGCATCATTATCCCTGCTCCGCCTGAATCAGGATTTCGATGCGCCGGTTGGCGTCGGCCAGCGGATCATCCGGGACCTGCAGTCGGCGATCGGCAAAGCCGGACACCTGCTGGACGCGATCTTCCGTCAGGCCGCCGCGCAAAAGCATGTAATAGGCGCTATGCGCACGCGCCATCGAGAGGCGCCAGTTGTCGTTCTCGCTGCCCTTGAACTGGCGGCCGTCGGTATGGCCGCGAATAATGATCGATCCCGGCCGGCCCTGCAGCAGCTTGCCGATCTTTTCCATCGCCAGCACCATCTCGCGCTGGGGCACCGCCGAGCCGACGCTGAACATCGGTTGGTCGCTCTGGTCGCTGATCGAGACCAGAAGGCCGCCTTCGGCCGGGGTGACAATGAGACCTTCGGCGAGTTTGCCGGACACGCCGCCGATCTCGGCTTCGATCTGCGCCTTCAGCGTATCGGCCGAGGCCTGCTGGACCGCGAGCTCGGCTTCTGCCGTCATCGCGGACTTGCCGTCCTTTGGCTGTTCTGTCTTGCCGTCTTCCGGCTTGGCTTCCTTGGCAATGTCCGGGGCAATGTCCGGCTGCATCTGGGGCTTTTGCCCGGGCACGACCAGGGCGATCTGCTGGTCCGGTTCCGTCGGGTCTGCCGGTTCCTGCGGTGGCTGGATCTCAGCGGTCTGCGGCTCGGCCGGCGTCGTTGCATCGGTCGGCTTGCCGACCGGCGTGATGGCCGTCTGGACCTGCTGCGTCCAGAAGTCGGGATCGAAGGGGTCGCGATAGGCCTCGCCGCCCTGAGCACCGGTCGACGGGCCGGAATCAGCCGCACCACCCTCGCCCTTGGCGCTGACATTGGCCTGCTGGCCGACTTCCTGGGCGATTTCGGCCAGAACGGAATAGGGGTTTTCGAAGAAATCAGCTTCAGAATAGTTGGCCTGGTCACCGGAGGTGGCCGTCTGGTCTTCACCAGTCGCAGCGGCTGCCCCGACGGTCTGCTCGTCGGCCTCGACTTTCGAGCGCTCCTGCTTCTGCTCGCCCTCGGCCTGATCGACGGGCTTCTTCAAACCTTTTTCGGTCGGCTTCTCATCCGACAGCTTGATCGGGTTGAAATAGCTGGCAACGGAGGCCTTGGTCTCTTCGTTTGCGGCGTTGACCAGCCACATGACGAGAAAGAATGCCATCATCGCCGTCATGAAGTCGGCATAGGCGATTTTCCAGGCACCACCATGGGCGCCATCGTGATCGCCGCCGCCATGGCGCTTGATGATGATGATCTCGTTCTTGCCGTGATGGTGATTTTCGTCGCTCATCCGATCACCTTCCTGAGGCTTGCCGTAAAGGCCGATATGCGCGTGACCAGCGCCGCCTCAGCAAACTCGGCGGAAAGATCGAGGTCATCCGCCTCGACATGATGCATAAGGCCGAGATGCTCCGGCATCTGGGCAGACAGCATTGCGAACAGCGCCTTGGGGCCGCGTAGCTCAATGACGCCCGCCTCGCCGGCACTGATTGCCGTTTTCAACAGATGCGCGAGATCGGCGACGGCCTTTTCTGCCACCGCATCGGAAAACAGCGGCGCAAGAGCCACGGCCACCTGATCGCTGATGGCAAGCGAAAGCTCGTTGATGATGGCAGGCAGCTTCTCCGAAAGAGCCTTGGTCAGTTCGTCGCGATGCCGGGCTTCCAGCTCGGCAATCGCCTGCGAATGGGCAACCTCCATTGCCTGGCGATCCACTTCCAAACGACTTTCGGCGGCCTTTTCGCCTGCCTCGTGCCCTTCGGCATAGGCCTCGCGGCGCTCTGCGTCGACATCGATCGGCTCAGGTTCCGGTAGGGCCGGGAAATCCATGTCGAACGGATCCGGCTCGGACACGTCAAAACGCGCCGACAGTGACGGCGCCGGCGCAGGGGGCGCGGAAAAATCCTTCAAAAGGCGGGTCAGCGGCATGCTCATCGGCGGTCGCCTCCATCGGCGAGGACGACCGGTCCGGATGAACGGTCACTGATCTCAAGCAGATTAAATTCCATAAATGTCCGAACGCGCAGCATCATCACTTCCAATGTCGAGATCACCTTCGGATCGAGCCGGTCGCGGGCGCATGTGTCCACGGGTGCTTTGGCCGAAGCTAGGGTTTCAAACTTGCGCGAGGATGAATGCGACGGACCGCGCCGGAATGATCGCGCGGTCCAAAAGGTGACTGCCGTATTGATGGCGGATCTGGCCATGCTGCGGAGGCTTGCGTTTACTCGCGGAACAGGGTGAGCAGCTTTTCTGCGCTGCTGTTGGCGATTGAAAGCGCCTGGATGCCAAGCTGCTGCTGGGTCTGCAGGGCTTTCAGACGGGTCGATTCCTCGTTCATGTCGGCATCGACCAGACGGCCGACACCCTTGTCGATCACGTCCATCAGGTTGGAGACGAAATTGTCCTGCATTTCGATGCGGCTGGTGATCGCGCCCAGCGTTGCGGCAGCGTCGGTCAACTGGCTGATCAGATCGTCGACGACGCTGATCATGTCATCCAACGTTTCCGTGTCGGTGTCATTGTCAATCTCGATCGGATCACCGGTCGGCGGCACGACGGAACCGACGTCGAGAAGATAATATTCGCGCGCCGTACCCGTCGGGTCCGGAACGAGGGTGTCGGCGTCAATCGCCTTGGTCAGGAAGCCGCGGCCTGCGTATTCGGTATCGATCAGGACGGAATCCGCGGTGTCGAAGTCCAGCGTCGTCACCTGAACGCTGCCGTCGGCGCCGCGCACAAAGGAGGAGACAACCTGTTTGGTGCCCAGTTCGTTGACATTCGTATTGTAGAGCCAGTTCTCACCGGAGAATGATGCCGACTGCGCCGCCGAAACCAGCTGGTTCTTCAGCTGTTTCATTTCTTCGTTGATCTTTTCCTTGTCGACGCCCGGCTCGCTTGCGGCGACCAGCTTGGCCTTGATCGACGACATGACTTCGATGACGTTGTCGAGCGCCGTGTAAGCGGTATCCACCGTGGCGGCACCCAGACCCAGCGCGTCCGAGACCGTCGACAATGCAGCATTGTCGGAGCGCATGGTGGTGGCAATCGACCAATAGCCGGCATTGTCCGAAGCTGTCTCGACCCGATAGCCCGAGGAAACGCGGCTTTGCGTCGTTTCCAGATTGGTATCGATCGATCGCAGAGTCTGCAGGGCCGCCATTGCGGCAGCGTTGGTCATGATGCTGGTCATTGAGGTGCCCTTAATCGTCAATCCAAAAGGCCGGAAGCATACCG
Source organism: Rhizobium sp. CECT 9324 (assembly GCF_918741265.1). Classification (NCBI taxonomy): domain Bacteria; kingdom Pseudomonadati; phylum Pseudomonadota; class Alphaproteobacteria; order Hyphomicrobiales; family Rhizobiaceae; genus Rhizobium; species Rhizobium sp. CECT 9324. The sequence goes on along the minus strand of NZ_CAKKMZ010000001.1, from coordinate 1,177,836 downwards.
GTGGCAACGGAGGGGCATCATGCAGACCAGCATTCCGCCGGTCCCCGCAACCATTAACAAATCGTTAACGGCGCCAGTTAACAAACGCATGCGCCATTTGGCAAGGTCGGAAATCTGCTTGGAGGGAAAACCGCATAAATCGGCCAGCTTCACGCAAGGCACGAAAAAACCGCACCCATTTCTGGGTGCGGTTCATACCGAATACATCCGACTTGTCAGCTCGGGACGAAGTCGCCCCTAGCCAAGGCGCCCTTACTGACGGAAGAGAGTCAGGATGCTTTCGGAAGCGGTGTTGGCAATCGACAGCGACTGGATGGCGAGCTGCTGCTGGGTCTGCAGGGCCTTCAGGCGGGTTGATTCCTCGTTCATGTCTGCGTCAACGAGACGACCGATACCGGAGTCGATCGAGTCGGTGAGCGTGCTCACGAAATCTTCCTGGAGTTCGATGCGCATGGAGATCGAGCCGAGTTCAGCGGCCGCGCTCGTCATGCTCTGCAAGGCACTTTCGATGAGATCCAGCGATTCCTGCATGTTCGCGGCCATGTCAGCCGGATCGAAGGCATTGAGATCGAGCGTATCAACGGACACATCGCCAACACCGGTAAATGCCGAGACGGTTCCAAGGATACCCGTTGTGTATTCGATATTGCCGGCACCGTCGCCGCCGAACAAAAGGTTGCCATCAGCGGCGTCGCTCAGCACGTATTCTGTCGTCTTGACCGTCACCGCGCCGCTGGAATCGCGGACAAATCCGGACACGACCGTCTTGGTGGCGGCATCGCCGGCAATCCAGTTTTCGCCACTGAAGCTTGCCGATTCGGAGATCGAACGGAGCTGCTCCTTGAGCTGGTCGATTTCTTCCTGGATCTTGGACTTGTCGACACCTTCTTCGGTTGCCGCCACGACCTTGGCCTTAATTTCCTTGACGACTTCGATGGCGCTTTCCATCGCGGCGTAGGACGTATCAACCTTGGCGCCGCCAAGGCCGAGTGCATCCTGCACAGCCGAGAGTGCCATATTGTCAGATCGCATGGTGGTGGCGATCGACCAGTAGGCGGCGTTGTCGGACGCCGTGCCGACACGGAGACCTGACGATACACGCGCCTGGGTGTCTTCCATGCTGGAATCAATAGTGCGAAGGGTCTGGAGTGCAGTCATAGCTGCATTGTTTGTCAAAATGCTGGTCACTTGCGCGTCCCCTAAAAATGGCTAGTTTCTGGGACATCCCGGTCCGTCCGGGAACGATGGCGTCGCCTAATGCAATTAACCACTTCTTCGTTTTGGTTAATCCATCGTTACTTGACCTTCATGTAAACCGGACATGGTTAATGCATGGTTAACGCAATTTGACGATGTAAAAAAAAGCCGCCCCGGAGGGCGGCTTTCCAAAATTGCGATCTTGCTGTTGACCGAAAGCCTAGGCTTAACGGAAGAGCGAGAGGATGACTTCCGAAGAAGAATTGGCGATCGAGAGCGACTGGATAGCCAGCTGCTGCTGCGTCTGAAGCGCCTTCAGGCGGGTCGATTCCTCATTCATGTCTGCGTCAACCAGACGGCCGATACCGCTATCGAGCGAGTCAGAGAGAGAACCGACAAAATCTTCCTGCAGTTCGATGCGGGTGGAGATCGAACCGAGTTCTGCAGCAGCGCTCGTCATGGAAGCCAGGGCTTCATCAACAAGCGTCAGAGCTTCGGCCATTTCCGTGCCGTCGAATGTGCTGATGTCGAGTTCGTATACGGATACGCCGATCGTCGCGCCGCCTGCAGTGCCGAGGACACCGGTCGTGTCGTCGATGCCGCCTGCGCCGTCGCCACCGAACAGCAGTGTGCCGTCAGCTGCAGCGTCGAGCGTGTAGGTGGTGGTCTTCACAGAAACCGCATTGTTGGCATCACGTACGAAGCCAGAAACGACGGTCACGTCGGCAGCGTCGCCGGCAATCCAGTTCTCGCCGCTGAATGCAGCGGATTCTGCGATCGACATCAGCTGTTCCTGCAGCTGCGAAATTTCTTCCTGAACCTTGGCCTTGTCGACGCCTTCTTCGGTCGCCGTTACCAGCTTGGCCTTGATTTCCTTCACGACGTCGATGGCGGCGTCCATACCGGCATAGGCAGTATCGACCTTGGAAGCGCCGAGGCCGAGGGCGTCGGAGACAGCCGAGAGGGCCATGTTGTCGGATTTCATGGTCGTTGCGATCGACCAGTAAGCTGCGTTGTCAGACGCTTCACCAACGCGTTCGCCGGAGGAAACGCGCGACTGGGTTTCTTCCATGCCGCTGCTGATGCTGCGCAGGGTGCTGAGTGCCGACATTGCGGCGACGTTCGTCAAAATGCTCGTCATAGGTGTGTGCCCCTTAATGGCTGAATAGGAAGGGCATTCCGGTATCACCGGTAGGTGCGCACAGCGTCATGCCTGCTAACCGGCTGAATTTAATTGGTTAGCTCGCCCCTTCGATGGGTTCAGATAAACCCATGTTGGTTAACGAAGGCCTAAGGGGATCCGCCAGCTCAATGGTTAGCGTAAAAAAAATGCAATCTTCGCGTGCACGCGCGCGTAACAAAAAATGCTTAATAAAACGAAAAGGCCGCGTCTGTTTCCAGACGCGACCTTCGCAGCCACTTACCCGGTTCAGCCTCCGGATGTTGAAGCTTTCCCTTCGCGCGCCTCTGGTCAGCCACCAAGGCATATCGGCGTCGGGATAGTCTAGCCGGCCCTTACGGGCCAGCTCGTTCTTGCGATTAACGGAAGAGCGACAGGATGTTCTGCGAGTCGCTGTTGGCGATCGACAGAGCCTGGATCGCCAGCTGCTGCTGGGTCTGCAGGGCCTTGAGGCGGGTCGATTCTTCGTTCATGTCGGCGTCGACGAGACGGCCGATGCCGGTTTCGATTGCGTCGGACAGCTTGTCAGCAAATTCAGACTGCAGATCGATGCGGCTGGACAGCGAGCCGAGCGTTGCGCCGGCGCTGACCATGCTTGTCAGAGCGGTTTCAACGTCGGTGAGCAGGTTGTCGAGCGTTGCAGAGTCGGTGTCGTTGTCGATTTCGAAGCCGACAATGCTCGACGACGAGGCAGTGCCGTTGGCACCCAGGATGCCGGTTGCTTCGTCGATAACGCCGGCGGCGTCAGCGCTGAACAGCATGTTGGTGTCGTCCAGCGTGATCGTGCTCGACTTGACCGTGACCGTGTTGTCGGCAGCGCGGACAAAGCCGGTGATGACAGTCACGTCGCCACCTTCATTCGCCAGCCAATTCTGGCCGTTGAACGAAGCGGATTCAGCGATCGAGGTCAGCTGATCCTGGAGCTGCGAGATTTCTTCCTGGATCTTTTCCTTGTCGACACCCTGTTCCTTGGCGGCGACGAGCTTTGCCTTGATTTCCGTCACGACGTCGATGGCGGCGTCCATACCGGCATAGGCAGTATCAACCTTGGCGGCACCGAGGCCGAGCGCGTCAGAGACGGCGCCGAGAGCCATGTTGTCGGACTTCATCGTCGTGGAGATCGACCAGTACGCAGCGTTGTCCGAAGCAGATGCAACGCTCTTGCCTGTGGAGATCGCGTTCTGGGTGGATTCCATGTTGGCGGAGATCGAACGCAGCGTCGAAAGTGCAGACATAGCGTTGGTGTTGGTCAGAATGCTGGCCATGTTATTTGTCCCTTAAAACAAGATACTAATGGGGACATACCGGACTGGAAATTACCGGCTACGACAGTTCGGCATCATGCCATTCGGTAGCGAATTTTTCGTCTACCAGACCCTTCGTGTGAGGACCAAACTGACCGTCAAATATTGCCAACAGCTTAACATATTAGGGACTGCTAAGCCCGGTTAAATCTATGGTAAACAGGGGAGTAAGCGAATTGGTAAAGATTTTATCGCGCGTCAGGCAAACGAGCGTACCAGGCTGCCAACCAGCAGGTTCCAACCATCGATCAAGACAAAAAACAGGATCTTGAACGGCAGCGAAATCGAGGTGGGCGGCAGCATCATCATGCCCATGGCCATGGTGATCGTGGCGACCACCATATCGATGACGAGGAAAGGCAGAACGATCAGAAACCCGATTTCGAAACCGCGGCGGATCTCCGACAGCATGAAGGCCGGAACGAGCACGCGGTAGTCGACCTTCTCGTCGGTCACCGTGCTCTGGCCGCGCTCGTTGGCGATGTCGACAAACAGCCGCAGATCCTTGTCGCGGGTATTGGCAGTCATGAATGTGCGGAAGGGTTCGGCGATCAAGGCCACGGCCTCGGCTTCGTTGATCTGGTTTGCCAGCAGCGGCTGGACGCCGGTGCGCCATGACTGATCCATGGTCGGCGCCATGACATAGAAGGTCATGAACAGAGCCATGCTGGTCAAGATCATGTTGGAGGGGGTTGTCGCAAGCCCCATGCCCGAGCGCAGGATCGAGAAGGCGATCAGGAAGCGCGGGAAGCTGGTGACCATGATCAGGATGCCAGGGGCAACCGACAGGACGGTCAGAAGGCCAAAAGTGCGGATAATCCATGCCGCCACCGATCCATCGATCGGCGTGTTGAAGATCTCCGTCGGAAACTGCTGCGCGTGAGCAAGTTCCGGCGCCATCATCATGACAGCGGCAATAAGCAAGAATCGAATCATTCGATGACAAACGTCCTGAACATCACCTTCGATACGCGCCCTTCGGAGCGAAGGTCAACACGCTCCTGGATGTCATCCTTGAGATATTGAAAGCCGCGCGGCCCTTCGACCTGCTGCAGCGAGACCGTTCTCAGATAGGCCATGATATCCTGATGCACATCCTCGGCAATCTTCACGTCGGGCGCACCGTTGAAAAGCAAGGCCAATTCCACCCGGATCCAGTTTTCGGACGGATAGGCCAGGTTGGTGGTGATTGCTTCCAGTTGAACGATGCCATTGGCTTCGGTGGCGATCTTGGGAAGCCCTTCTTCCTTCTTGGCCTCGCCATGGGCTGCCGGGGCAGCCTCAGCCGCCTTGGCCGCCTCCTCGGACAGCTTGACCTGCGGCGCCAGCATATTGCCGATGACCCAGCCACCGCCGCCGCCGACGGCGGTGAGCACGACCAGCGGCACCACCAGCATCATGAGGCCGGACTTCTTCTTGCCTGTCGGCTCTTCGCTTTGTTCCATCGGATCTGCCGTTCCTGCTCTGCCTTGCGTTCGCGCCGTCAGAACGGCGAGAACAGATCGACCACCTGCTGCCCGACGGGCGGCTGCTGCACTTCGGTCAGGCGGCCGCGGCCACCGTAGGAGATGCGAGCCTCGGCGATGCGCTCGTAGGAAATCGTGTTGTCGGCATCGACATCCTGCGGCCGCACGATACCCGCGACGTTGAGAATGCGAATCTCGTGGTTGACGCGCACTTCCTGCGAGCCGCTGATCAGGAGATTGCCGTTTTCGAGGATGCCGGTGACGACGGCTGCAACCAGCAGGGTCAACTTCTCCGAGCGTTCGGTCGAGCCCTTGCCCTGGGTGCTGGTATCAGAGCCTGAGCTCAGGTCTCCGGTGGTTGCCGGGATCTCGTTGCCGAACAGATCGACCGCCGTCGACCACGAGAGGCCGCTTGAATTGGTGCGGCTTCGATCGGTTTCGTTCTCGAACGATGCCTTGTCGTTGATCTGGATATTGACCGTCAGGATGTCGCCGACATTCAATGCGCGGGCATCCTTGAAAAGGGCAGACTGGCTGTCGCTCCACAGCGAATAACCGCTGGCGGTCGCCTGCGGCTGCTTGGGATACAGCGCCATCTGCGGCGTCTGGCTGAAGCGCAGGCCGGATCCGATCGGACTCATCGCCGGTGCGTTACCGATTTCCTTGACGGTCTGGCTCTGGCAGCCGGCAAGAAACAGAACAGCCAGCAATGCCGGTGAACGCTTGATCATGATGGATCCTTCGATGTAGTGGAATCACCGGCACTCGACATGATCGCGGCGACCTTGGCTGCCTTGTCCGGCTGCATTTCCGTCAGAATGAGGCTCGACTGGCGTGGCGGCAGCTTCATGATGATCGCGGCAGCGAGAATGACATCCGTTTCCTCAAGCTGCGGTGCCGCCGCATCCGGCGCCATTTTCTTGTAGATCTCGATCAACTGCCCTTCGGCCTGCTTCATGAACGCATTGCGGCGCCCCAACCAGTCCTCGTATTCGGCCCTCCGGGTCTCGAGCACGGCGATCCGGCTGTCGACATCGGCCTGAAGCTTTTCGAGTTCCTGCTTCTGCAGCAGGTAGCGCTGGTCACGAGCTGCATCGGCAATTCCGGTGCAGAACTGCTGGATCTCGGCGTCGCTCGGGTTGACGGCCTGTTGCTGGCCAACCGCATTGTCGGCAAAGGCCGGCAGACAGGCGATGGCACCAATGATCAAGCCATTGCGCAGGATCGGCGGCAGCGAGGGAAAATGCCTGGACTGTGTCATTGCAGGACAAGCTCCGCTTGCAGGGCGCCGGCGGACTTGATGCCCTGGAGTATGGCGATAATACCGTCAGGCTTGACGCCGATGCTGTTGAGGCCGCTGACAAGCGTCCTGAGATCGGGACCATCAACGATCACGACCTTGTCGCCGGTCTTCTGGGTTATGATATCGGTCTGTTCCTGAACTGCCGTTTCGCCGCGGGAAAACGGCTCGGGCTGGATGACCTGCGGCGTCTCGGTGACCTGAACCGTCAGGGTGCCGTAGCTCACCGCGACGCGCGAGACACGAACCTCGGCGCCGATGACGATCGTGCCCGTGCGCTCGTTGATCACGACCTTGGCCGGCGAGTCTGTCGCGACCACCAGATTTTCGACATCCGCCATCAGACGGGCGAGATCGGCCGTGCGTGGCTTCTGGACCACCACCTCCTGGCTGTCGCGCGCCTCGGCGATCGGAGCACCGTAATTGGCGGCGGCATAGGCGTTGATGGTATCGGCGATGCGCAGCGACGTGGTGAAGTCGGGATTGCGCAGCTGCAGCACCAGGTTGACCGAATCCTTGAACTTGGACGGCAATTCGCGCTCGATGATGGCGCCGCCCGGCACACGGCCTGAGGTGGTGATGCCTTCCTGTACCGACGCCGCGTCGCCTTGCGCGTTGAAGCCGGACACGATGACGGAGCCCTGGGCAACGGCATAGATCTGGCCGTCGGCGCCGGTGAGCGATGTCATGATCAGCGTACCGCCGCGCAGCGAAGTTGAATCGCCGAGTGAGCTGACATTGGCATCGATCCGACTGCCGGGGCTGGAAAACGGCGGCAGGTTGGCCGTGACCATGACGGCAGCAACGTTCTTGGCATTGGACTGGCCGCCCTGGGTGGAAATGCCCAAATTCTGCAACATGGCGCGCATCGACTGATCCGTGAACGGTGACGAACGCAGGCTGTCGCCGGTGCCCTGCAGGCCGACGATCAGACCATAGCCGATCAGCTGGTTGTCACGCCCGGACTGCAGCGATGCGATATCCTTGATGCGCGAATTCGCGGCCTGGAGCGGCTGAAGCGGCGCCAGAACCAGGGCCAACGCGCAAAGCGCAATCCGCGATGATGCAAACAGTTTCATTTCGCCATCACCTGTACTGTCCCATCGGCCATGACCGTGCCGGTGACGATCGCGCCGGAATCGATGTTGCGGACCTTGATCACCTCGCCGACCGTGGCATCGACCATGGGGGTGCCAGCGGCGCTGATCACCATGTTGCCAATGGCAAAGGTCAGCCGAATGCTGGCGCCGCGCTTGATGGCGAAGGCCTCCCGCAGGCCGCTGGTCGGAATGGTGCGGCCGGGCAGAAGCGTGCGCTTCGATACCATGCCGACGACTTCCGCCTTGGTGCGGGCATAGCCGCCGCTCAGGTTGGGATTGGTCACCTCGACTTCATTGACCTGCGCGGACGAGATGGTCTCGCCGGGATAAATAATCTGGGTGGGAACGACGGCGGTTCCCTGCGCGAGCGCTGCACAGGCGCCGAAGCCAATGACGGACGCTGCGGCGAGTGCCGCAGCCCGAATTGCATTCCCGATTTTCCGGCGAAACCTCATGTTTGCCTCCAGTTGCCTTACTTCAGGTTCTTGCTGACGATCTGAGCCATCTCGTCGGCGGTCTGAATGACCTTGGAATTCATCTCATAGGCACGCTGTGCCGAGATCATGTCTGTGATTTCCTTGACGGAATCGACGTTGGACGATTCCAGGTAACCCTGCTTGATATAGCCGAAGCCCGGATCTTCCGGGACGCCGACGATGGCTTCGCCCGAGGCTGCCGTCTCGGCCACAAGGTTGTCTCCGAGCGGCTTCAGGCCAGCTTCGTTGACAAAGTTTGCGATGGTCAGCTGGCCGAGGTCGGTATAGTCGGCATCGTTGCCGATACGCGCCTGGACCTGGCCTGTGCGGCTGATGACGACTTCGCTGGCATCCTGCGGAATGGTGATCTGCGGGGTAACGAGATAACCGTCGATGGTGACCAGCTGACCTTCGGCATTCATGTTGAACGCGCCAGAGCGGCTGTAGAGGGTCGTGCCATCGGGCGATTCGACCTGGAACCAGCCGCGGCCGACGAGCGACATATCGAGTTCGTTGCCGGTCTGGGTCAGTTCGCCCTGGGTATGAATGTTGCGGACTGCGGCCGTCTGCACGCCGAGACCGATATTGGCGCCTTCCGGCACGATCGCCTGGTTCGCACGGTTCGGCACGCCCTGGGCGCGCTCGGTCTGGTAGAGAAGATCGGTGAATTCAGCACGTGCCCGCTTGAAGCCGGTGGTGTTGATATTGGCGATGTTGTTGGCGATGACTTCCAGATTCGTCTGCTGGGCGTCCATACCTGTTGCTGCAATCGCAAGAGCTCTCATGTGTCCGTTCCCTGCTTACTAAATCTGCATCTTCGTGATTTCGAGATAGGCGCTGACAATCTTGTCGCGGAACGCGATCGCCGTCTGGAGCGACTGCTCGGCCGACATCACGGCATCCACCACTTCGCGGGTATTTGCCTTGCCGGTCAGGCCGTCGAAGGAGGCCTGTTCGGCTTTCTGCAGATTGCCGACCGCGTCGGTCGCCATGCTGTTGAGGGTCGAGAGAAACGTCTCGCCGGTCGACATGCCCGGCGTCAGGCCAGCCGTTGCGACCCCTTTGGTCGACAGGTCGAAGGTGGACAGTTCGGTGGTCAGGGAATCCAGACCCATCGACTTGGAAAATGCGCTTACGCCGGAAATGGAATCGATCATTGCGAAGCCTTCAGAAGTGAAATGGTCTGGCCAATCATGTCGCGCGTCTGCTTGATGGTCTGCAGATTGGCTTCATAGGTTCGGTTGGTTTCGCGCATGTCGCCCATTTCGATCAGGACATTGACATTGGGCATCTTGACGATGCCGCGCTCATCGGCGGCAGGATTACCCGGATCGTATTCCTCGATGAAATCGGACTTGTCGAAACCGAGCTTTTCAACTTCGATCAACTGAGCCCCGGACACCTTGTCGAGTTCGCTGCCGAAGGTAATGGTCTTGCGTCGGTAGGGATCGGCGCCGGGCGTATCGCCGGTCGAGCGCGCGTTGGCGATGTTTTCCGAGACGATGCGCATGCGGGTGGACTGGGCTTCCAGGCCGCTGCCCGCGATCTTCATCGCTGCCTTCAAGGGATCAATCATTAGCGTTTCACCGTCATCAACATCATGCGATGGAAGGAGCTCATCAGCGAGGTGTTCAGCTCATGCTGCCCCCTGATTTCGCCGGTTTTGGTCAATTCCTCAGAAATAGAAACGGAGTTGCCCGATTCCTGGATGCCGATCTCGTCGTTGAGCTCCGACTCCTCGATATCGATATTGTCGTCGCTGATATCATTCGACGCCATGTGACCGGGCTGGGTCACGGCCATGTGCTGAACCATCGCCGTGTTGTCCAGCACGGAGCTGAACGGGGTGATGTCCTTAGCCAGGTATTTGGGTGTGCTGGCATTGGCGATATTGCCTGCCACCACCTGCTGGCGCACCGAAAGCCATTCGGCCTGTCGGGAAGCCAGCTCGAACAACTGGATTGGGTTCATGGGCGTTACTCCGTCTTTTACCCCTCGGAGCCTAGGCCAGTAATCTTGCGTGGGACTTGCCCCGCCCAGATAAGTTTAGTTGTTCTGATATATATCGCCCTTGGAGGTCACGATGACCCATTTTCCGTCCCGCTGTTCGAGGGTGGCCACTCGGCTGTTGTCGGGCAGGATCGAGCCGACGCGGACCATGAACATGGTGCCGCCATCCTCGATCAGCGCACGCCCATTGGCGACATGCAGCAAACGGAAACCGCTCTGGCCGGGAAACGGCTGGGCCGCGGGCAGATCCATGCCCTGCGGACGCTCCTTGCCGAGCGTCGGTACCGTCGCGGTGACGATCTGATCGACAGCCGGGAGATTGTTGCCGTCTCCGCTGTTTTCATCATCGTTGTCGACCAGTGCCAGCGGCGACACGCTGAACACATTGCGGCCTGGTCCCTCGGGCAGATCACGAGTGCTCTGCCAGTCTGCGACGCGCACGCCGAATTTTTCCTCGTTGAAGAAGACATACCAGGGAAAGAAGGCGGCAGCGCAGGCCAGAGCCACGCCGGTGGCCGCAAGCATGCGGTCAACGGTCAAGACGCGCTTGCGGAGCACAGCAGGCCTGACGGGTGCTACGGGTTCATCGGCATCAAGGTCAGTCATCGTCATCCCCTCTGTCTCGCTCCGCCCTGCGCGCCGCTGGCCGCTGCTTTCAATGCACCTGCAAGATCCGCATAGGCATCGTTGGAGGCCTTGTCGCCGGGCGACTGTTTCAAAATTTCATAGATGACCGGCACCTGCTTGATCGCCATGTCGAGATCGGGATCACTGCCGTTGCGGTAGCCACCGATCAGGCGCAGGTCACGTGTTTCTTCGAAGCGGTGGATCAGCGCCTTCAGGCGCGATACCAGCTTTTCCTGTTCGCCCGTCCAGGCCTTGCGTGCCAATCGGGAAATCGAGGTCAGCGGATTGATCGGCGGATAGCGGCCTTCGTCGGCAAGACTGCGGTCGAGCACGATATGGCCGTCGAGAATACCGCGAACCGAGTCGGCGATTGGGTCATTGTGGTTGTCGCCGTCGACCAGAATCGAGATGATCGCGGTAATCGTGCCGGCACCTTCGGCGCCCGGCCCTGCGCGTTCCAGAAGACGCGGCAGTTCGGTGAAGACGGAGGCCGGGTAACCGCGGGCGATCGGCGGCTCGCCGGCCGCGGTCGCGACTTCGCGGATCGCGTGGGCAAAACGAGTGATGCTGTCGGCGATGAACAGGACATTCTCGCCCTTGTCGCGGAAATGTTCGGCAATGGTCATGGCGGTCAGCGGCGCCATCTTGCGCAACATCGGGCTTTCATCGCTGGTTGCGACCACAGCGATCGACTTCGCCATGTTGTCGCCGAGCGTATCCTCGATGAATTCGCGCACTTCACGGCCACGTTCACCGACCAGAGCAATGACAACCTTGTCGAAGGCATCGGCCCTGGCGAGCATCGACAACAGCGTGGATTTGCCGACACCGGAGCCGGCAAAGATGCCGAGACGCTGGCCGAGGCAGAGCGGCGAAAAGATGTCGACCGCCCGGACGCCGGTGCGAAACCCCTGGTCGACGCGCCTGCGGGTCATGGACGGCGGCGCCGTGGTGGAAATCGGCCGGCGCTCATGGCCGGGCGTCATGCCGGGTCCATTGTCGATCGGATCACCCAAGGCATTGATGGTGCGGCCGCACCAGCTGTCATCCGGCGCAATCCGGAAAGCACCCTTGCGGATCACCACGTCATGAATGCCGATCGGTTCACCCGGCTCGATCGGGCAGATATAGGCGATATCCGGCTCGACGCGAACGACTTCGCCAAGGTGCACGCCGGTGGCCGACCTGTGGGCGACAAATTCACCCAGCCGAACATGGCGCGACAAACCCGTCACCGTATAATGGCCAGCCGCAATCGTCCGGACATGGCCGCCATGCGTCACCGAATGCTCGGGCTTGGCATAGCGTGTTGCCAGTGCGGACAGCTGGCTGAGCTTGGGTGAAAAGACGAAGGCTTCATTCTCAGGCTGGGCCATAATATTCCAATCTCAGGATCAGGCGCCGCCGCCGAGAATCTTGATCGCTTCACTCATCGAGCTCTCGCTGCCGCTGATCAGCGCGCTGACGCTCTCGAAGGCGCGGTTGACCTGGATAAGCTGGGTCATTTCACCGATACCATTGACGTTCGAATTTTCGACATAACCCTGCATGATCGAGACTTCCGGATTGTCGACGACCGCCTGCGGCGCGTCCACGGTGGTCACGCCGCTGTTTTCATAACGCAGGAAGCCATTGCGCACGTCAGCGGTAAACACGCCGAGCTTCGCCACCTGGCGTCCGTCCTGCATGATGGCGCCATCGGCACCGACTTCCGGCGGTCCGCCGGCACGGTTGAGCTGGATCGGCGCGCCGCCAGCGTCGAGGACCGAGAACCCCTTGGTCGAGACCAGCTCGCCCGTGTCTTTCATGGTGAACCGACCGTCACGCGTCAAAACCTGGCCAATCGGCGTATCGATGGCAAACCAGGCATCGCCCTTGATGGCGAAGTCGAGAACATTGCCGGTCTGCGCCAACTCGCCGGTCTTGGTCGACAGATAGTCGTTGCCCTGCGACACGAAAGCGATCTTCGCATTCAAATCGTTGCCGGTCTTGCTCAACACCTCGTCGAACTTCACCTCGGTCGAGCGAAAGCCGACCGTGTTCACGTTGGCCATGTTGTCGGCGATGGTGGTCAGACGACGCTCAAGCGCGATCTGCGAGGATAGCGAGACGTAGATTCCGGATTGCATGTCATTTGCCTCCGAGCATCAGAGAAAAAAAGAACGCCATGGGCTCAACCTGACATGGGCCGAACCGGACACGAAAAGGGGCAGGCAATCTCCGGGCGCCGCCAAAATTCTCGTCCAGCGCCAGAGACTTGTCCGGCAGATGAGGCGCAATGCGCTCAGGTCGACCGGGAGGCTGGCTGGTCATATGAAAACGACAATCTCGACTGCGCGGACCACGGGATGCTTGCGTCCGTCAGCGCTCTTCTTGCGGCAAATGGCTTGTGCGAAGCTGTCTGGCTATCGGCCGCTGCAAAAATGGTCGCACACGGCGTGCCCTGCCCGTTTTGATTCAGCCTCACGCAAGGCACGGGCCGTATCGCTGAACCTGATAAATAACGTTCAGGTGCGGGCAAGGTACGGGCAAAATGAATATCATTATCGGATTTGTAATTACGATTGGCTGCGTGCTCGGCGGATTCATGGCCATGGGCGGCCACCTGGACGTTCTGGTGCAGCCGTTCGAGCTGGTGATCATCGGCGGCGCCGGCGTCGGCGGCTTCATTATGGCTAACCCGATGAAAGTGGTGAAGGATTCCGGCAAGGCGATCGGCGAGGCCTTCAAGCACGCCGTGCCGAAGGAACGCGCCTATCTCGACGTTCTGGGCGTTCTGTACTCGCTGATGCGCGACCTGCGCACCAAGTCGCGCAACGAGATCGAAGCCCATATCGACAATCCGGAAGAATCCAGCATCTTCACCGCAGCGCCCAACCTGCTGAAGAACAAGGAACTGACCTCCTTCATCTGCGACTATGTCCGCCTGATCATCATCGGCAACGCCCGTAGCCATGAAATCGAGGCGCTGATGGACGAAGAGATCAACACCATTCTCTATGACAAGATGAAGCCGTATCACGCCATCACCGCGATGGGCGACAGCTTCCCGGCCATCGGTATCGTTGCCGCGGTTCTCGGGGTTATCAAGGCGATGAGCAAGATCAACGAGTCGCCGGAAGTTCTCGGCGGCCTGATCGGCGCCGCACTGGTCGGCACCATGCTCGGCATCTTCCTGTCCTACTGCCTGTGCAACCCGATCATTTCGCAGATCAAGATGGTCCGCACCAAGCAGCACCGCCTGTACATCATCGTCAAGCAGACCCTGCTTGCCTACATGAACGGCTCGGTTCCGCAGGTGGCACTCGAATACGGCCGAAAGACAATCTCCTCCTATGAGCGCCCATCGATCGACGCTGTGGAGCAGGAAATGATGAACCCCGGCGGCGGCGGTGAAAGCAAGGCGGCGTGATCATGAGCGAACCAGACAGACAGAGCACATCCTTACCAGCCATGGACCGGGCGCTGCTTGCGCGTCTCACCGGCGGCCTGGGCGACACGAAATCGCTGCAGCGTCTCTGTGCCGACTTCGGCCATCTGTATATCGAGTTCCTGCCTGATGTGTTCCACAGCGAAACCGGGCTGAACATCGAGGTTCACTATAACGGCCTCGAAAGCGGGCTGATGAACGATCTTGTCGCCGATCTTGGCGACAATGTTGCACTGGTCGATACGCAGTTGCGCAACTGGTCGCCGAATTTCGTCATGGCCTGCGGCAACAGCTTCATCATCACGCTGATGGAGAACCTGCTGGGTGCTATTCCCGAGACGATACAGGAGCCGATTCAGAGGCCGCTGTCACAGATCGAGCTCGATCTGTCGACCATGGTGTTCGACAAGATCGGCAATGTGCTGCGCTCGGGCGTCAATGCCCAGGGCGGCTTCGAACCGTTGATCGAAAAAGCCCACAATGCCGAAGACCGGCCCAAGCCGGAAGACGACCACATCGACGAATATGCGGTCACGATCAAGATGGGCGTCACGCTTGGCACCGTCACGTCGGAGTTCTACCTGGTCGTCCCACAGAAGGCCCTTCTCAAAACGGTCGTCACCGTGCCGAAATCGATGAACCAGTCTTCACGCACGCGCAAGGAATGGCAGGAGCAGATTGGCGAGCAGGTTCGCCGCTCGCAGGTGACGCTGGAGGCCAGGATCCGCCTGGAAACACTGACACTCAACACCATTGCGCGGCTTGTTGCCGGCGATGTCATTCCCTTCCAGGACAAGGGCGATGTCATGGTCGATGTCAGCGCCAATGGCAAAGAGATGTATCGATGCGAATTCGGTCGTGCCGGCGACCGCTATACTGTGCGCGTCAAAGACAATGTGAGCAGCGAAGATGAAATTCTAAGACATTTGATGAGCTAGGCATTTTTGACCGGGGGCGACCCACGGCAGCTTGAGGCAAGTTTCAACAGGAATAATGAATCCATGGCTACGAAAAAGACCCCCAAGACGGAAGCAGACGCTCTGGCAATGCCGGGTTCCGATGCGGATTTCGACATGGCAGTCGATGACCTGCGCGGCGTCCTGAAAGCAGATGCCGAAGGCACGCTCCCCGACATCGGCTCCGATTTTGGCGTGGACCTCAACGATTTCGGCGGCTCCAGCGATCCGTTGGCCGCTTTCGAATCCGATTTCGGCGGATCGGCCGCGACCAGCGATCTGGGAACCGGAGATGCTTTCGGTACCGATGACGCCTTCGGCGACGACAGCTTCGGCGGTGATTCGTCTTTCGACAGCGCCCCTAGCAGCAGCCAGGCACCTGGCAGCGGCCTGAGCGCCAATATCGACCTGATCATGGACATCCCGATCGAAGTCCAGATCGTGCTCGGCTCCAGCCGCATGCAGGTTTCAGGGCTTATGAATCTCGAGGAAGGCGCCATTATCGCGCTCGACAAGAAGATCGGCGAGCCCGTCGAGATCATGGTGAACGGTCGGCGCATTGCGCGCGGCGAGATCACCGTGCTGGAAAATGACGACACCCGCTTCGGTGTAAAGCTGATCGAAGTGATGGCGACCAAGACATCCTGACCCCATGACCGGGCCAGAGAGGAAAGACCATGATGGACTTTGACGATTTTGGCGGCCCCTTAACCGGTAAACCGCTTTCCCAGGCCGACAAGGCAGCCGCCGTGCTGCTGGCCATGGGAAAGGGCGTGGCCGGCAAGCTGCTCAAATACTTCACCCAGGCGGAACTGCAGAC
The DNA here is from genome assembly GCF_918741265.1 of Rhizobium sp. CECT 9324. Taxonomy (NCBI): domain Bacteria; kingdom Pseudomonadati; phylum Pseudomonadota; class Alphaproteobacteria; order Hyphomicrobiales; family Rhizobiaceae; genus Rhizobium; species Rhizobium sp. CECT 9324. The sequence goes on along the minus strand of NZ_CAKKMZ010000001.1, from coordinate 1,161,970 downwards.
GATCATCGCGTCGGCCCAGACGCTGCGCACCATTCCGCCGGATGAACTGACGGATCTGGTCAACGAATTCGAGGACCTGTTCACCGAAGGTGCAGGCCTCATGGACAATGCCAAGGCGATCGAGAGCATTCTCGAGGAAGGCCTGACGCCGGAAGAGGTCGATGGCCTTCTCGGCCGTCGCACGGCCTTCCAGGCCTATGAGGCATCGATCTGGGACCGCCTGCAGGATGCGGAGCCGGACTTCATCGCCAAGTTCCTCATGCGCGAACACCCGCAGACGGTTGCCTATATCCTGTCGATGTTGCCGTCATCCTTCGGTGCAAAGGTGCTGCTGAAACTGCCGGACAGCCGTCGCGCCGACATCATGAACCGTACCGTCAACCTGAAGAATGTCAGCCCGAAGGCGGCACAGATCATCGAAAACCGGGTCCATGACCTGATTGCCGAGATCGATGCAGACCGCAATTCGACAGGTTCGGCAAAGGTTGCCGAACTGATGAACGAGCTGGAAAAGACCGAAGTCGATACCTTGCTCACCTCGCTGGAATCGATCAGCAAGGAATCGGTCAACAAGGTTCGCCCGAAGATCTTCCTGTTCGAGGATCTGCTCGCCATGCCGCAGCGCAGCCGCGTCCTGCTGCTCAACGACATTTCCGCCGATATCCTCACGATGGCGCTTCGCGGCGCCAGCACCGAGATCAAGGAATGTGTGCTCGCATCGATCAGCCCGCGTTCACGCCGCATGATCGAATCGGACCTGCAATCCGGCACCACGGGGGTCAATCCCCGCGAGATCGCCATCGCCCGTCGCGCCGTCGCGCAGGAAGCGATTCGCCTCGCCAATGCCGGCCAGATCCAGCTCAAGGAGACGGAAGGCGAGAATCAGGCCGCCTGAGCCTGCGCCTCTGTTGAAAACCCGACTAATTGCCGCCCGCCGATTGAACCGCAATCGGCGGGCGGTTACGTTTTATCCGGGCGCGAGGAACGTAGCCTGCCGGCGGGCCTGAACGGCGCCGACTTCATCCAGCGAGCCCATGCGGCCCGCACCAGCCTGAAGGGCAACGGTCATGGCTGACGATGAAGACAAAGACAGCAAAACAGAAGACCCTACCGAGAAAAAGGTGCGCGACGCGCATGAGAAGGGCAACGTCCCGATATCACGCGAACTCGCGCTGTTTACCTCCACTCTGGGATTCTATTTCTACCTCGTCTTCTTCCTGCCTGGCGGAATTGGACGGCTTGGCGAAACGCTGAAAGATCTTTTCGATCGGCCTGACCAGTGGCGACTCGGCACGGCGACGGATGTGGTGTCGCTGTTTACCCATCTCGGCTGGGAAATCGGCGCGCTGCTTGCTCCGGCCTTCATCCTGTTCATGGTGCTCGGTGCCGGATCCAGCATTGTCCAGCATCTTCCCACATTCGTACTCGACCGAATCACGCCCCAGGCGAGCCGCATCTCGCTCGCAAAAGGCTGGACACGCATCTTCAGCGGTCCGGGCATGGTCGAATTCGGCAAGTCGCTGTTCAAGATCGTCATCGTCTCGGTGATCATGGTCTTTGCGCTGCGCAACGACTACTACGCGATGATCGATTCGATGTTCTCCGATCCTCAGACCATCTTCGTCAAATTCGCCGTCATCGTGAAAAAGATGCTGATCATCATCCTGCTCGCCACGGCATTGCTGGCGGCGGTCGACGTGTTCTGGACGCGGTACCACTGGTACGAGCAGCTGCGCATGAGCAAGCAGGAAATCAAGGACGAACACAAGCAATCCCAAGGTGACCCGGTGGTCAAGGCGCGCCAGCGCTCGATCGCCAGGGACCGCGCCCGCCGGCGCATGATTGCCAATGTGCCGCGCGCCACGCTGGTGATCACCAATCCGACGCATTTTGCCGTGGCGCTACGCTATGTGCGCGAGGAAAACGAAGCTCCGATCGTCGTCGCCAAGGGTCAGGATCTCGTTGCGCTGAAGATCCGAGAAATCGCCGGTGAGCACAATATCCCCATATTTGAAGATCCGCCCCTCGCCCGCTCCATGTTTGCGCAAGTCTCAGTGGATAGCGTGATCCCGTCGTTATTTTATAAGGCCGTCGCCGAACTCGTTCACCGAGTCTACGCGTCGAAGGCCCCCAAGAGACGGATCCGCTAGCCACTATGAAAAAGTGCTCTTACACCACCCAGCGTGAACGTATTGTGGCAGAAGCCATCAGCCCCGTCGCAAGTGAGATGCGCCTGCTCGACGCAGCCGATCTCATTTCGCTTTTACGCTTCGAACTTTACGGGAATATTGCAGATCTCGTTTCTTCGGCCGCGGAACTCTATTTTCATCCGGGCACCGTCAATTTCGGCTCTGGCGGCGAGTATCGGCTCGAATGGGGTGGTCCGCCGGAGATCGTCCTCGATCTCGAGATCAAGCCGCGCGATATTACGATCTATGCGCAGTTGACCCTGACCAACGAGACCGCAGGGCTCGAGATCAATCACATCGCGTTCCATGAAACGGCCGGCGACCCGGATGCGAACACACGCATGCTCGAGCAACGGCTGCGCGAAGCCCGCTTCGTCAAGGCACAGGCGACGCCGCTCTACGGCTGAAAGCTGCGGAAAAAATCAACGGCTCTAAGTGATATAGCCAAGGCGGATCGCCTTGGCGATTGCCTGTATGCGGTTGACCGAATCCAGCTTGATCGTCGCGGAGCCGAGATAGGCGTTGACGGTGTGGACAGACAGGCCCAGCCGTTCGGCAATCTCTTCACTGATACGTCCGTCGCCGGCGAGCTGCAGGCAGGCGATCTCGCGCTCGCTCAAAGTCTCCGATGTCATCGACTTGCGCTCATCGAGCGACAGGATATCGGTCATCACCTGATAGCATCGGCTGTGCACGGAAAGCACCAGCTCTCCCGGCAGATCGGCACCACCGGCTGTCGGAAACACGATGTAGCCGTTGCCCACGGCGCCCAGGCGCACCGGAAAGGCGATGCCGGAATATGGCAGGAGACGGGCATTCACCTGGGTGGTGAAGGGGGTAAAATCGGACGCTTCGATGAAGCTCGATTCGTCGTCCGCGCACCACATGAGCGGCAGGGTCGACGCCTCGATATGTCCGAGCAGAGTATCGCCATAGGCCGCCACGAAAGCCTCACGCCCGCTGCTCAGTCCTGAACTCCAGTTCTCGTATTCCGCATCGAGGCGACGCTTGTGCGGCAGGCTGGCGCCGGCGACACGGAAGGCGGCAAAGCCGCGGGCATTCAGCGAGCGCTGCAGCGCGACCAGCTTGGGAAAGATATCGGTGCGGGACGTAACAGGGCGCTGGCTAGACCAGGTCGCATCATCAAGAGTGGCACCGCCGGGTCTGTTTTGATGGCCCATTCCGCCCCCTTAGACGAGATTGTTTCTGACCGCATAGGCGATCGCTTCAGAACGTGTCTTGGTTGCCGTCTTGCGCATCACGCTGGTGATGTAGTTGTTGATCGTGTTGCGCGAGATGCCCAGGATCGTGGCTATCTCATCGCTGGTCTTGCCCTCGGCAATCCAGAAAAGGCATTCTAGCTCGCGCTCGGTCAGTTCGAAATCACGGTCGCTTTTCTGTCCCTTGCTGACCGACAGGCCGACAACATAGCCGATCAGCAGGCCCACTTCGCGCAATCGATCGGCCGAGAGAATGTAGTCCTGCGGAAAGAGCAGCATCAAGGCAAGGCGCGTGCGGCCGACATTCAGGGTGACCGAGCAATACTGGCGGCTGATGCCGTCCGGCACATGCGCGTCATCCGGCAGAAGATTGTATTTCGGCTGCAGAACCGACATGCATTTCTCAAGTTCGGTCGACTGCGAATATGTCGTGGCCAATTCGCTGTCCAGACGGCGGACCAGATCGAACGGCCAATCGGAGGCCACGACAAAATCGAGGCCGTCCTCCTGAACAAGGTCATAGCGGGCCAGGAGATAGTGCGAGACACCCAGATATTCGGTCAGCATGCGCAAGCAGTGGGCAAGATCACCAGCCTGCCCGGGCGCTGCGAGTCTGTGGATCAGGATTTCCCTCGAAGACGAGCCCTGCGGAGGCTCGGCATGTGCGGACGAGCGCACTCTGCTTCCTGATCCCTCCGTTGTCAGCTCGGCATCCATACAGTGTTGCCCCCTTCGAGGACGTGACATCCCAGCGAGAAGATACACAGGCGGTCATCACCGGCCGAAACCGACTCAACGCTTGCCTTCAACTCACGGACCTAACGAATCATGTTCATTTTAAAATATAAATAGTCAAAGATCACAACCAGTCGCGGTACATCCCCAATTAAAGAGAGGATCCCATTGCGGGCGCCGCGCTGTAATACTGCGACGCCGGGACCATAACGCAAAAAACCGCGCCTGTGGGCGCGGTTTGCGTTTGTGAGCCATTTTTCCTCAAGCTGCGTTGTCCACAGCCCATTTGCGGAGGATCTTGGCAGCGCGCTCCTCGGAGAGCTCCACCATGCGGGAGAGACGCCGCTCGGGGCCTTCCTTGACCCGACGGTTGAAGCCGCCATTCGGGTCGTCGTCGAGCGTGAGCAGGTCGTCGGTGCTGTCGAAGCCGAAGTCGGAACCGAAGCCGTCCATGAGCGAGCTGCCGGCACCCCCGCCGAGGGCGGGCGAGAAATCGGGCAGCTCGAGACCTGCCGCCTGCTCGCCGAGATCGCCGGTCAGGGCCGCCGCACCGCCACCACCGGCGCTGCGCACCATCGGACGGATGCCCATCCAGACGATCAGGAAGGCGACGGCGACGAACGCGAGCGAATTGATGATCCCGCCGACGTTGCGGCTGAGGATTTCCATGATGCCCGGTCCGCTGGCCGATTCCTCGAGCAGCTGGTTTTCGAGGAAGTCCATGGCGGTCAGCGTGACGACGTCGCCGCGGGCAGCATCAAGGCCGGAGGCCGAAGACACGATCTTCTGCATCTCGGCGAGATAGGCATCGATCTTCGCCTGGTCGACCGGTTCGCCGACCATCTTGGCAATGCGACCCTTGTTGACCACGACAGCCACCGAGATCTTCTCGAGCGTGTAGCTGTTGCGGACGGTGGCAACGGTCTTGCTGTTGATTTCGTAATTGGTCTGCTCTTCCTTCTTGTCCTGCTCGTCAGAGGATTCAGGACCGGCGCCGCCGCTTTCGGGGGCTGCCTGGGGAATGTTCTGCTCGACGGTCGCGGCCGTATCCGACTGGCGCTGCAGGGATTTCTGCGCTTCCTTGGTGACGCGCACCGAACGTTCGACGCGCGATTCCGGATCGTAGATCGTTTCCTGGATCTGCTGGCTGTCGGTGTTCAGCTGGGCCGTGACGCTGGAACGGAAATTGTCCATGCCGAGGAACGGCGCGAGCGCCTTGTCAATGTTCGATTCAATTTCCTGCTGAACCGACTGCACGACGCCGAGCGAGCGCGTTGCGGCGCCGCCTGTTTCGTCGCCGGATGCCAGAAGCTGGCCGGTCGAATCCAGAATCGTGACATCCTCGACGTCCAGACCCGGAACCGAGGATGCAACAAGATGGCGGATGGAGGCGGCGGATTTGCGGCCCGCATCGGAGGCCGCTCGAATCATGACGGATGCTGTCGGCTTCTGCTCGCCACGACGGAAATTGCCGACATCCGGCATGACGATATGCACGCGGGCAGCCGCGATGCCGCTGATCTGCTGGATGGTGCGTGCGACTTCACCCTCCAGAGCGCGGACACGCGTCACTTCCTGCATGAAGGAGGTGAGGCCCAGCGAGCCGACATTGTCGAAAAGCTCATAACCGGCATTGGCGCTGTTGGGCAGGCCGCGCTCGGCGAGCAGGAGACGGGCCTTGCTGGTCATGCCGACGGGAACACGAATGCTCGCGCCGTCGGTCCCGACTTCAAAGTTCAGCCCTGATTCGGCGAGCGCAATGCTGACCTGGTTCAGATCGACCGGTTCCAGGCCCACATAAAGCGTCTCGAAGGCCGGTTTGTTAACGTAAAGAGCACCAGCAATGATGATTGCGAATGAAACAAGGGCTACACCGCCCATGGCCAAAAGCTTCGTCTGGCCTAACGACCCGAAGTTTTTCAGCACCTGAAGTAATTGATTTAACAGATTCATTCTGTCTCGCACCATCATAAAGAAAGGTTTGAGGGCTTTTGCCCTTGGCGAGACCATAGAAAGCGAAACTTGTGCGAGAGTTTCGCGAGGCTGAAATGCCGAATTCATTTCGGCTTAGCCAGGAAAGAAGGATGCCTGACAAACAGGCGGCACGCTAGAAGAAGTCGAAGTCGCCAGCCGCCTTGCTCAGGGGTTGGGAATGGCCATGGCGCAAACCGGCACCCAGCGTCTTCTGCATTTCGGCAAGCTTGACGAGGCTGAGGGCCGTCGTCATGTCGATCATCCAGGCCGAGGGAATCGAACCGGTGATCGTATCGATGAATTCTGCCAGTCCACGCGTCTTCTGAACGGCGAGGTCGATGCCCTGCAGCACCTTGATGCTGTCAGAGGATTCCAGCACTTTCGAACCGCCCAGTTCCAAAAGTTGTGGCTCGACACGCTCGATCAGATAGGCAACGTCATGCAACTCGCTGACGATGCGCATGAGGATTTCCGGCAACGCTTCCTCGAGGCCCGCAACGTCGGCTTTGTTTTCGTTTTGCATCCGATTTCCAGTACTAGAAAAACTCGATTGAACTTTCCACCGGCTTCGACACAGGAGCCGGGCGCCTTTCCAGCGCAACCGTCTTTTGTGTTTCCGCGCCTGTGAGCGGATACTGTCTCGCGCGGCCGCTGATCGGCCAGAATTCCAGCTTGCGGCCGTGATCGCCCCCCGTGGAGGAACCGACAACCCTGATCCCTTCATCGCGCAGGAACTGGGTCGCAAAGGCTGCATTCTGCTCGCCGACATTGGAGAACGTCGCAATGGTCTTTGCGCCGCCGAAGATCTTGGCTTCCAACCGGTCCCTGCGGGCCCCCTTCTTCAGGAGGCCGTTGATCAGAAGCTCCATCAAATGGACCCCGTAGCGCGTGGCGTCACCACCGCCAGCACCGGGGACAGCAGAACCTGGAAGGAGGAAGTGGTTCATACCTCCAACTCCGGCATTCGGATCCCGAATACAGGCAGCCACGCACGAGCCGAGGATCGTCGACAAGACCACATTCGGGTCGTCGCTTACCTTCCACTCGCCCTGAATGATATGGACGCGTTTAGCTGCACTGTCCTCGACCATTTTATTTCAATGCTCCGAATACGGCTTCGATCGCTGCCTTCATCTTTTCGATGGTGAAAGGCTTGGCGAGAACGTTGTTGGCACCCAACTGAGCGGCCTTCTGCACCAGCGCACGGTCGCCCTGAGCGGTCAGGATGATGAAGGCTGCCTTCTTGGTGTTCGGATTGGTACGAACAGCCTGGAGAAGGCCAAGGCCATCCATGTTCGGCATGTTGAAGTCGGAGATGACCAGATGATGGGGCTGCTGCTCCATGACCTTCATTCCCTGTACACCGTCGCCGGCGGCCGTGATCTGCTTGAAGCCAAGCTGGGTCAGGGCATCCGACAGGAGGAGGCGGCTGGTGACCTGATCGTCGACGATCAGAACTTTGATTTTTTCGGCTATGGACATTATTCGATACCTTCTTTTCGGGCGGCAGTGAGTTTGAGGATCTCCTCCCCAATGGAACCAAGCGGCAGCTGATGTTCCACGGCGCCCAGTTCGTGGGCGACGCGGGGCATGCCATAGACCACGCAGGTCTTTTCGTTTTGACCGATGGTGCGGGCACCGGCGTGGCGCATCTTCAACAGGCCTGAGGCGCCATCGCGCCCCATCCCCGTCAGGATCACGCCAACGGCACTGCGTCCCGCGAGTTCGGCAACCGAATCAAACAGCACGTCGACGGATGGGCGGTGGCCATTGACCGGCGCACGTTCGACGAGGCGGCAGCACGGTGCCGAAGCGTTCGACACCTGCAGATGACGATCGCCGCCCGGAGCAAGATAGATCTTGCCGATTTCGAGCCTTGCACCGTCGGTTGCCTCCTCCACGACCGGGGCACAAAGCCTGTTCAGGCGTTCGGCAAAACTCTTGGTGAAGGTCGGCGGCATGTGCTGCGTGATGACCGTCGGCGGGCAATTGCGCGGAAACTTCTGCAGGACCGCGATCAGCGCCTCGACACCACCGGTCGAAGAGCCGATGGCGACGATCTTGCGACCAACGCGGAAATCGGCGACAGGGGCAGCCGCCAGCGGCTGCAGCTGTGGAGCCGGCGCATGACGGTGCTGCGAGCGGGCCGCGGCCTTGACCTTTTCCGCCAGCTCGCCGAACGGACGGGCGTCACCCGGGACGGGCTTTGCGACGCAATCGAAGGCGCCGATCTCAAGCGCCGCCAGCGTCGCTTCCGCACCGCGATGGGTCATGGTCGAGACCATGATGACCGGCATCGGACGCAGCTTCATGATTTTCTCGAGGAATTCGAGGCCATTCATGTTCGGCATCTCGATGTCGAGCGTCACGACATCCGGGTTCAACTGCTTGATGGCCGCGCGGGCCTCCATGGCGTCGCCGGCCTGGCCGACAACGCTGACATCCGGATCCTGGCTCAGCACAGCCGTGATCAGGCCGCGCATGGTCGGGCTGTCATCGACAACAAGAACGCGTGCGGGATTGCCCATTATTTGCGGCCTCCCTGCTTGCCGAGATAGCGATAGGTGGTGATGCCGATATTGTCGAAATCGTTCTTCGGATCGCCGGAGACACGCTCCGAATGGCCGATATAGAGGTGACCACCGACCGGCAGCAGCCCGGCGAAACGACCCCAGATCTTAACCTGGGTCGGCTCGTCGAAATAGATCACGACGTTGCGGCAGAAGATGACGTCGAAATTGCCCTTGAACGGCCACTGCGACATCAGGTTCAGCTCGTTGAAGGTGATGATGCGCTTCAGGCGGTCATCGACCTGGAACTTGCGGCGGCCGTTGATTTCGGTCTCCTTGAACCACTGCTTGCGCATGGCCGGAGAAACGGTTTCCAGCGCCTGCTCGTCATAGGCACCCTGACGGGCAATGGCGAGGATCTTGGGATCGATGTCGCTCGCCAGGATCTTGAAGTCATAGTCGGCGGCATTGGGAAATGCCTGAAGCACCGTCAGCGCGATCGAATACGGTTCCTGACCGTCCGAACTGGCCGCGGACCAGATGCGCACGCGACCACCGGCCTTGGCCCGGGCGATCAGTCCGGGAAGGACCTCGTCGCGCAGATGCTCGAAGTGGTGGTTCTCGCGGAAGAAGCGGGTGAAGTTCGTCGTCAGATGCGAGAGCATTTCGCGGCGTTCGCCAGCACCCTCTTGCGAGGCGACAAGCTGGCAATAGGCACGGAAGCCCGACAGGCCGAGATTGCGGATATGCTTGGACAATCGCGAATAGACCAGAGATGCCTTGGAATCATTCAGGGCAATACCGGCATCCGAATAGATCATCGCCGCGATCTCGTTCAGATCGCGACGGGTCAGCGGGTATTCGCCGCTGGCCAGGACCTCGTCGTCCGATTGCCTTGATGAACTCATTGCAAATGTCATGCAGCCTCGCTTTCGGCGTCGGTAAAGAGAGCACCAAGCTCGATCAAGCAGATCATCCGCTTGTCGATCGCGAGAATGCCGCGGGCATATTGGCGTTCGAGGTCGGAGGAGATCTCCGGCGTCGGTTGTATGTTGTCCTCAGTCACGGTCAGAATGTCGGAAACTGCCTCAACCAGCAGGCCGATCACTTTCGAGCGAACCTGCACCACGATGATCACATGGCGCGTACTGGGTTCGACCGGCTTCATGCCGAGGCGTCGGGACAGATCCATGATCGGCAGTACGGCGCCGCGCAGATTGATCACCCCCAGGACATGGCTGGGCGAATGTGGCAGCGGAGTCGCGGGGGTCCACCCGCGAATCTCGCGCACCGACATGATGTTCACGCAAAACTCCTGCTCGCCGATCCGAAAGGCGATGAGTTCACGATTTCCTTCTGCAAGGCTTCTGACCGCATACGACATGAGACTATCCTGCGACTGCTAGTGACATTTCCTGCTTGAGTGACTGGCCGCGCGAGGCGGCGACGACGGCATCCACGTCGAGGATCAGCGCCACACGTCCATCACCAAGGATGGTTGCTGCGGCAATGCCCGGAACATGGGTGTAGTTGGCTTCGAGCGACTTGATGACGACCTGGCGCTGACCCTGGATGGCATCGACCATCAGAGCGCGCTGTCCGCCGCCTTCCGATTCGACCAACAGTGCCACGCCTTCGACAGGATTGGCCTGGGTTCCGCGGAAGTTCAGGATCCGGCCGACATCCACCAGCGGGCAGAAGGAGTTGCGGATCGAGATCAGGCGCTGGTTGGCACCGAAGGAGTGGATGTTCTGCGCTTCCGGCTGCAGAGTTTCGACGATCGCCGTCAACGGGACGACGAGGGTCTGGCCGGCAACCGTGACGACCATACCGTCGAGAACGGCAAGCGTCAGCGGAAGGCTCATGGTGAAGGTCGAGCCAAGGCCCGGACGCGAGGTGATCGAGATACGGCCACCCAGTGCCTGGATCGAGCGCTTGACCACGTCCATGCCGACGCCGCGGCCGGAAATGTCGGAGATCTTGTCGGCGGTCGAGAAGCCGGGCGCGAAGATCAGGTTGTCGATCTCTTCGTCCGTCAGGTTGGCATCGGCCGCGATCAGTTCGTTATCGATCGCCTTCTGGCGGACACGCTCGCGGTTGATACCGGCACCGTCGTCGACCAGTTCGATGACGATACGGCCGGAGCGATGCTTCGCCGTCAGCTTGATCGTGCCTTCCGGCTCCTTGCCGGCGGCCGCACGCTTTTCGGGGCTCTCGATGCCGTGGTCGACGGCATTTCGGATCATGTGGGTCAAAGGCTCGGCGAGCTTGTCGATAACCGTCTTGTCGACTTCGGTGTTTTCACCTTCGGTGACGAGGCGGATCGACTTACCGACCATGTCGGCAACTTCGCGGACGATACGCGACATGCGCTGGAAGACCGGCTTCACCGGCTGCGCGCGGATCGCCATGACCGAATCCTGGATCTCGCGGGTGAGCTGCTGCAGCTCTTCGAGGCCCATGTTGACTGCGGACGTGCCGGTCGCATCGTTTTCAATGACGCTCTGGGAGAGCATCGCCTGGTTGATGACGAGCTCGCCGACCAGGTTGATCAGGCGGTCGACGCGGTCGAGATCGACGCGGATGGTCTGGCCGGCGGCGTTGTTGGCCTGGGCGGCGGCAGCAGCGGCAGCGGCTGCGGCGGCAGCCGCTGGCGATTCCTTCTTTTCCGCCTTGGCGGCGGCTAGCTTGCTGACCCGGGTCGCAGTTTCGGCAGCCTCGACAGCGGCGTTGACCGTTTCGGCAGCGACCATTTCCGGGCCGTCGTCGAGAGCCGACAGATCGAAGGGTACGGGGATCATCGGAAGCTCTTCGCCGGCTGGCTTGGCTTCCGCCTCGATCATCTTGATCTCGAGGTCACAGTCCCATTCGGCGAATTCGAACACGGTCCGAATGGCTTCTTCGCCCTTTTCCGGCTTGATCTGGATTTTCCAGGCGAAATAGGCTTCCTCGGGGTCCATATCATCGAGCGACGGCAGGCCGTCCATGATGCAATTGATGCTCATCTCGCCGACGCGCGAGAGATCGCGCAGCAGGAGAGCGGCTTCGTTGCCCTTGGAATACAGGTCGCGACGCGGCTTGAAGCTGACCTCGAAGGTCGACGGGGCGGCCGCTTCCTCTTCTTCTCCGAAACCATCGAAGGAGAAGGGAACAGGCTGGAAGCCATCGTCGGATGCAGCCGGTGCCTTGGCAACCGGGGCTGCAGGCGCCGGAGCCGAAGACGCTGCCGGCAGTTCGCCATGCGCCAGCGCCTCCAGTTCCTTAACCAGGCCGCTCGATCGGGATGCCTCGACGCTGCCGCCATCGCGGGCAGCATTGGTCAGGTCCGCCAGCACGTCGGCTGACTTGAGCATGACCTTCATCACTTCCGGGCCGGGTTCGAGCTTGTTGGAACGAACGCAATCAAGTGTCGTTTCAAAGACATGCGCAAAAGCTACCAGGTCGTCGAGACCGAAAGCACCTGCGCCGCCCTTGATCGAGTGAACCGCGCGGAACACGGCATTCACCGTCTCCGGGTCACGATCCCCGTCATTCATTTTCAGAAGACCGGATTCCAGTTCTGCAAGCTGCTCCTCGCATTCCTGGAAGAAGATCTCTTTGATTTCGTTCATATCCATAGGAGAAAATCCCGGCTTAGGCGGTTACACGCTCGATGGCATCGATCAGCTTGGTCGGATCGAACGGCTTGACGATCCATCCGGTTGCACCAGCCTGGCGCGCGCGGTTCTTCTTTTCCGCGTCGCTTTCCGTGGTCAGGACCAGGATCGGAATGGCGCGGTATTTCTCGTTCTTGCGAACGCCTTCGATAAAGCCGAAACCATCGAGACGCGGCATGTTGATGTCGGTGACGATGACGTCCGGATTGCAGTCTTCGAGGACTTCCAGACCTTCAATGCCGTCTTCGGCCTGAATGGTTTCAAAGCCGGCATTGTTGAGTGTGACCAGAAGCATGTTTCGGATGGTTCTGGAGTCATCCACGGTAAGCACTTTTTTCTTCATTGCCGGATCTCCTTAGCGAGCAGATGGTCGACGTTCACGCCAATCAGTTGAAGGGTCTTGAGAAAGGCCTCCGAGGCCTTCCCGAAAGAGAAGGGGTGCTTGTCAGCTTCCCAGGCCTTGGCCGCAGCCATGAGGACCTGGACACACTGTGCGCCGACGCGCTCGACGCCGGAGGCGTCGATGGTGAGCGGGGCACCGCGCAAGGAGAGGATGTTCGCCTTCAGATTGGACGCCTCGTTGAGGTCCAGCACTGCCGCGAGTTTCAAACTCTTCTGTTGGCCTTTCTTGACTGCCATCATTTCTTTCCTTGTTTCACGAAGCCGCAGCTATCGTGCCGGTCCAGCCGGTAACCGGTTGAGAAATTCCACTATTTGTTCGGACATTCGCCGCCTGAGCTTCCTGTGTAGCGCATGGTGGTAAACAATCCCCTCACCCTCCCAGCCCAGCGATCTGGACCGAAAAGCCGAAATCATCATCAAACGGTGCGTTGTCGAGGTTATCTCCGTCAGACGCGCGCGGACCGAGCAGCGAGGCGCTCACCGGCGAAGCGGCAAGACGCGGCGAGACCGGCTTTGACGGGCGGACCTGACGTTCGATATGGAATTCGCGGATCGTCTCGCCAAGTTCGAGGATGACCTTGTGCAGGTCGTCCGAGCTGTCGCTGGAGCGGCGGGCGAGATCGGCGGTTGAAGAGACATCGGCGCCGAGAGCGGCCACGATGCCGGAAAGGTCGGCGAGCCCGGTCGCCTGGGCATCCGTCTCGCTGGCGATTTCAGAAACGGTGCCGCTGATGCCGCCAACCTGCGTGACGATATCGGCAATGGCTCCTTGCGTCCTGGCGACCATGTCGACGCCGGCGACGACCTGGTTCTTGGTGGTCGCGACCAGTGTCTTGATTTCGCGCGCCGCATCGGCCGAGCGCTGGGCGAGTGCCCGCACTTCCTGGGCGACAACGGCAAAGCCGCGACCGCTGTCGCCGGCCCGAGCCGCCTCGATGCCGGCGTTGAGCGCCAGAAGATTGGTCTGGAAGGCAATTTCATCGATCGCACCGATGATATGGCCGATCTGCTCGGCGGAAGCCTCGATATCGGCCATGGCCGAAATCGCCTGGCCGACCACCTGGCCGCTGGCCTCGACCGACTGACGCGTGGCGGCCACCGAGGCTTCGGCCTTCTTCGTCTTGCCGGCGCTGCCGCGCACCTCGGATGTCAGGCTTTCCAGCGCACGGGACGCCTCGCCCAGCTGCTCGGACTGGGCATCGGCGCGCCCCGAACAGTCGCGTGCGGCAGCGACCATTGCATCGGTCGTGCCGCGGGCCTGCATCAACTTTTCCTCGGAAGACAGGAACGCGGTCTGGAGCTGTTCCAGCGCCTCATTCATGCGGCTTGCGAGGTCGCAATAGGCATCCGGTACATCCGCGCCGATGCGCACGGTCAGGTCGCGCTCCGCCAGGCCTTCGATAATGGGACCAAAAATCGCTTCAACCTCGGCACGATCGCGCTCGCGCTGGGCCGCCATGTCGCGGTGGTGCTTGACGCGCAGCTCGTTGAAACGCAGGGAAACGGCGATTTCGACATCGACCATGACCAGACGCACGAGCGCACCGGCAAGGTCGGTGACCTCGCGCTGGCGGCGGCGCGCCGAGGGCAGCAGACCGGAGCCGGCATTTTCGCTGATCACGGCCGTCAGCAGATGTTCGAGAACAACCGCGTGGCCGGCGATGTGCCACCGTGGGTCAAGGCCCATGCGGCTTTCGCTGTCGGAAAGAACCTTTACACGCTCGGCATAGAGCGCGTCGAAACGGGCATCCGTCAGCACATCCCAGTGCGAGGACAGGAGGTCATGGAAACGATCGTATTGACGCTCGCTGGAAAAGGCGCGCGACGCATCTGGAAATGTCTGGAGACGCTGGAAGAGATCGCGCAGCGCCGTCTTCACCTGCGGCGAGAGCAGGTGGCGGTTCTGGCGCAGCAATTCGCGGTGGCTGTCATCAAGGCCGGCAAAACGCAGGCGTTCGCCTAGGCTTCCCGCCTGCGCTCCCGTTGTCCGTTCCGTCGGATTGACCTGACTTGCCATAATGCCCGTATTGCTGCGATCTCGAACGAGATCGCCCCCTTCTGGGCAGGCCGATGGAGCGGGTGGCCGAAACGCGAATGCAAGGTGATGGAACCCCGTCTGGAGGTCCGTCCGCATTCATGGCGAGCCGTCTGTCGAACTGCCTGCATGATTTTTACAGACCGGGTCAAAACCGGTACGACGGGACGGCCTCATGCCCGAAGGAAACTTGGAAAAGTCCCACTCCGACGTGTCCAGCAATCATTATGGTTAATTCCTTGCCTGAAGGTTAATGAATGGTGCCCGCAGAACCGATTTCGCTAATATGCCAGCGAATTGCAGTGCGGCGCGTCGCGGTTGGGCAAATCCGTCGCGATCAGACGGTGCATCCGTCGCTCATGCCATCCGTCAGCAAAGCGACGCCCACCTGCGCCCATCTTGCGGGCGCGCAACTGTGAGCGGACCAGAGTGAACTGACGGTCAACGGTGTGACAGCGCCTGCTGCTCAAATCCCTGCTGAAGCCGGGAACCGATTGCCAACGATGGCGTTACTCTCATGTCTAATCTCGTCAATGAACGGACAGAGCGGAAGAACGGAGCGGCGTAGGCCAGCCGCTGGTGTCTTCCGCTGTTTTGGTCTTTTCCCGCGCCCTGCGGGACGGGTCTCAACGTCTGTTCGACATGACGGGAAAGCGGCGGAGAGCGGAGAGAACCATGCCCGACAGAGACGAATGGATTGCCCGCAGAGCTTATTCACACTGGGAAGCGGAGGGCCGTCCTGATGGCCGCGATGCAGATCACTGGCATGCGGCACTCATCGACTGGCAGATGTTACAAGACGCGGCGGATCGACTGAGCGACAACGCTGGGCGCCGCATCGCCGACGCCCGGACACCGATCTTGGCCCCGGCACAAGCGCTACCGGAACCGGGCGACCTTGCAAACGTCAAAGCACCGGCAAGATCCGGCAAGGTTCCGAAACGATGACGACGATGGGCGAAGCCGAGATCAGCGTCGCTTTCGGACGGGCGCAATTCGTTCAGCGCATGCGCGAACTGCAGCAGGCTGAAGGGCATTTCCGGCTCGCCATAGATGGCATCGCGCGCGTGCCGCTGCAGGTACTGGCCGTGGCATCGGAAATCTATCCACTGGTCAAGACGGGCGGTCTCGCCGATGTGACCGGCGCGCTTCCAAAGGCCTTGTCCCGCTTCGGCATCGAGACCCATACACTGGTTCCGGGTTATCCTTCCTTGCTGGCACTGGCGCGCCTGCATCCGCCGCTGATGGCGTTTGACGACTTGCTCGGTGAAGCCGCCATGCTGCGGCACCTTGAGATCGACGGGCTCAGCCTGTTCGTGCTTGATGCGCCGACACTCTTCGACCGTGAAGGCGGCCCCTATGTCGACCAGCACGGAACGGACCACCCGGACAACTGGAAACGCTTTGCCGTGCTGTCGCTCGCGGCGGCCGAGATCGCGGCTGGCGCCCTGCCCGGCTGGCGCCCCGATCTCGTGCATTGTCATGACTGGCAAGCGGCACTGACGCCGGTCTACATGCGTCATATCGGATCGACCGTGCCGGTGGTGCTCACCATCCACAACCTGGCCTTCCAGGGTCAATATTCATCGACCCTTCTGCCCTATATCGGCCTGCCGCCGGAGGCCTATTCCGTCGATGGGCTCGAATATTTCGGTGATATCAGCTATCTCAAGGGTGGCCTGATGATGGCCGATCACATCACGGCCGTCAGCCCGACCTATGCGCGCGAAATCCTGTCTCCGACCTTCGGCATGGGACTGGACGGCGTCCTCAACGCCAGGCTTGACCGGCTGCAGGGCATCGTCAACGGCATCGACAACGACGTCTGGAACCCGGCGACGGACAGCTATCTTCCATACCGCTATGACGCCAAGACGATCCGCAACAAGAAGCGCAACAAGGCGCTGCTGCTGGAGCGCTTTGGCCTCGAAGCTGGTGACGGCCCGCTGTTTTCAGCGGTGACCCGCCTGACCTGGCAGAAGGGCATGGACATGCTGGCGGAAGTCGCCGACGAGATCCTCTATCGCGGCGGTCGCCTGATCGTGCTTGGCCAGGGTGACCACGATATCGAGAACGCACTGAAATCCACTGCAGCGCGGTTTCCCGGCAGGATGGCCGTGTCGGTCGGCTATAACGAGCAGACGGCGCATCAAATTCATGGCGGTTCGGATGCGATCATCCAGCCCTCGCGTTTCGAGCCCTGCGGCCTGACGCAACTTTACGCGTTGCGCTACGGTTGTGTGCCGGTCGTATCGCGAACCGGCGGCCTGTCGGAGACGATCATAGATGCCAACGACGCGGCACTGACGGCGCGGGCGGCAACTGGCTTCCAGTTCCATCCCGTACGGCCGGAGGGGCTGCGTCATGCCTTGCGCCGCGCCGCTGATGCGTATGAGGATCGCCGCCAGTGGGCGCGGATGCAATTGCAGGCGATGCGTGCCGACTATTCCTGGGACCGTAGCGCCGAAAATTACGCCGACGTCTATGCGCGCCTGACGCGAGACCGCGCCCAGTCAGTCTTGTGATATATAGTTTCGGTAAGCAATTACTTACATTAACGACGCTGCACTAGATCCACGTCTCGCGCGGATGGTCGTCCTGCAGCGATTGCTCGCGAAGGGCAAGCGTTTGCTGAAGGGCAGCGATATCCTCGCTGTCTGCGACAACGGGCTCTTCTGCGATGGCTCTGAGAAAGGCCGGATCGATCGTGCCCCGTCCAAGCGCCAGCCGCAGGGCCTCGCGCTTCTGCCGCTCGGCGTCGAGCTGGGCCGACAATGCGAGGATCAGTCTGTCGCGCGGGTCGCTATGGCGGCGCCAGCGTGGCCTGCGGATTTGTTCAGACATCGTGCGGATCCCCTCTGCCCTGCTATTTCCAGCTCGCTGATGAAACTTTTGACCGCCTTCATTGTTCCCTGCATTGTGGCAGGCCACAGTTGATATCAAGGCAGAAAGGCCCAGAGAGATGCAAACCGACAATTCCATGATCGACGGACAAAGCATCGAGGGGCGATTGAACGCCCATCGCGAGATCCTGATCTGCCTGCTCACCTCGGCCTTGCTGCGACCTGACAGCACGCTCGAGTTGCTGCGCAGCCTGGAGGAGGAAGTATTGATCCGGGATGGTGCCGAAGATCCCGGCCTGACGCCATCGGCGGGGATCGCCAGGGCTGGCGAAAAAAGCGACGAAATCCGCCAGATCCTAGACGCCGCAAGGGCCCGGGCCGACGCACTCACCCGTCAGGCGCAAGCAGGGCGGTGATGGTGATAGAAAGTCAGGCCTTGCACGGCAACGGCCGACGGCTCAAGTCTTCGTACTGCTGACAAACGCCTCGAGCGGCGCCACCAGTGACCAGCGCAGGCCTTCTGGATTGAAGTCCATGCTGACCTTGCCGCCGAAGGCGCTTGCGGCATGCCGCTCGACCACGGTCGATCCGAAGCCGCGTCGACTGGGTTCGATGACGCGTGGGCCGTTCAGCTCCGTCCAGGTCACCTCCAGCATCGGTTGCTCGGATTGCGCATCCTGGATCGTCCATTCGACCGCAATTCGGCCCTCGAACACGGAAAGTGCGCCATATTTCACCGAATTGGTGGCGAGCTCATGGAAAACCAGGCCGAGGTTTTGGACGGCGTTGGCATTGGCCAGCAGGTCCGGTCCGCGGCGCGCGACGCGCTCAGTCGAACCGACAACGGTCATGAGTTGCAGCTCGACCAGTGTCGACAGGTGAATGCCACCCCATTGCTGCTTGGCCAGGGCCTCGATCGATTGCGCCAGGCCTGCAAGGCGTCCGCTGACCGCACGCTGGAACTCTTCGACGCTGTCGGTTCCACGGGCGAGCTGACGCATCATCGCCTGGACCAGCGACAGAATGTTCTTCGTCCGGTGCACCAGTTCCTGGAGGATGAAATGCGTGCGCTCCTCGGCCTGGGCTCGGTCGAATGACGCATTGGACAGCGCTATCGCCACCTGATTGGCCTCGACGATCTTGGTGCGCTCGGGCGAGACGATGTCGCCATGGCCAATGCGCTCGGCCATGGCGGCGATCTTGCGAATGGACGACCGCAACTGATGCGCCGCTGTCAGGACGACGCACAGGCTCAACGCCAGAAATACCATGCTGCCGATCAGCAGATTCTTCCAGATGGTGACGAAGGAACCCTGGACGCTGGATACCGGCCCCCAGATCGCAACGCGCCAGGGCCAGTCGGCAACCTTGGAATAACCGAGCAGATATTGCACGCCGTCCCGGTAGATGATGACGCTGTTGCTGGAGCCAAACATCAGATCCAGCGCGCTTTGGTCGAACTGTTCGCCGGACGGGCGGTTGTCGGGTCCGCTCGACACGATCACCCTGCCATCGCTGTCCAGCAGACCGGTGGTCCAGCCTGGAGGCAGGTTGTCCCGGGACAGCAGGCTGGCGAGGCTGGCCGCGTCCTGGGTGAGCACCACCGCGGCCGCACCGCTGGGGTCGCCTTGCGGCAGAGGCATGGTGAGATTGACCACCCAGCGCTTGCTGGTTGCACCATAAAACACTCTGGACAGTTCGGTTTTTCCCGACAGCATTGCCGATTGCAGCGAGCCGATGTTGGACATCTTCGGAAGGGCCGAACCAAAGGCGATCCGCGTGTTGAGAAGCTGTGCGCCGTCGGCCCTGACGAGCAGAACATACAGCGAGCTGCCTTTCAGGCTTTCCGCCACCCGGCGATGAAAGGCGGCCAGATTGCCTTGCTGCAGTTCGGCCGAGTTGCTGACGAGGGCGAGTGTCGTCTCCATATCGGAAATCTTGCGCTCGACATTGCCGCTCACCGTCTGCGCATCCTGCGCCGTCTCACGCTTCAGGGCCTGGAACTGGCCACGCTCGAGCTCAAGCAGCAGAAAGACCACGAATACGAGCAGGGGCAAGGTCGAAAGCGCCGCCATCATCGCCAGATAGGTGCCGATCGTTGCCGTCGGAAAAAGCCGCGCCAAGTATCTGGTCAACACCTTCATGATCCGAGTTTCTCCGCCGCCATACCCGGCAATCCGCTCCGTGGGCGATGCACGGGGACCAATTTAAATCGAAACAGAGCGAACCTTAAGCCGCGCACGGCGTTAGACCAGTTGAAGCAAGAAGGATCAATACGATGGTGTTCAAGCCGCAACGCTTTCACGACGACATACCAGTCGCCGAAATCGACCACCCCAGCGAGGCCAATCTTGAGATCGCGGTCGCCAAGGCACTTGCGATCACACAAGGGCTGGATGCCAGCGAGTTGACGGTCGTTTCCAGGGGGCGGGAAATTGTCCTTGCTGGCCACGTCGCATCGAGATCCGAAATCGATCGGGCCGTCGACGTCATCCTCTCCGTGCCCGGCGTCAGCAAAGTCACGGTTCAAGTTGCGAGCGACGAAGCGCTGTGACCTCCGGCGCCGCGTCCACGCACGAAACCACGGCAGCGCGAGCTGTCGTGGTTTTGTTTTCCGTAGATCGCGCCCAGACTGACCCTGCCTCACCCACATACCATCACGATCTAGACTTAGACTGCTATTTCCGACCGCCTACACCGGCTGACGTGCCGCGCTGTTCAAAAGCCTGAGACATCGCGCCGATTTCCAGCATACCGCCCTTCAGATCCTGCTGGCGGAAGATGAACGTCCGACGCTTGCCGGTCTGCCGTTCAGTATGGGCTTTAGCCGCTTCGACGGCCAGACGATAGCTTGGATAGGCGGCCGACTGTATGCCGTCGGACACGAATACCCAGCCGTTCGCCTGGGGAACAATATCACAATACACCTGGGCCATGGCAAACTCCTCCTCATGTCCTGCCGAAACGCGCGAGGGTGGCGCAGGGTTCCGACGCTGAGCGCATATTTTTCGATATTAAAACTGGATGCGACGATCGGTGGATACTGCGCGGTCTGCCCGCCTTCTCCGCGTCGTCATCGATGATCATCGGCTCGGACAACCCGTCTTGCCGAGACCCTCCGATCGGAACTGGCCGGAACTGGCGGGAACCAAAAGCGACCGTTGGGGATTGCCCCTTTGTCGCCCGTTCGGCCCAGCCAACAAACGACAGTCGCCATTGTCTCACCGGTCGTTGTCCGGCTTGCAATGGAAAGCACAGGAGAATGAGATGAACACCATGCGTGTCAACGCCATGTCGAAGCCGCCCGGTCCAGGCGACCTGCCGCCGGCAAAGCCCGTTCCCGGCCCCGCGCCGGGGTGGTTGCCCGACGTACCGGTTGAGGAACCGGAGCCGGATCTCTTGCCGGACGAATGGCCCAACCCCAATCCCGACGAGACCCGCAACCCGCCCGTGGTCGAGCCCGGCAGAGGCATATAGGGAGCAACGAAGGGCGCGCGACAGACACCGCGGCATGGCGATCGCCATGCCGCAATTGCTACAATCGGCTTCAGACCACGGCCCGATACCCGACGGCTATGCCGGCCGGCATTGGGGCCTCAACTTGCGCCGCGGCCCGACCAGCGGTGCCACAGTTCCTCGCTGCCATGGAAGACGTTGAGATCGATCTTTTCCTTGACCCCATGCGACAGGCCGGAGCCGGAATACTGCCAGAAGATCCACTTGCGGCCCGGATAGACCTTGGACGGATGCTGGGCGACAGCGCGCAGCCAGAAGGGATAATCGAGGAAGGCGTTGCGCAGGTTGTCCTTGTAGAAATCCGGTGCTGTGTAGATGACCGGTCGCTGGCCGTAGTGGCGCTCGAGCTTGTCCATGAAGACCTGCATCTTCTCACGCACCGTTTCCGGCGACAGGCGGCGCTTGCAGCTGGATTCACCATTGTATTCGACGTCGATCACCGGCGGCAGGGCATCGGGATCACGTGGCACGTTGCGGATGAACCAGTCCGCTTGCTCACCCGCGGTGCGGCACCAGTAGAAGAAGTGATAGGCGCCGCGTTTCAGGCCGGCATCGTCAGAGCGCTTCCAGTTCTTCTTGAACATCGGGTCGAGGTGATCGCCGCCGTCGGTGGCCTTGATATAGACGAAGTTCGCCCCCTGGCTGCGCAGCTTTGCCCAATCGATCTCGCCCTGCCAGCGCGACACGTCGACCCCATGGACAGGATAGTCACGCGGTTTGGTCTTGCCGAAATTGATCGGCTTGGCATCCTTGAAGCGGTGGCTGTAGATACGGGACCGCCCGGCGCTGCCACTTCGTGCGCGCGGCGCATCCTGCAGATCCTGCGGGATCGGCGGAACGACGGGTGCCAGCATGGCAACCGGCCGCTCGTTTGGCAGCGGCATGCCCGCGGTCATGCCGCTCGGCGTCATCGTGCTTGTCGCCATGGCGGCACCACCGGGGACCGGCCCGGCCCAGGCGAGCGCATCCTGATGGGGTTGACTGGTTTCGACGGCTGCCGGCGGCACGATCGACGCTGTGACATCCGACAGCGGCACAGGGCCCTGCTGCTGCGGCACAGCCGCTACGGCCGCAGCCTGAGGCAGCGGCCTCGAGCCGATGGTCAGGACGTCATCAGGCCCGGACGAGCGGCATCCGGCAAGGACAAGGCAGCCGATCAGGATCGACGAGACAAGCTTCAAACGCATGACACAGGTACTCAACACTCAAGGCCGGCAACCCCGAAAACCGGGCCTGCCGGGAACACGGACACCAATTGCTAACAGAGTTTTACCGGGAAATGCTGAATGCAATCTTTACGAAGTGGCAGGATGTTGCCCGCGGCCGGCGCGCACCGAGAGGCCGCGGCAACCCGGTTATGCGTGCAGCGCGGCCAAAAGCCAGGAAACTGCCCGGTCGCTGGCCACAGTCCTCCGTGCCTTGAGGGGCAGAAGAACATTGTATCGCCCTTCGGCCTTGGACGTTTGATCATCAAGGGCGACCAGGGTTCCGTCGTCAAGAAATGTCTGGACGAGCGTGCCCCAGCCCAGCGCTACACCTTGGCCGGTACGGGCCGCGAAGATCGTTTCGGTATAATGGCTGAACCGCAGCGACGGCTTGTGCGCAAACGATGCCCCGATTTGCCCCAGCCACTGCGACCAGGAAAACCACAAGGGATCGGAACTGTGCGTTTCGATAAACTCGTCTGACGGAGAAAGAGGTCCGGGCTGCCTTCGCCTGAGGTAATCCGGCGAACAGACGGGCGTGATGTAATCCTCTCTCGAAGCGATCACGGTGCCGTCGTTAAACGGCGGCACGCCATAACGAATGGCGATATTGATCTCGCCGCCGTCGAGATCGATCTTTTCGTCCTGGGATACCACCCGCACCTGGATACCCGGGTTCTGAGAGCGAAAGTCGGCCAGACGCGGAAGCAGCCAAAAAGACGAGAACGCGACCGTTGCCCCGATCGTGACAACGTCCTGACCGGTGGCTTTGATATTGTCGACCGTGTCGGCGATATTGGCGAAGCTTTGCGCCAGCGATGCGCCGAGGATCAAACAGGCCGGCGTCGGTTCAATGGCGCGATGCTTGCGCAGGAACATCGGCTGGCCCAGTTCCGCCTCAAGCAAGGCAATTTGCCTGCTGACGGCTGCCTGTGTGACGCCGAGTTCCGCCGCCGCTGCCGTGAAGCTCTTCCTGCGCAAAACAGCTTCCACCATGAGCAATGCCGTCAGCGATGGTAGTCGTCTTCGAAACTGCATGCTCGCCTAACTCATCCATAACTTTTCGTTATGCCAACGTAAGAATTAATGCCGTTGAACGGGCTGCATGGCAAGAGCACTCTCGCTGCAAAGCAAAGGGGATCTTCATGCTGAACACGTTTGCGTCTTCGATCTCGTCACTTCTGGACGCACGCGCCGACGGGCACGCACTGCCCGCGGGTCTTTATATTCGCTCGGACGTGTTCGATGCCGACATGGACGTGTTCTTCCGTCAGCACTGGATCTGTATCGGTCTGGAATGTGACGTGCCCGAGCCTGGGGATGCCGCCGTTGTCGACATCGGAAAAACCAGCCTCATCCTGTTGCGCGACGATGACGGCGAGATCCGCGTCATGCACAATGTCTGTCGCCACAGGGGGTCGCGCCTCCTTGATCCCGGCAAGACAATCGTTTCGAAACTGGTCTGTCCCTATCACACCTGGACCTACGAACTGAGCGGCGAGTTGAGCTATGCGCCACATATGGGCAAGAGCTTCGACAAGGAATGTCGCAGCTTGAAGTCGGTTGCCTTCAAATCCATCAGCGGCCTGATCTATGTCTGCCTCGCCGACAATCCACCGGAGGACATTGCCCACCTCACGCAGGCAACGGCTGAGCGCCTGGCCCCCTACGATATCCGCAATGCGAAAGTCGCTTTTGAATCGGACGTGATCGAGCACGGCAACTGGAAGCTGACGATCGAGAACAATCGGGAGTGTTATCACTGTTCGGCGAACCATCCCGAGCTATGCGTTTCTTTCGTCGACCTGGATTTCGGATTTGACCCCGAGACCCTCAGTCCGGAAGACAGAGCCCAGGCAGAGGAGCATCTTGCCCTCTATGCGGAGCGGACCCGCCAGTGGGAAGCGGACGGCTATCCTTCCGCCGCCGTCGAACGGCTTGCTGACTGCGAGACCAATTTCAGGACACAGCGGCTGATCATTTCCGGCGCGGGCGAATCCCAGACGCCCGATGCCACGGCCGCGTCGAATAAGCTCCTGGGAACGATGACGCGCAAGGATCTCGGCGATACCCACCTGTGGGGTATCAATAGCTGGAACCACTTCATGGGTGATCATGCGGTCGTGGCAATCGTCATCCCGCTTTCGGCCGACAAGACGCTGGTGCGCACCAAGTGGCTTGTCCACAAGGACGCGGTCGAGGGTGTAGACTACGATCTTGAGAAACTGACGAACGTCTGGCTGGCGACGACCGAACAGGACGCCGACTTGGTGGCGCGCTCCCATGCCGGCGTCGAGGACCCGGCCTATGTTCCGGGACCCTATTCTCCGTTTTCGGAAACCAACCTCGACAAATTCGCCACCTGGTACATCGATCGGATGCGCGCTCATGGATACTAAGAGCGCATTTCCGGCAATGAAACCCATCGAGAAAACCGAATTCTGGAACAGGGATCTGGACGAGGATCTCGTTTGCATCGACGTTCACCCGGAAACGCATGACGTGAAAACCTTCACGTTCGTTTCGACGCACGGCAAACGATTTGACTTCAAAGCCGGGCAGTATTTTCTCTTCGACCTCAAGGTGGACCAAGAGCCCGAAAGCCGCTGCTACAGCATCTCATCCTCGCCCCAGCGCACCAATGCGTTTTCCGTCACCGTGAAGCGCGTGCCGGGCGGAAAGATTTCCAACTGGTTTCACGACAATGTCGTGGCCGG
This sequence comes from Rhizobium sp. CECT 9324, assembly GCF_918741265.1. NCBI lineage: Bacteria > Pseudomonadati > Pseudomonadota > Alphaproteobacteria > Hyphomicrobiales > Rhizobiaceae > Rhizobium > Rhizobium sp. CECT 9324. Next base: position 1,136,968 of record NZ_CAKKMZ010000001.1, on the reverse strand, counting down.
CTTTGAAGTGAAGGGCAACGGCCCTCTCGGACATTTCATTCGACCGGACGCCAGGAAGCTTCTTCTTCTGTCGGGCGGGTCAGGCATCACCCCCGTGATGTCGATCGTGCGTGAACTCGCAGATACGTACGAGCCAATCGACGTCGTATTCATGCATGCGGCACGAAGCCCCAGGGATCTGATTTTTCGCGACGATCTTATTCGGCTCGCCACCCGGGAAAAAGGATTGCGTCTGCACTTCCTGCCAGAGATGACCGCGGGCGAAGCCCATTGGCCCGGTCTCACCGGACGCATCTCGCCAGACTACATGAAGCTGGCGGTGCCCGATCTTAGCGAGCGAACGGTGATGTGCTGCGGCCCGGCGCCGTTCATGGCGGCGGCGCGCGCAATCGTTGCAGAACTCGGGGTTCCTGCGTGCAACTACATCGAAGAAAGCTTTGACGCCGCCGTCATCGACGATATCGATCTCCCCGTTGCCCAAGAGGCCGCAACACGAATGTTTGCCGTGGACTTTGCCAAGCAAGGCCGCAAAATCGATGTTTCTGGCGAGCAGACCGTGCTGTCCTGTGCCAAAAAAGCGGGGGTGAAACTCCCCTCCTCCTGTTCAAACGGCGTGTGTGGCACGTGCAAGTCAAAACTGGTTTCCGGAACCGTCGACATGAACCACAATGGCGGGATACGCCAGCGTGAGATTGACGCCGGGCTGTTCCTGCCCTGTTGCTCCAAACCGCTGAGTGACCTCGTCATCGATCGATAAAGCCAGAACCATCCCTGCCACGCGTCATTGTACCGTTCACGCGATCTCCCCGGCACACGAGGTTCAGCGAAGCCCTGACGGGCTTCGCTTCAAGCCATGTCACATATCCTTGACGAGGCGCAGGGCGTCGTAGATTGCCGCATGCGTGTTGCGGGCGGCGACCGCGTCGCCAATCCGGAACAGCTGATAGGATCCCGCGGGATTGCGCTCGGTGGTTTGCGGCGCACCGGCCAGCAATGCGTCGTAGGAGACTTCCCCGAGGTTTTTCGAGCCGGGCTTCAGTTCGAAATAGAGGTCGTCCAGCGGAATGGTGCCGTGATTGACGACAATCTGGTCAAATGTCCGCTGCTTCGCCACGCCGCCGTAGTCGCTGCCGACATGGGCGACAATCTGGTTGCCGCTCTTTTCCGCCTCTACCAGCCGATAGGTCACGGTAAAGGTGACGTCGAGCTTCTGCAGCGAGCGCATATAGGGAACGAGGTTCATCGCCATGACTTCGGGCGCAAACGAGCGGTCGGGTGTCATGATCTCGACCTTTGCGCCGGTCTTGGCGATAAACTCCGCCGCCTGCAAACCGGCATGGTCACCGGCGTCATCGAAGACGAGTACGTTGGTGCCGGGTTTCACATCGCCTGAGATGATGTCCCAGGAGGAGACGACAAGCTCGTTGCCCTTCGACAGAACATCCGTATGCGGCAGTCCGCCGGTGGCAATGATGACCACATCCGGCGCTTCCGCCGCGATCATATCGGCATCCGCCCAGCTGTTGAAATGAAAGGTGACGCCGAGCTTTTCGCACTGGCTCATGCGCCAGTCGATGATGCTGATCATTTCGCGGCGGCGCTCGCTCTGGGCTGTGAGACGGATCTGGCCGCCCGGATTGTTGGCCGCTTCGAAGACCACGACGGCATGGCCGCGCTCGCCCGCGACGCGGGCGGCTTCCAGACCGGCCGGTCCTGCGCCGACGATGACCACCTTCTTGGCGATGTCGGCCTTGTCGATCTGATGCGGCATGGTCTGCTCGCGACCGGTTGCTGCATTGTGAATACAGAACGCCATGCCGCCTTGATAAATGCGGTCGAGACAGTAATTGGCGCCGACGCAGGGACGGATATCTTCCTCGCGCTTCTCGATGATCTTTCGGACGATATGCGGATCGGTCATATGGGCCCGCGTCATGCCAACCATATCGACCTTGCCGGAGGCAATGGCATAACGCGCCGTGGCCACGTCCGGAATCTTTGCCGCATGAAACGTCGGAAACTGCGTTGCGGCGCGGATCTCCCCGGCAAAATCCAGGTGCGGCGCGTTGGCCATACCCTGGATCGGAATGAGGTCGGTGAGACCCGGGTCCGTGTCGATGTGACCGCGGACAACATTGAGATAGTCGATCAGGCCGCTGTCGCGCAGGCGCCGTGAAATTTCAATGCCCTCGCCGGCCCCCGTACCGCCGGGAAGACATTCGTCGGCCGTGTAGCGAACGCCGAGGATGAAATCGTCGCCGACCCGCTGCCGCATCGCCTTGAACACGTCGAAACAGAAGCGCATGCGGTTGTCGAGATCACCGCCGTAGGGGCCGTCGAGCTCGTTGGTGAGTGGCGAGGTGAACTGGTCGATCAGGTGGCCGTAGGCTTCCAGCTCGACGCCGTCCATGCCGCCGGCCTTCATGCGCTCGGCGGCATCGGCAAAATCCTTGATGATGCGCTCGATGTCCCAATCTTCCAGCTTCTTGGGAAAGGCGCGGTGTGATGCTTCGCGTTGATGCGAGGGTGCGACGACCGGCAGCCAATCACCCTTGTCCCAGCGTGTACGCCGGCCCAGATGGGTCAACTGGATCATGATCGCCGCGCCCTCTTCGTGCACGGCGTCGGTCATTTCCTTAATCCAGGGAACGATCTCGTCCTTATAGGCGAGCAGATTGTTGAAGACGGGCGGACTGTCCTTAGACACCGCGGCAGAGCCTGCCGTCATGGTCAATGCCACGCCGCCCTTTGCCCGTTCGACCGTGTAGGCGCGGTAGCGCTCCTTCGGCATGCCATCTTCGGGGTAAGCCGGCTCATGCGACGTGACGATGATGCGGTTTCGAAGGGTCAGATGCTTCAGTTGATAGGGCTGAAGGAGGGGATCGTTCGACATGCGAAGGGCTCCTGTTTATGGCTTCACGCCACAGGCTAAGGGTGAATGTACATATGTGTCAACTTTAAAAACACTGTCGTACTATAACTCGACATAGATGTACCTTTTGCTTGAGTTGCCGCGTCAATTTTGTTAGGAGTTCGGCATGGAACAGGGAGCAAGTGACAGCGGTTGGCGTGGATCCCAGGAGGGCTGGCTCGAAGCCGCCCATGAACTGCTGCTTCTGTCCGGTGTCGATTCGGTGAAGATCCTGCCGCTTGCCAAGCGGCTCGGCCTTTCGCGGACGAGTTTCTACTGGTTTTTCAAGGACAGAGAAGAACTGCTGGACACGCTGGTCGCGCGCTGGAGGGACAAAAATACCGGCAATCTCGTGAAGCAGTCCGAGGCTTACGCCGAGTCACTGGCGGAGGCGATGTTGAATGTCTTCGACTGCTGGCTGAACAAGGATCTCTTCGATTCCCAGCTCGAATTCGCCATTCGCAGCTGGGCGCTCCAATCAGCCGAGATCAAGGTGGAGGTTGAGCTTGCCGACAAGGCGAGGATGGAAGCCCTGGGCCGGATGTTTGTCCGGTTTGGCTATGACGAGGCCGCAGCCGATGTTCGGGCCAGGACGACCTATCTCGTACAGATCGGTTACATCTCGATGCAGTCCACCGAGGACGTCGCGCTGCGCATGAAGCGAATTCCCGAATATATCGCGATCTATACCGGCCAAAACCCGCAACAAAGGGAACTCGATCGCTTTTATGCGCGGCACGGCTACAAAGGGGAGTAGGACGAGGTGGACGGTGGCAAGGACTTGCGCATCGGCGTGATCGGCGCCGCTGGCTGGCTCGGCGGCGCCCTTGTCGGTGCGGCGCTCGATGCCGGGATTGTGCACCCTCAAAACCTCGCACTCTCCTTTCGCAGCATGAAGCCTGAGCGTTTCCGGGAAGCGTTCTGGACAGACGACAATCAGACCCTCGCAGACCGTTCGGATGTTATCCTTGTCTGCGTCCGGCCGGGCGACTGGCGCACCCTCAAGGTCAATGCGAAAGGCAAGCTTCTCATTTCGGTCATGGCCGGCATCCCGCTGGGCGTGCTGCGTGATCATCATCAGACTGATCGCGTGGTCCGCTCTCTCCCCAATGCAGCCGCCGAAGTCGGCCGATCCTACACGCCCTGGGTTCCGACCGCGACGGTCAGTGAAGCAGACCGCGCCATTGTCCGCACCCTGTTCGGCGCCTGCGGCCTTCAGGACGAGCTGACATGTGAGAGTGATATCGACTATTTCACCGGACTTTCCGGCGCCGGTCCCGCGTTCCCGGCGCTCCTTGCCGATGCCATGATGCAGGACGCTGTTTCGCACGGCATTCCGGCCGAAATCGCCCGACGTTGCGTCAATGCCGTGATCGTCGGCGCCGGGCGCCTGCTGGAGAAGCGGGACGCCTGTCCGTCCGAAACGCTGAAAACATTCCTCGCATATCAGGGCACCACGGCAGCAGCGATCGAAGCCATGCGCGTGGCGGGCTTCGAAGCGTCGATCGCCCGCGGCCTGACAGCGGCATTCGCCGCTTCGGCCAAGTTGGGCGACGCTGGCTAGCGCGGGGAAGCGGGCTTCGTCGGCGTCGCTGCACGCGCGTTTTCATCCACGCTGGGGCGCTCGTTCGGACCTTTCGCGATCACTGTGGTGCCTCGCCCGGCCGGCATCGCGCAGACCGCGAAAAGCCACTTTCTGCATGCGACACCGGAAAACGCAGCAGACCCCTATGCCGCGGCGATCCTGCTCGATGCGAGGGTTTTGTTGCGACCCTCGGCTTTCGCCTGGAGCAGCGCCGCATCGGCCCGCGTGATCAGCGTTCCTGTCGAGCCTTCATTGGGAGATCCTGCCACGCCCAGCGACACGGTGACGATGCCCAGCATCTTGCCCGCATGCGAGAGTGCGGCGCTACTGACCTTCTGTCGCACGTTTTCCGCGACGGCAATCGCTTCGTCTTCCGTGCGGCCGGGAAGCAGAATTGTGAACTCCTCCCCGCCAAACCGGAACGCACGGCCATCGGGTTCGATCGTGTCGCGAAGGATCTGCCCGACATACTGCATGACCACGTCGCCGGCATCATGTCCAAATTCGTCGTTGAACCGCTTGAAGAAGTCGATGTCGATCATCAGGCAGGCAAGCATCTCGTTCGATGCCGCAGCCTGCGCCAGGGTCTCGTCAAGGAACCGGCGATTGAACAAACCGGTGAGAGGATCCCGGACGGACAATGCGATCAGCTTGTCGCGCAATTGAAGGTTTGCGATGGCCAGGCCGACGTTTTCGGCAATCAGTTCCAGATACAGACGTGACCGGTTTACGCCGGACCACTCCGCGCCGTCCCCCTCCAGGTACAAAAGGCCGATCATCTCGCCCTGGGCTGTCAGCGGGACGCAGAGCGTTGCCGCATTGCCGCCGTGCAGATGCTGGCACGGCACATCACTCTCGCCCGAACCGCTGGCATGCGGGCGGACCCTGCGCAGCCCCCAGCAGGCGGAGGCCGGAAATGTCTCGGACGCATCAACAGGCTCCAGCCATGCCGCCGCGCGCGCGAGCGTCGCCCTCATCTCGTCGAGGAAGTAGAGCCCACCCGCGATGCCGGGGAAGATCTGCGGCGCATAGCGGGCAACGACATCGGCGAGCTCAACCTGGTTCTGGCAGGCCTGCAGGCGATGCATCATCTGAAGGATCAGGTCCTTCGTGTCCTGGTCCGCCCTGCGCTCGGCATCAAGACGCTCCCGCTCGATGCCATTGATGCGAAAGATCTCGATGGCATCGTTCATGTCACCAATCTCGTCCCGCCGCCGGTCGACGGGGATTTCGACGGTGTAGTCCTGCCTTGCCAGTCTGCCGACCACGCCGACCATGCGCATCAAGGGCATCGTCACACGCCGCCGCAGGACGAAATACAACACGCCAGGAAAAGCGCGGCGGTCACGGCGAGCATGATCTTGGCGAGGAAGCTCCAGACGTCGCTGCGCGATCGTGATGTTTCCAATTGCGCTTGGGTCCGCGCGGCGATCAGGTCGCGAAAATGGAAAACCTCTGCGAGCAATGTTTCGTGGAGTCTTGCATGATCCGGCCCGAACACCAGGCGTTGCGCGTCACCCCTGTCGCCGTTCTGAAAGGTCTCGACCGCGGCGGTCTCGATCTTGGCCAGTTCCTCCACGACCTTGTCGATCTTTTCCAGCGCTTCGGCCTCGGCCGGCTTCAACCCCTGCGATACCAGCTTGAGCGCTGCGGCTTCCCGTCGCCGTTCCGATTTTTCCTCGGCGTGAAACGCCTGCAGGTTGCGCTCTTCGCCGCGCATTACATACAGCCTCGCCTCGTCGGTTCTCACCTCCGCGCCCAGGGCCAGTTCCTCCGCCAGGCTGTCCAGCACCAGATGCTCCTCGACAGCGGCACGTTCGTCAATCGCCGCAGACGACGACATGATGAAGGCCGTACCCGACAGAGCCGTCAGAACGACCGTAATGCCGTAGGCCCAGTTTGTGATGGTGCTTATTCTCATGCGCCCAGCATAGCAGTCTCTGCTTGAAGGATGCTTAAAGGGATCGATCGAGGAACGTCGACTGTCATCGGCCTCTGATGCCGGACGACGCCAGGGTCATGGGCCTGCTGCTGGCGGCCCTGCCCCGAAGCATTGCACGGCTAGTATTTGCGCCCTCGGCCCGAGCCCGATGTATGTCGCGATTCCTTGGCCGAGTCGGAAAAACCCGGAGGCTTGCTTTTCACCCAGGCGACAAATTTCTGCACGGCAGGGTCCTCAAGGATCGCCTCGATCGTGCAGAACGTCTTGGCGAGTTGAGAATCGGTGAATATCGCATGGATCTGATCGTGGCATACACGATGCAGGCGAACGGTCGTCTTGCCGCCCTTGCTCTTCGGGACGAGATGGTGCTTGTCCATCTGATCATCCGGGATCACGCGCTCGCAGATCGGGCAAAACACCGGCTCCGGCGTCTCGTCCTCTGCAACCAATTCCTGTCTGTGCTTGCGGGCCATCTGTACTTGTTCGATCTTTCTGTTTGCTGGCCTTGCGTCAAAATCGCTGTGACCAATCCATGCCAGTACCGATGCCGGGGAACGCGGCTCGGTGGTCCAGCAGCAATGCTCCCGGGCATCGACCGGGAGTGGTCCAATGGCCAATTCCGGTTTCGAAAACAGAAGCTACCGCTCTCGGGTCCCGGATACGGTTGAGAGTATCGATGCTTTGGCCATCCTCAGTCAACAGAGGCTTGCCCTAATTCTCCGGCAGTTTGCGTTGGTTTCCCGCGTCATACATCTGAATATCGCCGCGCATGCGACCGTGCCATCGATCGATGAAGGCCCGGGTAGCGTCGGCGTCAAGATGAGCACGGAGCGCCGATTGATCCGACCACCGTTCCGCAATGAGCAGGCGCCCGGTCTGCGGGTCGGCCACTGCAGCGTCGTAGGAAATATTTCCGGGACGCTGCCGCGTGGCGACCGCAAGCCCCTGAAGATCGATGAGAAATTGCGGAAGATCGGTGGGATCGACGTGCACGTATCCGGTTACGATGAGCATGGTGGTTCCATCCTGGGTTCGGGTTTGGGTTTGGCCCGGCCACCGACTTGATGTTGACCGGGACCCGGATGATCATTCTGCGATGAGAACCACCTTGCCCTGAACTCCGCCCCGGGAGGCGCGCTCATGGGCCGCCGACGCTTGCGCCAGCGGAAAGGTGCTGTCGATCGCAATGCGAAGGGTGCCATTGTCGAGCAATCGACCGGCCTCTGCCAGTTGCCGGCCGTTCGATCGAACCTGTGTCGAGGACACCACAATCCCGCGCCCGGCAGCGTCATCGTGAGCGACAAAGCCCAGGGGGTTGACCAGAAACAGCGCTCCGCCCGGCTTGATGATGCTCAAGAAGCGCTCCATGTTGGTGCCGCCGACGGCATCGATCACGAGGTCCATATCCTGCACGACCTCTTCGGCCGCCGCCCTGCCGTAGTCGATGAACTGATCCGCGCCCAGATCGCGCAGAAGCGCCTCGTGCCGTCCGGAAGCAACAGCGATCACACGCGCGCCTTTCCACTTCGCGACCTGAACTGCCAGGTGGCCGACGCCCCCTCCGGCTCCATTGACCAGCACCGTCCTGCCTTCAAGCGGGACCGGTGCATGGGGAAACGGCTGAAAAGGGTTCCTCTCGTCATGGCCAAGATCGACCAGAAACTGCCAGGCCGTCAGCAACGACATGGGTGCGCCCGCTGCCTGGACGTGGTCGATCCCTTGCGGCTTCAGGGCCAGATCCGATGCGGGGACGCTGACATAGTCGGCATAGGCGCTGCTGCCTTTCATCAGATCCTGCGGAAAGCGCACCATCGCATAGACCGCGTCACCGACACGGAAACCCGCTGCGCCCGTGCCGAGCGCGGCCACGACACCAGAAACATCTGTGCCCGGGATCAGGGGAAAGCTTGGATCAGGCCGCCATTCGGGCGGGAGCGCCCGATAGCCGTCACGCAGATAGAGATCCGGCGGATTGAGACCTGCCGCATGCACGCGGACAAGGACCTCGCCACGCGCCGCGACCGGTCGCGGCGCATCCCGATAGAGCAGGACCTCGGGGCCACCAAATTCCTGCAGCTGCACTGCCTTCATCATCTCCGTCATTCTCAACCTCGCTGTCGCCGTTTGTTGTCGACAGCAGATAGGACTTACCAACTAGGTTGATAATGCCGCGTGCGTTCGCTTTAATAGTGCCATGAAGGAACAAATTGGATTTGAACGGCTGACCGGCCTTATCGCGTTCGCCAAAGCGGGCTCTCTCGGCAGCTACACTGCCGCCGCCCGGGCGCTCTCCGTCTCGCCTTCGGCGATCAGTAAGAGCGTGCAGCGGCTTGAACAGCGGCTTGGTGTCTCGCTCTTCATGCGCACGACGCGCTCGCTGGCGCTGACCGCCGAGGGACGCGACCTGCATGAGCGGGCGCTGCGGCTGCTGCGGGATGCCGAGGAGATCGAGCAGGTGGCAAAGTCGGCACGTGCCGAGCCCGCCGGCACATTGCGGATCGCCACATCCTTGCCGATCGGGCTTCATGTGATCGCGCCAGCACTTGGTCCGTTTCGGCAGCTGCACCCGAAAGTGACGATCGATCTCAGGCTGAGCGATCATATGGTGGATCTCATCGAAGACGGCGTCGATCTGGCCGTTCGGATCGGCGACCTTGCGGACACGCGCCTTCTGTCGCGTCGACTGTCGCCCCATCGGCTCTGCTGCTATGCTTCCCCGGCGTATCTGGCCAAACACGGTAGCCCGCAACATCCCGATGAACTGGAGGCGCATGAAACGGTCAATCTGCGCTACCAGAACACCGGCCAGCTCTTCCGCTGGCCGTTCCATACAGGCGACCGTGACATCGAGATCCTGCCGTCCTCCGGCATCATCGTCGACGCAAGCGAGGCGGTGATCGCCTCGGTCGCTGCGGGCGCAGGCATCGGCATGCTCACGAGCTTCATGGCCGCCCCTCGGGTCGAACGCGGCGAACTGATCCCCGTCCTCTCCGATTTTGCCGTGGAGCGCCACAATATCACGGCGGTCTGGCCCGAAAGTCGCCGCACCAATCCTGCTGTCCGCGCCTTTTTGAAGGAGCTTGTCAGATTGTTCTAGTTTTCGACCAGCGCGATTGAAAAGGTTGGTCCAGAGACCCGCAGGACATCGATCGTTCCCGCACAAGCATGACCAAAGTGCATGCCAAGCATTTGATGTATTGAGTAATTGAATGGTTCTGGGCGCAGTTAACTGCGAAGCCGTCTCAGCCTTTAGTTCCCTGATATCGGGCGATTTACAGGGAAAACACGGCGACTGGGAGGCACTAAATGACCATTGAAATTCCCTTGGATTTTCTGGCTGGAAGTATCCTACCGCCGCCGACAATGAAACCTGCGACGGGACATGCCGCAAGCGAGATATCCAGAATTGCGCGAGCGGAAAGACAGCTTCATATCTGCGCAACCGGTCCATTGACCAATATCGCACTCGCCCTGCTCCTAGACCCTGAACTTTCGCAATTTGTGAGTGCAATCACCATCATGGGTGGGGCAGCTTTTTGCCCGGGCAACACGACGCCACTGGCTGAATTCAACTTTGCTGTCGATCCGCATGCCGCAGCCATCGTATTCGATAGCGGCATCCCGATCACTATGCTTGGCCTCGACTTGACCCGACAGGCCGTCGTGACCGAGGACATGATCTGCAAAGCCCAAGGAACCGGTACGGCCGCAGCGGACGAAGCGGCGCATCTTCTTAGCAACTATGGTGCCAAAGACCCCTGCCTGCATGACCCCAGCGCTATAGCCTGGATGCTCAGCCCCGAGATTTTCACTACAGTCGAAGGACGTGTATCCATCTGCACTGATAACGGTCCCGCAGCTGGCCAGGTTGTCGCCGCTATCAGTGATAGACATCTTGCTGGACGGAACCGCAACTGCACAATCGTGACCGGGGTAGATGCAGAAGCATTTCGTGAGCTTTTCCTGGACGCACTGCGTTAAGAAATTGCACGTTACTGACGAGGCCTAAACAGTTCGAGACGCTGACGGCCGATCGTGACAACCGCTATCTGATGATCGCCAGCACGATCGTGCATGCTCATCAGCAGGCGGCATACGGAAAAGGGGTGCCAAGGATCAGGCGCTGGGGCGTTGCCGAGGCGGAATGACCACCAGGATGCACATGCTGGCTGATGCCCTGGCGGAAACCAGGTCAGAAGTCCCGCACGCGGAAGAAACGAGCAGAAGCGGCAGACTGTCTCGATGCCGGTATGCCATGGTCCATACAACGCACGAAACTTTCCGCGGCGGGGATGGAGCCGCAAGTGGAAATGACCTAGGGGCAAACTGCCTGATAGGCGCGCTTGAAATAGACAAGCGCCTCCTGCCGGTCGCTGGCGCAGACATCGATGACCTGGCACATCAGGATGATATGGGTGCCAACTTCAACTGTCTCGGTCACCGTGCAGTCGAAGGAGACGAGTGCGTCCTCGAGCAGGGGTGCGCCGGACTTGCCGCAAGTCCAGCGGGCTGCCGCAAAACGATCGGCCATCGGCGTCTTGCCGCCGAATAGCGCCGACACCGCTTCATGGCCGGGCGCCAGGGCATTCACCGAGACGACCCTGTTTTCCAGCACGGCGGGTGCCGCCGAACTGTTGCGATTGAGGCAGACCAGCAAAGTCGGCGGATCATCGGTGACGCTGGTCACTGCCGTCGCGGTGAAGCCGGCAAGGCCGGCCGGACCATCGGAGGCAATGACATTCACGGCTGCAGCAAACGAGGCCATACCGTCGCGATAGGTTTCCCGCGTCACCGGCACTAGAACGGATCCGATCGCTGAAGGTTCGGCATGGGGTCTTGTCATCATCGTCATGGAATTCCTCCGTGTCGGGCTGCTTGCAGCAGAAGGGGACGGCGGGCACGGATGCCCGCCGTCGAGGCTCAGAATTCGCGCAATGTGTCGCGCAACAATTCGTGCTTGTAGCTGGTGCGGGCAAGGCCGCGCTTCTGCAGCGCCGGCACGAGGCCGTCTGCCACTTCCGCCAGATAACGGCGGCTGACGCGCAATACCGGCGTCGTGATCAGGAATCCGTCGCCGCCGACCTCCGCCATCACCTCGCCCATGCGCTCCGCCACCTGATCCGGCGTGCCGATCAGCTCGACGGAAGACACAAGGCCGCCACCGCCATCGACGACCAGTTCACGCAGCGTCTTGCCGCTTCCCCATTGCTGGAACTTGTCGAGCGTACCGGATTCACCATTGGTCACCAGTTTTTCCGGCAGAGGCTGGTCGAGTTCGAACTGGGCAAAGTCGATCTCTGTGATGGCCGACAGCGACGACAGGGTGTCGATGATGAAATGCTCGGACGACAGCTGGCGTTTGTATTTTTCCCGGGCCTCGAACTCTGTTTCGCCGAGCGTCGGCGTGATGCAGAACAGAACCTTGATCTCGTCGGGATCACGGCCGATCTTTTCCGCCCGCAGACGGATATCGTCTCGGAATGCCTTCATTTCCTTGACGCCAGAAGCAACCGAGATGATCGAATCCGCATGGCGGGCGGCAAAGTCACGGCCGCGCGGCGAGGCACCCGCCTGCACATAGAGCGGCTTCTGCTGCGGCGACGGCACCGTATTGAGCGGGCCGCGCACCTGGTAATGCTTGCCGGAATGGTCGATTGTGCGGACCTTGGACGGATCGACATAAATGCCGTTTTCGCGATCCAGCACAACGGCGTCGGCATCCCAGCTGGCAAATAGCTTGTTGACCACCTCGAGGTATTCGTCCGCCATCTCGTAGCGCGTCTCGCGCAGCGGCAGCTTGTCCATGTTGAAATTCTTCGCCGCCAGATCCTCGGCACTGGTGACAATGTTCCAGCCGAAGCGACCACGGGTCAGGCTGTCGATCGTCGAGCAAAGACGGGCGAGCAGGAAGGGCGGATAGGCCATGGTCGACATGGTGGCAACGACGCCGAGCCTGGATGTCGCCATGCCCATGGCGGTGGCAAGCGGCGCCGGATCATGCTTGGGCACCATCATCGCGTTCTTCAGGGCGATATCGCGCGAGCCGCCATAGGTCTGCGGCACCATCAGCTTGTCCTCGATCATGATATAATCGAAGCAGGCGCGTTCGAGGGTCTGGGCCATCTCGATATAGAAACGCCCATCCCACGGGCTCCCGCCCTGACCGAAGGGCTCGCGCCATTCGTCGGGGGTGAAATTCATGAACCAGGCGAGATGCATCGGTTTGGTCGCCATGGGGAACTCCTCTTGATCAGCGATATTGGTGCAGGGGGGTAACGGTCGCGCGGCTCAGCTCGAAGCGGGCCGAGTCGCGCACGATCCGGGGTTTGGCCTCGAAATCGGAAATGATGCCGGCGCCAAAACGCTCCGGCGCATGCGGATCCTTGCGGTGTTTGTCGATGGCGATGACGCGGGTGCCAAGCTCGAAGGCCTCGCCCATGTCATGGGTGACCATGACGATGGTCATCTGCCGCTCGTTCCACAATTCGCGGATCAGCACATGCATGCTCTTGCGCGTCACCGGATCGAGCGCCCCGAAGGGCTCGTCGAGCAGCAAAACCTTGGGCTGCATGATCAGCGCCTGGGCGATGGCGAGCCGCTGCTGCATGCCGCCGGACAATTGCTGCGGATATTTGCTCGCCGCGTCCTTCAGCCCAACGCGCTCGAGAAGCGCCATGGCCCGATCACGCAAGAGCTTGCGGCGCGCACCAAACAGGGTGCCGAGAAAGGCCGACCCCCGCCACTGCGGACCGAGCATGACATTGCCAAGCACGGTCTTGTGCGGAAACACCGAATAACGCTGGAAGACGACGCCGCGATCATCGGTCGGCTCACCGGCAATCGGCTGGCCGTCGAGCAGGATCTGCCCTCGGGTCGGCACCTCCTGGCTGAGCAGCAGCCGCAAAAGTGTGGTCTTGCCGACGCCACTCGGGCCGACGATGGACAAGAATTCGTGGTCCTTCAGCGTGAGGCTGACATTTTCGAGGATGATGGCATCGCCATATTCCTTCCAGACCTTGTCGATGACGATCTCGACCATGTCAGCCCTCCTTCAACACGGACCAGGGGAAGAGAAAGGCAGAGAGGCGGCGCAAGGCGAGATCAACGAGGAAGGCAAGTAGCGTGATCCAGATGACGTAGGGCAGGATGATATCCATCGCGAGATAGCGACGGACGAGGAAGATGCGGTAGCCGAGCCCGCCTTCCGCCGTGATCGCTTCTGCCGCGATGACGAAAAGCCAGGTGGCGCCGAGCGACAGGCGCACGGCATTGATCAGGCCCGGCAGGATCTGCGGCAACACGACATGGATCAGCATGTGCCAGGAAGAGCCGCCGAGCGTCTGGGCCTTGATGATCTGCTCGCGCGGCAGCGCCTCGACCCTCAGCACCACATCGCGCATCAGGAAGGGTGCCACTCCAAAGACGATCAGCACGATCTTGGAGACTTCCCCCAAGCCAAAGAGGATGAAAAGGATCGGCAACATGGCGAGCGGTGGCACGAGCGAGATCGCTGCCAGCACCGGATCGAAGGCGGCGCGCAGTTGCGGGATGAAGCCGATCGGGGCACCGAGCACGAGTCCGAGCAGAGCCGAGATCCCCAGGCCGACGAACAGACGCCAGAGGCTGAGATAGGTGTCGAACCAGAAGAGCAGCGCGCCACTGGCTCGGTCCTGCTCGAACATCATCCGGTTCATGGCGGAGACAAAGGAAGAAAGCGCCGGCATCAGCTTGTCGGTCGGATTGACCGCAAGCCGCGCCTCGGAGGCCAGCACATAGGCGAGCAGGATGAGAATGAATGGCAGGATGCCAAGGAAGAGGCGCTGGCCGCGGGAAGGAGGGTAGTTGATGATGCGTTTCATGAAACCGTCCCCCTTCCCTTCTGTTCTCGTTCAGAGCCCGCCTTCTGCGCCGAGTTTGGCGTAGGAGGCGTCGATGCGCAGTTTCACATTGGCGGGATCGCCCAGCACGGTGCCGTCGGCGAGTTGGATGCCGATAGCATCGACGGAGGTCGCCCCCTGGCCGAACAAGCCACGATCGAATGAGAATTTGCGAACATCGTCCATGATCGTGCCGGTCTTGGCGTCCGTCAGGAACGCATTGGCTTCCGCCGGGGTATAGAAGAAGAAGGTCGTATCGATCTGGGTCTTCAGGCCGGCCTGATCGGTTCCGAGCGCGCTTGCCATGTATTCGTTGACGGGCTTTGCCGTATCGCCCCCGGCCTTGATGGCGGCGAGCGCTTCATACCAGGCGCCGGTCAGCGCCTTGCCGAAGGCCGGGTTGTCCTTCAACACGTCCGTATTGCCGATGAACACGTCCATGATCTCGCCAGGGATCTGCGAGCTGTCGAACAACACCTTCGTTTCCGGTGAGCCTGATATCATGTCGGCCGTCATCGGCTTCCAGGCCGCGGCATTCTGGATATCGGTATTCGACAGATAGGCGGCGGCAATGTCTGCGTCGGAGATGTTGACGGTCTTGACCTCACCCACACCGCTCAAGCCGTTCATCACAAGCGCGCGGTTGAGAAGGTAGTGCGAGACGCTGTATTCGACGAGATAGACGTCCTTGCCCTTGAGATCGGCGACCGAGGCGGCCGATTTGGACATCAGCACGTCGTTGCCGTTGGAATAGTCGGTGATCAGGAAAATCGAGGTGTCCACCCCGCCTGCCGCCGGCATGGTCAGTGCATCCATGCCAGCGACGCCGACCGCGTCCAGGTCGCCGGAAATGAACTGGTTGATCGAGCCGACATAGTCGTTGACCGCCATCATCTCGATCTCGATGCCGTATTTGTCGGCCCATTTTTTGAGGATGCCGCTTTCCTTCATGTAGCCCATCGGCATGAAGCCGACATAGATGGAATAGCCGACCTTAAATGTGGTCTTGGGCGCCGCAAACGCGGATGTGGACAGCGTCACACATACGATCAGAAGCAGGAGGGCGGACTGAGCGAAGGCACGAAAAATACGTTTCATCGGCTTGTCTCCAGGACTTTTCTTTCTGAGGATTGCCAATAACTAAGCAAGTGTTTAATAAGCTCGCAAGCGCAAAAATGATAAAGATCAAATATTAGGCAAAGAAAATCAGAAGCTTAGATTGATGTTTGCTTTTTGGGCTAAGATTTTGCTGCAATGCACATTCGCTGACCAGCAATTCTGCCCTGAGCGCGCATCGCATTCGGTCGATAGGGAAACAGCACCGGCACTAAAGCCCGGCGGCGGTTGATCCGCAGAAGGAAATCAGGGAATGGAGGCCAAAGTTGCGCGGCAAAGACTGGACCCGGCAAAACGTGCCGAGCTGATCCTCGACGCGGCACTCGGCCTGTTCGGCACTTCGCATTTCAGCATCGTCACCATGCGCGACATCGCGGTTGCTTGCGACGTCAATGTCGCCCTGCTCTACCACTACTTCAAAAGCAAGGATCACCTGATCCAGAGCGTGCTTGCCCAGGCGATCGGTCAAATCATCTCCGATTTCGAAATGCGCCGCGCGCAGCCTAGCGATGATTTCCTCGGCGAGATCGGCATATGGTTCGAAACCCATGCCCTGATGGCGCCGACGATGATGACGCGCATGGTCAAGCTGATGGCCGACTATGCGGCGCAGACCAAGAAAGACCCGCAACTCGACGCCGTGGTGCAGAGCTTCTATCGCTTCGAGTCCGAACTGATCATCAGCACCCTGCAAGCCGGCATCGACAGCGGTCGTTATGCTGCGGTCGATACAATCAAGCTCGCCCGTATCGTCGGGCTGCATCTCGACGGTATTTTCCATGGCGCTGAAAGCCGCGGTGAAAACCGGATTGCCGCCGATATCGGCGATCTGCGCGACCTGCTGGAACAGCAGCTAAAGCGTTAAGACCGGCTGAAATCAGCCGTTGCCATCGATCCGCGAAAACGCGGCAAGAACCGTGCGTGTGGATCGGCATCCAACTTTGGCCCCGGTTACTTCCGCCCTAGGTCATTGAACTCACAGAAGAAGTATCTCGCTGGGTGGGGTCATTGCCTGACCGGGTCAGTTCTCAGTGGAAATCAACAATCCTATGTATGATTTGCCTCGAGCGCCGCTGTCCCACACCATAATCCTGCATGGCTCATGATCTGGAGAAGGACATTGAAATGGCAGCGAAAAGACACAGGACGGGAAAGATCGTCACGAAGCCCTCTAATGGAGCAATCCGCCTAGCTCAGTGAATAGAATTCACAAAATTCATAATAGGTGATAGATTTTCGCCGACGGTGATGGATTCTCACGAAGGGATCTAGATCAGGTGACCCAGTTTCGCGGGAGTACAGATGGGTGAATGGCCTACGCAGAGTGTGAATGACTTTCACGGGCGACCCTTGCCTGAGCGCGGCGAACCGGCGGGTTATGCTGCTATCATCGCCGCCTTCGACCTGATCTTGCCCGCACCATCCCGAATGGCCGCGATTGCGGAACGGCACCATCCGGTCTCGACAGAAGCGTGGCTGATGCAAACGCCGCGCTACCGCCCGGAACCGGAACTCCGCTCACATCTGGTTTTCGCATTCAGATACGAAGGCATTGACCTTCAGGTCTTGTCCGCTCTCTTCCAAATCGTTGCTCCTGAAGAGATCGAGGCCATCATACGCCTGACTCCGACCGGTGCCTTTGCCCGCCGCCTCTGGTTTCTGTACGAATGGCTGACAAGCCGACAGCTCAATCTTCCCGATCCTGGTAAAGTGCGGATGGTGCCGATCCTCGACCCGGACCAGCAATATTGTCTCACCGAGGGTGATCCGTCACCTCGACACAAGGTATTGAATAACCTTCCCGGCACACCTGCATTTTGTCCGCTAGTGTGGAAAACAGCAGACCTCTCCGCGTTCTCGCAACAGGCACTTGGGACGCAGGCGCGTGAGGCGATGGGGCGCGTTCGTCAGGATCTGGTCGCGCGCGTTGCTGCATTTATCCTGCTCAACGACTCAAAATCCTCATTTGCCATAGAAGGGGAACAACCGTCCGGGCAAAGAGCGGCGCGTTGGGGCCAGGCCATATCGCAGGCGGGTGTCCGACCGCTCAGTCTCGTAGAGCTCGACCGTCTTCAACGGATCGTCATCGGGGACGCCCGCTTCGTGCGCCTCGGCCTTCGTGATGAGGGTGGATTCGTCGGCGTCCATGACCGCGACACCAACATGCCTATTCCCGATCACGTCAGCGCCCGGCACGAGGATCTTGATAGCCTGGTCGGCGGACTGATTGCATTTTCGGAGCGCGCGACGCGGGGAACGATGGATCCGGTGGTGGCCGCAGCCTGCCTGGCATTTGGGTTTGTTTACATCCACCCGTATGTGGATGGGAATGGCCGCCTACACCGCTGGCTAATCCACCACGCGCTTGCCGCCGCATCCTACAGCCCACCAGGTCTCGTTTTCCCCGTCAGCGCAGTCATTCTGCGGAACATCGAACGCTACAGAGCCGTGCTGGAATCGAGGTCGGCGTCTCTCCTGCCGTTCATCGAATGGCGTCCGACGGCTGCTGGCAACATTGAGGTCCTGAACGACACCGCGCCATTCTACCGATACTTCGACGCCACGGCACATGCGGCCTTTCTCTACGAATGCGTCGAACAGACTGTGAAACACGACCTGCCGCAAGAACTTCGCTTCCTGCAAGCTTTTGATCTCTTCGCCGCGGGGCTTCAGGAGATCATCGATATGCCCATGGCCCAAGCCGAATTGCTGCACAAGTTTCTCAACCAGAATAACGGTCGCCTCTCACAGAGAGCGCGCACAAAGGAGTTTGCCGCTTTAGACGATACCGAGGTCGAGCAAATCGAGACGCTCTACGCTAACTCATTCGAGCAAAACGGTCGGTGATGCTGGCGGCACATCAAAATTGGATCTGCCGGAGAGCGTGTTTAGGTCGATGTCGCTAATGTAAATGTGCTGACTGTCCAAATTCAGCAGAATTCGCCCATCTTTCCGTTTCGCGTTCACCCACCACAGTCGTTGCAATCAATTGATTGCAAACACCTTTTCGCTTCCTGACCGGATCACAGCGAAATGGAAAATGATGTGCACGGTATCCCCCTCGAACTCCTGGCGGCTTGCGCCGTGTCAGCTTCTGGATTGGCTCTCAGGCCACAAATCCATGCCGTTCCCCAACCTCAACAATCTTGGCATCTGAAATCCTGGCCGAATCCTCACTGTCAGGGGTGATGTTGGCGAGCTTGCCGCCAAAGCCCAGGTTCTTTCCGCTCATGCCGCTGCCCTTGCATCGATGACAAGATTGACCAATTCCTCGGCTAGCCGGAACGCGTTATCCCGAGCTGCCGGCAAGCCATTGACGTCGCCGGGGTCAAGCTCATTCAGATCACGCTGACAGAAGAACATGGCCTTGTCTGAAGAAATCCATCTGCTCGCAAGACACAACCGCCGCATTCTTCGACGACACGGTGGATACATTTCTGGACAATTATGGGGTGTACATCAACAAGCGGAGCGTCTCTCTCCCGGCGGGACTGGATCTTCTGGAGGGGCTTTCCAGAGCGCTCAATGTGACAACGCCCCTTACCGTGAGTAAGTGACCCCACTCCTCCCACGGAGAAGATAGATTTGGTCCACGCGACAGGTCGTTTTGCTCTCTCCTAAATGCGTTCCATAGGAAACAAGTGTGCCGGTGGCACGCATACCCGACTGCCGCCAGAACTGTCGATGCCTGCGATAGACAACCCTCAGCTACGTCATAGTTGGTTGCAAAACAGCAGGCGCAGGCTCTGGTTGGTGAACTCTTTCAGCACCCCGGTGATAGGGCTTTCGGAAATGCCGCTCAAGCTTTGCTCCGATGGCAGATATCGTCCAGCAAAGCGCGAAATAAACGATCAGTATGGACCCGTAAATCAGATAGGCCGGGCTTCCCCCACGCGCGATTGTCGTCTGCTCAATCAAGATCTGCGCAGATCGCAGCAATTCGTTGACCCCGAGGACGGCGCCGAGTGAGCTCGCTTGCAGAAGACTGGTTACCAGACTGACATAAGGCGGCAAAATGATCGGCATCGCCTGGGGAACTATGACCAGAGCAAGCCCCTTCCAGCCGCGCAGTCCGAATGACGCTGCAGCCTCACGCTGACCGTGTGGCACCGAGAGTAGGCCGGCGCGAATGATATGCGCGCCGTTCGCCCCACCCCAGACCGACACGCTCAGCGCGCTGGACCAGAATGGATTGAGCGAAACCCCTGCATGCGGCAGCAGGAAGTATGTCATCAGCACCGTCACCATCAAAGGAATGTCACGAAGGCACTCGACCAGACCGTAGACCGGTCGTCTCAGCCAGGCGGATCTGGCAGAAAGGCCGGTCGCAAATATCACCGCAAAAAGCGTGCCACCTGCGATCATCACCAAGGAGAGAAGCAATGTGTTGAGAAGGCCGTCCAAAAGAAACGTTTTGAATTCCAGAAGCAGCATCGTTTATCTCCCGCCGAATGGTCGGCTGAGGCGTCTCTCAACCATGTAGCCGAGACCGGAGATGGTGAAGACGCAGATCAGATAGATAACGCATATCGACGCGAACATTTCGATTGCTCGAAAGTCGTATGCGATGCGGTCGACAGCAACAAAAGTCAGCTCCACCAGGCCAATTGCCTGCAGGTAAGCCGAATTCTTTACGGTTGCGACAATTGTGTTCATCGCGGATGGGAGCGCAGATCGCATGGCCAAAGGCAGTATGACAAACACCGAGTGCTGCCAGCGGCGCAGTCCGAGGGAGGCGGACGCATCATGCATTCCCCTGCCGACAGCCGCGAGCCCGGCGCGAAAGTTCTCGATTTGAAACGCACTCGCCCAGGTCGTCAGCGCAATGACGCCGGACCAGAAAATGCTGAAGCGCAAACCGAGGCTCGGAAGGCCGTAGAAAATGAAAAAAATCTGCACGAGGTAGGGTGTGCCGCGGATGAACTCGACATAGGCAGTCACAATGTATTCCAGCGGCTTGATTCCGCTTGTCCGGAGAACCGCGCCCAGCACCCCGATCAAACACGACAGCAGGATCGCCATTAGGCTGACGGTCAGCGTCATTTTGAGGCCAGACATAAGATCTGGCAGGGCCTCGAAAATATAGGTGAAATCCATGACCCTCATCCTGTTCCGAAATTGAGATGAACGTGAGGTCCTGGCAGCCAAGGCCGCCAGGACAGATCATTCATTTTACTGTGCGGCTGGCGGATCGGTTTCGAACGATGTCAGCATTTCTGCAGCGACGATAGGATCCGTGACAAAGGCCGGCACGGTCTTCGAGTAGAATTTCTCGTCCTTCAGTTTCTTCAGGACGGCGTTCACGAAGGCCTTCAGTTCTTCTTCACCCTTGCGGATTCCGACACCGTTGAAGCCCAGATCGACGGGCTCTTCCAGCGTCCGGAATTCGGGGTAGTTGGCAGCGAGTGTCGCGATGGTGATGGCATCGCCCACATATCCGTCGGCGCGTCCCTGCTGCAGGGCCTGCAGGTTGTCTGCATTGGTGTTGAGCTGCACGAACTCCAGGCTCGGAATGCGCTCTTTCAGCCATTTCAGCTGCGATCCACCCTTGATGATGAGCATCGACTTGCCGTCGAGATCGGCCAGTTTCTGCACCTTGCTGTCTTTGGGTACGATCACCCGGCTGCTGCCCCAGTAGTAGATGTCGGAATAGTCGATCACCTGTTCACGCGACGGCGTTTTGCCAAGCGTGGCGATGATAAGGTCGATCTTTCCGCCTGTAAGCGACGGAATGCGGGCATCGGTCGCCACGCAGCTCAGTTCGGCTTTGTCCGCAGCCCCGAAAGCGGCCACGCCTATCTGCTTTGCCAGCTCGATTTCGATGCCGGCTGGTTTTCCGTCGGTGCCGGAAGCGCCGAAGGGCGGAGAATCACATTTCACACCGATACGGATGACGCCGGCTTGCTTGATCGCCTCTGGCAGAGCCTGGGCGGCAACGGGCAGAGCTTGGAGCGAAAATGCGGCGAAAGCGATGGCTGTCAGGCGGAGCATGCTGATGGATTTGGTCATGGCTTTGTTCCCTTGGTTTCTATCTTCTTTGCCGAACGTTGACCGCCCGTCTGCTTCTTGCCGCAGAAACCTGCCTGCGGAGGCTCATCCGGCTAGTGCAGGATCTGATTGAGAAATGCTCTTGTCCTTCCCTCCTGCGGATTGCTGAAGAATTCCTCCGGAGGCGCCGTCTCGACGATGCGTCCGGCATCCATGAACACGACCCTGTCGGCGACCTGCCGTGCAAATCCCATTTCATGCGTCACGCACACCATCGTCATGCCGTCGCTGGCCAGCTGCGCCATCGTATCCAGAACCTCGCGGACGAGTTCCGGGTCGAGCGCCGATGTCGGCTCATCGAAAAGCATGATCTTGGGGTTCATGCAGAGAGAACGGGCAATGGCAGCGCGCTGCTGCTGTCCACCGGACAACTGACTTGGATAGAAATGGGCCTTGTCCGGGATTCGCACCCGCTCAAGATAGGCGAGTGCCACAGCCTCTGCGTCCTTGCGCGAGACGCCCTTCACCCAGCGCGGCGCAAGCGTGCAATTTTCAAGCACTGTCAGATGTGGGTACAGATTGAAGTTCTGGAACACCATTCCGACGTCCTGCCGGACGAGGTCGATGCTCTTTTTGTTGTCCGTCAATTCCGTGCCGTTGACGACGATCCGGCCCTTCTGGTGTTTCTCCAGATAGTTGATGCATCGGATCATCGTCGACTTGCCCGACCCCGAAGGTCCGCAGACGACCACCTTTTCACCGCGATTGACGGTCAGGTTGATGTCGTACAGGACCTGTAAGGTGGAGAACCACTTATCGACACTGGACAATTCTACGACGACTTCGGTCTGTGTCATTCCCAAATATCCTCTCCTTGCATCAACCATCAATCCGATCGGACCGTCCCGAACTACGATGCCAGAGCCTCGGTGGCCTGCGCGAAACGGGCAGGTCTGAATCTTTCCAGCAACGGGCTCATCTCCCCGTTGGCAATTTCACGGGCGATGAGTTCACCGGTGATCAGACCCAGCGTCGCACCGCTGTGGCTGAAAGCGACGAAATAGCCGGGAATGCCATCGAGCGCGCCAATGACGGACTCACCATCTCCCGGCACTGGTTTCGGTCCGCAATGATAGCTTTCCAGTTCCAGCGTCGGATTGCCCTCGAGCACGTTGGAAGCTTCCGAAAGCAGGCGGTGCAGCGTGTCTTGCTTGACTTCGTATGTTCCGTCGGAGCTGCGGTTGAGTTCTTCTTCCGACCAGGCGGAATCGCAGACGATTGCGCCGTCGGGCGTCGGGCGCAGCGCCACATTCGGCGTATTGAGCACTGCGCGCACCGCGTATTTAAATGGCTTCGACTTGACGAGAAGCCCGATGGGGGTTCCATCGGCGATCACATGCCCCGCCTGCTTTGCCATCGCCGGCACGGCCGCACCCGTCGCGACAAGCACAGCATCGGATTCGATACTCATCCCATTGGCGCAGGAGACGCCTGTTGCCCGACCGCCCTTGATGTCGACGGTCGCCTTGCCGGCCTGTGTGATGACCTGACCGCCAAGTGCCTTCAATTCCCGCACCAGAATGTCAATGAGCGACGGAAGATCGACCCAGCCTTCCCCGGGATTGAATATCGCGCCCTGAGGCGAAATCGCGGCCGCATTGATCCCTGGCGTCACCTTGGCCACGTCGCCTGGTTCAAGGAGCAGGCAGTCGTAGCCGATCGACCGTTCATGGGCGAAGGCTTCGGCGATCTGGTTCGCGGGATCGTCAGCGTCCCATGTTAGGCCTCCCTCGAAACGGAGCCATGAAGCGCCTTCATTACGGCTTGCCAATGTCCGATACCGATCAATTCCAATCACGCGCAGGCGATGATATTCGGCGGAACGGAACCGCGCCGAATTGAGCCAGGCCAAAGACCGCCCGGATGCCTCGCTGGAGAACGCACCTTCGGTCACCAGGGTGACATGCGCCCCCAACCGCGCAAGATGCACCGCCGAAGACACACCGAAAATGCCGCCGCCAATGATGGCGATCCGTTGCCTAGATTGCGAGATTGTCACTGCGTTTTCCTTCATCGGTTGCTGTTATCAAAGGCCGGTCATTCGTTGCGTCCGGGCCGCCCGGCTTTTCCCATTGCCCCGACTTCTGGGAACGGAAGAACGCATCGATGACCTGCATGTTTTTCACGGAGTCCGACAAATCGGACACAAGTGGTCCGTTACCGAACACCGCGCGGGCAAAGGCGTCGCCCTGTTTTTTGTACTGGTCGGCCGCCGGGAACCGGATCGTCTCACGTCCGCCGCCCGAGAGGTCGCGCCCATCGTCGATGCAGATGGACGTTTCCGCATCGGCGGCCGGATTGAATGGAAGCGCGATTGAAATGCGGCCGGATGTGCCCAGGATCTCGACGCGCTGGCACGGCGACAACTGGGTCGCACAGGTGAAGGCCAACTGCCGATGCCTCGGAAACTCCGCCAGTCCGCTTGTCAGCCGATCCGTGGCCAGATCCGGATCCATATCGAACAGGCCAATCACACGCTCTGGTTCGGCGCCAAATACGTAGCGAGCCGTGTTAATGGCATAACAGCCGATGTCGTACAGTCCACCACCGCCGAGATCCGCCTGGTTGCGGATGTTTTGAGGATCCGTCAGGAAATAGGTAAAGATCGCCTGCATCGCACGCACCTGCCCGATGCGGCCGCTCCTTACGATCGTACGAACGGCTTCCCATTGAGGGTGGAAGCGCACCATGAAGCCTTCCAGGACAATTCGCCCCGTCCGCTTCTGTACGGCCAAGATATCGAGGGTCTCCTGGGCATTCATGGCCGCAGGCTTTTCGATCAGAACGTGCTTGCCGGCTTCCAGTGCGCGGATCGTCCAGATTGCGTGCAGGTGGTTGGGAAGTGGATTGTAGACGGCATCAACCTCGGGATCCCGAAGCAATTCCTCATAGGAACCGTAAGACCTGGGGATGCCCAGATCCATGGCCGCCTTTGCCGCAAGCACAGCATCGCGAGAGGCGATGGCAACAACCTCGGTGAGCTCACCCGACTTCATTGCCGGGATGACATGGTTCCTGGCAATCCCAGCGGTGCTCAGTACGCCCCAGCGAAGCTTTCCCGTTGCAGCCAATGTGCTTCCCTCACCTCCAAAAATTCATGACGCGACTATCAGTCGCGGCATGAGACCGGTATCATTCGTATTTGAGACCGGTCTCACGTGTCAACGCGTGATTTTCTTGACGCCCAATTTTTCTGAACCTATGTGATGGAGTCATGACGAAAAAACTTTCAAAACGGCTTGTGACCATTTCAGACGTCGCGCTCAGTGCTGGCGTTTCGAAAGCGACCGCTGCACGGGTTCTGGGCAGTTACGGCACGGCCAGCCCGGAGGTGAAAGACAGAGTTCGTGATGCCGCAAAAGAGCTCGGCTATCAGGCCAACGAGCTTGCGCGCAGCATGACGACCGGCCGATCGAAAACCATCGGAGTTATCGTCGGCGACATTGAAAACCAGTATTTCGGACAGGCGGTTAGAGGTATCAGCGACGCGGCGCGCAGCGCAGGATTCGACGTCATCCTGGCAAATTCCGGCGAAGATGCCGGTAAAGAGAAAGCCGCGGTGCGCGTTCTCCTCGGCAAGCGGGTCGATGGACTTATCATCACCCCGGCCTCGGTCTTCGAAACCCAGCATATTCAGGACATCCAGCGCGCAGGCCGCCCTTTGGTCCTTCTGGACAGAACCATTCCCGGCTTTAACGTGGACGCCGTGGTGACCGATGACCGACGGGCTGCAGAAGCGGCGACAAATGCGTTAATCGCGGCTGGCCATCGTCGCATTGCCTACATCTCCGCCACAGAATCGGAAGATCCCGTCTACCAGGGCCCACACCAGATCAATCTGAGCACCGTCATGGAACGCATCGAAGGTTTCGTTGCCGCAAGCCATGCAGCCGGCATAAACCATCCCGAGCGATACATTCGCTTGGGCGCTGGTCGCGGTGGAATGGGCGACAAGGTGATCGCAGACTTGCTGATGGAGCATGAACGGCCAACAGCGATATTGGCGTCGGATAACGTCGTCGCACTCGAAGTGTTCAAGACCCTGCGCAGACTTGGAATGTCAATTCCGGGAGACCTCTCATTGATTGCGTTTCACGACGCAGACTGGACGAGCGTCACCAGCCCGCCGATTACCGTCATTGCACAACCGGTCTACGATCTCGGTTTTGAGAGCACGCAAATCCTGGTCAAGCGCATCATGGGCATGGGTGACGCCCCCCGCAGTCGTGTTTTTGCAACCAATCTCATCACGCGCCAGTCCGTGGCTGCACCGCCGGGGATGTAGCATATGATGGTTGTTGGGTTTCAGCAGATTTGGCCCACTTTTCCGTTTCGCGTTCACCCACCAAATTCGTTTCAATCAATTGCCTGCAAACACCCTTTCTCTTCCTGACCAGATCACCGCGAAATGGAAAAGCGGCTTGAACTTACGCGACAACCAACAGCCGCTTTTCGAACCTGTCACTGAAGCCATGGCACGCGCTCCGAAACATGATGCCGCAACCCTGTGCGCCAATAGCCAGGGCATGTCGTTGACCCTATAACGGGTACATCACGAACTAGAGCAGGTTCAAAGGCACACTTGAGGCCGAGGGCGTCACCCAACCCGGATTGACGCTGAAGGGACTGCGTCACACGATTGCGACAATCTGGCAGAGATGGGCAAGGACTACGGGACGATCGCCCTGGTGCTCGGCCACGCTACGGAGGCCATGGCAAAACTCTATTCCAGACGCGCCAACATGACGATGCGCACCACGGCCGCGGTGACTGAATTTGAAGCGGAGTTCAACAAACGAAAAACGAAAGTTGTCAAACCACGAAAAAGAATTTCAGGAAATGTGCAAAAATCCAAGCACTGTAAGGGCTTGGAATGGTGCCCGGAGGCGGATTTGAACCACCGACACGCGGATTTTCAATCCGCTGCTCTACCAACTGAGCTATCCGGGCATCTCGGCTTTTTTCAAAGCCTGCCGGTTTCTGGTCGAAACCGCCGGGGTATTTCCCCGGGAGCGAGCGGGGTTATAACATCTTGTTCGGCCATGTCCAGCGTGTTGCGGCACTTTTTTGAAGAAGATGTGAAAAACGCGGAAACTTCAATTCAAACAATGGGATCGCGACAGCGATCCGGGCGGTTCAATCGGCATCAGCGGTATTCGTCGTCGTCGGCCTTGGATTCGTCCTCGGCCACCGGAATGGCATAGGAGCCTTTCAGCCAGCGCGACAGGTCGAGATTGCGGCAGCGGTCGGAGCAGAAGGGATAGTGTTCCCGAACGGACAGACGCTTGCATTCCGGACATGGCAGCGCCTTGCGCAGCGGCGCGACCTTGGCCATGCGCGGGCTTTCGTCATCGCTCATGGATCAACCCTCCGTCCAGCCGGTATGCACGTCGTAACCCTCGCCTGCCAGCATCTGCACGGTCTCGAACAGCGGCAGGCCGACGACATTGGTGTAGGAGCCGACAAGTTTCTGCACGAAGGTGCCGGCAATGCCCTGGATGGCATAGGCACCGGCCTTGCCGCGCCATTGGCCAGAGGCAAGATAACATTCGATGTCATAGCCGGAAAGCCGCTTGAAACGCACCTTGGTCTCGACGATCTTCTGGCGCAGGCGGCCGTCGGGCGCGATCAGGCAGACGCCGGTGAACACCCAGTGGCTGCGGCCGGACAGCAGATGCAGCGCCGAGGAGGCCTCTTCCAGGTATTCCGCCTTGGGCAGAATGCGCCGGCCGACGGCCACGACCGTATCGGCGGCGAGGATGTAGCCATCCTTCCAGGCGACATCCTGGCGGATCGCCTCATAGGCGGCCTTTGCCTTGTCGGCCGAAAGCCTTCGGGCCAGCGATCGCGGATGCTCGGATTTCTGCGGGGTCTCGTCGAGATCCATCGGCATCAGGCGTGCGGGCTCTACGCCGGCCTGTTTCAGCAGGTCGACACGGCGCGGCGACCCGGAGGCCAGTATCAGCTTCTGTCTCAGTTCCATGGCCCCTCGCGACCGACCGTCACGCCTTACTTGAAGCGGTAGGTGATACGGCCCTTGGTCAGGTCATAGGGTGTCATTTCGACCAGCACCTTGTCGCCGGCGAGAACACGGATACGGTTCTTGCGCATGCGGCCGGCGGTGTGGGCGATGATCTCGTGCTCGTTTTCGAGCTTCACCCGGAACGTTGCGTTCGGCAGGAGTTCCGTGACGACGCCGGGAAATTCGAGGACTTCTTCTTTAGCCATTGAGCGGTTGTCTTCCTTGAGTTTAGCATGGGGGCAGACGCCCCCTTAAAAATGTGCGCGGAAACTACACAATCGCCGGGGCTTTGTGAACCTAGTCGATCAGGCTTTTGGAATTTGTTTCGCGCGGCCGTTGAGGGCTTTTAGTGCGATCGGCCGGCAAAGGGAAGCCATGCTTTGCGCTTTGCGTGACGACGCCAACCGCGCAGGTCATCGAAGGGCCTTATCGGACCCTGGCGCCGCCCGCATCAGCCGGCGACGAAGCGGTCGATGATATGGCGTTTCAGCCGGTCGCGTACATCGCGGTAGGCGTCGAGGATCTGCTCGCGCGTGCCCGTTGTTCCGGTCGGATCCGGCGTCGGCCAGTAGACGACCTCCACCGCGCTTGAGCGGGTCAGCTCCAGGGCTGCATGATGGGCCTCGGGAGAGAGCGTCACCACAAGGTCGAAATAGTCGTCTTCCAGGTCTTCCAGCGTCTGCGGCTGGCGGCGACCGAGGCTCAGGCCCTCTTCTTCAAGCACGGCATCGACAAAACCATCGCGCTCGCCGCGCTTGACGCCGGCCGAGGCGATGTAGATGCCGGACGGCAGAAGCGCACGGGCCAGCGCTTCGGCGATCGGCGAGCGAATGGCATTCATGCCGCAGACAAAGAGAACGGCACCCGGGCGGCGATGCTGGCTCTGTTCCGACGGGTTCGGCAAATCGGACCTGTCCGACTCTACTGGCGTGTGCGCCGCCATGCCGTCAGCCACGCCAGTAGAGCACGCAGACCAGCGTGAACAGCCGCCGCGCGGTGTCGAAATCGATCTTGATCTTGCCGGACAGGCGATCCATCAGCGTCTGCGAGCCATCGTTGTGGATGCCGCGGCGGCCCATGTCGATCGCCTCGATCTGCGACGGCGTCGAGGAGCGGATCGCCTCGTAATAGCTCTCGCAGATCATGAAATAGTCCTTGATGATCCGGCGAAACGGCGTCAGCGACAGGATATGGGTGGCGACATCGGCGCCGGCCTCGGTCTTGATCGACAGGACCAGCTTGCTGTCGACCAGCGACAGGAACAGCTTGTAGGGACCGCCGGCATGGCCGGCCGGCGCGAACGAATTCTCCTCGATCAGGTCGAAGATCGCCACGGCCCGCTCATGCTCGACATCCGGCGTCGACCGGCCGATGGTCTCGTCCAGCACGACATCGCAGAGCCGGAAGACGCCGTCGGCCATGGCTTACCCTTCGAGATTGAGGCGGATGGCCACCGATCGCGCATGGGCGTCGAGGCCTTCCGATTGGGCGAGGGCAATGGCCGCCGGTGCCAGCTGGCGCAGCTGTTCGGCGCCGAGCCTCAGGATCGAGGTGCGCTTGACATAGTCGAGCACCGAAAGACCCGAGGAGAAGCGGGCGGATCGGGCGGTCGGCAGGACATGGTTCGATCCGCCAACATAATCGCCGATCACTTCTGGCGTATGGCGGCCGACAAAGATCGCACCGGCATTGCGGATGGCCTTGATCAGCGGTTCGGGATCGGCGACTGCCAGTTCCAGATGTTCGGCGGCAATGCGGTTGGCGAGCGGCACGGCGGCGGCAATGCTGTCGACCTTGATCACCGCGCCGAAGTCGCGCCAGCTGGCGGCCGCCGTCTCGGCGCGGCTCAGCGACTTCAGCTGCCGTTCGACGGCGTCTTCCACCGCCTTGCCGAATGCGGCATCGTCGGTCATCAGGATCGACTGGGCGCCCGGATCATGTTCGGCCTGGGCGAGAAGGTCGGCGGCCAGCCAGTCGGGATTGTTGTCGCTGTCGGCGATCACCAGCACTTCGGAAGGGCCGGCGATCATGTCGATGCCGACGGTGCCAAAGACCTGGCGCTTGGCGGCGGCCACATAGGCATTGCCCGGGCCGACGATCTTGGCGACCGGCGCGATCGTCTCGGTGCCATAGGCAAGCGCTGCCACCGCCTGGGCGCCGCCGATGCGGTATATTTCAGTGACGCCGGCAATCTCAGCGGCCGCCAGCACCGTCGGGTTGATCCTGCCACCGGAGGCGGGCACGACCATGACGACACGCGGCACGCCGGCGACCTTGGCCGGCAGGGCATTCATCAGCACCGAGCTCGGGTAGCTGGCGGTGCCGCCCGGAACATAAAGGCCGACGGCATCGATCGCCGTCCAGCGCGAGCCGAGGCCGACGCCGATCGCGTCCTCGTAGATATCGTCCTTCGGCATCTGGCGGGCGTGATGACGCTCGATGCGTTCGGCGGCAAGCTTCAGCGCGTCGATCAGCTCGGGCGCGATGCTGGCGGTGGCTTCCGCGATCTCGGCCGCGGTGACGCGCATCGCCACTTGCGTAAAATCGATGCCGTCGAATTTCAGCGAATAGTCGGTAAGCGCCGCATCACCGCGGGCGCGCACGTCATCGATGATCCTGCGCACCACGTCGTTGACGTCGTCGGAGACTTCGCGCTTGGTCGTCAGAAAGGCGGCAAAACGCGCTTCGAAATCGCCCGATGCCTGATCCAGCCAGATTGCCACGTCCCCACTCTTCCTTCTCACATATCTTTTGCGGCCCGCGGATCCATTCCATCCGACGCCCCGCCCGTCAAAACCTTCAGTCGGCCTTGTGGTCCGGCAAGGATGCCGTTCCCCAGGCGCCGCCGATATCGGTCAGCTGTGCCTCGATGCATTCGACCTCGAGCGCGATCATGCCTGAACCCGACAGGACCAGTTCGATGACGCCGTCGGGCCCCTCGCCCTTGGCAACGAAGCGGATGGCGAGCAGCGACAGAACCTCGTCGGCACCCTTGCGGTCAAAGCCGATCGAGCGCACGGCCGAGACGCGCTTGAAGCCGAGCACCGCCCGGTGGCGCTCATAGCTCTTGTCCGGGCCGCTCTTCGCACGGTCTGCCTTTTCCCAGACGAACCGGTTGACCGTCAGCGAAAACAGGCCGGGACGCGGTGCAAAGGACAGATCGCCGGCCTTGAAGACCGCATCCTGCATATGGGCGGAGATGATCGAGAGATCATCCGTATCAAGCGCCAGAAGCTTCAAATCCGTCATGTTACCCTGCCCGTGTCAACGGCCGTCCCAGGCGGCGGATCTTAACGACCGCGTCCATCCTGCGACTGCCTCACATCCTTTTGACATAGGTTGCCGCTTGTCCAGTGGCAACCGGACAATGGGGCAAAAAGACTTGGGGGCCGATCAATCGCTAATGCGTTCGACCACGGCGCCGCAACGGGTGAGTTTTTCTTCCAGGCGCTCGAAGCCGCGGTCGAGGTGATAGACGCGGCTGACCATGGTTTCGCCTTCTGCCGCAAGGCCCGCGATGACCAGCGAGACCGAGGCGCGCAGGTCGGTCGCCATGACCGGGGCGCCGCGCAGGCGCGTCACGCCCTCGATGCGCGCCGTCTGGCCCGACAGGGTGATCTTGGCGCCGAGGCGGGCGAGTTCCTGTACATGCATGAAGCGGTTCTCGAAGATCGTCTCGGTGACATGCGAAACGCCCTGGGCGCGGGTCATCAGGCCCATGAATTGCGCCTGCAGGTCGGTCGGGAAGCCGGGGAAAGGCTCGGTGACGATGTCGACCGGGCGGATGGCATTGCCGTGGCCGATGACGCGGATGCCGTTGTCGACGGCAATCAGTTCGGCGCCGGCGCGGCGGATCGCTTCGACGGCGGTGTCGAGCAGCGTGATGTCGGTGCCGGCCAAAGTCACGTCACCGCCGGTCATGGCAACGGCCATGGCATAGGTGCCGGTCTCGATGCGGTCCGGCAGGACCCGGTGGCGGGCGCCCGACAGGCTGGTGACGCCTTCGATGGTGATGGTCGAGGTGCCGGCGCCCGAAATCTTGGCGCCCATGGCGATCAGGCAATTGGCGAGATCGACGACTTCCGGCTCGCGCGCGGCATTGCCGATCACGGTCGTGCCGCGGGCAAGCGACGCCGCCATCAGCATGACATGGGTGGCGCCGACCGAGACCTTGGGGAAGGTGTAGTTGGCACCGATCAGGCCGCCCTTGGGCGCCGTCGCATTGATATAGCCGCTGTCGATCTCAAGCTCGGCGCCGAGCGCTGCCAAGCCTTCGAGGAAGAGGTCGACCGGACGCGTGCCGATGGCGCAACCGCCCGGCAGCGAGACGCGGGCTCTGCCTTCGCGGGCGAGCAGTGGTCCGATGACCCAGAAGCTGGCGCGCATTTTCGAGACCAGCTCGTAAGGTGCCGTGGTCTCGGCGATCGTGCGGCAGGTGAAATGCACGGTGCGCGAATAGGAGCCGTCCTGGTGCTCGCGGCGGCCGTTGACCGAGACGTCGACGCCATGATTGCCGAGGATCCGCAGGAGCAGCTCGACATCGGCCAGATGCGGCACGTTTTCGAGCGTCAGCGTGTCGCTGGTCAACAGCGAGGCGATCATCAGCGGCAGGGCCGCATTCTTGGCGCCGGAAATCGGGATGATCCCGTTGAGCTCATTGCCACCGACAATCCTGATGCGATCCATGTAAGCCTACGATACGGGCAGAGCCCGCCTTTCCTGAACAATAAGGGATGACGCCAGATGGCGAAGGATGGGTGTTTAGACGAAAAGCCGCAGCGGTTCAATTCGCCGCATGCACTCGCCTTTAATCAGCAGGTTTGGACGAATTTGCGGCAGGCAGGCCATCGGTATCATCGGCCTCACCGGCGCGGCGGGCGCGCTGCTGCTGCTTGCGGCGCTGGAGATTTTCCTTGAGCTTCTTGGCGGCGCGCAGACGGCGATGATCGGCCTCGGTCAGTTGCTGCGGCTTTGCCGCGTTTTCCGCAGCCCCTTGCGGGGTTTTCACCGCCGTTGTGGAAAAGCCTTGGTTTTCCGGGTTTTTCTGATCATCGTTCATGGCGCCCTGATAGCGAAAAAGCTGATGCCTGACCAGAGACTTCGCAAGGAGACCGGTGCAAAACACAAATCTTCAAGGCCTATTTCGATTTGCGGCTTGCACTCGCCATCAAGCTATGGCAATAGGCCCCTCGTTCCGAGGCGACGACAATCCGCTTCGCCGGATGCTGCTATAGCTCAGGGGTAGAGCACTCCCTTGGTAAGGGAGAGGCCGAGAGTTCAAATCTCTCTAGCAGCACCATTTTTCTCCCGTTGAAAAAATTGAAGCTCTTGCAATGCTAGAGCCCTCCCGCTGCGCTATTCCTGTGGAGGCCGCATGATGGTGCTCTCCCCGGAACTGAAGCTATTGGCTAGCAGGCGGGCAATCACGGCCGACGACTGAGAATACGTGGATAGCGGGCCGTCAGTCCGCGGGCAGTTGGCGTGGCTGGCTTTCAGAAGGCCACGAAGGGGATCTTCGCGAGATCGTCATAAAGGCGATGGAGCGCAACCCGGAAGCTTAAGCGCAAGCCCGCCGCGAAATCGGCGGACTTCGTTTTGTAAGCAAACACCCACAGCGAATTGATGCGCCCCGCTAGTGCATGTATCGTGAATAATCTCCAGGACTCAAGGATCAGCATGAGCGGAAAATTCTGGCGCAATTTGTTCTATAGTATCGCGGTCATTCTGATCGCAGTCTTTATCTATCTATTGCTGAATGAAAGACACGGTCAGTTTTTGGCATTGCTAGCCGCGTTCATTTGCTTGGTCGCTGCCCGGTTTGACGATCTCGCGAAATTCAAGCTCTCTAAGGACGGCCTTGAAGGCGAAATGAGGGAAGTGATCGATGAAGCCCGCGCCACGCTCGCGCAGTTGCACTTACTCGCCGAAGAGCAGTCACGGTTCATGCTATGGTCTATGCAGTCCAATGGCCGATGGGGCGGCATGAAGATAGAGAGCCAGGACCGTATGCGTGCTTCGGTTGTTTCCACTCTGAAAACTCTTGGCGTTACCGAACAAAAAATCGAAGACGTGGTCTCTGTGGAGTATCCTTTTATCGATTTCGACTACGCGAGCTACGTGACGCGGAAGCTGGGTAACGGCCTCAACGAGGACGCGCACAAGGCATGGAATGAGTTCTTTTCATCAGAGAGGCGGAAAGGTATCGGGTTTCAGCCGTCGCCGGATGAGCTGGAGACCTTCCTCGCTTCGTTGGACTTAGTCAGTGATGACGTGAAGCAGCGCCTTGAGGACTATCGCTACTTCAAGAAGGTGCGGAAACATCGCCGTCCTGAAGAGTGGCAAAACAGCCGCTCATGATAATGCCAATGTCTGTTCAATATTAGGGAGAACTGTATATGGCTGAGTCAGCAGACCTTTCGACCGCGATTGCGACAGAGCTTGCCAAGCAAATTCCCATCAAGGACGCCTACAACGATGCGCTCAAACCGGGTGCAAAGCAGGTCGGCATGTTGGTTGAAGACCTCACTAAGGTCATCCTGCTTGGCCTCGCGCCAGTCCAATTCGTCGCAGCGCTTCAAGACCGTTACCGCGTGTTTCTGGACACATCGGTTCGCCGCGTGCCCGAAGTTGACCGTGTTATACCCGCGCAGCAGATTCTCGGCCCCGTCCTTGAGGGCATCAAGTATGAACCAGAGGACAGCCCAATATCCGAAATGTTCTCGCAGCTTCTTAGCTCAAGCATGGACAAGAGCCGCGTGCAAAACGCGCACCCTGCTTTCTCGCAAATCGTCCGGCAGCTATCGCAAGATGAGGCGACACTTCTCAATTCGATGTGGCAACTGTTGAAAGAAGAATCTCGATCTTATCGCCAACAGTTCACTCAAGCCTTTGACGGCAAGACAGCAACGTTCAGCAACGCCGAAATGGAACTCGATGAAGTGCCACGGCACATTCTTGTCTTCCCAGAGAATGTCGAATTTTACGGACAGCACCTGCACGCACTCGGCATCACGGCATTTTTCGATAGCGCCAAGCAAGAACCTCTATGGGACGACGGCACTACTGGGAACGACGTAATCGACTACGGCAGAGCACAGACAGGCGTCCGTGTTTTCAAAGAGCTACGATTCACTGATGTGGGACGCAAATTCATGGCCGCAGTGAGCCCGCCGACGTGATCGTAACCACAACAAATTTCAGTCCGTCAAAATTCTACGAAGTCGCTCATAACTAATTAATTTCATTTATCTAACGTCGATTTCAAATCTCTCTAAAAGTACATTTCTTAAAATTCCCCAAGTTCTGTCGAGTGAACCGGCTCACCATACCGGAAAACTCTTCCTTATCTTGCCTCTGGCGATGCTCTCCCCACCCGCCCGAGGAACTTTGCGCCACCCACTCCGTTTTCTCCCGATGAAAAGCACCGATCAAAACGCCAAAGCCGGAATGGTGACCTTTGTCGTCGTCCTCTCCGTCATAGCGGCCGTCCTTGTTTCGGCCTATCTCCTGCTGCGCCCGCCGGGCGAGGTCAGCAACGGGCCTGCGTCGCCGCATGCGATCGACCAATCCCCCAGCCAGTGAGGTCCAAACGCAAAAACGCCCGCGTCATCAGCGGGCGTCGTGCAGGCAGGCATAGGCTGTTGTGGCGGCTTAGCGGGCGAATGCGCCGCGGGCAACGCGTTCGATGTCGGCGCGGCTGATGCCGACGTCGCTGAGTTCGCGGGCGCTCATGCGGCCGAGTTCTGCGACGGTCTTGCGGTACTTGCGCCAGTTGTTGAAAGAGCGTGCTACGTTCATGATAATCCCCTTTCCGGAGGCTGTATTGACGTCAGCAACCTCTTTTCCGGTCCCGGCGTCGTTTCGATGATGTGCATATAAGCGCTTGCTGCGACTTACGAAATACACAAGCTTTCACGGCACCTATGCATTTTACGCATTGCTGAAGCTTGAGCTATTCATCTGCTGTTAACCGTCGTCATCGCGGCCCGGACGGCGTGTCCGGCTGCCGGCGTCTGGTGCGGCGGCGCGGCGTGTTCAGGCGCATCCGCCATCGGCGGATCGCGGCCGGGGGCGCTTGTCACGGCCTGCCCGCGAGGTGACTTCACGGTTCACGGCCTGTAAGAGATGTGCGGCGCCGTCCGTGACAGCGGGCCGCAGCCGACACCTTTCCTCTCGCGCAGGATCAGCCATGACCAACCCGTCTTCAGTCCCCTTCGACCCGCAGCATCTGGCGGCCCAGTTCAGCGCAGCCCAGATCAACGAAGCGACGGCGCGCATTCCGGCCGCCGAACTCGGCGTGCCTTCCAGCGTCGCCGAGGCCATGGCCGTGCAGGAGATCACCTCGTCGGCGCTGCCTTCCGAGCCGCTCGGCTACAAGGTGGCGCGCTCGCCCGACGGTATTCCGGTTGTCGGCCGCCTGTGGCCGCTGGCGCTTGATGGCGACCAGACAGTCGCCGAATTTCCCTGGCGCGCGGGCGTGAAGATCGAGGTGGAAATCGCGGTGACGCTGGCCTCCGCCCTGCCGCCGCGCGCCGAAGGCTATAGCATTGACGAGATCCGGGCTGCGATCGGGGGCGTGCATCTCGGCGTCGAGATCCTCGACAGCCGCATCGCCGAAGGCGGCAAGGCGCCCTATCTGCTGTTTCTCGCCGACCGGCTGGGCAATGGCGGCTATGCGCTCGGGCCGAGCGTGCCGGAGAGCCTGCTTGATCTCAATGGCGAAAAGCAGCTGCTCGTGCGCCTTGGCGAGACGACGATCTACGCGGCCGAAGCCCGCCATCCGACCGGCAATGTGATGGACTGGCTGAGCGGCTGGGCATCGAACAGCGACCGGCCGGCCGGCTCGCTTTCGGCCGGCGAGATCATCACCACCGGCAGCCTGTGCGGCGCGCCCGAAGCGGCAGAACCCGGCCTGCTGACGGTCGAGCTCGAGGGTGGATATACGATGGCCGTTCGCCTGACGGCGTAATCAGGAACAGCGGCACCGGACAGCGATGTCGCGTCGCGGTCCCTGCGGGGCCTGCAAGGCCGGGCGGATCAGAAGCCGCCGGCCACCAGGCGGCGGCGCAGGCCGTCGATGTCGGGGGCGACGAGGTCGTCGAGGCGGCGTTCCCAGGCGAGCGCGGTTTCGACGATGACCTCCAGATCGTCATGGCGCGGAACCCAGCCGAGCCGGTCTCTGGCGAGCGTCGCATCGGCCACGACCAGCGGCGCATCGCCCGGCCGGCGCGGGCCGTATTCGACGGCGATCGGCTGGCCACTGACCTCTTGCACCGCGCGCAGGATATCGAGCACGGAATAACCCCGGCCATAGCCGCAATTGGCAATCAGCGGCTCGCCGCCATCGCGCAGATAGGCAAGCGCCCGCAGATGCGCGTCGACCAGATCGTTGATATGGATGAAGTCGCGCACGCCGGTGCCGTCGGGCGTCGGATAGTCGGTGCCGAAGACCGAGACCGACTTGCGCTTGCCAAGCGCCGCCTCGCAGGCAACCTTCAGCAGATGGGTGGCGCCGGCTGCCGAATTGCCCGCCCGGCCCTTCACATCGGCGCCTGCGACGTTGAAATACCGCAGCGCGACATAACGCAGGTCATGGGCGCGCGCCGTGTCGCGCAGCATCAATTCGCTCATCAGCTTCGACTGGCCATAGGGCGAGCCCGGACGCAAGGCGGCGTCTTCCCGGATCGGCAGCGGCTGATCCGGCTGGCCATAGACGGCAGCCGTGGACGAGAAGATCACCTTGTCGATACCCGCCTTGACGGCCGCGCTCAGCAGCCTGTGGGTATTGCCGGTGTTGTTTTCGTAATAGCCGAGCGGATCGGACACTGATTCCGGCACGACGATCGAGCCGGCGAAATGGATGATCGCCTCGATCCGGTTTTCGGCAAAGACCTGCTTGAGCACGCCCGGTTCGCCGATGTCACCGAGATAGAAACGCGCCTGCGGCGCCACAGCCCAGCGGAACCCCGTCGACAGCCGGTCGACGACGACGACCTCCTCGCCGGCATCCAGCAGTGCCCAGACCATATGGCTGCCGATATAACCGGCGCCACCGGTGACCAAGATCGCCATGATTGTCTTCCCGAGTGTTCTTCTTGGGCAGAGCTAATCACGGCGACATTGTCGAATGTTTATCCGCGCTGTCTAAGCCGCTGATTTTGCCGGTTTAAATGGCAACATGCTTAAATGTTTCCCGGTAAAATCGTTCAAATTTTACCGATATTGCCGAGAGCGCGGATCGCTGCGCTCAAAGCGCCAGGATATAGCGGCTCAGGCGGTCGGCGGCTTCCTCGATCTGTCTGGCATTGCGCAGGAAGCAGGCGCGCAGGAAGGCCTCGCCGCCGGCACCGAAGGCGGTGCCCGGCGCCAGGCCGACACCGGTCTGGTCGACGATGTCGAAGGCTGCCTTTCGGCTGTCGGTGATGCCGTCGATCTTGAGAAAAGCGTAGAGCGC
The DNA here is from genome assembly GCF_918741265.1 of Rhizobium sp. CECT 9324. Taxonomy (NCBI): domain Bacteria; kingdom Pseudomonadati; phylum Pseudomonadota; class Alphaproteobacteria; order Hyphomicrobiales; family Rhizobiaceae; genus Rhizobium; species Rhizobium sp. CECT 9324. The sequence continues at coordinate 1,099,014 of NZ_CAKKMZ010000001.1, read as the reverse complement.
GCCCTCGGGCTTCAGCGTCTCGACCCGGTTGGTGGCAATCAGCCGATCGCAGAGAATGTCGCGCGCCTGGGTGGCGCGGGCGATGTTTTCGGCAACAAATCCGTCGCCCTGGTCGAGTGCGGCGATCGCACCGCGCTGCATGAACGCGGCTACGCCCGAGGTCGAATACTGGATCAGGTTTTCCAGCACATGGCCGATTTCCGGCGGCGCAACGATCCAGCCGACGCGCCAGCCGGTCATCGACCAGTTCTTCGAAAAGGAATTGGCAAACAGAACCCGGTCGCCCTCTTCCATCACGTCGAGGAAGGACGGCGCCCGCGCGCCTTCGCCGTAATAATAGAGCGCATAGATCTCGTCGGCGAGGATCCAGATGCCGTGGCGGCGGGCGACTTCGAGAACCTTTTTCAGGTCTTCCTTCGTCGCCGTCCAGCCGGTCGGGTTCGACGGCGTATTGATGAACAGCGCCTTGGTCTTCGGCGTGATCATCGCCTCGAGCCTGTCGAAATCGAGCGACCAGCGGCCGTCGGCAAAGGTCAGCGGCAGGCCGACGGCCTTGGTCCCGGCGATTTCGATCGCCGAGACGATGTTCGGCCAGGTCGGCGACAGATAGACCATCTCGTCGCCCGGCGAGGTCAGTGCCTGGACGCAGAGCACGATCGCCTGCATGCCGGAACCCGTCGCATAGAAATGATCGGCCGGCAGGTCGACGGCGAAATGGCGGCTGTAATAGTTGGCCAGCGCCTGGCGCAGTTCCGGCACGCCGCGCTGCCAGGTGTAGAAGGTCTCGCCGCCAAGCAGCGCATCGCTGGCCGCCTTGCTGATAAAGTCCGGCGTCGGCAGATCGCCCTCGCCGACCCAGAGCGGCAGAAGGTTGTCGCGGGTGCGGGCATGGTTGACCAGTTCGACAATGCCGCTCTCCGGGGCGGCAAGTGCACGGGCGCTAAGGTCATTCAAAAACGGCATGAATCGGCGTCTCCAGGGATCAGTGGACCTGATCTAGCCGATCGGCGGGCAAAAATCCCATGACAATGATTGAGCAAGGGATCGATTCAGGTGATGGATCGCCGTGCCCTCTTGCAGAATTGGCCACGGCGCAAACGGCATCAGGGCTTCTTCAGGAGGTCGCGGATCTCGGTGAGCAGCTGGATGTCGGCCGGCGGCGGCGCGTCTTCGGCCGCCTGCTTTTCCTGCTTCTCCAGCGACTTGCGCAGCGTGTTCACGCCCTTGACCATCAGGAAGATGATCCAGGCGAGAATGACGAAATTGATCACCACGGTGATGAAATTGCCGTAGGCGAAAACGGCCCCCTGCTCGCGGGCTGCGGCCAGCGACGTCGCCGTGACCTTGTCGCTCAGCGCCAGGAAATAGTTGGAGAAGTCGAAGCCACCGAAAACCACACCGACGACCGGCATGACGATGTCCTGGACCAGCGAGTTGACGATCAGGCCGAAGGCACCGCCGATGATCACACCGACGGCGAGGTCCATCACATTGCCCCGGGCAATGAATGTCTTGAATTCGTTCAGCATACCGCTCTCCTTTTGTGCTGCGCTGAGCCAACCGCCGGCGCGCGGCGATCCCTTCGCAATGGTTAAAGAAAGATTTTCCATTCGGGAATGGTAAATTTCGATTTGGTCAATCTGATCTTCGACTTAAGGCCAAGTTGAAGGCGATTTCAAAAACGATCGACTTCCCCTAGAGTTCCAGGCGGGTGCCGTTCAGGAGGAAAAAGTGCTCCCAGGCTGGATTATCGTAGCTTCGGCTCTCGGCTATCTGCTGTTTCTGTTCGCCGTGGCCAGCTACGGCGACCGCAGATCGCGTGTCAGCGGCGTGCCTGCAGGCGGCAGGCCAGCCGTCTATGCGCTGAGCCTTGCGGTCTATTGCACGTCCTGGACCTATTTCGGCGGCGTCGGTCTTGCGGCCGAGCGCGGGCTGGAATTCATGGGCATCTATATCGGCCCGATCCTGATGTATACGCTCGGCATGCCGGTGCTCAGGCGCATCGTCGAACTCGCCAAGACCGAAAAGATCACCTCCGGCGCCGACTTCGTCGCGGCCCGCTACGGCAAGAACCCGATCGTCGGCATGCTGGTGACGGTGATCTACCTGGTCGGCATCATCCCCTATATCGCCCTGCAGCTGAAAGCGGTCTCCAGTTCGGTCGCCACCGTCATGGATCCCAGCGCCTACGGCATCGGCACCGGCAATCTCTATTTCATCGACCTGCCGCTGATCGTCGCCTTCATGCTGGCCTGTTTCGCGGTGGTCTTCGGCACGCGCCACACCGATGCGACCGAACACCAGGACGGGCTGATCCTGGCGATCGCGATGGAATCGGTGGTCAAGCTGGTCGCCTTCTGGACGCTCGGCATCTTCGTGCTGTTCTTCATCTTCGACGGGCCGGCCGATCTCTGGCACAAGGCGCAAAACAGCGAAGCCGTCATGGCCGCCCTCTCCTACCAGACGCCGCCGGCGCGCTGGATCCTGCTGATCGCGCTGTCGGCCTTTGCCATCATCATGCTGCCGCGCCAGTTCCATGTGACCGTGGTGGAAAACCGCACGCCGCGCGAACTCAGGCTCGCCGGCATTCTGATGCCGATCTATCTGATCGCCATCAACATCTTCGTGCTGCCGGCGGCCATCGGCGGCATCATGACCTTCGGCGGCACCGGCGATGCCGATCTCTATGTGCTGTCGCTGCCCCTGAATGCCGGCGCAAGCCTCGTCTCGCTGCTGACCTTCATTGGCGGCTTTTCCGCAGCAACCGCCATGGTCATAGTTGCCTCGGTAGCGCTGGCCATCATGATCTCGAACGACATGGTGCTGCCGATCTTCCTGCGCCAGAAGCTGCTCGAGCGGCCAAGCCAGCGGGCGGACTTTGCCAAGACGCTCCTGCATATCCGCCGCACGGCGATCTTCGGCGTGATGCTGCTCGGTTATGTCTATTATCGCTCGGCCGACAATACGACCGGCCTTGCCTCGATCGGGCTTCTCTCGTTCACCGCGATCGCGCAGATCGCACCGGCGATGTTCGGCGGGCTGATCTGGCGGCGGGCCAATGCGCGCGGCGCGATCGCCGGCCTCGCCTCCGGCTTTTTCGTCTGGGCCTATCTTCTGTTCCTGCCCAGCCTTGGCGCCATCGACCATTCCTGGATCGCATCGGCCGTGCTCGGTTTCCTGCTGCCCGGCCTGCAGATGTTCGAGCCGGCCTTTGCCGATTCGATGGTCAATGCCACGCTGTTCAGCCTCGCGGTCAATACGGCGGCCTTCATCATCGGCTCGCTCAGCCGCAATCCGCGGCCGGTGGAACGCATCCAGTCCGATATCTTCGTCAAGCGTCATGCGCGCTCGCATTTTGCCACGCGCGGCTGGAAAACCAGCGTCGCAGTCGGCGACCTGAAGGCGGCGATTGCGCGTTATCTCGGCAATGAGCGCATGGAGCGCTCGTTTCGCACCTATGAACAAACGGCCGGCCGCAAGCTGGCAGATGACAGCCCGGCCGACATGGCCTTCATCCATTTCTCCGAACAACTGCTCGGCAGCGCCATCGGCTCGTCCTCGGCCCGACTCGTCCTGTCGCTGATCCTGCAGAAGGCAGAGGACACGTCAGCCGACACGGTCTGGCTGCTCGACCAGGCGTCGGAAGCGCTGCAATACAATCAGGACATGCTGCAGACGGCGCTGTCGCAGATGGAGCAGGGCATCGCCGTCTTCGATGCCTCCGACCGCCTGACGATCTGGAACCGGCGCTTCCGCAGCCTGCTCGACCTGCCCGAACATGTCGGCCAGGTCGGCTTTCCGCTCACCGACATCATCGCGATCCTGGCGCAGCGTGGCGACGTGGCACCAACCGGGCAGGCGGCCGTGGTGCAAAACTTCCACCAGTTCGACAATCCCTTCCGCGTCATCCTGTCCGGCGGCGAACGTATCCTCGAAGTGCGCTGCAATCTGATGCCGGACAAGGGCATCGTTGCGACCTTCACCGATATCACCGCGCAGGTCGAAGCCGACCGGGCGCTGAAACAGGCTAACGAAACGCTGGAACAGCGCGTCAGCGAACGCACCGCCGAACTGACGCGGGTCAATCACGCGCTGGCCGAAGCACGGGCTGCGGCTGACGACGCCAATATCGGCAAGACGCGCTTCTTTGCCGCTGCCGGTCATGACATTCTCCAGCCGCTCAATGCGGCCCGGCTTTATTCCTCATCGCTGGTCGAGCGCCTCGGCGCGTCCGACAACAGCGCGCTGGTGCGCAATATCGATTCCGCGCTGGAATCGGTCGAAAGCATCCTCGGCGCCGTTCTCGACATCTCGCGTCTGGACACCGGCGCGATGAAGCCGCGTTTCTCCACCGTGGCGCTGAACGGCCTGCTGGAGCGCATCGAAACCGATTTCGCCCCGATGGCGCGGGAAAAGAACCTGAAACTGGTGGTCAGGCCGACCAAGCTTGCGGTTCGTTCCGATCCCACGCTGCTGCGCCGTCTGGTGCAGAACCTCGTCTCCAATGCGATCAAGTATACACCGGCCGGCCGCGTCGTGGTCGCCGCGCGGCTGCAGGGCGACAAGGTCGTGATCCAGGTCACCGACAGCGGCATCGGCATCCCGGCGTCGAAATTCCGCACCGTGTTCAAGGAGTTCGCCCGACTGGAGGAGGGCATGCGCACAGCGTCCGGTCTGGGTCTCGGCCTGTCGATCGTCGATCGCATCGCCCGCGTGCTGCATCATCCGGTGGAACTGACCTCCAAGCCCGGCCGGGGTACGACCTTCCGCGTCGTCATGCCGCTCGAAATCGCCAAGCCGGTGAGCGCCAGCGTCGTGCCGCTTTCGGCTGCCGAGAGATCGAACCTGACCCTTCAGGGTTTCCGCGTCCTGTGCATCGACAATGAACCGAAGATCCTCGAAGGCATGGCGCTATTGGTTTCCGGCTGGGGCTGCAGCGTGCAATGCGCCGGTTCCATCCAGGAAATGGACACCCTGATCTCCAGCCAAACAATTCCGCCGGATCTGGTCATTGCCGACTATCATCTCGGTGATGGCAGCGGCATTGGCGCGATCCTCAGGCTCAGGGCACTCTACCAGATGGAATTGCCGGCACTGCTGATCACCGCCGACCGCACGGCGGAAGTCCGCGCCGAAGCCGAGCGCCATTCGATCACCCTGCAGCACAAGCCCGTCAAGCCGGCGGCGCTGCGCGCCTTCATCACCCAGGTCTATTCGCAAAAGCGGGCGGCGGCAGAATAAGCTACACCTTGCTCGACGGTAGAGCCCCACGGCTTTCGCTCATCGATCCCAGGCATCACTGCCAGGACGACAGCGCCCTCAGCGTCGGCGTTTTCTTGAACACATGGCCGTCCATCCGCGCCAGCAGCCGGTCGAGCAGACTGACGGCTTCGACGACTGCCGGACCCTTGTTCAGCATCACGCATTCGGCCCTGGCGGCCATGGCCGCATCGGTCATTTCACCGCGGGTCGGTATGCCCTGCTTAACCATGTCTTCCAGCACCTGCGTCGCCCAGATGCACGGCACCGAGGCCGCCTCGCAGATCCACAGGATCTCCTCCTGCATCTCGGCCAGCCGTTCAAAGCCGATCTCGGCCGCCAGATCGCCGCGCGCGATCATCACGCCGAAGGGCCCACGCTTTCGGGCACGAACGATCAGCGCCGGCAGATTGCTGACCGCCTGCGGCTGCTCGATCTTGGCAATCAACCCGAGCGTGCGGCCAGTCTGGCCATGCTGTTCCAGCACGCTGTCGAGAAGATCGATATCCTCCGGCTCGCTGACGAAGGAGTAGCCGATGATATCGGCAAGCACGATCACCGTGGCCAGATCCGTCTCGTCCTTGGTGGTCAGCGGCGAAAGCCCGAGCGACGTATCGGGCAGGTTGATGCCCTTTTCCGGCTTCAGCTTGGTGCCGCCGGCCTTTGTCTTGCGCACGAGCACCACCGCCTCGCCGTCGGACAGGCTTTCGACCACCGCTTCCAGTTTTCCGTCGTCGTAGCGAAGCCTGTCGCCGATGCGCAGCCGCGTGACGATCTGCGGCAGGGAGACACCCGCGGAAAAACGGGCGGTTTCGCAAACCCGCGGCTTGCCTTGCGCCACCAGTCGCACCCGATCGCCGACCTGCAGGCGCGCCTTCTTTTCCGGCAAAAGCACGTCGGCCGTGCGGATCTTCGGCCCGGCGATATCCATCAGCACCGCGATGTCGCGGCCGACGACCTTGGCGGCCGCCCTGACGAAGCCGGCCATGCGCGTCCAGGCCTTGACGTCATCATGGGCGCAATTGATCCGCGCGACATCCATGCCGGCGCGGGCGAGATCGAGGATCAGGTCCGGCCCATCGGCCGCCTCGCTCGGCAGGGTGACCATGATGCGTGTGCGACGGCTGTCCGGTTCCGGCCCCATCAGGGCTTGCGCTGCGTCCGCGAGACGCAGTTCGCCGGCAAAATACTCCGTTTCCGTCGGCGGATCGACCGGTGTGTCGCGGCCGGCAAGGGCGGCAAGCGCTGCGATCACCGCATCGAGCGTTGCCAGCACGCGTCCCTCCAGGCGACCGAGCGAGGACAGTCCGAGGGCCATCAGGCGACGCTGCAGCGGCCGGATATCGTGCTGGCGCAGCAACAGATAGTGAACCAGGTTGACGACGGCGGGATCAGTCGCTGTCTCTCCGCCACTCAGCATGGCGACCCGTTCCGGCGCGTCATCGAGGATCTGCGCACGCAATACCGTCAACTCGTCCAGCAGGACGCTGGCGCGCATGGCGGGAGACTGAATGTCCTGGCTGTTCATGATCGTGCCTCGCGACAGGGGTTGTCGCGACCTACGCTACATCGGCAATCCTGACAGCCAGATGACGTGGGTCAATCTCTTCGCCTTCCTCTTCGCCTTCCGGCCAATGGCGTCCGTCCCCGAAGCTATCTATGGTGGCAATCTGCCTCTGGAGAGCAGAGGGGCAAGATCACGGCCGGGAGGGCCATCGACTGCATGAAGATCGCATTGCTGTCCGATATCCATGGCAATCGCCAGGCCTATGAGGCGGTGATCGCCGATGCGCTTTCCCGTGGTGCGGCGCGTTTCGTCATTCTCGGCGATATCGTCGGCTACGGCGGCGACCCGCGGTGGTGCGTCGACCGGACGATCGCGCTTGCGGCGGAAGGTGCCGTGGTCATTCGCGGCAATCACGACCAGGCGATCGTCGATCCCGGCTATTCGATGACCTCGGCCGCCGGCATCGCCATCGACTGGACACGCATGACGCTGGAGCCGCGCCAGCGCGCCTATCTCGCTGGCCTGCCGATGGCGGTCGAGGAAGAGGACCGGTTCTATGTGCATGCCGACGGCTCGGCACCCGGCCGCTTTCGTTATGTCACCGATGCGACGACAGCACTTGCGCATTTCGATGGCTGCACGCCGCGCCTCAGCTTTTGCGGCCATGTGCATCGTCCCTGCCTCTATGGCTGCAGTCAGGGCGGCAAGGTCACGGTGTTCACCCCGACATCCGAGATCGGCATTCCGCTCACTGCGCCGCGGCGCTGGCTTGCAGTCATCGGCTCGGTCGGCCAACCGCGCGACGGCAATCCGGCAGCGGCCTACGGGCTCTATGACACCGATCTCGGCGAACTGTCGTTCCGCAGGACCGCCTATGACATCGACGCGGCAGCCACCGCCATCCGTGCCGCCTCGCTGCCGGAAAGCCTGGCGACCCGGCTTTTCCAGGGACGTTAGGGACAAGGGATAGGGATAGGGATAGGGATAGGGATAGGGATAGGGATAGCATGCCGAAGGGACGTCTGAAGGAAGGCGATATCATCGACGGATTTGCCATCGGCACGCTTGCCCATACCGGCGGCATGGCGAAGCTCTATCACGTCAGCCATGCCGACCACCCCGGCCCATTGCTGATGAAAGTGCCGGAAATGGGCAGCGGCACCGATCCGGCGATGATCGTCGGCTTCGAGATGGAGCAGATGATCCTGCCCCGGATCAGCGGCGCGCATGTGCCGCGCTTCGTCGCCAATGGCGACTTTGCCCGTGTGCCCTATATCGTCTTCGAGCAATTGCCGGGCAAATCGCTCTATCCCGAACTCGACCGCCTGCCCCGGCCGCAGCCGGAGGTAATCGAGGTGGCAACAAAGGTGGCCACAGCGCTTGCCGACCTGCATCGGCAGAAGGTGGTGCATCTCGACATCAAGCCGTCCAACATCCTGTTTCGCGACACCGGCGAAGCGGTGCTGGTCGACTATGGGCTTGCCCGCCATCTCGAGCTTCCCGACCTGATGGACGAGGAATTCCGCCTGCCCTATGGCACGGCGCCCTATATGGCGCCGGAACAGATCCTCGGCGTGCGGAGCGATTTTCGCTCCGATCTGTTTGCCCTCGGGGTGATGATGTATTTCTTCTCCACCGGCCGGCGGCCGTTTGGCGATCCGCAGCGGATGAAGGGCCTGAAGAAACGGCTGTGGTGGGATCCGCCGCCGCCGCGCGAACTCAATCCGATGGTGTCCAAGGCCTTCCAGGAGGTGATCCTGCGCTGCCTGGAAATCGATCCGGCGCGGCGTTACCAGACGGCGGCCCAGCTGGCGCTCGATCTCGGCGACCTATTCCATGTGCGGCTGACGGCGCGGGCGGAAAAGCTTGAGCGCGATCCCTGGAGCGTGCGGCTGAAGCGGCGGATCAATCCGGACCCGATCGAGCTGATCCGACCGCAGGGTGCGGCGGCGATCCTCGCCAGCGCACCGATCGTGCTGGTGGCGATCGATCTCGGCGCGGCGTCGCGGGATCTCGCCGAGGCCTTGCGCGCGACCGTCAGCCAGATCACCCGCGACCGGCCGCATGCCCGCATCGCTTGCCTGAACGTGCTGAAGATCGCCCGTATCGCGCTCGACAGCGATCTCGATGCCGAGGGCAACAACAAACATGTGATGCGGCTGGTGGAGCTGAAACACTGGGCCGCAGCCCTCGGCGCGCCGGACGGCGACATCACCTATCACGTCATCGAGTCCGTCTCGACGGCCCAGGCGATCCTGACCTTTGCCCGCGACAACAATGTCGACCACATCGTCATGGGCGCCCGGCCCAACTCGACCCTGCGCACGCTGATGGGCAGCGTGTCGAGTGAAGTCGCCGGCTCCGCCCCCTGTTCGGTCACCGTGGTCCGGGTGCGCGGCGCGGCCGTAACCGGTTCGCCGCAGGCGGATGAAGCGAGCGACCATGACGGTGTGGAACTCGGCAACGCAGGCCATGACCACGTGGCGGATGCCTGACGGCGACGGTCATTCGTCAGTACCCACTTACAATAGGCGCTACAACCGCAGAGCCCAGACCGTCGCATGGGCGACAACACCCGGCTCTGCCGCCAGCCTGAGCGCCTGCACCGGCTCGAAGCCGGCAATGCGCTTGGTGCCGGCATGACGCCCCCCATCGGCGAAGACCTCCAGCGAACCGTAGTCGACAAAGACGCGGAACTGCTTGGCCTTCACCGCCTTGGCGAGATAACGCGGGCCGGCGAGGCCGCTATTGCTGCCGGCGCCCGCCCCGCCGGTTTCCTGCAGGATTTCCAGCCCTTCGGCATGCTGGGTCACCGCCAGGCGCATATCCGGATGGTCAAGTTCGAGGTGGAATGCCGCCCCCGGCTCGTTCAGTTCAAAGACGATCTCGGCGGCTCCATGCGGCAATGCCACCGTCTGGCCGGCGGCGAGCCTCGTGCGGTCAAGCATGCGCGAGCGCAGGCTCTCAGTTGCCCCGATCGGCGGCGTCAGGAGTTCGCCACCCTCCAGCAGCAAGGTGCGCGGCAGGCTCATGGCGCTGGGGAAATCGATCGTCGGACCGGTATCGGCCCAGTTGCCGAGCCAGCCGATGCCCACCGGGCTGCCGGCATCGACAAAGGCCTGGAAGGCATAGTTGTCGGTGCCGAAATCCAGTTCGCGGCCGAATTCCTTGGTGAACGTCTGGCCATCGAACCAGCCGACATCGACCATCGACAGGTTGCGACGACCGGTGTCCTTGTCCTCGCCATTCATCAGGCCATAAATCAGCGCCCAGCGGGTAGCCGGATCGCGTGCGTCGCCACCCAGCGGCAGCAGGCAGGGGCATTCGAGCGCCGATGTGGCAAAGCGCGTCTCGGTATAGAGCTTGCCGAGATAGACCCAGCCGCCAGCCGCCGTCTGGTCTTCCGTCTCATACAGCAGAATCACACCGCCGCTGTCGCTCTGGCTGCCGAGCAACATCTTCCAGCGTCCATCCGGGCCACGAAAGACATAGGGATCGCGGAAATCGAAGGTCAGCCCCTCGCCGTCCGGCCGGCGCGGAAGAAGCACTTCGGCAGCACCGGCGCTGAACAGATCGGCCGAGGTCGCCGACATCTGGATCTCCTGCTCGGGCACCCGGTCGGCGATCTTTTCGGTGAAGAAGACGCGGATCCCCGGTCCGTTCGGCAGCGCGATCGCCGAGCCGGAAAAGGCGCCGCCGCGCTTGTCGGGCCGGACGGACAACTCCTCCGACGGAAACAGGAAGACCGGCATATGCCGCCAGCGCAGATAGTCGGACGAGACCGCATGGCCCCAATGCATGTTGTTCCAGATCCGGCCATGCGAATAGTGCTGGTAGAACAGATGCGGCCTGCCGCCGAAACGGCCAAAACCGTTCGGATCGTTCATCCAGCCAAACGGTGGGCGGAAGTGATAACTTTCCGGCAGGTCCGGTGGCTGATTGGCCGGGTTGGTGTGCAAAACCGTGATCCCGGTCTCCAGCACATCGCTTGGCGTGAACCAGTAGGCGACCGACACAGAGGTGACCGCCGGATCGTAGATCAGTTCGATCGAGCCGCCGCCGAAGACGTGATAGATGCGGAAGGAATGTTCCTCGGCATTGACCGCCTGGACCTCGCCGAACTTGCCATTGGCGCTGTGGAAGGAAACCGAGCCGGGCTCGTCCGGCGAGATCGCCTTCAGCCAGAGATGCAATGTCGCGTTGACCGGAAGCTCCGCCTCGATGACGCGATTTTCCACCGCCGTCTCCCCTGATCCTGCCATGTCCATAGTCTCCCAAGTCATATTCCGCCGAGCAAGGCTCTGGCCAGCCGCACGGTTGCGGACCGCGCGCGAGATGGAACAACGACGATGCCCCCCGGCCTGTTCCTTCGGGTTGTTCGGGCTGTTGCGTCAGCTTGTTCCCTTTGCCGCATGTCATCAAGCCTTCATCGCAACGTCATCGCGCTTTCATCCGAAGCCTCTAACGGAAAAGAGCAATTCCGGACCTGGAGCGACTGCCAATGCGTCTTGCCGTTTCGATTCTAGCAGCCTTTGTCGGCCTGTTGCCGCAATCGGCGCTGAATGCTCCCTTCCCCACGGCCACCGCTCCTGCCAGCACTGTTTCCACCGCGGGGTCCGGCCGAAGCGCGCTGATCCACCAGCGTCTGACCGAGGCCAATCAGTGGCGCGACCATATCATGGTCGTCGCGCATCGCGCCGGCTGGAAGGAAGACGGCGTGCCGGTTCGGGCGGAAAACTCGTTTGCGGCGATCGACCATGCCGTCGAGATCGGCGTCGAGATGGTCGAAATGGATGTGCGGCGCAGCCAGGACGGCGTCCTGGTGGTGATGCATGACGCAACGCTGGAGCGCACGACCAGCTGTTCCGGCGCGGTTGAAGACATGCCGCTGCCAACGCTTCGAACCTGTCGGCTGGTCGTCGAAGGTCAGCGACGACTGACGGATGAGAGCGTCTTCACCCTGGAAGACGCTATGCGCCATGCGAGAGGCCGGATCCTGATCAATATCGACAACAAGCTCGAGCCCGAAGCCCTGGTCGAGGTGGCCGAACTGGCGCGACGGCTGGAGATGGCGGATGGCATTCTTCTGAAAATGGCCGTTTGGAACGCCGAGCGGCTGCAGCTTGCCCGCGACATTCGCCGGGCGATCGGCCCCGAGATCGCCTTCATGCCGATCCTGGCCGACGATGCGGTGAAAGAAGCCGACTTCATCGACCGCACCGAAGCCTCGCTGTCGGCGCCGGCGGCCGAACTCATCCATTGGTACCGCGATGCCGCTCAGCCGCTGACCACCGATGGCGGAGCACTTTTGTCGGCGCGGGCGCGGGCAGCGGCGATCCGCAACGACACGCATCTCTGGGTCAATACCTATCCGATCACCGACCGGCCGGAGGGCATGGTCGCCGGCGGACGCGGTGATTATCTGGCGATGGCCAGCGGCCGGCCGGAGGATGTCTACGGCTTTTTCATCGACCGCGGCGTGACGATCATCCAGACGGACGAACCGGCAGCCCTGATCGGCTGGCTCGATGCGCAAGGGCTGCGACGTAGTTACGACCTGACCAATTGAGGTCCGATGTGAATTCTGATGCCGGGCGGATCGACCGCCCGGCACTGCTCTGCATCAGCCGAGCTGTCAGGGCTTTGTGGTAGCCACGCGCGCAGCCTTGTCGTCGGCATCGACCTGGCGGGCAAAATAGCTTGCCAGCAGCGCGCCGGAAATATTGTGCCAGACGCTGAAGATGGCGCTGGGCACGGCGGCCAGCGGCGAGAAATAGGCATTGGCAAGCGCGGCGCCGAGACCGCTGTTCTGCATGCCGACTTCAATGGCGATCGCCTTGCGCTTGGCAAGCGACAGGCCGCAGGCTCTGGCGGCGAAGAAGCCGAGCAGGTAACCCAGACCGTTGTGCAGCACGACGACGGCGAAGATCATCAGGCCGGACTGCACGATGGCGCCCTTGCTGGCGCCAACCACGGCTGCGACGATCAGCACGATGCCCAGCACGCTGACCAGCGGCAATGCAGGAACGGCGGCGCGCACCACGGTCGGTGCCAGCTTCTGCAGGGCGAAGCCCAGCGCCAGCGGCAGGAGCACGACCTTCACGATGCTGATGAACATCGCCATGGCATCGACGGGCAGGAACTGGCTGGCAAACAGCCAGACGAGAAACGGCGTGACAATCGGGGCTGCCAGCGTGGTGACGCTGGTGCAGGCGACCGACAGCGCCACATCGCCCTTGCTCAGATAGGTCATGACATTCGACGAGGTGCCGCCCGGGCAGCAGCCGACCAGGATGACGCCGGCGGCGACTTCCGGCGGCATGGGGATGAGCATGGTCAGCAGCACGGCCAGAAGCGGCATGACGATAAACTGCGCCGCGACGCCGATCGCCACGTCGAACGGCCGCTTGACCACTTCGCGAAAGTCATCAACCGAAATGGTCAATCCCATGCCGAACATGATGATGGCCAGAAGTGTGACGATCCATGGCACGATCTGCTTGAACACGTCCGGGAAAAAGAAGCCGAGCACGGCGAAAAGGATGACCCAGACGGCAAATGTCTTGCCGACAAAACTGGAGAATGTTGCGAGTGATTTCATGATTGTCTCCCGATAAATGCGTGATCGCGGGTTTATGTCGGCATTGCGTTCTGTCAAGTCGGACGGGCCGTCGATCGGTACCCTGCGCGTGAGGAACAGCGCGGCAATTGCGTTTTCCGCATCATTTGTCGCGATTTGCCCGGCAGTGCCCGCTTGGCGCAGGGTTTTCCTGCGCTGCCGCGACGCTTTGTCGGGCATTGCGAGTGAGGTCGTCGCGAAGCGGGGCAAGGCGTGAATGCGGTAGCTGAGCTCGGGACCGCCCGATCTGATTACTTCACCCGGCCTTCGACCCTAAAGAATAGAGTGCCGCCAGTGACGGACATCGAGCCTTGCAATACGGGCGGTGGCCACACCGGTTTCTCGAGCAGACAGGGGCCACAAAGACAGGAGATTGCCGGATCCCGCGCGCGAATGGAGAGCTTGCGCCTGGATCCTCGGGTCACAGTGGAAGACAACGTTTGCCCTTCAAACCGCCCAAAAACCCATTCTCAGGGGGATGACTTTTTCAAATCCCCCAATGTTTTCAATAAAACGCACCTCATTTCATCCCCCTCGTTTTGAGCTATGCCATACTCTCCCCGTTCCGCTTTCGGATACACCGGGGATTGCGAGCCCGGCGAAGCGGAACCGGCGCCGGAGGGCGCGGCTGTCGCTGGCCAGACCCTCCGGGCCGGATGCAACGGTCTCCCTCCGGTGGCGGGATCGTGGATGGTCAAGACCTCGGATGGTTTGAGCCAGCCTCGATCCCAACGGCCATCGGGCGTGCCTCAGGGGCACACAAACAAGGCGCCGGATCCGGTCAAACGGGTTTGGTGACAAAGACGGCGGGAGCTCAGGCGTTAATGCCAAGGCTCCCCGGGCGAGGGTCAGGTCGGGATGTGCGCACATCCGCCGAGAACCTGAAACCTCCCGGGCACCCGGCCAGGACGTCTCGATGAGACGTTTTGAACCCGCGCCCGGTTGACGACGAGACGCCAAGTTTCGTCGTGCAGAGCCGCCTTGCCAGAGAGACGCATGCAACCGGCAAAAATCGCCGAACGGGGCGCCGGAAGGAGCCATATAAATTATTCAACAGGTTGCTTCTGGCGCCCTGTCCGAGACTGCCACCATCCCCGGAGGAGAAATTCCGACCGGTGGTTTGGCGTGGGGTTTTTGAAGGTTTGAAGGATGCGAATGGAGGATGGTGGTGGGTGGAAAATCCGAAACGTCGGTCTAGCGACAACCTCAACGGCATCTGTCAGTGGCGGTCGTCAGCCGCAGCCGTCAGTGCCAGTTCACCCCCCTCTGTCGGCTCCGCCGACATCTCCCCCTCACGGGGGGAGATCACCGAGACCTGGGTGCAAGGGAGAGGATAGTGACCTTGGTGCAAGGGCGACAAAACATGGACAGTCAGAAATACCTCGTCGCACCGGCCTCATTTGCACAAGCTATCCGGTTGGCCGAGCGGCCAGCCCCTTGCCGATCTCCCTCCTTGTGGGGGAGATGCCCGGCAGGGCAGAGGGGGGTATTGCCAGGCCACAGCGGCATCGCCGAGAACAGAGCCAACCGCAAAAAAGGCGGCCGAAGCCGCCTTTTTCGTTCGCCATCGCGATGACCTCAGGCAGCCTTGGCGGCCTCGCCATAGGGATCGAACCGGCCGTAGAAGGTATCGCCCTTGGCGGCCATGTCGACGAGCAGCGGCGTCGGGGCGAAATGCGGGCCGTAATCCTTTGCCAGGCGTTCGCAAAGACTTACGAAAGTCTTGACGCCCATGCCGTCGATATAGGACAGCGCACCACCGGTATAAGGCGCAAAGCCGAAGCCGAGGATCGAGCCGACATCGGCCTCACGCGGATCCGTCACGATGCCTTCCTCGACGGTCCGGGCCGCTTCGAGCGCGATCGTCACCAGGAAGCGCTGCTGCAGTGTCTTGACGTCGACATCTTCCGGCTTCTGCTGCGGATGGAGATCCTTCAGGCCCGGCCAGATATGCTTCTTAGCGGGTTTCGCCGGATAATCGTAGAAGCCCTTGCCGTTCTTGCGGCCGAAGCGCTCTTCCTTTTCGACCATGCGGGCAACCAGCTCCATGTGGCGCGGATCGACGGCCTTGTCGCCGAGATCGGCGACCGTGGCCTTCAGGATCTTGTAGGACAGATCGATCGCCACTTCGTCGTTGAGCGCCAACGGCCCGACCGGCATGCCGGCGAACTTCGCGGCATTCTCGATCATGACCGGCGGCACGCCCTCGATCAGCATGTTGTAGCTTTCCGCCATATAGCGCAACACGCAGCGATTGACGAAGAAGCCGCGGGTGTCGTTGACGACGATCGGGGTCTTCTTGATCGCGGCGACGTAGTCGAGTGCGACCGCGAGCGCCTTGTCGCCGGTGTCCTTGCCGAGGATGACTTCGGTCAGCATCATCTTCTCGACCGGCGAGAAGAAGTGGATGCCGATGAAATCGACCGGACGCTTGGCGTTTTTGGCGAGACCGGTGATCGGCAGGGTCGAGGTGTTGGAGGCGAAGATCGCACCCTCGGGCAGAACGGCCTCGACCTTTTCGATCACGGCCTTCTTCACGTCGCGATCCTCGAAGACGGCCTCGATGACCAGATCGGCATCGGCGAGCGTGCCGTAATCGTCGGACGGCGTGATCAGCGACAGGAGCTTCTCGCCCTCGTCCTTGGTCAGCCGTCCCTTGCCGATGGCGCCGGCAACGAGGCCTTCCGAATGGGTCTTGCCCTTGCCGGCTGCCTCCATGTCGCGGTCGATCAGCACGACGTTGATGCCGGCTGCGGCCGTCACATAGGCGATCGAGGCGCCCATGAAGCCGGCGCCGACGACGCCGACCTTGGCGATCTTCGACTTCGGCTGGCCAGCGGGACGACGGGCGCCCTTGTTCAGTTCCTGCATCGAGACGAACAGCGAGCGGATCATCGAGAAGGCTTCGGTCGTCTGGACGATCTCGGTGAAATAACGCTGCTCGATCCTGAGGCCCGTGTCGAACGGCACCTGCAGGCCCTCATAGACGCTCTTCAGGATGGCCAGCGCTGCCGGATAATTGCCGGCGGTCTCGCGGCGCAGGATGGCAGACGCTGCCGGCCAGAGCTGGGCTGCCGCTGGCGTCCAGATGCCGCCGCCGGGAACCTTGAAGCCCTTTTCGTCCCAAGGGGCGACCGGCTTCAGTCCATCCTTGATCATCTGCTTGGCGGCCGGGATCAACTGGTCCGGCTCGACGACCTGGTGAACCAGACCCATGGCCTTGGCGCGGGCGGCCGTCAGGCTCGACCCTGTGGTCATCATCTGCAAGGCGTCCTGGGTATTGGCGAGACGCGCCACGCGCTGGGTGCCGCCGGCGCCGGGGAAGATGCCGACCTTGACCTCGGGCAGCGCCAGCTTGACCGACTTGGCATTGGACGCGACGCGGCCGTGGCAGGCGAGCGACAGCTCAAACGCGCCACCCATGCAGGTGCCGTTGATCGCCGAGACCCATGGCTTGCCATTGGTCTCGATCTTGCGCCACAGCCAGGTCATGCGGCCGGCGGCGTCAAACAGCTTCTTGACGGCACCGGCCGGGTCCTTCGCCTTTTCCTCTTCGAGCATGGAGAACATGCCCTTGATCATGGTGAGATCGGCACCACCGGAGAAGGACGACTTGCCCGAGGTGAAGACGACGCCCTTGACGTTCGCATCGGCAACGGTCTGGTCGAGGATCTTCTCGATTTCGTCCATCACCTCGACGGTGAAGACATTCATCGACTTGTCGGGCATGTCCCAGGTGACGAGGGCAATGCCGTCGGCATCGGTATCAACGGTGAAGTTCTTGTAGGTGCTCATGATGGGATTCCTCTTCCCTTGAATTTCGTTGGCAGCCGTGAGCCGCCCCTCATCCGCCTGCCGGCACCTTCTCCCCGCAAGCGGGGCGAAGGGACAAGCCGCAACGCTTCCGATCTCCCTCGCCCCGTTTACGGGGAGAGGGTGCGCCGAGCGAAGCGGAGGCGGGGTGAGGGGCTTTCATTTGGAGCCTCAAACCCGTTCGATGATCGTCGCCGTGCCCATGCCGGCGCCGATGCAAAGCGTGACGAGCGCGGTGTTGAGATCGCGGCGTTCCAGTTCGTCGAGCACGGTGCCGAGGATCATTGCGCCGGTGGCGCCGAGCGGATGGCCCATGGCAATCGCGCCGCCGTTGACGTTCATCACGTCGTGGCTGACGTTGAAGGCCTGCATGAAGCGCAGCACGACGGCGGCAAAGGCCTCGTTCAGCTCGAACAGATCGATGTCGGCGATTGTCATGCCGGAACGCTTCAACAGCTTTTCGGTGACGTCGACCGGGCCGGTCAGCATCAGGGCCGGATCGGAGCCGATATTGGTGAAGGCGCGGATGCGAGCGCGGGGCTTCAAGCCCATGCTCTCGCCGCCGGCCTTGGAGCCGACCAGGACGGCTGCGGCGCCGTCGACGATGCCGGACGAATTGCCGGCGTGGTGGACATAGTTGATCTTCTCGATTTCCGGATGGGCCTGGATGGCGACGGCATCGAAACCGCCCATTTCGCCGGGCATCTGGAAGGACGGGTTGAGGCCGGCCAGCGACTGCATGTCGGTGCTCGGGCGCATGTGTTCGTCACGATCGAGGATGACGAGGCCGCTGCCATCCTTCACCGGGATGACGGACCGGTCAAAGTAGCCCTTTTCCCAGGAATTGGCGGAGCGCTTCTGGCTCTCGACGGCATAGGCGTCGACGTCGTCACGGGAGAAACCATACTTCGTGGCGATCAGGTCGGCAGACACGCCCTGCGGCATGAAATAGCCGGGGAAATTGACCGAGGGGTCCATGTACCAAGCGCCGCCGGACATGCCCATGCCGACGCGCGACATGCTCTCGACGCCGCCGGCGATGACGATGTCGTCGGAACCGGCCATGACCTTGCCGGCGGCAAGGTTGACCGCGTCGAGGCCGGAGGCGCAGAAGCGCGAGATCTGGATACCGGGGGCGGAGAAGGCATAACCGGCCTCGAAGGCGGCGGCCTTGGGGATGACGGCGCCGGCTTCCATGACCGGATCGACGCAGCCGAAGATGATGTCGCCGACGGTTGATGTGTCGAGGCCGTTGCGGTCGCGCAAGGCCTCCAGCGTGCGGGCGGCAAGCCTGGGCGTCGGCACTTCGTGCAGCGATCCATCCTTCTTGCCACGGCCGCGCGGGGTACGCACGTGATCGTAGATATAGGCTTCAGTCATTGTTTCTCTCCCTTTGGGCGATTGAACGCCTCGAAAAGCTTTTTGGCCACATATTTGGCCACACACGAGTGGCCCCTCATCCGCCTGCCGGCATCTTCTCCCCGCAAGCGGGGAGAAGATCGGGTGCGGCAGCGTCAGCGACTCACTACTACCGTTTGCGCGGGGCACGTCCCCTCGCCCCGCTTGCGGGGAGAGGGCTAGGGTGAGGGGCCATACTCCAGAAGAGCGTGTCGCCCCCTCATCCGGCCTACGGCCACCTTCTCCCCCGCTGGGGAGAAGGGAAAATCAAAACGCTTCGGCGGCCATTTCCATCAGGCTGTCGGCGCCGGCTTCGATGCGGGTCTTGCGCAGCGCCGTCTCCGGCATGATCTTTTCCATGTAGAAGCGGCCGGTGAGCAGCTTGTTCCTGTAGAATTCGGCATCACCCGTGCCGGCGGCAAGGGCGGTGTTGGCGGCCTTCGCCATCTTGGCCCACATATAGCCAAGAACCACGACACCGAAGAGATGCATGTAGTCGGTCGAACCGGCACCGGCATTGTCGGGCTTGGCCATGGCATTCTGCATGAACCACATGGTTGCGGCCTGCAGGTCGTTCAAGCCCTTCTTCAGGCTCTTGGTGTAGGAGGACAGGCTCTCATCGGCACGGTTTTCCTCGCAGAAATCGCCGATTTCCTTGAACAGGGCCATGACGGCGCGGCCGCCGTTCATGCCGAGCTTGCGGCCGACGAGATCGAGCGCCTGGATGCCGTTGGCGCCTTCGTAGATCATCGCGATGCGGGCATCGCGGACATACTGGCTCATGCCGTGTTCCTCGATATAGCCGTGGCCGCCGAAGACCTGCTGGGCCATGACCGCGTGGTCGAAGCCCTTGTCGGTCAGCACGCCCTTCAGGATCGGCGTCATCAGGCCGAGGATGTCGTCCGCCGTCTGCTTCTCAGTCGCATCGCCCGAGCGGTGGGCGATATCGGACTTCAGAGCGGTCCACAGGGTGAAGGCGCGGCCGGCTTCGTTGAACGACTTGATGGTCAACAACGTGCGGCGGATGTCGGGATGCACGATCAGCGGATCGGCCTTCTTTTCCGGCGCCTTGACGCCGGACAGCGAGCGGCCCTGGATGCGTTCGCGGGCATAGTTGGCGGCATTCTGGTAGGCGATTTCGGCGATCGACAGGCCTTGCAGGCCAACGCCGAGGCGGGCCTCGTTCATCATGACGAACATGGCCGACAGGCCCTTGTTTTCTGCGCCGATCAGATAGCCGGTCGCCTCGTCGTAGTTCATCACGCAGGTGGAATTGCCGTGGATGCCCATCTTGTGTTCGATAGCGCCGCAGGTGGCGGCATTGCGGGCACCGACCGAGCCATCGTCACCGACCATGAATTTCGGCACGATGAACAGCGAGATGCCCTTGGTGCCTTCCGGTGCGCCCTCGATGCGGGCGAGCACGAGATGGATGATGTTGTCGGTCATGCCGTGCTCGCCGGCCGAGATGAAGATCTTCTGGCCAGAAATCTTGTAGGAGCCGTCCGCCTGCGGAACCGCCTTGGTGCGCAGCAGGCCGAGATCGGTGCCGCAATGCGGTTCGGTGAGGTTCATGGTGCCGGACCAGGTGCCCTCGACCATCTTCGGTAGATAGGTCTGCTTCTGTTCGTCGGAACCATGGACGAGGATGGCGGCGATCGCGCCCTGGGTCAGGCCCGGATACATCATCAACGCCATATTGGCGGACGACATGTATTCGCCGACGGCGACATGCAACGTGTAGGGCAGGCCCTGGCCGCCGAATTCCGGCGGGACGGCGAGGCCGAGCCAACCGCTCTGGCAATAGGCGTCATAGGCTTCCTTGAAACCCTTGGGCACGGAGACCGTGGCGTCGTCGTGGCGGGTGCAGCCTTCCTGGTCGCCGGAAAGATTGAGCGGGAAGAGCTGCTCCTCGGCCAGCTTGGCGGCCTCGCCGACAATCGCCTCGACCATATCGGGGGTCGCATCCTCGAAACCCGGCAGATTGTTGTACCGGTCGAAACCGAGCACGTCGTTCAGGATGAAAAGCGTATCGTTTACGGGGGCCTTGTAGACAGGCATCGGGTATCTTCCTCCAAAGACATGGTTCCGAGATTATCGGACTGGTTCTAGCTTATACAAATAATTGACGTGCGCGTAAACGTCAAAATTATCGGGTACCCAAATTTTGCCACTGGCGACAGGCGCCCTTCCCCGCACCACGCCGGCAATCCGCAGACAAATCCCGTTCCGACACACGGCACCGGAGCACAGGCTGGCAGGTGCTGCTTGCGCGGGGCATTTCAGCGAAAGTTAAAGTTTTTTAGGACCGGGTTAACGGCTTCTTTACCATGTTTCATGAAAGGTTGCTTTTGAAAGCTGGCGATCCGCGCGCCTTTCATATCGTCCCTGGCACGTCCTTCGGAAGCAACCGGACCGACAGGTGGGAGGCGAGCAAGATGCCGGATCAAAGGCCTGACAGCGGCAGACGCAGCCGAGCGGAGTAACCGTCGGCCATCATCGAAGCGAGCAGAACCATGAACGGATCTCGATCACCCTCTCAACGTCCCGGCGGCACATCTTCGCTGGACGCGCTGAGTCGTACCATCGAAGGTCTCGAGGCACGGATCGATGGCCTGATGGGGCAAAACGGCCGCAACCGTCCCGCCGACGAGATGCCGCGTGCACACGAGCCTGCAGCCGGACCGCAGCGCGATTTTCGCGACCCTCTGACGGAAATCCGCGAACGCCAGCGCCTCCTTGAAGAGAGCCGCAACCGCGTGCCGGAGCGTATAGCCGAGCGCAGCGCCTATCGAAACGATCCGGCGCCCCTGACCGCGTCCCCGACACCGAGCCGCGACCCCCTGCCTGTATTGCGCGAGCCGGTGCGGGAACCGCTGCCGCCTTTGCGTGATCCACTTCCGTCGCTGCGCGAGCCGCTTCCAGCGCTGCGCGAGCGAGGGGCAGACCGTTTTACCACACGCGGCGATCGGCGGGCCGACAGCGGCAGCCATGACATTACCGAAGCTTTGATGAGCCTGCGCCAGGAGCTGAAGCAGGACATTGCCGAGAGCATGGCGCGCGAGATTTCCGGCCTGCGCCACGAGATGCGCAGCCTTCGCACACTGGCCGAGGAAAGCCGGCCGAGCGAGGACATGCGTCTCGACATCGCCAAGCTTGCCGACAGCATCCACCAGCTTGACGCCGCCAAGGCTCCGGGTGCCGACGGGTTGCAGGCGGAATTCAATGAACTGCGCTCGTTGATGGACGGCCTTGCCCGCGAGGATTCCGTTGTGCGCATGGAGCGTCGCTGGAGCGATGTCGAGGTCCGTCTCGGCGAACTCGACACATCGGCCATGCGCGATGAAATCATCCGGCTGGCCGACCGTCTCGACGATATCAAGGCGCATCTCGGCACGATGGGCGACACGCGCGCCATTCGGGCGCTCGAGGAAAAGCTGATCACCGTTGCCTCCGCGCTCGAGCATATCGGGGCGCATATCGACCCCAACGAACGCATGGTGATGGAACAGTTTGCTGGCATCGACATGCGGCTCGACGAGATCACAAGGGCAATTGCCGCCGGCAGCCGCAGCACGGCCAGCACCGACACGGCCACCCTGCACCGGCTGGAAGACCGGCTGGCCGGCCTTGCCCGGCAGATCGAAGTCTTGAACGACAGCCGCGACCCGCAGACGGACGCTTCTGAAGAACTGGCCCAACGGCTGGAACTGTTGACGCAGCGCATCGAACAGCTGTCGACCAGCCAGAGCACCGCGCCACTGGAAGACCGTCTCGACCAACTCTCCTACATGCTGGAGAAAACACAGAAGCCGGTACCGGCTCCGGAACTCACGGGCTATCTCGCCGATATCTCGCGCAAGATCGACGCACTGGACAACGGTTCGGTGAACGATCGGCTGGCCGACAGGCTGGAAGTGCTGGCGCGGCGGATCGAGGAACTCGACCTGCCGGTTGCCGCAACCGCGCAGATCGACGACAGCGCATTCCGCGACCTGGAAGACCGGTTGAACGCCGTCGTCTACCGGCTCGAAGAAACAAGCGCATCTGCACCGGCTGGCGACAGCGCCAGCCTGCGCGGCCTCGAAGAACAGATCGCGCATCTGTCGATGCTGATCAGCCAGCCATCAAGCGATCCGGAAGTCGCAGGTCGGATCTCGGCCCTGGAAGACTATGTCGCAACCAGCGACGAATATATCATCGAGGCGGCCCGCCAGGCCGCCGAGACGGTGATGGCAAATTTTGCCCATCGCGGACCGTCTTCCACTGCGAGCCCGGCCGACCTCAGCGCACTGACAGCGCTTTCGGACCACCTGCGGCAGCTCGAAGACTTCTCGCGCAATTCGGAGGAGCGGACCCACCGCACCTTCGAGGCGCTGCATGGCACGCTTGTGCAGATCGCCGGTCGTCTCGACGAATTGCAGGACGGCGTCCACAAGCCCGAACCAGCCCTCTTTGCCCAGGCGCCGATCACCCAGCACCAGCCGCAGGACCGACGCCCGGAACCCGCGACACGCGAGCCGGTCATGGCCCCCATGGCCGCCCAAACCGAGACATACGCCGCCGACGCGCATCCGATCGATGCCGAACTCCAGGCGGCAGCCGATGCCTTTGCCGAAACGATGACCGCGCTGCCGGTGATCGAAGCGGCGCGAAACGAGAAGAAGCCGGCCAAGCCGAGCCTGCTGGCCGGACTGGGCAAGAAACTGCTGCCCGCGAAGAAGGAGCCGAAGCCCACGGAGGCCCGGCAGATGATCGACCCGGCACCGTCGATCGACCCGGTCGACATCGTGGCTGCGGATGAAGACAACGAACTGCTGGAGCCAGGCTCCGGTGCGCCGGACGTACGCAAGATCCTGGAGCGGGTTCGCGCCAGCCAGCAGGCTCCGCGCAACGATGCCGCCGGCAAGGACGGCAATGATCGGACCGACTACATTGCCGCCGCCCGCCGCGCCGCCCAGGCGGCCGCGATGGAGATGGACCGTGCCCAGAAGACGGCTCCGGCCGCCCGGGCGGTCGCCGGTCTGAAGGCGAAGACGAGCGACACCCAGAAGACCTCCCTTTTCGGTCGCTACCGCCGGCCGATCCTGATGGCCGTGGGCGCGATCCTGCTGGCCGCCATGGCGATGCCGCTGGTCAACACGCTGATGCGCGACGACAACAGCAGCCAGCCGGCGCCGATCGAGGCACCAGCAGCGGACGAAAACAGCCAGATCGAACAGGCGCCCGCGACTACAGACACCGCGGCGATCGAAGCCGCGCCGACGATCGATACAAGCGCTGCACCGACCGAGGCGGCCATGGCAGTGCCAAGCCTCGACGCCCTGGAGCCCGCGGAAGACACACCGATCGAAGAGGCCGCGACGGCGAGCGACGTGATTGTACCGGACGCGGACGCCGCCACGCCAATGATCGGCGACATGCCTGCTGCGGCCGAACCGACCGCGGCGCTGATGGCGCCGACGGAGACAGCACAGCCCCTGACTACAGAGGCTCAGACACCTCCCGCGCAGACCCTGGACAGCAATCCGGCACCGGTTGCGGAAAGCGCGACGCCTGCACCGACGCCGGTTGACGCCAAGGCGGCCGCAATTGTGGTTCCGGCGGCGATCACACCGCCGTCGCTGTCGATTGCCGCCAAGGACGGCGATCCGGTGGCGCTGTTCGAGATCGGCGCGCGCTATACCGATGGTCGCGGCGTGACCAGCGATTTTGCCGAAGCGGCCAAATGGTACCAGCTTTCGGCTGATCGCGGCTTCGTGCCGGCACAATATCGACTTGCCAATCTTTATGAAAAAGGCACCGGCGTGCCGCGCGATATCGTGGCGGCCAAGCGCTACTACGAGATGGCGGCCAATGCCGGCAATGCCAGCGCCATGCACAATCTCGCCGTGCTCTTTGCGTCCGGCGCGGACGGCGCGCAGGATTATGCCAAGGCGGTGGAGTGGTTCGAGAAGGCTGCCGAATTCGGCATTTCCGACAGCCAGTTCAACCTGGCCATCCTCTATGCACGCGGCAATGGCGTGAAGCAGGATCTGACCGCTTCCTACAAGTGGTTCGCCGTGGCGGCCGCGGGGGGCGACAAGGACGCCGCGCAGAAACGCGACGAGGTGGCCAATGCGATGAAGCCGGACGAGCTGGAGCGCGCCCGCGCCGCAGTGGACCTGTGGAAGGCAAAGCCGCTGGATGCCGATGCCAATTCGGTCAACACGCCGGATGAATGGGCCGGCAAGGGCCTGAAAACGGCCAGCGTCGACATGAAGAAGGCGATCTTCAACATCCAGGCCATTCTCAACAAGAACGGCTTCGACGCCGGCAAGCCGGACGGCGTGATGGGTGCGAAGACCGTGACGGCGATCAAGGCCTTCCAGACGTCGATGGGAGAACAGCCGACCGGTCAGGTTTCGGATAAACTGGTGAATGCGCTGCTCGCACGCAACAAATGACCGCTCTGTCATAAAAGGCGGAGAATCAGGGCTTAAGGGTGGCTGCAGAATTGACTTGCGGCCCCCGGGGGCGCAAGAAAAGACAAGCTTGGGATCAAATCCAATCAAGGACTTGCGCCCGTTTTAGACAATATGTGAACGGGCCGCGATCCGGCCTCCAGAGATCCGCGCCGAGAGCGCGGATAGTCGCATTTGAGGTCAGCGCGTGACGATCTATCTGCCGATCGCCGAATTATCGGTGAACATCTTCATCATCCTCGGCATGGGCGCGGCTGTCGGGTTTCTCTCAGGCATGTTCGGCGTCGGCGGCGGCTTTCTGATCACGCCGCTGTTGATCTTCTACAACATTCCGCCGGTGGTCGCGGTTGCGACCGGGGCCAACCAGGTGGTTGCCTCCTCGGTGTCCGGTGCCATCACCCATTTCAGGCGCGGTACGCTCGACATGAAGCTCGGCTTCGTGCTTCTGGCTGGCGGCCTTGTCGGCGCGACCATCGGTGTCGTGATCTTCTCCTGGCTGAGACGCCTCGGTCAGCTCGACCTGATCATCTCGCTGCTCTACGTGGTCTTCCTCGGCACGGTCGGCGGGCTGATGCTGGTCGAAAGCCTGCGCGCCATGCGCCGCGCCGCGCGCAACGAAACGATCTCGCTGAAGCGGCCGGGACAGCACAACTGGGTGCATCGCCTGCCGTTCAAGATGCGGTTCAAGAAGTCGAAGATCTATCTCAGCGTCATCCCGCTGATCGCGCTCGGCTTTGCCATCGGCATCCTGACCTCGATCATGGGTGTCGGCGGCGGCTTCATCATGGTGCCGGCGATGATCTATCTCTTGCGTATCCCGACCAATGTGGTCGTCGGCACGTCGCTGTTCCAGATCATCTTCACCACGGCCTATACGACCATCGTGCAGGCCGCGACGAATTTTTCGGTCGATATCGTGCTGGCCTTCGTGCTGATGGTGGCCGGCGTGATCGGGGCGCAATACGGCGTGCGGGTCGGGCAGAAGCTGCGCGGCGAACAATTGCGCGCGCTGCTCGGCTTGCTGGTTCTGGCCGTCGGCGTGCGCCTGGCGATCGAACTGGTGCTGACGCCGGATGACATCTATTCGCTGGCGATCGGGGGCTGAGATGTTGAAGACGCTGATCGCCGCCGCGTGTTTTTCCTTCTGCCTTGCCAGCGCGCTTCCGGCCGCGGCGCAAAATCCGCTGGCCACCGAGATCATCGGGCAGGAAACGCTCGATATCGGTACGTCGACCAGCGAAATCGCCATTACGTCCGACTTTTCCGGCGCCGACCTGACGATTTTCGGGGCGCTGGCCAATGCCGACCAGTTGCTGCTGGCGATCGGGCAGTATGACGTGGTGGTGACGCTGGAGGGACCGCGCGACTGGACGACCGTGCGGCGCAAGGAACGGCTGTTCGGCATCTGGGTCAACCGGACCTCGATGACCTTCGAACAGATGCCGACCTCCTATTCGCTGGCGAGCACGCGGCCAGTGAGCGAGATTGCCGCCGCGGGCAAACTGACACAGCTCGGCATAGGCATCGAGCATCTGGCGCTGACCCCGACGGGCTACCTGAGCAATGCCGCCAATCTCGGCGAATTCCGCGATGCGTTCCGGCGACTGAAGCAGACCGCAGGGCTCTACCAGGGGGATACGAACGGCGTGCGCTTCGTCTCGTCCAGCCTGTTCAAGGCGACGTTGCGGCTGCCGGCGAACATTCCGGACGGGGTGCATATGGTGCATGCCTATCTGTTCAAGTCGGGCGAGTTCATCACCGAGCGGGAACTGCCGCTGCGGGTGATCAAGACCGGGCTCGAGGACGCAATCACGCAGGCCGCCCACCAGCAGCCGCTGTTCTACGGCCTGTTTGCCGTGACGCTGGCGCTGCTCACCGGCTGGCTGGCCAGCCTGATCTTCCGCAAGGATTGATGACCGCTCAGCCGAGCAGGTTGCCGAAACGCACCGAATATATCCGGTCGCGGCCGAGCAGGTGGGCGATCAGGTCGGCGCGGGAAAACAGGCCGGTAAAGGCCTTGTGGCGCAGATCGAGACCGCCGGTCAGGACGCCGAAGGCCGGCATCAGCAGGCGGTTGCCGTCGGTGGCAAAACACGGGCGGCGCACGGATTTTTCCCGGCGGCGGACGGTGGCGCAGGGGTGCAGATGGCCGGCGATCTCGCCGGCGCCATGGGCAAGCGACGGTTCGTGGCGGAAGGTCAGGCCCGACAGGGCGATCTCGTCGGCGGACATTCCCGGCAGATCGGTGGTGCCGTCCGGGTCATGGTTGCCGTTGATCCAGATCCACTCGCGGCCGCGCGCCATGGCGGCGATCATCTCGCGGAACGGCAGCGGCATCAGGGCGGACCCTGCCCGATCATGGAAATTGTCGCCGAGACTGATGACGGTCTTCGGCTGGTAGCGGGCGATCACCGCATCGAGCAGCTTGAGCGTGGCGAGCGTGTCATAGGGCGGCAGCAGCTGGCCACGACGGGCAAAGGCGGCACCCTTTTCCAGATGCAGGTCGGAGACGACGAGCAGGTCGAGATCGGGGAAATATAGCGCACCCGACAGATCGGCAAAGCCAAGCTGTCCGGCGATCACCAGGCTTGCGCGCCTTGCGTCATCCTCTTGCTCACCGATCGCCCGTGCCAGTCTGTTCATTGCGCCCTTCTAGCGTTTTTCAGTGCGGATGCCAGCCCTGTTCAGGCCAATCCAGTTCACGCCAACCCAGTTCACGACAGGGCTTCCGCCATCAGATCCTCGGCGGCAAAGGCCAGCAGGTGTTCCTGGGCATCGCCGGCGACCGGCTCCTTGCCGATCTCCATCATCACGGGTACCGCCAGCGGCGAGATCTGCTCCAGGCGCTTGTGCAGGATATGTCCCTTGATTCGTTTTAGCATATCGGCAAGCCGGGCGATGTCCAAAAGTCCGGCGGCGGCATCCTGTCGCGTCGCTTGCATCAGGATATGGTCCGGCTCGTGGGTGCGCAGCACGTCGTAGATCAGGTCGGCGGAGACCGTCACCTGGCGGCCGGACTTTTCCTTGCCGGGATGGCGCTTGTCGATCAGGCCGGCGATGACGGCACAGGTGCGGAAGGTGCGCTTGAGCATCCAGCTTTCGTTGAGCCAGGCTTCGAGATCGTCACCGAGCATATCCTCGTCGAAGAGTTCGGAAAGGCTCAGCGCCTTGCGGGCGATCATCGAGCCCATGTCCTCCAGGCCCCAGATTGCCAGCGCATAGTCTGTCGCGACGAAGCCAAGCGGCTTGGTGCTCCTGCGTTCCAGCCGCCTCGTGAGCAGCATGCCGAGCGTCTGGTGGGCAAGCCTGCCCTCGAAGGCATAGATGACCATGTAGAAGCGCTCCCCGCGCGGGAAAGTCTCGATCAACAGGTCGCCGCGCTTCGGCAGGACGGATTTCTCCTGCTGCAACGCCAGCCAGTCGCGCACCTGATCCGGCAGGTTGGCGCGGCGGGCGGGATCGTCGAGCATGGCGCGGACCTGGTCGGCGAGATAGGTCGACAGCGGGAACTTGCCACCGGCATAGGCGGGGATCTTCGGGTCCTGGGAAAAGGCATTGGAGACAAGGCATTCATTGTCGCGGATGCCTTCGAAACGCAGAACCTTGCCGGCGAAGAGGAAGGTGTCACCCGGCGTCAACTGTTCGAAGAAATACTCCTCGACCTTGCCGAGCGTCATGCCGCCGCGGCCGATCGAGCCCAGGTGGTTGCGTTTGACGAGGCGGACATTGAGCATCGGCATCTCAACGATGGTGCCGAGGTTGAGGCGGTATTGCTGGGCGACGGCCGGATTGGAGACGCGCCAGGTGCCATCGACCGTCAGGCGGATGCGGGCGTAACGCTCATAGGTCTTCAGCGCATAACCGCCGGTGGCGACAAACTCGACGATGCGGGCGAAGGTTTCGCGCGGCAGGGCGGCATAGGGAAGCGCGCTCACGACCTCTTCATAGAGTTCGTTTTCGACAAAAGGGGCCGCACAGGCCATGCCGAGCACATGCTGGGCGAGCACATCGAGCGAGCCCTCGCCGACTGGCGGGGTGTCCTGGGCGCCGATGTAATTGGCGTCAAGCGCCGCCTGGCATTCCATGACCTCGAACCGGTTGGCCGGAACCAGGATGGCGCGCGACGGCTCGTCCATGCGGTGATTGGCGCGGCCGATGCGCTGGGCGAGCCGCGAGGCACCCTTGGGCGCACCGACATGCACGACGAGATCGACATCGCCCCAGTCGATGCCGAGATCAAGCGTCGAGGTGGCGACGACGGCACGCAGCTTGTTTTCGGCCATGGCGGCCTCGACCCTGCGGCGCTGGGACACGTCGAGCGAGCCGTGATGCAGCGCGATCGGCAGGTTGTCGTCATTGACGGTCCAGAGTTCCTGAAACAGCATTTCGGCCTGGGAGCGGGTGTTGACGAAAAGCAGCGTCGTCTGGAAATCCTTCAGCACCTTGTAGAGATCGGGGATGGCATAGCGGGCGGAGTGACCGGACCAGGGGATGCGCTCCTCCGTGTCCAGGATGGTGATGTTCGGCCTGGCGCCGCCATCGACGGTGATCACACCGGACTCCGCGGTTGCATGCAGCGGCTGGGCGACCAGCCAGCGGCGCAGGTCGAGTGGTTCGGCGACGGTGGCCGACAGGCCGATGGTCTGGAGATCGGGGGCAAGCCGGCGCAGGCGGGCGAGACCGAGCGACAGGAGATGACCGCGCTTGGAGGTGACCAGCGAATGCAGTTCATCGAAGATAACGTAGCGCAGGTCCTTGAAGAACCGTCCGGCATCGGCATGGGAAATCAACAGCGCCAGCTGCTCGGGCGTGGTCAGGAGAATGTCGGGCGGGTTGAGCTTCTGGCGCTGGCGCTTGGCCTGCGGCGTATCGCCGGTGCGGTTTTCGATCGAAATGGCCAGCCCCATCTCGGTCACCGGCTTCATCAGGTTGCGCTCGATATCGACGGCGAGCGCCTTCAAAGGCGAGATGTAGAGCGTGTGAATGCCGGTGAAGGCGGATCCTGGCGGCAGCTTGCCGCGCTCGGTCAGCTCGGTCAGCGCCGGCAGGAAACCGGCGAGCGTCTTGCCGGCACCTGTCGGCGCAATCAGCAGCAGGCTTTCGCCCGATCGTGCGCGGCGGAGCAATTCCAGCTGATGGGCGCGCGGCTGCCAGCCCTTTTCGCCGAACCAGCGATGGAAGGGGGCAGGCAGAAAAATCTCGGCGGCCTGATTCATCAACACTCTCTCAACCTAGCGCAGTGGCGGCGAAAAAGAAGCGTCCTTGACACTTGCAATAATCACGGATAAATTATATCCACGATAAGGGGCAGGCACATGAAACTCAGTGACGGCATAGAACAGGCGATCCACTGCATGACGATGCTGGCCAGCCTTGAAGAGGGCAGCACGCTTTCGGCAGCAGCCCTTGCGGAGTTTCACGGCGTATCGCCGAGCTATCTGCTGAAACATCTGCAGGCACTGTCGGCTGGGGGGCTGGTTGCCACCGTTCCCGGCCCGAAGGGCGGCTACCGCCTCGGGCGAACGGCCGCCGCGATCACGCTTCTCGACATCGTTATCGCAGTGGAGGGTCCGCAACCGGCCTTTCGCTGCAACGAGATCCGCCAGCGGGGACCCAATCCCCTCCCCGCGCGGTACTTCGACAAACCGTGTGGGATTGCCGCTGCGATGCTCGCGGCCGAGAGGGCCTATCGGGCCGAACTGAAGAAAACCAGCATCGCGGATCTGATCGCAGATCTGACTGAGGCAGACGATGGAGGCATTGCCGCGCGCGGTTGTGCCTTCCTGGAAATCAACGAACGCAAAGCCGCACGCTAAGGCTTGCCCATCCTCGAAAGGAACCATCATGCATCCCCGTCTCGATATGCAGAAGGCGGCACCGGCCGCCTTCAAGGCTGTGCTCGGCCTGGAAAACTACGTCCAGTCCAGCGGCCTTGCCCGCTCGGAAATCCACCTGATCAAGCTGCGTGCCTCGATCATCAATGGCTGTGCCTTCTGCGTCGACATGCATATCAAGGAATCCCGCCATGACGGGCTGTCCGAACAGTGGTCCAACATGATGTCGGTGTGGCGGGAATCGCCGGTGTACTCGGCCCGCGAACGCGCCCTGCTCGGCTGGGTCGATGCGGTGACGAACCTTGCCGGCACCGGCGCACCCGACGCTGACTTCGAGGCCCTGAAGGCGAATTTCAGCGAAACCGAAATCGCCAATATCACGGTGGCGATCGGTGCCATCAATGTGTGGAACCGGCTCGCCGTCGGCTTCCGCTTCCAGCATCCGATCGACAAGCCGCGCGCAGCGGCCTGAGAACGGTCCCGAGAGACACAATAGATTGGAAGGCGGTGCAATTTCTGCGCCGCCTTGCCTCGTTTGCAGACCGACTGGCGATCAGGCCGCCAGGTCCAGCACGATACGGCCGTCGATCTGGCCCTTTTCCATGCGCTTGAAGATGTCGTTGATGTTCTCGAGCTTGTCCCAGGAGAAATGCGAGGCCACCTTGCCCTCGCCGGCAAACTGCAGGCTTTCCTCAAGATCCTGGCGGGTGCCGACGATCGAGCCGCGCACGGTGATGCGCTTCAGCACCGTCTCGAAGACCGGCAGCGAGATGAAGCCCGGCGGCAGGCCGACCAGCGCCATCGTGCCCTTGGAGCGCAGGAAGCCATAGGCCTGCTCCATTGCCTTCGGCGACACAGCGGTGACCAGCGCGCCATGCACGCCGCCGGTTGCCTTCTGCACCTGTTCGATCGCATCTTCGGCCGTGCCATTGACGACGATATCGGCACCCAAGTCCTTGGCGAGCTTCAGCTTGTCATCAAAAATGTCGGCGGCGACGACATGCATGCCCATCGCCTTGGCATATTGCACGGCCATGTGGCCGAGACCGCCGATGCCGGAAATGACGACCCATTCGCCGGGGCGGACTTCGGTTTCCTTGAGGCCCTTGTAGACGGTGACGCCGGCGCAGAGGATCGGGGCGGCCGCGCCGAATTCGAGATTGTCCGGCAGGCGGCCGACGAAATCGGGATCGGCCAGACCATATTGGGCAAAGGTGCCGTTGACCGAATAGCCGGTGTTCTGCTGGCTGCCGCACAGGGTTTCCCAGCCGGTGCGGCAGGGATTGCAGCAACCGCAGGCCGTGTGCAGCCATGGCACGCCGACGCGGTCGCCTTCCTTGATGCGGGAGACGCCGGCGCCGAGCTTGGCGACATAACCCGTGCCTTCGTGGCCGGGGATGAAGGGCGGGTTGGGCTTGACCGGCCAATCGCCGTTGGCGGCGTGCAGGTCGGTATGGCAGACGCCAGTTGCCTCGTATTTCACCAGGATCTGGCCCGGACCGGGTTCGGGGATGGGGTGTTCTTCAATCACCAGCGGCTTGCCGAACGCACGCACCACCGCAGCTTTCATTGTCGATGCCATCATATCCTCCAGTCAAATTTGACGATTGCCCCATTGCATGGGCACCACCCCGCGGGATCGCCCGGCGGGTATGACAGGAGACTATGCGCGTATGGAGGGAACGCGATTGATCAGTGTCAATCTGTCGGCAATTTCATCGGAATGACATGAAACAGTCTTGAGCCAAGGTGGCGGGGGAGATCCCCCCCGCCGGCAAGCTCAGGCGAGGTTCTTCTTGAGGAACTCGACGGTGCGCGACCAGGCGAGATCGGCGGCGGCCTTGTCGTAGCGGGCCGACGAGGTGTCGTTGTTGAAGGCGTGGTTGACGCCGTCATAGACGAACAGCTCATAGGTCTTGCCATTGGCATCGAGCGCTGCCTTGTAGGCGTCGATGCCGGCATTGATACGCTCGTCGAGCCCGCCAT
This sequence comes from Rhizobium sp. CECT 9324, assembly GCF_918741265.1. Taxonomy (NCBI): domain Bacteria; kingdom Pseudomonadati; phylum Pseudomonadota; class Alphaproteobacteria; order Hyphomicrobiales; family Rhizobiaceae; genus Rhizobium; species Rhizobium sp. CECT 9324. The sequence continues at coordinate 1,066,134 of NZ_CAKKMZ010000001.1, read as the reverse complement.
AATGCAACATCAGCGGCGCCTTGATCGCCGGCACGTCCTCGGCCGGCGCCTGGGCACCGTAATAGGCGACGCCTGCGCCGAGCTCCGGCGAGGCAACCGCCATGCGATTGACCATGCCGCCGCCCCAGCAGAAACCGATCGCGCCGACCTTGCCATTGGTCTTTTCATGGGAGGCCAGGAACACGCGGGTCGCCTCGCCATTGGCAACGGTTGCCACCATGTCGAGACCAGAGAACATTTCGCGCGCCTGATCCTCGTTTTCCGGGGTGCCGCCGAGCGGCGACAGGAAGTCCGGGGCGAGCGCGACGAAGCCTTCGAGCGCCATGCGCCGGGCGACATCGCGGATATGCGGATTGAGGCCGCGGTTTTCATGGATGACGATAACGGCCGGGAGCCTGTCGGTCGCACCCTTCGGCATCACGAGATAGCCCTTCATCTCGCCGCCGGCACCCGGATAGGTGATGTCCTGCGCTTCGAGGCGGTCGTCGGCTTCCGGAACGATGGTGGCATTGGCCTGGTTGGCGGCCAGCAGCGGCATGATGGCGGCGGCGGCCGCACCGGTGCCGGCAAGCCGGGTCAGCTTTTCCATGAAGCCACGACGATCGAGTGTCAGATGGGTGTATTCATCATAGGCGTTGATCATCGCCTGGGTAATCTTCGGCTTGTCCATGTTCTTCTCCCATGTTGAATTCAACATCGGGAAAGATAGGCGCAGCCGCCGCCAAGCCCAGACAAAACTGCGTTACCGCAGGATCACGAAAACGCCATCCACGCCACAAGCCAGACCCAGAGGGCAAACAGCGTCGCAAAGCCCAGGCCGAACAGCGGCCGGCGCAGCTGCAGACGGTTGCCGAAGACATGCACATAGGCATGGGCGTAACGGGCCGCGACGAAGAACCAGGCGAGCGCGACGGCGACCAGATTGTCGGCCTGGGTGATGTAGAGGAGGACGCAGACGGCGTAAAACAGGATCGGCAGTTCGAACTGGTTGGCGATCGATTTGTTGACCACGCGGCTTTCCTCGGGCTCGGCCAGGTTCTCGCGAAAGGCGATGCGCTCCACCTTGCCGGAGCGAACAACGTCGCTGCGACGCAGGACCAGCAGGCCGTAAAGGCAGAAGACGAGGAAGGCATGGGCGACCAAAGGCCAGAACATTTCAAAACCGGTCATGGCAAAGTCCTTGTTCAAATCACTCTCATGAAAAAGCCCGAGGTCGTTGCCGACTTCGGGCCTGTGCTCTGTCTAACGGATTTCAGCGATCACGCACCGCCCGGGTAGTTCGGGCTTTCGCGTGTGATCGTCACGCCATGCGGATGGCTTTCGCGCAGGCCGGCGCCGGAGATACGCACGAAGGTCGCCTTGTCCTGGAAATCCTTGATGTCCTTGCCGCCGACATAACCCATTGCTGCCTTCAGGCCGCCGGCGAGCTGGTGCAGCACGGCCGAGACCGGACCCTTGTAGGGAACCTGGCCTTCGATGCCTTCCGGCACGAGCTTCAGCGTGTCGCGCACTTCGGCCTGGAAGTAACGATCGGCCGAGCCGCGCGCCATGGCGCCGACAGAACCCATGCCGCGATAGGCTTTGAAGGAACGGCCCTGGTAGAGATAGACTTCGCCCGGGCTTTCGTCGGTGCCGGCCAGAAGCGAGCCGACCATGACGGCCGAGGCGCCTGCGGCAATCGCCTTGGCCACATCGCCGGAGAACTTGATGCCGCCGTCGGCGATGACCGGGATGCCGTGCTTGTTGGCTTCCTCGACCGCCGCCATTACGGCTGCGAGCTGCGGAACGCCGACGCCGGCGACGATGCGGGTGGTGCAGATCGAGCCCGGGCCGATACCGACCTTGATGCAATCGGCGCCGCTGTCGATCAGCGCACGCGTGCCCTCGCTGGTCGCGACATTGCCGGCGATGATGCGGATGGCGTTCGACATCTTCTTCACTTCGGCGACCGCGTCGAGCACCTTCTGGCTATGGCCGTGTGCGGTATCGACGACAATCACGTCGACGCCGGCCTCGATCAGGCGCTCGGCGCGTTCGCGGCCATCGTCACCGGTGGAGATGGCGGCTGCGACGCGCAGGCGGCCCTGGGCATCCTTGGCGGCATGCGGGTTGAGCTGCGACTTCTCGATGTCCTTGACGGTGATCAGGCCGACGCAACGACCTTCGTTGTCGACCACGACCAGCTTTTCGATGCGATGGGTGTGCAGCAGGCGCTTGGCCTCCTGCTGCTCGACGCCATCCCTGACGGTGATCAGGTTCTGGTGGGTCATCAGCTCATGGATCTTCTGGGCCGGATCGGAGGCGAAACGCACGTCGCGATTGGTCAGGATGCCGACCAGGCGGCCCGGGCGACCACCGTTCTCGACGACCGGAATGCCGGAAATGCCATGCGACTTCATCAGCGACAGGGCTTCGGCGAGCGTTGCGTCGGGGCCAATCGTCACCGGGTTGACGACCATGCCGCTCTCGAACTTCTTGACCTGGCGTACTTCCTCGGCCTGCTCGATCGGTGTCAGGTTGCGATGGATGACGCCCATGCCGCCCGACTGGGCCATGGCGATCGCCAGACGGCTCTCGGTGACGGTGTCCATGGCCGACGACAGGATCGGCAGCGCGAGATCGATGTCTTTTGCGATGCGGGTGGCGATATTGGTCTGGCCCGGCATGATTTCCGAATGGCCGGGCTGCAGCAGCACATCGTCAAAGGTAAGCGCTTCTGCGCCGGTTGCCGAAATCACGATCCGTGCCATTGCCATTTCCTTCGTTTGGTAAAAAGCCGGAAGCTCCGGGACGAAATATACGTCCGGCTGCTCCTGCAAAAACTGCTTGGAAGTTGGCGAGGGCTGGTAACACGTTCATGACAGGAAGGGAATAGCAAAATGGATTTCAGCCGCAGGGGCCTTATTTCTGCGCTCGGGGCGGATAAATCTCGCGTTTAACGAGAATTAAATCATGCTAATGAAGAGATCCTCAAGTCTTCTCCGCTAGAAGAGCCTGGATCGCGCCGAAAACGGCCGGCACCAGAAAAAAAGCAAAATCAAAACGGGGACGTGTCACATGACGGCAATCAGAAAACGCGCAGTTGCGCTTGAGAACCAATTTGCCCGCGATCAGGAACTCCTGTTCAAGACCGAAGCGCGCCGCAATGCGCTTGTCGGCCTTTGGGCGGCATCGCTGATCGGGACCGGCAATGGCGAAGCCTATGCCAAGGAACTGGCCATGACGGCAGTCGAAGGCCAGCACAAGGTGCTGGAGCGCCTGCGCCATGATTTCGATGCAGCAGGTGTCGCAGTGCTCGATACCGACATTCAGGACCGCATGGTCTCGATGCTGCGCACCGCAGCCGACGATCTCTACAACGGCCGGTAAACCGCGCTTTCGCGACGATCAGGGGCCCGCACGGCGATCGCGCGCCTGCAGGCCCTTTTTCACGGTCGCGATCGGGGCCGATCAGATATCGAACTGATAGGCCTTGGGCACGAAGCGATAGCCCTGGTCGACCTTTTCGACATAACCGACGGCCGGGAACGGCATATGATAGCCGAGGAAGGCAAGCTTGTCGGTCGCCAGCATGTCGAAGACCTTCTTGCGGCTGGCAGCGGCAGCAGTCTTGTCCATGTCGAACCGCACTTCCCAATCCGGACGCTGCAGCGACAGGACGAAGTGGTTTGCCGTGTCGGCGGTGAGCACCAGCTGGCGGCCTTCCGATTCCACGCTGTAGATCATGTGGCCGGGCGAATGGCCAAAGGCGGCCATGCCAGTGATGCCGGATACGACTTCGCCGCCATCGCCGATGAAGGTCATCTTGTCGGCCAGAGGCTTCACATTGGCGAGCACACCCTTATGGCCGCCTTCGGCCGGCGTGCCGGCGCGGGCCGGATCAACCCAGAAATCGTATTCTGCCTGACCGGTCACATAACGGGCGTTCGGGAAAGCAGGAGCGCCACCTTCCATCAGGCCGCCGATGTGGTCGCCATGCAGATGGGTGAGCACGACGATGGTGACGTCCTCGCGCTTGTAGCCGGCCGCCGTCAGGCCTTCCAGCAAACGACCGTTGCCATTGGCGCGGCCACCTTCGCCGAAGCCGGTATCGAACAGGATGACATCCGATCCGGTGTTGATCAGGGTCGGCGAGAAGCTGTTGACGAACTTGTCGGCGGGCAGGAAATTGGCTTCGAGCAGCGCGCCGACCACTTCCGGGGTCTGGTTCGTGCCGAAAATTTCCTGCGGATTGTCAGAGGGGCGTGCGCCATCCTTGACCACGACGACCTCGAACTTGCCGACGTTGAAGCGGTGGGTCTCGGGCGGCATGGCATGGTTGATATCCATGGAGGTGTCGGCTCCGGTCTGCGCCCTTGCGGCGGTCATGATCATCGGCGATGCCAGAGCGACGCCTGCACCACCCAGCAACATTCTTCTCTTTAGAGAAATCATCGAAAACTCCCTCGTTGAAAAATTCCTCCGCCCGGCACGCCGAGCACTCGTGGCGAGATAGGCTTTCCCGCGCCATAGGAAAGTCGCCTCACACCATCGTGATCCGGAGGGGACATGGCACAGGGAACATTTGATGCACGCGGCGCATCTCCGACGAGATCAAACTTCCTGTTGCACAGGCGCAGGAGACGATATCGCCGCCGTCGTGAATAGGATAGAAGACGCACCGCACGCTCTTGCCCGCCGCATTCCCCAGGACATTCCCCAGGACATCTCGATGAACCGCATCACGCCGCTGATCCTTGCCGTCGCGCTCTTCATGGAGCAGATGGATTCCACCGTGATCGCGACGGCGCTGCCGACCATTGCCGCCGATCTCCATGTCGGCCCCATCACGCTGAAACTGGCGCTGACCGCCTATATGGTGGCGCTGGCGATCTTCATCCCGATCAGCGGCTGGATGGCGGATCGCTTCGGCGCCAAGCGCATCTTCCGCGCGGCGATCGTGGTCTTCATGCTGGGCTCCGTATTCTGCGCCATCTCCGGCTCCCTGACCACGTTCGTTGCGGCGCGGTTCCTGCAGGGCATGGGCGGAGCGATGATGACGCCGGTGGGACGCCTCGTGCTGTTGCGCACGACGAAACGCAGCGACCTGGTCTCGGCGATGGCGCTCTTGACCATTCCCGGCCTGCTCGGCCCGATCACCGGACCGCCGGTCGGCGGTTTCATCACCACCTTCTTCAGCTGGCACTGGATCTTCCTGATCAACATCCCGATCGGGCTTGCCGGCCTCTGGCTCTCCAGCATCTACCTGCCCGAGATCGATCCGGTGGCCACCGCACCGATCGACTGGAAGGGGTTTGCGCTCACCTCTATCGCAGCGTCCGGGCTCGTCTTCGGCCTGTCGGTGATGAGCCTGCCGGGCTTGCCGATCACCGTCGGCATCGGGGCCGCGGTCACCGGGTTGCTGTGCCTGGTGCTTTATGTGCCGCATGCGCGCCGGCACAAGGCGCCGCTGCTCGATCTCAGCCTGTTTGCCAATCGCAGCTTCCGCGCCTCGATTATCGGCGGCACGGCATTCCGGCTGGCAGCAGGTGCAACGCCATTCCTGCTGCCGCTGATGCTGCAGCTGGGTTTCGGGATGACGGCATTCGAATCGGGCATGACGACGTTCATTGCCGCGGTCGGCGCGATCACCACCAAGTTCGTGGCGCGACGCGCCTTTGCGGCCGCCGGTTTTCGCAACATCCTGATCGCCGCCGGCCTTGGCGGCACATTGACCACGGTCGCCAATTCCTTCTTCACGCCGTCAACGCCGATCGCCGTGATCATGGCCTTCCTGTTGATCGGCGGCTTTTTCCGGTCTTTCTTCTTCACCGGGGTCAACACGCTCGGCTATGCCGAGATCGACGACCGGTATGCAAGCCAGGCCACATCGCTGACATCGGTGCTGCAGCAGATCAGCCTGGCGCTCGGCGTGGCCGTTGCGGCGGCCATTCTCGAAACCAGCACGACGCTGTCCGGCGGCACATTGTCACTTGGTGATTTCCACGTCGCCTTCGCGGTCGTGGCCGGGCTTTCCGTCTTCGCGATCATCCCGTTTTTCGGGCTGCCGCGCGATGTCGGATCAGCGGTCTCGGGCTATCGCCGATCGGCAGAGACGGACACCATAGCCGTGAAGTGAAAGCCGCAGTCCGCTCAGGGCTTTTCGCAAACAGCCGAGAGCTTGTTGCCGTCGGGATCGCGGACATAGCAGGCATAAAAGCTGGCATGATAGGGCCTGAGACCGGGCGCGCCTTCATCGGTGCCGCCATTCGCAATCGCTGCAGCATAAAACGCATCGACCGCGTCGCGGCTCGGCGCATCCAGCGCCGTCATTGCGCCATTGCCGAACGTCGCCTCTTTGCCGTTGACCGGCGTCAGAACCCAGAGGCGGCAGCGCCTGTCGGCTTCGGCTTCGGCGTCACCTTCGGGGGCGTAGCCGAGCTCATCGTCCTCGGTCACGCGGCGCGTCACCGACAGCGGTGCCAGGACGGCATCATAGAAGATCTGCGAGCGGGCGAGATCGGTGGAGCCGAGGGTGATGTACAGCAGCATTTGGTCTTTTCGTCCTGTATGTGTCCTGATCCGGCTCGACGCCTGGTGCGCCAGTGCTGGTGCGCCAGTTCTGGTGCGTCAGTCCTGGTTCTCGTCGGCCGGCACATCCTCGCGCGGATCGTAGGCGAACCCGCCATCGTCTTCGGCACGCTCGAGATTGCGGGCGCCAAGACCGACGCGCTTGCCCTTGAAATCCTTGGCAAGCAGAAACATCTCGACCGATTCCGAGCGCGACGACGGCGGCTTGATATGCAGGACCTGGCGGAAGTTCTGCTTGAGCATGTTCAGCAGGTCTTTTTCCGTGCCACCCTGGAAGGTCTTGGCAAGGAAGTGGCCACCTTCACCAAGCACTTCGACGGCAAAATAGGCTGCGACCTCGCACAGATGCATGGTGCGCAGATGGTCGGTCCTCTGGTGACCGGTGGTCGGCGCCGCCATGTCGGAAATGACCAGATCCGGCGTGCCGCCGACGGCTTCCATCAACTGGCGCGGCGCGTCGTCATCGAGAAAGTCGAGTTGCAGGATCTTGACGCCCGGAAGCGGCGCCATCTCGAGGAAGTCGATCGCCGCGACGCGGATATCATCGTCGGTCGAATCGGTGACCTTGGCGGCGATCTGCGACCAGCTGCCCGGTGCCGCGCCGAGATCGATGATGCGCCGGGCACCCTTGAGGATCTGGTGCTTCTCGTCGATCTCGAGCAGCTTGAACGCCGCGCGGGCACGGTAGCCCTCGAGCTTGGCGCGCTGCACATACGGATCATTGATATGGCGTTCGAGCCAGCGTCTGGACGAGGCCTTCAGCTTGCCCTTCTTGACCTTCTGGCCGAGTTTGCGGCCGGTGCGATTGCCGCCGATCGGTGGCTTGCTCATGGCTCAGCGCTCCCTGAAATGTGGTGGGCGACGATTGCGGCCGCGGCGCCAGACGCCATCATCCGCCATCATGTCGGTCAAAAGGCCCTCACGCAGGCCGCGATCGGCAACCCGCATGCGGGTGGACGGCCAGCGACGGCGAATGGCCTCGAGAATGGCACAGCCGGCCAGGACCAGATCGGCGCGATCCGGACCGATGCAGGGATTGGCGGCACGGCCGGCAAAATCCCAGGACAGAAGCTTGGCTTGCATGGCCGTGACTTCGTCATCCGACAGCCAGACGCCGTCGACCTTGCGACGATCGTAGCGCGGCAGGTCGAGATGCACACCGGCCAGCGTGGTGACCGTACCGGAGGTGCCGATCAGGTGGAAATCTTCGGGCGCGCCGCCGGGACCGAGCGGCACAGGCGGGCAATCGAAATGCGACAGCATGCCGGCGACTTCCGAGGTCATCGCCTCGAAGACCTCCGGCGTGACATCGCGGCCGCCATGACGCTCGGACAAGGTCACGACGCCGACCGGCAGCGAGGTCCAGTGGGTGATGTGATTGGCCAGCCGGCTGGAGCGGTTTTCATTGATGCGGATGACCGCGATCTCCGACGAACCACCGCCGATATCGAACAGCACGACGGAGCGTGCTTCACGGCCGACCAGCGACGAACAACCGGACACCGCAAGCCGCGCCTCGGTTTCGCGGTTGATGATCTCGAGGTCCAGCCCGGTCTCGACGGTGACACGGGCGAGAAACTCCTCGCCGTTTTCGGCAGCCCGGCAGGCTTCGGTGGCGATCAGCCGCATGCGGCGGATTTCGCGGCCGGCGAGCTTGGTGGCGCAGATGCGCAGGGCCTCGACGGCACGGTCCATGGCATCCTGTGACAGGCGACCGGTGGCCGCCAGCCCCTCCCCGAGACGGACGATGCGCGAAAAGGCATCGACGACGCGGAACTGGCCGGGTCGGGTCGGCTGGGCAATCAGCAGGCGGCAATTGTTGGTGCCGAGGTCGAGCGCCGCATAGAGGTCGTCATGCGAACCCTCCGGGGCGGTTGAGCGCGGGCGATCCGTCTGCGACCGATCGGGGGCGTGACCGGCTTGTGCCGGGCGCGGCGCCTGACCGGCAGGCTGCGGCTCGCTCTCCGGCGCGCGCGCCCGGGTGCCAGCAGCATGCCCGCCGGACGGGGTAGCCTTGCCTGACGGGTTAGCCTTGCCGGCCGGCGGCTGCGAGCCGGCGAGCGGCCGGACCTGACCGGGGCGATTTTGGCCCGGCCTGCCCTGGCGGGCAGCGGCCTGACCGTTGCGCCGATTGCGTCGGCGCTTGCGGCCAGGGGCCTGCTCGCCTGCCGCTTGGGCCCCTGCTTGACCCGCTGTGTTGCTGGCGGTTTGGCGCGTTTCACCCTGAGCGGATGGAGCCGAACCCTGCGAATACACGGCGGCCGCGGCGGCATTGTCGGTGCGCGCCGATCCCTGGCCGGAACCCTGTGGTGATGCAGATGAGGAGGAACCGTGCGACGTCAAAGTCTGAGAGGGCGTATTTTTCGGCGGCACGGGGCCGCTCTGCACGCCTGACGCATCCGACGTTACCGCAGAGGCGGACGCCGCCTTGCCACGACGACGACGCTTTCGCTTGCGGATGGGACCATCCGCAACCACTGATTCGGAACGTCGAACCGAGACCTGCTCACCAGCTGATCCTGCCAAAGTCGAAAGTTCCGCGCCGGCTTGCGCCGCCGCCGTCTTTCTTCCCTTGCCGCGCCGGCGGGAATTACCGCCCTTGCGCTTGCTCGTCGACGCCCCCTCGCTTTTCGGCTTTCCGCCGCGGTCGGGGTCTGTCACTGCGTTTTCCACTGCACCGCGCAAGGTGTCTCAATCGACGCATGCCGCTGGTGTCACATCCATTTCGTTGGCGCCAGCATACCAGCGCAAAACCCTCAAGCCAAACGGTTTTTCTGATCGCCCCGGGCCTGCCGCTTTGCTGGCCGGCATGCCTTGTGCCGTCGGCAAAGCTTCGCCCCTAAACAATCGGCAGCATTCTCGATTTTTTTTCGCGTCAGGTATTTGCAATCGTCCACCTTTTGGTTATAAGCCCGCCTCACCGACGGGCGCACGATCTTCGCACCCGACCCCTGCTGGGGAATAGTTCAACGGTAGAACGACGGACTCTGACTCCGTTAATCTTGGTTCGAATCCAGGTTCCCCAGCCAATCTCCCTAAAAGTCCTGAAATTTGAATTCGCTAGCGTGATACGATCGCCCATCGATCCGGACGTCCGGTCATGGCGATTGGCGCTTATGCACTATGCCTCACTGCGATCGGGGGTGTCGCGGTCATGGGCGTATTGTCTCATTCGTGGAAATGGCGGCAACCAAGATTCTCGGCGCGTGGTCCATAGTTCGTAGGTCGGCAGCAATTGGTCGGGGGCATCAAGGGAGCCGAGGTTGACTTCGATCTCGTCGGCCGAGCAGGAGAACACGGAGGAGCCGCAGCGCTGGCAGAAATGGCGTCCGGCGTATTCGCCTGTCTCACCCTCGATCGTGACAGCCGCTTCAGGGAAGATCGCCGAGGCGTGAAACAGGGCGCCGTGATGTTTGCGGCAATGGAGGCAATGACACAGCCCGACCCGATAGGGCTGTCCCGAGGCGACGATTTTGACATTGCCGCATAAACAACTGCCGGTGAACCGGTGCATGAACGCCCTCCTTCATCTTCCAACATCGTTGTCATCTTCAGCCTGCTGCCGGAAACTTTACGACGACCGATGATGTCCACGCAATTGGCGCGGTGGGCTGCGGGTTCGTTTGCGATGACGGGATGGAGATATTGACCATCCTACCCACCATTGGCGCATATCCCATTGGCAGACCCATGCGATCCGCGGGTGCGCCCTGATTTCAACCGCGAGCTCGCTGGAGTTTTTGCTCCGGGAATTGTCGGGGGGCGTCACAGGTATCTCGTCAGGCACCTCACTAGACACCTCTTGGGGACCTCTGTTGCGGAGATCGAAAATTCTCTGTCGACAAAAAGAATACAAGACTGTATATCTAGTTTCAAGGTGACGCTCCGACAGGCGGGGCGGACCAGATCCCGCTTCGGCGCACAGAGGAATTCGACAATGAAGGCAACGATTTTTTCCGGTGTAGTTCCGGCACTGATGACGCCCTGCAAGGCTGATCGCAGTCCCGACTTCGATGCGCTGGTGCGCAAGGCCAAGCAGCTGATCGGCGACGGCATGTCGGCAGTGGTCTATTGCGGCTCGATGGGCGACTGGCCGCTTTTGACCGATGCGCAGCGCATGGAAGGCGTCGAGCGGCTGGTTCAGGCCGGCATTCCGGTGATCGTCGGTACCGGCGCCGTCAACACGGCTTCTGCCGTCGCACATGCGGCCCATGCGCAGAAGGTCGGCGCGCAGGGCCTGATGGTCATCCCGCGCGTGTTGTCACGCGGTTCGTCGGTGACGGCGCAGAAGGCGCATTTCAAGGCGATCCTTGCGGCAGCTCCCGATCTGGCGGCCGTCATCTACAACAGCCCGTATTACGGTTTTGCCACGCGCGCCGACCTGTTCTTCGCGCTGCGCGCCGAACATGCGAACCTCGTCGGCTTCAAGGAATTCGGCGGACCGGCCGACATGCGCTATGCGGCCGAGCACATCACCAATCATGACGACAGCGTTTCGCTGATGATCGGCGTCGATACGGCCGTCTTCCACGGCTATGTCAATTGCGGTGCGACCGGCGCGATCACCGGCATCGGCAATGTCCTGCCCAAGGAAGTGCTGCATCTGTGCAACCTGTCGCAGGCTGCTGCGGCCGGCGATGCCGAGGCGCGCCAGCGGGCGCTGGAACTGGAACAGGCGCTGGCCGTGCTGTCGTCCTTCGACGAAGGGGCCGACCTGGTTCTCTACTTCAAGCACATGATGGTGTTGAAGGGTGACGCGGAATACACGCTGCATTTCAACGAGAGCGATGCGCTGACGGCAAGCCAGCGTGGCTATGTCGAAGCGCAGTTCACGCTGTTCAACACCTGGTATGGCGAATGGAGCAAGCTTTCGGGCGCCGTTGCCAAATACAAGGCCTGATCGATGTGTAAGGCCTGATCGAAGCGGGCCTAAGTGACAAGATCCGAAGCGACAAGGCCCTCCGCTTGGAGGGCCTGAGTGTGCCCTGCCTAAGCGCACAACGTCGATCGCTCGAACCGATGCCAATTATGGATTGGGCAGAGGCCGGGTGAGGACGAAGGCGGCACAGGCGATCAGGATCGCGCCGATCGCCAGTTTCAGCCAGAGTTGCGGCGGGCCGACGAACCAGACGATGAGATAGCTCGCGCTCATCAGCGAGACCGAGGCGATCTTCGCCGGCTTGGAAATCGCGCCCTGGCGACGCCAGTCGATCAGCGGCTGGCCATAACGCGGGTGCTCCAGCAACCACCGCTCGAAGCGCGGCGACGAGCGGGCAAACAGCGCGGCGGCGAGGATCATGAACGGGGTGGTCGGCAGAATGGGCAGGAAAACACCGATGATGCCGATCGCAACCAGCAGCCAGGCTGCGGCGAGTGTCAGAAGACGCATCAGGGACCTTTCCTTAAAAGTTGACTGATGCGGTCATATACCGGCAGCAGCACTGACGGAAATAGGCAACGTTCGCCGTTTCGCCAAGGATTTTGCGGATTTCGGCGGATGCGACCATTTTTCGTTTGCGCCGCAACCGTGGCAATTGCATCCTTGTATACATCTTGCCCTCAGGGAAATGAAACATACCATGTCCAAGGTTACCATCGTGCTTGGCGCCGGCATTATCGGCGTGTCCACCGCAATTCATCTGGCGCGTCGCGGGCGCGCGGTGGTTCTGGTGGACCGGCGCGATCCGGGCGAGGAAACCTCGTTCGGCAATGCCGGGCTGATCCAGCGCGAGGGGGTTGTGCCTTATGCCTTCCCGCAGGATCTCGGACTGCTGCTGCGCTACGGGCTGAACAACCGGATCGACGCGCATTATCATGGCAGTGCGCTGGCGAAACTCGTGCCGTTCCTGGCGCGCTACTGGTGGCATTCGAACAAGCCAAGACATGAAGTAATTGCGCGTGCCTATGCGCCGCTGATCGAGAACTCGATCTCGGAGCATCAGGTTTTGATCGAGGCTGCCAATGCCGGGCAGTTCATCCGCAAGGATGGCTGGATGGAGCTGTTCCGCACGAATGCCAAGCGCGACGGCGAAGTGGCGGAGGCCGAGCGGCTCGGGCGCGAATACGGCATCAGCTTCAAGAGCCTGTCGCGCGAGGAACTGGCCAAGGAAGAGCCGCATCTTTCGGGCGATTTCATCGGCGCGTTGAAATGGAACGACCCGTGGTCAGTGACCAATCCGCATGGATTGACGGCCGCCTATCTCGCCTATTTCCAGTCGCTCGGGGGCCGTTTCGTCAAGGGCGACGCGAGCACGCTCGAGCCGGGTGCTGGCGGTCGCGGCTGGAAGGTCAGGACCGATGAGGGCATGGTCGAGGGCGAAGAGGTGGTGCTGGCCGTCGGTCCCTGGGCACAGGAGATGACCGCGAAACTCGGCTACCGCTTCCCGCTCGGGGTCAAGCGTGGCTATCACATGCATTATGCGCCAGCCGGCAATGCGGTCTTGAACAACTGGGCAATGGATGGCGAACGCGGCTATTTCCTTGCGCCGATGGAAAAGGGCATCCGCCTGACGACCGGTGCGGAATTTGCCGATCGCGATGCGCCGAAATCGCCGGTGCAACTGGAGCGGGCCGAAAAGGTGGCGCGCGAGATCTTCCCGCTCGGTGAGCGGCTGGATGCCGAACCGTGGATGGGTGCCCGCCCCTGCACGCCGGACATGATGCCGGTGATCGGCAAGGCGCCGCGCCATGATGGCCTGTGGTTTGCCTTCGGCCATGCCCATCACGGCCTGACGCTGGGTCCTGTCACGGGCCGCCTGATTGCGGAGATGATGGACGGCGAAAAGCCCTTCCTCGACACAACGGCCTGGCGTCCGGAACGGTTCAATCCATGAGGTGAATTGGCGCATAGCAGCCCGTTGTTCCCTGCGGGCTGGCCTTTTCCGCGCCGGGATGGTATCTGGGAATTGGTCATATGACCAATTTGTCGCTTCACTGAGCGGCTGACCGGAGAAAAACCGGCCTCGACAAGAGGCCAGCGGTCGAGGGGAAAATCGAGAGGCAGCCGAGGCATGGTGCGGTTTCTGATCTATAACGCGAAAAGCGTCTACCGTTAGCGGCACGTCCCGCTGGCGTGGCGACACGTGTTACATATCAAGCAGACCATCTATCCAAACGGTGCCCTATGGACATTGCCGAGCAGGCGCGAGAATTTTTCGCGCAAAACCCCGATATTGAAGTTCTTGAAGCCTTTGTCATCGACGTGAACGGCGTGCCGCGCGGCAAATGGATCCCGCGCGAACGGGCGATCGATGTCTTGACCAATGGCATGGCGATGCCACGCTCGGTCTATGCACTCGATGTCTGGGGCCGCGACGTCAATGCCGCCGGCCTTGCCGAAGGCACGGGCGATCCGGACGGGATCTGCTTTCCGGTGCCCGGCTCGCTGTCACGCGTGACCTGGCTGTCGCGCCCGACGGCCCAGGTTCTGCTGCAGATGCGGACGACGGAGGGCGATGCCTTCTACGCCGATCCGCGCCAGGTGCTGGCCAATGTGCTGGAGCGCTACAAACGCGAGAAGCTGACGCCGGTCGTTGCCACCGAACTCGAATTCTACCTGATCGACCCGGTGCGTTCGGCACTCGATCCGGTGCGTCCACCGAACACGCGCGACGGGCGCTGGCATACCGGCCAGACGCAGGTGCTGTCGATTTCCGAACTGCAGGATTTCGAAGAGGTGTTCCACGGCATTTCCAATGCGGCGCGCGCCCAAGGGGTGCCAGCGGATACGACGCTGCGGGAAAACGGTCCCGGCCAGTATGAAATCAATCTCAACCATGTACCGGATGCGCTGGCGGCGGCCGATTATGCCGTGCTTTTGAAGCGCATCGTCAAGGGCGTGGCGCGCGCCAATGATCTTGATGCCACCTTCATGGCCAAGCCTTATGGCATGCAGGCCGGCAGCGGCATGCATGTGCATTTCTCGGTTCTCGACGAGAGCGGCCGCAACATCTTTGTCGGCGAGAATGGCCCGGCCGATACCTTGCTGCATTCGGTCGGCGGGCTGCTGGAAGCGATGGGCGAGAGCATGGCTGTGTTTGCGCCGCACCAGAATTCCTATCGCCGCCTGCGGCCTTCCGAACATGCGCCGACCTATGCCTCCTGGGGCTTCGACAACCGCTCGGCGGCCGTGCGCGTGATTACCGCGTCGAAGCCGGCGACCCGAATCGAGCACCGCGTCGCCGGGTCCGACACCAATCCCTATCTGGTGCTGGCGATGATCCTGTCGGCAGCACTCGCCGGCATGAAGGAGAAGACGCCGCCGGGTGGCGCAATCTCCGGCGACGATCACGCGATCAGCCATGAGCCGCTGCCGACCAACTGGGATTACGCGATCCAGCGCTTTGCCAAGTCGAGTTTCGCCTATGCGGCGCTCGGGCCGAAATATCGCGGGCTCTACACGGCCTGCAAGCAGCAGGAACTGTCGGAGTTTTCCCAGCGTGTGACAGACGTCGAATATGACGCCTATATCCGGACCGTGTGAGGTGAATGCCATGACGAAGTCTATCGGAGCCAATCCCGGCCATGCGGCCACCTATTATGCGGCGTCCGCCCGCGACAAGCGCATTCGACCGAGCCTCGGCGGTGAACTGAATGCCGATATCTGCATCATCGGCGCCGGCTTCACCGGGATCTCGGCGGCCTTGCAACTGGCCGAGACCGGCTATTCGGTTGTCGTGGTCGAGGCCGACCGCATCGGCTTTGGCGCGTCCGGCCGCAATGGCGGCCAGATCGTCAACGGCTATAGCCGCGATCTCGATACCATCGCCAGGCGCTACGGACCTGATCGCGCGGCCCGGCTCGGCGAGATGTCGCTCGAGGGCGGCAGGATCATTCGCGAACGGGTGGCGAAATACGGTATCGAATGCGATCTCGTCGATGGCGGCTTCTTTGCCGCCTTTACCGACAAACAGGTGCGCGAGATGGCCGAGGTGCGCGCCACCTGGCGGAAGCATGGTCATGACGGACTGGACATGGTGTCGAAGGCCGAGGTGTCGAAATATGTGAAGGCCGATCGTTATGTCGGCGGCATGATCGACAGGCATGGCGGCCATATCCATCCGCTCGATCTGGTGCTCGGCGAGGCAGCCGCCGTGGAAAGTCTCGGCGGCAAGATCTTTGAAAACTCCAAGGTGATCGAACTCCACACCGGCGCACAGCCCTATGTACGCACCGAGCGCGGCATGGTTCGGGCGAAATTCGTGCTGGTCTGCGGCAATGCCTATATGAGCGGGCTGGCGCCTAAGATTACCGAGAAGATGATGCCGGTGTCCTCCCAGGTGATGGCGACGGAACCGCTCGATGCCAAGCTGATCGAGGACTTGCTGCCGGCCAATTACTGCGTCGAGGATGCCAATTACGTGCTCGATTATTACCGCCGCACGGCCGACAACCGGCTGCTCTATGGCGGCGGCATCGGCTATGGCGGCCAGGACCCCGCCAATCTCACCGGCGTCATTCGTCCGAACATGCTGAAGACCTTTCCGCAGCTGAAGGACGTGAAGATCGACTATGCCTGGAGCGGCAATTTCGCGCTGACGCTGACCCGGATTCCGCATATGGGCAAGCTGTCGGACACGGTCTATTTTTCGCACGGCGACAGTGGCCATGGGGTGACGACGACGCATCTGCTCGGCAAGATCCTCGGCGAAGCGATCAACGGCCAGGCCAGTCGCTTCGACGTCTGGTCATCGCTGCAGGCCTATCCCTTCCCGGGCGGCCGGATGTTGCGCGTGCCGCTCACCGCGCTCGGCGCCTGGTGGTACGGGCTTCGTGACAAGCTTGGCGTTTGAGGAGAGCAGGATGAGCCGTATCGTTACCGTCGCCGCAACGCAGATGGCCTGCAGCTGGGACATTCCCGGCAATATCGCCCGGGCCGAAAAACTGGTGCGCGAGGCTGCCGCCAAGGGCGCGCAGATCGTGTTGACCCAGGAATTGTTCGAGGCGCCGTATTTCTGCCAGGACCAGATGGCCGAGTTCTTCAATCTGGCAAAACCGCTCGAGGGCAATCCGCTGGTCGGGCATTTTTCCCGGCTTGCGGCGGAGCTTGGCGTTGTCATCCCGGTCAGCTTCTTCGAAAAAGCCGGTCCCGCCTTCTTCAACAGCGTGGCGATCATCGATGCGGATGGCGCCGTTCTCGGCCTTTACCGCAAGAGCCATATTCCAGACGGCCCAGGCTATACCGAGAAATACTATTTTTCGCCCGGCGATACCGGCTTCAAGGTCTGGCGGACGCGGCATGCGAAGATCGGTGTCGGTATCTGCTGGGACCAGTGGTTCCCCGAGGCGGCGCGGTCCATGGCGCTGCAGGGGGCCGAACTTCTGTTCTATCCAACGGCGATCGGCTCGGAGCCACAGGACCCGACGATCGACAGCGCGGCACATTGGCAACGCGTGATGCAAGGGCATGCCGCGGCCAACCTGATGCCGGTGATCGCCTCCAACCGGATCGGGACCGAACCCGGCCGCAAGGGCACGGAGCTGACCTTCTACGGCTCGTCCTTCATCGCCGACCAGACCGGGAGCAAAGTTGCCGAAGCCGGGCGCACTGAAGAAACCGTTCTGACGGCACGGTTCGATCTCGACGGCATTGCAAAGCAGCGTGCGGCCTGGGGACTGTTCAGGGATCGCCGACCGGAGCTTTACGGGCGTATGCTGACACTCGACGGCACTGTGTAAGCTAAGATCAGCGCGGCCGTGCGTCATAGGTCTGTTGAGCCGCCAGCACGGCATCCATGTGCTTTTCCGCCCAATGGGCCATGGCGGCCACCGTTTCCGTCAGCGTGCGGCCGAGCGGGGTCAGGGCGTATTCCACCGTCACCGGCACCGTCGCAAAGACGGTACGCGTCACCATGCCATCGCGCTCCAATCGTTTGAGCGTCTGCGACAGGACCTTCTGCGATACACCTTTGATATCGCGCCGCAGGTGATTGAACCGCACAGGCTCGCCCTCCAGCCGATCGAGGATCAGCAGTGCCCATTTGTCGGCGACGCGGGCCAGGACCTGGCGTGTCGGGCAGTTCTCTTCATAGACGTCGTAAGGTTGCAGCATGACTGTCTCTGTGTCGTTCGGGCGGTTTCCTCAAGGAAACCATGTCACCCGAAAGTGCCTTCTTTTCCGATTTCTGAATGTGGGTATATATCCGATAGGAAGATAGTTTCCAATAGATACCTACTCAATCATTCGAGGAATGAACGACATGTCGAACAAGATCCTGATTCTCGGTGCGACCGGCAATGTGGGCGCCCCGCTGGTGAAGGCGCTCATCGCCAAGGGCGAAAAGGTCAAGGCCGCCTCGCGCGCGGGCAAGCCCGTCGATAGCGCGGAAGGTGTTGTGTTCAGCTACACCGATTCCGCCACTTTCGGCCCGGCGCTCGAAGGCGTCGATCGCGCCTATATCATGCTGGCGTCGGGCAATGTCGATTCGATAGCCCTGCTGACGCCGGTGCTTGAGGCTGCCTATGAGCGCAAGGTGAAGGTGGTATTTCAGAGTGCTTTGGGCGTCGATGCCGACGACAGCATTCCCTATCGCCAGGTCGAGATCGCCATCGAAAAATCCGGCGTGCCTTACGTTATCCTGCGGCCGAACTGGTTCTCCGACAACTTCCATACGTACTGGAAGGCCGGCATCGATCACGGCCAGATCGCGGTTCCGGCCGGCGACGGCAAGTCGAGCTTCATCGATGCGCGCGACATTGCCGAGAGTGCCGCCGCAGCCCTGACGACGAACACGTTCGACGGACGGGCATTCAATCTCACTGGTCCGGAGGCGCTGAGCTACGCCGAGGCGGCGGCGATCATTGCCCGGACGATCGGCAAGCCTGTCGGCTACAGCGCAATCAGCGATGAGGCCTTCATCGCCATGCTGACCGGCGTCGGCGTTCCGGCCGATTATGCCGGCTTCCTCGCCTCGATTTTCTATCCGGTTCGTGAAGGCTGGACGGCAGCTGTGACCACGGATGTCGAGACGCTGACCGGCAAGGCGCCGCGCTCGGTCGAGACCTATGCCAAGGATCATATCGCTGCCCTGAACGGCTGAGATGTGAAACGGGCCTCGCCCTCTTTCGTCAGAGAGAGGGCGCAAGCCCGCGGATGGCGTCTTCGACAATGTCTTCGACGCTTTGGTCGATGCTGACGGTCGTCACACCGGGCTCGCCGGTCGGAACCTCCAGCGTCGCCAACTGGCTGTCGAGCAGGGCAACCGGCATGAAGTGGCCGGTGCGGGCGCCCATGCGCGATAGCAAGAGGGCATGACTGCCTTCGAGATAGACGAAATGGAGCTGCCCCCCCGCTTCCCGGCGCAGGAGGTCGCGGTAGCTCTGCTTCAGGGCGGAGCAGGACACGACGATGCCCGCGCCTGCACTTTGCGCTGCCGCGATATCCTGGCCGATCCGGGTCAGCCACGGCCAACGGTCATCGTCGGTCAACGGCGTGCCCTTGGCCATCTTTTCGACATTGGCCGGCGGATGCAGCGCATCGCCTTCGGCGAAACCCAGACCCAGTCGTTTTGCAAGCAGCGCACCGACAGAAGATTTGCCACAGCCGCTGACACCCATGACGATGACGGCCAATGGCGCGGTATTGGTTTGACCAGTCATTTTTTCTCCTGCGTGCTTCGCCTGATTTGTGCGCGCCGGACGATAGGCAGGCTCAGGCAAAATGCAATCCCGCAGCGGGTTCGCTCGCATCTTTACGATCGGCACGAATGGATGCGGCAATCTTCTCGGCGATCATGATCACCGGAGCATTGGTGTTGCCGCCAATCAGGCGCGGCATTATCGACGCGTCGACCACCCTGAGCCCCTCCACGCCGTTCACCTTGAGCGCGGGATCGACGACCGCGGCCATATCCGACCCCATGCGGCAGGTCCCGACGGGGTGATAGATGGTGTCGGCGCGGGCGCGGATGGCCTCTTCGAGATCGTCGTCGGTGCTGCCTGACGGATAGAGTTCGCGACCGCGGTAGCGAGCGAGCGCCGGCGCCTCCATGATTTGCCGCATCAGCCGGGCGCCTGCCTTCAGCGTCTCCATGTCGCAAGGGTCGGAAAGGAAGGCCGGATCGATGACCGGGGCATCCGTGGGATTGGTGCTTGCCAGCCGGATCGTGCCGCGTGAATGCGGCCTGAGCACGCAGACATGACAGGAATAGCCATGGCCCCAGTGCATTTTCCGGGCATGGTCATCGACCATGGCAACGACAAAATGCAGCTGAATGTCCGGACGGTTCAGGGATGGGTCCGTCTTGAGGAAGCCGCCGGATTCGGCAAAGGTTGAACGCAGATGGCCTGTGCCATGGCGGCTCCATTCGTTGGCGGCCGTGAGCATGTCGCGGGCGCCGGCAAGGCCGAGGCCGATCATGTCGGTGTCGGCAGACCTGTAGATCTGGGTATAGTCCAGATGGTCCTGCAGGTTTGCACCGACCTCCGGCCGGTCGACCACGACCGGGATCCCATGGGCGCGCAGATGGTCGGCCGGACCGATGCCCGAGAGCATGAGCAGGTGCGGCGACTGCAGGGCCCCGGCAGAGATCAATACCTCGCGCGCTGCACCAACGACGATCTCCGTGCGGCCTTTGCGATAGGCGACACCCACAGCCCGGCCACGTTCGACGATGATCCGGCTCGCCTGGGCACTACTGATGACCTTCAGGTTCGGGCGATCAAGGTGGTCATGCAGATAGGCGGCGGCAGACGAACAGCGTTCACCCTTTTTCGGGCCTCGCCAGAATTGCGTCGCCTGATAGAGCCCGAGCCCTTCCTGCACCGGGCCATTGAAATCCTCGTTCGGTCGGTATCCGCATTGCTCGCCGGCCTTGATGAAGGCCTGGTTGATCGGACGGGCCCAATTGGCATCGCTGACCTGCAGGGGACCGCCACGGCCATGCCAGGGGTCGGCGCCCCGGACATTGTCCTCGGCTTTCAGGAACCAGGGCAGGACATCGGCAAAGGACCAGCCTTTTGCGCCAAGTGCGGCCCATTCGTCGTAGTCACTGCGATGTCCACGGGTGTAGAGCATGGCATTGATCAGGCTCGAGCCACCCAGCCCGCGTCCGCGCGGCTGATAGCCGATCCGATTGTTCAGCGCCTTCTGCGGAGTGGTTGAAAAGGCCCAATTGCCGCCCTTCACATATCCGGGCACGATCGCGGCCGCACCGGACGGTACCCGCATCAGCAGATTGCGACCAAGGCCGCCTGCTTCCAGCAGGCAGACGCGGATATCAGGATCCTCGCTCAGCCGTGCAGCCAGAACAGCTCCGGCAGAACCGCCGCCGACGATGACATAGTCAAACATGAAAGCCACCTCCTCCCAGAGGGCAAGGCGGCCTTGCTTCGGTCGCCCGCATGGAAGACTCCCCCTTCCATTTACGTAAACGTAGCTTCATGTGACGCGGGTCACAAGTGTGACCCTATAGGGAATTTGATGGTATTTAGATCGCCGGATCGGGGCGCGCTCACTCGCCAATGGCGACAGCGCTAGACGCATGACGAACAGCGCCAGCGCGGCGGCGGTTTTCTCCGCCTCTTGTCGCTCACGTTACCGTAGTGCGATGTAGCGGTCCGAACGGTGATTGACAGTGAGGAAGAGGTTCAGGACGACAGCACCCAGTACCGAATAGGCAACCACCATGGGGCTGACGACGGCAAAGGCCGTCGCCATGACGCAGAGGTCGAAGGCGAGCTGGACAAGGCCGGCGCGGATGCCGAAACGGTCCTGGATATAGACGGCGAGAATGCCGAGGCCGCCAAGGCTGGCGCGGTGTCGATAAAGCGCCAGAAGGCCGAAGCCGAGGAGAAGGCCACCGAGGACTGCCGCCCAGACCGGGGCGATGCTCTCGATCACCAGGAAGCGGCTTTCGATTTCGACGAGGAACGATGTCAGGCCGACGGCGAGGAAGGTCTTGATGGTGAAATCGACGCCGACGCGGCGCAGCGACAGGATGTAGAAAGGCAGGTTGAGGACGAAGAACAGCAGGCCGAAGCTCATGCCGGTCCAGTAATGCAGGACGAAGGCAAGGCCGGCCATGCCTCCGGTGAGCAGCCCGACCTTGGCAAGAAGATAGAGACCCAGCGCCGCGATCATGCTGCCGGCGATCAGGCCCTGCAGATCTTCGGCCACGGTGTGACGCGTCGGATTGGAATTCCAGATACCCAGCATGCTCGTGATCTGCGCCATCAACCGTCTCCGCGAAAAGGGGCCTCCCAAGCGCCAAGATGACCTGAGAAACGCCTGTTCACAAGGGTGATGGGTCAGGAATACTGACCTATTGAGAAGATCGCAAGAAAACGGTCGTTCAGGGCTTGTTCATCGCAAGAAACAGAATGCCGAAGACCGGTTTTCCGCCATCCATGCGAATGGTGGTGTGCTCGTGTTTGACGACGTCGAAGCCGTTTTGCGAGAGACGCTGGCGCACATGGGCTTCGGAATGGGCATAGCGCATCGACGGCTGAAGCGCGAAGCCCTCGTCCATGGCTGCGTCTTCGACGGAAAAGGCAAACAGCGCACCGGGTTGCGACAGGTTTGCGGCCAGTGAAAAAGCATTGGCGAGATCGCCGAGATACATCAGCACATCGGCGGCCGAAACCAGATCGGCACGGTGGCTGGCCAATCCGCCGGCGAGGAGGCCAGAGGCTTCCGGGTCGAGAGAAAGATCGGCGCGTGCCAGCAGGTCGTAGAGGTTCTTCTCTTCTGCCCGAGCAAGCATGTTGGCGGACAGGTCGAAGCCTTCGAGACGGGTCGCATGCTGGCGGATCTCGGCGCCGAACAGGCCCGTGCCGCAGCCGAGATCGACGGCGCAGGCGAAGGGGCCTGTCCGTGGACTGGAGGCAACCAGCGCCGCGAGTTTGCCCGGGACCGAATAATCCAGCCGCTCGACCAGGGCCGTGTCGAAGCGATCGGCATAATCGTCGAACAGAGCCTCGACATAGCGGCTGGGCGGCGTGTCGGGCATTTTTTCCGCACCGAGCAAAGCGAGCTTCAACTGCGCGCCGAAAATATCCTCGGGATCAAGCGACAGAACCGAGCGTAAGGCAGCGATCGCCTTGTCCGGCTGGCCGGATTTTTCGGCATAATCGGCAAGGCGCACCAGTCCGGCCGGCCAGACAGGCGCCAATTCCAGCGCCTGCTCCATCAATTCGACGGCCGCCGCAGGATCGCCACTTTCTGCCAGCATGCGGGCATAGTCGGCGCGACGGTCGGCAATCACGTCGCCGGAGGAAAACTGGGTCGGATGCATGGCTGTCCCTCAAGGCCTTTCAGGATGAGGAAGGCGCGCGGTCTTGACCGACGGCCGGAAAAAACTCAAGTGCTAAATGGAAGGCGAAGCAGGTCTTCGCCTCAAGGCATGCTTGCGAGGGCCGGTGGGTCCTCCCATATCAGAGCAAACAGGAGCGCCCTATGTCGGATAGCGTCAACAGATTTCTCGGCGATACGCCAGGCCGCACGATCGTCAAGCTGATCGTGGTGTCGCTGATCGTCGGCTTCGTCATGGCCGTGTTCGGGCTCGATCCGCTCGACCTGATCCAGGGCGTGAAATATTTCATCCTCGACCTCTGGCATACCGGCTTTGCCGCCCTTGGCCGGGTGGGCGACTATCTTCTGATCGGCGCGACCATCGTCATTCCGGTGTTCATCATTCTGCGCCTGTTTGCCTCGCGGAAGTGACATGAACGAGCGGACCCTGCATCTGCCGCGCCGTCGGCTTCTCCTCTTGGCCGGTGGCGGCCTGGCGCTTTCGATCGCCGGCTGCCGTACCACCGACGTGCTGACACCGGGCGACGCCCAGGCGCGGGCCGAGACCGAGGGGGCGCTGGAACTGGTCAACGACCTGCGCGACGCAAAAGGGCTTTCGCCGCTGGTGCGGGCCAAGGAGGCGGAAGTGGCGGCCATCGGCCAGGCCAAGCGCATGGCGCGCGCCGGCAAGATGACCCATCTGATCGGTTTCAACGATAGCTTCCTGGAGCGGATGAAGGGCAGCAATGTGCCGCTGCCGGCTGCGGAAAACATTGCGACGGGCCAGGATACGGTCGGGCGCGCGGTGCAGGCCTGGATCGATTCGAAGAAGCACCTGGAGAACATGCTCGGATCCTATCGTGGGCTGGGCGTGGCGGTTGCCTTCGATGCCTCTTCCGCAAACCGACCGTATTGGGCCATGGTGCTGTCGGCCTGAGCGATTCCCGCCTTGCCACCAGAGGGCTTCGGGGGATGGACCAGGGCATGGATCGAGATCGGGTCGCAGAACCCTTGCGCATCATAGAAGTCACACATCGCTCCGTGCTGGCGATTGCCGTGCCGATGACGCTGGGCTTCCTGACCACGCCGCTGCTCGGCCTGACCGACACCGCCGTGATCGGCCGCACAGGAACGGCAGCAAGCCTTGCCGGCCTTGCCATTGCCGCCGCCCTTTTCGATCTGCTGTTTGCCAGCCTCAATTTCCTGCGCGCATCGACAACCGCACTGGTCGCACAGGCGCAAGGTCGCCGGGACGACACCGAGGTATTTGCCGTCTTCTGGCGATCAATGGCGCTTTCGGTCGGTATCGGGCTGCTGATCCTGGCCCTCTCGCCGCTGATCATCTCTGGCGGACTGGCGCTGATGGGGGCGGAGGGCGAGGTGGCGCTGGCAGCGTCCACCTATATCGCCATTCGCATTCTGGCCGGACCGCTGACACTGTCGAACTTCACCTTGCTCGGCTTCGTGCTGGGGCGCGGCATGGGCTCGGTGGGACTGGCGCTGCAGATCCTTTTGAACGGTGTCAATATCATCATGTCGATCACGCTCGGCATCACCTTCGGCTGGGGCATTGCAGGCGTTGCCTGGGGCACAGTGATCGGCGAGGCGGTGGCCGCTGTCGCGGGCCTCTGTTTTGTCTTCTGGCGTTATGGCGGCGCAGCCTGGCCCCGGCTGGCGATGCTGACCGACAGGACCAGGCTTTCGCATCTCTTTCAGCTGAACCGCGACATCCTGATCCGGACCTTCTCGCTGATCACCGCCTTTACCGTGATGACCCGGGTTGGCGTGAGTTTCGGGCCGGTGACGCTGGCGGCAAACGCCGTGCTGATGAATTTCTTCATGATCGCCAGCTTCTATCTCGACGGCATAGCGACGGCAGCCGAGCAGATCACCGGCCAGACGGTCGGCGCCAGATCGCGCGCAGGCTTCGAAAAGGCGGTCAAGCTGACCGGGATCTGGTCGCTGGGGCTGGCGCTCGCCAGCCTCGCCTTCTTCCTGATCTTCGGCGCGGCGATCATCGGCTTCATCACCACGGCAGAAGACGTGCGGGCCATGGCCTCGACCTACCTGCCCTATGCCGCGCTGACGGCCCTGACCGGGGCGCTTGCCTTCCAGATGGACGGCGTCTTCATCGGCGCGACATGGTCGAACGAGATGCGCAACATGATGATCGTGGCGCTCGCAGGCTATCTGCTGACGGTGGCGATCCTCGTGCCAATGGCCGGCAATCACGGGCTCTGGGTCGCGCTCAACGTGTTTCTGGCGCTGCGTGGCCTGTTGCTGCTGTCACGGCTGAAGATGAAGATCGATCAGACCTTTGCCGAGAGCCAGTAATCGAGGCGGCTGTCGCGCAGCTCGCGGATATTGCCAACCTCTTCGCGGTCGATGAGTCCAGACAGACCACGGACGATCCTTGCCGGCAGGCCGGGGCCTTCATAGACCATGCAGGAATAGAGCTGAACGAGATCGGCACCGGCGCGGATCTTTTCCAGCGCGGTCTCGGCTGACGACACACCGCCAACGCCGATGATTGCCAGATCGCGGCCGACGCGCTTGCGCATGCGGGCAAGTACTGCGGTGGACTTGTCGAACAGCGGCTTGCCGGACAGGCCGCCCGCCTCCTTGGCGACGACCGGATCGGAGAGGCCATCGCGGGCGAGCGTGGTGTTGGAGACGATCAGGCCATCGAGATCATGGGCAAGCGCCACTTCGGCGATGTCGTCCATGCCCTCTTCCGTCAGATCGGGAGCGATCTTGAGGAAGACCGGAATGCGGCGGCCGGCGCGTAGCGCCTCCTCCTGGCGCGCGGCAAGCACGGCCGACAACAGGGCGGCCAGGCTTTCGCGCGCCTGAAGATCACGCAGGCCCGGCGTGTTGGGCGAGGAAATGTTGGCGGTAAAATAGCTGGCGACCGGATAAAAGCGGCGGATGCCGGCAACATAGTCGGCGATGCGGTCTTCGGCATCCTTGTTGGCGCCGATATTGACGCCGACAAGACCGGATTTGCCGGAACGGGCAGACAGGCGGGCATAGGCGGCGTCATGGCCTTCATTGTTGAAGCCGAGGCGGTTGATCACGGCCATGTCGTCGACCAGCCGGAAGATGCGCGGCTTGGGATTGCCCGATTGCGGCTTCGGGGTCAGCGTGCCGATCTCGGCGAAACCGAAGCCGAGCGACAAGAGCGCATCCGGCACTTCGGCATTCTTGTCGTAGCCTGCGGCCATGCCGAGCGGATTGGCGAAGGAGAGGCCGGCAACCGTCTGGGCGAGGCGCGGATCGGGGCTGATGCGGCAGGACGGAAGGAGGCCGGATTTCAGCGCGGCGACCGACATGCCATGGGCGGTTTCGGCGTCAAAGAGGAAGAGGCCGCGGCGGGCGAGAGAGGCGAAATCGAGCATCACTGGGTATCCCTGGAAGAGGCGTTCTTGAAGGCGTCGGGAAAAAGATGGGCACCGTCCGGCCCAAGCGGCAGCGGCTTTTCCCAGGCGACAGCATCGAACGGCAAAGCGGCGTAAAGATGAGGGAAGAGTGCGCCGTTGCGGGACGGCTCCCATTTCAGGGCGTCTGCCAGCGCTGCCGTTTCGACGGCGACCAGCAAAAGGCCGGATTGGCCGGCGAAATGGAGCCTTGCGGTCTCGACCGCCTGGGCGGCCGTGGAGAAATGGATATAGCCATCGGCGAGATCGATTGCCGCTCCCCTGAACTGGCCGTCGGGACGCGCCGCCTGCCATAATTCCTGCGGGACGATCTTGTATATGGTCTTTTCCATCGTCGCTCCTGGGGTTCCTGTGTTCCGCTGCGATGTTTGGCAGCGGTTTGCCGCAAAGCGGCGTCCTTGTCCACGCCTGTGGCCAATTGCACGACAAGAGGAGGAATAAAGACATGGTGGAAATGCTATCCAGGAGCCTTGTTGCCGCGATGCTGGCGCTGTCGAGCCTGCCGGCTGTCGCCCAGTATGCATCGACCGATCGCTACAGCCTGGAAAAATCCGAGACCGGCTTTGTCCGTCTCGACCGGCAGACGGGAACCGTGACGCTGTGCAAGGAAATCGACGGCAGCTTGACCTGCCGCATGGCGGCAGACGAGCGGGCGGCTTATGATGAGGATCTGGCACGGCTGGAAAAGCGGGTCGATCTCTTGGAAAAACAGGTGGCGGCGGGTGTGCCTGCCGCTTCAGCCAAGGAAGACCTGCCGAGCGATGCCGAAATCGACCGGTCGATCGGCATCATGGAACGGTTCATGCGAGCCTTCTTCGGCCTGGTGCAGGAATTCAGACGTGACGAAGAGCAGATACCGCCGAGCAAGACCTGACGCCGTGCATACACACTGATAGCGGCTGCTGCCTTGCCTATTGGCATTGTCTAGTGGCGCAGCAAGCGCTAAAAGAAGACACGCGCATTGCGCGATAGCTGACACAGCTCTTGGGAGGGAGCTTTGACATGGCTGCATCCACTTTCATTATTGCCGATGACCATCCACTGTTTCGCGGCGCCCTGCGCCAGGCCGTGACCGGCATCGACGGCACCCAGACGATCATCGAGGCCGGCGATTTCGAAGCCGCCCGGGCTGCGGCGACAGCCAATCCGGACGCCGACCTGATGCTGCTGGATCTGGCCATGCCGGGCGTCAGCGGCTTTTCCGGCCTGATGGCACTGCGCGCCGAATTCGCCAGCCTGCCGCTGGTGATCGTCTCGGCCAGCGACGATCCTGTCACCGTGCGCCGCGCGCTCGAACTGGGGGCCTCCGGCTTCATTTCCAAATCCTCCGGCATCGACGATATCCGCGCGGCGATCCAATGTGTGCTGGAAGGCGATATCTGGACGCCGAAGAGCTATCAGGGCGGACAGGAGACCGATCCGGACGTTGCCGATCTGATCAGCCGGCTGAGGACGCTGACGCCGCAGCAGAGCCGGGTGCTCGGCATGCTCGGCGAAGGGCTGCTGAACAAACAGATCGCCTATGAACTCGGCGTATCGGAAGCAACGATCAAGGCGCATGTCTCGGCGATCCTGCTGAAGCTCAAGGTGGACAGCCGCACCCAGGCTGTCATCCAGCTCGGCAAGATCAACATGGCGATGGTCGCCTGATCGGCGCGATTTGATCCAAGGATTTTATTCCTTTTTGCTTTACTAAGATGGGGTCCTGATTTATTGTTCCAGCCGAATTGGCCGGGGGCAGAATGCGTGCTGCCTTGCCGGCCCTGGAGCAGGCGCGATCATGCTTTCGCACGACAGCATATGGGCCGCGATTGACCGTCTCGCCGAGCGGCATTCGCTGACGCCTTCAGGGCTTGCACGCAGGGCGGGCCTCGACCCGACGTCGTTCAACAAATCGAAACGTGTGGCCGCCGACGGCCGGATGCGCTGGCCATCGACGGAATCGATTTCCAAGGTGCTGGATGCGACCGGCGCAAGCCTCGACCAGTTCATGAGTTACGTGTCACCGGAGACTGGCCGCAATTCCATTCCGAACGGCCTGTTTCCTCCACAGGCGAGCTCCATTCCGCTGCTCGGCATGGCACAGGCGGGTGCCGGCGGCTTTTTCGACGATGGCGGTTTTCCGGCAGGCCAGGGCTGGGATCTGGTGGAGTTCCCCTCCCCGCCCGGTCGCGGCACCGGTGTCTATGCGCTCGAGGTGCAGGGCGACAGCATGAAACCGCTCTACCGCGACGGAGATATCCTGATCGTCGAACCGGGCGCGCAGGTGCGCCGCGGCGACCGCGTGGTGGTCAAGACCCGCGAGGGCGAGGTCATGGCCAAGATCATGGCCCGGCAAAGCGCCAAAACCATCGACTTGCAATCCCTGAACCCGGAGCATCCGCCACGCAGCCTCGACATGAACGATGTCGAATGGGTCGCGCGGATCATCTGGGCCAGCCAGTAGGAAAACGCACCTATGCGTCGAAACGCAATGACCTTCGCCGTCGGCCTGGCCGGACTGCTGATATGGGGATTCCTGGTTGCCTCTGCCGGCCAGACGCTGCGTGATGAACCGGTCGACTATGACGTCGAAGACATGGATGTGCCGGATCCTTCGGAACTGGGCCTGCCCGAGGTCGAGACAATCGTCGAACCGCAGGTCGAGAGCCGTACCGTCAGGCCGATCGCACCGGAGGTCTTTGCCTCGCCTGCTATTGCCAACGCCGAAAACCTCGAACGTATCGCGCCCCGAGAACCGCTCGGCGAAAAACGCGTTCCGGCCAGGCCGCAAGTGGTGCTGCTGCCACGGCCGGTATCGCTGCAGGCGGGCATCGTTGCCTTCGGCGACGATCAGCGCGTTCGGCTGGCCGATCTTGAGGCAACGGCGCTTGAGCGTACATGTTCGGCAGCGGCGGACGGGGAATGGCCATGCGGCATGGTGGCGCGCACCCAACAGCGGCAATTGCTGCGCAACCGGTCGCTGGCCTGCGAAACAAGCGACGAACACTGGGTGGGCGAAATCGTGACGCGCTGCTGGGTCGGCACGATGGATGTCTCGACCTGGCTTGCCCGGCATGGCTGGGCGGAGGCGCGTGCAGGCTCGGGGCTTGCCGGGCTCACCGAACAGGCGCGCGCCGACGGCATAGGATTGTTTGGCAGTTCGGTGCGATAAAAAACAAGCCGGCCGCGGATCCGCAAGCACGGCGGCGGTCTCAGGCGCAATCGTCTACGTCGCCTTGAAAGCGGCCACCACAGTCCCCATTCTTGGCGAAATCAATCAGGATCCTGACTTCATGCAAAACCACGTCACTTCCGAAGAAGCGCTCATCTTTGTCATGGTGATGGCTTCAGCCGTCGACAATGCCATGGCGGAAAAGGAGCTGCGCCGGATCGGCCAGTTGATCGACATTCTTCCGGTCTTCACCGCGTTCGACAAGGATCGACTGATCGAGGTTTCGCAGCGTTGCGCCGAGATCCTGAATGGGGCCGAAGGGCTGGATATCGCGCTCGAGATCATTCGCGACGCCTTGCCGGAGCGGCTGTACGAGACGGCCTATGCGCTCGCCGTGGAGATCGCCGCCGTGGATCTTGCTATCCGGACGGAAGAAATACGGCTGCTCGAACTGCTGCGCAGCCGCCTCAAGCTCGACAAGCTGGTATGCGCGTCACTGGAGCGCAGCGCGGCGGTGCGGTATCGCGCGATCTGACGACAGTCGGCTGATTTCAGCGGCCCGATTTCGCCCGAGATCAATATAGGCCCGAGGGGAAATAGCGCAGATAGATTTCCTCCAGCCGGCCATTGCGCGACAGGGCTGCCAGGGCGCTGTCGAGCGCGGTTGCCAGCGTGCCGCCCTGTGGGCCAAGCATGATGGTCATGCCCTCACCGAGAAATTTCTCCGAGAGATAGGGCCCGTCAAACAGCCTGCAGCAATTGGCGGCAGCCGGGCTTTGCGTCCAGAAGGATAGCTGAAGGGCATCGGCGAAGGCGGCATCGACCTTGCGATCCTTGAGCGCCGCAAGCAGCGTCTCGCGGGTTTCGAAGGTCACGGGCTTGATGTCGGGAAAGAACGCTTTCAGCATCATCTCATGCGCCGTTCCGGCGATCACGCCCACCGGACGATCGAACAGGGCCGCGGCATCGCCTCCCGGCAACTGCGTCTCGCGATGCCGAATGAAGCGAGCCGGCAAAAGCATGTAGGGCCGGCTGAAGACGAAGCGCTGGCGCAAAGCGGCGGTGACCGCAACGCCGGCCAGAACCGCATCCCCCTGCCCCGCCTCAAGCGCATCCTGCAACTGTGCGTAGGGAAGCGCCTGGATCTGGCACTTCGTCTCCATGCCGAGTTCGGCGCACAGGGCCCGGGCAAGATCGATATGGAAACCGGCAAGACGGCCGGTCTGGTCGGTGAAATTGAAGGGCGGAAAATCCGTGGTGGTCAGGAAACGCAGGCGCAGGATCTCACTGACGTCCGGCCGCGCCAGCCGTTCGCGAGCATCGAAAAGCACAGGCAGATCGCCCGCCGCATCGATCTGAGCTTGTCCGGCAAGCCCCTGTGCCTGGGCGGGTGCTGCCAGCAAGACGAACACCAGCAGGGAAAATCGACAGAGCCGGGAACACAACCCGTATAAATCTAGGGATGTAACTTCTGCGCGTATCCGTATCATCACATACCGGGGTCATTGGGGACGTCATCTGGGGTCGATGACGTGTATCAGGTTGATGTGGACGAGGGAATATGGGTTTGCGCGGCTTGCCGCGCACCGATTGCCAGACACGGTCCATTCAGAGCGAGGCGCAGTCAGCGCGGCGCGGGCGAAGCGATATGCAGCGCTTCGGCATGAAGCGCTTCTGCTGAAGACACTCGGCATCTCCAAGCCGCTGATTGCCCGTATGGCGCAGCGCGCTGCCATGGTCGACACCACGATCGAGGCGGAACTGCTCGCCTCCGGCGCAGTGGACGAAGAAGCCTATTACGGCGGCCTGGCCCGCATGGCCGGACTGGCCTTTCTGCCAGACCTCCCGGCGGAGCGGATCTCCGACTGCACCGCACTGGACAGCCAATTGAAGGAGCCGACCATCGTGCGGCTGCATTCCAATGCCCGGCCGCCGGTGATCGCGATCGCGCCGAAGATCACGCATATCGAAGGCCTGGCAGCACGGGTCCGGCGCAGCGCCGAGGCCGGCGAGGCGCTGGTGATCACAACGCCATCGGCCATTCGCAAGGCCGTGTGGAAGGCGGGTGAAGAGCGACGCGGCCGGGTGGCGGTCCAGCAGCTGTTCCAGAACACGCAGCCCCTGTCGGCCCGCACCGTTGTGACCGGCGACCAGGGCTTTTCAGCCGGCCTGGTCATCGGCTGGCTGCTGATGCTGCTGTTTTTAGTGCCGCAATTCATGCTGACCACCCTACATGTGATCCTGTCCTCCTTTCATTTTGGAGCGCTGATCCTGCGGTTCGCCGTGCTGCTGCACAGCAGCCGACGCAAGACTGACGACCACATGCTGCTCGAAAGCGCCGACACGGCATTGCCAATCTATACGGTGATGGTGGCGATCTATCGCGAGGCAGCGGTGGTGCCGCAATTGATCCGGGCGCTGGAGGATATCGACTGGCCGCGAACTCGGCTCGATATCAAGCTCGTCTGCGAGGCGGATGACCGCGAAACGCTCGACGCGATCGCCATGGCGCGACCGGCGCCGCATATCGAGGTTGTGGAAGTGCCCGCTATGCAGCCGCGCACCAAGCCCAAGGCACTGACCTATGCGCTGGCCGGGGCGCGGGGCGAATTCGTCACGATCTACGATGCCGAGGACAGGCCGCATCCGCAGCAGTTGCGGGAAGCCTATCACCGTTTCCGCCTGAGCTCGGGCAAGCTTGCCTGCCTGCAATCACCGTTGGTGATCGCCAACGGGGCTGACAGCTGGCTGAGCGCGATCTTCGCGCTGGAATATGCGGCCCTGTTTCGCCGCCTGCTGCCGGCACTCGGCTTCTACCGCATGCCGCTGCCGCTCGGCGGCACGTCGAACCATTTCCGCACGGCAGTGCTGACCGGCGCCGGTGGTTGGGATCCGTTCAACGTCACCGAGGATGCCGATCTCGGCATGCGACTGAACAGGATGGGCTACGCGGTGTCCACCCTGACACTGCCGACACTGGAAGATGCGCCGACGCGGTTTCCCGTGTGGCTCGGACAAAGGACGCGCTGGTACAAGGGCTGGCTGCAAACCTGGCTGGTGCTGATGCGCAATCCGACCCGGACGATGCGGGAGATGCGGCCGCTGCCCTTTCTGGTCTTCCAGCTCTTGATCGGCGGCATGCTGATCTCGTCGCTCAGCCACCCGGCCCTGCTCAGCTTCATCGCCGTCTCGGCGCTGTCGATGCTGCAATCGCCGACACCCGACAGCTCGACCTTCACTGTGGTCATGCTGGTGATCGACATGCTCAACATATTCGGCAGCTACGCCGTGTTTTATGTCACCGGCTCGGTGCCGATGAGCCAGCGCGAGAAAAAACAGCCTGGGACGCTGCTGGCTGTATATTCCCGTCTACTGGATGGCGATCTCGCTCGCGGCCTGGAAAGCGGTCATCGAACTCCGCCTGAAGCCGTTCTACTGGAGCAAGACGCCGCATCTGCCGTCACGGGTCGCTGTCGCGAGTGACCGGATCGGCGGACATGACGCGGTTTTGGCGACGTGATCAGCTTGCGCATCGACGGGCGGGTCAATGCGTTGCACCGGAACCGACAGGTTCAGGCCTGCGCGGTGTCCGCCAGCCACTCCCGGGCGACATCGATATCGGCGGTGGCGATCGCGTGGCCCGCCGGGATGACACGATGGGTCACCTCGGCACCGGCCGAGCGCAACTGCTCTGCGAGCGGCAGCGCAAGGTCGCCGTAGGGATCATCGTTCCCGGCGACGATCAGCACGCGACTGCCGGACAGGTCGACGTCCGGCGTTTGCTCCAGCACCCGCATGGGGCGCAGAAGGACGGCCGTGGTCGCCATGCCCGGGTGAAGCAGCATGGCGGCGGCCAGCATATTGGCGCCATTCGAATAACCGACAAAGGCGAGCTTCTGCGTGTCGAGACCATAGGCAGGCACCGCGTCGTCAACAAAGGCGGACAAGGCTTCGGCTTCCGAGCGGATATCCTTCTGGTCGAAGGTAAGCTCGGAGAAACGTCGGAAGAAGCGGGCGACGCCTTCTTCGGTGGAGCGGCCGCGCAGACCGATCAGAAGCGCATCCGGGCCAAGCTTGCGGCCGAGGGGCAGCAGATCGGCCTCGTTGCCGCCCGTGCCATGCAAGAGGATCAACGTCGATCCGTCGGCCGTCTCCGGCTCGTGAACACGATGGATGAAGGGCAGATCGCGATAGATGAAACGTGGTTCGCCGGGCAGGCCGAATTGCGGCAGCATCGGCGTGATGTCGTCAGCTGCCAGCTTGAAATGCGCGGGGATGAACAGCTGTTCGCCGAGACGGTCGATCGGTTCGTCAATGTCGAAACCGGGACCATCGCTGGCCAGTTCGATCAGGCTGCCGGCGGGTTCGCGCACATACAGCGAATAGAAATATTTGCGGTCATGCACATTGATATTGCTATGGCCTTCGGCGACCAGCCTGCCAGCCTGCCGGTCGACATCGGCCTGATCGGGCAAACGCAGCGCAATGTGATCGATCATGCCCGTACCGGGAATGGCCGGCCAGAAGCCCGTGGCATCGCGGATATCGATGATCTGGCCTGAGCCGGAGATCAGACGGGTGACGGCGCCGTCGCTGCCGCTTTCGGCGAAATCGCCGTGGCGGATCAGAAAACCTGAGGTATGCGCCGGATGCTCCGACAGCAGCGTGGCGCCGCGCAGGCCGATGATGGCTTCATCCGCAGAAATGCCGGGGGCAAGCCAGGGTTTGCCGAGGATCAGGCCACTGACACCTACCAGCTTGACGATGATGCCGTCGGGATCGGTCAGGCGCAGCACCGGCTCGCCGAATTCGAGCGACGGACCCGACGCCTTGATGCCGAACTGCAGCGCCCGTGTCAGCCAGAAGCCGATGGCCGACGGCTCGATGGCAAAGGAGATCTCGCTGGGCGCGCCATGGCCGACTCGTCCGGGCGCTCCGTCCTCCCAGGCAAGGAACGAGACCAGCGAGCCGGCACTGGCCGTCGCATCGCCGTAGAACAGATGAAGCTGGGCCGCATCCTCGAAACCGCCGGTGCGTTTGACCAGCCGAAGCCCAAGAAAGCCGAGATAAAAATCGACATTCGCCTGGATCTTGCGGGTGATGGCGGTGATGTGGTGCAGGCCGCTGGTCATGGTTTCTCTCTTCGTGTCTCCATGACGTTGCATACATCAAAAAATGCAGACAGTGGAACGACTGATGCCATGGACAAAGGGTGACACAGCGTCGAGCAGAAATATGAGGGAGAGCGGACTGGAGCGGGTGAAGGGAATCGAACCCTCGTATTCAGCTTGGGAAGCTGCTGCTCTACCATTGAGCTACACCCGCGACAGGGGGAGGAATCCAACAGATCGCCGGCGCTGTCAAGCGCCGGTCTCTGGGAAACGGTGCGGCCTTACGGCAGGCGGAAGTGTTTCGAGAGCTTGAGCCCCTGCGCCTGGTAGTTGGAACCGAGGCCCGTGCCGTAGAGGCCTTCGGGGCGTTCCTGCATGTGTTCATAGACCAGGCGGCCGATGACCTGGCCGTGCTCGAGGATGAAGGGGACCTCGTGGCTGCGCACTTCGAGAACCGCGCGGCTGCCGGAGCCGCCGGCGGGCGCATGGCCGAAGCCGGGATCGAAGAAGCCAGCATAGTGGACGCGGAACTCGCCGACCAGGGGGTCGTAGGGCGTCATTTCGGCGGCATAGAGCGGCGGCACATGCACGGCTTCGTTCGACACGAGGATGTAGAACTCGTCCGGATCGAGGATCAGTTCGTCGGCGCCACGGCTGTAGAGCGGTTCCCAGAAATCGAGGACTTCATGGGCGCCCTTCAGATCGACGTCGATGACCGAGGTATGGTGCTTGCCGCGATAGCCGATCAGGCCCTGCGGGCCGGAGCCCTTGAGGTCGATCGACAGGGCAATGCCGCCGCCCGAGACATTCGGCATGTCGCTGGCGACCAGCGTGTCGGCTCTGTGCAGGTCGAGCAGTTCGCTTTCTCCGAGCAGGGCATGGCCGACGCGGAAACGGATCTGCGACAGGCGCGAGCCGCGACGGACGATGATCGGGAAGGTACGCGGCGAGATTTCGAGATAGAGCGGTCCCATGTAGCCGGCCGGCACCTTGTCGAATTCCTGGGCATAATCGACCATGACGCGGGTGAAGATATCGAGGCGGCCGGTCGAACTCTTCGGATTGGCCGAGGCCGAGATCTCGGCCGGCAGGTCGAGGCTTTCCATCAGAGGCACGATATAGACGCAGCCGGTCTCCAGCACGGCACCGTTTTCCAGATCGATCTCGTGCAGGGTCAGGCGTTCGAGCTTGTCGGCCACGGTATGGCCACGGCCCGGCATGAAGCTGGCGCGCACACGGATCGCCTTGCCGCCGAGGCGCAGATCCAGACTTGCCGGCTGGATCTGATCGTGATCCAGCATGACCTCGCTTTTCAGCCGCTCGGTGCCAAACAGCGTGCCGATGGCGCGATCCGACAATATCCCGGGTTTACTGCTCATTTTCTCTATCCTGTTTGGGGCCGACAAAACCAAACCCCGGGAATTGACGCAAGTCCAGCTTCGGCGTATGGCAAGCTTATCCCGTGGTGATTTGGCCGGTCGGCTTGCAGCCACGTTAAACAAATGGCTAAATAGACCGGGTTACTTGTAAACCGGTCCGTCTTCGCGACCGGTTTTTTTGTGTTTGAAAAGGCACTGACATGAGCAAGAACTGGCGCCCGGCAACCCAACTCGTCCATGGTGGCACACTGCGCTCGCAGTATGGCGAAACCTCGGAAGCGATCTATCTCACCCAGGGCTTCGTCTATGACAGCTCGGAAGCGGCCGAAGCCCGCTTCAAGGGCGAGACCGACGGTTTCATCTATGCGCGCTACGGCAGCCCGACCAATGACATGTTCGAAAAGCGCATGTGCATGCTGGAAGGCGCCGAAGACGCGCGCGCCACGGCATCGGGCATGGCGGCCGTTTCCGCAGCCATTCTCTGCCAGGTCAAGGCCGGCGACCATATCGTTGCCGCGCGCGCCCTGTTCGGCTCCTGCCGCTACATCATCGAGACACTGGCGCCGCGCTACGGCGTCGAGTTCACGCTGGTCGATGGCCGCGATCTCGCCAATTGGGAAGCGGCGATCCGTCCCAATACCAAGGTGATGTTCCTCGAAAGCCCGACCAATCCGACGCTGGAAGTGGTCGACATTGCCGGCGTTGCCAAACTGGCCAACCAGATCGGCGCCAAGCTGATCGTCGACAATGTGTTTGCCACGCCGCTGTTCCAGAAGCCGCTCGAACTCGGCGCGCATATCGTCGTCTATTCGGCGACCAAACATATCGACGGCCAGGGACGCTGCCTCGGTGGCGTGGTTCTGTCCGACAAGGAATGGATCACCGAGAATCTGCAGGACTATTTCCGCCATACCGGTCCTGCCATGTCGCCGTTCAACGCCTGGACGCTTTTGAAGGGCATCGAGACCCTTCCGCTGCGCGTCAAGCAGCAGACCAGCAATGCGGCCGCGATCGCCGATTTCCTCGCCGAGCAGGGCGCGATCGCCAAAGTGATCTATCCCGGTCGCGCCGACCATCCGCAGGCCGACCTTGTCGCCAAGCAGATGAGCGGCGGCTCGACGCTGGTGTGCTTCGAGATGAAGGGTGGCAAGGACGCGGCCTTCAAGCTGCAGAACGCCCTGGATATCGTCAAGATCTCCAACAATCTCGGCGATGCCAAGAGCCTGATCACCCATCCGGCAACGACGACGCACAAGAACCTGAGCGATGAGGCCCGTGCCGAACTCGGAATGTCAGGCGGCACCGTGCGTCTGTCCTGCGGCATCGAGGACACCACCGACCTGCTCGAGGATTTCGCTCAGGCCCTTAAGGGGATTTGAGACCTGCCGCGATGGCCTCGCCCCCAAGCAGGTGGGGACGTCGAACCGAAACCAAAAAAAGTCCGGCCACGCGCGCGCGCGTGACCGGGCACTTGCCCTTGACGCGGTGATATAGGCTAATATGCAATCGGCTTATTAATTCGCTCCGGACAGCAGGACCTTGCGCTGCCTTCCACGAAGACTAGTTTAATGTTGGCAATGAAGCATTCAGAAGGTTCAGGCATGTATCGCGCTCTGACACGGGACATCGAAGTCAGCGTCGAGCCTTATTATCTGGAGGAGCAGTCCGATCCGGATGACAGCCGTTATGTTTGGGGCTACCGCATCGTCATTGCCAATCACTCCGGAAAGTCCGTGCGGCTGACACATCGCTACTGGCATATCACCGACCAGAACGGCCAGGTGGACGAAGTCAGCGGCCCCGGAGTCGTGGGCGAACAACCCCGCCTCAGCCCGGGCGATACCTATGAATATTCCTCCGGCTGTCCGCTCGACACACCGTCGGGCATGATGCATGGCACTTACCGGATGGAAACCGACGACGGGGAAGCCTTTGACGTGGACATCCCTGCCTTTTCGCTCGACAGTCCCGGCATGAGCCGTACGCTCAACTGAGCGCTCGACCGCCGCGCCATGTTTGGCAACGACGGCCGCCGATTGCCTACACTTCCTTCAGACGTTCGCCGCCGTCGAGGCTGCCGATCAGGGTCGCGCTGGCCTGATTGAGGCCGACAACGTCGACGCCAATGCCATGCGCCCTGAAGCGCTGGACGACGCGATCAAGGGCAGCCACTGCGGTGATGTCCCAGAAATGCGCGTCCGACACGTCGATCACCGCCGTCATGCCGGTGGCATCCTCGATGTCGAAGGCGTCGATGAAGACATCGGCGGAGGCGAAGAAGATCTGACCGGAGACGCGGTAGGTCAGGCGATTGGCCGCGGTATCAGCTTGCTCTTCGACCTTCAGCAGGCGCGCGACCTTGAAGGTGAAGAAGACGCCGCTCAACAGCACGCCGACGAAGACACCAAGCGCCAGGTTGGCGGTGAACACCGTGACGACGACGGTCGCGACCATGACGGTGCTCGACATCTTCGGATGGATGACGACGGCGCGCAGCGACGACCAGTCGAAGGTGTCGATCGAAACCATGACCATGATGGCAACCAATGCCGCGACCGGCACTTGCGACACCCACGGCTTCAGCAGCACCATCAGCACCAACAGGAAAGCGCCGGCGAACAGCGTCGACAGGCGGCCACGGCCGCCATATTTCACATTGCTCACCGTCTGACCGATCATGCCGCAACCGGCGATACCGCCAAACAGGCTGGCTGCCGTGTTGGCAATGCCGAGGCCGGCGCATTCGCGGTTCTTCAAACTCGGCGTGTCGGTGAGGTCGTCGACGACGCTCGCCGTCATCATCGATTCCAGCAGGCCGACCATGGCGATGGCAAGCGCCGGGCCGGCGATGATCGACAGTGTTTCCAGCGTCAACGGTACAGACGGCCAGCCAAAGGCCGGGAGGGAATCCGGCAGCTTGCCGAGATCGGCGATGGTCATCACCGGCAGATCAAAGGTCACGGCCGCTGCAGTCAGTACGAGAATGCAGATCAGTGGCGAGGGAATGGCCGTCGTGATGCGTGGTACGAGATAGATGATGGCAAGGCCTGCCGCCAACATCGAATAGGCGATCCAGTCGCCGTGGATGATATGCGGCAGTTGCGCCGCAAAGATCAGGATGGCGAGCGCATTGACGAAGCCAGTGCGCACCGATTTCGACACGAAACGCATCAATACGCCGAGGCGCAGCAGGCCGAAAAGGATCTGGAAGAGACCGGCCAGCAGTCCGGCAGCGAGCAGATATTGCAGCCCATGCGCATGGACCAGCGGCGCGACGACAAGCGCAACGGAGCCGGCAGCGGCCGAAATCATCGCCGGGCGGCCGCCGGTAAAGGCAATGACGATGCCGATGACGAAGGAGGCAAACAGGCCGACTTGCGGA
This sequence comes from Rhizobium sp. CECT 9324, assembly GCF_918741265.1. Lineage (NCBI taxonomy): Bacteria > Pseudomonadati > Pseudomonadota > Alphaproteobacteria > Hyphomicrobiales > Rhizobiaceae > Rhizobium > Rhizobium sp. CECT 9324. The sequence goes on along the minus strand of NZ_CAKKMZ010000001.1, from coordinate 1,026,873 downwards.
TCGACGCCCGCAACGAAGGAAAAGGCGATGACCTCGGGGATCAGCGCGAAGGTGGCGACGGCGCCGGCGAGCATTTCGCGCATGGGATTGGCGGACCACTCGCGGCGGTAGGAAGACAGATTTGACATGGGATTCCACAGGTAAAGGCAACTGGCCGAGAGATATCGGGCCAAGGGGAGGGTTGCGTTGCTGTGTTGTCTGGCGGATTGGCGGCCAGAAGAGCCACCCGGAGTTTCACCGGGTCCTTGCGAATGCAAGGCTTGTAGCGCGGGAATGGCGGGATGACAAGATTGGCCGTAACTGACCCTGCGCCGGCTCATTCGGGTTCAGCCATAGCTTCGTATGATGACAGACAAGCGGACACAGGCATCAACGCCAGCAAGCCTCAATCAACTTCCCAGTAAGGCGGACTGCCGAAAGTCTGTCTGAGATGGCTGACGATCGCAGTGATCTTGGCGGACGGGCTCTTGCCCTGCGGATAGGCGAGATAGATGAATTCCGGCTCCGGCCTATGGTCGATCCTGATCTCCTGTAGCAGGCCATCCCGGATCGCCGGACTGGCTATGAAGGGTGGAAGCATGGCTATGCCGAGGCCGGCGATGGCGGCGTCGCGCAGCATGTCACCATTGTTCATGCCCAGCGCCAGCGTGGCGCGCACGATCTCGACGCCGGCCTCTGTCTGGAAGCGCCAGTCTGCGATGCCGCGATTGGTGTAGAAAAGCCCCCTATGGCTTTCCAGGTCGCGCAGGGTTTTCGGCGTGCCGTGGCTTTCCAGATAGGCCGCGGATGCACACAGCATGCGACGGCTGGGCGCGAGTTTCCAGGCGACGAGGCGTGAATCCATGATGGGGCCATGGCGGATGATCGCATCATAGCCGGCGGAGAAGGCATCGACGCGGCGATCGTCGATATCCAGCGTCAATTCGAGTTCCGGATGCTGGGCGAGAAATGGATAGAGTGAAGGCCCCAGGTGCATGCGGCCGAAGGTGACGGGTGCTGCAATGCGCACCGGTCCGGCAAGCGTGCCCCGTCGCTCCGACATGTCGGCGGTCGCCTCCTCGATCTCGCGACTGATGCGACGGGCGCGCTCCAGAAACGACGTGCCGTCCTCGGTCAGGGAGAGCTTGCGCGTCGTGCGATGCAGAAGCACTCCGCCCAAGGTCTTTTCCAGCTCGGAAAGCCTGTCGCTGACCACCGATTTCGACAGACGCAGCCGTCTTGCGGCTTCGCTGATCGACCCCTCCTCGACAATCGCGACAAAGGCCAGGATGCATTCCGTCTTGATCATTGTTCGGTATTTCCGGATTCCAGTTCCAACACCTGGAGACTAATCCGAACGATGCGGAAATGCCATCTTCTGGTCATCGAAACCGGCGGCAAAACGTCGCCGACATATCCAGGAGAACTGAGATGACACGCTTGAACAACAAAGTCGCAATCGTTACCGGCGCAAGCTCCGGCATTGGCCGCGCAACCGCCCGGCTTTTTGCCGCCGAGGGTGCAAAGGTCGTGGTCGGCGCACGCCGACAGGCCGAGCTTGACAGCCTTGTGGCCGAGATCGAGGCGCTCGGCGGAACGGCGGTCGCCATTGCCGGCGATGTGCGCTCGGAGGACTACCACAAGCTTCTCGTTGCCACAGCCGTCGAACGCTTCGGCAAACTCGACATCGCCTTCAACAACGCCGGCACGCTGGGCGAAGCCGGACCGAGCACCGGTGTTTCGGAAGCCGGATTTACCGATACGCTGGCGATTAACCTTACGGCCTCGTTCCTGGCCGCCAAACACCAGGTCGGCGCGATGGAAAACAACGGCGGCGGTTCGATCATCTTCACCTCGACCTTCGTTGGCTACAGCTTTGCCTTCCCCGGCGTTGCAGCCTATGCTGCCAGCAAATCGGGGCTGATCGGCCTGACCCAGGCGCTGGCCGCCGAATACGGCCCGAAGAATGTGCGGATCAATGCGATCCTGCCCGGTGCCGTCGATACGGACATGTATCGCGACATGAATGACACGGCTGAAAAGCAGGCCTTTATTACCGGATTGCATGCATTGAAGCGGGTGGCCACGCCCGAGGAACTGGCCCGCTCTGTTGTCTATCTCGCATCCGACGATTCCAGCTTTGTAACCGGCACGGCTTCGCTCGTCGATGGCGGGGCCTCGATCACACGCAGTTGAGCAGCATCAGGGGCGACGATCGAACCCGCCGCCCATTGCGCCTTCGATCATCCGGCTGGGCACGCGCCAAAGTCAGGCACGACAGCCTGCCGGGTGGACAATGATTGTTCGGTATTACCGGAATGCAGCTCCGCCTTCGGGCGGCTAATCCGAACGCCGAGCCAATGGTATATCAACATTGCCAAGGGAGAAGAAAGCGACGGCCAAACGACCGTCCTCCCAACAAACAGGAGAAGTGCCATGCTGAAATTGATTGCCGCTTTTGCAGCCATACTGTCTGCGACGCCTTCTTTCGCCGAGATGCCGGACTTTCCAGCATCGTTCAAGACCCAGGACATTACAACGAATGGCGCCACGATCCACGTCCGCGTCGGCGGCAAGGGACCGGCCGCCGTGCTGCTGCACGGCTACGGTGAAACCGGCGACATGTGGGCGCCGATGGCCGCCGATCTTGCGCGCGACCATACGGTGATCGTTCCGGATCTGCGCGGGCTCGGCCTCTCGTCGAAACCCGGGGCAGGCTTCGACAAGATGACCCAGGCCGAAGACGTCGCAGGCGTGCTGGATGCGCTCGATATCGACCGCGCCGACCTGGTCACCCATGACATCGGCAACATGGTCGGATTTGCGTTTGCCGCCCGGCATCCGGACCGTGTGACACGTTTTGTCCTGATTGACGCTCCGGTCCCGGGGGTTGGCCCGTGGGAAGAGGTCCTGAAGAACCCGCTGCTGTGGCATTTCCGCTTCGGTGGTCCGGATATGGAAAGGCTCGTGGCCGGACGCGAGCGCATTTATCTCGACCGTTTCTGGAACGAGTTTTCGGCAACGCCGGATCGCTTTACCGAAGAATCCCGTGCGCATTATGCGAAGCTCTATGCGTTGCCGGGCGCCATGCATTCCGGCTTCGCCCAGTTTGCCGCCTTCGACCAGGATGCAATCGACAACAAGGCTATTCTTGCCAAGAACGGCAAGCTTGCCATGCCGGTGCTGGCGATCGGTGGCGAAAAGTCATTCGGCCCGATGATGGCGACGGTGATGCGTGCCGCGGCAACCGATGTGACCGAGGGGGTGATACCGGATTCAGGCCACTGGATCATGGAGGAAAACCCCTCTGCCACGACCACCATGGTGCGCGCATTCCTGGAGGCCGGGCGCTGAACGCATACCGCACCGCCTCGGAGAAACATCAGGGCTCACGTTAGCCGTCCGTGACGTGCTTTACACACAGGCAGACCAGAGGCCGGGACATCCCCGGCCTCTCTTCCATTCGTCACCCATCCATCAAGCGGCAGCGACTTCCGCCGGTTCATAGTGATAGCTGCTGGAGCAGAACTCGCAGCTGACGGTGATCTTGCCGTCCTCGGTGCTGGCTTCGATCTCCTCGGCTGAGAAGCCTTGCAACACGCCCTTGATCTTGTCGCGCGAGCAGCTGCAGCGGTCGTAGACGGCGTGCGGGGCGTAGGCGCGAACGCCACGCTCGTGGAACAGCCGAAACAGCAAGCGCTCGATACCGACCTGCGGGTCGGTGAGTTCATCGGCATCGATCGTATCGACCAACATGCGGGCTTCTTCCCAGGCGTCGTCATGCGAAATCTCGAAATCGCGTTCGTCGCCATCGCCTCCGTGCAGATCCGGCATTCGCATACGTTCCGGCGCCTCGGGCAGGAACTGCGCGATCAGGCCGCCTGCCCGCCAGGTGCGGCGCGGCTTGCCGTTCTCGTCGCGGTCGAAGAGTTCGGCGGCGCCCAGGCGCACGCGCGTCGGGATCTGTTCCGACTGGCGGAAATAGACACCGGCGATATCCTCGAGCGACGAGCCGTCGAGCGGCACGATGCCCTGGTAAGGCTGCATGAAGGCGCCCTGATCAATGGTGAAGGCGAGCACACCATTGCCGAGCAGTTGTTCCGGCGAGGTCCGGCCGGCAGCCACCGCTTCAGCCAGCGCTTCCTCGTTGAAGCGGGCATAAGCGCGGACGCTTTCCGGGGTCGAGAAGTCCGCGACCAGCAGATCCACCGGGCCGTCTCCCTTGGTCTGGACGGTGAACTTGCCATCGAACTTCAGCGATGTACCGATCAACACCGTCAACACGATCGCCTCCGCCAGCAGGCGGGCAACGGGCTGCGGATAGGAATGGCGATCAAGGATGGAATTGATCAGCGGGCCGACCTGAACGGCGCGGCCGCGCACATCCAGACCTTCGACTTGGAAAGGCACGACACGATCATCACCGGCGAAACCGAATTCGCCGAGCTCGGCTTGTTTATTCGACATGAATGGTCTCCTGGCGCCCGGCGGCGCAAAAAAGCAGAGCCGATACGGCCCTATGAGAAAGCGCTCAGATGGTATCGCCGCCGTCAAAGGTCAAGCGGGGCAGCATGGCCCCGTCTCAAGGGCCTTAGATGGCGCCGAGGCACCACGCGAGAATGGACTTTTGCGCATGCAGGCGGTTTTCCGCCTCGTCGAAGACGACCGACTGCGGACCGTCGATGACCTCATCCGTCACTTCTTCGCCGCGATGGGCGGGAAGGCAATGCAGGAACAGAGCCTCGCTGTTGGCCTTCTTCATCAGCGCCGCATTGACCTGGAAGGGCTGGAAGACATTGTGGCCACGCGCCTTGTGTTCCTGGTTCATCGAGATCCAGGTGTCGGTGATGACCGCATCGACACCTTCGACGGCGCGATCGGCATCATGGCACAGCATGATCTCGCCGCCATTGTTGCGCGCCCAGTTGAGGATCTTGTCGTCCGGCTCGGAGCCGAGCGGCACGGCCATGTTCATCTTGTAGCCGAAACGGGCAGCGCCTTCGACCAGCGAGTGAAGGACATTGTTGCCGTCGCCGGTCCAGGCGAGCGTCTTGCCGGCGATCGGGCCGCGATGTTCCTCGATGGTCAGGATATCGGCCATGATCTGGCAAGGATGGGTGAGATCCGTCAGTGCGTTGATCACAGGCACAGTGGCATGTTCGGCCATTTCCAGCAGGCGGGAATGATCGGTGGTGCGGATCATGATCGCATCAACGTAACGCGACAGGACCTTGGCGGTGTCGCCGATGGTCTCGGCGCGGCCGAGCTGCATCTCGGTACCCGACAGGAACAGCGTCTCGCCGCCGAGCTGGCGCATGCCGACATCGAAGGAAACGCGGGTACGGGTAGACGGCTTCTCGAAGATCATCGCCAGCATCTTGCCGGCCAGCGGCTTGTCGGCCGTGCCGGCCTTGGTTGCCTGCTTGCGGCTGCGCGCATCGTCCATCATGGAGCGAAGGTCGACGGCGGAGACCGCGGAAAGATCGAGGAAATGCTTTGGAGATGCCATAAATGTCTACCTGTCCCTGCGCATATTAAGCGATTGCTGCGGCCTTTTCGCGGACCTTCTCTGCCGCAAGCTCGATGCGACGCAGGCCGTCGCGTGCTTCCTCAGCCGTCGTGACGAGCGGTGGCAGAAGACGGATGACATTGTCGCCTGCCGGCACGCCGAGAAGATGCTGGTCGCGCATGGCCATCAGCAGGTCGGTATTCGGTCCCTTGGCCTTGATGCCGAGCATCAGGCCTTCGCCGCGGATTTCCGCGATGACATCGGGGAAACGATCCTGCAGCGAGGCAAGCCCCTGGCGGAAGACGAGTGCGACATCACGCACCTGATCGAGGAAACCATCGGCCAGCACGACATCGAGCACGGCATTTCCGACCGCCATGGCGAGCGGATTGCCGCCATAGGTAGAGCCATGGGTGCCGGCTTTCATGCCATAGGCCGCCTCTTCGGTGGCGAGGCAGGCGCCAAGCGGAAAGCCGCCGCCGATGCCCTTGGCAACTGCCATGATGTCCGGCGTGATGCCGGCCCATTCATGGGCGAAGAACTTACCGGTCCGGCCAACGCCCGACTGCACTTCATCGAGGATCAGCAGCAGATCATGCTCGTCACAAATGGCGCGCAGCTCGCGCAGCATCTCGACGGGGATGGCGCGGATGCCGCCCTCGCCCTGAACCGGCTCGACAAGAATGGCAGCCGTCGCATCGGAGATGGTCGCCTTCACGGCATCGATATCGCCGAAAGGAACCTGGTCGAAACCCGGAGCCTTGGGTCCGAAGCCCTCGAGATATTTTTCCTGGCCGCCGGCGGCGATCGTCGCGATGGTTCGGCCGTGGAAGGCGCCTTCCATGGTGATGATGTGGAATTTCTCCGGGTGGCCCTTGGTGAAATGATAGCGGCGCGCGGTCTTGATCGCACATTCCAGCGCTTCGGCACCGGAATTGGTGAAGAAGACACGATCAGCAAAGGTGGCTTCGGTCAGGCGCCGGCCGAGCATTTCCTGGCCAGGCACATCATAGAGATTGGAGACGTGCCAGAGCTTTTCGGCTTGCGCCTTCAACGCTTCGACCAGATGCGGATGGGCATGGCCGAGAGAGTTGACGGCAACGCCGGCGGCAAAATCCAGGTAGCGTTCTCCGCTCTCGGTAACAAGCCAGACGCCCTCGCCTCGCTCGAAACGCAGTGGCGCCCGATTGTAGGTCTGATAAAGCGGCGTCGCTTTGGTCATGGCTATCATCATCCTTGATTGGCGGCGTTCAGCGGCGACAGAACAGCCGTGGGCAGGTCAAAAATTAAAAATGCCGCCTTGCGGCGGCGGGGGCACTATCGGCATTTAACCCAGCAATGTCAACGAAACTTACTGGAAAATGAGGGCTTCCGGGCATTTGCCGCGACCACCGGACGCCATGGCGCCGGGTCCATTTGTGAGTGTTGCAGACTTGACTCACTCGGGAAGCAAGTTGGGGAAAACCGGGAAATCGATTCCAGATGATTCTCCCGACTCTTGTCACAGAGTCACCCGACCAGTAGGTTAACATTCAATAAATTGAGCAATGCGGCGGAAATAGTCACCGACAGTAACGAGGCGGTTTTTGTTTCGAATTCGTTCGAAGCAACGGTGAGGGATTCTGCCATCACACACGCGAGCGGCGGAGAATTACAGCATGAACTGGACTGATGAACGCGTTGAGAGACTAAAGCGCCTGTGGGCCGAAGGCTTGAGCGCGAGCCAGATCGCAGCGCAACTAGGCGGCGTCAGCCGCAATGCGGTTATCGGCAAGGTACACCGGCTGAACCTGCCAGGTCGCGCCAAGGCCGGCGGAAGCACATCTGCAACCCGCGCCGCCAAGCGTCCGGCACCGGCAACGCAGCGTCCAGCGGCATTCCAGGGCCGCACCGCAACGACGACCCGCACGGTAACCCGCGCGGCTGGCGGCAACATGCTGAAAGAAGAGGTCGAAGTCGATATCTTCGAAGAAGTCGAAGTCTCGCGTCCGTCGAATGTCGTGGTGCCGATTTCGCGTCGCCTGGCCTTGACCGAACTGACCGAGCGCACATGCAAGTGGCCGATCGGCGATCCGATGAAGGACGATTTCCACTTCTGCGGTTGCGAAATCAACGATGCCTCACCGTATTGCGGCTACCATGCCAAGATGGCCTACCAGCCGGTGAGCGAGCGGCGTCGGGCGGCCCGCTAAGGGCCGACGGCAAACGCCAGATACAAAAAAAAACGGGCCGCTGGGCCCGTTTTTTTTATTGCGCGCTGTACCCTGCCGAGGGTTCAGACTTCCATGGAATAGCCCGCACCGCGGACGGTGCGGATGACATCCTGCATGTTGGAAAAGTTCAACGCCTTGCGCAAGCGCCCGACATGCACATCGACCGTGCGTTCGTCGACATAGATGTCATGGCCCCAGACGCCGTCGAGCAACTGCGAGCGTGAAAAAACCCGACTGGGCGAAGCCATGAGAAACTCGAGCAGCCGGAATTCCGTCGGCCCGAGGCGCACTTCGCGGCTCTTGCGATGGACACGGTGGGTCTCACGATCCAGTTCGATATCACCGCAACGCAGCACGCTCGACAGAACCTCGGGCTTAGCACGGCGCAACATCGCCTTCACACGCGCCATCAGTTCCGGCGTCGAGAACGGCTTGACGACATAATCGTCGGCACCAGTCGCCAGGCCCCGGACGCGCTCGCTCTCTTCGCCACGCGCCGTCAGCATGATGATCGGCAGCCGCTCGGTTTCCGGGCGCATGCGCAGGCGCCGGCACAATTCGATGCCTGAAACGCCCGGCAGCATCCAGTCGAGGATCAGCAGGTCCGGCACGCGCTCCTGGAGACGAAGCTCGGCTTCGTCACCACGCAGAATGGTCTCGACCTCGTAGCCTTCGGCTTCGAGATTGTAGCGGAGGAGGACGCTCAACGCCTCCTCATCCTCTACGACAGCTATTTTCGGCAGCATGGAAGGCAAAACCCCATTTGTGACGGCTTACTCGTTGATCGCGCCGACGGAGGACGTCAGGTCTTCCTTCGGACGCTCGCCCTCGGGCTGGGCACCGGTCGTCATGTAGTAGATTGTCTCGGCGATGTTGGTCGCGTGGTCACCGATACGCTCGATGTTCTTGGCGCAGAAGAGAAGATGCGTGCAGCTGGTAATGTTGCGCGGATCTTCCATCATGTAGGTCAAGAGCTCGCGGAACAGCGAGGTGTACATGGAGTCGATCTCTTCATCGCGGTCGCGGATCGATTTTGCCTTTTCCGCCGAACGGGTGGTGTAGACGTCGAGCACTTCCTTGAGCTGGGCAAGCGCCAGGTCGGAGAGATGTTCGATGCCGCGGGCGAGCTTGCGAGGGATGCCCGAGCTCTGAACCGCCATGACGCGCTTGCAATTGCTCTTGCCGAGATCGCCGACACGCTCGAGATCGCTGGCGATGCGCAGCGCGCCGATGATTTCGCGAAGGTCGGCGGCGACCGGCTGACGGCGGGCGATCATGACGATCGCCTTGTCGCCGATTTCGCGTTCGGTGGCATCCATGATCACGTCGTCGGAAATGACCTTCTGGGCGAGTGCGCCATCGGTATTGACCAGCGCACGGACGCTTTCGGCGACCATCTGTTCCGCCATGCCGCCCATCTCGGAGATGCGGCGCATCAAGTATTTCAGCTCGTCGTCAAAGGCCGACAAAATATGGGAAGAAGACATGTTTTAGCTTCCTGATAAGAGAAACGACTGCAAGGGGAACAGCGGATCAGCCGAAGCGACCCATGATGTAGTCCTGCGTGCGCTGATCGTCTGGATTGGTGAACATCTTGTCCGTATCGTTCTCTTCCACCAGATTGCCCAGGTGGAACATGGCCGTGCGCTGCGAGACGCGGGCAGCCTGCTGCATCGAGTGCGTGACGATGACGATGGTGAAGTTGGTCCGCAGTTCGTGGATGAGTTCTTCAACCTTGGCCGTCGCGATCGGATCGAGCGCCGAACAGGGCTCGTCCATCAGGATGACTTCGGGGCTGACCGCAACCGCACGGGCAATGCACAGGCGCTGCTGCTGACCGCCGGACAGGCCAGTACCTGGGCTGTCGAGACGATCCTTGACCTCGTTCCAGAGGCCGGCCTTCTGCAGGGCAGACGTCACCAGTTCGTCAAGATCAGCCTTGGAACGCGCCAGGCCGTGGATACGCGGGCCATAGGCAACGTTTTCATAGATCGACTTGGGGAACGGGTTCGGCTTCTGGAACACCATGCCGACCTTGGCGCGCAACTGCACCGGGTCAACCTTGGGATCGTAGATGTTTTCGCCGTCGATCGAGATATGCCCTTCGACACGGCAGCTCGCGATCGTGTCGTTCATGCGGTTGATGCAGCGCAGGAAAGTCGACTTGCCGCAGCCGGACGGGCCGATGAAGGCGGTCACGGTGCGCGGGCGGATTTCGATATTCACATCGATGATGGCGTGCTTGTCGCCATAATAGACCTGAACGTCGCGGGCGGAAATCTTGGTTTCGTTCATGGTGGAAGCCTTCGTCGGCGTCGTTGTTATGTTGCTCGTGGACATGTTGTTCATCTCTACGCTCCTTTTACCAACGACGCTCGAAGCGGCGGCGAAGAATGATTGCAATTAGGTTCATCATGATCAGAAAAACCAGCAGAACGATGATCGCACCGGATGCACGCTCGACAAAGGCCGGGTCGCCGCGCTGGGTCCAGTTATAGACCTGAACAGGCAGGGCTGAGGCCGGGTTGAACAGACCTTCCGGAGGACCGGCAGGAAACTCGCGGACAAATGCCACCATGCCTATGAGCAGCAGCGGTGCGGTTTCGCCGAGTGCACGGGCAAGGCCAATGATCGTGCCGGTCAGAATGCCGGGCATCGCCAGAGGCAGAACGTGGTGGAAGATGGACTGCATCTTGGAGGCGCCGACGCCAAGGGCGGCGTCGCGGATCGACGGCGGCACGGCCTTGAAGGCAGCGCGGGTGGCGATGATGATCGTCGGCAGCGTCATCAGGGTCAGCACCAGACCACCCACGATCGGAGCCGACTGAGGAAGGCCGAAGAAATTGATCAGCACCGCGAGGCCGAGAATACCGAACACGATCGAAGGCACCGCAGCCAGGTTGGCAATATTGACCTCGATCAGGTCGGTAAAGTGGTTCTGCGGGGCGAATTCTTCGAGATAGATCGATGCCGCGACGCCCAGAGGAAGCGACAGGCAAACGACAATCAGCATCATGTAGACGGAGCCGATGATGGCAATGCCCAAGCCAGCCGCTTCCGGACGCGTATCGGACGCATCCGGCGCGGTAAAGAAGGCCCAGTTGAAGCGTGTCGTCAGGATGCCGGCTTCCTTGAGCTTGTCCGCCAGCATGAGCTGTTCGGGTGAGGTATTGCGATCGAGGGCCGCGCTTTCCATGGTCACGCGGCCCTTGTAGAAGCCGTCGATGCGACCGGCCGCCAGAAAGTCGAAGGAGTGCGTGCCTCCGATGACCGAAGGATCGGCCAGAACAAACCGACGCAGATCGGCCGGTGCCTCCTTGGAAATCAGCTCGGCAGCAGCCTTTGCATTCATGGTGTCGACGGCGATGCCCTTGGCCGCCATCACGTCGCTGAGTGCCTGCTCGATCAGCGGCACATAAGCGAATGTCGAGGCCTTGGCGATGTTTTCCGGGTTCCGGTCGCCGGCCTTGTCCAGGCGAGCGGGGTCCAGATAGACATCGAGCGAGATGTAGGTCTGGCGGAAGGCCGATGCGCCATTCGACAGGATCGACACAAGCAGGCCAACAAGAGCCAGCATGCCGATGCATACGGCGATCTTGCCCATCAGGCGGAACCGTACCTCTGCAGCATTGCGGCGGCGGGTGCGATCATCGGGGGCAAGCAGCGACTTGCCTTGCGGCGGAACGGCGGTGTTGCTGAACACGGAGATGTCGGTCATTCGTACTGCTCCCGGTATTTGCGCACGATATAGAGGGCCATCACGTTCAGCCCGAGCGTGATCACGAAGAGGGTCAAGCCGAGAGCAAAGGCCACCAGCGTTTCAGGACTTGAAAATTCCGTGTCGCCGGTCAACTGGCTGACGATCTTCACGGTGACGGTCGTCATGGCTTCGAATGGATTGAGATCGAGTTTGGCAGCGGCACCCGCACCCAGCACCACGATCATGGTTTCGCCGATCGCGCGGCTGGCGGCGAGCAACACAGCACCGACGATGCCGGGAAGTGCCGCCGGCAGGACGACCAGCTTGATGGTTTCCGACTGCGTCGCGCCGAGGCCGTAGGAACCGTCGCGCAGGGCCTGCGGAACGGCGTTGATGATGTCATCCGACAGAGAACTGACGAAGGGGATGATCATGATACCCATGACCAGACCGGCCGTCAGAACCGAGGAGGAAGAGGTGCCAAGGCCGAGCGGCTCGGCAAACCAGTCGCGCAGGAACGGGCCAACCGTAACCAGTGCGAACAGACCATAGACGATGGTCGGGATGCCGGCGAGAACCTCGATGGCCGGCTTGACGATGCTGCGTGTCCGCGGGCCTGCATACTCGGAGAGGAAGACGGCAATCATCAGGCCGAGCGGCACGGCGACGATCAGCGAAATGACCGACACATACATGGTGCCCCACAGCAAGGGCAGAATACCGAGATCGGAGCCGCCGCGGAACTGCGGGTTCCAGACCGTGGAGAAGAAGAAATCCTGCCATGGATACATCTTGAAGAAGCTGATCGTCTCGAAGACCAGCGAGCCGACGATGCCCACCGTGGTCAGAATGGCGACGAGGGACGACGCCATCAGCACCCATTTGACAAAACCTTCGGTCAGATTGCGGGCGCGCTGTTCCGGGCGAATGCTGCGATAGGCAAGCGGGCCCATGATCAGGGCCAGCGCCAGGACCGCGATGGTCATGACCATATTGCTGGTCCTGGCGCTTTGCCGATAAGCCTTGGCGGCCTCGAAGACCTCAACCGGAACATCGCCACCCAGCGCGACACCGACTTCCGCAAGACGGGCGCGGATATTGTTGAAATCGATACGTCCGTCGTCGAGTTCACCCTCGCCGACCCCACCCTTTGCGATGACCGCATTCAATCCGCCGGCAATTCGGCGCACATCGGACATGACGAGGCTGTGCGCGCCACCTTCCGGCACCACACTTTGCGGGATCATGTCGCTGATGCGCCCTTCGATGAAGGTCGGTTGCAGCGAAAGCCACAGGATCATCAGAAACAGGGCTGGTACGGCAGTGAACAGCGCAACCATCTGGCCGTAATAGCCAGGAAGGGAGTGCAGCTTGGCGCTGCCGGGCGCCCAAAGAGACAAAGCGCGCTGCCTGCCGACAACAAAGCCAAGCGCCGCAAGTCCCAGTATAACAAGGATAATGATGCCCACACTCATTTCGCCCACATCCCCTGAAAATCTCACATCGTCAAAAAACAATGAAAACCGGCGGCGCAAATATTGCGCCGCCGGACGTGGCCGAAATTACTTCGTCAGCGGACCCATCGGGGTACGGTTCTTGACCATTTCCTGGGTCTTGGCCAGTTCCGGGTCAGAAACCAGGCCATAGGCAGCCAGCGGGCCGTTCGGGCCGGCCATGTCGTCGGATACGAAGAACTCGACGTATTCCTGCAGGCCCGGGATCACATCAAGGTGTGCGTTCTTGACGTAGAAGTAGAGCGGACGCGAAACCGGATATTCGCCCTTGGCGATCGTCTCAACCGAAGGCACGATGCCAGCCATGGTGCCGACGCGGAGCTTGTCGGTGTTGTTCTGGTAGAACGACAGACCAAAGACGCCGATGGCGTTCTTGTTGGCGGCAACGCGAGCCAGCGTCTCGGTGTAGTCGCCGTCGATGTCCGTCGAAATGCCGTCGGTGCGGAGAGCCATGCAGGCCTTTGCAGCTTCAGCCTTGTCGTTGTTCTTGGCAGCGAGATGGGCGTCATAGGCGCCATCTTCCTTGCAGCCGTCAACGATGACCTTCTCGTTGAACACTTCGCGGGTTCCGTGCTTGGTGCCCGGAATGAAAGCGAGGATCGGCTGAGCCGGCAGGTCGGCGCGGATTTCGTTCCAGGCCTTGTAAGGGTTGGCGATCAGCTTGCCGTCCTTGAGGACTTCAGCAGCGAGGGCGTTGTGCCAATCAGCCTGGGTGAAGGCGTATTCAGGGCCCGAGATGTCCGAGGCGAACACGATGCCGTCGTAGCCGATACGAACTTCCTGGATATCCTTGACGCCGTTGGTGGCGCAGAGGTCGATATCGCTCTGGCTGATGCGCGACGAGGAGTTCGCGATGTCGATGGTGTTCTCGCCCACGCCTTCGCAGAGCTTCTTGCGGCCGGCGCCCGAACCACCAGATTCAACGACCGGAGTACCGAAATCGGTATTTTCGCCAAAGGCTTCAGCGACGATCGAAGCATAAGGAAGGACGGTCGAAGAACCAGCGATCTGGATCTGGTCGCGAGCAACGGCGGCGCCGGTGAAGGCAACAGAAGCAACGAGTGCTGCTGCAGCAATTTTCAAAACGTTCATAATGGATTCTCCCGTTGATGGGCTCGTGTAAAGGTGCGGCCGCAAACCAAGTTCATTGCCACAACCAAACGGCGCCCTGTTCTTAGCCGGACTAACCTCATCCTTTTATGTCAGATCGATGAAACATTTGTGACAATATAAGCCATTGAAAATAATATATATTCCTCAATTTGGCTTTAGCCGCGTAGGGTTTTATGTCAAAAGCGCACGGTAAAGTCCGTGCCCTTGCCCAATTCAGACTTCACGATGAGGCGCGCGCGGTGACGGGTAAGGATATGCTTGACGATTGCAAGCCCGAGACCCGTGCCCTTCTTGGAGCGACTGTCTTCCACGCTGACACGGTAAAAACGTTCGGTCAGGCGCGGAACATGCTCGGCGGGAATGCCCGGTCCGTGATCGCGGACGCTGACTTCGGTTGAGCCGCCGGGCTCGCGTCGAACCGCAACATCGATGAACTGGCCGTCCTGGCCATATTTGCACGCATTCTCGATCAGGTTCTCGAACACCTGAACAAGTTCATCGCGATCACCGAGGACCTCGACCCTGCCCTCGGGCACATCGAGCCTGATCTCGACATTCAGGTCACTTGCGAGCGGCGCCAGCGAATCCCGGACATGGCCGAGCACGGGAACGAGATCCACCATGTGATCAGGGGCAAGGTGGGCCTTCAGTTCGAGCCGTGACAGCGACAGCAGATCATCGACCAGACGGCTCATGCGATTGGCCTGGTCGAGCATGATCGAGAGGAACCGTTCCTTCGCCTTGGCATCATCCTTGGCCGGACCCTGCATGGTCTCGATGAAGCCTCGCAGGGAAGCAAGCGGTGTGCGCAACTCATGGCTGGCATTGGCGACGAAATCGCTGCGCATCTGATCCAGGCGGCGAAGATCCGAGATGTCCTTGAAGGACAGAAGAAAGAAACGTCCATTGGCCGCCGCATCGCCAGCTGCCATACCGGACGGGGCAACCGGCGCGATACGCACAACATACACCCGCTCAGACGGCAGCCGTTCGGAATGCTCGATCTGGTTGGGTTCGCCGGTCGCGATGGTTTCGCGTATCATGTCGAGAATGCCCGGCGATCTCCAGCGGGCAGAAATATGCGCGCCGGCCGCCAGTATGCCAAAAACCTTTTCCGCCGCCCGGTTCTGCGCCAGAAGTTCGGCCTCCGCGCCGATGACAAAGATCGGCAAATCCAGGGCATCAATCGTCGCGCCGATCTGTGGTGCGGGATCGGTGGACAACCGTTCGCCCTCAGCAGGCCCCGCGATCGTGACAAGGTCCTCACCAGAGGAGCGCCTCAGCAACAGCATCACACAAAACACGATGAAGAGCACAATTGCGAAGGCAGCATTGGCACCGGCCAGATAGGCCGCCAGCGCGATCGCGAGCGAGGCTAGAATATAAAACGAGCCGGACAAGATATGCCGCATCGCGCGGCTCAGGCCACCGGTGTCATCGTCTTCAGTCACGCGCAGAAGGCCTCGCCATTCGATCATTCCATTCTGATAGCCATGATTCATGACAGAAGTTTCGGTGCCCGGCTATCGGCGCTTTCGATTTATCCCCGCACCCGCGCATCCGTCCAACCAGCAAAGGCTTGAATTCACGCTCGCCATGGGCTCACTATGGGTGAACGCGGGGCCATAGCCGCGGTTAGCCGGAGAGGACCCCATGGACACACAGACAGAAAGCCGCGCCACAACATTGAAAATCGGCGGCGCAGAGCGGGTGTTCGATATCTATGCCGTGGCGCTTCCCAAGTGGATCGATGACAATGCGCTACAGTCCGGTGGCTTCCCCTATGACAAGAAACTGGACGAGGACACGTTCGAGAAGGAACTGGAGCGGCTGCAGATCGAACTGGTCAAGGTGCAGTTCTGGATGCAGAAAACCGGCAAACGGGTGATGGCGCTGTTCGAAGGACGCGATGCCGCTGGAAAGGGTGGTGCGATCCATTCGACGCTTGCCTATATGAACCCGCGCTCTGCCCGGGTCGTGGCGCTGACCAAGCCGACTGAGACGGAGCGCGGCCAGTGGTATTTCCAGCGTTATGTCTACCATTTCCCGACGGCTGGCGAATATGTGCTGTTCGACCGCTCCTGGTATAACCGCGCTGGCGTGGAGCCGGTCATGGGCTTTTGTACGCCTGAGCAATACGAGGATTTCTTCAAACAGGCGACGCGCTTCGAAAAGCTGATCGTCCAGGAGGGCATCTTCTTCTTCAAATTCTGGCTGGATATCGGCCGTGAGATGCAGTTGAAGCGTTTCCATGACCGCCGGCATGATCCGCTGAAGGTGTGGAAACTGTCGCCGATGGATATCGCGGCACTGAACAAGTGGGACGACTACACCGCAAAGCGCAACCGCATGCTGAAGGAGACCCATTCCGACCATTCACCATGGACGGTCGTGCATGCCAATGACAAGCGGCGCGCCCGACTGAACATCATCCGCCATATGTTGATGTCGATCGACTATGAGGGCAAGGATGAAGAGAAAATCGGCAAGCTCGACAAAAAGATCATCGGCAAGGGGCCGGATTTTCTGAAATGACCCCTGGATTATGCGATCTGGATCGATCCGGTCGCAATCGTCTCGCTGCCGTGACTCGATCCGCGCGGCGTCACTGGCCTGGAAGGATGCGCACTGCGTAGAGATTGACACCCCGGCCGCCGCCGGACAGGTCGGCATTGACGATCAGCCGACCGGCATTTGCAGGTGCCATGCCACTGTCGAAGCTCACCTGGAACAGAGCGTCGAGCTTTTGCGGATTGATGGTGAAGCGGTGGCGCGGGCAGGTGCCCAGACGCGAAAAATCGCAATCGACGGAGATCTGCACCGGTTTGTCGTCTGCCGACTGCAACGTGAGCGCGATCGTCGAGGTCCGCCCGGCCAGTTCGCGCAGGACTTCGGTGGGGACCGTGATTTCGATCGCACCATCCGCATCGCCGCTGCGTGAGCCAAGGCGAACCGCCGATCCGTCGCTGGCCGTCACGACATCGACCATGCCATTGGCACGCGGGCGGATGGCGGCAATCTGCTGCGGCTCGAATACATCGATCCAGTCATCGGAAAAGCCGCCGCGGGTATCGATGGCCTGTGGGCCCTGGGGGACCTGCGGCGCGGTTTCCGTTCCGTTGAAATCCTCTTCCTCGGCGCGTGGCGGTGGATTGGGCACGCTGGTGTCGCGCTCGGCATCGGTCAAAAGCAGATCGGAGGAATAGACCCACCAGGCCGCCATGCCGACGCTGGACAGCAGGATGACAAGAATGAACAGGCGCGAGAAAAAGCCGCGGCGGCGGCGCGGCTTGCGCAGCGGCACTTCGGAGCGCATGTCCGGCATCGGCCCATCGGCATCGGACAACTGCTCGCGCTCGTCACGGGGCGATGCATGAATATCTTCGTCGAACACCGGATCACGATCAATGCCGTTTCCATTCGCACGGCCGGTATCGGCGACCGGATCATCCGCCGCAAACGCGGGCTCTGCACGCCTTGCCTGCGCTGCCGTCGACGTCTGTGCTTCCGTCGATGTCTGCACTGGGGCTGCGGCCTGTAGCGGCGTTGATGTCTGCGTGTAGGTCGGCTGGCCGGCGGAGCGTGATGGCGTCGAGACACCATCGGGCGGCGCCACGGTCATGTCGAGACGCGCACGCTCCTCGATCTCGATCTCATGGATCAGCGTTTCCAGCTTGCGACGCTGGTAATTGACTGTTTCGATATCATTGATGTTCTGCTTGCGCAGGCCGCTTTCCAGCGCCTGACGTGCAGACTGGTAGATGCGCGCCCGCGTTTCGGCACTTGTTCGATCCGAACGTTCCAGGGCACTCCTGATGGCTGTTTCCAATCCGTTCACTGGCCGCCATACTCCTCTGGGGATCGCCCCTGCCACATCTTTTTACCGGTATCGATTCGGTAACCGCTGGCTTTTTGCTGTGCAAGCCCAGAAAGCCGAACTTGCCGACAATAAACACAGGAATGCGACCGATGCGAGACTTTCGGCCGGGCGGCGCTCTTGGGCAAGCGCGCCATTGTTGAATGTCGGTGGCCAGCGGACTGTGATCGGAACGCCGTGGATCCCGCTCCTTGCCCAGCCGGTCCGCTTCCCTTGGCCTCGGTCATCTGCTAATCAATTGACGTTTTCGTAAACGTAACTTCATGGGAGGTGAAGTGATGGCACTGCCGTCGATCCTGAAAGACAATCTGAGGCTTCCCGTCGTCGCCTCGCCGCTGTTCATCATATCAAACCCCCAATTGACGCTTGCCCAGTGCAAGGCCGGCATTGTCGGCGCCTTTCCGGCGCTGAATGCACGCCCCGAAGCGCAGCTCGACGAATGGCTGGCCGAGATCACCGAAGAGTTGGCCGCCCATGACGCGAAAAACCCTGACCGTAAGGCGGCCCCGTTTGCCGTCAACCAGATCGTGCACATGTCGAACAAGCGGCTCGAGCATGATCTGACGATGTGCGTCAAATACAAAGTGCCGATCGTCATTTCCTCGCTGGGCGCGGTCCCGGAGGTCAACGCCGCCGTGCACAGCTATGGCGGCATCGTGCTGCACGACGTGATCAACAACCGGCATGCGAATTCGGCGATCCGTAAGGGTGCCGACGGGCTGATTGCCGTTGCCACCGGCGCTGGCGGTCACGCGGGTACGCTCTCGCCGTTTGCCCTGGTTCAGGAAATCCGCGAATGGTTCGACGGTCCGCTGCTTCTTGCCGGCGCAATCGCCAATGGCGGCGCGGTGCTGGCCGCCCAGGCGATGGGGGCCGACATGGCCTATATCGGCTCGCCGTTCATCGCGACCAACGAAGCCCGCGCCTCCGACGCCTACAAGCAGGCGATCGTCGATGCCAAGGCCAATGACATTGTCTATTCCAACTACTTCACAGGTATTCACGGCAACTACCTGAAGCCCTCCATTGCCGCGGCCGGCCTCGATCCCGACAACCTGCCGGAAGCCGATCCCTCGAAGATGGACTTCGACAAGGCCACCACCGGCGCCAAGGCCTGGAAGGATATCTGGGGCTGCGGCCAGGGCATCGGCGCGGTCAAGGCGATCGAACCCGTGGCTGTGCTCGTCGATCGGCTGGAGCGTGAATATTTGAGTGCAAAAAAGGCGATATGCGGCTGAGAGCCGTACTGCTAGCCCGTCCTCCCGCGACAATTGCGGGAGGAAGGCCTGTCGTACTGCGCTGAATTGTCGTGCATTTGAGCTGCTGCCAGTTCCTGTGCGACCAGCGCCCGGCACCATTTAACGAACGGCACGCGCCTGATATGAGCACCTATGCTCGCGTCATTTTTTGCACAACGGACGGAAATCCGGCTTGAAATCATGGGGCAATGCCTGTATCAGCCGCATCACCAAACGCGGACGGGCCTTGCCTCTTCGCCGCGTGCCGCTTTAGCTCAGGTGGTAGAGCACATCATTCGTAATGATGGGGTCGCAGGTTCGAGTCCTGCAAGCGGCACCATTTTTCAAAATTCCCGTCCATCCAAGAATACACGCCGACTCAATAAGCTCTAGCCGCGGGCGGAATTTTGTGTCAGTGGACGCGGCGAGCGCGAGTGCCGTAATTCTAGTACGGGCTCGGGTGGGTTGATTGACGTCTCTCCCGCTGCAGCGAGATTACGCTGCCGTTCATTGTCCCCGACATCCCCTACCCTTGCATCCAAGACCAAGCACAAAAAAGGCCCCGCGAACGGGGCCTCTGGTGGATCTGATCGCGCGTGGCTTACATCCAGTATGGCGGAACGCCGTAGTAGTCGTAGACCGAGCGACCGTTGTTCTTGTACCAGTCGCTATCGTCATCGCGGTAACGCGGCGCGCCTTCGACCTGTTCCTTGGTCATATCCAGACGATAGCCGTCGAGCTCTTCGTCATAGCGCAGCTTTTCCCACGGCAGCGGATAATAATCGTCACCGATACCCCAGAAGCCGCCGAAGCTCAGCACGGCATAGGCGACGCGGCCACCGCGCTTTTCCAGGATGATGCGCTGGATCGAACCGATGCGTTTGCCATCGGCGCCGTAGACTGCGGTGCCTTCGACCTTGTCGCTGGCGATCAGCGTGGGCGTATCCTTTACATAGGGATCGCTGCCCTGCGCGGCCTGATTCTGATTCAACATTGGGTTACCTCCATTGTCGTTGTTGATGACAATGTAACGGCTCGGCGCCCGGATGGTTCCGCCTCACGTGGCGCCCGGACGAGCGCGCGGGAGATTTATTGACGTTTACGTCAAGGTTATATAAGTTCGCAGGGCTTGCACTGATCCGGCGAAAGCATAAGCTTTACGGGCCCTGAGGAGGAGTTCGTGCCGGAACAGGCGCGCAGGCAAAAATGACATTCGGGAGGAATACATGTCGGAAACCTTGAGCCGCCACAGCGGTCGCGCCGCCGAGAAAATCTGGCTCGACTCCTATCCGTCGTCGGTGCCTGCCGACATTGCCCCGCATGCCCATGCCTCGCTTGGCGCGCTTTTCGAAGCGAGTTGCGCCAAATACAGCGACCGGCTGGCATTTTCGAGCATGGGTCGCGGCATGACGTTCCGGGAACTCGAGGCGCAGTCGCGCAAGGTCGGTGCCTGGCTACAATCCAAGGGGCTGCAGAAGGGTGACCGCGTTGCCGTGATGACGCCGAACATCCTGCAGAACCCAGTCATGGTCTACGGCATCCTGCGCGCCGGCATGATCGTGGTGAACGTCAACCCGCTTTATACGCCGCGCGAACTGGAACACCAGCTGAAGGACAGCGGTTCGAAGGCGATCCTGGTGCTGGAAAACTTCGCCCATACCGTCGAGCAGGTCGTGGCACGGACGGACGTCAAACATGTGATCGTCTGCGCCATGGGCGACATGCTGGGGCTGAAGGGGCATATCGTCAATCTCGTCGTGCGCAAGGTGAAGAAGCTCGTGCCGGCCTGGTCTCTTCCCGGCCATATGGGCTTCAAGGCGATGCTCGCCGAGGGCGCGCGGCAGACATTGAAGCCGGTCGACGTGGTGTCCAGCGACGTGGCCTTCCTGCAATATACCGGCGGCACGACAGGGGTTTCCAAGGGCGCGACGCTGACCCATGCCAATCTCCTGGCGAACAAGCAGCAGATCGCCCTGTGGCTTGAGGCGGCCTTCGCCGACAAGGGGCGACCGGAAGTGCTCAACTTCGTTTGCGCGCTGCCGCTCTATCATATCTTCGCGCTGACGGTGAATTCGCTGATGGGCGTGGCGCTTGGCGGCCACAACCTGCTGATTGCCAATCCGCGCGACATTCCCGGCTTCGTCAAGGAGTTGCAGGGTTTCAAGGCGCATATCTTCCCCGGGCTGAATACGCTGTTCAACGCGATGATGAACAATCCGGACTTCAAGAACCTCGACTTCTCGTCGCTGATGCTGGTTCTGGGTGGCGGCATGGCGGTGCAGCGGCCGGTGGCCGAGCGCTGGCTGCAGATGACCGGTCGACCGATCACCGAGGGTTACGGCCTGTCGGAAACGTCGCCGGTGGCAACCGTCAACCGGCTCGACAGCAAGGAATTCAGCGGCATGATCGGCCTGCCCCTGCCTTCGACGGATATCGAGATCCGCGACGAGGATGGCCAGGCGCTGCCGATCGGCGAAGTCGGCGAGATCTGCATCCGCGGACCGCAGGTGATGGCCGGCTACTGGCAACGCCCGGAAGAGACCGCCAAGGTGATGACTGAGGACGGCTTCTTCCGTTCCGGCGACATGGGCTTCATGGACGAGCGCGGCTACTCAAAGATCGTTGACCGCAAGAAGGACATGATCCTGGTTTCCGGCTTCAACGTTTATCCGAACGAGATCGAGGAAGTGGCGGCCATGCATGCGGGCGTGCTGGAATGCGCCGCCGTCGGCGTGGCGGATGAACATTCCGGCGAGGCGGTGAAGCTCTTCGTGGTGAAGAAGGATCCGGCGCTGACGATCGACGAACTGAAAGCCCATTGCGCGGCAAACCTGACCAATTACAAGCGGCCGCGGTTCATCGAATTCCGCACCGAGCTGCCGAAGACCAATGTCGGCAAGATCCTGCGGCGTGAGCTGCGCGACCAGAAATAAATCGATTGAAATGCGGCGGGATCAGGGTCTTCACCGACTTGATCCCGTCGTGTGCTGCGCATAATGTCCGGCCATCGTTTTCGAAACGGGGACCCGTCCATGCAAGCCATCATCGATCAGCTGACCAGCACCGTCGCCGCAACCCATGCAGACGACCTCAGGGCGGCATTCGCTGCCGACAGCGCACGTTTCAGCCGGTTTAGCATCGCGACCGACGACCTGCTGATGGATTATTCCAAATGCGCGGTGAATGACGAAGTGATGGCGCTGCTCGAGCAGCTATGCAGCGACGGCGGCGTGGCCGAGAAGCGCGAGGCCATGTTCTCCGGCGAGGCGATCAACTTTACCGAAGGCCGCGCGGTGCTGCACACGGCGCTGCGCAACCGCTCGAACCGGCCGGTCATGGTCGACGGCCGGGATGTCATGGCTGACGTCAACGGCGTGCTTGCGGCCATGGGCGCGTTTGCCGAGGGTGTTCGTGCGGGCACGATCAAGGGTGCGACCGGCAAGGCGATCACGGATGTGGTCAATATCGGCATTGGCGGTTCGGATCTCGGTCCGGTGATGGCGACGCTTGCGCTTGCGCCGTTCCATGACGGCCCCAAACTGCATTTCGTTTCCAATATCGATGGCGCGCATATCGCCGATACGCTGAAGCAGCTTTCGGCGGAGACGACGCTGTTCATCGTCGCCTCGAAAACCTTCACGACGATCGAAACCATGACCAATGCGCAGACGGCGCGGGCCTTCATTGCCGAAACGCTCGGCGAGGCCTCGGTCGGGCATCACTTTGCCGCCGTCTCGACGGCGCTCGACAAGGTATCAGCCTTCGGCATCGACGCGGCACGCGTCTTCGGATTCTGGGACTGGGTCGGCGGACGCTACTCGATCTGGTCGGCGATCGGCCTGCCGCTGATGATCGCGATCGGGTCTGAAAATTTCGGTAAATTCCTCGACGGCGCCCATGCGATGGACGAGCATTTCCGCACAGCACCCTTCCGCGAAAACCTGCCGATGCTGCTCGGCGCACTTGGCGTGTTTCATCGCAATGTGCTGGGCTACCAGACCCGCGCGATCCTGCCCTATGACCAGCGCTTGTCGCGCTTTCCCGCCTATCTGCAGCAGCTCGACATGGAATCGAACGGCAAGAGCGTCACGATCGACGGCAAGCCGGTTGCCGGCGCGTCCGGTCCCGTCGTCTGGGGCGAACCGGGCACCAATGGCCAGCACGCCTTCTACCAGCTGATCCACCAGGGCACGAGCGTGATCCCGGCCGAGTTCATGATCGCCGCCAACGGCTTCGAACCGGAGCTTCGGCACCAGCACGAGCTGCTGATCGCCAATTGCCTGGCGCAATCGGAAGCGCTGATGAAGGGTCGCACGCTGGCCGAGGCCAAGGGCCAGCTGACCGCCAAGGGTGTTTCGGACACGGATGCCGATTTTCTCGCACCGCACCGGGTGTTTTCCGGCAACCGGCCGTCGATCACCTTTGTCTATGACCAACTGACGCCGTTTGCGCTCGGCCGCCTGATCGCCCTCTACGAACACCGCGTCTTCGTCGAGGGCGTGCTGTTCCGGATCAACTCGTTCGACCAGTGGGGCGTGGAGCTCGGCAAGGAACTGGCGACCGGGTTGTTGCCGGTGGTGCAGGGCAAGGTGGCGGCGACCGGGCACGACAGCTCGACGGAAGGGCTGGTTGGGGCGCTGGCTGGGCGGAGGCAGGGGTAATCCCTGCTTACCCTTTCCCGAAAGTCGGCGGACGCGCCGAAGAGTTTTTTGCGCCAAGGGCGTGACTGAGATCCACACGGCTCTCCCTCCTTCGCCAGAGGCGGGACTGCGTACCAGGCACTATTGATCAACATTCTTCGGCGGATCAGACCAGAGTTAGTAGTGGCGTCAAATGCCTGAGGGTGTTGCGCTGCCCTCGACTACGCGAATTGCATCGACAAAGATACCCACACCTGTTCCAACTCCTTTTATTGCGAGGACGTTGCCAGGTTTCAGCGAGATACGAAACCAATCAGGTAGCTCACATATGCGATCGTTGGCGAATGGCATATCCCGAAGATAGACCGCAGATCGGCATCCCGCCTCCATGCCGGTGCGGTCTACCGTGTAGAAATGTTCTGTCTTCGCGCCAAGCGTCACTGTGATCGACAGGGGCACCAGATCTGTAATGAAGGCATAACCTGTCAAAAAACCCGCTACTGGAATGAGTCCTAATCCAATCTTCTTGCGTACTTCTCTTGAAAGGTACCCTGGCCGGGACAAATAAAAGTCCACGAACTTATAAAGCTTGGTGTGGGGTGGGGTGGGGTGGGGTTTTCGAAAGTTTCCAACTACCCCAGGACGCACAAGCAGCAATAAAGATGCCCAACCAGATTGCGTAGTATTTGCTCCCCACCGCCCACTCTGGGGACGGCAAAAATTCATGTCCAAACACGTTGAGATCCACTTGCTTCTATATCGCCACACGATACATCGCAGTCGGATCGATACCACTAGAGGCTGCAGACAAGGTTACGGATTTTCAAACCTTTCGGTGAACAGCTGTAAGGATCTTCCTCAGAACCCGATCTCCGCCGCCGTCGGCGGATTGGCCCCGGCCCTCGACACAGTGACAGCCGCCGCCTTGGCACCAACCGTCAGTGCCTCGCGAACCGCCTCTTCCGACAGCGTCGCAACCTTCTCCTTGGTCAGCAGGTCCTGACGCTTCAGCGAAGCGAGGATGCCGGCGTCAAACGTATCGCCAGCACCGACGGTATCGACCACCTCGACCTTGTTGGACGGGACCGAGACCTTGAAGTTGGCGGTGTAGCCGGTCGCGCCCTCGGCGCCCTTGGTCAGCACCACGAGCTTGGCGCCGCGCGTCAGCCAGTAGGCGGCGCGTTCGTCCTGGGTGCCCGGCAGGTCGAACCAGTCGAGGTCTTCGTCGGAGAATTTCAGGATGTCGGACATGTCAGCCATGCGGGCGATGCGGGCCTGGTGGGCCGCCTTGTCCTTGATGAAGCCGGGGCGGATGTTCGGGTCGAGGGAGATCACACGGGTCTTGTGCTCGCGCGTCATCAGCGCCTCGTAGGTCGAGCCGCAGGGTTCCGGGATCAGGCTGATCGCGCCGAAATGCAGTGCCTCGCAGCTGTCGTCCAGCGTCGGCAGATCGGCTTCGGTGATCATCCGGCCGGCCGTGTTTTCATCGTAGAAGGCATAGGATGCCTGGCCATTTGTGAGCTTGACCAGCGCGATCGTGCAGGGGCGCGAGAGCGTGGCGCAGTAGCTGAAATCGACGCCGGAGGATTTCAGCGTGTCGCGCAAAATGTCGCCTAGCATGTCGTCGGACAGGCCGGTGAAGAAGCCCGTCTCGATGCCGAGACGGCCGAGCGCGATTGCCGTGTTGAAGATCGCGCCGCCGGCATAGGGCGAAAACGCCCGTTCGCCGAGCGTGGTTTCGCGTGGCAACATGTCGATCAGCGCTTCGCCGCAACACAGGATCATCTCGAGCTCCTCCCAGACTTCCGTTTCAATCGATTTAAACCAAGTCGCGCCTGATTTCTAGTGCGATTGCGAGCAATTGCTCAGGCGAGCGACGAAACCCCACCATTGCGGCCCGACCAGGCCAGCGGCGCATCGAGAAAGGCCTCGACTTCCGAGAGGGTTTGTTCATCGAACAGTTTCTGCTCGCGGGCGACTGCCAGAACATTGCGCCACGTGGCGATGTAGTGGAGCTTGACCTTGCCGTCTTCGAAGCGCTGTTCGGCCTCGGGGAAAATGCCATAGAAGAACAGTGCGATGCCGTGGTCGACGATGCCACCTGCGGCACGAACGGCCTCGATGAACTTGAACATGCTGCCGCCGGCGGTCGTCAGGTCCTCGATGACGAGGACGCGCGAGCCTTCCGGCATGTTGCCTTCAATCTGGGCATTGCGGCCATGGCCCTTGGGGGCTTTCCGGACATAGATCATCGGCAGTCCGAGGCGATCAGCCAGGAGGGCGGCAAAGGGAATGCCGGCCGTCTCGCCGCCGGCGATGCAGTCGAATTGCTCGAAGCCGGCATTGCGCATCAGGGTGGCGGCGGCAAAATCCATTACCGCGGAGCGCACGCGCGGATAGGACAGAAGTTTGCGGCAATCGATGTAGACGGGGCTGCGCATGCCGGAGGAAAGCTTGTAGGGATCGCTGGCGTTGAAGTGCACCGCCTTGATTTCCCAAAGCATCTTGGCGACGAGTTCAGCCATGACGGCAGGATCGGTGAATGTGGTCTGGGTCATCCGGCGCTCCTTGATATGCGGTTCCTGCGCCCATAGCAGGAAGAGGCAGGCGAGGCCAGATGGTTGCCTTGCCTGTCTGCGTCAAAACGATCGATAGCGTTCCGCCGATGGAACAATACGGCTTCGCTCGGGTTAATCCGCCGCAGGCCTGTTTGGCGCGGCAACCGCCATCTTCGGCGGGGATTGTCGCGCCGAAAATCGCCACCGACATTGTCTCGGAGTTTGTGTTCGAGACTTTCAAAACCAGGAGACGAAGACATAATGAACGCCACACTCGCCATCCAGCCGATTATAGCCTTGATCGCAGGCATCCTGATCCTGGTCATGCCACGACTGCTCAACTATGTCGTGGCGATCTATCTGATCCTTGTCGGCATTACCGGCCTCTGGCCGCAGCTCGTCACACTCTGACGTGTCATCCCCCCACCATCAATTGGGGAGCGGGGGGATGGATCTGCATCACTACTTGGCTTCTGCGGCGGTTTCCGCCTTCTGGCACAAGGTGATGCGGTTGCTGAACGGGTCGGTCAGGTGCAGTTCGCGACCCCAGGGTGCCTCGGACAGGCCGGGCTTGAGAAAGCGGTAGGCTCGTGCGGTGATCTGCTTGTGGATCGCCGCGACGTCAGTCACCCAGACGAAGATACGGGCACCGGGACTGGCGTCGCCGGAATGTTCGCTCAGATGCAGAACGAGGCTGTCCCGCGACACCTGAAGGTAGAGTGGAAGGTCCTCGCCGAAACGATGCTCCCAATCGACCGTCATTCCGAGATAGTCGCAATAGAACTCCCGCGCCTTGGCGACATCGAAAATCCTGAAGATCGGAATGGGCGCCGCGATTTGCGCAGCGGTAGGCGTTGGCCGCCCCGCGTCGACGGCCAGTTTTGCCGCCAGAATATTCCAGTTTTCGAAGCCGAATTGTTCGGCCACGAGTTCGAGCGCTTCACTGTGGGAGATTGTCAGGCCGCGTTCCGTCAAACGCTGACGGAGCGATTTGGCCATGATCTTTGCATCGCGAAAATCACGCATGTTTCATCCTCTGCAAGAGACGAATGGAGCTATCAGCGCCCGCGTTGCTGACCCCTTCGTCATCTGGCTACCGGGATCCGGTGGATGAGACAGGTTGGGATGCATTCACCATGGCGTTTCCGCTGCGGGCGGCAGGCTGCATCCGGCCCGACCGCAAACTAGCCGGGCACGATCTGGCTGACAAGCGCCAGAGCGTCATCCGTGCCTCAGGCGACGTCCCAATGCAGCGGGAACATGGGGTCGAACACGGTTACCGTGCCGGCACCGGTTTCGATTTTTGCCGGGAAATCGACCGGCTCGTCGCGACGAACGAGCGTGATCGTCTCCTCGTTGGCGGGCAATCCATACCAGGCGGGGCCGTTGAGCGAGGCGAAGGCTTCCAGCCTGTCGAGCGCATCATCCTGTTCGAAGACATGGGCCAGGCAGCTCATCGTGTTGATCGAGGTGTAGATGCCGGCGCAGCCGCAGCCGCATTCCTTCAGCGGATCGATGTGCGGGGCCGAATCCGTGCCGAGGAAGAAGCGGCGATCGCCGGAGGTTGCCGCTGCGCGCAGCGCCAGGCGATGGCTCTCGCGCTTGGCGACCGGCAGGCAGTAATAATGCGGGCGGATGCCGCCAACGAGGATGGCGTTGCGATTGATGATCAGGTGATGGGTGGTGATCGAGCCAGCAAGATTGGCGTCGGCCGACTTGATGTAGTCGATGCCATCGGATGTCGTGACATGTTCCATCGTCACCTTGAGTTCCGGCAGGCGCTTGCGCAGCGGATCGAGAACGGTGTCGATGAAGACCTTCTCGCGGTCGAAGATATCAACCTCCGGCGTGGTCACTTCACCATGAACGCAGAGCGGCAGACCGATCTTCGCCATGCGCTCGAGCGCCGGCATTGCCTTTTCGAAATCACGCACGCCGCCATGGGAATTGGTCGTGGCACCGGCGGGATAGAGCTTGACCGCCGTGATCAGCCCGCTTGTCTTGCCTTCTTCCAGATCATCCGGATTGGTGCCCTCGGTGAGATAGAGGGTCATCAGCGGTTCGAATGTGTCGCCGGCCGGGATCGCCTTGACGATACGCTCGCGATAGGCGCGGGCATCTGCCGTGGTGACAACCGGTGGCACGAGATTGGGCATGATGATGGCACGGGCAAAATGCCGGCTGGTATCGCCGATCACGCCTTCCATCATGGCGCCGTCGCGCAGATGCAGGTGCCAATCGTCAGGGCGGCGGATAGTCAGTGAGCGCATGAACGTGCCTCCGGCATCGATAACGTGGACGAGCAGAACTTGCCGCCCTTAGCACGTTCGAAGACACGATCAAAGGTTCTCAAGCCACCCGATGATCGCCGGATGCGAGTGCCAGGCGTTCCGCCTCCTCGGCCTGTTCCCGCCTGTCCTGTTCCATGATCGCCTGGATGCGCGGCAGCGCCCGCTCGAAGGCGGCAACACAATCCGGATCGAACTGGGTGCCGGCGCGGCCGAGAATATGCTCGGCAGTACGCTCGAAGCTCCAGGCTGGCTTATACGGACGCTCGGTCGTCAGCGCATCGAAATTGTCGGCGATGCAGACGATACGGCCCGAGATCGGAATGGCCGAACCGGTGATCCGGTTCGGATAGCCCTGGCCGTCCCAGCGTTCATGGTGGCTGGCGGCAATTTCCGAGGCAAGCTGCAGGAGGGACGAATGCGCCTGGCCGAGAATGTCACTGCCGATCTGGGCATGTGCCTGCATCTGCCGGTATTCCGCCTCGGTCAGGCGACCCTGCTTCAGGAGCACGGTATCGGGCATGGCAACCTTGCCGATGTCGTGCATCGGGGCGGCCAGGCGGATGTCGTGGCAGACCTGTGGTGGCAGTCCCAGCTCGACCGCGATCGCTTCGGAATAAGCGGCGACGCGCAGGGTGTGGCGGGCGGTATCCGGATCCTTGTAGCCGGCTGCGAGCGTCAGGCGGTGGATGATTTCCTGTTCGCGCTCGCGCAGTTCGCCGACGGCACGCTCGACCTCGCGGCGCAACCATTCGGCCTGGTCGGCAAGCTGGCGACGGGCACGAGCCAGGCTGACGATGTTCTGCACCCGGGCATTGAACTCGATAGGATTGACCGGCTTAGTCAAAAAATCGATCGCCCCGGCATTCAGTGCCGCCATGCGGGTGGTCATGTCCTTGTCGCCGGTGACGAAAATGACAGGCACCTGGGCATATTTTTCGAAGCGCACGATCTCGGTATAAAGCTCCACGCCGTTGTAGACCGGCATCTGGTAATCGATGATCGCGATGTCGAAATCGAGCTCCGGCAAAGCCGAGAGAACGGCATCCGGGCTGGAATAGGTCAAGGCCTCACAATTATCGAGCTTGCCGACGAGCTTCGTCAGAAGCTTCAGGTTTGTTGCATTGTCGTCAACCAACAAAATACGCATGAACGCCTCCGTGCCTTTCAGGCTACCAATTTAAATTTTAGGGCGAGGATTTCTTCGCCCAGCAATTCGACTTGTGCTGGCGATGGCGGATGACCCCGCAGGGCATTCGCCTTCACCGCGATTTCATTCAGCCCGACATTCACTGCCGCGCCCTTGATCGTGTGCAGAACACGATCGATCTTTTCCGGATCCGGCTTCTGCAGAGCCTTGTTCAGATCATCCAGAAGCGATGTCGCATCATCAAAGAAGGATTCAACCAATTCCTGGAAAACTTCCTCACCCAGAGCGTCGACCAGTTCGGCATGGCGTGCCTCGTCGAGCCCTTCGATGCCGAGGCCGGGCATGGCCGTCAGCGGCATAACCTCAATAATGTCCGGCTGGGGCAGACCCGGCGCCTCGGCCGCGACGTCCAGAGCTTCACCAAGCTGCATTTCTTCGGCGGGGGTCGTTGCGTCGGCAATCATCTTGCGCAACCTTTCAAGGGTGACAGGTTTCGATTCAAAACCGGACATGCCTGCATCCAGGCAACGACGACGGTCGTCATCCGAAGCGTTGGCGGTCATCGCGATGATCGGCGTCTCGACAGAGGGACCGCGCTCGGCGATGATCCGTCGGGTCGCCTCGATGCCGTCCATGACCGGCATCTGCATGTCCATCAACACAAGGTCGAACTTCTGCTGGCGGGCGATGGCGACCGCTTCCGCACCGTCATTGGCAACCTCGACGTCCTGGCCGAGCCTTGCCAGAAAGCGTGTGGCGACGATCTGATTGACCCTGTTGTCTTCGACGAGCAGAATTTTCAGGCGTGGCAGTTCGTCCTCGCTGTGGCGTGCCGCCGTCAGCTTCTTGACGTCTTCGCGGCTCACGGGAACGACCGCCAACTCGAACCAGAAAATGCTGCCGACACCCACTGTGCTGCTCATGCCGAGCTCGCCACCCAGTTTTTCGACAATCTGCTTGCAGATGGTCAGACCAAGGCCGGTGCCCCCGTAGCGACGGCTGATCGAAGCATCGACCTGCGAGAAAGGTTTGAACAGCTTGTCGAGGCCAGACTCGTCGATGCCGATACCGGTATCCTCGACTTCAAAACGGATCATCAGCTTGCCATCACGATAGAATTCGCGCAGGCGCAGCGTGACCGTACCGTCATGGGTGAATTTCACCGCATTGGACAAGAGGTTGAGCAGTACCTGGCGTAGGCGCGTCGGATCCGTTCTGACAAACAGGCTGTTGAGCGATTCCGGCAGGTCGAGAATCACGGTGTTCTTGTGATCCTCGGCGCGCCCCCGAATGATGCTGACAGTGCTTTGGGCCAGACCACAGACATCAAATGCCCGCTGCTCCAGTTCGAGCTTGCCGTGTTCAATCTTGGAGAAATCGAGGATCTCGTTGATGACCTCCAACAGAGCCTCGCCTGAGGACCGAATGGTCTTGATGCTCTCAAGTGTGTCTTCAGGCAGTTCCGAAAGCTCCAGCAATTCGGACATGCCGAGGATCGCATTGAGCGGCGTGCGGATTTCATGGCCCATTGTCGCCATGAACTGCGATTTTGCACGGTTTCCGGCATCAGCCCCTTCATAGGCTTCAGACAACTGGCTGGCCATGGCCTCAAGGTCTCGGCTGGTTTCGCGCACCGATCTCAGCTGGCGGTTCAGCGTCACCACCAGGAATATGACGGACGCCATCAGCAGACCGAGCATGACTGTCGAGGTCCGCTCCAGGCCTAGAATAAGATCGCGGCTATCGGCACGCTCATGGCTGAGCCGGGCATTGGTATAAATCAGCAGTTCTTCCGACATCGGTGCCAGAGCAGCAAGAGCCTTGGCAAGCTCGTCGATCTCCTGCGACGTGGGGAGCCTGCCAGCAGCATAACGGTCGAGCAGTGGCTGCTGGGCACGCACTGCATCGGCAATGTCGGCAATGCGGTTGCGGATCTGTTGATCGTCGGCAAAATAACTGCCGAAATTGGCCTCCTGAACAACGGCGACGCGCGAATACAGGATGTCATAGCGCAGTGCGAGCTCATTATAGACCTTGTCGGTCGCGGGCTGACGGTGAAGGTCGGCCAGGCTATCGTCCAATGCCCTGATTTCGCGGTCCAACTGATAGACAGACCACATTGCATTTTCCCGCACACCGTCTTCCATGATCCGGTACTGGCGGGCGATATCGACAAAAAGCACGATCAGCACAAACAGCAAGACAGCGCACAGGATCTGCAGGATGAAGGCAACGCCCCCCTCACCGGCCACCTGTTTGGCTATCGCGCGCTGGTTGATCACTTGGCGACCTCTATTTCCTTGATCTGCCAGACAGAGCGGGAGAAATACTTCTCGTTGTAGAGGCCCGGATCGAGGTCAAACGGATACACCAGCATCAACGGACCTTTTTCGCGCACCGACATGCGTTGCCCGTCAAGATGAGTCGCCAGGATGGTCGCGATCTCCGCGTCAAACATCGGAACTTCAGACGAATAGTTGTTCAGTGCGCGCACCGTCAATGTGGTGCCGGACGCGCCGGCTTCCTTGAGTACGGCACTGAGCAACGGACCTTCGAACGTCACCTGCCCCGTCGTCCATGGGGTTTCTACGATCGCCTTCCGGCTCTGCAGCTTTTCCAGCATGGCGGCGTCAAAAGCTGCAACGTCGCCGATATTGGTGTTGCTGACTGACCCGGTGATGGTCAGGATGATCGGGCCCGTGGGGGCGTCCAGGGCGCGAGCACCCGCGGCGGACATGCCTGTAGCCAGCAATGCGACGAAAATGCGCTTCATGGCTCTTTCCTCAGATCCAGACCCGGCTCACGCCGATTTCGAGAGTTCTGTATTGCCGCCAAGATGGTCGGCAAGGAGCTGGCGGAAGGTTACGGCTTCCACAGGCTTGGTCAGGAAATCGGTCACACCGTTGGCCTTGGCGCTTTCGCGCAGACGCGGCTCCGTGTCAGCCGTCACCATGATCACGGGCACGTCGGCGTAGCGATCCATCAGGCGGACAGCCTTGACGAACTGCAATCCCGAAAGACCCGGGAGCATGTGATCGACGATCAGCATGGAAAAGGCATGACTGTGGCACAGAGCCAATGCGGACGCGCCGTCCGGTTCGACCAGAATTTCCTCGTCGGTCACCTTCTTCGCCAGATGCTTGAGGATCATCGCGTTGGTCGGGTTGTCTTCAACGATCAGTATTGTCATTTCACACTCCCCTTCCGACACCGATTCAAAGCGAGCCATCCCGTTGGCTATGTCCGCCACGACATGGGTGTCAGCGTTAATCTTTCATGGAGGAGTTGTATCAAGAGGAGGCTGAAATTCGCTGAAGCAAATAGATACAAGTTTAGCGATCGGTGATTTAATTAGAACTTAAGGATTTACACAGATAAAATCCAGCTAAGTCGTTGTCATATCTAGAATAAATCGATATTGAAATCAGCGGTCCGGCTATGCTGCAGGACAAGGCGTCCATTGGGAAGATCATTTCCGCCAACCTTGACGGCGATTTCGTCGGGCGCCATGCCGAAACCCTTCCAGCGCTCGACGAGCCGCCGCTCCAATTCGTTAATGGTTGGCGATACCATGACAGTGAAATCGAACAGTGGCGCGAGCAGGCTCCAGGGTTTTTGATCCAGCAAGAGGTAGTTGCCTTCTGCCAAAATGATGCGATCGTCCGGCGAAATGCAGCGGGCAGCGGCAATGGCAAGCTCCCGACTGCGGTCGAATACCGGAACCAGCACTTCGCCGCCGTCGCGGACTGCGTGCAGGATATCACCCAGACCGCGGACATCGAAGGTTTCCGGTGCGCCTTTGCGGGACAGCAGGCCTCGATCCTGCAAAATCGCATTGTCGAGATGAAAGCCATCCATCGGCAGGATCGTAGCGGCATGGCCGCGGGCGACAAGCAGCTCGTGGAGATGATCGGCGAGCGTCGATTTTCCGGCGCCCGGCGGTCCGGCAATGGCGACGATGAAACGGGCGCTGGACTGCGCCCGTTTCTCGATTTCAGCAACAAGGGTCTCCAGTTGCAGGCTCATGCGGCAATGCCCGTCACCGGCGCTTCGCGGGCACCGGTCATGAAGGCGACGGCATCCGACATCGTGTAATCCTTCGGATTGATCACGCAGAGGCGCTTGCCGAGACGATGGACATGGATACGGTCCGCCACCTCGAAGACATGCGGCATGTTGTGCGAAATCAGAACGATCGGCATGCCGCGGGAGCGTACGTCGAGGATCAGCTCCAGCACCTTGCGGCTCTCCTTGACGCCGAGGGCAGCCGTCGGTTCATCGAGAATGATGACCTTGGAACCGAAGGCTGCAGCGCGCGCGACCGCCACGCCCTGACGCTGGCCACCCGACAGGGTTTCCACCGCCTGGTTGATGTTCTGGATGGTCATCAGCCCCAGTTCGGACAGCTTTTCGCGGGCGATCTTCTCCATCGCGGTGCGATCAAGCGCACGGAAGACCGAGCCCATGATGCCCGGTTTGCGGATCTCCCGTCCGAGAAACATGTTATCGGCAATCGACAGCGCCGGCGACAAGGCGAGGTTCTGGTAGACGGTTTCGATGCCGGCCTTGCGCGCCTCGATTGGCGAGCGGAACTGCACCGGCGTGCCATCCAGCCGGATCTCGCCTTCATCAGGATGTACGGCACCGGATATCGCCTTGATCAGCGACGATTTGCCGGCGCCGTTATCGCCGATGACGGCAAGGATTTCGCCCGGATAGAGGTCGAAATCGGCATTGTCGAGCGCCGTCACGCGACCATAGCGCTTCACAAGCCCGCGGGCGGTGAGAATTGGTTCCCGGGTCATCAGCCTGCTACCTTTCTGATCCACTGGTCGATTGCAACGGCGGAGATAATCAGGACGCCGATCAGGAAGTATGTCCATTGCGGGTCGGTGCCGATCAGGCGCAGGCCGAGCTGGAAGACGCCTACGATCAATGCGCCGAAGAGCATGCCGAGAATGGAGCCGCGTCCGCCGAAGAGCGAGATGCCGCCGATCACGACAGCCGTGATGGATTCGATGTTGGCGAACTGGCCAGCCGTCGGCGACACCGAGCCAATGCGGCCGATCAGGGCCCAGCCGGCGAGCGCACAGATCAGACCCGACAGGGTGTAGACCGAAACCAGCATACGCTTGACGTTGACGCCCGCTAGTTCCGCGGCTTCCGGATCGTCGCCGACCGCGTAGACATGGCGGCCCCAGGCCGTGTGATTGAGCACATACCAGAGCACGGCGACGAGCAGGACCATCGCGATGACGCCGTAGGTCAGAACTGCACCGCCCATGCGGACGTTCTCGCCGAAGAATTTCAGGATCGGCGCGCTGGCCTCGATATCCTGGGCTCGGATCGTTTCATTGGCGGAATAGAGAAAATTGGTCGCCAGCACGATCTGCCACATGCCGAGCGTGACGATAAAAGGCGGCAGCTTCATGCGGGCTACAAGCACGCCATTGATGAAACCGCAGGCGGCTCCGACAGCAAAGCCACAGAGCACGGCAAGAGATGGCGGCAGGCCATAGCGAAAGGCAAACTGACCCATAACGACTGACGACAGAACCATGATCGCACCCACCGACAGGTCAATGCCCGCCGTCAGGATTACCAGGGTCTGGGCCGCGCCAACGATGCCGACGATTGCGACCTGCTGCAGGATCAGCGTGAGCGTGAAGGCTGAGAAGAACTTTCCACCGAGAATGGCGCCGAAGGCTGCAAGCGACAGGACCAGAACGATCAACGCAACCGCTGCCGGGCTGGAATGCAAGAAGTGCTGGAAATGCTCGAGAGCGCTGCGTTCCTGGCGCTCGAACGAGGCGACCTTGGTCGAACTCTCGGTCAGGACCTTCTCGAAGTCCTGGGCGGTCCGTGTTTCGGGATTGGCCGGCTGCATGGGTTATCCTCCCTGCCGTTATGGATTTCTCTCTACACGAAGGACACGCCCGGCCTACGGTCGCCTGAGTTGGGCCACCGCGTGGGCCGGGCGCTTCGCACCTTGGCTGACGGGAGGCTTTCTCCCGTCAGGACTTCGCCGTCAGGCTCAGTCTTTGGAGATCAGCCCCAGCACTTGTCCGTGCCGGCCTTGGTGTCGATCGACTCGACGCCGGTTGCAGGCTTGTCGGTGACCAGTGCCACGCCGGTATCGAAGAAGTTCTTGCCTTCGGTTGCCGCCGGCTTTTCACCGGTGTCGGCGAACTTCTTGATCGCTTCGATGCCGAGCGATGCCATCAGCAGCGGATACTGCTGCGAGGTCGCACCGATGACGCCCTCAGCAACATTCTTCACGCCCGGGCAACCACCGTCGACGGAGACGATCAGCACGTCCTTTTCCTTGCCGACGGCCTTCAGCGCTTCATAAGCGCCAGCGGCTGCCGGTTCGTTGATGGTGTGCACGACGTTGATGGTCGGATCCTTCTGGAGAAGGTTTTCCATGGCGGTACGACCGCCTTCTTCATTGCCGTTGGTGATGTCGTGGCCAACGATGCGCGCATCGGTTTCATCGCCGATCTTGTTGATGTCGACGGTGTCGATGCCAAAGCCCTTCATGAAGCCCTGATTGCGCAGGACGTCGACCGACGGCTGCGACGGTGTCAGGTTAAGGAAGGCGATCTTGGCGTCCTTTGCGGCATCGCCGAGGGTGGCGGCGGCCCATTTGCCGATCAGTTCGCCGGCGAGCAGGTTGTCGGTCGCGAAGGTCATGTCGGCTGCATCGATCGGCTCGAGCGGCGTATCAAGGGCGATGACCAGCAGGCCGGCGTCGCGCGCCTTCTGGACCGCCGGAACGATGCCCTTCGTATCGGACGCGGTCAGCAGGATGCCCTTGGCACCGTCGGCGATGCAGGTTTCGATCGCTGCAACCTGGCTTTCCGAGTCACCATCAATTTTGCCGGCATAGGTCTTCAAGGTCACGCCGAGTTCGGTCGCCTTGGCGGTCGCGCCTTCCTTCATCTTGACGAAGAATGGATTGGTATCCGTCTTGGTGATCAGGCATGCCGATACATCTGCGGCCTGCACAGGCAT
The DNA here is from genome assembly GCF_918741265.1 of Rhizobium sp. CECT 9324. NCBI lineage: Bacteria > Pseudomonadati > Pseudomonadota > Alphaproteobacteria > Hyphomicrobiales > Rhizobiaceae > Rhizobium > Rhizobium sp. CECT 9324. The sequence goes on along the minus strand of NZ_CAKKMZ010000001.1, from coordinate 990,080 downwards.
GGCGAATACAACGCCAAGAGCAAGGGTCGACAGAGCAGCAGTAAGCAGAGATTTCTTCATAATTTCCTCCCGAAAGTGTTCGACCAGCTCCTCTGGTCGTCGCATGTCGGCCGGGCCGATGATTACCAGCCCGGTTCGGCGCCACCCGGCACCGCTCCTCCACACCGCTATTTAGAACATCAGAACATTTTCGCTGTCAATAAATAAATCCAATTGAATTATTAAATCGCTGTGACATTCTGCCAAGGCTGCCTTACTAAGGGAGCGGTCGGGAGGAGCGGCCTCAAGTGTCACAGAATGATCAAGCACAGCTGGCGGAACAGACGCCCAGGGTGAGTGCCGGCGGCGGCTCGAACCAGGTGCGCGTGCGCGCCTACAACGAGCGGCTGGTGCTGTCCCTCGTGCGGCAGAACCGCGGGTACTCCAAGGCTGATATCGCCCGGATGACCGGACTGTCGGCCCAGACCGTGTCGGTCATCATGCGCTCGCTGGAAAATGACAGGCTGCTTTTGCGCGGCGAACCGGTACGTGGCCGCGTCGGCCAGCCTTCCATTCCCATGTATCTCAATCCGGAAGCGGTATTTTCGTTCGGGGTAAAGATCGGCCGGCGCAGCGCGGACCTGGTGCTGATGGATTTCATTGGCCAGATTCGCATGCAGAAACATCGCACCTATCGCTATCCGCATCCCGACCATCTGCTGCCCTTCATCTGCGAGGGCATCGCAGAGATGGAAGCGGCCATGAGCGCGGAACACCGGGTCCGGATCGCCGGCATCGGCATTGCGGCCCCCTTCGAATTGTGGAACTGGGCGGAAGAAGTCGGCGCGCCGGAGGGGGCGATGGAGATCTGGCGCACTGTCGACCTGCAGGCCGAGGTGGCCAGCCGAATGAGCCATCCGGTCTATCTGCGCAACGATGCGACCAGCGCCTGCGGAGCAGAGCTTGTCTTCGGCGCAGGCTCCCAGCATCCGGATTTCGTGTATTTCTACATCGGCTCCTTCATCGGCGGCGGCATCGTGGTCAATTCCTCGCTGTTTGTCGGGCGCACCGGCACTGCGGGCGCAATCGGTCCCCTGCCCGTGCGCGACAAACACGGGCAAACCCGACAGCTACTCGACATTGCTTCGATCTTCGTGCTGGAAAACCTGCTGCGCGAGCGCGGGATCGATCCGCAGCCGCTCTGGTATGCGGCCGAGGAATGGATCGATTTCGGTGAACCGCTGGAAATCTGGATCCAGGATACGGCAGCAGCCCTGGCGCAGGCCGTCATCGCTGCCGTCTCGATCATCGACTTTTCTGCCGCCATCATCGATGGCGGTTTCCCGGACTGGGTGCGCAGCCGCCTGGTGACGGCAACCGTCGAAGCGGTCAACCGCCTCGACCTGCAAGGCGTCGTCATCCCCGAGATCATCGAAGGCGCAGTCGGCGCCCAGGCGCGCGCCATCGGTGGTGCCAGCCTGCCGATCTTCGCCCGCTACCTCATCGACCAAACCGTGTTGTTCAAGGAAATAGAACATGCTGAAGGGAATTGATCCGCTTCTGAGCCCCGAGCTTCTGGCGACGCTGCGCGCCATGGGTCATGGCGACGAGATTGCCATTGTCGATGGCAACTATCCGGCGCTGGAACATGGGCGCCGGCTGGTCCGACTCGACGGTCACCACATCGTCCCGGTGCTGAATGCGGTGTTGAGCGTCATGCCGATCGACGACTTTGTGCCCGAGGCGATATTCCGTTCCACCGTTGGCGGCAAGCCCGAGCAGATCGAGCCGGTGCACGAGGAAATCATCGCCTGCTGCGCCCGCCACGAGGCAAAAATCGCGGTCACGCCGCTGGTTGGCGCCGACTTCTACAACCGGGTTAAGGCGGCCCATACAATTGTACAGACCGGCGAACCGCGTCTCTATGCCAATGTGATCCTGCGCAAGGGCGTGATCTATCCCTGATCGGGGCTCAAGGTTTAGCCTTCCAGCGCCCGGGAGATGCGCTTCGACAGTTCGAGCGGGTTCTTCAGCACGATGGCACGACTTGTGCGTTCGACAAGCTGCTCGCGGGCCAGGCGTGACATTTCCCGCGACACGGTTTCGCGGCTGGCGCCGATATGCTCGGCCAGTTCAGCATGGACCAGCGGCGGCGAGATGATGCGCTCACGCCCGCCATCGGTTCGCAGGCGAGACAGGCGCAGCAGCGTGTTGTAGAGCCGATGCTTGGTGTCGAGGAACGACAGCTCCGACAAGCGCTCGTTCATCGAGCGAACGCGCTTCGACAGCAGTTGCAGAAGCGACAGCGCAACGTCCGGGCGCTGCCTCAGGATGTCATGGAACACTGCATAGGGGATCACGGTCACAAGTGCTTCGCTGACGGCCATCAGGCTTGCCGAACGGCTAAGGTCGTCGATGGCCGCCAATTCCCCGAGAATATCGCCGCGCCGGAAGGTTCCAAGGATCGCTTCCTTGCCGACCGAAAAGCGCAGAACCGCCCGGACTTCGCCCGTCTGGACGATGAAGACATCCTTGGATGAATCTTCAAAATCGACGAGGCTTTCACCGGCACACAGAGCGCGCGTGTGACACCGGGACAGCCACTCCCGATCTTCTTCAAGAGTTAAGCCGGCAAACACGGCACTTCCGCGAAGTGTCGAAGGCATTGCCGGAAATGGCAACAGACTTGATCCTAAAGCAACTCGTTCTTTCATTTAGAAATTACTTGCCAATCTGAGATTTACACATATCGATCCTACATATTCGGTGGCATCGGCAGATAGCAAGATGGGGAAAAACAAGACCCTTACGATTAGCCTACCAACTTGCATCGCAATTTAACGAAATCAGCAATGCCATGGTGATTAGCCCCAATTCTCAACGCTCCGCACCTCATCCGATTGAACCGGAAGACGGCCCCCAGACGTCGGTGAGTGCAAATCCACGCTCGAAAGGATCGAAGGGATCGAGTGCGACCTGATGCAGGCCAAAGGTGAAGCCGCGACCACTGATCGTCGGGATGACCGCAGGGCGGCCCGCGACCTCTGTGACGCCCGCAAGGCCGACCTCGAATTCGGATCCGATGATCGATCGTGACGTCATCACGTCGCCGACCTTGGCAAGGCCGCGGGCGTGAAGCGTTGCCAGGTTTGCCGAATTGCCGGTTCCGCAGGGCGAGCGGTCCACACGTCCCGGCCACATCGTCGTGCAGGTGCGGATGGCACCATCGGGATCGACATCGCGGAACATGACATAGGCGACGCCGGAAATGGCGGAGATCTCGGGATGCACCACCGGAATCTTGCGATTGATTTCTTCCTTCAGGATCATGCCCGCCTCGACCAGTGCGCGAGCATTGGCCTTTTCGATGGTCAGGCCAACCTGACCGACATCTACCAGCGCATAGAATATGCCGCCATAGCTGAGGTCAAAGGTGATGCGGCCCCATTGCTCGGTTTCGAGCGCGACATCGAGTTCGTGGACGAAGGAAGGCACCATAGTGAGCTTGACGCGCTCGCAGCGGCCATCGCGGCAGGTCGCCGTCGCCTTGACGAGGCCTGCCGCCGTTTCCAGCATCACGATGGTCTCAGGCTCCTGCATCTCGACGATACCAGCCTCCAACAGAGCCGTGGTCACGCAGATGGAATTCGAACCGGAACTGGCATGCGCCTGATCCGGCTGCAGGATGACAAAGGCGGCATCGGCGGCAGGATTTTTCGGCGGCAGAAGCAGATTGACCGAGCCGATCGGCGCGCCGCGTGGTTCCAGCACGAGCATGCGGCGCAGTTCTTCACCCTTGGGGTCAGAGTTGAGCCATGCCAACTGATCCGCGACAGTTTCACCCGGAATCTTCGGCACACCACCAATCGCCACCTTGCCGATTTCACCTTCGGCGTGAACGTCGAGCAGCTGTATCGTCCGCTTCCATCTCATCTGCATTTCCCCTTAACCAAGCCACCGCATGCTGCCGAACGCAAAGAAAGGCCCAAGACGCTCTCCGCTGTGCAGCCACAAGACTTTCCACAGTATGACGGATCGCGAATCTCGCCCTGCAACGTTTCCGGAAACTGATATATTAGATGGTCAAATGAGACCATGAAAATTTTGAACCGTGTCGATGCATCAAATTTTGCGGCAACGACAACCGACATCCGTCTCAAATGTGAAGCGCCGGTCGTCAGCCACACCTAGCCATGACAACCAGGCCGTTGGCCGGGTCCGTCTCGATCGTCACGCGATCTTCTCTGAAATCTTGCGTTACCATCTGGCCCGGCTCGATCTGGCGAACGGCCTTCGAGTTCGTCAGTTGCATTGCCTCCGGGTCCGAGGGTTTCGGCTTGCCGACGAGGCTCTGGGCGGCTTCCGCATTGCACGGACCTTTGGTCGGCGCTGTCGAGAGCGTATCGGCGCTGCATGACGTTAGCGCTGAAATCAGTCCCGCAGCAAGAACCAGGTTGAACACGGGTGGCTTGAACATTGCGATCCTACCGAGAGTTGAGAAGGGGCTTCCTGGCGTCTGCCTTGTCGCTGAGCCTTGCCCTGATCCAGGTAGGATACAACAAAACCGCCGCCCGGGAAGCATTCGCGCCACTTCGCACCAAGCCTACTGAAACGTCCGTCTCGTGGGAGCACTCGTGGAAAAATCGGCGAAACGATCGCGAGAAACCTCAGCATCCGAATGTGAATGAATCACGACTGAGCGCCTTTTGCGGTGGACGCCGGTGATCTGAACTGAATGCTACGGCTTGGGACCGCAACTATCGAGAAGCTTTCTTATGGCGGTCACGCCCTTGGCGGTATCTGACCACGTCTGTCGCCAGATCAGAAGCCCGACCGAACACGTGGTTGCGATCATGAACGGTATCGGCCCCAGAAACCAGAACGCTGCGGCCACGGTGAAGTAGTATGACCGAACCCCGACGCTGAATGACCGAAGTGCCGGATTGAGCACAAGCGTCAGGGCGTTTGTCCACGCCGTGATGTCCCTGTCCTCCTCACGGGAGGGGCTGGCTCCGATGGCGGCCAGGCAGTAGTTGATCTGACGCACAGCCCAAATGAAATCGGACAGGCCTCGCATCAAGGTCGCCATGATCAACAGGACCTTGCATTGAAAGAACCAAACCGGGTCTTGTGCGGCAAACTTGGCGATCAGGCCCGCACCCGTTCCGTAATCTGGCTCCATGAACAGCGCGCTGCTCATACCAACGATTACAATGAGGTTCGCCGATCCGAAAAAAGATGCGGAGTTGATCGTGTGGCCGAGGATAGCGGCGTCACCGATGAAATTGTTGTCGCGGGTCAGAACCTCGCGCATCCATGCGGCCCGGATACGCACCATATCGACGAGAAGACTGTCCAGCTTCTTCGGCCACCCAGCTGCCATCAAGGGCTCTATCGTCATCCAGATGACGAGGAAATATGCGATCGAAGCTATATTGAGAATATCCATAATGTCCCGACCCGCGTGCCCCTGTCATCGAGACCTTACTGTCACGGCCCCTCCACACTCAACTACAAACCTGATGCAGATCTGATTTCCATGCGTTAGAGTGCTGATGCGACTTTGCGTAAATAGTCGCGCTAACTTAATTAGCTGATTTTAATATTCAAAGGTCTCCAGCGTTGGCATCAATGCCGGTTTCCGTATTGCACCGAAATGAATTGCGCGAGCAACGTCGCTTGTGCGTCCCGAATAGCAAGAAACGTCTCATCCGTTCGTCGGATTTTCCGGTATTTTATTTGGCAATTGCCAAGTGTGTCTTACAGTGAAGCATAAGAGCGATGCACACTACCCCGACGTGTAGTGGCGCGACGTGAACAAAGACCATTGGGATTGGTGTCGCTGGAGTGGCGCGATTGGAAGAGGAACTGTATTTCGCACCGTTCTCGATCGTGCCTGCCAGGCGAAGCCTGTTGCGGGACGCAACAATCGTGCCCCTGGGAAGCCGGGCTATCGACATCCTGCTATTCCTGGTCGCCCATCCGGGCGAGCTCAAGACCAACCAGGAAATCGTAAAGCATGTGTGGCCAGACACGTTCGTCGACGATGCCAACCTGCGGGTGCACATGTCTGCATTGAGGAAGGCTCTGGGAGACACGAAGTCCGAACCTCACTTCATCGCCAACATTCCGGGGCGCGGCTATACCTTCATCGCGCCGATGGAGCGCCGATCACAGCCTCCGCCAATCAAGCCTGCATTTGCCCCGGGACCACGCGACGGAGATGCCTTGCGGATATTTGGCCGCGATCAAAGCATCGAGACGATCCTGTCACAGTTGGAAAAAAGCCGACTGGTCACTGTCACAGGCCCAGGCGGGATTGGAAAGTCCACTGTCGCCAGAGCGGTCGCCAGCAAATCGTCCAACAGTCTGAAGGTCGTGCGTGTCGAGCTCTCAGACGTTGCGTCAGGCGATCTCCTGCCGACGGTTGTCGCATCCGCTCTCGGCGTCAAATCGCGCGCCGACGATATGCTGGAAACGATATGCAAGACGCTTGAAGCAATGCCGACCCTGGTCGTTCTCGACGGATGCGAACACCTGATCGAGGATGCGACGAAATTCGTCGAAGGGGTCCTGCAGCGAACGCCGTCGGTCAGGTTCCTGGCCACAAGCCGCGAACCGCTCAGGGGAAGCGGCGAGCGTGTTCACCGTCTCCTGCCCCTCGATACGCCGACAAGCGACGTCAGCCCGGACGAGGCGCTCAGGTTTCCGGCCGTGCAACTGTTCGTGGAGCGGGCCGATGCGTGTCTGGGCGGCTATAAGCTCACCGACGAAGATGCCCCCATCGTCATCGACATCTGCACGCGGCTTGATGGGATCGCGCTCGCCATCGAACTTGCTGCAGGCCGTCTCGAATCGATGGGCGTTGCGTCGCTCGGCAAATCCCTCAACGATTGCTTCAAGATTCTTACCCGAGGACGGCGGACTGCGCTGCCCAGGCACCAGACGCTTCGCGCGGCTCTGGACTGGAGCTACATGCTGCTGAACCCTATGGAACAGCGCGCGCTGGCCGAACTCTCGGTCTTCAGAGGACGTTTTTCCACCAGCGGAGCAGAAGCCGTGCTCACCGGCGATGCCGACGATCTTCTGGCCGCGCTTGTTGCCAAATCGCTGGTCGTCGTTGAGATGGGCGCAACCGATCAGTCGTATCGCTTGCTCGACACCACACGTATCTATGCCTCGATGAAGCTCGCCGAATCAGGCGCTTTCGATCAGGTGATGGCCCGGTTCGGGACCTATCTTTGGGAGCTTTTCGAGGGATCCGCATCGGCGATGCATACCAATGCCACCGCCGAGGTAACGTGCGAATTTGGCTATCTCCTACCCAGTCTCCGAGCCTATCTCGACTGGGCGCTTCTCGGCAATGGTGAGAGGCTCCAGGGCGCGAGAGTTACAGTCGCCGCCTTGCCGCTGTTTTTCAAACTATCCCTGTTCGACGAGTGCATTGCTGCGGTCACGTCATCGATCGCCTATCTCGATGCAAACCCCGACATCGACGAAGCAAGCAGAATGAAACTCTACGCGGCCCTGGGATGGCCACAACTGATCGCCGCCGATGCCCCGGGTCGAGGTGTCGAGGCCTGGACGGCGTCGGCACGCATCGCCGAGAAACTTGGGGATGTCGATCATCAGCTCCGATCCATCTGGGGGCTTTGGGTCGACGCCTTGAACCGAGCGGAGCCGAATACCGCATTCGGTTTGACACTTCGATTCGCAGAGATGGCGGCCCGGTCACCGGATCCCGCCGACATTGTCATAGGCCACCGTATGAAGGGCGCGACCCTTCATTGGCTGGGCCGCCATGCCGAAGCCGCTGATTGCCTCAGCGCCATGCTTCTCGAATACGAGGGGCTTCCATCGGCCGGACACGCGATCCGCTTTCAGTTTGACCAGCGGGTAACTGCGAGGATCGTGCTTTCACGGTGCAAGTGGTTCCTCGGACGCGAGCAGGAGGCCATGGCCGATGTGGTGTCCACGCTCGACTATGCTGAGAGCATCGGACACTACGCCTCCCTTACCAATGCCTTGGCGGAAGCGGCCTGCCCGCTTGCACTTATGTCCGGCAACGATGCGTTGGCGGCCCACTATGTCGCCATGCTCAGAAATCACACGAAGGCGACCATGCTCGATGTTTGGCGCACCTATGCGGAATGTTTCGAGGCAGAGCTTGTGCGGCGGGACGGCGACAATCAGGCATGCCTCCGTCAGCTTCGACACGGCCTGCAATCCCTGCGCAAAGCGGGCTTTATCCTGTTCGAGACGATGTTCGTCGCAACGGAGGCGCGCGCGCTGTCCGGACTGGGTCGCAATTCCGAGGCCATTGCGGTACTCGATCACTCCCTGAAAAAGAGCAGTGCCTCAGGAGAGGCGTGGTACCTTCCCGAACTTCACCGGGCAAAGGCAAACATACAGCTCGAAATGTTGGACCTGGCGAGTGCGAAACTCAGCCTCGACGTGGCGGGGCGCACGGCGGTTGACTCAGGGGCCATCGCATTGGCCCGGCTTGTCGAACGCGACTTGGCTTGACCTCGCATCGTGGCGACACAGCCCGGGAAACGCGTTTACACAGATTTACAACTCTAAACTCGCTTCCTGCCCTGCCAGAGGGCATCGTCTGTGCGAAGAGGAGCGCGTCATGGAAGGCAGCCAGCCGATCCGTTTACTGGTCATTCTTTCGACGGACGAAACGGGCGATCCATCGGCTGGCGCGGTCACACTGGGACGCATCGCGTCACCCTATTATCTTTTCAAGGACGACGGCGCAGAGGTTGTGCTGGCCACGTTGACCGGCGGTCATCCCAATCTTCCCGACTTCAGAGACGCGGAGCCGCAGGAACCGAGTGTGCGCCGGTTGCTTCTCGACAGGGCAGCCCGAGACGATCTCGCCGATACTTTGGCTGCCAGCCAGATCGTCTCCGAAGACTTCGATGCGGCGCTTTGTCTGGGCTTTGCCGGCACGTTGCGGGAGAGCGACAGCGATGGCGTGGCTGCCATCCTCATCTCACTTCTGGAGAGCGGAAAGCCGGTAGCCATCATATTTGGCAGCAGTGTCGCGGCGGCCCCCTATCCCGAAGGCGACGGCCTCTTGATGTTCGGCGTGTCTGACGATGCACCAATCCTGGCCGCGCATGCATTGCTGGCGATCGTGAAAGAACGCCGCAATCGAATTGTTTGAGCATTTGCCAGCCGCGGCTCCGTTTGCATCGATTTACGACGCTTTACTCGCCAACCGAACGCGCCTCAGGCAACCTCATGCCATCGAACGCCAATCCAGGAGGATGCCATGACTGAACGCACATTCGCCCTCGCATCGGGGATAACCCGACGTGATGTCATGCTGGCCGGGGGGATTGCGGTCGCCGCCATGGCACTTCCAAGACAGGGCTCAGCCGCCACACACTCTTCTACCAACCCATCGGAGAACCAGATCATGTCATTCGTCAAAACGCAGGACGGCACGGAAATCTACTACAAGGACTGGGGTCCGAAGGACGCGCAGCCGATCGTCTTTCACCATGGCTGGCCACTCAGCGCCGACGATTGGGACGGCCAGATGATGTATTTCCTGGAAAAAGGCTATCGCGTCATCGCCCACGACCGCCGAGGCCACGGCCGCTCAACCCAGACCTGGACTGGAAACGAGATGGACACCTATGCCGCCGACGTCGCGGTGCTGACCGATGCGCTCGATCTCAAGGACGCAGTCCATATCGGCCATTCGACAGGCGGCGGCGAAGTGGCTCACTATGTTGCCCGTGCAAAGCCTGGCCGTGTCAGCAAGGCCATTCTCATCGGCGCTGTCCCGCCGATCATGGTGAAGTCGGACAAGAACCCGGGCGGCCTGCCTATTGAAGTCTTCGACGGTTTCCGCGCCGCATTGGTCGCCAACCGCGCGCAGTTCTTCCTCGACGTCCCGGCCGGCCCGTTCTACGGCTACAACAGGCCCGGTGCGAAAGTCAGCCAGGGCGTTATCGAAAACTGGTGGCGGCAGGGAATGGCAGGCGGTGCGAAGGCGCATTACGACTGCATCAAGGCCTTCTCGGAAACCGATTTCACTGACGACCTGAAGGCCATAACCGTGCCGACGCTCGTGATGCACGGTGACGACGACCAGATCGTTCCTTATGCGGACTCGGCCCCGCTGTCGGTGAAACTTCTGAAAAACGGTACGCTCAAGACCTATGCCGGGCTTCCCCACGGGCTGTGCACGACACATCCCGAGATCGTCAATCCCGATCTTCTCGCGTTCATCAAGAGCTAGTCGCTGATCTGCAAAAACGGTGGCGCATTGCAGACGGTGCGCCACGTCCGGAAAACACAGGGGAACAACATGATTATCGTCTTTGCACTTTTGATCGGTGTCGTCGCAGGATTGCGCGCGATGACAGCCCCGGCGGCCATCGCATGGGCCGCAAGCCTGGGATGGCTCGATCTCTCCCAGACGCCGCTAGCCTTCCTGGGATACAGATGGGCACCTTGGATATTGAGTGTGCTGGCGATCGGTGAGTTGATCACCGACCAGCTGCCGAGCACGCCGTCGCGCAAGGTGCCGGTCCAGTTCGTCACACGCATTGTCACAGGCGGCCTGTCGGGCGCGGCGATCGGAGCGACGAGCGGATCGCTTGTGCTGGGACTGGTCGCCGGTGTTGTCGGCGCGGTTATCGGCACCTATGGCGGTGCGGCAGTCCGTGCCAGACTGGCGGCCTCCTTCGGACGTGACCTTCCAGCGGCACTCATCGAAGACGTAGCCGCTGTCGGCGGAGCACTCCTGATTGTTATGGCCGTGTCATGAGCGAGTTCGACGCGATCTTCATCGGCGCAGGACAGGCCGGACCGTTTCTCGCAGCCCGCATGGCTTCGGCCGGACGCAAGGTGGCGCTGGTCGAGCGAAAATATCTCGGCGGCACCTGCGTCAATGCCGGATGCATGCCGACGAAGACGCTCATTGCCAGTGCGAGAGCGGCACATGTCGCCCGCGGCGCTTCAGACCATGGCGTCATGATCAATGGTGAGATCGCGATCGACATGACAATCGTGCATGGGCGCGCCGAGAAGGTCACACTCAATGCTCGGCATGGCCTTGAGACCTGGTTCGATGGCCTCGACACCATGAAGGTGATCTACGCACAGGGGCGGTTCGAGGACCCCAACACGATCGTGGCGAACGGTGAGCGGCTTGTTGCACCCCAGATATTCGTCAATGTCGGAGCACGCCCCTCCATTCCCGACTATCCAGGGCTTGCAGACGTTCCATATCTGACAAGCACGTCGATCATCCAACTGACCGAAGTCCCCCGCCATCTGGTCGTGATCGGCGGAAGCTATATCGGGCTGGAATTTGCACAGATGTACCGGCGCTTCGGAGCGCAGGTCACGGTCGTCGAGCGTGGGCCTTATCTTGCCTCCCGTGAAGACGAGGACATTTCCGATGCGATTGCCGGCATCATGCATGCGGAAGGCATCACCGTGCAGACGCGCGCAACGGGACTATCGTTCTGCAAAGCCGCAGATGACATAGAGGTCACGACGAACAACGGGACCATCATCGCCAGCCACGTTCTCGTAGCCACAGGCCGACGACCCAATACCGATGATCTGGGACTTGATAGAGCCGGCGTGAAAACGGATGACAAAGGCTTCATCGTCGTCGACGACCGTCTTTCCACCAATGTGCCCGGCATCTGGGCGCTGGGCGACTGCAACGGACAGGGCGCATTCACGCACACGTCCTACAACGATTTCGAGATCGTCGCCGCCAACTTGCTTGACGGAGCCGACCGCAAGCTCAGCGATCGCATTCCTGCCTACGCCCTCTACATCGACCCGCCGCTCGGGCGGGTCGGCATGACGGAGCGCCAGGCGAGAGCATCCGGACGGCCGATCCTTGTTTCTACCAGACCCATGAACCGTGTCGGCCGCGCCATCGAAAAGGGCGAGACGCAAGGGTTCATGAAGATCGTGGCGGATGCCGGAACGCAGCAGATACTCGGGGCGGCTTTTCTCGGTATCGAGGGCGACGAGGCAATTCACGGCATCATCGACGCGATGAATGCGCGCACGCCGTATCCGCACCTGCAATGGTCGGTGCCTATCCATCCGACCGTGTCGGAACTCGTGCCCACGCTTATCGGAGACCTCCGAGCAGCCTCCTGAGCTGAACCCGGAAAGTGAAGTGCGTACCCCTGCCGGCTAGGTTTTGTCCTGCAGGCCACTGGTGAGGAAGGACAAGCTTCCTGTCGTCAATCCCGCAACAAGGCTTCCACGAGCGGCACCCGCCGCGCGGATGGCAGCGCATTGGATGAAGGAAAGTACCATGAGCAAGAAAGCATTGATCGTCGTCGATATCCAGAACGACTACTTCCCTGGTGGGAAATGGACATTGTTCGGCGTGGAAGCCGCGGCCCGCAACGCGGCGCGCCTGATAGCGGAGGCAAGGTCTGCAGGCGACCTAGTCGTTCACATCCGGCACGAGTTTCCGACTGCCGATGCGCCGTTCTTCCAACCCGGCTCGCAGGGTGCGGCGCTGCATCCGAGCGTGATCAATCTCGATACCGAGCATGTGGTGCTAAAGCACCACATCAACTCGTACCGGGACACCGATCTCAAGCAACACCTCGACGCTAACGGCATCGACGCGGTCGTTGTCTGCGGCAACATGAGCCACATGTGCGTCGATGCCATCACCCGCGCTTCGGCAGACTTCGGTTATCCCGTCACCGTGGTCCACGACGCATGCGCCTCCCGCGACCTCGAATTCAACGGCGTGACCGTGCCTGCCCATCTTGCCCACGCTGCCTTCATGGCGGCGCTCGGCTTCGCCTATGCGCGCATGCAGTCGACCGACGAATATCTCGGATCGGCAGCGAAAGCGGCCTGACGCTTGCGGACGGCAACGTCTGCCGTCCGACCATCTCCACCGAAGCAAACAGAGGGCCGCAGAGAAGAAAACTGATGTCGGCGCAACCGCAACAGACGCTGTGAGGGTGTCTTAGCGACCATAGAGATCATTGTCGCGCAAGCGGCGCAACAGGAGAAGGCACATGTCAAAGGGTACTGCACTGATCACCGGAGCGTCGTCGGGCATCGGCGCTGTCTACGCGGAAAAGCTGGCCGGACGCGGCTACGATCTCGTGATTGTTGCCCGTGACGTAGAGAGGCTCAGCGCTCTGTCGAAACGGCTGTCGCAGGCGCATGGGGTCGCCATCACACCTCTACCCGCCGACCTCGCCAAAGCAGTCGACCTCTCCAGGGTGCTGGCAAGCCTGCAAGAGAACAGCTCTGTCCGTCTCCTGGTCAACTGCGCCGGGATAGGGCCAAAGGTCGCGGTTCTGGCGTCAGAGGTCGAAGGCCTCTTGGACATGGTGCACTTGAACGTCGATGTCCTGCACGCTTTGACTATCACGGCGGCCAAGGTCTTCGCCGACCGCGGCGAAGGCGCAATCATCAACATCGCCTCAGTCGTCGCGCTGATGCCAGAACACTTTCACGCGACCTATGTTGCCAGCAAGGCTTTCGTACTGGCTTTGACGCAGGCTCTGGAGGTCGAACTCAAGCCCAAGGGCGTCCAGATACAGGCCGTGCTACCGGGCTTTACCCGCACGGAAATCTTCGACCGCGCCGGGATCGACATCGAGGTGATCCCGCAGGACATGATGATGGAAGCATCCGAGATGGTGGAGGCAGCGCTTGCCGGTTTCGACCAGGGGGAGCTTGTGACAATTCCCTCCCTCGCCGACGTGCGCCTCTGGGAGAGGCTGAACGAAGCCCGAGGAAACCTCGCTCCCCATCTCTCTCTCAGGCATGCTGCCGCACGGTATGCGGTCGGTTCAACAGCATGACCCAACACGAAAATCTTATGGGCAACGTCTCGTGCCGGGACGCCGAGCCTCGCGCGATCCGAGCCTCAGACAACCACGGTCGAAGACCGGAGCAAACGCCTGACGGATCGTGTCGGCACGGACCTTAAGCCATGCCCGGCGCGACACATTTCGGATAAATATCTCGCCCGCACCAGCATCATGACGGGCAACGCAATCGCGAAATTCGAGAGTGTTCTGGAAACAGATTTTGCAGAAAAATTCTGCAAAATGGAGTGCTTCAAATGAAGCTAAGTAGTGGCGCACCCGAAGAGATTCGAACTCCTGACCCCCAGATTCGTAGTCTGGTGCTCTATCCAGCTGAGCTACGGGTGCTTGCCTCACCGACTGTTCGTCGGCGTGTGGCGATCCTCTAAAGCGGACTGCGGAGGATTGCAAGCGCCTTTGCGAAAAAAGAGTCATTTTGCCGTCACGAACGAAAACCGAAGCGTTCAGGCGCGGGCACGCCAATCGTTCAGAGACACTGGCCTGTCGGGGATCTCGACGCGAAACAGCGTGCCGGGACCTGGCTTTTCCACAAGTGCGATTGTTCCACCGTGGGCAATCACCAGTTCGCGGGCAATGGCAAGGCCGAGCCCCGTACCACCCGATCGCGCCGAACCACGGAACGCGGCAAAGAGATTCTCGCGCGCCTTGCGTGGCATGCCAGGGCCGGTATCGTCTACGGTTATGGCGACAACCGCACCCGTGCGCTGCGCGGAGACCGTGATTCGGCGAGGATAGTCCGGATCTTCCGGAACATAGGTTGCCAACGCCTGGATAGCGTTGCGGCAGATATTGTGGATGACTCGAAACAACTGCTCGCTGTCGGCGTCGACTTCGATATCGGCCGCAACCGCCTCGATGAATTCGATGCCGCTGTCGGGGCCGATGTTGAGAAGATCGCGCACTTCCTGGCACAGGTCTGCGAGGCGGAAGAGGCGTCGGCGCGGATCAGCCTCCGAGGTCTGGCCGTAGGCCAGCACCTCGTTCGTATAGCCGACGGCACGATCGATGGTACGCAGCAACTTCGGTGCGAAACTCTTGACCAGAGGGTCATCGACGTCGACGAGGCGGTCGGACATCAGCTGTGCGGACGCCAGGATATTGCGCATGTCGTGATTGATCTTCGACACAGCCAGGCCCAGGTCGGCAAGATTCTTCTGCTGCTTCAGTGTCTTTTGCAGCTGGCCCTGCATGCGCGCCAAATGACGACCGGCGACCGCAATCTCGTCATTGCCGTCGCCGGCAAACCAGACACGGGTCGGATCCTCTGGATTCTCGGCAAAGGATTGCATGTTGCTGGTCAGGCGACGAACCGGCACGATCATCATGCGATTGATCGCCAGATACATCAGGATGGCCGTGATTACGGAGATGAACAGCGAGACGATCAGGATGTTATGCGCATAGGCAAGCATGGCCTTGCGCAAAGCCTTCTCCTCCATCACCAACTCGATGACCATGTCACTTTCGCCGACCGGACCATAGACACGCAGCAAACGGTCGCCACCCAGCAACAGCGTGTAGAAGGCATCGCGGATCGATTGAAGCTCGCCGTAATTGGCAAGATCGAACTGTGCGTCGACCTCCTTGGGCATCTCGGTGACGGCCAGCAGCCGCGATGTGCCGTCTTTACGCAGAACGATCGCCTTGGTGCCCGTGGTCATCAGGGTGTCGTCCTGCACTTGGCGCGGAAGCTCAAGCGGCTGTAGACCGTCGATGACGACGCCGGCGGCAGCCGCCGTGTTCAACCTGTCCTGCAGCCAGCGCAGGCGCATGGTGGCGACGGAAGGGGCAAAGATCAGGATTTCCGCCAGCATGACGAAGGCAATGGTGAGCCAGAGCAGCTTGCCGGAAAGACCCCGAATACGGCGCGGCATCGGATAGACCTCACCAAGGTCGGACTGCGCATCGCTGTCCTGCCGATCAAGCATCCGTATCATCTCCTGTGGCACGGCCGGGTCGCACCGTTGGGGTTGCCGGTCATGATTTAAGCCATTTTAGTGCAGCGCGAAAGACTTGGCGGCTAAAAGGACCAAGTGACGCGACCATTTTGCCACCACTGCTCGGCCCTAACGCCCCGGCATGACAATCGCCTTCACGAGGCGGCGTGCCGGTCTTTACGCCCGATTGACTCTGTGGCCCTTCGACATTATAAGCCGCGCACGTTCGGAAACCCGCCCCGGCGGCGGTTAGCCGTGCGATTGCACCAACGCTTTTGCATACAATGCAAAATCCAAGAAGGGCCGCACACCGCGGTATTAAATAAATGAAGCGTACTTACCAGCCTTCCAAGCTTGTTCGCAAGCGCCGCCACGGTTTCCGTGCGCGTATGGCCACCGCAGGCGGCCGCAAAGTTCTGAACGCTCGCCGCGGTCGCGGTCGCGCTAAGCTGTCGGCCTAACGGCCAGACGCCCGACGAGATTGACGGGCTCATGACAGACACAGAACAGAAGAACACTGTCGGGCGGCTGAAAAGCCGCCCCCAGTTCCTCGCCGCCAGAAACGGCGAAAAGCGCAAGGGTCGCCTCATCCTTCTGGAGGTTCTCGACCGAAAAGACAGCGCACCGGCCCGCGTCGGCTTCACCGTCACCAAGAAACATGGCAATGCAGTCGAGCGCAATCGTATGCGCCGCAGGCTAAAAGAGGCCGTGCGACTGAAGGCAGCGTTTGCAATGCAGCCGGGACACGACTATGTCATTGTCGCCCGGCGCGAGGTGCTGAACGCGCCGTTTGATCAGCTTGCAGCGCAACTGACCAACCGCATAGCCAACAGCCAGACGACTAACTTACGGTCTCCGAAGGCCGGTTCCAGGAAAGAATGATGCAAAACAACCGCAATTATTTTGTCGCGATTGCCTTATCCGTCGTGATCGTGCTGGCCTGGCAGTTCTTCTACATGAACCCCCGGATCGAGGCGCAGCGCCAGGCCGAGGAAGCGCGCATCGCCATTGAGCAAAGCCAGGCCGCGACACAATCTCCGGCAGCGACCACGGCCGCCGGTTCGGTTGACGGCGCCCTGCCTGCAGGTGCTGCCGCAGTCTCTCCGGAAGCTAGCCGCGATGCCGCCATTGCAAAATCCGCGCGCGTTGCCATCGACACGCCAGACCTGATCGGCTCGATCAACCTGACAGGCGCCCGCCTCGATGACCTGCGCCTGAAGCAGTATCACGAGACCGTCGACAACAGCAGCCCGATCGTCACGCTGTTCAGCCCGGCCGAGACCGCCGACGCCTATTTTGCCGAACTCGGCTATATCGCTGGCGAAAATGCCGGCAGTGCGCCTGGCCCGACCACCGTCTGGACTGCGGCTGAAGGCGCGACACTCACCCAGGCAACGCCGGTCACCCTGACCTATACCAACGACGCCGGCCTGACCTTCAGCCGGACGATCTCGGTTGACGAACATTACATGTTCACCATCGAGGATACCGTGGCCAATGCAGGTACGACCGCGGCCAGCGTGGCGCCCTATGGTCGCCTGACGCGCTACAACAAGCCGACCACGCCGTCGGTCTTCGTTCTGCATGAAGGCTTCCTTGGCGTTCTTGGCGCTGAAGGCAGCCTGCTGGAACACAAATACAGCGACATCGAAGAAGAAGCCGTCACCAATGAAAAAGCGACCGGCGGCTGGCTCGGCATCACCGACAAGTATTGGGCCTCGTCGCTGATCCCGGCGCAGACCATCCCCTACGAATCGCGCTTCTCGCATTTCACCGATGGTCAGCCGCGCTTCCAGGCCGACTACAAGGGCGATGCCGTCAGCGTACCGCCAGGCCAGAGCACAACCGTCAAGCAGATGGTGTTTGCCGGTGCCAAGCAGGTCCCGGTCATCGAGAGCTACGAGCAGAACCTCAACATCCCGAAGTTCAATCTGATGATCGACTGGGGCTGGTTCTACTTCATCACCAAGCCGATGTTCAAACTGATGGATTACTTCTATCAGCTCGTCGGCAATTTCGGCGTGGCCATCCTGCTGACGACCATCGTCGTCAAGCTGCTGTTCTTCCCGCTGGCCAACAAGCAATATGCATCGATGGCCAACATGAAGCGCGTGCAGCCGAAGCTCGAAGAGCTGAAGGTCAAGCATGCCGACGACAAGATGGCGCTGCAGCAGGCGATGATGCAGCTCTACAAGACCGAGAAGATCAACCCGGTTGCCGGCTGCTGGCCGGTGCTGTTGCAGATTCCGGTGTTCTTCGCGCTCTACAAGGTCATTTACGTGACCATCGAAATGCGCCATGCGCCGTTCTTCGGCTGGATCCAGGATCTGTCCGCGCCGGACCCGACGAGTTTCGTCAACCTGTTCGGCCTGCTTCCCTTCGAGGCGCCGACCTTCCTGCATCTTGGTATCTGGCCGATCATCATGGGCGTTACCATGTGGGCACAGATGCGCATGAACCCGACGCCTCCGGATCCAACCCAGGCGATGCTGTTCAACTGGATGCCACTGATCTTCACGTTCATGCTCGGCAGCTTCCCGGCCGGTCTCGTGATCTACTGGGCCTGGAACAACACGCTTTCGGTCCTGCAGCAGTCGATCATCATGAAGCGCCACGGCGTCGAGATCGAACTGTTCAAGACGATCCGCAATGTATTCAGGCGAAAGCCGGCCGAAACCAAATGACGATAGCAAGCCCCGGTCGCTCCGGGGCTTTCTTTTATGTTCGACACTCTGCGAGCCCCCCATGACCGCAAGCTCTTCATCCCTCTCCACTGCCCGCCCCTGGCTCGGTATTGCCCTGGTGCTGGGCTCCGCCACGGCTTGGAGCTACGGCGGCGCGATCCAGCGTTTCATCGGCGTGAGCGACAGCTGGGCCATCGTCTTCTGGCGCTGCCTGTTTGGTGGACTTTTTCTGCTGAGCTTCATGCTCATCCGCGACAGGATTGCTGGAACCGTTCAGCTGTTTCGGGCGATGGGATGGCCAGGGCTGATGATTGCGATTGGTTTTGCCGCTGTATCGACCTGCTTCGTGCTGGCTGTGAGCATGACGCCGGTGGCCAATGTCGTGCTGTTCATGGCGGCCATTCCGCTGTTTGCCGCACTGCTCGCCCGCGTTTTGCTCGGTGAAGCAATCACGGCCGTGACCTGGGGGGCAATCGCCGCCGTCATCGTCGGCGTGGCGATCATGGTCTCGGCCTCGATCGGAGAAGGCGGCTCTCTGCTCGGCCTTGGCCTTGCAGCCTCGATCCCGGTGATTTTTGCCTGCATGACAGTGCTGACACGCCGCCATCCGGGTATTCGCATGACGCCGGCAGCCTGCCTCGGATGTTTCCTGGCCTCGGCGATAGCCGTGCCGCAGGTCGGCGGTTTTGCCGTCGGCACCTCCGATCTTGCTCTGCTGTTTGCCTTCGGCGCGCTCAATCTTGGCCTCGGCATGGCGATGTATGTGACCGGCGCCCGGCTGATCCCGTCCGCGCTTGCCGCTCTGCTCGGGACTGCCGAAATGATCCTCGCGCCGGTCTGGATGGTGCTGCTGCACAATGAAGTGCCTTCTGCGCGGACGATGATCGGCGGAAGCATCGTGCTTGCCGCCCTTTTCACCTATCTAATCGGCCATATGCGCCGCGAACCGGGGCCGCGCGTGCCGACTGCGTCTTGACTTTGCCAGTCAAAACCCGGATTTCACAGGGCATACGAAAGGCGATCCCATGACAAACAACAATCAAAAAGCCGATCAGCCTCTGTTTGGCCGCCCGTGGATCTTCATCCGCGGTGTTCCTGCGATGAAATTCCTTCCGCCGGAAGGCCCGCTGGAAGTGGCCTTTGCCGGCCGCTCGAATGTCGGCAAGTCTTCGCTGATCAATGCACTGGTCGGCCAGAAGGCACTGGCCCGCACATCCAACACCCCCGGCCGTACGCAGGAACTGAACTATTTCGTGCCGGACGGCTATTCCGGCGCTGCCGACGACATGCCGCCGATGGCGCTAGTCGATATGCCAGGCTACGGCTACGCGCAGGCGCCGAAGGAACAGGTCGATGCCTGGACCAGGCTGGTCTTTGACTATCTTCGCGGACGCGCGACGCTGAAACGCGTCTATGTGCTGATCGATTCCCGCCACGGCATCAAGAAGAACGACGACGAGGTTCTGTCGCTGCTGGATAAGGCCGCGATATCCTATCAGATCGTTCTGACAAAGACGGACAAGATCAAGGAAGCCGGTGTTCCGCGGCTGATTGCCGAGACGCTCGAGAAAATCAAGAAACATCCGGCCGCATTTCCGGAAGTGCTGTCGACCTCATCGGAAAAAGGCAACGGTCTCGACGAATTGCGCGCGGCAATCGCCGAGACCGTCGGCCGGAAATCCTGACGCAAAGATCCCCGGCAAAAGGTAAGAAGGGGCCGGCAACGGCTCCTTTTTGTTACATCTTCGGCAGGATGACCGCGTCGACGACGTGAATCACGCCGTTCGACTGCTTGACGTCGGCGATGGTCACGGTCGAGACGCCACCGTTTTCATCGGTCAGCGTGATCTTGCCATCGGTTGCCTTGGCCTTGAGCACGCAGCCGCCAACCGTCTTGACGTCATGGGTGCCGCCATCATCGGCAATCATCTTGCCGATGGCATCCGACATCGCACTCGCTGCCACGACGTGGCAGGTCAGGACCTTTGTCAGTTGCGCCTTGTTCTCCGGCTTCAGAAGTGTGTCGACCGTGCCGGCCGGCAGCTTGGCGAAGGCGTCGTTGGTCGGGGCAAACACGGTGAACGGGCCGGCGCCCGAGAGCGTCTCGACCAGGCCTGCGGCCTTGACCGCAGCGACGAGCGTGGTGTGGTCCTTGGAATTGACGGCGTTCTCGACGATGTTCTTGTCTTCAAACATGGCCGCACCGCCGACCATCGGATTTGCAGCATAGGCGCCAGCCGTGCCGGCAAGCAGGGCAACGGTGACGGCGAGCGGGCGAAGAGTGGTCTTGAACATTTCGGTTTCCTCTGTCCTGGTGTTCTCAATCCGGGCGGTTCTTGCCGCCGGATGGCGTTGTTCTTCCCTCTTGGGGAACACAACAAAGGACGGAGGGGATCAAATTTTAGTTTCAGCGAACCCGGAAGAATTTGCAAAACAGCGGCAGCCCATTTGATTGGCTCATGTTTTTATTGCGAAATTTCTCCGGCAGCCACGATCGGACCAGTCGCCTTGCCCGTCGGCGAACCGCCGAAGGGCTCAACGCTGACGGCAAGCACGACGCCATCCGCCAGACGCGTGCGCATCGTTTCCGGGATCAGGATCTCGCCCTGGCCGGTCTGCGGCAAGACGCCCAGCGAAATTGGGGGCTGTTCACCTTCGACCAGCCAGAGCTCAAGGGATTTCTCATTCGCTCCGCCAGTGGCGACCGGTGTCATGGCCAAGTGACCGGACGCACCGTCATAGTGGGCGATCAGGCTGATGGCACTATCCTTGCCAGCGAGCTCAGCCGTCATCTGTTGTGACGGCCTTGGTCGTAGTTCGCTTGCCCAATCCAGACCGAACACAAAGGCAAGAGTACCGATCGCAGCGACGCTCAGGGCCCGCCAGACGGGCAATGAATTCCAGATGCCTTCAATAAGGTTGCTCGATGCGCGCGGTGCACCGGGTCCGAAAATTCTTCGTTCGATTTCCGCGAAGGTGACATCCGGCGGCGTCTCTTCATCGTAGTCGACATTGAAATGCGCAAGGTTGGCTTCCCACCGGCGGACGATGGCGGCGAACGGCCGATCGTGACGCAGACGCACTTCCACCTGCTGGCGCTCTGACAGGTTCAGGACGCCCAGGACATATTCCCCCGCGAGCACTTCGTCGCGCGATCGGTCACCCTTGCTCTGGTCGGGCGTTGCCATCCATGCACTCTCTCAGTTTCAACAGGCTGCGCCGCAGCCACGTACGCATCGTATTCAATGGAACTGCAAAGCTTTCTGCAAGCTCCTGATAGGACATTCCGTCCACATAGGCTTGGCGCACGGCTTTCGCGCGGTCAGGATCCAATGCTTCCAGACAGCTGTCAATGCGTGCGCCTTCCGAACGCAGGACTGCATGGCTCTCGGGATCCAGTCCGAGGTCCGGCAATTCCGCCGCCGCATCCAGACTATCGCCGTGCGGCTTTCGCGCGCGCAGCCGATCGATGCAATGGTACCTGGCGACCGCAGCCAGCCAGGCCGATGCATTTGCGCCATCGCCGGTGTAGCTGCCAGCCTTCTGCCAAACTTTAACGAAGACATCCTGCAACGCCTCTTCAGCGTCATTCCTATCTTTCAAGATACGGATGCAGATTGCAAAAAGTTTCGCCGCATAGCGTTTGTAGATCAAGGAAAATGCGGCCCGGTCGTGTAGTGCCACCCGGCCCAGCAATTCGGCGATATCATCGCGTTCCATGAATTTCCCACCCAACTTCGACGCGCCATATAGCGCGCGCACCGGCCGCGGCAATGCGCAGCCACAAAGAAGCGTGTCATCACACTCTTATATTGCAGGGCAATCATTCCATCCCGGCCCGACTTGCGCTAAAAGGCCGCGATCCAAAAAGAGGTTTTCCCGATGACGGCTTCCGAGAGTGAGATGCAGGCAAGACTGCTGGTGCAGGCCCTTCCCTTCATGCAGCGTTATGAAAACAAGACAATCGTCGTCAAATACGGCGGCCATGCCATGGGCAATCCGGAACTGGGCAAGGCTTTTGCTGCCGATATCGCGCTTTTGAAGCAGTCGGGGGTCAACCCGATCGTCGTGCATGGCGGTGGCCCGCAGATCGGCGCCATGCTCGCCAAGATGGGCATCGAATCGCGCTTCGAGAACGGCCTGCGCGTGACCGACCAGAAGACGGTCGAAATCGTCGAGATGGTTCTTGCCGGTTCGATCAACAAGGAAATCGTCGCTCTGATCAACCAGACCGGCGAATGGGCGATCGGCCTCTGCGGCAAGGACGGCAACATGGTTTTTGCCGAAAAGGCGCAGAAGAAGGTTCGCGATCCCGACAGCAATATCGAGCGCGTCCTCGATCTCGGCTTTGTCGGCGAAGTGGTCGAAGTCGACCGCACGCTTCTCGACCTGCTCGCCCGCTCGGAAATGATCCCGGTCATCGCACCGGTGGCGCCTGGCCGCGACGGCGCGACCTATAACATCAATGCCGACACCTTTGCCGGTGCGATCGCCGGCGCGCTGAATGCCTCGCGCCTGCTGTTCCTCACCGACGTCCCTGGCGTGCTCGACAAGAACGGCACACTGATCAAGGAACTGTCGGTCGCCCAGGCCCATGCCTTGATCAAGGACGGTACGATTTCCGGTGGTATGATCCCCAAGGTCGAGACCTGCATCGAGGCCATCAAGGCCGGCGTGCAGGGCGTGGTCATCCTGAACGGCAAGACGGCGCATTCCGTGCTGCTCGAACTGTTCACCGAAGCCGGTGCCGGCACACTGCTCGTTCCGTAGGTCTCAGGCGACCAGAAGCAGGAGAACGCCGGCGACGATCAGAACGCAGCCGGCGATCTCCAGACGGTTGATCTTCTCCTTGAAGACCAGGACCGAGGACGCGAAGGTGAAGAGCATTTCCACCTGTGCGACGGCCTTGACGACAGCGACCTGCTGCAAGGTCATGGCGATGAACCAGCCGAATGATGCGGTTGCACCGACAAAGCCGACCAGAACGCTGGTTTTCCAGGCCGCACGGATACGCGACAATTCCTGCGGCTCGCGCCAAACCATCCAGGCCAGCATGGTGAGCGTCTGGATGACAATGACGACCGCCAACGTGAAGCTCGCCTGCATGATCGAATCGGGTGCGGGCAGGCTGGGTTCGAGCGAGAGCGATGCGGCGCGGTAGGAAATCCCGGACATGCCGAAAAAGAAGCCTGAAGTCAGACCGATGATCGCGGTGCGGCTGCCGAGCGAGGTGACCAGCGACTTCAAGGTCAGTTCGGTACGGGCGACGGAAACCAGCATCACGCCGACGATCGACACGCCGATTGCGCCGACCACCGGAAGCCTGACCGTTTCGCCGAACAGGGTCAGCGCGATCAATGCTGCCTGGGCGGGTTCGGTGCGCGAATAGGCTGTACCCACCGCGAAGTTGCGGAACGAAAACAGATGAACAAGCAGGAAAGTCGCAGCGATCTGGGCCAAGGCTCCGAGCATGGCCCAGACAGCGAAATGGCCGTCCGGCGCCGGCATCGGACGATCGAAGGCAAGATGCAGCAAGCCGAGATAGAGAAAAGCGAATGGCAGGCCAAAGCCGAAGCGCACGAAGGTTGCCCCCGTCGTGCCCATCTTGCCCTTGAGATGTTTCTGAAGTGCCGACCGCATGTTCTGCAGGAAGGCGCTGCCGAAGGTGATGATTGCCCAGAATTCCATCAAGCGGCGTTAACACAGTCCCATGTGGTACGCCAAGGGCGCGCAGCTATTGCGTGAGGGGTAGTTTCCTTTCTGCCTCTTGCATGGCAGAGATAGGTCCATGAACACACCTGCAAAACTCCCCTCGCCCGCTGATTTCGCCCATGTCCGCGACTGGGTCTTCGACCTCGACAACACGCTCTATCCGCATCATGTCGATCTCTTCGCGCAGATCGACAGGAACATGGCGGCATTTGTCGCCGAACTGCTGCAACTGGAGCCGGCCGAGGCCAAGCTGCTGCAGAAGCGGTACTATCATGAGCATGGCACGACGCTGGCAGGCCTGATGCTGCATCACAATGTGGATCCCAACGCGTTTCTGGAGCGCGCCCATGCGATCGATTATTCGGCGCTGCTGCCGGATGTCGCACTCGGCGAGGCCATCAAGCAATTGCCGGGTCGCAAGTTCATCTTCACCAATGGAACCGTCGCGCATGCGCAGGCTGCCGCCCGGGCGCTCGGCATTCTCGACCATTTCGACGACATCTTCGACATCGTGGCGGCGGACTACCAGCCGAAGCCCGCAGGTGCGACCTATGACAAGTTTGCCAGCCTGAACCGCATCGATACGCAAAAGGCGGCAATGTTCGAGGACCTGCCACGCAATCTCCTGGTGCCGAAGGCTTTGGGGATGAAAACGGTGCTTCTGGTGCCGCGCAATCTCGGTACGGCAATATTGGAGACCTGGGAACGGGTCGAGCATGTCGATCCCGACAGCGTCGACTATATCACGGACGATCTGGCCGGCTTCCTGGAGCGGCTGCAGCCGATCACCGGCTAAGAAAGTCGAAGCTTACCAAAGTTTCATCCATGTTACCGATGTTTAAGTAGGATGGCTTGCATCGCGCCGATAGGGTTTCCTGACTGAAACAGGACCCCGAAAGGACCACAAGATGACAAGTAAGTTCTTCACTTTAGCAGCCGTCGCCGGCTCATTGCTGATCGGAACCTCGGCCAGCGCCGTACTTGCACAGGATCGCGATGGTCGTCGCGGACCTCCGGGCGGCCGTGAAGTTATGTTCGTCCGGATGTTGCAGCAGTTCGACACCAACAAGGACGGCAAGATTACCAAGGACGAGGCCAAAGCCTCAGGCGAAACCCTGTTTGTCTCGATCGATGCCGACAAGGATGGTTCGATTACGCCGGGCGAATTCCGCAAGCACCGCGAAACGATGCGTGAACAGCTCAAGGCCGAACTCAAGGAAAGCGCCGTGGCGGATGAAGACGATGCCGACGAGGTTGCGCCGCCGCCGCCAGGTGGACCTGGCGACGAACAGGCCCAGGACGACAGCCGCGGGCCGGACGGCAAGCCGCATCACGGCAAACACCATGACGGCAAGCGCCATGGCGGTCGCGACATGGCCGACCGTGACGGACCCCGCGGACCTGGTGATCGCGGACCGGGCCGGATGATCCGTGTTGCCGATACCGACCAGAACGGTCAGATCAACCAGGCCGAGGCCATGACGATGATCGACAAGATGTTCGAACGGGCCGACCGCAACAAGGATGGCGTCATTTCGGTCGACGACATGCCCAAGCGTCCGATGTGGATGATGCGCTAAGCTGCAGAAATAGCGAAACTCCGGCGGCCCCTTATGGGGCCGCTTCTTCGTTCAGGTCGTAAAAATCCGCAACGATGCGCCAGGCATCCTCCGCCGTCTCGGCAAATTGCAGGAGGTTCAAATCCTCCGGGGCAATGGTGCCGAATTCTGCCAGCCCGTCGAAATTGATCATGCTATGCCAGAAATTCTTGGAAAACAGGATCAGCGGGATCGGCGCCATGCGCTTTGTCTGGATCAGCGTTACAGCCTCGAAGAATTCGTCCAGCGTGCCGAAACCACCTGGAAAGATTGCAATCGCCTTTGCCCGCATGAGGAAGTGCATCTTGCGGATGGCAAAATAGTGGAAGTTGAAGCTGAGTTCCGGCGTGACATAGGGATTGGGAGCCTGCTCGTGCGGCAGCACGATGTTTAGCCCGACAGACGGGGCGCCCACTTCGGATGCGCCGCGATTGCCGGCTTCCATGACACCCGGTCCACCGCCGGTGACCACGACATATTCCTGATAGGCACTGCGGGCGGAATGCTCCGAACACAGGCGAGCGAACTTTCGTGCTTCGTCGTAGTATACGGAAGCCGCTTCGAGGTTCTGCTTCTGCAATTCGTTGCGCGCCGCCCAGGCACTTTGGCCGGGTGCCGGAATACGGGCACCGCCAAACATCACAACGGTCGACTTGATGTTGCGCTCGGTGAGGATCATCTCCGTCTTCAGCAATTCCAGCTGCAGCCGGATCGGTCGAAGTTCCTCGCGGCAGAGGAAATCATTGTCGGCATAGGCGAGCCGGTAGGAGGGTGATTCCGATTGCGGGGTGCGGGGCACAACCTCCGCGCTGCGACGATCGGTCGTGCTGTCCTTGAGCGGATCCCAGACCCCATCGTTGCGCCGATGCCGGCCATTCTTTAGCTTTGCCATTCCATATCCTTCCATGCAGAAACGTAGGGCGTTTCCGGCTGTTTCCAACCGCCGTTGAATGCGGTAGAGCAATTCGCCAGTTTCCGATCGATCCCGATCGTTTCCGTCGCCAAGATTAGCCAAGGAAGTTTAAGGAATTCAGATGAGCGCACTCGATCTCACCAGTCTCGAACACGTCATTGACGCGGCTTTCGACAACCGCGACACCGTATCGACCGGTACCAAAGGCGAGATCCGTGACGCCGTGGACGAGGCGCTCAACCTGCTCGACAGCGGCAAGGCGCGTGTTGCCACCCGTGGCGAGGACGGCAACTGGACGGTTCACCAGTGGCTGAAGAAAGCCGTGCTCCTGTCCTTCCGCCTTAACGACATGGATGTGGTCAAGGGTGGTCCGGGTGCCTCGACCTGGTGGGACAAGGTACCATCGAAGTTCGAAGGCTGGGGCGAGAGCGAATTCCGCGCTGCCGGTTTCCGCGCCGTTCCGAACGCGGTCGTGCGCCGCTCGGCCTATATCGCGCCGAACGCCATCCTGATGCCGTCCTTCGTCAATCTCGGCGCCTATGTCGGCGAAGGCACGATGGTCGACACCTGGGCCACCGTCGGCTCCTGCGCCCAGATCGGCCGCCATGTGCATCTGTCGGGCGGCGTCGGCATCGGCGGCGTGCTGGAGCCGATGCAGGCAGGACCAACGATCATCGAGGACAATTGCTTCATCGGTGCCCGTTCGGAAGTTGTCGAAGGCTGCATCGTGCGTGAAGGCTCGGTGCTCGGCATGGGCGTATTCATCGGCAAGTCGACCAAGATCGTCGATCGCGCCACCGGCGAAGTCACCTATGGCGAAGTTCCGCCGTATTCGGTCGTGGTCGCAGGTTCGATGGGCAGCGGCAATGTCATGCCCAACGGCGTGGTTGCCCCGAACCTCTACTGCGCCGTGATCGTCAAGCGTGTCGATGCCAAGACACGGTCGAAGACCGGCATCAACGAACTGCTGCGCGACTAAGCGCCATCACCCGCCGGGACGCCAAGTCCCGGCGTCTTCTTTCCGGCGCCCCGCGACACTTGCGCGTCGCTGTGGCGGATGACAGCGTTTCATGCATGGGCTAAGTCTAGGCCATGCTCTTCCCGCGCCGGTGCGCCACCATTACTCATTGGTCATCATGATCGCTACAAATCCCGTCGATGTCCTGCAGGCCCTGATCCGCTGCCCGTCTGTCACGCCTGCAGAGGGTGGCGCGCTCGGCGTCATCGAAACACTGCTGAAGCCGCTCGGTTTTCATGTGGATCGCATGGTGCATTCGGATACCGGCACGCCCGACATCGAAAATCTCTATGCCCGGACCGGCGCGAGCGGGCCGCATCTGATGTTTGCCGGCCATAGCGACGTCGTGCCGGTAGGCCAGACCACCGACTGGACGCATGGTCCCTTCGCTGGCGAGATTGCCGACGGTATGCTTTATGGCCGCGGTGCCGTCGACATGAAGGGCGGAATTGCCTGCTTCATCGCGGCCTATGCCCGCCTGCTCGAAGAAAACGGCGCGCCACAGGGCTCGGTCTCACTGCTGATCACCGGTGACGAGGAAGGTCCGGCGGTCAATGGGACGACAAAGCTGTTGCAATGGGCGGCTGAGCGCGGCGAGCGCTGGGATGCCTGCCTGGTCGGCGAACCGACCAATCCGAACCAGTTGGGCGAGATGATCAAGATCGGCCGGCGCGGATCGGTATCGGGCACCGTCACCGTGCGCGGCGTGCAGGGACATGCCGCCTATCCGCATCTGGCAGACAATCCGGTGCGCGGCGCGCTGCGCTTTGCCGAAAGCCTGATGACGCCGGCCTTCGACGAAGGCTCGGACAATTTCCAGCCGTCCAATCTGGAAGTGACAACCATCGATGTCGGCAATCCGGCAACCAATGTCATTCCGGCGTCGGCAAGTTTCAGGTTCAACATCCGCTTCAACGACCACTGGACGGCCGAAACGGTCCAGGCCGAAATCCTGCGCCGGCTGGATGCTGCAGCGACAGATTCGACACTTCGTCCGGGTCGCGGGCCGATGGCTTACGAAATGGCATGGTCGGAGCGACCGAGCCATGTTTTTCTGACACGCAGCAACAGTCTGATCGCTTCGCTGTCGAGCGCCATCGAAACGGTGACCGGGCGCACGCCGACGCTGTCGACGACCGGCGGGACATCGGATGCCCGCTTTATCAAGGACTACTGCCCGGTGGTGGAATTCGGACTTGTAGGGCAGACCATGCACATGGTCGACGAGCGTGTCGCTGTCGGCGATCTCGAGACTCTGACGACAATCTACAAGACCTTCATCGAACAATGGTTCGCTCATGCCGACACTTAAAGAGGTCGAGTTCTATCTGATGGGGCTCTGGTTGCTGTTCAAGAGGGACGCGGCCGGCTTCACCTATCTCGATCTCTCGGACCGCGGCGCCCTGCGATCCTTTTGGGCGATCGGCTGGGCCCTGCCCGCCATCGTTGTGTCGTTCATCTGGTGGCGGATGTTGTTTTCCGGCACACTGCCGGAAGGCGCAAGCGTTGGCGGCCTCTTCTATTTCCGGCTGATGATGGTTGAAGCGATGAACTGGGTTCTGCCCATCATCCTGGTCGGCATATTGTGCTGGATGATCGGTATCGGGGAAAAATTCGCCCCCATCGTGGTGGTGGCCAATTGGCTTTCACTGCCGGTTTCGTTTTCCTATGCCGTGCTTGTCCTCCTGATGATGCTGATTCCAGCCCTGAGCGGATTGATCGCCCTGCTGTGGTTCCTGCTGATGCTGACCCTGATCGTGGTGCTTTTTCGCATCCTCCAGATGATCATCGGCGATCACATTCTGAGCGTGGCAACAGTGACCATGGTGCTTCTCGTGCCCTCCATGCTGATTGCCGAGATGCTGGAACGTTATCTCGGGGTCTATCCCGGCTGAGGCTCATATCGACGTCTGGTTGACGCGTTTCGACAGTTCGGCTGCCGTTTCGACCCTTTCCGAATAGCGTTCGACCAGATAGTCGGAGCGCTCACGCAACAACAGCGTAAACTTGACCAGTTCCTCCATCACATCAACAACCCGCTCATAGTAGGCGGACGGCTTCATTCGGCCATCGGCATCAAATTCCGTGAAAGCTTTCGGAACAGAGGATTGGTTCGGAATGGTGAACATGCGCATCCATCGGCCGAGCACGCGCATCTGGTTGAGACTGTTGAAACTCTGAGATCCACCGCTCACCTGCATCAAGGCAAGCGTACGCCCCTGCGTCGGACGCACCGCGCCCATGGACAGCGGCAACCAGTCGATCTGGGTCTTCATAAGGCCGGTCATCGCGCCATGGCGCTCCGGCGAGGACCAGACCTGTCCCTCCGACCAAAGCGACAGTTCGCGTAGTTCCTGCACCTTGGGATGTGCTGGTTCAACGGCATCGGCAAGCGGCAATCCGCTCGGATCGAAGAACCTGACCTCGCAGCCAAAACGCTTCAGGATGCGCCCCGCTTCCTCAGCCAGAAGCCTTGAATAGGAGACCTTGCGCAGCGAGCCATAGAGAATGAGGATGCGCGGCGGATGAGTCATGCGTTCCGGCTGATGCAGGCGAAGGTCATCGACCAGGCGGAATTGTGCATCATCGATGCTAGGCGTGTCGTGGCCCGCGCGCCGCGTCTCCTCGCTCATCGGGCAACACCGACAGACTGAACGACTTTGCCATCCAGCGTGTTGCGCGACGTGCCGCAGGCAGGGTTGTGATCGTTGGTCACTGGCATAATTCTCTCCATATTTCCGGAATTACAGAAATATGGATATTTTATTTGACGCTGGATGACAAGGCCGAGATACACCATACGATAAGCAGACGCATCACTCGTCGCCCGGATAGTCGACC
Organism: Rhizobium sp. CECT 9324; assembly: GCF_918741265.1. NCBI lineage: Bacteria > Pseudomonadati > Pseudomonadota > Alphaproteobacteria > Hyphomicrobiales > Rhizobiaceae > Rhizobium > Rhizobium sp. CECT 9324. The sequence continues at coordinate 959,533 of NZ_CAKKMZ010000001.1, read as the reverse complement.
TTCATGAAGAACAAGCCGTCGGGCGGGGCCACTGGTCCACAGGCGGATCGATCACGGGCATTCAATGCAGCCCGAACGTCAGCCGGCGACATCTTGCCCTCGCCGGCAAGCTTGAGCGTGCCGGCAAAGGAACGGATCTGATTGTGCAAGAAACTCTGGGCCGTTGCCCGGATCTCGATCAGATCACCCGTCCGGCTGACATCAAGGCGATCCAGCGTGCGCATCGGGCTCTTGGCCTGGCAATGGGTCGAGCGAAAGGTGGTGAAGTCGTGATGACCGACCAGTTGCTGGGCAGCCTCATGCATGGCGAGATGATCGAGCGGCTTGGGGACCCACCACGCACGCTGCGCTTCCAGGGCCAGTCGTGCGGGCCGTGAAATGATTCGGTAAAGATAATGACGGCGCAGGGCCGAGAAACGGGCATCGAAATCATCCGGAGCAGCCCGGACCTCGATGACGGCGACGCTTTCTCCAGCCATTCCAAGATGAGCGTTCAACGCGTTGCGCAGCTTAGCCGGCACCCAATCGCGCGACAGATCGGCATGCACGACCTGCCCCATGGCATGGACACCGGAATCGGTGCGGCCGGCGCCACGGATCACCACCGTCTCGCCGCTCAAGGCAAGAATGGCTTTTTCCAACGCGCCCTGAACCGAAGGTCCATTGTCCTGGCGCTGCCAGCCAACATAGGGGGTGCCATCGTATTCGACGCACAAGCGAAAACGCGGCATCAGGCGATCACCGTGCCCGGCGGCAATGGCGTTCCGCGGAGGAAATCCTCGGCGGAAAGCGGCTTTCCACCGGCCTTCTGCAGGCGGACCAGCCGGACGGCGCCAGAACCGCAGGCGACGGCCAGATGTTCGTCAAGTACTGTGCCCGGTGCAGTACCCGCGCTCCCGGTGTCAGACACTTCGGATGCAAGCAGCTTGACGCGCTCCGGCTTGCCGTTGATCAAAATCTCGGTCCAGGCGCCGGGAAACGGCGCGAGCCCGCGGATATGATTGTGAACCTCTGCCGCTGATCTCGATAAATCGACACGGGTTTCGCCCTTGTCGATCTTGGCGGCGTAAAGCACGCCCTCTTCCGGCTGCGCGACTGTTGTCAACGTGCCGGCTTCGAGTGCCGCCATGGCATCGACCATGGTCGCGGCGCCAACAGCACTCAGGCGATCGTGCAATTCACCGGCCGTCATATTCGGCTCGATGTCGACCACTTTCGTGCGTCCGACAGGGCCGGTGTCGAGCCCCTTGTCCATCTTCATCACCATCATGCCGGTCTGTCGATCGCCGGCCATGATTGCCCGCTGGATCGGAGCGGCCCCCCGCCAGCGCGGCAAAAGCGAAGCATGACCATTGTAGGCGCCGAGCCGCGTGCCATTCAGAATTGCCTCCGGCAGCAGCAGGCCATAGGCAACGACCACGGCGACATCGGCCTTCAGGGCAGCGAAATGGTCACGGTCGGCAGGGTCGCGGAAGTTGGCCGGATGGAAGACAGGCAGGCCGAGTTCCTCGGCCGCCTGGTGGACCGGAGATTTCTGCAGATCGAGACCACGGCGGCCACCGGGACGCGGCGGCTGGGTGTAGACGGCTGCGATCTCGTGGCCGGCCTCGGCCAGCGCCTTGAGGGTCGCTACGGAAAAATCCGGCGTGCCCATGAAGATGATGCGAAGTGACATGGCGTCTCGCCTTCATAACCGGAAGAAGCGCGCGCCCGCAAAGGGCGCGGCGGGATCAAAGCTTCGACTTGGAGGCCTTGGTGAATTTCTTGATCACCATCTCGCGCTTCAGGCGGGAAATGTGGTCGATGAACAGCACACCGTTGAGATGGTCGATTTCATGCTGCAGGCAGGTTGCCAGCAGGCCGTCGGCCTCGGTCAGAGTTTCGCGGCCCTCACGGTCGAGGGACTTCACCGTGATTGAGGCAGGTCGCTCAACCTCGGCATAATAGTCGGGTATCGAGAGGCAACCCTCTTCATAGACCGAGTACTCGTCGGATGAACGGACAATCTCCGGATTGATGAAAACAAGCGGCTCGCGCTCGTCGCCTTCCTTGGAGATATCGATGACCAACATGCGACGCGCGACGCCGACCTGGATGGCGGCAAGGCCGATACCTGGCGCCTCATACATGGTTTCAAGCATGTCTTCGGCCAGCTTGCGGATATCGGCATGCACCCGTTCAATGGGCTGGGATACCTGACGCAGCAGGGGATCGGGGAGGATGATGAGAGGCTTTATCGTCATGGGCCTCCCTTAGCGCAAGATCGAAACGGAGGAAATCGAAAAACGCACGATTTCGCTCCGTTTTCTGTGTCTCAAGCGGCTCGGTGGCCAGATCTCAGGGAAGAAGTACGGGGCTTTGCCGCAGAATGCTCGGTCGAACGGGTGCGAATATGGCTCAGCAACTCGACCAGCCCGGCCACTTCGGCGCGAAGACGGCGTGTTTCTTCGGAGGTCCGCTCGACCATATCGCTGTTTTCATGGGTCAGATGATCCATGTTGCGGGTCGCCTGATTAACCTCGTTCAGGCCCATAGCCTGGTCCTTGGCGGCGGTCGCAATGTCGGAGACAAACGCATTGATCGCATCAATACGGGTGATGATGTCGGTCAAGGCATCACCGGTGCCCGAGACGAGGCTGACACCCTCCTTGACCTGATTGGAGCTCTGCGAGATCAGCTGTTTGATGGCCTTGGCAGCATCGGCGCTGCGCTGGGCAAGCTGACGGACTTCCTGCGCCACGACAGCAAAACCCTTGCCGGCTTCACCGGCACGGGCTGCCTCGACGCCGGCATTCAGCGCCAGAAGGTTGGTCTGGAAGGCAATCTCGTCGATGACGCCAATGATCTTGGAGATTTCCGTCGAGGATTTTTCAATCGCACCCATGGCGGACACGGCACGCGAAACGACGTCTCCGGAAGATTGTGCCTGGTGTTGGGTTTCGCGAACAGTCATTGAAGCGCGTTCCGCATTGGCGGCCGTCTGGCTGACGCTCACCGAGAGCTGCTGCAGAGCCGTCGAGCTTTGCTGGACGCCGGTTGCCTGTCTGGCTGTGCGGTTGGCCAATTCGCCCGAGGCATGGGCGATGGTCTCGGTGCCATCGAGGATCTCATCCGATGCGCGGCGGATCGCGGCAAACGATGCATTCAGACGGTCGACCGTGTCATTGTAGAAGCCGGCCATTTCCTTGAAATTCTGCGGCAGGTCGCTGGTCATGCGGGCTTCGAAATCGCCCTGTGCCAGCGCCTCCAGGCCTTTGCGCAAATGCTCCATGGCGATGGCCTGGTCTGCTTCGAAACGTTGCCGTTCCTCCTCAAGCTGCACGCGTCGTGCATCCAGTTCCTGCAGATAGACGGAGATCGAATAGTCCATGTCCAGCATCGCTGCCTTGACCACAGCTTTGAGCTTGTCGGCCAGGGCGTGGGCATGCTGCTTGCCGAACGGGAAAGGCCAGTGCTTGACCAGGATGCCGGCGGCGAGTTCGCCGACCAGCATGGAGTAGCCACCGATATACCAGCGCGGCTCAAGGCCGATGCGCGCATGCGTCTTGCCGACGGATGTTACGCCTTTGACATAGTCCGCGTCGAAGCCACCCTTGGCCAACTTGTCCCAATGGGCCATCTGGGCATTCTTGGCGGAAGCCATGTGCGACTTGCCGCTGAAGAAGCCGGAGAGTTTCGCCGTGCGCCCGATCTTGGCGTAAAATTTATCCAGCGCGCCGCCGATGGTGTCGTTGATGGTCGGGCGCAACTCGCTGAGCGTCGCCCGGGTCTTGTCATCGATTTCGAGAAAGTCGAGGCGTTCGGTCAGGTCGGCGTTTGGATTCTGGGTCATGATTCCATCAGGAGGCGTTGGATGTGCCGGTGGTCCCGGATTGTCGTTACACCTACCATGGTTATCCTAAACAGAGACTAAACGACCGCGCCGAGACTTGACCTCAGCCCGCCCGCCGGTATGCGGCCTGGTCACGATCGCGGCTGCCAACGTGACCGCCACTGTGCGTCTTGAAGCCCTCAAGCGCGGCAACCAGTCTTTGCGCCTCGTCGCTCAGCGTCACGGTCTGGGCCGAGGTTTCCTCGACCATCGCCGCGTTGCGCTGGGTGATCTGGTCCATTGAACTGATCGAGGTATTGACCTCGCGCAGGCCGCCGGACTGGTCGGCTGCGGCCGATGCGATCTTGGAGACGATGTCGTTGATCTCGCCGATACGAATGATGATCTTCTCCAATGCCTCGCCGGCATTGTTGACCAGGCCGACGCCGGTCTGCACCTGGCTAGAGCTCTGCGAGATCAGACCCTTGATTTCCCGGGCCGCACTTGCGCAGCGCTGGGCAAGCTCACGGACTTCCTGGGCAACGACCGCAAAACCACGCCCCGCTTCGCCGGCGCGGGCCGCTTCTACACCCGCATTCAGGGCGAGGAGATTGGTCTGGAAGGCAATCTCGTCGATGACGCCGATGATCTTGGAAATGCCATCGGATGACTTCTCGATGGCGCCCATGGCTTCGACCGCACGCGACACGACTTCTTCGGATACGCGCGCTTCCGTCAGCGCAACACCGACGACCATTGAGGCCTTCTGGGCGCCATCCGCTGTCAGCGTGACGTTCTGGGTCAGATCGTGAAGTGCTGCCGTGCTCTCTTCGAGGCCGGCTGCCTGCTGTTCGGTGCGCTGCGCCAGATCATTGGTGGCGGAAGAAATGGCGAAGGTCGAACGAGATATCTCTTCGGCTGCGCCGCGAACCGTGCTGATCGTCGCCTGCAGCGAAGCGACCGAGCTGTTGTAGTCCTTGGCCATCTCGACAAAGTTTGCCGGCATATCATCGCTCAGACGGGCTGCCAGATCGCCCGAGGCGAGCTTGGTCAAGACGCTGCGAAGCGCCGCCAGGGCGACGGCCTGCTCGGCCTCCGCCTTCAGCCGGGCTTCTTCCGCCTGTTTGCGCTCGGCGGCGAGAATATCGAGATAGACGGAGATCGAATAGTCCATGTCGAGAAGCGCTGCCTTGACGATGACCGAAATCTCGTCGGCCATCTGTGGCGCATTCTGCCTGCCGAAGCGGCTTGGCCAACGATCTCGTGCTACCGCATGGACCAGTTGCTCGAGCAGAAGCGCATAGCCGCCGATATACCAGCGCGGCTCCAGGCCGATGCGGGCATGGGCCTTGCCGACCATGGTGACGCCCTGCACATAGGTTTCATTGTAATCGGCGTTGGCGACGATACCCCAATGCTGTTCCTGACGTCCCTTTGCACTGCGAATGTGGTCCTCGCCCTTGAAGAAGGCAGCCGTCTCTGGCGTCTTGCGAACCTGAGCGTAGAACACATCCAGGGCGGCACCGACATTCTTGCGAATCACGGGCCCAAGGCGACGCAATGTGTCGCGTGCCTTGTCGTCCAGACCGAGGAATTTAAGCCGTGCCTTCAGGACTACATTGTCTTCGTTCGACGTCATGATGTTTCTGCGCTCTCGTCTTGGTTTCATCAGCGAGTGCTGATGTATTTACTTCAAGAGATGCTTAAATGGTAAACTTTTGGTTGCCGAGAAAACGCTGTTTTAGAGCATTTCGGTTGCGCCCTGTTGAAATGAACGGAAAACAGCCATTTCGGTTTTATCGAATTGCGCTTCATCAAATCTGGCTGCAAAAATTATTTTCGACGTGGTTGTCGAGACGGCAGGGTTTGGGCGAATGTTCACTCTTTGATCTATTCCGGCAGAACGAATCTGCTAGACTGGACTGATGAACGCATTCCAGTTTCCGGCGGTGACCATCGGCTCAGTCACCCTTTCGCCCATGGTGCTGGCTGGCTTCGCGCTGGCGCTGATTGCCATTCCTTTCGTGTTGCTGGGGTGGGCCGTCTGGCGCTCCGGGCGCGCGCGACTGTGGCAACAGGCGGAAACCCTGCGACGGGAGCAGGCGGCGGAAGCCCGGCTCGGCGAGTTGCTCAAGGCGCAGGCCGAAATGCAAGGGCGGCTGGCAACCATGGCCGACGTGTTCGGCAGTCGCCAGGCAGAACTCAATCAATCGATCAGCCAACGGCTGGATGGCATGACGCATCGTCTTGGCACGACAATCACCGAGCAGACGAAATCGACGCATGACAATCTGCGAAGCCTGCAGGAACGGCTCGCCGTGATCGATGCGGCGCAAAACAACATTCAGTCGCTGGCGAAGGACGTGGTCGGGCTGCAGGCCATCCTGTCGAACAAGCAGACCCGCGGCGCCTTTGGCCAGTCGCGCATGGAGACTATCGTTGCCGACGGGTTGCCAATGGGCGCGTTTACCTTCCAGGCCACGCTATCTAACGGCATGCGGCCGGACTGCACGATCCGCATGCCGAACAATTCGCCGCCACTGGTGATCGATGCCAAGTTTCCCCTGGAGGCCTGGAACGCGATCCGCGACGGTGAGACGCCGGAGCAGAAGAAGATCGCGAGCCAACAGTTCCGCCGCGATCTGGAGGTGCACATCCGCGACATTTCGGAAAAATACCTGATTGCCGGCGAGACCCAGGAGATGGCCTTCCTGTTCGTGCCATCGGAATCGATCTTCGCCGAAATTCACGAGAATTTCGAGAACGTCGTGCAGAGGGCCCACAAGCAGCGCGTTGTTATCGTCTCGCCGTCGCTGCTGATGCTATCGATCCAGGTGATCCAGGCCGTCTTGAAGGACCAGCGCATGCGCGAGCAGGCCCACCTGATCCAGGGCGAAGTGATCCGGCTGATGGAGGACCTCAACCGGCTGGATGATCGAACACGCAAGCTGCAAGGCCATTTCCTCGCGGCGCAAAAGGACGTCGACCAGATCCTGACATCCTCCGACAAGCTCGCGCGACGCGGGGCGAAGATCGAGGCGATGGAATTCGAGATACCCGGCGGGCGGATCGAGGAAGAAGAGACGCCTGCGAAGGCGGTCGAGAGCCGGACCGGCTTGCTCAAGCTCAGGGTTGTTGACGAGGACTGATCGCCTGGTTCAAAAGAGCGTAGAAAAAGAGAGGCTACGCGCATGATCACCGTTTTCGGCTCCATCAACATGGATCTGGTTGCTAACACGCCGCGGCTGCCGAAGCCCGGCGAGACGGTATCCGGCACCGGCTTTGCGACAGCTGCCGGCGGCAAGGGTGCGAACCAGGCGCTTGCCGCACGGCGCGCCGGTGCCAGCGTGCGCATGGTCGGGGCTGTCGGCCCGGACGCGTTTGCCGGTCCGGCACTCGACCTTCTCGACAAGGCGGGAACCGACCTTTCCGGCGTTCGCCACGAAGACGGCCCGACGGGTACGGCATTGATCCTGGTCGGCGGCGATGGGGAGAACATGATTGCCGTCGTGCCGGGCGCCAATGGCCTTGTCGACGTTGCCCAGGCAGAAGCAGCCGTTTCGGCTCTTTCCTCCACGGACCTCTTGATGCTTCAACTCGAGGTTCCGGCTGACGCTGTCGAAGCGGCGCTGAAGGCTGCCAGGGCACGCGGCGTGCGCACAGTCCTCAATACCGCACCTTTGACACCAGAAGCGGCAGCACTGGCGGCGCTTGCCGATATCGTCATTGCCAACGAGACGGAATTCGAATTGTTGACCGGCACGGCGCAACTGGCGGCGGATGCCCGAGAAGCACTGATGCTCGACATGCATCGCAAGTCGAAACAGACGCTGATCGTCACGCTTGGCGGTGACGGTGTGGTCGCCGCATACGAGGGCGCACTGCATCGTGCGAAGGGATTGAAGATCGAGCCAGTGGATACTGTCGGCGCTGGCGATACATTCTGCGGCTATCTCGCCGCGAGCCTGGATCAGGGGTTGGATTTTGACGCTGCCTTGCGTCGTGCAGCCGTCGCGGGTTCGCTCGCCTGCCTGAAAGCGGGTGCTCAGCCCTCCATTCCCACGGCCGAGGATGTCGCAGCCAGGACATGAAATGTCTTGGGCGTCAAATCTTCAAGAATTTACCATGAAACCTCCTGGTTTCCGGGCGTTTCCAGATAAGTTTTTACTCAAAGTTTAGAGATTGGGATTCATCTTCCGGGACGACGCCGGGCGGTGATCGAAATGGCCCGGAGACTGAACCCCTCCTGCTCCATGACGGGGCATCTCCTTGCCTTGCGAGCGCATCATGCGCATCCGATGCATTAATCCTCCATGTGACCGTGAGGACCTAATGTCCATTTTCAGAATGAAATCCCTGGCAGCCAAACTTATTCTCGTCACCGGCGTCGCCATTGCCGTCGTGCTATTTGTATCGAACCTGTTCCTCATCTCGCAGACCCGCAATCGCGTCGAGACGCTGACGATGGATCAGGCCAATGCCGAAGCCAAAGCCATTGCGACAGACGTTGGCGCCGCCGTCGGCGAACTTGCCGGCGCTGCCCGTTCGATGGCCGGTGTCATCGGCCGCGGCCAGGACGGCAAATATGTCGACCGAAAGGCCGTGGTCGACATGCTGAAAGCCAATGTCGAGCAGAACGCCTTTGCCTTCGGAAGCTGGTTTGCCGAAGAGCCCAATGCCTTTGACGGACAGTCGCCGAGCATGGCGGGCAAGCCTGAATTCGGCTCATCGAAAGACGGAACATTCAATCCGTACTGGACGAAGAGCAAGGATGGCGGCTTCACCTTCTCGACCTTCGATTCCGATTATGTCGCGCCTTGGTATTCGCTGGCGGCCAAGAGCCTGAAGGGCGCGATCTCCCCGCCCTATGCCGAATCGACGACGGGTGAAAATACGGCAATGACCTCGATTGCTTATCCTGTCACCGTTGGCGGCAAGCTGATCGGCGTCAGCGGCGTGGACATCTCGCTGAAGGCCATGTCGGACAAGCTGAACAAGTTGCAGCCGTTCGGATCCGGCCGTGTCACCCTGCTTTCGCAGGCGGGCAAATGGATTGTCGCGCCGACGCCGGATCTGCAGATGAAGGATTATGACGGAACGGGTGCTGACCTGGTGAAATCCGCCATCACGTCGCTCGCCGGTGGCGTCATCAAGGGCCTGGATGAAGGCAACGGCACGTTCGACCGCGTCGTCTACCCCTTTGCACTGCCGGACGTGAACACCAATTGGGTCGTTCTCGTCGACGTACCGCATGCCGCGATCAACGCGCCGCTGGAGGCCCAGACCTACATGATGGTCATCGGAGGACTGATCGTTCTCGGTGCCGTGATGTTCGCCCTCTACTGCGCGGTTCGCGCCTTCGTCCAGACACCGCTTGGCGGGCTGGTGGCCAGCGTTCAGACACTGAGTGCCGGGCAATATTCCGAACCGGTTTCCGGTCAGGACAGCAAGGACGAAATCGGTCTTGTGGCACAGGCGCTCGAAGGTTTCCGCCATCGTCTCGCCGAGAGCCATACGCTGGCGGAACAAGCCGAAGCGCAGCGTGGCGCTGCCGAAGGCGAGCGTCGGCGTTCCGAGCAGGAACGCAACCAGTCGGCCTCCGTGCAGCAGCACGTGGTCTCTGCCCTCGGCAACGGTCTGGCACAGTTGTCCCAGGGCAACCTGACCTACCGTATCGGGGACGACTTCCCCGCTGACTATGAAGCGCTCAAACGTGACTTCAACGACGCACTTGCCAGCCTCGAGCAGGCGATTGCCTCGGTCAATGTCAGCGTCGTCAATATCGGCGCCGGCAGCAGCGAGATCTCGGAAAGTGCCGCAGACCTCTCCAAGCGGACCGAGCAGCAGGCTGCCAGCCTTGAAGAAACGGCAGCCGCACTCAACGAATTGACCGAGCAGGTCCATTCGAGCGCCGACAATGCCGGTATCGCTGCGAACACCGTGAGTGTTGCCGTGCAAGATGCGGAGAAGTCGGGTGAAGTGGTCCAGCGGGCGGTGACCTCCATGCAGGGCATCGCACAGTCGTCGCAGGAGATCTCGCGCATCATCGGCGTCATCGATGAGATCGCCTTCCAGACCAACCTGCTGGCGCTCAACGCCGGCGTGGAAGCGGCCCGTGCAGGCGAAGCCGGCAAGGGCTTTGCGGTCGTCGCCCAGGAAGTGCGCGAACTGGCACAACGTTCGGCCAATGCCGCGAAGGAAATCAAAACGCTGATCAATGCTTCCGGTGCCCAGGTCCGCGACGGTGTCGAACTGGTCGGCCAGGCCGGCGAAACGCTGCAAAAGATTTCCGATCAGGTCATGCAGATCAACAGCCTGATCCTGCAGATCTCGGCGTCCGCCAGCGAGCAGGCCTCCGGCCTCAAGGAAGTCAACTCGGCGGTCAACCAGATGGACCAGGTGACCCAGCAGAACGCGGCCATGGTCGAAGAAACGACAGCGGCCAGCATGACCCTGCGCAGCGAGGCGGAAAACCTCAAAGGTCTGGTTTCCAGGTTTACCGTCGGCGGACAGCGGAACCCTGTGCATGCCCTCCAGGCAGCCGCCCAGACGATGCGTGCGCCCGCCCGTCCGACGGGGTCCCATGCCAGAACACCGGTCGCAAGCTACCAGCCGCCTCAGAAGAAGGCCGCGGCCGGCGGCTCGCGTGGCGGCGACGACTGGGAAGAGTTCTGAGCCGAGAAGGTAAACCTGGGACTAGATGTGACGAAGGCCGCCGGTATCCCGGCGGCCTCTTTTTTTTCATCGGTAGCAACCGCTCAGAGGCGGGCAAAACGTTCGACAAGCAGGTCGAAGAAACCGTCCGCGTCGACATCGCGCATAACCTGGGCATTGGCTGCGCGCGCCGACACACCCCACCAATCAACCACGGTCATGCCCATGGTGAGCTCGGAACCGAGCTCGATCTCGACATTGCAATGACGACCACCGAACAGTTCCGGCTTGAGCAGATAGGCAATCACCGTCGGATCATGCAGCGGGCCGCCGTCCGAGCCATATTTCTCCTCGTCGAAACGCTCGAAGAATTCCAGCCAGCCAACCATGGCCTTGGCAACCGGCGTGCCGATCTCTGCAATACGGGCCACACGGGTCTTCCTGGTCAGGAGCTGGTGGGTGACATCAAGCGGCATCATCACAACGGGGATCCCGGCTGCAAACACGGCCGCCGCCGCATGGGGATCAACATAGATATTGAACTCAGCTGCCGGAGTGATGTTGCCACCTTCAAAGAAGCCGCCGCCCATCATGACAAGCTCGCGGATGCGCGGGGCTATGTCCGGCGCCTTCTGCAGAGCCAGACCGATATTGGTCAGCGCGCCCAGGGTACACAGCGTCACGGTGCCGGCCTCTTCGCGGCGTAGCGTCTCAATAATGAAGTCGACGGCGTGCTGGTCCTGTAACGGCATGGTCGGCTCCGGCAAATCCGCGCCGTCCAGGCCCGTCTTGCCGTGCACATGCTCTGCCGTCACCAGCTTGCGCACCATTGGTCGGTCGGCGCCGGCAAAGACGGACATATCCGGGCGACCACAGAGTTCACAGACGATCCGGGCATTGCGGCTGGTTAAGGTGAGCGGCACGTTTCCGGCGACCGTGGTGATGCCAAGCACATCAAGTTCGGCTGGGCTGGCAAAGGCGAGCATGAGGGCAGCGGCATCGTCCTGACCTGGGTCAGTATCGATGATGATCTTGCGGGGGTGATTCATATAAAAGCAATCCTGATAACGACTGCGCGAGCGATGGAACCGCTGTCCGGTTTTGTCAAGCGCCGGTCGCCTTGCGATGACGCACCGAGCCACCCATATGTCTGTCATACCGGGCCTGGTCGCCCGGCCGAAAGCGCAATCGAGGATGGAATGTCAAGGAGCAGACTACCGGGCGAAGGTTTCATCGTCAGCTTCGACCTCAGCGAAGCCGGATTCGCGCGGCGTCCTCGCGGCGGCGACAGCTATCCTCCCTATGATATCGAGCGGTTGCAGGCCGCATCCGGGCCTGAGCGCTTGCGAATTACGCTGGCCGTTGCCGGTTTTTCCGAAGAGGAACTGGACGTCAGCGTCGAAGCAAAGCAGTTGATCGTGCGCGGCAAGCAGATCGATCGAGACGAGCCATCCTACCTTTTCCGAGGCATAGCAGCCCGACAATTCCAGCGGATCTTTGCCCTTGACGACGGGTTGGAGGTGACCGGGGCCAGCCTTCGCAACGGGCTTCTTTCGATTGAGCTCATCCGGCCGGAGGCAGCGCAGGTGGTGAGAAAAATTAACATTTCAGCATCACTATGAGGTATCGGCCTGATTTGCCGCATCTCCCTCATTCGTGGAGCCTCGGAATGTTACTGAAAGAAGCCAACGCCCGGATCACCATGTCAGAATTCGCCCATCTGGGTGCTGGCGAAGTGGGTTATATCCGAAAGATGAAATCCGACGAGGTTTCGCGCTGCTTTCCAGAAGCCCCCGACATCGACCCTACGCTTGACCTCTGGGCACTCTTTGCTGCAGACGGTACGCCGATCCTGCTCACCGACAATCGTTCCAGCACGTTTTTCAAGGCGGCAGAAGACGATCTAAAGACCGTTTCGCTGCACTGATACGCTGGTCTGCGGCACCGCAACACCAGCACGCACTAGAGACGCCGACGCTTGCAGATGCGTCGGCCCCACGTGGAAACGCCAATCGAGCGCTACGCGCTCAAATCTTCCTGAAGGTCAGATAGGCCGAAGAGCGGCCTTCACGGCGGGCTTTGGCCTCGTAACGCGTTCCCGGCCAGCCGTCATAAGGCGTCAGCCAGTCCGTGGCATTGCGTGCGGTCCACTCGAAGCCGCCATGCGCCTTGCAGTGCTGCAGCGTCCAGTTGACATAGGTGTCGATGTCGGAGGCAAAGCAGAACGTTGCGCCCGGCTTCAGCACCTTGTGAAAACGCTGCAGGTTGACCTCTGATACGAAACGCCGCTTCCAGTGCTTCTTCTTCGGCCATGGGTCGGGATAGAGCAGATCGATCTGGTCGACGCATTCCGCCGGCATCCAGTCGAGCAACTGGGTCGCATCGTCATCGTGGACGCGAATGTTGTTCAAGTCTTCGGCTTCGACCACAGCCAACAACTTGGCCATGGAGTTGACGAACGGTTCGACGCCGATGAAGCCGGTCGTTGGATTGGTCCGCGCACGGTGAACCAGATGTTCGCCTCCGCCGAAACCGATCTCAAGGCGAACCCTGTCGACGGCAAGCGGGAACAGGGACTTGATATCGGCTGGCGCCACGGATGCGAGATCGACCTTCAGCGCCGGCAGGAGAGTCCCCATGCGCTCGACCTGCTGGTCGCGCAGAGGTTTGCCTTTGCGTCGACCGAAGAAAGCCTCGGTCGACCGTGTCTTGCGTTCCGCATCCGTCATTCAATCAAGCCTTAAGAGCATCCTTGAGCGGCTTGACCAGATCGAGCTTCTCCCAGGAGAAGGAACCATCGCGGCCAGCCTTGCGGCCGAAATGGCCATAGGCGGACGTCTTAGCATAAACAGGCTTGTTCAGGTCAAGGTGACGGCGGATGCCGGTCGGCGAAAGATCCATGACCTTGCGGATCGCGGCTTCCACCTGATCCTCGGTGACATCCTTGCCGGTGCCATGCAGGTCGACATAGATCGACAGCGGCTGGGCAACGCCGATCGCGTAGGAGATCTGGATCGTGCAGTTGTCAGCGATGCCGGCAGCGACGACGTTCTTGGCGAGATAGCGAGCGGCATAAGCGGCAGAACGGTCAACCTTGGTCGTGTCCTTGCCGGAGAAAGCGCCGCCGCCATGAGGCGCCGCGCCGCCGTAGGTGTCGACAATGATCTTGCGTCCAGTGAGGCCTGCGTCACCGTCCGGTCCACCGATGACGAACTTGCCGGTCGGGTTGATGTACCAGTTGCAATCGTCCGCGATCTTCAGTTCGCCGAGCGCTTCGCGGATGTAAGGCTCGACAACCTCGCGAACCTTCTTCGAATCCCAGCTCTCGTCGAGATGCTGGGTGGACAGGACGATCGACACAGCTTCCGAAGGCTTGCCGTCGACGTAGCGAACAGTGACCTGGCTCTTGGCGTCCGGGCCAAGCTTGCCGGCATCGCCTTCGCCCTTCTTGCGGGCGGTTGCGAGGAGTTGCAGGATCTTGTGCGAATAATAGATCGGAGCCGGCATGAGATCCGGTGTTTCCTTGCAGGCATAGCCAAACATGATGCCCTGGTCGCCGGCGCCTTCGGCACCCTGCTGGTCGGCAGCCTTGTCAACGCCTTGGGCAATGTCGGCCGACTGTGCATGGAGCAGCACGTCAATCTTGACATTTTTCCAGTGGAAACGGTCCTGCTCGTAGCCAATGTCCTTGATGGCCTTGCGCGCAGCACTCTTGAACTTCGACGGATTCACGGCCGGGTCGCCATAGGCATCCTTGGCGATATTGCCGTCCTTGTCCTTCTTCAGCAGGCTGTCCGGCAGGCGAACTTCACCGGCGATGACAACACGATTGGTGGTCGCCAGCGTTTCGCAGGCGATGCGCACCGACCAGGGATCGACGCCCGTCTTTGCCGCTTCCCGATATACGAGATCGACGATTTCGTCAGAGATGCGGTCACAGACCTTGTCCGGATGACCTTCGGATACGGATTCGCTGGTAAAGAGATAATTGGCGCGCATCGGGATTCCCCTCAAAGAATGGATGGTGGCATCGTTACTCAGTTCAAGTTCCAAAAACAAGAACACAACCACATAAATATATCTTTATGTGGGCATAATTTTCTTTAAATCTGGGCAAAAAAAAGCGGCCCATCGGCCGCTCTCTTTGACTGAAATCAGACTGTTCACTCCGTATCGGCTTCCGCCGCCAGTGCCTTGACCAGATCGACGATCTTACGACGGACCTTGGGGTCGCCAATTTTCACGAAAGCGCGGTTCAGCTGCAGCCCTTCCGACGAAGAGAGGAAATCGACAACATAATTCGAGCTGGAGGCCTCTGCCATGCCGGATGCCGTCACACTGTTTTCGCCCGGTGCGTCCTCGAAGAAGAAGGAAACCGGCACATTCAGTATGTTTGAGATGTTCTGGAGACGGCTGGCACCAACGCGATTGGTGCCCTTTTCGTACTTCTGGATCTGCTGAAAAGTGATGCCGAGGCTTTCACCCAGCTTCTCCTGGCTCATACCCAGCATTGTTCGACGAAGACGGATCCGACTTCCTACATGGATGTCGATCGGGTTCGGCTTCTTCTTGTTCTCGATCATAGTGTGGTCCTGACAATTGTTGGCGATCCGACCATATTCCCATACCCCCAAGTACCCAAAACGATACGTTGCACTCGCCGTCCAGGAGCTTTCAGCATACTTGCAGACTTACGGTCACGACTACTATGCAATTTTAGGGGTTTTTGGTCAATTCTTTCCCCTAATAAAACCCATGCGAGAAATCAGGGCCCACAAAGCAAGAGATCCGAAAACCAACCAAAAGTTTAGGTTGTGGCGCCACGATGCCGATATCGGCACATTGTCCACACTCAGGGTTGTATCAACGGCACCTTCGGCACCGAGAGAAAGACCGTCGACGATCCGCCCCAAGGGGTCGATGATGGCTGAAATGCCGTTGTTGGCGTCACGGACCACAGAAACACCCATTTCCACCGCGCGGATTCGCGCCTGGAGAAAGTGCTGATAGGGGCCTGGCGTCTTTCCGAACCAGGCATCATTGGTGATGTTCAATATCGCCTTGGCACCCCCCAGTCCCGGCGCGATCTCGCCCGGGAAAATGATCTCGTAGCAGATCAGCGGATAGAGCCCGAGCCCGGAGGGCAAAGTCAGAACCGTGCGGCTGACGGCCGGCGAGAAGCCGCCGGGTAGGCTGATCAATTCCTCGATGCCGAACTGACGCAACAATGTCTCGAACGGAACGTATTCTCCGAACGGTGTCAGATGCACCTTGTCGGATGCACCGAGGATCTGGCCCTTATCATCGATCATGTAGACCGAGTTATAATAGCGCGGCGGCAGGCCAGCGCCCTGGACTTCGGAGCGCACGGCTCCGGCCAGCAACACCTGCCCCTCCTGCAACACATCGGCGATGCGCACCAGGGCGTCGGGATTCTCCGTCAGGATGAACGGCACGGAGGTCTCCGGCCAGACGATCACATCCGGCCGCGGCTTTCCTTCCGCGGGCGGGGCGGCAGTGAGGGCCAGGTGTTTTTCGAAGATCTCAACCCGATCGGTGTTTTCGAGTTTCTGTGACTGGTCGATCGCCGGCTGCACAAGGCGCACTGTCACCGGCTTGTCCATCAGGGGCAGCGACGGCGCCAGATAAAGACGATAGGCCCCGAACCCCAGATGCGCGCCGACAAGGCCAACAGCCAGAACGATGCCGGGCACAAGGCCCTTGCGCGTTCCCAGCAGCGCGGGTGTGGCAAAGACAAAGACAGCAAGCGCCGACACGCCAAATGTGCCAAGCACATGGACCGATTGCATCATCAAGGAGTTCGGCATGGCACCGTAGCCGATGGCATTCCAGGGAAAGCCGGTGGCAACGACGCTCCGCAGCCATTCGGCAAAGCCGAAGCCAGCTGCAAGGGCCGCAATGCGGCCGACCCCATCGGACCAGAGAAGGCGTGCGATTGCGGTTGCGAGACCGTAGAAGATCGCCAGCACCGCCGGCAGGCCGAAGATCGCCAGAGGCAGAGCCCAGGCGAACTCATCCGCCTCCAGAAGCAGCGCATTGCCAAGCCACCAGAGGCCGGCGACAAAATAGCCGAAACCGAAAAGCCAGCCGAGCGTGAAAGCGGAGCGCAGGCCGAGCGAATTGTTGCGCTCCGGATTGCCGGTGGTGCCGTCGATCAACCAGACCAGCAGCGTGAAAGACACGAACATCGCAGCAAAGAAGCCGATCGGCGGAAGAGCCAGTGCGGCAATCGCACCGGCAAGGACAGCAAGTGCCGCGCGCCTTACGCCCCACAGGAGTAAGACTCCACCCGCTAGCCGTTCCATGCGCATCCCCTCTGAGCGAATCATTGTCGCGCAGTGTTCCAAAATTCGGAGGGAATGTCCCGCATTCCGCGGGACATAGTTTGGCCTTCGCGGATCGGCGCGTGATCAGGGCGCTGCGCTATTGTCCGCCACGGGGCGTTCGGCGTTGTCTGCCGGCTTTCTGCCGCGCGCCGACTTCGGCTCGACAGCGGATTCCCCCTCACCCTTGGCCGTGCGGCGGCGTGCGGCGGCACGCTTGCGGACGATGCGTACACGCTTGATCCGGCGCGGATCGGCATCGAGAATATGGAACTCGAAACCGGCAAGGGCCTGAACAACTTCACCGCGCGCCGGAATGCGCCCCAGGGCCGAAAATATGAGGCCACCCAGTGTGTCAACGTCTTCCAGCCGGTCCCGAATATCAAAATCCGGCCCGATCGCCTCTGCGATCTCTTCCAGCTCGACACGGGCGTCGGTCACCAGCACGTCGTCGGAAATACGGGTGAACATGACTTCTTCATCGTCGTGTTCGTCCTCGACGTCGCCGATCACCATTTCGACAATGTCCTCATGGCTGACCAGGCCGTCCGTGCCACCATACTCGTCGATGACCAGCGCCATCTGGGTGCGGGCCGCCTGCATACGGCTCATCAGGTCGGAGGCAAGCATCGAGGGCGGCACGAACAGGATCGACCGGATGATGCCTGCTTCGGCAACCGTCTTGCTGAGATCGATACGCGCCAAGTCGAAATCGACTTTCGGCTTTGCCTTGTCGCTTCTGCCATCAGCCTTTTCCGCCTTGTCGGTATTTCCCGCAGCCGTGCGGGCAGCCGCAATGCGGCGACGGTTCCTCGCCTGCTTGGTGACGTAGGACAGAAGATCGCGGATGTGGATCATGCCTCGAGGATCGTCGAGCGTGTCGGCATAAACCGGCATACGCGACCGACCTGAAACCTCGAAGATGGTCATCAACTCGCCAATGGTGACATTGTGGTCCACCGCCTCGATGTCGACGCGCGGCACCATGATATCTTCGACACGCACCTCGCGGAAGCGGAGGATGTTGTGCAGCATCGCGCGTTCTTCAGCGGTGAACGCTTCCCCCAGCGTCGCATCTGCCTTCAGCGCGTCGGTCAGGTCCTCGCGCAGGCTTGTCGAAGTCGACGGCCTCAGCAGCCGGGCAATGCGTGTCCAAAAAGAGGTGGATTGTCGGGGCGAGCTTTCCGCTCGCGAAGGACTACTGCCGTCATCGGAGGAAGAACCCTCCGAACCCTCATTGGCCTCTGGGGCCGTTCTCGTCGCAAAATCGCTCATTGTTCCAAACTATCAGATCGGGTCTTGTCCCGCATAGGGGTCAGATAGGCCAAGTTCGTTCAAAATGCGAGTCTCAAGCGCTTCCATTTGTTCGGCGTCTTTCGTCTCGATGTGATCGTAGCCGAAAAGGTGCAGGAATCCGTGGACCATCAGATGGGTCAAATGATCCTCGAAGCTCTTCTCCAGCTCGACCGCTTCACGCTCGACGGTCTCGCGGGCGATAATGATATCGCCCAGCATCGGGCCTGGCATCTTGCCCGGCGTGACCGGAAAAGCGGGAAAGGACAGGACATTGGTCGGCTTGTCCTTGCCGCGCCATTCTGCATTGATCTCGCGGATCATCGCGTCATCACCGAACACGAGTGAAAGCTCGGCTGGCTGCGGCGGAAAGGGCTGGCCTTCCTTGTCGCGAAGATAGGTGCCTGCGAGCCCGAGAACGCGCATGGCCAATGCCTCCAGCGCGTCCTCTTCAGCCCAACCCTCCGCCTCAATGGCGATCTGTATATCCAATTGCTGCATCGTCCGTGTGGCAGACCTCAATGGCCGGTCTACTCGCTTTCTTCTGCAACAACATACTTCGCGTCATAGGCTCGAACAATCCGGCCAACCAGGGGATGGCGGACGACGTCGGTATCCTTGAAGCGAACGATCGAGACACCCTCGACTTCCTTGAGGATCTGCAAGGCTTCGACCAGTCCCGAGGTCACGCCGCGCGGCAAGTCGATCTGGCTCGGGTCGCCGGTGATGATCATGCGGCCGTTTTCGCCGAGACGGGTGAGGAACATCTTCATCTGCATCGATGTGGTGTTCTGCGCCTCATCGAGGATGATGGCGGCATTGGCAAGCGTACGGCCGCGCATGAAGGCAAGGGGGGCGATTTCGATGACGCCAGCGGTGATGGCGCGCTCAACCTTGTCGCCGGGGATCATGTCGTACAGCGCATCGTAGAGGGGCCGCAGATAGGGATCGACCTTCTCCTTCAGATCGCCCGGGAGGAAGCCGAGACGTTCGCCGGCTTCGACCGCCGGACGGGTCAGGACAATGCGATCAACAAGACCGCGCTCCAGCAATTGGGCCGCATGGGCGACCGCGAGATAGGTCTTGCCGGTGCCGGCCGGGCCGACGCCGAAGACCATTTCAGAGCGATCCAGCGCACGCATATAGGCGTCCTGGGTTGGCGTGCGAGCAGCGATGGTCTTCTTGCGTGTCGAAATCTGCGCCATCGACAGCTTGGCCTTGCGCTCCAGTGTCGGCAGGCTCAACTGATCGTCAGCGGCAACCGCCATGCGGATGGCGCCTTCGACGTCGGACAATTCGACCGAGCCGCCGCTCTGCAGACGGGCATAGAGGAAATCGAGCGCCCGGCGGGCCTGATTGGTTGCTAGCAGGTCACCGGAAATCGAAACTGAATTGCCGCGGGCACGAGCTTCGATCTGCAGACGCTGTTCGAGAAGTTTGAGATGCTGGTCGAATTGACCAAAGAGCTCACTCGCAAGCCGGTTGTTCTCGAACGTCAAGATGAAGTGATTGGCGTCGGTCGCAGTAGTACGGACATTGCGCGAGGGTGAGGAAATCACTTCTGTTGCGTTCAAGCGTTCAGGCTCCTGTGTCGATCAGGTTCAGGCCCTCACTCTAACCCTCTGCCACCTCGGCAAACAAGCTGTTTGGGCCGGCTGCGGTGATTCGTACCTGTATAATGTCACCGATTTTCGAAGACATTGCATCAACATTCACAGACTGCAGCCATGGCGAGCGACCGATTAATTGTCCGGGCATGCGCCCCGGCTTTTCCAGCAGCAGATCCATGGTACGCCCGATCATCGATCGGGAAAAGGCCTGCTGCTGTTCGAGCAGCAATTCCTGCAGCCGAGCGAGGCGTTCCGTCTTGACGTCTTCCGGGACATGATCCGGCAAATCGGCACCGGGCGTGCCCGGCCGCGTCGAATACTTGAACGAATAGGCCTGGGCATAATTCACCTGCCTTACCAGGTTCATCGTGTCTTCGAAATCCTGATCCGTCTCGCCTGGGAAGCCGACGATGAAATCGCCCGACAGGGCAATATCGGGTCGCACCGCGCGAATGCGCTCGATCAGCGCGATGTATTCCGACGCCTTGTGGCGACGGTTCATCGCCTTCAGGATCCTGTCCGAACCCGCCTGGACCGGCAGATGCAGATAGGGCATCAGCATGCGCAGGTCGCGATGGGCATCGATCAGCCGATCATCCATGTCGCGCGGATGGCTGGTGGTGTAGCGCAGGCGCGCAAGACCCGGTGTTTCGGCCAGACGGTACAGCAGATCACCGAGGCCGATTGCCCTGCCCTCTTCATCTTCGCCATGCCAGGCATTGACGTTCTGGCCAAGCAGGGTCAGTTCGCGCACGCCGGTATCGACAAGCTTGCGGGCCTCGGTGAGAAGCTGGGCAAGTGGGCGTGAGACCTCAGAGCCGCGGGTATACGGCACGACACAGAAGGTACAGAACTTGTCGCAGCCTTCCTGCACGGTCAGAAACGCCGTCACGTTACGCGGCTTGCCGGGCACTTTAACGGGAGCCGGCAGGTGTTCAAACTTGTCCTCCAGGGCATATTCCGTATCGACCACACGCTCACCGGCGCGGGCGCGGTGCAGAGCCTGCGGCAGGCGGTGGTAGGTTTGCGGGCCGATGACGACATCGACGGACGGCTCGCGACGGGAGATCTCCTCGCCCTCGGCCTGGGCGACGCAACCGGCCACGCCGATCATGAATTCACGACCTTCGGCCGCACGCGCCTTCTTCGTTTCGCGCAGACGACCCAGGGCCGAATAGACCTTTTCCGCTGCCTTTTCACGGATATGACAGGTATTGAGCAGAACGAGATCGGCGTCTTCCATAACCTCGGTCGAGACATAGCCGTCGGCTGCAAGCGCATCCGCCATGCGCCCGCTGTCATAGACATTCATCTGACAGCCATAGGTCTTGATGAAGACCTTGCGCGCATTGGCGCCGGGCTGCTGGTTTGCGGGAATGATCGCTGTGTCCTGGGTCATGGCCGCTATTTAGTGGTTTTCGCGGCGCGATTAAACCGAAAAATCAAAATACTCCGTCAGCGCTTGTGCCGGCCACGCAGATGGGCGAGCAACATGGCACGCAGGCGCGTCTCGATCTGCGCGGCCAGGTGCTTGCGGCTATCGCCCCTGGCGAATTTCACGCTCTCTCCAAAAGTTACATCGACATCGATTGCGCCGGCTTTCAGGACGCCGAGAAGCGATTCTCTAAGACCCGTATCGCCCGGCCAACCGGCGATCGGGCGGTGATAGCGGCCCATCGGCATGCCCTGAACACGGGTATAGGCAATGGCCACCGGCTGCACATGAACCCCGCCCTCCCCTTGTTCGGGCAAGGCGGCGGCGGCTGCACCAAACAGCGAGGATTTCACGTTGAGAACGCGATTGCCGTCGGACGTCGTGCCCTCGGGAAACAAGACCACGATCTCGCCATCGGCCATGCGCCCGGCGATTTCGTTGACCTGATCGCCGGTGCGTCGCTTTTCCTCGCGGGCGATGAAGATCGTGTTCTGCAGCTTTGCCAGGGCGCCGAAGAGCGGCCAGGAGGCGACCTCCGTCTTTGCGATGAAGGTGACGTCGGCGAGTGAGCCGAGTACGAGAATGTCTTTCCAGGATGCATGATTGGCGGCGATCATCAGAGGCCGGTTCGGATCGAGCTGCCCGTGGACATGAACGCGAATGCCCAGCGCGCGCAATGTTGCCCTGTGCCAGAACCCTGGCAGGCTGCGGCGCAATCGCCATTTGAAACGAAGTGCCAGAAGCTGGATCGGGATCACCAGCAACGAGGCAGCAATCAGCACGATGAATGCCAGGATGATACGCAGCCAGTTGATCATGCGAGCCACATTTCGCCTGAGGGCATGGGCCTATTTCTCGTCCTGCGCGAGCGGAATGCCGTAGAGTTCCAGACGATGGCCGACGAGGCGAAAGCCGTGTTCACGGGCAATACGCTCCTGCAGGGCCTCGATTTCCGGCGAATGAAACTCGACCACCACACCAGTCTTCAGGTCGATCAGGTGATCGTGATGCTCGTCCGGCACGGTTTCGTAGCGCGAACGGCCGTCACGGAAATCATGGCGTTCGATAATGCCGGCATCCTCGAACAGCTTGACCGTGCGATAAACCGTCGAGATGGAGATCTTGGCATCCACCTTGGAGGAGCGACGATACAGTTCCTCCACGTCCGGATGATCGTCCGATTCCTCAAGGATCCGGGCAATCACACGACGCTGTTCGGTCATGCGCATGCCACGTTCGGCACAAAGCGCTTCCAGCGATTTGATGGCGTCGGTCATGAGCCCAGGATATCCGCAAGTTCGGTTGGTCTATCCGACGGACTACCGAAGATCGCGACGCATGACAAGCGCGGAGGACCGACGGCCAAATTCATCTGTGTAGTATGCCGGCCGTTCGCCGGCCTTTTCAAAGCCGAGCTTGCGGTAAAGGCCAAGCGCCGCAGCATTGCCGTCATCGACCTCGAGAAACATGGCCTCGCCACCGCGATTGCGGGCTTCCCGCATGGCGGCCTGCATCAGACGCCAGCCCAGGCCGAACCGCGCCATCTTGTCATTAACGGCTATCGTCAGGATCTCGGCTTCCCCCGCCACTTCGCGCGCCAGTACGAAGCCTGCCAGCGGCGCCTTGAAAATCAGCGTATTTGTCTGCCAGGCCACGAAGCCGAAGGAGTTCGGCTGGAGCAGCAGGCTCAGGAATTCACCGTCTCCCCAAGCCTTTGCAAAGCGCTGAGAATGCAGCGCCGCCACCGCCGCGCAATGCTCGGATGCCATGGGCACGAGTTCGAATTCAGGCTGACGGTAAAACAGTGTATCGCGCATTCTCGAGGCTCTGCATTGTGAGGCATACCAACATGAACACGTTCATGCTGAGCACCCATGTTCGTTGTGTCGATGCATATCCGCAGACCTTTACCCTCGTGTGGGCAATAGGCGTCAGGCTCTGGAGACCGCAAAACCGGTCTGCGGCTTGGCATCGGGTCCGCGCAAATAAAGCGGCTTCGGCTTGCCCTGAGCTTTCGCCCTTGCGCCGAGCGCTGCCACGATCTCAATCGGAAAGTGATCCGGCTCGGTTTGAGCCGCTCTGTCAGCCAGCAGGGCCATCGCAGAACCGACCACTGTCACCGTATCGGGTGTCGCCTGAGCCAGGAAATCATCAAGCGCAAGCACGCGGGGTTCATCGCTTGGCTCGCCATTTTCGAATGTCTGCGCATAGATTTCTTCCCTGTGCGCATTCATCGCGGCCAATACCGTCCGGGAAGATTTCGATGAAGATTTCAGTGCAGGCAGATTACCAAGGACCGACAGCGTAGACACACCGACACATTCGATGCCAAGCGCCAGCGCCAGACCGCGGGCGGCGGCCACGCCTACGCGAATTCCGGTAAAAGAGCCCGGCCCAACCGTGACCGCAACACGCTCTATTTCGGACAGCGTCAGACCGGCTTTGCCCAGCGCCTCGTCGATCATCGCGATCAGGCGTTCTGCATGGCCGCGCCCGATCGTCTCGGAAACGCTGCCAAGCACACGGCCTGTGGCACCATCATAGACAGCGACCGCGCAATCCACGCCTGCCGTATCGATCGCCAGAACAATCATGCTCACTCCGGACAGGCGGCTCAGACCGCCTCGACTTCCTGCACTTCCGGCACGAAGTGACGCAGAAGGTTCTGGACGCCATGCTTCAGGGTCGCCGTGGACGATGGGCACCCGGCACAGGAACCCTTCATGTTGAGGAACACGGTACCGTTCTTGAAGCCGCGGAACGTGATGTCGCCACCGTCCTGGGCAACCGCGGGACGCACACGGGTTTCGAGCAGTTCCTTGATGGTCGCGACAATTGTTTCATCGCCGGCTTCAAAGAACTCTTCGTCGCCATCGGCATCATTGGCAACGGCCGCCGAGCCCATGACCGGCGCGCCGCTCATGAAATGCTCCATGATGGTGCCGAGGATCGCCGGCTTCAGATGCTGCCATTCCGGTCCTTCCTTGCTGACGGTGACGAAGTCGTAGCCGAAGAAGACGCCGGTCACGCCCGGTATCTGGAAAATGCGGGCAGCAAGCGGCGAAACGCCGGCGCTGTCGGCATCGCGGAACTCGGCCGTACCGCTTTCCATGACAACCTTGCCCGGCAAAAACTTCAGCGTTGCAGGATTGGGAGTGGCTTCGGTCTGGATGAACATGATGGTCTCCACGCGGTGCGACCACCGCTAAAGTTTAGAATTCTTCAAAAGAAAATAAGCGCATTGCCCGCACCATTCAAGTGGCAAGGGCAGCCTCAGGTCAGCACAATGCGTCGATTTCTTCATCGGTCAGCGAATCGGGCAGGACCGTGACCGGGATCGGGAATGCGGCACCGCGCCCTGCAATCATCGATACCAGCGGTCCGGGGCCTTCCTTCGTCGAGCCCGCAGCCAGCACGAGAATGGCGATATCGCGGTCCTCATCGATCAGACTGTTGATCTCGGTATAGGCGCCGCCTTCGCGAATGACGATTTCCGGCTCGATGCCGATCGTCTCGCGCACCGTCTGGGCCGACTTGGCCATGATCGATTCGGCCTCTTCCCGAGCCTCGGCCCGCATGATTTCCTCGACGCCCAGCCATTGCTGGAAATCGCCTTCCGGGATCACATAGATCAGCACAAGCCCGCCGTTGGAGTTCTTGGCGCGCTTTCCGGCATAATGGACTGCGCGGGAGCATTCCGGGGTATTATCAATCACCGCCATGAACTTGCGGCGGTGACCTTCAAGACGTGACAGGCGTGTTGATACCATAAAGAACCCCGCCTCCGGATCATGAACATTCAAGGACATGACGGCTGGTTCCGGACGACCCAGCCGAAATTCCGTCAGACCTTAACGCACGAAACCGATGATGTCGCGGACTTCGTTCATCGTCTTTTCGGCACGCTCTCGCGCCCTTGCTCCGCCGTCGCGCAGCACCGAATCGATATAGGAAGGATCCGCCATCAGACGACGCATTTCTGCATTGATCGGCGCCAGAACCTCAATCGAGAGGTCGACCAGGGCCGGTTTGAACACCGAGAACTGCTGGCCACCGAATTCGCCGAGAACCTCCGCCTTGGTCTTGTCGGCGAGGGCTGCAAATATGCCAACCAGGTTGTCGGCTTCCGGACGGCCCTTCAGGCCGTCGACTTCGCTCGGAAGCGCATCCGGATCTGTCTTGGCCTTGCGGATCTTGCGCGAAATCGCGTCCGCATCATCCATCAGGTTGATGCGTGACAGGTCCGACGGATCGGACTTCGACATCTTCTTGGTGCCGTCCTTGAGGCTCATGACGCGCGGCGCCGGACCATCGATCAGCGGCTCGACCATGGGGAAATAGGCATGGACCGGCTCTTCGCCGACGGTGATGTCGATGCCGAGGCCGGTCGGGCGGATCTTGTCCATGAAGTCGATGTTGAACTTCATGGCGATGTCGCGGGTCAGTTCCAGATGTTGCTTCTGGTCTTCGCCGACAGGCACATGGGTGGCGCGGTAGACGAGAATGTCGGCCGCCATCAGGCTCGGATAGGCATAGAGACCAAGCGAGGCCTGCTCGCGATCCTTGCCGGCCTTGTCCTTGAACTGGGTCATGCGGTTCATCCAGCCAAGGCGGGCGACGCAATTGAAGATCCAGGCCAGTTCAGCATGCTGCGGCACCTGCGACTGGTTGAAGACGATATGCTGCTTCGGGTCGATGCCGGCGGCCAGGAAGGCTGCGGTAATGGAACGGATCTGGCTCGGCATGTCATCATGGACAAGCTGCGCGGTCAGCGCATGCAGGTCGACGACGCAGTACATGCAGTCGTTGTTTTCCTGTAGCGCCACGAACTTGCGGATCGCGCCGAGATAGTTGCCGAGATGGAGATTGCCGGTCGGCTGAACGCCGGAAAAAACCAGCGGCTTGAACTCACCCATGATTGTCCTCAACAGGCTGGTGGAGGGCCCGATCTTTCGATCGCGTGTTTGATCGGCTTATGCACGGCAGATGGCCGGCAATCAAGCTCTCACTTTTGCGGGCAAGCTCTCACTTTTGCGGGGTGGGCTCGATCAGATCCCAGAGATTGCCGTAGAGATCGGCAAAGACCGCAACCGTGCCATAGACCTCATGACGCGGCTCCTCGCGGAACTCAACGCCATGCGCCAGCATGCGGGAATGGTCGCGGGCAAAATCATCGGTTCTCAGAAAGAAACCAACGCGGCCACCGGCCTGATTGCCGATCGCCGCTTTCTGAGCCTCGCCCTCCGCCTTGGCCAACAGAATGCCGGCCCCGTCGCCGCCGGGCGGCTTGACCACGAGCCAGCGCTTGCCTTCCGGCTGCAGGCTATCTTCCACGCAGTCAAAACCGAGACCGTCGCAATAGAAGCCCTTCGCCCGGTCGTAGTCATCAACCAGAAGCGAGATCAAAAACAGGGAACGGGCGGTCATGGCTACTCCTCGGCTCAGATGCGCAAACCGTCTTAGGCTGGCCGGCGCCTTCAACGCAAGATCTCGCCCTCCCAGGCGAATCACTACCTTCGACCATGTAAAGGCAAATGCGCTTCAAATTTGACACAATTTTAGAAATAAAAAACCAAGCGGCACAGTCTTGATAGTCTTACTTGAAACTTATTTTCCGGAGAGTCATCATGCGCGTGTTTTCATGCCTCGTTTTTGGCTGTTTTTTGACGTTCACTCTGCATTCAACGGCAAGTGCAGTAGACGCCAAAAAACGGCACTTCTTCATGCCGAAGAATGACTATAGCAATACTTACACTCTGCAACGCATCAGCGTCCGCGCGAGCTGTTTTCCGACCAAGCTGCGGGCTATCCTTGCCCATATCGCAAGACAGACGGGGGGGCAGCCGATGGTCACATCCGGGCACCGGCCGCGGTCGGGCCGATCTCAACACAGTCGCTGCTATGCCGCCGATATCCGTGTGCCCGGCGTGCCGGAGCGCAAAATACTGGCGGCGGCCGCAAGCGCACCCGGCATTGGCGGCATCGGGCGTTACTGCAATGGCATGGTGCATGTGGATATCGGCCCAAAACGCCGATGGGTGCACTGTTAGAGCTGGACCAAGATTTCAAGCCTTGGGCTTGCGCTTGATGTTGCGCCGGATCATGCCGAAGTCCGCGCCCCCGATCAGGAAGGCTGTGGCGAAATAGACCGGCATTGCGATGACAATCAGCAAGGCCAAGGTCGAGACCTGCTCGACCAGCGAACTGGACGGCATCAGTGAACTACTCCAGCGATCCGATAGGTAAACCAACGCCCCTGCCATGACAGCGGACGCCAGGATCAGGCGCAGCGTACGCGTGATCAACGCCCATTCGAAGACCAGATGGCCGCGCCACAGCAGAACCGAAAACAGCAGGACCGTATTGGTCCAGCCCGCAGCCGCTTCGGCAATCGCAATGCCACTTTCCTCGAAAAGGGGGAAAAGCGTGATGGCAAGGCCGGTATTCAGCGCCACCGAGATCATGGTGAAGCGCATCGGTGTCTTCGTATCCTCGCGGGCATAATAACCCGGCTGCAGCGCCTTGATCAGCACGAAACCCGGCAGGCCTATGCCATAGATGGCAAGGATGCCAGCGACGACCGCGGTGTTCTGCTCGGTGAAGGCGCCGCGCTCGTAGAGCACGCGGATGATTTCGTCGGACAGGACCCAGATCGCGGCAGCGGCCGGCAGCGTCAGGAAGAGAACGAATTCGATCGAGCGGTTCTGCAGGTTGCCGGCCTCTTTCATGAAGCCACCTTTGAGCGCACGCGCAAGTTCTGGCAGCAGCACGATGCCCACGGCAACGCCTACAACCCCCAGCGGCAACTGGTAGATGCGGTCGGCATATTGAAGGGCGGAAATCGCGCCTTCCTTGCCCGAGGCGATCGCCTGGCCGATCAACTGGTTGATCTGGGTAATGCCGCCCGTGACGGCCGCCGGAATGGCCAGAACCAGAAGGCGCTTGACGTTTGGCGTATAACGCGGCCGGCGAAAGCCGATCTTGATCCCGGCATGGCGGACACCGAGATAGACCACGGCAAGCTGCAGGAGACCTGCGGCCAACACAGACCAGGACAAATACCAGGCGGTCAGCGACGGATCGGACCCCGTCCAGAGCGCCCAGCCAAGGGCTCCCATCATCAGGATGTTGAGAAAGATCGGCGCGATAGCGGCTGCAAAGAAATGGTGCAGCGAATTGAGCATGCCGCTCATCATGGCGGTCAGCGACATGCACATGAGGTAGGGGAACATGACGATCGCCAGACGCACCGTCAGCGAGAATTTTTCGGTGTCGTCGACAAAGCCGGGCGCAATCACCCATTCGACCAAGAGCGGCATCGACAGTTGCATGCCGATGGTGATGACCAGCAGAACCGAAAACAGAACGCCGAACACCTCTTCCGAGAACCGCTTGGCGCCATCGATGCCATTTGCCTCGATCTCCTTGGCAAACAGCGGCACAAAGGCTGCGTTGAAGGCACCCTCGGCAAAGAGGCGACGAAACAGATTGGGGAAGCGAAAGGCGGCATAAAACACGTCGGCGATCGGGCCGGTGCCCAGCGCCGCCGCCATCAGCGTTTCACGGGCGAAGCCGAAGATACGGCTTCCCAGCGTCGCGCCGCCGACGGTCATGAATTTCTTGACGAGGCTCATTCAGGCCCGGGCTTTCTTCTGGATCACAGGGCTGCGTTGTGCCGGCGCAGCGTTGGCCGAAGACTGTGGCGCTTCCTTGTCACGCGGCTCCTCGGCCCCTTCCACCATCACCGTCTTCAAACGGTTGACGATATTGGCCTGACGATTTTCGTTGGTGACCTTCTGGCCGACCAGATCCATCACATAGAACGTGTCGATGACCTTCTCACCGAAGGTGGTGATGCGCGCCGAATGAATATCCAACGAAAGGTCCGCGAGAGCCGCAGTGATTTCCGCCAGGAACCCAATCCGGTCGAGGCATTCGACTTCGATGACGGTGAACTTGTTGGACAGGGTGTTGGAAATGCGCACATCCGGCTGGACGGGAAAGGTCTTGTTCTTCTTCTTGCCCTTCGAGCGGGTGGCAATGACTTCCGGCAGGCGCTTGCGGCCCGACAGCACGTCCTCGATCATCTTGCCGATGGTCGCGGCGCGGCGCATTTCATCCTCGTCGATCGGGAATTCCCGGTTGATCAGGATGGTATCGAGCGCGCGGCCGTCTGATGTCGTGAAGATCTGCGCGTCGGCAATGTTGGCGCCGGCCGCCGCGCAGGCGCCGGCGATGATCGACAGCAAACGCGGATGGTCGGGCGACAGCACGGTAATTTCGGTGATGGCATGGAAAGAATGGGTCCGTACCATCGTCGAGAGCGCCTGCCCCGCCTTGTCCGCCTGGCGGATGAAGCGGGTGTGGCGAACCTGGTCCTCCAGATCCACGGACAGAAGATAAGGCTCGTAGTGGAGCTTGGTATAGGTCTTCTGGTCCTTCTGGCTCCAGCCTTCCAGCGCCTTGGTCAACTGTTCGGCGGCGTGCTTGGCGCGCTCCTTGCGCGAGACCTGGCTGAAACCACCGGACAGCAGCAACTCGGTCTCGTAATAGAGCGTGCGCAGCAGCTGGCCCTTCCAACCGTTCCAGACGCCCGGACCGACGGCGCGGATATCGCAGATGGTCAACACCAGCAGCATTTTCAGACGGTCGAGCGACTGCACTTTTTCGGCAAAGTCGGTGATGGTCTTGCGGTCGTGCAGGTCGCGCGTCTGGGCGACCATCGACATCAGCAGATGCTGGTCGATCAGCCAGGCGACCATTTCGGTCTGCTTGGGCGACAGGCCGAGACGCGGGCAGAGCTTGCGCGCCACCTTTGCGCCGGCCACGGAATGATCTTCCTGGCGTCCCTTGGCAATATCGTGCAGTAGCACCGCGACATAGAGGGTCTGGCGGTCCTCGATCTCCGGCATCAGCTTGTTGGCGAGCGGATGGATCTCCTCCGCCTTGCCCTTGTCGATCTCCGACAGGACTTCCAGCGTGCGGATCAGATGTTCGTCGACGGTGTAGTGATGATACATGTTGAACTGCATCATCGAGACGATCTTGCCGAATTCCGGAATGAAGCGGCCAAGCACGCCGGCCTCGTTCATCCGGCGCAGGATGAAGCCCGGATCGCGACGCGACGTCAGTATCGCCAGAAACAACCGGTTGGACTCTTCGCTCTCGCGGAATTCATTGTCGATCATCGACAGCGACCGGGTCACTGCCTTCAAGGCATCCGGATGGAATTCGAGACCATTGATATCGGCCACATGGAATAGGCGCATGATCGACATCGGGTCACGCTTGAAGACGCCCGGATCGGCCAGAGCGATGCGGCCGCGGTCGTCGATGAACTCGGCAGCGCCAGCGATCTTGCGCGGACGGTTGGCGAAACGACCGATCATGCCGCCGATGCCGGGTATGGCCTTGGCCTGCTGATCCTCCAGTGCTGCGGAGAAGATCCGCGTCAGATCGCCAACATCCTTGGCGACGAGGAAGTAGTGTTTCATGAAGCGTTCGACGGCAGACAGGCCAGGCCGAGCCTGATAGCCCAGGCTTTTGGCAATTTCCGGCTGAATGTCGAAATAGAGGCGCTCTTCGGGCTTGCCGGTCAGGTAATGCATGTGGCAGCGCACGGCCCAGAGGAAATCATCCGCCTTTTGAAAGAGGCGCCATTCGTGGCGCGACAGGACGCCGAGACGGACGAGTTCGCCGGTATCGCGCACATGATAATTGTATTTGGCAATCCAGAAGAGTGTCTGGAGATCACGAAGGCCGCCCTTGCCTTCCTTGACGTTCGGCTCGACGAGATAGCGGCTGTCGCCTGCCTTGCGGTGGCGCTCGTCTCGTTCAGCCAGCTTGGCGGCAATGAATTCGGGGGCGGTGTTGGTGGTCACCTCCTGGTCGAAGCGTTGCTGCAGTTCCGTGACCAGTGCCTCGTTGCCGCAGACGAAGCGGGTTTCGAGGATGGCCGTCCGGATGGTCATGTCGGTCTTCGACAGCCGGATGCTCTCTTCAACCGTACGGGTCGCATGGCCAACCTTGAAGCCGATGTCCCAGAGCAGATAGAGGACGAACTCGACCGCCTTGTGCATCGCTGGCGTCGTCTTGGCCGGCATCAGGAACAGCAGATCGATATCGGAGCCCGGCGCCAGTGTGCCACGGCCATAGCCGCCGACAGCCGCAACAGCGACGCCATCCGTATCCTTGGGATAGACATGGGTCGCAGCGATCCTGAAAATCACCGAGATCAACTGGTCCTGGATCCAGGAAATATTGTTGGCGCATTTCATGCCGCTGCCATCAGCAAATAGCTGGAGCCGTGCCACTTCGCGTGCGTCGGCGTTTGCCTTTTTCAGGATCGGCAGCAACTTGGCGCGGACCTCGAGCAGATTTCCGGAATGCGAGCGGGCAACAGCTTCACAGGACGCGATCAGGGCGTTGACGTCGAGCAGATCTTCAAATGCAATTTCAGCTTTTGCCATGTGTCGGGCATGCTTTCTGGCTGTCCGGATCATCGCTCCGGTTCGGATGGCGCTATAACGCCTTTCCGGCGTGTTTGACAGGCACCTTACCTCTCAAGACTTGCCAAGTTGTTTCTTGAGATCATAGAGCGCATCCAGTGCCTGACGAGGCGTGAGGTCGTCAAGATCAAGTGACTTCAAGGCTTCCTCTACCTTGGAGGGACCGGCCTTGCGGGCATCCTCGCGGCGCACGGCCACCTGGAACAGCGGCAGATCGTCGATCAGTTGGGCTGCCGGGTTCTTGCGATCGGTATCTTCGAGCTTGGCCAGCACGTCGCGGGCACGCGCGACAACGGCTGCCGGAAGACCGGCGAGACGTGCGACCTGAATGCCGTAGGAGCGGTCTGCAGCACCCGGGCCGACCTCATGCAGGAAGATGACGTCGCCGTCCCATTCCTTGACCCGCATCGTCACATTAGACATGCGCGCCAGCTTTTCCGACAGGGCCGTCAACTCGTGGAAATGCGTGGCAAACAGCGAGCGGCAGAGATTGACCTCATGCAGATGCTCGACCGCCGCCCAGGCGATCGAGAGACCATCGAAGGTTGCCGTGCCGCGACCGATCTCGTCGAGGATCACCAGTGAGCGATCGGTCGCCTGGTTGAGGATCGCCGCCGTCTCGACCATTTCGACCATGAAGGTCGAGCGGCCGCGGGCGAGATCGTCGGATGCGCCGACCCGCGAGAACAGCCGATCGACCACGCCGATATGGGCAGCCCCGGCTGGCACGAAGGAGCCCATCTGGGCCATGATGGCAATCAGCGCATTCTGACGCAGGAAGGTCGATTTACCGCCCATATTGGGGCCGGTGAGCAACCAGATTGCACCGTTGCCACCGGATTTTTCCGGCGAAAGATCACAATCATTGGCGATGAAGGGACTGGCGGCCTGGCGGCGCAGTGCCTGCTCGACGACCGGATGGCGACCCGCGGTGATCTGGAACATGCGGCTGTCATCGACGATCGGGCGGCAATAGCCCTGCTCCTCGGCCAAGGATGCGAGGCCGGCCGCGACATCGATGATGTCGAGTGCGCGGGCGGCGGCCTTGATCGGCTCGGCAGCGGCCACGACATCGGCAACCATGCGGCCGAAAGCTTCAAGTTCAATCGCCAGCGCCTGGCCGGCAGCATTGGCGATGCGGCTTTCGAGATCGGCGAGTTCCGTCGTGGTGAAGCGCATGGCATTTGCCATGGTCTGGCGATGGATGAAGCGGGCTTTGCCCTCATCGTTATCGGTCATCGGACCGGCATTGCCGGCGGTGACCTCGATGAAGTAACCCAGCACATTGTTGTGCTTGATCTTCAGCGACTTGATACCGGTTTCCTCGGCATATTGCAGCTGCAGGCTGGCAATGACGCGGCGCGACTGGTCGCGCAGCGCACGTATCTCGTCGAGTTCCGCAACAGCCCCCTCGCGGAGGAAGCCTCCGTCGCGCTTGAGCAGCGGCAGCTCATCGGCCAGAAGGGCCGACAGCGATTGGCCGAGACCTTGCGGCAATGCATTGAGATCAGCCAGGGCGTCAGACAGTTCCTCCGGCAAACGCGCCGGAGCCAGCAGGGCCGCAACGTCGGCAGCTGCAGCCAGACCGTTGACGATGCCGCCGAGATCGCGCGGACCGCCGCGGTCGAGCGCCAGGCGCGACAGGGCACGCGGCATGTCGGGCACGCGTTTTAGCGCATCGCGCAGGCGATCGATCAACAGGTTTTCGGTCAGAAGGAATGCAACCGAATCCTGTCGTGCGGCAATCGCCTCTGGATCGGTCAGCGGCGACATCAGCCGTTCGGCCAGCAGACGAGCGCCGCCGCCGGTCACCGTGCGATCAATCGCCTTCAGCAGCGAACCGTTGCGTTCGCCCGACAGCGTCTTCACCAGCTCGAGATTGGCGCGGGTGGCCGGATCGATGAACAGGGTCGAGGCGGCGTTCTGCCGTTCGGGCAGGCCGAGCGGCGGGCGCTCGGAAATCTGGGTCTTTTCGACATAAGCGACGGCTGCGGCGGCAGCAGCAATCTCCGCGCGGGAGAAGCTGCCGAAGCCATCCAGTGTGCTCACGCCGAAATAGCGGGCGATCCGGCCTTCGGCACTGGCGCTGTCGAACAGAACGCCGGGCTGCGGCACGACGACACGACCGAGCACGTCGAAGGCGGGTTTCAGCTCCTCGTCATGAAACAGCGTATCCGGCACGATCAGCTCGCGCGGCTCTATGCGCAGGATATCGGCGAGCAGGCGGGTCTCTGTCGTTTCCGCCAGGCGAAAGATGCCCGTCGAGATATCGATCCAGGCAATCGCCAACTGCGGAGCGCTGCCGCCGCGAATGCGGGCCAGCGCCATCAGATAGTTGGATTCGAATGGCGACAGCAGCTTTTCTTCAGTAATCGTTCCGGGGGTCACCAGACGCACGACATCGCGCTTGACGACGGATTTCGAGCCGCGCTTCTTGGCTTCGGCCGGATCCTCGATCTGCTCACAGACGGCAACCCGGAAGCCAAGCATGATCAGCTTCTGCAGATAATCATCGGCCGCATGAACCGGCACACCGCACATGGGGATGTCATGGCCGAGATGCTGGCCGCGCTTGGTCAGCGTGATGCCGAGTGCGCGGGAGGCGTCGACGGCATCCTCGAAGAACAGCTCGTAGAAATCACCCATGCGATAGAACAGCAGACTGCCGGGATTGGCGGCCTTGATCTCGATATATTGCTCCATCATCGGCGTGGCGGACGCGCGGCTTTCCTCAGAGGCAAGCGTTGCCACGTTCAGGACCTCGTTGTGGGTGGATGAATAGATCGTCACTGGCCAATGTTTTCTTGATGATAAAGTCGTGCAACACTAACGACCTGCGCTGCAGAAAAACAACATGATGGGCCGACGACAACGAAGCTGCCCACAACAAGCTGAGGGGAAACATGCCGATCGACAAGAAAACAGTTCGCACGCGCGTCTCGGTCACCGAACAGGAAGCGCTCGATTTCCATTCGCAGGGACGCCCCGGCAAACTGGAAATCACGCCGACAAAGGCGATGGCTACGCAGCGCGACCTGTCGCTGGCCTATTCGCCCGGCGTTGCCGTTCCGGTCAAGGCGATCGCGGCAGATCCGGCGACGGCCTATGACTATACGACGCGTGGCAATATGGTCGCCGTCATTTCGAACGGCACCGCCATTCTCGGCTTGGGCAATCTTGGCGCGCTGGCTTCCAAGCCGGTGATGGAAGGCAAGGCCGTGTTGTTCAAGCGCTTTGCCGACGTCGATTCGATCGACCTTGAGGTCGACACGGAAAATGTCGACGAGTTCATCAACTGCGTGCGGTATCTCGGCCCGTCCTTCGGTGGCATCAATCTCGAAGACATCAAAGCACCCGACTGCTTCATCATCGAAAGCCGGCTGCGCGAACTGATGGACATCCCGGTTTTCCATGACGACCAGCATGGCACGGCGATCATTGCAGCCGCCGGCCTGATCAATGCACTGGAGTTGACCGGCCGCGACTTCAAGACGACCAAGCTCGTTTGCAATGGCGCAGGTGCCGCAGCCATTGCCTGTATCGAACTGATCAAGGCGATGGGCTTCAACAGCGACAACATCATCCTCTGCGATACCAAGGGCGTGATCTATCAGGGTCGCATCGAGGGCATGAACCAGTGGAAATCGGCGCATGCGGTCAGGACCGATCGCCGGACACTGAGGGAAGCGATGGAAGGTGCCGACGTCGTTCTCGGCCTTTCGCAGAAAGGCGCCTTCTCGTCAGACATGATCGCCTCGATGGCGCCGAACCCGATCATCTTCGCCATGGCCAATCCTGACCCGGAAATTACACCGGAAGAGGTCGCCGAAATCCGCGACGATGCAATCATGGCAACCGGCCGGTCGGACTATCCAAACCAGGTGAACAATGTTCTCGGCTTTCCCTATATCTTCCGCGGGGCGCTCGACGTGCGCGCCAGCCAGATCAACGATGCGATGAAGATCGCAGCCGTTCGGGCGCTTGCCGACCTGGCACGCGAGGATGTGCCGGACGACGTGGCCGCCGCCTATCAGGGGCAGCGACCGCGATTTGGGCCGCAATACATCATTCCAGTGCCCTTTGATCCACGACTGATTTCGGCCATTCCGGTGGCCGTCGCGC
This sequence comes from Rhizobium sp. CECT 9324, assembly GCF_918741265.1. Lineage (NCBI taxonomy): Bacteria > Pseudomonadati > Pseudomonadota > Alphaproteobacteria > Hyphomicrobiales > Rhizobiaceae > Rhizobium > Rhizobium sp. CECT 9324. Next base: position 923,756 of record NZ_CAKKMZ010000001.1, on the reverse strand, counting down.
GGGCTGCCATGGAAACCGGGGTTGCCCGCAAGGCGATCGAGGATCTTGGCGCCTATGCGCATGAGCTGTCTGCCCGCCGCGACCCCATCGCGGCCGCCACCCAGCGGATCTACGAGCATGTGCGCAGCCATCCCAAGCGCGTCGTCTTTGCCGAGGGCGAGGAAGAACAGGTGATGCGCGCGGCCATCGCCTTTGCCAACCAGGGGCTGGGCACCGCCATCCTGCTTGGTCGCGACGAACCGCTGAAGGCAACGGCCGAGCGGGCCGGCATCGATCTCGACCGTCCTGGCATCGAACTGGTCAATGCCCGTGTCTCGACAAGGGTCGAGGCGTATACCGAATATCTCTACGCCCGCCTGCAGCGAAAGGGCTACCTGCACCGTGACGCCCAGCGCCTCGTCAACACCGACCGCAATCACTTTGCCGCCTGCATGGTGGCCCTTGGCGACGCCGATGCGATGGTCACGGGGACGACGCGCAATTATTCGACGGCTCTGGAAGACGTACGCCGCTGCATCGACACAGCGGCGGGCCACCGGGTTATCGGTATCTCTCTGGCGCTGGCGCGCGGACGCACGATCCTGGTTGCCGACACGGCCGTGCATGACATGCCGACCGCCGAGGAACTGGCCGATATCGCCGAAGAGGCTGCCGGTGTTGCCCGGCGCCTGGGGCTTGAGCCACGCGTTGCACTGCTGGCCTATTCGACCTTCGGTCATCCGACCGGCGAACGTTCCGAACGCCTGCGCGAAGCGGTCAAGATCCTCGACAACCGCCATGTCGACTTCGAATACGACGGCGAGATGGGCGCAGACGTGGCGCTCAACAGCCATAGGATGGAACAATATCCGTTCTGCCGCCTGTCGGGCACGGCGAACGTGCTGGTGATGCCCGCCATTCATTCGGCGGCGATCTCAACCAAGATGCTGCAGGAACTGGGCGGCCTGACCGTGATGGGTCCGCTGCTGGTCGGGTTGGAGAAATCGGTGCAGATCGCACAGATCGGCGCAAAGGACAGCGACATTGTCAACATGGCGGCGATCGCCGCCTACAATGCGGACGCCTGAGCGAGAACGGGAGCGGCCTCTTCCAGCCGCTCCATGTCCTCATCCAACTCCGCGCGCATCCAGCGCTTGAACTTGTCCACCTTATCGCTGCGGCGCGCCGTTTCCGCGACGACGAAATAATGGGCAAACCCGGTTTTGACCGGGGGACCGAATGGCGCGACCAGTTGTCCATGCTGTAGTTGGTGAGAGGCCAGCGTCTGCCATGCCAGCATGACGCCTTGCCCGGCCATTGCTGCGTCAAGGCACAAGGAGGCCTCGCTGTAGACATGACGGGCATGAACTTCCGATCCCGCAAGGCCCACCGCAGACAGCCAGACGTCCCAGGTAAACATGGCTCGGCCATCGATGATCTTCGGCCGCGCCAGCAGATCGGCGGGCGTCAGCAGCCCTTCGGCCATGGCCGGTGTGCAGACCGGAAAGATGCGCTGCTCCAGAATGAGCTCAGAGCGGCAGCCGACCCAGTTGCCTTTTCCCACCCGGATACAGAGATCGACATCGGAGAATGTCGGGTCTTTCAAACGATCCGTCGCATCGATCCTGAGGCTGATATCGGGAAAACGTTCGGAAAAGGCACTGATGCGGTGAACCAGCCATCGGGCGGCAAAGACCGGCGCGACTGAAATCGTCAAAACCTTGTCATCGCTGCGCTGCGCCAGCGCCACGGCACCAGACAGATGGCGCAATCCCTCTGAAAGGCGCGCAAGGATGTCGGAGGCCGTGTCGAATGCCACCATACCGCGGTGTGTGCGCTCGAACAGCTGGCGCCCCAATTGCTGTTCGGTCTTGATCACCTGCTGGCTGACGGCACCGATTGAAACGCCAAGCTCCTGAGCCGCAGACTGCAGAGAGCCCAACCGGCTGACAGCTTCCACCGCGCGCAGACCGTTCAGGTGAACCTGATTGAGATTTTTCATATAGAAAATCTAGAGCCGAACGCTCGAAATCTCAATTGAAAACAGCGCCACCTTGCAGAAATTAGGGACTGAGACTTTCTCACGGCCTGACGCTCGGTCAGAAAGGCGATATGATGTTCAAGTTTTTCTGGAATAGGAGAGCGCGATCGCAGCCGCCAGTCGGTTCGCCTTGGCGCCACAATCCACTGGGTCATCCGCAAGTCATCGCCATGCATGAGAGGGAACTGGCCGATCTGCCAATTCCACCCGAGATCTCGCCGCCGGACAACACGAAAAGCAGAGCAGAGCCGCCTCCAACAGAGGCAATTAAGCTGCGATGACGCAATGTCTAGCTGGCGAAACGGCCGGCGTCGGCGCCGTAATAATTGACGTAGCGGCCGGATATGCTGGCGATGGGCAGGATGATCAGCACGTCCGTGGTGTTGAACGCGTGGTCGACAACGGCACCGTTGCTGACCATGGCACCCAGGCGAAGATAACCTTTGATGAGGGGCGGCATAGCGGAGAGCGCGCGCCGTGCATTGATGGCCTCGGACGGCATGAGGTCCATTTCGCGGTAAAGCTCGGGACGGGCGCTGACCGCCCATTCACCCTTGGCGACCGCATTCTGATGCAGGAAGGACAAAGCCAGCGCGTGTTCTTCCGGGCGTATGCCAGGGAAAGAGCCACAGCCGAACATTCCATCGACCCGGTGCTGCAGTGCGTAGGCCCAGCAGCCCTGCCATAGAAGTTCAACCGTGCGCTTGGTGCGGTACTCGGGGAGGACGCAGGAGCGACCCAACTCCATGAAGCGCTTTTCCGGATGGCGGTCGAGCAATGCGCCGACGGCAAATTCGGCTCCGGAATAGAAGCCGCCGTGTGCGCGCGCCACCTCATGGCGTAGCAGACGGTAGGTGCCGACAATCTGATCCTCGGCATCGCCTTCGATCGACCGGTCCAGGACCAGCAGGTGATCGCAAAGCGCATCCCACGCGTCGATCTCACGACCTCTACGCGCACCTTCCGGACTAACCTGGGCCTTCATTTCCTCAACAAAGACACGGTAGCGGACGGCCTGAGCCGCATCGATCTCACGCTCTGAGCGCGCAAGGCGCGTTTCCAGGGAACCAATACGCCCAAGGAGCCCAGTATTCAGCGTAGCCAGACCAGTGGCGGGCGCGCGTTGCGGCTCAAGCAGTGATCCGTGATCGATTAGTTCTACGCTCATCGCGATAAAATCCGGCTTCTTTTCCCGCGTCATAAACCACGAATCTGCGACAGGAAAGTGACAGGTCCGCAGGCCAACCGGACCCGTTCAATACTGACTTGGCTTGCCTCTGCGGTGGGTCATGATCTCGTCGACCACGATGCAAAGCGCACCAAGCGTGATGAAGCTATCGGCCAGATTGAAGACCGCGAAGGACCAAGTCTGGGTGTAGAAAAGAATGTAGTCAACGACGTGGCCATAGACGAAACGATCGACCAGATTGCCAAGCGCACCAGCGATGATCATGGCAAAACCGAGATGGGCGAAATGCTGATCGGGGCCAGTCTTGCGCCAAAGCCAGAGCACGAAGGCAACGATCAGCAGGCGAAGCCCGACGATGAACCAGCCGTCGGCGTCCGACAGCATGGAGAAAGCGACGCCGAGATTGTGGGTACGATAGAGCCCGAGATAAGGGACGACCGGCACCAGTTCGTGCATCGGCAGATAGATCTCGACAGCATACTTGATCGCCTGATCGAGGATCAGAGCGACGACAATGAAAATCGCAACCGGTAGCGGTCGATTGAATACAGCCAGCATTGCTTATTTGGCCCCATCGAGCTTGAGCAGGTGACGGCGGACCTCAAACAGCATGACGCCGGTGGCAACCGCCAGATTGAGCGAATCCGCCATGCCGACCTGCGGGATACGGGCCAGCGCATCGGCGGCCTCGGCGAGCTCGTCCGGCAGGCCCGACTGTTCGTTGCCCATCATCAGGATGACCGGCTTCGAGCGATAATCGATCGTGCGATAATCGACGGCGCCAGCGAGGTGGGTGGCGACGAGGCGGGCGCCGGAACCCTTTTTCCATTTGAGAAATTCCGCCGGCGTCGCCTTGATCAGCGGCACTGCGAACAGCGAGCCCATGGTGGCGCGAACGGTTTCCAGCGAAAAGGGATCGGTGCAATCGCCAACGAGGATGACGCCGGAAGCGCCGGCGGCATCGGCGGTGCGGATGATCGTCCCGAGATTGCCGGGATCTCTGACACGGTCGAGGGCAACCCAGGTCTGGCCATCCGAAGGCGAAACGTCTCTCAGAGAGGCCCAACGCTGCTCGAAGACCGCCGATACCATTTGCGGATTGTCGCGCCGGGTGATCGCCGACATGACCTTTTCGCTGACTTCGAGTACAAGGCCGCCGGCGGCGATCGTGCGGGCGGCCACCTTTTCAACCAGCGGCTTTCCCTTGCCGGCCTTGGCATAGACCAGGGTGCGGATCGTCCAACCGAGTTCTAGCGCATCGATGACCAGCTTCAGGCCCTCAGCCAGGAACGTCCGGCTCTCGTCGCGGCTCTTCTTCTGCGACAGTGCCTTGATGTCCTTGACGATCGGATTGGCGAGGCTTGTAACTTCCTTCACCTGGCCGACGCGGCGCACGCCTTCCTGTCTGAAATCATCGGTCATTTCGGTACCCAGCGACTGAAGAGTGAGGTTGAAAGCGCGCGCCCCGGGGTCTTGCCGTCAAGGCCGGCTTCGCGGATGACCAGTTCGCCGGATTCCACCAGCCCACGCTTACCGCGCATGGTCTCGCGCATCAATTCATGGATCGAATAGAAGCTGGCACGGATCGAATAGGCGGTCAGCACGAGGCCATGCGCTTTTGGCGACAGCAGCTCGCGGCAGATATCGAGCATGACAGGCAGATGCTCGAACAACTGCCAGACTTCGCCATTCGGCCCGCGGCCAAACTTCGGCGGGTCGGTCAAGATGATGTCATATTGGTTGCCCCGACGCTCCTCGCGCAGGATGAACTTCATCGCATCCTCGCAGATCCAGCGGATCGGCGCCTTGTCGAGACGGCTGAGTGACTGGTTTTCCCGCGCCCAGCCGATTGCCTTCTTCGATGCGTCGACATGGGTGACTTCGGCGCCGGCTGCCGCGGCGACAAGCGAGGCAACGCCGGTATAGCCAAACAGGTTGAGTACCTTCAATGGACGTCCAGCCTGCTCGACCTGGCTCTTCATCCAGGCCCAATGGGCAATCTGCTCGGGAAAGACACCGACATGGCGGAAAGCGGTGAACCGGCCATGGAAATCGACATCCAGCAGCGCCATTGGCCAGGTTTCACCCAGGGCCTCGCTCGGAAACCGCCAGCGGCCCATGCCGTCTTCGTCCGTATCACCGGTGAAGATTGCGTTTGCATTGTCCCAGACATGTGCAGGCAGCGTCTTTGGCCAAAGTGCCTGGGCTTCCGGGCGGACGATACGATAGGGGCCATACTGCTCGAGCTTCAGGCCATCGCCGCTGTCGATCAGATGAAAATCGCCGGCACCAGCCGATTCCAGGATCAGCGGCACGCGTTCAGCAGGGCGGTCACCGCTGCGCACCATCAACGGGCGCGCCGGTTCAGTCGCAACGGTTTCGACCTGTGCATCGCGGGCCTTGTGTCCGCCGTGTGCCTGAGATGACGGTTTTGCCGTGCCCGGCCGGTGTTCCTCGCGCGGCGGTTGGCGAACGGCGTCAGCAGCTGACGGCTGCGTCTTGAAAGGTCGACTGCTCGACCTGACACCCGGCTTGGCGCTCGATTTGGCGCCCAGTTTGGCGCTCTGTCCCTGATCGGCTTTGGGATTGGTGCCTGACGGCGGTTTGCCACCGGGGCGGCGTTCCTTGTTCTTCACGTCATCTATCCGTGGGTGCGTGCTCTTGTGGCGCTGCCCATATCATTCCACCAGAGGAGCGGAAAGCGATTTTGCCGAGAATTGGGCGAAGTTGGCCGTGAAACGCCTACTTCGATGCGATTGACGGCAAGGAACTGCCGGCAATCTGCTCGGCGCGGGTCTTGTGGCGATCGGCTTCCGCCTGCCAGCGCTGCGCAGACCGGCTCTCGTTGCGGGCGCGCTTGCGATATTTGCCCTGCGAGAACCACGTGACGACGGCACCGATCACGACGCCGAAAATGACAGCCAGGATCAGCAACATGAAAAGGGGCGCAGACAGGGAAAGCGCCTGATCTGCCGGATTGAACGGGTTCAGCGCCAGGCTGACCGACTGGCGGTTGGCAACGGCCAGAACGATCAACAGAATGCCAAGCGGGATGAAGACCACTAGACTGAACAGCTTCCGGATCATGGCGGCACTCCCTGCGATTTGTCCGCCGTGTCAGGACACGGCGCCTAAGCCACCCAAGTTAATCACCGGGCCGGCGTTTTCAATCCGGCAACATGATCAATCGTCGTCTTCGTCGCCCATTCCGGGGTTCAGGCGCTCGCGCAGCTCCTTGCCAGTCTTGAAGAAAGGCACCCATTTTTCCTCGACGAAAACAGTTTCGCCCGTGCGCGGGTTGCGGCCGGAACGCGAGGGACGGTTTTTGACGGAAAATGCACCAAAGCCGCGGAGTTCAACGCGGTTGCCGCCTGCCAGCGCGTCTGTGATCTCATCCAGCACGGCATTGACGATATTTTCGACATCCCGGTGATAGAGATGCGGATTGCGGGCCGCGACAATCTGCACAAGTTCCGATTTAATCACGCGCGCTCCCCCTGAATTTCTCAAATGCTCTGATCGCCGCTAACGTTGCCAAACCAAAAAAGCCTAGTCAAGGAACAACTTAACCGCACATGGCAGCAATCGCGAAGGCTATGACAGAAATCACATATGCGGCCAAACCGCTACCGCCAATTTTGGCTTCGACCTCTTGCGGTCGCAAATTGGCCCCATCACCATGCAAACTTGTATTTGGCGTGCGAAAATCCATATTGGCAATCACGGATTTAAATGCGAAACGTCGGCTTCGGGCGAAGTCATCGACGCGATGTACGCTCTATCACACGGGTTTTCTTCATGTTGCAACGGACAGACGATAGTGCGCAGGCCTCCGGGCACTCGCCTGGTGCGAAAGCCTATCGCAACGCGGTCAGCCACTCCGGAAGAGTGCGCAGACTGAAGATACTGCTGCCCGTCGGAGCGGCCCTCATCTCCTTCATCTTCATCGGCGTATCCATTGTTCGCGCCTATCTGCCGGAAAATATCGAGATTGCCTCTGCCAAGATCGAGAATGGCAAGGTCGTGATGGAGAAACCGGCAATTTCCGGGCGCAACGCCGATGGCGTCAGTTATTCCATGCGCGCCGAGCGGGCACTGCAGGACATCAAGAACCCGAACATCATTGCTCTTGAAACGATCGCCGCTGCCGTGCCGGTCAATGACAAGATCATTGCACGCGTCCAGGCAATCGGTGGCATTTTTGACCGTGGATCCGAGTTTCTCAATCTCGACAAACCATTCACGCTCAATCTCAACAGTGGCCTCGATGCCCAGTTCCAATCGGCACGCCTCGATATCAAAGGCGGCACGATGCAAACCTCCGATCCCGTTGCAATCCAGACCAAGGGCGCTTCGATTGTTGCGAAGTCGCTCAATATAACGGATAAGGGGCGAACAATCACATTCGCTGGCGATGTGCGGGTCAATATCGAGCCGTCAGCGCTTCGAAACAACGGGTCAATGGAAGCCGCCAAACCATGATTTCTAGCCGCTCCCCGAAGCTTTCCATCGCTGGCCATCTGATGCTGCTGGGCCTCATGTCCTGCATATCGACTTCCGCCTTCGGCCAGGCGACGAGCAGCCAGATGGATGGCATGAAGCTTTCCAACGATCAGCCGATCCAGATCGAAAGCGATGCGCTGGAAATCCGCGAGCAGGAGAAGAAGGCGTTCTTCACCGGCAATGTCAAAGTCGTGCAGGGCGCAACGACCTTGCAGGCTGGCGCGATGACGGTTTTTTATCGCGGCGAAGGTGCAAGTGTCACCCAGGGCAATGCCGACATCGAAAAGATCGATGTCATGGAAAAGGTCTTCCTGTCGTCCGGCACGCAGCAGGCCACGGCGGATAAGGGCTTCTTCGACATGACGAAGCAAGTGTTCGTGCTTGAGGGCGACCGCGTGGTCCTGTCGGAAGGCCAGAATGTATTCGTGGGCTGCAAGCTGACCGTGCAGATGACGTCCGGCCAGGCCAAGCTCGACAGCTGCGGTGGACGTGTACAGATCCAGCTCGACCCTAAATCGCAGAAAAAGCAGTGACGGGATCGGTCTGAACGTGCAAATCCCATTTTTCTCCAAGAAAGCCGGCGGTTCCGCGGAAGCTGCGCCGGGTAGCCCTGTACTGAAGGGCGACAAGTCACGCTACGAGGGCACACTGATCGCCCACGGCCTGACCAAGACATACAATACCCGACGCGTCGTGAACGGTGCATCCCTTGTGGTGCGCCGGGGCGAGGCTGTCGGCCTGCTCGGACCCAACGGTGCCGGCAAGACTACCTGTTTCTACATGATTACCGGGCTGGTGCCGGTTGATGCCGGCACGATCACGATCAATGGCAATGACGTCACGTCGATGCCGATGTATCGACGCGCGCGGCTGGGTGTCGGCTATCTTCCCCAGGAAGCCTCGATTTTCCGTGGCCTGTCGGTCGAGGACAATATCCGGGCCGTGCTTGAAGTGCATGAAAGCGATCGCCGCAAGCGCGAGGCGAAACTCGACGAACTGCTGCACGAATTCCATATCGAGAAGCTGCGCAAATCGGCAGCCGTCGCCCTTTCCGGTGGCGAACGGCGTCGCCTCGAAATTGCGCGCGCTCTGGCAACTGACCCAACCTTCATGCTGCTTGACGAGCCGTTTGCCGGCGTCGATCCGATTTCGGTCTCAGACATTCAAAATCTTGTGCGGCACTTGACGGCACGCGGCATTGGCGTTCTGATTACGGACCATAATGTGCGCGAAACGCTCGGGCTGATTGATCGGGCCTATATCATCCATGCTGGCGAGGTTTTGACCCATGGGCGGGCAAACGATATCGTCAACAATGCCGATGTCCGTCGCCTTTACCTGGGCGACAAGTTCAGCCTCTAAGGCCCAGATCCAATAAAACTCCTCCGCATCCCCTCCCGCGACTTGACCAAACTAAAATAAAAAGCAATTTTTGGGCCAAGTGGATTTTGCCCGTCATGAAAGACGGGAATTATCGGGGGATGTAGGGAGTTTAGCGTCGACCATGGCCTTATCCGCCAATCTTTTCCTGCGACAGAGCCAGTCTCTGGTGATGACACCGCAGTTGATGCAGTCCATCCAACTGCTGCAAATGACGCATATCGAACTGATGCAGTTCATCTCCCAGGAAATCGAGCGCAACCCCCTGCTTGAAATGGTGGCAGATGATGGCGATTTGGGCGGCGATAGTGCCGATCCGACAGACCGCCCGCTGGTCTCCGCGGACAACAATCATACCCATGACGACGCGCCCGCCACCCCGTCCCTCGATAGCGACTGGTATGAGGAGAATGGCAATGCCAGCCTGAACGATCGGCTCGATGCCAATTTCGACAATGCCTATTCCGACGAAGGATCGGCTGTCAGGCCCGATGCGCCGGAACTGCTCAGCCAGTGGAAGTCGATGCCCGGCAATTCCGGCGAGACCGGCGAGGGCTTCGACCTTGACGACTTCGTGGCCGGTCAGATCAGTCTGCGCGACCATCTCAACCAGCAGATTCCCTTTGCGCTGAACAACGATGCCGACCGCCTCGTTGCCGCCGTTCTGGTCGATCATCTGGATGAAGCCGGCTATCTGCGCGCTGACCTCACTGATGTGGCGTCGCGACTGGGACGCGACCTGCATGCGATCGAACAGGTGCTGGAGACACTGCAGACATTGGAGCCGGCCGGTGTGTTCGCCCGGACCCTCAGCGAATGCCTCGCCATACAGTTGCGCCAGCGGGATCGGTACGACCCGGCAATGGCGGGCCTGGTCGAAAATCTCGAACTTCTGGCCAAACGGGATTTCAGCACGCTGAAAAAAATCTGTGGCGTCGACGAGGAAGATCTCATCGACATGCTGGCCGAGATCCGCAAACTCAATCCGAAGCCGGGCAGCAATTTCGAGCATAGCGCGACGGAATCGGTGACCCCTGATATCGTGGTGCGACCCGATCCACTTGGCGGTTGGAAGGTCGAACTCAATCCCGACGCCCTGCCCCGCGTCCTGGTCAACCAGAATTACATGGCAGCCGTGGGACGACAGACTGGCAACAAGGAGAGCGGCGACCATGCCTTCATGTCGGAATGCATGCAGAGCGCCAACTGGCTGACACGCAGCCTCGACCAGCGCGCGAAAACCATCATGAAGGTGGCGGTCGAGATCGTCAGGCAGCAGTCGGCCTTCCTCGAGCAGGGCGTCGACTATCTCAGGCCGCTCAACCTGAAGATCGTCGCCGATGCGATCAAGATGCATGAATCGACGGTGAGCCGCGTCACGACCAACAAATACATGATGACTCCGCGCGGGCTCTTCGAGCTGAAATATTTCTTCAGCGTATCGATTGCATCCGCCGAGGGCGGCGACACCCACTCCGCCGAAGCGGTTCGCCATCGCATTCGCATGATGATCGCACAGGAAAGCACGGAGGCCGTCCTGTCCGATGACGATATTGTGCACACGTTGAAAAAGAGCGGCGTCGATCTTGCCCGAAGAACGGTGGCAAAATATCGCGAGTCCATGAATATCCCATCCTCCGTGCAGCGACGCAGAGAGAAGCGCGCAATGGCAAAAATTCCCGCAATCTAGGGGCTTCATAAGGCGAAAGTTACCTGAATCTTAACGGCGCATTGACTTTCGACGGGATGGAAGCTAGAAGCCCGCCGCAATCGGTAGCGCATACTCTTGCTTGAAACTTATCACCAGCACACGCCCATCGAACGTGGCACAGATTCATCGGATCGTTCGAAAAGCTTGGACGCGGACGTGGCTTGGCGTAAAATGGTCTTCGCAAACCAACGATAGGTTTGCAAACCAACGATAAGAAGGGAAACTCCATGAGTGTGCGTGTATCCGGCAAGCAAATGGAAATCGGCGAGTCGTTCCGTCAGCGGATCGAAGAGCGGATTGAAGATGCGGTGACCAAATACTTCGACGGAGGCTATTCAAGCCAGATCGTCGTGACGAAGTCGCAATCGCGGTATGCCGCAGATTGCCTCGTTCATCTCGACGCAGGCGCCAACCTTCACGCCGCAGGCGAGGCGAACGATCCTCAGTTGGCTTTCGATACGGCTTTCGAGCGTATTGAAAAGCGCCTGCGACGCTACAAGCGCAGGCTGAAGGATCACCATGCCGTCGGCGTTGCGGGCACGTCCATCGAAGTCGCATACACCGTCATGGATTCGGTTCCGGACGATCACGAAGACGAGGTGCCGGAAGATTATGCACCCACGATCGTAGCCGAAAGCACCAAGAAGCTGAGGACCATGTCGGTCGCCTCGGCAGTTATGGCGCTGGACATGACCGACGAACCAGTTCTCCTGTTCAGAAGTCCGGGAACCGCAGAAGTAAACATCGTATACCGTCGCAATGATGGTAATATTGGGTGGATCGATTCCGCCAACATCAAAGGCTGAAGAAGCACAGCGGCGGGCGGTTTGCCAGTGAGGCACTCGCCCGCCGTCTCGTATCTCCAGCATGAAGGAAGTTGATATGGCCTTGGCAGATTTGCTGCAACAGGATGCTGTCGTACCCGCCCTCAGGGTGAACTCGAAGAAGCAACTGCTTCAGGAACTTGCGGCAAAAGCCTCGAAGTTGACCGATATTCCCGAACGGGAAATATTCGACGTCATCTTGCAGCGAGAGCGCCTCGGCTCTACCGGGGTTGGAAATGGCATCGCCATTCCGCACGGAAAGCTCAACCGCATCACGCAGATCACCGGCGTCTTCGCTCGGCTTGACACGCCGGTGGATTTTGAGGCGCTGGATGACCAGCCGGTCGATCTGGTGTTTCTTCTGCTCGCCCCGGAAGGGGCCGGTGCAGACCATCTCAAGGCTTTGTCACGCATTGCCCGCGTCCTGCGCGATCAGGATCTGGTGGCAAAGTTGCGCGCGACCGATTCCGCGTCGGCGATCTTCACCTTCCTCAATCAGGAACATGCGTCAAACGCGGCCTGAAGCAATCAGTCACAGACATAAAAAAAGCGCCCGCGATGGGCGCTTTTTTGTTTCATGCATGGCTTGAGGCTCAGGCCTTGCCGGCAGCGTCTGCCGTCGCGTCGATCTTTGGGCCACCCTTGGCGACACCAACCATGGCCGGGCGCAGCACGCGATCACCGATGGCGTAACCGGCCTGGACGACCTGGACCACGGTGCTGTTGGGCACATCCGGGTTCGGCACTTCAAACATCGCCTGATGGAAATTGGGGTCGAATTTCTGACCGACCGGCTCGATCTTGCGAATGCCGTGACGCTCCATCGTCGCCAGCATGCCACGCTCGGTCATTTCCACACCCTCGATCAAGGCAGCAAGACCAGCGTCCGCCGTCGTGCGCGCTTCTTCCGGCAGGGCTTCGATCGCGCGGCGCAGGTTGTCGGAGACCGACAGCATGTCGCGGGCAAAGCCCGTCACAGCGTAGGACTTGGCGTCCTTGATTTCGCGGTCCGTTCTGCGGCGAAGATTGTCCATTTCAGCAGCCAACCGCAGGAAGCGATCCCGCAGATCCGCATTTTCTGCTTTCAGAGCATCCAGAGGATCTACCTCCGCTTCGTTTTCGACCACGATCTGCTCTTCCGCTGACTCCGGCATGGATGCTTCAGCCACTGTGTCAGGTCCGTTCTTGTTGGTCTCATCGGTCATGACGATCTCCGAATTATTGTGTTTGTTCGAATTCTGGGTTTCGAAGTTGAGCCCGATATCAGGGTTTGTCGTGAAAAAATCAAGGCGTGGAAGGGAAAGAAGCGCTTATCGGCCAGAACGCGCCAGGCGCGCCATGAGTTGGGCGGTGTAGTCCACCATCGGCACGATGCGGGAATAGTTCAGTCGCGTTGGGCCAATTACGCCAACCGCCCCGACAATCCGGTCTTCGCCATCCCGGTAGGGCGCAACGATCAGCGAAGAACCGGACAGGGAGAACAGCTTGTTCTCCGAGCCGATGAAAATGCGCACGCCCGGTCCGGTTTCGGCCAGGTCGAGAATCTCGATCAGGCTTTCCTTGCGTTCCAGATCATCAAAAAGCAGACGAAGACGATCGACATCTTCGGATCCTGCAAGACCTTCCAGCAGATTGGCACGCCCGCGCACGATCAAGCGTGTCGGCTTCTGGTCGCCAAGACCCCCCGACCAGACGGCCAGACCACGCTCGACCAGATCCTGAGACAGGGCATCCAGTTCGCCGGCAACCTGCGTCTTCAGTTTTTCCAGTTGACCGCGCAATTCTGTCAGCGTTTGGCCGGCAAGGTTGGCATTCAGAAAATTGGCCGCTTCGGTGAGTTGGGATGCGGTAATGCCCGCAGGAAGCTCAATGATGCGGTTTTCAACCTGATTGTGTTCACCCACCAGGACAGCCAACGCCTTGGTCGGCTCCAGCCGGATGAATTCAACATGCTTGAGGATCGGATCGTTCTTGGATGAGATCACCAAGCCGGCGCCACGCGACAGTCCGGAAAGCATGCGGCTGGCCTCTGTCAGCATGCTCTCCATCGGCTGATCGGCGCTGGGTGGCCTGATCTGACGCTCGATGGTTCCACGCTCTTCGTCAGACAGGTCGCCAACCTGCATGAACGCATCGACAAAGAAACGCAATCCGAGCTGGGTCGGCAGGCGTCCTGCGCTGATATGCGGCGCATAGATCAGGCCAAGCCCCTCCAGATCGCTCATCACGTTGCGCACGGAGGCCGGGGAGAGGGACATGGGCAGCAGGCGTGACAAATTGCGCGATCCGAGCGGATCGCCGGAATCCAGATAAGTTTCGACAATACGCCGAAAAACCTCTCTGGAACGATCGTCCAGCGAGGCAGACATGTCGGTGATTGTATTCGTCGGTGCACCCATTCTCAGAGCAAGCACTGTCTGCTGTGTTTCATGAAACGAAATATAGTCACTATGACAACGATCACAAAGGCCAAATCCGAAAGAGGATACGGCTTTTCCGCGAGATCCAGGCTTTTCATTGCAAAAGCTGATTGCGCCACATGCCGGACGACAGAACTGTTTCCATTTGATCGGGAAAAGCTCTAGAAGGCGTCAGACAATCTAGGAGATCGCAATGCGGCCATCAGGCAGAAAAACCGACCAAATGCGCAAGGTTTCGTTCGAGCGCAATTTTTCCAAGCATGCGGAAGGCTCCTGCCTCGTCAAGTTCGGCGACACCCATGTTCTGTGCACGGCAAGCCTTGAAGAAAAGACGCCGCCATGGCTGCGCAATTCCGGCAAGGGCTGGGTGACCGCTGAATACGGCATGCTGCCGCGCGCCACCGGTGACCGGATGAAACGCGAAGCCGCCTCTGGAAAGCAAAGTGGCCGCACACAGGAAATCCAGCGCCTGATCGGTCGCTCGCTGCGCGCCATCGTCGATCTCGAAGCGCTGGGTGAACGCCAGATCTCGATCGACTGTGATGTCATCCAGGCCGACGGCGGCACACGCACCGCATCGATCACCGGTGCCTTCATCGCGCTCCACGACTGCCTGAAGTGGATGGAAACCCGCAACATGATCAAGGTCGAGAAGGTGCTGAAGGACCATATCGCGGCAATTTCATGCGGGATCTTTGCCAGCCAACCGGTGATCGATCTCGATTATCTGGAAGATTCGGCGGCCGAAACGGATGCGAACTTCGTCATGACCGGTTCCGGCGGTATCGTCGAAATCCAGGGCACGGCCGAAGGCAAGCCGTTCAGCCAGGACGAGTTCCTCACCCTGCTCGGCCTCGCCCGCAATGGTATCGATGAACTGGTCGCGTTGCAGAAGCAGGCGCTCGCTTAAACCACAAGACAGGAAAGGTTCGGCAGGTGTCTCAATCCTTGCAAGGCGTGCTGGAAGCGGCGCTTTATGCCAGCGACCTCGACGCTGCCGAGCATTTCTACGAAACAATCCTGGGGCTCGAAAAAATCGCGCGCCAGGGCAACCGCCACATCTTCTTCCGCTGTGGCCAAACGGTATTGCTGATCTTCAACCCGACGGAAACGGTCCAGCCAGCGCCTGCCGGCACCTTGCCTGTGCCGAGCCATGGCGCAACCGGCGCAGGCCACCTGTGCTTCAAAGTGCCCGGGGAAGAGATTGCTGTCGTTTTGGCGCGATTGCAGCAGGCCGGCGTTAAGATCGAATCCGATTTTCGCTGGCCAAGTGGCGCCCGTTCCATCTATTTCCGCGATCCTGCGGGCAATAGCCTGGAATGCGCCGAACCGAAACTCTGGAATCTGGACTGATCATTTATGCGCAAGCTCGACACCCGCACCATCGTCGTGGCCAGCCACAATGCCGGCAAGATCGCGGAAATCGCCGATCTGATCGGCCCCTTCGGCTTTTCCGCCAAATCTGCGGCCGAACTGAAATTTGCAGAACCCGACGAAACCGGCACGACGTTCGAGGAAAATGCCGCGATCAAGGCGCTGGCCTCGGCCAAGGCTTCCGGCCTGCCGTCGCTGTCGGACGACAGCGGCCTTGTCATCGACGCGCTTGATGGGGCACCCGGCGTTTACACCGCCAACTGGGCCGAGCGCGAGGACGGTAGCCGCGATTTTGCCATGGCTATGCATAAGGTCGAAACCGCGCTTGCGGAACGTGGCGCCACTGAGCCGTCCCAGCGAAGCGCCCGCTTCGTCTCCGTGCTTTGCCTTGCCTGGCCCGATGGCCATACCGAATTCTTCCGCGGCGAGATCGAGGGCGTCATTGCCGGGCCACCGCGCGGCAGCGCGGGTTTCGGCTATGATCCGATCTTCCAGCCGGAGGGTCACACGCGGACCTTCGGCGAGATGTCGTCTGACGAAAAACACGGCTGGAAGCCCGGCGATCCGCAGGCGCTGTCGCACCGTGCGCGCGCCTTCAAGCTTTTTGTCGAAACCTGCCTGGAGGCCTGACCCGCTCATGACCGAAGCCTTCACGCTTCTGCCCGATACCGGCGAACCGGGCTTCGGCATCTATGTGCACTGGCCGTTCTGCGCGGCCAAATGCCCTTATTGCGACTTCAACAGTCATGTCCGGCATCAGCCGGTGGATCAGGCCCGTTTCGTCTCTGCGTTCCTGCGGGAAATGAAGGCGATGCGCGAGCTATCGGGCCCCAAGACCGTGACCAGCATCTTCATGGGTGGCGGCACACCGTCGCTGATGGAGCCATCGACGGTTGCGGCGATCCTGGATGGCATTGCCGGCGCCTGGCATGTGCCCAACGGCATCGAAGTGACGATGGAAGCCAATCCGTCCAGCGTCGAAGCGACACGTTTCCGCGGTTATCGCGCGGCCGGCGTCAATCGCGTGTCTCTCGGCGTCCAGGCGCTCAATGATGCAGACCTGAAATTCCTTGGCCGCCTGCATGACGTCGAGGATGCGCTGCGCGCCATTCGTCTGGCGCGCGAGATCTTCCCGCGCATGTCGTTCGACCTGATCTATGCCCGTCCGAAGCAGACGGTCGAGGCCTGGGAGCGCGAGTTGAAGGAAGCGATGTCCTATGCCGTCGATCACCTGTCGCTCTACCAGTTGACCATTGAGGAAGGCACTGCCTTTTTCGGCCTGCACAAGGCTGGCAAGTTGATCGTTCCGGACGAGGAACATGCGGCCGTCCTCTATGAGGCGACGCAGGAGATCACGGAACGCGAAGGCATGCCCGCCTATGAAGTGTCGAACCATGCCCGTCCGGGCGCTGAAAGCCGCCACAACCTGACCTATTGGCGCTACGGCGACTATGCCGGCATTGGCCCCGGCGCGCATGGCCGCTTGACCCGTGGACGGTCCAAGATTGCAACGGCGACCGAAAAACACCCGGAAACCTGGCTCACGGCCGTCGAGCAGCGGGGCCATGGCATGGTCGACCAGGAACTGCTGGACAACGAGGCCCAGGCGGACGAGCTTCTGCTGATGGGACTGCGTCTGCGTGAAGGGGTGGATCTCGCCCGCTGGCAGCAACTCTCCGGCCGCGATCCCGATCCGGCACGCGAGCAGTTTTTACTGGAACAAGGCTTTATCGAACGGCTCGGCAATTCGCGGCTGCGCTGCACACCGCCGGGCATGCTGATCCTTGATGCCGTGGTCGCTGATCTCGCCTGTTGATTGCAGGCGAGACAATGCAATCCGGGGATCGGTCTGCATTCCCTCTGTAGCGCTGAAATTCTTCACTCCCAGCCGCTGACAGCCGCCAAAAAAAGAGGCCGGCATTTGCGCCGGCCTTGGTTCCTCATGCATTATTCTCATTGATGAGCCGCTTGAGCAGCTCGATCTCGTGGCTCAGCTTGGTATCCTCGCTGACCAGATCCTCGATCTTGCGCACGGCATGCAGAACCGTCGTGTGATCGCGACCACCGAAGCGACGACCGATTTCCGGGAAAGACCGCGGCGTCAGGGTCTTCGACAGATACATGGCGATCTGGCGCGGCTTGACGATGACACGCGTGCGGCGGTTCGACACCAGTTCCTGACGCGAAACATTGTAATGGCGCGCGACAATGCGCTGAATGTCTTCGATGCGGACGCGCTTCTGCTCGCCGGCACCCACAAGATGGGCCAGCAGTTCATCGACACGTTCGATGGACAGGTTCGGCTCGAAGGAACGGCGGAACACCAGCTGGTTGAAGGCGCCTTCCAGATCGCGGCCGCTGCTGGTGATGTTGCGGGCAACATGTTCCAGAAGGTCTGCCGGAATTTCAAGCGCGCCATCATCCTTGCGGGCTGCGTCCAGACGGCTCTTCAGCATGTCCAGGCGCATGTCGTAGTCGGGCGCTTCCATCTCGATGGCGACGCCACCCTGAAGGCGCGAACGCACGCGCGGGTCGAGCGATTCCAGTTCCCATGGTGCACGGTCTGCCGCCACGACGACCTGCTTGGCGCTGTCGAGCAGCATGTTGAGCAGATGGCAGAATTCGTGCTGGATCATCTTGCCCTGCAGGAACTGCATGTCGTCGATGATCAGGAGATCGATGTTGCGCAGCGAGTCCTTCAGCGTCAGGGCATCGTTGTCGCGGATGGCGGTTGCGAAACGCCACATGAAATACTCCGCGGTCAGATAGACGACGCGCGGGGCACGCGGGCTGTGCACGGCGGCATTGGCAATCGCCTGCAGCAGGTGTGTCTTGCCGAGACCAACGGAGGAATGAATGAAGAGCGGGTTGAAGCGCACGGCGCCAGCGCCAGCTTCGGCAATCGTCTTGGCTGCGGCAAGCGCGACGCGGTTCGACGCACCTTCGACAAAGCCGTCAAAGGTATATCGCGAGTCGAGCGGTGAGCCGAAAAGCGGGGTTGCGGTCCCAACGCGCGCCGAATTGGTCGCCGGGGCCTGCGCTGCGGCAATCTGACCAGCGGTCTGGGGGCCGGATTTGCGGCCTGTCGCCGGTTGGGTGTTATCAGCGGGAACCTGACGTTCATCAACGATCGGACCACGGACAGCGCGACTTGCGCTGCGCACCATGATCTCCACCTTGAGAATGTTAGGATCTTCAGCCTGGAAGATCGAGCTGATCAGATCGAGATATCGGTTGTTGATCCAGGACTTTAGAAATGTTGTCGGCACGGTCAACCGCACGACGCTTTTCGATGCAGAATGGAGTTTGAGGCGCCCAAACCAGCTCGCGTAGACGTCAGGTCCAACCTGTGCCTTGAGGCGGAGGCTGAAACGCTCGAAAAGAGCATTGTGCTTCATTTCGGCATTCTCTCCTGCTCCATCGGAGCACGCGGCACTCAGCGCCGAATGTGCGTGGTCCCCATTTACCAACGCACCGGCCGTCATTGAATTAATATGCATTTTGCCGCCTTCCAAAATCATTTCAGGTGTCGGGCGTCTTATCTCCGCCCGGCAGCCGCTTTATCTCGCGCCAAGACGCAATCGTCTCGGCAATCCCCATGATCGAGCCGGAAACTCAGCCAATGGCCGTGCTCCGACAAAACGCCGCCCCCTCAAACAGCGTTTTCAGTTTCCAGGCCTGCTTTCCATCCTCGACATGAAAAGCCCGCCCGCATTCGCTCGTCCCGAAGCCACTCAAGACGCAATAAGGTAGGGCGCGGAAACGATGTCGTTTCCGATGCAATACCAATCAGTTTATGGGATAACGGAATAGATCCATCCCGCTCCAGCAAGGGCTGGTAAATCATCGCAGCTTTTGCCGTTCAGATCGCCCTTCCGGGCTCGTCCCAAGCCCCTTGCTTGACCTCATTAAGGCAGGATCAAATGGCAATATCAACCGTGAATTTTCCGCAAAAATGATCGTCGGCCATTGACTCTGCGTCCATCGTTTTTGCGTCACATTCCCCCGCAAAAGAATCGCTTTTGAATCAAGGGGATTCGAAAATGGCTGTGCGTTTGAGCGTTTGACGAGCGGAAAAATAAAAATTCGCTTGACTCAGATTGAGCCGAACCTGCCCTTGGGTAAAGCGTCACCTCAATAGGGCACCTCCAGTAAGCACTTGAAATTATTATTTTTTTTCTGTCACCCGACTGATACACTCCCGTCAAACAGCAATCGCTAAATCAACTGATGCCATAACCGCAATGGGAAAACACAAAAAGCCCGGCGCAATGCCAGGCTCTTCGAAATTCGTCGAAACTATGTCTTAAATTAGGCCGAGAGGGCCTTCACACGCGAGGCAAGACGCGAGATCTTGCGCGATGCGGTGTTGGCGTGAACAACGCCCTTGGTGGCTGCGCGCTGCAGTTCCGGCTGAGCCGCCTGAAGGGCATCCTTGGCCAGAGTTGCGTCGCCCGATGCGATCGCTTCTTCAACCTTGCGGATGAAACCACGGACCCGCGAACGGCGAGCCTTGTTGACTGCAGTTTGGCGAGCGATCTTGCGGGTCGCCTTCTTCGCCGAAGTTGTATTGGCCATGATGCCTCTCTTCGAATTCAAACCAAACCCCACCCTCGCCGCGTCGGGTCATTGCGACCTGCCAATTCAGCAAATGGGGAGCTATTTCGGAAAAGCCCAGCGGCTTTCCCAACCGTGGGCGGGCATATAGCGGGAAAGCGCGATTGCGTCAACGCGGATTCTGAATGAATCGCGCCTGCCCTTCATCTTGTTAGCGATTCCGGAACCCCGGTTTGCGCTTCTCGACGAATGCGGCCATGCCTTCCTTCTGGTCTTCGGTGGCGAAGAGCGAATGAAACAGGCGTCGTTCAAAGCGCAATCCCTCGCCGAGGGTCTGTTCGAAAGCCCGATTGACCGCCTCCTTGGCCATCATGACCGCCGGCAGCGAGAAGGAGGCGATCCTGGCCGCCGCCTCGATCGCCTCGTTCAGAAGACGCTCAGGCTCAACGACACGGGCAACGAGGCCGGCACTCTCCGCTTCCACCGCATCCATCATGCGACCCGTCAGGCAAAGGTCCATCGCCTTGGCCTTTCCAACAGCACGGGTCAGGCGCTGGGAGCCGCCCATGCCCGGGATGATGCCGAGCGTAATTTCGGGCTGGCCGAACTTCGCCGTCTTCGAGGCGATGATGAAGTCGCACATCATGGCAAGCTCGCAGCCGCCGCCGAGAGCGAAGCCGGAGACGGCCGCGATCAGCGGCTTGCGAAAGCCGGCAATATCGTCCCACGTGCCGATGAAGTCGCCCGTGTAGGCATCAACGAACGAGAGTGACTGCATCTCCTTGATATCGGCACCGGCAGCAAACGCCTTTTCGGAGCCGGTCAAGACGGCGGCACCGATCTCGGCATCGGCCTGCAATTGCTCAAAGACCTGCCGCAGTTCGCGCGCCACGGTCGAGTTGAGCGCATTCAGTGCCTGCGGCCGGTTCAACGTGACGATCGCCACGCGGTCGCGCCGCTCGATCAAAATGGTCTCGAAGGACATTCCTCACTCCCTTTATGATGTTCCGTGGTGTTACTTCTGGCAGCGCTGACAATAGAAGGTCGAGCGGCCGGATTGTACTATCCTTTCGACGGTACCGCCGCAGTCGGCCGTGAGGCAGGCATGGCCTTCGCGGTCGTATGCACGGAAGCTGTGCTGGAAATAGCCAAGCGTGCCGTCCGTCTGTATATGGTCGCGCAAGGACGACCCGCCAGCCAGGATGGCGTCGGCGATGACCTCGCGGATACTGTCGGCCAGAAGGCCGAGTTCCGGCTTCGGCCTGCCCGCCTTGGTGACCAGTGTGGACACTTTGCGGGTTGGCGACAGGTGAGAGCGCCACAGAGCTTCGCAGACATAGATGTTTCCCAGACCTGCGATCACCTTCTGGTCGAGCAGCGCGCTCTTCAGCGGCTGGCTGCGACCATTGAAACGGCTGGCCAGATAGTCGGCAGACAGAAGATTGCCGACCGGCTCGGGACCGAGGTCGCGAAAAGCCGGATAAACATCCAGCTCCGCCCGGGACGCGAGATCCATGAAGCCGAACCGGCGTGGGTCATTGTAGATGACGCGCATGGTTCCTTCCGGCCGCTGCAGATGAAAGATGACATGATCGTGCTTTTCATCCTTGCTTCTTTCATGGTGAAAGTCGCCGGGTACCTCTTCAGCAACCGCCGTTTCGATGCGGAACGATCCCGACATGCCGAGGTGGGCGATCACGGTCGTACCGTCCTCCAGGTCGATCAGCAGATATTTCGCCCGGCGGGACAGAGCGGTGATATGGCGGCCCTCGACCCTTGCGGCGAAATCACGCGGCAAGGGGAAGCGCAGATCGGCTCTTCTGAGCTCAAGGCGCTGTAATACCGCGCCTTCCATGGTCGGGCTCAATCCACGCCTGACTGTCTCTACCTCTGGCAATTCCGGCATTAGCGCCCATCTTTCTGTTTGAACCGCATTCTTTAAGGTCTATAGACCAGCCTATGGGGCTGATATAGCGCAGATAGCGCGTGCCGGCCGTTTTCGCTATGGTCCAGCGACCTGTCGCCAAGTGGAGTGAACCGATGACTGCAAGCCGCATTTCCGCCGATGGCGGCATGGAAACCTCCTACGGTTTCCGCCAGGTCGACGAGCAGGAAAAGCAGGGCCTGGTCAACGATGTCTTCCACAAGGTTGCCAAGCGCTACGACATCATGAACGACGTGATGTCGGCCGGGCTGCACCGCGTCTGGAAAGACGCGATGATTGCAGCACTCAATCCGCGTAAGGATCCCGACTACAAGGTGCTCGATGTTGCCGGCGGCACGGGCGATATCGCATTTCGCATCGTCGAGGCATCGAAGCGGCTGGCGCATGCGACTGTGCTCGACATCAACGGTTCGATGCTTGGTGTCGGCGCGGAACGCGCTGAAAAGAAGGGGCTTTCCGACAAGCTCACCTTCGTCGAGGCCAATGCCGAAAGCCTGCCTTTCGACGACAATACGTTCGACGCCTATACGATCGCATTCGGCATCCGCAATGTTCCGCGCATCGACGTTGCCCTGTCGGAAGCCTTCCGCGTACTGAAACGCGGCGGACGGCTGCTGGTGCTGGAATTTTCCGAAGTGGACCTGCCGCTGCTCGACCGGGTCTATGATGCGTGGTCGTTCAATGCGATCCCTAAATTCGGCAAGATGATCACCGGAGACGCGGAACCCTATCAGTATCTCGTGGAGTCGATCCGCAAGTTCCCGAACCAGAATGATTTCGCCAAGATGGTCAGCACGGCAGGCTTCTCGAACGTCAAGTTCACCAATTACACCGGCGGCATCGCCGCCCTGCATTCCGGCTGGAAAATCTGACATTCATGAGCACGATCGGCGCATATTTCCGCCTCGCGCGGGTTGGCTGGGTGCTTGTTCGGGAGGGGGTCGTTGCCGCCCTTCCGTCTGAAGGACTGCCTCCACTCGCCAGCTTCGGCAAGGCACTGCTGGGGCCGCTTGCCCGGAGGCGTGCCAAACAGGCAGAGCGCTCCGACAGGCTTGCCCGTGCTGTCGCACGTCTCGGACCATCCTATGTGAAGATCGGCCAGTTTCTAGCGACCCGACCGGATGTCGTCGGGGCCGAGTTTGCAGAGGATCTGTCAGGTCTGCAGGATCGGATGGAATTCTTTCCGACCGCGGATGCCAAATCGACGATCCAGGGGGCTCTCGGTCGCACGATCGGGGATCTCTACATCCGCTTCGATGAGCCGATCGCTGCCGCCTCGATCGCGCAGGTGCATCCAGCCGAGGTCATGACGCCAGACGGGCCCCGCAAGGTTGCCGTGAAAGTCATCCGGCCTGGCGTACGCAAACGCTTTGCGGACGATCTCGAGGCCATGTATCTCGTTGCCCGTCTGCAGGAGCAATTTCTGCCGCATACGAAGCGTCTTCGCCCGGTCGAGGTGACCCGCACGCTGGAACAGACGACCAAGGTCGAAATGGACCTTCGGCTTGAAGCGGCGGCGCTGTCGGAAATTGCCGAAAACACCCAGAAAGACCCGGGCTTCCGCGTACCAAAGGTCGATTGGGAACGGACCGGCCGCGACGTCGTCACCATGGAGTGGATCGACGGCATCAAGATGTCGGACGTGGCGGCGCTACAGGCGTCGGGGCTCGACCTCAATCTTCTCGCCGATACGCTGATCCAGTCCTTCCTGCGCCACACACTGCGCGACGGCTTCTTCCACGCCGACATGCATCCCGGCAATCTGTTCGTCGACGCGGACGGGATGATTGTCGCCGTCGACATGGGCATCGCCGGACGGCTTGGAAAGAAGGAAAGGCGTTTTCTCGCCGAAATCCTCTACGGCTTCATCACCCGCGACTACTTGCGCGTGGCTGAGGTGCATTTCGAGGCGGGCTACGTGCCCTCCCATCACAATGTCGCAAGCTTTGCCCAGGCGATCCGGGCGATCGGCGAGCCGATCCACGGGCAGCCTGCCGAGACCATTTCGATGGGCAAGCTTTTGACGCTGCTGTTCGAGATCACCGAAATCTTCGACATGGAAACGCGCCCCGAACTGGTGATGCTGCAGAAAACCATGGTGGTGGTCGAAGGTGTGGCCCGCATCCTCAATCCGCAGTTCAATATGTGGAAGGCGGCAGACCCGGTGGTTTCACAGTGGATTCGAGACAACCTTGGCCCGAAACGCATTGCAACCGACCTGAAGGATGGCGCCAAGGCGGCCATGCGACTGGCCGAAGCGCTGCCCGAGATTGCGACGAAGACCGAGAAATTCCACGCCGAAATCATGCGCATGAGTGAGGAAGGCCTGCGCTTTGATCCGCAGACTGCAGAGGCGATCGGCAAAGCGGAGGCACGGCACACGCGCGACGGGCGGCTAGCCTTGTGGGTCATCGCGGTATCGCTTGTGGCCATTGCGGTGCAGCTCTCCTGAGGCATTTATAGATCCATCAAGTTTTTTTGTTTAATCGGTGGAACAAGAGGCCGGGCTTCGCGTTTAGTCGATAATTATGCCCATTTGTTTCCTCAGGAGTTTCATGTCCGCCACTCACGCCGGATTCGTCCGGTCCACCGTTCTTTTCATGCTGATCGGCACCGGCATCCTTCTCGGCATCGTTTTTGCCACGTTCGGTTTGGTTGAAAAAACCAGCGCGACGTTCGACTACATTATTGTCGAACGCGATATCCGGCGGACATCAGCCGATCTGATTCAGAACCTGATCGATGCTGAAACCGGCCAGCGCGGCTATATCCTGACGCAGGACGATAGCTTTCTTGCACCCTACGACCAGGCTTTGAGCGGGATGAACAGCAATCTCGAACTGTTGTCGCAACGGGTTCGCGGGCGTCCTATCAAGCAGGAGCAAATGCCGGAACTGGAACGGCTGGTGCAGAGCAAGCTCAGCGAAATGGCGCGGACCATCGAGCTCGTCAAGTCAGGCCAGCGTGATGCAGCCATCCGGCTGGTGCAGACAGAAGTCGGTCGAGAGGTGATGGACCAGATCCGTGCCATTGTTGACGAATTCAAGCAGAAGTCGGACAGCAATGTCGATCAGGGCGTTCGCGATCAGGTTGAAGCGACAACGCAGTTGCAATGGATTACCGTGGGTGGTGGCATCGCCATTCTCGCCGTGATGGGCGGTGCAATGGTGATCGTCTACCAGCACGTACGCGAACTTCTGAAAGCTCGGCGCGAAGTTGAGCACCTGAATGCCGGTCTGGAGGCCCGCGTTTCCGAGCGCACCGAGGACCTCATGCAGGCAAACCAGGAAATCCAGCGCTTTGCCTATATTGTCACCCATGACCTCAGGGCGCCTCTGGTCAACATCATGGGCTTCACGGCCGAACTGGATACGTCGCTCAAATCGCTGCAAGCCTATGTGCTCGCCGACGGAACATCCGTGTCGGAGGAAATGATCCGCGATGCGCGTCTGGCCGCCTCGGAGGATCTGCCGGAGGCAATCGGCTTCATTCGTTCGTCGACCAAGAAGATGGACGGACTGATCAACGCGATCCTGAAGATTTCGCGCGATGGTCGGCGGCAGTTGAAGCCGGAGCCAGTCGAACTGAAGACCATGCTGGAAACCATTGCGGCAAGTCTTCACCACCAGATCAGCGAGGGCGACGGGCAGGTGTCCCTTGACGTCAAAGCGGCGAACTTGGTGACCGACCGCCTGTCTGTCGAGCAGATCCTTGGTAACCTTTTCGACAATGCCATCAAGTATAAGCACCCGGAGCGGCCGCTTGAACTTGCGGTCCGTACCGTGCCGGAAGGCAGGCATATGGTGCGGATCGAGGTTCAGGATAACGGCCGCGGCATTGCAGAGCAGGATCAGGAACGTGTGTTCGAGCTTTTTCGTCGCGCGGGCCAGCAGGACAAGACCGGCGAAGGCATCGGTCTTGCCCATGTCCGGTCTCTGGCCCGGAACCTTGGCGGGGAAATCACTGTTTCTTCGCGCCTGGGTGAAGGGTCGACTTTTGTTCTGCGACTGCCATCTGATCTTTCACGCTTGGTACGGAGTTGACGATGAAAGCGGTGGGTAAAGAAGTCACGATCGTGATGGTCGAAGATGACGAGGGTCACGCCCGTCTGATCGAAAAGAATGTGCGACGGGCCGGGGTGAACAACGACATCGTGCCGTTTACCAATGGCACCGATGCCCTTGATTTCATTCTGGGAAAAGATCGTAGCGGCAAGGTTTCGGAAGACCGTTACCTGCTGATCCTTCTCGACCTCAACCTGCCTGATATGTCCGGCACAGACATTCTGGAAAAAGTAAAATCCAATCCGCATACGCGACGGTTGCCCGTTGTCATCCTCACCACGACGGATGACGAACGCGAAATACAGCGGTGCTACGACCTTGGGGCCAATGTCTATATCACCAAACCTGTCGATTACGACAATTTCGCCAACGCCATCCGTCAGCTCGGACTTTTCTTCTCGGTCATGCAGATCCCTTGAACCTGGTGTTATGACGATGAGCTTCCGCGTCCTCTATATCGACGACGACGCAGCCATCGTCCGGCTGGTGCAGAAGTCGCTTGGTCGCTTGGGTCATGAAGTGGCCCATGCCGAAACGGCTGATGACGCGCTGACCCTGCTCCAAGACGGCAATTTCGACGCAATCGTGCTCGACCACTATCTGCGCCAGACCACCGGCCATGAAGTCATGGCGCATTTGCGCGCGCAGGGTTTCCATATGCCGGTTGTCTATGTGACCGGATCGAACGAGGCGCAGATCGCCATCGAGGCGATCAAGGCGGGCGCCGCCGACTATGTCATCAAGTCGGTCAGCGACGATTTCCTGCCGCTGCTTGCCAGCGCCATCGAGCAATCGGTGTCGAATGCCCAGTTGCGCGCAGCAAAGGAACGTGCCGATGAGGAAATCCGGCTCGGCAAGGAGCGGGCAGAGGCCCTGCTCGCGGAGGTCAACCATCGCGTGGCAAACTCCCTGGCGCTGGTCGCAAGCCTGCTCCGGCTGCAGATTTCAAGTGCCAAGAGCGAGGAGGTGAAGGCGGAACTAGCGGAAACCCAGGCCCGAATCTCCGCAATCGCCGGCATGCATCGCAGCCTTTACACCTCCGAGGACGTCAGCCGGGTCGAACTCGACCGATACCTCGGCCGCCTGACGGCCGAATTGTTCAACACGCTGCATAGCCTTGAGAAACCCGTCCGGCTGCTGCTCGATGCCGACCCGATTTCGCTGACGGCGGACAAGGCTGTCTCGGTCGGCATGATCGTCACGGAACTTGTCACCAATGCCTTCAAATATGCCTATCCTCATGGCGGTGGTGGCGACATCCGCGTGCATCTGAAACGGCTGTCTAACACGGAGGCGCTGCTGCGGGTTGAAGATGACGGAATCGGCATCGATCCAGCCAGCGCGCCCACAGGTACCGGGCTCGGCAGCCGGATCGTCAAGTCCATGGCATCGACACTAGGTGCCGGCCTGCACTATCTGGACGGTGTGACAGGCACGGTGGCCGAGGTGCCGCTTCAACTGGATCCGACGAGCTGATCCTCGCGGTATTTACCACAATAATCTGCCGACATTTGCCTCGTCGGTGAATTGCGATAGGGTCGCGCCGACAGAAACGGGACCCTTTGCATGACCCTGGACGGCACGCGCATTCTCCTGATCATTGCCGGCGGCATTGCTGCCTACAAGAGCCTGGATCTCATCCGCAGGCTGCGCGAACGCGGCGCGGTGGTGCGGCCGGTCATGACCCGAGCCGCCCAGGAGTTCGTCACGCCACTGGCTGTCGGCGCACTCTCGTCCGGCCATGTCTACACGGAGCTGTTTTCCCGAGAAGACGAACAGGATGTCGGCCATATCCGACTGGCGCGGGACTGCGATCTTGTGCTCGTCGCACCTGCGACCGCCGACCTGATGGCCAAGATGGCGCATGGTATGGCCGACGATCTCGCGTCGACCGTGCTCCTGGCCAGTGACCGCCCAATCCTGATCGCGCCGGCAATGAACCCTAAAATGTGGGCCGCAGCCGCCACGCAGCGCAATCTGGCAGTGCTCAAAAATGACGGCGTGGATGTGGTCGGTCCGCTCGAAGGCGAAATGGCGGAAAGCGGCGAGCGTGGCCTTGGCCGTATGGCCGAACCGCTCGATATTGTCGCTGCCGTCGAAAACCTTCTGTCGCGACCGAAGCCACTCGCGGGCCGGAAGGCGGTGGTGACATCAGGCCCGACGCATGAGCCGATCGATCCGGTGCGCTACATTGCCAATCGCTCTTCCGGCAAACAGGGCCATGCGATCGCAGCGGCCCTTGCGAGGCTCGGCGCGGATGTCACCCTCGTCTCCGGACCGGTAAGCATTCCCGACCCAGCTGGCGTAAATACCCAACATGTCGAGCGGGCCGAGGAAATGCGTGACGCCGTGATTGCAAGTCTTCCTGCCGACATCGCCGTCATGGTCGCCGCCGTCGCCGACTGGCGCGTCGTGAGTTCCTCCGGCCAGAAAATCAAGAAGCAGCCTGGAGAGGCGCCGCCTCCCCTGCAGCTTGCCGAAAACCCGGATATCCTCAAGACGATCGGCCATCACGCGCAGAGACCGCAACTGGTGGTCGGTTTCGCGGCCGAAACCCAGAACGTGGAGGAAAACGGTCGCGCCAAGCTTGAGCGCAAGGGTGCCGATCTGATTGTCGCCAACGATGTCTCACCTGAAACCGGCATCATGGGCGGAGATCGCAACAGCGTGCGGCTGATCTCGAAGACCGGTGTGGAAGCGTGGCCGGACCTGTCGAAGGACGAGGTCGCCGAGCGGTTGGCGCTCTGGATCGCGACGCAGATTGGTGGAGCAAAACCATGAGCCTTTTCAGCCGCACCGGATTTCGGCACTTCGTCGAGGCGATGCCCGGCACCTCGCTGATCGATCAATGGGAATCAACTGTTGCCAAGGTTGGAGACAAGGTATTCGGCCTGATCACCGATGCGGAAAACCGGCTGACATTCAAAGTCACCGAAGAGAGCTTCGAGATCCTGACCGCGCTGGAAGGAATCGAGCAGGCTCCCTATTTCGCCAAGCGTAAATGGGTCTCTGTTTCACCGGTATCGACTTTGACCGCAGAGGAGGCCGCAGAGTATCTGCGTCGTTCCTATGGCCTGGTCAGCGCAGGCATGACACGCAAGCTGCGCATCGAACTGGGTATTCCCCTTTAACTGGCGATCAACCGCTGATTTGGTTGCCGAGACGCGATCAGAGCGCCATTGCCGGCACCCGTGCCGGTTCAGGCAAACGCGCGTCGTCGGCGGACGGGCGGAACTCGACCGCATCGAGACCTTTTTCACTGAGGATCACCGCGCTACTGGCCGGAATCTCGACCCATTTGTCGGTCTCGTCGGTGAGCGGCTCGGAGACGAGACAGTAACCGCCCTTGTCGCCCATCGGGGCTGCATAGAGCGTCGGCGCGAAAGCGTCGGTCGAATAACGCACGGCATAGAGCGTCCGGCCGTCGGAGAAGGCCGCCGTGAAGCGTACACGCGCTTCGCCGGTCATGTGCATGCTCATGCGCTCGACAAAGCCCACGGCCTCGCTCATGGCGGCAATCGGCCTTTCTTTCAGGCCAAACTGCAGGGCAAGCAGAAAAAGCAGCTCGGAATCGGTGGTGCCGACACGGGCGTGGAAATGTTCGTCATCGAGCATGGTTTCCATCGGCCGGCGGATACGATCGAAATGATCGATCTGGCCGTTGTGCATGAAGGACCAGTTGCCGTTAACGAAGGGATGACAGTTGTCGCGGCGGGTCGTGCCGTGGGTGGCTGCGCGGACATGCGCCAGAAACAGCGGCGACCGGATCTGGCTGGCAAGGCTCTTCAGGTTGCAATCGGACCAGGCGGGAAGCACATCGCGGAAACGGCCAGGCTCCGGGCGGTCGCCGTACCAGGCGATGCCGAAGCCATCCGCATTGGTGGCTGTCTTGGCGCGGGTGGCGCAATGGGATTGCTCAATCAACGAATGCGCCGGTGAGGTGACCAGTTCTTCAAGGTAGATCGCTTCGCCGCGATAGGCTGCCCAACGACACATGCGTTTTCACAACTCCTGCAAGCTGCCGATCCGGTGTCTGCGCGCTTTCCGTCAGTGTTCAACCGATTGGCTAATGATTTGTAAACGTCGCGACATTGATGACAGAATTTTGACGATTGCCGCAATCACTTTCTGCACTGCACAATTGAGTTTTGTGAGCGGCCGCCTGTTTTTCGAACCTCGGCGAATATTGTGAACACCGCGTTCCCGGCGCCCGCCTTCGGCTTTGGCGAAGTTCGGCTATATTGGTGTCAACCGCGTACACGCTCAAAGGAGCATCCGATGTCGATCCGACCCGTCAAGCATGAAAGCCGCGCCACGCCCACCATGGAAGGTGCCGGGGTAAAGTTGCACCGCGTCTTCGGCTTCGGCGATCCGTCGATGACCGACCCCTTTCTGATGATGGACGATTTCCGCAACGACAGTCCGTCCGATTATATTCGCGGCTTCCCCTGGCACCCGCATCGCGGCATCGAAACCATCACCTATGTGCTGGCCGGCACGGTCGAGCATGGCGACAGCCTGGGCAATCGCGGCCTGCTCGGCGCGGGCGACCTGCAGTGGATGACCGCCGGCAGCGGCATCATGCATCAGGAAATGCCCAAGGGCGACTTTGCCGGCCGCATGCACGGCTTCCAGCTCTGGGCCAATCTGCCCTCGTCGTTGAAAATGACCGCGCCGCGCTACCAGGACATCAAGTCCGCCGACATTCCCGTCGTGGTCGATGATGACGGCACCGCGGTCCGGGTGATTTCCGGCGACTTCTGGGGCAAGGCCGGTCCCGTCGATGGCATTGCAGCCGAGCCGGTCTATCTCGACATTTCAGTGCCGCCCGGCAAACGCAAGACCATTCCGGTCGACACCTACCGTTCAGCCTTCGCCTATATCTTTGCAGGCTCCGGCAGTTTTCGCGACGCGTCCTCGCCATTCGGGGTGAAGGTCGAGAAGGAATACATGGGCGAGGAGCTCAATATCAGAGACCTCTCGGGCAATCGCACATTGGTGGTGTTCGACACCGGCGACGAAATTACGGTCCAGGCCGGGGAACAGGGCATCCGATTCCTTCTGGTCACCGGCAAGCCGATCAAGGAGCCTGTCGCCTGGCACGGTCCGATCGTGATGAACACGCGCGAGGAATTGATGCAGGCCATGCAGGAATTGCAGAATGGAACTTTTATCAAGGTCGATCATTAATCACACAGCCGCAAGGCTTAGGTAGTCAAGTTCCCCTTGCCCGGCGGCCCCCTCCGCCGGGTTTTCTTTTTGTGGGAGATGGACGATGCTCATCACCGGCAGTTGCCACTGCGGCGCCATCCGCTACGAAGCCGACGTCGATCCTCAAGAGGTCGGCATCTGTCACTGCGTCGATTGCCAGCGGCTGACGGGTGGTGCCTACCGGGTCAGCGTCGGCGTCGAACCGCATAATTTCCGCGTCCTTGCCGGTACCGCACGGCGGTATCGCAAGGTCGCGGATAGCGGCAGGCCGAGCGACCAGTTTTTCTGCGATACCTGTGGCTCACCCCTCTGGCGGGTCGACGCTACCGGCAGCAGTATCGCCATTCGTCTCGGCACGGTCGATCAACGTCAGGCGTTGACACCCAACCATCAGAGCTGGACAGGATCGGCTTTGCAATGGGTGAGCGACATCCGCGATATTCCCGCATCATCCGGGGAATAGGGGCCCAATCGCGCTATTGCCAGAGCGCGTGAAAGTGGTGAACCGGGCCATGGCCAGAACCGACCGACAACGTCCCCGACAAACGGACAGCTTCAGCCAGCCAGTCCTTAGCGACCGCGACGGCATCATACGGCGAGAGCCCCTTGGCAAGTTCGGCAGCAATCGCGCTCGACAGCGAGCAGCCTGTACCATGGGTGTTCTTCGTTTCAATGCGCGGCGCTTCGAACCAGTGGACGCTCTCACCCAGGACCAGGAGATCGGGGCTGTCGGCGGCGGCAAGATGTCCACCCTTCAACAGCACAGCTGCCGCGCCACCCACAGCCAGCCGCACCGCCTGCGATTCCATCACGCGGCGGTTCTCGGCCTCGGCTTCACCGAGCAAAGCCGCCGCTTCCGGCAGATTGGGAGTGAGCAGCGTTGCCAGCGGCAAAAGCTCATCCCGCAATACCGCAACAGCCTCTGGGTCCAGCAGTGAGGCGCCGCCCTTGGCGATCATCACCGGGTCCAGCACGACAGGAATTCCGCGATGCGGCCTGAGCGCGCCCGCAATTGCACTGGCAATGCCCGCGTTGGCAATCATGCCGATTTTCACCGCATCGACCCGGACATCGGCAAAAACCATCCGGATCTGCTCGGCGACAAAACCGGGATCCAGCGCCTGCACAGCCGAAACCCCTTGGGTGTTCTGTGCCGTCAACGCCGTGATCGCCGCCATGCCGTAACAGCCACGCGCCGAAAATGTCTTCAGGTCGGCCTGGATCCCGGCACCTCCCGACGGATCGGATCCGGCAATCGACAGGACGTTTGCGATAGAAGTGGAACTGGTTTTCACGGACACCCCTTTTTAAGCGGGGCAGTTGGTGGGACGGATCGCGAAGTCAATCCTGAAATCGTCCCGAGCAACTCCCTCCGCCAGCATTATCTGGTTCAGGTTCAAAGGGTGCTTCTCAGTCCATCTCTCGACGAACGCCCCTGTCTCTCAATTATGATGTTCTAGACCAAGGCCGTGCTGCTGTCATGTGAAACGCCGGATGCCCCGCGAAGCGCACCGAACCATTTGCGGCAACAGTCAAAAATAGCTACGTGCGTAATCTGCCTGTTCCCACATCTCAAGGATTTCGCGATTGACCTCCGCCCAGAACACCGTCTTTGACAAACGTTACAACGGCTTCCTGTTCGACATGGACGGGACGTTGCTCAACTCCATTGCGGCCGCCGAACGAGTCTGGGGGAAATGGGCGGCACGGCACGGGCTCGACGTTGCGGCCTTCCTGCCGACAATGCATGGCAAGCGCGGCATCGACACGATCCGCGGGCTCGCCCT
This sequence comes from Rhizobium sp. CECT 9324, assembly GCF_918741265.1. Lineage (NCBI taxonomy): Bacteria > Pseudomonadati > Pseudomonadota > Alphaproteobacteria > Hyphomicrobiales > Rhizobiaceae > Rhizobium > Rhizobium sp. CECT 9324. Next base: position 890,771 of record NZ_CAKKMZ010000001.1, on the reverse strand, counting down.
GCCCGGTGTCGATGCGGTCGCGGAAGCCCTGGAAATCGAGCGCGGCGAAATCGAGGATGTCGAAGGCGTTGTGGCCATCCCCGGTGCAATCGACTTCCTCAACGGCCTGCCTCCCGCGCGCTGGGCGATCGTCACATCTGCCCCGGCCCTTCTGGCCCGGGCACGCATCGAGGCCGCCGGCCTGCCACAACCGCCGACGATCATCACCGCCGAGGATGTCAAGATCGGCAAGCCCAATCCCGCCGGCTATCTGCTCGGCGCAAGCCATCTCGGCGTCGATCCTGCCCGCTGCCTGGTGTTTGAAGATGTCATGGCCGGCGTCTTGGCGGGCGAGGCTGCGGGCTCAGATGTCATGGTGGTCACAGCGACCCACAGTCATGCCATGGAAACAAGGCATCCGAGCCTGGCCAGCTACGAAAACGTGCGGGTCCATGTCGACGCCGATGGCGGCATGCAGATCGTGCGGGCGGGCTGACGGGGCGCATCAGCGGGAAGCCTGGAAGCGCCCCGCGCCGAAGTTCACGGAATATCACGCCGCCTTGGCGACGTGATATTCCTTGATCGCGACCATCTTGATCGCCGGATAACGCTCAGCTTCGTAGCGCAGCGAAAACGCGTCCTGCGCCATGAACACCGGATCTCCGTCCAGGTCGCGGCAGATATCGCCACGGCGCTGGGTCATGAACTTGTCGAGTTCGGCAGGCTGATCGGAGGAAATCCAGCGGCAGACCGAGAAACGCGACATCTCGAAGGAGACCGGCAGCGTGTATTCGCCAGCCAGTCGCTCCTTCAGAACGTCGAGCTGTAGAGCGCCGACGACACCGACGATCGCGGGCGAGCCGTCTTCCGGGGAAAACAGCTGCACGACGCCTTCTTCGGCCATCTGCTGCAGGGCTTCCTTCAGCTTCTTCGCCTTCATCGCATCTTCGAGGCGCACGCGGCGCAGGATTTCCGGCGAAAAATTCGGCACGCCCTGGAAGACAAGGTTCTCGCCTTCGGTCAGCGTGTCGCCGATGCGCAAGGTCCCGTGGTTCGGAATGCCGACCACGTCGCCGGCATAGGCCGTGTCGGCGAGCTGGCGCTGCGAGGCGAAGAAGAACTGCGGCGCCGTCAGGCCCATCTGCTTGCCGGTGCGGGCCAGCCGCGCCTTCATGCCACGCTCGAGCTTGCCGGAGCAGATACGGGCAAAAGCGATACGGTCGCGGTGGTTCGGATCCATATTGGCCTGAATCTTGAAGACGAAGGCCGTCATCTTGTCTTCGGCGGCATGCACGGTGCGTATGTCAGCCACCTGGTCGCGCGGCGGCGGGGCGAAATCGCCGAGCGCATTGATCAGGTCGCGCACGCCGAAATTCTTCAGCGCCGAGCCGAAGAAGACCGGGGTCATGTGGCCCTCGAGGAAGGCCTGCCTGTCGAACGGGCGGCAGGCTTCCTGGGCAAGCTCCAATTCTTCGATGAAGGCGGCGCGCTCGTTTTCCGGGAGTTGCTCGGCAACATTGGCCGGGCTGTTGACCGGCAGGCCTTCAACCTGTTTGTCGGACCCGCGGAAGGTGTTTTCCACCAGATTGTAGGAACCGCTGAACGTCTTGGAGCGGCCGACAGGCCAGGTGATCGGTGCTGTGTCGAGCGCCAGCTTTTCCTCGACCTCATCGAGGATCTCGAAGGGGTCGCGGCTCTCTCGGTCCATCTTGTTGATGAAGGTGATGATCGGGATGTCGCGCATGCGGCAGACCTCGAACAGCTTGAGCGTGCGCGGCTCGATGCCCTTGGCCGCGTCGATGACCATGACGGCGGCGTCGACGGCGGTCAGCGTGCGATAGGTATCGTCGGCAAAGTCTTCGTGACCCGGCGTATCGAGAATATTGAAGACTTTGTCATTGTATTCGAAGGTCATCACCGAGGTCACGACCGAAATGCCGCGCTCGCGCTCGATCTTCATCCAGTCCGATCGGGTCTGGATACGATCCTTCTTCGCCTTGACCTCGCCCGCAAGCTGGATGGCGCCGCCGAACAGCAGCAGCTTTTCGGTGAGCGTGGTCTTACCTGCGTCCGGGTGAGCGATAATCGCGAATGTGCGGCGGCGGGAGACCGCCTCTGCGAGCGTTTCGGCCATGGTGTGAATCCTGTGGAGTTGGGCGCTATCTAGCGTCTAAACCCCCGCATTGCAATTGACCTCGGCCCGGCTAGGGGAAACTAGTGGGGCATGACAGCACATCACGACATCCGCCCGACGCTCAATCTGCTTCGTCTGCCCCATGCGGAGGGCATCGACCTGCCAGCCTATGAGACACGCGGCGCCGCCGGCATGGATCTGCGTGCAGCCGTTGCAGATGACGCGCCGATGGTGCTTTCACCCGGCAAGCGGGCCCTGGTGCCCACAGGCCTCATCTTCGAAATCCCGGACGGTTACGAGGCGCAAATCCGCCCGCGCTCCGGCCTTGCCTTCAAGAACGGCATCACCTGCCTCAACACGCCCGGCACGATCGACAGCGATTATCGCGGCGAAGTGAAGGTGCTGCTGATCAATCTCGGCGACGAGGATTTCACCATCAGCCGCGGCATGCGCATTGCGCAGATGGTGATTGCGCCGGTCACGCAGGCACGGATTGCCGAAGTCAGCGAGACATCCGGCACCCAGCGTGGCACCGGCGGCTTCGGCTCGACCGGCGTTTGAGGACAAGACCGTGCCGGGCACTCTCACATTCCGGCAGGATTATTTCGGCGATCCGGTCGCTTTCCGCGGACTGGTCGCTCTGCTGCAGGACATTTTCGGTATCGACATCGGATTGCAGAACCGTCTTGGCGGCCCTGATCCATCCTCCATGCCGTTCGGCTATTTCGATGACCCGGACCGTTGTGTCGCCAATTTTTCCGCCTTTTCCATGCCGTTGGTCATCGGCGGGCGCACCGTCAAAGCGGCTGGCTACCAATCGGGTGCCGTTCGGCCAGACTTTCGGGGACAAGGCCTGTACCGAGACCTGATGCGCCGGGCATTTTCCTGGGCCGATGCAGCGGGATTTGAGGCGGGCATCCTGTTGACGGACAAGCCGGACCTCTACGCACGTTATGGTTTTCACGTCGTGCCGCAATTCCAGTTTTGCGGCAAAGTGCCGACGTCCGACATAGCGCGCACCGACGCCCGCGAGCTCGACCTGACACGGCCCGAGGATCTGGCGCTCGTCCAGCGCATACTCTGCGAACGGCAACCTGTTTCAAACCTTTTCGCGGTTGCCCGGCAATCCGAGATGTTTCTGCTGAATGCCTGCTTCGACCCCGGCATCCGCCTCAGTTTCCTGCCTGCCTTGAACGCGGTCATCGCCTGGAAAATGACCGATGACAACACTTTACAGCTGCTCGACATCGGCGCCCGGCACATCCCGCCGCTTGCCGAGATCACGACCGCGCTCGGCCTTCCGGCGAAAGAGGTCGCAGTCTTGTTTCCACCCGATCGCCTGAACTGGAAGGGTGAACCGCAAATCTATGAGGGCTCCTGCGCCCTGATGATCAAAGGGTTCGAACTTTCCACGCTTCCGCGGCCGGTGATGCTGTCGCCGATGGCCGAATTCTGAAACTTACTCAAGAATTGGCGAAAGATGGCGCTTCGGCAGCGCGGCCCGCCATGCGTTGGCAAATGCCGCATGCCGACAATGGCTTGATGATCAGCGCTGCGCCTCGGTCGCCATGCGGATGGCGAGCCCGGCCAGCACCGTGCCCATCAGCCAGCGCTGGGCGATCATCCAGAGCGGACGGCCGGCGAGAAACAGGGCGATAGAACCGGCCATCACCGCGATCATCGCATTAACCGAGACGCTGATAACGATCTGGGTCGCGCCCAGCATGACCGACTGCAGAAAGACGCTGCCAAGGGACGGATCGATAAACTGCGGCAGCAAGGACAGATACAGCACAGCCACCTTCGGATTGAGCAGGCTGGTGACGAGCCCCATGGCAAACAGCTTGCGCGGTCCATCCTTCGGTAGGTCGCGCACCTGGAAGGGCGACCGGCCGCCGGGGCGCACGGTCTGCCAGGCCATCCAGACCAGATAGGCAGCACCGGCCAGTTTCAGCGCGTCATAGGCAAACGGTATGGCCATCAGCAGGACGGTAATGCCGAGCGCCGACATCAGCATGTAGAACAGGAAACCAAGGGCCACGCCGCCAAGGGAGACAAGACCGGCTGCGGGTCCCTGGCAGATCGAGCGCGAGACCAGATAGATCATGTTCGGACCGGGTGTCAGCACCATGCCAAGGCAGATCAAGGCGAAGGCAAGAAGCGTCGGCAAAGTCGGCATGATGCGGCTCCGTGATCATCGTATTCGATATAGGCCCGGTTGCGCCGACACGGCAACGGGGCATCGCGTCACCGTTGCAAGTCTCGATCGGTAGCGCTAGTGATCCGTTTTATGCATTCGGAACCGGCGCGGTTTCGGGAAGCAAAAATCTAGATTCTGGCCGAGCAACGACATGGATCGGAAGTGGGTTTGGATCGACGTTCCGGCCGCTTGGTACGGCCTCGCCGCGGATGGTATCAATTGCTCCGCGCGGACGATTGAAAATACGGAGGACTGCCCATGACGCTGACGACCGTTCTGGCTTATTGTGGCGCGCTGTTTATCGCTGCAGCCATTCCTGGACCTGGCATGACCGCCATCGTCGCGCGGGCGCTGGGCTCCGGTTTTCGCCCGACCTTTTTCATGGGTCTCGGCCTGATCCTCGGCGATCTCGTCTATCTGACCGCCGTGATCCTCGGGCTCGCGCTGGTCGCCAAAACTTTTGCCACAGCATTTCTGGTGATCAAGATCGCAGGCGCGATGTATCTGGTCTATATCGCCTGGAAGCTCTGGACTGCCGGTCTGCTGCCCCAGTCCATCGAGGCACAGCGCTCGACCCATGTTGGCCTCTCCTTCCTGGCCGGGCTGCTGGTCACCCTCGGAAACCCGAAAACCATGCTGTTCTACATTGCCCTGGTGCCGACGCTGCTCCCGCTTGCTGCTATCGGGATCGCGGATTACGCGTTGCTGGTCGGCCTGACCTTCGTCGTGCTGATGGCCGTTCTCATTCCCTATATCCTGCTCGCATCCCAGGCGCGCACGCTGCTGAAGCGGCCCTCGGCGCTGAAGACACTCAACCGCTCGGCGGCAGGCATTCTCGCCGGTACAGCCGCTTACATCGCCACGCGCAGCGCCTAAAACAGGGATTGCGCAACAGCAACCGCGGCAGGTCATTTTTTCCAACATCGATCGAGACTTAGACCGGAGGTTCTGGCAGTTCTGCGTGTTTCGGCCTATCGTTCTCTCCAACAAGCATTTTCTGCAGGGAGCGACACATGACGAATGCCAAGAAGCCCGGCCGCGGCCGTATCTACAATTCGATCACCGACACGATCGGCGACACGCCGATCGTCCGCCTCGACAAGCTCGCCCGGGAGAAGGGCGTCAAGGCCAACCTTCTAGCCAAGCTTGAGTTTTTCAACCCGATCGCCTCGGTCAAGGACCGTATCGGCGTCGCGATGATCGAGAGCCTTGAAGCCCAAGGCAAGATCACGCCCGGCAAGACGACCCTGATCGAGCCGACGTCTGGCAATACCGGCATTGCGCTGGCCTTTGCCGCCGCCGCCAAGGGTTATCGGCTGATCCTCACCATGCCCGAGACCATGTCGATCGAACGCCGCAAGATGCTGGCACTGCTTGGTGCCGAACTGGTCCTGACCGAAGGGCCGAAGGGCATGAAGGGCGCCATCGCCAAGGCGCAGGAACTGGCCGAGGCCACGCCCGATTCGATCATTCCGCAACAGTTTGAAAACCCGGCCAATCCGGAGATCCACCGCAAGACCACCGCCGAGGAAATCTGGAACGACACCGATGGCGCCATCGACATCCTGGTATCCGGCATCGGCACCGGTGGCACGATCACCGGCACCGGCCAGGTGCTGAAGGCAAGGAAGCCAGGCGTGAAGGTCATCGCGGTCGAACCGGCCGACAGCCCCGTGCTCTCCGGCGGCGCGCCCGGCCCGCACAAGATCCAGGGCATCGGCGCCGGCTTCGCACCCGCCATCCTCGACACCACGATCTATGACGAGATCGTCACCATCACCAATGACGAGTCCTTCGAGACTGCCCGTCTTGTCGCCCGCCTCGAGGGCGTTCCGGTCGGCATTTCATCCGGCGCCGCATTGGCCGCTGCGATCAAGGTCGGCAGCCGTGCGGAAAATGCCGGAAAGACGATCGTGGTGATCATCCCGTCTTTCGCAGAACGTTATCTCTCCACCGCACTGTTTGCCGGCCTCGGCGAGTGATGGCGACCTGATATCTCGGCGCCCCAATCAGGCGCCGGGACAATCCGCCCCACCGCCGCCACCGACACCCTTCTAGGCTGCCGCCGACGACGCCAGTCTCTCCGACGCGATGCGGTAGGAAATCGCCTCGGCGAGATGGATGCGGCCGAGCATGGTTGCGCCATCGAGGTCGGCCAGCGTACGCGCCACTTTCAAGACCCGGTGATAGCCGCGGGCCGAAAAGCGGAACTTGTCGGCCGCATCCCGTAGCAATTGCAGGGCGGCCGGATCCGGTTCGGCCAGCGTTTCGATCAAGGCTGTCGAACAACGGGCGTTTGTGCTGGTCGGCAGGCCAAGATCCCCGAAACGTTGCCGCTGGCGATCTCTTGCAGCGGCCACACGTTTGGCCACATCGGCACTGCTTTCGGCCGGACGCGGGCGAATGAGGTCGGTGGCAGCCACGGCCGGTACGTCGATGCGAATATCGATGCGGTCCATCAAGGGACCGGAGATGCGGCCCTGATAATCACTCTGGCAGCGCGGCCCCCGGGCGCAAGTGTGACCGGGTTCGCCGGCCATGCCGCAGCGGCATGGGTTCATCGCCGCGACCAGCTGGAAATCCGACGGATAGGTCACCCGGTGATTGGCACGGGCGATGATGCACTCGCCGGTCTCCAGCGGCTGGCGCAGGGCATCGAGGACCGGCGGGGTAAATTCCGGCAGTTCGTCCAGAAAAAGTACGCCATGATGGGCGAGAGAGGCCTCGCCCGGCCGCGCGCGCATCCCGCCGCCGACCAGGGCCGCCATGGTGGCGGAATGATGCGGTGTGCGGAAAGGCCGGCGGTCCGAAAGCTTGCCGCCGGAAAGCTGGCCGGCGATCGAATGGATCATCGACACTTCCAGCAATTCGGCAGCCGACAACGGCGGCAGGATCGAGGGTAGACGTGCTGCCAGCATGGATTTTCCGGAACCGGGCGGACCGACCATTAGAAGATTGTGCCCGCCGGCGGCGGCGACCTCGAGCGCACGCTTGGCGCTTTCCTGCCCCTTGATATCGGCGAGATCCGGCAGATTGGCCGGCAGGCTGCGGATCGCTGGTTCCGGCCGCGTGAGGATCTGGTTGCCGCGAAAATGATTGGCAAGCGCGATCAGGCTGCGCGGCGCGAGAATGTCGATCTCGCTTCCGGCCCAGGCTGCCTCTCCGCCGCTTTCGGACGGGCAGATCAGCCCTTTTCCCAGCGCGTTGGCGCTGATTGCCGCCGGCAGGGCGCCGGCAATCGGAGCAATCGTGCCGTCGAGGTTGAGTTCGCCGATGACGAGATAACCCGAAAGGGCATCGCCCGGGATCGCCCCCAGCGCCGCCATCAGGCCAAGCGCAATGGGCAGGTCGAAATGCGAGCCCTCCTTGGGCAGATCGGCGGGCGCCAGATTGACCGTCACCTTCTTCGGCGGCAGCGCGAGACCGGAGGCATGCAGTGCCGCCTGAACCCGCTCCCTGCTTTCGGCAACGGCCTTGTCTGGCAGACCGACAATCTGCATGCCCATCTTTCCAGGCGCCACCATCACCTGAACATCGACGGGTACGCCTTCTATGCCATGAAATGCAACCGTACTGACACGCGCCACCATTGCCCGCCCTCGCCGTTCCGATTTATCCCGGCCAATACAAACACAACTTCATATTGCGTGTACCGACGGGAACAATCTCGCATAAGGGGTGGCAAAACACAAGAACATTTGCAGAACATAGACGCGCATAGGTAGACGCCCGGTTGCAGCCGGTTGAGTGACGAGAACGAATTGTGAACTACTGGCGCGATTCCAGAGGCTTAGGCGCGCTTCTTCTCGATCGCATCCCACAGCAGCGCCGCGATATCGGCACCGCCGAAACGCTTGACCTCGCGAATACCGGTCGGCGACGTGACGTTGATTTCGGTCATGTAGTCGCCGATCACATCGATCCCGACCAGAAGGAAACCACGTTCGCGCAGGGCGGGACCGATGCGTGCGCAGATTTCCCGTTCGCGGGCGGTCAGTTCCGTCGGCTCGGGCTTGCCGCCGGCATGCATGTTGGAACGGGCATCGTGTTCGGCCGGAACGCGATTGATCGCACCCACAGGCTCGCCATCGACGAGGATAATGCGCTTGTCACCCTTGCGCACGGCCGGCAGGTAGCCCTGGGCGATAAAGGGCTCGCGGAACATCTGGCCGAACATTTCCATCAGCGAGGAGAAATTGCGGTCGTCGCGGGTCGAGTGGAAGACGCCGGCACCACCATTGCCATAGAGCGGCTTCAGAATGATATCGCCCATTTCGGCACGGAAGCGGGCAATCTCTTCCGGATCACGGGTGATCAGGGTCGGCGGCATCAGGTCGGCGAATTCGGTGACGAAGATCTTTTCCGGCGAATTGCGCACCCAGGCCGGGTCGTTGACAACAAGCGTCTTCGGATGGATGCGCTCAAGCAGGTGCGTCGCGGTGATATAGGCCATGTCGAAGGGCGGATCCTGGCGCAGCAGCACCACGTCCATGCTCGAGAGATCCACGCGCTCCGGTGCGCCGAGGGTGTAGTGATCACCCTTGACGTCGCGCAGTTCCATCGGCTCGACGGTGGCGAAGATCTTGCCGTCGCGCATGCTGAGGCGATCTGGCGTGTAGTGAAAGAGCTTGTAGCCACGGGCCTGCGCCTCGAGGCTCATGGCAAAGGTCGAGTCGCCCGCGATACCGATCCCGGAAACATGGTCCATCTGGACCGCGACATTGGTGATTTTTGCCATGACTGCATCCCCGTTGAAAAGCATGGCAGATTTAGGCTGCGCCGGGCACGATGGCAACGGCGCAGCGCTTGAATTCTGCTCAACGTCGGATCAGCTTACAGAGCCCAGTATTTGCCGGATCGCAGCGCATTGCGCATCCGGTACAGGATTGCCAGTGGCTCGGGGAAAGGCTTGCGGAGGAAGGCGATCTTGCGCACATAGCTGTCAATGCGCCAGGTTGCCCAGGTGCCGCCGCGGAAATAGGCGATATCGCCGGCCCTCAGGGTGCGGCTCGATCCGTCCGCGCCGGTGACATGCACCTCGCCTTCCTGGATCACCACCGTCTCGTCCCAGCTGAAAAACCAGCGGAATTCGCCGGCGGTGCAGTCCCAGACAGCCGTCGAACTTGCCTCGTCGGCACTGGTCGAATGCTGGCCGACACGGGCGACCGGAGCCCCATCGATGATCCAGTCCGGATTGATCGGCGATAGGTTCAGTTCGACCTGGTCGCCACTTGCGGCCACGACCGGCGGCACCTCGTCGGACTGACGGCGCGGTGCGGCGAGCATAACGGCGGCCATTCCGGCGACCATGAGCTTTAAAGGCATTGTAATCCCCCAACAAATTCGATGGGAGCTTAATGCAGGCGTCTCTAAGATTGGGTTCGCCGGATCGCTAGACTTTTAACGACCCGGCGAATTTCAGGTCAAGCCAGGGCCGGTTCCGCGACAGAACGATCCGCATGTTGTTCGGCAATCGCTGGTGCCGCCGCCAGGCGCTTGCCGTTTTCAGCCGAGAAGAAATGCAGCTTGGACGGTGCGATCTTCAAAGGCAGGCGGTCGCTCATCAGCGCGTGCGAGGCAACGACTGCGGTCACCGGCTGTCCACCGACCAGACCATGCACAAGCCGCTGCGCGCCCAGTTCCTCGACATAGTCGACGACGAGCGTCAGCGTGGTGTCACCTTCCCCTGCTTCGGTCAGGTCTTCCGCGCGCATGCCGATCCGCACAGGACCATCGGCGATCCCCTGGGGCTCGGTCGGCAGCTCCACGTCGCCGATACGCAGGCGTCCGCCTTCGATCATGCCGTCGACGAGGTTCATCGCAGGTGAGCCGATGAAACTGGCGACAAAGGTCGAGGCCGGGCGGTTGTAGACCTCCAGTGGCGTGCCGATCTGCTCGATCATACCGCCATTCAGCACGACGAGACGGTCGGCCAAGGTCATCGCTTCGAGCTGGTCATGCGTGACATAGATCGCCGTGGTCTTCAGCCGGCGCTGCAACTTGCGGATTTCGCCGCGCATCGAGACACGCAGTTTGGCATCGAGATTGGAGAGCGGCTCATCGAAGAGAAAGACGGCCGGCTTGCGGACGATGGCGCGGCCCATCGCGACACGCTGGCGCTGGCCACCCGATAGCGCACGCGGCTTGCGGGTCAGATAGGGTTCGATCTCCAGCATGCGGGCGGCTTCCGCCACGCGGACGGCGATCTCCGCCTTTGGCGTGCCACGGTTCTTCAGGCCGTAGGCGAGGTTGTCGTAGACGGTCATATGCGGGTAAAGCGCATAGTTCTGGAAGACCATGGCGATGTCGCGGTCAGCCGGCTCGACCTGGTTGACGACGCGGTCGCCGATCGAAACCGTTCCTTCCGAGATCTCCTCAAGGCCGGCGACCATGCGCAGCAGCGTGGATTTGCCGCAGCCGGAGGGGCCGACGAGCACGATGAATTCGCCGTCCTCGATCTGGATGTCGACGCCGTTCACAGCCTTGGCGCCGCCGTCGTAGATTTTCGAGACCTGGTTGATATCGATGGAAGCCATTGGGCAATCCTCTCTTACTTGTCTGTTTCGGTGAGGCCCTTGATGAACCAGCTCTGGAACACCACCACCACGAACACGGGAGGCAGCATGGCGAGCACGGCCATGGCAAAGGCTTCGTTGTAATCGGGAATCTGCGAGCCGACCCAGACCTGCAGGATCTGCTTGATGCCGCGCATCAGGTTGTAGAAGCCCTCATCGGTGGTCATCAGCATCGGCCAGAGATACTGGTTCCAGCCATAGACGAACATGATGATGAAGACGGCGGCGATCATGGTGCGCGACAGCGGCACCAGAACGTCGATGAAAAATTTCACCGGTCCGGCACCGTCGATGCGGGCTGCCTCCAGCAGTTCATCGGGCACAGACTTGAAGAACTGGCGGAAGAAGAAGGTGCCGGTGGCCGACGCCAGAAGCGGCAGGATCAGGCCCTGATAGCTGTTGAGCAGGCCGAGATCGCTCATCACCTTGTAGGACGGCATGATGCGGACTTCGAGCGGCAGCAGCAGCGTGGTGAAGATCAGCCAGAAGGCAAACGTGGCAAAGCGGAAGCGGAAATAGACAATGGCATAGGCGGCCAGCATCGACAGCACGATCTTGCCGATGGCAAAGCCCAAGCCCAGGATCAGCGAGTTCATCGCCATGGTCAGGCCCGTCACCTGCCCGGTGAAGCCGCCGCTCTTGAAGAGCACCTTGTCATAGGTCGTGGTGAAATCATCGCCGATGTTGAGCATCAGGCCGCTGGAATGGATTTCCGCGGCCGAATGGGTCGAGGTGGTGAAGGCAACAACAAGCGGCCCGAGCATGAAGATCACGCCGCAGATGAGAATGAGGTGATCGAAGAACCTGGTGCGATACATGACGTGATCCTCAACCGTAGTGAACGCGACGTTCGATGAAGCGGAACTGGATCAGCGTCAGGACAAGGACGATGATCATCAGGATGACCGACTGGGCCGAGGACGAGCCAAGGTCGTTGCCGCGGAAGCCATCGAGATAGACCTTGTAGACCAGCGTGATCGGATTGTTGGCCGGTTTGTCCTTCACGATGACATCGATGATGCCGAAGGTGTCGAACAGCGAATAGGTCATGTTGATGACCAGCAGGAAGAAGGCCGTCGGCGTCAGCAGCGGCAGGATGACCGTCCAGAAGCGGCGCGTGCCGGACTTGCAATCGATGGCAGCCGCCTCGCGGATCGAGGCCGGGATGCCCTGCAGGCCGGAGAGGAAAAAAATGAAATTATAGGGGATCTGGTTCCAGACGGCGACCATGATCATGGCAAACGCTGTGTCGTAATAATTGATGCCGACCTTCATGTCCCAGCCGAAAAAGGCAACCAAACGCACGAATGGGCCAATGTGCTGGTCGAACATCATCATGCCGATCAGGCCGGCAACCGGCGGAGCGATCGCATAGACCGCAATCAGCAACGTCTTGTACGACGACTGGCCGCGGATCACGGCATCGGCCTTCAGCGCCAGCAGCATGCCGAAGGACAGGGCGAGAAACGTGACGATCAGGCTGTAGGCGACCGTGAAGCGGGCGATCTTCTGATATTCGGGCGAGGACAGCGCATCAGTATAGTTCGATAGGCCGACAAAGCTCGAGCCGAAACCGAAGGGGTCCTCGATATAAAAGGACGAGGTGATTGCCTGGGCCGACGGCCAGTAGAAGAAGATGGCAATGATCACGAACTGCGGCAGCAGCAGGAGATACGGCAGATAGCGGGAGTTAAACTGGACGCGCTTCATCGGAGCCCTTTCAACGCAAGTCCCGGGGGCTCATCGCCCCCGGGCTCATTCATGCGACAGTGATGATCAGCCAGCCGTCTTGGCGAAGCGGGCGAGCAGTTCGTCGGCTTCCTTCTTGATGGTTTCCATCGCGTCCTTCGGCGTGGTTTCGCCAGCGAAGATGCGGTTGTATTCACGCTCCATCACCGAGCGGATCTGCGGGTAGAAACCGAGGCGATAGCCCTTGTCCCACTCGGCGCCCGGCAGCGACAGCTGCTGGATACCAACTTCGGCAGCCGGCTTTTCCTTGTAGTAGCCTTCAGACTTGGCAAGCTCGTAGGCTGCCTTGGTGATGGCGACGTAGCCGGTGGCCTGGTGGTAGAACTTCTGGACATCGGTCGAGGTCAGGAAGTTGAAGAAAGACGCTGTGCACTTGTTCTCTTCAGCCGACTTGCCGGCCATCGCGAAGAGGGCAGCGCCGCCGATGAAGGAATGCACACCCGCACCCTCGATCGAGTTCCAGTAAGGCAGGAAGGTTGCCGAGAAGGGCATGGTGGCCGTCTTCTGCAGGCCGCCAAAGGAGCCGGACGAACCAATCCAGAGAGCGGCCTTGCCTTCTTCGAAGACCTTCTGGTTGTCGTTCCAGGCAGCGCCGTAATAGCCGAACAGGCCCTGATCGTACCAGGCCTTGAGCTTGTCATACATCATGACATGGCGCTCGTCGGTGACGTTGATCGTCGTGTCGACGACGCTGTCATAGCCGTTGTTGTTCGAGGCGAACTGGATGTTGTTGCGCGAGAAGAAGTTCTCGGTGAACTGCCAGGTCAGCTGCGACTGGACGAGCGGCAGGTAGCCGGCCTCTTTCAGCTTCGGAGCGATGGCTTCGAATTCTTCCCAGGTCTTCGGGGCTTCGACGCCGGCCTTCTTCAGGGCCTCGTCGTTGATGTACATGATCGGCGCCGACGAGTTGAAAGGCATGCCGACGAACTTGCCGTCCGAGTCAGCGTAGAAGTAACGTACGCCCTCGATGAAGGCTTCGCGGTCAAAGGCAAAGCCGTTGTCCTTGAGGAGGTCTTCAGCCGGAATGGTCGCGCCCTTGGCATTGATGATGGTGGCCGCACCTGCGTCGAAGACCTGCAGGATGTTCGGCTGTTCGCCAGACCGGAAGGCGGCGATGCCGGATGCCAGGGCTTCCTCATAGGAGCCCTTCGATACGGGGGTGATGGCGCATTCGGCCTGGGCCGCGTTGAACTTCTGGGCGAGTTCGTTGATCACTTCGCCGTTGCGACCGCCCATACCGTGCCACCAGGTAATATCGGTAGCGGCAAGCGTCGTCGATGCGGACATGGATACGGCCAGTGCGGCCAGGCAAATCTTCTTGATCATGTGTCAATCCTCTCCACCGGTTGATTGGGGTGAGGCCTGCATTATGCGCGCTGCATGACACGCCCTTGAAGCTTTCGTGACAGTGCTGTCACAATCAATGGGTTTCGCTCTTCCCATGTCGAAAGCAAAACGAAGCTAAAACGAATCCGGAAAATGACGGGGCCAGCGCCATGGCTGGACCACGATGATATCATATCGATATGACAGGTTTGCCGCGTCCGGCTGGTGCCGCAGCCATTGATCGCCCGCCGCACGAATTCGGCCTTGGCTTGTGAACCCGACTGCGTCTACACCGGCCATCAGCTCGCGGCGCGCCTTCACCTCGACAAAGGCAACAAGGTCGCCCCGCCTTGCGACGATATCGATTTCACCGACCTTGGTGCGGTAACGGAACGCCATCAGACGATAGCCGCGCGTTAGCAGATAAAGGGCGGCGAGATATTCAGAGAAACGGCCATGCCGTTCGGCGCGGATCCGGCTGGCGTCTCCGCGGCCGGATTTCACGCAGCACCCCGAAGCTCGAGCAAGCGCTGGTACAGTTCCTTGCGCGGAAGGCCGGTCAGCTTGGCGGCCTCGGTGGCTGCCTTGGCGGTCGGCATGGTGGCCGAAAGTTCCGTGAGCAAGCTGTCCACGTCGGCGGCATCGGGCGCCGCATCCGGTGCTGGCGGACCGATGACCAGGACGATTTCGCCCTTGACAGTGCGCTCGGCAAACTCTTTTGCCAGTTCGCCGAGAGGCGCGCGGCGGAATTCCTCGAAGGTCTTGGTCAGTTCGCGGCAGACCGAGGCCGGCCGCGCCTCACCCAGCTCTTCGGCCGCCGCCGCCAGCGTGTCCGCGATGCGATGGGGTGATTCAAAGAAGATCAGCGTTGCCGGGATCTTGGAGAGCGCATTCAGTCGATCGCGGCGCGCCTTGTCCTTGGTCGGGAGGAAACCGGCAAAAAGGAAAGCATCGTTGGGAAGACCGGACCCGACCAATGCGGCCAGCGGCGCGGATGCGCCGGGAATCGGCACGACCCGGTGACCGGCATCGATGGCCAGCTGGCCAAGGCGGTAGCCCGGGTCTGAGACCAGCGGCGTGCCGGCATCCGAGACCAGTGCCACGGATTTTCCGGCTTCAAGCGCTGCCAGAAGACGGGCGCCCGCTTCATCGGCATTGTATTCGTGATAGGCATAAGGGCGATTTTCGATGCCGTAGCGATCCAGCAGGACCCGCGTGACGCGAGTGTCCTCGCAGGCCAGGACGTCGGCACCGGCGAGCGTTTCAAGCGCTCTCAGGGTAATGTCGCTCAGGTTTCCGATCGGGGTTGCGACCAGGTAAAGTGCGGGCTCGAGCGGCCGCGCGTTCACCAGCGTATCGTTGACGCGGTAGCGCTTTGCAGCTGCAATCGGGGCGGTGGAATTGTCATGGCTTGTCATTGCGCCTTTATCCTCCAGCCACGCATTGCGAGCAAGGGCAGTGGCGGGCGCGGCGGCAATAAACCATTCCAGCATTTCGTTTGCCGTTGCCCAAGTGGAAAACTGCCAAGCCTCTTGCTTTTGTGCTTCTTTTCCTGCCATTTTGCCCGTCCACATCGCCCGGCCCGGGGACAGGCCGGCCTCAATTCGATCCGGGCAACCGGATGACGACATGTCGAAAGCGGTAGCGTCCATGCGTATTACACTTGAACGGTCTAATCTCCTGAAATCGCTGAACCATGTGCATCGCGTGGTCGAGCGTCGCAATACGATCCCGATCCTGTCGAACGTTCTCCTGAAGGCCGAGGGCGCTACCCTCGACATGAAGGCGACCGACCTTGACCTCGAGATCACCGAAGGCACGCCGGCGATGGTCGAGCAGGCTGGAGCGACCACAGTCCCGGCACATCTTCTCTATGACATCGTCCGTAAACTTCCGGATGGGTCCGAGGTCCTCCTCGCGACCAATCCGGATGGCTCGACCATGACGGTTGCCTCCGGTCGCTCAAAGTTCTCGCTGCAGTGCCTGCCGCAGTCGGATTTCCCGGACCTGACGGCCGGCAGTTTCAGCCATTCGTTCAAGATCAAGGCATCCGACTTCAAGATGCTGATCGACCGGACCCAGTTCGCGATCTCGACCGAAGAGACCCGTTATTACCTGAACGGCATCTTCCTGCACACGATCGAAGCGGGCGGCGCATTGAAGCTGCGTGCCGTCGCGACCGATGGCCACCGCCTGGCGCGGGCCGATGTCGATGCTCCCTCGGGTTCCGAAGGCATGCCGGGCATCATCATTCCCCGCAAGACGGTCGGCGAACTGCAGAAGCTGATGGATAATCCGGAACTGATCATCACGATGGAGATCTCGGATTCGAAGATCCGCCTGACGATCGGCTCGATCGTGCTGACTTCGAAGCTGATCGATGGCACGTTTCCCGATTACCAGCGCGTCATTCCGACGGCGAACGACAAGGAAATGCGCATCGATTGCCAGAGCTTTGCCCAGGCCGTCGACCGTGTTTCGACGATTTCGTCCGAGCGCGGCCGCGCCGTGAAGCTTGCGCTTTCCGACGGGCAGCTTTTGTTGACCGTCAACAATCCGGATTCCGGCAGCGCGACGGAGGAAGTCGCCGTCGGTTATGACAATGACGCGATGGAGATCGGCTTCAACGCCAAATATCTTCTCGATATCACTGCGCAATTGTCAGGCGACGATGCGATCTTCCTGTTGGCGGATGCCGGTTCGCCAACCCTGATCCGCGATACAGCTGCCGGCGACGCATTGTATGTGCTGATGCCGATGCGCGTTTAACCAGACCTTGCGAATTTTGCCTGAGCGCGGCATCTGACCTTGTAATTGCGACAATTTGGTCCGAAATTGTTCCAAGCGATTTGCATGATGCAAATTTGAAAACAGGGATACGGCGATGGCTTTGCGTTTGAAGCAGCGGTTCGAGAAGAAATTCGACG
This sequence comes from Rhizobium sp. CECT 9324, assembly GCF_918741265.1. Lineage (NCBI taxonomy): Bacteria > Pseudomonadati > Pseudomonadota > Alphaproteobacteria > Hyphomicrobiales > Rhizobiaceae > Rhizobium > Rhizobium sp. CECT 9324. Next base: position 873,881 of record NZ_CAKKMZ010000001.1, on the reverse strand, counting down.
AAGAGATTCGTTTCTTCAAGGGCATGATGCAGGGCCCCAAGCAGGTTGGCGCCATCGTGCCGACCTCGTCCGTCACGGCCCGCAAGATGGCCAGCATCGTCAACCCGCATTCCGGACTGCCAGTGTTGGAACTCGGCCCCGGCACCGGTGTCATCACCAAGGCGATCCTTGCGCGCGGCGTGCCGCCGGAGAAGCTTGTCTCCGTCGAATATTCCGAAGACTTCTACCATCACCTGGTTCAAGGCTATCCGGGAGTGAATTTCGTTCAGGGCGACGCTTTTGACCTGAAAACGACACTCGGCGAACTCGCCGACCAGACTTTCGACAGTGTGGTGTCTGCCGTGCCGCTCTTGAACTTCCCGATGGAGACACGCATTCGCCTGCTGGAAGACCTGCTCGATCGCATCCCGGCGGGGCGACCGGTCGTGCAGATCTCCTACGGCCCGATGTCGCCGATCGTCGCCAAGCCGCACAGCTATCACATCCAGCATTTCGATTTCATCGTGCGCAATATCCCGCCCGCACAGCTCTGGATCTACCGCCGGGGCTGAGGCCGGTGTTCGGGCTCTATATCACCCATCCGCAGGTGAAGATCGATCCCCTGGTCCCCGTTCCGCAATGGGGGCTGTCGGATCTTGGGCGCCAGAGGGCCGAGCAAACGGCACAGCGCCCCTGGGTCCGCAGCCTGAAACGCATCATTTCCAGCAATGAAGTGAAGGCGGTCGAGACGGCAGAGATTCTGGCCTCCGCGGCGGGAACCGGCGTCGAGCGCGTCGAAGCCATGCACGAAAACGATCGATCGGCGACCGGCTTTCTGCAGCCGGCCGCTTTCGAAGCCGCTGCCGACTGGTTCTTTGCCCATCCCGAGGAGAGTTTTCGTGGCTGGGAGCGCGCCATCGATGCACAGCGGCGGATCGTCGAAGCGGTCTCCGTGATCCTTTCCGATCACGACCCGCGCCAGCCAATCGCCTTTGTCGGCCATGGCGGCGTCGGAACGCTGCTGAAATGCCAATTCTCCGGGCTGCCGATTGCCCGAAGTTCCGACCAACCTGGCGGTGGCGGCAATCTCTTTGCCTTCACGCTTGGTGATCGGCGCCTCACCAGCGACTGGACCGCCATGGAAGACTGGCGGCCGTAGCCATCGGACGCATCCCGAACATACTATTCGCAGAGATCGCGCAGGGCATGTCCGCGCCTGATCTCGACGGTCCGGGCATTGGGAAGGTTGATATAGCCGTCCTGGCGCAGCTTGGCGAAGGCCCTCGAAACGGTCTCGATCGTCATTCCGAGATAGTCGGCAATATCGATGCGCGACATCGGAAGCTCGGTATGCTCCAGATCACCCTGACGGCTGGAGATATCGAGCAGGAAACTGATGATGCGCTCCAGCGCGGTCTGGCGGCCGACGACGAGCAGATGCTCCTGGGCACGGACCATTTCATTGAGCACCAGCGACAGCAACTCATGCGATGTTTCGGCACTTTCGTATTGATTGAAGGCGCGAAGCCCGGTCTCAGTGATCGCTTCAGCGAAAAAGCCATGCGTCAAACCCGGCTCAAAGCCAAACGTCTCGCCGGCCAGATGAAACGCGATGATCTGGCGACGACCATCGGTCAGCAGCCGACAGATACGCACCGCTCCGTAGGCGACCTTGTAGAAGGTGCCGGCCTTGTCTCCGGGGCCATAGATTTCTTCGTCAGCGGCAAAATTGATGATCAACTGCGGCTTGGCAAAACCAGTGACGGCTGCGGGAAATTGCGAACCGAATTTCGGTGCGGAAAGAGCAATGGTTGCGGCGTTGAAACTGGCGTGCATCTCAGTTCTCCTCGGTTCAGTGCATGGACAATGCAGCAGCCGAGGTCCGGTGGAAATTCGGTTATGACACTACGGGTTTTTACTTAGCGCCATTCATTTCCGAGTGGCCAACGAGGACGCGGGCAGACAAAAGGCGCGAACCAGCGCCAGGATGTCGCCGCCTTGGGAGGGCTTGTAGATCACCTGAGCGCCGGCAACGTCGACCGGTGAACCAAGCCCATCGGCCAGAAAGATAATCGGTGCATGCAGCCCTGACATGTCGATCGAGGGTCCCGGAAGGGCCTGCTCATCGATGATGAAGCAGGCAAAGCAGTTGTTGTCTCTGGTCGCCCTGTCCCAATCCTTATCCGAAAAGATTTCAGACACGAAACCTTCCGTTGACAAGGCAAACGCCAGCGACTGCCTGAGGGCATGGTCGGCTGACAGAATGGCAATGGGTTTGGCGGCAGGCAAGGTCGTTTCTCACGTCTCGACGGTCGATCCGCCAAGCGACATGACTAGACCTCCTGCTGTCGCGACACCTTGCGCCAGATCAAGAGTTTGGCAATCACCTGCACGGTCATTGTGGGCCGAAACCCGCCGACATCGCCATGCGAACCAGTTGCGGCAGGCTCTTTGCCTTCATCTTGGTCATGACATTCGCCCGATGAACCTCCACCGTGCGCGGACTGATATCGAGATCATAGGCAATGGTCTTGTTGGGCAGTCCGGCGACAACCGCCGACAGCACCTGCCTTTCGCGCTCGCTCAGGGTAACGACACGGTCGCGGATCTCGTCGATCGTCTCGCCATCATCCGCACTACCGGCGAGCTGGATCGCTGCACGCTTGATCGCGTCGATGATGACCGTATCCTCGAAAGGCTTTTCAATGAAATCTGAGGCGCCGGCCTTCATCGCCTCGACGGCCATGGGAATGTCGCCATGGCCGGTGATGACGATGGAGGGGACCTTCAATTTCATCGCTGCGAGCCGGCGCACGAGATCGATACCGCTCATTTCCGGCATTCTGAGATCAGTGATCAAAACCGCGTTGCGGGCATTGGGTGCAAATTCCGCAAAGGCTGCCGCCGTCTCATGAATGCGGACAGCGAAACCGTTCATCGTGAGCAGGAATGCCAGCGACTTGCGGACAGGTTCTTCGTCATCGACAATATGGACGGTGAAGTCAGCGATCTGCATTGGCAATGCCCTCATTAAAAGACGGGAGCGTGAAGCGGAAACTTGCGCCTCCTGAAGCATTTTTCGACACGGTCATCTCCCCACCATGCGCTTCAACGATACGTTTTGAGATCGACAGGCCAATACCCATACCGCCGGCCTTTGTCGTGACAAACGGCTTGAACAGGTCCTGGGCGATCTCGTCGGAGATTCCGGGGCCTGTGTCATTAACTTCCACGGCAATTTCGCTCTCGCTCTCCAGGCGCGTTCGAACGGTCAATTCGCGATAAGGGGAATCCCGCATCGCCTCGATTGCGTTTCGCATCAGGTTGATCAGGATCTGCTGGATCTGGATGCGGTCGATCATCGCCACGTCGGCGCCGGAGCCAAAGTCGAAGACCGTCCTCACGCCTTTCTCCTTCGAGCCTGCAAGTGCCAGTGCACCGGATTCCTCGATCACCTGGCGAATGTTCTCCGGTGTCTTGTCCGTCTCGCCCTTGGTGACGAATTCGCGCAAGTGTTTGATGATCTGGCCTGCCCGAAGTGACTGTTCGGCAGTCGCCTCCAGAGCTTCCCGCACCATCACGGTCTTCGGATCGCCGGCATCCTGCAGCAACCGGATACAGCCATGCACATAGTTCGCGATTGCCGATAGTGGCTGGTTCAGTTCATGCGCGAGGGTGGACGCCATTTCACCCATTTCATTCAACCGGGCGAGCCGGGCCAGTTCACCCTGGGTCTCGTGCAGCCGCGCGGCTGTCTCTTCGCGTTCGGTCAAATCGCGAATGAAGCCGGTAAAGAATGTCTGCCCGCCGGAATGCATTTCGCCAACCGCAAGCTTCATCGGAAATGTCGAACCGTCCTTGCGACGCCCGACAACCACGCGATCGACGCCAATGATCCGCTTTTCTCCTGTATCGAGATAGCGGGCGATATAGCCATCATGTTCGCGTCGGTACGGTTCGGGCATCAGTATCCTGAGATTTTGCCCGACAACCTCGTCTTCCGAATAGCCGAATTGCCGGACCGCAGCGGCATTGAATGAGACGATAGTGCCATCACGTGTACTGACAACCGTCGCGTCTAGGACCGTGTCGAGGATCGAGCGAAGATGGGCCTCGCGTGAGGCCAATGTCGCCTCCGCTGCCCGGATGACCCGGCGCACCGATTGCAGCATTTCCCCGACAATACCGATCGCAATGCCGACAAAGACGAAGATCGACAGAGGCACAAGGGCGGTCATGGCTGTATGGCCAATTATCGAGGCCGCAGCGAGCGAGGACAGTACAAGCGCAAGCAGGGTGGGCTTGAGACCGCCCACAGCGGCGACCAGCAGGATTGCCGGTATGAAAATTATGAATGGCGCATTGTCGTCAAGCACCCCCTCCAGCGCCAGTCGGATCGCGAAGGCCAGGGCGACCGCGAGGATAGCCAGAATATAGGGATAGGCCGTGGGCAGTCGCCGTCTTACCAGGGCATTGACCGTCCGCATCGAAACCATATCTGCAAACATGAACTGCACATCCAACTATGGAAATTGATCGCAATCTCTAGCACGGAGGAGAAGATCGTCGATGGCTTCACGCACCGACGAGCCTGTGCTCTTGTGGATTGTCAATTCATCCTAGCAGGTGGCCGCCTTTTTCCAAACCTGAAGTAGCAATTTCAACCGGTTCCACCTTCTCAGCGAGATCCTGTGCACCACCGTGTCACGATGACCGCGTCCTGAGATATGTGCTGGGAGAATGTCCCAGCATGCGCCGAAACATGGTGGTGAAGGCTGCGATGTTTTCATAGCCGGCATCGAGGGCGACATTGGTCACAGGCTCCCCAGCAGCGAGCTTCGGCAGGGATGCAAACAGGCAGGCCTGCTGCCGCCAGGTGACGAAACTGACACCGGTTTGAGACCGAAACAGGCGGGTGAACGAACGCCGGCTCATGCTCATGTCAGCGGCCCAATCATCAATACCGGCGTTGGCGGCAGGCACTTTGAGAAAACGACGGCAAAGCCTTGCCAATCGTGGATCGTCTGGGAAAGGCAAGCCGAGAGGCCGCTCTGGCAAATGGCTTATCTCGTCCAGAAGCAGGTCCATGATCAGACGTTGCCGCCGCGTCGAATGCGGTCTCAGATTGCCCATCACCAGTTCTTCCATCAGGCTTTTCGCGAGACCGGTGATTTCGACCACCTTAGGCCCGCTTGCCCCGGCAACGGAAGGATCGACATAGATGGAATGCATGTCGACTTCGCTGAACATTTCCGTTGCATGCTCGAGGCCCGCAGGGATGATCAGGCCGTGCCCCGGTGGGATCATCCACCGTCCATCGGTGGTGTTGACCAAGACGACACCACGGCGGGCGCACCAGAGCTGGGTTTTCGTGTGAGAATGCAGGGGGACGCGAAAACCAGCAGGATACAGCCTGCCGAGCGCCACAACAGGTTCCGCCGCATCGTCGATCAGATCAAGGCTCTGCGCGTGCTCATTATCCAGTATAGTCGAGACATCGCTGAGATCAGTACGACGCATTTGGCCCACTCTCGAAAGAACAAGACCACAGCACAAAAGCAGGCCAGAGGCAATCTCTGTAACACACGGCCCTGGCAATGCCTAACTGACCCGGCTGACCCGGCGACCAAGAGGATATGGATATGGCAAGCGTAACGGCAACCGGCGGACATGACGCGCAACGAACCGCCTATTCCATCATTGTCGCTGCCAGTTTCTGCCACATGCTGAACGACATCATGCAGTCGCTGCTGACCTCGCTCTATCCTTTGCTCAAGGCCAATTATGCCCTCGATTTTGTGCAGATCGGCCTGCTGACCTTCGCGTTCCAGGTGACGGCATCGCTGCTGCAGCCGGCCGTCGGCGTGGTGACCGATCGCTGGCCCATGCCATTTTCGCTCCCGGCCGCCATGTTGTCGACCTGCGCCGGCCTGTTCACCCTCGCCTATGCGCATGAATTCTACGTGCTGATCATCGGCGCATGCCTGATCGGGATCGGCTCGGCGATCTTCCATCCCGAAGCCTCGCGCGTCGCACGCCTCGCGTCCGGCGGGCGGCATGGCTTTGCCCAGTCGCTGTTTCAGGTTGGCGGCAATACGGGAACGGCAATCGGGCCTCTTTTGGCTGCCTTCATCGTCATTCCGCGCGGACAGACGAGCCTCAGCGGGTTTACCGTGATCGCGCTCGTCGGCTTTGCCGTGCTGTCCTGGGTCAGCGTCTGGTACACGCGTCATCGCCGCAGCACGGCCGGCCGCGCGCCCGCCAGCCGCGCCTTGCCGCTGCCGCGCAACAAGGTCATGATGACGCTTGTCGTCCTTGTCGTGCTGACGGCAACGAAGAATGCCTATCTGGCCAGCCTGTCGAGCTATTTCACCTTCTTCACCATCGAGAAATTCGGCGTCTCGGTTCAGGATGCCCAGTTGCTGCTGTTCCTGTTCCTCGGCGCCTCGGCGGCTGGCGTCTTTCTCGGTGGTCCGATCGGCGACCGGTTCGGCGCGCGTATCGTGATCTGGTTCTCGATCCTCGGCGTCATCCCCTTCGCCCTGCTGCTGCCCTATGCCAACCTGTTCTGGACCTCCGTGCTGGTTGTGCTGATCGGCTTCATCTTCTCGTCCGCCTTCTCGGCCATCGTGGTCTTTGCCCAGGAACTGGTGCCCGGCCGTGTCGGCCTGATCGCCGGGATGTTCTTCGGTTTTGCCTTCGGTTTCGGCGGCATCGGGGCCGCCGTGCTCGGCGTCTTTGCGGATCGCGAGGGCATCGAATTCGTCTATCGGATCTGCTCCTACCTGCCGCTTCTGGGCCTGCTGACCATCCTGCTGCCGCGACTGCCTGGCCACCGCTGACAGTCGCGCCAGCCAGGCGCGTCCTTTTGCAATTTGAAGACGGATGTCCTCCGAGTGACGATTTCCATCCTTGCGCGGCCATGACAGGTTGCTGACAGCTTCATGTGGTGCATAGTGTTCACCATCATCCGTGGAGGCGGATGAGTGGAACGGTTCGGGAGGAACCCCTTTGCACACGCACAGCCTTTGACGGCGATTGCTGCGTGTTGCCCCAGTCTCTCCCGATGAGTTTTAAACGCGTCAAAGACGCGACAACGGAGGACACCACCTTGAAGAAACTGTTTCTCGCATCGCTGATCGCCGGCGCCATGTCGCTGCCGGCATTCGCTGCCGACTACACCATCATCGCACCCGCCAATCCCGGCGGCGGCTGGGACCAGACGGCCCGCTCCATCCAGACCGTTATGCAGCAGGAAGGCATTTCCGGCAACGTGCAGGTCCAGAACGTTCCTGGCGCCGGCGGCACGATCGGTCTAGCCCAGTTTGCCAGCCAGGCGGCCGGCAATCCGAACTCCCTGATCGTCGGCGGCTATGTCATGGTCGGCGCCATCCTGACCAACAAGTCGCCCGTCACCCTGAAGGACGTCACCCCGATCGCGCGCCTGACCGGCGAATACGAGGCGATCGTCGTTCCGGCTTCCTCCCCCTTCCAGACCATGGGCGACCTCGTCGAAGCGTTGAAAAAGGATCCGGGTGCGGTTTCCTGGGGCGGCGGCTCGGCCGGCGGCACGGACCATATCGCTGTTGGCCTGATCGCCAAGGCGGCTGGCGTTGATCCGACCAAGATCAACTACATCGCGTTTTCAGGCGGCGGCGAAGCGCTTGCGGCCATTCTCGGCAGCCAGGTTTCGGCCGGCATTTCCGGTTACGGCGAGTTCGAATCCCAGGTGAAGTCCGGCACGCTGCGCCTGCTTGCCATCTCCAGCGCCGAGCGCCTGCCGAATGTCGACGGCCCGACCCTGAAAGAATCCGGCCTCGACGTCGTGGTTGAAAACTGGCGTATGATTGCCGCGGCTCCGGGTCTTTCGGAAGAACAGAAGGCAGCTGTTTCGGCCGACATCGAAAAGCTGGTCAAGTCGGCCGGCTGGCAGGAGACGCTGAAGACCAAGGGCTGGCAGGACACCTACCTGGCAGGCTCCGCCTTTGATGAACAGCTGGCCAAGGATGTTGCCGCCACGGAAACCGTCCTGAAAGACATCGGATTGGTGAAATGAGCGGGAGCAACCTCCCCGAAACCTCGCCGCGCCGCCCCGATGGGGCGGCGCTTGGCGTGGCAGCCGTTCTGGCGCTAATCGCGGGCGTTATCCTTTGGGATGCCGCGCATCTGGCAGCGCTGACCGCCTATTCGCCGGTCGGACCGGCCACGGTTCCCTATGTCGTCGCCTTCGGCCTGCTCGGGCTTGCCGTCTGGACGGTCTTTGCCGCGCTGCGTCGGGACTTTCCCGAACGCGAACACCAGGAAATCGGCCCGGTCATCTGGATCATCGGTGGATTGGCGGCGCAGATGCTGCTGCTCAAGACAGCCGGTTTTTCGATCGCAACGGGACTGCTGTTTGCCGCCACCGCCTATGCCTTCGGGCGGCGCAAGCTCTGGGTTTCGATACCCGTCGGTATCGTGCTGTCCTTTTTCGTCTGGCTGATCTTCGCCCGGCTGCTGCAGCTCTCGCTGCCGGCCGGACCGATCGAACGCCTGTTTCTCTGAGGGTCGACTGCCATGAGCACCTTTGAATTCCTCCTGCAGGGACTGGTGATCGCGTTTCAGCCGATCAACCTGTTCTATGCCCTGATCGGCGTGACGCTCGGCACTGCGGTCGGCGTGCTTCCAGGCATCGGCCCTGCCCTCACCGTCGCGTTACTGCTACCGGTGACCTACAAGCTCGACCCCGCTGGCTCGCTGATCATGTTTGCCGGCATCTACTACGGCGGCATGTATGGCGGTTCGACGACCTCGATCCTGCTCAACACGCCGGGCGAAAGCGCCTCGATCGTGACGGCGCTCGAGGGCAACAAGATGGCGCGCGCCGGGCGCGGCGGGCCGGCGCTGGCGACAGCCGCCATAGGCTCGTTCGTTGCCGGCCTGATCGCCACCATCGGCCTTGCCTTCATCGCGCCCTATATCGTCAAGCTGGCGCTGGTTTTCGGACCCCGCGAATATTTCGCACTGATGGTGCTCGCCTTCATCACCGTCTCGTCGGCCTTCGGCGACAGCACCCTGCGCGGCCTGACGTCGCTGTTCATCGGCTTTGCGCTTGCGATGATCGGCATCGACCAGTTGACCGGCCAGACCCGCCTCAGCTTCGGTGTTCCCGATCTGCTCGACGGCATCGAGGTCACGACGCTGGCCGTTGCGATGTTCGCCATCGGCGAGACGCTCTTCATCGCAGCACAAGGCAACCGCGGACCCGAAACGATCGAGGCCGTCAAAGGCTCGCTGTGGATGACCAAGGCCGACTGGGCACGCTCGTGGAAGCCGTGGCTTCGTGGTACCTTTATCGGCTTTCCGATCGGTGCCATGCCGGCCGGCGGCGCAGAGATCGGCACATTCCTGTCCTACGCGGCCGAAAAACGCCTGACCAAACATCCGGAAGAGTTCGGCAACGGTGCCATCGAAGGTGTGGCCGGTCCCGAGGCTGCCAACAATGCATCGGCTGCCGGTACGCTGGTGCCGCTGCTGACGCTCGGCCTGCCGACAACGGCCACGGCCGCGATCATGCTCGCCGGCTTCCAGCAGTATGGCCTGCAGCCCGGGCCCCTGCTGTTCGTCACCAATCCACAGCTGGTCTGGGGCCTTATCGCCAGCCTGTTGATCGCCAATTTCATGCTGCTGGTGCTCAATCTGCCGCTGATCGGACTCTGGGTTCGCCTGCTGACGATCCCCAAGCCCTGGCTCTATGCCGGAATCCTGCTGTTTGCCACGCTCGGCACGATCGGCGCCAACCCATCGGTCTTCGAGCTCGGCATGCTGCTGGCCTTCGGCGTCATGGGCTACATCATGCGGGTGTTCGGCTATCCGATCGCGCCGGTCGTGGTCGGTCTGATCCTTGGACCGCTGGCCGAGCAGCAGCTGCGCCGGGCTCTGGCCATCAGCCAGGGTGACTGGACAGTGCTGGTCACTTCGCCGATTGCCGCCGTCCTGCTGGCGATTGCCGCAGCGGCCCTGATCGTACCGCTGGTGCTGCGGGCACGCGGTCGCGGCCAGGTTCTTGCACAGCTGGCGGCCAACGAAGACTAAGCTAAAACCTATGCAAATTTTGAACAGTGATGAGGCCGGACGCAAGTCCGGCCTCATTGTTTTGCATAGCTGACCTGATCTATTGTGCATTGCAAAACAAGGACCGAGGGACCACTTTATGCCTGTCTAATGAACGAGAAAGAGAGTTACTCCCATGTCCATCCGCAACAGCAAGCATTCGAATTTCTTCGGTCGCGCTTTTGCTATGCTCGGCGCTGCCTCTGCCGCCGCCGCTGCCGTCGAAGGCCACCGCCGCCCGCATGACCGCGATCTGCGCACGCTCGGTATCGAGCCCGCTACTTTTCCTGGCGCGTTCAAGCGCTAAAGCCGACTGCGCCTGATCGCAGTTATTGAAATGATGAAAACAGAGATGCCAAAAAATTGTTTGGCATCTTGGCGGGCGGCAGGCATCGCCTGACGCCAGATGCCTCAACGGCTGATTTTCCGGATCCCATCCGGCGCCTGATGCCCATCTCCGCGAGGACAAGGCTTCATTCCCTGCACAGGTATCGCCTACCACTCTCTGGTCCACATGGTGTGATCGACGCACGAGCGCGGATCTCACCACCCATGGCCGCGCTCCTTGCCGCGGGCTGTCACTTCTTCTAGCTTCGTCGCAAATGATCGAAACAGACAGGGAGAGACCCGTGGTCAAACTGGTTGGAATATCCGGCAGCCTTCGTCGAGGTTCGTTCAACACTGCGCTCCTGAATGCGGCAATTGCCAATCAGGGCGAAGGCTGCAGCCTTGTGGCGGGCAGCATTCGCGGCATTCCCCTCTATGACGGCGATCTGGAGGCCTCAGAGGGTATTCCGGCAGCGGTCGAGGACTTGAAGACCCTGATCGCATCGGCCGACGGCGTCATCCTGTTTACCCCCGAATACAACAACTCGATTCCCGGCGTGTTCAAGAATGCGATCGACTGGCTGTCGCGCCCCTCGAACGACATCGCCAAAGTGTTCGGCGGCAGGCCCTTCGCCATTGCCGGCGCCTCGCCTGGCAATTTCGGCACCCAACTCAGCCAGAATGCCTGGCTCACCGTGCTGCATACGCTCGGCGCGCGCACCTTTTCCGAAAAACGCCTGATGGTGCCAAAGGCGGGCAGCGTGTTTGACGGAGACGGCCAGCTGATCGACGCGGCAATCGCCAAGCGGCTGGCGGATTTTGTCGCGGCATTTGCAGCATTTGCTGGTGCCAACGCCGCAGCAAACTGAGCAAAGCGGCCATGCGCCGGATCCACCTGCGGATCAGGCGCTGCGGCTCGCGATGATTTCGATGATGAAGAAGATGCCATGTCCGGTGAGAATGCTGGACGGCATGGCATCGCCGAACAATAGGCTCTCGCCTGTGCCGAGCGCTATCGATCCGGCACCCTCCCCCAGACTGGCTTGTCCTGTCAGGCAGAAAACAATGACGGGATTCTCCCTGGCCGGCATTGCCACGCTGCCGTCGAGGTGAAGCCTTTCGACGCCGTGATCGAACCGGCCGCGCCGGGTCATGACATTGAGATCGGTAATCGCGCTGTCGACCAATGTCGCGCTGACCTGTTCGTCAGCCGGAAAAGCGTAGGGCGTGCTGTCGACCACCAGCTCCTGCTTGGTGCCGTCGGCACGGTGCAGGGTGAGCCCGTCGCCCGACAGTACCGACAATGTGCGCTCGATCTCCGGAAACAGCGAGAACGGGCCATCGGTCGCAACGGTCGCCATGCTGATCCGCCAGTCGAAATCGCCGATGCCGGCATCTGGCGGAAAAACGGCGATCTCGATCGTTTCACCCAGACCGTTTTTCCATGGCATGCGGCGATAGTCGGACGGTTTCAGCAGGACGGGTGACGGCATTGCGATTCCTCTCGGATGGAGATGGCGCCGCCGTTGCGGCGCCACTATTCATTCACTCAATTGCCGAGGATGCCCGGCAGCCGCAGGCCCTTTTCCTTGGCGCAATCGAGTGCGATCTCGTAGCCCGCATCGGCGTGGCGCATGACACCGGTCGCCGGGTCGTTCCACAGCACCCGCTCAAGCCGCTTTGCCGCATCGTCGGAGCCATCAGCGCAGATCACCACGCCGGAATGCTGGGAAAAGCCCATGCCGACCCCGCCACCGTGATGCAGCGAGACCCAGGTGGCGCCCGAGGCCGTGTTCAGCAGGGCGTTCAGCAGCGGCCAGTCGGAGACGGCATCAGAACCGTCCTTCATCGCTTCCGTCTCGCGGTTCGGCGAGGCAACCGAGCCCGAATCCAAATGGTCACGACCGATGACGACCGGGGCGCTCAGTTCACCACTCTTGACCATCTCGTTGAAGGCGAGCGCCAGGCGATGGCGATCGCCGAGACCGACCCAGCAGATGCGCGCCGGCAGGCCCTGGAAGGCGATGCGCTCGCGCGCCATGTCCAGCCAGTTGTGCAGATGCGTGTTGCCGGGCGTCAGTTCCTTGACCTTGGCATCGGTCTTGTAGATGTCTTCCGGATCGCCGGACAGCGCCGCCCAGCGGAACGGGCCGATGCCGCGGCAAAACAGCGGGCGGATATAGGCCGGCACAAAGCCCGGGAAGGCAAAGGCATTTTCGAGACCTTCTTCCTTGGCGACCTGGCGGATATTGTTGCCATAGTCGAGCGTCGGCACGCCCGCATCCCAGAAGGCGACCATGGCTTCGACATGGCTCTTCATAGAGGCGCGCGCGGCAACTTCTACGGCCTTCGGATCGCTTTCGCGCTTAGCCTTGTGTTCGGCCACCGTCCAGCCGATCGGCAGATAGCCATTGAGCGGATCATGGGCAGACGTCTGGTCGGTGACGATGTCGGGACGCGGGCCACCGGCCTGCATACGCTTGACCAGTTCCGGGAAGACCTCTGCGGCATTGCCAAGCAGGCCGACGGACTTGGCTTCACCGGCCTTGGTCCACCGGTCGATCATTGCCAGTGCTTCGTCGAGCGTCTTTGCCTTTTCATCGACGTAACGGGTGCGCAGGCGGAAATCGATGCGGGTCTCGTCGCTTTCGACGGCGAGGCAGCAGGCGCCGGCCATGACGGCGGCAAGCGGCTGGGCGCCGCCCATGCCGCCAAGGCCACCGGTCAGGATCCACTTGCCCGTGAGGTTGCCACCGTAATGCTGGCGACCCGCTTCGACGAAGGTCTCATAGGTACCCTGAACGATGCCCTGAGTGCCGATATAGATCCACGAACCGGCAGTCATCTGGCCGTACATGGCGAGACCCTTCTTATCCAGTTCATTGAAATGATCCCAGGTCGCCCAATGCGGCACGAGGTTGGAGTTGGCAATCAGAACGCGCGGTGCATCCTTGTGGGTGCGGAACACGCCAACCGGCTTGCCGGACTGCACGACGAGGGTCTCTTCCTCGGTCAGTGTCTTCAGCGTCGCGACGATGCGGTCAAAATCCTCCCAGGTGCGAGCGGCACGGCCGATGCCACCATAGACCACCAGTTCATGCGGATTTTCCGCGACATCGGGATCGAGATTGTTCATCAGCATGCGCAGAGGCGCTTCGGTCATCCAGCTCTTCGCGTTGAGCTCGGTTCCGCGCGGCGAACGCACGTCGCGGATGTTGTGGCGTGGATTGGTCATCTCAGTTCCCCTTGGTCTTCAGTTGATCCGCAACGGCTTCGATGCGTGCCAGGATCTGGCTCAGGTGAATGCGCAGCCGCCCGGCCTTCTCTTCGTCATAGGCAAAGGGCGGCTCTTCGGTGGCGAGGTGTGATGTTTGCGATAGCTCCATCTGGATCGCATGAATGCCATCGAGCGGCTGCCCGTAGTGGCGGACGGTCCAGCCACCCTTGAAGCGACCGTTGAGGATCGCCGTGTAGTCTTTGGCTGCGCGCGCAACATCCACTGCGGCAGCCTCGATGCGAGGATCGCAGGTGCGGCCCATGTCCGTGCCGATATTCAAGTCCGGCAAACGACCTTCGAAGAGGAAGGGTATATGCGAGCGGATCGAGTGGCAGTCGTAGAGAACAACCACGCCGTGGATCGCCTTGACCCGTTCGATCTCGGCCGACAGGGCAGCGTGATAGGGCGCGTGGAAGGTTTTCAACCGATGCTCCACATCGGATGCTGACGGCTCTTCGCCTTCGGCCCAGATCGGCGCCCCGTCGAAATCCGTCCCCGGCACAAGTCCGGTGGTATTCTGACCGGGGTATAGGCTGGTTCCGGCCGGATCGCGATTGGCGTCGATGACATAACGATGGAAGGTGGCGCGCACCGTCGTGACATTGGGAAGGAGACCGGCATAGAGTTGATGGATATGCCAGTCGGTATCGGCCAGCATGCGGCCGTTGTCGTTCAGGCGGGCCCAGATATCGGGCGGCACCTCTGTTCCAGTGTGCGGAAATGCGAGAATGACGGGCGAATTGCCCTGGGCGACTTCAAATTTCATATCCGCGACTCCACCATCTGCCAGAAACCAAACACATTCACGCTCATCCCTCCAATCCCGGCAGCAAGGCATCCGAGACGCTTGCCACCAGCGATCCATCCGCCACCAAAGCACTGGCCGCAGCGAGATCCGGCGCCATGAAGCGATCTTCGTCGAGCGTCGCGACCACCGTGCGCAGCGTGGCGATCGCCTTCTGCAGTTCCGGGCTGGTCGTCAGCGGCGCGCGGAAGTCGATGCCCTGCGCTGCCGTCAGAGCCTCGATGCCGATGATCGAGAACAGGTTCTCCGTCATCTGCAGCAGGCGGCGCGCGCCATGGCAGGCCATAGACACATGGTCTTCCTGATTGGCCGATGTCGGGGTCGAATCGACCGAAGCCGGATGCGACATCTGCTTGTTTTCGCTCATCAGCGCAGCCGAGGTGACTTCGGCGATCATCAGGCCCGAGTTAAGGCCCGGCTTCTTGGCGAGAAACGCCGGTAGGCCATAGGACAGAGCCGGATCGACCAGAAGCGCTACGCGTCGCTGGGCAATCGCGCCGATCTCGCAGACGGCGATGGCGATCTGGTCGGCGGCAAAGGCGACAGGTTCGGCGTGGAAATTACCGCCGGACACAACGCTGTTGTCGGAGAGGACCAGCGGATTGTCGGTCACCGCATTGGCTTCGATTTCCAGCGTGCGGCCAGCCATGCGCAGCAGATCGAGGCAGGCGCCATCGACCTGTGGCTGGCAGCGGATGCAGTAGGGGTCCTGCACACGTTCATCGCCCTGCAGATGGCTTTCGCGGATCACAGATCCTACGAGCAGGCCGCGGAGGGAAGCAGCGGTGTCGATCTGGCCCTTGTGACCGCGCAGCGTATGAATATCGGCGGTGAAAGGCGCGGAAGAGCCCATCGCCGCGTCGGTCGACAACGCGCCGGTGATCAGGGCCGCCTGGGCCGCGCGATGGGCGCGGAAAAGGCCCGCCAGTGCCAGTGCCGTCGAGGCCTGCGTGCCGTTGATCAGTGCCAGCCCCTCCTTGGCGGCCAGCACGACCGGGGTCAGACCGGCCCGCTCAAGTGCCACACGGCCGGGCAGACGCTCACCCTCAAAGAAGGCTTCCGCCTCGCCCATCATCACGGCGGCCATATGGGCCAGCGGCGCCAGATCCCCCGATGCTCCAACCGAGCCCTTTTCCGGGATCAGCGGGGTGACGCCCTTGTCCAGCATACCTTCGATCAACCGCACCAGTTCGAGCCGCACACCGGACGCGCCGCGACCGAGCGAGATCAACTTCAGCGCCATGATCAGGCGGACGATCGCGTCCGGCATCGGTTGCCCGACGCCGCAGCAATGCGACAGGATCAGATTGCGCTGCAGCGTTGCCGTGTCGGCCGCGTCGATCTTGATCGAGGCGAGCTTGCCGAAGCCGGTATTGATGCCGTAGACGGCTTCGTTGCCAGCGGCGATTTCGGCAATGCGGGCGGCCGCGCGTTCGATGCCGGCATCGAAGCTGCGGTCGAGCACCACGCTTTCGCTGTTCCAGTAAATATCGGCGAGCTCGGCCAGCGATACCTGGCCTGGATGAAGCGTGATGGTCATGGGTGATGTCCTCCGGTAATTTTCCCGTTCCAGATCCGCTGATGCAGCGGATTGAAACCGATGCGATAGACCAGCTCAGCCGGGCTCTCGATGGTCCAGATGGCGAGATCTGCCTGCTTGCCGGTCTCGATCGTGCCGAGCGTATCGAGGCGTCCGAGCGCGCGCGCTGCTTCGCGAGTGACGCCCGCCAGGCATTCCTCGACCGTCAGGTGAAACAGCGTCGCACCCATATTCATGGTCAAGAGCAGCGAGGTCAGTGGCGAGGTACCGGGATTGCAATCGGTCGCAAGCGCCATCTTCGTTGCATGCTTGCGGAAAAGCTCAACCGGCGGCTTCTTCGTTTCGCGGATGAAATAATAGGCGCCGGGCAGCAGCACCGCGACCGTGCCGGCCCTCGTCATGGCCGCCGCGCCTTCATCATCGGTATATTCCAGATGATCGGCCGAGAGCGCACCATAGTCTGCTGCAAGCATTGCGCCATGCAGGTTGGACAACTGGTCGGCATGCAGCTTGACCGGCAGGCCCAGGGCCTTGGCTGCATCGAAAACCACGCGCATCTCGTCAACCGAGAAGGCGATGCCCTCGCAGAAGCCATCGACGGCGTCGACCAGACCTTGCGCATGGGCTGCTTCCAGACCGGGCAGGACCACGTCGCGAATGAAATCGCCGTTGCGGCCCTTGTAGTCGGGCGGTGTCGCGTGAGCGCCGAGATAGGTGGTCGTCAGGTTGACCGGACGCTGCGACGCCAGGCTCCGCGCCGCCCGCAGCATCTTCAATTCGTCCTCGACCGTCAGGCCATAGCCGGACTTCACCTCGACCGTCGTCACGCCTTCCGCCATCAAGGTATCGAGGCGCGGCAGGGTCTGGGCAACCAGATCCGCTTCGCTTGCGTCACGAACCTGGCGCACGGACGAGACGATGCCGCCGCCGGCCCGGGCGATTTCTTCGTAGGTTGCGCCGGCCAGCCGCATCTCGAATTCGCGCGCACGGTTGCCGGCATGGACCAGATGCGTGTGGCAGTCGATCAGGCCCGGCGTGATCCACCGGTCTTCGCAGTCGATGACCGTGGCACCACTGGTCGCCGGCAAGCCCTTTTCATCACCGACATAAGCTATCCGACCGTTTTCGATCAGGATCACGCCGTTGTCGATGATGCCGAGGCCAGACAGCGAAGGCGCCAGCGTCGCCAGCCGAGCATTGCGCAGAAGCGTCTTCATCAAACGTTCCCTTCCTGTGAGACGGGCATGGCGGCGATCATTGCGCGCACCTTGGCAACCTCGACATTAAGTGGCCGGTCGTCGCGGTAGAAAGGGACCGTCTCTCGGACCTTACCATAAAGCGCTGCAGTCCGAGACGCCTTGTCCGCCGGGCCAGCCTGCAAGTCATAGGCCTGGGCTGCTGCCATGACTTCGACGGCGAGGATGGTCTGCAGATTGCCGAGGATTGCGAGGGCCTTGTCGGCGGCCGGCGTCGCATGGGTCAGGATATCCTCCTGCAAACCCGAGGTGATGCCGCCGTCGAGGCTTGCGGGCGCTGCAAGACGCCGGTTTTCAGCGACGAGTGCGGCGGCCGTATACTGGATGATCATGAAGCCGGAGGCGACGCCGCTTCCCGCGGCGAGAAAGGCCGGCAGGCCGCTGACCAGCGGATTGACCAGCCGGTCGATCCGCCGTTCCGAAATCGCTGCGAGTTCCGCGGCAGCGGTTGCAAGGCTGTCCATGGCAAGACCGAGGGCCGCCCCCACCGCATGGGCCTGCGAATGCACTTCGGGCGCTTCCGGCGAGCCGGCGACGACCGGATTGTCGGTGACGCTCGCCAGTTCACGATCGACGACGTCTGCGACATGCACCAAGGCATCGCGCACGGCGCCGTGGATCTGCGGCACGGCGCGCAGGCTCAACGGATCCTGCGTGCGGCTTCCAGCTGATTGCGCCAGAAGCGCGCTGCCGGCAAGCCAATGGCGCAGATTGCGGCCGACCTCTTGCAGTCCGGGCGAGTGGCGCAGTGCCAGCGGCATTTCCGCGAAGGGATCGGCCTGTGCGCCCAGGTTCTCATAGCTCATCGCAGCGGCAGCATCGGCCCAACCGGCCAGATGCGACAGACGCGACACGGCCAAGGCGCCAAGCCCGGTGGCGCAGGGCGTGCCGTTGACGAGGCAGAGACCTTCCTTGGCCTGCAGGACGAGCGGCGCTAGGCCAAGCCGGTCGAGTGCTTCGCGCCCGCCGATCAGCGCGCCGCCATGGCGGCATTCTCCCTCACCGATCAGCACGAGGCCGATGGCCGCGGCATGGGTCAGATAGCCAACCGAGCCCTTGGACGGAATAACGGGCAGCATGTCGCCGTTGAGGAGCGCCAGCAGTGTCTCGACCACGGGCAGGCTGACACCGGAATAGCCATGAGCGAAGTTGGCGATCTGCGCAGCCATCACGGCGCGCGTCTCCGCCTTGCCGAGCGGCTCGCCGACCCCGCAGGCATGGCTGAGGATGATGTTTCGGGACAGGGATTGCTGGTCCGCGCGGCTGATGATCACATCGCACAGCGCACCGACGCCGGTATTGATGCCGTAGCCGCGGATTTCGCGCTCAACCAATGCGTCGACGATGCTCCGTGCCGTTTCGATGCGACTCCACGCGGCCTGCGAAAGCGCGAGCGGTGCGCCAGCAGCAACCGAGGCGATGTCGTTCCAGCGCAATGCTCCATCGAGAACGATATCGTCAGCCATGATGCGCCACCTCCGCGCCGGCGCGGCGCTGTACGAAACGGGCAACATAATCGTCCGCCGGCGTGTTGAGGATCTGGCTCGGCGTGCCCACCTGCACCAAGCGGCCATCTTTCAGGATCGCGATCTCGGCACCGATCCGCAGCGCTTCGTCGAGATCGTGGGTGATGAAGACGATCGTCTTCGACAGGTTCTTCTCCAGCTGCAGCAGCTGGTCCTGCATATCGCTCCGGATCAGCGGATCGAGCGCCGAAAATGCCTCGTCCATCAGGATCACGTCGGTGTCGGCGGCCAGCGCACGCGCGAGGCCGACGCGCTGCTTCATGCCGCCGGAAAGCTGGTGTGGATACTTGTTCTCGTAGCCGAGCAGGCCAACGGTTTCGATCCATTTCATGCCGATGGGATGGGCATCTGCTTTGCTGAGTCCACGGACACGCTGGCCGTAGACAACATTCTGCATCACGGTGCGATGCGGCATCAGGCCGAAGCTCTGGAACACCATGCTGACGCGCCGGGTGCGGAATTCGCGCAGATCGCGTGCACCCAGTTCAAGCACGTTGCCGCCATCGACAAGGATCTCGCCACTGGTCGGCTCGATCAGCCGGTTGATATGGCGCACAAGCGTCGACTTGCCCGATCCGGACAGGCCCATGATGACAAAGATACGGGATGCCCCGATTTTCAGGCTGATATCGTTCAGACCGACGCTACATCCGGTGCGCTCGAGGATCTGACCCTTCTCAGCACCCCCGCGCGCCATCACGAGCGCTTCCTGGGCGTTACGGCCGAAGATCTTGTAGACATTGCGGATTTCAATCTCAGCCATTCTGGCCATCCTCCTGGCTGGAGCGGCCGAAGCCCTGGGTGATACGATCGAGCACGATGGCGAGGATGACGATACCGAGGCCCGCTTCCAATCCCTTGCCGACATCCAGAGTCTGGATGCCGTTCAAAACCTGTTCGCCGAGGCCGCGGGCGCCGATCATCGAGGCGACCACGACCATTGAAAGCGCCATCATGATCGTCTGGTTGAGACCAGCCATGATCGTCGGCGTGGCGAGCGGCAATTCGACACCGAACAGGATCTGGCGCGGGCTGCCGCCGAAAGCCGTGGCCGCCTCCACAACTTCCCCATCGACCTGGCGGATGCCGAGATCGGTCAAGCGGATCAGCGGCGGAACGGCATAGACGATTGTTGCCAGCACGGCCGGGACCTTGCCAAGACCGAACAGCATGATCGCGGGAATAAGGTAGACAAAGCTCGGCATGGTCTGCATCACATCGAGAACAGGGAGTGTAATGCTGCGCATCAGGCGGCTCTTGGCCAGCCAGATACCGACTGGCACCCCGATCGCCACCGAAATCAGCGTCGCCATCAGCATTAGCGCCAGTGTCTGCATGGCCAGATCCCAGAGACCCAGAGCGCCGATGGCAAACAGCAGGACGGCAACGGTCGCGACAAGCAACGGCTTGCGCGTCGCCTGCCAGGTCAGTGCCATGAAGGCAAGAATCATCAGCCACCATGGCAGACCGCGAACGATCCATTCGATGAACAGGATAGCCTGCAGGATGGTCTGCGAGATCGCCTTGAAGACGAAGCCGTAATTGACCACCAGCGCCTGGACCGCATCGTTGATCGGCCCGCGAATGGAGATATGAAAGGCGTCAGGAAACATCGCTCAGGTCCTTGGAATGGCGGTCAGTAAATGGAGCTCTGGCCATGCTGCCACCCCGGCATCGGGGTCGCAGACGAGGCCGCGCGCGGAAACGCGCGACCCCTTCAGACTCACTTCAGCGAAGCTTCGATCTTGGCCTTGGCATCGGCGGAAACCCATGCACCCCAGACGTCGCCCTTGGTCTTGAGGAATTCGTTTGCGGCCGCAACCGCATCAGCCTTCTGGTCGACCATGTAGGCGAGGCTCGCATTGACCTCTTCCAGCGGGAAGGTTGCCTTGGCGAGAATGTCGATGATCTCCGGCGCTTCCTTGGCAAAGGTGCTGTTGACCCCATAGGCAACCTCGACTGCCGGGAAGGCGCAACCGGCTTCACGCTTGCCGGTGGCGCTTGTCAGTTCCTTCCAGCAGGCTTCATCGTATGCCGGCTCTTCAAGCTGGACCAGCTTGAACTTGCCCATTACGGCGGTCGGGCTCCAGTAGTAGAACAGCACCGGTTCGCCCTGCAGATAGGCCGAACTGATCGCTGCATCCAATGCCGTGCCTGTGCCTGGGCGGAAGTTCACATAGGTGTCCATCAGCTTGTAAGATTCGAGCTTGGCGGTATTGACGCCTTCGCAGGTCCAGCCCGACGGGCAATTGAGGAAGCGGCCCTTGGACGGCTCTTCCGGATCCTTGAACAGTTCAACGAATTTCGGATCGGAAAGCTGCGAAACGCTCTTCAGATCCGGGGCTGCGGCCTTGATGCCGCGCGCTTCGTCGCCCTTGACGAGATATTCGGGCACGAACCAGCCTTCGGACGCGCCGACAAATGTCTTGCCGACCGAGGTTACCTTGCCGGCTGCGGCAGCATTGTTCCAGACGTCGGAACGGCCGATCCATTCCTCGGCAAAGATCTGCACGTCATTGTTGGCGGTTGCCTGCTCGAGCGTCACCGAATTGCCGGGGATCGAATCCACCTTGCAGTCATAACCCTTGGAAAGGATCGACTTCATTACCTCGGTGATCAGCGCGCCGCTTTCCCAATCAATGCCGGCAAAGGTGACGGTCTTGCCGTCGGTGCAATACGAAGCGGCATTGGCACCCATGGCCGAACCGCCCAGCATCAAAGCCGTCGCGAGAAGTGTGTATTTGAGTTTGGTCGTCAGCATGGAAATTCCCCCTTTTTTTGATTTGCTGATGAATGAAATTCGGTCGATCTTCTAACCGAGCCTCTGAAGAACTTTGCGGAAGTCACGATCAATCGCTTCCTCGTCGCGATGATGTCCGCCGCGAACGACCCACTGACCGGCCACCATCACGTCACGCACGGCATCGTTGCCGGTTGCAAACAGCCAGCGACCGAGAATCTGATCACCGGTGGCGGTCCCGATGAACGGATTGTTGCCATCGAGAACCACCAGATCTGCGCGCGCGCCGATGCGAATCCCGCCTGAACGCAGACCTGCCGCCTGCGCGCCACCCTTGAGAGCGGCGTCAAAAAGCGTTCGACCGACGGAAGCGCCCGGGCCGCTTGCCAAACGATTGCGGCGGCGGTCGCGCAGTCTCTGGCCATATTCGAGCAAGCGCAATTCTTCCGCCACCGTCGTGGCGATATGACTGTCGGTGCCGATGCCGAAGACGCCAGCGTGGCTGACAAAATCCGTTGCCGGGAAAATGCCGTCGCCGAGATTGGCTTCGGTTGCCGGGCAAAGGCCTGCCACCGCGCCCGAACGCGCCAGCCGCGCCGTCTCATCGGCGGTCATGTGGGTCGCATGGATGGCGCACCAACGCTCACTCACCGGCATCTCGTCGAGAAGGTATTCGACCGGGCGACGCCCACTCCAGGCGAGGCAGTCCTCGACCTCACGCTCCTGCTCGGCGACATGGATATGGATCGGGCCGCCGGTGGTTTCGGCTGCGAGGATCGCCCGCATTTCATCCGGCGTCGCTGCCCGCAGCGAATGAATCGCCAGCCCGAGCGTCGCCCCCATGGCATCGCAATCGGGCCGCAATGCTTCGAGCAAGGCGAGATACTCGTCGACGCCATGAATGAAGGGACGCTGTCCCTCGCCCGGCTCTGTTCCGCCAAAACCGGCATGGGCATAAAACACCGGCAGATGGGTCAGGCCGATGCCAGCCCCTTGCGCGGCGCGCAGAATCCGCATCGAGGTTTCGGCCGGGTTCGCGTAGCGACGGCCGCCCGCAGCATGATGGAAATAATGGAATTCGACAATGTGTCCGAAGCCACCTTTGAGAAGTTCACTATACAACTTTGTTGCGACAATCTCGATATCATCCGGCGACATCCGGCCAACCAGCCGATACATGGCGTCGCGCCAGGTCCAGAAACTGTCGTCGGTAGACCCGGCCAGCTCCGCCAGTCCGGCCATGGCACGCTGAAAAGCGTGGGAGTGCAGGTTTTGCAGGGCGGGAACGACGGGATCGGCAATCTCTGCGATGTGCGACACCGCATCGGACTTTGTCTCGAGACCCGCAATCGTGCCGTCGGCGGCAATGGTCACGACAATGTCGGACGCCCAGCCTTGCGGCAGCAATATCTGTTTGCAGAGGAGCTTCTGGGAAGCCATCATTTGCGTAACCTTGCCAAGTTGTATAGGGAACATGGCAGAGTTTTTTCGAAGCGGCAAGTGGCCGCGCAAAAACTTTGTGCTTTAATTCCGGTGCGTATTTTGTATGCACATCACGGGTCTACCGGGAGAAACCAAGCATGTCCGATATTGAGCAGACCGTTCAGGCTGCAGGTCTGCGCGAAATTCCGCTCTACGAGCGCTTGAAGGCAGACATCAAGACACGGATCGAAACCGGCGAATGGCCGGCACATCACCGCGTTCCTTCGGAAAACGAACTGGCGGAAACCCTCAATGTCAGCCGGATGACAGCCAATCGAGCCTTGCGCGAACTGGCGAGCGAAGGTGTAATCGTTCGGGTCCAGGGCCGTGGGTCTTTCGTTGCGACCAAAAAGCGAAGTGCTGCGTTCATGGGCGTTCGCAACATCGCCGACGAGATCACCGAACGCGGCTCCGTCCATACCGCACAGGTCATCCTCGCCCAGACGGAGGTCTGCGGTCATGAACTTGCCGAGGCGATGAATATCGAAGTCGGGTTATCGGCGTTTCACTCCGTCATCCTGCATCACGAGGACGAGGTGCCGATCCAGCTCGAGGATCGCTTCGTCAATCCCGCCGTGGCGCCCGACTACCTGGCGCAGGACTTCCAGTCGATCACGCCCAACGCCTATCTGACACGTATCGCACCGATCTCGCATACGGAGCAGTTTGTCGAAGCGGTGCTGCCGCAGCCGTGGGAATGCAAGCATTTGTCGATTGCGCGCTCGGAGCCCTGCCTGCTGATCCGGCGGCGCACATGGTCGGCGGAGCGGATCGTCACCTCGGTGCGCCTTCTCTATCCGGGCAGTCGCTACCGGTTGGTCAGCAGTTCATGACCCGCTGAATTCACCCGCGCGCCAAAACACGCGCGATCATGCCGAGACTGCGCAGCTCGCTTTGCGGACCGGGATTTGTTCCCGCCCGACCGCCTGCAACTCCTTGGCCAGCCAATCGACAAAGACGCGGACCTTGTTGCTCAGATGCCGGGTCTGCGGATAAACGACATAGAGCGGCAGCGGATCGCGCCGCCACTCGGTCAGCACGGGAACGAGTTCCCCTTTTTCGGCCGCGGCGCTGACCATGAATTCCGGTGCCTGGATCACGCCCATGCCGGAAATGGCCGCGTTGACATAGGAGCGGCTATCATTGATCGAAACGATATAATTGGGCGAAATCTCAAGCGCCTCGCCCTGTCGCTCGAAGTCCATCGGCATGACCCGCCCTGACTGGGCATTGAGGTAGCCGACGCAGAAATGCTCCGATTCCAGCTCCTTCGGATGCTTCGGCTCACCGAAATTCTCGATGTAGAATGGCGCGGCGTAAGTCTGCATCTCCAGTTCGCCGACCTTGCGCGCAACCAGCGAAAGGTCGGTCGGCGTCCCAGCCCTCAACGCGCAATCGACGTTTTCGGCGATGTAGTCGACCAGCCTGTCACCGACACCGATATCGAGCCGGATATCGGGATAACGCATGTAGAAATCGCAGATCGCAGGCATCACGACGAGATCGGCAAAAACGCCTGCCATTTCAACGCGCAAGCGTCCCGACGGCTGGGTCTGTGCGCTGGAAAAACTGCCGTCCAGTTCCTCCAGTTCACTGAGCAATTGCGTGGCGCGTTCATAATAGAGGGCGCCCTCTGTCGTCACCATGACCCGACGTGTGGTGCGGTTGAGCAAGGTGGTGCGCAAATGCGCCTCCAGGCCCTGGATCAGGTTGGTCACGGAGGTCTTC
Source organism: Rhizobium sp. CECT 9324 (assembly GCF_918741265.1). Taxonomy (NCBI): domain Bacteria; kingdom Pseudomonadati; phylum Pseudomonadota; class Alphaproteobacteria; order Hyphomicrobiales; family Rhizobiaceae; genus Rhizobium; species Rhizobium sp. CECT 9324. The sequence continues at coordinate 849,129 of NZ_CAKKMZ010000001.1, read as the reverse complement.
GGCATGCTCAGGCTGCTTGCCGCGCGGGTGAAATTGCCAGTCTCCACCACCCGGACGAAAACTCGCATGGCCGATAGCTGATCCATGACCCCTCCTTGTGCGTCGCACCATTATCCTTGAATTCGGAATAGTATTATCACAATCGGCATGCTTGTGCATATTAATCGGGATAATAATATTGTTCCCAAGTGATGACCAGCCGTCGCCACCTTTTATGGGGTGCCGCCAAAGGTAATTCAATGAAAGCGCAGTGGGAAAACATAGCCCTGAACGGGCCGTCGGCTTCGCCGTTGAGCGTGCGTATCTACCAGGGTGCGTCCGTGACGAAGTCGTCACCGTTGGTGCTCTACCTGCGTGGCGGCGCGTTCCTCGGGTCTGAGCTCGACGACCGTGAACGCCCCGTTGCCCGGGCGCTGGCTGACACCGGCGCCTTCGTGGTCGAAGCGGATTACAGCCGCCAGTCGCGCAACGCCTTTCCGCATGTGCTGGACTGCGCATTCAACGCATTGAACTGCCTGAACAGCCGGCGAAAGAAATCCGGCTACGGCAAATCGCTGCTTCTCGTGGTTGGCGAAGAGGCCGGCGGCAATGTAGCGGCCGGGGTTGCCCTGAAGGCACGGGATCTCATTCCCGGCGAACTCGACGGACAAATCCTGTTGTCGCCGATGATCGATCCGCTGATGACCACGGCATCGTTTCGCGAAGCAGACAGGATCGGCATGCGGCAGCGCTGGTCTGACGGCTGGAGCCGCTATCTGTCGCTGGCTGGGAATTTCTCCCATCCCTACGCGGCGCTTTGCCAATGCACCCGGCTTGCCGGCGTCGCGCCGGCGCTGGTGCTGACGGCGGACAACGATCCGCTTCGCGACGAGGCAATCGCCTATGCGACGCGGCTGAAAAAGGCAGGCGTGCCTGTCACGCGACACAGTTTCCCGGCGTCTTCCGGATGGACGGGCATATACGGCGACGAAAGCGGTGACTGGCTCAAGCCCTTGTGTCGCCAGTTCGAAGATTTCGTCGCCGACCTGAAACATTGAAATGTGCATTTAAAACAACATGACGGGCTCGATTTCGAGCCAAGGAGACCAAGATGACGTCGAAGAAGCTACGCTGGGCCCTGTGGGGCGCCGGCCTCAGTGTTGCCGTGTCCCTGACAGGCGCTGTGTTTCACTTCAATCCGCCGAACGTGGCCAATGCCGCCTCGACAGATGCCGCCGCCGCTGCGCCCGCGATCCCGGTCACTGTGACCGCCGTCGAGCCGCGCAAGGTGACAATCTGGCAGGAGTTTTCCGGCCGTCTGGAAGCCGTCGACCGGGTCCAGCTTCGGTCGCGGGTGGCGGGTGCTGTGCAGTCCGTACACTTTCGCGAAGGCAGCATGGTCAAGGCCGGAGACCGGCTGATCACCATCGATCCCGCGCCTTATGCAGCCCTGGTTGCCCAGGCGGAAGGTCAGGTCGCCTCGGCCCAGGCCCGTGTCGATCTGGCTCTGACCGAGCTTGACCGCGGCAAGACCCTGTCGTCGCGCAATACCATTTCGCAGAGCGATCTGGCCCAGCGCGAAAGCACCCACAAGGAGGCGCTTGCCGCCCTCCAGTCGGCGACGGCCCAGCTCAAGTCTGCGCAGCTTAATCTCGACTACACCGAAATCCGCGCGCCGATCAACGGACGCGTCGGCAAGCTCGAAATCACACCCGGCAATCTGGTCGCCGAAGGCTCCGGCTCGACGCCGTTGACGACCCTGGTGTCGTCCGACCCGATCTATGCGAGCTTCGATGCGGGCGAGGAACTGGTCAGCCGGGCGCTCGCCAGCCTGCCGGTCGAAAACGGCCTGCCGGCCATTGAGCGCATTCCGGTGGAAATCGGCACGCTGGCCGACGAAGGAACGCCGATCCACGGCAAGTTGCAACTCGTTGATAACGAGGTCAATGCGGCCAGCGGTACGATCCGTGTCCGCGCCGTCTTCGACAATCCCGAGGGTCGTCTGATCCCAGGCCAGTTCGTGCGGGTACGCATGGGTCAGCCGGAAAGCGACAACCAGCTTCTGATCAGCGAAAAGGCAATCGGCACCGACCAGGACAAGAAATTCGTCTTCGTCGTCGATGCGAACAACACGGTTGCCTATCGGCAGGTGGTGCTCGGCCTCTCGGTCGACGGCATGCGCATCGTCGAAAAGGGCCTGAATGCCGGCGACCGGATCGTTGTCAACGGACTGCAGCGCATCCGCCCCGGCGCGGTTGTCGATCCGCAGGCCGAAGCCAAGGTCGCCAACAACTGATTGACGGCCGGCAGCCCCGCGCCGCCGGCCCTTCGTGATCCACCGCCATCCTCCCCGCAGCCACCCCGCTGCGGGACAGGTTTTTCTCGCCTCTTGTTCATCCCCAGAGAGAGGGTTTTGACATGAATATCTCCAGGTTCTTTATCGACCGGCCGGTCTTTGCCGGCGTGCTGTCGATCCTGATCATGGTCGCAGGTCTGATCGGAATGCGATCCCTGCCGATCTCCGAATATCCCGACGTCGTTCCGCCATCTATCGTGGTGCGTGCCGTCTATCCGGGTGCAAACCCGACCGTGATTGCAGAAACGGTGGCGACCCCGCTCGAAGAGCAGGTCAACGGCGTCGAGGACATGCTCTACATGTCCAGCCAGGCGACATCGGACGGCGTGCTGACGCTGACCGTGACGTTCAAGCTCGGCACCGATGCCGACAAGGCGCAACAATTGGTGCAGAACCGCGTCTCCCAGGCGGAACCGCGCCTGCCGGCGGAAGTGCGTGCCCTCGGCGTGACCACGGTCAAGAGTTCGCCGGACTTCATCATGGTGGTCAACCTGGTCTCCACGGTGGACGACTACGACATCACCTATCTGCGCAACTATGCGACGCTGAACGTAAAAGACAGGCTTGCCCGTATCCAGGGTGTCGGCCAGGTTCAGGTCTTCGGTGCCGGCGACTACTCGATGCGTGTGTGGATCGATCCGCAGAAGGCGGCCGAACATTCGCTCGCCGCCAGCGACATCACCGACGCCATCCGCGGCCAGAACGTCCAGGCCGCAGCCGGCATCATCGGCGCCTCGCCAAGCCTGCCGGGCGTCGACCTGCAGCTCAACGTCAATGCGCAGGGCCGTCTGCAGACGCCTGAGGAATTCGGCAACATCATCGTCAAGAGCGGTGCAAACGGCGAAATCACCCGCCTGCGCGACGTTGCCCGCATCGAGCTTGGCGCTGCAGACTACACGCTGCGCTCGCTGCTGGACGGCCAGCCGGCGGTCGCAGTCGCCGTGCTTCAGGCCCCCGGCTCGAACGCGATCGAGATCGCCGACAATGTCCGGGCGACCATGGACGAGTTGCAACTCGCCATGCCGACAGGGGTGAAATACGAGATTGCCTATGACACCACCAAGTTCGTGCGGGCTTCGATCGAAAAGGTCGTCGACACGCTGCTTGAGGCCGTGGCGCTCGTCGTTCTCGTCGTCATCATATTCCTGCAAACCTGGCGCGCATCGATCATTCCGCTGATCGCCGTACCCGTCTCGATCATCGGCACATTCGCCGTGATGTATGCCTTCGGCTTCTCGATCAACGCATTGACGCTGTTCGGGCTGGTGCTCGCCATCGGCATCGTGGTCGATGACGCGATCGTCGTCGTCGAAAACGTCGAGCGCAACATCGAAAACGGCCTCAGTCCACGCGATGCGACCTACAAGGCAATGAAGGAAGTTTCCGGCCCGATCATCGCGATCGCGCTGGTGCTGGTCGCCGTCTTTGTGCCACTTGCCTTCATCTCCGGCCTTTCCGGCCAGTTCTACCGGCAGTTCGCCCTGACGATCGCCATCTCGACGGTCATCTCGGCGATCAACTCGCTGACCCTGTCGCCGGCGCTGGCTGCCCTTCTGTTGAAGGACCATCACGCACCGAAGGATTGGCTGACCCGGTTCATGGACCGGATCTTCGGCTGGTTCTTCCGCGGCTTCAACCGGGCCTTCGGCGCGGCATCGAACAGCTATGCCCGCGGCGTCGGCGGTCTGCTGTCGCGCAAGTCGCTGGTGATGATCGTCTATCTCGGACTGGTGGCACTCACCTATACAACGTTCAGCGCTGTTCCCGGCGGCTTCGTGCCGGCGCAGGACAAGCAGTATCTGATCGGCTTTGCCCAGCTGCCGGACGGCGCCACCCTCGACCGCACGGAAGAGGTGATCAAGAAAATGAGCGACATCGCGCTGGAACAGCCCGGCGTCGCCCATGCCATCGCCTTCCCAGGCCTGTCGATCAACGGCTTCACCATCGGCTCGAATGCCGGCATCGTGTTCGCCGTTCTCGACGATTTCGAGGAGCGTACATCGCCGGAACTTTCGGGCGGCGCCATCGCCATGGCGCTGAACCAGAAATATGCCGGCATCCAGGATGCCTTCATCGCCATGTTCCCGCCGCCGCCGGTCAACGGCCTCGGCTCGACGGGCGGTTTCAAGCTGCAGATCGAGGACCGCGCCGGTCTCGGCAATCTCGCCCTCGATGAGGCCACCAAGGCCTTTATCGCCAAGGCCTACCAGACACCGGAACTCGCCGGCATCTTCTCGAGCTACCAGATCAACGTGCCGCAGCTCTATGCCGATCTCGATCGCGCCAAGGCCGAGCAGCTCGGCGTCTCGGTCTCGGATGTCTTCGAAACACTGCAGATCTATCTCGGCTCGCTCTATGTCAACGACTTCAACGCCTTTGGCCGTACCTACAGCGTGCGCGTCCAGGCGGATGCCAAGTTCCGCGCCAAGGCCGAGGATATCAGCCAGTTGAAGGTGCGCTCGCAGTCGGGCCAGATGATCCCGCTGTCGGCACTGCTAAAGGTCGATGCCACGACCGGACCGGAACGCACAACACGCTACAACGGCTTCCTGTCTGCCGATATCAACGGCGGCCCGGCACCGGGCTTCTCGTCGGGCCAGGCACAGGCGGCGATCGAAAAGATCGCCGACGAAACGCTGCCTGCCGGGATCGATTTCGAATGGACGGATCTCACCTACCAGCAGATCCTCGCCGGCAATTCCAGCATCGTTGTCTTCCCGCTGGCCTTGCTACTCGTCTATCTGGTGCTGGCTGCCCAGTATGAAAGCCTGACGCTACCGATCGCGATCATCATGATCGTGCCGATGGGCGTGCTTGCTGCATTGACCGGTGTGTGGCTGACGGGGGGAGACAACAATATCTTCACCCAGATCGGTCTGGTGGTGCTTGTCGGACTATCGGCGAAGAATGCGATCCTGATCGTCGAATTCGCCCGCGAACTCGAGTTCGAAGGTCGGACGCCGGTCCGGGCAGCGATCGAGGCCAGCAAGTTGCGCCTGCGCCCGATCCTGATGACGTCGATGGCCTTCATCATGGGTGTCGTGCCGCTGGTCGTGTCCACCGGCGCGGGTGCGGAAATGCGCTCGGCCATGGGTGTCGCGGTGTTCTCCGGCATGATCGGCGTGACCTTCTTCGGCATCTTCATGACGCCGGTCTTCTATGTCCTGCTGCGCAGGCTCGCCGGCAACCGGCCGCTGGTCCAGCATGACCGGGAACCGGCCAACAGCCAGACGGCCACAGGCGTTGAACATTCCGTCGCTGCGGAATGACATAAAGCCACCTTGCAAGCCGATGACATGGGCGGGATCTTCCCGCCCATGTCCGTTTTCAGATCCTGCGCGTCCGGCTTGCCACATCCATCGACTGCACCGATGAAAGCCGTCTCTTCTCTCTTGCAGATCTTTCCGTGCCGTGCGACTGGACGGCCATGGAGATCTGACAGGAGTAAGCCCCTTGAGCGCACGTGACCGTCTCATCGTCGGACTGGACGTCCCCACCATAACCGAGGCCGAGGCCATCGTCGCCCAACTCGGGGACAGCGTTTCCTTCTACAAGATCGGCTACCAGCTGGTCTTTGCCGGCGGCCTGGAATTTGCCCGCGACCTTGCCCAGAGCGGCAAGAAGATCTTCCTCGACATGAAGCTGCTCGACATCGACAACACGGTCGCCTCCGGCGTCGAAAACATCGCCAAGATGGGCATGTCGATGCTGACTTTGCATGCCTATCCGAAGGCGATGCGTGCTGCCGTCGAAGCAGCCAAAGGTTCGGATCTATGCCTGCTCGGCGTCACGGTGCTGACCTCGATGGACGAACAGGACCTGGTCGATGCCGGCTACGAATATGATCCGCATACGCTGGTGCTGAAGCGCGCCGAGCAGGCGCGCGCCGCCGGCATGGGCGGCATCGTCTGTTCGGCGGAAGAATCCGCCGCCGTGCGTTCGATCATCGGCCCGGATATGGCGCTGGTGACACCGGGTATCCGGCCTGCCGGCGCCGACAAGGGCGACCAGAAGCGGGTGATGACGCCCGCCGATGCACTCAAAGCCGGCTCGAGCCATCTCGTCGTCGGCCGCCCGATCGTCAAGGCAGCCGACCCGAAGGCGGCGGCTCTGGCGATCCTTGCGGAAATGGACGCGGCGCTTCAAGCCGCTCGCTGACACTGGGTTCATTCACGAAAGGGAGAGAAGAGCATGGCCAAGGGATACTGGATTGCGCATGTCACCGTTCGGGACGCCGAGCGCTACAAGGACTATGTCGCCGCGGCAAAGCCGGCGTTTGAGAAATACGGCGCAAACTTCCTCGCGCGTGGCGGTGATGTCACCGAGCTCGAGGGCAATGTCCGGCCGCGCAACGTGATCATCGAGTTTCCGTCGCACCAGGCGGCGGTCGATTGCTACAATTCACCGGAATACCAGATTGCCGCCAAAATCCGCCAGGACGTGGCCGATGCGGACATGATGGTCGTCGAGGGTATCTGAGGCTGTTTGTCTCGCCCGCACGGGCCTGATCAGCCCTTTCGCTGCGGCTGCGATTCGGCTAAGACAAGCCACAATCCATGGGCGTCTTGCGCGCCGATGCCGTTCAATCGCAGTTCAAATGCAGTCCAGATTCAGTCCAGGGGAGCCCACCATGACCTTGTCGAACCTTCCGCCGCTCGTCACCGTCTTCGGAGGCTCGGGCTTCGTGGGGCGGCATGTCGTTCGGGCTCTGGCACGTCGCGGCTACCGTATTCGTGTTGCCGTCCGCCGTCCCGATCTTGCCGGCTTCCTGCAGCCGCTCGGCAATGTCGGCCAGATATCCTTCGTCCAGGCGAACCTCCGCTATCGCGGATCGATAGACAAGGCCGTGCAGGGCGCCGATCATGTGGTCAACTGCGTCGGCATCCTGTTTGAAAACGGCCGCAACAGCTTCGACGCCGTACAGGAATTCGGCGCCCGTGCCGTCGCTGAAGCCGCGCGTGCAGCCGGTGCCCGCCTGACGCATATCTCTGCCATCGGTGCCGATGCGCAGTCTTCGTCCATCTACGCCTCGACCAAGGGTCGTGCGGAAGCCGCGATCCAGTCGACCCTCCCCGATGCGACGATCCTGCGGCCGTCGATCGTGTTTGGACCGGAAGACAGCTTCTTCAACAAGTTCGCCGCCATGGCCCGCATCTCGCCTTTCCTGCCGCTGGTGGGCGGCGGCAAGACGAAGTTTCAGCCGGTGTATGTCGAAGATGTCGCCGAAGCCGTTGCGCTCTCTGTCGACGGCAAGATTGCCTCCGGCAAGATCTACGAACTCGGCGGGCGCGACGTGCTGACCTTCAAGCAGTGTCTGCAGACCATGCTCGAGGTGATCGGCCGCAAGCGTGCGCTCGTGCCCATGCCGTTTAGCATTGCCTCGATGATCGGCAGCATTGCCTCCGCCATTCCGCTGATCACGCCGCCATTGACCAGCGACCAGGTCACGCTGCTGAAGCGCGACAACGTCGTGTCGGACGGTGCCAAGGCCGAAGGCCGTACCCTCGAAGGCATGGGGATCCAGCCGGTCAAGGTCGCCTCCATCCTGCCGACCTATCTGGTGCATTTCCGCCCGCACGGCCAGTTCACCGGTTCCGGCAAGGCCGCCTGAGGGCGGCCCGACGCAGGTCAACTGTTTCGACGTTGCACAAATGACGCAGTCGCGGAAACACCTGCGTTAACCGCGGATAAAGCAAGATCCTCTATTGATGCCTCCGACGGCAATGCGTAAAGACTCGGCCCCAACGGCAGGGCGAGAATGAACGCTAGCCCAAGTCTTTTACACCTCATGAGGCATTTTATGGGCAAGTCCATCGCACTGTTCTTTGCGTGTGCGGCATTGGTGATCATCGCCGGTTCGTTCCTCGCACCTTCGACAGTGGCAGCACGCAAGGGCAATTGCTCCCCGGCCTATGGCGTCGATCCGTGCAGCACGAGCTCGATCACGGCGTCCGAATAAGACACAACAAAAAGGGCCACCCAATCAGGTGGCCATTTTTGTATCGTGCGGTCGGACTTGAGCTTAACGGCTGAGTAGCAGACCGACCAACCCTATGGTCCCGATCACGATCCGCCACCAGGCGAACGGCGCATAACCACGCTTCGAGACAAAATCCAGCAAAGACCTGACCACCAGCAGCGCCGTGAAAAACGCCGCCACGAAGCCGATCGCGATGATCGTGCCGTCGTCGAAACTCAGCGCGTCGCGGTTCTTGTAGAGATCGAGCGCAAAGGCGCCGGCCATAGTCGGCATGGCCAGAAAGAACGAAAACTCGGCCGCGGAACGCTTGTCCGCCCCGAGCAATAGCGCACCCACGATGGTCGCGCCGGACCGCGAGGTGCCGGGGATCATCGCAACACACTGGCAAAAACCGATCTTCAACGCCAGCGACAGCGGATATTGCGTGACGTCGGTATATTTCGGCGTCAAAGGCTGGCGATCGATCCACAAAAGCACGAACCCGCCGAGGATCAGCACGACACAGATCAGCATCGGCGTCTCGAACAGCACGGTCTTAATGAAATCATGCGCCAGCGCGCCGATGACGGCGGCCGGCAGGAAGCCGATCAGCACCGCCATCACGAAACGACGGCTTTCAGGGCTGGACGGCAGCGACAGCGCAATGCCGAGCAGCTTGGTAAAATAGACACTGAGGATCGCCAGGATCGCACCCAGCTGGATCAGCACGGCGAAGGTATTGCCCGGTGATTCGAAACCGAGGAAATGGCCGGCGAGAAGAACATGAGCCGTCGAGGAAACGGGAATGAATTCCGTCAGACCCTCGATAAGGCCGAGCACGAGGGCGCTGATGATGGATTGGTCTTCCATGGAAACTCTTTCAGGGCGGGATGGCGAAGCGATTTGCTTGTATTGCGGTAACCAAGCTCCTATAGCTTGGAAGCCGAGGTCATGACCAGTCGCCTCTCGCACGGGCGTACCGGCAGGCGAAATTCCAAGAATTCGAGTAACAATGCCGACCCTCTACCACCACTCCATGTCCACATCGTCGCGGTTCATCCGTCTGGTGCTCTCCGAATACGGCTTCCAGGTCGATCTCGTCGAAGAACAGACATGGGAGAAGCGTCGGGAATTTCTGGCCTTCAATCCATCCGGCACTCTGCCCGTCTATGTTGACGACAATATGCGCGCGCTCTGCGGCCCAATGGTGATTTCGGAATTCCTCGACGAGACCCATGGCGTGTTGAAGCGCGACCGGCGGTTGCTGGCCGAAGATCCGTTCCAGCGGGCGGAAATCCGCCGGCTGACCGAGTGGTTCCTGCAGAAGATGGAGCAGGATGTCACCAAGCCGCTGGTCCGCGAACGGGTTTACAAGCTGATCATCCCGAACGGCCTTGGCGGCGGCGCCCCGGATTCCAAGATCCTGCGCACCGCACGCGGCAATATTCGCCAGCACATGAAATATCTGAGCTGGCTTGCCGGATCACGGCAATGGCTGGCGGGCGAACGGCTGAGCTATGCCGATCTCGCGGCGGCCTCTGCCGTGTCTGTGCTCGATTATCTCGGCGAGATCGAATGGGTGGAATTCCCGGTTGCCAAGGAATGGTACCAGCGGCTGAAATCGCGTCCGTCCTTCCGCCCGCTGCTGACCGAGCGCCTGCGCGGCCTCACACCCGTGTCGCATTACGCCGATCTCGATTTCTGACGGATCCGGCCATGGACGAGCCGCAGAGCGATCCGAAGGTCATCAAGCGGCGGACCGATCTCACCGGCTTCCTGCGCAAGGAGGCCGCGGCCCAGGGCTTCGATCTCTGTCGCATCACGCTGCCCGACGCCATTCCACAGGCACCGGAACGTCTCCAGCACTTCGTCGACGCCGGACGCCATGGCACGATGGCCTGGATGGAAGAGACGATCGAACGCCGCGGCGATCCGCGTGTACTCTGGTCCGACGTGCGCTCCATCGTGATGTTCGGGATGAACTACGGTCCCGACGAAGATCCCCGCGCGTTGCAGGCGCTGCCGGACAAGGCTGCCATTTCCGTCTATGCCCGCAATCGCGACTATCATGACGTCATCAAGGGCCGCCTGAAGGAGATCGCCACACGTTTTGCCGCCAGAGCCGGCGCCGACGTCAAGGTCTTCGTCGATACGGCCCCGGTAATGGAAAAGCCGCTGGCTGCCGCAGCCGGCCTCGGCTGGCAGGGCAAACACACCAATCTGGTCAGCCGCGAATTCGGATCCTGGCTGTTTCTCGGCAGCCTGTTCACCACCGCAGAGCTTGAGATCGATGAGGGCGAGCGCGACCATTGCGGCTCCTGCCGGGCCTGTCTCGACGCCTGCCCGACCGACGCCTTTCCGGCGCCCTACCAGATCGACGCCCGGCGCTGCATTTCCTATCTGACGATCGAGCACAAGGGCGTCATCGACGCGGCGCTCCGGCCGGCTTTCGGCAACCGGATCTATGGCTGCGACGACTGTCTGGCGGCCTGTCCGTGGAACAAGTTCGCGGCCGAAGCGCGCGAGATGAAGCTCAAGGCCCGCGAGGACCTGAAGGCGCCGGACATTGCCTTCTTCCTGACGCTGGACGACAGCCGGTTTCGCACCTATTTCAGCGGTTCACCGGTGAAACGCATCGGTCGAGACCGTTTCGTGCGCAACGTGCTGATCGCGGCCGGCAATTCCGGTTCGGCAGCCCTTGTTCCGTCCTGCGAAAGCCTGCTGGACGATGGATCCGCCGACGTGCGCGGCATGGCTGTCTGGGCGCTGGCGCGGCTGGCTTTGCCCGATCGTTTCGCCGCGCTGCGCCGGGAGCATTTGCCCCGGGAAGCCGACGACACGGTCCGGGCTGAATGGATGATGGAGACCTGATAGATGCGCATGATGATTTTCGGAGCCGGGTATTCGGGCAAGGCGATCGGCCGTCAGATGGCCGCTCAGGACATCTGGGTCGGCGGCACGAGCCGTAGCGCCGACAAGGCCGAGGCGCTTCGGGGAGCCGGGCTTCAACCCTATATCTATGATGGACAGGTTCTCTCCGACGAACTCATGCAGGTCCTGGCCGGCGTCACCCATCTGGTCCAGTCGATCGCGCCCGGCCGTGATGGCGATCCGTTGATCAGTCTATTTGGTGAAAACGGTTTGCGCGCCGCCATGCCCAAACTTGAATGGCTCTGCTATCTCTCCACCGTCGGCGTCTACGGCGATCACGACGGCGCCTGGGTCAACGAGGAGACGGCACTCAAGCCGGTCTCCGTGCGATCGGTCGAGCGCGTCGAAGCCGAAACGGCATGGACGGCTCTGGCGCAGCGCGACGGCCTGCCGCTTGCGATCCTGCGGCTATCGGGCATCTATGGCCCCGGCCGCAACACCTTCATCAACCTCGAACAGGGAACCGCGCGGCGGCTGGTGAAGAAGGACCAGGTGTTCAATCGCATCCGCGTCGAGGACATCGCATCAGCTACAGCGTTTCTGGCCGGTCCCCGGACAGCCGGCGTCTTCAATGTCACGGACGACATGCCGAGCCCGCCACAGGATGTTGTCACCGAGGCAGCCCGACTGATGGGGATCGAAGCACCGGCCGAGCAGCCGTTCGAAACCGCAGAGCTCACCCCGATGGCGCGTTCCTTCTATGGCGAGAACAAGCGGGTTTCCAACGCCAAGATCAAGGCGCTCGGATTTGATTTCCACTTCCCGAACTACTACCAGTCCCTGCAGGATCTACTGTCCTCGGGCCGCTGGAACAAACCGGCCTGACAGTCGTTTTACCGGGTCAGGCTGCAGCTGGATCGCTCCCGGCTGCCCCTACAGATTGGGCCTTCACCACCAGACAGCCACAATTAGGGCGGCAAATGTGACGATCCGAATGAATTTTTCTTCGTTTATTTTGTGATCGCACATCTCCGGGCGACTCGAGGAATAAGATTCCTCCGTTCCAACTGGATTCAATAGGTTTTTTCTTCCCGTTTAGACTTCATTAAGGTGAATATTTTCTGCGAATCAATCACGCATGTGACGTCATGTAACATTACGTGATCACGCAAGGGCACGTTTTTGCCACTTTTCACCCCGCTTAGCCGTTTCCAAGCAATAATCTGCTCGTGTCAACGACTAGGGAAATGAAACTTGACGAATAACCGGCGCTCTATTTTCACCATTGCAACTATAGCTGCACTCTGTGCTTTCGCGCCGATCAGTGCAGAAGCTGCATCGTCCTGTGGCGGCGCATCCTGGTATGCCCTGCACTCCAAGACAGCTTCCGGTGAACGTATGAACCCGTCGCAGATGACCGCCGCGCACAAGAGCCTGCGCTTCGGCACCAAGATCAAGGTGACCAATCGCAACAATGGCAAGAGCGTTGTGGTTCGCGTCAACGACCGTGGCCCGTTCATCCGCGGCCGCGTGCTCGACCTGTCGAAGGCCGCCGCCCAGAACATCGGCATGATCCGTTCCGGCCACGCCAAGGTCTGTTACGAAATTATCCGCTAAGCCTAACTTTGGACAAGGGTAACGGCGAATTGCCGGATCGCGGGCCAAAGCGCTTGCTCTTCCTCCGGTTCGCCGCTACCACGCTCTCTTCTTTTAGAGGAGAATGAATATGCGCTTGGGCGGCCGTCTTGCCGGTGCGATCGAAGTTTTGAGCGATATCGAAACCCGTCGCCGTCCTGTTGCCGACGCCCTGAAGGATTGGGGTCTGTCGCATCGCTTTGCCGGTTCCGGTGACCGGGCTGCCATCGGCAACATTGTCTATGACGCCCTGCGCATGAAACTCTCCCATGCCTTCCTGATGGATGACGACAGCGCGCACGCGCTCGGCTGGGCCGTACTGCTGCGCCAATGGGGCTACACAGCCGAGCAATTGGCGTCCGAATTCGATGGCGACAATTTCGCACCCGCTCCATTGAGCGAAGCCCAGGCCCGGGCTTTTGCCAGCCGCAATCTCACCGACGCTCCGCCACATGTGCAGGGCGACATTCCCGATTGGGTCGAACCGGCGTTCGAAACAGCCTTCGGAGACGACTGGCTGACCGAAGCCCAGGCGCTGGCCACCCGCCCGACACTCGACCTTCGTGTCAATACCTTGAAGGCCCATCGCGACAAGGTGCTGAAGGCGCTGGATCGTGCCAATGCCGTCGCCTCACCGATCGCGCGCTTCGGCATGCGGGTGCCAGCCGGCGAAGGTCCGTCGCGACTTCCCAATGTGACGGCCGAACTCAGCTTCCAGAAGGGCTGGTTCGAAGTCCAGGATGAAGGATCGCAGATCGTCGCCGATCTGGTCGATGCGCGCGAAGGCGATCAGGTTCTCGACTTCTGCGCCGGCGGTGGCGGCAAGACGCTCGCCATGGCGGCCGCGATGAACAACAAGGGGCAGGTGCATGCCTATGATTCCGATCGTAAGCGCCTGGCACCGATCATCGAGCGACTGAAGCGTGCCGGCACGCATAATGTGCAGGTGCATGATGCGCTGAAAAGCCTGAGCACCCTGAAGGAAAAATTCGACCGCGTTCTGGTCGATGCGCCCTGCACCGGCACCGGTACCTGGCGTCGGCGGCCGGACACCAAGTGGCGCCTGACACAGCGCAATCTCGAGGAACGAGTCACACAGCAGCAGGATGCTCTGACCGAAGCCTCGGCCTATGTGAAGCCGGGTGGATCGCTGTTCTATGTGACCTGTTCCGTGCTGCCGGCCGAAAATGACGCCCAGGTTCGTGCATTCTGCGAGACCAACCCGCAATTCGAAATCGTTTCTGCGTTGGAAGACTGGAAGCGACTGTTCGGCGACAAGGCTCCGAAGCCGCCGCGCTCGGCCGATGGTCGCACCATCACGCTCAGCCCCGCCAGCATGGACACCGACGGCTTCTTCTTCTGCCGGATGCGCCGCAAGACGGATGCCGTTTGACGGGCGTCAATTTCAGTCGACCATTGTTATAGTCGACTGTTTGACACCAGTTTCGTTTTCGGCCAAGACATGGCGTCCGTTTTATCGAGAGGGCGCCTCGGCGTCGAAGGAGAACCCCATGATCCGGAAATCCATCATCGGCGCGTCTGTCGCGCTTCTGGTCGCTTCCGCCGCCATCTTTACCGGTCCGGCATTTGCCGCGCCGGCCCCGGCCGATGTGCTCAAGCACTATAGCGTGCTCGCCCATGCCAAATTCGAGGATGCCCTGACCACGGCCAAAGCCCTGGATGTCGCGATCGACGCGCTGATTGCAACGCCCAGCGACGAAACGCTCAAGGCTGCACGCGCCGCCTGGATCAAGGCCCGCGTGCCGTATCAGCAGACCGAAGTCTATCGTTTCGGCAACACGATCGTTGACGACTGGGAGGGCAAGGTCAACGCCTGGCCGCTCGATGAAGGCCTGATCGACTATGTCGATGCCGGCTACGGCACGGAAAGCGACGGCAATGCGCTCTACGTCGCCAATGTCATCGCCAACCCGAAGATCAAGATCAACGGCGCCGATGTCGATGCGAGCACCATCACTCCGGAACTGATTGCCGATACCCTGCATGAAGCCGGCGAAGTCGAGGCGAATGTCGCCAGCGGCTACCATGCCATCGAATTCCTGCTGTGGGGCCAGGATCTGAACGGCACCGGCCCGGGCGCCGGCAACCGATCCTACACCGATTTCGACACCAAGGCCTGCACCAACGGCAATTGCGATCGTCGCGCAGCCTATCTGAAGTCGGCTTCGACCTTGCTGGTCAATGACCTGCAGGACATGGTCACCGCATGGGCGCCGGACGGTGAAGCGACGAAGTCGGTGCTGGCCGACGAAAAGGCCGGCCTCTCAACGATCCTCACCGGCATGGGCTCGCTGTCCTATGGCGAACTGGCCGGCGAGCGCATGAAGCTCGGCGTTCTGTTGCATGACCCGGAAGAAGAGCATGATTGCTTCTCCGACAACACGCATGCCTCGCATCTGAACGACGCCATCGGCATCGCATCTGCCTATACCGGCGAATATACCCGCGTCGACGGCACAAAGCTAACCGGGCCGTCGCTGTCGGAACTGGTGGTTGCCAAGGATGCGGCGCTCGATGCCGAAATGAAGGGCAAACTCGACAAGACGCTGGCTGCCATGAACGCCATGGCCAAGCGCGCTGAAACCGTCGAAGCCTATGACCAGATGATCGGCGAAGGCAATGCCGAGGGCAATGCCACGGTACAGGCGGCCATCGACGGCCTGATCGACCAGACCCAGACCATCCAGCGCGTCATTGCGTCGCTGGATCTCGGCGCGATCGCGCTTGAAGGTTCCGACAGCCTGGATAATCCTAACGCCGTCTTCCAATAAGCAAAAAGGCGGGCCGCCCGATGAACATCCGGCGGCCCGATCCTCGCATGAACAAGTTTTTCCGCCTCGCGCGGGGCCATATTTCCGCCTGCACGGCAATCGTTTCCTTCGCGGTCGTGCTTGGCTTTGTGCTTTCCCCCTCCCGGGCCGATAACCAGCCGAACCGTCCCGATCTCACTGAAAAGGATCGGGCGCGGGTCGCGAAGGTGACTGCACCGACGACCAACTTCGAAGCGGCCGAAGCCTTCGAAGCGATGGCAGCGGGTGCCGCAACATCACGGCATTCGCCCAATGCCGATGCCTTTTCGCAGTTTTCCGAAAACATCACCTTTGCCGAAGAGCAGGATTTCAAGCTCGGCAATGCCCTCTTCCGCAAGCTCTGGGTGTCGTCGCCCTCCTCCACCCAGGCGTCCGACGGGCTCGGCCCGCTGTTCAATGCCCGCGCCTGCCAGAGCTGCCACCTGAAGGACGGGCGCGGCCATCCGCCCGAGGCCGACAGGGATGCGACCTCGATGTTCCTGCGACTGGCCCGCCCGGCCGCCACGCCCGAAGAGCAGGCGCGGCTCGATGCGCTTGATATCGTCAGCTTCCCCGACCCGGTCTATGGTGCGCAGCTACAGGATCAGGCCGTGCCCGGCCTTGCCGCGGAAGGCCGGATGGTCATTTCCTATGAGGAAAATACCGTAACGTTGGCAGGCGGGCAGACCGTCTCACTGCGCAAGCCTCATTACTCCGTCGCCGACCTTGCCTATGGTCCACTGGACCCGCACACGACGCTGTCGCCGCGCATCGCCAATCCGATGACAGGCCTCGGCCTGATCGAGGCTATCGCACCCGAAGATATCCGTTCACACGCCGATCCCGACGATAGCGACACGGACGGCATTTCCGGCCGCGCGGCACGGGCACGCGACCATCGCACCGGCGAGGTCGTGCTCGGCCGCTTCGGCTTGAAGGCGCAGAACGGCTCTGTGCGGGACCAGAGTGCCAGCGCCTTTGCCGGCGATATCGGTATTTCCACGCCGGACACGGCCAAGCATTGGGGCGATTGCACGGCGCTGCAAACCGCCTGCACGTCTCTGCCAACCGGCGTGCAGCCCCGGCTCGGCGACACGGAAGCGCCCGATCCGGTGCTCGCGCTGGTGACCTTCTACGCCGAAAACCTTGCCCCGCCGATCCGGCGCGATGTCTCAAGCCCTGACGTTCTGCGCGGCAAGCAGTTGTTTTATCAAAGCGGCTGCATTGCCTGCCACACGCCGAAATACGTGACGCGCCGCGATGCCGGCAACAAGGCCCAGGCCTTCCAGCTGATCTGGCCCTATTCCGATTTCCTGCTGCATGACATGGGCGATGGCCTTGCCGATGGTCAGCCGGTTGGCGATGCCAGCGGACAGGAGTGGCGCACGCCGCCGCTCTGGGGTATCGGTCTCACCCAGACCGTCAGCGGGCATACGTTCTTCCTGCATGACGGGCGGGCGCGAAACCTGACCGAAGCCATCCTCTGGCATGGCGGCGAAGCACAAAATGCCCGCGATGCCTTTGCAGCCCAGGCGCCGGACGACCGGAAGGCGCTGATCACATTCCTGGAGTCTCTCTGATGCGTTTTGCCCTGGCGAGCCTGATCCTTGCCCTGTCGATTTCCTCCGGTGCGATGGCACAGGAAAGCAATGCCGGCCCGGCCGTGCTGAATACCGCACTGGTGCCAAGCGTGATGACGCGGGCGGTCGATGATTTCATTCGCCCCGGCTATCACCGGTTCCATGCGACGGCAGGGAGGCTCAACGCGAACATGGAAGCACTGTGCGCCACGCCGTCGGCCGCCTCCGTCGACGCTGCCCACGGCGCTTTCAACGACACGATCGATGCCTGGTCACGGATCGAGATCGTTCGCGTCGGCCCGGTGATCGAGGACAACCGATTCGAGCGTGTGCTGTTCTTTCCCGACCGCAAGAGCACCGGTCTGAAACAGGTTCAGGCGGCGCTTGCCAAACCGGATGACAGCGTCACGCAGATGGCGACGCTGAAGGACAAGAGCGTCGCCATGCAGGGCCTGGGCGCGCTGGAATTTGTGCTGTTCGGAACGGGGCATGAGGTTCTGAGCAGTGATCAAGGCAACTATCGCTGCCGCTATGGCGCGGCAATTGCCGCCAATCTCGAACGGCTCGGCGGCGAACTTTCGGCGGCGTGGGATGCACCTGATGGCGTCCAGGCCGCCTGGGAAAAACCGGGAGCTGACAATCCGTTGTTCCGCGACGAAAAGGAAGCCGCCAACGCGCTGCTCGGTATCCTGGTGCATGCGGCAGAGACGATCCGCGACCAGCGCCTGGAGAGCTTCTACAAGGGCGACGCAAAAAAAGCCCTGCCGCGGCAGGCGATCTATTGGCGCTCGGGCAATAGCTTCCGCTCGATCGCCGGCAATCTCGAAGGCGTGCGTGACCTGATGAAGGCATCGGGCATGGTCGATCTGCTCGCCGAAGACAGCCGCTCCACCGTCAGTTCGATCGATTTTGTCGCCCGCTCGCTGCTGCGCGTGGTGAACGATATCCAGCCGGATGTCGAAGAGGCGCTTGCCGATCCGGCGGAAACGGCCAAGCTCGACTTCCTGTTGCTCAACAGCCGCGACCTGATCCTGCGCCTCAATAATGACTTGGGCGGCGGCATCGGCCTTGCCGCCGGCTTCTCGTTTTCCGACGGAGACTGAGATGATCGGCAGCGCCCTGATCGACCGGCGATCCTTCATCCGGGCAGCGGGGCTCGCCTTTGTGGCCGGCCTTGCGCCGCGCTCCGCCTTTGCGCTGTCGCGGGCTGATGCCGTCTATGCCTCCGGCCTGAAGCGCGCTGACGGCCGCTTTGCCATCGGACTTGTCAGCGAAACTGGCGAACTGATCGACGAAATCGCCCTGCCCGGTCGCGTGCATGGCCTCTGCCACAGCAAGGCAACGGGTCTCTCCGTCGCCTTTGCCCGCCGTCCCGGCACATTTGCCGTCGTCTTCGACAGCCAAAGCCAGATCGAACCCCGGATCATCCACGCACCGGACGAGCGGCACTATTTTGGCCACGGCGCCTTTTCGCCGGACGGCCGGCTGTTTTATGCCAGCGAAAACGACTTTGCCGCCAATCGGGGCATGATCGGGATCTACGATACGCGGTCAGAGTTTGCCCGCATCGGGGAGATCCCCGCGCATGGCATCGGCACGCATGACATGACGGTGACCGACGACGGATCGATGCTGGTGATCGCCAATGGCGGTATCGAAACCCATCCGGATTTCGGCCGCACCAAGCTCAATCTCGATCACATGGAACCGTCGCTGGTGCTGGCGGATGCAAGGACCGGCACCCTGATCGAGAAGCATACACTGCCGGCCGAACTCTCTCGATTGTCGACCCGTCATCTCGATATCGCAGCCGATGGCAGGATCTGGTTTGCCTGCCAGTATGAGGGACCGCGCACCGACCGGCCGCCGCTGGTCGGCCATTTTGGCAAGGGCGAAGGCCTATCGCTCATCCATCTGCCGGAGGATACGACCGACCGGCTCGGCAATTATGTCGGGGCGATTGCGGTCAACCGGAGTGAGGGCCTTGTCGGCATTGCCTCGCCGAAAAACGGCCTATGGGCTGTGCTCGATGGAAGCGACGGACGCCTGCTGTCGGAAACGATCCTGACCGACGCTGCCGGCATTGCCGCATCTCCCGCAAGCTTTGCCGTTTCCTCCTATCGCGGTGATTTCCTCGGCACGCAGAGCCCGGTCGCCTTCGACCAGCACATTACCCGCCTCTGACTCCTTGAGTTCCGGCGCCACTGTTCTAAGTTGAGATCATGCGCATCATCTTGACCTATGGCCTTTTCATCTTCGTCGTCGTCGGTGCCGGGCTTCTCTCCGGCCTCACCAATATGCCCGGCGAGTGGTATCAGACGCTCGAAAAGCCATTCTTCAATCCGCCGCCCTGGATCTTCGGGCCGGTCTGGACCCTGCTCTATGTGCTGATCGCTATTGCCGGCGCGCGGATCTGGCTAAAGGCACCGCGGTCGGCTGCCATGCAGCTGTGGTTCGCCCAGATCGCGCTCAACATGCTGTGGTCGCCATCGTTCTTCGGTCTGGAAAAGCCGGGCCTGGCGCTGGTGGTGATCGTGATGCTTTTGGCGACGACCGTCGTCTTCATGCGCAAGGCAGAGCCGATCGACAGGCCATCGATGCTGCTTTTCATCCCCTATCTCGCCTGGGTGAGCTTCGCGACGCTTCTCAACGCCAGCATTTTCCTGCTGAACTGAATTTGCCGCGGCGGCGCTTGCCTGTGTCAACCGCGCATGGCAATTTCGCCGCTGCGAAGGGGCAGGCAGCATGACAGACATTGACAGCGATACGGTAGACGCACGGATCCGGGCCAGTTTCGCCCGGCAGGGCGCGATGGAAACGCTCGGGGCCGAGCTGACACGCATCAGCCAGGCCGTGGTGGAGATCGAGCTGGCCTTCGATCCGAAACTGACCCAGCAGCATGGCTTCCTGCATGCCGGCGTGATTTCCGCCGCCCTCGACACGGCCTGCAGCTACGCAGCCTACACCGTGATCGAGCCCGATGCCTCGCTCCTGACCATCGAATTCAAGGTCAACCTGATGTCGCCTGGGCGCGGCGACCGGTTTCTGTTTCGCGGCGAGATCACCAAGCCCGGCTCCAATATCATCGTTGCCGATGGGCGCGGTTATGCGCTGACCGACGGCCCTGCCAAACTGATCGCCTCGATGACCAGCACGATGATGGTCATCCGCGGTCGCGAGGGTATTTCCGGATGAGATACGAACAAAGATCGATTTCCGGAAAATCGGTGCTCTTTGTCATGGCGGCCGACGCCGAGTATGGCGTCTTCCTGCGCACCCGGATCACGCCGCTGATGACCGGCGTCGGACCTGTCGAGGCGGCCGTCGTGCTGACCCGCGAACTGACCCGCCTCGAGCACGCAGCAGACCTGCCCGATCTCGTCGTATCGCTCGGTTCCGCCGGTTCGGCAAAGCTGACGCAGGCCGAAGTCTATCAGGTGTCCGCCGTCTCCTACCGCGACATGGATGCCTCGGCCTTTGGCTTCGAGAAGGGCAAGACACCCTTTCTCGACCTGCCTGTCTCCGTCGACCTGCCGCTGCGCATCCCCGGCATCCCGGCCGCCAGCCTGTCGACCGGCGCCAATGTCGTCTCGGGTGCCGCCTATCAGGCGATCGACGCCGACATGGTCGACATGGAGAGTTTTGCCGTGATGCGCGCCTGCCATGCCTTCAACCTGCCGCTGATCGGCCTGCGCGGCATTTCCGACGGCCGCAACGACGTCAATCACATCGATGATTGGACGCAGTATCTGCATCTGATCGACAAGAAGCTGGCGCTGGCCGTCGATGGCCTGCAGTCGGCGCTGGAAGACGGCGTCTTCTGGTTCTGATAACCCTTATCAAAAATTCAGGCGCAGCCGGCATTCTGCGGTTGAAAGACCGGCCACTTTTCTTTAAAGGCTCGGCATGACCCAGACAGCACATCCCGACAGCGTTCTCATCATCGATTTCGGCAGCCAGGTGACGCAGCTGATAGCGCGACGCGTTCGCGAATCCGGCGTCTACTGCGAAATCGTCCCTTTCCAGACTTCGGAAGAAGGCTTCAAGCGGCTGAAGCCGAAAGCGGTCATCCTGTCGGGAAGCCCCGCTTCGACGCTGGACGAGGGCAGCCCTCGCACCCCGGATGTGATCTTCGACAGCGGCGTTCCGGTCTTCGGCATCTGCTACGGCCAGCAAACGATTTGCGCCCAGCTCGGCGGCAAGGTCGAAGGTGGCCATCACCGTGAATTCGGTCGCGCCTTCCTGGAAATCGAAAAGGATTGCGGTCTGTTCGAAGGCCTCTGGTCCGTCGGCTCGCGTCACCAGGTGTGGATGTCACATGGCGACCGCGTCACCGCGATCCCGCCGGGCTTCGAAGTCGTCGCGACCTCGCCCAATGCACCCTTTGCCTTCATCGCCAACGAGGCGAAGAAATATTACGCCGTGCAGTTCCACCCGGAAGTGGTGCACACGCCGGATGGCGCCAAGCTGATCCAGAACTTCGTGCACAATGTTGCCGGCCTCAAGGGCGACTGGACGATGCACGCCTACCGCGCCAAGGCGGTGCAGGCGATCCGCGACCAGGTCGGGACCAAGCGTGTCATCTGCGCGCTGTCGGGCGGCGTGGACTCTTCGGTTGCAGCGCTTCTGATCCATGAAGCGGTCGGCGACCAGTTGACCTGCATCCTGGTCGACCACGGCCTGATGCGCAAGAACGAGGCAGCCGACGTCGTTGCCATGTTCAAGGAACACTACAACCTGCACCTGATCCATGTGGATGCCGTCGATCGTTTCGTCGGCGAGCTGGAAGGTGTCAGCGACCCGGAAACCAAGCGCAAGATCATCGGCCGCCTGTTCATCGAGACCTTCGAGGATGAAGCGAAGAAGCTGGGCGGCGCCGATTTCCTCGGCCAGGGCACGCTCTATCCGGACGTGATCGAAAGCGTGTCGTTCACCGGCGGCCCGTCGGTGACGATCAAGAGCCACCACAATGTCGGCGGCCTTCCCGATCGCATGAACATGCAGCTCGTCGAACCCTTGCGCGAACTGTTCAAGGACGAGGTGCGCGTGCTTGGCCGCGAACTCGGCCTGCCGGATAGTTTCATCGGCCGTCACCCGTTCCCGGGTCCCGGCCTCGCCATCCGCTGCCCGGGTGGCATCACCCGCGAAAAGCTCGACATCCTGCGCGAGGCGGACGCCATCTATCTCGACGAAATCCGCAAGGCCGGTCTCTACGACGCGATCTGGCAGGCCTTTGCCGTGCTGCTGCCGGTGCAGACCGTCGGCGTCATGGGCGACGGCCGCACCTACGAATTCGTCTGCGCGCTGCGCGCCGTGACCTCCGTCGACGGCATGACCGCCGACTTCTACCACTACGACATGGAATTCCTCGGCCGCGCCGCGACCCGCATCATCAATGAAGTCCGCGGCATCAACCGCGTGGTGTATGACGTGACGTCGAAGCCGCCTGGGACGATCGAGTGGGAGTGACGGGGCGTCGTTTCGGATACAGCCGGACACTCCTTCGCAGATTTGGCGGAATATATGTTTCGATCGGCGATGACGGTTCGGAATAGATCCGAACACACATCAATCGCTTTCAATGCCAACTGATTGCTAGCCTTGTGCGAACGGCCCTGGCTTTGCGTCAAGGCCGTTTGCACAATTGCCAAAAGCAATCACCGCAAGCAATGTATGCCGCGGTTAATTACATTTGCGGTGTCAGGACGATCCGGCCGTTCAGATCGCGGCTCTCCATCCGTTCGTGAGCGGTCACGGCCTCGCTGAAGGGGAGTAGATCGACCGGAATGTCGCACAGTCCTGAGGCTACCGCCTTCAAGGCTGCCTCGAGACCTGGCCGGGTAGCTTGTGGGTGCGACGGCAGAAAGGCTCCCGCATTGAATCCGGCCACGGTCATGCTGCCTAGCCAGAGGTCGTTCGTCTTGACAGCATGGGTCCAGTCACCGCTGGCATTGCCGGCGACGATCAGACGGCTGCCCGGCTTCATCAGTGCGAAGCTCTGGCGGCGCACGGCACCGCCGACAGGATCGATGATGACATCGAACTTTTCACCCTCGAGCGCACCGGGCAATTCGGCGGAATCGACGATCCGATCGTAGGGCAGTTTCGTGTTTGCCGCTGCTTCCAGCCTGCCTGAACGGACCGTGCCAACGACACGTGACGCGCCGAGCTGCCTTGCGATACAAGCGAATGCGGAGGAGAAGCCGCCAAGGGCGCCTTGCACCAGCACGCTCTCTCCCTCGACGAGCTTGGCAACCAGAGTAAGCGCGACATGGGCCATCGCGGCGTTGGGTATCATCGCGACAGCGAGAGCAGGATCGACATGGGAGCCCTCGATCGACACAACGCCCTGCACGGGCGCGATATACACGGAGGCATACCCGCCGGTGCCAGCGCCGGCCGACATAGAGACGACCTTCTCGCCGATCGCAAAGCCGGTCACCCCATCGCCGAGCGCTCGCACCGTCCCGGCCACTTCCAGGCCGGGAACGAATGGCGGCTGCGCCATGCCGGGCACATCCTTGAACTGCCCCTGGCGAAACAGGAGGTCGACGTGACCAACCGCCGCGTGCGTGACGTCGATCGCGATCTGGCCCGGTCCCGGGCTCGGATCGGGCAGATCGACGATCGTCAGGACGCTCGGACTGCCGAACTGGGTGGCTTGGATAGCTTTCATGGAACAGCTCCTTTTATGACTGAGTAGACACTCATTATATGGTGAAAAATTAGCGCAATGCCTGCCAAAGGGCCTCGAATCCAGCGTCGCGGACACCTTCCGCATGGCCGGGGTCGTGGATGATGAAATCGATCGTTGCGCCTGCCATCGTTTCGACAAGCGCTCCGACATAGGCCAGAGGTGCATCCCGCAACGCGCCGGCCGATCGTGCGCGGTGTACGATTGCGACGGCCGGGCCTGCGACGACTGCCACCGCCTTGCGGCTGGCTTCGGTGATCTGGTCTGACACCCCGAGTTGGGCTAAGGCTCGCCGCTTCGACGGATTGGAAACGCCCCAGTCCGTCCAACGCGCCCACAGATGATGCAATTGCCCGCGAACATCGCCGTCGCCAGGCATCGCTTCCAGGATGGCTTCAGAGAGGTCCGTCTTCAACTCGACATAGAGTTCATTGAGCAAAGCGGATTTCGTTCCGAAGTAGGTGAACACCGATCCGTGCGGCACCTGAGCGACCTTGGCGATTTCGGCCGTCGCCGCACCAAGACCGTGTTCGGCAACCAACGTCATCGCCGCCGTCAGGATCGCATCACGTTTTTCTTCGCTTTTAGGTCGCGCCATTTGCCATCATCCTCGCTCAAAAGATGACTGATCACTCACGCATCGTCAAGAGTGGTGATCATCTTTCGCGGATTGCTCATTCCGGCGACGCGATTCTGCGTTTCGAAAGGATGGGGGCCCGTTCGCTGGGGCACCATCTTCGGCCTGGCGCGCCTTCCCCATTGTGATGCGGTCGCGTGTGGGTTGGTTAGGGGGTTGTCGAAGTGCCTTGCCCTGCACCGGCAATGTCATGCGAAATGGCTTGGAGCCGCTGCTGCAGCCGTGACGTGACAAAATCGAGGAAGGCGCGCAATTTCAACGGCTGCTGCTGATGCGCGGCGTGGACGAGGTGGACCGGCATCGGCGGGGGGGCGTGATCCACCAATATCGGCAAGAGCGACCCCGCCCTGACGCTTGCCGCTGCCTGATATGAAAGCACGCGGGCGATGCCAACACCCGAGACTGCACCGCTCACGACGCCATCCGCGGTGTTGACCGAGAAGCGAGGATTGATCGTCACTTGCTGCTGGGTATTCCCGTCCGTGAACGGCCATTCCCGGTAGCGCTGCAGTCCTTCAAACGCGATGCAGTCGTGGTGGGCCAGAGCATCGGGCGTCTCCGGCTTGCCTCGCCGTTCAAGATAATCCGGGCTTGCGCAGACGACCCATCGGATCTCGCCGACCTTGCGCGCCACCAGCGAGCTGTCCGGCAGGCGGCCGATCCTGACCGCGACATCGACGTGCGTTTCGATGAGATCGATGGTGCTGTCGGACAGCACAAGCCGCACTGTCACCTCAGGATAGGCGCCGAGAAAATCGTGGACGATCGGCGCGACATGGAGTGCGCCGAATGCGATCGGCGCGGTCACCAGCAATTCGCCGCGCGGCGCACGATATTCACCCGAGGCGGCGCGCTCCGCCTCCGACAGTTCCTCAAGTACCCTTCGCGCCGATGCGACATAGGCCGTGCCAGCTTCCGTAAGCAGGAGCTTCCGGCTTGTACGGACGACGAGCTGCGATCCGAGAAACGTTTCGAGGTCGGAAACGCGTCGGCTGACGGTGGGAAGGGGAACGTTGAGAGATCGGGACGCTGCGGACAGGCTCCCCCCATCGACGGCCGCGACCAGCGTGCGCATTGCCTCGAACCTGTCCATCGTCCCCTCTCGTTTTACGGAAGTTAGGCTTTCGCACTTAACATCTGCCTACCGGATACGGAAGGGGGTACTTCAATCCTGCAACAGCAAGACAACCCGTTCAGGAGAAAAGCACATGTCACGAATTCCAACTCACGCCACCGAACAGACCCCCGAAAAATCACAAGCCCTGCTGGCGGCCGTGCAAAAGCAACTCGGCACCGTGCCGAACCTGTTTCGTATCGTCGCCAACAGCCCGGCGGCCCTGGAAGGCTATCTCGGCCTCTCTGGCGCCCTCGGCAAAGGCGCGCTTGCTGCACCAACCCGTGAACGGATCGCGCTCGCGGTTGCCGAGGTGAATGGTTGTGGCTACTGCCTGTCCGCCCACACCTATATCGCCCGCAACCTCGCCAAGCTCGACGACGCAGAAATCACGGCCAACCGAAATGGCGCCTCCAACGATGTCAAGGCGGATGTAGCCGTGCGCTTCGCCGTCAAGCTGGCCCGCGGGCGCGGACAGGCGACCGACGCCGATATCCGGGCGCTCAAGGACTCGGGATACTCCGATGCGGAGATCGTCGAGATCATCGCCCATGTCGCGCTCAACACCTTCACCAACTACGTCAATGAAGCGCTGAAGACCGAAATCGACTTCCCGGTCGTGACCGTGCGCACCGCCGCCGCCGCCTGATCCTTCCCACACGTCCAGTACCAAACGATGCGGGCGCGCAGCCGCGCCTGCAAACCCTTCGGCACACCTTCAAATCAAGGAGATTTCCATGACCGTCCGTTTCAACACCGTCGATGTCGATGGCCTCAAGCTGTTCTACCGCGAGGCCGGCGATGTGAGCCGCCCCACCGTGCTGCTGCTGCATGGTTTCCCGAGCGCCAGCCACATGTTCCGCGACCTGATCCCCGAACTGGCCGACACCTACCATGTCGTTGCCCCGGACCTGCCCGGCTTCGGCATGACCGAACAGCCGTCCCGCGACCAATTCGGCTATAACTTCGAGAACATCACACACGTTGTCGACCGCTTTACCGAGGTGCTCGGTCTCGACAAGTTCGCCATCTACGTGTTCGACTATGGTGCCCCCGTCGGCTTCCGGCTGGCGGTCAAGCATCCCGAGCGGATCACCGCGATCGTCACCCAGAACGGCAACACCTATGTCGAAGGCGTGTCGGATGCTTTCGCGCCGGTCATGGCCTATTGGAGCGAGCCGACCCAGGCCAACCGTGACGCGCTGCGCGGCTTCCTGGCGCCAGAGACGACCCTCTTCCAGTATACGCACGGCGTAGAAGATCCGAGCAAAGTCTCGCCCGACGGCCGCAATCTCGACGATTTCTACCTGGCCCGCCCCGGCAACGACGAAATCCAGCTCGACCTGCTGCTCGATTACCAGACCAACGTCGCGCTCTACGACACCATCCAGGCCTACCTGCGCGCGCATCAGCCGCCCGTGCTGGCCGTCTGGGGCAAGAACGACCCGTTCTTCATTCCGCCGGGCGCCGAGGCGTTCAAGCGCGACGTGCCGGCGGCGGACGTTCGCTTCGTCGACAGCGGACACTTCGCGCTCGAAACCCATGCCGTCGAGATCGGCGCCGCGATGCGTGCGTTTCTCGCCAAGCATATCGGCTGACCCGCTTGTCTGGGCGTGTCTCCCACCGCGCCCAGATTTTCAATCAGCAGGCGGCCTTGTCCGTCTGACACTTCGGAGACAGACAATGATTTGCGCTCGTAACGCTGTTTGCGACTTCCACCACAAGCTTTCCAAAGGCGACGCGCGGGGCGCACTCGGCCTCGCCGAGGCTCGCGTCTAATGGAGCGCGTGGCGATCATCACTGGCGCCAGTCGCGGTATCGGCCGCGCGACGGCCGCCCGATTGGCTCGCGACTTCAGCGCTTTGGCGCTGGTGGCACGAACCCGGGAGACCTTGGAGGAGACGGCTGAAACGGTCCGGGCCGCAGGAGCAAAACCGCTTCTTCTGGTTCATGACCTGCGCCAGCCGGATGCGGCTGGAGCGGTCGTCGCAGCGACGCTCGAGCACTTCGGTAGGATCGATGCCGTCGCCTGCATCGCCGGCGCTGTTCCACAAGCCGACATGTTTGCACTGACCGACGAACAATGGGACGACGGATTTGCGCTCAAATTCCACTCCGCCCGGCGTTTGACGCTTGCCGCATGGGATGCGCTCAAGGCCACGCATGGTTCGGTCGCGATCACGTCGGGTACGTCAGCCTATACGCCAAAGGCATCGGTCGCCGCCGTCGGGACGATCAATGCGGCGATCCTGGCGCTTGCAAAGGCCTTTGCCGATCGGGGCATCGAGGACGGGGTGCAGGTCAACACGATCCTGCCCGGATCGGTCATGACCGACCGCCGCCTGACGATGCTTCAGTTCTATGCCGATAAGCACAGTCTCTCACTCGATGCGGCAATCGATCGGTTCGCGGCCGAGGTGGGTATTGCCCGCTACGGGCAACCCGAAGACATCGCCAACGCGATCGCCTTCCTCTTTTCGGCCGAAAGCCACTGGATCACTGGCACGGCACTTCGCGTCGACGGCGGCGAAACGAAGGTACTTTGACCTTGCGGGTGAGTGCCGGACGGCGAGGCCGGCCCTCCTGGCTTGGCTGATATTCCCAAAAGGCTCGCTGGCGGTGATCGTCGATGCCGTTCAGGCATTGGCAGAGTGGGTCGTCGAGAACGCACCGCGCATGGATGTGGCACGCGAGGTTATCGCAAGCGTCGCGCGGAAGGCTGATCCTTGGCTGACGCCATGATGATCCGCCATTACACATGTCGCTTCCGTAAAGCGATAGGAAGGGTTACGAAGTCGTGCACTTCTGGCGAATAGCGGAAAGTTTTACATGGATATCGAAGGAGATAATCATGAAGAACAGTCATTTCATAAAGAACCCCGACGCTCTGGCAGCCCTCTCGCCGGAGCAGTACCGAGTGACACAGGAGAACGGCACCGAGCGGCCGTTCGTGAACGCGTATTGGGACAACAAGGAGGCCGGAATCTACGTGGACGTCGTTTCCGGCGAGCCGCTCTTCGCATCGGTGAACAAGTTCGAGAGCCGCTCTGGCTGGCCGAGCTTCACCAGGCCGATCGAAGGCGCGACGATCGTCGAACATGGCGACCACAGCCATGGAATGCGTCGGACCGAGGTTCGGTCCGGCGGCGGCGACAGTCATCTCGGCCACCTCTTTCCGGACGGTCCGGCAGCGGAGGGCGGGATGCGTTACTGCATCAACTCAGCGTCGCTGCGCTTCATTCATCTCAATGATCTCGAGGCCGAAGGCTACGGTGAATACCGGCGGCTGTTCGAGAACGAAAGGAAGGCTTGAACCATGACAGACACAACACAACGCGCCGTCCTCGCAGGCGGCTGTTTCTGGGGCATGCAGGATCTGATCCGCAAGCAACCGGGTGTGGTCGACACACGTGTCGGCTATTCGGGCGGCGACGTGCGCAACGCCACCTACCGCAACCATGGCACCCATGCCGAGGCGATCGAGATCATCTTCGATCCCGATCTGACAAGCTATCGGCAGATCCTCGAATTCTTTTTCCAGATACACGATCCGACGACGAAAGACCGCCAGGGCAACGATCGAGGCGCCAGCTATCGTTCCGCGATCTTCTACACAGACGACGCTCAAAGGACGGAGGCTGAAGAGACGATCGCCGATGTGGAGGCGTCGGGGCTCTGGCCCGGCAAGGTCGTGACCGAGGTCTCGCCCTTGGGGGATTTCTGGGAGGCCGAGCCCGAGCATCAGGATTATCTGGAGCGTATCCCGCACGGCTATACCTGCCACTTCATCCGGCCCGGCTGGAAGCTGCCGCGCCGCGTCGATGCAGCCTGAGACCTAAGACGACGCTGGATTGGGGAACGAGACAGCGCCGGGAGTCCGCAATGGGGCTTCCGGCGCTTCGTTGCGATATTCGACCACCGTCCGCAGGTCGTCGTGAGAGTCGCCGTGAGAAAATCACGACAGCGCGCAGGCGCCGGGGCGACCGGCTGACTTCTCTTGTTACGCCCGGATCGCGCCGGTGGGGCCAAACCGCTCCGTCCGGACGTTGCCCGCCTTATGGCCCATCGCAACGAGATGCTCGGCAATCGTTTCGACGAATGCCGTTGGCCCGCATACGTAGACATCGGGGTTTCCCGCGGGGGTGAATTGCCGGCGCGTCAACATCATGCGGTCGATCCTGCCTCGCTCTCCGGTCCACCCCGATGGAGCATTGCGGGTCAGCGTGTGGGTGAGCGTGAAATGGGCGCCCTGTGCGGCAAGCCGATCAAGTTCGCTGCGATAGATGATCTGTTCGATACCCCTCGATGAATAGAGCAGTCGGGCGCGTTGCTCGGCGCCGGCTGCGGCGCGCGACCGCAGCATCGACATCAGCGGCACGATGCCCGAGCCGCCGGCGATCAGAAGTAATCCATAGTCATGTGCGGCAGACCAGGCGAAATAGCCTCCGATCGGTCCGCGGATCTCGATCTGGTCACCGACGCGCAACTCCTCATGGAGAAAGCCCGAGACCTCTCCATCGGGCACGGCATCGACGGTCAGTTCGACAAGCGGCCCCGAACCGGCGCCGGACGCAATCGAATAGCTGCGCTGCGCGACATAGCCGTCCTCGGCGGTGAGGCGCAGGTCGACATGCTGCCCGCCAAGATGCCCGGGCCAGGCTGGCACATCGAAGCTGATCGTCTTGACCGTCGCCGTCTCGTTTCGGATCGCCATGACCGTGGCAACGCGCCATTGCGCGGATGCCGTTGCGAGGTCGATCATTGGTCACCTGTATAGCGCTGCTCGCGCCAGGGATCGCCGCGGAGATGGTAGCCTTGCGATTCCCAGAAGCCGGGTGAGTCTGCCTCGCGAAAGGCCAGGCGCCGCACCCACTTTGCACTCTTCCAGAAATAGAGGTGCGGCACGAGCAGGCGGGCTGGACCGCCATGAGAGGGGAGGAGCGGCAGATCGTCAAAATGGGTCGCAATCATCGCACGCGCCTCGATCAAATCCGCGACGAGCAGATTGGTCGTGTAGCCCCCGTCGCAATGCGCCATGAGGAAGCCGGTCGGCGTGGCATCCAGCCCGGCGGCGCGCAAGAGGTCGTCGATAGTGACCCCGCGCCAGCGTGTGTCGAACTTCGACCATTTGGTGACACAGTGAATGTCGGACGTGATTTCGGTTTGTGGCAGAGCCTCGAACTGCTCCCAGTTCCACTTGCCCAGCATCGAGCCGCCGTGTTGAAGCGCAAGGCTCCAGCGATCGAGGGACGTGTGCTGCGTTGGTCCGGCGGCCAGCACCGGAAACTCCGGCGTCAGGAACTGGCCAGGCGGTAATCGCAGGCGATCAGCGTCTCGGCCGCGGCGCTTGCCCTTGAAGCCTCTCGTCACAAGCATTGTTTGTCCCTCATAGCTGAGACGTTGGAAAACCCTGGTTCTGCTGGTTTGGGAAGCCCGATCGGTTGGGTCTCCAACTCGTCAGCAATCGATACCACCTTCCAAAAAGCATCGTCAGTCTTTAACAGTGGAACTGTGACTTCCGCTTTATGGCAGCTTGCGCCATTGTATGGAGCAACTTCGGTCATGGGTTTGGACCAAACCTGCTCGTAAAGCTCTTCCCGAGAAACTGTCTCCCCCCAACCCCTGTCGTCCATGCAACGGCTCGATCCCATCCCGGCGATCCAGGATCGAGGTGGGTGCAGTGATTTTGCCGGGTTTGACGGTACTTTATCGGCGCGTCGGCTTCCACGTTGCAGTCTATGTCTGGTCAAATCCACGCATTGTGGTGCATTCCTGACCTTCGATCTCAACCTCATCAAAACCGCCCGGGCGGCAGGTCATGATAGCGTGCGCGAAGCCTGAAAAGCACATGCCATCAACCGGACATAGCTTCCTCTTTCCTCGCTCTAGAAACCAAGCGACTGCTGTGCAGGCTCCGCTGGTGCCAGCTTCACACCTTCGAGCTCCAACATTCTTGCCTTCGATTGAGACCCGCCCGGCGCTGAGAAGCCGCCGAGCTTGCCGCCTGCGGCCAGCACCCGGTGACACGGAATGATCAGCGCGACAGGGTTCTTCGCCATGGCCTGGCCAACCTCGCGGGCGGCCTCCGGCCCAAGCCCCAGAGCCTTGGCAAGGGCGCCGTAGGTCGTCGTATGCCCCCAGCCAATCTTGCGCGCGGCGGCGTAAATGTCCCTGAAGACATCATCCTGGCCGCCGAGATCGAGTGTGACATCGGAAAAATCGACGGCGTCGCCAGCAAAATATCGCTTCACCGCCTCGATGGTCTTGGCAACGTTCGGTGGCGGCACGGCGCGGCCTGACGACGACACACGCCGCAACAGCAGCCTCTCGGTCTCCGCCTCGTCTTTCGTCGGCAATTGGAAGCGCGCGATGCCGGACGCGCTCCAGGCGATGCCGCAGAAGCCGCCAGCCGTTTCGAAGATACAATGAGAGTGTCTAGCCTGGCTCATTTTTCTTGCCGCTTACCTTTGTCGTTGAGACCAAAATCCTCCGCTCTGTCCAGTATTTCAACCCGATTCTTGCGAAGACTGGCCGCAATCGACAGACGCATCGGGCCGATCCGGCACCATTTGCCCACGCAGGCGGTTTGCGCGCTTGAACCGGCTCGCATCGGCCTGCACAACGGCTTGCATGGGCAGGCCGGGTTCGCATAAAGCTCGTTCCAGCACAGTTTGGAGTGGTCAGCGTGGAAATATCGGAAATCATCATCGCCGGCGATACGCCGGGTCTCGAATGGCGCCTGCCGGTGCTGCGTTTCGAAGGCAGCAAACCGGAGGCGCCGACAGTCTACATGCAGGCAGCCCTGCATGCCAATGAGCTTCCAGGGACGGCCGTGCTGCATTTCCTCTGCCAGACGCTGCGCGAGGCCGAAGCACAAGGCCGGATCGCCGGCACGATCGTCATTGTGCCGCAGGCCAACCCGATTGGTGCGTCACAATCGCATTTCGGCGAATTACAAGGCCGTTTCGAACTCGGCACGCGCACCAATTTCAACCGCGACTTCCCGCTGATCTCGCTGCGCGACCGTGACACCCTGGTGGAAGACTTGACCCGCTATCCGGCAACCGAACAGTTGAAGCGCCGGTTGCTGCATATGGCACTCGGCGCCGATCTGGTGCTCGACCTGCATTGCGACGACGAATCGCTGCAATATGCCTATATCGACGACGCCTTCTGGCCGGAAGCGAGCGATCTGGCTGCCGCACTCGACATGGATGCCGTCTTCCTCTCCGATGGCGAAAGCTCGGCTTTCGAAGAAGCCGTCGGCTATGCCTGGAAATATGAAGTCCCCGGCGAAAAACGAAAGACACTGCCCGGCAAACTCGCCGTCACCCTCGAATTGCGCGGCCTGCGCGACGTCTATGCCGATGTGGCCCGCAAGGATGCGGACGGCATCTGGGCATTTCTGGCCGCCCGTGGCGTGGTCGTCGATGCAAATGTCTCACTGCCGGCCTTTGTCGGTCCCGCCGTGCCGCTCGACAATATCGAGATGGTCCGCAGCCCTGCAGCCGGAACCGTGCTCTTCCACCGCGATATCGGCGATCCGGTTGTCGAAGGTGACCTGCTGGCGACCATCGTCACGCGCCCGGGCCAGCCCGATGGCAGCGTGGAAATCCGTGCACCTCAGGCAGGCCTGATCGTGACGCGCATCTCCGACCGGCTGGTGCGTCGTCGCGCCGACCTGATGAAAATTGCCTGTGACCAGCCGAGCCGCACATTGCGCAAGGCGGGAGCCCTTGAGGATTGACCATGACCGCAACGATCTACGGTATCAAGAACTGCGACACGATGAAGAAAGCCCGCCAATGGCTGGACGATCACGGTGTCGCCTACGCTTTCCACGACTACAAGACATCAGGCATCGATCGTGGCCACCTCGAAACCTGGACCGAGACATCCGGCTGGGAAACGGTACTTAACCGCGCCGGCACGACCTTCAAGAAACTGCCCGATGAAGCCAAGGCGGATCTCGACCGGGAGAAGGCGATCGCGTTGATGCTGGCACAGCCGTCGATGATCAAGCGGCCGGTGCTGGAGATCGACGGCAAGCTGCTGATCGGCTTCAAGCCGGAGGTCTACGCGGCAGAACTTGGGAAATAGCGATGTCGAAGACCACGCGCGCCACCCAGGCGCTGGCCAAGGTCGGTATCAGCTTCACCGTTCATACCTATGACTACGATCCCAATGCCGAGCGCATCGGCATGCAGGCGGCAGACGCGCTGGGCGAAGATCCGGCGCGCGTGCTGAAAACGCTGATGGCCGAGCTTGATGGCAAGCCGGTCTGCGTCGTCCTTCCCTCCGACAAGGAAGTCAGCATGAAGAAGCTTGCTGCCGCCTTCGGCGGCAAGTCGGCAGCGATGATGAAACCGGCGCTGGCCGAAAAGCTTACCGGCTTTGTGGTCGGCGGCATCAGCCCGTTCGGCCAGAAGAAACAGGTGCCGACCGCGATCGAGATTGCTGCCCTTTCCGAGCCGCATGTGTACATCAATGGCGGCCAGCGCGGGCTGCAGGTGCGGCTCGATCCGACGGATGCTTTGACCACGCTGGGCGCGATTGCGGCATCAATCACCGCTTGATGCAAAGCAGCCGGTTTTCACGACGCTGAGCTTCATTTTCGCCGCAAAGCCCTCTAAGTCTAGTGCCATCCCAATGACAGAGAATGGCAGATCCCGATGACAGTAGCGCCCGACTTCACCCATGCCGTCGATCCGGTCAAGCTCGAGAAGCTTGGCGAAGTGGCCGTCAAGGTTGGCCTTCAGTTGCAGGCAGGCCAGGACCTTGTGATCACCGCGCCGATCGCAGCCCTGCCCTTGGTGCGCCATATCACCAAACACGCCTATCTGGCCGGTGCCGGCATCGTCACCACCTTCTATTCCGACGAGGAAACGACCCTTTCCCGTTACGCGCATGGCGCGGACGAGAGCTTCGACAGGGCATCCGGCTGGCTCTACGAGGGCATGGCCAAGGCCTATGCCAATGGCGCGGCGCGGCTGGCGGTCGCAGGCGACAATCCGATGCTTTTGTCGGGCCAGGATCCGGCCAAGGTGGCACGGGCTAACAAGGCCAATTCCATCGCCTATAAGCCGGCGCTCGAATATATCTCGAATTTCGACATCAACTGGAACATCTGCTCCTATCCCAACCCGTCCTGGGCCAAGCTGGTATTCCCGGACGTGCCGGTCGAGATTGCCGTCGCCAAACTCGCCGATGCGATCTTTGCCGCCTCGCGGGTCGATCAGCCCGATCCGGTCGCCGCCTGGAAAACGCACAATGGCGAACTGGCCAAGCGTTCCGGCTGGCTGAATGGCCAGCGCTTCGCGGCCCTGCATTTCACCGGCCCGGGCACGGATCTCACCGTTGGCCTTGCCGATGGCCACGAATGGCATGGCGGCGCATCTGTTGCCAAGAACGGCGTCACCTGCAATCCGAACATCCCGACGGAAGAGGTCTTCACCACGCCGCATGCGCTGAAGGTCGAGGGCCATGTCTCGTCGACCAAGCCGCTCTCCCATCAGGGAACGCTGATCGACAATATCCAGGTGCGCTTCGAAGCCGGCCGGATCGTCGAGGCAAAGGCCACCAAGGGCGAGGAAGTGCTCAACAAGGTGCTCGATACCGACGAGGGCGCACGCCGTCTCGGCGAGGTCGCGCTGGTGCCGCATTCGTCACCGATCTCGGCGTCCGGCATCCTGTTCTACAACACGCTGTTCGACGAGAATGCCTCCTGCCACATTGCGCTTGGCCAGTGCTATTCGAAATGTTTCCTCGATGGCGCCACGCTCAGCCAGGATCAGATCAAGGCACAGGGCGGCAATGCCTCGCTCATCCACATCGACTGGATGATCGGCTCGGACAAGGTGGATATCGATGGCGTGAGAGCGGATGGCTCGAAGGTGCCGGTCATGCGCAAGGGCGAATGGGCCTGATCATTCAAGAGAAATGCCGGCGGTCTGCCGCCGGCAACCCATGTCAGCGTCCTGCGGATATCAGCGGTAGTAGACGATCTTGCCGCCATTGGCCGCGGTCTGCACCCAGATCACGTTTTTCGCGGCAATCTCGCGCAATTCCAGCGCATCGCGCAGACCGGCATCGGCCGCCACCTCGGCCTGCGCAGCGCGGACGCGAACCGGATGCGGTTTCATGACGAAAAACGGCACGGTGCCATCCGTGTCACGCCACGACGGACCAACCTTCACAGCGGTGACATTGTCGTTGTAGCTCCTGCCGAACAGGATCCTCGACAGCTCGGATTGTTCTGCCAGAGCCGGCGCAGCACCGATCGTTGCAGCCAGAAGGCCGGCCAGGACCGCAGCATTCATCATTTTCATAGTCAACTCTCCATGACGTAACAGAGGCATCGCGGACGGGGCATGACGCAATCTGCCACGCTTTGCTGCCATAGTCAGGTTGAAATGGGAATTGCGTTACCGGTTTGTAAGGCCAGCGCCGCTCACAATCCGATGAGCGGCCGACGAGCGGCCGATGAGCGGCTGACGGGGCGGAAAATCTACGCCAGCACCGGAATACGGAAAAGGCCGGCAATCGCCGGCCTTGAACAGTTTCGCTGTCGCAAGATATCAAAGCTCGTCCTGCGGACCGTGCCTCAGGACTGTCTTGCCTTGCGATTGGCGTAACGCCTGTCGCGCTCCGCCTTGCGGGCGGCTTCGTCTTCGACGACGCGGGAAATGCGGCTGGCTTCAGCGGCTTCGCGTGCTTCGGCTTCGGCATTCGCAGCCGCGGCGATGGCCGCTTCCCGCTCGGCGGCCTCAGCCTTGAGACGGTCGCGTTCTTCGTTCTTCAGGCGCTCGCGTTCAACGCGGCGGGCTTCGCGGGCTTCGGCGACGGCCATGCGCTCGGCCTGTTTGGCCTCGAGGTTCGGCTGTGCGGCTTCCTTGGCGGCACGATAGGCCTCAAGCAGGGCAGCCTTTGCCTCGGCAGCCGTGCTGCGACGATCGGAAAGTTCGGTGTTTTTTATATTTCTCAATTCTCTAATCCAGTTGAGATGCCATGCCGGCCAAGGTCAGGCCTTTCTGGCACGTTTCGTAACGGGGCTCGCTGCCGGCTTATTGCTGTCTTGCAATTCCTTGGCAAGACGGGCCTCGCGTAGCCTCAGGGTCTTTTCTTCGCGCGCAGACACGATTGTGTCCAGTTCTTCGAACGCGCGCTCGCGGGCGAAAAATTGCGACTGGGTTTTGCCAAAGGCAATTTCTGCCTGCTGACGCGGTTTGCTGAAGTTTTCTGTCATGCTCATCCTCCTCTGGGGTGCTCGGGTCGGCGAGCGGCAATAAAAAAGGCCAGGCAATGTGCCTGACCTCGGTTGGATCTTGCTCTCGACAGTGCCAGTACATCCGTGGTCAAGGGAAAGCAGATACCGAATTAAGCAGCCTGAAGGTTGCAGGCCGACATCTTGCCCGACTTGTTGTCGCGCTCCATGTCGTAGCCGATCTTCTGGCCTTCGACGATTTCGCGCATGCCAGCACGTTCGACAGCCGAGATGTGGACGAATGCGTCCGGGCCGCCATTGTCAGGCTGAATGAAGCCGAAGCCCTTGGTGGAGTTAAACCATTTTACTGTGCCAGTGGTCATGATGAACCCTTTCATAGCATAAGAGATACCACAACGCCGATGCGCTGCGGATGATGATAGCGATTTTTGAAAGGAAGGTTCGTTCAGGGCGCGGTTGCTAAATGCGCGGTAACCAAAGCTCAGCAAGCAAATATCGATAAGCACTACATAAAGACATTGCCACGGAATGTCAACCTTTGGTTTTTCTGTTTCGCCGCACCGACCCTCGCAAAGCCCCTAAATTCCTTGCATTTTTGCAGGATCGTGATTTTTACAGTGACCAAAATACAACTTAAAAATGCATGTCGAAACTCAGAGACGGGCGAAACTGGATCGCACGCGATCGAGAAATTTCACGCGTTTTTCGACGGTCGCCCTGTCCATGTCGTGCAGCGACAACATCGCGAAATCCAAGCCGTTTGAACAGAAGGATGCAACCCCGCGACTGAGGATGCGCCGGACCGGATTGCCCATGTAGAGGTGCACGATCCACCATGGCGAGCCCGTCGTTGTTACCACCCGGAATGTCCGGATATTGGTTAGCAAGGGTATCAGCCGTCCGCCGCCTGGATCGTGCCTGAATGCCACGCCCGGCACAAAAACCCGGTCGATGAAGCCCTTCATGATCGCCGGCAGATTGAACCACCATTGCGGGAAGACGAGCACGAGCCCATCCGCTGCCTGTAGCCGCGCAACCCAAGGCGCAACCACAGACGCATCGTATTGCCCGCCCATGTAACTTGCGCGTTCTGTCGCCGTCAGACGCGGGTCGAAATCCTCGCCATAGAGATCCAGGAGGTCAACCATATGCCCGTTTGATTCCAGGGTCTGCTGGACCGTGCGTGCCGCAGAGGCTGCAAAACTGTCTGGAAGTGGGTGCGCCAGAACGACCAGGAAGTGCCGGATCGCCATCAGAACAGGCTGCCCTGACCGACGGGAGGCTCCGCTTTCCTTGCCGGCTTGGCCGCCGACGGCGATTTGGACGACGTCGCCTGCGGCTCGGCGTCTGGTGCGGCAGCGCCCTCGCCGACCAACGCCGAGACGCGGCCATCGGCAAATTCGATTGCGACCGGCTGTGAGGTTGCCAGTGCGGCCGCCCGCGAGATCGGCCGGTCGCTGCCATCGCGGATCACGGCATAGCCACGCTGGAGGACGTTCTTGTAGGACAGCGACTGCAAGACGCGGTCCTGTGCGACCACCAGCGAGCGGGCCCGGCGCAGATCGTGAACCACGGCGCTATCGGCTCGACGGCCGAGGCTCTCCAACCGGTCCTTCGACCGTGCGATCAGACCCTGGAGCCGGGACGGCACGGCGGTCAGCGTCGCATCGAAGCGACCCAGCCGCGCCTTGTTGCGCTCGATCAGCCGTTCGATCACGCGTTCGGCCCGCGTCGCCTGCTCGCCCAGCCTCTGCCGGCGCTCGACAAGGCGGCGCGCCAGCATATCAGGCGAGAGCTTGGCCGCGGCGCGCTCGAAACTGCGTCGCTTGTTCATGGTGTTGAGCTCGAGACTGCGGCCGAGACCACTCGACGCCTCGTCGAAGCGGCGGCGCGGCAGCGCCAGCAACTGGTCGAGCGACGGCAAGGCACGGGCCAGCGCGCGAAGGCCCTGGCTGCGGTAGTCCATCTGGCGGTTGATCGCGCCCGAAAGACGGGCAGCGAGTGTCGCGATCTGGGCTTCCAGATCGGCTTTCACCGGCACAGCCATTTCGGCCGCCCCTGTCGGGGTCGGGGCGCGCACATCCGCGGCATAGTCGATCAGTGTCCAGTCGGTCTCGTGGCCGACGGCCGAGATCAGCGGGATGTCGCTTGCGGCCGCGGCACGAACCACGGCCTCGTCATTGAAACTCCAGAGATCTTCCAGGCTGCCGCCACCGCGCGCGACGATCAGCACGTCCGGCCGCGCGACCGGCCCAGCGGGTTCGATCGCATTGAAGCCTTTGATGGCATTGGCGACCTCGTCGCCCGACCCCTCACCCTGGACCTTGACCGGCCAGACGATGACATGGACCGGGAAGCGATCGGAAATGCGATGCAGGATATCGCGGATCACGGCGCCGGTCGGCGAGGTAATCACGCCGATCACCCTGGGCATGAAGGGCAGCAATTGTTTTGTCGCCGGGTCGAAAAGACCTTCGGCCGTGAAGCGCCGCTTGCGCTCCTCAATCAGCGCCATCAGCGCGCCGGCGCCGGCCGGCTCCATCTGCTCGATGACGATCTGATATTTCGACGAGCCGGGGAATGTGGTGATGCGGCCGGTGGCAATGACTTCCATGCCCTCCTCCGGCCGATATTTCAGCTTCGGAAACGAGCCTTTCCAGATCACCGCATCGATGCGTGACTTGTCGTCCTTCAGGGAAAAATAGGCATGGCCGGACGAATGCTGGCCGCGAAAACCGGAGATCTCGCCGCGCACCCGGACATGGTCGAAGGCGGTCTCGACCGTGCGCTTGATCGAGCCCGAGAGTTCCGAAACGGTAAACTCGGTCAGGTTGCTCGGCGAATCGTCAGCGAAGAAATTGCTCATGCATCCTGAATAT
Source organism: Rhizobium sp. CECT 9324 (assembly GCF_918741265.1). NCBI lineage: Bacteria > Pseudomonadati > Pseudomonadota > Alphaproteobacteria > Hyphomicrobiales > Rhizobiaceae > Rhizobium > Rhizobium sp. CECT 9324. The sequence goes on along the minus strand of NZ_CAKKMZ010000001.1, from coordinate 809,391 downwards.
CGCAAAAGCCAACGAAGATCAGCCTCAGGCTTGCGGTCCTCAGCAGATTTCATCGTCGTTCGCCGATACTGTCGCGATCAGGGGAGAACGACCCGGTAGATCGTCAGACCCGACTGCGGATCCTGCGACAATGGCTGCAGGTAGTCGGGAACCCGGCCTGCTTCGAGCGCTGCATAAAGCCCATCCGGCTTCATCCTTGCGATCTTCTCGGTCTGCACATTGGTCGGGCAGAAGGCGACGATGGTCGATTGCGAGCCGCGCAGGAAGGCGGCGGCTTCCTCCGGCTCGGCAAGGCCGATATGCAGTTCGGTCAGCATGCCGCCCTGATTGCGGTGATAGGGGCCACTCAGCACACGGTGCGGGGTCAGCCGGAGAATGTCGGCGCCATAGTCGGACGGCGCCACCACCGTGCCTGCCGGCAGGTCGTTCAGCTGGGCCAGTGCCGGCAGTGTCTCGCAGGCTGCCCCCGCATCGGCCTGAGCCGCTGGTGTCGCCGCAACCAGCGAACGCATCCGGTTCGAGATCCCCATCGTTCCCTCGACAATGAAGACGCCACTCAATATCCAGACGCTCGGCACCGAGATCAGCGTGACCACAACGAAGAAGAAGCCGGCGCCGATATTGTCCGGTTCGGCATTGGAGTTGCGCCGAAGCTCGGAGATCAGCAGGGCGACCGGCAAAATGGCGAGCAGGTTTGCGAAGGTCGCGCCACGCACCTGGATCAGCGCAATGGCAAAACTCATCAGCAACAAGGCAGACAGAATGGCATGGCTGCGCACATCATCGCCCCGGATCATCCGGAACAGGCAGACAGCCAAGGCAAAGACCGGCACGGCATAGAAGCCGCCGAAGCTCGACGGCTCGACTTCCAGCCAGCGCCAGAAGGACTGGGCCTCCAGAACGCCATCGAGCCACATTGTCTGCAGCAGCGGATCCAGCTCGTTCAGCGGGTTCTGCAGGCATTGCGGTGCGACGGCAAGCGCTGCCAGCCCGACAAGCACACCGATGACGAGGAGAGCTGCGCCGCGTCCTGCAAGACCAAGCCGAGACGGCAGAAATGTTGCGGCGAGCAGCGCACCGGTGCCGACAGCAATGATGGCATAGTAGCCGATCGAGAGACTGTCGCAGGTGACGAGAGCATAATGGACAGGCGGGACGGTCGCCAGGAAAAGCGCGGAGATCGAGAGCAGCAGCGATAGCGAAAACGCGCGCGCTGCGGTCTGCATCTCCAAGCCTTCCACAGCCCACAGCAGGGCGACCACGGCACAGACCACGGCAATCAGCGGCGTGGTTTCGGCACCAATGGCAATCGCCAGGGCACAGGCGAGACCCGCAACGGCAAAGCTCAAGGCCCGGCGTGCAGGGTCGAGCAGGCAGGCGGCGATCGTTGCAATCAGCACCAGCTGAACGTTGTGGTGGTCGATTGCGCCCGGCAGGAACCGGTTGCTGGTGATGACGAAGATGGCGGCAAGGATCAGCGCGATATGCATGACCACCGCATCGCCGAGCCTGCGCGCCGCAATGGCGACGGCTGCCAGCAGAGGGATGACCAACAAAAAAGGCCAGACAAGAAGGGCCAGCGCTTCGGCGCGCTCGGTTGGCAGCGCGAGCGAAAATAGCTTGATCAGCGCTGCAATCGGCAGGTCGATGATCCGCGACCAGTGCATCAACGTGCCGCCGGGCAGGCCGAGCCTGTATTGCGTGAGATCGAACCAGGACTGGCCAGCCAGGAGATCGCGGACCTGGACGAGGCGCATCACATCATCATTGTCGATACCGACATAGTCGCGTGCACCCGGCAGGTTGAGCAGCGCCAGAAGGCAGATCGTCAGCCCCGAATACAGGGCAATAGCGACCGGGAGGCGCTGCAGGCGACGTCGGGAAAGAGAGGCCGGTGACGTGGAGGCTGCTGCCGTCAATCTGATGTTCCTCAGCAGGGCGGCATTTCGCCACCGGTATGCAAAATAATCCAGGACCAATGTCTGGCGAAACCTAGCCTTAACCTTCTCAAGAAATAGTAAAGCCGCATGCGGTCAGGACGGCTGCACGAGCTTTCAACAGGTGCATTTTCGATGAGTGGTTCGGCCTCCGCCTATCCCGACATTGCCGTCTTGCTGCCCTGCTACAACGAGGCGGCGACGATCGGTGACGTCGTGCGCGACTTCCGCACCGCGCTGCCGCAGGCCCGCATCTTCGTCTATGACAACAATTCGACCGACGGCACCGCGCTGACTGCCATGCTGGCCGGCGCGACCGTCGTTCGTGAGCGCCGTCAGGGCAAGGGCCATGTGGTGCGCCGGATGTTCTGCGACATCGAGGCCGATATCTATGTGATGGCCGATGGTGACGGCACCTATGCGCCGCATGACGCAGAAGAACTGATCCGCACGCTGATCACCGAGCGGGCCGACATGGTGGTCGGCACCCGCCGAGGCGTGCATGACGATGCCGGTCGCCAGGGCCATGCCTTCGGCAATCGGCTGTTCAACACGCTCTACCGCCTGCTGTTCGGCAATGACTTCACCGACATCCTGTCCGGCTACCGCGCCTTTTCGCGCCGCTACGTGAAAAGTTTCCCGGCCGTGTCCGGCGGCTTCGAGATCGAAACGGAAATGTCGGTGCATGCATCGCGGCTGAAACTGCCGGTCTGCGAGCTGGAACTGGACTATGGCCGCCGGCCGGAAGGCTCGCATTCCAAACTCTCGACCTTCAAGGATGGGGCAAAGATCCTCTGGATGTTTGCCATGCTGATGAAGGAAACCCGGCCGTTTGCGTTCTTCGGCCTGATCAGTGCTGGCCTGATGGGCATGAGCCTCGGCTTCATGGCGCCGGTTCTCTACGAATTCTTCACCACCGGCCTGGTGTCGCGCATGCCGACCTGGATTGCCGCCATGGCGCTGATGATGATGTCCTTCTTCAGTTTCACGGCCGCGCTGATCCTCGATTCGCTTGCCCGTTCGCGGGCCGAACATTTGCGCATCCACTACATGAACCTGCCTGCGCTGAAACGGGCTGAAGACGAGCAGAAACCGGTGAACAAGCCGACGACTGCCAAAGCCGCTGCGCCAGCCAAGCGCGCCTCGAAAGCCGCATGAAAAAATTCATCCGCTTCGTCATCGTCGGCGCAACGGGCTTTCTCGTCGATGCCGGCACGCTCTGGCTGCTTTTGAGCTTTTCGCCGCTCGGCCCACTCAGCGCGCGCGTGATCGCGATTGCGCTCGCGATGACCGCCACCTGGCTGCTCAACCGCAGCTTCACCTTCGGCGCCTCGAAGCGCTCGATGGTGGTCGAAGGCTTCCGCTACGGCGTGATCGCGGTGATCACCTCGCTGGTCAATTACGGCATCTATGCCGGGCTCTTGATAATGGCACCGCTGCTCAGCCCCTATGCGGCGTTGGTCTTTGCCTCCATCGCCGCCATGCTGTTCAGCTTCTTCGGCTATTCGCGCTTCGTCTTCCGGCGATAGCCTTTATCAGTAGCCGGCTAACGTCAGACGGTTGCCCAACCGTCCTTGCTCGCGGCACGATAGATCGCGTCGATGAAACGCTGGTTCGCCTTGGAATTTTCCAGCGTGACCACCTCACCCGTGGTGCCGGCGACAGCACGGGCAAAGGCTTCGGCCTCGAGCTTGTACTGGCGGCTGTCGGGGAAGCGGAAGATCTGCGAGCCGTCGTGGCTGCGATTGGTGAGTTCGACCTCTTCCGCACCCCAGCGATCGGCGTTGAACGGCGACTTGACCTCGATGAAACCGTCCGTGCCATGGAAGACCATCAGCTGGCGGTTGGCCATCTGGGTCGAGATGTAGAAATTCAGCTCGAAATCGCCGAAATCGGCCTTCACGCTCGAATAGATGTCGGTGCCGAATTCCGGATCACGCACAACCGTCGCCTGGATACGCTGCGGCTCCTTGCCGGTGGCAAAGCGCGTGGTGATCGTCGGATAGACGCCGATATCCGGCAAGGCGCCGCCGCCGAGTTCGGGAATATTGCGCATATTGCCCGGATCACGGTTGAAATAGGTGAACGAACCCTGGACCATTTTCAACTGACCGATGGCGCCCGCCGCCAGCAGTTCGCGGACCTTGTGCCAGACCGGCGTGTAGGTGACCATGAAGGCTTCGGAGACGATAACCTTGTTGCGATCGCGGGCTTCGATGATCGCATCGATCTCGTCAGCCTTCAGGGCGATCGGCTTTTCGCAGAGCACATGTTTGCCGGCATTGGCCGCCTTGATCGCCCATTCGACATGCTGCGAGGTCGGCAGCGGAATGTAGACGGCATCGATCGTGTCGGAAGCCAGCATTTCCTCGTAGGAGCCGAAGGCATGTGGCACGGAAAAGCGGTCGGCCATGGCGCGGGCCTTTGCCAGGTCGCGACTGGCGATCGCCGTGACCACGGCATTTTCCGCGTCCTGGATGGCCGGCACCACAAGTTCGCGGCCGATCTTGGCCGTCGACATAATTCCGAAACGCAACATGATTTCCTCCCTGAAAAGAACGGCCGGACACTAGGCGAGGTTCGCGCCGCGCGCAATCCGGCTCGCAGCACGTGTGGCTTCATCGCTGGGCTCCAGCTTGGCCGAAAATGTCCTCTCTTCGTCCGTCTGTCTGCTTTTTCTGCTCTCCAGACTGGATAAATTCGGCTATCGTTGAAATCACCGGAGAGCCTGAAATGTCCGCAGAGAAAACCGCACTGATCGTTGTCGATGCCCAGGAGTCCTTTCGCCAGTGTGCATTCTGGACGACTGACGATCTTGCCGCCTATGTCGAGAAACAGCAGGCGCTGATCGACGGCGCCAAGGTTGCCGGCATCCCGGTCGTGCAGATCTTCCATGTCGACAGCGATGCGCCGTTCACGCTCGACAGCGGCTTCGTCACGACGCTTGCCGAACTGGAACTCACCCCGGACGTGACATTCCACAAGAACGTGCATTCGGCCCTGGTCGGCACCGGTCTCGAAGACTGGTTGAAGGCCAACGGGTTCACGCGCCTGATCATGTCCGGCATCCGCACCGAACAGTGCTGCGAAACCACTACTCGCCACGCGGCAGACACAGGCTACGACGTCGATTTCGTCAGCGAAGCGATGCTGACCTTTACCATGACACACGCTTCGGGCGTCAGCTTCTCGCCGGCCGACATCCGTATGCGCACCGAGCTGGTGCTGGCCGGCCGCTTTGCCCGCATCGCCTCCGTCGAAGAGGCACTCGGCACGGCAAGGAAGGCCGCTTGAACACACTGCACGCCCCCACTGTGCCGGAGGTCATCCCGGTCTATATCCTGGTTCCGCCGGAGGCCCTGCTGATCGATGTCGCAGGGCCGCTGGAAGTGCTGCGCTATGCCAATGCCGAGCAGAATGCGGTTCACTTCGATTACCGCTATGTCTCGACATATGTCCGACAGCAGACCTCGATCGGGCTGATGCTGGACGGGCTGGAGCCGCTGCCAGAGAGCCTGCCGGCCGGTGCCATGCTGGTTGTCTCCGGCAGCCTTGCCGTCGGCAAACAGGCGCTTGCCGAGAATGCCGAACTCGTCGGTCTCAGCACATGGCTGCGCCGGGTCGTCACCGCGCAGACACGGCTGGTGACGATCTGCTCCGGTGCGCTGCTGGCCGGTGCCGCCGGCCTGATGGAAGGCCATGCCTGCACCACCCATGCCGAATGCATCGACGAATTGAAGGCGCTCGCGCCGACCGCCAGCGTCTTGGAAAACCGTCTCTATGTGGAAGATCGCAACCGCTTCTCCAGCGCCGGCATTTCGACCGGCATAGACCTGATGCTGCATGTCGTAGCAAAGCTGACATCGGCCCAGGTGGCGCTGGCAGTCGCGCGCAAGATGGTGATCTATCTGCGCCGCAGCGGTTCCGACCCGCAGCTTTCGCCCTGGCTGTCCGGCCGCAACCATATCCATCCGGCGATCCACCGGATGCAGGATGCCGTGATGGCCGATCCGGCGCGCGACTGGAGCCTCGGCGAGCTGTCGCATCTGGCAGCGCTCAGCGAACGACACATGACCCGGCTGTTTCGCGAGCATACCGGCCTGTCGGTCACCGCCTATATCAACACGATCCGGGTGGCGCTGGCGCATGACCTGTTGTCGCAAAGCCGGTTCGACATGGAAAGCGTCGCCGAGCGGGCCGGGTTTTCCTCGACACGGCATTTGCGGCGGGTGTGGTCGGAGCACCACGCTGCACCGCCCAGCCAGTTTCGCCGCGACCGGCGACAGGACAATTGAGGAAGTACGCATGGTTTTGACCCATTCACCAATTTGAATGGTGCATCACGAAGCCGATTGCTACCGTCCGGTGCAACAGTCCATCGAAAGGATCATGCCATGCAGAAGCGCGCCCTCGGCCGCACCGGTCTTTCCATCGCGCCCGTCGTCTTCGGCGGCAATGTCTTCGGCTGGACGGCCGACGAGGCGACCTCGTTCGCGCTGCTCGATGCCTTCTTCGACGCCGGCTACAACACGATCGACACGGCCGATGTCTATTCCGCCTGGGTCGATGGCCATGTCGGCGGCGAAAGCGAAACGATTATCGGCAAATGGCTGAAACGCAGCGGCATGTCCCGCGACAAGGCGATCATCGTCACCAAGGTCGGCTTCGACAACAATGGCCGCGAGACCGGCCTTGGCAAGACCTGGATCGCCGACGCGGTCGAAGCATCGCTGAAGCGCCTGCAGACCGACTATGTCGATCTCTATCTGGCCCACAAGCCGGATGAAAAGACCCCGATCGAGGAAACGCTGGAAGCCTTCGGCACGCTGATCAAGGCCGGCAAGGTGCGCGCCATCGGCTGCTCCAACTATGATGGCAGCCAGTTGCAGGCAGCGCTCGATACCTCTGCGAAAAACAGCCTGCCGCGCTTCGACGTGGTGCAGCCGGAATACAATCTCTACACCCGCGACCGTTTCGAGGGACCACTTGCCGATCTGTGCATTTCTGAAGATATCGGCGTGATCAGCTATTATGCGCTCGCCGCCGGCTTCCTCACTGGCAAATACCGCAAGCCGGAAGACACCGAAGGTGTCGCCCGTTCCTACCGGGTCGGCAACTACCTGAACGACAAGGGCCTGAAGATCCTCGCCGCACTCGACAAGATCGCTGCCGAGACCGGAGCCACGCCGGCAACCATCGCCATTGCCTGGGTCGCCGCCCGTCCCGGCATCACCGCACCGATCGCGTCAGCCACCAGCCTTCGCCAGCTCGACAGCCTGATCGCCGCCGGAAAGCTCCAGCTCTCGGATCAGCAGATGGCGCTGCTCAACGCGGCGGGTGCCTGACCATGACCCTTGTCATTCGCGATGCGACTGCGGCCGACGAGGCCGCATGGCGCAAGCTCTGGGCCGGCTACCTGACCTTCTACAATGTCGATCTTGACCCCGAGATCACCGACCACACCTGGGCCCGTATCCTCGATCCAGCCTCGCGCGTTAGCATGCGTGTCGCCGAGGTCGATGGGGAGCTGGCCGGCTTTGCCATCCACCATTTCCACGACAGCACCTGGGTCAAGACACCGGACTGTTATCTGGAAGACCTGTTCCTCGACGCCCGCTTTCGCGGCCAGGGCATCGGCCGCGCGCTGATCGACGACCTGATCGCGCTTGCCAAAACCAAGGGGTGGTCGCGGCTCTACTGGCATACCAACCACGACAACGCGACGGCCCGGACACTCTATGACAGCTATGCGAAGGAAGATGGGCATGTGCGCTATCGACTGAAACTCGGCTGATCAGCGCGAATAGCGGAAGAAGTCGACGAAAGCCCTTAGCGCCGGGCGCATCTGGCGGCGCGAGGTGTAGTAGATGTAGAAACCGTCGAAGGGTGGCGACCAGTCGGTCAAGACCGGCACAAGCCGCCCTTCGCGGATATCCCGGTCCACCCGCTCATCGAACAGGAAAGCCAGGCCGACACCATCGAGGGCCGCGATGCGGGACAGCCGCTGGTCGGACACGATCAAGGGACCGGAGACGTCGACGGCCAGATCCTTGCCATTCTGTTCCAGTTCCCAGCGATAGATCCGCCCGCTGCTGAAGCGGCGGCGGATGCAGCGATGTCGGATCAGGTCCTGCGGCGTCAGCGGCACGCCGTGTTCGGCGATATAGGCGGGCGATCCGACGATCACGCCGCGCTGCGGCCCGCTCGCCTTGACCGCGATCATGTCGGCTTCCAGATGTTCGCCGAGCCTCAGACCCGCATCGAACCCTTCGGCAACAATGTCCTCGAAGCGGTCATTGGTGACGATGTCGAGTTCGATCCGCGGATAGGCCCTCAGGAACGCCCCCAGTCGCGGCGCGATCAGGTCTTCTGCGGCCAGCATCGGCATGGTGAGGCGCAACGGCCCGGCCGGCTCGCCTCTATCCTCAGCCAGGGCCGCCAGCGCCGTATCGATATCGGCAAGCGCCGGTGCCAGCGTCTCCAGCAGCCGCCTGCCTTCCTCCGTCGGTGCGACGCTGCGGGTGGTGCGGGCGAGCAGGCGCACACCGAGGCTCGCCTCCAGCGAAGCCACCGCATGGCTGACCGCCGAGGGCGCAATGGCAAGCTCTGCGGCCGCCTTGCGGAAGCTGCGGGTCTCGGCGACGGTGGCGAGCACCGCCAGTTGCGAAAGCTGGATCCTGTTCATTGCTCTATCTGATAGAACAAGCTGCGCAAATTTACAGCCATTATCCTATTCAATCCTGGTGGTATTCTGGGACTATCATCAGCGCTTCCGGCGCGCTCTTCCGCGAAAGGCCAAACACCATGAAAACAAGACAGCTCGGCTCCCTCTCCGTTTCCGCCCTCGGCCTCGGCTGTATGGGCATGACGCATGGCTATACCCAGACCGGTGACGAAGCCGGATCGCTGGCGACGCTGGCACGCGCGGTCGAGCTCGGCGTGACGCTGTTCGACACGGCCGAGATCTACGGACCGTTCAACAACGAGATTCTGGTCGGGAAGGGCTTGAGGCCCTATCGCGACCAGATCCAGATCGCCACCAAGTTCGGCTTCAGGATCAATGCCGAGAACCCCAATGATGCCAGCGCCGGCGGCACGGATTCGCGACCCGAACATGTCAAGGCGGTCGCCGAAGCCTCGCTGAAGCGGCTGGGCGTCGAGGTCATCGACCTTTTCTACCAGCACCGCGTCGATCCAAACGTGCCGATCGAAGACACGGTCGGGGCGATGGCCGATCTGGTGCGCGAGGGCAAGGTCAGGGCGCTTGGCCTGTCGGAGGCGAGTGCCGCGACGCTACGCCGGGCGCATGCGACCCATCCGATCGCCGCCATCCAGAGCGAATATTCGCTGTGGACCCGCGATCCGGAGGAAAATGGCGTGCTCGACACCTGCCGCGAACTCGGCATCGGCTTCGTGCCGTTTTCGCCGCTCGGCCGCGGCGTGCTGACCGGCGCGCTGAAGTCGCTCGACGGCATGGCCGCCAACGACTTCCGCCTGTCGCTGCCGCGCTTCAGCCAGGAGAATTTCGACGCCAATCTGGCACTGATCACGGCGCTGGAACAGATGGCCGCCGACAAGGGTGTTAGGCCCGGCCAGCTGGCGCTTGCCTGGGTGCTGGCGCAGGGCGATTTCATCGTGCCGATCCCCGGCACCACCAAGATCGCCAATCTGGAGAAGAATGTCGCGGCCGCCGATATCGTGCTGTCGCCAGAAGACGTCGCAGCACTTGGCGATCTTCTGTCGCCAACCAAGGTGGCGGGTGCCCGTTATCCCGAGCGCATGGCGCAGATGGCGAACAAATAGCGCGAAGCCGTCAGGCGAAGTAGTCAGGCGTATCCGTCAGGCGCTGTCGGCGACGCTTTGTCGGTAGGCTGATGGCGTCGTGCCGGTCATCGTCTTGAACACCCGCGTCATGTGGCTCTGGCTGCTGAAACCGCAGGCGGACGCGATCTGGGCAATCGGATCAGCGTCCGCCAGCAGCGCCTTGGCGCGGGCAAGCCGCCGATGCTGAACCCAGCCATGGGGCGAGACGCCGCAGCTCGCCCGGAACATGCGCTGCAGGTGGAATTCGCTGAGGCCGGCAATCGCAGCGAGGTCAGCCAAGCTGATGTGCTGGTCGAGATGCGCCTCGATATAGTCGGTGATCCGCCGGCGAACGGCGGGTGAGAGGCCGCTCTTGATGGCGAGCGGGCGCGCACCGCCATAGCGTGGATCGACAAACAGGCTGGCGAAGGCCGCCGACATCGCCTCGTCGGCAAGCAGCCTGTCGCCCGCCTGCGTGGCGTCCGCCACCCGGCTCAGCGCCTGGGCCAGCGCCGGGGCATGGTCGAAGGTCGCCTCGGGCATCACCATCAGCCGGCAGTCGCGGTCGAAAGTCTCGGTAAAGGCCCGTCGCAGCTCTTCGTCCGGCACATAGAGATGGACGAACTCGAAGGCATCGGTGATTTCCCATTCCGACGAGGCGCCCTGCGGCATGATACAGAGCGCGCCCGGCCAGCCATTCAGCGCGGCGCCGTCGAGCCGGCGGGTGCCGGCGCCTCCTTGCAGATAGAGACTGAATGTGTGGCCATCCGGCCGCTCATAACTCATCCGGTCATCCGCATTGCGCCAGATCGCCGCCGCACAGCCGGAACCAAGCGCAAGTGTACTCACCGCCTGCGCACGCGGCGAGGCGGAGAGGAAGCTGAAGATGGACTGGTGCTCGAGCAGCATGAACGACCCTGGAAACAGGCTTTCACCTTAGCGCAATCTCCAGCCCGCGCCATCCGCCAACTCCGGGACATGGCAGCGCGGCCGCACTTCACCGCAAGATTCTGCAAGAACCCACGCAGGGCCAGCGCTATCTGATGCGCCATCACAGTGAGGGCCGCATGACCAATATCATCCTGTTCATTTCAACCGTCATCATCTGGGGCACGACCTGGATCGCCATTGCAATGCAGGTCGGGCCTGTGCCGGTGCTGGTGTCGGTGTTCTACCGCTTCGCCACCGCCGCGCTGATTTTCATCGTGGTGCTGGCCGTGATGGGCAGGCTCAAGGTTCCCACCCTGAAACATCAACCCTTCATCCTGGCCCAGGCGCTCTGCCTGTTCAGCTGCAACTTCATCTGCTTCTACAATGCCGCAAGCTATGTGCCGTCGGGGCTGATCTCGGTGATCTTCTCGCTGGCGACGATCTATAACGCCATCAATGCCCGTCTGTTCTTCGGCGATCAAATCACCGGCCGCACGCTGGTTGCGGCGGCATTGGGCGCTTCCGGTCTCCTGCTGCTGTTCGGGCCGGATATCCTCGTGCATTTCGATGTCGACACCTGGAAGGGCGTCGGCCTGTCGGCGCTCGGCACGCTGTTCTTCTCGCTCGGCAACATGGTCTCCCGCCGCAACAGCGCCGCCGGCATCCAGCCCGCCACCGCCAATGCCTGGGGGATGACTTACGGCGCGATCGTGCTTTTGCTCCTGATTGCCGTAACCGGCACGCCAGTGATTGCACCGCCCGATAGCCGCTACCTGCTCGCCATGCTCTATCTCGCGGCAATCGGCTCGGTGGTCGGTTTCACCACCTATCTGATGCTAGTCGCACGCATCGGCTCATCCAGGGCCGCCTATACCACCGTGCTCTTCCCGGTCGTCGCGCTGTCGCTGTCGACGCTCTACGAGGGTTATCACTGGACCCTGCTCGGGGTTCTCGGCCTCGCGCTGACGCTTGCCGGCAATGTGGTGATCTTTGCCAGGCCTGCAGCGCGGCCGACGGTCCCGGTTGCAAACCCGGCCGCGGCCGGCGCCCCTTTGCGCTGAACGCAGGCGACAGAGCGCCCTTACAACTTCGGGGTCAGCATTTCGAAGCGGTCTCGGATCGTCGAGCAGGTATCGCCGCCAAGCCTTGCGATGGCATCGATGCCGGCCGGATCGACATGCAGGCGATCATCGACGAGGCCGTCCTGATAGTGGGCAAACAGGATTTCGCCCAGGATGATCTGCCGCGACTTGCCGAGTTCGAGACTGACATGGCGACGGCATTCGAAGGCAGCCGGCGCTTCCTTGATCCACGGTGAGGCGACGTTTGTGCCGGGCATGGCGGTCAGCCCCGCCTGTTCCAGTTCATTGACGCCGCGCGGATGTTTCGCAGCACAGGCATGCATGGCCTCGGCAATGGCGAACGAGACGATGTTGACGGTAAACACTTCCGTCATGCGGATGTTCTCGCCGGTATGCTTGAACGACATGTCGGGATTGTTTTCGACGCCAAGCGCAAGGATCGGCGGGTCGGCCGACAGGCAATTGAAGAAGCTGAACGGAGCCGCGTTGATGCGGCCTTCCGTGTCCACCGTCGTCACCAGCGCGATCGGCCGCGGGATGATCGTGCCGATCATAAGCTTGTACTTGTCGCGCGCCGACAGCGTGGTGAAATCGAAACCTGCAGACATGCACTTCCCCGTTCCCAGCGTCCGCGATCCATCGGACAGTCGCCCCAAATGAACAAGGGCGGCAAAGCCGCCCCTGGATGAACCGTGGGATCAGGCGCGCAGACTGCCGCCCGTGGTTTTTTCGACATTGCCGACGATCTTCTTCGTCAGCGCATCGAAATCCTCATCCGTCAGGGTCTTGTCGGATGGCTGGATCAGCACTTCGATGGCCACCGACTTCTTGCCCTCGCCAACGGACGCGCCTTCGAAGACATCGAAGACATTGACGCCGGTGATCAGCTTGCGGTCGGCGCTGGTGGCGGCCTTGATGATCGCACCCGCCTCGACCGATTTCTCGACGACAAAGGCGAAGTCGCGCTTGACCATCTGGAAGGGCGAAAGCTCCAGCGCCGGCTTTGTGCGGGTCGCCTTCTTCTTCGGTTCCGGCAAGGCATCGACAAAGACCTCGAAGCCGCAGAGCGCGCCCGATACATCGAGCGCTTCCAGCGTCTTCGGATGGAATTCACCGAAATAGCCGAGGATCACCTTGGGGCCAGCCTTGATCGTGCCGGAACGGCCGGGATGGTACCATTCCGGTCCGCCCTGCTCGATCTGGACATTGCCCATCGGCAGGCCGCAGGCTTCCAGAACCGCCAGCGCATCGGCCTTGGCGTCATAGACGTCGACCGGCTTGCCGCCGCCCTTGGTGGCATTCGACCAGGACCGGCCGGCGCCGGCGAGCGAGGCCGTGCCGCGGCGGATACCGCCGGCGACGCGACGCTGGCCGTCCGGCGTATCTGCCTCATAGGTGCCGGACACTTCAAAGATCGCCACATCGCCAAAACCGCGGTCGGCATTGCGCTGGGCCGCCGTCAGTAGGCCGGGCAGCAGCGAAGGCCGCATGTCCGACATGTCGGCCGCGATCGGGTTGACCAGCTTCAGCGACGGCTTGCCGCCACCGAACAGCTTGGCATGTTCCGCCGAAATGAACGACCAGGTGACCGCTTCCATCATGCCGCGTGCGGCCAGCGCGCGCTTGGCGGTGCGGGTGCGGATCTGCAGCGTCGTCAGGATCTTGCCATTGACCGCACCCATCGACGGCAGCGGTTCCGGCTTGATGTTGTCGACACCGAACATGCGCATGACTTCTTCGACCAGATCGGCCTTGCCGTCGACATCCGGACGCCAGGACGGGACCGAAACCGAGACGCGTTCACCGGAGCCGGAGACCTCGAAACCGAGGCCGGTCAGGATGGCGCGGGCTTCGTCATTGGATACGTTCAGGCCGGTCAGGCGCTTGACCTCCGCAAACGGGAACTCGACAACCTTCTTTTGATGGCCCTTGTAGCCGGCTACCTTTGCCGCCGCCGCCGTGCCGCCGCACATGTCGAGCACCAGTTCGGTGGTGCGCTCGAGACCGGGAACCATGTATTCCGGATCGACGCCGCGCTCGAAACGGTAGCGGGCATCAGTGATGATGCCATGGCCACGGCCGGTCTTGGCGATGTTGATCGGATCCCAGAGCGCCGATTCGATCAGCACATTGGTGGTGTTCTCGTCGCAACCCGAATGTTCGCCACCCATGATGCCGCCGATCGATTCGACGCCATTGTCATCGGCGATCACCACATTGGCCGGATTGAGCTTGTAGGTGCGTGTGTCAAGCGCCAGCACTTCCTCGCCAACCTGGGCGCGACGTACGGTCAGCACACCCTTGACCTTGTCGGCGTCGAAGACATGCATCGGACGACCCTGGTCGAAGGTCATGTAGTTGGTGACATCGACCAGCGCGGAGATCGGGCGAAGGCCGATGGCGAGCAGACGGGCCTGCATCCATTTCGGGCTCGGGCCGTTCTTGACGCCGCGCACCAGCCGATAGGCAAAGCCCGGGCAGAGGCGTTCGTCGTCAAGCACGATCTTGACCTCGTGCGGCGTGTCGCCCTCGACGGCGAAACTCGGCGCCTTCGGCTGCTTCAGCGTGCCGAGGCCGGAGGCAGCCAGATCACGGGCAATGCCGAAGATCGATGTGCAGTCCGGACGGTTCGGCGTCAGATTGATCTCGATGACCGGATCATCCAGCCCGGCATAGGAGGCGAAGGACGTGCCAACCGGCGCATCCTCGGGCAGGTCGATGATGCCGTCGTGATTGTCGGACATGTTGAGCTCCTTTTCGGAGCACATCATGCCATGGCTTTCGACGCCGCGGATCGTGCCGACGGCGAGCGTCACGTCGATGCCCGGCACATAGGTGCCCGGACGGGCAAGCGCACCGACCATGCCGGCGCGCGCATTCGGCGCACCACAGACGATCTGCACCGGCTTGCCGTCACCGGCATCGACCGTCAACACCTTCAGCCGGTCGGCTTCCGGGTGCTTTTCCGCCGTCAGGATCCTGGCGATGATGAAAGGCTTGTAGGCCGCCTTGTCATCGACATGCTCGACTTCGAGCCCGATCGCCGTCAAGCGTTCGCAGATCTGGTCGAGGCTCGCGTCGGTATCGAGATGATCTTTCAGCCAGGAGAGTGTGAATTTCATTGTCTCGTTTCCACCTGAATCTTGTCCGAAACGTCCGGCGATCGCGCGCCTGGCGCCTTTTCGCCGAGAAGCAGGCTGATGACCGAGATATCGAGTTCGATGTCGGGCCAGTGCATGCTTTTCGGCATGAAGTCTATGTTGTTGCGTTCCACCGGCATCGCGTCCTGAAGCTGCGGATACCACCAGACCGGAACACTGACGATACGACCGTCCGTCAGTTCCACATGCAGCAGGTCGTCGCCGCAAAGCGCATCGACCGGCCGCATGTTATCAAGATGCTCAATCACGTCTCATTCGCCTTCAATTCTCACCGGACGGGGAGGCTTTCGCCCCGCCTGTCCGTCCCACCCCCAGCCGGGGGCGGTCATCAATTCTTGCCGCTCAGTTGCTCAGCCTGCTCAGTTGCTCAGGCCGCCAAACAGCGTCGGCACGTCGAGCGGACGGAAGCCGTAGTGGCTCATCCAGCGGACGTCGGCGTTGAAGAAGTCGCGCAGGTCCGGCATGCCGTATTTCAGCATGGCGATGCGGTCGAGGCCCATGCCCCAGGCAAAGCCCTGGTATTCGTCCGGATCGAGACCGCCTGATCGCAGCACGTTCGGATGCACCATGCCGCAACCGAGGATTTCCATCCAGTCGGTGCCTTCGCCGAACTTGACGATCGGCCCGCTTGAGCGGTCGCACTGGATATCGACCTCGAAGGACGGTTCGGTGAACGGGAAGAAGGACGGGCGGAAGCGCATCACGACATTGTCGACCTCGAAGAAGGTCTTGCAGAACTCTTCGAGGATCCAGCGCATGTTGGCGACATTGGCCGTCTTGTCGATCACCAGGCCCTCGACCTGGTGGAACATCGGCGAATGGGTGGCGTCCGAGTCCTGGCGATAGGTCTTGCCCGGAATGACGATGCGGATCGGCGGCTTCTGCGCCTCCATGGTGCGGATCTGCACCGGCGAGGTATGGGTGCGCAGCACCTTGCGCTCGCCGTTCTCGTCGGGCTGGAGGAAGAAGGTGTCGTGCATTTCGCGGGCCGGATGACCTTCGGGGAAATTCAGCGCGGTGAAGTTGTAGTAGTCGGTCTCGATATCCGGACCTTCGGCGATCGAGAAACCCATGTCGGCGAAGATCGCGGTGATCTCGTCGACGATCTGGCTGATCGGGTGGATCCGGCCGCGTTCGGCAGGCGAGGAGCGCACCGGCAGCGACACGTCCAGCGTCTCGGCCTTCAGGCGCGCATTGATCGCGGCATCCTTGAGATCGGCTTTGCGGGCGGTCAGTTGTTCGGTGACTTCATTCTTCAGCGCGTTGATCGCCGCGCCCCGGGTCTGGCGCTCTTCCGGCGTCATGGCACCGAGCGTCTTCAGCAGTTCGGAAACCGAACCCTTCTTGCCCATGGCCGCCACGCGCACCGCCTCGATCGCCGGTTCATCCGCGGCGGCGGCGATATCGGCGAGAAGCTGGGTCTTCAAACTGTCGAGATCGGACATTTTCCGTTTCCTGCCCTTCATGTCGCGCCGTGATACCGTCACGGCCTAACGGTCAAAGAAAAACCCGCGCCAGCAGTCCCAGCGCGGGTTTCCCAATACTTGAAATTCAGTCGGGAAGCGCTGGCTTACTTGACCGCGCTTTCAAACTCGTTGGTCGTGCCGGCTTCCTTGAGGTAGGCGAGCGACTTCTTCGAAACGTCAACGAGCTTCGCGAAGGCTGCCGGCTCATGGATGGCCATGTCGGACAGGACCTTGCGGTCGACTTCGATGCCAGCCTTGTTCAGGCCGTCGATGAAGCGGCCATACGTCAAGCCGAATTCGCGCACAGCCGCGTTGATACGCTGGATCCACAGAGCGCGGAAGTTGCGCTTGTTGACCTTGCGGTCGCGGTAGGCGAATGCCTTCGAACGATCCACGGCAGCCTTGGCGGCGCGGATGGTGTTCTTGCGGCGGCCGTAGAAGCCCTTGGCTGCCTTGAATACTTTGTTGTGCTTGGCGCGGGAAGTTACGCCACGTTTTACGCGTGCCATGTCATGATCTCCTTATTGATCCAAAAGTGCCGGGTCTCAGAGACCGTTTGGCAGGTAGTTCTTGATGACCTTCTTGCCATCTGGTTCAGCCAGAACCATCGTGCCGCGTGCGTCACGAATGAACTTGTTGGACCGCTTGATCATGCCGTGGCGCTTGCCAGCAGCTGCTGCACGGACCTTGCCGGTTGCCGTGATCTTGAACCGCTTTTTGGCGGAGGACTTCGTCTTCATCTTGGGCATTTTGCTACTCCATTGTTCTTGTATCGAAACAGGCAGACGAATGCCCGTTTTCAAGCATAAAGAACGGCCACGGCATGCCCTGCCGGACCGTTCGGACGGGGGCTTATAACCGCAGGACCAAAAAAGCGCAACGGGGGCGGGCAGGAATCTTCAAAAGCCGTGTCATCCGCCGTTGTGTGGGACGCCCAGCGACACCTTCAGACCCCCCATCGATGACCGGCTGAAGCGCATGGATCCGCCATAAGCCTCCAGCACATCCTGCGAAATCGCCAGGCCGAGGCCGGAGCCGGGATCCTTGTCGTCGAGATGCACGCCACGCCCGGCAATGCCCGACAGCGCTTCCTCGACAACACCCTCGCCGTCATCCTCGACATCGATCAGCAGATGTTCGTCCTCGATGCGACCGGTCACCTGGATGACGGTTGCGGCAAACCGCGTGGCATTGTCCAGCACATTGCCGAGCGCCTCGGCCAGGTCCGCGGGGTCCATGTCGACGGTCAGGGCCTCATCGACTTCAATGCGCCAGTCGATCCCGCGATGCTCCGTCACCGGTTTCAGCACCGACACCAGCTTGCCGACCAGCGCCGCCAGTTCGGTGACCGCCATCTGCTCGACGCCGAGCCGTGCCGACTGCAATTGCCGGTCGGCGCGCTGGCGGATCAGGTCGATCTGCTGGCGGGCGAGATCACGCTGGGCTCCGGCCAAATTGTCGGCCAGTTGCAAAAGCACGGTGAGCGGTGTCTTCAGGCCATGGGCCAGGTCGCTCGCCCTTGCGCGCGCCCGCTCGATCGCCGTTTCACGCTCGCGCAGCAGATGATTGAGTTCGCCGACAAGAGGACGAAGCTCCCGCGGCCCGCCTTCCTTCACCGCCCGGCTCAAGCCGGAGCGCACCAGCGCGACATCGGACTGAAGGCTGGCGAGCGGCGCCAGGCCAATGCCGATCTGCAGGAAGGCCGCCGCGACCAGCACCGCCGCCGTCAGCGCCAGCATGAAGGCGATGGCGCTGTGATAATCGAGCAGGGCATCGTCCATCACCGAGCGATCGAAGGCTGCCAGCAGGGTGAAATTGCGCGAGCCGTCCGGCTCCTCCACCAGAATGCGGCGGCTATGGACCAAAAGTTCGGCACCGTCCGGCCCTTCGGTGGCGCTGAAGCCATAATCACCGGGAACAAGCGCTGCGACCGGTATTTCCAGGTCCCAGAGCGAGCGCGAGCGGAAGACCTCGCCGCGCTCCGAGACGATCTGCCAATACAGCCCGCTGCCCGGCAGGTCGAAACGCGGATCAGCCGGCTTTCGCACCAGTACGGCCTTGGCGTT
The DNA here is from genome assembly GCF_918741265.1 of Rhizobium sp. CECT 9324. NCBI lineage: Bacteria > Pseudomonadati > Pseudomonadota > Alphaproteobacteria > Hyphomicrobiales > Rhizobiaceae > Rhizobium > Rhizobium sp. CECT 9324. The sequence goes on along the minus strand of NZ_CAKKMZ010000001.1, from coordinate 790,946 downwards.
TTTCAACTCAAGGCCCGCGGCCAACTGGTCGATCACCGCGGCCATGTCGGTGCGATACCGTTCGGCGACATAGTCGGAAAAAATGCGGCTGAGGCCGAAGCCGACCAGCAACAGGATGAGGACCACGGCCACCATGGCTCCGATGACGAGACGAAGCCGCAGCGACTGCATCATGGCTTGTCATCCAGCAGCACATAACCAAAACCACGGCGTGTCTCGATCGCATCGGCATCGGTCTTGCGGCGAATGCGGGCGATCATCGCCTCGACGGCATTCTTGGCCTGGTCATCGTCGCGGCCCTGTACATGGCGGGCGATCTGCAAAGGATCGAAGACGCGGCCCGGCTCGGCGATCATCAGGGCCAGAAGGCGAAATTCCAGCGGCGTCAATTCCAGCGCCTGTCCGTCATAGGTCACCCGCCGGGCCAGGTCGTCGAGTACGAACCGGCCGGCCGTCACCACCGATTTCGGCCGGCCGCCGGCGCGACGCAACAGGGCGCGCAGCCGCGCGATCAGTTCCTCGCTGCGAAACGGCTTGGGCAGATAGTCGTCGGCACCGGCATCGAAGCCGTCAACCCGCTCCATCCATGAACCGCGCGCCGTCAGCACCAGGATCGGGGTGTCGAGACCAGCCGCGCGCCAGCGCTTGAGAATGGACAGGCCATCCATGCCCGGCAGGCCGAGATCGAGAATGATGGCGTTGTAGTCTCCCGTCTCGCCTTCGGCCCACACCTCGGGTCCGCTGGTCAGGTGCTCGACGATGAAACCTTCGGCCTCCAGCTTGGTGCGCGTGTGTTCGGCAATGCCCAGATCATCTTCGGCGAGCAGGAGACGCATGCATCACCACCCAAATGCCGAGAGCTTGCGGCCCGTCTCGGCATTCAGCCTCAGGCTGCGCACGCTGCCCTTGGCACTCTCGACCTTGAGGGCATAATAAGGCGTGCGGGCCTCGAGGTTGAGATCGACCGATATCACCCGTCCCGCCTTCATCTCGTCGACCTTGTCGAGGATCTGGCGCAGCGACAGGATGCGCCCCTGGCGGACCGCATCGCGGGCCCGGACATGATCGGCATCACGATTGCGGCCCTTCGAGCCGCTGCCGGAATTGTCGTCATCGTCGTCGCTGTCGTCATCCCTGTCATCGCTGTTGCCATGTCCTGAATTGTCCGAATCGTCGCCGGAGTCATTGTCGGAATCGTCGCTGCCGCCTGACCCGCGTCCACTGCTGTCACTGCCGCTATCGCTGTCGCTGTCGTCATCAGCCCAAGCGGGGTCGGTCCGTGCCAGCACGGCCAAACCCGTGGGCAGGGTCAGCAGGAGGTGAAGGAATGCGCGACGATCCATGGGCTTTCTGGAGATTTCCTTGCTCTTTTGGCGCTGGCTTGAATGCAGGATTGAGCCGGATGCAGGACAAGCCTGGATCCAGGACCGCGACTGCTTGAGCCTAGCGCGTGTCGGCCGGTGTTGCCACCAGCAAAAACGGGTTCCCCGCCCGGGGGCGCCGGGCGGGGCGAAACGGCGAAAGGGGTTGCCCGGGCGGATGGGCTTCGCGCGTTTCGATGCCGGTCAACTGGCGGGGATGACCGTCACCTTGGTGAGCGTGCCCTTGGGCGCGCGAAGCTTGATCTCGGTTTGGCCGTGTTCCAGCTCGACCTCGTAGCGCAGGCGGTTGCCATTCTGGTCGACGGCCATCATCGTGCCATTGCGAAGGCCATTGAGCTGGGCGTCACTGACGACGAGGCGCACATCATCGCGGCCCCGACCACGGCCCCGGTCGGCGCTGTCGTCATCGTCCCTGTCGTCATTGTCGTCGCTGCTGTGATGACGGCCATGATCGTCGTCACGATCATCATCGCGACTGTCGTCATCGCCACCACGGCGACCGCTGCGGTCATCATCACGATCGTCATCGCTGTCGCGGTCGCTGCCGCCACGGCTGGAACTGCTGTCGTCGGACCCATCCCGGCCGCTATCATCGGAGCCATCATCATCGCCACCGCGGGCTTCGGCGACCGAGACGATCATCGAGGCATAGGGCGAAGGAAGCACGGCGCCGAGTACGGGCAGGATCGTCAAGGCGACGATGGCGGTGCTGGATACCAGCAGGGCTCTACGCAAAAGACAGGTCATTGTTATTCTCCGTGTTGCACATCCATCGTTTGGATGACTGCAGTGTGCATCACGGCGCCTGACAGGATGCCCGCACGGCTTGTCAGCAAGCTGTCAGAAAAGGGGCGACTTCTGGCCGGCCGGGCCGGCTGCCGAAACAGCGGCCATGAAAAAAGCCGCCCGGTGGGCGGCTGATTTCGGCGTTTTGTGTTCAGGCAATCACTTCGGGGCCAGAACCATCATCATCTGGCGGCCTTCGAGCTTCGGCTCGGCTTCGACCTTGGCAATCGCCACGGTGTCTTCCTTGACCTGAAGCAGAAGCTTCATGCCGAGTTCCTGGTGGGCCATTTCACGGCCGCGGAACTTCAGGGTCACCTTGACCTTGTCGCCCTCTTCAAAGAATCGGTTCATGGCCTTCATCTTCACCTCATAGTCATGGGTGTCGATGTTGGGGCGCATCTTGATTTCCTTGACCTCAACGATCTTCTGCTTCTTGCGCGCTTCAGCTGCCTTCTTCTGGTTGGCATATTTCAGCTTGCCGAGATCGAGGATCTTGCAGACCGGAGGCTCCGCATTCGGGGAAATCTCGACCAGATCCAGTCCGGCCTCTTCCGCCATTCGAAGCGCTTGATCCGTCGCCACGACGCCGAGGTTCTGGCCCTCGTCATCAATCAACTGGACTTTAGGAACGCGAATTTCTCGATTGGAGCGCGGCCCATCCTTTACGGGGGCATCGGTTTTGAACGGTCTGCGGATGGTCGTATTCTCCTTGAATTATTTCCGTGCACTGCAAAGTCTAGACAAAGTCTGGCGACGCGATGCGCGCCGAAGGCCTATGTGGCGAATACAGCGGCAGTGTCAATACCATGGTCCGGACAGAAAATCACCTGTTGTCCGTCACTTCCTGAATGTGTTTTACAGCAAATCAGCAAAAAGGAGCCGCTCCATGTCCGAAATCTCCAACACACTCGTCGAAAAAGCCATCTCGGTTGGTCCCACAGGCGACGAACGCGAGATCGCGACCATCCTTCGGCCCGCCACAAGCCCTGTCGAAAAGCCAGCATTGGTCTGGCTCGGCGGCTATCGGTCCGACATGGCCGGCACCAAGGCAATTGAGATGGACATGTTCGCCGCCGAACACGGACTTCAGGCAATCCGCTTCGACTATTCCGGGCACGGCCTGTCGGGCGGCGAATTTCGCCAGGGTACGATCTCGCGCTGGACGGAAGAGGCGCTGGCGGTGATTTCGGCGTCTGCCGCCAAACGGGTGATCCTGGTTGGCTCATCGATGGGCGGCTGGATTGCGCTCAGGGTCATCCAGGAAGCCCGCCGTCTCGGCCTGCCCTTCGAGGTTGCCGGCTTGGTGCTGATCGCGCCGGCGCCCGATTTCACCGTCGACCTGATCGAGCCGCATCTGTCGGAGGCGGAAAAACAATCGCTGGCCGAGCGCGGCTATTTCGAGGAACCGTCCGAATACAGCCCCGAGCCGAATATCTTCACCCGCGCCCTGATCGAGGACGGTCGGTCAAACCGCGTCCTGACCGGGATGATCGAGACCGGCTGCCCGGTGCATATCCTGCAGGGCATGAAGGATCCGGACGTGCCGTACAAGCATGCGCTGAAGCTGATGGAATTCCTGCCGGCAGACGATGTCGTCCTGACCCTCGTGCGCGATGGCGACCACCGCCTGTCGCGGCCAGAGGATATTGCGCGGATGAAGGCAGCAATTGCCGCCATGATCTGACGATTGATCTCGATAATTTTCCGGAACCTTCGGCCCCCATCCTGGTTAGATGTGTCGCATTTTAACCATACTCACGGAATTGCGTCGGCTTGCCCGCCGGCGCGATTGACTCACACCCCCTGAAAATCTTAACTTTTCGTTAACGATACAGGGGACAGTTTCATGATGAACGGTTCGCGCGCCATCAAGGCGCTGCTCATCGCGGTGGCGGTTATGGCACCGGCTGATTTCGGCTATGGCGCGCCGAAGCCCCTCAATTCCATGATCACCGGCAGCGTCACCTCGCAGCCGATCGGTCACTACGAATTCTGCAAGGCCAATCCCGCGGAATGCGCCGTGCGCAGCCGTCCGGCCTCCGTGCCCAAGGTCACCGATCATGGCTGGAGCGTCATCAGCGAGATCAATGCCACGGTCAATCATTCGATCACACCGATGACCGACCTCGAAATCTACGGCCGCGACGAAGTCTGGGTCTACCCGACCGATGTCGGCGATTGCGAGGATTTCGTCCTGTTGAAGCGCCGCAAGCTGATGTCTGCCGGGTTTTCGGCCGCCGACCTGTTGATCACCGTTGTCCGCAAGCCGGACGGCGAAGGTCATGCCGTTCTGACCGTGCGCACCCAGTCGGGCGATTTCATCCTCGACAACCTCAATGACCAGGTGAAGCTGTGGAGCGAAACGCGCTACACCTACCTGAAGCGCCAGGCGAGCTACGACACCGGCCGCTGGGTCACGATCGAAAATGGCAGTGCAGACGTCCTGGTTGGCGCGCTGCGCTAAGCAGTGGCCCTAGCGGCTTTGCAACCGCTCCGTTTCGGCACCCGGCTTTGATCTGACCAGCGCCAGCATGGCGACGGTCGAGATGGTCGCAACAAGCACAAGACAGCCGAGCGCTGCGGCCGGGCCCAGTCTTTCATTCAGCCATATGATCGAAAACGGCGCTGCAGCCGACAATACCATGCGGATGCCGGAAAGAGCGCCGGTGCGACGGCCGTAGCCGTCGGGACCGAAATAGTGCAGCGGCAGCATGCCGCGCACGATCGAGGTCAGTCCCTGTCCGATCCCGTAGACAACGGCAAAGGCAAAAATGGCGATCGGCCAGGGCTCGACCACGGTGAGACACAAAAGCACCATGGCAAGCGTGATTGCAACGGCGGCGATGATCGCCGTCAGTGGTGGCGAAAAAAGGCTGCGGCGGACATATTCGACCAGCCGGGCCCCGACCTGCGACGGGCCGATGAAACTTGCGGCAAAGGTGGCCGTGCCGGCGGCAAAGCCGAGATCGCCGAGCAGGACCAGCAGGGCAGCACCGATCGCCGACATGACAAAACCGCCACCGGCAAAGCTGATCGCCATCAAGACCATCGGCCGCCGGTCCGTGGCCGCCGACCGATCCGCCGGCCGTTGGCCCATATCCGGACTGACGGTCTTCGTCTCGTGAGTATTTTCCGGAAGCCGCTTCGGCCCGACCATCCTTATACCGCCCTGAACACCCTTCGGCATCGCGAGATGGATCGGCAAGGCGATCAAAAGGTTCATCGCGGCCAGCACGAGATAGACATCGCGCCAGCTCATCCATGTCAGGAGCCATTGCAACAGCGGCCAGAAGATCGTCGAGGCAAAACCGGCAATCAACGTCACCAGGGTGATTTCGGCGCGCGCCTGCCGGCCATATCGCTGGGCCAAGGCGGCAAAGCCTGCGTCATACTGCACGGCGATCGCGACGAATTCGGCAGCCAGCGCGATCGCGGCAAACTGCCAGGCGTTCTGCATCTGGGCGAGCAGCACCAGCGACAGCGCGGCCAGCAGCGAACCGAGGCTCATCACCAGCCGCGCGCCGAAGCGGTCGATCTGGCGACCGACGATCGGGGCCGATACGGCACCGGCCAGCAGACCCAGCGAAAAAATGGCAAAGACAAAACTTTCGTCCCAGCCGAATTCGCCGGCAATCTCCGGCGCCAGAACGGAAAATGAGTAGTAGAGCGTCCCGTAACCGATGGTCATGGAGACGCCCAGACCGATGGTCGCGGGAGACAGTTTCATGCGAACCCGGTTAGTTCAGTTGGATGGCAGCCAGATGACAACCTGGCGGCCCCGACGTCAACCTCCACATCAACCTTGGGCCTTATCCATGCCCGATCAGCACACCGGCTGCCAGCACCAGTGAACCACCGAGCACGACCTGCATGGCGGCCCGCCAGAACGGTGTTTCCATATAGCGGTTCTGGATGAAGGCAATCGCCCAGAGCTCGAAGAACACCACCACTGCCGCCGTGACCGTCGCCGTCCAGAAATGCGGAATGAGATAGGGCAGCGCATGACCAAGGCCGCCCAGCGTCGTCATGATGCCTGACGCGAGGCCGCGCTTGATCGGCGAGCCACGGCCAGACAGCTTGCCGTCATCGTGCGCGGCTTCGGTGAAGCCCATCGAGATGCCGGCGCCGACCGAGGCGGACAGGCCGACCAGGAAAGTCTGCCAGGTGTCGCCGGTGGCAAAGGCTGCGGCAAAGATCGGCGCCAAGGTCGAGACCGAGCCGTCCATCAGCCCGGCCAGGCCCGGCTGGACATAGGTCAGGATGAACTGACGGCGCACCGTATCGTCCTCGTCGACCTTTGCATCGCCGGAGACATGTTTTTCCTCCAGCATGGCGGCAGTCTCTTCATGACCTTGTTCCGCCAGCGCCAGATCGCCGAGCAGCTTGCGGATCCCGGCATCCGATGTGCGCTGCATGGCGGTATGGTAGAAACGGGCTGCCCCCTCCTCCATGCGTTCCGCTTCGGCACGGATCTGCGCCAGCGTCTGGCTCTTGCGCAGCCAATCCGGCTTTCGATCGTAGAAACCACGGACATGTTCCCGGCGGATCAGCGGAATGCGTTCGCCAAAGCGCTCGCGATGCATGGCGATCAGCATGTTGCGATGACTGTGCTCGACCTCGGCCATATCCTCGAAGACCTTGGCCGATTGCGGAAAATCGGCGCGCAACTGGTCGGCATAGGCCAGATAGATCCGCGCATCGTCTTCTTCGGACGAAATCGCCAGGCCGAGGATCTCCTGCTCGCTCAGGCTGTCGAAGGGCCGCTTGGCCGATGCGAAGGCAGAGAATTTCATCACCGCTATCCTTTTTAGAATTATTCTAAATAATTAGCGCGGCGCCCCTGCGAGGTCAAGTCGCAGGGGCGCCGGTTTGACCAAAGCCCCAAGATCGGTGAAACAGAGGCGGCAAGACGCCGGGCAGACGGCGCTTACGGAGCGCCGCATGGACTGTTGACTGCAGGCGCGGACAAGGAGATCAGGCATGACGGAATTGAGCGGCCGCGCCGCAAATCGGGCCGATATCATTGCGCGGGCGGAAGCCGAGATGACGCGTATGGGTGTCGACCAGGCGTTCATCGACCGGCTTGTCGACACGTTCTACGGCCGCATCCAGCAACATCCCAATCTCGGGCCCGTTTTTGAGGCCCGCCTGTCCGGACGTTGGCCGGAGCACATGGTCAAGATGAAGTCCTTCTGGTCCTCGATCGCCTTCAAGACCGGCGCCTATGGCGGCAAGCCGGTCCAGGCACATCACGGCGTCGAAGGCATGGCGGAAGAGTTGTTCGGTCAGTGGCTGCACCTGTTTGCCCTGACGCTGCGCGATATCGGCGCATCGCCTGCGGCAGGCGACTGGTTCATCAACAGTGCGGAACGCATTGCAAGAAGCCTGGTGCTGTCGTTGTTCTACAATCCGGCGCTGGATGATCCGAACCGTCAGCCGCAGCCGCCTGCCAACTGATTGCGCAAAAACGGCAATTTACGCAAGAAGCGGGATATTATGGTCACCTTTCGGACAATATTATTCGGCTTTTGGCTTGCACCCAAAGTCACGCACCTTTAGACCGCAGCCGGGAGCTGGGGGCTATCGAAACATTCAAGGCAAGAGATCAATGAACCGCCGTCAATTCATCACGCAGGCCGGCGTTGCCGGCATGGGCGCAGCCGCGCTCGCCGCTCCGGCCATCGCCCAGGAAAATCCAACGATTACCTGGCGCATGACCTCGTCCTTCCCCAAAAGCCTCGACATCATCTTTGGCGCCGCCACCGATATTGCCGAAAGCGTATCGAAGGCCACCGACGGCAAGTTCCAGATCCAGGTGTTTGCGGCCGGCGAGATCGTCCCGCCGCTGCAGGCGGCCGACGCAGTGACCGCCGGCACGGTCGAGATGGCCCATACCTGCTGCTATTACTATATCGGCAAGGATCCGGCCTTTGCGCTCGGCACCGCCATTCCATTCGGCCTCAATGCACGCATGACCAATGCCTGGTTCACGGCGGGCGGCGGCAATGCCCTGCTCAACGAATTCCTCGCCGGCCACAAGCTCTACGCGCTGCCGGCCGGCAATACCGGCGCCCAGATGGGTGGCTGGTATCGCAAGGAAATCAAGACCATCGACGACCTCAAGGGTCTGAAGATGCGCATCGCCGGCCTCGCCGGCGATGTGATGGCCAAGGTCGGCGTCACGCCGCAGCAGATCGCCGGCTCGGATGTCTATCCGGCGCTCGAAAAGGGCACGATCGATGCCACCGAATTCGTCGGTCCCTATGACGACCTGAAGCTCGGCTTCTACAAGGTCGCGCCTTATTACTACTATCCCGCATGGTGGGAAGGCGGCCCGACCGTGCATGCCTTCTTCAACCTCGACAAGTTCAAGGAACTGCCGGAAAGCTACCAGAGCATCCTCACCGATGCCTGCGCTGCCGCCAACGCCCGCATGCTCGCCCGCTACGACGCATCGAATGCCAAAGCGCTTCGCGAACTCGTTGCCAATGGCACCCAGCTGCGCGCCTTCTCCTCGGAAATCCTCGATGTCTGCCACGCAGCAGCCAAGGAGACCTATGCCGAGATCAGCGCCAAGAACGAGAACTTCAAGAAGCTGTTCGACAGCCAGCAGGCGTTCAAGCTGGATGCCTATCTCTGGGCTCAGATCGCCGACTACAGCTTCGACACCTATCAGATGATCCAGCAGCGCCAGGGCAATCTCTAGGCCCCGACTGCCGTATTGACGCTTGCGACGGCCCGCCCAAAGCGGGCCGTCTGCGTTTAGCGGACGCCGTCGAGGAAATCCGCGATCCGGCCGGCGACTTCATCATGCACTGCCCGCCGATCGACGCCCGCTGCATCGCGGAACAGGTCCGGCGACAATTGCGTTCCGACTTTCGAGCCTTCCGGCAGGAAGGTGTAATGGCCTATTCCGTCCGTGATGATCTCCAGTGCGCTGCCGGGAATGCGACCGAGCAGCCAGTCGCAGCACTCGGCCGGCGGCGCCACGTCATCGGCATCGCCGCCGATGACAAAGACCGGGCGATACATGGCTGCAAGGCTCTCCACATCAAAGCCGAGCACAGAGCGCCCCGGCGCGATGGCAATCGCGCTTCGAAACCGCGGATCGGAAAAATCAGCGCGCCGGCGCGCCCAGGATGTGCGGAAAACCGGATTGGCCTGCAGCTTGGGTAATTGATCGGCGAGATCGGGAAACTCGCGGGGACCTCGGACCGGGCTCTTGACCGGATTGTCCGGTTCGAACTGCGAATAGGCGACACGGGCGCCGACGAGTTGCAGCGCGGTATAACCGCCGGCGGAGAAGCCCGTGACATGGGCGCGGTCGTCGATCGTCCCACCCAGTGCCCGGCGCCAGGCTGGATCGTCCAGCAGCGCGATCAGATCGGCTGCGCGTTCCCACAGGCACAGGAACCCCTCGGCCCGGTAGCGCTCGCTGCCGGTATGACCATGATGATCGACAGCAAGGGCGACATATCCGCGCTCCGCCAGCCGATGCGCCAGCCAAGCCATGGCGGACGCACTCGCACCACTGCCATGCGACAGCAGTACCAGCGGAAGCGATCTTTCGCTCACAGCGATCGGCGCGTCCCGCGCCACAGGCTCCTGCCTGAACCACGACGCTGCGGTCGGAACCTCGGCTTTCGCGCCCTTTGCGGCGGGATACCAGACCGTCCAGGACAGCGGCCTGATGCCGGACGCATCCCAGTTCTGCCGGGTCGCATCGAAGCTCTGGCCTTCCCTGTAGCCGACCGTCATGCCTCACCTTCGCGGAGGAAGTCATTCGAGTAGAAGAGGCTGCGACGCTGCGTTGCGGTCATCCTGTCGTCAGCCCTCCAGGCCCTTCAGCACATTGGCGACATTGAGCCCGATTTCCGGCACGCCATAGCCGCCCTCCATCAGGGTCAGGACGGGTATGCCGGTCTTGGCGATCATCTCGCCCATGCGGATATAGTCCGGTGTCTTCAGCTTGAAGAAGCTGATCGGGTCTTGCTCGAATGTGTCGACACCCAAGGAGACGACAATGACCTCGGCGCCATAGGCGGTGATGCGTTTCAGCGCGTCGGCCAGTGCCGCCGACCAAGCGTCGAATGGCGTGCCCGATGGCAGTGGATAATTGGCGTTCAGCCCCTCGCCCGGACCTTCGCCGGTCTCGTCGGCGTAACCGAGGAAATAAGGAAAGGCATCGGCCGGTTCGCCATGCAATGAGGCAAAAAAGATATCGTCGCGGCGATAGGTGATGTCCTGCGTGCCATTGCCATGGTGGAAATCGACATCGAGGATGGCGACCTTGCGGGCACCGAGATCGAGCAGCCGCTGGGCGGCGACCGCAGCGTTGTTGATGAAGCAGTAACCGCCGAACAGATCGAAGCCCGCATGATGTCCGGGCGGGCGGCAGAGCGAGAAGGCAAAGCGGTTGCCGGCGTTCAGCCAGTCGGCTCCTGACAGCGCGACATCCATCGAGGCAATCGCCGCCTCATAGGTGCCACCGGAAATCGCGGTCTCGGCGGAATTGGCATAGTAGCCGAGCGCACCGTCGATATGGTTGGGCACCCGGGCGATCTGGCTGCGCCGACAGGGAAACGAGGTCGCGATCGCCTCGCCCTGAAAGCCGGCCGCCTGCCACCGCGCCCAGCAGGTAGCGAGAAAATCGAGATAGCCGGCGTCATGCACTTTCAGCGCCGTGTCCAGCCCGTGTTCGGCAGGCGCCTCGACATCGGTGAAACCTGCCTCCTTGACGGCTGCAAGAATCCATTCGGCCCTGAACGGCCCCTCGAACGGCTTGACCAGCAGGCCACCATGCAACTCTGTCCTTGCATCGCGAAGTCTGTGTTTTTCCGAGTAAAAGACGCGCATTCCCGTTCCCCACCTGGCGGACCATCGTCCGCTCTTTCATTATTCTCAACCTAGCGTCAGCCCCTTCGGATCGGCAAGGGACGTGCGGATATTTCCGATCGTCGGACCAGAAATTGTCGCAAGGCGCAGCACGAGCCGACGGTCGCCCAAATTGCCGGCATGCGGCACAAGGCCAGCCCGGAGACTGGATCGTGATCAAGGACGTGCTCGATCGCGATCTTGGGCGTCCCGGACACCGATCCGGCGTGAAACATCCTTCTTCTCCAACGCGAACGAGGTTCCCATGCGTTCCATCCTTACAAACCCTGGCCTTGCGGTCCCTACCCTTGCCATGCTCACCCTTGCGCTCGTCGGCAGCACCGCCTTTGCCGACCAGCCTGTCGGCGTTCAAACGCTCGCCATCACAGCCCCTGCCCGCGAAAGACCGCTCGCCGTCACCGTCTGGTATCCGGCAGCATCCGGCGGTCACCGCATGTCTGTCGGCGACAACCGCATCTTCGAGGGCACCGAGGTGCTGCGCGACGCCCTGCCTGCCACGGGCGGGTTTCCGCTCATTCTCCTGTCGCACGGTTCCGGCTCGCGCGCCCTCGGCATGGCCTGGATCGCAACGGCGCTCGCCGAGGCAGGCTTTGTCGTTGCCGGTCCCGATCATCCCGGCACGACAAGCGGCGATTCCACCCCCGAAGCGACACCGAAAATCTGGGAGCGAACGGCCGATCTCTCCGCCGTGCTCGACAGCGTCACCAGCGATCCGATATGGCGCGGCGTGGTCGATCCGGCCAAGGTGGGCGTGCTCGGCTTTTCGCTGGGCGGCACGGCGGCGATGGAAATCGCCGGTGCAACGGCAAGTCTCGACGCTTACGTCGCCTATTGCGACAGCTATCCCGCGATGATGGACTGCCGCTGGTTCAAAGGCGGGCGCGGCTTCGTCGATGACGAAGAAATCAAGGTGCCGCCGCTCGACCTGCGCAGCGTGGATCGTCAGCGCTTCGAACAGTCCAACCGCGATCCACGTTTCAAAGCGGCCGTTCTGGTCGATCCGGGCCTTGCGACCGCCTTCACGCGGGCCAGCCTCGCCGCGATCGACATTCCGCTCGCCTTCGTCAATCTCGGCAGCGCCGGCCAGATACCCGTTGCCGTGCTGTCCGATGCGCTGGCAACCAAAATTGCCGGCGCGACCTATGAACAGATCGAGAAGGCCGACCATTTCAGCTTCCTGCCACTCTGCAAGCCGGGGTCCGCTGCCATGCTGAAGCAGATCGGCGAACCGGATCCGATCTGCGACGAGAGCCCGCAGCGGTCGCGCGCCGATATCCATGCAGAAGTCGCCGATCACATCGGGCAAGCCTTTGCACGCATGCTGAAGGACGGGGCCGAGTGACGACCCGCAAGAGGCATGGCGGCCCGGGCGGTCGTCATGCGTTTCAATATCCCCGCTTAGACACTTGACGTTTTCAATCTCTGCGCCTATTTGGAAACGAACGTTTCCTATTTGATTGGCACAGCCGATGACCGCTTCTGAAACCGCCGCCCGTTCTCCCGGACGCCCGCGCGAATTCGACATGACTGTCGCGCTCGACGCGGCAATCCGGATATTTTCGGAAAAGGGCTATCACGGCACCTCGATCAGCGAATTGAAGGCGGCCATGGGCCTGACCGCCGGCAGTATCTACAAGGCGTTTCGCGACAAGCGCGATGTGTTCATCGCCGCCTATGATCGCTACAAGCAGGTCCGCGCCGATCTGCTCGACGAGGCATTGGCCTCGGCCTGCAACGGTCGCGAAAAGGTGTCGCGCGTGGTCGGGTTCTACGCCATGGCCGCCTGTGGCGAGACCGGCCGGCGCGGCTGCCTGGCGATCGGGGCCGCCGTCGAACTGACCCTGTCGGATCCGGCGATCGCCGATCGCGTCAGCCTGCATAACGAGCGGCTTGTCGTGCGGCTCGAGGGTTTCATCCGCGAAGGCCAGGCCGATGGCTCGATCCGTGCCGACCTTGCGCCTGCCCCGACGGCGCTTGCGCTGTTTTCCTATCTCCAGGGCATTCGCATCGCCGGCAAGACGGCCGCACTGGAAACCCAGACGCTCGCCTCGGCCGAAGCCGTGCTCAGACTGCTCGACTGACCGGCACGCCAAAACCTGCCGACGCCCCCATCCGACACTCCAAGTCGCCGCCCATTCACGCCCCTGCCTTTTCCTCCCAAGGACCCGTTCGATGAGCCTCAAAACATCCCCCGTTCCCCCGCTTGCGCCGACTGGCCAACCCTCTGCTCAAACCACTGATCAAACCATTGGCCAATCCACTGGCCAACCCATCGGCCTGTCTGCTGGCATGACCTTCATGATGGCCGCCGCCTGCGGTCTGATTGCCGCCAATCTCTATTACTCGCAGCCGCTCGCAGGTCCCATCGCCGCCGCCATCGGCCTGCCGGTCGAAGCCACCGGCCTGATCGTCACCCTGACCCAGATCGGCTACGGCATCGGCCTTTTGCTGCTGGTTCCGCTGGGCGATCTGGTCGAGAACCGCCGGCTGATCGTCGGCATGATCGGCCTCGTCACGCTTGCCCTGATCGCCGCCGGGTTTTCAACCACGCCCGGCCCGTTTCTCGCCGCCTCGCTGGCCATCGGACTGGGCTCGGTTGCCGTGCAGATGATCGTGCCCTTTGCCGCCAACCTGGCGCCCGACGCGGTGCGCGGACGCGTCGTCGGCAATGTCATGAGCGGGCTGATGCTCGGGATCATGATGGCGCGACCGGTCGCAAGCGTGATTGCGCACCTCTTCTCCTGGCACACCATGTTCTATCTCTCGGCGGTGGTCATGGTCGCCTTGGCCGGGCTGCTCTGGACGCGGCTGCCGCGCCGGGCACCTGCGGCGAAACTCAGCTATCTGCAACTGATCGGATCGATGGGTCGGCTGCTTGCCAGCCAGCCGGTGCTGCAGCGCCGCGCCGCCTATCAGGCCTTCCAGTTCGCGGCCTTCAGCCTGTTCTGGACGGTGACGCCGCTTTATCTCGCAGGTCCCGCCTTCGGCCTGTCTCAGGGCGGGATCGCGCTGTTTGCGCTTGCCGGTGTCGCCGGCGCCATCGCCTCGCCGATTGCCGGACGGCTTGCCGACCGGGGTCTCGTGCGTCCGGCCACCGCGTTTGGCCTGGCGAGCGTCGCCGTCGCCTTCCTGCTCACCCATATCGCAGCGGAGGGATCCAGCCTCGCGCTGGCGCTCCTGACATTCGCCGCCATCCTGCTCGATTTCGGCGTGACCATGACGCTGGTCACCGGACAGCGCTCGATCTACGAACTCGGCGCCGACCTGCGCAGCCGCCTGAACGGGCTGTTCATGGCGATCTTCTTTTCCGGCGGCGCCATCGGCTCGGCCCTCGGCGCCTGGGCCTTTGCCGCGGGTGCATGGTCGCTCGCCTCGCTGATCGGCCTTGCCTTGCCGGTTCTGGCGCTCGCCGTCTTCGTCACGGAGAAGCGCAAAGCATAAGCTCTCTAAGGGCTGAAACAGAAAAGGGCGATTACCGCCGGTCCATGACCGTGGAAATCGCCCTTGCCCCGGCCCCCGCCGTATGACTTATTCGATCAGATTGATCTGCTGGGTTTCACCGCCGGAGCAGGTATAGCAGCAGTCCGTGCAGGTTTCGCCATTGTCCGGACCCGTGCCCCAATAGGAGGCGCGGTCGCCGGAAATCCAGGCGCCGTAGCAGATCTTCTCACCCTCTTCGCAGGCCAGCGATATGCTTTTCGCCTCACCGTCATCGAGGTAATAGACTTCGCCATCGCCCGGCCAGACATGGTCGCGGTCCTGGCTGTAGAGTTCGACCTCAACCGCATTCGGATGGTCGTTCTGCATCACGAAGGTGACATCGGCGGCCAGAGCCGGCGCCGCGACCAGGGCTACGAGCGCCAGCACACCAAGCCGCAACGCGCGGCCCTTTGACAAAAGCATGTTTTGATCCCCCAACTAAAAATTCCGTCCGCAGCAATAGCATAAGGCCCGATGCCGGAAAGGGGATCGCGGCGCAGCAAGGGTGGCAATTTTTGGTACACGCCGCTCAAGATGTGCTCAACTCAGGCGCTTGTCGAAGCCAGGTTTCTTGCAGAAGCCAGGTTCTTGTAGAAGATCGTGGTGTCGCAGAAGCGGCCATCGGGAAACAGCGCATAGGCCGGTATGACGCCGGTTCTTTGCCAGCCGAGCTTCTCATAGATTCCTTCCGCCGGTTCGCCGCTCGCGGTGTCGAGCACCAGAAGCGTGCGCCCGGCCCCGACGGCACCATTTTCGGCAGCCGCCATCAGCCGACGGGCGAGACCCAGACCGCGCGCGCTTCGATGCACCAGCAGTTTCATCAGGTCGGCGCGATGCGGCTGGTTCGGCTTGCTGGCAAAGCCGATCTGCACCGTACCCCGCACTTTGCCCTCGACTTCGGCCACATAGAGCAGCACCTCACCGCGACCGACGGCGGCAGCAACGCCCTGCCAGAAGGGCACGCCGTCGGACGGCGCAAAGGGCGACATGAAGCCGAGCGATGCGCCGCCTTCGATGCAATCGGCCAGCACCTCACAAAGATCGGGCAAAACCCGGAGCGTTTCGGTTTCGTCGAGCAGGCGGATATCAGACATGGTGGTTTCCAAGGTTTTGGTCAGTTGAACATTTTGGTCAGTTGAACATGGCGTGACAGGATCAGGAGCCGAGGTTGATCACCACGGCATAACGGGCCGCAACGGTGCCGGGATTGCGGTAGCCATGCACGTCAGCGACATTCATGAACAGGCAATCGCCGGCCGACAGGTGATGCACCTCCTCCCCGACCGTCATGACGATCTCGCCGTCGAAAACCCAGACGTGCTGGGTCTGGTTGCGACGGGTCAGCCTGCCGGGGAAACGAACCTCGGCACCGGCCGGAAACTCGACCTCGATGATATCGACGGCACTGCCGCTGCCGGCACCAGTCCCCGTCGGCGACGAGACCGCGCGACGCAGATAGCCACTGTCGGGATCGCGCCAGACCGGCTGATCGGCCCGGCGCGCCAAGGGGCTGGCCTTTCTGGTCTTGGTGTCGAAAAACACCGACAGCGAAACGCCGAGCGCCGAACAAAGCCTCGCCAGCAGCGCCGCCGTCGGGCTCGCTTCGGCGCGTTCGACGCGCGAGATCATCGCCCGGCTGACGCCGGACAGGTCGGCCAACGCATCCAGCGTCAGACCACGCTCCGCCCGCAGCGCCCTGAGGCGCTCGGCCACCGTCTTTTCAAACTCATCACCACCTGATTCCATTATGTAAGAATTATAGTATCGCATCATGGAGTCAAGACCATCGTGCCATTCGCAAACGTGACCGGCATAGTGGGGAACAATACCCGCCGTCCGGGCTTAGATCTGCGTCAGACAACCATCACCCAGGAGGAACCGCGATGATTTCCGCTGACCAGATCCGCGAACACATGGACGTAATTGCCGTCGATGGTTCGCATGTCGGCACCGTCGATCACCTTGAAGGCCAGAGCCGCATCAAGCTGACCAAGAGCGGCTCATCGGACGGCAAGCACCACCTCATCCCGCTCGACTGGGTCGATCACATCGACAAGCATGTCCACCTGTCGAAGAGCATCACCGATGTGCACAACGAGTGGACGGCGCTGAACTGACGCACCGGCACCGCAAAGCGTCATCGCCAGCATCGATGTCGCGGCAGGCATGCCGCGACGCTTGCCAACCTGAGCCAGGCGTCAAAGCCCAAGGAAATCTTCCGCGATTCGCCGACACAACAAGCATAGATGATCGCAAACCGCAGACCCGAAGGACAAGCAGCGGGCCGTTGACCGCCCGCAGCAGAGGCGCGCCTGCGCCAAAAGCGGGCCGCACGCGAGCGCGTCAGCACAAGAAAGCCACCGTGTCTGGTGATTTGACTCAAATTCCCGCTATGCGCTGAAACGGCCCGCTGCTATATGCGCAAGCCATGAGCACAGATAACCGCACCCCCCTCGACCATATCCGCAACTTCTCGATCGTGGCCCATATCGACCACGGCAAGTCGACGCTGGCCGACCGTCTGATCCAGACGACCGGCGGCCTCGCCGAGCGCGACATGTCCGAGCAGGTGCTGGATTCGATGGATATCGAGCGCGAGCGCGGCATTACCATCAAGGCCCAGACGGTGCGCCTGCACTACAAGGCCAACAATGGCGAAACCTATATCCTCAACCTGATCGACACGCCCGGACACGTCGACTTCGCCTATGAAGTCTCGCGCTCGCTGTCGGCTTGCGAAGGTTCGCTGCTCGTCGTCGACGCCTCCCAAGGCGTGGAAGCCCAGACGCTCGCCAATGTCTATCAGGCGATCGACAACAATCACGAGATCGTCACCGTTCTCAACAAGGTCGACCTGCCGGCGGCCGAACCCGACCGCATCCGCGAGCAGATCGAGGAAGTCATCGGCATCGACGCATCGCAGGCCGTGCTGATCTCGGCAAAAACCGGCTTCGGCATCCCGGACGTTCTGGAAGCGATCGTGCACCAATTGCCGGCGCCGAAGAGCGAAATGGGCGAAAAAGGCCCGCTGAAGGCGCTGCTCGTCGACAGCTGGTACGACACCTATCTCGGCGTCATGGTTCTGGTGCGCGTGCTCGATGGCGTGCTGACCAAGGGCCAGACGATCCGCATGATGGGCACCGATGCCAAGTATCAGGTCGAGCGCGTCGGCGTGCTCACCCCGAAGATGCTGGCCGTCGATTCACTCGGCCCCGGCGAAATCGGCTTCTTCACCGGCTCGATCAAGGAAGTGGCCGATACCCGCGTCGGCGATACCATTACCGAAGACAAGAAGCCGACGGCCAAAGCGCTGCCGGGCTTCAAGCCGGCCCAGCCTGTGGTGTTCTGCGGCCTGTTCCCGGTCGATGCGGCCGATTTCGAAGACCTGCGCGCCGCCATGGGCAAGCTGCGCCTCAACGATGCGTCCTTCTCGTTCGAAATGGAATCGTCTGCGGCGCTGGGCTTCGGCTTCCGCTGCGGCTTCCTCGGCCTTCTGCATCTCGAAATCATCCAGGAGCGTCTCGAGCGCGAATTCAATCTCGACCTGATCGCGACCGCCCCTTCGGTCGTATACAAGCTGTTCATGACCGACGGCACCGAGCGCGAGCTGCACAATCCGGCCGACATGCCGGACGTGGTGCGCATCTCGGAAATCCACGAGCCGTGGATCAAGGCGACGATCCTGACGCCCGACGACTATCTCGGCGGCATCCTCAAGCTCTGCCAGGACCGCCGCGGCATCCAAACGGAACTCACCTATGTCGGCAAGCGCGCCATGCTCACATATGAGCTGCCGCTCAACGAAGTGGTGTTCGATTTCTATGACCGCCTGAAGTCGATCTCCAAGGGTTATGCCTCGTTCGACTATCATCTCGACGCCTATCGCGAGGGCAACCTCGTCAAGATGTCGATCATGGTCAATGGCGAGCCGGTCGATGCGCTCTCCATGCTGGTCCACCGTTCGGCTGCCGAAAAGCGCGGCCGCGACATGTGCGAAAAGCTGAAAGACCTGATCCCGCGCCACATGTTCAAGATCCCGATCCAGGCGGCGATCGGCGGCAACGTGATCGCCCGCGAAACGATCTCGGCGATGCGCAAGGACGTCACCGCCAAGTGCTACGGCGGCGACGCATCGCGCAAGCGCAAGCTGCTCGACAAGCAGAAGGCCGGCAAGAAGCGCATGCGCCAGTTCGGCAAGGTCGACATCCCGCAGGAAGCGTTCATTGCAGCCCTGAAGATGAGCGACGAGTGAGGTGTGGCGACCCGGAGCAACCTGTCCGGGTCGAAACCCAACCCTTTGTCCGTCGCACCTAGCGCAGTGCGTCCCTGTTCCTGGCACCCCAATTCTTGAGCCTCAGACCGGTCAGCCGGATGAAGCCTTCGGCGTCGTGATGGTCGTATGAGCCGGAACCTTCCTCGAATGTCACAAGGTCGGCGTTGTAGAGCGAGTATGGGGATGAGCGGGCAATGACGCTCGCGGAGCCCTTGTAGAGCCTCAGGGTCACGTCGCCGCTGACGAATGCCTGGCTTTTGTCGATCAGGGCCTGAAGCATTTCTCGTTCGGGGGAGAACCAGAAACCGTTGTAGATCATTTCGGCATAACGGGGCATCAACTCATCCTTGAGATGAGCCGCCGCGCGATCGAGTGTAATCGACTCGATCCCTCGATGGGCGGCGAGCAGGATCGTCCCGCCCGGTGTTTCGTAGACACCGCGTGATTTCATTCCGACAAACCGGTTTTCGACCAGATCCACCCGCCCGATACCATGTCTGCAACCGCGCAGGTTCAATTGCTCAAGCAGTGGCGCCGGCGACATGGCTTCGCCGTCGAGGGAAATCGCATCGCCGCGCGCGAAACTGATCTTGATGATTTCCGGCTCATCAGGCGCATCAACCGGATCAACTGTGCGCTGATGAACATAGGCGGGAGCCACAACGGCAGGATCTTCCAGCATCTTGCCTTCCGTTGATGTGTGCAGAAGATTGGCATCGGTCGAGAACGGCGCTTCTCCGTGCTTGTCTTTCGGGATCACGATCTGGTGGCGCTCGGCATAAGCAATCAGTTCGAGACGGGAGCGGATAGGCCACTGCCGCCATGGAGCGATGACCGTGATCGATGGATCAAGGGCGTTCACCGCCAGTTCGAACCGAACTTGATCGTTGCCCTTGCCCGTCGCCCCATGTGAAATGGCATCAGCTCCAACTTCCTGTGCGATCTTGACAAGATGCCGGGCGATCAGAGGTCTCGCGATCGAGCTTCCCAGCATATATTGCCCCTCATACAGCGCATTGGCACGCAGCATGGGGAAGACGAAGTCCCGGGCAAACTCTTCCCGCAAGTCGATGATCCGGATGTCATTGACGCCGAGCATTTCCGCATTCCTGCGCGCCGGTTCCAGTTCCTCGCCTTGGCCGAGATCGGCGGTAAAAGTAACGACCTCGCACCCATATGCCTCCTGCAGCCATTTCAGGATCACGGACGTATCCAGTCCGCCGGAATAAGAGAGTACGATTTTCTTGAGTTTTTTGGTCATGGAAATGCCTCCGAATTTGCATGTGTACGGTAGGTCAAATCGCGGCAGCAGAAATTGCAAAAATTGTAGAAGTTAAACCTTTTCTAGCATAATCTGCCAATTATGACTGAATCGGGAGCGTTATGTGCCATTTATATTGGACCGCATAGATCGACGCATTTTAAGCGTCCTGCAGCGCGATGGACGCATCTCGAATGTGGACCTCGCAAAGGAGGTCGGTCTTTCGCCGTCGCCCTGCCTGCGTCGGGTCCGTCTGCTGGAGGAGGCCGGCGTGATCGATCGATACATCGCGGTGGTTAACCCGGCAAAAGTAGGGGCCAGCCTCACGGTGTTTGTCCGGGTCTGGTTCACGACCCAAGATGCTCAAGTCACCCTGCAGTTCGGGGAGGCCATCCGGCGGTTCCCCGAGGTAACCGAGTGTTATCTGACCACGGGCGAATGTGATGCGATCCTCCGGGTGGTCACCGCCGACCTACACAGTTACTGGCGCTTCCAGGCCGATCACCTCACGCGGATTCCAAGCGTCTTGAGCGTCAAGACAGATGTCCCGATGGAGACATTGAAACGGAGCTTCGAGGTCCCGATCACCTGAAACCGACTGGATCAGGCTGGTCCGCCGCCTTCGGCGCCCGCTTCCGGTTCGGCCATTCTTGCGCTATGATCCGGCATTCACCGGAGATCCGTGCATGTCGACGCAGGCCCGCAAACCCACCAAACTGCCCCTGGACGAGACGCTTGTCGCGGAAGCCCATGAACTTGGGCTCGATGTGGCGGATGCCGCCGAGGCTGGCATCGCGCATGCTGTGAGGGCCGAAAAGGAGCGCCGCTGGAAAATCGAGAACGCGGACGCAATTCAGGCCGATAACGACTATGTCGCCAAACATGGTTTGCCGCTGGCAAAGTACCGGCACGGCTGACGTGCCACCTCATCCGCCTTCGGACAGCAGTCGTGCCCAGTCCTGTCGATGGCCGACGACGCGCAGGACCAATACGCCAGCTTCATCCATCGTATAGAGGATCAGATGTCCGCCATGCGGATGCATCCTGAGCGGCGGCGTGAATTGCCGCTGCTGGCGGGCCAGCAGCGGGTGTTCGTCTATCAATGCGAACGTGGCTCTCAGATCCGCGTAGTAGCGCTCCGCCTGTGCCTCTCCGAACGCCCTCACTCCATAGACATAGATCGAAATCAGATCTTCTTCGGCTTCGACGCTGAGCCGCAGGCTCATGCCTTCGCCCGCCGCCTTGCATCGATCAGGATCTCGTCCAGGGTCCGGGTTCCGACGCCGCTTTCGATGCCCGTGTCGATCAGGCGCTGCAGGTCCGCAATCCCCTGCTGGCGCTCCTGGTCCCGGCGGATCAGGTCGCGCATGTAATCGCTGGCATTGCCATAGCGACCGCTTTCGGCCTGCTGTTCGACCCAGGTCTTCATCTGCTCGGGCAGCGAGATATTCATCGTGGCCATACGCGCCTCCATTGGCAAAGCTTGCCAAATTTCAGCCAAACCTGCAAGCCTCCCCCGGCTTGCAGCCCCTCAAAATCCTCGTTATTTAGTTGTGCAGGCAATTCGAATAAACCGCGACGCGATCGCTTCCAAGGGGGAATAGCCAATGCACAAGTTCAAGATCGTCAAGACCGAGAAGGGCGAATACCGCGTCCAGTTCGTCTACAATGCCGAAGTGATGGTGTGGTCGGAGAACTATGCCTCGAAGGCCAGCGCGAAGAATTGCGTCGAGTCGATCAAGAAAAATGCCCCCACGGCGGCGATCGTCGACCTGACCCAGCAGGAAACCGGCAGCGGCTATCGCTTCGAGATCGACGAGGCGAAAAACGGCGAGACTTTCGTCCGCTTTCGGGCCGCCAATGGCGAGATCATGGTGCGCTCGGAAACCTACAAGGCGAAGGCGAGCGCCAAGAACTGTGCCACTTCGGTGCAGAAGAATGCGCCCGAGGCCGAGGTGGTCGAGGAAGGCTAGCGGCCCATTCGCCCCGTAGCCTCGCCGGCCGCCATCTCCAGCAACCAGTCCTGGAACAGCCGCATGCCGGCGGTGGGTGGGCGCGATTTCAACCGCGTCAGCCAGTAGCTGCCCATGCCGGTCTCGATGGCAAACGGCTGCACAAGCTGGCCCGACGTCAAAAGCCGCTGAAACATCAGCGGCGGCGCCAGCGCCACGCCGGCGCCCTGCTGGCATGCCTCGATCATCGCCAGCGAGGTGTCGAAAACCATGCCCTTCAGCGGGACGGAGGCATCCACCCCTGATGCAGCAAACCACGACGCCCATTCCGACGCGCGGTAGGAGCGCAGCAGCGTCTCGCCGAGCAGGTCGTCTGGGGCGTTCAGCCGGGCAGCAATCTGCGGCAGGCAGAGCGGCGACAATGGCGCCTCGAACAATTCCAGCGCCTCCGTGCTGTGCCAGGCGCCATTGCCGAAGCGGATGGTGAAATCCAGGCCTTCGGCCGCCATGTCGACGCGGTTGTTATTGGTCGACAGCCTGAGTTCGACAAAGGGAAACCGCCTTGCGAAATCGCCAAGCCGCGGCAGCAGCCAGCCGACGGCAAAGGTGCCGACAGCGCCGACCTTGACCACTTCGCTCAGATGACCGTGCTCGAAGCGGTCGAGCGTTCCGGCGATCCGGTCGAAACTCTCGCGCAGCACCGGCAACAGCGCCTCGCCCTCTTCGGTGATCATCAGGCCGCGCGGCAGGCGCTTGAACAGCGCCACACACAGCCGGTCCTCCAACTGCTTGACCTGCTGGCTGACGGCTGCCTGGGTGACGCAGAGCTCGATCGCGGCGCGGGTAAACGACAGATGCCGGGCCGAGGCCTCGAAGGCCCGCAGCGCATTGAGCGGAAGATAGGGTCGAACCATGGATGCCCCAGTTTTTCTAAGGTGAGATGCCAGATAAGGTCGTTTGCGGTGCAATTGCGATAAATTTAGCGATGGGGGCGAGCCAATCGTCAAGCCGGACTGCCAACGCGCACCCGGGCCGACGAAACCGAAAACACATCCGCCACGTGCCCAAGGAGCCGTCATGTCCGCCTCGCCCGACCTTCCCATGTCATTTCCTCCGTCCCTCCCGCTGTCCCGTCGCCACTTCACCCGGCTTGCCGGCGCACTGGTCGCCGCCGCGTTCGCCGCTCCCCGCCTGTCGTTTGCCGCTGGCAATGGCGACAGCCAGTTCGCCCAAGCGCTCGAAGCGATCGAGGCACGCATCCAGGCGCGGCTCGGCGCCTTCGTGCTCGACACCGAAACGGGGGCCACGCTCGGCTACCGCGCCGACGAGCGCTTTCCGATGTGCAGCACCTTCAAGGCGATCGCCGCTGCTGCCGTGCTTTCACGCGTCGATGCCGGCAAGGAGGACCTGTCACGCCGGCTGCACTGGAAGAAGGCCGACCTGATCGCCCATTCGCCGGTGACCGAAAAACACGTCAAGGCTGGTCTGACGCTGGCCGAACTCTGCCATGCCGCGACCACCGTTAGCGACAATACGGCCGCAAACCTGCTGCTGGAGGCTGTCGGCGGCCCGGCCGGTTTTACCGCCTTCGTCCGCTCCGTGGGCGATCCCGTCACCCGCATCGACCGGATGGAGCCGGCGCTCAACAGTGCAAAGCCCGGCGACCCGCGCGACACGACAAGCCCGGCGGCTATGGCAGCCCTTCTGAAAACCCTGGTGCTCGACGATGCGCTCAGCCCCACGTCGCGCGATCAGCTCGCGCAATGGATGGTGGCCAACACCACCGGCGGTTCGAAACTGCGCGCCGGCCTGCCGCGCGGCTTCACCGTCGGCGACCGCACCGGGGCCGGGTCCAATGGCACGAACAATGTGGTTGCGGTCATCTGGCCACCGCAGCGCAAGCCGCTGGTGGCGACCGTGTTCATCACCGAAACCCGGACACCGCGGCCGGAAACGGATCCGGCCATGGCCGAAATCGGCCGGCTGTTCAACCGCATCCTCGAAATCTGACCACACGGCCGCAGCCGTCTCCCTCCGAAGACGGCTGCGGCGTGCTTTTTGCAAACACTCTCGCGCCCTGGCCGTTCAGCCGGACTTGGTCAGCAATTGATAGAGTGCGACCGGATTGGTCGAGAGGTAGCGCACCAGCAGACGGCGCGGCTCGCGAAACAGGCGATAGAGCCATTCGAGACCGGTCTTCTGCATCCATTCCGGTGCGCGTGGAAGCCTGCCGGCGAGAAAGTCGAACAGGCCGCCGGAGGTTTTGATGACGCCGACACCGCGCAGCCTTTCGAGGTTGCGGTCGACAAACTGCTGTTCATGCGGCACGCCCATGCCGATCCACAGAATGTCCGGCTTCAACCGGGCAATCTCGGCGACCACCGCCTCTTCCCGGTCGGCGATATAGCCGTGCGATGATCCGGCAAAGACGAGGTTCGGATATTGTGCGCGCATCTGCGCCACGGCGCGCTGGTTGACCTCCTCGGTGGCGCCGAGGAAATAGAAACTGACGCCCGCCTGTTCGGCAAGGGATGCCACCGCATGAACGAGATCGGTGGTCGCCACCCGTTCGGGCAGCGGCGTGCGGCACAGGACGCGCGACAAAAGCACCATCGGCATGCCGTCGGCATGGATCTGCGCCGCCGTCAGCAGACTGTTTCTGAACCCTTCGTCCTGGGATGCCAGCGCGATGACCTGGCCATTGGCCGAGGTCGAATAGAATGGCAGCCCGTCCCTGTTGCGCGCCTCAAGCGCCATGCGAATGAACGCATGGGCGGATGTCTGCATGTCGATCAAGGCAATGGGGAGACCGCCGAGCCGGACGGTGTTTGCACCATCGTCCGTCGGGCGATCTGTCAGGTCTGCATTGTGCATACGAAAGGGACGTCCAGTTGGTCGTTTGGTCCTGCAAGTTACTACCGCAACGTTAACGGTTCGCTACGAACTGACCACCAACGGACAGGCCGGGACCTATCTGCCGCGGCCGCATGTCACGCCTGCCCGCCATCCTCGACCACCGCGACGATCTCCGACCACAGTCTTTGCAGTTCGGTGCCTGCCTCGATCCGGGGAGCGGCTGCGTGACAGGCTTCCAGCACAGCGTCCGCCATGGTTGCCGCATCGGCATCGGTCGCGACAAGTTGGATCGCCTTATGCTCGATCAGCCGGCGAAACAGGCCGTGATGGGCAAGCGCGTCGCCCCGCCGCGGCGCGTTGACGACCACCGGCTTGCCGGAAAGGCCGGCCGCCAGCACACTGCCGCGACGCGCGGTCAATCCCTCGGGAAACAGATAGCAGAACACGTCGACCTGCTCGAAGATCGCAAAGAGTTCGGCATTGGTCGCGACATAGCCGGTGACCGTGACACGGTCACGGATGCCAAGGCTGCGCGCAAGTTCGAAAAAATCGCGCTCGATATTGTCCATGCCCTTGATGAAGGAGCCGACAAAGACAATGCCGACATCATGACCACGCGCCAGCAGGGCTGCGGCGATGGCGAGCACTTCGGTCGACTGTTTTTTCGGATAGATCGAGCCGAACTGGCCGATGATCAGGCGGCCGGCCTGCTTCTGCTGTTCCAGCGCCTGCGATCGCGATCCGGGCTGCAATGTCGCCGGCGGCACGAGATTGGGTGGCACGGGCACGATGGCGCGACGCTTCGTCGTGACGTTAGACACCGGGCTTGCGGCGAACTCGTCCGCGATTTCCGGCGCCGAGAAACAGACGCTACTGGCCAGCAGCATGACTGGCATCAGCACCAGGCGGCGCTTCCAGTCGAGAGCCTGCCATTCATGCAGCACCACGACACGTTTGCGGCGCATGAGCCAGGCGACCAGCGCCGCAAACGTCGGCTCGACAAGCTTCTTCTTCCAGCCGACGACCGGAAAGTTGAAAATGACCGCATCCACGCCGGACAGCGCCTTCACCAGGCCGAAAAGGTCGAAGCCGAGTTCGTGCCTCTCGGCGCGGGGACCCAGTCGATCGGCCAGGAGCCTGGCAAAACTCTCGACGCCACAGGTCTCGGTCGCGCTGGAGACAAAAACGAGATAGGTCTTTTCTGTCATATCGGTCTGTCCAATGTCCTCGGTGGACAGTTCGGCGCCGCGCAAAGACGTGACGGCCCGCATCGGTGATGCAAAATCGGCCTTTAATCTAAAAATTCCGTGAAGCCGGGAGCCGTCGGTTTCATTGCTTGTCGTGGCACCAGCCGCGCGCCGCGCGCTCACAACGGATTTGGCATGAGCCGTTAAGCTATTCTAGGGGAATGCCGCCTAGATTTGGCAGCCAATTGCGCCATGAAGGACAAAGACATGACGGCATCTATTTCGCTGGTCACGCCGAGCTATAGCGGTGATTTCGACTGCTGCAAGCTGCTTTGCCTGTCGGTCGATCGCCATGTCACCGGCCATGACATGCACTATATCGTCGTCGGGGATGAGGATGCGGCACTGTTTGCGCCGCTGAACGGACCCAGGCGCCGGGTGGTTTCGTCCTCGAGCCTGCTGCCGACATTCTGGGCCCTGCCGAAATGGCGCGGCCGGCGCTACTGGTGGTCGCCCGCCATCCATCTGCCGGTTTATGGCTGGCATCTGCAGCAATTGCGCAAGATCGCCATGACGCTCGCCCAGTCGAGCGAACGGGTGATGTGCGTCGATTCCGACAATGTCTTCTGCCGTCCGCTCGATCTGTCGGAGATAGCCGCCGCGCCAAGGCTGCCACATTATGTCGAGCCCAGCCAGATCAACCCGTCGCGTCCCAACCATGTCCGCTGGTGGCAGAACGCCCATCGCGCGCTCGGCCTGCCGGATCCGGTCCTGCCCGGCGACGACTTCATCGGCCCGATGACGCTCTGGGAGCGCGAGACCGTCAAGGTGATGACGGCGCGGATCGAAAAAACGTCCGGCCTGCCCTGGTGGCAGGCGCTCGCACGCCAACGGCATTTCTCCGAATACCTCGTCTATGGCGCAGCGGTCGCCGGCGATCCGACGCTTGCCGCCCGGCATGAGCGGGTGTCGGAAAGCCGGTGCGTCACCTATTGGGTCGGTCCGCCGCTTGATCGCGCCGGCCTTCAGGCGCTCGTCGACAGCCTCCTGCCGCACCAATGCGCCATCACCATTCAGTCGCACACGCAGACACCGATCGAGATCATTCGTGAGGTCGCCATCGGCAAGGCCTGAGGTCGGGTTTGTCTGTCAGCCCTTGTAGGGCTTGGGCAGGAAGCCGAGGCTTGCGACCGTGCGGCCCAGCGAGACCAGCAAAGGATGGCTTGCCGGCAGCAGTCGGCGGGTTTGCCCGAACAGAACCAGCGACCGGCCAAGCCCGAGCACAAGGCTCACCGCATTCTTGGCCACCGGCTTCAGCGCCGAGCCGCTATGGATACGGTCGATGACATAGTTGATGCTGCCGGTGCGGATCGAGCGTTTCATCAGGAAGCGCGCCGTGACCCGCTCCTCGGCGACGAATTCGTGGATCATCGCCTCGGCGCACCACCAGGTCCTGAAGCCCGCCCTGCGGCAACGGGTGAAAAATTCCATGTCGCCGCCACCGAGAAAATTGAAGCGCACGTCGAACAGCGGCGATGCGAGACCCTCGAAGACACGCCTGCGGATCAGGCAATTGCCCGAGCCATGGATCTGGTCGATCTCGCGGCTTTGCCCTTCGATCGAGCCGAACAGCGGATGCTGCATGACGGCCGTGGTCGCCGGCACCTCGAATTCCCGGTCGACCGGGCCGCCGACGATATCGGCATTCTCGCGCCTGGCCGTCCCGACGATCGCCGCCAGCCAGCCGGGCATGGCCATTTCGTCATCGTCTATCATCAGCAGGAACTCGGCCTTGGGAAAGGCCTGCATCGCCTCGGCAAAGGCCCGGTTGATCGCGTGGCAATTGCCCTGATTGCCCTCGGTGAAGACCGCATAAGGCAGGCCAGCCGGGCCGAGCAGGTCTCCGGCGCAGGCCGCACCAACCGGATTGGCGGCATCATTGTCGACGACAACGATCGCGAAGGGGAAATCGGTTTTCTGCGCAATGACGGATGACAGCGTGCGCGCCAGCCAGGCCGGCCGACGAAAGGTCGGGATGCACACGACCGCCTGGATCGAACCCGCATCCTGCATTGGCATTTCAGAAGCTTTTGTCACCGGCGACTGCAATCTGGCTGATGTCAGCCTCTCTGATCCTGCGGCGAAACCTACAAACTGCAGGTAAGCATGACGTTAACGGACATTGGCCAGACGCTGGGTCAGACCCTGTGCCAGACCCTGTGTTTGGCGCTGCGGCCTTTGCCAGTTCACGCGTGCCGGCCGCACCTTTGCCGCGGCAACCTGCTTTGCTTCGACCAGGCTGGCATAGGCCTGGAACCTGAGACCGAAGACCGAAATCAGCGTGGTGAACCAGAGCGGGCCGGTATTGCCGAAGAACGGGCTCTCCAGGCAGGCAAAAAACAGGGAAAACAGCCAGATGCGGATGAACAGCCGCGTCAGCGCCTTATCCTTGCCGCTCTTCAACGCGCGGCTCGCATCGCGGATCGGCAGCAGGACCAGCCAGGCCACGACCAGGATCAGCATCGGAATGCCGCCGTTGATCAGTTGCTCGACATAGCCATTGTGCGAATTGGCGGCCGTCACCGCCCATGAACTGAGTGCCTGGCCGCGTGAAAACAGGGCTTCGGTCTGCCAGAACGACTGGAAGCCATAGCCGAAGAGTGGCCGATCGGCGATTGCCGACAGCGCCAGCTCCCAGATCGAGCTGCGGTCGGTGAAGGTCGGGTCGACGCCGAGCGAAAGCAGGAAGCCGCTGACCGCCGGAGACACGGCCGCCGACATCAGGATGGCGTTGACGACAAGCAGGCCGACGATCGGGATCAGCCAGCGCGAGGCCCGCACATGCTCGAACACCCAGGCGAGCACCAGAACGGCCGGCAACATGCCGGCCGAGGTCTTGCCGCCGGATTTCAGTACAAAAAAACCGGCTGCCGCGACGATCAGCAAACCGATCATCGTCGAGCGCACCTGGCGCAGATAGAGACCGAAAAAGACCGCAAAGACCATGGCGCCTGCCGCAACATTCTTGTGGCCGAAATGACCGCGCCAGTCGCCGGCCAACAGCTGTTCGAGTGCATCGGTCGGCTGGTGAATCGCCCGCTGCGGCAGGGCGATGACGCCGAAATAGGACAGGCAGATCACCGCCACCATGATGCCGCAGACCAGCTTGCCGAACTGCTGCTCGTTGCGCGGCAAAAGTAATACGGCACTGCTACACAGGCAGACCAGCACGGCAAAGACGATGCGGCGGAAGGCGGTGGCCGGATCATCGGACAGAAGCCCGGTGAAGCAGACCCACACCAGCAGCACTGCCAGCAGACCATGCGGCCGAAGCAGCATGCCGGCTGAGCGATAGCGAAACATCGTGACCAGAACGACGCCGGACAGGCTGACGACGATCAGCTGGTTGATGAGGTTCGAGCTTTTGCCATAGGCGGTCAGCAAGGCTGCGGCATTCGGGTCCGGGAAGGGCGCCAGACCGATCCAGAAATAGCAGAAAATGGTCAAAAAGAGCAGGCTGGAGAACAGGCCGTTCTTCGCGCTCGCTCCGTTCTGACGCCCGTCAGGCATGGGTTTCGTCCCCGAATTCGCTCAGGTAACGATAGTCGCGCCACAGGCCGAGTGCGACGGCGACAAACAGCCCGAGGAAAAGCCCGGCCATGCCGCCGGCTGCAGCCAGAAGGTAACCTCTGGGCGGGAAGCTGCGATTGGCAGGCGCGACGGCCGGCGTGACGATGCGGACATTGGTGGCGTCGATCTGCTGGCGCTGAGCGGCTTCGCCGGCACGCGCCATGAAGGCTTCATAGACGGCAGCCTTGGCGCGCGCCTCACGCTCGAGTTCGCGGAGCTGAATCTGCGAGGCGCTGTCGTCGAAGACCGAGCTTGCCATCTGGTTGGCCTGCGAACTCAGCTGTTTCAACGCGGTGCGGGCCTGATCGAGTTCTGTCTTGGCGGCCTGGACGATGCGGCCGGTCTCGGCGTTGATCTGGTCTTCGAGGGCCTTGACCTGTGGTGTCAGGGTCAGGATCACCGGATGATTGGGGCCAAGGACCGCCGATTGCGAGGTCATGCGCTGCTTCAGCGTCGAATACTGGGTGCGCAGCATGGTCATCGTTTCCGACTGCAGGCTTGCGGCATTCATCTGGTTGCGCGGGTCGGTGGCGACCAGTTCGTCGTAGCGGGTTTCCGCCTGGATCAGCCGCGCCCGCGCCTCGATCAGCTGGGTATTGGTCTGCTGCGACATCAGCGTCGAGGTCAGCTCGCCCGACACCGATTGCAGGCCGCGCTCGCGCTTGAACTGCTCGACATTCGATTCCGCCTTGGTCACCTCGACCTTGAGGTCGTCCAACCGGGCGATCAGGGCGCTTGCTGCGCGGCCCGCCCCTTCGGATTCTGCCTTGGCCAGTTCTTCCTGGAAGCTGGTGACAACCGAATTGGTGATGGCGACCGACTTGTCCGGATTGTTCGACCAGACCGCGACATTGACGATGAAGGAGCGTTCGTCGCGGCGTGCGACGACGCGCTTGGCGAGCGTCGTCAGGGCGTCATTGGCGGGATCCTTCGACGAGGCACCGGCAAATTCCGGATCGGCAGAAAGCTTCAGGTCCTTGACCACCCGACCGAGCACATTGCCCGAGGTGATGACGCGCAGCTTGCTGTCGACGTCGAGCAGCTTGGTGTCGCGCTGCATGTTTTCGGAAAAGATGTCGTTGCTGACCACCCTGAGATTGGCCGGATCCAGCAGGATGTCGATGCCGGCGACAAAGCGCGGCTTGACGAAGATGGTTGCGCTATAGCCGACAACGGCACCGATGACGGCCAGGGCGACGATCCAGATGGCGCCGCCGCGCAACCAGTTCAGGATGCGAAACAGGTCGAGCTGGAACAGCTCCTGAAGCCGGGAATAGGTTTCGGCATCGCGCGCTTCATTCTCCTCGAACGCGTGCGATACCGTCTCAGTGCGGCGCACCTCCCGCGTCGGCTCCTCCAGCGTCTGCACTTCTGGCTGAAGCCCGTGCTGTGCCGGCTCCGACGGCGCATCGGCCTGATGATGCACTCTGTCGATCCAGCCGCGTGTGCTGACCACGGGCTTCTTCAGTCGAGAGTTGGCTTCATACATGGTGGTCGGGACCCAGTCGCTTGTCAGCTTTGCGCGCGCAATCATGGTTAACAAACCCTGTTTTCATTAAGTATCCATTAATGCCGTTTGCGAATGGTGGATGCGCCTGCGCAAAGCCTGATATAAAAGGTGCCGTCATGCGTTGTCGGATGCGACGCGCCACAGACCATGCTCCATTTCGGAGCGTAGCCGAGGGAAGCATCGTGATGCGCAGGCGGGAATTCGTGGTCGGCGCCCTCGGGGCAGGTCTTGCAGCATCCAACGTGCTCGACAGCATTATTCCCGGCGCGCCTGCCGCTGGCGGCACGGCCAGCGCATCGCAGCTCAGGACCGCCATTCCCTTCGGTGCGGCGGTGCGCGTCGACTATCTCGCCGACCAGTTCGACTATAAGACCGCCATTCTCGAGCACTGCCAGATGGTGGTCGGCGAAGGCGGGTTGAAATGGATCGACCTGCGCCCGACGCGCGACGACTTCGTCTTCGACCAGCCCGACCGCCTGATCGCATTCGCCGAAGCCAATGGCATGAAAATGCGCGGCCATACGCTGGCCTGGTACGGCGCCATGCCGGACTGGACCCAGCAGATCGCCAGCGAAGCCGAGGCGGAGGGCGAGCTTGTCCGCCATATCGAAATGGTGGTCGGGCGCTATAAGGGCCGCATCCCGAGCTGGGACGTGATCAATGAGGCAATCGCCGATCATCCGACGCCAGACAGCCCTTACCGCGAATCGATCTGGCAGCAGCGCCTCGGCAAACGCTTCGTCGAACTGTCGCTGCGCACGGCCGCCGCCGTCGATCCCGACGTGCAGCTGGTGATCAACGACTACGCCATCGAAAATCCGACCGGCCAGTGCCGGGCCAAACGCGAGGCGCTGCTCAACATGTTGCGCGACCTGAAAGACCGCGACGTGCCGCTGCATGCCGTCGGCATCCAGGGCCATCTGCTCGGCGACCAGGAGATCGACAAGGACGGCCTGTCGCGTTTTGTCGAGGCGGTCGCCGCCATGGACCTCGAGGTGCTCGTCACCGAGCTTGACGTGATCGACAACAAGCTGCCCGCCTCGACCTATGACCGCGACCAGATCGCGGCAGCCACGGCCAATGATTTTCTCCGCGCCATTTGCGACGTCAAGCGCCCCGGCGCCATTCTCACCTGGGGCATCACCGATCGCTACACATGGGTGCCGATGTGGTTCACCCGCGACGACGGCAAGCCGAACCGGCCATTGCCGCTCGACGTCAACTATCGTCCGAAAGCCCTGATGCAGGTGATCGAAGAATACACGCGTGTGCCTGCCTGATGCTTCGTCAAGTCTCGTCCTACATGATCGCCAATGTCGTGACCGTCGTGATCGGCGGTGCCTCGGTCGTACTGTTCACCCATATCCTCAGCCCGCATGAATACGGCATCTATGTGCTGGGCATCAGCGTTGCCGGACTGATCTCGACGCTGCTATTCGGCTGGATCAAGACATCGGTGCTGCGCTTCGCCTCCGAAGAAGGGGGTGCGGACGTGCGCATGTCGGCGCTGATCGCCTATGGCGTCATCGTGCTCGCCATTCCGCTGATGGTGATCGCGGCGCTCTTCCTGCCCGATGGTTCGGCGCAATACGTCGTGCCGGCGATCTTTGTCGCCTATACCGTCGGCCTGTTCGAATTCGTGCTGGAAATCTTCCGGGCCCGCCAGGAAACCGGCTCCTACATGCGATCGACGATCCTGCGGGCCGCCCTCGGCATCACGCTGTCCTGTATCCTGGTGATGGTCTTCGACCTTGGCGGCCAGGGCCTGCTGATCAGCGTCGCCGGCTCCTATCTGGTCACCATCCTGGTCTATGCGCCCAAGGTCTGGCGCCGCCCTCTACATGGTTTCGACCGCGGCATTCTCACCGAAATGCTGCGCTTCGGCCTGCCGATGACGGTCTCGGGCGGCATCTTCATGCTGCACACGATCATCGACCGGCTGATCATCGTCGGCTATCTCGGCGAAAACGCGGCCGGCACTTACGGCGCGGCCGCCGATCTCGTGCGTCAGATCATCCTGTTTCCAGGCGTGGCGATCGGCTCGGCCATGGTGCCCATCGCCATTCGGCTCTTGTCCCAGGACGGACCTGCGGCGACCAACCGGCATCTGTTGCACAGTCTGGACCTCCTGCTGGCGATCCTCATTCCCGCCTGCGTCGGCATGGCGCTGACCGCGACCAAGTTTTCCGGCCTGATCCTCGGTCCGGAATTCGAGGTCGCAGCGTCGGAACTGATCCCGGTCATCGTTTTTGCCTGGCTGTTCCGCTCGATTTCCTACCAGTTCATCCATGTCAGTTTCCAACTCGCCAAGACGGCGCGGCTGGTGTCGATCCAGGGCATCGTCATCCTGACGATCAATGTCATCGGCATGGTCGTGCTGGTGCCGCGTATGGGACTGATGGGTGCCGCATGGTCGCTGCTGTTTTCCGAGATCTGCGGCGTGGTCGTCGGCTATTTCCTGTCGTTCAAGGCGCATCCGCTGCCGCTCGAGATCTGGCCCACCGTGAAGATCTGCATTGCCGCGACCGCCATGGCGCTGCCGACATGGTATGTCGAGACGTTTTTCACCGAGAAGGGCATTATCGACCTGATCATGCCGGTGCTGACGGGTGTCGTCGCCTACACGATCGCCGCACTCTGCCTCGATGTCGCCGGCATAAGGCAGATGCTCAGGGACCGCTTTTCCAGAGCGAGCCAGCAGCCCATCTGATCCGCGCGCCCGAACGCGTCCGGCATGCAAGGTCTGTTAAACTCTTGGGCATTTAATTGCCGCGAAAAAACGGGTGCGGCGCTGGCAGCCGTGTCCTTGAAGGAAGAGAGCGTGGACGGAGCAGCCAACACTTCTGCAAAACCGGCAGGTACCGATGTCTCGGCATCGCAACCCACCGTTTTCGGATCGCATGTCGGCCTGTTTTCAGCGGCTGCACCAAGCGCTGATCGCCGTGATCTGGCCGTGCTTTTTCTCAGCCCCTGGGGTCTCGAGGAAATGTGCACCCGCAGGTTCTACCGGATCCTCTCCGAACGGTTCGCAGCGCTCGGGGTGGCGAGCCTGCGCTTCGACTATCCCGGTGCGGCAAACGCATTCGACGCTGAGGGAGACGGGGCAGAGCTTGCCGAATCAGATCTGGCCAAACCAGGTCTGGTCGGCTGGGTCTCGACCGTCGGCGAGGCCATTGCCGAACTCAAGGCGCTGTCCGGCGCCCGCCACATCGTGTTGCTCGGCCAGGGTCTGGGCGGCAGCCTTGCCTATCTGCGCGCGCCGATGGAAACCGATCTCGCCGGCCTGATGCTGCTCGGGCCGGTGCTGAAAGGTCGCAGCTATCTGCGCGAACTGTCGCTCTGGTCGAAGATGATCGACGAGCCGATGCAGATCAAGGCCGAGCTTCGCGACACGTCGCCCGGCGCCATTGCCGGACTGCGCATGCCGGAAACCGTTGCAGCCGACCTGAAAAGCCTCGATCTTTCCACCGCCTCTCCGCTGGAACCGGCACTCGGCACCGCGCTCGATCCGACGCTCAAGCCGGCCCTGCCGGTGTTTCTTGGCCAGCGCCCGGGCAATCACGGCGACATCGCCTTCGGCGAAATCCTGCGCAAGATCGGCGGCAGCCTGACGACGGCCGATTTCACCGGCTATGATCAGCTTGTCTCCGGCCCCCTGTCGCAGACGATGCCCGGCGCATTTATCGATACCGTGCTGTCCTTCGTTCAGGCACTGCCGCAATTCCAGAGCCTGGCCGGAGAGGTCGTCCGGCCTCCGGTGATCCGGCCGATCACCTGCGGCGCCTGCCGGGAGACGCCTGTGCGCTTCGGCAAGGCCGACACGTTCTACGGGACGCTGTGTCAACCTGTGGGTCCATCGGTCGGGGTGACGGCGGTCATACTCTCGACCTCCTACGATCATCAGGCCGGCTGGGCCGGTTCATCCGCCGTGATGGCGCGGCGGCTGGCGGCGATCGGTGTTTCGTCGCTGCGCTACGATTCCGCCGGTGTCGGCGACAGCCCGCCGATCCCGGGACGCCGCAGGCAGATCCTCTACGACGACGCCCAGCTCGCCGATGTCTCGGCCGCCTATGATTTCCTCGCAACACGGGGGCTCACCGGCCGGACGCTGATCGTCGGACGCTGCAGCGGCGCCTATATCGCGCTGCGCGCCGCGATCGCCGATCCGCGCTGGAACGGGGTGGTTGCCGTCAATCCGGATTCCTTCCTGTGGCGCTTCAAGGGCCTGCCGCGCACGCTGAGCGCCTATTCCGCCGAGCTTCTCAAGCACGAGACGATCAGGCGCGTGCTGGCCGGGGACGTGGATGTTGGCGCGGTCACGCGCAATATCGCCGTCCGGCTGATCGACCGCGCCGCCAAATCCGCCTCGCGTTTCGTCAAGGCGGCCGTGCCAATCACCCGGTTGAGCGGCCGGGTTCACAGCGAATTCCGCACGCTCGAGGCGCGGCAGACCCGG
The DNA here is from genome assembly GCF_918741265.1 of Rhizobium sp. CECT 9324. Classification (NCBI taxonomy): domain Bacteria; kingdom Pseudomonadati; phylum Pseudomonadota; class Alphaproteobacteria; order Hyphomicrobiales; family Rhizobiaceae; genus Rhizobium; species Rhizobium sp. CECT 9324. Next base: position 755,278 of record NZ_CAKKMZ010000001.1, on the reverse strand, counting down.
GTGGTTCTGGTCTATGCCGAAGGTGATGAAGGTCTCGAGCGTTTCCACGCCCATTTCGGGCCGCGTGCCGAAAAGCTCGCGGCCTATGGCAATGTCGCGTTTCACATGATCCCCGATGCCGACCACAACCTGACGCCCCGGCCGGCGCGCGAACGCCTGTTCGCCATCGTCGAGGCCACCGCCCGGGCGCTTGCCGCAAAACACGCGATGTGAACCATCCAAGGGGGATGACTTTTGCAAATCCCCCAACGTTTTCAATAAAACGCACCCACTTTCATCCCCCTCGTTTCGACCTGTGCCATACTCCTCCCGTTCCGCTTTCGGATACACCGGGGATTGCGAGCCCGGCGAAGCGGAACCGGCGCCGGAGGGCGCGGCTGTCGCTGGCCAGACCCTCCGGGCCGGATGCAACGGTCTCCCTCCGGTGGCGGGACGGTGGATGGCGAACACCTCGGATGGTTTCAGCCAACCTCGATCCCAACGGCCATCGGGCGTGCCTCAGGGGCACACAAACAAGGCGCCGGATCCGGTCAAACGGGTCTGGTGACAAAGACGGCGGGAGCTCAGGCGTTAATGCCAAGGCTCCCCGGGCGAGGGTCAGGTCGGGATGTGCGCACATCCGCCGAGAACCTGAAACCTCCCGGGCACCCGGCCAGAACGTCTCGATGAGACGTTTCGGACCCGCGCCCGGTTGACGACGAGACCTATGTTTCGCCGCGCAGAGCCGCCTTGCCAGAGAGACGCATGCAACCGGCAAAAATCGCCGAACGGGGCGCCGGAAGGAGCCATATAAATTATTTCAACAGGTTGCTTCTGGCGCCCTGTCCGAGACTGCCACCATCCCCGGAGGAGGAATTCCGACCGGTGTATTGGCGTGGGATTTTGAAGGTTCTGAGTGATGAAGAGGACGTTGAACCATGTGGATGGAAGTCGAAGCGTGGCCGTAGCAACAGTCTTGCCGGCAGCGGTCAGCGCCAGTTCGCCCCCCTCTGTCGGCTCCGCCGACATCTCCCCCACACGGGGGGAGATCACCGAGACCTCGGCGCAAGGGAGAGGATGGTGACCTTGGTGCAAGGGCGACAAAACACCGACAGTCAGAAATTCCTCGTCGCACCGGCCTCATTTGCACAAGCTATCCGGTTGGACGAGCGGCCAGCCACCTGCCGATCTCCCTCCTTGTGGGGGAGATGCCCGGCAGGGCAGAGGGGGGTATTGCGGGGCACAACGACCGACATCCGTCCCCCTACAACCCCTCGCCCGGCGTCCAGGCCCGGACCGGATGATCCCGTTGCACGACATAAAACCCGTCGGCCTTGACCGTCTGCCAGTCCCCGGCCGTGCCATCCGGCCACAGCACCCGGATCTCCGTCTCGGCCGCGTCACCAATGCCGAAATGGTGCCAGCCGATCTTGCCCCCGGCATGGCCGCCGCCGATGGTGACCTCGCGGGTCAGCAACCGATCGCCGTGCCGGACCTCGATCCAGGCGCCGATGGCATCTCGGTTGGCCCCGTCCTGGCGCAGCGCCAGTTGCAGGAAATGCCATGCGTCTTTCGTGTCGTTGCGCCAGATCTCGACCGGCGAACCCTGGTTGACGACGACAAGATCGATGCGGCCGTCGAGATTGAAATCGCTGAGGGCTGCGCCCCGCCCGCTTGCCGTGCTGGCAATGCCGGCGGTGTCGCCCATCTCGACGAATTTGCCGTCGGCGCCCTGAACCAGCAGGTTGTTCGGGTCCTTCTCGGCGAAATCCGGCATCTTGGCGACATTGCCCTTGGCGATGAACAGGTCGACGAGCCCGTCATTGTTGACGTCTTCGAAATCGGTATGCCAGGCGGTCGAGGGGCGGATTTCGCCGCCGGTATAGGGTCGGTGCGCGGTCACGCCTCGGGCAAAGGCAATGTCGGCAAAACCCGGCTTCGGCTGGCCGTCTGCCGGCACCTCGGCCAGGACCTGCAGCTTGTTGTCGGCCATGCTGGTGAGGAAATAGTCGGGATAGCGATCGAAATTGACGTCGTAGCTGGCAATGCCCATGCCCCAGATGCGCAGGTAGCGCCAACCGTCCTGCTGGCTGTAGAGCACCGGCGCCTTGCCCGGTTCGATGCGCCACATCTGCTCCTGGCCGCCCTTGTAATATTCGCGGTCATTGGAGACGCGCAGCGATGGGGTGCCGGAGCGGTTCCAGTCGGTAAACAGGATCGACAGCGGACAGAAGGAGGGCGTCAACGCCACAGGCGGTGCAAAACGGCGCCCGCCCTCTGTGGCCGGGCGATGCAGCCAGTTGTCGGTGCACGAGCCCCAGGGCTCGATGTCCTCGAAGCGGTCGATATAATTGCCGACGGCCATGGTCGGCCAATCGGCACCGCGCTCGAAGGTTGCCGAAAAGGCGGTCGACCAGGCGTCACCGCCGTCGAAACCCCAGGCCTCGTTGGCGCGCTCAAAGCGGCATTCGCCGAGGCCGCGCATCGCGACATTCTCGCCGGAGCGCAACAGCACGAGGTCCTGTGTGCCGTCGCCATCGATGTCCAGCGGGTAGGCGCCGATGACCTTGTCGAGTTCGAGGCCGGATTGCGCTTCGGCGAAAGACAGCGGCCCACCGGCTGCGCTGCGATTGCGGTAGAACCGGGCCGGTGCCTCGCCGCCGGCCAGAAGCAGATCGGCAAAACCATCGGCATTGCAATCGAAGCTCGCAACGCCGCCGCCGACCATGAATTCCCAATCGCCGCGATAGGTGCTGTCGATGCCGCTGGTCGCGGTTTCATCGACAAAATGCGGCACGACAGGTTGCTTGGTCTCGGCCAGGGCGGCACCGGCCAGGGCGGCACCGGCCGACACAAGCAGGGAAGCCAATACCAGCGCGACCGGAGACAGCGTGTTCTTATCGGCGCCGCTCACTTGCGCGTCACCAGGGCGATGGCATGATCGCCGATGCAGCGGCCCTGATCGAGGCCGCGCTCGATCGCGGCGCGGAAATGGATGCCGCCATAGAGGCGCGAAATGCCGGCCTCTTCGGCGGCCGCCCAGAAATTCGGGAAACTGCGGTTCGGCAGACCGTCCTTCTCGTGGGTGGCATCGACAAAAGCGACGTCGTCGCCGAAGAAGGCGGTCAGCACCGCGGCGGCCGCGCCGGACTGGGTGGAGTGGCCGCTCGGATATTCCGGAAACGGTGGGGTGATCAGCAGCGCCTCCCATTTCGGGTCGATGACGCGCTTGATATAGGTGATCGGCCGCAGCAGGTCGTATTCGAACTTGCTGTTCCAGCAGCCGATGAAGGCGTCGGCCAGCGTCACACCCAGGCGGGCGAGCAGGTCGGCGCGGTCGGCAGCGGGTGCCTTGCGCCCGTCGAGCACCTGCAGGGCGATCGAAATCCAGTGACCGGGCGGGGTCGGCGAAAGCATCGGATCATCGGACCAGAAACGGGCAATCGCCCGCTGTTCCGGCGTGATCGCCTTGACCACGTCATGCACTTCCAGCGCTTCGCGGTAGAAGTCGGAGGTTTTTTCCTCGCTATAGGTGGGCGGCGGCGGCAGGCCGCAGCTCTTGCCCTCAGGCATGGCGAAAGGCCGGTTGTCACCCCATTTGGGCAGGAGCGGCATCTGCTGCTGGTTGACCAGGCTGGTCGGCACCCAGTTGCCCGGCCCCTTGTTGAGCGCGAACTCGACCGGGAAACCCATGTTCTCGACTTTCGCGCCGCCGTCGTCTCTCGACCAGGCCAAAACATGGGCAACGACCGCGCGGCCATAATCCTGGCTGCGCGACGCAAGCTGCGGCTCGAGGCCGTCGGCAACCTTTGCCGCCATCTTCGCCTGCATGCGTGCCAGCACCCGCTGACCGGTCGGACCCGTGTTGGAAAACAACTGCACGACCGCCTCGGCCAAAGCAGCGTTGATCACCACCGCCTCGTCATAGGCCTGGGCAGGGTCCCGGCCCGTCAGCGGCGAGAGCCCGTTCAACTGGCCGGCCAACGACACGAGGGCGGGGTCGCCCGACGCTGTCGCTTCATGGGCAATCACGCCGAGATAGGCAAAGGCACGGCTGGCGACCGGCGGCGAATAGGTCGCGGTGTGGCGCACCAGTTCCAGCACCAGCCGGTACCAGTCGTGGATCACCGCATCGGCACCTGGCCGCACGGCGGCGGCTGCCGGGCTCGACAGCACGGAAAAGATAATCAGGCCGATTGCGCCCATGCGCCGCCAGATTGCGTTCATTGCCCCCTCCCCGAGGTTTTGAATGCCGACCCTCCCGAAACCGGGCTCCCAAGGTCTTGTTCAGAGAGGATAAAGCATGGGTCCGGCCAACTCGCAAGAGACGGGCCACAAGAGTGGTGCGGCCAGATGTGCCACTGGCGCCAAACGGCGGTGGAACCGGATGCGTCCGATCACGATCAGATCAAGACCGGATCAAGACCGGATCTGGGCGACCCAGGCGCGGGCGATGGCGAGACCGGCCTCGTCCGAGGCGACGCCATGGGTTTCGGCAAGGGCCGGATGGCGCTCCAGCCAGCCCGGCTCCATGCGCTCGATGACATCCGGGAAGGCCGCCTTCCAGTCATCGACGACGTTGCGGTCGGCCTCGAAATGGAACTGGAAACCATAGGCGGCGCGACCGAGGCGGAAGGCCTGGTGGCGGGCGGCGGCGTTTTCGGCGAGATGCACGGCGCCTTGCGGCAGCGTGAACGTATCGTCGTGCCACTGGAAGGACAGGAAACTGTCGGAGACTGCGGAAAAGACCGGATCGGACTTTCCGTGCTCGGTCTTTTCAATGACGCGCCAGCCGAATTCCGGTGCGGTACCGATCAGGTTGTCGCCGCCATAGGCGCGGGCGAGCAGCTGGCTGCCGAGACAGATGCCGAGCACCGCCTTGCCGGCATCGCCAAAGCTGCGCATCAGAGCGGACAGATCGGCCAGATAGGGATGTTTCTGGTCATCACGGGCGTTCTGCTCGCCACCCAGCACCACCAGGGCCTCGTAGTCGTCAACCTTCGGCAATGGAGCGCCGGCATAGGCGGGGATGACGGTGACCGCTGCGCCGGCTTCGGCGAGCGCCCTGCCAACCTGGCCGGGATAGGAGATCTTCATGTTTTCGATGATGGCGACGCGCATAGGATCCGGTGCTGGGAGTGATCAGGAGCGGCCACGAAAGCATGGCATCGGCTTGACCGCAAGGGCGCGACAGCGCCGCGCCCTGCTTTTTCAATCCACCCGCTTTCAGCGCTCAGAAGGTGTTTTTCAGAACGTCTTCTTCAGGCGGGCGTCGACGGAATGGGCATTGCCGCCGCGGCTGATGAAGAACAGCGTGATGGCCGCCCAGAGGATCGACTTTTCGGCGCCGGAGAAACCCTGGCTCATGGTGACCCAGTGGAAATAGACCGTGACCAGGAGGATAATGGTGGTCGCGAGGGCTGCCACACGGGTGAAGAGGCCGAGCGCCAGCAGGATGCCGCCGAAGAATTCGCTGGCGGCCAGCAGTGGCGACCAGAAGACGCCGGGATAGAAGCCAAGACCTTCGACCATCTGGATCGCGCCGAATGGATCGGCGATCTTGCCGCTGCCATGGATGGCAAGGCAGACGCCGGCAACGACGCGCAGAACGGTTTCGACGATTTCGTGAGTCGAACGATAGAGCGGTGCTGCGGCCGGAGCGATGAGGCGGCTGGAATCGGTGGATGACATCGGCGAACTCCTTGAAATAATGATAGCTTGCCTCTTGGCGGATCAATGCCGCAGTGGCAATTGTCCTGCGACAAAAAGAAGAGTTTACAGGTTAACTTATCCGTGAAGACGAGGATTTGAGATGGACCCGCAGACACGTGGCAAACCGCGCATTGCAATCACCTATTGCACCCAGTGCAATTGGCTTTTGCGCAGCGGCTGGATGGCGCAGGAACTGCTGCAGACGTTTGCGGCCGATCTCGGCGAGGTGGCGCTGATCCCCGGCACCGGCGGGATCTTCGAGATCCGGCTGAATGACGACCTGATCTGGGAGCGCAAGCGCGATGGCGGCTTTCCCGGACCGAAAGAGCTGAAACAGCGGGTGCGCGACATGATCGACCCGGAGCGCGATCTCGGCCATGTCGACCGGATCGATCCGGAGCGCAACAGCGGCCTCGACACCTGAGCAATCCACAGAAAAGGCGGCCCGAAGACCGCCTTCTGCATTCTTGCCTGTGTCGGACGTGGCTCAGCCGAAGGGCGAGCGGCAGGTCTTGAAATAACCCGAAGACGACAGGAACTGGTTCGTCCGGGGATTGTAGGAGCGATAGCGGTCAAGGCACCAATCGATATGGCGGTCCCAGCTGCGGCCTGGTCTCGCATAGACCGGCGGCGGGCGATAACCCGGCTGAACATAGACCGGCGGACGACCGTAGATCGGCGGGCGGCCATAGCCCGGTGGTGGCGGTGGCGGACGACCGTAACCCGGCTCGACATAGACCGGAGGCCTTCCATATCCCGGCGGCGGCGGTGGCGGGCGACGATAGCCCGGAGGTGGGCGATCGAAGGTTTCGTAGCAGCCGTTGAAGTCACAGACCAAATCAACCGTCTGCACATCGGATTGCTTGCGGATATCCGCAGGCTGCGCCTGGGACACCGGTGATGTGGGCATGATGGTGGCAGCCTGCGCGACCCCGGCAAGGCTTTCCATGCCGATCATCGCGATCGCAAGCATTGCAATGGTTTTTTTCATCACCGATTTTCCTGTCTTCGAAATCGAATTGCTGCGTGGCCCACCGAAGTGGATCGCCGCCTGAGCGATAATCAGCGTTTCGATCACGGCTTTTTCACGGCGTCGTCAACAGGTTCATTGCGTGCATGTGCCTGAAAGGTCTGGAAAAGCGGGGCGAAAGCCGCAGCCGGCCAGCGTGCTGCCGGATGTATATTCAGCTGTGACATGAAAACTTCAAAAAGCCGATTGACAGGGGGAGTCTGTCGCTTTACATGGCTCCTCGTCGCCCAGATGGCGGAATTGGTAGACGCGCCAGCTTCAGGTGCTGGTACTCGAAAGGGTGTGGAGGTTCGAGTCCTCTTCTGGGCACCAAATTCCCATTCATACCAAGGCTTTGGCCTTGGGGATGAAACTAAAAAAGCCCGGTTATCCGGGCTTTTTTTATGGCTTGATTCCAGCCTCAGGCCGGGGTGACCACCACCCCGCGGAGACTTGGTCAAACGCATGGTCGTGCCGCCCCACAAGGCTTGCCAATCCTGAAAGGAAACCCGCTATGGATGAGACAGTCGCTATCGAATCGCGCAGCGATTTTGCCCTCTGGGCGATCGAACGGGCGAAAGAAATCGTCAGCCAGGAAGGTTCGGCGCTGGCGCTTGCCTCCCGCGACATGAACGAAGAGGCAATCCGCGACGCGGGCCACGCACTCGGTGCGGCGATCAGCGAGGCGCTTCTCGAAGTGTTCGACGGGCTGATCGGCGAAGAGGCATAATTTTCTACCGACACTCAGTCCAGATTGCGCGGATTGACCCCCGGATACCAGCCGCGGCCCGATGTCGGCGGCTGGGTGCCCTGGTAGATGATACCGTTCTTTTCACAACGATAGACGGTTTGCGGCAGGCTGTCGCGGAGCTCACGCGCGTTGATGCGCCGCGGCGCGACGGTCATGGTCTCGCAGCGATAGCCGTCGCCAAACAGTTGCGGGTCCTGCGGTTTGACACCCGGCAGATCGGTGAACGTGTCCTGGCCCGCCTTCTGCCACTCGACGCCGCTGCCGGCGGCAAAGGATGTGGCCGGTAGGAGCGTCACAAGGGCCAGTCCCAGAATGCCGGCAAGCTGTGCCGGTCTTGTCGCGACAATGCGGCGCTGAACCGGGAGGACTGACTTCAACTGGATCATGGGGAACGGTTCCGATGCGGGCTTGATGACACCGATATAAGAAATCGGCGGTCCTGCACCAAGAGAGCGCTCATCACATTTCAGCGATGGGCCGACGATAGCCGGTCGGGGCGTCATACAACCAGCCGATGCGCTCGATGGCGTCATCGAGCCTCTCGCGCGCCACCGTCATGGTATGGCCATTGGCATGGATCATCATCTGCCCATCCTCCATGACAGCCACATGGCCCTTCCAGAAGACGAGATCGCCGCGCCGGAGCTGTTCGCGATCAATCGGCTCGCCGAGGCAGGATGCCTGCATGTCGCTGTCACGTGGGGCGGAGCGGCCGGTCATACGCAAAGCCAGTTGCACGAGGCCGGAGCAATCGATGCCGAAGCCGGATTTGCCGCCCCAGAGATAGGGCGTTTCGACGAAGCGGGCGACTACCGACACATAGTCACTGCCGACAGGTTCAGCGGCCGGGCCGCAATGATTGGCGACCAGGGCTCCGCCATCGGCGAGCAGCAGATAACGGGTGCCACGCGTTTCTGCTTCACCGACCGAAGCGACAGTGCTGCCCATGGACAGCGCGGCCTTGACCGGGAAGCGCAGGTCAGGACCGGAATAGACGAAGGTGCGCGGGGTGAGAACCACATGGGTTGACGCGACGACAGGGCAAAGCGCCGTCTCGGGCAGATAGCCGACATAACCGTCGGCATCGGCCTTGATCCAGGCCCAGCCATCGGCGCGATCCAGGACACGAACCGTTTCGCCCAGCAACAGCTGGGTGTCGATACCGGAGCCCGGATCGGGCCGCGGGCGCAGGTCGACCACCGGCTCGCCGATCATGGCGGGTTCGCCGTCGGTAAACCGCACTGCCTCCACCTTGCCCTGCAAGGCGGCTTCGGCAAGATCGGGTCGGAAGGCGTTGAGCCTGCGGTCGAGCATCATGTCAGTTGTCCATCAATCGGTTTATTGTCCATCCATCGGCGCGCGGGAGCCGAGGGCGCGGGCTTGGGCAATGACCCGGTCGCCGAACTTCTCCAGAAACAGCGCGCCGCCGACGGTGCGCTTGACCACCACGCTGCGCCGGTCAAGCTCGTCGCGGACGCGATCGACCAGCCCCATTTCACCCAGCGTATCCAGCGCCCGGGTGACGACCGGCTTGGTCACGTCCAGGGTTGCCGCAAGGCCGCGCACGGTATGCGGCGGCGGCACGAGATAGATCTCGAGCAGGATCGCCAGCTGGCGCATGGTCAGATCCGGCCCGTCCTCGCGGACCTGCTGCAGCGTTACCCGATGCCAGAGGCCGAGCGCCTGGGTTGCGGTCAGTTCAAGGCTCATGGCCGGCTTCCGAAATGGTCATTGCGGGCATCTTTCCGGCAAACAGCCCGCCGATGCAAGAGGCCCGCCCCAGACCCGCGAGGGATGGCTATTTCCAACCGGTCTGCAGATAACGATACAGAGCGCGAATGCCCTGCGCCTCGCCGCCGACCGGCGAATGCGGACGCTCGCTCTGCGACCAGCCGAAGATATCCAGATGCAGCCAGGTGCGGTCCTTGGAGACGAAGCGCTTGAGGAAGAGGGCGGCGGTGATCGCGCCAGCCATGCCGCCGGCCGGTGCATTGGTCAAGTCGGCGATCTGGGCCTTCAGCATGCGCTCATAACCCTTGTGCAGCGGCAGGCGCCACAGGGGATCATCGACCTCGAGGCTGGCATCGGCGAGATCGTCGGCCAGGTCTTCGTCATCGGTGAAGAAGGGGGGCAGGTCCGGGCCGAGTGCGACGCGCGCGGCACCGGTCAGCGTCGCCATATCGATGAGCAGATCGGGTTTTTCGGCATCGGCATAGGCCAGGGCGTCGGCGAGAATCAGACGGCCTTCGGCATCGGTATTGTCGATCTGCACCGTCAGGCCCTTGCGGCTGCGATAGACGTCGCCCGGGCGGAAAGCATTGCCGGCGATGGAATTTTCGACCGCCGGAATGATCACCGTCAGGTCGATCTTCAGCTTGGCGTCCATGATCATCAGGGCAAGGCCCAGAACATTGGCGGCACCGCCCATGTCCTTCTTCATCAGCAGCATGGAGGAGGACGGCTTGATATCGAGGCCGCCGGTGTCGAAGCTGACGCCCTTGCCGACCAGGGTCAGCTTGCGATGGCCCTTCTTGCCCCAGCGCATCTCGATCAGGCGCGGCGCGACGGTGGAGGCGCGGCCGACCGCATGGATGAGCGGGAAGTTCTTCTCCAGCAGCTCGTCGCCGGCAGTGACGGTGACCTCGGCCTTGTAATGCTCGGCGAGACGACGAACCGCGGCCTCGATATCGGCGGGGCTCATGTCGTTGGCCGGCGTGTTGATCAGGTCGCGGGCGAGGTAGACGCCGGCCAGCTGGCGCTTGATGTCGGCGGCATCGGCATCCTGGGGAATGAGCAGTTTCGGCTCGGTCGGGCGCTCCGAGCGATAACGGTCGAAGCTGTAGGCGCCGAGGCCATAGCCGAGCAGCAGGCGGTTGGCGGTCAGCGGTGCTGTTTCAATGTGCCAGTCGCCGGCGGGCAGCGTGCGGGCGAGCTTGCCGGTGAGGAAGGGGCTTTCGGACGGATTGGCGCCCAGACCGAAGAGCGCGCCACCGAGATGGCCCTCTTCCGTCGGAATCAGCAGCAGGGAACCGGCTTCCGCCTTGAAGCCCGCCTTTCTCGCCCAGTCGAGGGCGAGCGGCTCGAGCGTTCCGGTCTCGACATGGGCCGGCGTGACCGCGAAGATCGGCAATGTCTTGCCGCCCTTGGTGCTGAAGTGGGTCGGGCGTTCAATATACTGGAAGAGGGCCATGGCTGCTGCTTTCAAGAGAATCGGCGTCGAGCGAATTAACACTCCGTTAGGGTTAACAGATTATTGCTTGAGTGGAGGTTACGTCATGCTCTTGAGGCAGGTGACGCAGAAAACCAGACTTTCGGGATAGCAATCATGGCCAACCGGCATCATTCCTCGCGCCGCCGTATGCAGACCCTCGGCGGAATCGGTCTTGTCATCGCAGCGCTGACATTGAGCGGCTGCGCCGGCCGGGAAAAACCGCTGATCACCGGCTCGATTCCGAAACTGTCGAAACCCGTCGATTCGATGACCGGGCCGGAACTTTCGCGGGCCTCCGAGACGATCGGCAAGGCCTATGAGGCCAATCCGAAGGACCGTAATACCGGCCTGAGCTATGCCAATGTACTGATGATGTCGGGCCGCAACGCGCAGGCGCTGGCTGTCATGCAGCAGGTGGCGATCGCCCATGCCAATGACCGCGAAGTGCTGGCCTCTCTCGGCAAGGCGCAGGCCGCGGCCGGGCAGCTGGAAAAGGCGCTGGGCACGATTGCCCGCGCCCAGACACCCGACCGCCCGGACTGGAAGCTCTATTCAGCCGAAGGCGCCGTGCTCGACCAGCTCGGTCGCTCCGGCGATGCCCGCGGGCGCTACCGCATGGCGCTGGACATCAAGCCGGGCGAACCGAGCGTGCTGTCCAATCTCGGCATGTCCTATGTGCTGTCCGGCGACCTGAAAACCGCGGAGACCTATCTCAACCAGGCATCGCAGCAGCCGACGGCCGACAGCCGCGTACGGCAGAACCTGGCGCTGGTGGTCGGCCTGCAGGGACGTTTCCAGGAAGCCGAGCAGATTGCTTCGCGCGAACTCGACCCGCAGCAGGCGGCCGCCAATCTGCAATATCTGCGCGGCATGCTGGCGCAGCAGGATTCGTGGAAACAGCTTGCCGCCGACGGCAAGCCGAAGAAAAGCGGCTGAGGTAAGCCTTGCCGGATATGGGGCGGAGCGAGCGGATAGCCGACCTATTGCGGTAAAGCATCTTCGTCCGGCAGGACCAGCCGGGACCGGCCGCTGGTCAGGTCCTGGACAAGTCGCTCGACCTGATGTTCGTCGCCGGCACGCAGCGTGACTGTCAGCATCGCGCCCTCGCCTTCGAAACTCTCGACCAGCGACACATGCGGCATGGCGAGCAGCCTTGCCTTGACCAGCGCCAGATCGGCAAAACCCGTCATCACCTCGCCTGTCAGCATCGGGATGATCTCGACCTTTTCGCCTAGACGCAGGGCGGCTGCCGCCGACCCGCCATAGGCGCGCATCAATCCGCCGCTGCCGAGCAGAATACCGCCGAACCAGCGGGTGACGAGAACGGCGACCCCGTCGAGCGCCTGGCCATCGATCGCCTGCAGGATCGGCTTGCCGGCAGTTCCCGACGGCTCGCCGTCATCGGAAAAGCGATAGGCCTGCCCCAGCCGCCAGGCCCAGCAATTGTGGTTTGCCGTCTCATCGCGGTGGGCGGCGAGAAAGGCTTTGGCCTCGTCTTCGCTGGCGATCGCGGCGGCCCTGGCGACAAAGCGGCTCTTCTTCACGTCCTGGGAAAACTCGACGGGCTGGAGCAGGGAAAATAGCATGGTCGATGATCAGACTCTGGTGTGGCGGAATGCCATGTCGCGCGACGCTACAGGGCCGTTTGTGCCGGTTCCAGCGGAAATCGGCCTCAGCGGGTATGGGTGCGATTGCTCTCCAGCCACAGGCGCAGGGCGGCGATGACCGAGAGCCTGAGGCTCGCCTTCATCGCCAGCGCCCGGGCGAGCGCATGGTCATCGGCGGCAAAGCCCATTTCCGCCATCACGGCGCGCGGCGTCAGGCGTCTGGCGCGCATGACCCTCTCGATGCGCTCGATGGTGGCCGGAAGTAGGTAGCGGCCATTGGCAATCAACGGCAGCGAAGCGGGCTGCGTGGGCGCGGGCGTAGGTACAGGCGGGGGTGCAGCGTCCGCCGTCGGAACCAGCGGATGCACAATGCCATTGGCGCGTGTTTCCGCCGCGACGAAATCCAGGAAGGCTTCCCGGTCTTCCGATGTTGCCTGGGCCCAGGCCTTGATCAGCTTCTTCAGATGATTGCGCTTTGGCTTTTTCGACATCACCGGCCTTCTCTTCGATCCCCGGTCCTTACCCCGCCAGGCGACCGAGTGCGAGAAAAATTCCTGTTCCTTGTCCGGCCCCGGCGAAGCGCCGAATTCTCCTGCGACAACAGGGGGATCCTGCCCGGGAACGGCGTCGGCGGATCGCTGGAATATTAGCGAAATCGGCTGCAGCGCAAGCAGTCGTTAACCTTTATTTTCTACTGATAGAGCGCTTGCCAGCTCTCCCGTTTCTCGTCAGCGATCAGGTTTTTCATGCATCCTCCCCGTCAAAATTCCGCGTTTTCTGTCAATAGTTTAGGGGACAAGCCGACGAGCCCGCAGACCCCGGCCCCAGGGCCGGCGGCAGCACAGGCACAAGCAGTTCAGGGGCAGGCGGTTCAGGGGCAGGCGGTTCAAGGTCAGCCACGGTCCGGGACCGACCAGCTGGCGGCCAGCCAGATCGAGGGACGCAGCGAGATGCCGGCCTGGCAGACAGCTTTCGTGCTGGGGCCGAATGTACGCTTCACCCGCACACCGGACAAATCGCCAAATCAGGCACAGGGGCAAAGCACCTTCGAGCCCCTGGGCCAAACTCCGGGCCAGATCCCGGAGCAGCGCAGTGCGCCGGAAACCATCGAACCGATGATCGCACCGGCCCCCGTGGTGACACAGGCGACAATGCCGGCGGCCAAGCCCATCACTGAAACACCGCGTCCACCGGCTTCGGTCACCCTGCCGCAGCCGCCGGATGCGGTCGGCGCACGGGCGCTGACCTACAAGCTGCGCCGCGAACTGGCCCGCCAGCAGGCGGAACAGGCGGCCTGGGCTGCCGCACACGGGCACGAAATGCCGGTGATTGCAGCGCAAGCCCACAGCCCGGCGCCCACCCTCGCGACACCGATGCCCGCGATACAGGCACAGGCGATTCAGGCACCCGCCGCACCGTCACCGCGTGCGATGATGCCAAGCCGGATTGCCGTTTCCGCGCCGAGCGAAACGCGGGCGGAGCATCCGACAATGGTGCGCAATGCCTTCCTGCGCGGACCGCTGCAGGCACAGCAGCAACAGCAGCAATCAACTGCCACTGCCGCCGCTGCCCTTGCCGGCGCAGCCGTGCAGACAGAAGCGATGACGGAAAACGCCGAGCGGGCTGTTCCGGCTGAAGTGCAACAGGCGACACAGCCTCGTGCAGCGCCGGATCTCAGCGCATTGCTGTCGGACCATATCTTCTTCGAAGCGATGATCGCGGCCAGCGATGCGCCGATCGAGGCCAATGCACCGCATACGGCGGTCGCACCGGCTGCGAAAACTGCCTCCCCTTATGCGAACCGCAGCCTCAGTGCTGCGCGGGCGGCTCTTCCGACGCTTCAGGCGAGTGTCCGAGCGAGTGTTCCCCAGACCGGACCGGCGCCGCAGGCCGCCCGTTCCCGTGTCACGACACGTGCCGAGGTGGTGCGCTATCGACCGGATATGGCCGTGCAGCCGCCAGCGGTATCGCCGCCGGTTGCGCCCGTCATCAAGCCGGCCTTCGACGCGCCGGATGGCTCGGTGATTGCGCTTTACCGCGAAATTTCTGCCCATATTCCAGCCCTGCCCACCGAGACGGCGGTCGTGGCTGCGGCACCGGTCGACCCGATCCAGTCGGCGGCACCGCTGATGCGCTTTGCTTCACCGGTCGCCCAGGCGCTGAAGGCACGCCAGCCGCTTTTCCGCGAACAGGCAGCATTGGCCGAAGGCGAATACGAACTGCCGCCGATCGACCTCTTGCAGGAAGTGCAATTGCTGGATGCGCCGGCGATGAGCCCGGAGGCGCTGGAACAGAGCGCCGGCCTGCTGGAAAGCGTTCTGGAAGATTTCGGCATCAAGGGCGAAGTGATCGATGTGCGACCGGGCCCGGTCGTCACACTCTACGAATTCGAGCCGGCACCGGGGGTCAAGTCCTCGCGCGTCATCGGCCTTTCCGACGATATCGCCCGTTCGATGTCGGCACTCTCGGCCCGTGTCGCCGTGGTGCCTGGCCGCAATGTGATCGGCATCGAACTGCCGAACCCGGTGCGCGAAACGGTCTATCTGCGCGAACTGATCGAGACCCCGGATTATGCCGAGACACGGTTCAAGCTGCCGGTTTGCCTGGGCAAGACCATTGGCGGCGAGCCGGTGATTGCCGAACTCGCCAAGATGCCGCATCTTTTGGTCGCCGGCACCACGGGTTCGGGCAAATCGGTGGCGATCAACACGATGATCCTGTCGCTGCTTTACCGGCTGCGGCCGGAAGAATGCCGGCTGATCATGGTCGATCCGAAAATGCTCGAGCTTTCGGTCTATGACGGCATTCCGCATCTGCTGACGCCTGTCGTCACCGACCCGAAGAAAGCGGTGATGGCGCTGAAATGGGCCGTGCGCGAGATGGAAGATCGTTACCGGAAGATGAGCCGGCTCGGCGTGCGCAATATCGACGGCTACAATTCGAGGGCAGCGACCGCGCGTGCCAAGGGCGAGACTATTCTCTGCAGCGTGCAGACCGGGTTCGACCGCTCGACCGGCGAGCCGATCTACGAGCAGGAGGAAATGGATCTCGCAGCCATGCCTTACATCGTCGTGATCGTCGACGAAATGGCCGACCTGATGATGGTTGCCGGCAAGGAGATCGAAGGCGCGATCCAACGGCTGGCGCAGATGGCGCGTGCGGCAGGCATCCACCTGATCATGGCAACGCAGCGCCCGTCGGTCGATGTCATCACCGGCACGATCAAGGCGAACTTCCCGACCCGCGTCTCCTTCCAGGTGACCTCGAAGATCGACAGCCGCACCATTCTCGGCGAGCCGGGTGCCGAACACCTGCTCGGCCAGGGCGACATGCTGCACATGGTCGGCGGCGGCCGCATTGCCCGCGTGCACGGGCCGTTCGTCTCCGACGAGGAGGTCGAAAAGGTCGTCGCGCATCTGAAGACGCAAGGCCGGCCGGAATATCTCGGCACGGTCACCGAAGATGCCGACGAGATGGACGAGACGGTTGAGGACGACAGCGCCGTGTTCGACAAGTCTGCCATGGGCGAAGAGGACGCCAGCGACCTCTATGACAAGGCGGTCAAGATCGTGCTGCGCGACAAGAAGTGCTCGACATCCTATATCCAGCGCCGGCTGTCGATCGGCTACAACAAGGCCGCCTCACTGGTCGAGCGTATGGAGCAGGAAGGCCTGGTCGGCCCGGCCAACCATGTCGGCAAACGCTCGATCATTGCCGGTGGCCGCGATGTCAGCCCCCTGCCCGACAGCGAGATCGACGGCTGAACGCGCAAATGTCGCTGGCGATACGATCGCCCACAACAACAAGCCAAAAAAACGGCGCCTCCCGATCGGGAAGGCGCCGTTTTCTCACCATCTGAAAAGACGGATCAGCTGTCGGGCGTGAGCGTCATCGACGTGCCGGTGGCTGCCAGGTTGAGGCCGAGCTGGCCGGTCACGCTGATCGTCTGCAGGTGGATCGAGCCAGAGGTGCCGCCAACAAGAATGTTGGCACCGACGCCGGCACCGACCGTCGCTTCAGCTGTAATGCCCTGGTAGAGGCCGCCGAGCGAACCGCGGTGATAACCGGCTGTCGGGGCGAAGACAGCCCAGATCATGCTGCCCTTGGTGGTGAAGCCGAGATCGACACCCATCTTGCGCAGGGCGCCGGTGTAGCGGTCGAGCGGCTCGCTGCCGATGGTCGAGGTGAAGACGCAATCGACTTCCTTAGCGGAACCGATCAGGTAGCCAACGCCGCCACCGACATTGCACTGGAGATAACCGATACGAACGCCGCCGCGCTGGTCAGCTTCCTCATAGGTGGGAACGGGATCCTGGCGGGACATATCAGCCGAGAAGGCTGTGCCTGCGCTGGCCAAAAGCGGCAGTGCGGCAAGCGCAACGGCGAGAGAATTCTTCATGGTGTACTCCTTCAAACTTGAACCTGCCCTCCGATGACCATGCATCCGAGCGGGTGGGCTAGGTGTGATTAACGCATATGGCGAAAGAATGATCCATCGGCGCTTTCACTTATGTTTTTGCGGTCGATCGGCATCGATTGGCAGACGCAGCTACGCCGCGCATGGGTGCGAGCGGTGAAACGGCCGGACGGGCCCGCCCCAATCCAGCGACCACCGACAAGCGACCTCGCCCAAAAACACTTCGGCGGCGTGCTGAGCACGCCGCCGAAGTGAGCATATCATTATGATCGTTGACGCTGACGTCAGTAGGACTGATAGGCGGAAACCACCGCTGCGATCTGGTCCGGGGTGAGCGCTGCGACCTGGGCCGTGGTAATGGCTTGCAGCTGCGCGCTCGACAGATTGCCGATATCCTCCGTCGACAGGCCGGCGAGGGCCGCGGAATTGATCGACGAGATATCCGCTGTCGAGAAGGTCGCCAGATCTTCGGCTTCGAGCGCTGCAATCTGCAGCGAGCTCAGACCTGCAACCTGTGTCGGCGTCAGGACCTCGACCTGCTCGGTCGACAGGGAACCGATCTGGGCCGTGGTCATGCCGACAATCGCGCTCGGCGAGATTGCCACCATCTGTTCGGTGGTCAGGCTGGCAATATGGCTGGTGCCCAGTGCTGCGACCTGGATGGCATTCAGCGCGCCGATTTGCGCGGTGCTCAGGACCGAAACCTGGGCGGAGGTCAGGGCCCGGATCTGACTGAAGATCAGCGAGCCGAACTGAGCTGTGCTCAAGGCGGCGATATGGGCGGTCGACAGGGCGGCGATATTTGCCGTCGACAGGCCGCCGATCGCAGAGGCGCTGATGGCGGCAAGATCGCCCGTCGAGAAGGTCGCCAGATCCTCCGTCGTCAGAGCGCCCAGCTGTGTCGAGGTCAGGGCGCCGAGCTGAGCGGACGACAGAGCATCAATCTGGGCTGTCGACAGCGCGTCGATCTGCGCCGTCGTCAGGCCCGGAATGGCACTGGATCCCAGCGCGGCAACCTGGGCTGTCGTCAGTGACGCTATATTCGAGACGGAGAGGCCCGAGATACCCGCCGCGCTGAGTGCCGCGATCTGCGTCGTCGTGAGGTTGCTGACCTGGGTCGCGTTCAGCGCACCAACCTGAACCGACGTCAGACCGTTCAACTGGTCTGCGCTCAAGGCGGCGATCTGCGTTGTCGTCAGAGCCGAAACCGTGGCCGCCGACAGTCCGGCAATGGCCGAGGCACTGATTGCCGCCATATCAGCCGACGAGAAGGTTGCAAGATCCTCCTGGCTGAAAGCACCGATCTGGGTGGCGCTGAGGGCAGCGATCTGCGTCGCGGACAAGGCATCGACCTGGCTGGTCGACAGCGCATCAATCTGGGCGGCGCTCAGGCCGCGGATCGCAGTCGCGTTCAGCGCCGCGATCTGATCCGTCGACAGGGCTGCGATATTGCCCGTGGACAGACCCGGCAGAGCCGTCGAACTGAGAGCGGAGATCTGCGTCGGTGTGAAGCTGCTGATCTGGCCGGATTTCAGCGCCTCGACCTGGGTCGAATTCAACGATGCGATTTGCGCTGTCGTCAGCGCGGCAATCTGCTCCGCCGAAAGGGCGGCGATATTGGCCGTCGACAGACCGGAGATCGCGGCTGCCGAGATCGCCGCGATGTCGGCGGACGAGAAGGTCGCCAGATCCGCCGTGCCCAGGGCTGCCAGCTGTGCCGATCCCAGCGCCGCAATCTGCTGGGTCGTGAGCGCATCAATCTGGGCGGTCGTCAGCGCTTCGAGCTGGGCCGTGGTCAGGCCAGCCACGGCTGCCGTGCTCAGCGCAGCAATCTGCTCGGCGGTCAGCGCTGCAATCGACTGGCTCGGCAACGCATTGACCTGCGACGATGTGACGGCTGCCAGCTGCGCAGCGCTGAGCGCAGCCAGCTGGGCAGAGCTCAGCACTTCCACCTGGCTTGACGACAGGGCAACGAGCTGAGCCGTCGTCAATGCGGCGATCTGATCGGATGTCAGCGCCGCGACATTGGCGGTGGACAGGCCGGGCATGGCGGCGGCGGTTATGGCAGCCAGATCGGCGGTGGAGAATGTGGCAATATCGGCGGTGCCGAGGGCGGAAAGCTGCGCCGAATTCAGGGCGGCCACCTGCGATGGCGTCAAGGCCTCGACCTGAAGGGTGCTCAGGGCCTCGATCTGGGCTGCCGTCAGTCCAGGGATTGCCTTGGGGTTCAGAGCCGCGATCTGATCATCGGTCAATGCGGCGATCGTGCCGGTGGCCAGACCGGAGACACCGGCGGACGACAAGGCACCGATTTGCGCGGTGCTCAGCGCTGCGACCTGCTGGGAGGTCAATGCTTCGACCTGGTTCGACGACAGGGCAGCGACCTGGGCAGTCGTCAGCGCTTCCATCTGGTCAGAGCTGAGGATCGCAACATTGCTTGTCGAGAGGCCGGCCATGGCCGCGGCACTGATGGCCGCGATGTCGGCCGTCGAGAAAGTGGCCAGTTCGGCAGCGCTCAGGGCGGCGATCTGGGCCGAGCTCATCGCACCCACAAGAACGGACGTCAGCGCCTCGGCCTGTTCGACCGACAGGGCCTCGATCTGGGCCGTGGACAGGCTTGCGAAGGCCTTGGTGCTGAGGGCGGCAATCTGCTCGGTCGTCAGAGCCGAAATGTTGCCTGTGGCCAGACCGGCAATGGCGGCTGCGGACAGGGCGCCAATCTGCTCGGGGGTCAGGGACGCCAGCTGAGATGTGCCCATAGCCTCGAGCTGGGCGGATGAGAGCGCTGCAACCTGGCTTGTGGTCAGGGCCGCCAGCTGATCGGGCTTGAGGGCGGCGACATTGGCGGTGGACAGACCCGGAATGGCCGCAGTGCGGATCGCGGCGATTTCTTCCGGTGTGAACGTTGCCAAATCCTCCGGTTCGAGGGCGGCCAACTGGTCGGACCCGAGAGCGGCGATCTGCGACGTTGACAGGGCTTCGATCTGCGCGGTCGACAGGGCGTCAATCTGGGCGGAGGAAAGGCCGGACACGGCTTTCGTGCTCAGCGCCGCAACCTGGTCAATCGTCAGCGCTGCGATGCTTTCGCTGGACAGAGACTTGAGCTGGGCCGAGCTGAGCGCGCTGAACTGGGCGGCAGACAAAGCTGCGATCTGCGCGGAGGTCAGCGCTTCGATCTGCGTCGTCTTGAAGGCGGCAATCTGGCTCGTCTTCAGCGCCGAGGTCTGACTGGTTGTCAGGGCAGCGATCTGATCGGACGACAGGCCGCTGACAGCCGCCGTGCTCAGAGCGGCGATCTCCTCGGCGGAGAAGGTTGCCAGATCCTCGGTGCTGAGGGCAGCGATCTGCGCCGATCCAAAGGCTGCGATCTGGGTCGAGGACAGGGCATCGATCTGGGCCGCGCTGAGAGCGTCCACCTGCGACGATGTCAGGCCCGCAATGGCCTTGGTGCTCAAGGCGGCGATCTGGGCCGTCGTCAACGAGCTGACGGTGGTGCTCGACAGGGCTCCAATCTGGAGCGAGGTCAGCGCACCAACCTGCGCCGTGGTGAGGGCGGCGATCTGGCTGTCGCTCAGCGCTGCGACCTGGGCGGTTTTCAGCGCGGCAATCTGCGCGGTCTTCAGCGCCGCCGCCTGTGCGGTGGTGAGCGCCGCGATACCGTCCGACGACAGGCCCGTGATCGCAGACGCGCTGATGGCGGCGATCTCCGCGGGGGTGAATGTCGCAATGTCTTCGGCTTCAAGCGCTGCGATCTGGCTCGACGACATGGCCGCAATCAGCGTCGATGTCAGCGCTTCCGCCTGTTCGGTGCTGAAGGCGGCGATCTGGGTCGTGCTCAGGCCGCTGACGGCCTTGGTGCTGAGGGCGGCGATCTGGGCCGGGGTCAAAGCGGCAATCCCGTCGCTGCTCAAAGCCTTGATCTGCGTCGCGCTCAAAGCGGAGAACTGCGCCGTGGTCAGGGCGGCGATCTGGCCGGTGCTGAGGGAAGCGATCTGATTGCTCTTCAGGGCTGCAATCTGGTTGGTCTTCAGCGCAGCCGCCTGATCCGAGGTCAGTGCCGCGATGTTCGTGGTGGAGAGACCGGCAATGGCTGCCGTTGAGATCGCAGCAATTTCCGCGGTGGTGAAGGTAGCCAGGCCTTCGGCGCTCAGGGCTGCAATCTGCCCCGAGTTCATCGCAACGATCTGTGCCGATGACAGAACCTCGACCTGCTCGGCCGACAAGGCCGCGACCTGCGCCGATGTCAGACCGGCGATGGCCTTGCTGCTAAGCGCGGCGATCTGCGCGGTCGTCAGGCCGGCCACGCTGTCACTCGACAGGGCCTTGATCTGGGCGGAATTCAGGGCGGCGAACTGTGCCGTCGTCAGATCGTCGATCTGCAAGGCGGAAATCTGGTTGGTCTTCAGGGCAGCAATCTGGGTGGTCTTCAGGGCTGCGGTCTGGGCCGAGGTCAGACCCGCAATCGCGGCCGAGTTCAGGCCTGTGATAGCCATCGAGCTGAGGGCTGCAATTTCTTCGGTGGTGAAAGTGGCGATATCCTCAGCACCCAGTGCCGTGACCTGGCTTGAGGTCAGCGCGGCGATCTGGGCCGCAGACAGTGCTTCGACCTGGGTCGTGCTCAGGGCCGCGATCTGCGTCGAAGACAGGCCGGCAATCGCCTTGCTGCTCAGTGCGGCAATCTGTGCCGTGGTCAGATCAGCCACCATCGCGCTCGACAAGGCCTTGATCTGGGTTGAACTCAGGGCAGCAATCTGGGTGCTCGACAGGGCGTCGATCTGGGCCGATCCCAGCGCCGCCACCTGGGTCGTCTTCAACGCGGTGATCTGGGTCGTCTTGAGTGCCGCGACCTGGGCTGACGTCAGCGCAGCGAGAGCTGCGGTGTTCAAGCCGCCGATGCCGGCCGAGCTGATGGCCGCGATCTCAGACGGCGTGAATGTCGCGATGTCCTCGGCGGCGAGTGCGGATATCTGGCTCGAGTTCAGGACCGCAATCTGGGCCGACGACAGCGCTTCGACCTGGGCGCTGGACATGGCAGAGATCTGAGCCGTGTTCAGGCCGCTGATCGCCTTGGTGCTCAGCGCCGCAATCTGCGCCGTGGTGAGCTCGGCGATGGAATCGTTGCTCAGGGCCTTGATCTGGGCCGAACTCAGCGCAGCAATCTGCGCGGTCGACAGGGCATCGATCTGGGTGGAGCTCAAGGCCGCGATCTGCGTCGTCCTCAGAGCCGCGAGCTGGGCGGTCGTCAGGGCCGCCGTGTGGTCAGCGGTCAGGGCTGCGATCGTGGCCGTGGGAAGGCCGGACATGGCTGCGGTGCCGATCGCTGCAATTTCCGCCGTGGTGAATGTCGAGATGTCGTCCGGCGTCAGGACTGCGAGCTGGCTCGATTTGAGCGCCGCAATCTGGGCGGCGGACAAGGCTTCGATCTGCTGGGAGCCAAGGGCGTCGATCTGGGCCGTTCCCAAGGCCGCGATCTGGCCGGTGGCGAGACCTGCGATCTTGTCAGTGGTCAAGATGGCCAGCTGGTCGAGATTGAGGCTGACGATGGCCGACGTGGCGATCGCGCTTAACTGGGATGTCGAGAAGACGGCGAGATCTTCCGTCTCCATGGCACCAACCTGTGCGGAGGAGAGCGCCTTGATCTGCGTGGTCGACAGCGCCGCCGCATCTTCGGTTGTCCAGGCAGCAATTGCGGCAGTCGAAAGGGATCTGATCTGGCTGACGCTCAGCGAAGGAATGGTCGTGCTCATAAACAAATCCCTTTGATGTTATCCAAACTAAAAATCTGACGACGCCACCGCCGCCGTGCGAAAAGACCGCTCTTCTCGTATCGTCACGGCATGGCAACCTACCGGCGCCCAGCTTGCACTGGGCGCACAACTGCAGGCATGGACAGTCCTCGGCCCACCAGTTTGAAACAATCTATGAGCGTATGGGCTTGCCCGAAGCTGATCTGCGAGTGGCAATGGCTTGGATCGCCGCGGCAAGCCCCGCGGGATGTGGGGCCACCGGCCAGGGTCACGGGTGGGGAGAGGGTGGGCGGCCAGGGCCTGTGTAATGATTGGGGTCAATTCAGACGGCGTCGAGAAAATCTGCGATACGCCTGGAGGAAGCGGCCTGAGTCCCACGCTTGCAGGCGCGGCGGGCGCCGCAGCATCGTGATCTCTTTCTGATATGATCGGATTTGTCAGATTGGCCAGAAACCAGAATATTCTGTGCGGCCCTGTTTCGTGTCTGACAATCGCGGCTTGATCGGTGGCTGCCGGGCCTACCCGGCTTTCAATCCATAAACAGCAAAAAGAGCGGCGCCCCCACGACCACCGCTCTTTCCGCATCCCCGCCGGCGACACTGGAGATCGCCAAGCCGATGGGGACGATGTATTTCGTCTGATGCCATCGCCGGAACTCTACTGGCTGTCAGTGAAATCCCGCGCCCGTATTGGGCAGATTGAACGGCTCATTTGCAGCGCCGTCCATGCCGGTGTTCAACATGTCCTGCATCAGCGACATCAGCGCCATTTCGAGAAAATATGTCGAAACGCCGAGTTCCATCGATCGCGCGCGCTGGCAGGCGAAAGACAACATCCGGCTGATGGCCAAGATCTCAGCCATTTCTTCTTCTGGTGCAACATCCTGTTGTGTGACCATAGAATTTTGCATGTCCGCCCCCGATTTACTTCCCCTGAACGCAGCTTCGCTGCCCAGATAGAAAGAAACCACAGAGGGCGTCACGTCATCGTCACGCGCTATTCAGCACACCAGGAAGGGAAGTTCATCTCAATCGCGCAGCGCCGGATCGCTGATGTCGGCACCATCGGCGAGAGCCTTGACCAGCGCCACGATACGCCGACGCACGGTCTCATCCTTGATCTTGAAGAAGGCGCGGTTCAAGGCGAACCCGTCGCTTGACGCCAGGAAGGATTGCAAAGCCTGGGCTTCGTCGCTCGGCCGCGATTTCAGGGCCAGATCCGAACCATCGACCGTGTTGAAAAAATGCTCGACAGATACACCGAGAACACCCGCAATCGCCTGCAAGCGGGACGCGCCGACGCGGTTGACGCCCTTCTCATATTTCTGGACCTGCTGGAAGGTGATCCCGAGCTTGTCGGCGAGGAGGGACTGGCTGATACCCACCGTTTTGCGGCGAAGTTTGATTTGCAGGCCCACCTGTATATCGATTGGATTGGCACTTTTGATTGACATTTATTTTCCCCAGCAGCGGCTCAGTCTAGCTTCATGGGCAATAGCATATATTCGTCGCGCCTTTGAAGAAAGCACAATCTGTCGATGAAGAAGCCAATGCTAATTTATTTCACTCGGTGAAAAATCGAGGGGTAGCCGCCTATCAATCCATGCTGCGCCTGAGCACCTTCGAAGCGCAGCGGAGAGCCCCGTTTCGACTGGCGAGATGGCTCCAGCCGGCCACAGGAATGGTCTCGAAGCCAAGCCCTTCCCAGATACCGCAATTGATGGCGTCATGGGCCTGCAATGGCTCGACATCGCCGAACTGGGGCACCCAGACGATCGGTTTCAGCCGTCCCGTACGGACGGCATTCTCGACGATGACATTGTTGTAGAGCCTTGGCAGACGCTTGCCGCTATCGGGGACGATGACAAACGGCACGGCATTGCGGATGACGG
Source organism: Rhizobium sp. CECT 9324 (assembly GCF_918741265.1). NCBI lineage: Bacteria > Pseudomonadati > Pseudomonadota > Alphaproteobacteria > Hyphomicrobiales > Rhizobiaceae > Rhizobium > Rhizobium sp. CECT 9324. The sequence continues at coordinate 730,954 of NZ_CAKKMZ010000001.1, read as the reverse complement.
CAAACCCCTGTTCAGTCAACAAACGAACGGAGGCTTGCAGAAGGGTGCGCGCAGCGTCGACAAGCACACTGCCGCCCGGCTCGGGCAGAGATGGCTCGGCGACAAGCAGCAGCGGGCGACCCTCCCGTTGCAACCCGGTCAGAGAGATATACTGGTCAATGTGGAATCCGTACTGGTGCATGTGATCCAACAGGATTTCCGTCGCTGCCGGTGCGTATTGCAGCCGGTAGCCGAAGACCGAGATCGGTCGAGGATCGAGCCGGTGGAGATTGTCGAAGCCGGCGATGGGCTTGCGATCGGTTCCCACGAGGTCGGCGTGGCCGATCAGCCGAAAATCCGCCCCGACGAGCTGGTTTCCGCCGACCAGGCCGAGGGACAGTTCGACAACGGCCGCGTCAAGGACTTTGGCAAGGCAACGGGCTACCGCATTTCCCGGCTGACAGACCAGTTGCCTGTCCACTGCCGGACAGGCACCGGACGACCGAACATGGAACATGTCCTGGATCCACGGCCCGGAAACTCCGACAATCGGCGCGTCTAGCGTGACAAGCCGCAGCGAACACACTTTATCCAGCGTCGCGATCCAGTCTCGCGACGCTGGCACACTTGCATCATCAAGGAGAATGAAAGCCTCGATGTCCGCCGGAAGAGCTTCGATCAGGTTGCCTAGGGGAACCAGGGGGCGGCACCCGCCAAGCACATCGGCGGGCTGGAAAAAGGCGGCCGGAACCGCCAACGCGATCTGGCGGACAAGGCCGCCGCAATCGGCCACCAGAGCCGGAGCCGACTTTCCAGCCGTCATACCACAATGTCCCCGACCGTCTGGCGCGCCAGCAGTGCTCGGAAGAAGACCGTTTCCTGCAAGGTCCAGCCGGGCGTGGCTGTGCCGGCCACCTGTGTGTGCTGCACCGTCTCCAGCAACAGCAGAGCATCCGCTTTCTTCATCGCAACCAGATTGCCAGCGCAGAGCGCAGCGAGGTCGGCACCATAGCCAGCGCGCAAGGCAATTGCCTTCCAGGTCCGCTTGGAAAAATGCAAGGCCCGGGCCGCGGCACGCAAGCGTGTCCGCTGCATTTCGTCGAGCGTGCCAGCCAGACCGTCAATGGTCGCCTCGGCATCAATCAGCGAAACCGTCAACGGGCAGAAATCCAGCTCGGCCGGCCCATGGCTCAAGGCAACATCGGCATCGGAAACACGAGCGCCGGCGCGGTATTGTTCAAAGATGCGTCCCAGACCGATCATGCCGAAGGCCTCGCATTCCACCGCCCGCAAAGCACCCATGCTGGCGGCACCGATCACGGTGACGCCATGCGACAAGGCGTAAAGAATTTCCTTGTGCCAGACGGCGGCACAATCGCCGTAGAGGCCATCGATGAGGCCGACAACATGGACGCCTGACCGGACAGCGGCCAGCATATCGCCGGCAGCCGCAGGCGGCTTGAACGTCACAGCAGAATACGGCGTGCGATCCAGCCCGTGAATTGAGGGTCCCGCAAACACGACAGTCTGCATCGGCTTCTCCCTCATCCGAGCAATCCGTTCAGTGCGCCGGCGGAGAGCCGGTTCATGCCGGCGCTGGCGACCGACAGACCCTTGGCGAGCACCCGGACGACGTGAATGTCAGGAGCGCCCGTGTCGAGCGGGAAGATGTAGATGTCCTCCACGCCGGTGGTGAACAGATGATCGGCAAGCCTTTGCCACACGGCGCCGTCCTCATCGCGGGCCCATGGACCAAGCGGACCTTGTCCCACTCCGCCTAGCCTCGTTGGCGCATCGCGCTCCTGCACGTCCCGATCTCCAACATAGCGTTGCGGCGTCAGATCATCGCGCGCACCACTGATATCCGTCAGCCGGGATTGAATTGCCTCAAGCAGGGCCGCAACCGCGGCTTCGCCGTAGTCGAGGCGGCAGGCAACGCCCGCGACGACGCGCGTACCCGGCCCGTCCTGCCCTGAGACGGAACGCGGCAGGCTGGCCATGATGACCGGTACGGCATTTGCACCCGTCAAGTCGAAGAACCGGGCCGAGAGACCCGCCTCGTGCACAGCTGCGGCAAGTCGGTCGAGCGGCAGACACTGACCCGGCGGAAATGTCACGGGGCGCAGGCCAAGGGCGCGCGTGGCCAGCGCATCGACGAGCAAACAGGCGTCGTTTTCGATCAGTTCCAGAAGTCCGTGCATGACCGCGCGGTCATGATCAAAGCCTGCGGCCAGACCTTGTGAACTCATCTGGAATGCCTGACGATCCCAGGGGAAATCCGCGCGATAGTCCATGCCGATCAGTTCGTAAGGGGCAAGCACAGCCTCCTGGCGGCGGACGGAAAATCCCCTTACCCAGGCCCGTTCGCGGTCCGGGTCGAGGTTTTGCCAATCAACCCGCGCCATATCCTCCAGCGGCACGGGGCGCATCGCCTGGCCGGCCAGAGATCGAAGTGATCCATATTGATGGATATGCTTTTGCGTGTCCTCCGCAACGGCGCCTTCAATCGCTTCCATGACGGCCGAGATCCGGGCCTGCTGTACCGTCAGACCCTTTCCCTGCGATACCGAAAGACCACGCGAGTTCGGCCGTGCGGCAAACCAGACCGGAATGCCGATGATATCGAGATCGGTGGCATCACCCAGGCGGGTGATGCCGAAGTGCCGCAGGAATACCGAATCAAACGCCGCAGATCCGGCAGAAATGGGCCGGCTGCGGTCGTCAGATGATGCAGACATCAGCGGCGTTGTCGCGCGGTCGCTCAGGGAGCGGAATTCGGCTTGTCCGCGAGGACAGCCTCAAACAGCTTGCCGGCAACCGGACCGCTCGGGCCGACCGCCTGAAGCGGGCTTTCGATCGGCATCTGGATGACACGGTTGAAATCCCAGCCCGCATCGACAACCTCGCCGACGAGCGCGAAATCGGCCTCGGAGATCGACGCGCCGCCAGCGATCAGCGCCTCGATGCCCTGAATCTGGATCTGGTCGAGCGCCGTCTCCGGCTGACCGTCTTGGCCGGCCATCATTGCCTTTGCCGCGGCCGCGATGCGCGCATAGCCATCCACGCCGGGATGGCTCGCCTCATAGGCGACGATCGCGTCATGCGACACCGAGGCAACCCGGAGTGGCGACGTGCGCAGGAACAGCACGCCAAAGCCCTTCTTACCAATCACGTAAAACTGAGAACCAGCCATAGTCATTATCCCCTATTTGATACCAGCCAATCGAAATGCCTGAAAAAGCTTCTCATTCGCCGCCGGATTGCGATCCGGCGACAAACCACTGATTTCCCGGGCGGTCATGCCGGGATAATTCTCCTGAAGACGACGCGCCGTCTCCCTGGCCGCCAACAGATTTCCGCTCAACGCATGGCTTGCCGTCAAAACCCTGAGCGCGGGTTCATCGTCTTCCATGTTTGCGCAAAGCTCCAGGGCGGTGTCGTATTCCTCGCGCTTGAGCGCGATGCTCGCGCCGGCCCACCAATAGATGTCCGGTGCGAATGGGTTGAGATCGATCGCCTGCTGGAAACGCTCCCAGGCAAGGCCAAGCTCGCCGAAATGCGCCAGTGCATCGGCATGCTGGAGAAGCAGATCGGCGGAATTGGGCGCCAGCGCCTCGGCTTCGAAAAACTTCTGCGCCGACGTCTCGAAGTCGCGCTGGTAGAGGGCGACAACGGCAGACATCCAGTGACCGATCCCCAAGGCCGGATCGCTTTCGATCGAGGCTTCGGCTTCGGCCTTGGCGCGATGCAGCAGATGCGGGTCATTGCCGCCGAGCATCAGCCATTCGAGTTGCAGGGTCTGGGCGATGCGCGCCCGGGCAACGGACATGCCAGGATCCAGATCGGCGGCCTTGCGGAATTCACCGCGCGAGCGGCGCAGCAGCGGCAGATCGCATTTGCCGCTCAGCATCTGCTGGCCGGACAAAAGGTGATGATAGGCGCCGGCATCATGCAGGCGCGCCGGCTCCATCTGCAAACGTTCGATCTGCTCGGCAAGCGCAGCCGCCACCTGCTTGGACAGAAGACGGAAGGCGGCATGCAGTTGCCTGTCGTTCAAGACGACTTCCAGCGCCCATTTGATCTCGCCGCTCACTTCCTCGACCAAAGCGAACGAAACACGCATCTGGTCGAACACCGTAGCCTCGACGCGGTAGTCGGCGCGCAAGGCGCGGTAGTCGTCACCCGACTGATTTCCCGCGGCAAAGCTGCTGTGTGGCGACAGAACGGCAAAGGTACGGAACCGCACCAGGCTGTTGGCAATATCCTCGATAAAGGCCTGAACGATGGGACTGGCCGACATGCCGTCTATCCCGGCTGGCCGGATGAAGGCGACGCGCGGGCGCTTGCCGGCGGGCCGGGTCGGCGCGGGACTGTCCTTGGCGTTCGGGCTCGCGGCATAACCCTGAACGCGCCGACGAAGGGCAAGCGTTGCCGGTTCCGGCGACCTGCCCTCGATGCGCAACTGCCGAAGCAGCCTGTCGTAGACCCGTTCGCTTGCGGCCATATCACCGGCCCTGGCATAGGCTGCCATGATCATCCGATAGGTTTCTTCCCGATCCTCCTCGAGCCGCAAGGCACATTCGGCGAGCGCCGGAATGTGGGCGGGCGGGCGGCCGCCGAAGCGGGTCGTGTCCTCCAGCAAATGGCCGAGCGACCCGAAGAACAGATCCTTCATCCGGTTGCGCTCGGACAGGAGCCACAAATAGAATTGCTCCTGGCCGGTTTCCGCCCCATGCAGCAATTCGCCCTCGACCATGAGCAGGCCCTGGGTGCGGACGGCGTTGTCATCGGATTGCACGGCCGACAGGAAGAACGCCAAGTCGGAACGGCCAGCCATCGGACCCGCGGTCAAACCGGTGGCAGACACCCCGATCAGGGGGTCTTCTTCTGAGGAAAACGACTGTAGCCGCGACAGCAACTGACGCAGATTGCCCATGGATCGCTTCTGCTCGACATCTTCCCACAGGAGCGAAGCCGCGGCCTGGCGCGTCAGGATCTGTCCAGGCGACAGCAGGATCGCCGCGATGAGCACAAATCCCTTCTGCGGGAAAAACACCTGTTTCCCGGCCTCAAACCGAGGCACGCCAAAAAATCGGATCGCTATATTGTCTGTGTCCCCGAACACGTCTCACCCCGTCGTGATTTCACATCTAACAATGACCAATGAGAAATTGAAAGTGTTTTCGCTTGCCCTTTGACGTTGCTGTGACGCCATCAAACATAGCATGCGGCGGAAAGAAAGAGAGCATAGGAGCTCGCCAGCGGAGCAGGTGGGCAAAAAAGGAAATGACAAACACTCTGATATTTAATCGCAATTACATCACGTTCGCATTGTATACCGAACCTTATCAACGCGCTGACGACGTAGGATATGCCGTAACCGAATTCATGTGGTTCGATGGTCGGCCATTCTATCCGGTCGGCGCCCTGACAGACGCCAGGATTGCCTATCTGCGGCTGTCGGACGGCGCCTTCGACGAAAGTGACGAGGACAATCTCGACCTGATCTTCCAGATGCGGGAGGCCGGGGGCGGGCATTTCTTCGAAGTGGTGCTGCGGTCGAATATCGGGACGTCCTATGCCGGCTGGCTCTGGGGGCAGGAACTCGAAGTGCTGGACGAAATCGCATCAAACCACCGGGTTTTGCTGGTCGACTGCAATGGCTCGAAATTGCGCTATGCGTTTAGCGAGGCGGAAGGCCGCTATGTTTGCGAAAGCCTGGATGCCAAATCCAAACTGTCGTTCAGACACGCCATGAAACGCCTCCCCTCGCAATGAGACACGACATGCCCGCGCTTGCGCCATAGCCGGCTGCTCGGCTAGCCTATGCGCCGGCGATTGATCCAGGATCACATTCGTTCACCCGTTGCCGTCGTGCACGGCAAGGGCTTGCGCTGCCTGCCTGTTATCGCCGTTGCGATCTTGGAGAAACCTATGGCCTACGGATTCATGGATATTGCCCGGACGCAGAGCGTAAGGGATGCGCAAGCCGAAATGGGCGCCGATCACCTGTGGACCAATTTCAAGGGCGATCGGCAATCCGCCCACTTCACCGAACAGGAAGCCGCGTTCATTGCACAGCGCGACAGCTTCTACATCGCCTCGGTGTCGGAAACAGGCTGGCCCTATGTCCAGCATCGCGGTGGCGCCCCGGGTTTCCTCAAGGTTGTCGATGATCAGACATTGGCCTTTGCCGACTATCGCGGCAACCGGCAATATATCAGCACGGGCAATTTTGCCGTCAACGATCGGGCCTGCCTGTTCCTGATGGACTATCCGCGCCAGGCGAGGCTCAAGATCTACGTGCATGTCGAACGACTGGCGCTCGATACCGATCCTGCGCTGACTGACAGGCTCTCGGATCCTGGCTACAAGGCAAAGGCAGAGCGGATCTTCAAGCTCCGGCTTGACGCCTATGACTGGAATTGCCCGCAACATATCACGCCGCGCTACACACAAAAGGAGGTCGAGCAGGCCGTTTTGCCGTTGCGGGAACGACTGGCTCAACTGGAAGAAGAGAATGCGACATTGCGAGCGCGACTGGACGCCCAAAAAACGTGATGGATATCGCAAGACGCCCGTTTGCTCGCAGACAGGGATAGAGAAAAGGTCATGGCGCGCACGGGCTCCATCGCGGGCGGCCAGAATGTCGGGATGAAGCGTCTGGACGCTACGCAGGGCCTCGACCACCTGATCGACCTTGATGCCGAGGTCTTCGAGCCCGGAGCCCTTCAGCCGTGGCGCACGTCGGAGCGCGACGATGACCCCGTCGAAGCCGGTGCGGCCGCCGAAAAACCGGCCTACCAGACCGCGCTCACCAGCGTGCTGCCCGCCATGAAGATGATGATGAATGAGCCGGGCGTCCAGAGTGCCGCGCGAATATCGTGAATCTGAGCGGTGTAGTAGGCAATGAAGTGCAGCAGGCGTGTCACGACGTAGCCATAGAAAAGGAATTGCGCCAGCAGCAGCGACGGCTCTGTCGTCACATACAAGAGACCTGCAACAAGGAAATAGGGCAGGTTTTCGAGATCGTTGAGCTGAATGCGGCGAATACGTTCAACGCGCTCGTTGGGTGCCAACTGGCCGTCATGCGGCCGCGGATTGGCCATCGTCCTCTTCAAGTCCTCGGGATTTCGGAAGCCGCCATTTTCGATTGTCATGCGAATAACGGTCAGCCACGACATCGCGACGCCCTTGAGGATCATCAATGCTGCGGCGGTTGCATAGGTCGCGAACACCGGGTTGCTCAGACTCAAGTCGTCCATGTGAAGATCCCCCAGACACCATCTTGATCCGGATTTTGCGTGCCAACATATTTTTAGACCATCGGTCTAAAAAGTCAACATATGGACGAATAACTATTCTGCCGGTATATTACTCCAATCGCACATCGATCGGAGCAACTCGTGCCAAGCAGTGAAAACAGCCCTAGCGTTGAAGACAAGGTCGCCTCCCGGCTGGCACGCCAACAACGGCGGCGCGAGAGGTCGAGAGGCGAAATCCTTGATGCGGCACGAAAAGTGCTGCTCAAGAGTGGTGTTGCGGCGATGACGCTTGAGGCCGTCGCCAACGAAGCGGGAATCTCGAAGACGGGGCTCTATTACTATTTCAGCTCCAAGGACGTGCTTGTTTTTGAACTTGTGTTCAGCACGCTGGAGGGCCACGCGAAGGCCGTACAGACCGCTGTCGCAAAGGCCGAAAACGGGGGCGAGGCGCTTGGTGCGATCGTGCGTGAAACGGTGCAGGCCTACGCTTCGAAAATGGACGACTTCCGCCTTGCATTCATGTTTGGTCAGGTGGCGGGACCTGCCGGCGTTCAATGGTCGCCCGATCAGTTCGCGCGGATCCGACCGCTCAATGAAATGATCCTTGGCGGAGCGGACGGGCTGATCGACAAAGGAAAAACCGAAGGGGGGAAAATCGAGCCAAGGCTGCTCGCCTTTCTTGCCTATGTCTCAGCACTCGGTCTGCTGACGATGAAGGGAATGGTCGAATCCCTGGGTGATCCGCTGATCTACAGTGACGAAGAACTGATTGACGGTTTCGCTCAACTGTTCGCAGACATGGACGGAAGGTAAGCGCAAATGTCGACGCCCTGTCACGGAGCTGGATTGGGCGTGGCGGCTAAAAAGCCGGCCGGGATTTTCGTGGCGGGCCATCTGACTGACACAGCGCCAGGCATAGCCTTGCGGCTTAAAAGCACACGAACAAAAACAATAATTTATGGCGATACATGGCGGACAGGGTGGGATTCGAACCCACGGTACGCTTTCACGCACACACGCGTTCCAGGCGTGCGCCTTAAACCACTCGGCCACCTGTCCTATGTCGGCCTGCATCGTCAGACGCAAATCGTTGGAACGGCGCGATATATACCGATGAATTTCAGCGGATCAACCTAAATCTGACAGTTTTTTGACTTCTGCAATCAAATACCTATCTATAGGTCTCGAAGGTCGACGGGCGTTCAGCCCAACCTTTCGCACAGGCCGGGGAGTTTACAGTGCGGCTTATCTTCAGAGTTATGAGTTTCCTGGCGCTGTGCCTTGGCGTGATTGCCGCCAGTGTCGATTCCATCGCTTCGGTTTCGGCCTCGCAGGTTTCGCTTACCCCGGTTGAGGCGGCATGGACGGATCTCAGTCCATCCAGCCTCTCAGCCTTGCAGGGATTGATCGAAAGCCAGCTCGGGACGGCGGCGTGGACTGCATTCGCAGGTCTCGTGCTGCCACAACCCGCCTTTGCCGCCCTGCTGCTGCTGTCGCTGCTGTTCTGGATGATCGGCTACAAAAAGCCCTCGCCCGCCGGACGGTTTGCCGCCTGAGCCGCTACCCATCTGTTTCAGCAAGGCCGGAGACGCCGGCCATTGGAGGTCACGATGTTTCTGATCGACATGTTCAACAAGAAGACGGTCATGCCCACGACGGAGACGGCATTGCCGGGACGCGCGCAAGCGATCCCGACGGCGTCGGCACATTTCATTTCGGGCGCGCCGCTGAAGGGGCCTTATCCCGCCGGGAGCAAAACCGTCTATCTTGGCATGGGCTGCTTCTGGGGCGCCGAACGTCTGCTCTGGGAAACGCCGGGCGTACATGTGACGGCGGCGGGCTACCAGGGCGGGATTACGCCCAATCCGACTTACCAGGAAACCGTCACCGGGCTGACCGGCCACACGGAAGTGGTCAAGGTGGTCTACGATCCGGCGACGATCACGCTGGACGCGCTTTTGAAAATCTTCTTCGAAGCGCATGATCCGACCCAGGGCATGCGCCAGGGCAACGACATCGGCAGCACCTACCGCTCGGCCATCTATGTCGAGGACGAGGCGGACATGGCGCTGGCGCTCAACGTGCGCGACCGCTTCCAGGAGGCACTGACGAAAGCCGGGCACAGCAGCCGGGTGACCACCGAAATCGCTGCGGCCGGCCCGTTCTACTATGCCGAGGATTATCACCAGCAGTATCTGGCGAAGAATCCCAACGGCTATTGCGGCCTGCGCGGCACGGGTGTGTCCTGCCCGATTGTCCCCGCCGCCTGACGTCATATTGCCTAAGGCAGCAGCACAAATCCCATTGATCTGACTAGATTTTCAGCGCCCCGCGCTGAAAATTCAGCAACTCTGTGAATCTTTACCAGATGAAAAAAATCTGGTGAATTTTTGTCAGAGCCATGCAAGGATGCGCGCCAGCCAGGACCTCTGGAAAAGGGGGTGGCGGTTCCGCAGACATGTCTTCTTTCCAGGAGGCTTGCGGGAGGACCCAACAAGATCAATAGCAACAACAGGGCTGCACAATGAAAAAAACCCTCTTGAGTCTCTTTGCCTTGGCCGCGATGTCGGCGACCGCTCTTGCGGCCGACATCAAGCCGGCGCTCGTCTACGGCACGGGCGGCAAATTCGACAAGTCGTTCAATGAGGCGGCCTTTGCGGGCGCCGAAAAGTTCAAGGCTGAAACCGGCATCGACTTCCGCGACTTCGAGCCGACCGGCGACACCCAGGGCGAGCAGGCGATCCGCAACTTCGCTTCCAAGGGTTTCAACCCGGTCGTTGCGGTTTCCTTCGCCTGGACTTCGGCTGTCGAAAAGGTAGCCGCTGAATTCCCGGATACCAAGTTCGTCATCGTCGACAGCGTCGTCGAACTGCCGAACGTGCGTTCGGTCGTCTACAAGGAACACGAAGGCTCGTACCTCGTCGGCCTGCTCGCAGGTCTTGCATCGAAGACCGGCAAGGTCGGTTTCGTTGGCGGCATGGACATTCCGCTGATCCGCAAGTTCGAATGCGGCTACGAGCAGGGCGCTCGCGCTGCCAAGGCTGACATCGAAGTGTTCCAGAACATGACCGGCACCACCGGCGCTGCCTGGAACGACCCGGTCCGCGGCGGCGAACTCACCAAGAACCAGATCGACCAGGGCGCAGACGTTGTGTACGCAGCGGCCGGTGCCACCGGTCTCGGCGTGCTGCAGACCGCAGCCGACAACGGCAAGCTGTCGATCGGCGTCGATTCGAACCAGAACCACCTGCATCCGGGTTCGGTTCTGACCTCGATGGTCAAGCGTGTCGACCTCGCGGTCTACAATGCCTTCGCCGATGCCAAGGGTGACAAGTTCACGCCTGGCCTGCAGTCGCTCGGCGTTGCCGAAGATGGCGTTGCCTACGCTCTCGACGACAACAATTCCAAGCTGATCACCGATGACATGAAGGCCGCCGTCGAAAAGGCGAAGGCCGACATCATCGCCGGCACGGTCAAGGTGCACGACTACATGTCGGACAATTCCTGCCCGAAGTGATTTGAACCGGGCGCAAGGTGGCTTAAAGTCGCCTTGCGCCCTTTCCATGTCTGGGGGACAGGCAATGAACGACAAGAGCCAGGCACCGGCGATCGAACTGATCGGCATCGACAAGAAGTTCGGTGCGGTGCACGCCAACAAGAACATCAACCTTACGGTTGCCAAGGGCTCGATCCACGGCGTTATCGGCGAAAACGGTGCGGGGAAATCGACGTTGATGTCGATCCTCTACGGTTTTTATCAAGCCGATCAAGGCACGATCCGGATCGCCGGGGAAACCATGACCATCAAGGACAGCCAGGCGGCGATTGCTGCCGGCATCGGGATGGTGCACCAGCACTTCATGCTGGTCGAGAACTTCACCGTGCTGGAAAACCTGATGCTCGGTGCCGAGGGTGGCGCGCTTCTCGCCAAGGGGACGGATGCCGCTCGGGCGGCGCTGAAGAAGCTGGAAGAGGACTACGAACTGGAGGTCGATCCCGACGCGGTCGTGGAAGAACTCCCCGTTGGCCTGCAACAGCGGGTGGAGATCCTGAAAGCCATGTATCGTGGCGCGGAAATCCTGATCCTCGACGAACCGACCGGTGTCTTGACACCGGCGGAGGCCGATCATCTGTTCAAGATCCTCGGCGTATTGCGCGACCAGGGCAAGACCGTGCTTCTGATCACGCACAAGCTGCGGGAAATCATGGCGATCACCGATACGGTGTCGGTCATGCGCCGCGGCGAGATCGTGGCAACGCGCAAGACCTCCGACACGACAGTCGAAGAACTTGCCGAACTGATGGTCGGTCGGCGTGTTCTGCTGCAGGTCGACAAGGGCGTGGCCAATCCGGGCGAGGTCTATCTCTCGGTGCGCAACCTGACGGTCAAGGACAGCCGTGGCGTGACCATGGTCGACAATGTCTCGTTCGATGTGCGCGCCGGCGAGATCGTCGGCATTGCCGGCGTTGCCGGCAATGGCCAGAGCGAGCTTCTTGAAGCCATCACCGGCATCCGCAAGCCGACATCCGGCGAGATCTTCATCTGTGGCGAACCGGTCGCCGGCTACGATCCGGCCAAGCTTCGCTCGATCGGCGTCGCCCATATTCCGGAAGACCGCCATCACATGGGTCTGGTGCTCAGTTTCGAGGAAAGCCAGAATGCCATTCTCGGCTATCACCGTGACGAGGCCTATGGCAAAGGTCCGTTCCTTTCGCCGGACCTGATGCGCCAGGCAGCTGCCGTCGAGATCGAAAAATACGATATTCGTCCGCCCAATCCCCGGCTGAAGACCGCCAACTTTTCCGGTGGCAACCAGCAGAAGATCGTCGTGGCACGCGAGATCGAGCGCGATCCGAAGCTCCTGATCGTCGGTCAGCCGACGCGCGGCGTCGATATTGGCGCGATCGAATTCATCCACAAGCGCATTGTCGAAACACGCGACGCGGGCAAGGCCGTTCTGCTGGTCTCCGTCGAACTCGACGAAATACGCTCGCTATCGGACCGCATCCTGGTGATGTTTGCCGGCAAGGTGGTCGGGGAAAAGACCCCGGATACCGGAGAACAGACCCTCGGCCTGATGATGGCCGGCATCGCCGCGTGAGGAATTCATGAGTACCGCTTCCTTTCCCCTTCCAAGATGGATCGACTATGCCGTCTTGCCGTTGCTCAACCTGATCCTGGCGTTCCTGGTTTCCGGCCTTGTTGTCTGGATCATCGGTGAAAATCCGATCGAGGCACTGAAACTGATGCTGAACGGGGCGCTCGGCCGCGGCGAAGGCATCGGCTTCACCCTGTTCTATGCGACCAACTTCATCTTCACCGGCCTGTCGGTGGCGGTCGCCTATCACGCAGGCCTGTTCAATATCGGCTCCGAGGGCCAGGCCTATCTCGGCGGCCTGGGTGCCGCGCTGGTCGCGCTGGCGCTCGACCACTATGTGCCGTGGTATGTGACCATGCCGTTCGCGATCCTGGGTGCTGCCGCTTTCGGTGGCCTCTGGGCGCTGATCCCCGCCTGGCTGCAGGCAAAGCGCGGCAGCCATATCGTCATCACCACGATCATGTTCAACTTCATCGGCGCGGCGCTGATGGTCTATCTGCTGGTCAATGTGATGATCGTGCCAGGCAAGATGGCGCCGGAAAGCCGCACCTTCCTCGAAGGCGGGCAGTTGCCCAAGCTCGACTGGCTGATGGCGATGTTCGGCATGAAGCTCGGACCGGCACCGTTCAACGTGTCGTTCCTGATCGCGCTGGTCATGTGTTTCCTGGTCTGGGTGCTGATCTGGCGGACCAAGCTCGGCTTCGAGATGCGCACGCTCGGCCTCAGCCGTTCGGCGGCGGCCTATGCCGGCATCCCCTATACGAAGATCGTCATCATCACGATGCTGATTTCCGGCGGTCTGGCCGGCATGATGGCGCTCAATCCGGTCCTGGGTGCCTCGGCGCGCCTGCAGGTGGAATTTGTCGGCGGCGCCGGCTTTGTCGGCATCGCCGTGTCGCTGATGGGTCGCAATCACCCGATCGGCATCATCATTGCCGCGATCCTGTTCGGAGTTCTCTACCAGGGCGGTGCCGAACTGTCGTTCGACATGCCGAACATCACCCGCGAAATGATCGTCGTGATCCAGGGCCTCGTGGTCCTGTTTGCCGGCGCGCTCGAATACATGTTCAGGCCGGCGCTCGTGCGGGTCTATCAGCAGTTCACCAAGGGTTGAGGGCCGTCCGATGGATTTCTTCGATATCGTCGTCAGCATTCTCGGCTCGACCATCCGCCTGTCGATCCCGCTGATCTTCACCGCCCTTGCCGGGCTGTTTTCCGAACGCTCCGGCATTTTCGACATCGGCCTGGAAGGCAAGATGCTGGCGGCGGCCTTTGCCGCGGCCTCGGCTGCCTATGTCACCGGCTCGCCATGGATCGGCCTTGCGTCGGGCGTCGGCGTCTCGATCGGGTTCTCGCTGATCCACGGCTTTGCGTCGATCACCAATCGCGGCAACCAGATCGTCTCGGGCGTGGCGATCAACTTCGTCGCCGCCGGCCTGACCGTCGTGCTCGGCCAGGCCTGGTTCAGCCAGGGTGGACGCACGCCGCAGCTGCCGGCTGACGGGCGGTTCGGTCCGATCAAGCTGCCGGGCGCGGATGCGGTTCGCGATGTGCCGTTCATCGGGCCGCTCTACGCCAATGTCATTTCCGGCAACAATATCCTGACCTATCTCGCCTTCGTTGCCGTGCCGCTGTCGTGGTGGGTGCTCTACCGCACCCGTTTTGGCTTGCGACTGCGGGCCGTGGGTGAAAATCCGGGTGCAGTCGATACCGCCGGCATCTCGGTCACCTGGCTGCGCTACCGTGCCGTGATCGTCGCCGGCCTGCTCTGCGGATTTGCCGGCACCTATCTGGCGATCGCGCAATCGGCGGCCTTCATCAAGGACATGTCGGCCGGCAAGGGCTTTATCGCGCTCGCGGCATTGATCTTTGCCAAGTGGAAGCCGGTTCCGGTGATGTTTGCCTGCCTTTTGTTCGGCTTTCTCGATGCGCTGGCCAACTTCATGCAGGGCAAGCAGGTTCCGCTGATCGGCGAAGTGCCGGTACAGATCTTCCAGTCCCTGCCCTATATCCTGACCTGCATCCTGCTTGCAGGCTTTATCGGCGCTGCCAACCCGCCCAAGGCCGGTGGCGTGCCCTATACGAAGGAGCGCTAGAATGGCTCACGACCTGTTCGAGGCCGCACGCGATGCGATGAAATTCGCGCATGCGCCCTATTCGAAATTCCCGGTCGGCGCGGCAATCCGCGCCGATGACGGCCGGATCTATACCGGCGCCAATATCGAGAACCTGTCGTTCCCGCAGGGCTGGTGTGCCGAACCGACGGCGATCGGCTGCATGATCATGGGTGGGGCTAAAAAGATCGTCGAAATGGCTGTCATCGCCGAGAAGCTGGCACTTTGCCCGCCCTGCGGCGGCTGCCGGCAGAAGATCTCGGAATTCGCCAGCGCCAGCACCAAGATCTATCTGTGCGACGAGGTCGGCGTGCAGAAGACCATCACCATGGACGAGTTGCTGCCGTTCAGCTTCAAGACCGAGTTGCTCGGATGAAGGCCGCCGTCGATCTGCTGGTCGAGCGGCTGAACGGGCTGATGCCGCGCATCGCCATCGTGCTCGGCTCAGGCCTCGGCTCGCTGGTCGACGAGGTGAGCGACGCGATCCGCATTCCCTATAGCGAGCTTCCCGGCTTTCCGGTGAGCGCCGTGTCCGGCCATGCCGGAACGCTGGTTGCGGGTTACCTCGGGCAAGAGCCGGTTATCATGCTGGCCGGGCGCGTGCATTATTATGAACATGGCGATGCCAGCGCGATGCGGGTGCCGATCGAGACACTGATGGGCTTAGGGGTCAAGTCGCTGATCCTGACCAATGCGGCTGGCTCGCTGCGCGAAGACATGCCGCCCGGTTCGGTGATGCAGATCACCGACCACATCAATTTTTCCGGCCGCAACCCGCTGATCGGCGAGCCGAGCGACAGCCGCTTCGTCGGCATGACGTCGGCCTATGATGCCGCCCTCGCCCGGGCGATCCGCGATGCGGCAGCGGCCGAAGGCGTGCCGCTATCGCAGGGCGTCTATATGTGGTTTTCTGGACCAAGCTTCGAAACGCCGGCGGAAATCCGCATGGCGCGGGTTCTGGGGGCGGATGCCGTGGGCATGTCGACCGTTCCGGAAGTGATCCTGGCGCGATTTTACGGGTTGCGCGTGGCGGCGGCATCGGTGATCACCAATTTCGGCGCTGGCATGACCGGCGGCGAACTGAGCCACGAAGAGACAAAAGACATGGCGCCGATCGGCGGCAAACGGCTGGCCGCCATCCTGAAGCGGATGATCGCCGGCGGAGGAACAGATCTTGGATAATCACGAATTGCGCGCTGTCGCGACACGCGCCCTGTCGCTGCTTGACCTGACCAACCTGAAGGACGATTGCACGCCGGAGCAGATCGTCAGCCTGTGCGCCAGGGCGCAGACGGCGTTCGGCCCGACAGCAGCAATCTGCATCTGGCCGCGCTTCGTCATGCAGGCCCGCACGCTGCTCGGCCCCAACAGCCCGGTCCGGATCGCCACCGTGGTCAATTTCCCGGCCGGCGATGCCAAGATCGAGGATGTACTGGCCGAGACGCGCGATGCGGTGGCCGATGGCGCCGACGACATCGATCTCGTCATTCCCTACCGCGCGCTGATGGCGGGCAATGAACAGGCTGTGACCGACATGGTGACCGCGGTGAAGGCGGCGTGCGGATCGGCGATCCTGAAGACCATTCTCGAGACCGGGGAACTGAAGGACAAGAGCCTGATCCGCAAGGCGTCCGACCTGTCGATCGCAGCCGGCGCCGATTTCATCAAGACCTCGACCGGCAAGGTCGGCGTCAACGCCACGCTGGAAGCGGCCGACATCATGCTGCAGGCGATCCGCGACAGCCGCAAGAAGGTTGGCTTCAAGCCGGCCGGCGGGATTGCCAATGTCATGGATGCGAGCCTCTACCTGCGGCTGGCCGACACGATCATGGGCGAAGACTGGGCGATCCCCTCGACCTTCCGCTTCGGTGCATCCGGCCTGCTGGACGATATTGTCGCCGTTCTTTCCGGTGAGCGCTCAGCCACCAACACATCGGGGTATTGAGGGGAGTATTGAGACCATGCTGCCGCAGGAAATCATTCGCCGCAAACGCGATGGCGGCACACTGACCCGTGAGGAAATCACCGGCTTCATCGAAGGTCTCGCCAACGAGACGATTTCGGAAGGCCAGGTGGCGGCCTTTGCCATGGCTGTGTTCTTCCGCGGCATGACGCCGGATGAGATCGTGGCACTGACACTGGCGATGCGCGATTCCGGCGAGGTCCTGTCCTGGGCCGGCGTCGGCAAGCCGATCGCCGACAAACATTCGACCGGCGGCGTGGGCGACAATGTTTCGCTGATGCTGGCACCGATCGCGGCGGCCTGCGGGCTGGCCGTGCCGATGATTTCCGGCCGCGGGCTTGGCCATACCGGCGGCACGCTGGACAAGCTGCAGTCGATCCCCGGCTATGACGTGATGCCTTCGCCCGCCATCTTCCGGCGGACGGTCGACACGGCAGGCTGCGCGATCATCGGCCAGACCGGCGACCTGGCACCGGCCGACAAGCGCCTCTATGCGATCCGCGACGTGACGGCGACGGTCGAATCCATCCCGCTGATTACCGCCTCGATCCTGTCGAAGAAGCTCGCAGCGGGGCTCGAAAGTCTGGTGCTCGACGTGAAGTTCGGCAATGGCGCCTTCATGGCAAAACCCGAGGATGCCGAAGCGCTGGCGCGCTCGCTGGTGAGGGTGGCGAATGGCGCAGGAGTCAAGACAACGGCACTGCTGACCGACATGAACGAGCCCTTGGCCGATTGCGCCGGCAATGCGATCGAGGTTCTGAACGCGGTCGAATTCCTGAAAGGTCAGAAGGCTGGCACCCGGCTCGAAGAGGTTACGCTGGCGTTCGGGGCCGAAATGCTGATCAATGCCGGTGTCGAGAGCGATGCCAGCGTGGCGCTGGCGCGCTGCCGCAAGGTCCTGGCCTCGGGCGAGGCAGCCGAGATCTTCGGTCGCATGGTGACGGAGCTCGGTGGGCCGGCGGACTTCATGGACAAGGCGACACACTATCTGCCGCGCGCACAAGTGGAAGTGCCGGTTCTCGCCGATCGGGACGGCTATCTGTTCGCCTGCGATACGCGGGGCCTCGGACTTGCCGTCGTCGCGCTCGGTGGCGGGCGGCAGCGGCCGAGCGATGCGATCGACCACGGCGTCGGCATCTCCGGCTTCAGGCCTCTCGGAAGCAAGGTTTCGAAGGGAGAGCCGATCGCCTTCGTGCAGGCCAATGATCCGGCGAGCGCCGAGCAGGCGGCCAGGACCGTGGCAGACTGCTACACGATCGGCGACGGTAAGCCAGCAGATGCCCCCGTGATCGGCATGCGGATATCGGCGGAGTAGACGCTGGCTACTGGACGAGGCGCAGGGTGCCTTCGCCAGCGCTGTAGGATTTGAGTTTCTTCAGGAAGCTCATGCCGATCAGGCTGGAGGACAATTGTTTGTCCTTCAGCACAAAAGCATCGACATTCCTGACGCGCACGCTGCCGATCTCGATGCGATCGACGACGACATGGGCTGCCTGGGTGGTGCCGTTGGCGGTGTTGATCGGATATTTGAAATCGAGCGTGGCGGCGGAAAAGCCGAGGCGCCGGGCCGTCGTCTCGTTGATCGCGACCAGCGAGGCGCCGGTATCGATCATGCCATCGACCTGCTTGCCGTTCATCCTGAAGCTGCCGGCATAGTGACCGCCAGGGCCGGCTTTCAGCATGGTTTGACCGGGTGGCGCAGTGCTTGCCGGTGTCGCTGCCTGAGTCGTGGCCGCTGGCTGAGTGGCTGTCGCCGGCTCCTGGGGAGGATGCAACACTTGCAACACCGCCGGCACCTGGCTGGCGGCCAAGGCGATGAAAGACACGGTGATCAGGGTGCGGACGAACATCGGCGCTCCAGAATTGCAACCGGATGATCCTACCATTGACGCGCTGACGGAAAATAAGCGCGGGCGCAAAAACGGCCCGAAGCGGGGCAACGGGCCGTCAATTTCAAAGATGTGGTTAAGACTTCACTTCGTGCCGTACATGCGGTCGCCGGCATCGCCGAGGCCGGGCATGATATAGCCCTTCTCGTTCAGGTGGCTGTCGATGGAGGCGGTGAAGATCGGCACGTCCGGATGGGCTTCCTGGAAGTTCTTGATGCCTTCGGGCGCGGCCAGAAGGCAGAGGAAGCGCAAGTTCTTCGCGCCGCGCTCCTTCAGCTTCTCTATCGCGGCAATCGAGGAATTGCCGGTGGCGAGCATCGGGTCGACGACGATCACCAGACGTTCCGAAAGCGCGTCCGGCGCCTTGAAGTAATATTCGACCGCCTGCAGCGTCTCGTGGTCGCGGTAGACGCCGACATGGGCGACGCGGGCTGCGGGAACCAGCTCCAGCATGCCTTCGAGCAGGCCGTTGCCGGCGCGCAGGATCGAGGCGAAAACCAGCTTCTTGCCCTCGAGGATCGGCGACTGCATTTCGGTGAGCGGCGTCTCAATGGTTTCCATGGTCAGTTCGAGATCGCGGGTGACCTCGTAGCAGAGCAGCGTCGAGATTTCGCGCAGCAGCCGGCGGAAGCTCGACGTGGAGGTTTCCTTGCGGCGCATGATCGTCAGCTTGTGCTGCACGAGGGGGTGATTGATGACTGTGACGCCGTCCATGATCGAGCCTTCTTTTCTTCTTGTGCGATTGTCCGTCTATTTTCACATTCCAGCGAATACCCGCAAGAGCAGGCGTTCATTTTGCGCCGTCTTCCCCAGCCGCGACCTCACAGACGGGCCAGAAGTGCCGTGCGTGTGTCCTCATCGACAAAGGCGGCCTCGATTGCGGTGCGGGTCATGGCGTTGAGCTCGTCGTCGGTAAAGCCCATGATCTCGGACGCGATCTGGTATTCGCGCGCCAGCGAGGTGCGGAAAAAGGGCGGATCGTCGGAATTGATGCAGACACGCACCCCGGCGTCACGCAGACGGCGCAGCGGGTGGCTTTCGAAATCGGGATAAACGTTGAGCGCGATGTTCGAGCCTGGGCAGACCTCGAGCACGACACCGGTGTCGGCGAGACGCTGCAGCAGTGCCGGATCCTCGACGGCCCGGACGCCATGTCCGATCCGCTGCGGTTTCACCAGATCAAGGGCGTCGGTAACGCTGAAGGCGCCGCAGACTTCGCCGGCATGGATGGTGAGGCCAAGGCCAGCATCGCGGGCGATATCGAACGCGCGCGCATAATCGGCCACCCGGCCCATGCGCTCCTCGCCGGCCATGTTGAAGCCGGTGACCAGCGGATTGTGGCTGCGGGCTGCATATTCGGCAGCGGCAATCACGCTTTCCGGGCCGAAATGACGCTCGCCGGTGACGATGATGCGCGCCTCGATACCGGTCTTTGCCTTGGCCTCGTGAATCCCGCGTGTGATGCCCGCCAGATAGGCATCGGCACCGAGGCCGATCCGGTCGCCATGGTCGGGGGAAACGATAATCTCGCTGTAGATCGTGTTGATCGCCGCAAGCTCCAGGAGGTAACTTTCGGTGAGAACCGCATAGTCGTCTTCCGTGCGAAAAAGCGCTGCGACCTTGTCATAGGCCTGAATGAATTCGGCGAAATCGGTCCAGGCATAGGTGTCGCCGTGCATGAAGGTAGTCGGATCGACGCCATATTTGCGCGCCTGGGCCAATGCCAGCGCCGGCGGTGCAGCACCCTCGATATGGCAGTGCACTTCGGCCTTGATCAGATGTGTGGTCACAGAAAACTCCGTCCGTGGCGCCCCGGGGCAAGTCCCAGATGCGCGGCAATGGTTTCGCCGATATCGGCATAGGTGTTGCGGATGCCGACATTGCGCGACTTGATACCGGGGCCAAAAGCCATGATCGGCACACGCTCGCGGGTATGGTCGGTGCCGCGCCAGGTCGGATCGCAGCCATGGTCGGCAGTCATCAGGACGAGGTCGCCCGGTTTCAGCTTGCGGTGCACCTCGGGCAGGCGGCGGTCGAAGGCTTCAAGTGCCGCCGCATAACCCGGCACATCGCGGCGATGACCATAGAGCATGTCGAAATCAACAAAATTGGTGAAGACCAGATCGCCGTCCTCAGCCTCGTCCATGGCTTTCAGCGTCGCATCCATCAAGGCCGCATTGCCATTGGCCTTGATCAGCCGGCTGATGCCCTGATGGGCGAAGATATCGGCAATCTTGCCGACGGCATGCACCTTGCGGTCGGCTGCGACGAGACGATCGAGCAGCGTCTTTTCCGGCGGCAGCACCGAGTAATCACGGCGATTGCCGGTGCGCTCGAAGGTCGAGGCGGTTTCGCCGATGAAGGGACGGGCGATGACGCGGCCGATATTGAGTGGGTCGAGCAGCTTGCGGACGATCTGGCAGAGTTCAAGCAAGCGCTCGAGGCCGAAATGCTTCTCGTGCGCCGCGATCTGGAAGACCGAGTCGGACGAGGTGTAGCAGATCGGCTTGCCGGTGCGGATATGCTCCTCGCCGAAGCGCAAAAGAACATCGGTGCCGGAGCCGTGGCAATTGCCGAGAATGCCGGGGATATTGGCTTCCCGGCAGATCGCCTCGACGAGATCGGCAGGGAAAGCCTCATCGCCCAGCGGGAAGTATCCCCAGTCGAACATGACAGGCGTGCCGGCGATTTCCCAATGTCCGGACGGCGTGTCCTTGCCCTTGGACACCTCGCTTGCGGCACCATGCAGCCCGAAGACCCGATCGGGCATCAGCATTCCGGCCGGGGCCGAGCCGGACGCCATCTTGGCGATGGTGACAAGGCCAAGCGCCGACATGTTGGGAAGGCTCAAGGGACCATGGCGCAGGCCCTTGCGATCGCCGGCGCCGGCGGCACAGAATTCGGCGATATGGCCAAGGGTATCGGACCCGTCATCGCCATAGCTGAGCGCATCCGGCGCGCCGCCGATGCCGAAGGAATCGAGAACAAAGAGAAATGCGCGTGCCATGCCTAATCCGTTGCCGGCAGGGTTATCCTCATGGCTGCCAGCGTTTCCGGATCACCAATAACGATTGGGCCAAGGCTTGGCAAATGGCTGCAGGGATCAGCAGTCGGTGCAGGAGATATCGTCGCCAAGGCGTTGGCGGAAAAAGAATTCGCGCGCCAGCGTCAGGTGCTTGATCTCACTGCCGGAGAAGTTCGGCATATACATCAGCAGTTCATGCGTCACGCTGAGTTCGCTGCGGATGAGGAAGGTATTGGCAACCAGCATTCCCGACGGAACGTCGGTTACCGCATTGGCGGCATAGGGCGCCGTTCCCGTGGTCGACCATGACCAGACGACCTTCGCTGACTGGTTTGCATCAATCTGGATAGCACTGATCTTGATCAGCAGATCGTCTGACGCATAGGGGACAAAGATGGCCTGGGCAACATTGCTCATGGCCGTCAGGCTGGACTTGGTGACCTTGTCCTGGCGCGCAACGAGATCCGCGACGGTGCTGCTTGCCAGGGAGACCTTTTTTGCGACACTCAACCCCATCGTCAGCTCGAAGGCGCCGAGATAAAGCACCAGCAACATCGGCGCGATCAGTGCAAATTCGACACCGCCGACACCAGCCCTGTCGTGACGCAGCGCACGAAGATGGTGCCGCAATATCCGGGAGACGGTCAGCAGTCTCATCGCGTGGTTTCCCAACTTGCTCACGGATAGTTCTCGTTCTGGAAGGCCGTCGTTGCAACGATGAGGAAATCGCTCGGCATCGAGCCATCCGCCGGACGAATATTGGTGATGTAAGGGCGAATGAGATCGGTAATGACCTGCCACCGGTAATAGGCGCGCAGCATGTTGATCGTCGTGGGGCCGCCGGGTGTGAAGGCGAAGCTCGCGGGATTGAGGTCGGCATGGGCATCCGCCGACATACGCGGGATGTAATCCGGGATTGCGGCAAAGGTCGCGAAGGTGCGCGCGTCGATATAGAGCTTGCTCGGCGTGGCGATTTCCTCGGCCGAGCAACTGATGAGGATGCTGATTTCGTCACAGAAGGCAGTGCGAAATTCCGACCTGTCCTTGTCGCTGTCGCGGCTAAGGTTGTAGGTGATCTCGCCCGTGCGCAGCTGCCGGCCCAACGTGTTGACGGCGTTGGTGATCAATTGTTCGGCGGTAAAGGCGACGAAGGTCTCGATGATCGCGAAGACGATCAGAAAATAGGGAATGGACAGGATCGCAAACTCGATGGCGGCCGCACCGTCGCGCGAGCGGGCCAGTTTCTTCCACAGACGCAAACGCGTCCTGGCTGCCTTGCCACTGTCTCGCAGGTCTTGGTCTTGCGCGATCATCGCCCTCATCCGAATTCGGAAACTCCCCGAAAACTACGGGTCAAGTGTTGATTTTCCGTTTCCGAAATCTTTACATTTGGCGCAAAGGCGTTCAGGTCGCCAAACGCAGCGCCGTTCAGTTTGCCGCCGCCGCACCGGTTTGCGCATGTTCTTCGCAATTGGGGGTGCAAGACAGGACCGTGCGCGCGGTCGACCGGAAGACACGGACAGTGCTGGATTCATCGATCGACACGAGGATGCGCTCATCGACAATGGCATTGCCGTCGGCATCCAGGAGCACGAGATTGGTGGTGCCGAAAGAACGGCCGGTCAGAACAATGGTCTGGGAATCCGCCACCGTCGCATCGGCGACTTCGGAATTGCCGACAATCACCTTGCTGACGGGGCGATCGAGCTTCAGAATTCGCGCGCTATTCATATAGACACGCAGAAAGTCCTCATCCGCCTGTGCCGGCAGGCAAACCGACCCGAGCGCCAAGACTGCACTGACCAGGCCGGTGGCGGCGACAGAAAGACGACGATTGAACATGGGCCTGCCTTGGGTTGCACGCGTGAACGGAGCTCTGGCCAAGCATGGCCGGTTTTGGTGAATGAAGCGTTAAGTGCATTTTCCGCCGCAATGGCGGTGCTTCAACCGGTCAATTTCATCCAAAGGCGACGAAATCTGACCGGGCTCAGAACCGTTCGTACCAAAAATGGACAGATCCACCGATCGGTAGGCTCGAATGTGAGCGATCGGGTACCGAACAGGGTTCGCCATGCGCCGGCAGCGGTGCGGACCGCAATTTCCAAGCTCCTGTTTTAAAACAGTTTTTACCGGACAACCGCGCCATCCTCGGTATTTTATCCACTTTCGGTTTTCTTTGTTTACTACAATTCATGCAACCCGGAATTCATCAAGCGGTAACTGTCTTTCTTAAGTCGATGGCAAGGGGCCGGCGTTAGTTTGCAGTCATCCGAGCAGCGGAAAACAGTTGCCGGCAGTGCTGATCAACCCTTGCGGAGCAGGAGAGTAACATGACCAAGATTTTTGCACGTTTCATGAAGGACGAGTCTGGCGCAACCGCAATCGAGTATGGCCTGATCGCCGCTCTGATTTCCGTCGCCCTCATCACCGGCGCCAGCACCCTTGGCAACGCGCTGAACACACAGTTCGGCGAACTCTCGACCAAGATGACCGACGCTGCGGCAAGATACTAATTCGCCGTCTGGCCAGCGGGGCAACTGCCCCGCAACCGCCGATGAACGATTGCATAAGCCGCCTCTTCTATTGGGGCGGCTTTTGCATTTTACAGCATTGATTCACTGAGATTCAGCATCCAGTTGTTTCCGATTTCGTAATGCGCCAGCGCTACTATCCAAGCTTTCCGGACGGAGATGTGCTTACGATGTATTCAGCAGTCATTTTCCTGATCTTCCCGATCTGCCTGATCCTGGCAGCGCTGACCGATTTTCTCGAAATGACGATCCCCAACAGGATTCCCGCCGTTCTTCTCGCGACGTTCCTGGTGATTGCTCCCTTCAGCGGCCTGACCCTGGTCGAATTCGGCTGGCATCTGGCGGCGGCCGCGATGGTCTTTGCCGTGTGCTTCGGTCTCTTTGCTATCAACGTCATGGGTGGCGGCGACGCCAAATTGCTGACCGCCGCGGCGATCTGGTTCGGTTTCAATCCATCGCTCTTCGCCTTTCTCGCCTATACCGGCTATCTCGGTGGCGCATTGACGGTGCTGATCATTCTGCTGCGAGCCAATTGGGACAAGGTGGCCATCATCGGCGTGAAACTGCCGCAAACCCTGATGCAGGCGAAAAAGGTGCCTTACGGCATTGCGATCGGAGCCGCAGGTCTGATGACTTATCCGCAGTCTCCCCTGGTGCTTGCCACGATCAAGAGCCTCGGCTGATCGCGGCGAAGAAACTTCCCGTTAACCACAATTGTAAGCGTCTTATTAACTATAAGTACACCAATTCCTGATCAATCTGGTCGGCAGAATCTGTCGTGCCGTCCAAGGATCGATCATGAAGCCCGCTCGTATCATCATCCTCGCAGTTGCCATCGTGGCCGCCGGCATGGCCGGTCTGCTGGCCATGCGTCTCAGCGGGCGAACATCCGTCACCATTCAGCAAGCCGATGCCGTGGTCGAGCGGGAACCGACGATCAATGTGCTTGTGTCGGCCAAGAACCTGCCTGTCGGTGCAAGGCTCGATGAAAGCGCCATGCGCTGGATGGCCTGGCCGGAAGGCAGCGTCGTCGATGGCTTCATTACCGAAACCACCAGACCGCAGGCCGTCACCGAACTGACGGGCGTCGTGGTTCGCTTGCCGCTGTTTGAGGGTGAACCGCTGCGGCGCGAAAAAATTGCCGATCCCTCCTCCCGCATCCTCTCGTCGCTGCTGCCGTCGGGCAAGCGCGCCGTCGCCACGGAAATCTCGGTTGCCACAGGCGCCGGCGGTTTCATCCTGCCGAATGACCGGGTCGATGTGATCATGGTTCGTAAGGGTGACGCGGACAATTATCTGACGGAAACGGTGCTGTCGAACGTGCGCGTGCTTGCGGTCGACCAACAGATCGAAGAACAGCCGGACGGCTCCAAATCCGTGCTGGCGACAACGGCAACACTGGAACTGACACCAGACCAGACAAAGGTAATGGCCGTCGCACAGCAGATGGCCGACCGGCTGTCGCTGGCGCTGCGCTCGGTTGCCGACGCCCAGGAAGAAGATACCACCGCCGCCGATTACCTGCTGAGCGGAAGTTCCGGTCAGCCGACGATCCAGGTCATCAAGTCGGGCGCGGTGGTGAAATCCACCAGCTCAGCCGCCGATTCCATGAAGTGAGTGGGGGACACACAATGAAAAGCATCCGCGAAAGAATTCGTGTTTCCCTGGCCGGCAGCGTCGCCTTCGCTCTGGCCTTCACCAGCATTCCAAACCATTTTGCCCAATATGCCTTCAAGCTTCCCGCCGCGGAAGCTGCCCAGGAAAGCGTGCTGCGGATCACCGATGCGGGTCCCGGCCGGCGCAAGACCGTCAAGCTCGGCCTCAACAAGGCGCTTGTGGTCGACCTGCCCGCCGACGCGCATGACATCCTGGTGGCTGATCCGACGATGGCGGATGCCGTGACGCGCTCGTCGCGCCGAATCTACCTCTTCGGCAAGACCGTCGGGCAAACCAATATCTTCATCTTCGGCGCCGACGGCCAGGAAATCATCAGCCTCGATATCGAGATCGAGCGTGATATCGCCGGCCTCGAAGCCAATCTGCGCCGCTTCATTCCTGAATCCGATATCAAGATTGAGATCGTGTCCGACAATATCGTGCTGACCGGAAGTGTACGCACACCACAGGACGCGGCACGTGCACAAAGCCTGGCACAGGCTTTCCTGCAGGGCGGTGAAGCCACCACGCGCAACCTGACAGCCGAGGGCGGGGACAATGGCGGTGACGTGGCAATCTATGCCGAAGCGCGACAGGAATCGCAGATCGTCAACCTGTTGCAGATCGAGGGCGAGGATCAGGTGACGCTGAAGGTCACCGTTGCGGAAGTCAGCCGGCAGGTGCTGAAACAGCTTGGTTTCTCCGGCAGCATTTCCGACGGTTCGACCGGGATCAGCTATGCCAACCCATCCAACCTGGGCAATTCCATCGACCCAACAAGCACGGCCAGCATCACGGCCGGCATCGGTGGCCTGGGCATCACCACCTATATCAATGCCATGGAACAGGCCGGCGTCATGCGCACCCTGGCGGAGCCCAGCCTGACGGCAATCTCCGGCGAGCAGGCCAAGTTCTATGTCGGCGGCGAATATCGCATGGCCGCCGAGCAGGAAATCGACGTCGACAACGAGACGGGGCAGGCAACGCTGAGCCGTACCAGCGAGACGGTCGACTATGGCATCGAACTGAATTTCCGTCCCGTCGTGCTGGCGCCAGGGCGGATCAGCCTGAAAATCGAGACGAATGTGTCTGAACCGACCTGGGAGGGCTCGGTTGTCACCGGCAACACCTCGAATTCAATCCCAGGATCGACCTATCTGTCGATCCGCAAGCGCGAGGCCTCGACAACCGTCGAGTTGCCGTCGGGCGGTTCGATCGTGATTGCCGGCCTCGTGCAGGACAACATCCGCCAAGCCATGTCGGGACTGCCAGGCCTTTCCAAGGTACCGATCCTCGGCACACTGTTCCGCAGCAAGGACTTCCAGCGTAGCGAAACCGAACTGGTGATCATCGCGACGCCTTATCTGGTGCGCCCGGTGGCCCGTGGTGCGCTGTCCCGTCCCGATGACAATTTCAACCCTGAAAACGATGGCGCAACCTTCTTCCTCAATCGGGTGAACAAGGTCTATGGCCGCCGCGAAACCGCTGGTTCCGCCGGCCAGTATCACGGTGCCGTCGGGTTTATTTACAAGTGAGCGGAGGTTTCAAGATCGCAATGAGCAACACCACGCTGCACGCCAAGGAAAGCCAGCCAGCCATGGCCTCAGATCGCAAAAACCGCAACCTGTATCGCATCGCGATGACGGCCCTGATGATCGGTTCCGCCGCCATGCTTACCGGATGCGGCACCAACAAGGACAACATGTCGACGGGCGCAATCCCCGATGATTATCGCACGCGCCATCCCATCACGTTGAACGAAGTCGAACATACGCTCGACATTCCGATCGCCTCGGGCGACCACAAGCTTTCGAACGGAGTGCAGGATTCAATCGGCGGCTTTGCCTCGGACTATCTCTCCACCTCTTCGGGAACGATCCAGATCATGCTGCCACATGGTTCCGCCAATTCGGGTGCGGCGGCCAACGTCCGGGCAGAGATCAAGAAAGTGCTGACGGCACGCGGCGTGAAGAGCAACCGGATCATCGAAACATCCTACCAGGCATCGCCCACAGGCGACGCGGCGCCCGTGCGGCTGAGCTATGTCGCGATCACGGCGGTCACCAACCAGTGCGGCGAGTGGCCGGAAGATCTGCAGAACAACACGTTCAGCAATCAAAACTATCACAACTTCGGTTGTGCCACGCAGAGCAACCTTGCCGCCCAGATCGCCAACCCGATGGACCTGGTGACACCGAGAGCCATGGCGCCGATCGATGCGACGCGACGGTCGAATGTCATCGGCCTTTATCGCGAAGGCAGCGACACCTCTACGGAATGATGCGGCTTGATGCCCTCAAGGACAGGAAGATAGCATGAGCGCGATCGATTACGAATTCGAGGAAGGACCTGGCGGCAGCCGCGGATCGGCGGAGCCGGTGATCGCTGGCGACGTCGAAGCCCTGCGACCGTTGCCACGCATTTCCGTGCACGCCTTCTGCCTCACCGACAGCGTGCAGCGGGTGATGGAACAATGCGCCAACGATCGGCGCCTGGCACGGGTCAGCCTGCGCATCACCCATGGCAATATCAGCGCTGCGGCCAACATGTTTGCCTCAACGCCGACACCGAACCTGATCATCCTGGAAACCGAAGCTGCGCCGGCACACCTGCTGGCGGAGCTTGCGCCCCTTGCCGAGGTCTGCGACCCAAGCTCCCGGGTGATCATCGTCGGACGGCACAACGACATTGCGCTCTACCGGGAACTGATGCGCAGCGGCATTTCCGAATACATCGTCGCGCCATTTTCAATGGCCGATATCATGAGCGCCATCGCGGGGATCTTTGTCGATCCGGAAGCGGAACCGCTGGGCAAAAGCATCGCCTTTATCGGTGCCAAGGGCGGCGTCGGCTCCTCGACGATCGCCCACAATTGCGCCTTCGGCATCTCGACACTGTTTTCGACCGAGACCGTGCTTGCGGATCTCGACCTGCCGTTCGGAACCGCCAATATCGATTTTGACCAGGACCCGGCACTTGGCATGGCGGAGGCCGTGTTTTCGCCCGAGCGTCTCGACGAAGTTTTCCTCGATCGCCTGCTGGCCAATTGCTCGCGCAACCTGTCACTGCTGGCGGCGCCCTCGATGCTGGACCGCGGATATGACTACGAGAGCGGCGCCTTCCAGCCCATTCTGGAACTGCTGCAACGCAGTGCCCCGATCACCGTTCTCGACCTGCCGCACAGCTGGTCGGACTGGACCCGCACCGTTCTGTCGGATGCCGACGAGATCGTGATTACCTGCGCACCGGATCTCGCCAATTTGCGCAATGCAAAAAACATGGTCGATGCGCTGAAGAAGCTGCGGCCGAACGACAAGGCACCGCATCTGATACTCAACCAGGTGGGAATGCCCA
The DNA here is from genome assembly GCF_918741265.1 of Rhizobium sp. CECT 9324. Taxonomy (NCBI): domain Bacteria; kingdom Pseudomonadati; phylum Pseudomonadota; class Alphaproteobacteria; order Hyphomicrobiales; family Rhizobiaceae; genus Rhizobium; species Rhizobium sp. CECT 9324. The sequence goes on along the minus strand of NZ_CAKKMZ010000001.1, from coordinate 702,079 downwards.
AGCGCCCGGAAATTTCGCCGCAGGATTTCTTCGAGCCGCTGGAAATCGAGCCGGTCGCGATCATTCCCTTCGATGCGATGCTGTTCGGCACGGCGACCAATAGCGGTCGGATGATCTCCGAAATGGATGCCAAGTCGCCGACCGCGGAGACCTTTTCGCAGCTGGCACATCTGGTGACTGGCCGTGCAACGATGAAGAAGCCGAAGAAGGCGGGCCTCGGCTCGCTGATCGGCAAACTTCGCAAGAAGTAAACCGCAAGACGGGAACGGGTAGAGCTCATGTTTGGCAAACGCGGCGGCGAGGGTTTTGGCAAAGGCGGATCGGGCGTTGGCACGATACTGGCGCAGCCCCCGGCTGCCAGTTCGGCAGGACGGTCCGCAACCAGCCTGCTGGAGCCTGGCAATGCGGAGGCTCGCCAACAGGTGGCTCCGCCGCCGCTGCAGGCCCCCGGCCGCAAGCGCCCGCCCCGGGCGGACGACTACTACGACACCAAAAGCCAGGTGTTTTCGGCGCTGATCGACACGATCGACCTGTCGCAGCTGGCCAAGCTCGATGGCGAGAGCGCGCGCGAAGAAATCCGCGACATCGTCAACGACATCATCACGATCAAGAATTTCGCGATGTCGATCTCAGAGCAGGAAGAACTGCTCGAAGACATCTGCAACGACGTGCTGGGCTACGGGCCGCTTGAGCCATTGCTGGCACGCGACGACATCGCCGACATTATGGTCAACGGCTCGGGCCAGACCTTCATCGAAGTCGGCGGCAAGACGATCGAGTCGGAAATCCGTTTCCGCGACAATGCCCAGCTGTTGTCGATCTGCCAGCGCATCGTCAGCCAGGTCGGCCGCCGCGTCGATGAATCGAGCCCGATCTGCGACGCCCGCCTGCCCGACGGCTCGCGCGTCAACGTCATCGCACCGCCGCTGGCGATCGACGGTCCGGCTCTGACCATTCGTAAGTTCAAGAAGGACAAGCTCAATCTTGCCCAGCTGGTGAAATTCGGCGCCATCACGCCGGAAGGCGCCGAGGTGCTGCAAATTATCGGGCGTGTTCGCTGCAACGTCGTCATCTCCGGCGGTACCGGTTCAGGCAAGACGACGCTGCTGAACTGCCTGACCGCATTCATCGATACCGACGAACGCATCATCACCTGCGAAGACACGGCCGAACTGCAACTGCAGCAGCCGCATGTGGTGCGACTGGAAACACGTCCGCCAAACATCGAAGGCGAAGGCGAGATCACCATGCGCGATCTCGTGAAGAACTGCCTTCGTATGCGCCCGGAACGCATCATCGTCGGCGAAGTGCGCGGACCCGAGGTTTTCGACCTTCTCCAGGCGATGAACACCGGTCACGACGGCTCAATGGGCACGATCCACGCCAATACGCCGCGCGAATGCCTGAGCCGCATGGAATCGATGATTGCCATGGGCGGCTTCACGCTGCCGGCCAAAACGGTGCGTGAAATCATTTCCGGTTCGATCGACATCATCATCCAGGCCGCCCGACTGCGTGACGGATCGCGTCGCATCACCCACATTACCGAGGTCATCGGCATGGAAGGCGACGTGATCATCACCCAGGATCTGATGCGTTACGAAATCGAAGGCGAAGACGCGCATGGCAAGATCATCGGCCGGCACATGTCGACCGGTATCGGCAAGCCGCATTTCTGGGACCGCGCCCGCTACTACAACGAAGATCGCAGACTTGCTGCGTCTCTCGACGCCATGGAACAGAAATCCAAGGGGATTTGATCGCAATGTTCGGTATCGATCCGACCATACTGGCCATCGTCATGCTCGCCGCGATCTCGACCGGCGCGGTGGCCTATGGGGTTCTGTATACCCGCATCGAGACTGACAAGAAGACCGCGACCCGGATCAGCCGGGTGAAATCGGCGGAAACCGACCTCACCCAGGTCAAGGCGGCCCGCGACAGGGTGCTGGAGATCTCCAAGCGTCGAAAATCAGTGCAGGACTCGCTGAAAGAGCTGGAAAAGAAGCAGGAAAAGTCGAAAAAGGCCAAACAAACCAGCCTGAAAGGCAAATTGACCCAGGCCAACTTGCCCCTGACGCCGACGCATTTTTTCCTGCTGAGCGCCTTGCTCGGCATCTTCGTCGTTGTCGGCACCTTCGTGATGGGCCTGCCGCCGCTGGTCGTTGGCGGCTTGGGCTTCGTGACCGCAGTCGGCCTGCCTCGATGGATCCTCGGTTTCCTGATCAAACGCCGGCAGAAGCAGTTCATCAACGAATTCCCCAACTCGCTCGACGTGATGACCCGCTCCATCCGCTCCGGCCTGCCGCTCAACGATGCAATCCGGATGATCGCGGCTGATGGCCAGGAACCGGTGAAAACCGAGTTTCGGCGGGTCGTCGATGCGCAGCAGATGGGTCTCAGCGTGCCGGAAGCCTGCGCGCGCATGTATCAGACCATGCAGCTGTCCGAGATCAGCTTCTTTGCCATTGTCATCGCCATCCAGGGACAAGCAGGCGGCAACCTTTCCGAAGCGCTCGCCAACCTGTCACGGGTGCTGCGTGACCGCAAAAAAATGCGGGCAAAGGTCAGTGCGCTATCGATGGAAGCCAAGGCGTCTGCTGCGATTATCGGTGCCCTGCCATTCATCGTCGCCTTCCTCGTCTACATGACGTCACCCGCCTATATCATGATCCTTTTCACCGACTCGCGCGGACACATGATCCTTGGCGCGTCCGCGGTGTGGATGAGCATCGGCCTGCTGGTCATGCGCAACATGATCAACTTCGATATCTAGGAGCGGCAATTCATGAGCGAAGACTGGGCCGCCCGCGTTACCGACCCCACACTGATCATCGCAGTGCTGGTGGCACTTGCGGTTTTTGCAACCCTGTACACGCTTGTCATGCCGATGCTGGAGCGAGGCGACCTGAACAAGCGCATGCGCGCCGTCTCGACCGAGCGCGACCAGATCCGGGCACGCGAACGCGCGCGACTGAACGCCGACGCGCAGGGCAAGGCGTCGCTTCGTGCCAACAACAACCAGTCTGTGCGCCAGCTTGTCGAACGGTTCAACCTGCGCAAGGCGCTGGTCGACGATACGACGATGGACAAGCTGAAGGCGGCCGGCCTTCGCTCGCAAAACGCCCTCAACATCTTCCTGCTGGCACGTTTCCTGCTGCCTTTCGCGACACTCGTCATCACGGCAATCTGGATCTTCGCACTCGGCAATCTTGCCGAGAGGCCACTGCCGGTCCGGCTATTCGCCACCATAGTCGGCGGCTATATCGGTTTCTATCTGCCGAATATCTATGTTTCGAACCGGATCGGAAAACGTCAGCACTCGATCCGCCGGGCATGGCCCGATGCACTCGACCTGATGCTGATCTGCGTCGAATCCGGTATTTCCATCGAAGCAGCGATGCGGCGGGTGGCGGACGAAATCGGTGAACAGTCTCCGGAACTGGCCGAAGAAATGGTCCTGACGACCGCGGAACTTTCATTTCTGCCGGATCGCCGGCAGGCGCTGGAAAATCTCGGGACCCGCACGCAGCTCGACGGCGTGAAAAATGTGATGCAGGCACTGATCCAGGCCGAGCGATACGGAACGCCGATCGCCCAGGCTTTGCGGGTACTCGCCCAGGAAGGGCGCGACGAACGGATGAACGAAGCCGAGAAGAAGGCCGCAGCATTGCCGCCGAAGCTGACCGTGCCGATGATCCTGTTCTTCCTGCCGGTACTCGTCGCGGTCATTCTCGGACCGGCCGGCATTCAGGTTTCCGACCGGTTCTAAGCCCGGCCGGACAGGCTCAGTGAACGGTGTCCATCTCGTCTTCGAGAAGCTTCAACGCATCCTGCAAGGCAGCAACCAAAATGTTGGTCAACTCGTCAGCCTTGTTTTCCAGCAGCATCAGCTTGATTGCCATGTCCTGCTGCTCAAAATACTGATCCGGTCCCTCAATCATCTTACATGTCCCCATATCACCGAATCATCTCGGCTCATGATGAACATCAACAAGGTGGCTTGCGCAGGGCTTTCAGCCTTGATCTGTAGATTTAACAAATGCCACCCGACATCCCGTTCGGGACATTCCGGCCAAACGGCAGACACCGCATCTTAAGGTATCTCCTAGACCAGGACGGCCTGCTCGACCCGGTCCTGCGAGCCGAAAAACTTCAGGTAACGTTCGACCTCGGCGGGATCGCCGGTGGCTTTGCGGGGATTGTCCGACAGCTTGACTGCGGGCCGGCCATTGGCTTCGGCGACCTTGCAGACGATGGAAATCGGCTTCAGTCCGGCAATCTCGTGCGGGGCGCAGCCGGCAAAGTCGTTGGTGAGATTGGTGCCCCAGCCGAAGCTCATGCGCACACGTCCGGCAAAATGGCGATAGGTATCGATGATCGCATCGACATCGAGGCCATCCGAGAAGATCAGCAGCTTCTTGCGCGGATCGCGGCCCATCTTCTTCCACCACTCGATGATCTTTTCGCCACCTTCGATCGGCGGTGCGCTGTCCGGGCGGAAGCCGGTCCAGTCGGCGACCCATTCCGGCGCGTCGCGCAGGAAGGACGCCGTGCCGAAGGCATCCGGCAGGACAATCAGAAGATTGCCGCCATAAAGGCGGTTCCAGTCTTTCAGAACCTGATAGGGGGCGGCGGCCAGCTGTTGATCGGTGTTGGCCAGAGCTGCCACCACCATCGGCAGTTCATGCGCATTGGTTCCGACGGCTTCGAGATCGGAATCCATCGCCAGCAGGACGTTGCTGGTGCCGGTGAAGGCTGGGCCGATGCCTTCCTTCAGGGCATCGACACACCAGCGCTGCCACAGGAAGCTGTGGCGACGGCGGGTGCCGAAATCGGAAATGCGCAGGCCCGGAAGTTCGCCCAATCGCTCGACCTTGGCCCACATCTTGGCCTTGGCGCGGGCATAGAGCACGTCGAGGGTAAAATAACCGAGCGAGCGCATGGCGGCGCGACTGCGCAATTCGTTGATGATGGCGAGCGCCGGGATTTCCCACAGCGTCGTTTCCATCCAGGTGCCGTGAAACGTCAACTCATACTGGCCATCGCGTTTGTGCAATTCGTATTCCGGCAGTTGCAGGTTGCCGAGCCATGCAAGGAATTCCGGTTCGAAAATCTGGGCGCGGCCATAGAAGGTGTTGCCGGCCAGCCAGATCATTTCCTTCTTGGTCAGTCTCAGCGAGCGCACATGATCCAGTTGATCGCGCAATTCCTGCTCGTCGATCTCGTCAGCGAGGCGGACCGAGGTGGTGCGGTTGATCAGGGTGAAGGTGGCATTGACTGTCGGATAGAGCTTCCAGATCATCTGGAGCATCAGCAACTTGTAGAAATCGGTGTCGATCAGGCTGCGGATGATCGGATCGAGCTTCCAGGCATGATTGAATACCCTGGTTGCGATATCAGTCTTCGTCATGGAAGCCACTGCCTTATTTGCCGCGACGCTCCGGACACGGCTGAACGGCCGAAAATCGCTTCGGCCGTTTCCGTTTCAAGTTATCGGCAAACTCCGCCGGAATGTCCAGACAGTGGCGCCGCCGTTTACTGACCCGGGGTCGGATTGGACAGCGGCATATTCTGCTCCTGACTGCTTTCGGCCGGCTGTGGTGCAGTCTCCGTCTGGGCCGGGTTTTGGCCCTCGGACTCGATCGAGTTGCCCCACCATTCTGCAGGGATCCAGACCAGCATGGCAAGGATGAGCCCGCCGAGCAGCACAATCAGCACCGGAAAACCGCGGTTTCCCTGGCGCGCTTCGGTTGCTGTCAGGGTTTCCGGCTGAAGCCCGCGTGTCCTGCGATCAGTGTCGCCAGGCAGATCGGTTCGGCTGCTCATGATCATTCTCCATTGTCGTCTGATGCAGCGCTTTCGCGCAGGTTCTGATCAGCTAACGGCGGGAATGTCCTAAAGGTTCCGAAAGTGCGCGGGACGGGTCAGTAACCGTTGAGCCGGTCCACAACGTTCTGCAGCGGCAAACCGTCTTCAAACCGGGCGATCTGACTGTCGACATGGCGGAAAAGCGCGCTGACTTCGGACGATGCGGCGGCATGGGGCGTGATAATGACATTGTGCATGTCCCAGAGCCGGCTTTCGGGCGCCAGGGGTTCCTGCTCGAAGACATCGACGGAGGCTGCCTTCAGCGTGCCGTCCTCCAGACAAGACACAAGATCCGCCTCGACCTGGCTTCCGCCCCGACCTGCGTTGAGGAACACCGGCCCTCCGAGGGCACCGTGGCGATTGAGCTTCGAGAACAGCGCGCGGTCATAGACCCCACGGGTCTCATCCGTCAGCGGCAGAAGCCCGACAAGGATATCGGTGCGTCCGAGAAAAGCATCCAGCCCGTGAGCGTCATAGGTTTCGACACCGGCGATCTGCTTAGGCCGACGCGACCAGCCGACGACATTGAAGCCCATGACCTTCAACTTGGCGACGGCATCCTGACCGAGCACACCCAGCCCCATGACGCCCACGGTGACGTCGCAGGCTTCCGGCTGGCCGGGGAGTTCATGCCAAATATGGTCACGCTGCTGGCCAGCATAGGTCAAGGTCTGGCGAAGATGGCTGAGGCATTGCAACACGACCCATTCGCTCATCCGGTCGGTCAGGCTGCGGTCGACGAAACGGACGATCGGCAGATCCGGCAGCTCATAGGTGGTCAGGATGTGGTCGACGCCGGCACCACCGGAGAAGATGGCTTTCAGGCCCTTTGCCTTTTCGAAAAGGGCAGGATCCGGCTTCCAGACCACGGCATAGGCGGCGGCGGCCAGATCACGCTCTGCATTGGCCGGATCGGCCATGTCGATCACCTCACGATCGGCAAAGGCGTTGCGCAGTGCCTTGACGACGCTTTCACGCTGGAATTTCAGATCGATGATGACAGGGCTCTTGGAAGAAACGGGGCTGATGGAAGACATGCAATTCCCACTATTGGCGGATACCGCCGATTTCGACGGCTTCGAGATTGAAGGCAGCGGCCATCAGGGCCTTGGTGTAATCGGCCTTTGGTGCGGCGAAGACCTCGGCGGCGGGGCCTTTTTCGACCACCTTGCCGGCGCGCATGACGATGATTTCATTGGCCAGCGCCTTCACCACCCGCAGATCGTGGCTGATGAAGAGATAGGCGAGATCATGCTTCTTTTGCAAGTCGCGCAGAAGATCGACCACCTGGGCCTGCACCGTCATGTCGAGCGCCGATGTCGGCTCGTCGAGCATGACAAACCGGGGCTTCAGCACCATGGCACGGGCGATGGCGATGCGCTGTCGCTGGCCGCCGGAGAATTCGTGCGGGTAACGCCAGCGGGTGGCAGGATCGAGGCCGACCTCGTCCAGCGCCCAGCAGACACGGGCATCGCGCTCGTCGGCCGACAGGGCGCTTTCATGCACCTTCAGGCCCTCGGCAATGATTTCGCCGATCGACATGCGCGGGCTGAGCGAGCCAAACGGATCCTGAAAAACGACCTGGAGCCGATCCCTGAACGGCCGCATCTCCCGGTAGGAGAAACCGTCGATGTCATGGCCGATAAAACTGATGCGCCCCTTGGACGTGATGAGGCGCGCCAAAGCCAGACCGAGCGTGGTCTTGCCGGAGCCGGATTCGCCGACGACGCCAAGGGTCTGCCCGGCGCGCAAGGTGAGGTCTATGCCGTCAACGGCCTTCACATGATCGACGGTCTTGCGCAGGAAGCCGGACTTGATCGGGAACCAGACGCGGATGTCCTCGCCCTGCATGATCGCCGGTTTTTCGGCATCTATCGCCGGCGGCTCGCCGCGCGGTTCGGAGCCCAGGAGTTTCTTCGTGTAGTCGTGCTGCGGCCGCTCGAAGATTTCCTCGACCGGGCCGGTCTCGACGATCTTCCCCTTGGTCATGACGCAGACGCGATCGGCGAATTTGCGCACGATGCCGAGATCATGGGTGATGAACAGCATGGACATGCCATGTTCCGTCTTCAACCGTCCCAAAAGCTCCAGGATCTGCGCCTGCACGGTGACATCGAGCGCCGTTGTCGGCTCGTCGGCGATCAACAGCTTCGGCCGGTTGGCCAGAGCCATGGCAATCATCACGCGCTGACGCTGGCCGCCGGACAGTTCGTGCGGAAAGGCATTCAGGCGTTTCTCCGGCTCGCGGATGCCGACCTGGTGGAGCAATTCCAGAATGCGGGCACGGGCGGCACTGCCCGTCATAGCCTGATGCAGTTCCAGAATTTCGCCAATCTGCCGCTCGATCGTGTGCAGCGGATTGAGCGAGGTCATCGGCTCCTGGAAGATCATGGTAATGTCGTTGCCGCGCACGGCCCTGAGTTCGGCCACGGACGCCGTCATCAGATCGCGACCCTCGAACAAAATCGATCCCGACGGGTGGCTGGCTGAGGGATACGGCAGAAGCTTCAATACGGATGCGGCGGATACAGACTTGCCCGAACCGGATTCGCCGACAAGCGCCACCACTTCACCCCTGCCGATATCGAAGGAGATGTTGTCGACGGCCAGGCTCTGTTGACCACCCTGATGAAAGGCCACGGAGAGTTCGCGGACGGAGAGAAGGGGTTCGGTCATGCGGAGAGGCTTTCGATCAGGGATGTGAGCGTGGGTTCATCGGGGCGGAGGATAGAAAGGTTTGCACTACCGGAAAGAGAGCCATAACGCTTGTGAACGACGTGATACTGATCTTTGATCCCGTGATCGTCGGACAAGAAATGCGAGCAACCTTGCCCGATAGCACTGGACATATGGATAGCATCCGGGAGTTTCAGGTGACGGTGCTGAGCGCGGATAACCGCTGCATAATACAGGACACCTCGATCGACAGGCCGAACATCCAGCCAATCACTCGTGAGGATCAAAGACTCGTAACCATCGATCAAGGCGTCATCGTCGGCCTGGTGGGGCTTGACCAGAAGTTCGGAGAGCGTCAGCTCGCTCGTGGCAAACACGGGGGGCTTCATGAACGGTTGCGCTGAAATCAGCTCCACGAGCAGTTGCTGCAGCCGATGGCTTTTTTCGGAAAGCATGATGAACACGTTGGTGTCCAGGTAGACACGTTCAACGGCGATCATCCATCTTCCCATTCATCTCGAAGCGCACGGATCCGGGAAACTGCCTCCGCCATGTCGGTGTCGGGGGCACGGCCTTGCCGAAGCTTTTCCAAGTGCTCCAGTGTCTCTTTAACCGAACGCTGCTTTGGCGGATCATCGGGCGCAATCCCATCGACTTCGATCACTACCCGCACGGTTGCGCTGTCGCCGAGCCCCTCTCGCAGATCGGCGGGGAGATTCTCAACGGGATAATGCTCTCTGACGATCTTGTTCATGGCATCGTGCTCCTGATCGGACCTGCGACCATCATGCCACAAATGCTTTGCCGTGACGAACCTGCACTCATCGGAAGGTCTTTCGCGGGTCAAACGCGTCGCGCACGGCTTCGCCGACAAAGATCAGCAGCGACAGCATGATCGACATGGTGAAGAAGGCAGTCAACCCGAGCCAAGGCGCCTGGAGATTGCGCTTGCCCTGGGCGATCAGTTCGCCGAGCGAGGGTGAGCCAGGCGGCATGCCGAAGCCGAGGAAGTCGAGCGAGGTCAGCGTGGTGATCGAGCCCGACAGGATGAAGGGCAGGAAGGTCAAGGTTGCCACCATGGCATTGGGCAAAAGGTGGCGGAACATGATGGTCCAGTTGCCGACGCCGAGCGCGCGCGCCGCGTTCACATATTCGAAGTTTCGCGCCCGCAGGAATTCTGCCCGGACGATGCCGACGAAGCCGACCCAGGAAAACAACAGCATGATGCCGAGCAGGACGAAGAAGCCCGGTGGCAGGATGGCCGCGATGATCAGCAGGATGTAGAGCACCGGCATCGACGACCAGATCTCGATGAAACGCTGCATCAACAGGTCGGTCCAGCCGCCGAAATAGCCCTGCACGGCGCCGGCGGTGACGCCGATCATGGCCGACGCAATCGTCAGCGCCAGACCGAACAGGATCGAGATGCGGAAACCGTAGATCATCCGGGCCGTGACGTCGCGCGCCTGGTCGTCGGTGCCGAGCCAGTTCAGGTTGCCAAGCACGCAACCGGGATCCTCGGCCTTCAGCGGATAGGCCGCACAACGGGTTTCCTTGTCCATCAGCCAAAAGGGCGGCGTCGGGGCCGAGTGCGGGATCTCGGAATTGACCGTGCGGTAGGAATAGCGGATCGGCGGCCAGAGCATCCAGCCATTGGCGTTGATCTCGTCGGCGATAAAGGGCGAGCGATAGTCGGTGACGGCGAGGAAGCCGCCGAACTTTTCCTCCGGATAATCGACGACCACCGGAAACAGGATCTCGCCCTTGTAAGAGGCGATCACCGGCCGGTCGTTGGCGATGAACTCGGCGAAAAGACTGAGCAGGAACAGGATCATGAAGATCCAGAACGACCAGAGACCGCGGCGATTGGCCTTGAAGTTCTCCAGGCGGCGGCGATTGGTCGGCGACAGAAAGGGTTTGCGCGGCGGCACGGCACCGGAGATGGCGGGTTCGACGGCGGACATCAGACATCCCTCCGGTCGAAATCGATGCGCGGATCGATCCAGGTATAGATCAGGTCGGAGATCAGGCCGACGACGAGGCCCATCAGCGAGAAGATGTAGAGCGTGGCAAAGACGATCGGGTAGTCGCGATTGACCACGGCGAGGTAACCGAGGCGACCGAGGCCATCGAGCGAGAAGATGTTTTCGATCAGCAGCGAACCGGTGAAGAAGGCCGAGATGAAGGCGGCCGGAATGCCGGCAATGACGATCAGCATGGCGTTGCGGAAGACATGGCCGTAGAGCACCTGGCGTTCGCCGAGACCCTTGGCGCGGGCGGTGACGACATATTGCTTCTTGATTTCGTCGATGAAGGAATTCTTGGTCAAGAGCGTCGTCGTGGCAAAGGCAGACAGAAGCAGCGCAGTCAGCGGCAACGTCAGATGCCAGAAGTAGTCGAGGATCTTCTGCCACCAGCTGAGTTCGGCGAAATTGTCCGAGGTCAGGCCGCGTAACGGGAACCAGTCGAAGAACGATCCGCCGGCAAAGACGACGATCAGCAGGATGCCGAACAGGAAGCTTGGGACCGCATAACCGATGACAATGACGCCGGAGGTCCAGACGTCGAAGGTGGAGCCGTCCTGCACCGCCTTCTTGATGCCGAGCGGAATGGAGATCGCGTAAGAGATCAACAGGACCCAGACGCCGAGCGAGATCGACACCGGCATCTTTTCGATGATCAGGTCGATCACCGACGTGTTGCGGAAGAAGCTCTCGCCGAAATCGAAGCGAATGTAGTTCCACATCATTTCAAGGAAACGCTCGAGCGGTGGCTTGTCGAAACCGAACTGCTTTTCGAGCTTTGCGATCAGTTCCGGATCGAGACCCTGGGCGCCGCGATAGCGCGCACCCCCCTCGTCTCCGCCCATCTGCTGGCCGAGCATGTCACCGCCGCCTGATAGCCTAGCATCGGCGCTGTCGCCCTGACCGCTGAGCTGGGCAATCACCTGTTCGACCGGGCCACCCGGGGCGAACTGGATGACGGCGAAGGAAATGCCCATGATTCCGATGATCGTCGGAATCATCAGCAGAAGGCGGCGGAAAATATAGGCTGTCATGGAACGCGCCTCATCGCGGATCTTGCGCCGCTGTCAAACCACAGTTCCTGTCTGTCAGCCAATCCGTCGGCCCTCCTGCAAAAGCGATTCGCCCTGTTCATCCTTGATAGCCAGCTTCGGCGCACAAGTCCCGCTGATTAACATCATGGCGACTTCGACCACCAGATGGAGGGAAAGCCGATGCCATAAGTGGGCAATTCGGCGTGATCGAACTTGTCCCAATAGGCGATGCGCGAGGACCGCAGCGTATAAGTGGGCAAGGTGTAATTGCTGGCGAGCAAGACACGGTCGAGCGCCTTGACCGTCGGGATCAGGGTGTCGCGATCCTTGGCGAAAATGATCTGGTTGATCAGCTTGTCGATCCCGGGGTCTGAAATACCGGCATAGTTGCGCGATCCCGGCTGATCGACGGACTTCGAGCCCCAGTAGTCGCGCTGTTCGTTGCCCGGATTGAGGCTCTGCGCCCAGCCGAGATAGATCATGTCATAGTCGAAGCTGCGGACGCGGTTCGCATATTGGGCCGAATCGACAGTGCGGACATTGGCCTGGATGCCGATCTTGCGAAGATTGTCGGCGAAGGGAATGGCGACACGCTCGATGGTCGGGCCATTCAGCAGGATTTCGAACTGCAGCGGGGCACCGGTCGCGGCCAGCACCATCTTGCCGTTGCGCAATTCGTAGCCGGCTTCCTTCAACAACGCGAGCGCCTGGCGCAGATTGTCGCGCAGTTTTGCGCCATCGCCACCGACCGGGTTCTTGTATTCCTGCGTGAGGACTTCCGGCGCAACGTCGCTGCCCAGGCCTTTGAGGATCTCCAGTTCCTTGCCTTCGGGCAGACCCTTGGAGGCCAGTTCGGAGCCGTAGAAATAGCTGTCGATGCGCTTGTATTGATCGAAGAAGATTGTCCTGTTCAATTCCTCGAAATCAAACGCGTAGTTCAGGGCCTTTCGCACGCGGGCATCCTTGAACATTTCACGGCGCATATTGGGAACGAAGCCGACGAGAACACCCGAGGTCTTGTATTCGTTGTCGAGGACCTGGCGCTTGACCCGGCCATCGGCGACAGCGGGGAAATCATAAGACCGTGCCCAGCGCATGGCCGAATTCTCGGCCCAGAAATCGACGCTTCCTGAGCGGAAGGCTTCGAACTCGACGTCCAGATCGGCGAAATAGGTGTAGGTCTGGCTCTTGAAGTTGTTATAGCCGATGTTGACGTTGAGATCCTTGCCCCAATAGTCATCGCGCAGTTCATACTGGATCTTGGCGCCGGGGGTGAACGCGGCAATCTTGTAAGGTCCCGATCCCAGGATCGGTTCCAGCGTGGTTCTGGAAATGTCGCGCGATTTCCCGTCCGGCCCGTTGGCCGTCCACCAGTGCTTGGGGACGATATCCAGTTCGCCGACAATCACAGGCAGTTCGCGATTGTTCTTCTCGTCGAACGTAAAGGTGACCTCGCGATCGCCGGTCTTTTCCGCCTTCACGACGTGATTGTAGTAGGTCGAATAGAGCGGATTGAATTCCTTGAACTTGTCGAAGCTGAAAATGACATCTTCGGGTGTCACCGGCACGCCATCGGCCCATTTGGCTTCCGGCCGCAGGCGGAACCTGGCATAGGCATAGTCCTCCGGATAGTAGACGGCTTCGGCCAGCAGGCCATAGACGGCATCGACTTCGTCCATGGACGGTTTCAACAGTGTTTCGGTGACCAGCGAGAGCCTGGGTGCAAGGCCTGCTGCCAGTTCACCCTTGTCGAGAACCGGATTGAAGCTGTCGAATGTGCCGGACGCTGACAGATTGATATTGCCCGCCTTGGGGGCATTCGGGTTCACATAGGAAAAACGCTCGAAATCCTTGGGGTATTTCGGTGCCTCGATCACGGCGAGTGCATGACGCCATTCCGGTTCCTGGGCCTGAACGCCCAGAGCCGGGCTACAGAGCAGTAGCCCCAGAACCGATGCCGCAATCCGCCTTGCCAATGCCATTCGCCAACCCCTTTTGTTTTCGCTTGGATGCAGAATAGGGCAAATGACGGCAAAATACAGACGGCTGACACAGAAGTGAGCGGGTGCACATTCGCAGATTCACCAAAATCGCCATTCAGGATAGACTGAAAGGTGAATCGTTCGGGACCACAATCCCGGATGCGGTGATGAATGAGGATGGATGACGATGAGATCGGTGAAACGCTCCGGCAGGATTGCCAAGGCCTTGATGCTGGTGGCAGCACTCGGCGCTGCCGCACCCGAGGCGATCGCCGCCGATGGACCGCCGGCCAAGGAATTGTTTGGCGGCATGAAACTTCCCGCGCGCGCTGAACCGACCGCCTATGGCTTCTATTCCAAGGGTTGCCTTGCCGGCGGCGTGGCGATCCCGACCGATGGGCCGACCTGGCAGGCGATGCGGCTGTCGCGCAACCGGCGCTGGGGCCATCCGCAGATGATCGCGACGCTGGAACAGCTGTCGCAGGATGCGGCGCGTTACGACAACTGGCCGGGACTTCTTCTCGGCGACATTTCGCAGCCGCGCGGCGGCCCGATGCTGACGGGCCATGCCTCGCACCAGATCGGGCTCGACGCCGATATCTGGCTGACGCCGATGCCCTCTCGCACATTGACCCCGAGCGAGCGGGAGAATATCTCCGCCACGACCATGCTGAAGCCGAAGGCGTTCCTGACTGTCGATCCGAAGGTCTGGACGCCGGCGCATGCCGCCGTGATCATGCGGGCCGCCAGCTATCCACAGGTCGAGCGCATCTTCGTCAATCCAGCGATCAAGAAGAAGCTCTGCGAGACCTGGACCGGCGACCGCAGCGACCTCGGCAAGGTCCGACCCTATTACGGCCATGACTATCATTTCCATGTGCGGATCAAGTGCCCGGCGGATTCCGTCGGCTGCAAGTCGCAGGATCCGATCGGCCGCGGCGACGGATGCGACAAGTCGCTGGCGTGGTGGTTTACCGACGAGCCGTGGGCGCCGCCGAAGAAGGACCCGAACGCCAAGCCGGCGCCGAAACCCAAGCCAATGCAACTGTCGGCCTTGCCGAAGGCCTGCGCGATGATCCTCAACGCGCCGTCGCCGGACAGCGAACTTGAGGCAACGTATCGGGGCAACGGGCAGATACCGGTCACTGCATCGGCGTTTTCTGCGCCCGCGGCCACGCCTGTGACAGACGGGGCGGCGATGTTTGCATTGCCGGCCGACGTGCCCGTTCCGCTGCCGCGGCCGGCGGATCAGTGAGCGAAACGCGGCTTGAGGGCAGTGGCTTTTCAAGCCGCCATTCCTCAGCTACAGGATCTAAGTCAAATCGATTTAAAAGAGCCGCCGATCCTCGCCATGACCCGCGCAAAATGTATCGCCCTGATTGCCCATGACCAGAAGAAAGACGACATGGCGGAGTTCGCCCGTCGTCATCGGGCCCGCCTCACCGGCTGGCGGATCGTCGCGACCGGAACAACCGGCGGGCGGGTCAAGGACGCTTGTCCGGATCTGGATGTGACGCCGCTGAAAAGCGGCCCGCTGGGCGGCGACCAGCAGATCGGGGCGCTGATTGCGACCGGCGAAGTGGATGTGCTGGTGTTTTTCGTCGATCCGCTGACTTCGATGCCGCATGATGTCGATGTGAAAGCATTGATGCGGCTGGCCACGGTTTACGATATTCCCATGGCGCTCAATCTTGCGACTGCCGAAATCCTGATGACCACTCCGGTCGCCTGAAACACGCGCTTCACGCGGCTCGAAACGGATAGACGATGGCCCAGACATCTCGCGACGACCAACTCAGCTTTCCGATCCTGATCGGCGATATCGGCGGCACCAATGCGCGCTTTTCGATCTTGATCGATGAAAGCGGAGAAACCATCCCTTTTCCGAATGTGGTGAACAAGGATTTTGCCACGATCGACGATGCGATCCGGCAGAGCGTTCTCAACAAGACCACGCACACGCCGCGCACTTTGATCATTGCCATGGCGGGTCCGATCGATGGCGACGAAGTGCCGTTGACCAATTATCCCTGGGTGGTGAAGCCGAAGGTGCTGATGGCCGAACTGGGCTTCGAGTCGGTGCTGCTGCTCAACGATTTCGAGGCGCAGGCGCTGGCTGCCGCGACGCTTGAGCCGCAATACCGGCATCCGCTGGGACCCATCAGCGATGCGCCGATCGCATCCCGTGTTGTTCTCGGTCCCGGCACCGGTCTCGGTGTTGCCGGTCTCGTGCATGCCCGCGACACATGGTTCCCTGTGCCGGGCGAAGGTGGCCATGTGGATGTCGGTCCGCGCACTGCACGCGATCAGCAGATCTGGCCCTTCCTGATACCGGTGAAGGATCCGACCGCAACGCTCGGCCGCATCTCGGCCGAGGAGCTGCTTTCCGGCCGCGGCCTGATGAACATCTATCAGGCGCTGTGCCAGGCCGAGGGCGACGGTGCGCCGCGCTACGGCGAGCCAGCAGAGATTTCGCTTGCCGGGCTCAATGGTTCCGATGCGTTGGCGGCCGAAGCCCTCAGCCTGTTTGCCACCTATCTCGGCCGGGTGGCCGGCGATCTGGCGCTGATCTTCATGGCGCGCGGTGGCGTTTTCCTTGCCGGCGGCATTTCGCCGAAGATCCTGCCGGCGCTGGAAAAGCCGGAGTTTCGTGCGGCCTTCGAGGACAAGGCACCACATACGACACTGATGAAAAGCATTCCGACCTTCGTTGTCACCCATCCGCAGGCCGCGCTTTCCGGTCTTGCGGCCTATGCCTGCAATCCCGGTGGCTTCGGGCTTGCCACCGAGGGACGGCACTGGCGCCGCTAAACCGGCGCTTATGTGCCCAAAAGTGGGCAGCTATGGTCAAACGCGGCGCGACTGGCTATAGAGCGGCGGCGCCCAAAAGGGCGTAGTGAGCGAAATCGCACAGGAATTCTTTTCTTGGACGCCAGCGGCACCAACAAAACAGTCGTGGATTCAGGCAGCGTCACTGCCATGCTGAAACGCATCATGGCGGAAAACGGCCGCGACCATGTCGGCGGCTATGTGTTTGCCGTCCTCTGTCTCATCACCGTGGCCCTGACTACGGCGTTCACCGCCTGGATCATGGAATCGGTGATCAATGAAACCTTTGCCAACCGCCGCGCCGATCTCATCTGGCTGATCTGCGGCGCCATCCTCGCCTCCTTCGTGTTGCGCGGCTTTGCCGGCTATGGCCAGGCGGTGACGCTGTCCAAGATCGGCAACAACATCGTGGCGCGCTACCAGCGCCGGCTTTTTGCCCATCTGATGACGCTGTCGATCGGTTACTTCTCCGATGCACGCTCGTCGCACCTGGCAGCACAGGTCAGCCAAAACATCGACGGCATCCGCGATGTGCTGAACCTGACGATTACCTCTCTGGCGAGAGACCTGCTGACGCTGATCGCGCTGGTCGGCGTGATGATCTACCAGGATGCGCTGCTGACGCTGATCGTCTTCGTCATCGCGCCGCCGCTGCTGCTGGCGCTGCGCTATATCTCGAAGCGGCTGCGCAGCGCGACGCGCGAATCCGTGCTCTACAATGCGCATGTGATGGGCGCGATGCAGGAGACGATCCAGGGGATCGCGATCGTCAAGGCCTTCACCATGGAAGCCGAGCTGTCGCGCAAGATCCAAGGCACGATCGACGCTGCCGAACATCGCTCCAACCGGATTGCCCGCCTGAGCGAGCGCACGTCGCCGCTGACGGAAACCTTTGCCGGCGTCGCCATCTCCAGCGTGCTTGCCTATGCCGCCTATCAGTCGATCTATGGCGGCATGCTGCCGGGCGCCTTCTTCTCCTTCGTCACGGCGCTGCTGCTCGCCTATGAACCCGCCCGGCGCCTGGCGCGCCTGCAGGTGCATATGGAGCGCGCCGTGGTCAATGCGCGGATGATCTACGACATTCTCGACATGCAGCCGCACCAGCGCGACAAGGACGGGGCAAAGCCGCTGTCGGTCAGCGCGGCGAAAATCGAGTTCCGTGACGTGCAGTTTGCCTATGGGCAGAACGAACAGACCTTGAGGGGACTGAGCTTCACTGCCGAAGGCGGCAAGACGACCGCCCTGGTCGGGCCTTCGGGTGCCGGGAAATCCACCGTGATCACGCTCATTCCGCGGTTCTACGACCCGATGGCGGGCCAGATCCTGATCGATGGCCAGGACATTGCCAACGTGACCAAGGCATCGCTTCGCCAGCACATCGCCTATGTATCGCAGCAGCCCTATCTGTTCGAAGGCACGATCCGGGACAATATCCGCTATGGACGGCCCGACGCCACGGATGCGGAGATCGAAGAGGCAGCCCGGCTCGCCTATGCGCATGATT
This sequence comes from Rhizobium sp. CECT 9324, assembly GCF_918741265.1. Lineage (NCBI taxonomy): Bacteria > Pseudomonadati > Pseudomonadota > Alphaproteobacteria > Hyphomicrobiales > Rhizobiaceae > Rhizobium > Rhizobium sp. CECT 9324. The sequence goes on along the minus strand of NZ_CAKKMZ010000001.1, from coordinate 684,159 downwards.
TCATTCTGGCGCAGCCGCAGGGCTATGATACGCCGGTCGGCGAAAACGGCGTGACGCTGTCGGGCGGCCAGCGCCAGCGGCTGTCCATCGCCCGCGCCCTGGTGCGCAATGCGCCGATCCTGCTGCTCGACGAGGCGACATCGTCGCTCGATACGGAATCGGAAGCCGCGGTGCAGAAGGCGCTGGACGAGGCGATGAACGGCCGTACCGTTGTCGTCATCGCGCACCGGCTGTCGACCGTGATGAATGCCGACAAGATCATTGCGATGCAGGACGGGCTTGTGGTCGAAGAAGGCACGCATGAGAGCCTTGCGAAGCAGCCGGGCGGGCTCTACGCTCGCCTGAACAGCCTGCAATCGGCACCAGCCGAGCCAGAAACGCACTAGGGACGGATGACTATGGACACCCCGATGAAGCTTGTCGTTGTCGGTGCTGCCGGCCGGATGGGCAAGGCCTTGATCCAGGTGATTGCCGATGCCGACACTGTGGTCCTGCATGCGGCGCTCGGCCGGCCCGGCTCAGTCGCGATCGGCAGCGATGCCGGTGAAATTGCAGGATGTGGCCACCTTGGCATACCGGTGACCGACGATCCGCTGGCTGCCTTCCTGCATGCCGATGGCGTGATCGACTTCAGCGCTCCAGAGACGACGACGGAATTTGCGGCACTCGCGGCCCAGGCACGCATCGTGCATATCATCGGCACGACCGGTTGCGGCCCGGAGCATGAAGCGAAAATCGATGCGGCCGCGCGGCATGCCCGCGTGGTCAAGTCGGGCAATATGAGCCTCGGGCTCAATCTTCTGTCGGTTCTGGTCCAGCAGGCGGCGAAAGCGCTTGAAGCCTCGGACTGGGACATCGAGGTGCTGGAAATGCACCACAAGCACAAGGTGGACGCGCCTTCGGGCACGGCCCTTCTGTTGGGCGAGGCTGCCGCTGCCGGTCGTGGCGTCGACCTGGCCGACGCTTCGGTCCGTGTTCGCGACGGGCATACGGGCGCGCGTGAAGAAGGCTCGATCGGTTTTGCCACGCTGCGCGGCGGCTCCGTCGTTGGCGAACATTCCGTCATTCTGGCCGGCGAAGGCGAACTGGTGACTTTGTCGCACAGCGCGCTTGACCGCTCGATCTTTGCCCGTGGCGCCGTCAAGGCCGCGACCTGGGCCCGGGACAAGAAACCCGGCCGTTATACCATGCTCGATGTTCTCGGGCTTTCTTCCACCCACTGATCGTCAGAAAAGGAATTGTCGATGACCGGTACACTCGTGCTCGTCCGCCATGGCCAGAGCGACTGGAATCTGAAGAACCTGTTTACCGGCTGGCGCGATCCGGACCTGACGGAACTCGGCGTCAAGGAAGCCAATGCCGGCGGCAAGGCGCTCGCCGACTACGGCATCACGTTCGACGTGGCGTTCACCTCGGTGCTGAGCCGGGCGCAGAGGACCTGCGACATCATCCTGCAGAATGTCGGCCAGACGGGCCTTGAGACAATCAAGGACGAAGCGCTGAACGAGCGCGACTACGGCGATCTGTCGGGCCTCAACAAGGACGATGCCCGCGCCAAGTGGGGCGAGGAGCAGGTGCATATCTGGCGCCGTTCCTACGATATCCCGCCGCCGGGCGGCGAAAGCCTGCGCGACACCGGCGCGCGCGTCTGGCCGTATTACCTGACCGAGATTCTGCCGCGGGTTCTGCGGGGCGAGAAGGTTCTGGTTGCGGCGCATGGCAATTCGCTGCGCTCGCTGGTCATGGTACTCGACAAGCTGACCAAGGAGCAGATCCTCAACGTCAATCTCGCGACCGGCGTGCCGATGGTCTACAAGCTCAACGCCGATTCGACCGTCGCGTCCAAGGAAGTGCTCGGCGACATGTCCGGCGCCCACTAAGCGCGTCTGGGACAAAGCTTTCGGAAGCCGCCGCAAGGCGGCTTCTTGCGTTTCAGCTGCGGATGGTGAACTGGACCCGGTCGGCGGGGAAGCGGGTCACGGCATACTGGATCGGCACGCCGTCGACATCCGTATTCAGGGCGCGGGTGATGAGAATGATGGCGCCCGGCGTCAGTTCCAGCGTCGCGACATCGTCCGGCTCAGCATGCACGGCAGAGATTTCCGTCACTTCGCGCAGATAATCACGCACGCCACAGGTAGCGAGTGCCTGGGTGATCGAACCCGTCCGGCGGAATGCCTCGTCTATGCCTTCGAAACGGGCCGCCGGGAACCACATGGTCGAGCAGGAAACGGCACGGCCATCGGCCTTGCGCACGCCGTCAAGACGCAGGACTTCCGTACCTGCCGGCAGCTTCAGATGGCGGGCGAGTTCCGCCGTTGCACCCTCCCGTGCGGCGCTCAACAGCAATCCCTTGATGTCTCGGGCCTGATCGCCAATACCTTCGGTGAAGCGGGTGCGGCGGCCGATGGGGAAATCGAACTTGTCGCGCCGTTCGATCATGGTGCCGCGACCCTGCACCGCACGGACCATGCCTTCCTGCGCCAAGGCCGACAGGGCTGCGCGGACGGTGTGGCGATTGACGCCGAATTCCTCCGCCAGAGCCGTTTCGGCCGGCACCATGCCGGAAGCGTCATAGGCGCCACTGGCGATATTGGCGCGGATCCGGTCTGAAATTTGCCGCCACAGGGCCACGCCTTTCTGTCTCTGGATCACCGGCTGCCCGCTCCTGTCATATGCTTGTCATGCCTGGCGTTTACTCATACATTAACTTGTATGGTTGTCTATATTACTAGACATTATGAGGAATTGCAATGGACGCTGTGAAACAAACGATGACAGAGCAACACTCCGGTCGAAAGCATATCGTCGATCTGCTCGCACGCGCGACAAAGGCGGAACTGCAGGCCGCTTTCGACAGCCTCTCCCCCGCACCGAGTTTTGCGCCGCTGCGTGGCCCCGAGACCGGACTGGTGATGGTGCGTGGACGGATCGGCGGCGGTGGGGCTGCCTTCAATCTCGGCGAAGCGACCGTGAGCCGCGCCAGCGTCCGTCTCTCCACCGGGGAAATCGGCCATGGCTACCGGCTCGGCACAGACCGGGCTGCGGTGACGCTTGCCGCGGCAATCGACGCCCTCGCCCAGGACGACGCGCAAAGGCGGGTGCTGGAGACGGGCCTGCTGGCCCTGGTCGCAGCACGGATCGCCGACGAAAAGATGCGAACCGAGCAGGAAACGGCCGCCACGAAGGTCGATTTCTTCACCATGGTACGGGGAGAAGACTGATGGACAACAAGAATGAAAGCCTGATCGGCGGCTTCCCGGATGCCGTCTTCAACGCGCAGAACGTCTTTCGGGTGCTGATGGACTGCATGGCGCGACCAGGGACGCTGGGTGCCGTGCTTCCGCCAGTGGCGCCGCCGGCACCGCTTGGCATTGCCGCGGGTGCGCTGCTGTTGACGCTTTGCGATCACGACACGCCCGTGTGGCTGACGCCCGGCCTCAGCAAATCGGCCCTGCCCGAGTGGATCGGCTTCCACACCGGTGCGCCTTTGACCCGGGAAAAGATCGAGGCTCGGTTCGCCTTTGCCGAGGTCAAGGCGATGCTGCCCTCCTTCGCGCATTTTGCCCTGGGCAGCCAGGAATATCCGGACCGCTCGACGACCATCATCGTTGAAGTCGAGGCGCTGGACGGCGGCAGGCTTCTGCAGCTGTCCGGCCCCGGCATCCGCGAGACGGTGCAGATCGCGCCGAAGGGTCTGCCGGAGATGTTTCTCCGGCAATGGACCGACAATCGCGCGTTGTTTCCGCGCGGCGTCGATGTCGTGCTGACCGCCGGGCGCCAACTGATTGCCTTGCCCCGCACCTGCAAGATCACCGCTCTGGAGGCCTGAGCCATGTATGTAGCCGTCAAAGGTGGCGAAACCGCCATTGCCAATGCGCATCGCCTGCTCGCCGACAAACGTCGCGGCGACCGGACCCTGCCGAGCATCACCATCGACCAGATCATCGAACAGCTTGGCCTGTCTGTCGACCGGGTGATGGCGGAAGCCTCGCTCTACGATCGTTCGCTGGCCGCCCTTGCCTTGAAACAGGCGCGCGGCGACATGATCGAGGCGATCTTCCTGCTGCGTGCCTATCGCACCACACTACCGCGCTTCGGCACATCGCTGCCGGTTGAAACGGGTGCGATGCGCGTTGAGCGGCGCGTGTCGGCGACCTACAAGGACCTGCCCGGCGGCCAGTTGCTCGGACCGACCTTCGACTATACCCACCGCCTTCTCGACCCGTCGCTGCTTGAGGACGAGAGTGTCGATGAGCCGATGATACGGGAAGATGGCGGCGAATATGTCATGCGCGTCTCCGACATTCTCGATGGCGAAGGCCTGATCGAGCCGGATGGCGAGATGCCGCAGGACCATATTGCCGGCGACATCACCCGCGAGCCGATGGAATTTCCGATGCCGCGCGATCTTCGGCTGCAGGCATTGGCACGCGGCGACGAGGGTTTTCTGCTGGCGCTCGGTTATTCGACGCAGCGCGGCTACGGCCGCACGCATCCCTTTGTCGGCGAAATCCGCATGGGACAGGTCGAGATCGAATTCGATGTGCCGGAACTCGGCTTCTGTGTGTCGCTCGGCGAGATCCGCGTGACCGAATGCCAGATGGTCAACCAGTTCAAGGGCTCGGCCAAGGCGCCGCCGCAGTTCACCCGTGGCTATGGCCTGGTGTTCGGCCAGAGCGAACGCAAGGCGATGTCGATGTCACTGGTCGACCGGGCGCTGCGCACGCAGGAATTCGGCGAGGATGTCGTCGCCCCGGCCCAGGACGAGGAATTCGTCATTTCCCATTGCGACAACGTGCAGGCGACCGGCTTTGTCGAGCATCTGAAGCTGCCGCACTATGTCGACTTCCAGGCCGAACTCGATCTCGTGCGCCGCATGCGGGCCAAGCATGAAGCCGCGCGCCAGGAACAGAATGATATCAAGGAGGCTGCGGAATGAGCGATCTCGCCACCTATAACTTTGCCTATCTCGACGAACAGACCAAGCGGATGATCCGCCGTGCCATCCTGAAGGCGATCGCCATTCCGGGATACCAGGTGCCGTTTGCTTCCCGCGAAATGCCGATGCCCTATGGCTGGGGCACCGGTGGCGTGCAGGTCACCGCCTCGATCATCGGGCCCGACGACGTGCTGAAGGTCATCGACCAGGGCGCCGACGACACGACCAATGCGGTCTCCATCCGCGCCTTTTTCCAGAAGGTCGCCGAAGTTGCCGTCACCACCCATACCGGCGAGGCGTCGATCATCCAGACGCGCCACCGCATTCCCGAAGAGACGCTGCGGGAAGGCCAGGTGCTGGTCTATCAGGTGCCGATCCCGGAACCCTTGCGCTTCCTCGAGCCGCGCGAGACCGAAACGCGCAAGATGCATGCGCTGGAAGAATACGGGCTGATGCATGTGAAGCTCTATGAGGACATCGCCAAGCACGGCCGCATCGCCACGACCTATGCCTATCCGGTCAAGGTGCATGGACGATACGTGATGGATCCCTCGCCGACACCGAAGTTCGACAATCCGAAGATGCACATGTCGGAGGCCTTGCAGCTGTTCGGCGCCGGCCGCGAGAAGCGGATCTATGCGGTGCCGCCGTTTACCGAGGTCGTCAGCCTGGACTTCGAGGATCACCCCTTCGAGATCCAGACCTTCGACAAGCCCTGCGCGCTCTGTGGCGCAGAACATGTCTATCTCGACGAAGTGGTGCTCGACGACAAGGGCGGCCGGATGTTCGTCTGCTCGGATACCGACCACTGCGAAACCCGCCAGGCAGAGGGCCATGTCGGCGCGATGCTGGCCGCCAGCAAGGAGGCTGCGGAATGAGCGACCAACCGCTTCTCAAGGTGCGCAACCTGTCGAAATTTTATGGCACCCGGATCGGCTGCAATACGGTGTCCTTCGATCTGTGGCCCGGCGAAGTGCTGGCAATCGTCGGCGAAAGCGGCTCGGGCAAGACCACCCTACTCAACTGCCTGTCGACCCGGCTGATGCCGACGACCGGCAGCGTCGACTATCACATGCGCGACGGCCAGTACCGCGAGCTCTACCATATGAGCGAGGCGGAACGCCGGTTCCTGATGCGCACTGACTGGGGTTTCGTGCACCAGAACCCCGCCGACGGGTTGCGCATGACGGTGTCGGCCGGCGCCAATGTCGGCGAACGGCTGATGGCAATCGGCGACCGCCATTATGGCAATATCCGCCAGACAGCCAACGAATGGCTTGAGCGCGTGGAGATCTCAACGGACCGCATCGACGACCAGCCGCGCTCGTTCTCCGGCGGCATGCGCCAGCGCCTGCAGATCGCCCGCAATCTGGTGACCGGGCCTCGTCTCGTCTTCATGGACGAGCCGACGGGCGGCCTCGACGTCTCCGTGCAGGCGCGCCTGCTCGACCTGGTGCGCGGCCTGGTCAACGATCTCGGGCTTTCCGCCATCGTCGTCACCCACGACCTTGCCGTCGCCCGCCTGCTGTCGCACCGGATGATGGTGATGAAGGACGGCCATGTCATCGAACAAGGGCTCACCGACCGCGTGCTCGACGATCCCCGCGAACCCTATACCCAGCTGCTCGTATCCTCGATCCTGCAGGTCTGACGGAGAAAAACCATGGCAACGCCCCTCGTCGTCTCCGAAGTCTCGAAGAGCTTCACCATGCATCTGCGCGGCGGCCTCAAGCTGCCCGTCGTCGCCAATGTCTCGTTTTCGGTCGCCACCGGCGAATGCGTCGTGCTCGGCGGTCCGTCGGGCATCGGCAAGAGCTCGATCCTGAAGATGCTCTACGGCAACTATGCCGTCGATGCCGGGCAGATTCTGATCAACCACCAGGACAAGATGATCGACATCGCCAGCGCCGATCCGCGCCAGGTGCTGGAGGTCCGACGTGGCACGCTCGGCTATGTCAGCCAGTTCCTGCGCACCGTACCGCGGGTCTCGACACTGGATGTCGTGGCCGAACCGCTGGTTGCCCGCGGTGTTTCGACCGAAGAGGCCCGCGCCCGGGCCTCCGAATTACTGGCAAAGCTCAACCTGCCGCACGATCTCTGGCAATTGCCACCATCGACCTTTTCCGGTGGCGAGCAGCAGCGCGTCAACATCGCCCGCGGTTTCATCACCGACCATACGATCCTCTTGCTCGACGAACCGACAGCATCGCTGGATGCGGCCAACCGCGCCGTCGTGGTCGAGATGATCCGCGCCAAGAAAGCGCAAGGCGTCGCGCTTCTCGGCATCTTCCACGACGAGGAAGTGCGTGAACTGGTGGCCGACCGCATTCTCGACGTTTCGCAATTTTCACCTCGGAAAGTGGCCGCATGAGCAAGCAACTCGGTCTTGAGCCCTACATTCACGTGACAGCACGGGTGAACAATTCCACGCTCGGCCGCTATATCGAAGTGTCGGAACGCTGCCGGCTCGAAGAAGTCGAGATGGGCGATTATTCCTACATCATGCATGACGGTGCCGTCTGGTGCGCGACGATCGGCAAGTTCGCCAACATCGCCGCCAGCGTGCGTATCAACGCCACCAATCATCCGACCTGGCGGGCAACGCTGCATCACTTCACCTACCGGGCAGCGGATTATTTCGAGGGCGCCGAAAACGACCACGACTTCTTCGAGTGGCGCCGCGGGAACCGCGTGACCATCGGCCACGATGTCTGGATCGGTCACGGATCAACCGTGCTGCCCGGCGTCACGGTCGGCAATGGCGCGGTGATCGGTGCCGGGGCCGTCGTTTCCAAGGATGTCGCACCCTATACGATCGTCGGCGGCGTGCCGGCCAAGCTCATTCGCGAGCGGTTTCCCAAGGCGGTGGCGGACGGCATGGAGCGGCTTGCCTGGTGGGACTGGGCGCATGACCGGCTTTTTGCAGCACTTGAGGACTTTCGTGCACTCAAGGCAGACGCATTTGTCGAGAAATATTCGTGATTATCGATAATAATCAGTATTTTAGATCATTTTACAAAACCGACATGAAACTGACATTCGGACTTCACGCAAAGCCACTAGATCGGAGCACGTTCCGTAGACATGATGGCGAAGGACCCAAGATGCGTTTCAAGTTGGAAAACCTCAATCGCCAGTTCGGCAGCAACAAAGCCGTCGATTCCGTGACGCTCGATATTCCGGCCGGCCAGATGGTCGGCGTGATCGGACGCTCCGGGGCCGGCAAGTCGACACTGCTGCGCATGATCAATCGGCTTGTCGATCCAACCTCCGGCAGCATCCGTTTCGGCGATACGGAAATCTCGACACTGCGTGGTGCGGCCTTGCGCAATTGGCAGCGCGACTGTGCGATGATCTTCCAGCAGTTCAATCTCGTGCCGCGCCTCGACGTGTTGACCAATGTGCTGCTCGGCCGTCTGAACCATCGCTCCACGACGCTCAGCCTGTTGAACATCTTTACCCGCGAAGAGCGCCTGATGGCGATCGCAGCCCTCGAGCGCCTCGGCATCGAACAGACGGCACTTCAGGCCGCCGGCACGCTTTCGGGTGGCCAGCAGCAGCGCGTGGCGATTGCCCGTGCGCTGATGCAATCGCCGAAGATGGTTCTCGCCGATGAGCCGATCGCCTCGCTCGACCCGCTGAACGCGAAGATCGTCATGGACGCCCTCAAAAACATCAACGAACAGGATGGCATCACCGTCGTCACCAACCTGCATACGCTCGATACGGCGCGCAATTATTGCGAACGGATCATCGGCATGGCGCGGGGCCGCGTCGTCTTCGACGGCACGCCGGGCGAGTTGACCGCCGAGGCGGTGCAGGAAATCTACGGCTCGGACCAGCATGGCGCCGGCATCGACGAAACGATGACCTCGACCAGCATCAATATTCCCGCCCATCAGAACAATGCGGCGATGCAGACCCCATCAGCCGGCCTTCGCCCCTTGGTCACCGCCGAGGCCTAAGCGCCCGCAAAGATCGCAAGCCCGCGTCAAGGGCGACCGGTTCCAGAACCACCTCACGCATCCTATCGAACAGGAGATGAACTCATGTTGAAGAAGACTTTGCTTGCCACGGCAGCTCTCGTCGCTCTCGCCGGCTCCGTCCATGCCGAAGACCTCAAGGAATTCCGCATCGGCATTCTTGGTGGCGAAAACGAAGCCGACCGCCTGCGCAACTACCAGTGCATGACCGACAAGCTGCCGGCCGTTCTCGGCGTGGAAAAGGTCTCGCTGTTCCCGGCCGCCGATTATGACGGCGTTATCCAGGGCCTGCTCGGCGGCACGCTCGACTATGCCGAACTCGGCGCCTCCGGTTATGCCAAGATCTACCTCGCCAAGGCTGACGCCGTCGAGCCGATCCTGACCACCGTCCAGACCGACGGCGCAATGGGCTACTACTCGATCATGGTTGCCCGCAAGGACAGCGGCATGACCAAGGTCGAAGACATCAAGGGCAAGAAGCTCGGCTTCGCTGACCCGGATTCGACATCGGGCTACCTGATCCCCACCGTCACGCTTCCGGAAGCCATCGGCGGCCCGGTCAAGGAATTTGTCGCTGAAACCGGCTTCGGCGGTGGTCACGAGAACCTGGTTCTCGAAGTGCTCAAGGGCACGTTCGATGCCGGCACGACCTTCGGCTCCGGCGTTGGCGATTTCAAGGACGGCTATACCTCCGGCAACCTGCGCAAGATGGTCGACAAGGGCATCCTGAACATGGACGACCTGGTTGAACTGTGGAAGTCGCCGCTGATCCCGAACGGCCCGGTCGTCGTTCGCACGTCGATGAACGAAGACATGAAGACGAAGTTCAAGCAGTTCATGATGGACCTGCCGAAGTCCGACCCGGCCTGCTTCTCGGCTGTCCAGGGTGGCGATTTCACCGGCTTCGCCGAAGTCAATGTCGACTTCTACAAGCCGATCATCGACGCCCGCAAGGCAACCATCGGCGGCTGATACGCCACACCGACATCAACGCCGCCGGTCGATCTGTCGACCGGCGGTTTGTTTGTCATGAAGACGACGGCCACGCGGCTTTCGAGGGGATTGTTTCATGCGTCTGACCGCAACTCATCCGCAGCTCAGCGAACGTGGCGCTCTGGTCGAGCGGCACTGGCAGGAGCTTGCCTCACGCCGGCGGATGTACACGCTTTTTGGCGTGGTCCTTCTGCTTCTAGCCGTCAGTGGCTCGCTGTGGTTTGCCAACGAGACCAATTCCGGCAAGTTTTTCGACCGCCTGCCCTATCTTTTCGATTTCGTCGAGGAACTGGTGCCGCGCGATGCTACCGAGATCTGGCGCGCGATGTTCGACCTTGCCTCGCCCTATGACGACGGCAGCCTGAAATACAATTATCCCGAAGGCCGTCTCTACATCACCGAGACGCTCTACATTCCGGAATATATCTACAAGATGGTCGAGACCATCAACATCGCGCTGTTCTCCACGGTGATCGGTGCGATTTTCGGCTTCTGCCTGGCGTATCTCGCTGCCAAGAACATGATGCCGCTCGCCTGGGTCCGCTGGCCGGTGCGCCGCACGATGGAGATCCTGCGCGCCTTTCCGGAAGTGGTGATCGCGGGCTTCTTCCTCGCCATTCTCTCCCTCGGGCCGATCCCGGCGATTGCCGCGGTATCGCTGCACACGATCGGTGCACTCGGAAAACTGTTCTTCGAGGTCATCGAAAATGCCGACATGCGGGCCGACGAAGGTCTGCGCGCCGTCGGCGCCAACTGGTTCGAGCGGGTGTGGTTCGGCATCACGCCGCAAGTGATGCCGAATTTCGTCAGCTACTTTCTACTGCGCTTCGAGATCAATGTGCGCGCATCCACGATCATCGGCGCCGTTGGCGGCGGCGGTATCGGTGAATTGCTGCGCCTGTCGATCAGCCAGGGCCACGAGGCCAAGACGCTCGCCATCGTGCTGCTACTGCTGCTCACCATCATCGGCGTAGACCAGTTGTCCGCCACCCTGAGGCGCAAGCTGGTTGGCGAACAGGCCTTCCAGTCGGTCCAGTGAGGATAGATCCCATGTCGATGACCAATACCGCCGAACTGAACCGTCTTGCCGAACGCTATCCGCATGTGCTGGAGCGCTCACTCTGGCAGCGTTTCCGCGTGCCGATCTCGGTCGGACTGATCGTGCTCTATCTCAGCTTCAGCTGGTGGTTCTTCGCCTTCGGCAAGACGCTGTCGGAAGCCAATTGGGGCATTGCCGGCAACTATCTCGCCGACTGGGTATCCTTCGAGATCCGGCCGGATTTCGAGATTGCCGCCGATGGGGCGATCAGCATCGTCTATTCGCGCTTCGATCCCATTGGTCCCAATCCCAATCCGGACTGGATCAATGCGCAGCGGCAAACGCTGACGCGCACGATCGCTGCCGAACCGGCAACACAGGCGGCAGCGCCCGCGGCAAAAGCTCCTTCGGCGTTCAGCTTCATGCCAAAGCCCGTGGATGCGCCTTCAGCAACCGTTGCCGCGCAGGCAGGCCCGACGACGGTTACCGAGGACGTGATCACGCAGGCGACCGTGACGCTCGGCTCTTCGGCTCATGTCGACATCACTCCGGATCGTGTCACGCTCGTGCGCGGCGGCGAGAGCATCGACCTCGCTCTTGACCACGCTGGCGATACCGTCACGGTCAATGGTGCCAAGCCCGACTGGCTCGACCAACGCAGTTCCGGTGGCCGCGTGGTTGCTTATTTCGGCTTTGCCGGCTGGATCGAGGTGAGTGCGGACCGTGTGCGCATCCGCAAGCGTTTCCTTGGCTGGGAAAATTTCGTCTTCGACACGAATTCGCCGTTCTTCGACATGCCGATCAGCAAGCTGGCCGATACGATCGTGTCGGGCGAGCGCATCGATCCGAAAATGAGCAATCTGGCGCTGGCCTGGAACAACTTCCTCTTCAATGCCTCCTGGCAGCATCTGGATGTGTGGACCAAGCTTCTGCAGACGATCGTCATGGCTTTTGTCGGAACGCTGTTTGCGATGCTGGTGGCGTTTCCACTGTCCTTCATCGCGGCGCGTAACATCACGCGCAATCGCCCCGTCAACCAGTTGACCAAGCGGATGTTCGATTTCCTTCGCTCCGTCGACATGCTGATCTGGGCGCTGTTCTTCACCCGCGCCTTCGGTCCAGGGCCGCTCGCCGGAATCTCGGCGATCTTCTTCACCGACACCGGCACGCTCGGAAAGCTCTATGCGGAAGCGCTGGAAAACATCGACGACAAGCAGCGCGAAGGGGTGAAATCTGTCGGCGCCCCTGCGGTCGCTGTGCAGCGTTTCGGCGTGGTGCCGCAGGTGCTGCCGGTGTTTGCCTCGCAGGCGCTCTATTTCTGGGAAAGCAATACGCGCTCGGCCACCATCATCGGCGCGGTTGGTGCCGGCGGAATCGGGCTCAAGCTCTGGGAAGCGATGCGGACCAATTCCGATTGGGAAAACGTTGCCTATATGGTGTTGCTGATTCTGATCGTGGTCTTCGTGTTCGACGGGATTTCGAATAGCCTGCGTTCGCGACTGATCGGCAGCAAGCGCTGATTGCGTCGCGATCGTTTCAACAGTTTCGAATTTCAGGATAGGTCCTTGCGATACGCCATTTATTTCACGCCTCCCGCCGATGACCCGCTGACCGTGGCGGCTGCCGCCTGGCTGAAGCGGGATGCCTTCAGCGGTCACCAGGCGGACATTGGGGATCTCGAGGGCTTCGATCTGGACGAACATCACCGGATCACCGGGGATCCGCGGCGCTATGGCTTTCATGCGACACTGAAGGCGCCGTTCGAACTGGCCGAGGGGCAGGACGAATCCGATCTGGTCGTTGCATTGCAGGCCTTCTGTGGCCGCGAATTCAGTTTCGAATTACCGAGCATTGTCGTCGGGCAGCTGGGGCCGTTCTTTGCCATGATCCCCGGTCGCACGCATGCACCGCTCCAGGATTTTGCCGCCCGCATCGTCGAAGAGTTCGAGCCATTCCGGGCGCCGTTGTCAGAGGCCGATATCGCGAGACGCAATCCCGATAGACTTGATCCCACGCTGCGGCAGAATCTCCTGCGCTGGGGCTATCCGCATGTCTTCGATGCCTTTCGCTTTCACATGACGCTGACCGGACCGATCGCACCCGAGCGCAGCGCCACCATCGCTGACGTTCTCGATCGGCGTTTTTCCGCTTTCAACCAAAAACCGCTGGCCATCTCGGGGCTGGGTCTCTTCGTCGAGACCCAGCGCGGTGCGCCGTTTACCGTTCATTCCTGGCACCCGTTGATCGGGGCCTGACACAGTAGCAGGGACTTCCCATGTCGATCGAATTTGCCCTCAACAATACCCGTATCGTGTTGGAGGACGAGGTTGTTTCCGGCTCGGTTCTCGTGCGCGACGGAAAGATTGCCGATATCTCGCAAGGTCCATCACAGGCCGGCGAAGATTTTGGTGGCGACTATCTGGTCGCCGGCCTGGTCGAGTTGCATACCGACCATCTCGAAGCGCATTATTCGCCGAGGCCGGGTGTGCGCTGGAACAAGATGTCGGCGATCCAGGCGCATGACGCGCAAGTCGCGACCTCCGGCATCACCACGGTGTTCGACTGCCTGCGCATGGGCTCGGACGAAGACGGCGGCTTTGCCAAGGGCGAGATGCGCGAAATGGCGGACGCCATCCAGGCGGCCGAGCGCGAAGACCGGTTGCGCGCGGAGCACCTGATCCACCTGCGCTGCGAAGTGGCATCCGACAACGTGCTCGACCATTTTTCCGATTTCGCCACCGATCCGCATGTCCGCCTCGTCTCGCTGATGGACCATTCCCCGGGTCAGCGGCAGTTCCAGACGATGGAGCAGTATACGCTTTACTACAAAACCAAGCGCGGCCTTTCCGAGGAAGCCTTCGCCCGTTTCGTCGAGGGGCGCTTGAAGATGTCGGAACGCTATTCCTCGGTGCACCGCGACACGCTTGCGGCGATCTGTGCCGAGCGCGGGATCACGGTTGCCAGCCATGACGATGCGACGCTCGCGCATGTCGAGGAAGCCAAAGGCCACGGCGTGAAGCTTGCGGAATTCCCGACCAGCTTCGAGGCGGCCAAGGCCTCCCACACGGCGGGCATGAGCGTGCTGATGGGCGCACCGAACGTCGTGCGCGGCAAGTCACATTCGGGCAACATTGCCGCACGTGATCTGGCCGCGCAGGGCGTGCTCGATGTTCTGTCTTCCGATTACGTGCCGCTGAGCCTGTTGCATGCACCCTTCGTTCTGGCCGACGAGATGGATGGCCTGTCTCTGCCGAAGGCGCTGGCCATGGTGACTTCGACACCAGCAAGGACGGTCGGCCTTGACGATCGCGGTCGGATCGCCGCAGGTTTGCGCGCCGATCTCGTTCGCGTTCGTCACACGGAAGGTGTGCCGGTGGTGCGCTCGGTCTGGCGCGAAGGACGAAGGGTTGCGTGATGGCGGAGAATGCACGACAAGCCCGGACACTGCCATCGGGAACGCTGGTCGCCGTTGTCGGACCGAGCGGTGCCGGCAAGGACAGCCTGATCCAGTTTGCGATGGGGCATTTTTCCGGACGCGATGACATCCATGTCGTGCAGCGGGTCATTACCCGCGCATCCGACGCTGGCGGGGAAGACCATCAGGCAGCATCAGCTACCGAGTTCGAGACGCAACGGGCCGCAGGCGGCTTTGCGGTGAACTGGGACGCCCATGGATTGCGCTATGGCATTCCATCGGATGTTCAGGATCAGCTGGCCAAAGGGCATCTGGTCATCGCCAATGGCTCACGATCGGCGCTCGACCTTTTCCAGCGGGCGTTTCCCTCGCTGCTCGTGGTCAACGTGACCGCAAGGCCGGAGGTTCTGGTCAAACGGTTGGAAGCGCGGGGACGTGAAAGTGCGGCAGAGATCGAGGCAAGGTTGACGCGTGGCGGCTCACTTGCCATTCCCGCGCAATACAATTGCCTGACTATCGACAATAGTGGCCCTCTCGAAGAAGGCGGCCGAAAACTTGTCGAGACGCTTGAAGCACTGCTGGCGGGCAGACCCGCGCAGCAGTCCTGACCAATCCAGTCCATTATTTGCGCATGAAGCCCTGCAGCAGTTCGGCCAAGGCCTCCGGCTGCTCGACGCTCGGAATATGCGCGCAATCTTCGATGACTTCAAAACGGGCGCCCGGAATAAGGCTAGCAGCAGCCTCGACCAATTCCGGCGGCGTCGAGCCATCCTGATCGCCAACGATGAGCATCGTCGGGACAGTTATGGTCGGCAATACATCGGAAAAATCGGTATCGCGCAAAGCTTCGCAGGTCGAAAGATAGCCGGCTGTTGATTGCCGCGTCATCATCAATCTGTAGCCTGCCAGTTCATCGGCGCGGTCTTGATGGAAAGCCGGCGTGAACCAACGCTGCATGGCGTTGTCGGCCACACTATCGAGGCCCTTGGCGCGGACGCCTTCGATACGCTCGGCCCAGATGTCCGCTGTGCCGATCTTCGGGGCGGTGTCGCAGAGAACGAGCTTGCGAAAGAGGTCCGGCCGCGCCTTCCACAGGCCCTGGCAGATCAGGCCACCGACCGACAGACCGCAGAAGGTTGCCTTCTTGATCTCAAGCTCATCGCAGAGCGCTGCCAGATCCGAGACGAGGTCATCCATGCCGAAAGGCTGCTCGGCACCGCCGGACAGGCCATGGCCGCGGCTGTCATAGAGCAGGACCGAGACATCCTCGCCGAGCTCATCGAACAGGGGCAGCCAGATGCGGAAATCGGTGCCGAGCCCGTTGGAAAAGACGATCAGGTTCTTGGCCTTGGCTTCGCCGATCAGTTCGTAATGGACGACATTGCCGTTGATTGTTTTAAAGGCCAAAGCCCTGTTCTCCTGTGTGATCGGAACGGGCGCTCAGTGCGCTTCGTCCCAGTTATGGGCTGCGCGGGCATCGACCTTCAGCGGCACCCGCATGGAGACTGCCGGCATGGCGGCATTTTCCATCGTATCGACGATGAGTGGCATTGCAGCCTCGATCGCATCGTCCTCGACTTCGAAAATCAGTTCGTCATGGACCTGCAAAAGCATGCGTGCGCGTTCGCCAAGACCGGCCTTGGCCAGTACCGGCTCGATCTTGATCATGGCGCGGCGGATGACGTCGGCGGCCGAGCCCTGGATCGGCGCGTTGATCGCGGCGCGTTCGTTAAAGGCGCGCATCGACGGATTGGACGAGCGGATTTCCGGATAATAGGCACGGCGACCGAAGATGGTTGCGACATAACCGTTTTCGCGGGCGAAGGCCTTGGTGCTTTCCATATAGTCCTTGATGCCCGGGAAACGCTCGAAATATTTCTTGATGTAGTCGCCGGCCTCCGAACGTTCGATCGACAGCTGGTTGGCGAGGCCGAAGGCGGAAATGCCGTAGATGATGCCGAAATTAATCGCCTTGGCACGACGGCGGACTTCCGACGGCATGCCCTCGACCGGCACGCCGAACATTTCCGACGCGGTCATCGCATGAATGTCGATGCCATCGGCAAAGGCCTGGCGCAGTTGCGGAATATCGGCGACATGGGCGAGCACGCGCAGTTCGATCTGGCTGTAGTCGGCCGACAGCAGCTTGTGGCCCGGCGTCGAGATGAAGGCGGTGCGGATCTTGCGGCCTTCAGCGGTGCGCACCGGAATATTCTGCAGGTTCGGCTCAGACGAGGACAGGCGTCCCGTCGTGGTCGAGGCCAGGGAATAGCTTGTGTGCACGCGTTTGGTCTGCGGATGCACATAGCCGGGAAGCGCATCGGTATAGGTCGATTTCAGCTTGGTGAGCTGGCGCCAGTCGACGATCTTGCGCGGCAATGGCGCGCCTTCAGCGGCGAGATCTTCGAGCACCTGCGCTGAGGTCGACCACTGTCCGGTCTTGGTCTTGGAGCCACCGGGCAGGCCCATGCGGCCGAACAGGATATCGCCGAGCTGCTTGGGCGAGCCGATGTTGAAACGTTCGCCGGCGAGTTCATAGACCTCGTCTTCGGTGGCCGCCGCCTTCTGGGCAAGTTCACCGGAGAGACGCGACAGGATCTGGCGGTCGACCGTGATGCCGCGCTCTTCCATGTCCGCCAGCACCGGCACGAGCGGTCGTTCGAGCCGCTCATAGATGCGGGTCAGGCCTTCGGCGGCGAGGCGTGGCTTCAGCACCAGCCAGAGGCGCAGTGTCACGTCCGCATCTTCGGCGGCATAGGCCGTCGCCTTGTCGATATCGACATGGTCGAAGGTAACCAGCGACTTTCCGGAGCCGGCGACCTCCTTGAAGGCGATCGGCGTGTGGCCAAGCCATTTTTCCGACAGGGTGTCCATGCCGTGATTGCCTCTTCCGGCATCCAGCACATAGGACATCAGCATCGTGTCATCGAAACCGTCGATGACGACGCCGTGGCGTTTCATCACCAGATAGTCGTATTTCAGGTTCTGCGCGACCTTGAGAACGGCCGGATCTTCCAGCATGTCCTTCAGCGCCGCCAGCGCGTCGGCCATCGGTATCTGGCCTTCGCTGAGCTTGACGCCATCGCTGAACAGATCATCGCGGCCGGTCTTGTGCGCCAGCGGCACATAGCAAGCGCGGATATTGGCAGAGCCCGGCGTGGTGCGATTGTCCTGGATTGCCAGCGACAGGCCGACCAGATCCGCCTGCATCGGATCGATGGAGGTAGTTTCCGTATCAAAGGCAACAAGGCCGGTTTCGCGGGCATCGGCAACCCATTGGCGCAGCGACGCCAGATCGCGGATTGTCACATAGCCGGAACGATCAATCGGGAGCGATGCAAATGCATCGGCGCGCGCCTTGGCAAGTGTTGCCGGCCTTGAACCATCCGGATCGGCGGCACCGGCAGATGCGACCGGCGCTTCGGCGGATGCAGAGGTAGGCTCCAAATGGGCTGCAGGCTGAGCGTCGAGATCGGGGCCATGGGCTCGGCCACCGCGCTCGACCGGGACGTCGGCGGCATCGATGACGCTGGCATCGGCACCGGTTGCCTCGGCGACGCGGCGGGTCAGCGTGGTGAATTCCATGGCTTTCAGGAATGCGATCAGCCTGGGGCCATCCTGCGGCTCCAGCGTCAGGTCTTCGAGCGCCATGTCGAGCGGCACGTCGGTGCGCAGTTCGACAAGCTGGCGCGAGATGCGGGCGAGATCGGCATTGGCGATGATGTTTTCGCGGCGCTTCTGCTGCTTGATCTCGCCGGCACGGGCGAGCAGCGTTTCGAGATCGCCGAATTCCTCGAGCAATTGAGCCGCCGTCTTCGGTCCGATGCCGGGAATGCCCGGAACGTTGTCGGTGGAATCACCGGTCATCGCCTGCAGGTCGATCATCTTTTCCGGCGGCACGCCCCATTTCTCGACGACGTCCGGGATACCGATCTGCTTGTCCTTCATCGCGTCGTACATATGCACGTTCGCCGTGACGAGCTGCATCAGGTCTTTGTCGGAAGAGATGATCGTGACATCGGCGCCGATGGCTTCCGCGGCCCGGGCATAGGTCGCGATGATATCGTCGGCCTCAAATCCTTCGGTCTCGATGCAGGGCAGATTGAAGGCGCGCGTGGCATGGCGGATCAGGCCGAACTGCGGAATCAGGTCCTCCGGCGGCGCAGACCGGTTGGCCTTGTACTGGTCGTAAAGCGCATTGCGGAAGGTCTTCGATGAATAGTCGAAAATGACCGCGAAATGGGTGGGCGTCACGCCAACATCGGTATTGCGGGCATCGCGCAACAGTTTCCACAGCATGTTGCAGAAGCCGGAGACCGCGTTGACGGGCAGGCCGTCGGATTTGCGGTTCAGCGGCGGAATGGCGTGGAACGCCCGGAAGATGAATCCGGAGCCGTCAACGAGAAAGAGATGATCGCCTTTTTTCATGTCGGCATGGATAGCGCGAGGCGGCGAAAAGGTCCATTGCGGTTTGAGGTGGTGAACGGCAATTTCGATGCTTTGGGGCGCGTCACGCCCTGCTCGAAATCGCAGACGTTAGGCGCGAGGGCGGCAATCACGAAAAGCTTACCGATTTGTAATTCGGCCCTCCCTTGAAAAACCACATTCGGCCGCTCATTTGATACTCATCGACGCCTGATCACGTCGTAGTCTGAATGAGGCTCGTCCCCCGCCGCTTCAGACTTGGACAAAGGCCTTATCCCCCTCTCCGGGCCTTTGTCCCTATATTCTGAAGCCGTCGTGGCAATCCCCCCGCCCGCCACGACGGCTTCATTTATTCAGAATACCTCATCCAAAAATGGTCAGCCCCGGGAATGGATCGCATGCGATATTCCCGTGAAGGCAAACAGCGGCATGTTCAGTCCCATGGCCCATGAACGCTCAGAATCGGCCACGTCCCTTGCGACCCAGCTGGCCCGCGGCTTTACCCGTGCGCTGCAAAGCCGGGCGGCGCGGCTTGGCTTTTCACCAGGCCAGTTTCCCATCCTGCTGGAGCTCTGGGAAGAAGAAGGCCTGACGCAGCGGCAATTGCTCGACCGGGTCGATGTCGAGCAGGCGACGATTGCCAACACGCTGGCCCGGATGGAGCGCGACGGGCTGATCGAGCGGCGGATCCACCCCAAGGACAAACGGGCTCAACAGATTTTCCTGACCGACAGGGCGCGCGCGATGCGCGGCGAAGCCTTGGCTGCCGCAGAGGATGCCGAACAGGCCGTGTTTGCCGGGTTCCGCAGGTTCGAGAAGGAATTGCTGAAGGAATACATACGCTGGGCGATCGCCAATGCGCGCAAGCTGTGAAGCAAGCCTGCAAGAGGTTTGAGAAAAAATCACCTGCCGGCAAGCTCGAAAGTGCCGACGCTTTGTTCTATCGTCCCGCCGATTTCAATCGCGCAGGATATTGCCATGACCGATCTTTCCCCTCTTCTCGCCAAGGCCGACGAGACCTTGCCGCAGAGCCTCGAGCGCCTTTTCGAGCTCGTGCGCATCCCCTCGATCTCGACCGATCCGGCCTTCAAGGCAGATTGCCAGCGGGCCGCCGAATGGCTGGTCAAGGAACTGAACGATCTCGGCTTCACCGCCTCGGTGCGCGATACGCCCGGCCATCCGATGGTTGTTGCCCATCATGCCGCGGCCAGCGATAACGCGCCGCATGCGCTGTTTTACGGCCACTATGACGTGCAGCCGGTCGATCCGCTGAACCTCTGGGAAGACGACCCGTTTGCCCCGGCGATCAAGGAAAAAGACGGCCGCAAGGTGATCACCGGTCGCGGCACGTCCGACGACAAGGGTCAGTTGTTGACCTTCCTCGAAGCCTGCCGCGCCTACAAGGCGGTGAACGGCAACCTGCCGGTGCGGATCACCATCCTGTTTGAAGGCGAGGAAGAATCCGGTTCGCCGTCGCTGAAACCTTTCCTCAGCGCCAATGAAGCCGAACTCAAGGCCGATTTCGCCCTGGTCTGCGACACCAGCATGTGGGACCGCGAGACACCGGCGATTGCGGCCGCCCTGCGCGGTCTGGTCGGCGAGGAAATCACGATTACCGCAGCCGACCGCGACCTGCATTCCGGGCTGTTCGGTGGTGCAGCCGCCAATCCGGTGCATATCCTCACAAAGATCCTTGCCGACCTGCATGACGAGACCGGCAAGGTGACACTGCCCGGCTTTTACGATGGGGTCGAGGAAACACCGTCGAACATCAAGGCGTCGTGGGACAGCCTCGGCCGCACGGCCGAAAGTTTCCTCGGCGAGGTCGGGCTCTCCGTTCCGTCCGGCGAAAAGGGCCGCTCGGTGCTGGAACTGACATGGGCGCGGCCAACGGCCGAGGTCAACGGCATCATCGGCGGCTATACCGGCGAGGGCTTCAAGACCGTGATCGCGGCCAAAGCCTCCGCCAAGGTCTCGTTCCGCCTCGTCGGCGACCAGGACCCGGCGAAGATCCGCGATAGTTTCCGCAGCTATGTGAAGTCGCACATTCCGGCCGATTGCTCGGTCGAGTTTCACGAACATGGCGGCTCTCCGGCCATCCAGTTGTCCTACGATTCGCCGGTGCTGACCAAGGCGAAGAACGCGCTGTCGGACGAGTGGCCAAAGGCCGCCGTGGTGATCGGCATGGGCGGCTCGATCCCGATCGTCGGCGACTTCCAGAAGATGCTCGGCATGGATTCACTGCTGGTCGGCTTCGGACAGGTGGACGACCGCATCCATTCGCCGAACGAAAAATATGACCTGAATTCATTCCACAAGGGCATCCGCTCGTGGATCCGCATTCTCGACGCCTTGTCGAAGAACTGACACAAAAAAGCAAAAAGGCCGGTGAAAACCGGCCTTTCCTTTACGTTTCTACATCCCTGCCAGTACATCCGTGGTCAAAAACGGAAACGTGCCATGCGATCGCCGGTGTCTGTCAACGCTCTGCTGACTCACACCCTGGAGCCGAGAATGGCCCTTGATGCTTAACGCCGGGTTAATCCTGACGAGAACTCTCGCAGAGTTCTGCATGCCGGACTGGTTGCGTGGCTGAACCATAGATGGGATTTCGGTCGCATTTTTCAAGACGCTGCTTGATTGCCGTGGCACCTTGCGCAGATTGCCGACGTCAGCGTAACCTTGGCGCATGAGCCTTGAATCCGTCCGCAGCTTCTTCCTCACCCATGCGCCCGGGATTTCCGTGATCGTCACGGAAGCCAGTTCCGCAACCGTACCACTGGCCGCCGAAGCCCATGGCGTCGAGCCCGACCAGATCGCAAAGACGATCTGCCTCAGGATCGGCGAGGACGTCGTGCTCGTGGTGACCGCCGGCACGAAGCGGCTCGACAATCGCAAGTTCAAGGACCGGTTCGGCGTCAAGCCGCGCATGCTCGATGCCGATGGTGTCATTGAGGCAACCAGCCATCCGGTCGGCGGCGTCTGCCCTTTCGGCCTGCCGTCGCCACTCAAGGTCTATTGCGATCTCTCGCTGCAAGATTTCGATGAAGTGGTGCCGGCCGCAGGCGCGACGAATGCCGCCGTGCGGATCTCGCCGCAGCGGATGGCCGAATTGACCGGCGCCGAATGGGCGGATCTCTGCCAATAGATCAAACGGCAGACATCGGGAAAACGGCCTGTTTACGGCCTCTTAACCACCCCTTAAATCGCCGCATTTAGTGTTCAGATCGGAAGCAGGCTAACCATCGTCGAATGCAGCCTGCCCTCGACATCAACCTGACGCAGGCGCGGCACCCATGCCGCGGCGTCCGAGACCTATCCGGAGCAGACCGTCCTCGATGGTGACCAGAGGCAAATCCCGCGACCGTGTCGAACCGACTTTCGAGGAAGATCGAGAGGAGGAGGATTTTCGCCTTGACGCCAACGATCGTCTCGGCGGGCGAAGCGGTCAGGCGAAGACGGGAACCAAGGGCGCCAAATCCCAGACGAAGACGAAGGCGAAACCGTCGGCGCGTGGCCGCAAGGCGAAGCCTGCGCCCAGAAGCGGCTTTGGCATTGGCAAGCTGATCTACTGGTGCTTCGTTCTGTCGATCTGGGGCGGGATCGCCGTCGGCGGGCTCATCTTCTACTACGGGATGCAGATGCCCAGTGCGAGCAGCTGGTCAATCCCCGAACGCCCGCCGAACATGAAGATCGTTTCGGTCGAGGGAACCGTCATCGCAAATCGCGGCGCGACCGGCGGCGAGGCGCTGCCGCTTGAGGAAATGTCGCCCTATATTCCGCAGGCGGTGATGGCGATCGAGGATCGGCGTTTCTATTCGCATTTCGGCGTGGATCCGCTCGGCCTGGCGCGCGCCGTGGTCAACAACCTGACCGGAAGCGGCAGTCTGCAGGGTGGCTCGACGCTGACCCAGCAGCTGGCCAAGAACCTGTTCCTGTCGCCGGAGCGCACGATTGAACGCAAGGTTCAGGAAGTGCTCCTGTCCTTCTGGCTGGAGCAGAAATTCACCAAGGACCAGATCCTCGCCATGTATCTGAACCGGGTCTATTTCGGTTCGAACGCCTACGGGGTCGAGGCGGCGGCGAGGCGCTATTTCAACAAGTCGGCCCGCGACGTCAACCTGGGGGAAGCAGCGCTTCTGGCCGGCCTTTTGAAGGCGCCATCGCGACTGTCGCCTGCGCGCGACCCGGAGGCGGCGGAAGCGCGCGCGCAGGTCGTGCTGGGTGCGATGCGCGAAGAGGGCTATGTCACCGAGGACGAAATCAAGACAGCAATGTCGCAGTCTCCGACGCAGGCGAAGCGATACTGGAGCGGCGCGGGCCAGTATGTCGCCGACATGGTCAAGGACGAGGTGACGGGGCTGATCGGCACCGTGACCGAAGATCTGGTGGTCGAGACCACGATCGACCTGACTCTGGAGAAGAAGGCGGAAGCGGCCCTGACCGAATCGCTGGCGGCCGAAGGCGGGAAACTGAATGCCTCCCAGGCAGCGCTGGTCTCGATCGACGGCACCGGCGCAATCCGGGCGCTTGTCGGCGGGCGCGACTATGCCGAAAGCCAGTTCAACCGCGCGGTCAAGGCCAAGCGCCAGCCGGGTTCGGCGTTCAAGCCCTTTGTCTACGCCGCCGCGATGGAAATCGGCTTGCGGCCGGATTCGATCCGCAATGACGCACCGATCCGGATCGGCGCCTGGACGCCGGAAAACTACGATCAGAAATTTCGCGGTCCCGTGACGCTGACGCAGGCGATGGAGGATTCGCTCAACACCATTGCCGCACAGCTGGTGATGGAGGTCGGCCCCGACCAGGTGATCAAGCTTGCGCACCGGATGGGCATCGATTCGGATCTGCAGAACAACGCCTCGATCGCGCTCGGCACGTCGGAAGTGTCGCTGCTCGAACTCACCGCTGCCTATGCACCGTTCATGAACGGCGGATACAAGGCGACGCCGCATGTGATCCGGCGGATCCTGAAGACCGACGGCACGGTGATCTACGAGAACAACTATCTCGAGCCGCCGCGCGTCCTCAGTGACGGCGTCGTATCGTCGATGAACAAGATGATGATGGGCGTGATCAACAATGGAACGGGCCGCAAGGCGCGCCTCAAGGGCTGGGAGGCGGCCGGCAAGAGCGGCACGACGCAGTCTTTCCGCGATGCGCTGTTTATCGGCTATACCAGCAACCTGACCACCGGCGTCTGGTTCGGCAATGACGATGGCCAGTCGATGAAAAAAGTCACCGGCGGCGGTCTTCCGGCTGTCGCCTGGCATGACTTCATGACTGCCGCCCATCAGGGGCTGTCTCCGGCGCCTCTGCCGGGCGGCGACTATTACGAGCCTGCGCCGCAACAGGACGACATGACGATCGGTACGATCATTTCAGACGTGTTCACGGGCGGCGGCGAGGAACGGTATCCTGCGCAACCGGAGGCACAGTCGCCGCCGCAAGGCAGTTTGCCTCCGATGAACGATGCGCCCGGTCCGCCGGTCCCGCCAGGCGATGTCGGGCCCACACCGCCTCAGGGCGGAGCGCCGCGGCGCACCACGCTGCTGGACCTCATTCTGGGCCAGTAAATTCGATATCGGAGCGGGCAGAAAAAGCGGCCGCAAGCGCCGTTATCGCCCGGCATGCCAGGCGCAAGCCCGCTTCTCTAAAAAATCTGTTTGGCAAAGCGGGATCGCCATCCCATTTCTGGTGGAGAGGATCGCGCCAATCTGTTCTTTTTACTGGATTACAGCGGAAATCCAGCCTTGCAGTCCGAAAAACTGCTTCTTATATACGCGACATAACCGCAGCGTGGCTGCGAACAACACAGACCGTCCACGTCGAGGGGCTGTCAAGGAATGCCTGATTGGGGTTCCGACAGCCTGCTTCAAGGAGAGAATAATATGGCTAAAGTAATCGGTATCGACCTTGGAACGACCAACTCCTGCGTCTCCGTCATGGACGGCAAGGATGCGAAGGTCATCGAAAATTCCGAAGGCGCACGCACCACGCCGTCGATGGTGGCATTTTCCGACGATGGTGAACGCCTTGTCGGCCAGCCGGCCAAGCGTCAGGCTGTCACCAATCCGACCAATACCCTCTTTGCCGTCAAGCGCCTGATCGGCCGCCGCTACGAAGACCCAACGGTTGAGAAGGACAAGCATCTTGTCCCGTTCCCGATCATCAAGGGTGACAATGGCGACGCCTGGGTCGAAGCTCAGGGCAAGGGTTATTCGCCTTCGCAGATCTCCGCCATGATCCTGCAGAAGATGAAGGAAACGGCAGAAGCCTATCTCGGCGAGAAGGTCGAAAAGGCCGTCATCACCGTTCCTGCCTATTTTAACGACGCCCAGCGTCAGGCCACCAAGGATGCAGGCCGCATCGCGGGTCTCGAAGTGCTGCGCATCATTAACGAGCCGACCGCAGCTGCCCTTGCCTATGGCATGGACAAGCGCGAAGGCAAGACGATCGCCGTCTATGACCTGGGTGGTGGTACCTTCGATATCTCGGTTCTCGAAATCGGCGACGGCGTCTTCGAAGTGAAGTCGACCAATGGCGATACCTTCCTCGGTGGTGAAGACTTCGACATGCGTCTCGTCGAATATCTGGCTGCCGAGTTCAAGAAGGACCAGGGTATCGACCTGAAGGGCGACAAGCTGGCCCTGCAGCGCCTGAAGGAAGCCGCTGAGAAGGCCAAGATCGAGCTGTCCTCGTCGCAGCAGACCGAAATCAACCTGCCGTTCATCACGGCAGATGCTTCCGGCCCGAAGCACCTGACGATGAAGCTGACCCGCGCCAAGTTCGAAAACCTGGTCGACGACCTGATCCAGCGCACTGTTGCCCCGTGCAAGGCAGCCCTCAAGGATGCCGGCGTCACGGCTGCTGAAATCGAGGAAGTGGTTCTCGTCGGCGGCATGAGCCGCATGCCGAAGGTCCAGGAAATCGTCAAGCAGCTGTTCGGCAAGGAGCCGCACAAGGGCGTCAACCCGGATGAAGTGGTCGCCATGGGCGCCGCGATCCAGGCCGGCGTTCTGCAGGGCGACGTCAAGGACGTCCTGCTGCTCGACGTAACCCCGCTGTCGCTCGGCATCGAAACGCTCGGTGGTGTCTTCACCCGCCTGATCGACCGCAACACGACGATCCCGACGAAGAAGAGCCAGACCTTCTCGACGGCCGAAGACAGCCAGTCTGCCGTAACCATCCGCGTATCGCAGGGCGAGCGCGAAATGGCCCAGGACAACAAGCTGCTCGGCCAGTTCGACCTCGTCGGCCTGCCGCCGGCACCGCGTGGCGTTCCGCAGATCGAAGTCACCTTCGACATCGATGCCAACGGCATCGTGCAGGTATCCGCCAAGGACAAGGGCACCGGCAAGGAACAGCAGATCCGCATCCAGGCGTCTGGTGGTCTGTCTGATGCCGACATCGAAAAGATGGTCAAGGATGCCGAAGCCAATGCCGAGGCAGACAAGCAACGTCGTGCCGTCGTCGAAGCCAAGAACGGCGCCGAAAGCCTGATCCACTCGACCGAAAAGTCGGTCAGCGAGTTTGGCGACAAGGTTTCCGAGACCGATCGCAAGGCGATCGAGGATGCGATTGCTGCCCTGAAGGGCGCACTCGAAGTCTCTGAACCATCGGCAGACGACATCCAGGCGAAGACGCAGACGCTCATGGAAGTGTCCATGAAGCTCGGCCAGGCCATCTATGAAGCCCAGCAGGCTGAAGGTGGCGCCGGCAATGCCGACAATGGCCCGGATAGCGATATCGTTGATGCCGATTATGAGGAAGTGAAGGACGAAGACGCGAAGAAGTCCGCCTAATGCGGGCCTCGACACGGCGTTTTTCTCCAAGGTGGCTGGCCCTCGGGCCAGCCGCATTTTCTTTGATCGCCGCGTCGGGTGTTGTGCAGGCGCAGGACAAGGCTCAGCTCAGTGCCGTTCATCGTCAGGTGAGCGCTGCCGAAGTGAGTGTGGCAAAAGCCATATCTGCAAGCGACAGCAAAAACCTGTTTCGCATCGGCAATGAGCTCGGACGGATCATCGAGGCAGCCCTGGAGAGACGCGAAAACGGGGGTGAGGTTTCGTCCTGTGAGATGGCGGCACATTCCCTGGCCTTCGTCGCAGTATCGGCATCCGACGGGCTCGCCAGCAAGGGCGAACCGCGCAAGGCCCTGCTGGAAGACGCCGCTTCCGCTTCATCCGATTTCAGGAAAGACATGCTGGCTTGCGACAAGCAGGCAGGCCAGAAAACTGGCAGCCACACCAGCGTGGATAAAGCTTTGAGAGCTCTGTAATATCATGGCAAAAGCAGATTTCTACGAGACCCTCGGGGTCGGCCGGACCGCAGACGAGAAGGAGCTGAAAAGCGCCTTCCGCAAACTTGCGATGGTTTATCATCCCGACAAGAACCCTGAAGACAAGGACGCCGAGCGCAAGTTCAAGGAGATCAACGAGGCCTACGAGACCTTGAAGGATCCCCAGAAGCGCGCGGCCTATGATCGGTTCGGCCATGCCGCATTCGAAAATGGCGGCGGTGGTGGAGGCGGCGGAGGCTTTGCCGGCGGCGGTGGTTTCTCGGATATTTTCGAGGACATCTTCGGCGAGATGATGGGTGGTGCCCGCGGCGGACGCGCCCGCTCCACAAACGGGCGCGAGCGCGGTGCGGACCTGCGCTACAATATGGAAATCTCGCTGGAAGAGGCATTTACCGGCAAGACCGCGCAGATCCGGGTTCCGACCTCGATCACCTGCGAAGTCTGTACCGGCAGTGGCGCCAAGCCCGGCACCAAGCCGACGACCTGCGCAACCTGTCAGGGTTCCGGCCGCATTCGTGCGGCGCAGGGCTTCTTCTCGATCGAGCGCACCTGCCCGACCTGTCACGGACGCGGCCAGACCATTTCCGACCCGTGCGGCAAATGCAACGGCCAGGGCCGCGTGACGGAAGAGCGTTCGCTGTCGGTCAACATTCCGTCGGGCATCGAAGACGGCACGCGCATTCGCCTGCAAGGCGAAGGCGAAGCCGGCCTCAGAGGTGGCCCGTCAGGCGACCTCTACATATTCCTGTCGGTGAGGCCGCATGAATTCTTCCAGCGCGACGGGGCCGATCTCTATTGCTCGGTGCCGATCTCGATGACGACGGCAGCGCTTGGCGGCACGTTCGACGTCGCGACGCTGGATGGGACCAAGTCGCGGGTGACCGTGCCGGAAGGCACGCAACCCGGCAAGCAGTTCCGGCTCAAGGGCAAGGGCATGCCGGTGCTGCGCTCGACGCAGACGGGTGATCTCTATATCCAGATCCAGATCGAGACCCCGCAGAAGCTATCCAAGCGCCAGCGCGAATTGCTGCAGGAATTCGAGCAGTTGTCGTCGAAGGAAAACAATCCGGAATCGACAGGCTTCTTTGCCCGGATGAAGGATTTCTTCGACACGCTCAGCGACTGATCATCTGTTGATCGCGTATGTTTTCAGGCGGGCCGGATCCTTTTCGGCCCGCTTTTTATGCCTTACCGCTGGTGTCGCTCGAGCAGCAGTCAAACCTCAATAATGTGGTGGCTTGGTAATGGCCGGGGCGTCGAGCGATTGTTCTTCTAGGTTTGAGAATCGCTCCGACAACCGTTCAAGCTTGGCGCGGGTCTGCTCGACCACCTTCCATTGCTCGGCAATCTGATCGGACAGATCTTCAATCACCCGAGCCTGATAGGCCAGCATTTCCTCCAGCCGAATTACGCGGTCGTCCTGTTCGCTCATGGCCATCTCCGCTGACTGTTTATACCCAGGGCTTAATGCAGAAAGAATGGCGGAGCGTCAAACCGCGGATCTCATCTTTGCTTCTTTTTCTTGTAGGGCATCAGCATCACGGCTGACGCTGTTACGGCCGCTGCAAAGGTGAGCGCGAACGGTATGATCATCATCAAGACCGGCAGGATGGGGTGACTGGCGCGTCCCAGTGACGTGCCCACGCCTCCCAGATCGAGCCAGAGGATCGCACCCGCGGTGACAAGGCCAAGCACTGCGCCAAAGGCTGCGTTGATCGCCAGAAAGCGCAGCATCTCCCAATGATCGCGGCGGGCTTCTTCAGGCGTCAATTCGTCAGGATCCGGCTGCATGGCGGAGGGCTCCTCGCCTTCAAGTCCGATCACACTATTGCAAAACCAGAACTTGCCCAAGGCACATGACGTCGCAGATCCTTGATGCGCAAGATAAACCATGACGGCTCCCTTGCCATCCCGTCTGGATCGTCCTAGCTCAGGGCAACAGCGAATCCGGCCGATGATCCAGAAGACCCATATAGAACGACTCAAGCTGACCGACTTCCGCAACTATGCGCAGGCTTCCCTGAGCCTCCGCGGTCGTCATGTCGTGCTGATCGGCGAAAACGGGGCCGGCAAAACCAATCTGATGGAGGCTGTGTCGTTTCTATCGCCCGGACGCGGGCTGAGGCGGGCCGTGCTTTCCGATATCGCCCGGGTCGGCGCGCAAGCAGGTTTCTCGATCTTTGCCGAGATCGAAGGAATGGCAGGCGATGTGGAGATCGGGACAGGCACTGAGGGTGGCGGCGAAGACGAGGCGCTCGTTCGTCGCCTGCGGATCAATGCAACTCCGGTCAAATCGGTTGACGAACTCACCGACCACCTGCGCGTGCTGTGGCTGACGCCTGCCATGGACGGGCTGTTCACCGGGCCATCCGCCGACCGGCGACGTTTTCTCGACCGGCTGGTGCTTTCGCTGGATCCGGCGCATGGACGTCGCGCGAGCGATTTCGAACGGGCGATGCGCAGCCGCAACAAGCTTCTATCCGATGGCCGGTTCGATCCCTCCTGGCTGTCGGGCATCGAACAGCAGATGGCAGCACTCGGCGTCGCCATGGCGGCTGCCCGACGCGAGATGCTCGGATTGTTGGCCGGCTTGATCGAAGGGGATCGGCAGACATCGCGTTTTCCCTCGGCCCATCTCGCGCTCAGCGGCTTCATGGACGACGAGGCGGACAGGCCGGCTTACGAGCTGGAGGATCGCTACATCCAGATGCTGGCATCCTCACGCCACAGGGATGCGGCGGCCGGACGGACACTGGACGGTCCGCATCGCGTCGACCTGCAGATCCGGCATATCGAGAAAGACATGAACGCGGAACGCTGCTCGACCGGAGAGCAGAAGGCTCTTCTGATCGGATTGGTGCTCGCGCATGCGAGACTGGTTGGAACCATGACCGGCTTTGCTCCGGTTCTGCTGCTCGACGAGATCGCCGCCCATCTGGACGAGGGTCGGCGGGCGGCCCTGTTCGACCGGATCGATGCGCTGGGCGGACAGGCGTTCATGACAGGGACGGATCGTTCGATGTTTGCAGCATTGGGCGAACGTGCCGATATCATCACGGTGCGGGACGGCAGCCTGGATGCCTGACCGCCCTTCCCCACCCCTCTTTCACATGGCATGATCGGTTGATGGATCCACTGCTGCCCGACGAACTGTCCCGTTATCATCGCCATATCCTGCTGCCGGAAATCGGCGGCCATGGACAGCAATTGCTGAAATCGGCCCGCGTTCTGGTGATCGGTGCCGGTGGGCTGGGTGCGCCGGTGCTGCAGTATCTCGCGGCCGCCGGCGTCGGCACGATCGGGATTGTCGATGATGACGGGGTTTCCCTATCGAACCTGCAGCGACAGGTGATCCACGACACCGGTACGATCGGGGAGAAGAAAACCGAAAGTGCTGCGCGTGCCATCGCCCGGCTCAATCCGCATTGCCGGGTGGTGCAACACGAAGCGCGCTTCGACGCTCACTTCGCCCGCGACCATCTGGGACGTTTCGACCTGCTGATCGACGGATCGGACAATTTTGCGACGCGCTATGCGGCAGCGGACGCGGCCGAGATGCGCGCCATTCCGCTGGTGACGGGGGCAGTCGGCCGCTTCGATGGCTCGGTCACCGTACTGGCTCCACACCTGACCGATGCCGAAGGGCGGCAGAACCCCCGCTACCGTGATCTGTTTCCCGAGGCCCCGCCCGAAGGCCTCGTTCCGGCCTGTGCCGAAGCCGGCATCATCGGCGCCCTGACCGGCGTCATCGGCACGCTGATGGCCATGGAGGCGATCAAGCTGGTGACAGGCGTCGGAGAGCCTCTGCTCGGGCGCCTTTTGCTCTACGATGCGCTGTCGGCGAAATTCGACACGATCCGCTATCGCCGCCGGGAGCCGCGTCCTTGAACGGGAACGGGGACCGTAGCGTCGACATTCGGCGGATCGATGCAGCCGGATATTGTGACTATGAAGCGCTGCTCGACCTGATCGTCAGATCGTTCGCCTATATGGATGGCGTGATCGATCCGCCGTCTTCGGCGTATCAGTTGAGCGTGGAGGGACTGAAGCAGAAGGCGCTGGACGAGATCGGACTGGCCGCGCTCCTCGACGGCAGACTGGTCGGCTGTGCGTTCGTCAAGCCGGAGGCCAGGGCACTCTATGTCGGCAAGCTTGCTGTCGCCGCCAATATGCAAGGTTACGGAATAGGCTACCGGCTGCTGACCGAGGCCGAAACGATCGCCGGGAAGCTCGGGCGCGACATGCTGCGACTGGAGACACGTATCGAGCTTGTCGGCAATCACCGGCGCTTTGCCGCATGGGGGTTCGTAAAGACGGCCGAAAACAGCCATCCGGGCTTCACCCGGACGACCTCGATTGAAATGTGTAAACGGTTGGCCTGACGGTTCAGGTGCGATTCGGCAGGACCCTGTTCGGCGGGCGGTGACCGTCGAAATAGGTGCGAATGTTGATGATGACCTTGTCGCCCATGTCGATCCGGCCCTCGATCGTCGCCGATCCGGTGTGCGGCAGAAGCACGACTTTGCCTTCGTTGGCGAGCTTGACCAGTTTCGGATTGACGGCAGGCTCGTTTTCGAAAACATCCAGACCGGCGCCCGCGATCTTGCCGGTCTTCAGGCACTGGATCAGCGCGTCCTCGTCGATGATATCGCCACGCGCCGTGTTGACGATGTAGCTCGTCGGCTGCAGCAGCGCCAGACGGCGCGCCGACAGCAGATGGAAGGTGGCCGGTGTCGAGGGGCAATTGACCGAGACGATATCGACCCTTGCCAGCATCTGATCGAGGCTGTCCCAATAGGTCGCCTCCAGTTCGTCCTCGGTCTGCGGGCTGACGCGCTTGCGGTTGTGATAGTGGATCGACAGGCCGAAAGCCTTTGCACGGCGGGCGACGGCCGTGCCGATGCGTCCCATGCCAATGATACCGATGCGCTTGCCCGAGATCCGGCGTCCGAGCATCCAGGTCGGCGACCAGCCGGCCCAGTCGCCCGGCCTGTCCATCAAGACGCGTGCGCCCTGGACCAGGCGGCGCGGCACGGCAAGGATCAGCGCCATGGTCATGTCGGCCGTGTCTTCGGTCAGGACATTCGGCGTGTTGGTGACGGTGATGCCCTTTCGGGCCGCCGCATCGATGTCGATATGATCCGTGCCGTTGGAGAAACTGGCGATCAGCTTGAGTTGCGGGCCGGCTTCGTCGATCAGGGCCGCATCAATGCGATCGGTGACGGTCGGCACCAGGACGTCGGCGCTTTTCATCGCGGCAATCAGGTCTTCGCGGCTGCGCGGTGCATCATCTATATTGAGCTCCGCGTCGAACAGTTCGCGCATGCGCGTTTCCACAGCGTCAGGCAATTTCCGGGTAATATAGACCTTGGGTCTTTTCCTGTTCGTCATGGGACGGATCAATGCCTTGTTCAGAACTCGTTAACCAAGACGGGGGATACTCCCCCAAAGAGCAATTTCTAGCAAACCCACCGGCGAAGACAAACAAAACTCGCTCGCCGTTCCGGATTTGTCGCAATACCTGCCGGAACAGGTTCAGGGGTCGCGGAATGCCCTTCAATCATCGCATAGTCGGATCCAGTATGAACCAGAACGCGCTCCGAATCAGTTTTGCATCCTGTATCCTGCTCTTCTCGACGCTGGCCGCGTCGGAGAGCGCGCTTGCCCAGGCGACGACCAAGGGGTCGAGCGGACTTCCCCTGCCTCGCTTTGTCAGCCTGAAGGCGGAAAAGGTCAACCTGCGGATCGGCCCGAGCACGGACTACGCCGTATCCTGGCGTTATCTCAAATCGGGGCTGCCGGTCGAAATCATCCGCGAATACGAAAACTGGCGACAGATCCGCGACGCCGACGGGACCGAAGGCTGGGTCAACCAGACGCTGCTTTCGGGCGAACGTACCGCCGTCGCCGCACCGTGGATGCGCGCCAACGGCGACAATGTCTATGTGATGATGCGGCGCGATTCGATGTCATCGGCCGCCGTCATCGCGAAACTCGAGCCCGGCGTCGTGCTCAAGATCGAAGAATGCAACGGCAACTGGTGCAAGGCCGAAACCAAGGGCGTTGCCGGCTGGGTGGCGCAGGCGGAAATCTGGGGCGCCTATCCCGGCGAAGCCTTCAAATAAGGCCTGCTTTAAAGCAGGCCTGCGGCGCGCGCGCCCTTGTCCAGCGAACTCATCGGACGCGGGCCTATCTGCTGGATGACAACGCCCGCCGCATAGCAGCCCAGATGGGCGCAATCCTCAAGCGACCGATCATTGGTGTAGCCGAACAGGAAACCTGAGGCAAAAAGATCGCCGGCACCGGTGGTATCCAGAAGATTAGTTACGAGCGTGGCCGGAACGCGGATACGCTGGTCGCCCTTGACCACGACGGCGCCATTTTCGCCCATGGTGACGGCCGCAAGCTTGCAGTCCGCAGCAATTCGATCCAGCGCAACGGCGAAATCATTCGTTTCGTAGAGCGACAGCGCTTCCTGCTCATTGGCAAAAACGATATCGACCGTGCCAGAACGCATCAGATCGAGGAATTCCTCGCGGTAACGGCCGACGCAGAAGCTATCAGACAATGTCATCGACATTTCGCGCCCATTCTCATGGGCAATGCGGGCACATTCGAGGATCGCCTGCTTGGCGCGCGGCGGATCCCAGAGATAACCTTCGAAATAGGTGACCTTGGACTGGGCAACAACCTCTGGCTCGACGTCTTCCGGGCCAAGCTCAACACAGGCACCGAGATAGGTGTTCATCGAGCGCTCGCCGTCTTCGGTGACGAAGATCATGCTGCGCGCGGTCGGAGGCTGGGTACCGCGCGGCTTTGTCTCGAAATGCACACCCTGGGCGCGGATGTCATGGGTGAAGATCTCGCCGAGCTGATCTTCCGCTACCTTGCCAAAATAGGCCGCCTTGCCACCAAAATTGGCGATACCGGCTGCGGTGTTGCCGGCGCTGCCGCCGGACGCTTCGACGGCGGGACCCATCAGACTGTAAAGCCGCTCGGCGCGGTCCGCATCGATCAGGTTCATCGCACCCTTAGTGATCTCGTTGTCGATGAGAAAGCGATCATCGCAGCGGGAAATGATGTCGACGATTGCGTTACCGACAGTGAGGACGTCGAATCGGCTCATAATGGTCTTGGGCTCCGTTAAATAGGCAAGACGGTCATAGCCTTTTTTGCCGGGTTTGAAAGGGGGCGGCGAAAACCTTCGTTGTCATGCGGCTGTTACCTTGGCGGGCTAGTGGATGCGTGTGCGGACGGCATAGCTCCCCAGCGCCGCTCCGAAGAACCATGACAGGTTCCACAACCTGGCCAAGCCGACCACGGATGTACTGGCGGCGCGGATACAGGTCCCGGCTCGACCGGGCGTAAAAGCAGGCATTGCCTGCTTTTTGTCGTCAGGAAGCACCCCTTCAATGGCTGGTCGGCGGTGGATTCAAGGTCTAAGAAAAAGTCTGTCTTTTTCTGTGAGTCGCCAATTTCATGTCATCCGTTGCCCAAGACGTCCTGCCTATCTTCATTCTCATCCTGTTCGGCTGGTCGCTGGTAAGGCTGAAAATCCTCAAGGCGGACATCGGAGACGGGCTGGGCGACTTCGTGTTCAGAGTGGCGGTGCCGATGCTGATGTTCCGCACCATCGCCAATGCCGATTTCCATGGCGCCTCGCCATTCCGGTTGTGGATTGCCTATTTTGCCGGGGTGGCCGTCGCCTGGACGCTGGGTCATATTATTGCAACGCGGTTTTTCGGTCGCGATCAGCGCATCGGCGTTCTGGCCGGCCTTTCCGGCGCCTTCGCCAACAACGTGTTCATCGGTCTTCCGCTGGTCGATCGCACCGTTGGTCCCGATGGAATTGTCGCCATGTCGATCCTGCTGGCCGTGCACCTGCCGCTGATGATGATCGCCGGCACGGTGGCAATGGAACGTGCGGAGCAGAAAACCACGGGCAAGCCTTCGGAAGGCGTTCTGGCCGTGTCGCGCCAGGTTGGCGCCAATCTCATCCGCAACCCGCTGATCATCGGCCTTATGGCGGGGCTGGTGCTGCAGGTCGTCGGCATTAAGATGCCCGTAATGCTCGACGGTATCGTCGGCCAGGTGGCCGGGATGGCAGCACCTGCGGCTTTGATCTCGCTCGGCATGACGCTGACCAAATATGGCATGGCGGGCAATGTGCGGATCGCAAGCGTCATCACCGTGATCAAACTGATCGTCATGCCTGCAACCGTCTGGCTGGCATCGACGCTGCTCGGCCTCAGTCCACAATGGACCGCCGCGCTCGTGCTCACATCATCCGTTCCGACCGGGATCAACGCCTGGCTAATCGCCAGCCGCTTTGGCGTGGGTCAGGGACTTGCAGCCTCTATCATCACCCAATCGACGGCGATCGGCGTGATCAGCGTCTCGCTCTGGGCTCTTTTTCTGCTCTGAAGCATGTTCGTTGTCGGGACAAACGAAAATGCCCGGCACAACGGCCGGGCATAGAAATTTGCACGATCTGAATGATCAGTTGGTCGCCGGCGGCGCCGGCAGAGCGACCGGAGCATCTGCCATGGTATGCAGATACAGGATCAGGTTGGCGCGCTCGTCATCCTTCTTGATGCCGGCAAAGCCCATGGCGGTGCCCGGGATATGCTTTTTCGGCGCGGTCAGGAAGGCGTTCAGGTGATCCCAGGTCCAGAGTTCGGTACCACCCTTGGAGAAATCCTTCATGGCAGCCGAATAGCTGAAGCCTTCATGCGTTGCGATCGGACGGTCGACAAGGCCAAAGAGATTCGGGCCAACCTTGTTGGCGCCGCCCTTGGTATCGGTGTGACAGCTCGCGCATTTCTTGAAGACGCCTTCGCCAGCGGTCGCATCGGCGCTGGCCAGCAGAACCGCGATCGGCACAGCCGCTGCGGCTTCCGGCGCAGCTTCGCCTTCAGCAGCCTCAGCCACAATGGCAAAGCCTTCCTTCTCAGGATGTTCCGAATGGAAAATCCCTTCCGAGGCGATGGACACAGACATCAGGACGAAGACGGTGCCCAGAAA
Organism: Rhizobium sp. CECT 9324; assembly: GCF_918741265.1. Classification (NCBI taxonomy): domain Bacteria; kingdom Pseudomonadati; phylum Pseudomonadota; class Alphaproteobacteria; order Hyphomicrobiales; family Rhizobiaceae; genus Rhizobium; species Rhizobium sp. CECT 9324. The sequence continues at coordinate 648,039 of NZ_CAKKMZ010000001.1, read as the reverse complement.
GGCACCCACGCCCATATTCACGTAAGAATTCATCTGCAAAGCTCCCCATGCAGCCGGCCGATCAGCAACCGAGCGATCTTGAAATCGCGCGGAACCTATGTCTTTTGCATAACACATGCAACACGATTATGGTCCCGCAACTGGGACTTATTGACACTTCTGCGCGGTGATTTGAAGGGGTTAGGCATGAATAAAGACGATAGCGGCAAAACCCTGGTGCTAATTCCCGCCCGCATGGCCTCTACCCGCCTGCCCGGCAAGCCTTTGGCCGACATTTGCGGCCTGCCGATGATCGTTCAGGTGGCCAAGCGGGCACAGGAGGCCGATGTCGGACGAATCATCGTCGCAGTCGACGACCAGCGGACATTCGATGCGGTTGTCGCCGCCGGTTTCGAGGTCGTGATGACGCGGGTCGATCATCAATCCGGCTCCGACCGGATCTTTGAAGCGCTGACCAAGATGGATCCCGATGGCAAGGCGGAGATCGTCATCAATGTGCAGGGCGATCTGCCGACCATCGATCCGCAGACCATCCGGGCCGCACTGCGGCCGCTCGACAACCAGGCCGTCGATATTGCAACGCTGACTGTGGAAATCGAGGACGAGGCCGAAAAGACCAATCCCAACGTGGTCAAGGTGGTTGGGTCGCCGCTCAGCGAAACGCGACTGCAGGCCCTGTATTTCACCCGTGCCACGGCACCGCATGGCGCCGGGCCGCTCTACCATCATATCGGCCTCTACGCCTATCGCCGGCGCGCTCTTGAACGGTTTGTCTCGCTACCACCCTCGGCACTGGAAAAGCGCGAGTCGCTTGAGCAACTCAGAGCCCTCGAAGCCGGGATGCGCATCGATGTTGAGATCGTCAAAACCATTCCGCTCGGCGTAGACACGCCGGCCGACCTCGAAAAAGCCCGCCGCATTCTTTCGGCCCACTCCATTTAAGGACGCATAGCCTTGGCCCCGACCAACAAGATTTCCTTCCAGGGCGACTTTGGCGCCAATTCCGACATGGCCTGCCGGGACATGTTTCCATCGATGGAGCCGCTGCCCTGCCCGACTTTCGAGGACGCCTTCGTGGCGCTGGAAACCGGCGAAGTCGATCTGGCGATGATCCCGATCGAGAACACGCTGGCCGGACGCGTCGCAGACATCCACTACCTGCTGCCGCTGTCGCGACTGCATATCATCGGCGAATATTTCATGCCGATCCGCTTCCAGCTGATGGTGCTGCCGGGCGTCAAGCTCGACGAGATCCGCACCGTGCACAGCCATATCCATGCGCTGGGCCAGTGCCGCAAGATAATCCGCAGCCATGGCTGGAAGGCCGTCGTCGCCGGTGATACGGCCGGCGCCGCCAAGCAGGTGTCGCAGCAAGGCGACCGCAGCATGGCGGCGCTCGCGCCGCAGCTGGCATCCTCACTCTATGGTCTTGATATCATCGCGGAGAATGTCGAGGATTCCGACAACAACGTCACACGCTTTGTCGTGCTGTCGCGCGATGAACACGAGCCGAAGCGCAAAAGCGACGATGAACTCTTCATCACCACCTTCGTGTTCAATGTCCGTAACCTGCCGGCGGCTCTCTACAAGGCGATGGGCGGTTTTGCCACCAATGGCGTCAACATGACGAAGCTGGAAAGCTACCAGATCGGCGGCAAGTTCATTGCCACCCAGTTCTATGCCGATATCGAAGGGCATCCGGACGACGCAGCGGTAAAGCGGGCGCTCGAAGAACTGCGGTTCTTCTCGGAAAAGGTTCGCATCCTCGGCGTCTACAAGGCGCATGCAATGCGCGGCAAGCTGTAAGGCCGGCGGAAGACCGGGCGCTCAGCGCGCCCAGTCCAGCCAATCGCTCATCAGTCGATGGGCAATGGTGCCCCTCACCGGTGCCTTCACCGTTTCGTTCGTCAGGTCGATCATCGACTGTACCTCCTCGCGCGTGAACCAACGGCAATCCACCAGTTCGGCCTCGTCGCGCGTCACATCAAGCGACAGCGCCTCCGCATAACAGCCGATCATCAACTGGTGCGGCATCGGCCAAGGCTGGGTGGCATGGTAGCGAACCCTGCCGATGGTGATGCCCGATTCCTCAAGTGTCTCCCGGCGCACAGCGTTCTCAATGGTTTCCGCGGGCTCGATGAAACCGGCCAGGCAGGAATACATGCCTTCCGGAAAATGCGCGCCGCGCCCGAGAAGGCAGCGGTCATTCAGTTCATCAATGGTCATCATGATGACGACCGGATCCGTGCGCGGAAAGGCGACGCGGCCACAGGCTAGACATTCACGCTTGTAGCCGCCGATGCGCGATTCCATCGCTTGCCCGCAACTGCCGCAGAAGCGGTTCTCGCCATTCCAGTGCAGCAGGCTGAAACCCTGGGCTGCTTCGCCGACGAGTTCTTCATCCACACCCGCTTCACGGAACAGTTCGCGCGCGGTCAGCGCCTTGTAATTCATAGCCAGCTGTTCTTCGCCGGCATTCACCGGCACGGCGATGCGCGGCTCGCCATTCGGCTTGTGGCCCAGCAACACGGCGTTGTCGAGATCAGGTTCCAGCCCGGCCAGTTCGTAGGGCGCAAAGAGCGGATCGAGGATCTGGCCCTCGTGCTTGAATATCAGGCGGTTGCCGGCAAAGGCCAGAAGGTGCGTGCCTTCAACGGCCAGCGCATCAGCCAGACTTGCTTCCGTGCGGTGCTCGGCATTGCGATCAAGACCATTGCCGGAGAAGGCGGTGAGCGAACTGGCCTCAGGATGGGGGGCGGACGTATCAAAAATGGATCGTTTTGTCATTGCAGCGCTTCGAGCATCCGGGTCTTGAGCGTATTGAATGTTTCGTCGGAGTGGGGCACGGCCGTTCCATGACCCCAGATCGGGCCCGGCCAATTCGGATCATCCTCGAAGCGGGCGACGACATGGACGTGGAGCTGGCGCACGACGTTGCCGATTGCGGCCGTGTTGATCTTGGTTGCACCGGTCACCTTCTTCAACGCAGCAGCCACCGTCACCTGCTCGAATGTGAGCATGGCCTGATCGAGCGGCGTCAGGTCGAAAATCTCGCTCATGCCCGGTCTTTGTGGGACAAGGATCATCCATGGCCAGCGGCTGTCATGGGCAAGCCTGAGATCACAAAGCCCCAGCTTCAGGATGGATTGGCTGTCGCGCGCGAGACGCTCATCGAGAAGGAATGGCTCCAAGGTGTTTCTCCGCTGTTGTTTTTCCAAGCTGTAGCAGTTTTTTACGGGCTTGGCTTGCATTTGCCGTCGTTATTGCCGATATGTCACCTCGGGAGGTTGGTGGTGGACGAGCCACTCGCCAACCGGGTCAGATCCGGAAGGAAGCAGCCCTAACGAGCGCGGCACGGGTCATCGTGCCAGCCTCCCACCTCATCTTCATTTCCGGCCCGTGATGCAAAACCATGGGCCGCGCCATGCCCGGATCCGGGCGGCAAGGGGAAGCTGGCAACGCGATGAGCGATTTGGAGCCCACTGCAGAGGCCAAGACCGCCCCCGGCGGATACCGCGTGCTTGCCCGCAAATATCGCCCCAAGGATTTCTCGGACCTGATGGTCGGCCAGGAGCCCATGGTTCGCACGCTGACCAACGCGTTCGAGACCGGCCGCATTGCCCAGGCCTATATGCTGACCGGCGTGCGCGGGGTCGGCAAGACGACCACGGCCCGCATTCTGGCGCGTGCGCTGAACTACAAGACACCCGAGATAGACAAGCCGACCATCGACCTTCGCATTCCCGGCGAGCATTGCCAGGCAATCATGGAAGGCCGCCATGTCGACGTGATCGAGATGGACGCCGCCTCGCATACCGGTATCGACGATATCCGCGAGATCATCGAGCAGGTACGCTACCGCCCGGTTTCGGCCCGCTACAAAGTCTACATCATCGACGAAGTGCACATGCTGTCGACGGCAGCCTTCAACGGGCTGTTGAAGACGCTCGAAGAGCCACCCGAGCATGTGAAGTTCATCTTTGCCACGACAGAAATCCGCAAGGTGCCGATTACCGTCCTGTCGCGCTGCCAGCGCTTTGACTTGCGCCGGATCAGTGCCAGCGATCTGGTGGGGCTGTTCTCGACCATCGCGTCGAAAGAGGGCATCCAGGCTGACGAGGATGCGCTGGCGATGATCGCACGGGCTGCCGAAGGTTCGGCGCGCGACGGTCTTTCGCTGCTCGACCAGGCCATTGCCCATGGCAGCGGGGTCGTGCATGCCGACGCGGTGCGCTCGATGCTCGGACTTGCCGATCGCGCGCGCATCGTCGACCTGTTCGAACACGTTGTGCGCGGCGATGTCGCAGCCGCTCTTGAAGAGTTCGGCGGTCAGTATGAGGCGGGTGCCAATCCGACCGTGGTGCTGACGGATCTGGCCGACTTCACCCATCTGGTGACCCGGCTCAAATATATCCCATCAGCCGCACAGGATGCTTCGCTGAGCGAAGTCGAGCGTGTGCGCGGCGCATCGCTCGCTGAAAGCGTGGCCGTAACGACGCTTTCGCGCATGTGGCAGATGCTGCTGAAGGGCATTCCCGAAGCGGAAGGTTCATCGCGTCCGGCGGGTGCTGCCGAAATGGTCATCATCCGCCTGGCACATGCAGCGCATCTGCCATCACCGGAAGATGCAGCCCGTCGCCTGCTCGAACTGTCCGATGGCCAACCGGCCGAGCGCGGACCCTCTGCGCCACGCCCGAATGGCGGCGGCGGTGGTGGCGCCTCGATGGCGATGCGGGTCCAGGCGGTCGCCCAACCTTCAACCGACAGTGCGCCGCGGATTGCATCCAGCCAACCTGTTGCCCATCTGCAGAGCGTGCCTGCCGGTGACTCGCTGCCAGCCGCCATGGAGCGGGTGCAGCCGAAGCCGCAGGAAGCGCCGACACCCAAGGTGCAGGTCAAGTCGCTGGAAGACATTGCCGAGCTTTGCAGCAAGAACCGCGACCCGCGCCTGAAGGCGTTGATGCGTGGCTTCGTCCGGCTTGTGCGGCTGGAACCGGGCCGGCTGGAAATCAATCTGCCGCCCGACGCGCCGAAGACACTGGTCGGCGACTTGCAGAAGCGGCTGGAAGAATGGACCGAAATCCGCTGGATGGTCATTCTGAGCCGCGAAGAAGGCGCGCCTACTCTGGTCGAACTGGAGAATACGACGCGCGAGACGCGGCTGCGCGATGCGCGGCAGGATCCTGACGTAGCGGCCATCCTTGCGCGCTTTCCGGGCGCCAAGATCACCGACGTTCGGATCAAGGCGGGCAGTGTCGAGGAAGATGAAGAATTGCGTCCGCCGCCGGCGATCCTCGAAACCGAGGAAGGCGATATCCTGCCTGGCGACGATATCGAGTTCTAGAGCGTTACTGTTGCACGGGCACACAGATTAGGCCCGGTGAAAAAACAACAATCCAAGGAGATGACGATGCGCGACATCATGGGCATGATGGGCAAGGTCAAGGAAATGCAGGCCAAGATGGAAAAGACGCAGGCGGAAATCGCCGCGCTTGAAATCGAGGGAAAATCCGGTGGTGGCCTGGTGACCATCGTGCTGAACGGCAAGGGCGAGATGAAGAGCATCAAGATCGACCCGTCGCTGTTCAAGGAAGAGGATTCCGAAATCCTCGAAGACCTGATCGTCGCCGCTCACAAGGATGCCAAGGACAAGGGCGAGGTTCAGGCCCAGGAAAAGATGGCCTCGATCACGGCCGGCATCCCGCTGCCGCCGGGCATGAAGTTCCCGTTCTGATTTCGCGGATAGGTCCGGGCGGGTCTGCTAGCGATAGACCCGCTGCGGCCAAGGGTTGCGCCCTTCGTGCAGCCAGTCGAGACTGCTTTTCCAGAAGCCATGTTCATGGCGCGCGTGGAAAAGGTTGAAATGGCCGACCGTGTCGAAGCCAAGATCGCCTGGTGACAGAAGTACTTTCGTGACCGGCGCTGCGCTGTAATAGCCCGTGGCCCTGTTGATGGCCTTCGGCGTTGCAATCGCATCGTCCGACATGGCCACGGCCAGAATCGGTGCTGTGAATGCGGCAAAACCCGCGCACATCCGGGTGATCTTTTCAGGCGGCAGCCCTTGCTCCGCCCTGCCCTGCTGCAGGCCCCAACCGAGCGCCACGCCCTTGGGCAGGTCCTCCAGCCAACCCAGCCGCTTCCCGGGAAAATAACCAAGTACCGCGGTGATTGCCGGCATGGCGAGATGCCATTTGATCGCCAGTGGCAAGCGCATGCGCAACTGGTAGTCGCCCCAATAGCCAAACTGTCCGCCAATGGAAAGCAGGCCGGCAATTCTGCCCGTCGCTGACGCGTAGCCGGGTAGAAATCCGCCGATACTATGGCCTACCACCAATAGGCGCCCCGTTTCATCGCGATCCAGGGCATGCCGCAGCGCTGCGTCGAAATCCTGCTCGCCCCACTCACGCCATGTGTAAGCGACACGGCGCAGATCGGCCGGTCGCGACTGACCGATGCCGCGATAGTCATAGGTCAGGACCGCAAATCCTTGCCTTGCCAGGAAGCGGGCATAGTGGTGGTAGTAGCGCGCCAGCACGCCGGTGGCGGCATTGATCACCACTGTTGCGGCCGCGACGCCAGACGGTGGCAGCCACCAGTCGCCAGCAAGCCGCACGCCATCGGCGCAGAGCAGTTCGATCCGCTTTTCCTGCATATTGTCCCCCGCAGTGGTCCGGCAGCATGATGACTGCGCCAGGCAGACGGGTAAAGTTGCGCGGGATGCGACTATCGTCGACATCGATCCGGTCAGCGCGTTCTATAGTTCCCGCGTCCACCTGTCGTTCACCGGAGCAGCAAGATAGCGCTGACTGTCTTGCAGAGACAGGGGCTTGCCAAAGGTGGCCATCATTTCCGGCAATGTGACCCGAACGCCATGATAAGCGGTAAAAATCACGTCCTGATCCGCTTCGATCATGCCGCCCTGCAGGACCCTGCAATAAGCACCAGCACGCGCCGCGCGCGCGTATCGCTTGACCAATGTGGGCTCGCCCATGCGGGCTGCAAACGTGGCACAGGGCATGCGTGGCGACGTCACTTCCAGCAGCACATCGCCAATGGCAAAGCGGTCACCGACTGCCAGCGTTCGATTGTCCAGGCCCTCGACGATCAGGTTTTCGCCAAAGGTGCCCGGTGGCAGATCACGTCCAAGTTCTTCCGCCCACCAGGCGAGATCGAGGCTGCCTTCCATATAGATCGCCTGATCGACACCGCCATGGTGTTTACGATTGCAGATGCTGTCGCCGACTAGGCCCTCGGCATCGACCATCATCGGTCCGCTGACAGCGGTCTTGTTGATGCCGGTCTTGTATTTCTTGCCTGGCAACACTTCCGGGTTACCCCGGCATACGGCGCGTATTTTCATCCATGACCCATGTTCATCGATTCCGTTTGCCGATGTTATGGGCTAGAAACGCCGCATGGCAAAGCGAGTCACCGGCCCCGAAATCGAAAAACTCATCCAGCTTCTGGCAAAGGTGCCGGGGCTCGGGCCGCGTTCGGCCCGGCGCGCGGCACTGCATCTGATCAAGAAGAAGGACCAGCTTCTCGGTCCACTCGGCCACGCCATGGGCGAGGCCTATGACAAGGTGAAGATCTGCTCGTGCTGCGGCAATGTCGATACGATCGATCCCTGCACGGTGTGCACGGACGATCGGCGCGACCAGTCGATGATCATCGTCGTCGAGGACGTTTCCGACCTCTGGGCGCTGGAGCGGGCAGGTGCAATGAACGCCGCCTATCACGTTCTCGGCGGCACGCTGTCGCCGCTGGATGGCGTCGGACCCGATGATCTCAACATCAAGGGGCTGATCGAACGCGTGGCCAAAGGCGGCGTTCGCGAAGTCATCATCGCGGTGAACGCGACCGTCGAAGGACAAACAACCGCCCACTATATCACCGATCATCTGGTCGGGATGGACGTGAAGATCACCCGGCTGGCGCATGGCGTACCTGTCGGCGGCGAACTTGACTATCTCGATGAGGGCACGCTGTCTGCAGCGCTCCGAGCACGCACGGTGATCTGACGGTCGCCTACGGGAGAGAACATCATGGGCAAACCGCACCACCTCCTTTCACATCGTGCGCTGCCGGCGGTGGCATTGGCGCTATCGATCGTGTTCGGGTTCGGCCAGCCGACGGCCCAGGCTGCGCCGTCACGCGCCAATGTCGAAGCGCAATTCCAGCGGTGGATCGCGACCGACCTGTGGACCGAAGCCAAGGCGTCGGGTATTTCCAAGCCAGCTTTCGACACGGCAGTGTCTGGCCTGTCGCTCAACTGGGAACTGCCGGATCTCGTGCCGCCGGGTACTGCGCCGCCGAAGGAACAGAGCCAAAGCCAGGCAGAATTTTCGTCTCCGGCGTCCTATTTCTCCGAGAAAAGACTGCAGGGACTGGCCGCGACCGGGCGGTCGCTCGCATCGCAGCACGGCGGCACGCTGCGCAAGGTCGAGGCGACCTATGGCGTCCCCGGTTCGATCCTTGTCGCCATCTGGGGTCGGGAATCCGGTTTCGGCAAGGCGAAGATGCCCTATCCGGCGCTGGAAGTGCTGGCCACCAAGGCCTTCATGTCGACGCGCAGGGACATGTTCCGGCGCGAGATGATCTCGGCGCTGCACATGATCGAGGGCGGCGACGTGACGGCGCAGCAGATGCGCGGCTCCTGGGCCGGGGCGCTGGGCCAGCCGCAGTTCATGCCGACGAGTTTCCTGAAATATGCCGTCGATTTCGATGGCGACGGGAAACGCGACATCTGGAATTCGGTGCCGGACACGCTCGCCTCGATCGCCAATTACCTGGTCAAGAGCGGCTGGCAGCGCGGCCGCGACTGGGGCTTCGAGATCAGCATTCCCGATGGTGTCTCCTGCGCCCAGGAAGGGCCGGACCGGGCACAGCCTACCACGACCTGGTCGGCGGAAGGCCTCGCCCGCATTTCCGGTAAGGCTTTCCCATCAAGCGAGATGAGCCAATCCGCGATGATGTTGGTTCCGGCCGGTACCTTCGGCCCTGAATTCCTGGTGACGCCGAATTTTTACGTCATCAAGGAATACAACAATTCGGACCTCTACGCACTGTTCATCGGCAATCTGGCCGACAGGATCGGCAGCGGATCCGGTGCTTTCAAGGCGTCTTGGGGCGATGTCGGCAAGATGCTGCGCTCGGATGTCCTGGCCATGCAGAAAGCACTGGTGGCGCAAGGTTATGATGTCGGCAAGGTGGACGGGCTGCCTGGTTTCAAGACACGGCGATCTCTCGGTGAATGGCAGGCAAAAAACGGCCTGAAACCGACCTGCTATCCGAGCGCCAGCCTGAAAGCTAAGCTGCGCTGATACTCGTGGTCAGTGAGGGTCCAGATGTGACTGGTGGAACACATCATCCTCCGGCGGGATCGCCTGTCGCTCGATCATCCGGTGCACATGCGGCTTGGTCGGCCCGCGATGCAATTCGATCAGACGATCGGTGATCTCCGCGTCGGCTTTGGTGCGGCGCTGGTTGTGACGAACGTAATCGACCCAGGTCGGGACGTGATAGGTCTCCGTCCAGATCTCCGGCTTTTCGAGATCACGCATCAGCGTCCAGTTGCGCGCACCGTCGCGCAGGCGGATGCGGCGACGCTCGACCATGATGCGGAGAAATTCCGGCATGTCGACGTCGTCGATCTCGAAATCGATCTGGATGACGATCGGCCCGCTCCGCGGCCTTATGTCCAGCTTGAGCGCCGGCTCGTTGAAGCGGTTGAGGGGATCAAGATCAAGGGCCGAGAAAGCCGGCATCGGCAGAAAGAACCCGATCGCGACACCGACCATCATCAGCGCGCCAGAAGCAACGAGCGCATGGCCGGAACCGTAGCTTTCAGCGATACTGCCCCACAACCAGCTTCCTGTCGCCATGCCGCCGAAGGTGGCCGTCTGGTACAGCGACAGCGCCCGACCGACGACCCAGCGCGGGGTTGAAAGCTGCACCACCGTATTGAACAGCGACAACGCCAAGACCCAGCAAGCGCCGGCGACCATCAATGCGGCGCCCGCCAGCCAGATCGAGTCGCTTACCCCGGTGACAACCGTCGCCAGCGCAAAGCCGGCAAAGGAGGCACGCACGATATCCTCGCTGGACAGGATGTCGCGCAGGCGCTGATTGTAGAGAGCGCCGAGGATCGCGCCGATGCCGAAGGCACCCAGAAGACCGCCATAGACCAGCGGTCCTCCGGCCAACTGGTCGCGGGCGACGATCGGCAAAAGCGATAGGATCGAGGTTGCGGTCAGGCCGAAGACAAAGCCGCGGAACAGAACCTTGCCGAGATTGGGCGACATGGCAACGTAACGAAGACCGGCGGAGATCGCCGGGCCCAATTGCTCACGCGGCAGCGTGCTTTGCGGAAAATTCGGTTTCCAACGGAAAAGCGCGTACAGAATGGCGAAATAGCTCAGTGTGTTGACGGCAAAAGCCGCCGCCGCACCGGCTGCGGCCACGATCAGACCGCCAATGGCGGGGCCGACGCTTCGGGTGATGTTGAAGCCCATGCTGTTGAGTGAAACCGCCGCCGGCAGATCGGCGCGCGGCACCATATCGCCGACCGAGGCCTGCCAGGACGGATTGTTGAGTGCCGTGCCACAGCCGATCAGGAAGGTAAAGGCGAGAAGCGCCCAGGGCGTGATCAGGTCGAGATAGGCAAACAAGGCGAGAAGCGCCGAGATCGTCACCATGAAGATCTGCGAGGCGATCATCACGCGCCGACGATCGAAACTGTCGGCAATGGCGCCAGCGATCAGCGAGAACAGCATGATCGGTCCGGTGTTGGACGCCTGGACCAGCGCCACCATGTTTTCGGAACTGGAGATGGACGCCATCATCCAGGCCGCGCCGACACCTTGAATGAGGCCACCAAGATTGGACGCCATGCTGGCGAACCAGATGCGTCGATAGAACTCGTTTGCAAGCGGAGATAGCGGAGATCGGCTGTCGGGCACAGAGCTTACTCGTCGATTGGCTTGTCCAGGAACGGAATTGGCGAAGCACGCCAGCCGCCTCCACCTTGCAACGGTCAAGGCGTGAAAGGCAAGTTTGTTTTGAAGTTGAAGTGAAAAGCTTGCATTTGGGGGCAAGGCAGCGTATACGGCATTCAAATTCTTGATCGACCGATGGAGAGTGGGACCGCAAGGACCCGCTCTTTTTTATTGGCGATCGTATCCAATCGGGAGTATGACGATTGTCCGATAACATGCCGCAGCCTGAAGCAGGCGAAGCACGGATTATCATTGAGACGGGCCTTGACCGTCGAATCGCAGAGATCATCGAGCCTGTGCTCGTGGCGATGGATTTCAAACTTGTTCGCGTTCGCATGATGAACCAGAATGGGCTTACGCTGCAAGTCATGGCTGAACGCAGCGACGGGACAATGACCGTCGAGGATTGCGAAGCCGCATCCATGGCGATCTCGCCGGTGCTCGACGTCGAGGACCCGGTTGACCGGGAATATCATCTGGAAGTCTCCTCCCCAGGGATTGACCGGCCGATGGTACGCAAGTCGGACTTTGTCCGCTGGCAGGGCAATCTGGTGAAATGCGAGACTTCGATCCTTGTCGACAATCGCAAGCGCTTCCGCGGCAAGATCGTTGCCGTGGATGCAGATGGCTTTACCTTAGAACGTGATCAGCTGGCTTATGGCGAAGAGCCGCGGCTGACGATCCCGTTCAGCACCTTGGCCGAAGCCAAGCTGATTCTGACCGATGACCTGATCCGTGACGCGCTTCGCGCGGACAAGTTGGCCAAGGCGCAAGCCGCCAACCAGAACGACGAAGACGACAGCGAAGACGCATAACGTTTGACAGATAGCCTTGTGGCAGACGCCCAGGCATGAAGACGGAGACCTAAGACATGGCAGTCAGTGCTAACCGGCTCGAGCTCCTGCAGATCGCAGATGCCGTTGCCCGCGAAAAGGTGATCGACCGCGAAATCGTGCTCGCCGCCATGGCCGACGCGATCCAGAAGGCTGCCCGTTCGCGTTACGGCACCGAGACCAACATCCGCGCCGACATCAACTCGAAGACCGGCGAAATTCGCCTGCAGCGCCTGCTGGAAGTCGTCGAGAAGGTCGAGGACTACGCAACGCAGATCGCTCTGGAACTGGCGCGCGACCGCAATGTCGATGCCAAGCTGGGCGACTACATTGCCGATCCGCTGCCGCCGATGGACTTTGGCCGTATTGCCGCGCAGTCGGCCAAGCAGGTCATTGTGCAGAAGGTGCGCGAAGCCGAACGTGACCGCCAGTATGACGAGTTCAAGGACCGCATGGGCGAAATCGTCAACGGCACCGTCAAGCGCGTCGAATACGGCAACGTGATCGTCGATCTCGGCCGCGGCGAAGGCATCATCCGTCGTGACGAGATGATCCCGCGCGAAGCTTTCCGTTACGGCGACCGCGTGCGCGCCTATGTCTACGACGTGCGCCGCGAACAGCGCGGCCCGCAGATCTTCCTGTCGCGTACCCATCCGCAGTTCATGGTGAAGCTGTTCACCATGGAAGTGCCTGAAATCTACGACGGCATCATCCAGATCAAGTCGGTGGCCCGTGATCCCGGTTCGCGCGCCAAGATCGCCGTCATCTCGAACGATAGTTCGATCGATCCTGTCGGCGCCTGCGTCGGTATGCGCGGTAGCCGTGTTCAGGCCGTCGTCGGCGAATTGCAGGGTGAAAAGATCGATATCATTCCGTGGAGCCAGGATCCGGCTTCGTTCATCGTCAACGCCTTGCAGCCGGCGGAAGTCGCCAAGGTCGTTCTCGACGAGGACGCCGAGCGCATCGAAGTCGTGGTGCCGGACGAGCAGCTGTCGCTCGCCATCGGCCGTCGCGGCCAGAACGTGCGCCTTGCCTCGCAGCTCACCGGCTGGGACATCGACATCATGACGGAAGCCGAGGAATCGGAACGCCGCCAAAAGGAATTCAACGTCCGCACCAACCTGTTCATGGACGCGCTCGACGTCGACGAAATGGTTGGTCAGGTGCTGGCCTCGGAAGGCTTCGCAGCCGTCGAGGAACTGGCTTACGTCGAGTTGGACGAAATTGCCTCGATCGATGGTTTCGATGACGATACCGCCGAAGAAATCCAGACCCGCGCTCGCGAGTATCTGGAAAAGATCGAAGCCGAGAGAGATGCCAAGCGCCGCGAGCTCGGCGTTGCCGACGAATTGCGCCAGATCAACGGCATGACCTCGCAGATGATGGTCGCGCTCGGCGAAGACGGCATCAAGACGATCGAAGACTTTGCAGGCTGCGCCGCTGACGACCTGGTGGGTTGGAGCGAACGCAAGAATGGCGAAACCAAGAAGTTCGAGGGCCTGTTCTCGAAGTTCGAAGTTTCGCGTGCAGAAGCCGAAAACATGATCGTCCAGGCGCGACTTTCCGCCGGATGGATCACCGAAGACGATTTGGCTGTTGAAGCCGAAGCAGATGTGGAAGGCGAGGCGGAAGCCGAGCAGGAAGCGTGATGACCGCCCAGTCTCCGGACACGGTGCAGGACGAAGATGACTTCGACTTGAGCGACGTGAATGGACGCATGTGCATCGTTACGCGTGAGAGTGGTTCCCCGGAAACGTTGCTTCGCTTCGTTGCCGGGCCGGACGGTTCGATCGTTCCCGACCTGAAGCGCACGCTTCCCGGTCGGGGCTGCTGGGTCACACCAAGCCGTGAGGCTGTCGAAAAGGCTGTGGCGAAGAAACTCTTCGCCAGGGCGCTGAAGAAAGACGTTAAGGCGGATCCCGCCCTTGGCGAACGGGTTGACAGGCTGCTTGCCAGTCAGCTGACCGGAATGATGAACCTGGCCCGCAAGGCGGGGCAGTTCATCATCGGGTCTGCCAAGGTCGAACTCGCTGTTCGCAGCGGGGAAGCCCTTGCGGTGTTCCATTCCAAGGACGCTGCAGCGGACGGCATTCGCAAGATTGACCAGGCTCGAAAGGCCCGGCATCTCGGAATGGAAACTGATGCGGAGATCCCTTCGTTCCAGCTTTTATCCGGGAACGAAATGGACGAACTGATGGGCCAGAATGCGTTTATCCATGCTTGCGCGCTTGCAGGGCAGGCGGGTGAAGGTGTAGTGAAACGCGCAACTCTGCTCGAAACCTACCGTGGCCTTGAGCCGCGCAGGTTGAGCACTGGCCCGAGACCACAATGACGCGGTCATCGGCCAAGGCCGACCTCCGTGGTTTAGGACAGTATGTGAACGGCGTGGTCTGATGCTCGGCATCCGGCCTCGCTCGAAGGAACGGGAACGGAATGACCGACAACAATGACGACAAGACCATCGGCGTGAAGAAGACGCTCACCCTGAAACCATCGGGGATGAGCCAGGGCACCGTACGCCAGGACATGGGGCGCGGCCGCACGAAGTCGGTCGTCGTCGAGACTGTGAAGCGACGCCCTACACGCCCGCAAGACGAAAAGCCGCCAATCACCCCCATTCGTGCGCCTGAGCCAGTCGCTCCGGTGGCCGTCGCGCAACCGCCGCGTCCGGCAGCACCTGCGCCCGCACCCGCGCCGACACCCGCTCCGCGCGCGCAGCAGCCGGCTCCGCAGCAGCACCGCCCGGCACAGCAGCAGAACAACAACAACCGTCAGCCGGAACGTCCGCAGCAGCAGAACCGCCAGCCGGAACGTCCGCGCGGCGCCGTGTTGCACGATCTGTCGGCCGGCGAGATGGAAGCACGTCGCCGCGCACTGATTGAAGCGCAGGCCCGTGATATCGAAGACGCCAAGCGTCGTGCCGAAGACGAGGTTCGCCGTCAGCGCGAAGCCGAAGAAGCCGCACGCGTCGCCGCGGAAGAAGCGGCCCGCCGGGCCGCCGAACCGCAGCCCGAGCCGCAGGCTGAAGCACCTGTCGAGGTGGCGCCAGCCGCTGTTGCCCAACCGGCCAGCACTGCACGTCCTGCCGGTGAAACGCGTCCGGCTGCCCCGGCGCCTGCAGGCTTCGTACGTGGTCGCAAGGCTTCCGACGAAGAAGAAGATCGTGCTCCGGCGCGCGTCATTCCAGGTCGCGGCAAGGTTGTGGCTCCGGCTCCGGCCAAGGTTCCTGCCCGTCCGAAGGCCGAGGAAGACCGTCGCCGCGGCAAGCTGACGGTGACCACTGTCGGCACCGACGACGACGGCAATGCCCGTGGCCGTTCGCTGTCTGCCATGCGTCGCCGCCAGGAAAAGTTCCGCCGCAGCCAGATGCAGGAAACGCGCGAAAAGGTTATGCGCGAAGTGGTCCTGCCGGAAACCATCACCATCCAGGAACTGTCGCAGCGCATGTCCGAACGCGCCGTCGATGTCATCAAGTACCTGATGAAGGAAGGCCAGATGATGAAGCCGGGCGACGTCATCGACGCCGACCTCGCTGAACTGATTGCCACGGAATTCGGCCACACCGTCAAGCGCGTATCGGAATCCGACGTCGAAGAAGGTATCTTCAACGTCAAGGACGATGCAGGCGAAATGGTCTCCCGTCCACCGGTCGTCACCATCATGGGTCACGTCGACCACGGCAAGACCTCGCTGCTCGACGCCATCCGCAAGACCTCGGTCGTATCGGGCGAAGCCGGTGGTATCACCCAGCATATCGGTGCCTATCAGGTCGAACAGAACGGCCAGAAGATCACCTTCATCGACACACCCGGTCACGCCGCGTTTACCGCAATGCGTGCCCGTGGCGCACAGGCGACCGACATTGCCATTCTCGTGGTTGCGGCCGACGACAGCGTGATGCCGCAGACGATCGAGTCGATCAACCACGCCAAGGCGGCCGGCGTGCCGATCATCGTGGCGATCAACAAGATCGACAAGCACGAAGCCAACCCGGACAAGGTCCGCCAGCAGCTTCTGCAACACGAAGTGTTCGTCGAATCCATGGGCGGTGAAGTGCTCGACGTCGAAGTTTCGGCGAAGAACAAGCTCAACCTCGACAAGCTGCTCGAGGCCGTGCTTCTGCAGGCCGAAATCCTCGACCTGAAGGCCGATCCGAGCCGGACTGCCGAAGGTACGGTCATCGAAGCCCAGCTCGACCGCGGTCGCGGTTCGGTGGCAACGGTTCTGGTCCAGAAGGGCACGCTTCGCCCAGGCCAGATCATCGTGGCCGGCGATCAGTGGGGCCGCGTTCGTGCGCTGGTCAACGACCAGGGCGCGCATGTCAAGGAAGCAGGGCCTGCCATGCCGGTCGAGGTTCTCGGCCTGTCGGGTACGCCGGCTGCCGGCGACAAGTTTGCCGTGGTCGAAAACGAAGCACGTGCTCGCGAGATTTCCGAGTATCGTCAGCGTCTGGCCCGTGACAAGGCCGCTGCTCGCCAGTCTGGCCAGCGCGGTTCGCTGGAACAGATGATGACCCAGTTGCAGAACACCGGCTACAAGGAATTCCCGCTGGTTATCAAGGGCGACGTGCAGGGCTCGATCGAAGCCATTATCGGCGCACTCGACAAGCTGGGCACGGACGAAGTCCGGGCACGGATCGTGCATTCGGGTGCCGGTGGTATCACCGAGTCCGACATCGCGCTTGCCGAAGCGTCGAATGCGGCCATCATCGGCTTCAACGTTCGTGCGAATGCCCAGGCCCGGACCGCCGCCGAGCGTGCGGGCTCCGAAATCCGCTACTACAACATCATCTACGATCTGGTGGATGACGTGAAGGCAGCGATGTCGGGCCTCTTGTCTCCGGAACGCCGCGAAACCTTCCTCGGCAATGCCGAAATCCTGGAAGTGTTCAACATCACCAAGACCGGCAAGGTCGCGGGTTGCCGCGTCATCGAAGGCAAGGTGGAGCGTGGTGCAGGCGTTCGACTGGTGCGCGACAACGTCGTCATCCACGAAGGCAAGCTCAAGACGCTCAAGCGCTTCAAGGACGAAGTTGCCGAAGTGCCGATGGGCCAGGAATGCGGTATGGCCTTCGAGAACTACGAAGACATCCGTGCCGGCGACACGATCGAGTGCTTCCGCGTGGAGCATATCACCCGTACGCTCTGATCCAGAGCCGGCGGACAGGAATAGAGAACGGGCGCCGGATTTCCGGCGCTCGCTTTATTTGAATGCAGACATTGGTCTGCGACAGCTTTTGCTGCCGATTTTATCTTCTCCCAACTGAAGCATTGCGACTGGGAAAACCGGACCTTCGGACCCCGTTGAATGCGAAAAGGCAAACGACCATGAGCAAAGCAAACTCTTCAGCTCCCACGCAGCGCATGCTGCGCGTCGGCGAGCAGGTGCGCGCCGCCATTACCCAGGTCCTGCAGCGTGGCGATGTCCGCGACGACCTCATCGAACGGACGGTGATTTCCATTTCGGAAGTGCGCATGTCGACCGACCTGAGGGTGGCGACGGCCTTTGTCGCCCCGCTCGGGGTCAGCGACCACACGGCGATCATCGAGGCGCTCAACCGCCATGCCAAATATATCCGCGGTCGGATCGGCAGCCAGCTTCGCCAGTTGAAGCACATGCCCGAAGTGCGTTTTCGCGACGACACCAGCTTCGACAATTACCAGAAAATCGATGCCCTGCTGCGCTCGCCGGAAGTCCAGCGTGACCTCGCCGCCAACAGCGCAGACGACGAACAAGAATAAGAGACAATGTCCAAACCCAGAAAGCCCAAGGGCCGCCCGATTTCGGGCTGGCTCATTCTCGACAAGCCCGTGGATTTCGGCTCGACCGAAGCCGTCGGCAAGATCAAGTGGTTGTTCAACGCCCAGAAGGCCGGCCATGCCGGTACGCTCGATCCGCTCGCCTCCGGCATGCTGCCGATCGCGCTTGGCGATGCGACCAAGACCGTTCCCTATGTGATGGACGGCCGCAAGATCTACGAATTCACCGTGACCTGGGGCGAGGAACGCTCGACGGACGACCTTGAAGGCGAGGCCACGCAGACCTCCGACAAGCGGCCGAGCGAAGACGACATCCGGGCCTTGCTGCCGAACTATACCGGTGTGATCAACCAGATCCCGCCGCAGTTTTCCGCCATCAAGATCGCCGGCGAACGGGCTTATGACCTTGCCCGCGAAGGCGAGACCGTCGAAATCCCGTCACGCGAGGTGGAAGTTTTTCGCCTGACCCTGCTGAACGTGGAAGCCGACAAGGCGCATTTCGAAGTGGAGTGCGGCAAGGGCACCTATGTACGGTCGATCGCCCGCGATCTCGGACGCGACCTGGGCTGCTATGGTCATATCTCGAGCCTGCGCCGCTCGTTTGTCGCACCGTTTGCCGAAGAGACGATGGTGCCGCTTGCCGAGCTCGTGGCACTTGAAGCCATCGAGGATCGCGATGCCCGGCTCGAGGCACTCGATGCTTTCATCGTCGATACGAGCGAGGCACTTTCCGCCCTGCCGCAGATCCGCATCACCGAGGATCAGGCCCATCGCCTGCGCATGGGCAATCCGATCATCGTGCGTGGCCGCGACGCTCCCGTTGCCGAACCGGAGGCCGTCGCGCTTTCGGGAAGCAAGCTGATTGCAATCGGCGAGATTGCCGGCGGCGAGTTTCATCCGCGGCGGGTGTTCAACTGAAATTGCCGGAAAACGTCCGCTCTTCCCTTTCCAGGGGGAATGGAGTATAGGCGGCACCAGCTGGCGCTGATGCGCCTGCATCCATGGCCATTGCTGAACGACATCTCGGCCTTTGGCGACCTATTTCTCATAAATTCTAGAAAGGATTTACGATGTCGATTACTGCAGAACGCAAGGCTGCCCTCATCAAGGAATACGCGATCAACGAAGGCGATACCGGTTCTCCGGAAGTCCAGGTTGCGATCCTGACCGAGCGGATCAACAACCTGACGGAACACTTCAAGGGTCACAAGAAGGACAACCACTCCCGCCGTGGCCTCCTGACGATGGTTTCGACGCGCCGTTCGCTTCTTGACTATGTCAAGAACAAGGATGAAGCCCGCTACAGCAAGATCATCACTGCTCTGGGCATCCGCCGCTAAAACAGTTTCCGGCGGATCTTCGCAAGAAGGTCCGCCGGCCTCTTTTGGGACACAGGTCCCTGGACTTCGACATGGTACCATCGTGATCGAAGCGCATGAAAGGCAGTCCGGATGACCGGTGCTGCAAATACCAACCGATGACCTGTCATGGGGCAGGATTGCCGGATGCTTTCGCCAGAAACTGGCGTCAGATGGACTGAGCGATCGGAAAGAGATCCGTTCGCGACAGCCGAAAGCCTCCCGCTGTCTTGCCCGTGATGTGTCAGAATTTCCGCGGAGACGTTGGTTCCTTCTGGAACGCTCGTCTTTTTGTGCAAGGGCACTCCGCGGATGAAGGACAAGAGATGTTTGATACTCACAGCGTTGAAATCGAGTGGGCAGGCCGCCCGCTGAAGCTCGAAACCGGCAAGATCGCCCGTCAGGCTGACGGTGCTGTTCTGGCCACCTACGGCGAAACCGTCGTTCTCGCTACCGTCGTTTCGGCCAAGTCGCCGAAGCCGGGCCAGGACTTCTTCCCGCTGACCGTCAACTACCAGGAAAAGACCTATGCCGCCGGCAAGATCCCGGGTGGCTATTTCAAGCGCGAAGGTCGTCCGTCGGAAAAGGAAACGCTGGTTTCCCGCCTGATCGACCGTCCGATCCGCCCGCTGTTCCCGGAAGGCTACAAGAACGACACCCAGGTCGTCGTCACCGTCGTCCAGCACGACCTTGAGAACGATCCGGACGTATTGTCGATGGTTGCCGCTTCCGCAGCGCTGACGCTTTCCGGCGTTCCTTTCATGGGCCCGGTCGGTGGCGCACGCGTCGGCTACATCAACGGCGAATATGTTCTGAATCCGCATCTGGACGAAATGGACGAGTCGGTTCTCGACCTCGTCGTTGCCGGCACCCAGGACGCCGTGCTGATGGTGGAATCGGAAGCCAAGGAACTCAACGAAGAGATCATGCTCGGCGCCGTCATGTTCGGCCACAAGGGTTTCCAGCCGGTCATCGACGCGATCATCAAGCTCGCTGAAGTCGCCGCCAAGGAGCCGCGCGATTTCCAGCCGGAAGACCATTCCGAGCTCGAAGCCGAAATGCTCAAGCATTTCGAAGCCGAGCTGCGCACCGCCTACAAGAACACCCAGAAGGCTGAACGTTACGCTGCCGTCGACGCCGTCAAGGCGAAGGTCAAGGCACATTTCTTCCCTGAGGGCGCAGAGCCGAAGTACACCGCTGAAGTGATCGGCGCGACCTTCAAGCACCTGCAGGCGAAGATCGTTCGCTGGAACATCCTCGACACCAAGAGCCGCATCGACGGCCGCGACCTGTCGACCGTTCGCGCCATCGTGTCTGAAGTCGGCATCCTGCCGCGTACCCATGGTTCGGCGCTGTTCACCCGCGGCGAAACCCAGGCGATCGTTGTTGCGACGCTCGGCACCGGCGAAGACGAACAGTATGTCGACAGCCTGACCGGCATGTACAAGGAACGCTTCCTTCTGCATTACAACTTCCCTCCCTACTCGGTTGGTGAAACCGGCCGCATGGGCTCCCCGGGCCGTCGCGAAATCGGCCATGGCAAGCTCGCATGGCGCGCTATCCGTCCGATGCTGCCTTCGCCTGAGCAGTTCCCCTACACGCTGCGCGTCGTCTCCGAGATCACCGAGTCGAACGGCTCGTCCTCGATGGCAACCGTTTGCGGCACCTCGCTCGCACTGATGGACGCCGGCGTTCCGCTGGCCAAGCCGGTTGCTGGTATTGCCATGGGCCTGATCCTCGAAGGTGAGCGCTTTGCGGTTCTCTCCGACATCCTGGGTGACGAAGATCACCTCGGCGACATGGACTTCAAGGTTGCTGGTACTGCCGACGGCATCACCTCGCTGCAGATGGACATCAAGATCGCCGGTATCACCGAAGAGATCATGAAGGTTGCTCTGGAGCAGGCTCAGGGCGGTCGCAAGCACATCCTCGGCGAAATGGCCAATGCCATCACCGAAGGTCGCTCGCAGCTCGGCGAATTCGCACCGCGCATCGAAGTGATGAACATCCCGGTCGACAAGATCCGTGAAGTCATCGGCTCGGGCGGCAAGGTCATCCGCGAAATCGTCGAAAAGACCGGCGCCAAGATCAACATCGAAGACGATGGCACCGTGAAGATCGCCTCTGCCTCCGGCAAGGAAATCGAAGCGGCCCGCAAGTGGATCCACTCGATCGTGGCCGAGCCGGAAATCGGCGTTGTCTACGAAGGTACCGTTGTGAAGACCGCCGACTTCGGCGCCTTCGTCAACTTCTTCGGTTCGCGTGACGGCCTCGTGCACATCTCGCAGCTCGCTTCCGAGCGTGTTGCCAAGACCTCTGACGTCGTCAAGGAAGGCGACAAGGTCTGGGTCAAGCTGATGGGCTTCGACGAGCGTGGCAAGGTTCGCCTCTCCATGAAGGCCGTCGACCAGACGACCGGCAAGGAAATCGCCGAGAAGAAGAACGAAGGTGGCGAAGCCGCTGAATAAGCGCGCTGCCAACTGATCCAGAGGCGCGGAAGAATTTCCGCGCCTTTTTTGTTATCCAATTGTTTGATGCAGTCTTCAACCGAAGAGGCCCGACGCCCTTCCCTGAACTGCTCTAGAGGGGCCTCGAGATGAGCCGCGATACGCTGAAGACCCTGTTCCATCCCTTTGTCACGGAAACCGTCACGTTGCCGGGCGAAGGCACACGCTATCTCTTCCTCGGCGCCGAAGCCGGCTTTGCCAAGCCTGAAGGCTTCGCAGCAGAGCTGACGGTCGTTCAGGGGTTCCGTCCCGAGTTCCGTCGACTGGAAGCAGCGCACCACGGTCCCGTACCTGTGGTCGAGGGCGAAGATTTCGACGGTGCCCTGATCTTGTGCGACAAGCACAAGGGCATCAATGAAGACCGGGTTGCCGAAGCGCTGACGCGCGTCAAGGCCGGTGGGTTGGTCGTGATCGCCGGCGCCAAGGAGGATGGCGTGCAGCCCTTGCGCAAGCAACTCGATCGGCTGGGCTTCGAGCCTCAGTCCATGCCGAAATATCATGGCATCGCCGTCTGGTTTACCGTTCCCCAGGATCCCTCTTCCGCGATCGCGAAACTGCAGGCCAAGCCGGTGATCGTCGACGGCCGCTTCGAGACCAAGGTGGGTCTGTTTTCGCACGCGCATGTCGACGATGGTTCGGAACTGCTCGCAAGCCGCCTGCCAACCAACTTCGACGGCAATGCCGCGGACTTTGGTGCGGGCTGGGGTTATCTCTCCGTCATGCTGGCCGAAACATCACCGCGCACCAACCGGATCGACCTCTTCGAGGCGAGCCACGACGCTCTGGAGCATGCCCGCAAGAATCTTGCGAGCAACTGCCCGAAGCTGACGACCCGTTTCTTCTGGCAGGATCTGGGCAGCGAGCCGGCAAAGGAAAAATACGATCTGGTGATCATGAACCCGCCATTCCACGAAGGGCATGCCGCCGAACCTTCCATTGGCGAGGCGATGATCAAGGCCGCGGCAGAGGCACTGCGCAACGGCGGTGAGCTGCTGATGGTGGCAAATCGCGGCCTGCCCTACGAGCCCATCCTGGCGGCGAACTTCAAGCAGCATGGCGAAACCTGCCGGAATTCGCGCTTCAAGATCCTCTGGGCGAAACGCTAATCCATATTTTCGCATGTAATCACGGGAGATTGATATCTTCCGTGATTGGGCCACTCGACTCGTGTGCCATCCTCTCTTAGCTTTGGACGCCAAGTTCTTTCCCTTCGGCGCCAGGCTTCAAAATGCCGCAAAAAAATCTGACCGATGAACTGACCACGGTTGCAGGCCTTGCCTCAGCCGTGGTGGTTCACGCCCAGAGCTACGGCATCGATATCGTGCCGATTTGCAAGGCGCTGGACATCAATCCAGACTGTTTCCAGAGTATGACCGCCCGCATCAGTCTCGATCGCCTGTGCAGGCTTCTGGAAGCGTGTGCGCTGCTGTCGGATGACGAGGCATTCGGTCTCGCCAGCGTACGTGCCTATGAGCCGGGCTCGACCGGCGCTTTCGGCTATGGTCTGATGTCTGCACCGACGGGTCTCGATTTCGTGCGGTTCCTAGATGCGCATATCCAGTACGTTACCCATACCAGTTATTCTCGACTGTCGATGGATGAGCGCGGCGCCCTGCTATCCTGGACATTCGCGCCGATTGTGGTGAAACGCGATCAGTATGTCGATATGTCGGTCGGGCTTGTCATGCAACGCGCACGCGATCTGGCGGCGTCGGTGACCGATCAGATCGAAATCGAACTTGAAAGGCCCAGGCCACGAAACATCCAGCCGTTTCGGGAGCTTCTCACGCGAAAGGTCACCTTCGGCCAACGGATGAACTGTATCCGGTTTCCTGGCAGTTTTCTGGAAACGGCCAATCCGGCGGGAGACA
Source organism: Rhizobium sp. CECT 9324 (assembly GCF_918741265.1). Classification (NCBI taxonomy): domain Bacteria; kingdom Pseudomonadati; phylum Pseudomonadota; class Alphaproteobacteria; order Hyphomicrobiales; family Rhizobiaceae; genus Rhizobium; species Rhizobium sp. CECT 9324. Next base: position 624,714 of record NZ_CAKKMZ010000001.1, on the reverse strand, counting down.
AGCGCCTGCACGAGCTGATGGACATGCAGTGCCGGACGGCGCGGCCCGCCACTCTGAAAATGGATGGCGACTTCCTCGATCAGGTGCGTCACTATCTGCTCCTGCATGTCTGCGACGGAGACTATCCACTTTCCGATATCGCTCCCTATTTCGGGTTGTCGGAGCGTACGTTCCAGAGGCGACTTGCCCAGCACGGCACCAGCATGAACGACCTCCGTGACAATATCCGCCGCGACGTGAGCTTCAATCTGCTCACGGAAAGCGAGTTGCCCATCTCCGAAATCTGCTACCGGCTCGGCTATTCGGCACCCAGCGCCTTCACCCGTTCGGTGACCCGGTGGTTCGGCCACACGCCCACCGAAGTACGCGAAAGAAAATCGGCATAGGCTGGAAGCCTTGACAATTCGATGATTATACCGCGAAATAGATCTTCTATCCCCATCACAAGATGTGACGTAATCTCCACCTGCACCCAAAGGTAAGACTTTGGCGTGCCGGGATAAATACTTTGTGTCCGGTTTGACTATAAGGGCGCAGTGTTGACGTGCGGGTGAGCCCTTCCGTCTTTTGTTGCTTCACCTTCCCGGCGTAAAGAAAATGATGACCGATACCCATGTGGCGATCGGGGATCGGTTGATTTCACCGATGCTCACAGATCGTGAAATACAGTGTCTGACGCTGATTGCGGAAGGCAAGAAGCCCGGCGACACCGGTACAAGCCTTGTGCTGTCGCGCGCGGAAATCGATGTGGCGCTCACTTCGGCGCGGATCAAGCTGAATGCCAGCAATCTCATGCATGCCGTGAGCATAGCAATGTTGATCGGCGCGATCGATCACTCGGATGAATCTCACTCGGAGTAGTCGATCTCCCATCGGCTGGCGGACCCTCCGACTGAATGCCTGGCGCGACACGAGACGCGCCAGGCTTTTTTATGCGTTATTCGCTGTCCGCACTGGCAAGCACATCCAGTGCCGGCATGGATGTGACGTTATATCCCGCATCCACATAGTGGATTTCACCGGTCACGCCGCGCGACATATCGGAAAGCAGATAGAGCGCCGAGCTTCCGACATCCTCGATCGTGACGCTGCGGCGGAGCGGGGAATTCTTCTGCTGCCACGACAACATAGCGCGCGCGTCCGCAATGCCGGCACCGGCAAGGGTACGGATAGGACCTGCGGAGATCGCATTGACGCGAATACCGCGTGGACCATAGTCGGCCGCGAGATAACGAACGGATGCTTCAAGGGCTGCCTTGGCAACACCCATGACATTGTAGTTCGGCATGACCCGGACGGAACCACCATAGGTCAGCGTCAGCATCGAGCCGCCTTCAGCCATGAGGCCGGCTGCGCGCTTGGCAATCTCGGTGAACGAGAAACAGGAGATCACCATGGTCTTGGTGAAGTTGTCCCGGGACGTGTCGGCATAGAGGCCCTTCAGTTCGTTCTTGTCGGAAAAACCGATGGCATGAACGATGAAGTCGATCTTGCCCCAGCGCTCGCGCAAGGCGTCGATAACGCTGTCAAGCGAGGCCAGATCCTCGACGTCGCAGGGCAGGACGAGGTCCGAGCCCAGTTCTGCAGCCAACGGCCTGACGCGCTTGCCAAGCGCATCACCCTGATAGGTGAAGGCCAGTTCGGCGCCGGCGGATGCAAGCGCCTTGGAGATACCCCAAGCGATCGAGTGGTTGTTGGCAACGCCCATGATCAGGCCGCGTTTGCCCTGCATTGATCCCAGCATGTTGATCATCCGTTGTGACGCTGGAAGACCAGCGTGGCGTTCGTACCGCCAAAACCGAAGGAGTTCGACAGGACCGTATCGATCTTGGCGTCATCGATGCGCTTGCGCACGATCGGCACGCCGTCGAATTCGGGATCAAGCTCGGTAATATGGGCGCTTTCGCCGATGAACCGTTCCTGCATCATCAGCAGGCCGTAGATCGATTCCTGCACGCCTGCTGCACCCAGGGAGTGACCGGTCAACGACTTGGTCGACTGGATGTGCGGGATCTTGTCGCCGAAAACTTCGCGGATCGCGCCGATTTCCTTCGAGTCACCCACCGGGGTCGATGTGCCGTGGGTGTTGATGTAATCGACTTCGCCCTTCACCGTGGACAGGGCCTGGCGCATGCAGCGCATGGCGCCCTCGCCCGACGGGGCAACCATATCGTAGCCGTCGGAAGTGGCACCATATCCGGTGATTTCGGCATAAATCTTTGCGCCGCGCGCCTTTGCATGTTCCAGTTCTTCGAGGACCAGAACGCCTGCACCGCCGGCGATGACAAAGCCGTCGCGCGAGACGTCATAAGCCCGTGATGCGGTCGATGGCACGTCGTTGTATTTCGACGACATGGCGCCCATGGCGTCGAAAAGGTTCGACATGGACCAGTCGAGATCTTCGTGGCCGCCGGCGAACATGATGTCCTGCTTGCCCCACTGGATCATCTCCGCGGCATTGCCGATGCAATGGGCCGAGGTCGAGCAGGCCGACGAGATCGAATAGTTGACGCCGTGGATCTTGAACCAGGTGGCCAGCGTGGCCGAGGCGGTCGAGGACATCGCCTTCGGCACGGCAAACGGGCCGATGCGCTTCGGGCTCTTGTTCTGGCGGGTGATATCGGCTGCCTCGACAATCTGTCGGGTCGACGGGCCACCAGAGCCCATGATGATGCCAGTCCGCTCGTTGGCGGCGTAGTCCTTTTCCTCAAGACCGGAATCGGCCAGAGCCTGCTTCATCGCGACATGGTTCCAGGCACCGCCCTGCGACAGGAAGCGCATGGCGCGACGATCGACCAGATCGGTCGGATCCATATTGGGCTTGCCCCATACCTGGCATTTGAAGCCGTGGTCGGCAAAATCCGGCGAAAAGCTAATGCCCGACTTGGCACTGCGCAGCGATGCGGTGACTTCTGCAGCGTCAGCGCCAATCGAAGACACGATGCCAAGACCCGTTACTACAACCCGTCTCATCTCTCAGACCTTCTGGTAATTATGGTGGGGGACAGGCGCCTATTCGGCAACCTTGTCCTTCGACAGACCTACACGAAGGTCGGATGCCTGATATATGGTTTCTCCATCGGCCTTCAACCATCCATCCGCCGTGCCCAGCACCAGGCGGCCGCGCATGACGCGCTTGAAGTCGATGCCGTATTCGAGCAGCTTCGTGTCCGGGCGAACCATGCCCTTGAATTTCACTTCGCCGGTGGAGAGCGCCATGCCGCGACCCGGCTCTCCGAGCCAGCCGAGAAAGAAGCCGGTCAACTGCCACATACCGTCGAGGCCAAGGCAGCCCGGCATGATCGGATTGCCCTGGAAATGGCAGGGAAAATACCAGTCATCGGGACGAACGTCATATTCCGCGCGGATATAACCCTTGTCGAAGGTACCGCCGGTTTCGGAAATGTCGGTGATGCGATGAACCATCAACATCGGCGGCAAAGGCAGTTGGGCGTTGCCCGGGCCAAACAATTCGCCACGGCCGCAGGAGAGGATTTCTTCGTAATTATAGCTAGACTGTCTCGTTACCATTTTTCTTCTTCTTCCCCCCTCGGCTACAGATGTCCGGACCCAATAGAGCAAGAGAGAGGCAAAATGAAGCCCCGCAATCTCGGGTCAGTGATCGCCGGCATTTGGAACCGGCATTCGGGCCGGACGATGAACCTATTTCACTCACGGTCGATACAGGAAGCAATAACGCACCACCAGACCCATTTCGGCGAAAAAAGGAGGCCTGCCCGCTTGCCCTCCGGCTTGTACCCACCCCAACTATTGAAACGCCCTGATTTTAAAGCTATATCCGAAGTTCATGCGATGCACATTGCTCGCGCCGAACCGGAGGTCGTTCTTTGACGATGGCAATGTGCCAGACTGGCATCGAACTGAAATTGCGTCGATCGGGCCTGCGCCCGACGCGTCAACGCATCGCGCTGGCCAATCTTCTGTTCGCCAAGGGCGATCGTCATCTCACTGTCGAAGAACTGCATGAGGAAGCTCTTGCTGCTGATTTTCCAGTGTCCCTGGCAACCGTCTACAACACGCTGCACCAGTTTACCGAGGCCGGACTGATCCGGGTTCTCGCGGTCGAAAGCGCAAAGACCTATTTCGACACCAATGTTTCCGACCACCACCACTTCTTCGTGGAGGGGGAAAACAAGGTTCTCGACATCCCGGTCAACAACCTGACGATCGACAACCTGCCGGAAGCACCCGAAGGCATGGAAATCGCGCATGTCGACGTGATCATCCGCCTGCGCGCCAAACAGGGCTGAGCTTCACATCACCTCATCCGGATGCCGTCCCGGTTTGTGCCTGTAGGTCGGGAAGGTCCAGCCGAAATAGAGCGCGCCGCCGCGAACCACGAACGCCGCAAGAGCGCCAATCATCGATGCAACATAGAGCGGCACACCGATTTCATTGGCCAAGGTGAAGACGGCAGCGCCGACAAGGGCAGCCGTGATGTAGATTTCCGGCCGCAGCAAAACCGATGGCTCATTGGCGAGAAGATCGCGCAACACGCCGCCGAAGCTTGCCGTCAACGTTCCCGTAACGATCGCGATCGTTGGCGAGCCCGTGGCAGCCAAACCTTTCGCCGCGCCCATGACACAATAGGCCGACAGGCCGATTGCATCCAGCCAGATCAGCAGCTTGTAACGGGATTCCACCAGATGCGCGGTAAAAAAGACCAGCACACCGATGGCGCAGCAGACAATGATGTAGTCTGGATTGAGCACCCAGAAGACCGGCACGCGACCGAGCACGATGTCGCGCACCGTGCCGCCACCAAGGCCGGTGATGACGGCGAAAAACAGGAAGCCGATCATGTCGAGCTGCTTGCGCGACGCGGCCAGCGCACCCGTGGCTGCAAACAGCGCGATGCCGGCATAGTCCAGATACGATAGCAGCGACATGTCTCGTTTTCCTCTTGGGCTGGCTGGATTTGAATCACGCCGTTAAGGGTGACGCAAGCCGCCTGCGCTAGATTGGCGCCTCCTGTTGTTTGGCCGCTGCATCCCGGAGGTTCAGCCTTGACGCCCTTTATTCGCCTGTTACTTGCCCTGCTGCTCGGCCTTGCAGCACCGATCGCCCATGCGCAGCAGGAGCTTCTCAGCGATCCGGAGATCTACGAGAAGGAGCATTACGGCAAACGCTGCAAGCTGGTGCAATACGGCGCCGACTTCATCGATCGGATCGACATCAACAATGACGGACTGATCGACGCCGTGACCAACAGCAGCGAGATCCTGTGCGACGGCACACGCGGACCGGATTGCTCCGACGAGGGTTGCCCGTTCAACTACTACCTCCAGGTCAAGGAGGGTGGATATTTCATGATCGCCACTGCGCAGATGTATAGCTATGACTTCATCAAGCGCTTCGGCAACATGGTCTTCGTGCTCAAAATGCACCCCAAATATTGCGAGCGCGAGGAAGGCACCGACCCTTGCGAAATGACGGTGCGGGTCCGCGGCACGAAATTCCTGACCATCTCCAAAAAGTAACTGCCCGACCGGATCTCCTGCACCCTAGGGCTAGGGCGAGGGGTACAGCGCGCTTGTCCGGCCCAGGACAAAGTAGGCGAGCAGACCGATCCATTCCCGCATGGCAGTCGCCATCTGCTGTGCATTCAGCGTCGGCTGCGTGAAGTCCAGGCCCAGGCTCACGGTGCCGCTGGTGCGGAAATCGACGGGCCAGGGCACGACATCAATGGCTGCCTTGCGAAACAGGCCCATGGAGCGCGGCATGTGAAACGCCGACGTGATCAGCAGGCAATTGGTCAATCCGCTCCGATCGAGGACCGTACCGCTGTTTTCGACATTCTCGAACGTGGTGCGCGATGCGCGTTCGCCGATCAGACGGTCAGCCGAAACGCCGAATGTGGCAAAGAAGCGCTCGGATGCCACGGCATCGCCTTCGTAGCTGCCGCTGAGCGAGCCGTCGCCACCGGATACGAAGATCTTCGACTGGGGAAAACGGTCGGCAAGACGCAGCGCCTCAATGAAACGCTCGGCCGCTTGGTTGAACTCGATCCCGCCGCGGGCAGTCGTCACCTCTGTCTCGAAGGCTCCGCCAAGCACGATCATGCAGGAAAGCGATGCGGGATCGGCCGTCGGGCGCGCAAAGCGTGCCTCAAGTCCCTGGAGGACATACGAGCCAAGGGTCGTATAGAGCGTCAGAAACAGAATGAGCAGACTGGCAACCAGTGCGCCGATCGCCGTCCTGCGCCCGTGAAACAGCAGCGCCGCGAAGGCGAACGTCGCAAGCAGGAAGGCAAGCGACAGCGGCTGTGCCGCCATCCAGAACAGTTTCGATATGACAAACATAGCGCTTCCTTCCTTCATGCTTCAAGCACGGCCACGGGCTCGAATCGGATCCTGCGCGGCGCTTGGGGCCGAATCATCAAGACACGTCAGTTTCGCTCAAGCAGGCGTTCATACACCCTGAGCCATTGCGAAATTTCGATTCTTTTATGGGGAGGGTGTTCATGCGTTTTGCAATTGATACCGTCGACGAAACCGGAAACAACCGAATCTACATCGGCACCCCGCTTGGCATGGCAGAGGACCAACTGTGCGTCCAGCTCCGCGATGGAGAAATGAGGATCGCAATCGACAGGATCGTCGACTGGTTCCAGATCGATCGCCCCGAAAGCCGGGAACGCGGACAGCTTTTTCAGCGCTGAAGCGTCAACATATCGCATTTAATAACATACCGGCCTCGGAGATTTCCGGGGCCGGATTTCAAGGTCGCGTCATGCGCCAAATCTTCTATAGAAGACGAGCATTTCGAGAATGAGAGGGAAGTTTGGTGGAGCTAAGCGGGGCCTCCACGACCGCCCTCTAATGCATTGAAACCATTGAAACCATGTGATAATCATCGGCCAAAATTGGTCTGAATGGTTGGTCTGAAATGGCAAAAAGCTCCCGTCGATACCTCGTTATGCGAGGCCTCAAATACTGGTTCAAGCGCGATATTCCCGCAGCGATCCGCCGCCACTTCGGGGGCAAGAGTGCCTACCTCGTCAACCTTGAGACGGGCGACATTCGGGCAGCTATGGAGCGTCGAGACGAGATCAAGCGCGAGACTGATCGGCTCTACCGCGATGCACGAGAAGGCCGGTCGACCGCCCCCGCCTCCGACACCATCCGACAGAAGGCCGAAATGTGGTCCAAGGAGATCGCCGAAGCGCGGGACGATCCACATAGCTGGACGGCAAAGATCACCGGACGCATGACCGGAGACGTTCAGGATGAGGAGGTGGCCGATCCACGCGAGCTAGTCGAGCGCGAGGCGGAGCGCATCGAGCAGAGCCACGGTACAGAGGGCCGCGACCGGTTCCTGAACCTAGTGCAAGGCAATGTTGATGTGGAGCACCACATGGAGACGTATCTAAAGGAGACAAGGCTTGCTCCGAAGACCACCGATGAGCGCCGGAACCTCATCAAGCGGTTTGCTGCGTGGGCCAAACTCAACGGCTTGTCGCTCCGTCAGATTGATCGCTCTAAAGCAGGGACATATTTCTCAGAAGCGATTGCACCGCTCAACGAAAGGACCGCCCGAAAGCACCATGGGGCCGTGAAGCTCTACTGGGATTTCCTCGTTGCGAGAGGGCACGTCCGGGGACCAAACCCGTGGGACGGCCAACGGATGCCCGACAGGAGCCGGAGGGTCGAGCGCGGTGGCAAGGCTGACGAGCGCCCCTTCACCGAAGCGGAAATGAAGACCCTGCTCTACTCTACCTTCCCCCGTGGCATGAAGAAGGACTTCGAGGCTCAGATAACCGACGCAGTGCGGATTGCTGCCTTGTCGGGATTGCGACTTGCGGAGTTAGTCACTCTATGGGTCGAGGAATGCCCGCTCGATGACGAGGGAAATGGCTACTTCGATATTCGACAGGGCAAGACAGCAGCAGCAGCGCGGCGAGTGCCGATGCACCCCGACCTGATTGAAATCGTGAAGCGTCGGAAGAAGAACAAAGGCCCCCAGGACTGGCTCTTTCACGAACTGGCTAAAGAGCGGAATGCGGGAGACGTGTTTGGGAAGCGTTTCGCGAACTATCGAGAAAAGCTCACGGTGGACGACAAACGGCCCGGACAGCGCCGAAGCCTCGTCAACTTCCATTCCTTCCGTCGCTGGTTCGTCACGCAAGCGGAACAAGCGGGCATCCCGGAAAGCACCATTTCATCCGTAGTCGGCCACGAGGAGGGCCGCAAGTCGATCACGCTTGGGGTGTATTCTGGTGGGCCTGCTTGGCAACAGATGCGGGCCTGCGTGGAGGCGGTTAGACTACCCAACCAAAGACTGGAACTGATCGAGAACAAAACTTAAACCCGCCTAGAATCGCCACAGAAGGCTACTGACGGGCAAATCCTTTTTGGGCAGTATCGGGTCAAATTGCACCACCGAGGGCGCTGGCGGCCGAATAAACCGGGATTGCATGGTGAATTAGCCGATCGCCGCTTGCCGACTCCGTCGGAACCTAGTATTTAAGGAATAGTTTTTGCTGGCCCGCACTTATGCGGCACTCTTGAGTATCTCGGGAGGGTGCAGCTTCGTCGCATGAAGTGACGAAGGGCTGGCGAGAGCGAGTCCTCCTGGCTCTCATCTGAGGAAAGGAGGCGGGTATGAGAGTTTCATGCCCTGCATTCAGGCCGGTATCGGTTATCCAGTACCGGAGGTTCCGTCTGGGCCAATGGGAGACAGTTTGCTCTCATTGCCGCCGTTGGCCGCGCTCGAACGCGTCAATTGCGTAACCCAGACGTACCAAGTCGAAGCATGAGAAAGGCTCCCATTTCGGTGGGGGCCTTTTTCCTGTAATCAACAGGATGTTGATTTTGTAAGCTATTGATTCACGCTTGACAAGCGAATCTGGACAAATTGTCCGGCGCAAAATCGCAATTTATTCAATGCGATTCACGAAAATTCATATAAATCAACACCTTAAAAATTCAGCGCGGCTTCTACAAGAAAGGCATTGCTAAGTCAAGCTCGCTGGCGTGTGAATAGCGGGGACAATTATTCCCGCTTCGCCTCAAAGCCTACAGCTTTCAAAATGACGGAAAAATCCGAGATAGCGGTCGATGATTGCGGCGTCGCGTTACCCCCGTGGGGACAGCATCGTGTCAGGGGGTGCGATTCCGTACAGGCTCATTCCCGTCCAGACTATTGAGGTGAGTGCCAGACCAGTCGGCAGTATGATGTCCATGACAATTATACGCCAAGCTTGTACCCTTTCGAAGCAGCGGAACCATTTGTCAAAGCGACCGAGAGAAGCGGGGATCCGCTCTGCCTGAAGCGCTGTCTGCGCTGATTGAATCCTTCCAGCCAAATTGCTAGCTGCTGCACGAGCCTCTGTTGCGGCCTTCGTCATCTGCTGGATATTCGGTTGATCAATGTTGCCCGGGCGGGCCGCAAGCTCCTGTATCTCTGAGCACGCTGCTTCTAGCTTATTGACTGCGGACTCAAAGTCCCCGATCTTATCAGCTTGCGTAGTCCACCAATAGTACAGCGTCGATTGACGCGGGTTGCTTGGATAGTCTCCGTGATGGGAGGCGAGAACGGCAGTCGTTACATGGGATAGTGCCGTTCCTGTGATGCGTACTCGCGTTTCCTGAAGATACTCCACAGTCAGCCACGCAAATTTTATGAACAAATAGGCAGCGATGGACAGCATGGCGGCTTCGAGCCAAATTTGCTCAGGGTTGTTGAACTTGAACCCGAGAAAACTTGCCTCTGTAATTCGAATACCCGCCAGTTTTGCAAAGAGTGATACGCTCGCGAATAGGAGCAAATTCCTCTTTGTTCGCCGGAGATCGTCTGAGGCCTCAGCGAGCACCGGAGATCCTATCGCCTTTTGTAAATCTGTCTTCTCATTTGCCATCTAAACTCCAATACTCTCAGGTGGGAGGACGCGTGGCGGGCATTTGCGACCAAAATAACAAGCGTTTAAATTGGCGCGACGGATGTCCAGCATTGCCCACAAAGTTAAAACTCTGCCGTTGACGCGGCACGGCATACGAACACCGAGTGGTGAAACACCTCAATTTACGAGATTATGGATAGAGAAGCTCAGTAAGAATGTCCGCTGGTCCAAATTTTTTCGTCGATGAAAAGCAGATCGTAGCGGTGCATGACCGCATGATCGCCAGCGACAGTGACCTGACGCGGCACATTGCGTTAATTGGCACCTGTCTCGAATGCTTGAGCTTGCTGCCAGAGTTCCACAAAGAGGGGGATGTCACTGAGCTAAATGTTCTGCGGTTGGGAGTTCGCTGTTTCAACTCCGGAGCTTCGGCGTTGCGCCTTCTGCGCTGCGGGTATTTCCAGCCCGCAGTAGTAATGATTCGCGATCTGCTGGAGGTGCGATGTTTGATGGACCTGTTCGTTAGAGAACCGAGAGCCCTACAAGACTGGCTTTCGATGGGGGATAAAGACCGCATGAAGCACTTCAAACCTGTTCGTGTGCGTGAGCGATTGGATCAGTTTGATGGCGTTAACGGAGACCAGCGCCGGGCTGCGTACAACCTATTTAGTGAGATTGCAGTTCATCCAAATCCAAACGGCCACTTTTTGATCTCGCCAGAACATGCGACACGTATTGGACCGTTCTTTAGCTATGAATATTTCCGTCCGGGTATTGAGGAGTTGGTCTCGCACCTATCGTCAGCAACAGCGGCATTCTGCAACTTATTTGAGACTGACAACCTCGCGGCACTGAACGCGAAAGAAAAGTTCGCAACACAGCTGGCGAAGTGGCGATTGCGCTATTTCCCGCCGAAAAACGGGTAAAAAATGCGAGGCCCTGACCTCGATAGGTGTGGAGGCTACCTCCCCCCCCGGGGGGCACTCCAATGTAGGCAGAAGTTTCAGGATTGGAGGACAGGCTTGTCAAGAGAGCCCACGTTCAACCCGCTTAACCTGGCAATAGCCGGAAGCTTTTTCTTCCAACTCGTAGCTGTTGCTCTCCCCGTATTCGCCGTCTTCACCCTTTCGCACATTACGGTGGCCTACGCGTGGGAAGCATGCAAGGCCGGTGAGTATGGCCCATTGGTGCGGGCGGGTACGGTTATTCAAACCATCGCCTTTCTCTATATTCTGATCGAAGAAGTTTGGGGGATAACCCCGCGCGATCTTGCTATGGAGATGGAAGACAGTTTCCGGCGTTGGCATGCGCATGAGATGCCAGAAGCGGCTGTTGCTATCGATAAATTTCGGACCTTTGCTGCATGGAGCAACCGGGTACATAGGCCGCTAGTCAGAACAGTAGAAACGTTGTTGGTGCTCTTGGGGGGAGCGCTGAGTGGATTTGGCGACTTGATCGGGCAATGGGTAGGTCCATACATTTCATAGCTTATTTGGGTGTACCTTATCGAAGTGGGAGTTTGAGATCCCGTCGCGGCGGTCCGGGAAGGAGGCTGCATGGGCTGGCACCCTCCCGCCCCCTCGCGTTGGACCACGAGCGCCTCCTCCAGGACGATGATGGGCCACCACACACACCCAACAGGGGGGAAGAAGCCGCCGCGTTGCCACGTGTATAGGAGATCTCGTGTGAGCTACCCTTGTGGCGATCCGGTACGCCAGCGATACTGGGTGACCCACAAAGTGACGATAAGACGATGAATGACCTTACCCCGACTAGTAGCCGCCTCAGCCTGAAGCTCGATACTGAACTTCGGCGGATGCATAATGAGTGGTTTTTTAAATGGCATTTTATCGGAGAACGGGAGGCGGTTGAGATCGATCGTTTCGATGGTGGGGTCATCCGGTATGGCGGAATTCAGTACAGCGGATCTTCCCAGGTTGTCTTTTGGGACACCATCTCCCGCTACCTACGCCAGAAGATCGAAGAACTCTTTGAATTGCTGGAAGAGGAGATACAGCGCCATCCCATACCGGTTCGTGTGAGGACGCTAGACCAAGCCGGGCCTCTGATTGCCACGTTCGCCAAGAGCATACGCAATGCTGCTATTGAAAAAGATCAAGTGCTTCGCGGCAGTGGCTTCGAAAAGCCTGCGCCAATGGACCAGGGTCGGTGGCAGACCAGCCTTGAGCCAGTCATCATACGTCGTATTGACGCACTGAAGGATATCTACTGCGCCCAGCAGCAAACCAGAGGAAACCTAAACATGGGGTTTCAAGCGACTGTTTTGAAGATCATGATAGCGTCCCCAGGTGACGTTGTCCCTGAACGAGTGATGATCAGGGAGATCATTCATGAGTGGAATGCGATTCATGCCGACAAACGGCAGATTGTGCTTCTTCCGGTAGGCTGGGAGACCCATTCTTATCCCGAGATGGGTCAACGGGCGCAGGCCATCATTAACAAGCAAATCCTAGCGGACGCAGACGTTCTGATCGCGGCTTTCTGGACCAAACTAGGGACGCCTACGGGAAGCTCTGCCAGCGGTACGGCGGAGGAAATATCCGAGCACATCGCCGCAGGAAAGCCTGCCTTGATTTATTTCTCGGCGGCCCCCGTGAAGCTGGACGAGGTGGACCACGCCCAGTACGCCGCGTTGTCAGACTTCAAGAAGGACGTCATGCAGAAAGGCCTAATCGAGCAATACGAAAGCCTTGCAGACTTCAAGGAGAAGCTGACCCGCCAGCTAAATTCCGTGATATACAGTTTGCACTTGAAGGATCAGGGATCGCTCCTGGAGCCTCAGCAGGCAGGCCAACCTGAAGTCCCGGCGCTGTCCCCTTCCGCTCAAGAGCTTTTGTTGGAAGCAAGTAAGGACAAAAGTGGCGTCATCACATTTTCCCAGTACTTAGGCGGAGTGCAGATATCGACAAATGGTAGAGACCTTGTTGGTAGTAGTTCAGATAAGCGCGAGATAGCTCGATGGCGGGACGCGATCCAGGAGCTTGAAGACTTTGGCTACATTGAGGATCGTGGCGGTAAAGGCAGAGTCTACTTTATGACCCACTCGGGGTATGCCACCTCTGATGATCTAACTGAGCGTTAGGATAATCAAGCCAGTTAGCGATGAGATAAGTAGAGATCGCCAAATTGGAGCATATACTGACGTAGAACGGTGCGGAGGGAGGGCAGCACCTCGGCCATGAGGTTGTCACTACCCGCACGGATCTCCATGCCGCCATCAAGGTCCCCAACTCGGGACCATCCACACACCATCACTCCTGCCCTTGCCGGTGGCCGAAATACATCGCTCCCTGCCTTGAATTTTATTGGGTTCGGGTTCTTCAGGTTGTCCAAATGCTTTGCCCCGATGGCCACCGCATGGACCACATTCCACGCTGCTGTGCATTGGCTCCTCATCGCGTCCTGGACCTTGGAGGCCCCCGCTTTCTCAAGGTAGTCCGACAAGTGACACATAACGATACATGCTAGGTATCCCTTGCGCCTAGAGCGGAAGTCTTCCTCATAGTCCTCCAGAGTGGGCAGTAGGATTTCCTCTAGGTAGTTTATGGGTGTCATCGTGCGCCTCAGGTCGCCTCTTTGAGCATCCTGAAGACACTAGCACGGCTGATGTCCAAAGCCTCCACAATCTGAGGGACGGTCTTTCCGGGTGTCGCGTGAGTGGCCGATTTTGCACGTCCCGGGGATTGCTGTGTGTTCATGCTTTGTGCGTTGACTATTAGACCGACTCGATGGAACCCTCAGGGTACCGAACAAGGAGAGAACCTTTGATAGACATAGCGCTGTGGAGTGGGGTGGCGAGTGGCCTGAAGACCGCCGTAGACATTGGGAAGACCATCAAGGAGATCAATGATCTCACCGTGATCCGCTCCAAGGTCATTGAGATGCAAGACATCATCCTGGGTGCCCAATCCTCCGCCATGGCTGTCCAGACCCAGCTCTTCGAACTCATTCAGGAGAACTCAGAGTTAAAGGCCAAGGTCGCCGCCGTGGATGACTGGAAAGCGACCGCCGCAAGGTATCAGCTCAAAGACTACGGCGAAGGCACCTATGCATATGAACTCAAGGAAGACGCCGCAAATGGTGAGCCGCCGCACAAGCTCTGCCCCGTGTGCTTTGAGAATGACAAGCGGTCATTACTCCAGTTCCAGGGCAAGACCGTTTCTAAGCAGCACATGTACAAATGCCACTCGTGCGGTGGCGACTTTTATCTGGGCACACGGTCAGAGACTAGCTGGCCCTCTCGTGCTAATAGGCGCGTGTAGACCCACCGTGAGGAAACTGGCGTGACCTGGGAAGAGATACTTCCTGCACTCATTGGGGCAGGCATCCTTTCTGTCCTTCAGAGTTGTGATCCAGTTGGAGAGCTATGCGGCCTTGTGCGTCAGTCGCATTTATGACGCCGACAACTGGCGAAGCTCAAGGGAGGCCATGGGACATGCATGGAATCTGCTCCCAGACCTCCCTGAGTTTCCCGATGATTCCGATGGCTGGCGAAATGTTGGCACTGAGATACTGCATCTGGCCTACAGTCTGAAGTCTGCACATGAGGCGGAACAGGCTGCGCAGCGCTTCCTTAGTAACGAGCTTGGTGGAGAAGAGGCTTTCGACAGCCTACCGCCGGTCTGCTGGCGAATGGGACACAAAGCGCTTCTTGCATCAAAAAGCATCCGGCTCAGATACGGCTTCCCCGAGGGAGCGGCGGACACATGGGCAAGCATCGACGATCTGAAACCCACACATGGAAAGGGTGATGGCTGGTACCTGTTTCCGAGCTTTCGCATTACTTCTTGGGTTCACGCCTCCCGAAAGACGCTTCTTTCACCTTAACGGTCACTTGCCGTAGCGGACCATTACCAATCACAGCACTTATACGGTTTCGAAGCTTCTCCCGTAATACCTGGGGACTGCTCCAAGTGATGTGGTTGAACTGGCGGGAACCCTTACGGACAGCCGTGGCTAAGCAGGGCGATTGTCCGAATGGGTATGCAGCAAGAGAACCAGCGAAAAATTGGTTCGATAATTCGTATTGACAATCCTAATGGAACCGTTGATAAGCGAACCACGTAAAACGAACTATGGGGTTCCCGATGCATACCCGTGCCTACCTCCGCGCCAGCACCAAAGAACAGGACGCCAGCCGCGCTAGAGATGACCTCCAGAGCTTCGCTGACGAGCGCGGCTTGAAGATCGCGTCTTGGTATGTCGAGAACGAGAGCGGCGCTTCCCTGACTCGCCCTGAGCTTTTCAGGCTGCTTTCCGATTGCCATCCCGGCGATCTGCTCTTGGTGGAGCAGGTGGACCGCTTAAGCAGATTGAATGCCGAGGATTGGGCATCTCTCAAAGCTGAGATCACAGCGAAGCGGGTGCGTGTCGTGGCACTGGACCTGCCGACCTCCTATCAGTTGGCGAACTCTGGCGACGATTTCACCACTCGAATGCTCGACGCGATCAACGGCATGATGCTGGATATGCTCGCAGCCATCGCCCGCAAAGACTACGACGACCGCCGCAGGAGGCAACGTCAGGGCATCGATAGGGCCAAGTCGGAAGGGGCCTATCGGGGCCGTCCAGAGGACGCCAAGCGCAATGACGCAATCATTTCCATGCTCAAGAGCGGGCAAAGCTGGAACAGCATCGTCAACGCGACAGGCTGCTCCCGTTCGACTCTCTCACGGCTGGCAAAGCGGATCAGCGACAAGGTGGAGGTGTGACCATGGCCCATACTCTCCCCTTTATCGTCATCGTGCCGATGCTCTTGGCGGGCGTATGGGGCGTCTACGACACGTTCTTCCGGGACTAGGGTGCGACAATCTGTCCACATGGTCCCGTAAGTGGGAGCATCAGAAGTGGAGACGGGGCTCCCGGCCCGCATTTGCAGGGTGGGGCCATTCCCACTACAGGGACCATCCAATCCCGCCACAAAAACGGTCCCGATAGTGGGTGCATCTTGTTGTTTTAATTACGATTAGTTCCTGCGATTTCTTTCCATGCCGCGCTGGTGCGGCTTGAGGAGAGAACATGCAGCCGACGCACGCCACCCAGGAATCCCCATTCATCCCACTTTGCGCCGCCCTCGACACACTTGAGAGCATCGCGCACCCGGCCAATACTCCCGCCCGCTTTGCCCTGAGATCGATGACGGACGTGGTCGATCAAGGCTTTCAAGTCGCCTTGGCGCTGGCGGAAGGGCGGGACGTTAAGGCGCGTGACGTTCAGAGGCAGTTGGCGTTTGTCACCGCCAAATTGCTCGAAGTGAGCCAACTGCTTGGATTGCCCGAAAACAGTTCCGCAAGGCGATGCCTCGCCCTCATCAAGTGGGAGGGTTGAGGATGGCGCGGCACCGTGATGATCGCAAACCGCGTCTAGCAGAGTTCCGATCAGAGAAGAGAGGGGGGAAGAGTGCTTTTAGGGCGGGTTTCGTCGCCGGGTTCTGCTCGCCATTTTTAATCCTCACTAGAGTTCTGGCACGGCCCCCAATGTGTGGCGTCAATGTGGAGGACGCCGTGGGTGACGTGGCAGACGCCTTTAGCGATGTATTGACCGAGGAGGGCAAGCAGCGCGGACGAGCCAGCAAGGACGTTTAGGCGAATGCGCGGGGCGGGGCGATAAAACAGCCTCATTGAGGAAGACACACCGATTACCCACTCATAAAGGTGGGCGCACCGATAACCCACCCATCAAGGACGAACGATTTTGCTATGCGTTTTCGCGTGGCCATGTCGCGCAGCTATGCGCAATTCGTCTGTGACCCTATCTGTTTTCAGCGCGTCGCCGCTTGGTATCCGCGTCGGCAAGAATGCAGGCGTCCACTCTGTTTTTAGCCATGTCCACAATAGGAAGTTCATGACCCCAACTGACAATCACCATCAATCCCAAACGAGAACCCGCCGTTCGAACACCGCCGCCCACCGCAGTGCCCCCATTCGTTTCCGTGACCAGCACGGGAGGGAATGCTACAAGGTCCCGCTTGACCGGCAAGGACAATACCACGCAACAGTCACGGCGCGGGACTATCAAACCATCCGGGAGGCAGGGGCAACCGGCGCTTGGTATCTGAACGGCAATGGAAGTGGCGGAGCCTACGTCCGCATTCACTTCAACCGTACCCGCCTGATGCCCGCTAGGATCATCGCAGGCGCCGGGCCCCGTAGCGTGGTTCGCTACATCAATGGCGATGCCCTTGACCTCCGCCCTGAGAACATCGTCTTGCAACGCGGCGCTTCCAAGAAGGCGGACGCTTTCATCGTCGCCGACCACATATCCACGGGCCTTGATACCGGATGGTAAGTCGGTGACGGCAGAAGCCACCGTAGTCCACCGGGAGCGGGCCTTTATCGCCCTCTCAGAAATCACATTTCAGCCCGACTTCATTTCCCGGAACGGCCCGCAAGATCGAGCCCACGTGCGGACGTTAGCCCAAGCCGTCAAGAACCACGGCCCCCTTGATCCGGTCATTCTGTGGCGGAACGGGGAAACGCTCGTCTTGCTGGACGGGGCATATCGAATAGCAGCGTATCGGGCGGCAGCATGGCGGGACGCAATCCCGGCCTATGTGGTTTCTTGTGACCGACGGACGGCACTCTTGCTGGCAGCAGGGGCCAACTCCAAAGACAAGGCCAGTCTCACGCAAAATGAGAAGGCGGACTTGGCATGGCGGCTTGTTCGCGAACCCGGCATGGATTTCTCGAAGCCTGAAATTGCCCGTGCGACCGGCATTTCTAGCGCCACCGTTGGCCGCATGAGGGCGCGGCACAAGGCGTTGCTCAAGAGGGCCAACGTGGAGCTTACGGGGCACTGGTGGCGCGATAGGAGCGATGATTGGGACGAACAACCCGAGGGCCCGGCGATGAGCGACGGTCAACGGAGAAAAGCCATCAATCAGCTTGTCAACGAATTGCGCAACTTGCTCGACTGGCGAAAACCGGGGGCGATTACGAGGGACAGCACGGCGGTGTTCGAGGCGCTTTATGAAGCACTAGGAACCAAAGCTGCCCGGTTCTTCGCTGATTGGGCCGTGGGCGGGGAGGGAGACGACGGGGAAGAGTGGAGTAGCTTCGATCTCGATACCGAGCCCCCGGCGTCCGAGGACGACGACTCCTCCCCATTCTAGACCACCATCATATCACCAGAAGGGGCGTATCATGATACGGCCCGCGCTTCCTCATGAGCCCCTGTCGTTTCCACGGCGGGGGCTTTTTCGTTCACATTCTCATCACTGAAAGACCCCTAAAACCATGACAAATTCCGACTTCACTCCGCGCATTACGATCCACACTGACGGCGCTTGCTCCGGCAATCCCGGCCCCGGAGGGTGGGGCGCTGTCATTTGCTATCTGCACGGCGATGACCGGCAAGAGCGGCTTGAATTGTCAGGCGGCGAAACGGAAACCACCAACAATCGAATGGAACTCAGTGCTGTCATACGGGCCCTGTCATTTGTTCAGGAGCGCGATGGATTTGATCCGTCTATTCCGATCACCATTATCAGCGACAGCAAGTATGTGGTGGATGGGTTCACCGTCTGGAGGCCGAATTGGAAGCTCAAAAATTGGCGAACTGCCGACAAAAAACCCGTCAAGAACCAAGAACTGTGGCGGCATTTGGAGTTCGTTGCGACTGAACTCTCATTGTCGTTCCAGTGGGTGAAAGGCCATGCCGGAGACCCAGACAACGAGGCCGCCGACGCGCTCGCAAATGCTGCGATACCGACCCCCTCGTTCGCCTAATCCACACCCACCCGCCAAATCAACAACCTCAACAGGCCTCGTCATCGCGACGGGGCTCTTTCTTTTTGGAGAACTGAATGACAACCCGCCTAGCGGAAGCAATCAAAACAGAAGCCGCAAGGATCGGAGCCAATCCCGCTGACCTCGCGACCGTCATGTCCTACGAGACCGGGGGCACCTTCGACCCTTGGAAAAAGGGCCCGACGACCAAGTGGGGGACGCACCGTGGATTGATCCAGATGGGCGACCCGCAGCGCGAGAAGTACGGCTACCACAAGGACATGGAGATTGAGGACGCGGTTCGCGCCTCCGCCGACTACCTCGTGGACGCTGGCTTCTCCCCCGGAATGGGCCTTCTCGAAATGTATTCGGCAATCAACGCCGGGGGCATCGGGGAGAAGTATTATGGCCGCAGCGATGCGGGTGCTGGCGGCGCTCCGGGCACCGTTCGGGACAAGGTTCAATACCAGATGGGGAGCCACAAGCAGAAGGCGATGGCGCTCCTGAACGGAGAGTTCACGCCGACCGAATACAGCTACTACGGCGATGACACCGGGCAGGACCTCCCGGAAATCACGACCAGCCCGAACGACGTGATCAGCGCACCCACTCCGCAGACTTACGTGGAGCAGAACGCCAACCCCGATCCGCAGCCTTACGGGTTCGTTGAGGGCGTTGGGGCGAACTACCAAAGCTTCGGCATCACGTCGCACTTGTCGCGATGGATGGAGGAGAGCGGGATGGACCCGAGCTTCACCATTGGCGACGACCGGGGCAAGCACCTCCAGAAGTCTTACGCCCCCCAGTATCACGACTTCCTCCTCTCCTCGGATAGCGATTTCAATCTTCGCCGCCGTGAAGAGTGGGTCCAGAAGGACATGGTGCGTCAGGCCCGCATGAGCCAGTCGGGCACCGTTGCGAACGTTTCACAGGGTCTCGTGGCAGGCGCGATCGATCCCGTTTCGTTGGGCATCGGCGTGGCCTCCGGTGGCATGGGCGCAGCCCTAGTTGGCGGCGGACGTGTTGGCCGAGCGCTCTACGGGGCAGTCTCCGGCGCGGCGATGAACGCTGCTCTCGACGTTGGCTCCGAAGCGATCACGGATAACCCCTATGCCGATCCCGTCATGGCGGGCGCAGCGGGGGCCCTGTTCGGTGCCTTCGGTGGCGCTCTTGTCAACACACGCGGGGCATCGTTCGAGGGCCATGCGGCCTATGATGCAGCGGCCTCAATCCGGCGCGGGGTGGCTCCTCCGGCTGACGCCGAACCGTCCGCCTCTATCTCCCTATCCGGCTCGGGCGGCGCGGCGAGGAACCCCGAAATGCGGGATAGCCTCATCGGCTTGGATCGCGGCGCGTCGATTGAGATGGCGGACGAAAGTGTCCCCGTGGGCTTCGGCGGGTGGTTCCGAAAGGGCGACGTGACGGGCCAGATGACGACCGCAAAGAACCCGATGACGCGCCTGATCGGTGCCAACTTGTTTGAGGAGACGGCGGGCTTCACCGACCACTCGGTTGTCCCGGACAGCGTGAACTCCCGGTTCCGGGCCACTCATCGCAAGTTCGAGGGCAACTTCAACTCGGCATACCTCCCGGCCAAGAACGCCTACATCAAGGAGGCCGGGCTTTCTCGCCTGAATATCGCAGGCCGGGCGCAGAAGGAGTTGGAGTTCAACCGGGCCGTCAACGACTACATTTGGGACAGCAACCCGAGCCCCGACACCCGCCCCCATGTCGTCGCTGCCGCTTCGGCATTCCGCAAGGGGATGGCTGACTTCGCCACGGAGATGGCGGACGCTGGAATGTGGAAGGGTGGACCGGATGCCAACTATGTGCCCCTCGTGGCGGACCACAACGTCATCGCTCGCGTGGACCAGCTCGTCCACCAAGAGGTGATGGAGAAGTTCTTCAAGGACGCCATTCGCGCCCACGCCTCGCATATTTCGGACGACCTCGCGGCTCGCATGGGCCGGGGCTACTGGTCGAATATCCGAAAGGCGGGCTTCGGGATCGAGGACAGCATGTCGAAGGCTCTCCACTTGGAGGACCGAGACGGGTTCATTAAGTCGTTCCATGAGGGGCTAGAGGATCGAAACATCCTGTCCGACACGGAGCTTGCCGAGGTGTTCGACCTCCTATCCGGGATGATGGACGCCACCAAGAAGACCGAAGGGGACGCATCGGGCGGCATTCCCCGCCTCAAGCGCCGAACGCTGATGGACCATAACTACAAGGCATCGGTCCAGATGCGGGACGGCTCCCGTGTCGAGCTACGTCCTCGGGACCTGTTCGAGCAGGACGCCGAGCTTCTGTTCCGCCGCTACTCCCGGTCCATGTCGGGCCGACTGGAGTTCGCCAAGACGAAGATCTTCAACCCGGACAACGGGGACCTGATCGTGGACGGCATCCGCTCCAGCAGCGACCTCGACAAGCTCAAGCAGTCCCTCAAGGAGAGCTACAGGCTAATGCCTGGCACTCGCTCCGAGAAGGAAGCGGAACTCAAGAATGCCCTCGAAAACATCGACTTCGGGTGGGCTAAGATCAACGGCCATCCGATCTACGGTTCCGAGAAGGCATCGGCCCAATGGGTGAGGCGGATCAAGGCCGCGCAGTTCATCCGCCTCATGTCGAACATGGGCCTCAATCAGGTTCAGGAAACGTGGAAGATCGTGTCACTGACGGGGTTCCGCTCGGCCATGAGCCAGATGCCGGCGATCCGGGATATGTCTCGCGCCGTGGCAACCGGCAAGCTCTCGAAGGACAAACTCCTCAACGAACTTGGCGACATGACGGGCATCGGCATGGAGAACCTTTGGAACCGCTACGACCTCCGTTTGGACGATGAACGTCTCGGCGCGGAGACGGGCGGGCGGTTCACTCAGGTGGTTGATAACGTGCTCGATGCGGGACAGCGCCTCACGGCCAACGTCTCGTTCATGCGCCAGATCAGCGACTATCAGCAGCGGTGGGCGATGAAGGCAATCACGCAACAGGTCGCGGACATGGCTCGCAAGGCCCGCACGGAGGGGCAGTTCGACTTCTCCAAGATCAAGGAACGGGACCGCCAGCGGCTCGCCTCGATTGGCCTTGGCGAGGATGACGCCCGGAAGCTGTTCGCCAACATTCTGGAGCACTCGGAGTTCGACGGGAAGAAGATCGTCGGCATCAACACGATGAAGTGGGACGCGGAGACGTTGAGCAAATACCGCGTCTTCCTTACCGGCTATACCGACCGCCTCGTCCAGCAGAACGATTTCGGTGCTTTATCGAAGTGGATGAGCCGCCCGGTCTTCTCGCTGTTCGTCCAGTTCCGGTCTTTCGTGTTCGGAGCGTGGGCCAAGTCCACCCTCTGGACGCTCAACCACGGGGCCGTGAACGATCCCAAAATGTGGGTCCTGATGCTTGGGGAGATCGCAGCGGGAGCGGCAACCTACGCGGTTCGCCACTCAGGTACGGCGGTTACCGAGGAGGGATGGGAAACGTATTGGGAGGAGGCCATGCAGCCCGGCAATCTCCTAAAGAACGGATGGGCCCGCTCGGCGACCGCTTCGGTGCTCCCGATGTTCCTCGATAGCCTGCTCATGGCGACGCCGATGGGTCCTCAGTTCGGGCAGGCTCGCGCCTCCGGCTCGGCTACCGAGACGTTCATCGGGTCCCCTGCGGTGGGCCAGATCGACAGCGCAATGGCTTTCTCTCGTGGCGTGAGCGGGGCGTTGTGGGACGACGAGGACGTGACGCAGCGGGATATCCGGGCGGGCATCCGGGCGTTCATGCCGCTCGGAAACTGGGTGCCGATCACGGCGGCGCTTGGGGCCCTGATCGAGGGTCGACCGGAGAGATGAGGGTTTGCTGATGGCTTCGCCGGGGAAACTCGGCGGGGCCTCTATTCTCGTTTTTCAGGCCGTGCCTCTGCTC
This sequence comes from Rhizobium sp. CECT 9324, assembly GCF_918741265.1. Taxonomy (NCBI): domain Bacteria; kingdom Pseudomonadati; phylum Pseudomonadota; class Alphaproteobacteria; order Hyphomicrobiales; family Rhizobiaceae; genus Rhizobium; species Rhizobium sp. CECT 9324. Next base: position 602,193 of record NZ_CAKKMZ010000001.1, on the reverse strand, counting down.
GTCCTTTTTCAATAACCTGCCGCATGAGCTCCATGTTCAAGCTTCCTTTTATCGCTTCAGAAACGTCGGCACTGGCCCGGTAAAGGCGGGCTCGTTCCGGAAAAAACGGTCCACCTTGTTTGATCGTCTCAAGGTGCAACGGAAGGCGCTCGTCCTCGTCATTCAAAGTCAAACGCATCAGCGCGAGGTTCGTTTTTTTACCGCCCACGTAATCATATGCCAGCAGATCGATACCGTTGTCCCGTTTCTCCCCCTCTATGAGAATGGCGGAATACACGTAGATCTCAGACAACCCGGTGCTCTCGATCTCTCCCTCAACTCTTCCATTATATACTCGCATCCGAAGCGATACTGGGCCGCCGGAATCCGTGGACGAGTTGAGCTCCTGATCGGTTGCGTCCACCCAGCCCTCCAAGCTGCTTGTCCACATCCCGGTGTAATCTTGGTCAAGCAATAACCAGTCGGCGACGCTTTCTTTCGCTTTGGGTGCTTCGCTCGTGAAGGAGTTAATTTTTGCAGGTAGCTCCAACAACCCTAAGAAGACAGACACAATCCAGCCAGACGCGGTTAATGCTATCGTGCCCCACGAAATGCTACGCCGACGCGACATCGATCAAACTCCAGTCTCCCCGAGTTCTATAGGCGTTGAGAAGGTGCCCTCACCTAGCCCAACATATTCAATGTCCAGCGCCGATTTGAATACTGGGGAGACGAAAGCTGCAATCTTTTCGTACCCAACTAGCGCGGTTTGCGGACCAGCTGCATACGGTGCAACTTGATATGGTGGGAAATGAAGCTTAATTCCTTTTTCTTCGAAAGTGAACGCCCGGAAATCATCCCACGTTTCAGTTCCACGTTCGATCCAGTCTCGATCTACGTGTTCATCCCCGTCTTCCCCCTGTATCGTAACCAGATGCGACCGAACCTCACTTCGAATAGCATCCAAAGCAACCGTTGCATCCGCAAAGATCATCTCTAAGCTGCGAATATAGCAGAGCGGGTCCACAAGAAAGCAATACGTACTGACGCCGTGATTGGGATGCGCCGCCCTAGCATAGTAGCTATGCAACCAATATGCCAACGACAGTATGCGTCCTTTAACTTTAGGCGTCTGCGGAGACGCGTCGAGGGTGTGGGTGCGTCTATACTTATCTTGACCAAAATTGAACTCTTCAGGATCGGGCAGAAGCGTTTGATACCGCAAGTCCGCCAATTCCAGAAACAATTCACCGCGCACGATGTCTCCGATTTGGGAGACCATTGGGTGTTTTGTTGAACTCAAGCGCGGCAGTCTGAAATCGGCTTCACATCCTGGGATGCCGTCGCGGAACTCGCGATGACTGTAGAACTGCCAGCTTATCTCAGCCTCATTCTGTGCCACCTCGATTGCGAGCCCAAGGCGTTCGAGCTGATGCCTAACGGCATCCAGCAGATGCTCCTGAAATGCTTCATCGTTATATCGGATGAACTGAAGGTCTTTGATCAAATCGGGGACGGTGACATTCTCATCGAGGAGGACTGGAATAAGGTAGATGTCGTCTACCAGCTTTTCCTCTGCCTTCTCCAATGCCAAGCGGATTTCACGTTGGACATAGCCTCGTTTAGTTACGGACTTGTCTGAAATGAAGACGACCAAAACTGCAGCCTTATCAAGCGCTCTGCGAATTTCGAAATCCCAGTTCTGCCCTGCCTTCAATCGCTTCTTGTCCATCCACGCGTCCACGCCAGATGCGATAAGGGCGTCAGCTATGGGCTCAACACGATCGCGGTCGCCCGACGTATAGCTGATAAAGACCAGTTGCTCGTCTTCCCCCATCTCGCACTCCGCTTCGTTAGAATCGTCAGTGCCACAAGTTGCACGTGGCGCACAATTTTCTCAAGCAGTTGTGTCGAAGCGGCCGTTTATCAATGTCGCCCGCTCTGATGCGGAAACCGGGTCGAAGCGTTCAGACGGCAATCAATTCCAAAGTTGGTCTGAATGATTGGTCTGAATTGGTCTGAGACGAGGTCCGGAGTTCGGTCTAGTCGTCTGATAAAATTGCGATATTTTCAGTTTCGGGAAAATTGGTGGAGCTAAGCGGGATCGAACCGCTGACCTCTTGCATGCCATGCAAGCGCTCTCCCAGCTGAGCTATAGCCCCATCAAGGGTCCGGCGATGCCGGTTCCGGGAACCCCGTGAAGCAGCGCTTCCGTCGGGGTGGCGGCTTAATACGTTCGGTTTCCGAAGATAGCAAGCCTAAAATTTCGGACCCGGGAAACTTTTCGTCTCCGGGTCCGAAAATATTGAAATATCAGACTTCGTCGTCGTCGCCGGAGACGCCGATGATGCCGGTCATGTCGTCGTCGTCATCGTCTTCATCGGCTTCGAGGAAGGTGTCGTCGTCGTCGCCGTCGATTTCGACGTCATCGTCGCCGAGGTCCGGAATGTCATCGCCGCCGGCTGCATCATCTGCATCCTCGAGCGAAACCAGTTCGACATCCGTATTCTCGGTATCGACTTCCGCGACTTCCTCTTCTTCAGCCTTCTCCATGATGGCTGCAACCGAAGTCTCCTCGAAATAGGAGAGCGGCCAGGATTTGCCCGTATAGGGCGATACGATCGGATCCTTGTTCAGATCGTAGAATTTCTTGCCGGTATCAGGGCAAGTGCGTTTTGTTCCAAGTTCTGCCTTCGCCACTGTCAAAGCCTCATGAAGTCGTGAAGAATAAGGGAATGCGCCAAGCGCCCGGCGGAAAGCCGGCCAAACTGTAGTCGGTCCCCTTAATCGTTGCGCTTCGGTCTGTCAAAGGCAAACTGCATCAAGACCGGATGGCGGTGGGCTGGGCCGCCAGTTAGGCCGGCGAGAACGTCGCCTGGCGTGCCCGGTTCGGCTTTCGCAAGACCTGCCGACATGCTTGGCTTTCATGGCCGGGATCGCTATCAGGAACGCAGATTTTTCTTCTTCAGAACGAGGACGCCGATGATCATCGCCATTGATGGACCCGCTGCTGCCGGCAAGGGAACGTTGTCGCGCCGCATTGCAGAGGCCTACGGCTTCCATCATCTCGATACGGGCCTCACCTACCGGGCAACAGCCAGGGCGCTATTGGATGCCGGCCTGCCGCTCGATGATGAAGGTATTGCAGCCAAGATCGCCGGGACCGTCGAACTTGCCGGTCTGGACCGCGACATTCTCTCGGCGCACGAGATCGGCGAAGCGGCCTCCAAGATCGCCGTAATGCCATCGGTGCGCCGTGCACTAGTCGACGCACAGCGTGCATTTTCGATCAGGGAACCTGGAACCGTGCTCGACGGTCGCGACATCGGCACCGTGGTCTGCCCGCAGGCGCCGGTAAAGCTCTATGTCACGGCGTCGCCGGAAGTTCGGGCAAAGCGCCGCTTCGACGAGATTGTCGGCAAAGGCCGGGCTGCCGATTTCGAGGCTATTTTCGAGGATGTGAAGCGGCGGGACGAGCGCGACATGGGCCGCGCCGACAGCCCGTTGAAGCCAGCCGAAGACGCGCACTTGCTAGATACCTCGGAAATGAGTATAGAGGCGGCGTTTCGGGCAGCGAAGGACTTGATTGACGCTGCCTTGAATAAAGCATGAACTGATCCGGGACCGGCCTGGCCGTTTTCCTTTTCAGTTGGCCAATCCCACCGTCCCCGCGCCGGACAGCTCTTTAGAGCGGACGAAGGAATTGGCCCCGACCAACACGAACCACCGGCGCAGCCCGCATCCGAAATGGATGCGACTAGGAGATTTCATGTCTGTTTCTACCCCGTCGCGCGAGGACTTTGCTGCCCTCCTCGAGGAATCCTTTGCCAAGACCGATCTGGCCGAAGGCTATGTTGCCAAGGGCATCATCACGGCCATCGAAAAGGACGTCGCTATCGTTGACGTCGGCCTCAAGGTCGAAGGCCGCATCGCGCTGAAGGAATTCGGTGCACGCGCCAAGGACGGCACGCTGAAGGTCGGCGACGAAGTCGAAGTTTACGTCGAGCGCATCGAAAACGCTCTCGGCGAAGCTGTTCTGTCGCGCGAGAAGGCTCGTCGCGAAGAAAGCTGGATCAAGCTGGAAGCCAAGTTCGAAGCTGGCGAGCGCGTTGAAGGCGTTATCTTCAACCAGGTCAAGGGCGGCTTCACGGTTGACCTCGACGGCGCAGTTGCCTTCCTTCCGCGTTCGCAGGTCGACATCCGTCCGATCCGCGACGTCACCCCGCTGATGCACAACCCGCAGCCCTTCGAAATCCTCAAGATGGACAAGCGTCGCGGCAACATCGTTGTATCGCGTCGTACGGTTCTCGAAGAAAGCCGCGCCGAGCAGCGTTCTGAAATCGTTCAGAACCTCGAAGAAGGCCAGGTTGTTGACGGCGTCGTCAAGAACATCACCGATTACGGTGCGTTCGTTGACCTCGGCGGCATCGACGGCCTGCTGCACGTCACCGACATGGCATGGCGCCGCGTCAACCATCCTTCGGAAATCCTGTCCATCGGCCAGTCGGTCAAGGTTCAGATCATCCGTATCAACCAGGAAACCCACCGCATCTCGCTCGGCATGAAACAGCTCGAGTCGGATCCGTGGGATGGCATCGCTGCCAAGTATCCGGTTGGCAAGAAGATCTCCGGTACCGTGACCAACATCACCGACTACGGTGCATTCGTCGAGCTGGAGCCGGGCATCGAAGGCCTGATCCACATCTCGGAAATGTCCTGGACGAAGAAGAACGTTCATCCCGGCAAGATCCTTTCGACCACGCAGGACGTCGACGTCGTCGTTCTCGAAGTCGATCCGTCGAAGCGCCGTATCTCGCTCGGTCTCAAGCAGACCCTCGAGAACCCGTGGCAGGCATTTGCCTTCAGCCATCCGGCCGGCACTGAAGTCGAAGGCGAAGTCAAGAACAAGACCGAATTCGGCCTGTTCATCGGCCTCGAAGGCGACGTTGACGGCATGGTTCACCTCTCCGACCTCGACTGGAACCGTCCGGGCGAACAGGTCATCGAGGAGTTCAACAAGGGTGACGTGGTCAAGGCCGTCGTTCTCGACGTTGACGTCGAGAAGGAACGCATCTCGCTCGGCATCAAGCAGCTCGGCCGTGATGCGGTTGGCGAAGCAGCAACCTCGGGCGATCTGCGCAAGAACGCCGTTGTTTCTTGCGAAGTCATCGCGATCAATGACGGTGGCGTCGAAGTGAAGCTCGTTGCTCACGAAGACATCGTGTCGTTCATCCGTCGTGCCGATCTTGCTCGCGACCGTGACGACCAGCGTCCTGAGCGTTTCTCCGTTGGCCAGGTTTTTGACGCTCGCGTCACGAACTTCTCCAAGAAGGATCGCAAGGTCATGCTGTCGATCAAGGCTCTCGAGATCGCAGAAGAGAAGGAAGCGGTTGCTCAGTTCGGTTCGTCCGACTCTGGCGCATCGCTTGGCGACATCCTGGGCGCAGCCCTGAAGAACCGCACCAACGACTAATCGTTGCGGTTTTGCTGAATAGGAAAACCCGCCGGACGACAGCGTCCGGCGGGTTTTTTGTTGCATGCGGACGTTTTCGCGTCGCTCAGTCGGTCTGCCGGGTTCAAATCAACCCCGACATCCGCAGATAGAGGTCATGGGCGGGATCATCTTGCCCCGCAGGCTCTGAGATGATGTGATCGGCGCTGAGATCTTCCAAGATGAAAACGGGTGCCGTTTCCTGGAGAGTGAGCAAGTTCGCCTCTTGCCCTGCATGGTCTTCGGGCAACTGTTCCTGCGCCTGTTCGTTCGGGTCGTCGCTGGCGGCACCGTCATCGGACAGGCCTTCGTCGCCTGGTTCTTCCTCGTCTTCGGCGTGCCGGCGTTCTTCGACCTCGCCGAGATCCGGATCGAACGCGTCGACAATCAGATAGTTGACGAAAGGAACGGGGATGACGTCACGTAAGCCGATTGCCTGAAGGGCAACCGGCGCATCGGTCGGCGCCGTGAACATTGCGTAGGCGACTTGTTCCTCGAACCCTCCGCTACGACCGCGTTGCGCCAAAGCGAGGGTTAACGCCTCCGGTTCGGGCGCAAAGGGCGCCAAGCCACGATCCGGCCTTGCTGGCGCCAAATCCTCAGCCTCGCCATGGATCTGGACAATGTCGGTCGCCGCGCCGTCACGGCTCGCCTCCTCGACTTGCAGATTGAGCAAGACGCGCGCGAGATCGGTTTCTACCACATCGATCAGGGACGTCGCCGGAATCGGCGGAAACATTGCTGGCGGCTGCCCGTTGGCGCCTGCCGAAGTTACCACCAATGGCGATCGGGACATGTTTGCGTTTGGCTCGATCGGGTCAGTCCCCGACAGCCCTGCCTCTTGCGCGCTTGTCGCTTGCCGAAAGGCAGTCTGTAGCCGAGTGGCATTGCCTTGCTCGTCATTGGCATCTGCCCAAGAAAGATCGCTCGCCGCTTGTTCAGGCGGGACGGCAATCTGCCCCTCGTTCACCGCCGAGATCATTTTCGCTCCGGCGAAGGTCTCATCCAGCTGCGCCTGCAGTACGTGAGGGACAATTTCGAGATTGCGCAACCGGTTTCTGACCGTCTGAAGGTCTTCCGCAGCGATAATGGCAGGAGGGGGCTGCCGAGAGATTTCCACCATCTCTTCGGGGGCCGGCGTGGCCGTCCCCAACTGTGCAAAATTCCTCGTTTCGACCGACGGTCCAGCCGGACGCTTGTCCACTGCAATCGAACCTGCAGCATGGGTGCCGCTATCGCTCAGCGACACACCGGGCGGCGTCCTGGGGGCTGTCGTCGCCTCGCTCCCGGAAGATTTTGGCAAGACGTCCAAGGGTACCCGGCCCTCTGCAGAATTTTGCCTGTAGGATGTCACGACAGACCGGGTCGCAAGATCGCGATCCTTCTGGCGGTAAAGCTCAAGATAGATCGACAATGTTGCCGCTTCCGGGCCAACGGGATTGCGGAAAGCCTCTATCAGCGTCCGCAATTGAAGACCTGCGAATGCCTGCATCAGTTGCCGTTGCAAAGCGACGCGTTCGCGGGGCGTCAGATCCGTTAGCGCCTCGATCAAGCGCGCCGCATAGCCACTGAGTGGCTCGTTGGGCAAACGCTCCATCTTCAATGCGCTGCCCAGCAGATCGACCAGGACCGTGAGATTTTGCGCCATGCGCTCCTGACCCGTCAGAAGCAGAAGGTTGAGCCGACCGGCAATTTCATTGTTTTGCTCAAGCGCGCCGGGCGTTTTCGCTGCGGTATTCGCACCGAGTGCGGCCGTCGCGCCCGCACTGTCGCTGGGCACGCGCGCATCCTGATATGCCGGATAGGCGTTTGACGCAGTGCTCACAGGAGGAAGCATTGCAAACTCTCTCGGTGCGGGTGAAACAACAAGGGCAAAGTCTCAGGCCGCTCATGCGGTCCACAGTCTCCATGCGGCCGTGACCGGCACGGGGGCATACAATAAGGGTCTGCCAGAGTATCAACGGGCAGTATTGGCGAGAAACGGTTAACAAAGCGCTAACCATAAAAACCAAGGCCATCCTTGCCGCTCCACCGGTGCTCGCATACATCTCTGTGACGCGTGATTCACGTTCGGCGATGCGGTATTGTCGGGCTGATATCCGGATGGGCGCCAAGCATGACACTCAATACGATCTTGAACACGGACAGCTACAAGCTCGGGCACTTCCTGCAGTATCCGGCGGATACCAGGGCCATCAGTGCCTACATCACCACTCGCGGCAATTCCTTCAGGCCGGAGGTGATGTTTTTCGGGCTACAGATGTTCCTGAAGGAGTATCTGTCGAAAGCAATCACCGCTGCCGACATCGATGAGGCTGAAGAGGTCGCCGGCCTGCATGGACAACCGTTCGACCGGGCAGGCTGGACACACATCCTCAATGCCCATGGCGGATACCTGCCGCTGCGCATCGAGGCCTTGCCCGAAGGCATCGCCATCCGTCGCGGCGTGCCGGTCGTGCAAGTCGTCAATACGGATATGCAGGTTCCCTGGCTCGTCACTCATATCGAGCCTGCCCTGCTGCGCGCGGTCTGGTATCCATCGACGGTGGCAACCACAGCCTGGCGCTTGCGACTGGCCATCCAGCCCTACCTCGATCGCACGGCCGACGATATCGACGGCCTGGCGCGAAACCGCATCAGCGACTATGGCGCGCGCGGGACGTCCAGCCTGGAACAGGCGGCATTGGGGGGGGCAGCCCACCTGGTTCATTTCGACAGCACCGATTCGCTGCCAGGTATCCTGCATGCTCGGCGCTACTACGGCGCAAAAATGGCCGGCAAATCGATACCCGCCTCGGAACACAGTACCATCACCGCCTGGGGGCAGACCCGCGAAGCGGATGCATTTGCAAACATGATCGAGACATTTGCAAAATTCGGCGCCTATTCCGTCGTTTCCGACAGCTATGATCTCAACAATGCTGTCGCGGAGATCTGGGGCAAACAGCTGCAAACCAAGGTTCGGGCCGCAGGAGCAACCCTGGTCGTGCGACCCGACAGCGGCGATCCGATCGAAACGCCAGTCCAAGTCGTTGCACAGCTGGCCTACGCTTACGGCACCCGACTGAACAGCAAGGGCTTCAAGGTGCTGGACGCGAATGTCCGGGTTGTTCAGTCGGACGGCATATCGCTGCAGGACATCCAGATGATCCTTGGTCGGCTGGAAGGCATGGGGTTTTCGGCAGAAAACATTTCCTTTGGCATGGGTTCGGCGCTCCTGCACAAGATCAACCGTGACACGCTGTCATTCACCATGCGAGCGAGTGCACTTCACGATGACAAGGGTGTCTGGCGCGACATCGGCCGACGGCCAACCAATCCTCAGGAGAAACCACCAATGGCAGGGCGGCTGGCCGTCATCACGGAGGGTACGGATATCGTCAGCGTCCCGCTCACCGAGCTTGGACGCCGGGACAACATTCTGCAGCCGGTCTGGGAGAATGGCGCGCTTCTGCGCGACTGGATGTTTGACGATGTCCGCAAGAGAGCTGCCGAAGCGACTCCATCGCGCTGATCAGTCGATCGCCTTCATGTGCATCTGATAAAGCCCTGCCTCGTCGGAGGGCGACGCAATTCTCGGTGCAATCTTGCCGGTGTGGCTGCGCTCGTCAGCGGTGAAAGCGTCGAGCCAGTTTGCCGGCGCGTAGCTCGGCAAAGACGCCGAAGGGTCCTCATCGCGCGGCAGGTCGTCGTCATTATCCCCAGCGGGAAAAGAGGACTGAAGCCGTTCATCGGGATCATCCCGAAACATTGTCATATCACGCGATACCGTCTCAAGCAGGCTATAGGATGCTTCCGTCATGTCCGCAGAAATTCACCGCGTTATGGAGACATGATCAGCGCGAAAGCCAACCCTGTCCCTCCGATTCTTTGCAGCCATGATGGGTTACGGCGGTTAAGAAAAGCTTGGCGGGAGGATCTGTTGGGGACAAGAATTCACCCGTGTTTTTTCACTGCCGGGCGTGGCCGGTGCGGCGAAAGCGCAGCCGGATGCAAGAGCAGCGGCGATAGTTCCTGCAATACAGGATCTCAGCTATGGGCAAAGATGTCGGTTTCATCCCAGCCCAGCAGATCGAGCTTGGCTCGTGTGGGCAGGAATTCGAAACAGGCCCCGGCGTGCTCCATGCGGCCATCGCGAACCAAACGTTCCATCAGTCGGTCGCGCAAGGCGTGCAGATGCAGGACATCGGATGCCGCATATTCAAGCTGAGCCTTGCTCAGTGTCTGGGCGGCCCAGTCCGACGACTGCTGAACCTTGGAAATGTCGATCTCGAGCATTTCCTTCAGATTGTCCTTCAGACCGTGGCGATCCGTGTAGGTTCGGCTCAAGCGGGACGCAATCTTGGTGCAGAAAACAGTCGTGGTTGTCACCCCAAACGTGTGGAAGAGAACGGCGATATCAAAGCGGCCATAGTGGAAGATCTTCTGGCGGGCGGGATCTGCCAGCATCGCCACGAGATTGGGCGCATGCTTCTGACCCGCGGCAATGCGAATGATGTCGGCACTGCCGTCACCGGGGGACAATTGCACAACACACAGGCGATCCCGTCGTGGGACAAGTCCCAACGTTTCCGTATCGATCGCGATCGCGCCGGTGTAGCGTACGGCATCGGCTGCGGAAATGTCGCCTTCGTGAAAGCGGATCGTCGATGCCATGCCTATCTCCTGTCAAAATCCGGTCCGCTGGCTATATCCCAAAGCGCATGCTGGCACTACCCCAACCCACCACCGTGTACCTCGCATGCAGAGTAGGCGCTGAGCAAAAGCCCGGAGTTCGGGCATTTCTGAAGCAAGTCCGCGCCTGAGTTTTTTGCAACAGCTACAGCTATCCGTGTTTTGCATAGGTTCTCCGGTCTCAGTCCAACACATGTTCAGTTGCATGACTTCGCTGATGCAATGAGCTGTTTTTCGAAGACTTTTTGTGTCGATATGAACCTCACTCGCAGAGAAATACATTCAGGTGGATCTGGCGCAGTGATAGCTATGCATTTTTCACACTGCTGCATTGCACCAACAAGGATTGGCAGGCCAAACTCAAGCTCGTATAAACAAACCATCGAAGCGGCGCACTCCTCCTCCCAGTGCCGCCCGATTGGATCGGCAACTCCTCCTCCTCCCAATTGCCGATCAAGTTTAAGAGCCTGGCGCATCCTCCTCCCGCGCCAGGCTCTTTCCATTTCTGGGCTTCCTTATCCAAAAATCATACGTTTGCTTGAGCCTGTGACCAGCGGGCTCTATATCCTGTGGTCAAAGCGTCTGACGAACAGGAGAACCTTATGGCAGTAAAATTCGGAACAAGCGGGCTGCGCGGGCTTTCCTCCGACCTAGTCGGAAGTGTATCGGCACTGTACGCGACGGCCTTTGCCCGATTTCTGCTGGAAGGCAACCTTGTCAGCGCTGGCGGCTGTGTCGTCGTTGCGCGTGATTTCCGCCAATCCAGCCCTGAAATTGCGGCAACGGTCATGGCCGCACTCACCCGCGCGGGACTGACCCCGATCGATTGCGGAACAATCCCAACACCGGCGCTGGCGCTTTACGGTGCTGCCATCCAAGCTGGCGGCATCATGATTACAGGCTCGCATATTCCCGCCGACCGCAACGGCATCAAGTTCTATCGACCGGACGGCGAGATCGACAAGCAGGACGAACAGACGATCGTGGCATTGGCTGCGAGCCTTGAAGATGACGCTGAAGCCAATCGCGTTGAAAGGGGCTCGGGCGCCAACCATGAGGCGGAGGCGACAGATCTGTTCCTGGCACGCAATTTCGCGACGCTGCCCGAGCAAGCGCTCGCCGGCATGCGCGTCGGCATCTACCAGCATAGCACCGTCGCCCGCGACATGATGGTCAAGGTATTCGAGCATTTCGGGGCAACGGTATTCCCGCTTGGCCGCTCCGAACAATTCATTCCGGTTGATACCGAGGCCGTGTCGGAAGAGACAGTCGCATTGCTTGCCGGGTGGACGGACGAACTGGCGCTCGACACGATTGTTTCAACAGATGGCGACGGAGACCGCCCACTGGTGTCGGACGAGCGTGGAACGCCGCTGCGCGGCGATCTGCTCGGCCTGATTTCAGCACGCTTCCTGCGGGCCTCGCTTGTCGCAACACCGGTGACCTCCAATTCCGGACTTGAGGCAGACGGACATTTTACCGTTGTTCGCACGCGTGTCGGCTCACCATTTGTCATCGCCGCGATGAATGAAGCCCTCGCCGCCGGTCAGACAGGGGTTCTCGGCTTCGAAGCCAATGGCGGCCTGATGCTCGGTTCGGATTTCGATACGGGAACGGCTGTGCTGAAGTCTTTGCCGACGCGCGACAGTTTCCTGCCGGCACTTGCCGTGTTGGCGACGGCCAGACAGACCGGGCAATCACTCTCAGCGCTTGCCAATGCGTACCGCATGCCGATGGCGCTCAGCGACCGGCTGGAGAATTTCGCCGTCGAACGCAGCAGTGCCTTGATGGCGCATCTGCGCCAATCCACCGACAACATGACACGTTTCCTTGCGCCTCTCGGTGGCGTGAAAACCGTCAGCGACATTGATGGCCTGCGCATCACACTTGACGATGGCTCTGTCGTTCACTTCCGCCCCTCCGGCAACGCACCCGAGATGCGATGTTATGTCGAAGCACCCTCTTTTGAGGAAGCAAAGACGCTGCTGAAGGGCGGCTTGCAGCTCTTGGACAACTGGCAAAGCTGAACCGGAAGCGAGGTTACGGCGTATTGGTTGCATGACAAACCAAGAGGATGCCATGACCAAGATCGCATGGGTTACCGGTTCCAGCTCCGGCATCGGCCGTTCACTCGTCCATAGGCTTGTGCGTGACGGCTATACCGTCGCCGTGAGTGCACGGGGTACTGACGCATTGGCCGATCTTGCCACAGCTGCGCCGCAACACATCAGGCCGTTTCCACTCGACGTCACCGACAAGGCGGCGGTGCAGGCCGTCACGGAGACGATCGAAGCGTCATTGGGTCCAATCGATCTCTGCGTCTTCGCCGCCGGCTCCTATACCCGAGACTATGCGGCTGGCTTTGACAGCGATCGAACCCGCCAAATGTTTGACTTGAACGTGATGGGAACCGCCCAATGCCTCGAAGCGATCATGCCACGCATGATCGCGCGCAAACGGGGACATATTGCGGTTGTCGCGTCAGTGTCCGGCTATGTCGGCCTGCCGGGCGCAGCAAGCTACGGCGCTACCAAGGCGGCGCTGAATGCGATGTGCGAAGCGCTTTATCCTGAACTCGCCGCCCATGGCGTGAAGCTGACTATCGTCAACCCGGGCTTCGTCGATACACCTCTGACGCAGAAGAACGATTTTCCCATGCCCTTCCTCGTCTCGGCCGAAGAAGCGGCCGACAGCATAGCCGACGGCCTGAACACGGGTCGTTTCGAGATCATCTTTCCGTGGAAAATGGCTATTGCTGTTCGGCTGCTGCATGCGCTGCCGCATAAACTGCGTTTCGCCATCACCCGCCGGATGCTGCGTCCTTCCGGTCTCTGATGGCACACGCAGGCCTCATCTATCCGCGGGGCTTTTCCAGCTTGAATTGCGCAACATCGATGCGGCCGGTGCGGAATCCGACTGCGCAGTAGTGCAGGTACAGTCGCCACATACGGTAGAAGCGGCGATCAAACCCCAGCGGTTCGATCTTCTGCCAGTTGGCCGTAAACGCCGCATCCCAGGCGAGAAGCGTCCGGTCATAATCCTTGCCGAAACGGAAGCAGTCCGACACCAGCAACCCCGTCTCCTGCGCGTCGCCAACGAACCGGGAAACGGAGGGCAGCATGCCGCCCGGGAAGATGTAGGTCTGAATGAAGTCGGCATTGCGCCGGTAGGCCTCGAAGCGCTGCTCGTCGATGGTGATCGTCTGGATGAGGGCCTTGCCACCCGACGCAAGTCGTTCGTGAACAGCCCTGAAATAGACCGGCCAGTTTTCCTCGCCCACGGCCTCGAACATCTCAATGGACACGACCTTGTCGAACTCGCCCTTGCAATCGCGATAATCCTCCAGGCGGATATCGACGCGGTCGGCGATGCCGGCCTTCTGCAATCTGTGCTCGGCAAAACGAGCCTGCTCGACGGAAAGCGTCAAACCGGTGACGCGACAGCCGGTGGCCCGCACGGCAAATTCGGCAAAACCTCCCCAACCGCAGCCGATCTCCAAAACATGGTCGTCTGGACCGATGCCAAGTTCGCGCACAATGCGGGCGTATTTCTCTTCCTGTGCTTCAGCCAGCGAGAGGCTGCTGGGGGCATACAAGGCCGATGAGTAGGTCATCGTCCGATCCAGCCACAGGCCATAGAATGCATTGCCGAGATCGTAGTGGAAGGCGATATTTCGACGGCTGCCCTGCTTGGAGTTGCGCCGCAGTCTATGGCGCAAGTGCGCCAGCCTTCCGAAAATGGTCGACGGATTGAGAACTTTCTTCAGGCTCGCTTCATTAGCGAGCGCAAGTTCGAGGACGGCGCCGATATCGGGACTATCAAGGTCACCCTCCATGACCGACTGCGCAAAGCCGAGCGTTCCCCCGGTGAGAATGCGAAATGCGGCTTTGGAGTTGCGAATATGAAGGACCGCGCTCGGTCCCACTTCGCGACCGACAGCGGTGTGAGCAGCGCCGCCGTCAAACTGCAACGTCAAGCGCCCCACCGATATCCGGTCGGCCCAGCCGCACAGGACACGCTGCCAGATGGAACGCGCATGGATCACATTTTGCATTTCCTGCTCTGCATGGCTCATGACTTTTCTATCCCATTCTGCAGAACGATTGTCGTTGCGATCGGCTTCGCTGCGGGTTTGTGGCGGTAAATCGGGGTCCCTTTCAGCCACAGCCTTAGCGCTTCCCAGTGGATCCCACCCATCACCTTCAGGGTCATCAAGGGGAAGGTTACTAACATGTGCAACAAGCTTGCATCCGACAAGACCCGGCGTCGCCCGGAAAAGCCCGCGAAAAGCAGCAACCCGTCGGCGTCCGTTTCTCCGATGTTGATCACGACATCGTCCGACGGCGGCTGGATGCTGAAACTGTACTGGCAGTTCATGGGAATGAACGGCGAGACATACATTTCCTTGGCGCATTGATGACGCAAGATTTTGCCACCTGCTGCGACCGGGATCACGTATGTATGACGCTCTTTGAAGGTGTTGCTGACTTCGTAAAGAACCGCGGCGAGGTCACCGGCTTCGCGGTAGCAGAAATAGACTGTGAGCGGATTGAACACATAACCCAGTATGCGAGGATAGCAGAGCATGTGGATTTTCATGCCCTGTCGATCAATGCCCGCTGCAGCCAGTTGCCGCTCGACCCACTCGCGCAGGCCGCCCACAATACCATCGCCGTGATCTTCGTCATGCACCGAATAAACAGCCCGACGGTTGTGGGCAAACAGTCGCAGTGACCTGTCGAGCAAAGGCAATTCATCCAGATCGACCAGAAGCGAGAATACGCTATAGCGCAGCCTGTGCTGTTTGGGTCGGTGCCGAACATGCAGTACATGGCCGGCATAAATGGCGGATGTCAGGCTCATTCCGCCGCCTCAAGTTGATGGCCAAGCACGATGCGGCCGGATTCGTTGGCAACGCTCCACGGTCGGCGAACGCCACCCAGCGCTTCAGCCACGGCCAGCCCGGCCTGGAGCCCGTCTTCATGAAAGCCGCTGCCAAAATAGGCTCCGCAGAACCATGTATTGCGGCGACCCTGCAACTGCCAGAGCTCGCGTTGCGCACGAATGGCCGCAGTATCGAACAGCGGATGTTCGTAGTTGAATGTCTGCACGATCTTCGCCGGATCGATCTTGCGGCACGGATTGAGGGTGACGAACAGTGGACAGCCGGCATCCAGCGACTGCAACTTGTTCATCCAGTAGGTCACACAGGGTGCTTTGCTGCCGGCATCGTGACCATCGGCGATGTAGTTCCAGCTCGACCATACCGATTTTCGGCTTGGCATCAGGCGCTCGTCCGAATGCAGTACGGCAAGGTTCGGGGTGTATTGAAAGGATTCAAGCACACGGCGTTCAACACTGTCTGCATCCTGCAGGAGGTCGAGGCTCTGATTGGCATGCGTTGCCATGACAATATCGTCAAACTGATCTATGTGGCCGCGTATATCGACGACTTCCACGCCGGAGCCGCTACGGCGAACATGCGCCACCGGTGTCGACAGCCGCAACTCGCCCGGGAAATCGGCGAGGATGCGCATCACATATTCTCGACTTCCACCATCCACGGTGCGCCAGCGCGGTCGATCGGTCAGAGACAAGAGACCATGATTATCGAAAAAGCGGATAAAGGCATGCAACGGATAGAGTTGCATGTCATGCGCCGTGGTCGACCAGATGGCAGCACCCATCGGCAGAAGATGATCTTCGATGAAGGACGCGCCGTAGCCGGCGGACTTCAGGTACTCGCCAAGACTGACACTCTCAAGTTCCGGGCGGCCCAGCAAGCCGGGTGCCTCGCGGTAAAAGCGCCTGATGTCCGAGACCATTTTCCAGAAACGGGGACTGAAGAGATTCGTGCGCTGGCCCAGAAGGCCGAACAAGCCAGAGCCGGAATATTCGAATTTTCCACCCGCAATCGACGCAGAAAACGACATGTTCGATGCTAAGGTCGGCACCTTCAAATGCTCGAACAGCTTGACCAGATTCGGGTAGTTCCGGTCGTTGTAAACGATGAAGCCCGTGTCAACCGGAATATTCCTGCCATCGGCCGGTGCAATCACCGTATTGGAATGGCCGCCGGGTCGGGCTTCGGTCTCATAGAGCACAACGTCTGCGCTTTTGGATAAAAGCCAAGCTGAAGATAGACCAGAGATTCCAGATCCGATGACCGCAATCCTGCGCTTGCCGCTGACAACAGTCCTAGAAATATCCGTGTCCATCACCTGCCCTTTATTCGAATACCGCAGCTTTTGTCTGGTCATCACTACGGTTCGGTTTCGGGAACGGATTGTTCGCGGCGGAATAAAATCTCAACGGTGATCCAGCAACGCAAGGTCGCCGTAATGGCTGCCATGATGGTCAACACGATTCCCATATCGGCAGATGCATGCCAGAATGGCCCCCGGCTCTTGGTGCGGCAGCTTGCCGTGGCACAGCCCCACAAGGGGAAGACAAGCGTTTCTATGTCCGATTCTGCAGACGATATTGCGCAGCGTAATTTTTCAAAGCTTCTGGCCGCCGTCGGCCGGGACCGGGACGTCGAAGCGTTCGAACAGATTTTCAAGCATTACAGCCCGAAGATAAAAGCCTACATGGCCAAGCTTGCCCGCGACGGACAGATGGCCGAGGAACTGATGCAAGAAACCATGCTTGCCGTCTGGAACAAGGCCGCGCAATTCGACCCCCTGAGGGGCAATGTTTCGAGCTGGATCTTCACGATTGCGCGCAATCAACGAATCGATGCCTTTCGCAAGGAACGCCGGCCCACTTTTGACCCTACCGATCCAGCCTTCGTGCCGGATGATGTGCCTGCTGCAGACGTCGAATATGAAGGGCGCCAGGAAGCAGATCGCCTCCGCCGCGCCATGGAAACACTCCCTCCCGAGCAACTTGAACTCCTGAAGATGTCATTTTACAAAGAAGCCTCGCACAGTGCCATCGCCGCCGAACTCGGCTTGCCGATGGGCACGGTCAAATCCCGTATTCGCCTTGCTTTTGCAAAGTTGCGAGCAGCTCTGGAGCAACGCGCATGACGCTCCAGGTCCAACATCACGTCAGCGACGAATTGTTGCTCGCCTATGCCACAGGAGAATTGGCGGAAGGCTGGAGCCTTGCGGTCGCAACGCATCTGGCCCTTTGCCCAAGCTGTCGTAGCCGGCTTTCCTTCATGGAGCATGCTGGTGGCGAACTGCTGGAACTGGCGATGCCCGAGACCACGGACGACATGGCGTCGAGCAGCTGGGACGAGATGAAAGCGAAGATTTCAGCGTCCAGGCCTGTGAAAAAATCCGAACTCAAGACTGTGCCCGAACAAACCGATACCCCCATTCTGCCGGAACCGCTTCGATCTTATCTCGGCGGCGACGTCGGGCTCCTGAAATGGAAGGCCCTCGGGCGGGGCGCATATCATATCCCGATAAAGACTGCGGATGGCCAGACACAAGTACGCCTGTTGAAGATCCCTGCGGGCAAGCCTGTTCCGGAGCACTCGCACGGCGGTCGTGAACTGACGCTGGTGCTAAAAGGCGCTTTCACCGATGGCGCTAGTGTGTTCAAGCGCGGCGACCTTGAGGAAGCCGACGAGAGCCTGACGCACCAGCCCGTGGCGACGCCGGAGGAAGACTGTATCTGCCTCGCCGTCACGGATGCGCCGCTTAAATTCCAAAGCCGGCTTCTGAGACTGTTGCAGCCTGTTCTCGGCATCTAGCAAAAAGCGCGGTCGTAGCAGGCCGTCGCATGGAGAAGACAAGATGACCTATCTGGTCGCCTATCTGTCGACGGCAGTCGTGTTCTTCGGCCTCGACTTCCTGTGGCTGACGCGCATTGCCATCGGATTTTACCGTCGGAATATCGGCGACCTGATGCTGGCGAGCCCCAACCTTGCCGCAGCAGGTGCGTTTTATCTCCTCTATATTGCCGGCATCGTCTATTTCGCCGTTTTGCCCGCCGTCAACGCCAACACTCTTTCGACCGCGATTATCAATGGTGCCCTGCTCGGGCTGTTGGCCTATGGCACCTATGACATGACCAATCTTTCGACCTTGAAAGGCTGGTCGCTGTCGGTCAGTGTCGTGGACATGGCGTGGGGGGCGTTTCTGACAGCAACCGCTTCAGCAACAGGCTATCTGGCGGTCTCGCGTTTCGTGGCTTGAGCG
Source organism: Rhizobium sp. CECT 9324 (assembly GCF_918741265.1). Lineage (NCBI taxonomy): Bacteria > Pseudomonadati > Pseudomonadota > Alphaproteobacteria > Hyphomicrobiales > Rhizobiaceae > Rhizobium > Rhizobium sp. CECT 9324. Next base: position 583,896 of record NZ_CAKKMZ010000001.1, on the reverse strand, counting down.
GCTGGCAAGGCGCAGTTTGTCGCCCTATCTTGATTGCATGATCAAACCAGAGCAGCTGCTGCATCCTACCCCCAACGGGCTTTATTGCCCGCCCGGCGACTTCTATGTCGATCCGGTTCGCCCCGTTGGACGGGCACTGGTGACCCACGGACATTCCGATCATGCCCGCTCCGGACACACCCATGTGCTGGCGACACGTCAGACACTGGATATCATGGCCATCCGCTATGGGGACAACTTTTGCGACAGCGCTCAGGCTGCAGAATTCGGCGAGACGATCCAGCACAACGGCGTCTCCGTGTGCTTTCATCCCGCCGGCCATGTGCTGGGCTCGGCGCAGATCGAAATCGAGCATCAAGGCACAAGAATTGTCGTGTCCGGTGACTACAAGCGCGGCGCCGATCCGACCTGCGCGGCTTTCGAACCGGTGCCCTGCGACGTCTTCATCACGGAGGCGACGTTCGGACTGCCGGTCTTTCATCATCCCGATCCGAAGATTGAAATTCTCAAGCTGATCACCTCGCTGAACCAGTTTCCCGAACGCAGCCATCTGGTCGGCGCCTATGCGCTGGGCAAGGCACAACGGGTGATTTCGCTCATTCGTCGTTCCGGCTATGACAAGCCGATCTATATTCATGGCGCCCTCACCAGGCTCTGCGACTATTACCGCGGCGAGGGCATCGATCTCGGCGTTCTTCGGCCGGCAACCACCGAAGACACGAAATCCGGCGCCTTCAAAGGGAGCATTGTCGTGGGACCACCGTCAGCGTTCAATGATCGCTGGGCACGCCGCTTCGAAGATCCGCTGTCGATCTTTGCATCCGGATGGATGATGGTGCGGCAGCGGGCAAAACAACGCGGTGTCGAACTGCCGCTGGTCATTTCCGACCATTGCGACTGGCCGGAACTGATCGCAACGATCACCGATATCGCCCCGCAGCAGGTCTGGGTCACGCATGGCCGTGAAGAGGCGCTTGTCCGCTGGTGCGAGCTTGCCGGCATCAAGGCGCGGCCGCTGCATCTGGTTGGCTACGAAGACGAGGGAGACTGAGCGATGAAGGCATTCGCGGCCCTTCTCGATCGTCTGGTGCTCACACCGAGCCGCAACGGCAAGCTTAGGCTGCTCGAAGACTATTTCCATGCCACGCCCGATCCTGACCGGGGATATGCACTTGCGGCACTGACCGACAATCTCGAGATCAGCAACGTCAAGCCGGCCCTGCTCAAGGAGCTGGTTCTGGAACGCATGGACGACGTTCTGTTCCGCTATTCGTATGACTATGTCGGCGACCTTGCTGAAACAATCTCGCTGGTCTGGGAGCCTACAGGCGACGCACAACCGGCCGAAGGCGCCGAATTGCAGCTGGCGACGATTGTCGAGAGACTGCAACGTCTCGGGCGGAACGAGACACGCGGCGTCATGCGCAGCCTTCTCGACAGCCTCGGCACTTCCGAACGTTTCGCACTGATCAAGCTGGTCACAGGCGGCATGCGCATCGGTGTGTCGGCGCGTCTTGCCAAACAGGCATTGGCGGGTTTCGGCAACAAGGATATCAGCGATATCGAGAGCCTCTGGCACGGACTGACGCCCCCCTATCTGCAGCTTTTCGACTGGCTGGAGGACCGCACCGAAAAACCCGTTCTGGCGACGCCTGCGATTTTCCACTCGGTCATGCTGTCGACGCCGATCGAGGACCGCGATCTTGAGGTGCTTGACCCTTCGGATTTTGCCGCCGAATGGAAGTGGGACGGCATTCGCGTGCAGCTTTCCTGCTCAGACGGGCGAAACCGCCTCTATTCCCGGTCCGGCGATGACATTTCGGGTGCCTTCCCGGACATTGTCGAAGCGGCCCTTTTCGATGGCGTGATCGACGGCGAACTGCTGGTCGGGGGAACCTCGCGCAACAATGCGCCGGTACGAACGTTTTCGGATCTGCAACAACGGCTGAACCGCAAGACGGTGACAACACGGATGATGGAGGACTATCCGGTCTTCATCCGCGCCTATGACATTCTTTTCGAAGGTAAAGACGACGTTCGAGGCGAGGTCTTTCCTGCAAGGCGCAAGAGACTTGGCAGGCTTGTCGAGACGCAGGAGGCGAGCCGCTTCGACCTGTCGCCGCTGGTGCCGTTCACAAGCTGGGAGGAGTTGGAGCGTTTGCGGTCTTGCCCGCCCGATCCGGTGATCGAAGGCGTGATGCTGAAGCGCCACGACAGCGTCTATCAGGCTGGGCGCGCCAAGGGGCCGTGGTTCAAGTGGAAGCGCGATCCGATGAATGCCGATGCGGTGCTGATGTATGCGCAGCGCGGGCATGGCAAGCGATCGAGCTACTATTCGGACTTCACTTTTGGCGTCTGGACCGCCGTTCCCGGCGAAGGTGATGTTCTTGTGCCTGTCGGCAAGGCCTATTTCGGTTTCACCGACCAGGAACTCGAAGTACTCGATCGCTTCGTGCGCAACAATACCGTCGATCGCTTTGGCCCGGTGCGGGCGCTCAGGGCAGAGCCGGAGCATGGCTTTGTCGTGGAAGTGGCCTTTGAAGGCATCGCCCGTTCCAATCGGCACAAGTCGGGTGTGGCCATGCGCTTCCCGCGCATCGCACGCCTGCGGCAGGACAAGCTGCCGAAGGATGCCGATCGGCTGGAAACCCTTGTCGCCATGATCGCGTAGACTTGAGGCTATCGCTTGGTCAGGCAGCGGCTGACGCAATCCTGCCAGCCGGCGATCGCCTGCTCTCTTTCGGCAGATAGCATCTGTGGTTCGAAGCGGCGGTTGCGTTTCCAGGTCGCGGCAAAACCAGCCTGATCCGGCCAGAGACCGGCGCGAGAGCCGGCAAGCCAGGCAGCACCCAACACGGTGGTCTCCAGGATCATCGGACGGTCGACGGGTGCGTCGAGAATGTCGGCGAGACGCTGCATGGTCCAATCGGAGGCGACCATTCCGCCATCGACGCGCAGGACGGTTTGCTCGCTGGCACCCGACCAGTCCTTCTTCATCGCTTCGAGCAGGTCATTGGTCTGATAGGCCACGCTTTCCAGCACGGCGCGAGCAAATTCGGCAGGTCCTGAGCTGCGGGTCAGGCCGAAGATCGCGCCGCGTGCATCGGCATCCCAATGCGGCGCGCCGAGGCCGGTAAAGGCCGGCACGAGATAGACGCGCTGATTGGGATCGGCGCGCATTGCCAGCGCATCTGTGTCGGAGGCGACCTGGACGAAGCCCATCTCATCGCGAAGCCACTGTACGGCCGCACCGGCAATGAAGATCGAGCCCTCGAGGGCATAGGTGGTCTTGCCATTCATGCGGTAGGCAATCGTGGTCAGCAGGCGGTTCGACGAGGTGACACGATCAGACCCTGTGTTCAGCAGTGCAAAACAGCCCGTTCCATAGGTCGATTTCATCATGCCGGGCTCAAAGCAGGCGTTGCCGATAACGGCAGCCTGCTGGTCGCCGGCCACGCCGAGGATCGGGATGGCGGCGCCCAAAACAGAGATTTCAGTAATGCCGAAGTCATCGGCGCAGTCCTTGACTTCCGGTAGCATCGGCCGCGGGATCTCAAGAATCTGCAGCAGGTCGTCATCGAAGCGGTTTTCGCCGATATCGTAGATCAATGTTCGCGAGGCATTGGTGGCATCCGTCGCGTGGACCTTGCCGCCTGTCAGCTTGTAGATGAGCCAGCTATCGACCGTGCCAAAGCAGAGTTCGCCTCTTTCTGCACGCGCCTTCAGACCATCGACATTCTTGAGCAGCCAGGAAAGCTTGGTGCCGGAGAAATACGGATCGAGCAGCAGGCCGGTCTTCTCCGTGAACAGCGGTTCCAGGCCCTTCGCCTTCAGTTCATCGCAAAAACGCGCCGTGCGACGGTCCTGCCAGACGATCGCATGATGCATGGGCTTGCCTGTTTCGCGGTCCCAGACCACGACGGTCTCACGCTGATTGGTGATACCGATCGCAGTCACGTCGCCGATCTTGATGCCCGCTGCGGCGACTGCCCTGTCTATGGTCTTCAGGACACTCTGCCAGATCTCGTCGGCATCATGTTCGACCCAGCCGGAATCGGGGAAATGCTGCGTGAATTCCTGCTGCGCGACACCGACAATGTGCATGTCTTGATCGAAGATCATCGAACGCGTCGACGTCGTTCCCTGGTCAATCGCCAGAATGTAACCGCTCATCAGGCTTCAAGCTCCCTTATAGAAGAAGCCGGGGCGTAGATATCGCCCCGGCGGTTGTCAATGATCAGATCCCTGGCCGGCTTACTTCTGCCAGCTCTTGACGAGTTCGTCGTAGTTGACCGTCATCGGCTTTTCTTTTTCTTCGGCGATCTTCAGCTGCGGTGCCAGGTTGCCCTTGGCGACAGCGTCGGCATTCCACTCTTCGAGTGTCTTTTCCTCGGCGAGTGCCGGACCGATGTCACCCTGGACGCCTGCACGCTCAAGACGCTGCAGGACCTTTTCCTGCTCGGCGCAAAGCGAATCCATGGCTTCCTGCGCGGTCTTTGCACCCGAGGATGCATCGCCGATCGCCTGCCACCACAGCTGTGCCAGCTTCGGATAGTCAGGGATGTTCGTTCCGGTCGGCGACCACTGGACGCGGGCCGGCGAACGGTAGAACTCGATCAGACCACCGAGCTTCGGCGCACGGTCGGTGAACGACTTGTGCTGGATCGTCGATTCGCGGATGAGCGTCAGGCCAACCTGGCTCTTCTTCACGTCCACGGTCTTCGAGGTGACGAACTGTGCGTAGAGCCAGGCGGCCTTGGCGCGGTCGTCAGGGGTCGACTTCATCAGGGTCCAGGAACCGACATCCTGATAACCGAGCTTCATGCCGTCCTTCCAGTAGACGCCATGCGGGCTGGGTGCAAAACGCCACTTCGGCGTACCGTCGGCGTTGACGACGGCGAGGCCTTCCTTGACGAAGTCGGCGGTGAAGGCCGTGTAGGTGAACATCTGTTGGGCGACGTTGCCCTGGGCAGGCACCGGACCAGCTTCACCGAAGGTCATGCCCTGCGCTTCCGGCGGTGCATAGGCCTTCAACCAGTCGAGATACTTCTGGATGGCGTAGACCGAGGCCGGGCCGTTGGTATCACCACCGCGGGCGACGCAGGAGCCGACCGGCTGGGACTTTTCATTGACCTTGATGCCCCATTCGTCGACCGGCAGGCCGTTCGGCAGGCCCTTGTCGCCGTTGCCGGCCATCGAGAGCCAGGCATCGGTGAAGCGCCAGCCGAGAGACGGGTCCTTCTTGCCGTAGTCCATGTGGCCGAAGACCTTCTTGCCGTCGATCTCGCGGCCGGTGAAGAACTCAGCGATGTCCTCATAGGCAGACCAGTTGACGGGTACGCCGAGGTCGTAGCCATACTTCGCCTTGAAGTCGGCCTTGTTCTTGTCGTCGTTGAACCAGTCATACCGGAACCAGTAGAGGTTGGCGAACTGCTGGTCGGGCAGCTGGTAGAGATTGCCGTCCGGCGATGTGGTGAACTTCAGGCCGATGAAGTCGTTCAGGTCGAGACCGGGATTGGTGACGTCCTTGCCGGCATTGGCCATCCAGTCTGTCAGCGAGCGGGCCTGCTGGTAGCGCCAATGGGTGCCGATCAGGTCCGAGTCGTTGACATAGGCGTCATAGATGTTTTCGCCCGACTGCATCTGCGTCTGCAGCTTTTCGACGACGTCGCCTTCACCGATCAGGTCATGGGTGATCTTGATGCCGGTGATGGCGGTAAACGCCGGTGCCAGGACCTTGGATTCGTATTCATGCGTGGTGATGGTCTCGGAGACCACCTTGATATCCATGCCGGCAAAGGGCTTTGCCGCATCGATGAACCACTGCAGTTCGGCTTCCTGGGCCGCGCGGTCGAGAGACGACATGTCGCCGATCTCGGTGTCCAGGAATTTCTTTGCCGCGTCCATGTCGGCGAATGCCACGCCGGTCATGGCGAGAAGCATCGTCGCCGTCGTCGTTAAAAGGTGCTTTCGCATAGTATCCTCCCTAAGGTTGCGATTGCCGAGTTTCCAGTCCGTGAGGATGGCAGCCTCCCGCCGCCATCCGTCGTTGTCTTGCTCTATACGTAGCGAAATACGCCGATGGCGTAGACCACGGAGAGAGCGAGAGCCCACCACAGGTTCGACCCAACAAGGCCGAGCCAAGCGAGATGAATAAAGGCTGATCCGAGCAACGACACGAAGAGCCGGTCGCCGCGCGTGGTTTCAAAGCGCAGCACGCCGACGCGCGGATTGCCGCCCGGCGAGAAGTATTCCCAGACCGCCATCGAGACGATCAGCGTGAAGATCGCAATGAAGAAGAGCGCCGTCGGCAGCGTCCAGGCCATCCATGTGAAGTTCATCGACGCCTCCTCAGACGCGGCCCAGGGCAAAGCCCTTGGCGATGTAGTTGCGGACGAAATAGATCACGAGTGCGCCCGGGATGATGGTGAGCACGCCGGCGGCTGCCAGCACGCCCCAGTCCATGCCCGAGGCCGAGACCGTGCGCGTCATGATGGCAGCGATCGGCTTGGCGTCGGTTGTCGTAAGTGTGCGGGCGATCAGGAGCTCGACCCAGGAGAACATGAAGCAGAAGAAGGCGGCGACACCGATGCCCGAGGCGATCAGCGGCATGTAGATCTTCACGAAGAAGCGCGGGAAGGTATAGCCGTCGATGTAAGCGGTTTCGTCGATTTCCTTCGGCACGCCCGACATGAAGCCTTCGAGGATCCACACCGCCAGGGGAACGTTGAACAGGCAGTGGGCAAGCGCGACCGCGATATGCGTGTCGATGAGGCCGAAGGCCGAATAGAGCTGGAAGAAGGGCAGCGCAAAGACGGCCGGCGGTGCCATGCGGTTGGTCAGCAGCCAGAAGAACAGGTGCTTGTCGCCGAGGAACCTGTAGCGCGAGAAGGCGTAAGCCGCCGGCAGGGCCGCAGCCACCGAGATCACCGTGTTCAGGCAGACATAGATGATCGAGTTGATATAGCCCTTGTACCAGGACGGATCGGTGAAGATCACCATGTAGTTGCCAAGCGTCGGATTTACGGGCCAGAGCGAGAGCGCCCCGGTGATTTCCGCGTTGGTCTTGAAGCTCATGTTGACCAGCCAATAGATCGGCAGGAGCAGGAACACGATATAGACCGTCGGGATCAGAAAGCCGAAGCGCGAACGATCGTCGGAATTGCTCATCGAATACGCCTCCTTACTGGCTCTTTGCGTCGCTGACGGTCATCACGGTGTAGAAGACCCATGACAGCAGCAGGATGATTAGGAAGTAGATGATGGACATGGCGGCTGCCGGACCGAGGTCGAACTGGCCGACGGCCATCTTGACGAGGTCGATCGACAGGAAGGTGGTGGAATTGCCCGGTCCGCCGCCGGTGACGACGAAGGGTTCCGTGTAGATCATGAATGAATCCATGAAGCGGAGCAGGACGGCGATCAGGAGCACACGCTTCATCTTCGGCAATTGGATATAGCGGAAGACGGAGAGGCGCGAGGCACCATCAATCTTGGCGGCCTGGTAATAGGCATCCGGGATCGAGACGAGGCCGGCATAACACAGCAGCACCACGAGGCTGGTCCAGTGCCAGACGTCCATGGCAATGACGGTGATCCAGGCGTCGACCGGGTCCTGGGTCAGGTTGTAGTCGACGCCCATGGCATTCAGCGTGTAGCCGAGCAGGCCGATATCGACGCGGCCGAAGACCTGCCAGATCGTACCAACAACGTTCCACGGAATGAGCAGCGGCAGTGCCATCAAGACGAGGCAGACGGGCACGCCAAGACCTTTTTTCGGCATGTTGAGCGCGATCAGGATGCCGAGCGGCACTTCGATCGCCAGGATGATCATTGAGAAGATCATGTTGCGACCAAGCGCATTCCAGAACCGGTCCGAGGACAGGATTTCCGTGAACCAGTCAGTGCCGGCCCAGAAGAACTCGTTATTGCCGAAGGTGTCCTGCACCGAGTAGTTGACCACGGTCATCAGCGGGATGACGGCGGAGAAGGCCACCAGCACCAACACCGGAATGACCATGAACCAGGCTTTGTTGTTCCAGGTCTTGTTCATCGCTCAGCCCTCCATGCCCACGCGCCAGCTATCGGCGTAAATCCCGATCGCCTGGGGTGCGAACGTCACTTTCGGATCCGATGGAATGTCCGTGTCTTCTGCTACGACGATCGACATCGGCTGATCGCAAAACCGCGTGCGGATGATCTTCTGGCGACCGATATCCTCGACCTTGGAAATCGTGATCGGCATGCCCTCGCGTCCAAGGCGGACGAATTCGGGACGAATGCCGAGCTCTATCTTGGACTGGCCCGACAGTTTCGGCACACCGGGAAGGGCGATGGACTGGTCACCGACGGTCGCGGTCGCGCCATTCACGGCAGCGGGCAGGACATTCATGCCGGGCGAACCGATGAAATAGCCGACGAATGTGTGGCTGGGCTTCTCGAACAGTTCGGCCGGCGTGCCGATCTGGACGATCTGGCCGTCATACATCACCACAACCTTGTCGGCGAAGGTCAGCGCCTCGGTCTGATCGTGCGTGACATAGACCATGGTGAAGCCGGATTGGCGATGCAGGCGCTTCAACTGAGAGCGCAGCACCCATTTCATATGCGGATCGATCACCGTCAGCGGTTCATCGAACAGGATCGCGTTGACATCGGCGCGAACCAGGCCGCGGCCAAGCGAAATCTTCTGCTTCTGGTCCGCTGTCAGGCCTTGTGCGGTCTTCTTCGCCATCGCGGCGAGATCTGTCATCTCGAGGATTTCGGTGACGCGGCGATGAACCTGATCTTCCGGCACATGGCGATTGCGCAACGGAAAGGCGAGATTGTCGTAAACGCTCATCGTGTCGTAGACGACCGGAAACTGGAAAACCTGGGCGATGTTGCGGGCCTGGGTCGAGAGGTTGGTCACGTCGACGCCGTCGAACAGGATCTTGCCGTCAGAAGGGTTGATCAGCCCGGAAATGATGTTGAGCAGGGTCGTCTTGCCGCAGCCGGAAGGCCCGAGCAGGGCATAGGCGCCGCCGTCAGCCCATTCGTGATGGACTTCCTTCAGCGCATAGTCTCCCGCCGCGCGGGCAGCGGGGGAATAAGCGTGGCGGATATGGTCGAGATTGATACGTGCCATGTCGCGCCTCCCTTCAAGCGGCCATGCTGGCATGGGCGAGCAGGGATTGGCCCTGCACGTCAAATGCCATCAGGTGACGGGTGTCGATATAGACGTCGATTTCCTTGTCCGGATCGATGTCGTGGATGCCGTGCGCAAGGATAACCCAGCGCGCACCGGCAAATTCGACGTGGATGAAGCTTTCCGAGCCGGCGATTTCCGACACCAGCGTACGAACTCGCAACGGCTTAGCGGCATGGGATGTTGCCGCCAGCGACAGATGGTGAGGATGGAAAGCGACCGTCAGCGGCCCATCCGCCACGCCTGCAAGATGCGCCGGAACGTCAAGCACATGGCGGTCAGCCAGCAGGAACTGCTGGCCGGATTTCACCAGTGCCAGGGTGTTCAATGGCGGGTCTGCGAAGGTTCTCGCCGTCAACAGATCGACCGGCTGGCGATAGATGCCGATGGTCTCGCCAAACTGCGTCACACGCCCTTCGCTCAGGGTTGCTGTGTTGCCCCCAAGCAGCAAGGCCTCCGACGGTTCTGTCGTCGCGTAAACAAAGATAGCGCCGGACTGGGCAAAAATCTTCGGCAGCTCCTCGCGTAATTCCTCACGCAGCTTGTAGTCGAGATTGGCCAGTGGCTCGTCCAGCAGGACCAGTGTCGCCTTTTTCACCAGCGCGCGGGCAAGCGCCGTGCGCTGCTGCTGACCACCGGAGAGGCTGAGTGGCGTGCGTTGAAGATAGGGCGTAAGCCGCAACAGGTCCGAGGCCTTGTGCACCTCGCGATCGATGGTGGCGGCGTCCTTGCCGGCAATGCGCATCGGCGAGGCGATGTTTTCATACACCGTCAGGGCCGGATAATTGATGAATTGCTGGTAGACCATGGCGACATTGCGCTGCTGCACCGGCTTTCCAGTGACATCCATGCCATCGACATGGATCGTGCCGGATGTCGGCTTGTCCAGCCCGGCCATCAGCCGCATCAGCGATGTCTTGCCCGAAAGCGTCGGCCCGAGAAGGACATTCAGCGAACCCCGCTGCAACGTCAGGTCGGTCGGGTGAATGTGGTATTCACCGCCCGCCATCTTCGAGATGTTCTTCAATTCCAACATGTTTCCTCAGGCCTCCTCCAAACCTTCGGCAATCCGGGATCAGGCGGCTAGCTCGCCGCGACAGTCCCCAAGTATTCCTCCAGCCCCCGCGCCTCCTCAGGCGACAGGAACAACCCTTGTTTCGTTCGGCGCCACAGCACATCCTCTGCCGTGACCGCCCATTCCTTTTCCATCAACCAGCGCAATTCGCACTCGTAGAGACTTCCGCCGAAATGCCGACCGAGATCCTCGGTCGTCGCCGCATTTCCGAGAATGGTTTTTGCATCCGTCCCGTAACAGCGGATGAGACGTTCCGCATGGCGGCGTTCCAGAAACGGGTAGACGCCAATGAGTTCCTGCACCGTGGCATCATAGCCGGTCACGAGAAAATCGCCGCCCGGAAGCCGACTGCCTGCGGTCCACGCAATGCCCTTGACACCGATCGCTTCACCGATCTTTTCGAGAGCATGCTCGGCCAGGCGACGATAGGTCGTCAGCTTGCCGCCAAATACATTCAACAGCGGCGCTCCGTCGTCCGCTGCCTCGACCTTCAGCACGTAGTCGCGGGTCGCTTCCTGCGCCTTGGAAGCGCCATCGTCGAACAGCGGACGCACGGCAGAATAGCTCCAGACAATGTCGTCCGGTACGACCGGTTCCTTGAAATACTCGCTCGCGGCATTGCAGAGGTAGTTTACCTCCTCCGCACTGATCTTCACATCCTTCGGATCATCCGTGTAGTCACGATCCGTTGTGCCGATCAGGGTGAAATCGCCTTCATAGGGAATGGCAAAGATGATGCGATTGTCCGGATTCTGGAAGAAGTAGGCACGTTTATCGGCAAACTTCCTGCGGACAATGATATGGCTGCCCTGAACCAGGCGAACGTTGTGAACGTTGTTGCGGCCGAAGGCACCAGCGAGCACCTGATCGACCCAGGGACCGGCTGCATTGACCAGCATTCGGGCGCGGTGGACGGTTGTCGCTCCGCTGCCCTTGGCCTTGGTCGTCACGACCCATACGCCGTTTTCGCGATGGGCCGAGATCACCCTGGCGCGGCTGTAAATGCGGGCGCCGCGAATTTCCGCGTCACGCGCATTGAGCACGACCATGCGGGCATCATCGACCCAGCCATCGGAATATTCAAAGGCCTTCGCAAAAATTGGCTTCAGCGGCTGTCCGGCCTGATCCCGGCGGAGATCCAAGGTCTTGGTCGCCGGGAGCAGCTTTCTGCCGCCGAGATGATCGTAGAGAAACAGGCCAAGGCGGATCAGCCAGGCCGGACGGATGCCACCCTTCTGGAACGGCAGGACAAAACGCAGCGGCCAGATAACATGCGGCGCCATGGCCCACAGCACTTCGCGCTCCATCAACGCTTCGCGCACGAGGCGAAATTCGTAATGTTCGAGATAACGGAGACCACCGTGGATCAGCTTGGTCGCGCCTGAGGATGTGCCCGAGGCAAAATCGTTCATTTCGGCAAGCGCAACGGTATAGCCCCGGCCAGCGGCGTCACGGGCAATGCCGCAGCCGTTGATGCCGCCACCGATCACAAACAGATCGTAGATAGGCTCGTCCGTCATTGTTCCCCCGTATTTCGCACTGCAGCATTTATTGCGATAGCGAAAGCATCGTCATCTAAAATGAAATGCAAACGAATGTCAAACGAATGTTACGCCGATCTGTCCTGGCCGATGTCCGAAGGGGTCGTCTCAAGCAACTGGACCTCCTTGTCCAGGCAGATCGCCCGGACATTGGCCGAAGGACAATGGTCGGTAATGAAGGTATGAACCTGGGAAATATGCCCGATACGCACAGGTGCCGTGCGCTCGAACTTCGAGGCATCGGAAACCAGCACGACGTGCCTTGCATTGGCGATGATGGCCTGCGCCACCTTCACTTCTCGAAAATCGAAGTCCAGCAGTGCTCCATCCTCATCGATCGCCGAAACGCCGATCACCGCGAAATCAACCTTGAACTGGCGGATGAAATCGACCGCAGCCTCACCGACGATACCGCCGTCAGCGCCACGAACAACGCCGCCGGCAATCACCACCTCGATCGAGGGATAAACACGCAAGCGATTGGCGACATTGATATTATTGGTGATAACCATCAACTCCCTGTGGTCAACAAGCGCTTCGCCGACAGCTTCCGTGGTCGTGCCGATATTGATGAAAAGCGACGAGTTGTCCGGAATCAATGCGGCCGCTGCCCGACCGATCGCCTGTTTTTCGGCCGCCGCCATGGATCGGCGCGCTTCGTATTTGACGTTTTCATTTCCGTTCGGAAATACGGCGCCGCCGTGAATGCGGTTCAGCGCCCTGGTATCACAGAGGTCGTTGAGGTCCTTGCGGATGGTTTGCGGCGTGACGGCGAAACGCGTGGCAAGTTCATCAACCAGAACACGCCCCTGCTCCTTTGCGATGGCCATGATTTCGGCCTGACGCGCGGAAAAAATCATTGTCCCCTCCCCATTCTTCGTTTTGCTTCATCCTAGGCCAAAACGAAAATGGAGCAATAGCTCGTCATAAATTGCTGTTGTCGCGACTTGTGACGGTCATCGGCGGCGAAGCAAGACGATGAACGCAACCCCACCCACCAGACCGGTGACAACACCGATCGGCATGTCTTCGGGTGCCATGACAACCCGCGCGGCAATGTCGGCGAGGATCAGAACGATCGCACCAAGAAAGGCGGACAAGGGGATAACGCGGACATTATCGCTGCCACCGACCAGCCGCACGACATGCGGGATCAACAGGCCAACAAATCCGATGGCACCGGAAAAGGCGACCATAACGCCGGTCAACAGAGCCGTGACGACAAACAGCTGGGCGCGGAATCGCGAGACGGGAACACCCAGTGTCGCGGCCGTCTCGTCGCCCATGGCAAGCGCATTGATTTCGCGCGCGCGCAGCAGGAGCCAGATCAGCGATAGAGCCAGTGCCAGGGCGGGATAAAGCAGGTGCGACCACTGGGCGAGGCCCAATCCGCCGAGCATCCAGAAGACAACGGTATGGGCCGCACGCGGATCACCGAGGAAGATGGTAAGATTGCCGAGGGCGGTGGCGACAAAGGCAACGGCGACACCGGACAGGACCAGCCGATCCGCAGCAGCGCCCGAATAGCGGGTGACCGCCATCACAGCCAGCGTTGCAGCAAGTGCGCCGACAAAGGCAAACAGAGGTACCGTGACAAGGCCGAAGATCAGGCCCGTGTGCAGCAGCGCGATGATGGCGCCAAGCGCGCCACCCGAAGAGACGCCCAGCAGATGCGGATCGGCGAGCGGATTGCGCGTGACCGCCTGCAGGACAGCACCGACAACCGCGAGACCTGAGCCGACAAGTCCTGCCAGGATCGCTCGCGGGAAGCGCACGTCCCAGACAATGCTCTCACGACCGGCGGACCATGTCACTTCGCTAAAGCCCGGATGAAGCTTGTTGGCGATGATCGACCAGACCGTGGTGAACGGGATCGGCGCGGCGCCGAAAGAAACGCCTGCAGTCAGGCACAGCACCATCAGGGCGGCCGCTAGTGCCCCCCACATCAACACCTTGCCGCTCGTCATCACATGCCTATCTGCTGGATAAAATTCGGTTCACCGGGCGCATGGCGCCCGGTGACAAGACCTGTTTCCGTTTCGCGATCTACATATTGCGAGGATGGAAAGCGTCGGCCAGCCTGCCGATAGCATCAATATTGCGTGGTCCCGGGGTCGCCTCGACATATTCGAGAACCACAAAACGGTCCTGCTTCACCGCATCGAGATTCTTGAAGGCGGGATTTTCCTTCATGAAGGCGATCTTCTGGTCAGCCGTCACGTCGCCGTAGTTGACGATGACGATGACCTGAGGGTTGCGCTCGATCACCGGCTCCCAGGACACTTCAGTCCAGCTTTTCTCGACATCGTCCATGACGTTGATGCCGCCCGCAGCTTCGATCATCGCCGTCGGAATGCCGTAGCGACCCGAGGTGAACGGCTTCTCCGTGCCCGAATCATACACAAAGACACGAACCGGTTCCTTCACCGCGCCGATGCGGGTTTGAACCTCGGCCAGTCCTTTTTCATAGCCGGCTACAAGTTCATTGGCGCGCTCTTCGACGCCGAAGATCTTGCCGAGATTGACGAGATCGACAAACATGTCATTCATCGTCGGCTTGCCCTTGGCCATGATGTGAATGCAGGATTCCGTCAACTCGTAGACCTTGATCTTGAACGCATCGAGTGTCTCCGGTGTGACTTCACCGCCGACCTTCATGCCGTAATTCCAGCCGGCAAAGTAGAAATCAGCGTCAGCGTTGAGCAAGACTTCCTTCGTCGGATATTTGGGCGACAGCTCCGGCAGTTCCTTGACGCCCTCCCTGATTTTTTCGTCCAGGGTTTTCCAGCCGGAAACGCCGGTGTAGCCCACCATGTGATCCTGCAGTTTCAGCGCCAGCATCATCTCGGTCAGATTGACGTCGTTGGAAACGGCGCGACTGGGTGCCGCATCGAAGGTAACGTCGCGATTGCAACTCTTAACGGTGACCGGATAAGCGAGCGCCGAGGTGGTCAGCAAACCCGAGACGAGAATGCTGGCGGTCGCGGCGGAAAAACGTGTAAGCGACATGTGGAATCCTTTTAAATCAAGCAGTTTGAAGTGAAAACGAGAAGCGTGAAACGCTGTGGCCAGGGGTCGGATGCGCCATGGCTGAGACGCCAAATGTGGTCGAGACAGCGCCGGATGTCAGGACATCATCCGGTCTTCCAAATGCGGTCATGCGCCCCTCGCACATCAGTGCGACATGGGTGGCGAAGTCGCCCGCCAGGTTGATGTCATGCAGCGTGGTGATGATCGTGAGTTTGAGACTGCGCAACAGGTTGAGGATCTCGAGCTGGTGGCGGATATCGAGATGATTCGTCGGCTCATCGAGAATGATGATCTCGGGTTTCTGGGTCAGCGCGCGGGCAACCAGAACACGCTGCTTTTCCCCGCCCGACAGCGTGGAGAACTGGCGCATGGCGAGATGCGCCAGGTTCAGGTGCTCAAGGGCATGGGCAACTTCGCGGCGATCCTCATCCGTCCAGCCGGTCAGACCCTCGCGCCAGGGAATGCGCCCCATCATCACCACATCACGGACACTGAATGGGAAATCCGCCGGCATTTCCTGCAGGACCACGGCGATTCGGCGCGCAACCTGTCGCGATCCGATTTGCCAAATGTCCTCTCCTCCGACTTCGACCCTGCCTTCGCGCGGAACAACACCGCGGTAAAGGCAACGCAGGAGCGACGTCTTGCCGGCACCATTGGGGCCGATGATCGCGAGCCGCTCGCCTGCGTTCAGCTCGAAATTCACCCCGCGCACCAGGAGGAGGTCCGGCTTCGGACCCCAGCCGAGATCGGACACCCGTATCGACGTGCCATTCGCATCACAGCTCATGGGAGGCTCTCCCACGGTTCGGGCTCATTGGAGACGCTCCGAGGATTGTTCCGAAATCAGCACGGAGGCCGGGATGCGGGCGAGTATCTTGCCGCCAAGACCGCGCGGACGTTCTGCTTCGCGGGTCATGCCATCGGGGCGCTCGCCGTAGAGCTTGGCAAATGTGACCAGCGCCTCGATGTCCGCGTCGGGCTCGATGTCACCAAAGAGATAGGTGGCCTTCCCGCTTGCCTGGAACGCGATGGTGCAGGGTCTCTTGCAGCCCGCCATGCATACGGTGCCCTCAACCGCAAAGTCGCGATTGTCCGAGGCCCCGATCTTTGACAGGCAGGCGTTAAGGTGATCGAGAAGCTGAAGTCCGGGGCGGCACGCCGTCCCCGTGATTCGGCAGTCCGTGCAAACGGTTACCGTGTGTCGTTTCGCATGTGCCATGATTGTCCTCCGTCGGTATCTCCGGAGGCAATATGGCAATATTGTAAAAGCGCGCGGAAGCGCTGCCTTCAAGCCAGATCTTTTCCATCGGAACACCCCGTCCGTTGCGGTTTCTCTTCGACGACGGCAGGTCTCCTGGCTCGCGGATATCTGCTGTCCATCTGCCTTCCCGCGATCACGATCGCAGTGGCCTGGCGCTTTCACGCCACGAGGATGGACGGCAATCCGCTTACAGTTGCGGGGGCAGCCACGGTCTTGGTCCCTTGTTGGGTATTCCGCACCGTGTTCCCTATTAATCCCCTTGGAGTCATCCAATTGGGGAACCGTCAGCCATATGTTTAGGGCTTGTCGGGTCTTCCGGTCAAGCCTGCTCATGCCTCATCCACTCGCCGATATTTGGTAATGTAATATCGTAACATTAAAGATCTCCGATTCGAATGTCCAGTGCAATTTTACCGCTCAGGACACGCTGGCGCACCCTGTGGAGATGTGAGGAGACGCCTCGGTCATTTGACAGTCAGAGCGAAAATTGGCAGCACTGGTTTCGAAAGGGTGGGCCAATCTTGATGGCAAAGCGACCAGAAGGCCAAACGCGGCTCGATGATGCGGCAAGAGCAGGCTGGCTCTATTATGTCGCCGGTCGGACCCAGGACGAGATTGCGGTTGCGATGGGCATTTCGCGGCAAAGCGCCCAGAGGCTCGTGTCGCTGTCGGTTGCCGAAAAGCTGATCAAGGTGCGGCTCGACCATCCGATTGCCGCCTGTCTCGAACTCGGCGAAGCTGTCAAAGACAAATACGGCCTCAAGCATGTCGAAATCGTCCCCAGCGACCCGGCCTCCGAATCGGCCACCGTTGGCGTGGCCGAGGCTGGCGCCGCGGAACTGGAACGATGGCTGAAGCAGCCCGACCCCTTGGTCATTGCCATGGGAACGGGACGCACTTTGCGCGCCATGGTCGATCAACTCTCGCCGATGGAATGTCCGCAGCATAAAATTGTGTCGCTGACCGGCAATATCAGCCCGGACGGCTCGGCTGCCTATTTCAACGTCATCTTTTCGATGGCGGATGCGGTCAAGGCGCGGCATTTTCCCATGCCTCTGCCCGTCATCGTGTCGTCACGCGAGGAGCGGGATCTTCTGCACCGCCAGCCGCTGGTCGCTCCCACGATCGAGCTTGGCAAATCCTCCGACGCCGCATTCGTCGGCATCGGCGAGATGACACTCAATGCCCCGCTTCTGCTCGATGGTTTCCTGCAGCAAGACGAGATGGAGGCGCTGCTGACGGCGGGCGCGACCGGTGAGATCTGCGGCTGGATCTTTGGTCCCGATGGCCGCCTGCTCGATGATCCGGTCAATGATCGGGTGGCAAGTCTCGCCATACCTTCGCGCGAAACATCGACCGTGATCGGCATGGCCCGCGGTCAGCGCAAACATGCCGCCATTCGAGCTGCGGTTCGCGGCGGGCACATAAACGGGCTGATTACCGACGAAGACGGTGCTCGATATCTGCTCAAGGGCTGATGTTTCATTAAAATAAATCATTGAAATTCAACGTCCTGAGTATTCTTTGCCGCATCGCAGCATGGAATCTCCATTGACTTTCGACAGCCGGAGACTGAGTAATTGCCCATGAGCAAAGCGAATGCTCAGTTCTCTTCTGGGAGGAAGACATGACATTGAAGACGATTCTGCTGGGCGCATGCTCAGCTCTCGCCCTTGCGGGCATGGCATCTGCCGAAACCCTTACCATCGCAACCGTGAACAATGGCGACATGATCCGCATGCAGGGTCTGACGTCCGAATTCACAGCCAAGAACCCCGACATCCAAGTCGAATGGGTTACGCTGGAAGAAAACGTCCTACGCGAGCGTGTCACGACCGACATCGCGACCAAGGGCGGCCAGTACGACATCATGACGATCGGCACCTATGAAGTTCCGATCTGGGCCAAGCAGGGCTGGTTGCTGCCACTCGACAATCTCGGCGCCGACTATGACGTCGACGATCTGCTGCCGGCCATCCGTTCGGGCCTCACCGGCGACGACAGCAAGCTCTATGCCGCGCCGTTCTACGGTGAAAGCTCGATGGTCATGTACCGTCGCGACCTGATGGAGAAGGCTGGCTTGACCATGCCTGACGCTCCGACCTGGGAATTCATCGGCGAAGCGGCACGCAAGATGACCGACCGCGCGGCCGGCATCAACGGCATCTGCCTGCGCGGCAAGGCTGGCTGGGGCGAGAACATGGCGTTCCTGACGGCAACGTCCAACGCTTTCGGCGCCCGCTGGTTCGACGAGAACTGGAAGCCGCAGTTCGATCAGCCTGAATGGAAGAACACGCTCGACATGTATGTCAAGCTGATGAACGACGCTGGCCCGCAGGGTGCTTCGTCGAACGGCTTCAACGAGAACCTGGCGCTCTTCCAGCAGGGCAAGTGCGGCATGTGGATCGATGCCACGGTTGCTGCTTCCTTCGTGACCAACCCGAAGGACTCGACCGTTGCCGACAAGGTCGGCTTTGCTCTGGCTCCGGATACCGGCCTTGGCAAGCGTGGCAACTGGCTCTGGGCTTGGAACCTCGCAATCCCGGCCGGCTCGCAGAAGACCGCATCGGCCGAGAAGTTCATCGCCTGGGCAACCGGCAAGGACTACGCCAACCTCGTCGCTTCCAAGGAAGGCTGGGCCAACGTTCCTCCGGGCACGCGCACCTCGCTTTACGAAAATCCCGAGTACCAGAAGGCTGCTCCGTTCGCAAAGATGACGCTCGACAGCATCAATGCTGCTGATCCGAAGAACCCCACTGTCAAGCCGGTGCCATATGTCGGCGTGCAGTTTGTCGCCATTCCGGAGTTCCAGGGTCTTGGAACAACCGTCGGCCAGTTGTTCTCTGCAGCGCTTGCAGGCCAGATGTCGGTTGACGATGCTCTTGCCCAGGCCCAGCAGGTCACCGAACGCGAAATGACCCGCGGCGGCTATATCAAGTAATTTCCTCCCGAAGGAAATGAAGCCGTCCGGATTGCGATCCGGGCGGCAACACCAAAAAGTTTGACGCGCCTCTCCTGCCGTTCGGCGCGGATACTTCGGGCCGTTTTGGCCGACACAAGAAAACGAGCTGACGCAGCCGGCCGACACAGCCGCGCGTGTTGGCCATCAGGGTGGGTTCTTCCATGGCTACGCACAACACACGGGCGCTGTCGCGTCTCATGATGGCGCCGTCCGTCGGTCTTCTTCTCGTCTGGATGATCGTACCGCTGGCGATGACACTGTGGTTCTCGTTCCAGAACTACAATCTGCTCAATCCGGGCAATGTCAGCTTCGCCGGGCTGTTCAACTACAAATACTTCTATACCGATCCCGCTTTCTTCCAGTCGGTCTGGAACACGCTGCTCATCGTCGGCGGCGTTCTGTTGATCACCGTGGTCGGCGGCATCGGCATTGCCCTCTTGCTTGACCAGCCAATGTTCGGCCAGGGCATAGTCCGTATCCTGATCATCTCGCCTTTCTTCGTCATGCCACCGGTAGCTGCCCTGGTTTGGAAGAACATGATCATGCATCCGGGCTACGGGGTGCTCGCCGATATCAACAGGTCGCTCGGTCTGCAGCCCGTCGACTGGTTCGGGCAATATCCGCTATTTTCAATCATCGTCATCGTCGCATGGCAATGGCTGCCGTTCGCGACGCTAATCCTGCTGACCGCATTGCAGTCTCTGGACGGCGAGCAGAAGGAAGCGGCCGAGATGGACGGGGCCGGCTTTATCAGCCAGTTCATCTACCTCACGCTGCCGCACTTGGCCCGTGCGATCACCGTCGTCATCCTGATCCAGACAATCTTCCTGCTCGGCGTCTACGCGGAAATCCTCGTCACCACCAATGGCGGGCCGGGCTATGCCTCCACCAACCTGCCCTTCCTGATCTACCGCACGGCCCTGCTCGGCTACGACGTCGGTGGTGCATCAGCCGGCGGCATCATCGCAGTCATCCTCGCCAATATCGTCGCCTTCTTCCTGATGCGCGCCGTCGGCAAGAACCTCGACCGCTAAGGAGAAGAGATCATGGCCCGAACAGTCTCCACCCAGCGCAAGATCGCCTTTACGCTCGTCGCATGGATCCTCGCGATGGTGATCTTCTTCCCCATCCTCTACACGATCATCACGTCGCTCAAGACCGAGACCGAAGCGATCCAGGGCTTCCGGCTGATCCCGTCGTTCACGCTGGAGAACTATGTCACGGTGCAGACGCAGCGCGACTATTTCAAGCCGTTCATGAACTCGGTGATCATCTCGGTCGGCTCCACCATCCTGGCGCTGATCATCGCGATCCCGTCTGCCTGGGCCATGGCGTTTTCGCCGACAAAGCGGACCAAGGACATCCTGATGTGGATGTTATCGACCAAGATGATGCCCGCGGTCGCCGTACTCGTGCCGATCTACCTGATCTTTCGCGATACAGGACTGCTCGACACCCGTATCGGCCTGACCATCATGCTGATGCTGATCAACCTGCCGATCGTCATCTGGATGCTCTACACCTACTTCCGCGAGATTCCCGGTGAAATCCTGGAAGCTGCCCGCATGGACGGGGCATCGCTCTGGGGCGAGATCGTCTATGTCCTGACGCCGATGGCGATCCCGGGCATCGCATCGACGATGCTGCTCAATATCATTCTCGCCTGGAACGAAGCCTTCTGGACGATCCGGCTGACCACGACCAATGCAGCGCCGCTGACGGCGTTCATCGCCTCCTTTTCCTCACCGCAGGGACTCTTCTGGGCGAAGCTGTCCGCCGCTTCGACGCTGGCCATCGCCCCGATCGTGATCCTTGGCTGGTTCAGCCAGAAACAGCTTGTCCGCGGCTTGACCTTCGGCGCCGTCAAATAAGGAAGACCATAATGGGTAGCATCACACTTCAGAACGTGTCGAAAACCTTCGGCGAAGTCTCGGTCATCCCGTCGATCGACCTGCAGATCAACGACGGCGAATTTGCAGTCTTCGTTGGTCCCTCGGGCTGCGGCAAGTCCACCTTGCTTCGCCTGATTGCAGGTCTCGAGGATGTCTCGGGCGGCAAGATCCTGATCGACGGGGTCGACGCCACGGACAAGGCTCCCTCGCAGCGCGGACTGGCGATGGTGTTCCAGTCCTATGCGCTCTATCCGCATATGAGCGTGCGCTCCAATATCGGCTTTCCCTTGAAGATGGCCGGCATGGACAAGGCAGAGATCGACCGCAAGGTCAATGACGCGGCAAAGATCCTCAACCTGACTGACTACCTAGAGCGCAAGCCGCGCAACCTGTCGGGTGGCCAGCGCCAGCGCGTCGCCATCGGCCGCGCGATCGTGCGTTCGCCGGAATGCTTCCTGTTCGACGAACCCTTGTCGAACCTCGATGCGGCGCTGCGCGTCAACATGCGGCTGGAAATCACCCAGTTGCACCAGCAGCTGAAGGCGACCTCGATCTATGTGACGCATGACCAGGTTGAAGCCATGACAATGGCCGACAAGATCGTCGTCTTGAACAAGGGGCGTATCGAACAGGTTGGCTCACCACTCGATCTCTATCACAAGCCGGCTAACATCTTTGTCGCCGGTTTCATCGGCTCACCGAAGATGAACCTGATCTCGGGCGCTTTTGCCGCAAACTACAGCGCCCATACCATCGGCGTTCGCCCGGAACACGTAACGCTGTCGACAACCGAAGGCACCTGGAAGGGCAAGGTCGTTGTCGCAGAGCATCTGGGCTCCGACACTTTCCTGCATGTCGATGTCGAGGGCATCGGCCATATTACCACCCGCGCGGGCGGCGAATTCACCGTGAAACACGGTGACACCGTGTTCATCACGCCTGATCCGAACCGCATTCACCGGTTCAATGACAAGGGACTGGCGATATGACTGGCAGGCTTACAGGCAAGTCGGCTCTGATCACCGGATCGGCGCGCGGCATAGGCCGCGCGTTTGCCGAAGCCTATGTCCGCGAAGGCGCAACAGTTGCCATTGCCGATATTGACCTTGCCCGGGCCAGCAACACTGCCTTGGAGATTGGTCTACGTGCCTATCCTGTTCATCTCGACGTGACGGATCAATCGTCGATTGATGCCGCGATCGGCGCTGTCGAGGAACGGGCGGGCGGGCTGGACATCCTGATCAACAATGCCGCTCTGTTCGATCTCGCCCCGATCGTCGAGATCAGTCGCGCAAGCTATGATCGCCTGTTTTCGATCAATGTTGCCGGCTCATTGTTCATGCTGCAGGCCGCAGCCAAATCGATGATTGCGCGCGGCAAGGGTGGCAAGATCATCAACATGGCCAGCCAGGCGGGCCGCCGCGGCGAAGCCCTGGTCGCTGTCTATTGCGCCACCAAGGCTGCCGTCATCTCGCTCACGCAATCGGCCGGGCTCGACCTGATCAAGCACGGAATCAATGTCAACGCGATCGCGCCCGGCGTGGTCGACGGCGAACACTGGGACGGTGTCGACGCGCTGTTTGCAAAGCATGAGAACCGGCCACGCGGCGAAAAGAAGAAGCTGGTCGGTGAAGCCGTGCCCTTCGGTCGCATGGGCCGGGCCGAGGACCTGACTGGCATGGCGATTTTCCTCGCCTCACCGGAATCCGATTACATCGTCGCCCAGACATACAATGTCGATGGCGGCAACTGGATGAGCTGAGCGCCCAACGCGCACCGCTCGAAAGACTTGCGTCTCGCACCCCGAGGACCATGACATGACACATACCTTATCACTGGCCAATCTTGCCGAAATCGCCTCGACCGCCACTGTGCCCAGCTATCGCCGCGAGCAGCTGAAGGCCGGCATCCTGCATTTCGGTGTCGGTAATTTTCACCGCGCCCACCAGGCGATCTATCTGCACGAACTGTTCAACAAGGGCCGGGATCTCGACTGGGCCATTCTCGGCGCTGGTATCATGCCGTCGGACCAGATGATGAAGGAAAAGTTGGCATCGCAGGATTATCTGACGACGGTGGTCGAGCAGGACAACAATCGCAGTGCCGCGACCGTGACAGGACCGATGACAGGCATCCTGACCGCGCCGGACTTTGACGAAATCATTGCGGCTCTGGCCGACCCGGCGATCCGCATCGTATCGATGACGATCACCGAGGGCGGCTATTTCATCGATCCGGCCACCGGCAAATTCGATCCGACCCACCCGGCGATGGTTGCCGATGCCGGTGATCCCAGCAATCCGACAAGCGTCTTCGGGTTGATCATCGCCGGACTCAAGGCGCGCCGAGCTGCGGGGATTGCGCCATTTACGGTGATGTGCTGCGACAACATTCCCGGCAATGGCGAGGTCACGGAAGCCACGCTGACCGGGCTTGCCAAGCTATCGGATCCGGAATTCGCCCATTGGATCGAAGAGAATGTCGCCTTCCCCAACGCCATGGTCGACCGCATCACGCCGGCGACCGGCGAGCGCGAGGTCGGGATAGCGCGGGATACCTACGGCATTGACGACAAATGGCCGGTGTTCTGCGAGGAATTCAAGCAATGGGTTCTGGAGGACAAGTTTCCGCTCGGGCGACCGGCGCTTGAGGAGGTCGGCGTCACTTTCGTTGCGGATGTTGCCCCTTACGAACTGATGAAGCTGCGCATTCTCAACGGCGGCCATGCGGCAATCGCCTATCCGGCGGCACTGATGGACATTCATTTCGTGCACGAATCGATGGAGAATCCGCTGATCCGCGGCTATCTTGCCAAGCTGGAGAACGAAGAGATCATACCGATCGTACCGCCAGTGCCCAATACCAGCCTCCAGGATTACTTCACACTGATCGAAAGCCGTTTCCTTAACCCGAAAATCGGCGACACCATTCCGCGTCTGGCGCAGGACGGATCGAACCGCCAGCCGAAATTCATCCTGCCGTCGACCGCAGATCGCCTTGCCAAGGGACTTGACGTTGTCGGACTGGCCCTGGTGTCTGCCTTGTGGTGCCGCTATTTCGAAGGCACGTCCGATGCCGGCAAGGCCATTGTCTTCAATGATGCCAGCGCCGAACGCCTGCAGGCTGCCGCCATTGCCTCGCGCAACGACCCGAAAGCCTTTCTTGCGCTCACCGATATCTTTGGCACAGTCGGCACCAATCCGATATTTGTCCAGCGATTCGCCAAAGCCTTGGAGACTTTGCGCACCTTTGGCACCGCAGAAACACTGAAACGCTACATCGACGGCCGTCTGGCCGCCTGAAGGCCAGCAGGGGGCCAGACGTCTTGGATGCGAAACGGCTGATCATATTCGATTGCGATGGCGTGCTGGTCGACAGTGAGCCGATTGCGCTGTCCGTGCTGACGGAAACACTCACCCTCTCCGGCATTGCAATCGATGCGGAAGGCGCGGCGCGGCGTTACCTTGGACGGAGCCTCGCAACGGTGCGCAATCTTGTCCGGGAGGAGTTCGGCCTTCAGATCGACGACGCGTTTCTAACCCGGATGCGCGACACGCTCTATGCGCGCTTTCGGAGCGAGCTTCGACCGATCCAAGGCCTCCAAGCCGCCCTCGATGGACTGCATGACGCCGGCATCGCCTGGTGCGTCGCGTCCTCAAGCCAATGTGAGCGCATTGAACTTTGCCTGGCGACCACCGGAATGCTCAATCGCTTTGCACCGCATATTTACAGTGCCAGCATGGTCAAACATGGCAAACCGGCGCCTGATCTGTTTCTTCATGCAGCGAGGGATATGGGTGTCAAACCATCGGAATGCCTCGTCATCGAAGACAGTCCCGCGGGTATCCTCGCTGCCCGGGCAGCCGGCATGGACGTGCTTGCCTTTACCGGCGGCTCGCATACAGGGTTGTCAGCCTATCGCGACGGACTGGAAGCGCTGATGCCCCTGCAAACATTTGACGCCATGGAGAAATTGCTCCACCTTGTCACCCCAGCGAGGAGACCGAAAGACCGACCGGATGCATGACCACATCATTGCCGTGGACGTGGGCACGGGAAGTGCGCGTGCCGGCGTCTTTGACCTTCGCGGTCGCCAGCTATCCCGACATGTTACAGCGATCTCCCTGCACCAATCGGAACCACGGCACCTGGAACAAGACAGCGACGAGATCTGGTCGGCTGTCTGCACCGCAGTCAGGGCGGCATTGTCGGAAGCCGGGCTTCCGTCATCCGCCGTCCTTGCCATCGGCTTCGACGCGACCTGCTCGCTTGTGGTGCGTGACAAGCGAGGAAAGCCGCTTTCCGTCTCTATGTCCGGCCGACGCAATCTGGATACCATGCTCTGGATGGACCATCGGGCAATTGACGAGACCGACGCGTGCAACAGCACGGACGATCCAATTTTGCAACGCTTCGGCGGTCGCCTGTCGGTCGAAATGCAGGTTCCGAAACTGCTCTGGCTGAAGCGGCACCTGCCCGACACATGGTCGCAAGCCGGCATGATTTTCGATCTGGCGGATTATCTGACATGGCGGGCGACGGGCCTCAACCATCGCGGCCACTCGGCGCTGGCGGCGAAATGGGGTTATGGACCCATCGCCCCGGGCGAGCGCCCCGATCGCTTCTATGAGCGCGTCGGACTGGCGGATCTCTCAGAAAAATCGGCGCTTCCTGAAAAATCAGGCCAGCCGACCGCGCCTGTCGGCCGATTGACCACCGACGCTGCCGAGGCGCTCGGTCTGACTGACGATTGCATGGTTGCCCCTGGGCTGATCGATGCCTATGCCGGAACAATATCGCTGTTTTGCGCCACCGATCGCTCGATGCCCGCAACGCTGGAGAACCAGGCGGCACTGATCGCCGGTACATCGAGTTGCATCGTTCGGCTCCTTGATCGGCCGGTTTCCGGAGAGGGATGCTGGGGAACCTTCCGTGATGTCGCGGTGCCCGATCTATGGCTGCTCGAGGCGGGGCAATCGGCGTCTGGTGCATTGCTGGATCACATCGTCAGCACACATCCCCAAGGGGGCGAGCCGAACCAGGCACGTCATCGGGCCATCCTCGACCATATTGGTCTGCAGCTTCAGCAGAGGGGCGCCGACTACGGCCTGCCGATCACCGTGCTGCCCGACTTTCATGGAACCCGCTCCCCCACGTCCGATCCCCGCCTGACGGGAACCATGGCGGGCCTGAGCCTCGACCGGAGCTTTGACGGCCTCTGCCAGATCTACTGGCGAAGCTGCGTGGCGCTGGCTTGCGGGGTCAAATATATCATCGACCGCCTGCCACCGGACCTTGTACCGATCAAGACACTGCTGCTGGCCGGAGGCCTCGCCCATCATCCGCTCCTGTCGCAACTCTATGCCGACGCAACGGGATGCACAGTCCGCAAGGCTGATGGCTGTGACGCAGTTCTGCTCGGCACGGCGCTGCACACGGCGGTTGCCGCCGGCCGCTATCCTGATTTCTGGACAGCGGGGCAGGCAATGGCCGTCCGCATGACGGAAATCGCGCCCGATACAGCGCGAAAGAATCGTTTGACCCGGGACCATGCCCTTCTGAGGGAAATGATACACCACCGCGATGCGCTGCATCGCTTGATGTGACCGATATTTGTCAGACGATGAGATCCGGCCCTCGAGAGAGGTCGAAACGCAAAAAGCCCCACGAGGGGGCTTTATTGGTATCGCAGGGATGGTTGGTTGCGGGGGCCTGACTGCATGGAGACTTGTAAATTCTCAGCCTCAAGTCGGTCCTGCATTGACAGTTTCCGTTTAAGTCAAAGGCGGTCATTGTGCACAGTAATCTCGCGGCCGAAAAGGGGCCGTGAACCGACCGACATCTTTCGGGTGAAGTCATCAGTAAGCGGACGTTCTTTCGCCGACTTCATTGTAGCCGTTCCGCTACCTCCCGACGCTGCCCAACCTTCTCTAGCGGAGGACTAACCTGCGCCTGCGTGCACGAGGTGGCGCCGGATTTGCTCGGCCTCGCTCTCAGTACAAAGCCGGCGATCGAAAGCCTCCTCGTCTTCATGCCCATAGGAGAAAATGGGAACGCGCCGCTCGAGTGTCCTCACCACGGTGATGCAGGGCCTTGTGATCACAGCCACCCGGTGGATCACGCCCGCCTCAAGCCGGTAGGACGCGCCCGAAGCGGTCTCGAACGACGCGATCGGGAGGAGCCGTCCCCTTCTTCCTGATGGCGTCAGGATGGATTCTTGCCCATCGTAGGTGACCGCGTATTCCGCCTCGGGACCTTCCGCCTCCTCTTCGAACCGGAACAGTTCGCTGCGCATGCGTCCGGCGACCACCAAGGATTCGATGTCGAACGAATGCTGGTGACGGTCGTTCTCCGGCCGGTCCGGGCCGTCGGGAAGCCAGATATGGACGCGGCGCGTCCTCGCCTCCCCGACAGCATCCTGGAGGTAGAAGAACCCGAGCGGATGCAAGCGGAAATCGCTGGCCCGCTGTTGTGCTCCGACCAGTTCCCTCATCCGTAGCGGTGGGGCCGGACCGTGATCAGGCGCGCCACCTCCTGCTGAATCGCGTCCACGTCGCCGACGTTGATGCCAAACGCTTTTAGGGTCTTCGCATCGCAGCTTTTCTCTTCCAGCTTCAGGCCCGCGAACAGCGCCGTGTCCCAGGTCACCTCTCGGGAAACGTCGCGCTCGTTCGTCACCGTGCTACGGAACATGTCGTAGAACTCGGAGCCGTAGTCGAAATAGAGGGCCGACTTCTTCTTGTCGTCCTGCGTGAGGATCGCGCCGTTGTCGGAAAGGTCGACCCGGAACGCTGGCAGAAAGCGGGACAGATGAATCTTGATGTCGAGGTGCTTATTGTTCGACGACACGATCGCGCAGGCCATACAGGTCGAGAGGACGTTGGGAAGCAGTGGATTGTCCCCCGGCTCTTCCCCGAGCGCCTTCAGGATCTCCCTGTAGGACCTCACGAGGCGCTCGTCGTCGGGATCGGGCAGGAGGACGTCGACCACGATGTTGCGCTTGTTCTCGCGGGCTTGCCTGTCTAGCTCGAGCAGCGGATAAGCCCTGAAGAACGACCCCGACCGTCCCCAGAACATGTAATGCCGGACCTCCTTTGGCATCGCAATCATCCGCTCGCTGATGTCCTGCGGACGGGTGACGTTCACCTCTCTGACGGCTGTATTGGCTCCGATGAAGTAGACATAGAGAGCGTAGAACCCGAGGATGATCACCAACCCGGCTACGATCTCGATCAGCACGGAGACCATGATCTCGTTGATGATTGGCCATGTAACGTATGCTTTAACAACGCCGACGAGTACCAGGCAGAACACTATCAGTAGGCTGAACCCGCCGAAGAACCTTTTGCGCGCGTAGCTTGAAGTCAGATCGTCGAAAAAATCGACCGCCGTTATCTTGGATGCTTTCATAGCATTGCTTTCGAGTGGTGACGCTGTTCGCTACGGCGATAAGGCTGCATCATGTAGAATAATTTCCGATATTTGCGACGTCATGGCGCTGGCGATCTGCCAAGCTTGAAATAGTTCCTCGTGGATAGCTTCCAGATCGGCAATCATCGCGTCCCGCCCCTCGTCGGTCTGAATCTTGAAATTGTGTTTTTCGTAAAATCCATGGTTCAGACGATTTCGAGCTCTTAGAGCGGATGAGAACTTATCCGCAAGGTCGCCTTCAATGCGGATCGCACCTTTGAAGCTATTTAATAGGCGTCCGAGCGTGCTCCGGTCAATCTCATCCAGAACGGCGCGCGCTTTCTCGCCGTTCGGCACGAGGTGCCAGCCATGCTCGAGTCCTCGCGAGCAGAGCAGCAACGTTCCAAGCTCTGTTTCGAATAGCTGACCGGCTTCGGCCGCGATCCCGAACTTCGTGTACAGTTCCTCTCGCGTTGCCAATTTCGGTCACGCGCCTCCCGCCGTGGCTTTGGGCGCGGCCGGTCCGGTTCCCGGCCCATCGAACAATCGCACCCGAGGTGCAGGTGCTGACGTGATCACGTAGGCAACACTACCTTCATCAAGTCCTGTATCCCAACCCAATACTCGCCCCCATTTGGTTTGATCTTCAATCTACCGGTTCCGGAACCAATTGAAAGTCCCCTTCTACGTTAGCTTGTTGTGGAACTACCGTTGCCACCTGTGCCATCCGAGGCGCGGCCTTAGCCCCACTTTGCAGGCTGGCAGGTCTAAGTCCGCGGCGGGGAATACGCGGGGCGTCCGGGGCACCCAGCGCAAGCATCACATTCCAGATCCCGGGCGGCATTGGGTCGGCGTGCAACTTTCGAGGTCGAAGATGTGAGAACGTGCTATCGAAGCGTGACCAGAAGGGAGTTGCCATGATGAAGAAGGCCAGTCATCTCGACAAGTACGCCGCACTTTTTCACGAGAAGATGGGGCAGATCGATCCGCTCCTACAGGCTGTCTTGACAGGGCACCTGATCATTGAGACCGCGCTCGATAACATCTTGACCATAGTCTTCTTCCACCCAGAGCATGTTTTCAAGGAAGCACGCCTCGGCTTCTCACAGAAAGTCCAGGTGGTACGCGCCTACGGTTTGCGGAAAGACGACAACTCGATCTGGGACCTGATCCTCGCTGTGAACTCAGTGCGCAACGAGATCGCCCACAATCTCGCGGGCGAGAAGCGTGACGCACGGCTGCAGCAGCTCCGGTCACTTTTCATGGCCGAAGCCAGCGGCGAAATGCAGACCGCGCTTGAGGTGGAGTGGAAGAGGCTGAAGGACGTGCCCGACCAGGTAATTGTGGTCTGGGCATGCTCCCTATGCACGGGCTTCCTCGGAGAGTTTGAGGCAGACGTCTCTTCTTTGAGAAACATGATCGACGCGCTCGATGAGAACATTAATCCAGATCGGGAGCGAGTTGCGAGAAAGACGCCGGAGGAGGCGAAAGCCAGGATGAAGAAGGCGGTGAAGGGGGACGCACGATAAGGTTCCGGCAGGAGCCATCTGGAAGCGATCGCGGACGCACTGGGTGACCCTGACTTCCTGATTGAGAGCGCGAAACTGAAGAATCCCGGTTCCAGCACGAAGCGCGATGCCCCAAGGGTCTGAACGCCTAGTCCTCTGGTGCGCATAGACCCAACCGTACCTTCTACAGATAAGATGTCAAAGCTGAACCCAGCCCATGACGAGCCTTTTCGCGTTTAGGATAGGGCCGGCGACCTTCAGCGTCGCCGGCTACGTCCGCTTTAAGGAGCGTCAAATCTGTTCTCGATGTCCGAGATCGGGCGCTTTCCGCCCGTTTGGACCCGACCCCATTGCAGACGTTGGCAAGATGCTCGATCGGCGACAGCTTTTGGGTCCCAAATCAGCCAGCCCATCATGCTCAACGCCACCGCTTTACTTACCTGCATCCGATGGATATTCGAAGCTGAAGCTATTCATCATGCTCAGCGCCATCGGTCCACTTGTGGAGCAGGCGTATCCTTTGTAGATCGAGAGTTGAGCGCAACGATCTGGCTGACCCTAACTGGTGCAAATTCAGTATATCGCCTCGCGATTTCCACTTGGGTGGGGGCGGCCTGTTGCTGGACCGCGCCGAACCTTTCGAGGCTGATCAAGCGATGCGCAGACTGGTCGGGAGCGGGTAGAACCGCGCTGAGAAGCGATAATGGGGGAGAGCGTGTCGACCTATTTTACAGAACGTGAGTACGGGGCGCGTCCCGCAACCATTGAGATCATTGATGAGCGCTTGTGGGCCGGCCTCTACAGTCTGATCCAGACGAGAATTGGCAACGGCTCATTTGGCCTGCGCTTTCCGGAACAATGCCCCGACGGAAACGGTCCCTGCGGGTGTGACGAGCAAGCCTTTCGCCAGGTGCTCGGCGCCGAGGTGCCGTGGATTGAATGGCCGCTATTTCCCAACGAAGTGCCCGACACGCCGGTGATCCTCGATCTGCTCGAGTTCTGCGCTAGCGCCGTGGGTGAGCCAATTCAGGGCGCTTATCATTCCTATTACCGTCACCATCACTTAAGTTGGAATCGAGACGCCGGCCTTGCGCGATTTGTGTCGGACGTGAACCTACAGTTTCGCCGGAACGCTGTCGCCTATGAGCTCACAGCAACCGGACAGGCCCGCCGCGTTCTTCCGCAGGCGATCGCCAACACTATCGGCTGGGCCTTGTTTCATACCGGTGATGCAGAAACCGATGGGCTACTTGAAGCCGCACGACAGCGAATTCTCTCGCCAAAGCCTGACGATCGCCGCGATGCGCTGGAAAAGCTGTGGGATGCATTTGAGCGGATGAAGACGCTGGAGGCGGGGGCCGACAAACGCGCGCAGGCCGATGCATTGCTAGATCGTATCGCTGCGCCAGATTCAAGTTTTCGCCAAGCGCTCGGACGCGAAGCCGCCGAACTAACTAAAATCGGAAACAGCTTTCGCATTCGCCATTCTGAGACGACGCAGGAAGCGCTGACATCCCTCGATCAGGTCGACTACCTGTTTGCGCGGATGTTCGCCTTCGTGCGTATGACGCTAAAGGGAACAAGCCGTGGCGGGTAACCTCTATGGGCTTATCTCCGGGATTCTGCACGGGATGAGCCACGCCCAAATGAGCCAAGAGCCAGAACAGGTCGCTGGGCTGGTCGTGCCTGCACCAGAGGGCTTCTCGAAACGGCAGCGTATCGAACTTGCGCTCAATAATCTTACGCAGGAGGACTTGGCTCGACTGGCGCTCAAATTTGCTGCTGCTCGCAGCGACATCCCCCTCGATGAGGCCGGTCGCAAGGTACTCGAGGCTAACGATCCGCCGCTGACGCAGATAACACGACGAGACGTCGCGCGGATTCTCGGCGACGATCTCGCTGGTGAACGCAGCACCGTGGAAGTGGTCGAGTGCTACTTCCCGATTTCCTCGCCATTCGAAGCCTTTTTCGGCAGCAGGGGCCAGAGCCTGCGCGACCAGATCGCCCGGCACATGGATCACAATCCCGGCGATTGGTCGGTCGAACAACTGTTCGGAGAAATAGGGGCCTTCGATTGTTCCAGGGCAAGATTCGGCGCCTTGGTCGAACAAGCAGTTCACCCTCTTTCCCGATCGGGCGATGAGCAGACTAAGACGGTCGCGGCGCTAAACAGGGTACTCGCGCCGGATGGATATGAGCTTGTGCAGGACGGCGAGATATCCGGTCACCCTCTTTTCAGTTTCCGCTCCCTCGCGCGCGGGGTTGGCGGCCGGCCGAAAAACCTGATCTTTGCGTCGCGAGGACCGAAACCGGAGATCGGCTTCGCCGATGCGATCAACAACGATATTGTCATTCTGTCTGGCGAAGAGAGCTGCTTGGTCTACGACCGGCTAATTGGCGCGAGCGGCCTTCTGTGGTCGGAGCTTGTTTCCTGGTGGGGTGAGGTTACGCCGGGGGCTGATGCCGCTAAACTTGGAGCTCGCCTCCAGGAATCCCTAGCCTCCGACGCAGAACACAAGCTTTTCGCGACCTACTTCAAGGCCTATCGGTCCGCCCTCGGCGAGGCGCTGCCCGCGCTCCTGCCGCAGGTCTATCTTCACTACGATCCTGCCGTCGTGAAAGTCCTGCGCCACCGGCTTCCGCTACCGCGTCAGCGTATGGATTTCCTGATGTTGCTTCCTAGCCGTCAGCGCATTGTGATCGAGGTCGACGGTAAGCATCACTTCTCGGAAAACGACCTTCCGTCATTGAAGGTCTACGCCGACATGGTGTCGGCTGACCGCGAGCTGCGCCTTGCCGGATACGAGGTCTATCGGTTCGGCGCAAATGAACTGGTCGGTGGCGGCGCCGAGGTGAGGATCACAGATTTCTTCGACAGGCTTTTTCGGCTGCATCGAATTCGGCAATGAATGTGTTCGCCGATGCACTACAACGTATCGCGGTTAGTAGAGGGTAACAATTGATGACAAAGATATTCTGGTCCTGGCAAAGTGATCGCGATCCGAAATTACACCATTATTTTGTCCGCGACGCTCTGAAAGATGCCTGCAAGCTCATCGCGATCGATCCCGACTATGAGGAGGCAGCGAGACCTGAGGTCGACCACGATACCAAGAATATCGCCGGAACCCCGGACATCACAAAGACGATCCTGGACAAGATCGCCAAGGCGAATGTGTTTGTCGCCGACATGACTCCAGTCGGGGTAACCGATCCTATAGCACTTCAGCCGAATACGGCTGCAGATCAGCGTTCGGAGCCGAAGCATCTGCAAAACCCGAACGTCATGTCCGAGCTTGGCTATGCGGAACATGCACTCTCTCAGGGCCGCATCATCCTGGTGGCGAACGGCGCGCACTATCCCGGTCCCGTAGCGCTCCCCTTTGACTGGCGTCACCGGAGCGGCGCGAAAGTCTATAACCTGAAGGACGGGGCGACGAAGGAAGAGATCAGGACGGAGCAGAAGCGTTTCGCCGAAGTCTTGAAGAGTTGCATCTTGCCCATCCTGGCCGAGCAGGCGCCGGCAAAGACGCCGCCGCCGCCCATCTCCTGGCAGGCGCCAAGCAGCAGCGATCCGGCGATCTGGCCGGCGGCGGAGAAGAAGCTCGAGTTCCGCAACAATGCGATGGAGGAGCCGCGGCGCAGTGTTGATCTGCGGGAAGGGACACGGATCTTTGCGCGTATCGCGCCCCGCGAATGGTCGGTCCCTGCCAGGGTGGAGCTCGAACAGCGAATTTCGGACATAGCACTGAACATTCGCGGGCAAGATGGCGACTGGGGGCTCAATAGCGATGGCGCATTGTCGGTCTGGGGCCACATCACCGGCGCGCGCAACGACATGATCGTCACCAACGCGACGCAATGGTTTCAGTCGAACGGTGAGCTTTGGGCGGTCAATAACAACTGTTTCGCGGAGAGCAGCGGTGGCCAGGTTTTCGCTTATGCGTTGCCGTTCACGCCGCTCGATACGTTCCTGCGCAAGGGCGTCGCTGCCATTAGGGCGATGGGCGGCAGAGGCCCGATCGGGATCAAGCTGGGCGCCGGCGATCTGACCGACACGGTCCTGCCTGGAGAATTCCGAACGCAACGCTTTCCGGCTGTCGGCGCGTGGGTGGATGTCAACGAAGAATTGGAGACCTGGACGCCGGAGGAACGGCGTGCGCTCCTGCGGCGATTCTGGAACGCTCTGATGGACGCCTACGGCCGATCGCCTGCGCGCTCCATTGCAGAGTTCGAGCGAGCAACTGCGGTAGCACCGCTTTCGAATATTGATCTAAGGTGACCGCTTTTGGGGCAAGTTGACATCAGCAACTCGATACCGGATTGACTGGTGCCTGGGGTTTGACGGCAATGTCTGCTCTTGGAATATCGCGAAGGCTCGTCGAACGGCCGTAATGAGGGCGCTAAGCGGCAATTAATTCCGCCTCCAGAATACCCAGCAGCAAGTGGAGAGCCACACCGACAATGCCTGATGATGCGGCTGAGTTGAATATGCACTCTGTATCACGCCGCTCAAAGGCCGAGCCAAGCTTTAAAGCGATCCATGAAGCCCTTCCTCTTTTCCGGCACCTTGGGTGGCGAAGAAGAAGTGGCAGGTGGCGCGGTATTGACCTGGCCATAGTATCTCTGCTTCGCGCCACGGTCACGACGACGTTCTGCCTCGATCTGTTCATCGCTCCACGCCCCGGCTTCGATGACCTTACCGCGCGTTATGATGTAGTGCGAGCGGCACCGCAACGTCCAGCTACCCACGGAAGGGCTGAGCGAAATGGTTTCTCCGTCGAAGTCCATGCGCCAGTCAGTCGGAGTGAACGGTGTGACGACCTCTTCGCCACACCCGCAGCAGCAGCTATGGGCCGCCGTCGCATATTCCATCGAGATGTAGAGTACCCCGGCCTCCAACTTGTCGGGAATGACAGAGGTGAAGCGGTGCTTGAGATGTGTATGGAGCATCACGACCGGTCCTCGTTGAGCAGCATGTTGCCATCCGTCGTAAACGTGCTGTGGTGTTCATTCTCCAGGTCGCGGTAGAAGCCGCGCAGTTTCTTCCACTTCATGACAGCTAAGGCTGCATTGAGCATGTTGAGGTCGGCGACCTGAATGTTGGTGGCATAGACGGCATCGGCCGGCGCGCTATGGAAAGAGATACGCCCGTTGTGAACGTGATCGCGCTTGGCAGGCGTGCTGGCGGTGACGCGGAGAATGCCGCCGAGCGAACCGTCGACCAGTTCGAGCCCCATCCCGACGTCGATGAACGGGACGCCCATCGCCTCGAGCCTGGACACCACTGCCCGCTTCGCGTCACCTGCATCCATCGAGAGAAAGGCGAAGGTGATGCCATCCAGCAAATGCACGTTGCTCGCGTCGAGAGCGACGACATGGGGGACGATCCCCTTGTGCATATGTGAGTAGATCGAGGCGAAATACTCCACCTTGGGGACCGCCGCCCGCAACTGGTCAATCGAGGGCGCCCCAGGTGCTCGGAATGCATTGTGCTGCAAAAAGGTGTCGCCATCGAACAGGTGAATCTGGTCGACGGGTGTCTTTGCCGTTTGATCCAGGATGTAGCTCCCGGTTCCGCCAAGCCCGATGATACCGACCTTCTCGCCCTCGAGGCGTTCAGTGAGAGCACCGATACCGGCACGATCTGAGGCAGTCTCGGTATAGTGGAATGGCGAGACCGTTTGGTCTTCGGGAACCTGGAAGACGCGCGGGCTAAGACCTGGCTGCAGAACCGCCGCGGGGCCGGCGAGGATGTTTGCATAGGCTGTCATCTTCTTGTGGTAGTCTGGATACCCTTCGGAGGGTTTGCTGGAAAAGGAGTGGCGCGACGTCAGACCGTGGCCCAGATGCGATGTCACGCTCTGGTGCATGATCGCGGAGATGGGGCTACCATCAGCGTGGCACGGATATTCGCCATCGAAAAACATCACATGCGTGTCGGGTCGATGGGTCCGATCCCCAGCCATCGTAAGGCTGGAGATCAGCTTGCCCATTTTCACCTGACGGGAAGCGTTGACGTAGGGCACCTGATGCATGACCAGGTAGCCACCGCGCTGCTCCACGACATAGCCTTCGTCGCGGAGTTGCTTGAGGTCGGGATTAAGACTGAACAGTGCGGGTGACATTGAACGTAGTCCCTTTCTTGACGGTTACGACACCGCCGATGCCCAGCTCACCTTGGTGAGGCTTGGACTTCGCATGGCGGTAAGTCATGGAGAACACTACGTTGGCTTCCGGGGCACCCGGAAAGGCCAGTTGCACAATCTGCTCGAAAGTTACGTCCGGCCCATCGACAAGCCGTGGACGGGCATTGACGATGATCTCGATCTGGGAACGCGGCTTGGCAGCGGTAATGAAGTGCTCGATACCAGGCTCATCGAGATCAATGAGATCTTCGGGCTCGATTAGGCGGTCAGTGCCCCCCGGCACCTCAAGGAAAACAGCTTCGTCGGCACCGGCTTTCGCGAGGGTGTAGAGGACGGCGCCGCTGATAATGCGCTTGCCCCATTCGATTTGGGCACCGTTGACGGTAGCCTTATAGTCGCGGTCGGTGACGAAAGCGATGAAGCGTTCCGCGCCGTGTCCGCGCAGATCGAAGGGCTCGTCCAGACGGACGTCCTCGAAATCACCCGAGGCGAGGACCGCGAAAAGGCTCACCCCGGCCTTCGGCTTAACACCACCGGCAGCCAGGATCTGACGGCCCAGCGGGATGGGATCGGGCACCGTGCACGGCTTGAATTCCAGATCGCCATTGGCGAACTGAATGCGATAGTTGTTGGCGGGGTTGAGGGGACGTCCCTCACGGATGGCGATGCCGACATCCTCGATTTCCTGCGTGGCAGGACCGGACTTGACGCTCATTGTCATTCTCCAGTGCTCCCGGACTGTCCGGGGGCTTCTGAAGGGCTAATCGGAGCGTGTCGAGAAATCCGGTAGGGTCGTGTTCACTTTTTTTGTCAGAATGCCGTCAGGAACTGGACCGCAGAAGAAAAATGCCGGGCAGCTAGGGCAACGTCTGGGGTTCGGATCCGTCTCGAACGCACCGGCAGCAATGCTTTGGAGCGCGCCGATAATCTTCACTCGCCTGCCTTCCAGCTTTCTCGCATTGAGTTCCACCGGGTCGAATGTGCTGTCACCGAGGAAAACAAGATCGGCACGCGGTCGATCAGGATGCTGTCTCGCAGCTAAGACGAACGCGGCAGCAGCCAAATCTTCCATGCTCTTGGAATTCGCATGGCCCGTCCGGATCGAACGAACTACGTTCACGCCATTCCGCACGAACGCTTCATCCGGCCTCATCTCGATCACACCATAGTCCGTGTCGAATTGGAGACGGGTAACGGATTTCCTTATTTGGCCGATCCGGTTTTCGTGGAGCGATCGCGTAAGCGAGCGTGCTATCTCCACATACTCCGCTCGCTCGGAAACATCGAACCCCTCCGCATCGAAGGCGAGTTGCAGGCGTCGTTCGATTTCCGCCAATTCGACAATTTCGGGATCTTGCGCAACCATCCAGTCGGTTACGTGTCTTGTGGCGTTGTGCATGCGCATAAAGGCAGTTTCGGTCTGCCTTCCGCCGACCTTAAGCAGGTAACTGTAGAAAAAGCGCCGAGGACATTTCTCGTATTGCAGAATCTGCTGTCCGGTAAACGAAGGCTTGTCCTCGAAGACGATACTGATTGGCATGTCTTCCGGAGCCGGAGGCACCTTCAGGGTCGGCGTTACCATCCACGGCGCAGGGATTATGCGATCGATGAACGGCGAGTGGTTCATTGTCTTACCATCCACGGAACGCGACTGCGAATAGCATATCAGACGGTCCCGTGCACGAGAGGTCGCCACATAGAACAGGCACTCCTGTTCCTCCTCATGGGCCTTGGCCCGAACGTCGATGCCGCTCAGCCCGTGGCTTGCGACGAGCCCATCCGGCGGCGCAATGCCTTGAATTTGGTTAGCGGACCTGGGCAGGCTAGCTGCAGTCAAGCCAGGTAAGTGCACGACCGGGAACTCGAGACCTTTGCTGCCATGGACCGTCATAAGCCGTACCGCATTCAGACCCTGGGCTGATGGCGGCAACTGCCTGAGGTCGCGGTCATCCGCGATGGAGACCAAACGACGGATACGGTCGAGCATGTCCAAGATTGGGGACGCAGTTCCGCGTGCATTCCGGATGAAATTCATGAACTGCCAGATAGCAATGCCAGCGGCGCGGTGCGAGATCGCCCCCGAGCGGCCGATTTCGCCTGCTATGACGGTCCGATCGAGAAGTATATGGGCGAGGACGTCCCATGGGCGCGACCGCCGGTCGAAACCTGCCAGCACTGTTCGCAAATGTACAAGCGCTTGCTGGCCTTCTGGTGAAAGACCGAGAATTGGAAGTTTCATCGTCTTCCAGTCGTTTGCCTTGTCGCTACGCAACTCCGCCACGATGGAGGCGAGGTCAGCCATCGACATGGTGAACGGTTTTATGGTCGCGACACGTGCGAGCCCTAGAGCCTTACTGTCGGCGACCATGGCCAGCATGGACAACAAGTCCTTGATCTCGGGACGCTCGAATACGCTGCCGAGATATAACACCGGCACACCTAGGCTTTCGAGCCCGACGCCAAACCGCGCCAGCTTGTCATTGCCCGTGCAGAGAACCGCCTGGTCACGAAAATCGTGGCCAAGAGATCTCATCTCGTGAATCGCTTCCACCAATACCGCTATCTCATCCTTATCTGTACCGCTCTTCCGGAACTCGGGACGGTGGCCGCATGCGCCGCGGTCCGCAGTAAGCCTTGACGGCCTGCCGGCGGCGGCCTTCATTGCATCGGCAAAATCGGAAAAGGCATCGACGATCTCTTCACGAGAACGATAGTTCACGGTCAGCCGTCCCACTTTTGCGGTAGGGAAGTCCGCCTTGTCGAACAGATCCACGTTAACCGACGAGGCGCCACGGAAACGGTAGATCGACTGTTTGATGTCACCGACGACCCAGAGATTTTGACCCGTTCCGACGATGGCCTTTAGCAGGCGGACGCTGCTGCGGTTCACGTCCTGGTATTCATCGACGAGCACATGCTTGTACTTGGATGCCAGAGCGTCCCTGATCGCGGGATAGCGCTCGAGCACGGTGACTGGAAGCGATACCAAGTCGCCGAAGTCGAGTAGTTTCCTCGGCGCCTTGAGCTCCTCGTAACGCTGGTAGACCCTGGCGACCTCGAGTACCTTTTCTGCAGTCACGATCGCCGTGCGATCATGGGAGCCCGTTGCTTTGGCCGCCGCCTTCATGGCCTCACCCAGCCGACGGTAGTCGTCCGGCGAGGCTACCTCGTCTTTCGCGCGCGAAATCGCCTGGAGGATGTCGTTGATGTCCCGGGTCGGATCCCACAAATTTCGATAGTGCACCAGCCTAAGGCCGGGCAATTCTCTTTCGATCATCGCGATGCCGTCCGCCCGGTCGATCATTGTCGGCACCGGTGGCATGCCTATCTCGTCGGCAAACCGCTTGATGATGTCAAGACCAAAGGCATGGAAAGTGCCGCACCACATCGCGGTTGCGGCATCCGGATTTGTTGCGCTGATGCGCTCCACCAATTCTCCGGCAGCCTTGTTGGAGAAGGTGAGGACCAATATCTCGCGCGGATCGGCTCCCTGCTCCAGCAACCAATTGATCCGACCGACCAAGGTCTGCGTCTTGCCGGTTCCCGGACCCGCCTCGAGAAGATACGGGCTTCCGGAGTGGTGGGCTGCGGCGCGCTGTTCTTCATTGAGGGCGCGGATGGCGCCCTCCGCTCTTGGCCGCTCTTCGAATTCGGGTAACAGCAGAGCGTCGAATATCTGCTGGGCGACAACACCAAAAGCAGCCCCCAGCTTGTCAGCGATCTGTGTCGCTGTCAGGTTCTCGTCGATATGGAGGGATCTCGCGCGAGACCTGGGCAGTAGCAGCTCGCGGGCAAACAGATCCATCTGAATTTCGCGGCGCTGATTTCGACCATAATCCTGAACGCGGTCTACGCCCACCGGAGCCACATCGGTGGAGCGCTCCTCGTCAACGGTCAGCGCGCTGTCGGCCACCTTGTCGTCACCAAGGAGCACGTGGCCCAGTTCGTGCCCGATCAGAAATGCGTCGGAAAACGGCGAACCAGTGTCTTCGTGCAGGATGAATCGGAAATCCGGATCATAGGTCGCTCGAGCGCCGGCCAACGATGGATGCCCCTTCGCCACCTTCTCAACCGTGACACCCTCGGCTTTCGCAGCGAAGATGGCCACTAGGTAAGGCTGCCACGGGTCAACACCGGCGCTCTCCGCTTTCTGGAATAGCGCCGCTGCCCGGCGCCGTCCGATCTCGACGCCATCCATCCGTCAGTCCTCTCGCAATATCTCGGCCTTCTCGGCCTCAGTGAGCGTGGAATTCTCGATCAGCGACTGGAAAGTCACCTTTCCGCCTACCTGCGGCTTGACCTCGCTCTTGAAACTCCTCGCCGACGAAAGGGCTGGAGGCCTAGTGAGATAGGAACGCAGAATTTCCGCAGCGTAGCCACCGGTAACCGCGATCTTGGTTATCCACCGCCCGGGGAAGCCTTCGAGTTCCACAAGGCCTGACTTGATAGCACTCAGCACCGATAAGGGTAGCCCAATCTCCCGCATCTCTGCCGAGACAAGAGAAGCCTCGACCTGCTTGATCTGCTCTGTAGAGGGCTCCAGTCGTTCGGCGGAAATCATCCTGTTGAACTGGTCCCAAGCCTGCTGGATCTCCAACGAATCAAGATCTTGCAACGTCACGGGCTCTTCCTCTGACGACATTAGCAAATCCAAGGCCAAGTCGAGCAATTCGCTTGCGAGATGTGGATAGTTCTCGATGTAGCGCCGAATCGTAACGGGGCCATGGTCGGGTTCGACCGAAAAGGCCAGCATGACCTCCTCATCATTCGGTGTTGCGTTGGAATTATTCATTGGTCATCTCCCTCCAGCGCGATCCTCACAGCCTTATGTGCTCTGTCGCGCCTCTGCCGGGCGGTCTGCTCCCCGCAACCTACAATGCTGCCTATCGTGCTGACGGCTGGATCGCTCGACGTAAAAGGCACACCCGCCCAATCAAGGATCAGCACCTGACGCTGGTCGTCCGGCAGAGCATTAATCGCAGTCCGCATGCGAATTCGGTACATTGGGTCCAAATATTTTTCGGAGTTGAGCGGATTGAAGCCAGGCTCAGACGTCTGGATCTTGTCGATAGCGTCGGGATCGTCGGGGAGAGCCGTTTCGCGCCCGCTCTCCTTGGATTCTTTGGACAACGCCGTTCGGCGGAGAGCCGCCAACGCGGCCGCGAACTTCACCTCGAAGAAGTCGAGGCGTTCGTCGTAGC
Source organism: Rhizobium sp. CECT 9324 (assembly GCF_918741265.1). NCBI lineage: Bacteria > Pseudomonadati > Pseudomonadota > Alphaproteobacteria > Hyphomicrobiales > Rhizobiaceae > Rhizobium > Rhizobium sp. CECT 9324. The sequence continues at coordinate 542,677 of NZ_CAKKMZ010000001.1, read as the reverse complement.
CGTTGTAGTCTTGCGCCAGTATCTCTACGAACCTGCCAAGCGCTGCGGACGCCGCCCGTTCTTCCATCGCCACGAGGGGTCCAGTCTCGCGTCGCCAACCGCCGGGCAATGCCTGCTTGACACGCAGGATCAGAATCTTCCAAATTCTCTCGTAGTTCCGAGGCGAATTGCCCCTAAGCTTGCGAAGAAAATGCAACAGGCACTCCGAGCGAACATAGTCCGGATCTTTATTATCCAGGATCGAGATACGCCGGATACGCTCTTCTTCGGTGACGGCCGACAGCTCGTCGATCTGGTTTTCGACTTCGGGGGGACGCGTATAACCGGCATCTCCCGTCTTCTTCCGCAATGATTCCGCCATCTATCCCTGCCATGGGTCCAACTTCCGAGCTTAGAACAGTTTGCTTCGATTCTTCGAACAATATCAACTACAGTCCACCATACCCCAGCCCCAGTCAGCGATGGCAGCTTTCGTGCAGTTCTTATTGATACATCTGCTGCCAGCCTCGACAGCCTGGAAGACCTTGCTGCTGAAAGGCAGGTATCACTATTCGTTGAGGCAGCACTTGAAGTCGAGTGGGGTTACGATTTGCTCTACCGCATCGGCAATCAGGACCACCCGAAGGTCCGCACGTTTCGGAACTGGATGATGAAAGAGGTGCGAGAATTAATGCGTAGCAGGCGGACCTGAGTGACCGAAAACCTCAACACGTGGTCTGGCAACATCGCTTAGGGTTTGCTCCTGTCGTCGCTGGTAATCATTTGATCGTCAGATTCGCATGCCGCTCACCACCACCGGACGCTTACAATTTAACTCGAGGATGTTTACGAAACTCGGGGCTATTCACAGAGCTGCAATTTGACATGCGTCGAGTGCCCAATATAAACCTCGAGGCTTCATGATTCCTTGTTTGCTTGAGGCCACAGAGTCTAACAATTTTTCCGTGTTTCGTGGTACATTCCTTGAAATTTACTCCGCAAAAGGCTAGTTTCGCCGAGACTACATATATTTCTAAACAAAATACGCAATATAAATAAAATATCTCCGTAACTTATTCAATAAATAACGCAGATTAGTTGAATTTATACAACATGCTTCAACCGAAACCTCTTATTTCGCAAGATCTCTATATCATAATAAGGCCAAACCGATGTGTGAATACACAAAAACTTTCTTCACGTAGCTAGCTACATTTCTAACTTTCTTCGTGCGTTTTACGCTTGGATATTTTGCTTTCGTGCCTTGACCATGTATTCATTTATTCCGTAGTGATTTTTCCGCGGCGGCGTCGGATTTCGCCAGCCGCAGCAGTTGCATTTGTATAACCATTCGCGCCTCCGACCTGCACGGTCGGTGATGCAAATTGGATATCATTTGCCTTAAAGTCACTTACAATGCGATTCATGATTTCGCGTCGGATCAAAAACTGCTCCCCGGGCTTGGTTGTAAAGCCGACGCGTACCACCACGGCATATTCACCGAACTCCGCTACGCCCTTCATCTTCAACGGATCGATTAGTATCTCTTTGTATTCGGGCTTCTCAGCAATGTCCGTCCCGATGCGTTTGATAACTTTGCGAAGCTTTTCCAGATCGGTATCGTAAGGTACGGAGATATTGAACTTCGTGACCGACCAATCGCGGCTCATGTTCTGCACGGCGCCCAGGTCGCCAAACGGCACGGTAGTAAGAGGGCCGCGATGATGTCGCAGTTTCACGGATCGTAGAGAGAAACTCTCAACCTCTCCTTTATATTTTCCGGTCTCGATATATTCACCAATACGGAATGCGTCATCCCAGAGATAAAATATCCCTGAAATGAGGTCCTTCACTATGGTTTGAGCACCGAAGCCTATGGCTACACCTGCTACCCCCGCACCCGCGATCAACGGACCTATGTCGACACCAATACTGGTCAATACCATCATGACGGCAACCGCGCCAAGGATGATTGCGAGTATATTGTGCAGAATTGGCAGCAGCGTGCGAATGCGGGCATTGCGACCAATCTGCGCGTCGCTAAGGTGGCGACCATGCGGCTCTTCCGCCATGCGTACAGAGATTTCGGCTTTGAGAAATTGCCAGAAAATGTCTGCGACGAGAAGGACTGCGATTGCTTGGGTGACGGCGCGCGCGACACGGCTAATCAGTGTATCCCCTGTCCCCATCATCATTCCAGCAGCATCCACCCCGGCCACACTTGCGATCCACCAGGCGGCAAGGATGATAAGAAGCGCCCGCACGCCCCGTTCGCTGATGACAAACCCAATACCGGAAGGCCGCATTACCTCAGTGCCTCCATGAAGCCGCGCGACGACGGCGGTCGTCAATCGCAAGACAGGAGGGAGCAAAAGAGAGAGCAGGCCGGTCCAAAACAAAATATGAAGCCCGATGATCCAAAGGATTAGAAGCAGGCCGACCGCCAACGTCATCAGCCAGGACCAAACTTTACGAGCGGTTTCTCCATGGTCTCTGCGGCGCGGGCGGCGCCAGACTGCTTCGACGGCAAGAATGAAGAGGGCAAGGTTGGAGGCAAGGATTCCGAGCAACACTGCCCCCTCGGCGAAGCCGAAAAGCTTCATCAGTTCCACAACCGTCCAGCCAGTGACAAAAATGCGTAAACCGCACTGAAAGCGCGAGAACCAGTAACGGACACCACTTGGGGTAACAAGTGACGAGGGGTCGACCTGCCAAGCTTGCGAATCGGAAGCGGGCGCATTGGCCGGCGCGGCTTCGTCGCCTGGCGCGACAGCAGCCTCCTCTATCTGAGAAGATTTTCGCGCACCTGGCCGTGCAATCAACCAGACGATGTAGCCACCGAAGAGAGTTGTGGAACGGAGAACGATGGCCGCAATCGCAAATATGACCGCCGTTCGCTGCATAAGCGGCGGCCAGTTGACAATGGCCAGCGGCAGCAGAGCACCAACCGCAAAGCTGATTGCCTGTCCGCACGCATGAAGGCCAACTGGCACAGCGGGCACCGATTCCGCCAGATGGCGGCGCCAATGCCGCTCTGACAGGAAATCAAATGTCCGCTCGAAACCAACCGCCAAAAGAGGAATGAGAAGCATCAACAGGAAGAGATGCAGAACCGCACCCCGCGTCACCTCTGCTGCGATCTTCTCAACCGCAGTCTTCACACCGGGAGCAACTTCCATGCTCCCCCTCATAACGGTGGCAAGACGCGCGTTGATCGCGTCAAGCCTCTCGGCAACATAACCGGACTGCATTCCCGCCACCGGAGCCGGCGACTGAGGCACGCGGTTCACCGTCTGGGCATAATCAAGCCACGCAGCGACCTGAGGATCAGCAAGGAGCCGGGAGATTTCGCGAAGCTTTTCTATAGGTGGCGTGACCGCGTCTTGGGCTTTTGCGGGATTGAAGATGCAAACGAGCAATGCGATCGTGAAGAGGTACCTCCAGCCGGGCAGGTAGCCGCGGAACGCGATTGTCGTCATGCTTTTCAAAGCCTCCACCATTCCCGATTGCCAAAAAAATTCCGCAGCGCGCGCTCAGCGGAAATAGTCGTGTGCCAGCCAGAGGAGCGTGCGGGGGCGCTACTGATAATTACGCCCTGGCCTGCGCTCCTTGGTGTATTGAAGCATACCACCAGCCCGACAGTTCGTCGAAACTACTTCACAACGCTGCTAACGGCTGGCCAGAGGAAGAGGTCAAATATTCCAATGCAGTGGCAACGCCTGCACCGTAGGCAGGATCACAGCGACTACAATTTTCAATGTGACGTTGTTTGATGAAAGCCGGTGCGTCCCCCAACGCCGCGGCGGTATTGGCAAAAAGTAGCTGCTGCTGTCGAGGCGTCATGGAGTTGAACAACTTGCGAGGTTGAGTGAAGTAGTCGTCATCATCCTCCCGAAAATTCCAGAAGTCGCCATCACCCCTTATCTTCAGCGGTGGCTCACGGAAATCGGGTTGCTCGACCCATTGATTAAAGGAATTCGGCTCATAATGCGGCAACGAGCCGTAGTTGCCGTCTACTCGGCCATAGCCATCACGATGATTGCTAAAAACAGGGCAGCGCGCCGCATTGACAGGGATTTGATGATAATTCACGCCTAGGCGATAGCGTTGGGCATCGGCATAGTTGAACAGGCGAGCCTGCAGCATCTTATCTGGCGAAACGCCAATTCCGGGCACCAAGTTCGAAGGAGCGAAGGCGCTCTGCTCGACGTCCATGAAGAAATTATCGGGATTACGATTTAACTCGAATTCACCGACCTCAATCAGCGGATAGTCTTCTTTGTACCACACCTTGGTGAGATCAAATGGGTGGAAACGATAGGTTTCGGCCTCCGCTTCCGGCATGATTTGGACATACATCTTCCATTTAGGAAAAATGCCTCTTTCGATCGCTTCATAGAGGTCGCGCTGATGGCTCTCGCGATCGCTTCCAGCGATTGCTGCTGCTTCCGCATTGCTCAGATTCTCGATCCCCTGCTGGGTTCGAAAGTGAAATTTCACCCAGAAACGTTCTCCGGCTTCATTGTAAAAACTGTATGTATGACTGCCAAATCCATGCATATGCCGATAGCTTCTTGGGATTCCTCGATCAGACATGACGATCGTCACCTGATGGAACGCCTCCGGCAACAGCGTCCAGAAATCCCAGTTATTGGTCGCGCTGCGCATGTTGGTTCTGGGGTCCCGTTTGACGGCCTTGTTAAGATCTGGAAATTTCCTAGGATCACGCAGAAAAAAAACCGGCGTGTTGTTGCCGACCAGATCCCAATTCCCCTGCTCGGTATAAAATTTCAAAGCAAAGCCGCGAATGTCACGTTCCGCGTCCGCGGCTCCCCTCTCTCCAGCGACAGTCGTGAAACGTGCGAACATCTCGGTTTTTTTGCCCACCTCCGAGAATATTTTTGCCCTTGTATAACGCGTGATGTCATTTGTGACCGTAAACACACCAAATGCGCCGGAACCCTTCGCATGCATCCGGCGCTCGGGAATCACTTCCCGGACAAAATTAGCCAATTTTTCATTCAGCCAGATGTCCTGCGCCAAAAGCGGCCCCCGAGGTCCGGCGGTAAGAGAATTCTGGTTTTCCGAGACCGGTGCTCCAAAATCCGTCGTGAGATGAGTTACGGGACATTGTCCCTTCTTACCCTGGTCATCTGGCATCCCGCTACCCGTCCTTCCTTATACCACGTTTGGCGCTGTTTTCACGGTTTGGGAACGCATCGCAGGAGCACCCTGCGATGCGTAGATTGAAAGGTATAAAGCTTGTCAGGCGCGAACAAAACTCAACAAATCAGCATTGACTACATCAGCATTGACCGTGAGCATGCCGTGCGAGAAGCCGGGATAGATGATCAATTTGCTGTTCTTTAGCAGCTTGTCCTGCATGATCGCAGCCGCCTTATAGGGAACCACCTGGTCATCATCACCCTGCATCACGAGGGTCGGGACGGTGATCGCCTTTAGGTCTTCCGTCTGGTCAGTTTCCGAGAAGGCCTTGATGCCTTCATAGTGCGCCTTCGCGCTCCCCATCATGCCCTGACGCCACCAGTTTTCGATAACCCCTTGCGAAGGCTCGGCACCGGGTCGATTATACCCGTAGAAGGGACCGGACGGCACATCGATAAAGAACTGTGCCCGGTTCGCGGCCAACGCAGCGCGGAAACCGTTGAACACGTCGATCGGCGTTCCCTCCGGATTGCTTTCGGTCTTGACCATCAGCGGCGGTACAGAACTGACCAGAACCGCTTTGGCGACACGCCCTTGGGGTTGACCATACTGCGCAACATAGCGCGCAACCTGCCCGCCGCCGGTCGAATGACCGATATGGATCGCATTGCGAAGATCGAGATGTTCGGCCACCGCCGACGCATCGGCAGCATAATGGTCCATATCATGGCCATCACTGACCTGGCTCGAACGACCATGTCCGCGGCGGTCATGAGCGACGACCCGGTACCCTTCCTTCAGGAAGAACAGCATCTGATTGTCCCAGTCGTCGGCACTGAGTGGCCAGCCATGGTGGAAATGTATTGGCTGAGCATCCTTCGGACCCCAGTCCTTGTAGAAAATCTCAGTTCCGTCCTTAGTCTTAACAAATGCCATGACGATTACTCCTCTCTCGATTGATGCAAACAAATGGCAGGCAGGTTCTGCAGCGATGTCGGCACTTAGACGGTCGTCTGCGCATCTTTACCCACGTTAAGCCGCACGATGGTACCCAGGCATATCACCCGGTAGCTTTCTGACCGACCGCCGGCGCGAGGATCAGAGCCTTATGATAACGTTAAAGTCGGTTTAGGGTCAAGCACAGCGTGCCGCTCACTGACGTGTGCGGTTCGCTAGCCTACGATAAGGCCGCCGCCTTCCGCGCAGCTATCCAGCGCCGATACTGACGTGCACTACGCTTTGCGGATATTTGCGAAGTAAGCAACGCCCAGACCGGTGAAACATTCGGAGCCGTGCGACGGCGACGGCTGAGGCGAACCAATTGGTAGCGGACAGCGGCCATATGCGCCGAAGATGCGATCGGCTTGTTCTTCCAGGTGATCGGCTTCAGCGTTGGGGAGTCATTTTTCCCGAGCTTCCAGTTGCGCGGCAAATTCGGCTCGATGGCAAGCGCGGTGCCGATCCCTGCCATGGCCACGCCGCTTTCGATCACCGTTTCCGCCACCTCGCGACGCCTGATGCCGCCTGTGACCATTAGCGGCATCGTCGCTACTTCTGCGATCTTGCGCGCAAATTCGAGGAAGTAGGCTTCGCGCGCCAAGGTGCGGTCATCGCGCGCCGCACCCATCATCGCCGGCGCTTCATAGCTGCCACCGGACAACTCAACGAGGTCTACACCGAGGTTGCCGAGCATGGCGACCACGGCTTGCGCATCGTCAGGCGAGAAACCGCCACGCTGGAAATCGGCCGAGTTAAGTTTGACCGCCACGGCAAAGCCCGGCGAGACGGCCGCGCGTACACTGCGAACGATATCCAGCAAAAGACGCGCACGGTTTTCGAGGTTTCCGCCCCAACGATCCTTGCGGTGGTTGGCGAGCGGCGAGAGGAACTGGCTCAAGAGATAGCCGTGGGCCGCGTGTATCTCGACGCCGGTAAAGCCCGCGCGTTCCGCCAGGACCGCAGTGTTGACAAAACGGCGCTCGACTTCGGCGATGTCGGCGGGAGTCATTTCCCGCGGCACCGGGAAAACCTTGGACTGTGCGCCAAGATCAAGGGCGATCGCGGATGGAGCCACTGTCGGCTGGCCGAGCCCAGCGGGCATCTGGCGCCCGGGATGATTGATCTGCATCCACACTTGGCCATCATCCGAGCGCGCGGCATCCGCCCATGTCTCGAAGCGATCGAGATAACGGTCGTCTTCCAGGACAACGCCGGCCGGTCCAGTCATGGCACGGGCGTCTATCATCACATTGCCGGTGATGATGAGCCCGGATCCGCCCGCGGCCCACGCACGATAGAGGCTGATGAGCTCGGCGGACGGCGCGTGGTCGCTATCCGCCATATTCTCTTCCATCGCAGCCTTGGCGATGCGGTTCGGGATAGTGGCGCCATTTGGTAGCATCAGCGGGGAAAATAAGGGCATGGGAAGGTCTCCAAATTAAATTTGGACAGACCTTAACGTTTAAGCTAACTTTATGGTCAAGTGACTTTATGAGGGAATTTCGCACATGAACATCGGTGAATTGGCAAAGCGAACGGGGCTAACGAACTCGCGTATCCGCTTCTATGAAAGCGCGGGCCTCCTGAAGACGGTCGAACGACGCCCAAACGGCTATCGCACCTATCCGCCGGAAGCGGTAATGGTACTCGAACTGATCACCACTGCGCAGGCTGCCGGCTTCAGCCTCGATGAAATCCGCACGCTCCTGCCGCCCGACCTGGATCGGTGGGACCATGGCGGCCTGGTCGAGGCGCTCCGCCGCAAGGTAGCGGATATAGAGGCGTTGAAAATGCGGCTAACCCAGAGCAAGGCGCAGCTCGTCGCGCTTCTTGAGGATATCGAGGCAAAGCCTGGCGACATGGACTGCGCCACCAATGCGCGACGGGTTCTGCTCCGCATGCTCGGCAAGGACGTGGAAGGACCTACCCTCGAGGCTGACGACACTAGGCTTCTTGGCAAGGCGGGCCGACGCCGCTCTGTCAGAGCCGGTTAGACACACGTCTTTTCAGAGAAGCGCGACCATTTTTTCCGCTGTGACCGTCGTCGAGAAGGCATTCTCCGTCAACAACCGGCCATCTACAACGGGCAAGAAGACTTTTTCGTACAAAGCGCCAAGCTTATTCTTCTACGCCTCCCCGTTGCAGGCACCCTTACATGGCAGTCACCAAGGATGGGAATTGTTCGCGCCGTAGGCCTTGTCGATCTGGTTCAAGAAGGGCGCGACCAGCCAACCGTGAAGGAACGCGCACGCTCGAAGAAGTTGATCCTTCCGAGCACAGGAAACCCCTCAACCACCACCGGCAACTAGGGGCGACGATCCTTGGCATATGGGCCGGTCTTACTGCCAATCAGAACAGAGCCGGAGCACACGCATATCAGCAAGGTTGTCGCCGACATCTGGAGCCGCACTGGTCGTGGATCGACGCGACGTGATCTATGGCAAAACCGTTTGATTGATCGAAGGCGTCGAAGCTGCATATGAGCGAGTGTCGATGATCATAATCGTGGACATAGAATTCTGGATGAGTTGGGACAAATCTTAGGGTCGAAGAAGGTTCACCACTCGTTCAGCAGTCGCCTTAGCAGAGAATGGATTTTGGCCTGTGACCAACCTCCCGTCGGTGACTACATATGATGCGAAAGGCAGGAGAGCTTTTTCGTACAATGCCCCCCGCCGCTTCATCTCTTTCTCAGCGTTATAGGGCATCACCTTGGCGACCCCCGCCAATATCTCCTCGGTCCAGGAAAATCCTGTGACACGACGTCCCGAGACCAGAAGCTTGCCGTCGGACAGCCGAGTGTTCAACAGTCCGCAATAACCGTGACAGACCGAAGAGACGATCTTCCCACTCTCCCACATTGTGCGTGCAATTTGCTGAAGTGCAACGCTGTTGGGGAAATCCCACATGACCGCATGACCGCCAGTGAAGTAGATCGCATCATATTGTTCGGGATCAATATTTTCAGGGTTATCTGTCGTCTCTAAGAGGTTCATCTTGGCCGGGTCATTGAGCCAAGCATTGGCAGAAGCATCCAACAGCGGCCACTTCAGCGCGCGCGGCTCAAGAGGTGACATACCCCCAAGGGGGCTGATCAAGCGCTGCTCAAACCCATTCTCAGCGAAGACATCATAGGCATGAGTGAGCTCGGATAACCAAAGCCCTGTTGGATGGGAGGGATCATCGAAATGCGACACATTGCTGACCACATGAAGGATTCGTCTGCTCATTATTTGTTCTCTTTGGGCTCGTCCGGACGAAGTCTGAGCATCGACAATGACATTAAAGTCAAGTTGAAGGTCAAGATTGCAACTCACACATGACCAACGTCATAGAAAGCGGACGCCATGCCATTAGTTTACTTCGGCGGCTGACCTTGATACGGACGCCTTCATTTGTGCGCATATCGAATTTCGACAATGCTTTCGCTTCAAGAATAGCAAAGCAGCAGCAAATTAAAATTTTATTCAACCCTTCCCGAACACTGTTATCGGGCAGCACGTCAACAATACTGCGTTGCTCCAACACATACTAGCGACCCACCCGGCTCTTTCAGAGTTTCCGGCAGCCCAATCGTGAGCCAGTCATGAAGAATATGAAAATATCCCACCAATTGTTCAGCATGGTTGCGGTCCTGATGGCAGCATTTGCTGGCGTGACCTACTACCAGGTTCGGACCTCGATAACTGCGATATACAATGAACGTTACGGCATGCTACGGACGCAAGTAGAGTCCGGCATATCGATCCTTCAATTCTACTATGCGAAGGAAAAGGCTGGCGAGCTTGATCATGTGGAAGCCCAGCATCAGGCTTATTCGACGATTTCGGCGGTCAAGTTTGAGCCAGCAGGTTATCTCTGGGCATTCGATCCTGAAATCACAGTCCAGTTCCACTATAGCTCGAAATTGGTCGGCACGAATTTCAAGGGGCAGCCGGATAAAAAAGGCAATCTTTTCCGGGAGGATATGCTCGCCAAGGCGAAAGCAGGCGGGGGAATCTCGCTATACTACTGGGACAAGCCAGGCGAGCCGGCCGATGAACTTTTCGAAAAAGCCACCTATTCACAATTCTTTGAACCCTGGCAGATTGTCGTGGCAACCGGCGTCTACACCGACGACCTGCAGGCAGAGGTGAACCAAACCATCTTCCAGGTGGCCTCCGCATGGTTTGCCGCCTTTCTGGTTGCCCTGGGTGCAACCGTATCGGTTATCCGCAACATCACGAAACCACTCAGCGCCGTTCACACCGCACTTCGCGCTGTTGCGGACGAGGATGTCGAAAGTGCTGTCCCGCATATCGCCATGTCAAATGAGATCGGAACGATGGCGAAAGCGACACGGGAATTGCAGGAGAAGATCCGAGAGCGCCACATGCTGGCTGAACGCGAAGAACAACAGAGACAGGATCTTGATCGCGAGCGTCAGGAGAACTTCGACGCCCAGCAAAAAGAAGCCGCAAGTCAGGCGCATGTCGTTGCCACGATCGGCGAGGCACTAGAAAAGCTCGCCACCAGTGATCTTACCACACGTTGTGGCGATCTTGGCCCCGCATACGAAAAGCTCCGAACCAATTTTAACAAGGCACTCGCCCATCTTGAAGCCGCGATGTCGGAGGTCAATGCAAAGGGCATCGATATTGGCGGTGCCAAGGAAGAAATTCGTCGTGCGTCGAACGACCTCTCCCAGCGAACCGAACGCCAGGCTGCCAACCTTGAAGAGACGTCCGCTGCTCTTGACGAATTGACCGTTACCGTCCGGCAAACGGCGGAGGGTGCGAAAGACGCTTCGCAGCGTGTCACCTCCGTCAGCTTAGAAGCAGATCGCTCAGACATCATTGTCTCCGAAGCCATAACAGCCATGAGTAGTATCGAACGTTCATCCGATGAAATTTCCAAGATTATCGGGGTCATCGACGAAATCGCCTTCCAGACAAACCTGCTCGCCTTGAATGCGGGCGTGGAGGCCGCGCGCGGGGGAGAATCAGGCAAGGGCTTCGCGGTCGTTGCCCAGGAGGTTCGGGAACTCGCTCAACGTTCGGCAACTGCTGCAAAGGAGATTAAAGACCAAATTTCTCGCTCATCGGGTGAGGTGCAAAACGGTGTCAGGCTTGTCTGTGAAACCGGCGAAGCATTGAAGCGAATTTCCGGCCAGATCGGCGTTGCCAGCCAGATCGTAGAAAAGATTGCCAACTCGGCCGCTGAACAGGATCTTACGCTTCGATCGATAGCAAGTTCCCTCAATCAACTTGACGTGGCAACGCAGCACAACGCCGCTATGGCGGAGGAAACGACCGCGTCAGCGGAAGCTCTGGCAAAAGACACAGAAGAACTCCTCAGACTGATATCAACGTTTCGCGTCGCTGCCCCCGTGCAGGCCTCTGATCTTCACAAGGTGAGCAAGGCAATGCGGACGGCAGGATAGGCTTGACTTGCCGCCCCTATAGTCGGATGGTCCGACAATGCAACAGAACAGCCACGGCAGGACGAAACGAAACTTTGTCGTCACGGGGGCGTCGCGCGGAATGGGTGAACATTTCGCGCGGCGCATCGCCGCTGACGGTGATAATGTTATTCTCGTCGCGCGCAGCGCAGAAAAGCTCGAGGCGATAACCAACGAAATCCTTAACGAAGGTGGCCAAGCGAGTTTCGTGATCGCTGATGTGTCAGATGCGGCTTCAATCAGCAATGCGATCGCTTCTATCCCGTACGATATCGATGTTCTCGTGAACAATGCCGGTATCAGTCAGCCGAGCCCCGCTCTCCAAACCTCAGCGGACGATTTTAAACGCGTGGTTGAGACAAACCTGAACGGCGTTTTCTTTACCGCTCAGGCAGTCGGCCAACGTATGCAACACACCGGCGGAGGGGCGATCGTCAACGTCGCCTCTATCCTGGGCCTCCGTGTCTCCAGTGGTCTGTCCAGTTACATCGCCTCGAAATCGGCAGTCGTCCAGATTACGAAGGCTCTGGCATTAGAGTGGGCGCGCTATAACATTCGCGTAAACGCGCTGTGTCCCGGTTACATTGAAACGCCGATGAATCGTGACTTTCTTGCGAGCGAGGCCGGCGCGCAGCTAATCCGTCGCATTCCTCAACGCAGACTGGGTCAGATGTCTGATTTGGACGAACCACTCCGGCTCCTGTGCTCGCCAGGTGCTTCCTATGTAACCGGTGCGGTGCTCGCGGTTGATGGTGGCCATCTGGTTTCCGGTCTGTAAGGACTTTTGAGAATGAGTCCCTTGCACAACACACGAGCCCTCGGGCTGCGACCGAAAGCGAGCTTTCAGTGACACATACGGCTCCCGAATGACCAAAAGGTGTGCTAGTTGACCGGCCGAATAAGAACTCAAGCTGGAGTATCGCCATAATGGCAAACTCGCTTTCTGATCGTAAACTGATCCAGATCGACACGGATCCAACATACAAACGCGTTGCCAAAGCGATCGAAGAGGCCATCATGAGCGGGCGCCTGAAGACAGGCGACAAACTGCCGACGGAGGCCGAACTCGCTACACAACTTGGCGTCAATCGGTCGACGGTAAGAGAAGGGATTCGAGCGCTTGAAAATTCAGACTTGGTCACCCGCGTCGGTGGCAAACGTCTCATCGTTCAGGTGCCTCAAGCCAGTGAGATCGCGCGGGTCAACACACGAGCACTGGGTCTCATGAACGTGAGCTTTCTTGATCTGTGGGAACTTCAGCTTCAAATCGAACCATTCGCCGCCTCATCGGCCGCCCAAAAGATAGATAAGGATCTCATCGAGTCATTGAGCGAAAATATCGCCCACCTGCAAGAAAATCTTGATGATGATGATATGGTTATCGAGAGCGATATTGAATTTCACCGGTTGATCGCACAAGCGGCGGACAATGCGGCGCTCGTCCTAATCAGTGAACCAATCCGCCAGCTATTGTTTTCTGCGACCACACGGCTATATGACGCTGTTCCTCAAGCGCGCCACCGATTATTGGAAGCCCACAAGGCGATTTTCGAAGAGATCAAACGTCGGGACTCCCGGGCGGCCAAACACTGGATGGCAAAGCACATTGAGGATTTTCGCCGAGGTTACGAGGTTGCGGGTTTCGATCTGACGGCTCCAATTCCCGTCAATCTTCGAATGCAGGAGCGTTTTGGCTGATTTTGGCAAATCAGGCGGTCTCAACGACTTTGGCCGGCTTTTCAGCCGCTTGCGGACGACCAGAAGCCGAGAATCTTTCGACGCCTGGGCGCCCGAAATCGCCGGATGTCTGATCCATCAGCCAAAGTTCTCCCGTCGATATGTCAAACCATGCACCACGCAGATGCAGTTTGCCCTCGCCTTCAAGGGCGCGGACATACGGAAATGTGCGCAGGTTATCGATAGAGTTGCGAATGGACACCCGCTCAAGGGCAGTTTGGCGCTCGCCAAGTGTCATGAGTTCACTGCTTTGGATCTGCTCAGCCGCCGGCTTTATGAGCGACATCCACTTGCCAATGAAGTCGCCGGCTGAAACGGGCTCCATGCCCGGCACGAGTGCCGCCTTGATACCTCCGCAGCGGCCGTGCCCAAGAACAACAATGTTTTGAATACGCAAAGCCTGCACTGCAAATTCAATGGCAGCTGACGTAGCATGAAAATAGCCGTCCGGTTCAAACGGAGGAACCATATTCGCGACGTTTCGAATGACAAAGAGCTCGCCAGGTCCGCAGTCGAAAATCACTTCAGGAGCGCATCGAGAATCGCAGCATGCAATCAGAAGCGTATGGGGCCGTTGCCCATTCTCGGCCATCATTTGATAGCTGTCTCGTTCTTCATTGAAACGACCGGCGATGAACCTCTGATACCCATCGATAAGAGTATCGGGAAAGTCATTCATTGGGATTACCTTCTCTTAGGTCGGCCTGCCGGACGCTGGAGACCTATGCTCCTTTCGCCGGCAGGCTGCACTCTCAGGCGGTCACGATGTTCCTCGGATCAGTGCAGTTTGGTATGGGCCGTCTCCTTCATCCGCAGAATGACAAGCGCCGAGATGATCGAAATCGGGATGATGTAGAAGCTCGGCGCCTGGCTGGAACCCGTCAGTTTGATCAGCAGCGTGACGATGAACGGGGCAAAACCACCGAAAATCGCGTTGGAGATACTGTATCCGAGAGACATCCAGAGCGTTCTCGATCCGGTGCTGAACATCTCGGCCATCGCGGCCGGGGCGGGACCATTATAGAAAGCCGCGAGAAGAGAAAAAATGATCTGGCAGGTCACCACGACTTGAAACGTCGGGTAAGCGATCATCAGCGAAAAGAGCGGGTATGTCAGCAGGGCGAAGAATACGCATGCCAGAAGAAGAACCCGTTTTCTGCCAAAGATGTCCGATGCGAGCCCGAGGGCCGGAATTGCAATGACAATTGTGAGCAACCCCACCGTGTTGGACCAGAGCGCCTCAGCCTTGGTAAGATGCAGAATGGTTTGACTGAACGTCGGCATGTAGCTCAGAAGGACATAGAATGAACCTGTCCAGGCGATCGACAATCCGAATGCTCTCAGTGCGGCCGCCGCAGGGTGGCCCGAACTGGCTGCCTCATGGTGTGACTCTTTCTTACTCGCTTCGAAAGCCGGCGGCTCACCTACCTGCTTGCGCATATAAACGCCGATCACGAGGATCAGTACGCCCAGCAGGAAGGGGATTCGCCATGCCCATGCCGAAAGAATCTCCTCGGACGCAAACGTCGTGACCAAAGCGGCGGCTCCGGAGCCGAGCAACATGCCGGCACAGAGCGAGGCCATCACAAATGACCCAAACAGACCACGGCGATTTTCCGGTGCCCATTCCACAATGAATGCTGTGGCACCTCCGAATTCGCCGCCAGCAGCCAGTCCCTGCACCAATCTGAAGAACACCAGCAATATGGGAGCGAGGATTCCGATCGTTTCATACGAGGGGAGCAATCCGATGCCGACTGTCGACAAAGCCATGAGATAGATTGTTATGATGAGTGCGATCTTGCGACCCTTGGTGTCGGCAATCCTGCCGATGATCACACTTCCAAGCGGACGGGCCAGGAACCCACTGCCGAATGCAGCAAAGGCTGCAAGAATTGAGACGGTGGGATCCGTGGCGGGGAAAAACTTCTCAGCAATGATTGTTGCAAAGAATGCGTAAACAGCAAAATCGAACCACTCCATGACGTTGCCGAGTGCGGCCGACGTTACAGCCTTGAATCTCTCGGACTGGGAAACGCTGATCTGCGTTTTCCCAAATTGCATATCATAGTCTTCCTGCGACAGCATGAGACTGCTCCTCCACAGCTAAATTGGATTTGAACGGAATTTGTAGGGGGGGTGAGCTAGAACCGCTCGAGTGCGATGGCGATCCCCTGACCGACACCGATGCACATAGTGGCCAGCGCCTTTACCTTGCCGGTCAGCGACAGTTCGAGTGCTGCCGTCCCGGCGATACGAGCGCCGCTCATGCCCAGGGGGTGGCCCAGCGCAATCGCCCCGCCATTCGGGTTCGCACGCGGATCGTTATCGGCAATCCCGAGCTGGCGGAGCGTCGCCAAGCCTTGGGAGGCAAACGCTTCATTGAGTTCGATGACGTCGAGTTCGTCCGCCGTCCAGCCGATGCGGGAGAGCAGCTTCTGCGAGGCCGGGGCCGGGCCGATGCCCATGACGCGCGGCGGCACGCCGACAGCGGCGCCACCGAGGATACGGGCGATGGGAGTGAGGCCATACTTCTTTGCAGCCTCGGCTGACGCGATGATGAGGGCTGCCGCGCCGTCATTGACGCCTGATGCATTGCCCGCCGTCACCGTCGCGCCCTCGCGCCTGTTGACCGGCTTCAGCTTGGCCAGCGATTCGAGGCTTGTGGCGCGCGGATGCTCATCCTTCGAAACCACCAGCGGATCGCCCTTGCGCTGCGGGATCGTCACGGCCACGATTTCCCTGTCAAGGCGGCCATTGGCCTGTGCGTCGGCCGCCTTCTGCTGGCTGCGAACGGCGAAGGCGTCCTGATCCTCGCGGGAGACCTGATAATCAATGGCGACGTTATCCCCGGTTTCCGGCATGGAATCGACGCCATATTGCGCCTTCATCAGCGGATTGACAAAGCGCCAGCCGATGGTGGTGTCATAGATTTCGGCATTTCGCGAAAAGGCGCTCTCCGCCTTCGGCAAAACGAAGGGCGCGCGGCTCATGCTTTCGACGCCGCCGGCGATCATCAGCTCCGCCTCGCCTGATTTCACGGCGCGGGCGGCCGCGATGAGGGCGTCCATGCCCGAACCGCAAAGGCGATTGATGGTGGTTCCGGTCACCGAAACCGGCAGGCCAGCCAAGAGCAACGACATGCGTGCGACGTTGCGGTTATCCTCACCCGCCTGGTTGGCGCAGCCGAAGATCACGTCTTCGACGGCTTCCCAGTCAACGGACCGGTTGCGCTCGACAAGCGCCTTCAGGGGAATTGCACCGAGATCGTCGGCCCGCACCGGGGAAAGCGCGCCGCCGAAGCGGCCGATCGGCGTGCGGATATAGTCGCAGATGAATGCATCGGTCATCGGTTTTTCCTCACAGTTCCGGGGCGACAAGATCGGCGACTTCGCCATCGATATGGAGAGGCGCGCCGGTCATGGCCTGCAATTCATCGAAGCTCATCGCCGCCAGTTTTTCGCGCAAAACGAAACGGCCATCCACCACGTCGATCACCGCATGGCTGGTATAGATGCGGGTGATGCAGCCGACGCCGGTCAGCGGAAAGGCGCATTTTTCAACGAGCTTCGGTTCGCCGTTCTTGGTCACATGTTCGGTGATGACGAAAACCTGCTTTGCGCCATGCACCAGATCCATCGCGCCGCCGACGGCCGGCACGCCCTTGGAGCCGACGCGCCAATTGGCGAGATCGCCGTTCTGCGCCACCTGATAGGCACCGAGGATAGCCACATCCAGATGCCCGCCGCGCACCATGGCGAAGCTGTCGGCATGGTGGAAGAAGGAGGCACCCGGCTTCAGCGTCACGGCCTTCTTGCCGGCATTGATGAGGTTCCAGTCTTCCTCGCCTTCCGGCGGCGCCTCACCGAAATTCAGGATGCCGTTTTCGGTGTGGAAAATGGCCTGACGGCCGGGCGGCTGGTACCGCGCCACCATTTCGGGAAAGCCGATGCCGAGATTGACGTAAGCGCCGTCCTCAATGTCCTGCGCCGCGCGCCAGGCGATCTGGGCGTTGGAAAGCTTGATGTCTTCGCGGGTGTCGATGGTCTGGGTCATGCGTAGGCTACTCCCGCGCGAATGAGAACTTCTTCCTGCTGCGGATCGGGGATTTCCACGACGCCGTTGACGAAGATGCCGGGGGTGACGACATGCTCGGGGTCGATCTCACCGGCAGCGACGATCTTCGAAACCTGGGCGATGGTGGTTTTCGCGGCCATGCACATCAGCGGGTTAAAATTGCGGCCCGCCTTGTTGTAGGTGAGGTTACCATAGGTATCGCCAAGCTCAGCTTTCACGATGGCGAAATCCGCCTTCAGCCAGCGTTCCTGCACGTAAGAGCGGCCATCAAATTCGGCAATCGGCTTGCCATTAGCAAGCTCGGTGCCGAAGGCGGTCGGGGTGTAGAACGCCGGAATGCCGGCACCGCCGGCACGGATACGCTCGGCGAGCGTGCCCTGCGGCACAAGTTCCAGCTCAATCTCGCCAGCCAGATATCTGTCGGTGAAGGCGCGCGGATCGGATGAACGCGGGAACGAGCAGATCATCTTCCTGACCATGCCCGCATCGATCATGGCAGCAATGCCGATGCGGCCGTTACCCGCATTGTTGTTGATGACCGTCAGGTTCTTCGGTCCCTTGTCGATCAGCGCGTGGATCAACTCGATGGGCGCACCGGAGCCGCCAAAACCGCCGATCATGACAACGGCGCCGTCTGAGATGTCCTTCATTGCGGCCCAGCGGTCAGGAACTATTTTTTCCATGGTTTCTCTCAGCAACTTCTACTGTATACGAACTTCTGGAGAGTGATCTAAATATATATTTTAGTTTTTACAATTACATTAATGCGATAGGAGATATTAGTTTACATATCGCACATTATAAAGATTATAAAAAGCAACACATCGTGAGTTATTACACGCTCACGTACAAATATATATTTATATATATTACATCCGCTATTTAGGAATAAACTCTATTTTCCCCGCAATGAATCTAAAGACTGAGAGTTGCGAATTCTGACTGCACTTTCACTAATGCGCACAAATATTGATCAATCGCTTCATCCATGGAAAAAGCCGCGGCCGGAAGGCCAATGTTCAGCGCCGCCACCGTCTTGCCTCGCGTATTTTTCAGCGGAACTGCAATCGAACGCAAACCGATCTCAACTTCCTGATCGATAGACGCGTAACCGAGTTCGCGAACGCGGCCCACCTCCTCCATGAGAGCATCGACACTGGTTTTCGTGAACGACGTTCGTTGATCTCGCGTTGAAGCGTCAAGAATTTGCCGCGCTTCGGCCTCCGACAATGCCGCCAGCAAGACTCTTCCCATGGACGTACAATATGCGGGTAAGCGCGACCCCGGCATTAGAGCGATCGACATCACTCTGCTTTGAGCAGCGCGCGCTATATAGACGATGTCGGTATGGTCGAGGATTGATACCGACGTGCTCTGTTTGATTTGCTCGGAAAGATCATCCAGCAGAGGCTGAATGATCTTGTGCAGCGGCATTGAAGCAAGACAACCCGTGCCGAGCCGCAAGACGCGCGGGGTGATGGTAAAAAACTTACCGTCATATGCGCAATATCCGAGATCTGCCAAGGTCAGGAGACAGCGGCGAGTCGTCGCACGGTCCAGTCCAATCCGCTGTGCAGCCTGGGTTATGCTAAGCTTTGGCGCTTGGACCGTAAACGCCTCGATGACCCGCAGTCCCTTCGCAAGACCACCCATCAAATCTCGTTTGTTTGCAGTCACGGCGCACCACCACCGAGCTCGTGCTGAGCCTCATCGGTCATCGCTAGAACGATCTTTCCAACATGGTTGCCGCCATCCATGCGCGCGTGGGCGTCAGCCACGTTAGCGAAGTTGAACACACTATCGATAACAGGCAGGACTTGGCCCGCCGCCAATAGCGGCATCACGCGCTCCTCCAGAGCCCGGGCAAGCCGCGCCTTCATTGCGACGGGACGGGCACGCAATGTCGAACCCGTCATAGTCAAGCGTTTGAACAGGAGAGGCGCGAGGTCGACGTGGGCGTGGCTTCCGTTCTGAAACGCAATCTGGGCGATCCGACCATCGAGCGCAAGGAGATCCAGGTTTTTCTGAAAATACGGCGCACCGATCATATCGAGGATCACATCGGGTCCACGACCATCCGTAAGGTCTCTTGTCTCATTTACGAAGTCGGAGGTCCGGTAATTGATGGCGTGGTCAGCACCCAATTGCAAGCAGGCCGCGCATTTTTCGTCCGAACCTGCTGTCGCAATGACGCGCCCCGCGCCAAGGGCTTTTGCAAGCTGGATTGCTGTCGTTCCAATCCCGGAGGTACCACCATGAACGAGCAGCGTCTCGCCCGGAGCAAGCGCCGCCCGCTCGAAAACATTGCTCCACACAGTGAAATAGGTTTCGGGAACGGCGCCTGCTTCGATAAAGCCTATTCTATCCGGGATGGCGAGCGCGACATCTTCGTGAACCACGGCATGTTCAGCATAAGCACCAGATGCAACGAGGGCCATCACCCGATCGCCAGGCGCAAATCGGCTCACATTCGATCCGACCAACTCAACAGTTCCCGATAGCTCTAGTCCGAGCACTTCGCTTGCACCCAGCGGTGGCGCATAGTTCCCCTGTCTCTGCATGACATCAGGACGATTGATGCCGGCCGCATGTACACGCACGATCATTTCATTCGGCCCTAGCGCCTGCAATGAGTAGTCAACGATGGCGAGCACTTCAGGGCCACCTGCCCCGTTTGCGATGACGGCTTTGGTTGTTTGCATGGGTTCGTTCCTTTTCATTAGAAATCAACGCAGACAGGTGCTTCAGGCATGAATGTCTGAAACATTCGCACCGCGTTCGATGCGCCAAATCTGATCGAGCAAAGTTTCCGAGTGCGTGATTTCAGACATGCTCATGATGGTGGAGAGGCTTTCGCTTCGAAGCGCTGAGATCACTTCGGAAAGCCGTTGAGCGAGCGCTGGCGCAACGCCTTCGAACGGCTCATCAAGTAAGAGAAGCCGAGTGCCGACGGTGAGCGCACGCCCAAGCGCCACGAGCTTCTGTTGGCCTCCCGATAGAAGAAGCGCCTTCCGGCCGGCCATCGGAACCAACTCTGGCATGATGTCGTAGACAAGCTTCAACTTCGCCTTCGAATCCACGCCTGGCCGCACCCATGTCGGCAGAAGTATATTTTCCTCTACAGTCAGATCCGGAATAAGGCCTCGTGTTTCCGGCATGTAGCCAAGACCAAGAGAGGGCCTGCGGTAAACTTCTATCTTTTCGAGATTTTGTCCATCGAACGAGATCGAGCCATTGCCAAGTCTGGCAAGTCCCATGATCGCTCGCATCACGGTCGTCTTGCCCGCGCCGTTGCGACCGACCAAGCCAATCATGGAGCCCGGAGCGACGTCCATCGAAAAGTTGCGAATAGCTTCAACCTGTCCGATCTTTACGCTGATATCACGAATAGTCAGCATTGTCTCACCTCGCTGTTCCGGTGACGTATTTCTGCACGGCAGGATCGTTGAGCACTTGGTCCGGCGCGTCGTCTGCGATGATCTCCCCAGCGTAAAAGGCAAGAACGCGATCGGCGTAGCGCGTCACGATTTCCATGTCGTGCTCGACGAAAATGACGGCTGATCGTTCACCATCAAGTGCGGTCATGACCTTGTCCATCAGCGGAAACTTTTCCTCCGTACTGACGCCTGACGTCGGTTCATCGAGCAGAAAGACGCGTGGCCGGCTGGCAAGGGACATAGCAATGTCGATAAGTTTACGAACACCCCCCGGCAATTCGTTGACGGCACGATCGGCATAGCGCTCCAGGCTGAAGCGCTCGAGCATTTCAAACGCTCGGTCTACCGCCTGCCGTGTGCGGGCCGGCCGAAAAATCGAGGTGTCCCCATCGGCCACCTGAAGCGCGACAAGAATATTATCGATCGGGGTCATAGCCTCGCAGAGTTGCGGGATCTGGAAGGAGCGGCTAAGTCCGGCGCGAGTGATGACCCGCGGGGGCAGACGCGTTATATCTTTTCCGTCAAGCCGCACCTGACCTGCATCAGGCTTGAGATAGCCGGTCACCATATTGACGAATGTTGTCTTCCCCGCACCATTGGACCCAATCAGGGACAGCCGTGTTGCAGGCATCACCTCAACGTTCAGATTGTTGGCCGCCACCAGTGCGCCGAAGGACTTCATAAGGCCCTTCACTTCTAGGACTGCTGCGTTCACGTCGTGGACTCCTTCTCTACCCGAACTGTCGAAGCCTTGGTTGGTCTGGCCCACAGCGATCCGACTCCACGAGGAAGAAAAGCGATCACAAGCAGGAGGAAGATTCCCAGCAGCATTTGCCAGCTTTCCGGGAAGTATTGGCCGGAGAACGAGCGTACGAGTTCGGTAATCAGTGCAGTCCCGAAGACCGCTGTAACGGACGCGTAGCCACCGAGAATAGCGATGAACACCATCTCGCCGGAGGTCGTCCAGTAGCTGAAGAAAGGGTCGACATGGCCGAGAGCAATGCCATTCAACGTGCCGCCCAGCCCCGCCAATGCTCCGGCAAGGATGAAGTTTCGCACACTCACCGAATAAACCGACGAGCCGAGGTATTCGAGACGGAGTTCATTTTCACGCGAAGCGCTGACAAGCAATCCGAGGCGGCTGTCGAAGAAGGTACGGCAGAGGGCCGCCGCAATGGCTGCTGTGACAACGGCAACGGAATAAAGACCGAAACCGCTATCGCCCAACTCGAAGGCGAAAAGCGTGGGCTTCGGAACATTGAAACCGTCGGTTCCTCCAATCACAGCGATCTTGGCAAGCACGCCATAGGCCACCATTGAAATGGCCATCGTAAGCATCGCGAAGAAAATCCCGCGGTAGCGTGCGACAAACGGGGAGACGACGGCGGCAATCAGGCCACCAGCCACAAATCCCACGACGAGAAGCACAACAATATTTGTGACACCTGCCCAGTGAGCCAGAAGGCCGGACACATATGCCCCGCCGCAATAATAGAGACCCTGGCCAAAGCTCAGTAGTCCTCCCCTCATGAGGCCGACCAGTCCGAGCGCCACAAGCCCGAAGCCCACAGCCTTCGTCATGGTGAAGAGAAGCCAGGAGGGGGCGACTATGCCGATGGCAATGAATATCAGTGCGCCTAGAGCGGCAATAACGATTGTACGAGAGATCGAATTCATATCTTGCGCGCCTTGATTGGGGTGAAAAGTCCCTCCGGCCTGAAGATCAGCACCACGACCATCACGAGGTAGATGATGAAGATTTCGGCTTCGGGAAGCTCGTAGACGGCAAAAGCTCTCGCTAATCCAACGATAAACGCACCGATCGCTGCACCTGGGATTGAGCCCAGTCCACCAATAATCACCACCGCAAAGCTGACGACGATGACCGAAACACTATTTCCCGGTTGAACGGAAATGAGCGGGCTGGTGAATGCGCCGCCCAGCGCGGCCAGGAACACACCCACGCCAAAGGCGAGTAGATAGATACGCGCAATGTTGACACCCATGGAAGCGCTGACTTCGGGCTCTTTAATAACGGCAAGCGTAATCTTGCCGATGCGGGTTCTGTTCAGCCCGAACCAGACCCCAAGACCGCATATGACGGCAAGGCCGATCAACGCCAGGTCGTATCCAACATAGAAAAGCGATCCCATCTCAACGTTTCCGAACAGATCACGCGGTTCAAAGACGTAATATGGGTTCACGCCAAAAACGATTTTGGTTGCATCCTCAAGGATGAGGAAGACCGCATAGGTGATGAGAAGGATCAACACTTCATCTTTGCCGTAGAAGAACTGCAACAGTCCTCGCTCGATCACCGGAGCGATCAGGACGGCCACGGCCACGGCGGCGATAAACATCGCGACGAGACTGAACCATTCGGGCATGCCCAGACCGGCAAAGAATGGAACTGCGATCGCGGCCGCGTAGGCACCCAGCGCGTATAGCCCGCCATGGGCAAAATTGAGAATTTTCAGAACGCCGAACACAAGCGTTAGCCCGAGAGCGACGATGAACAGCCATGAGGCATAGATGAGACCATCCAGAAGGATGGTGAGGGTCATGTCCATTACAGATACCAATCGTCAGGAGTGCGAAATGCCGGGACCTGAGGCCCCGGCGGGCTCGGTCACTGGCATTCTGCGCCAGGGAAGCCGGCGTTGATCCAATCCACACTCTTCAGATGGGTAGGCGGGTTTACACAGCGCGCGCCGAACTGCACGATGTCCCCCAGGATGATATCGCCATCCTTGTCTTTCTTGGTGCGGCCGAAACCGATCGACTGAATGGCCTGATGACCATCTCCGTTGGTCATTTCGATCAGTCCGGCGGGGCTCTCCCAGGACAGCCCCTTCATGGCTGATGCAAGTTGCTCCGACGTCGGCTTCTTTCCGCCGTTTTCCTTCATCGCTTTCTCGGCCGCCTTCTTGAGGCCGAGCAAAGCCTGGGCCATTCGATAAGGACCCTGCACAGGTATGACATTGTAGGTGTCGCGATAAGCTTTGCTCCACCACCGATTAAGCTCGCTGTCGGGAGCCATGTAGCCATAAGATCCTCGCGCGCCAATAATTACGCCTTCCGGCATGTTCTTACCCAAAGGCGGCAAGACATGATCTGCAGTCGACAAAGCCACAACCGACCGCTGGAAAAGGCTGCGCGGCAAGCCCTGAAGGATGAGCGCTTGTAGATCGCCACCCCACAGCGAGGAGTGCACAACATCCGCCCGCTTCTTCAAGAGAGCGGAAATCTCCGTGCCATACTGACCGGCACCAAAGGCCGGGAAGAGTTCGGCGGCAATGGTGGCCTTCGGATAGATTTGCCCCATGGCCGCCTTGAAGTCGACCCAGCTGTCATGGCCCCAGGCGTAGTCCTGATGAATGCCGGAATAGGTGTTGATCTCGACGTCCAGCTTTTTTAGGTAGCGGACGAGACCGACATTGTCCTGCGTCGCAGTGGCCGCGGATCTGAATACAAACTGATATTTCGCATCCTCAAAAATGCGTGGCGTGCCGCAGTCGTATAGTATCGTGAACTTTTTCAGCTCTTCTGCGACAGGCGCTACGGCCAGGCAGTCACCGGATCCGACATAGCCGATAACGACATCGACATTTTCGCGCTGAACGAGGTTTCTGTACTCCTGAACCTGAACAGTCGCCCCTCCAGCTTCGTCGATGATAACAGGCTCGATCTGCAGACCACCGATACCAACCGTGGCATAGGGGGCGGGAACATCTCCCGCGTTCAGTTTCTTGATCAGGAGCCTTGCCCCGTCGGCAGCCGGCATTCCAAAGCTTTGGGCGGCCTGTCCGGACAAAAAGGTGACGATGCCAACCTTGAATGTCTCCGCGGCCGACGCAGTTCCCGCGGCCAAAATAAGGGCGCTTAACGTCGTTGCCAGTCTCGTCAGATGTCGCATGCGGTTCTCCTCCCGGTGCGGCTGCATCTTTATGCAGCACAGTTCCCCTGCGTGTCCGCCACGCCGCCGTCATGTTGGCGGTCGGCGTCACATTTCCTCTTGGCATGGGATCGGCGCTCCTCCGAACGCGGATCGAACGAGTTTATTCCCGCTCTATAATCCCATTGTCCGACAATGAGACTATTCGTTTTCCGGTTAAACCGTCAATCCGTCAGTCGTGCGATATGTGAACAAATGTCATATAGCGATTTTATCCTTGACGCTTCCCGCGCTCAAAATTAGCTTCCGGCCAATTAACTCGGACAGCTGGTGGAGGAGTTGGCCCGAAAATATCGAGCTATAATGCTGATATTACTTAGTTATATTCTCTTCACACATCAATGAGTGCAAAAGCTACGCTTGTTCAGCGCAGCCAATAGGAGGAGTGCCGCATGCCAAGTCGGCCCAAGCAACATATCTCGGAGATCATGTCGATGGGCGGGCGACCGCCGAATTCGATGCGCAAAATCGAGGTTATCGATACAACCTTTAGAGATGGTCAACAGAGCCTATGGGCAACTAGAATGCGCACCTCGCATATGTTGTCGATGCTTGATGACATCAGCCAGGCCGGCTTCAGCCAGGTCGATCTTGTTGCGCCGATCCAGTTCGACGTTTCCGTTCGCTATCTCAAGGAAAATCCATGGGAACGCGTCCGCGTACTCCATGAGAAGGCGCCTTCAACCAAATTTCGCGCGTTGATACGGTCCAGAAACATCGCGTCGTTCGACTTCCTGCCCGACGATATTATCAATGCCTGGGTTGAGCAGCTCTATGCGAACGGATTTCGCGTTATCGGCTCATTCGATGGCCTAAACGATATCGACAATATCGCTCCTGGTCTTCGACGGGCGAAGGAACTTGGCGCGCAAACTTTTGGGGCACTCTCTTATTGTGAAAGCCCGGTTCACACCGATGAACTCTACATCGCAAAAACCAAGGAATATCTTGAAAAGACCGACATCGACGCCTTCATGCTCAAGGACGCAGGCGGCCTCCTTACCCCTGAGCGCATCCGCACGCTGGTCCCGGCGATCAAGGATTTGATCGGCGACCGGCCTCTGGAAATCCACAGCCACTGCCTCACGGCACTAGCCCCGCTGGTCTATCTTGAGGCCGTCGAACACGGTGTCGACGTACTGCACCTGTCCATCGCACCGCTGGCGAATGCCAACGGCCAGCCTGCCGTGCAAAGTGTGGTGCGCGATTTGAAGGCGCTTGGCTACGAGGTGGACCTCGACATGGCGCGCATCGCCAAGGTGAGCGAGCGGCTTCACCAGATCGCCGAAGTCGAAGGTAAACCTCTCGGTGCCCCGGTCGAATATAACGGCCTACACTACATGCACCAGATTCCGGGCGGCATGTTGTCGAACTTCCAGTCACAGCTGAAGACGGCCGGGCTCGAAGAGCGCTTCGACGAGCTTCTGGTGGAAGTCGCCAAGGTTCGTTCGGAACTTGCCTATCCCATCATGATCACGCCATTCGCACAGTTCGTCGGCACCCAGGCCGTGCTAAACGTCATCACTGGCGAGCGCTACAAGATCGTGCCGAACGAGATCAAGAAATACGTGCTCGGCTATTATGGCAAGCTGTTGGCGCCGATTGATCCGGAACTGCGCGAGCGGATTATCCGCAATGGCGCCAGCGAAATTGCCGGCGAACCTGGTCCGATTCCGCCGATGTTGCCCGATCTCGCCGCTCGCTATCCAGACGACGATATCGATACGTTGCTCCTGCGCGCAATGTTTGCAGGAACGCAGGTGGACGAAATGGTGAAGGCAAAGAAGGACGTCAGCCCAGATGACGGTGACAGTTCCCTGCTCGGCCTTATCAAACAGGCCCATGCGCAAAATTCGGGCAAACGCGCGCTCGCAATCAAAACCGCAAACTTTGAACTGAAACTTGGAGTCGAGAAGGTCAATGCCAATGGATAACGAGGCAATCAAGGAAGTAAACGCGATCCTGAAGTGGATCAATGTCGCTGAGGATGTGAAGGACTTTTACCTGAAGGTCGGCGAGGTCGAAATCTCTCTATCGCGGAACGAGAATTCCGCGCTGTTTGCAGACAGCAAGGTCGCAAAAACGTCAGTAGCGGCACCGCTACCCGCCGCGCCGGCTCACCATGCCGTCGCTCCAGCCGTTCAGCCGGTCGTGCAGGTGCCCACTGCTGCGGCTGCTGCCTACGACCAGCCCGCAGAAAACGAGGTGGTCATCACAGCACCCATGGTCGGCACGTTCTACGCGGCGTCGAAGCCTGGCGCCCCTGCCTTTGTCAAGGTGGGCGATCGCGTGAAGGAAGATACGGTGGTCTGCATTGTTGAGGTCATGAAGCTCATGAACAACATCGAGGCCAAAGTTGAGGGTGTCGTCACGAAGATCCTGGTCGATAACGAACAGGCTGTCGAATATGGCCAACCTCTGTTGATCATCAAAACCAACTGAACGTCACCGTAACGGGAAGAATTTGCATGTCTGCGTTGATCAAAACAGTGTTGATCGCCAATCGTGGCGAGATCGCTCTTCGTATTATCCGCGCTTGTCGCGAACTTGGTATTTCGACCATCCTGGTTCATTCAGAGGCGGATGCAAATTCTTTGCCGGTACGACTCGCCGACAAGGCCGTCTGCATCGGACCTGCGCGCGCCAACATGAGCTATCGCAACCAGCAGGCGGTGCTTGGCGCAGCCCTCTCCTTCGGTGCGGACGCCATCCACCCCGGATACGGTTTCCTTGCTGAAAATGCGGAGTTCGCGGCCGCCTGCGAGAAGGAAGGCATCATCTTCATCGGCCCGTCCAGCAAGGTCATCCACCAGATGGGCGACAAAATCGAGGCGAAGAAGATCGCGAAGAAAGCCGGCGTACCCACCGTTCCTGGCTCTGATGGCGCGATCACCGAATTCGCTGAGGCGCTGCAGGTTGCCAAAGAAGTCGGTTTCCCTCTCCTGATCAAGGCGGCGGCCGGCGGCGGCGGGCGCGGCATGCGCGTTGTGCGCCAGATGGAAAGTCTCGAAAACGATCTCTCCGAAATCATGTCCGAGGCCGAAACCGCCTTCGGCGACTCTTCCGTCTACATCGAGCGCTATCTCACCAACATCCGACATATCGAAATCCAGGTAATGTGCGACGGCGAGACCTTCCTCCATATGGGAGAGCGCGACTGCACGACCCAGCGGCGGAATCAAAAGCTCATCGAGGAAGGCCCTTCTCCTGTTCTCGACGACACCCTTCGCCAAGAGCTTGCCGTCGCTGCGGTCAATCTTTGCCGCGAGGTCAAGTACACCAATGCCGGCACCATTGAATTCGTATTCGATCTTGATGAACGCAAATTCTACTTCATCGAGATGAACACCCGCATCCAGGTTGAGCATCCCGTGTCGGAAATGATTACGGGTCTCGACCTCATCAAGATGCAGCTCGAAGTCGCCAGCGGCATTCCGCTCGCTATCCGGCAGCACGATATCCGTATCTCCGGTCACGCCATTGAATGCCGCATCAATGCCGAAAACCCGGAACAGAACTTCATGCCCTGCCCTGGAACCGTGAAACGCTTCCATATGCCGGGCGGCCTCGGGATCCGGATGGATACGCATATCGAAGCCGGATACGTCATTCCGCCCTTCTACGATTCCATGGTCGGCAAACTGATCTGCTGGGGCCAGACGCGCGAGGAGGCGAGAGCCCGCATGATCGCAGCGCTTGATGAGCTCGACGTCGGGGAAATTACAACCACAGCAGCCTTCCACAAGGAAATCCTTCAGAATGAGCAGTTCGTCTCAGGCGTCTTCAATACTTCCTTCGTGGCAAACCTGCTCGGCAAGTAGGATCGAGCGTTAAACTAAACTCACGCGAAGGAGCAGACATGGATACGCGCGATACCGTCTTCATTGCAATCTTTGCTGCTTTCACAGCAGCCTTAGCAGTATTTCCGCCAATAACACTTCCTGTCATTGGCGTTCCAATTACGGCGCAATCCCTAGGTGCTATAGTGGCTGGCGGCGTGCTCGGCGCCAAGCGCGGGAGTTTATCGCTCGTGCTCTTCCTCGTCCTCGTTGCAGCGGGACTTCCTCTCCTTTCAGGGGGGCGCGGTGGCTTCGCCGTGTTCATGGGGCCGACAGGCGGTTTCTTGATTGGGTGGATCCTAACCGCATTTTTTGTTGGCCTTTTGGTCGAACAACTTTGGTCGTACCTCAACTTTTTCACGGCGTTGGTAGCCTCCGCCGTCGGGGGGATTGTCGTGCTATACGCGATAGGCATACCATGGAGCGCTACGGTAGCGGGGATTCCGCTGTCAACGGCACTGGCGGGTTCCCTCCCTTTCATCCCGGGCGACATCCTCAAAAGCGTGATCGCGGCCTCGGTGATCGTGATTACCAAGAACTCCTATCCTATCATCAGCCCGAAAGAGCGTACCTTGCCCGGTTTCCGTTAAACATGGGGACACAAATGATTTCCTTTTCGCAAGTCACGGTGAGGAAAAACGGACGTGAGATTCTTAGTGACATCAGCCTCAGCCTGGACGAAAGGCGCATCGGGATCATCGGCAGAAACGGATCTGGTAAAACCACATTCGCAAGGCTCTTTAACGGGCTTGAGAAGCCGAGCTTGGGATCGATCCAATTCGCGGGGGCGCGAAATGGAGCGGATCTCCGAAGCGAAGTTGGATTCGTGTTTCAGAATCCAGACAATCAAATCGTTTACCCAATCGTTGGTGAAGACTTAGCGTTTGGACTTAGGAAACGAGGGCTGTCGAAAGCTGTTGTCGAAGAACGCATCGTATCGGCGTTGGCATACTTCAAAATCGAACATCTCAGAAACTGCTTGACCCATCAGATCAGCGGAGGCGAGCGTCAATTGGTGGCGCTCGCCGGCGTTTTCATTATGCAGCCGCGTTTGATCGTTTTCGATGAACCGACGACACTTCTTGATCTCGCGAACAAGCGACAGCTCATGCGAACAATTGCTAATCTTCAGCAACACGTCGTGATCGTTTCACACGACCTAGAATTGCTGCGCGATTTCGATCGGGTAATATATTTTGAGGGAGGGCGCATTGTTGGAGACGGAAGACCTGAGGGCGTGATCGATGAATACATTGCGCGGTCGCAATGATCGGCGACACCTATATCTTTCGCGACAGCTGCGTCCATCGCGCTTCGCCGGGCAGGAAAATTCTGTCCTTGATAGCGCTATGCACGTTCGTTGCGCTTGCTACGAGCTGGCCGACGCTTGCGGGCACATCAGTCTGTGTCGCGCTGCTATATCGGATCGCGGGAATAACGATTTCGGAAGCGCTAAATCCCATTCGTTCGATGTTGTGGATATTCTTAGCTGTTTTCGCCACGCATGCGATCTTAAATGGAGTGGATGTCGCCAGTTTAACGGTTGCCAGACTGATACTATTGATAACGGCAGCATCTCTCGTCACGATGACTACCAAGACCAGCGAGTTTGTTGATGGACTGCTCGTCGGCCTTCGCTGGACACCCCCTTGGGTTCCCGCCGACCAAATTGCTCTCGCATTGTCGCTCGCGCTACGACTGATACCGTTGACAAGACTAA
Organism: Rhizobium sp. CECT 9324; assembly: GCF_918741265.1. NCBI lineage: Bacteria > Pseudomonadati > Pseudomonadota > Alphaproteobacteria > Hyphomicrobiales > Rhizobiaceae > Rhizobium > Rhizobium sp. CECT 9324. Next base: position 512,328 of record NZ_CAKKMZ010000001.1, on the reverse strand, counting down.
CACTGGATGAGGTGAGAGTTGCGCAGCGCGCACGGCAGATGGACGGCAATATCAAGGCCCTCATTGTACCTCTGATCGTGCGAAGTTTGAAACGCGGCGACGAATTGGCAGAAGCAATCCGAGCCCGATCCCATGACCCATGCGGCGAACGGCGAAAACAGTAGGAACGATATTCAGTGCTTCTTCCCTCAAATGGGAAGAACGACTGGCTGCTCTCATTAAAAGCGTCTTGAGAGCAGCCAGTTCGTATCTGAGAAACCAAGTGATAAGCTTGCAACGGGAATTGCTCAATCAGGAGCATCCCGCCGCTCGCGTAACGGTTCCGGAAATGGTCCAGTCGAACTCACTTAAGCGGCCGTGAAGTTTCCTCGCAGCAGATAAGGAAAGACCTATCTGCAAGCTTCGTTTCAACGCATGCCTGCTGTATGCCGAGCAAATCTTCCGAATCAGATGCGTCGATGGATAGCGGCTTTTGTAGAGATACAGGATCTCGCGCAGTTCCCACATTGCCGCTGCCGCGATCTGGCGGCAACGTGGGTATTCATGTCTGGTGCGAGCTAAACGCCAGTAGGCTCGGCAGCCTGTTGAAAAACCTCACTCGCCCACTGAAGTGATGATTTCCTTCATCGATGCACGGCGCTCAGTGGTCGACCCTATATGCAGACTGCTGTCGATTGCCCGTTCATCTAAAATGAGGTCGTCGCCAAGCGCGCGAACATGGACAGTCTGCCGGGGTGGTTTAGTAAGGGGGTGATGGGAACGTCAAGGATAGATCAATGCGGTGACAATTTGCGCTGAAATGCGGACTTGGCCTTTTAGAGTCAATCGCGCTTGACCTTAAACAATAGTTTAACCTTATGATTTTGATCAAGCCAACCTCACATTCAAGGAAAGCCGACGTGCCTTCTGTCATCCCCCAAGATAGCCAGTTCAGTATTCCACAGACAATGACGGCCATAGAAATCTCAAAGCCGGGTGGGCCGGACGTACTCCAGATTACGACGCGCGGGGTGCCGAAACCGGCAAACAACGAACTGCTCATTCATGTTCTAGCGGCTGGAATAAATGGGCCAGACGTCCTACAGCGCAAAGGACTATACGATCCTCCTCCTGGTGCTTCCGACATTCCGGGCCTGGAAATTGCAGGTCAGGTGGTGGCGTTAGGCGCCTCGGTTAGCCGATTTGCGGTAGGCGACATGGTAGCTGCTCTGGTGACCGGTGGCGGTTATGCCGAATACGCCGTCGCGAACGAGAACGTTACCTTCGCAGTGCCGAAGGGATTGACCGTCACCGAAGCGGCAGCCCTGCCCGAGACGTTTATGACGGTCTGGCTCAACCTCTTCCAGCGCGGCAAATTCGGTCAAGGCGATTCGGTCCTGATCCATGGAGGCGCTTCCGGAATAGGCACGACTGCCACGATGTTAGCACGACAGCTCGGAGCAGACAAAATCATCACCACCGTCAATTCTGCCGCGCAGCAGGAAGCCAGTGTGCGCCTCGGTGCCGACGTAGCGGTGAACTATCTGACAGATGACTTCGTCTCCGCAGCCAAAGATGCGACCGGTGGAGCAGGCGTCGACGTTATCCTGGACATCATCGCCGGCGATTATGTTGCACGCAATTATGAGGCGGCAGCGATGAACGGCCGCATCATGCAGGTAAGCATCCTCAAAGGACCGGCCAAGGAACTGAATCTGTGGCCGATGCTAGTAAAGAGACTAACCCATGCGGGGTCGACGCTGCGATCGCAAAGCTATGAAGACAAGAAGAGCATTCTGGGCGAGCTAGAAAAATTTGTCTGGCCTTTAATTGCCGAGGGCCGGGTCAAGCCGGAGGTATATCGCACGTTTCCGCTCATCGATGCAGCGGACGCACACATGCTGATCGACAGTGGCACGCATATCGGCAAGATTGTCTTAGTCAACTAAGCTGGCTAAAGCCCTGATCGCGGGGCGCATATTAGCTCCCTGCGATCTTAAACTGTTTGACCGCCGGTCACCCTCGCCCTGGCCGCATTTGCGCCATAGGCCGAGTCATCGCGTGCGCAATTCTTGACATAACGGTGCTTCGAAATCCGGTACATCACCCTATAGCTCCCCGCGATGTGGTCGAATTGCACGGGGTTCATCTGCTGGTAACCTTGCGCAGCTCGGTGAAGTAATCTTCGTCTTCCTCTCGATAATTCGAGTTGACCATTTTACCATCGATCCGCGGGGGAGCTTCACGAAATTACGCATCAATAATGTTGAAGGCTGGCACGAAGGCTTATCTGAATATATCACGTCCATGCTTGATGCTTTCATGGTATATCTGCAGTGGAGAGCTTAGAATTGCGGGCCGCGTCCGAGAACCGACCTTACAACTAGGTCGGTCAACTTCCCAAACGGAGCGCGGAGCAAATTGGCAAAGTTCCATCGACCTTGGACGAATATTCCCTTGGCATGGCTCATCGAGCGGAAACCCTCGACGCCATGATATGCTCCCATGCCACTCGGCCCGACCCCCCCAAATGGCAAGTCATCTTGCGCTATGTGTAGCAAGGTGTTGTTGATGCCGACGTTCCCGGAAGTCGTACGCGCTAGTAGCGCATCTCGATCTTCGCCCTCAGGGCCAAAATAGTAGAGCGCGAGTGGACGTGGCCGCGCATTCACGAAATCGATCACCTCTTCGATCGAGGAATAAGTTCGCACAGGCAGAAGGGGACCGAAGATCTCTTCTTCCATTATCGCGCTGTCGTCAGGAGCGCCGATAACAAGAGTTGGCGCGATCGTCCTTACCCGATTAGCCGCTGTATCGGGCCTTTGGCCGACCTCCATGATCTGCGCACCATTCTTTCGTGCATCCTCAAGGAGTCCCCGCAACCGCGTGTAGTGGCCGTCGTTTACGATCGAACTGTAGTCCTTGCTCGTCGGCCCATCGGGATAGGCATGACTCACAGTGGACGAATAGAGCGCTACGAAGGCTTGGAGGTCATCCTTGTGGAGCAACAGATAGTCGGGTGCGATACAGGTTTGGCCAGCGTTTGACAGCTTTCCAAACACAATGCTCTTCACCGTTCGAGGCGAGACGTTACCGCGTCCGATAATCGCGGGACTCTTCCCGCCCAGTTCCAGCGTCACGGGCACCAAATTGTCGCTCGCCGCTTTCATCACGAGACGCCCGACTTTTGTGCTGCCTGTGAAAAGCAGATGGTCAAACGCTAGCCCGCTGAATGCGGCGCCGACTTCAGGCCCACCAAGCACGACCGCCACCTCTTCGGATGAGAAGACCGTCGAAAGCATCTCCCCAATGACCTCGCTCGTGCGCGGTGTCAGTTCCGATGGCTTGAGCATGACCCGGTTTCCCGCGGCCAGGGCAGTTGCCAAGGGGATCATCGTCAGCGAGAAGGGATAGTTCCATGGAGCCATGATCCCAACGACGCCCTTCGGCTGATATTCGACATGGGCGCGGCCGGATTTGTATGAGATCGCGACGTGCCGCCTATCCGGCTTCATGAAACGTTTCGTATTACTCAGCAGATAGTCGATCGCCTGAACGGTGACGACGACCTCCATGATCTCGGTTTCATAGTGCGAGCGGTGCCCAAAATCGGCGCTCACCGCCTCGCTTAGCGCTTTACGATTGGCGAGAACAACAGCACGTAGCCGCTGCAATGCGGCTCGTCGCGCTCGCGCATCGGGAATTCCCGCGCGCAGGAAACTTTCGCGCTGCTTTGAGAGCAGCGCCAACATCTCAGTGGTGCTGTCTGCACCGGCTTGGAAGAGGTTCGTTGTCATAGTTCAAGTAGCTATAAGTTTAAACATTGGTTTAAGGTCAAGCAGTGAATGCTTTTCATGACACTTTGTGTTGTTCTCCATCGAGCCGCGATAGCGCTTCGCCCAACGCTTGACCTCCTACTACGAGTGATAATCAGCCCGGCACCGCCCTAACCACACGTGATACAGCTGAATAAGCTCTGCCGCGAGCGCATGGTCGACATCTGACATGTCCGCCTCCATCGCAGCCTCGGTGATGCGGTTCGGGATCACTACGCCATTGGGCGATGTGAGAGCACAATAAAAGGCATCATCGGCTCCTGAAATTTCATCTTGGCAATAATATAACCTTTGAGTTAAATTTAAGGTATAATGGCTACTTATGAAGGCGTTTAAGTATGAAAATTGGGGAACTGGCGGACCAGACCGGCCTCTCACAGTCGCGTATTCGCTTTTATGAAAAGGTTGGCCTCTTGAAAGCGGTCGGGCGCCGGTCCAATGGCTATCGGGTTTATACTCCCTACGCCGCCGTCGTTCTCCGTGTAATTACCGAGGCTCAATCTGCGGGGTTCAGTCTGGAGGAGATTCGCATATTGCTACCCAGTGAGTTAGAGCACTGGGACCATGTAGCGCTGCTGGGAACGCTTCGGCGCAAAGTCGCAGACATCACATCGCTCGAAGTACGGCTAGGGCAAAGCAAGGCACGATTTTTATCCATAATCAGCGCGATCGAAAACCGGCCGGACGATATCGACTGCGCGACAAATGCACAGCGCGTCCTAGCTCATCTGTTTGACCGCAATGATGGACCGTCCAAGGAACAACCACGGTGAATGAAGCGGTCAGTTGCTGTGCAGCAGCGACTGACGATGACAGCTACATTCTGTCATCGCCGTCACCGCTTCTGGAAGTCATGAGCAAGCCGCCAACAACAATATTGCGGAATGGCTGCACTGGCATTGACTATTTTTTGTCCACCAATTCTGGCGTATACAAAGCAGCCTGGAAATCAGGTTGATAATCGTATCGAATGAGGTCCTTCAGCCCCAGTGATTTTATGAATATCGACAATGGTCCGTCAGACAGGCCCAGTTGAACATCTCCACCCTCTCGGCTGGAGGCGCTTTTGAGCGCTCTTATATCTGAAAATCCATGAGTCAAGCGGCCTTGCGCATCCAGATTGGTGAAATTGACCCGCGTGATCTTGGGCTGTGTATCCGCGAGCTCGAGCTTCTTTCCCGACATCGAGAAATCCAGTTTCCCCTGTTCGTCGTAATAGGTGAAGTTCAGTTCGCCACCATCGCTATTGTATTCAATCGGAATAAGCCACTTTGGCAAATTGTAACCGGCTACACCCCTTACTCGAGCCAACTCGGTATCAACCGGTAGCTTGAGCACATACCCCCACAGACTATTGTCGCTGATCTGACCCATCAGCGAAATCAATCCGAAATTCTGCTTGTTCGGCTTAGTTGTGACAATCGAAATCGATAGTTCATTGTATGAATCGTTATCGCAATAATTGTAATTATAAGAGGTGATTGCAATCAATCCCTTACCTGGCATGAAGGAAATCGGTTGAACGAAACGCCTTACCTGCTCGGGCATCAACTCTTTGATCCTGCCCATATCCGCGGTGTAGATCGCTGTAATGCTGCTATTACTATAGTAGAAGTTAGGTGAGTATGTTGTAAAACCGACTTCTTTTTTCTGCTTTTTAAGGGTTTTGAACCAAGTTAAATCCAAATCCGGCCTTTCTTCTTCGATGACCGAAAGCAGAGGGTTTGAGCGAAATCTGTCGTATAGGCCGTCCTTCACGACTGGCACCTGATGACCAGCCAAGTCGATCAACTTTTGATCTGCTGTGGCCTCGCCGGGGACTGGCACATTCATAATTTTTTTACCTGATGCTGCGGTGAAAACCGCCTTGCTCACAAACAGACTTGGCGCAAACAGCACCGCAACGCCAAGCGCGGTTCCTCCGACCAGACCCGCTAAAATTTTGCTTGAACGAGATTTCAGAATTTGCATCTCAACGTCCTTTTTTCGAAATGACACGATCGAATTGTCGCATGCCTTTGTTTGGACGGCTTCTAACCTTTAAGTTAACTTTAGGGTCAAGCATTTTCTTCCACCACTAGAAGTGCGCATCAGCGAACTCGCAAGGCGCAGCGATCGGTAGTCCTTCGGTATCGAAGTTTGCCGGGCCGAAAGGCGATTCCCGCTTGACCCTAAATATAACTTCAAGGTTACGATAGAAGGATATCGGGAACTCGCCACACCCGGGAGCAATCGGACGGGGTTTGCCTATCGAGGATGGTTATCGGTAATGACCCAGGAATTTACAGAAGTCGAGTTTGCCGGCCACAAGGTGATGGTCCCCAAAGGTGGCTATTATGATCGTTTTCATTCCAATCCAAATCTAGCTGAAGTGGAGAAAGATCCGGCCGCAGGAAATATCGATTTCTTTCGGCGCATACCCAAGGTCATGGTTCCGTCGCGGATCGGCCCGACTTGGGCGCCCAACTTCTACTACCGCGCAAGCAATGTTCAGGTCTTACTGCTCTCGCCGCTCAAGAAGTTGCGGTCTATATTGCCAGATCAACTTCAACCGCTACACGCGTTTCCAGGATACGGCCTCGTCGCACTCACCTTCTTCTCGTATGCTGTCTGCGACAACGATCCATACAACGAGGTTTCGGTCGCCGTCGTCATCCGCCGACCGCGTGCGCGAGGACCTCATATGTTGGAGTTGCTCGACTCGATGCGAAGGCTGAGCTTTTTCGCGCATGTGCTCGCGCTACCCGTGAACACTGAGATCGCGCGTGTGCGTGGCGTTTATGGCTATCAATTGCCTAAATGGTTGACCGACATAAGGCTCGATATCTCGTCGACTGGCGTCGCGGCCAACATCTCCGCAATCGACGGCACGCCAGACGTGACGCTAACCGCGTCGCTGCCGACACTCCATCGGATACCCTCTCAGTCGCGGCTTTCTACCAACACGTCCATCGGATTGGTGGACGGCGAATGGTGCCAGACACAGTTTATAACCAACCCGACTGAACTCGCTCAGAGGCTATTTCCGCGCGACATAACACTGTCACGCGCTGATGGCCCGATCAGTCAGTTGCTGAACGGGTTGGGCGCTCGGGTTATCTTGCGGTTCGATGTCGTCAAAGATGCACAGATGGTCTTGTACCTTCCGCGCCCCTTGCAGAGACTGCCTAAGATATGAAGATGGCTGCCTCAGTCAGTTACCAATACGAAAAGCCTTGATCATGTGCTCTCCGCTTTCAATCGAAAGCGTTCGCGAAATGCAGTCGGCGATAATCCGATCATACTTTGAAACGCTTTTCGGAAGGCACCGGGATCGTCATATCCTACCGACGCCGCAACAACGCTTACGGATTGACCTCCCAACTGCAATGCATCTCGGGCCTTCATCATCCGCACATACTTTATGTATTCAGTCGGCTTGGTTCCCGTCGCTTTTTGGAACCGCCGCAGAAATGTCCTTCCGGTCAACCCAGAGCGGTCCGACAAACCAGCGACGGTGTGATGGTCTCCAGGATGAGCATGGATGTGATGTTGAGCGGCGAGCACTGCGAGATCATCATGGTTGAGCGTTGGCAGAAACTCCTGAAATGGCCTTTGGTCGCGTCGCACCCCTTCGCTGAGCATAAAGCGCGAAGTGGCCAACAGGACATCTAGGCTCATCAGTCTTTCTACGATCAGCAGTCCGAGGTCGTTCCATGCCAGTATGGCGCCGGACGTGATGATGTCGCCATCATCAATGATTACGTTATCTGTCAATACCTGCACATCCGGATACTTTTTAACCAGCAAGTCAGCAAATGCCCAATGCGTGGTAATCCGTCGCCCAGAGAGCAAGCCAGTCTGAGCAAGGACAAAGGCGCCTGCGCAGACCGAACATATGATCGTGCCCTGGTCGTGCAATTTGGTCAGCCATTGAGCGGCAAGTGGCATATTGGACATTTTTTCCGGCATCGTAATACTGGGGGGAGTGATCGCGAAGGCGGGCCTGTGAGCGTCGCCAGGCGCACTATCCCATACGCACTCCACCGCTCCCGAGACCTCATCTGCCCGCCAATGCGTTACGCGGATCAATGGGCTACTGCCGTCGCATTGGGGATATTCCGACCGTTCATTGGCGATACGGAACAAATCCGTCAGACCATGGACCGCCGCCAACTGGCACTCGGGATAGATCAGCAGAGCCACCTCGATCATTTTGTCATTTTCAGACCGCAAGAATGTCACTCCTGACAATTTCCACTGTTGAGGAATACTCTAAATTGACCGGCATCGAAAACATAGCTGTCCGTCATCGCTCTCTCGGCCGCCAAGGGCACACGGATGATTTTGCACCTTCCGCGCCCCGTTGCGGGCATTGCCTTCTCTATAAAACTCGCTTCACCGAAGCGCACCTGCCAGCAAAGGAGTAATCGCATGGCATTTGTTAAGACTAAGGACGGAACTGAGATTTTCTACAAGGACTGGGGTCCGAAGGATGCTCAGCCAATACATTTCCACCATGGCTGGCCACTCAGTGCCGACGACTGGGACAATCAGATGCTGTTCTTCCTGAAGGAAGGGTACCGGGTCGTCGCTCATGACCGCCGCGGACATGGTCGTTCGAGCCAGGTCAGTGATGGCCATGATATGGACCATTATGCTGCCGATGCGTCGGCGGTGGCCGAACATCTCGATCTTCGCAATGCGATCCATATCGGTCATTCGACCGGCGGCGGGCAGGTTGCGCGCTATGTTGCGCAGTATGGTCAACCCCAAGGGCGTGTCGCCAAAGCGGTTCTGGTCAGTTCTGTACCGCCGCTGATGGTCAAGACCGAAAGCAATCCGGAGGGAACGCCGATCGACGTGTTCAACGGTTTCCGCGCTGCGTTGGCCGCGAACCGGGCACAGTTCTTTATCGATGTGCCGTCCGGTCCCTTCTACGGGTATAATCGACCCGGTGCCGAGCCTTCGCAAGGGGTTATCGAAAACTGGTGGCGTCAGGGCATGATGGGGAGCGCGAAGGCGCACTATGAAGGCATCAAGGCCTTCTCGGAAACTGACCAGACGGAAGACCTAAAGGCGATCACCGTCCCGACCCTCGTGATGCAGGGTGATGATGACCAGGTGGTTCCCTATAAGGCGGCTGCGATCATGCAGGACAAGCTGCTAAAGAACAGCAAATTGATCATCTATCCCGGCTTCTCGCACGGCATGCTCACGGTCAATGCTGATGTAGTCAATGCTGATTTGTTGAGTTTTGTTCGCGGATAATCAATGCGCGCGCCGGGGCCTGTCCGGCGCGCGTCTCAAACATTACCCAATGAACGCTCGAGTCCCTAGACGCTGGGCTTCTTTAGCCAGGGTAGGGGTCCAAGCCACCTCAGCACTAATTAGCAGGCCGCCAGGGCAGACGGTTTGTAGCAGATTTGGACGGCCTGTCCTTGCCTTGGGCGGGAACGTGATAGGGGATATTCTCCTTCATCAGCTTCACTCATCGCATCTGACGTCAAGGGCGCAATTGATGCCGACTGCAGGCACTTCATCCCAGACCAGCACCCGACGCTCTTGCTTGAGCATTCTGCACTTCGATTTTTCTCATCGCTTCAGCGCCGTAGCTCACCGTCCGTCAGGATTTGCAGCACGTCCTCTTCATCCATCGCCTGGGCCTCGAACAGCGCCTTGGCAAGGGCATTGAATGTCGACCTACGCCTTCTGAGGATCGTCCCTGCCCGATCGACTGCGACTTCCAGCCGAGCGTGAACCCGAGTCGCCAGTTCGGGATAACGGTCGAACACCGCACCCGGATCGCGATGGGGTCGATAGAGCAGCGGATGCTCGCTCCCGAATCCAAGGGTGCGCTCCATGTCAAAGGCAAGGCGCGTGGCCCGCGCGAGATCGCTGTCGTCGGTACCTCCGGAACCGCTCGAGACACGTTTCAGCACCAGTTGCTCGGCGGCCCGCCCGGCCATCAGCATGGTCAGCATGTTTTCGTACCAGTCGCGGGTATCGGTCGCCCAGACGTGGAAGCCGACGAGATTGTAGCCGCCCTCGCCGGAATCGATATTGAGGCCGCGAACGGGTCCGAGATCGAGCGCATGATGGACGACCGCATGCCCCGCCTCGTGGAAGGCGAAGCGCCAACGGAGATTATGGGGCACGGGCGGGCGATGCCCGCGGATGCCCTCTTCGATATCCTCATAGCGAACCGCCCGCTTGCCGCGCCGCGCTTTCAACCGCGCTTCCCGGACAATGCGTTCGATATCCGCACCCGTCAGCCCCATCGCCCGTGTTGCCAAACGCCTCAGGATCACGTCGACGGAACTGCCTTCTTGCACGGCTGCCAGCGTTTCCGCCGTGTTGCTGCTCTTTGGCTCGGTCATCGGCTGGCTCCCTTCCGTTCACTTTCTGCGTCGTCCTCCAGATGGTCAGCAATGATGCTCTTCAGCGAGAATCCGTCGCCGGCTTCTTTATCTGTTTCCGGTACTGGCGCCCGGATCAGCGACGTCACATCGTCGCCGAGATGATGAGCCAAGATTTCGGCCAGGGCCGGCACATCGGGCCTGGGGATTTCGATATGGGTCTCCAATCGTCCGGATCGCTTGATGGCCTCATCGATATGATCGGGCCGGTTGGTAGCGCCGACGACGATCAGCCCTTCGTTTTTGATCGCGCCGTCGAGCAGTTCCAGCGCCTTGTTGACGACGGTATTCCAATAGTCGGCATATTCCCGCTCGGCCGGCTGCCTTTTGCCGATGCCGTCGATCTCATCGATGAACAGGACCGCCGGCGCCATGGCCCGCGCCTCGACAAACGTCTTGCTCATCCTGTCGATGACGTCGTTGAGATGACCGCCCTGCAGCCAGGTCGAGACGGATGTGACGATCAACGGGATTTGCAGGCTGTTGCACAGCGCCCGGGCAAAGGTGGTTTTGCCGGTTCCAGGCGGACCAGACAGCAAAAGCTTGGTGCTCATCTCCGACCATGCCAGAATACTCGCCCGATAATCGTCGAGGTCGACCTTGAGATCGAGCGCCCAGTCTTTCGCTCGGCCATATCCGGATAGCGTTTCGACGGTCATTGGTGGCTTGTGGCCGATCTCGCCCACCGTCGGCATTGGCTCCGGCTGGATCACCTCGGCCCCGGATGGCTTCTCCTTCTTCCAGCGGCCGTTGCTATCGGTGTCGGTCGATTTCGGCTTCTCGTCCGAGCCCTGGGGTTTCTCGGTGGATGTGCTGGACGATGCCGATCCGGATGCCTTGTTGTCGCCACCATCGTCCTCCTCTTCCTCGAAGTCACTGCGATTGCGCTCAATGAGCGTGGCAAGAACATGCAGCACGTCGCGAACATGCCGCCCGGGACGAAAGGCAAGGACCAGATCCTCCAGCGACAGCCAGCGCGCATCGGAATCCGACGGCAGGCCCGGCGTCTCGATTGCCGTGTCCGGATAAAACACCTCGACCAGATCGGCGACGAACCTGCGATCGAGCTTTCCCGTTTCCAGCGACAGGTCGGCGGAGATCTGCAGCAGCGAGGGAATGTCCGATCGCTTCTCCGCGATGGCGAGGATGGACAAGTCGCGCGACAGCGCACTGAGCATCCGTCGGCGCAGGGCATTGCCCGTGACACGATGCACGCCGGCACCCGAGAAGGTCATAAGGCGCCTGCGTGTCTCAGCTTCGAGGACATCGAAGTGATCGTCATTGAACATGTGATCCGACTCGATGACTGCAAACGGGCCGCCGGGCACCAGCCGGGATTTTTCAAGGAGCCGCAGCACTTCCCGCTCGAAGCCCGCAAGTGGCGCATGGAGAGTGACGACCGGTGTTACACGGGTCAGCGTATAAACGATCTCCCGAAGCGACCGTCCGCTCCTTTGCACCGCACGCGCCAGAACCAGGGCGGACACGATATGACTGACCAGTGGCGCAACTGCCCCCCGATCCACCAGGCCGACGGCGTAGGTACGCCGATCGACTCCGTTGCCCAGCACTCCGTCATACGCGATTGTGCCGCGAAGCGCCCGAGGGAGTGCCACGAGTTGCGAGGCGAACGGCGGATGAACGATCCCGGCGGTCACGACACCATCGCCAGCAGAGCCGGCCGTCGGACTGCCGGTCTCCTTCGGTGCGACAAGCCAGTCACCAAAATTCCGCCGGAACCAGGTATCGTCACGGATCGGATCGCCGGTCAGTCGTGTCGTGTCGAACGTCGGACTGTAGCGGCAGGTGAGATGACCATCGACATCGACGATCTTGCTTTCCAGCAGACCGTTGCGCAGCGCGGTCCGGCGTGCCTCGCGACGGCTAAGATGACGAAGGCGGCGGATAAACAGTCGGGCGAGCTTATCCATCGATCCGACCTCCCGTCTCCGCGGCAATAATTGCCGTTTGGGCGTTCTGCACCGGATCGCGCGGACGCGTCCGACCACGCCGCCGCCCGTCAATGCCACCGGGCTTCGGGATCCGCGCCAATACACGGTCGCGCGGCGAACGACGCGGCGGATGCGCGTCAGCCGACGAACCGGTCGAGACAGACAGGCCCAGATGTTCGTTCCGGGACCGATCGAGATTCCGGTTGCGGTTTCGCAGCCAGTCGAGCAACAGGCGGCATGCCGCATTGCCGCCCTCGGCAACTGCACGCAACCGCAGCATCAAAGGCTCCGGCACAAGGCCGTCCAACGAACGACCTTGCCGGACAAAGGCGAGCGCCAGCCCGATCAGAACGGCGGGGTCGTCGCGATAGCTCGAACCGTGATCCACGTCATCGGATTGGAAAGGAGGGATATTCACGAGCCTGCTTTGAAGGCAAGGCAACGCGACGGTATCGGCCGTGACCGCTTCGCAACGGAAGCCGGCCACAGACGGGCTGTGGGTATCAATGGACATGACTGTCTCCTCGCCGGAGCGCATCGCATCCGGCGTTTATGGAATGGAGGATGAGGGGAGCCGGCCACGCACCCGGCGCGGCCGCAATCGGTGACGCTAGGCCAACGGCCCGTCAGTGCCCGCGCGGACGGCGGGCAAAGCCGACCTGGATACGGACCGGTTCCGGTTCGTCGTCCTGATCATCGTCGAAGCAGGCGAGATCGCAGTGAGCATCATCCTCGTCCTGTACGACTACCGCCTGCTCTTCCTCGTAGCTTCGCGCGGGACCGTTCAAGGCAATCAGCGGCTTGCCGGAAACGGCCGAGGTAGCGGCCGCGGTCGACGCGACCATCGTCACGCCGAGCGCCTTGCTGGCTTCAGCTTCGAGAAGCTGCTGCACGCGGCGGCCAAAGCGCAGACGCAGTTCGGCCATGCAAGCGGCGACACCATCGATTTCCAGCAAGTCGTCGATCTCGGAGAGAGCCCAGATGCCGGTGGCATGATCGCTCGGGCGGCTGGCACCATCGACGATGGCGACCTCGACCGTATCGATCATGAGCCGCTTGTGGTTCTTGTAGAGCCAGTCCGGCAACACCATCGCCGAGGCCATCATCTTCATCTTCAGCTCTTCGAGACGGCTGGTGTCGCCGTAGGAGGCGAGCGACCTCTTCAGATCGAGAATGTAGGCGGTGTGTCTGGCGCGGTTCACGAGGATCAGGTCCGGCGTGTACGATCCCTTGGCCGGTGCCTCGCAGTCGAGCTTGATGCCATCAAGACTCTGCCAGTCGTTTCCGGACACGGCTTCGAGCGCCGCCTTGACCAACGGCAGTTTCAGCGACTGGGTCAGCACGGTGATGTTTGGATTGGCTTTTGCCAGACGCTCAACCGCCTGTTCCAGCAGTTTGCCTTCGCGGAAAGACACGGCACGCACGAGCGAGGCGATGTGAACGTAATGGCCGAGGATTTCATCCTCGACGGGTTCGCCGTCGGCGATTGCCGCAATGGCTCGATCGATCAGCAGATCGAGATCGGCCTCGACTTCGGCGAAGCGAACGATATGCGGATGGCGGCGCAGCGCCGACGGCTCGCCGATGCTGTAAGCGCCGATACCGAATGAGCGGTGGGAGAACATCGATGCCGCAGCGACAGTCGAACGAAGAACTTCCCCGGCAGGGGTAGAGAGAGTATGCGTGGTCATAGCCCGATTCCTTTTTGCGAAGGCTTGAGGGTCAGGCCCTTGTCGATGTTGGTAGCATCGGCTTGGGCCGCTTTATGTCCGGTCTTCCGAACGCCCCCAACCTGGCAGGACCGGGAGCCGGGCTCAAGGACCCGGAACAACAAAAAAGAACAAAGCCGGTACATAGTTAACGGTGGGCTCACGAAGTCCGGACCAACGAAGGCGCCCGGTGATCGCAACGGTCGACCTGCGTGTTTTCCGCTCGCCATCATCAGGCAAAAGGAAAAGGGCCGATATGCGGCCCTTCCGAGTTTGGCGGGAAGGCCGGTCGCCCGGCCCTCGTGCAACTTGCAACTTACCGCGTGACGGCTGGCGCGAGTTCAACATCGGCGATGCTGTCATCGCCAAGCGCCGGCACCTTGGCAAACTGCTTGCGGTTTCGCGGTGCCTCCCGGCTGACCGTCATGAAGCCGCCGGACGCCTCCTCCAGCGCCGCGCCAAACCGGTCGATCGCCTCATCCGGGCCATCGGCATCATCAGAGACCTCGTCCGGCATAGCCGGCTCGGCATCGTGATGATCGCCGACGCTGTCCGCTTCTGCCGGAACCGCCGGTTCGGAAACCGGAGCAGTTGGCACCGCGAGCGGCCATTCCGGCTTCCGCTCTTTGGAGACCGCCCAGCCGAGCACCGGAAGCACATGCAGCGCAAGCCAGTCCCGCATGTCTTTCGACTTCGGCCAGCCATCGACACCCCCCAATGTATAGAGCGTGTCGTTGACCTCGGCCCAGCCGGTCTTCTTCGGGAACTTCGTCGGACGGGTGTTGCGGCCATAATCGAGTTCCGGCTCGATGAACAAGGCCAGGCTTTCCAGTTCCTGACGCGCGACGCGGGCGATATCCTGGATTTCCTTCGCCAGCGCCTCCTTGATCACGCGGCTTCTGCTGAGCGCAGCCTCGACCGCCTTGCAGATCGTGACCACGTGCTCGTTGAACGCCTTCACTCCATCGCGGATCTTGGCCGCAATCAACACTTTCAGTCCAGCCACACCGCCGACCCAGAACTGATCGTCCTTCTCGGCGTTGTCGCCACCCTCCTCACCACCGGAAAGAATGGTCTTTACGTCGACGACCTGCAGACGCCCGTTCTCCTCGGCAAAGGCAATGGCCGCCGTAATCTGGTCGGTCGTTGCCGAACTCAGATGGAACAGCGCTGTTGCCCCGACCGAGAGATCGACCAGTTCGTCGCGAACATGGCCGAGGTTGCGGAACACCGCCATATAATTGCGACCGCTGCGCGCGGAGAGGCCGCAGCGCATCTTTACCCATTTGTCGAACCGGCCGTCGGCCAGCAGGTCGGCAGCACGGCTCAAGTGGTCGCCGAGCTCGAAAGTCTGCTCGGTGGTGCGGCGCCCGAGGTCGAAGATATGGGCCGCGCTGCTTTCGAGCAGATCGCGCGTTGTGTGCCCGATCCCCTCTTCTTCATAGTTATAGGAGAGGGCGGCGGTCGCAGAGTTCTTGGTATTTCTGGTGCGCATGGAAGTCTCCGTGTGACGCGTTTACAATGTATCCGACAAACAACGCATCGGATGACTATATGATTGCGCCGATTCATATGTAATGCAAATCAAAGTAAAATATCTTCATAGTATACATTCGATTGTAATCTTTATATCTCTGCAGTTTTCGGCGGCGGCATTTGAGATTTAACGCTATATTAATCAATATATATCGAGTTATACGATAAATCTAAAAACTTTAAACTTCAAATTTGATCGATATTATTTCACCACAAAATCCAGAATCCGGAGCCAGATAGCCGACCTCCCACATTTAAGGCCTTCACGAAGTAGTTTTGCGGTCACGGGAACACGCCACGAAGTAATCACGAAGCCAGCGTCTCGCCGCCTGAGAGCGATGCTCGATTTCCACCCGAAGATGGCACGTTCCGCGCGAACGGCTGGGACATATGACATGCGACTTCGCGGATGAACCAAACCGGAAGATTTCGGTTCGCCGCCTCATACTCCGGAATGGAGATGGTCCTGCAGGCGCAAGCGCGACGCGAAGCAGTCGGCGATTTCTGTCAGCTTGCCGACAGGTCGTTTCAACGTGCCCGCACGTCGAGACAAATTGCGCTCATTTGATTCAAGGTCCGATATTTTTGATTCCAAACGCTGGTCATTTGATTCACGGCCGCCGTTTGTCCCTCGCCAGCTTATCTCGACCTGTCTCAACGTGCACGCAATTGATCTCAAATTGCGATCATTTGATTCAGAACCCCAAAAAAACGATTCATAAACCGGGATTTCCGATTCCATGCGAACGGCGTTGCCGCAGCGATAACGGTCTGGCATCGATAGCAGAAGACCTGACAGGGAAGAGCGAATGCCAGCAAAGTCCGAGGAGATCCGCAACACGAAACAGCGCGAGCGACAGCAGAAGCTGCGTGATGCCGACAGAAAGGCCAAGCGCCCCGGACGCGACGATGTGGCCCGCACGGCGCTGTTCATGACAATCTCTGGCATGACGACGCGCGAGAAGACCGAAGAGCTGGAACACTTCCAGCATGTCGTCGTCTCTATGCTGGTTCGGCAGGGCTTCGACGAACATGCATCCCACGCCGTCTTCGATGAGCTTGTCGAGAAGTACCGGGATGGCGACTGGCCCTTCCGCCGTAAGCCCCATCTGCTATATCCTGACGGTGCCAACGAGGGTGACTGACCGGTTTCGTTCGACCTGCCAACTACGGTTCCAGCCCTTTGTCATCCCAACCCCGCCATGGGAACGCCCAACGGCGTTTGCAATCTCTACGACACCTCCCCCCATTACTCGGTTAATCGCCGTTTGATTCTGAATCGGATTTCCAGAGTGCTGGGGGGGGGGGCAGATCATCTAGGATCAACTCATCAGCATCCGTCCAATTCGCTAAAATTCTATCGATCTGATTAAGCCCTGGTCAGCTAGGTTTCCAAATAATCCTGAATCCCGCAAGGTCACTGCATTGATTTCGCAAAGGGTATGGATAGTGTCGCCGGCGGCTGAGGTGAACGCCTCGGCCGGAATGCGCACCAGCGGAAGCCCTTGCATGGCGGAAACTGGTTTTCTGATTGGCTTTTTGCTAACCGGGACAATCTTGCAAGGGAGGACTCCTGGCGTGCTCGTGACACCGATGATCGAGTGACGTACCGATTTTTTACAGAGGCTCTGGCCGGTGCGGACCGTCCTGCAGAGCATTGCCCAGCCTGTGTCACCTTATCCGTGTGGTGGCTTTCAGGCACAAAGAGATGGGATCGAGGGCGAACGGACGCCTGAGGGATCCAGAGTGGTGAGCGCATTCCTTCAACTCCACCCTGGATACGAAGGATCCGAACGTGCCCAACATCATCGACCTCCCGTCCGCACTCGGTGCGATCAAGACCCACCATCTCCACGATGTCGACAACGACACCAAATGCCGGCTGCATTCCGGCACAGTAGCCATGGCCTCCATCACGGGTGAGCCGATGTCCCGCGTCCGGGATGCCGTGCGTCTCAACCGTCATGGCGCTGGCTGGGTAGACCGTCGTCGCGCTCCCGCGATCACGAAGACGCACGACGACGAGATCGAGAGCACCTTGCGATTGCTGGGCTATGCAGGCGAATGGCACGACATCAAAGGTCGTCCGACCCTTGCGGCATACCTCAAAGCCCGCACTGGCATTCAGCAAAGCCACCCTTGCGTCGTGTTTATGAACAACCACCGCGTCGCGATCAGTGGCGGACTGTTTTGCGATGTGACCAATAACGGCCTGATGGTCGATATCGACCGCGCACCCTGGCGGCGCAAGCAGGTGCACCGTGTGTTCGTCCTCACCCACCGAATCCCCGCGACGCAGATCCCGTCGAAGACTCTTCAGCGCGTCCAGCCGGCACACCTGACGACGGAGCAGAAACGCCAGATCAAGGAATTGGATCGCCTGTTTCGCGCAGCCATCAAGGCGGAGACCGGCGCAACGCGAGTCAAGGTGTCCTCCACCGAAGTCTTCATTATCCGCCCCGCCGATTCCGGCTGGACGTGGTGCGGCGCGCGCGATGGCGTCGTCGACAGCCTCCTCAAGCTTCAGCAGCATAGCTGGATTAGCGGCAACACCAATGAGGCTGCGGCCTACCGCGCCACGATGGGTTACTGACCAGCGCCCAGGAGCGGCTCCTTATTGCGGCAATTATTGCCGCCAGTACCTGCCAACCGCCAGACCATGATGATCTGGCATCGCAGCGGGGCTCTCAAGTTCCCCGCCGCCGGTTACCATGTCCCCCGACCTCGCTCATTCGAACGGAGATCACTCCATGACCAAGAACGTCCTGTTCTACGCACGCCATTCTGACGGATACCATGACCATGCCTGCCTGGAAACGCAGCTCTACTACGGGCACCGCTTCATCAAGGAGAATGGCTGGACCTTCGCAAAGTCCTATAATGACGAGGATATCGGCGAAGTCGTCTTCATGGCGCAGCCCGGCGTGCGCAAGCTGTTCGCCCATATCGAGCGCGAATCGGTCGATATCGTCCTCTGCCACACGCTGGACCGGTTGTGCTCGCGATTTGATATCGCCAGCCGGCTGTTGAGCGAACTCGCGCGCAAGGGCATCGAACTCTGGGTCGTCGATCCCGGCGAGCGGATCACCGCCCGGAACCTGTCCGATTACTATATCGATGACCGCAGCAAAATGTTTGCCATGGGCAGCCACATTGCCCAGGTGCCCGACGACCTGCGCGAGGAGAAACACTTCGCGCCCCTTCCATTCGGCTATCGTTATGCCGGCGCCTGCAATGCCGACGGCCAGCGCATCTTCGGTTTCAAGATCGTCGATCCGGTCGCCGCCGATGTCATCAGGCGTATTTTCGGTATGTATGCCGAGGGGATGGCACCGACAAAGATCGCTGCCCTTCTTAATGTGGAAGGCGTGGCCGGTCCCCGCGGCAGTATCTGGCGCGACGCTGCGATCCGCGGCAACCGCGCCAGCGGAACCGGGATCCTCAACAACCCGGCTTACATCGGCGCCTGTAAACAGGCGGGCGACGATGACTACCATTACGTATCGGCACTGCGCATCGTCAGCGATGACCTCTGGGACCGCGTGAAGGATCGCCAGGATGCCGCAGCCGAGCGTGCTGCAGGATTGGCAGGGCGCCGCAGGCAGCAGAGCTGAGCACGCTGCAAACGAACTGGCCGGCAATGCCGGCCAGTGTTCACGAAGACATTGATGAATATGGAATTCCGCAAATGACCAAGAATGTTCTGTTTTATGCCCGCTACTCCACCGACCGCCAGCATGAGGTCTCGATCGAAACGCAGATCGAACTCGGCAAGGCCTTTGTCGCACGTCAGGGCTGGAAGCTGGTCGAGATCTACTCCGACGCCGCCATCAGCGGCACCAGCTACCAGCTCCGCGCCGGCATCCAGAGCCTCATGGCGCATGTGAAGCGCGAGCGCATCGATGTCGTCCTCTGCGTCACCGTCGATCGCTTGTCGCGCGACATCGAGCATAGCGCGAAGATCCTCAAGCAGCTTCGCTATTGCGACGCGGACATCTGGACGGTCCACGCCGGCACCCCGGTGACCGACCTCGAGATGGCATTGCGCGCCGCGCTCAGCCATGAACTGGTCGAACAGATCCGGTATCGCACGCGCGAAGGCATGAAGATGGCCGTCCGGAAAGGCAAGGCATCCACCTGCCTCGCCTACGGCTACATGCTCTCCCAGCAGCGCGATGCGAACGGCGATCGCATCAAGGGTTTGCGCGAGATCGATCCTGCAAAGGCTGAGGTGGTTCGCCGCATTTTCACCCTCTATGCCGACGGCATGTCACCACGCGACATCGCCCAGCTTTTGAACAAAGAGGGCATCCCGGGCTCGCGCGGCCGCAAGTGGCGCGACACAGCCATCCGCGGTCACGTCAGCCGTGGCACGGGCATTCTCAACAACGAGAGCTACATCGGTCGCATGGTCTGGAACAAGCGCAACTATCGCAAGAACCCGGAGACCGAGCGCCGTACCTCGCGCGTCAACGACGCAAGCGAATGGGTGCTGGCTGATGTGCCGGAGATGCGCATCGTCAGCGACAAGCTCTGGGCGCTGGTGAAGGAGCGACAGAAGGAGATCGGCGAGCTTTACGATTTCGGGCAGAGCAACCGGCTGAATGCAACGCACCGACCGGGATACCTGCTCAGTCACCTGCTCGAATGCGCGGAATGTGGCGGCCCCTACGCCATTAGCGGCAAGGACCGCTATAGCTGCACCAACCGCAAGAAGCGCCTGCCGATCGACGAGCTCGGCGGAGCTTGCTGTGGCAACAGCAAAACCATTACCCGTCAGGAGCTGGAGAGCCGCGTTCTCGATTGCCTGCCGGCTGCGTTCTTCTCCCTGGGGATGTTCGACACCATGTCAGCAAAGGTGATCGAACAGGAAACATCAAAGCTTCGCCGTCCAAAAGCCGAGCGCGAGCAGATGACGCGCGAACTGAACGAGTTGGAGCGCAAGCAGAAGAGCATCATCCAGCAAATCTCCGACCGCGCCATGCAAGGCCGCCCTCCCCTCACCGCGCTCGACGATACGCTTGATCAGATCGAGCTTCAGCGTATTTCCCTGGCAAGCGAGATCGACGCGTTCACCACGTCGGAGCCGGACATGCGCGCGAAGATCGAAGAATTGAAGCAGCGTCACAATCCCGCCCAGACGGAACTGCGCATGCGCCATTTCTTCCTGCAGGCGCGCCGAGGAAAGAACGAGGATGCCAAGCGTCAGGTGATGCCGATTGTGCGCTCACTGGTGCAGAAGGTGGTGATCGGTAAAACCCCGGGCCACCAGCCAGCTACCCTCGAAGTCCACGGCCTGATCTCCTCCATCCTTGCGCAAATGGACGTGCTGGACCTGATGGAGCGTCGCTTCGTCGCCGAAGTGCATGCTGACTTCATCGAGAAGCTGGAAGCTGGGGAGATCGAGACGAAGGAGAAACAAAAAAAGCTCCTCGACTCATATGAGGAGGAGCTTCGTCGCAAATACCCCGAGTGGGCCAATTCACAAGTCTCAGTGGTTGCGGGGGCAGGATTTGAACCTGCGGCCTTCAGGTTATGAGCCTGACGAGCTACCGGGCTGCTCCACCCCGCGTTATAAGGTTTTGCCGAAGGCAAATACCGACCGGGTAAATCCGTTTGGGATTTACGCGTATTGGCGAGCAAATCCTTTAGGATTTGTCTCGGGTAAGGGACGCACTGTTTCTGCGACAAGCAGAAGGACCGCTTTGAGGGCGGCCCTATGATTTCGGCAGGGCCGACGATGGAATGAGAAGATACGGTATTTTGTGTTTAAACACCTTCTATATTGCCATTAGCAGACCTGGCAGCGACCTACTCTCCCGCGTCTTGAGACGAAGTACCATTGGCGCAGGGGCGTTTCACGGCCGTGTTCGGAATGGGAACGGGTGCAGCCACCCCGCAATAACCACCAGGTCAGCTAAGGGCAATATAGTGAGAAGCTGGTAAAGGTCTTTGGACCTCGTTTTTTTGAACACGTTTTTGCATCATCGACCGCCTTTGGCGGTCTGATGAACATTGATCAATGAGAACGATCAAGCCAATCGAGCTATTAGTACCGGTAAGCTTCACTCATTACTGAGCTTCCACACCCGGCCTATCAACGTGGTAGTCTTCCACGGCTCTGATAGGGAATACTCGTTTTCAGGTTGGTTTCCCGCTTAGATGCCTTCAGCGGTTATCCATTCCATATATAGCTACCCTGCTATGCCGTTGGCACGACAACAGGTCCACCAGAGATATGTCCATCCCGGTCCTCTCGTACTAGGGACAGATCCTGTCAATATTCCTACACCCACGGCAGATAGGGACCGAACTGTCTCACGACGTTCTGAACCCAGCTCACGTACCGCTTTAATTGGCGAACAGCCAAACCCTTGGGACCTGCTCCAGCCCCAGGATGCGATGAGCCGACATCGAGGTGCCAAACAACCCCGTCGATATGGACTCTTGGGGGTCATCAGCCTGTTATCCCCGGCGTACCTTTTATCCGTTGAGCGATGGCCCTTCCACGCGGGACCACCGGATCACTATGACCGACTTTCGTCTCTGCTCGACTTGTCAGTCTCGCAGTCAGGCGGGCTTATGCCATTGCACTCGACGACCGATTTCCGACCGGTCTGAGCCCACCATCGCGCGCCTCCGTTACTCTTTCGGAGGCGACCGCCCCAGTCAAACTACCCACCATACACTGTCCCGGATCCGGATAACGGACCGCGGTTAGACATCCATGACGATAAGGGTGGTATTTCAAGGATGGCTCCACTCAAACTGGCGTCCAAGCTTCAAAGCCTACCACCTATCCTACACATGCCGACACGAATGCCAGTGTAAAGCTATAGTAAAGGTGCACGGGGTCTTTCCGTCTGACCGCAGGAACCCCGCATCTTCACGGGGAATTCAATTTCACTGAGTCTATGCTGGAGACAGCGGGGAAGTCGTTACGCCATTCGTGCAGGTCGGAACTTACCCGACAAGGAATTTCGCTACCTTAGGACCGTTATAGTTACGGCCGCCGTTTACTGGGGCTTCAGTTCAAAGCTTGCACCTCTCCCTTTAACCTTCCAGCACCGGGCAGGCGTCAGACCCTATACGTCGTCTTGCGACTTCGCAGAGCCCTGTGTTTTTGATAAACAGTCGCTACCCCCTGGTCTGTGCCACCCCATCTCACTTGCGTAAAATGGGGTCACGCTTCTTCCGAAGTTACGCGTGCAATTTGCCGAGTTCCTTCAGCATAGTTCTCTCAAGCGCCTTGGTATACTCTACCTGACCACCTGTGTCGGTTTCGGGTACGGTCTATAGGGTGGAGCTATTTCCTGGAACCGCTCCACCGCACATTCAATCCAATAAGAATGTACGATTTGTGCGATCCGTCACTACCACCAGGCCCACGAATATTAACGTGGTTCCCATCGACTACGCATTTCTGCCTCGCCTTAGGGGCCGGCTAACCCTGCTCAGATTAACTTTAAGCAGGAACCCTTGGTCTTTCGGCGAGGGGGTCTCTCACCCCCTTTATCGTTACTCATGTCAACATTCGCACTTCCGATACCTCCAGGGCCCCTCACAGGTACCCCTTCACAGGCTTACGGAACGCTCCGCTACCACACGTCTTGCGACGTATCCTCAGCTTCGGTGCATGGCTTTAGCCCCGTTACATTTTCGGCGCAAAGACCCTTATTTAGACCAGTGAGCTGTTACGCTTTCTTTAAATGATGGCTGCTTCTAAGCCAACATCCTGGTTGTTTTGGGATCCTCACATCCTTTCCCACTTAGCCATGACTTGGGGACCTTAGCTGGAGGTCAGGGTTGTTGCCCTCTTCACGACGGACGTTAGCACCCGCCGTGTGTCTGCCGATTAGTACTCCTCGGTATTCGGAGTTTGGTTAGGATCAGTAAGACGGTGAGTCCCCATAGCCCATCCAGTGCTCTACCCCCGAGGGTATTCGATCGACGCACTACCTAAATAGTTTTCGCGGAGAACCAGCTATTTCCGAGTTTGATTGGCCTTTCACCCCTAGCCACAAGTCATCCCAATCTATTGCAACAGATGCGGGTTCGGTCCTCCAGTTGGTGTTACCCAACCTTCAACCTGCTCATGGCTAGATCACTCGGTTTCGGGTCTAATGCATCTAACTAAACGCCCTATTCAGACTCGCTTTCGCTGCGCCTACACCTACCGGCTTAAGCTTGCTAGATACACTAAGTCGTTGACCCATTATACAAAAGGTACGCTGTCAGGCTTGCGCCCTCCAACTGTTTGTAGGCAACCGGTTTCAGGTTCTATTTCACTCCCCTTGTCGGGGTGCTTTTCACCTTTCCCTCACGGTACTTGTTCGCTATCGGTCATGCACGAGTACTTAGGCTTGGAGAGTGGTCTCCCCATGTTCAGACAGGATTTCACGTGTCCCGCCTTACTCAAGGACAATGTGTGTTCTACGCGTACGGGACTGTCACCCACTACGGTCGCACTTTCCAGAGCGTTCCACTTTATTCCACATTGCCACTGGCCTGGTCCGCGTTCGCTCGCCACTACTTACGGAGTCTCGGTTGATGTCCTTTCCTTCGGGTACTTAGATGTTTCAGTTCCCCGAGTTCGCTTCTAACCCCTATGTATTCGAAAGTTAGATACCTTATCACAATGCTTGGAAACCCAAGCCGTCATCGCTGACAGTTTGGATTCTCCAAGCATTTAAGGTGGGTTTCCCCATTCGGATATCCATGGATCAAAGCTTATTCGCAGCTCCCCACGGCTTTTCGCAGCGTATCACGTCCTTCATCGCCTGTGCATGCCAAGGCATCCACCAATTGCCCTTATTCTACTTAATCGTTCTCATTGCCAATGCTCATCCTTATTTGGGTTCAGCAAACCTGTCCTTTTCGCTTGCGCTCAAAGGGGTGCTGAACCTGGCCATACGGGCAAATCTTCATTTGCCGCACCGACCAGTCCCTCGCCGCTCTCGCGGACAAGGTCACCAAAAGCCTGGTTACCTTTTACAACCAGGCCGATCAGATGCCATCAACGTGTTCGATCCGGTCACTTTATTGGAGCTACGCCGAGCAGCTCACTTGTGCCAGATCTTAAGACCAGCTTCTCGAGATCAAATCCGGTACCGCGCGGTCAGGCAACGGTAATCCGACCGTTCATCAGAGGTGACACGAAGTCACCAACAACAAACGATCCAGAGTGACAGGCTTTCCTACCTACATCCGGCTCCTCGTTCGTTTCCAGTCGGCTAGACCATCCACGACGTCATTGGAACCGGCTTCGGACATCTTGAACTCGCGCTCAAAACACCTGGAAGCCTCCAGATCAATCTTCTCTTCACAATTTTGCAGAACAGGCACCATGCATAAGCAAGGTGCAAACTTTTATTTCTTCAAAAGACAACAACGCTTTGGGCACTTTCGTAGGCCAGAG
>NZ_CAKKMZ010000001.1:0-485000 GCF_918741265.1 Rhizobium sp. CECT 9324 | reverse complement strand
GCAGGGCGTTTCGGAAGTTCTGGCCGCCGCGCGTAGCGGAAACAGCATTGGCAATGGTTATGGTGACGGCGGCCGTTTGCACGCGCCGTGCCTCTTGCTAGTGTCGCCTGCAACAACAGGAGACAGGACATGCTTTTTCTCGACCGAAACGCAACCGCCGACGCCTTGAACTGGGAGCGCCTGATCGAGGCCATTGCCGGGCAGTTTGCCGGTGGCTGCGTCATGCCGGTCCGCCACCATCACGGCGTCGCGGTGCCCGGCGAGGCCGAAGCGACCTTGCTGCTGATGCCTGCCTGGGTTCCCGGCTCTTATATAGGGGTCAAGCTGGTCTCGGTGTTCCCGGACAATGTCCGACGCAGCCTGCCGGCCATCCATGGCAGCTATCTTCTCTCGTCCGGCAAGACCGGGGAAATGCTGGCCGTGATCGATGGCGGCGAGTTGACCGCGCGGCGCACCGCCGCCACCTCGGCGCTCGCAGCCCGTCATCTTGCACGCCGCGACGCATCCGTGCTGCTGGTGACCGGGACCGGCCGCCTGTCGCTGAACCTCATCGAGGCACATAGCAAAGTGCGTCCGATCAGCCGTATCCTGATCTGGGGTCGCGATACCTCCAAGGCGGAGGCGACTGCCGCCGAGGCCCGGGCTCTCGGCCATCCTGCCGAGGCGGTGGCGGACCTGGAGCCGGCGGCGCGGATCGCCGACATCATTTCCTGCGCGACGCTGTCGCAGCAACCGCTGATCCTCGGGGCATGGCTGAAAGCGGGCGCGCATCTCGATCTGATCGGCGCCTTCAAGCGCGACATGCGAGAAAGCGACGACGAGGCAGTCCGGCGCGCAACGCTGTTCGTCGATACGCGCGACGGCGCATTTGCCGAAGCCGGCGATATCCTGCAGCCGCTCGAAGCCGGCATCATCACGCGCGACGATATCCGCGCCGAACTGGCCGAACTGGTCACGGGCCGCCATGCTGGACGGCGGTCGGACGACGAAATCACGCTTTTCAAGTCGGTCGGTGCGGCACTCGAGGATCTGGCCGGCGCGGTCCTTGCCTATGAGACGGCAAGGGATACATCTGCTGCATGACGCCTGCCTTGCCCAAACTTCCGATCAGCGACCAGTTGCCGGCAATCGCCGGCGCCCTGCAGACCGGCAACCGGCTGGTGCTGTCGGCGCCGCCCGGTGCTGGCAAGACCACGCTGGTACCGCTGCATCTGCTTGGCCAAGACTGGCGGGCAGATGGACGGATCATCCTCCTGGAGCCAAGGCGGCTGGCGGCGCGGGCGGCGGCTTCGCGCATGGCCAGCCTGCTGGGCGAGACCGTCGGGGAGACCGTCGGCTACCGGATGCGGCTCGACAACCGGATCTCCGGCCGGACCCGGATCGAAGTGGTGACCGAGGGGGTCTTCGTGCGCATGGTCCTGGAGGATCCGGAGCTGAAGGGCATCGCCGCCGTTATCTTCGACGAGTTCCACGAACGGTCGCTGGATGCCGATTTCGGCCTGGCGCTTGCCGTGGACGTGCAATCGGCGCTGAGGCCCGACCTGAAGCTGGTGGTGATGTCGGCAACGCTGGATGTCGAGCGGATCGCAGCACTGCTCGACCATCCCCCGATCGTCAAAAGCGAGGGTCGCAGCTTCCCGGTCGAGATGACATATCGCGACCGGGCCGGCACGGAACGGATCGAAGATGCGATGACCTCCGCTATCCTGGAGGCCCATGCAAAAGAGCCG
The DNA here is from genome assembly GCF_918741265.1 of Rhizobium sp. CECT 9324. Classification (NCBI taxonomy): domain Bacteria; kingdom Pseudomonadati; phylum Pseudomonadota; class Alphaproteobacteria; order Hyphomicrobiales; family Rhizobiaceae; genus Rhizobium; species Rhizobium sp. CECT 9324. Next base: position 483,270 of record NZ_CAKKMZ010000001.1, on the reverse strand, counting down.
GGCTCCATCCTTGCCTTCCTTCCCGGACAGGCCGAAATCCGCCGCGTGTCGCAGCGGCTCGAGGAAAGGCTCCCGCCGACAAGTCGTGTCACACCGCTTTATGGCAATCTTTCCCAGGCAGAACAGGATGCGGCGATCCGGCCGGCGCCTGCCGGGCAACGCAAGATCGTGCTGGCGACATCGATTGCCGAGACCTCGATCACCATCGACGGCGTCCGGGTGGTGATCGACAGTGGCCTGCAGCGTCTACCGGTGTTCGAGCCGGCGACGGGCATCACCCGGCTGGAAACGGTGCGCGTGTCACGCGCCTCGGCCGATCAAAGGGCCGGGCGCGCCGGACGCACGGAACCGGGTCTTGCGATCAGGCTCTGGCATCAAGGACAAACGGCCGCCCTTCCGGCGTTCACGCCGCCGGAGATCCTGGCGACCGATCTTTCCGGCCTGGTGCTCGACATGGCTCACTGGGGCGTGACGGATCCGGCGCAACTGGCGCTGCTCGACATGCCTCCGGCCGTGACGCTGAAGGAGGCGCGCGCGCTGTTGCAGTCGCTGGGCGCCCTGGATTCGCACTTTCAACTGACCCCACGCGGGCGAAAAATGCGCGATTTCGGTCTGCCTGCACGCCTGGCGGCCATGGTGCTTGCCGCGGCAGACGAGGATCTGGCGCGGCCGGCGGCAGAGCTCGCCGTGCTGTTGACCGAGCAGGGACTTGGCGGTTCCGATCTCGATCTCGACGAAAGACTGCGGCGCTTTCGCCGCGAAGGCGGCGACCGGGCGGTTGCCGCCCGCCGGCTGGCGGCGCGATTTGCCGAAGAGGCCGGCGGGCAGAAGGCCACGGCCGAGACCTCGGCTGGTTCCCTTCTGCTGCATGCCTATCCTGACCGGATCGCCAAGCGGCGCGGCGGGCGCGGGCGTTTTGTCATGGCGAATGGACGCGGTGCGGAGATTGGCGAGACGGAACGACTGGCGGGTGCCGATATGCTGGTGATTGCCGATCTGACCGGCAAGGCAGCGCAGGGCCGCGTGCTGGCGGCAGCGGAAATCACGCGCGGCATGGTCGAAGACGGCCTGCCCGACGCCATCGCCACATCGGAAGAAAGCGGCTTTGACGCAACAAGCCGGCAGGTGCGGGCGCGCCGGGTCACCCGGATCGGGGCGATCGTGCTGGAGGAGTCGCCGCTTGCAAAACCGAAGGGAGAGCCGGCGGCCCGCGCACTTGCCGAAGGCGTCAAGCTGCTTGGTCTGCAGGCGCTTGGCTTTTCCAGATCGGGCGAGCAGCTGCGGCAGCGGCTGGGATTCCTGCATCGAAGCCTGGGAGAACCATGGCCGGATGTCAGCGACGTTTCACTGCTCGACACGCTGGAGACCTGGTTCGTGCCCTTCCAGTCGGGTGTCACGAGCCTTGAACAGGTGAGCGCGGGCAGTCTTCAGGACGGCTTGATGTCGCTGATGCCGCATGGGCTCGGCCGCGATCTCGACCGATTGGCGCCGACGCATTTCACCGCGCCGACAGGCCACGCCCATCCGATCCGCTATGACGGAGCGGAACCGGTGCTGGCAATCCGCGTGCAGGAACTCTATGGCATGAAGAGCCATCCGGCGATCGCGGGCGGCAAATTGCCACTGGTTCTCGAGTTGACCTCGCCGGCACATCGGCCCATCCAGACGACACGCGATCTGCCGGGCTTCTGGGCCGGTTCCTGGAAGGATGTGCGCAGCGAGATGCGCGGTCGCTATCCCCGCCATCCCTGGCCGGAAAGCCCGGCAGACGCGGATCCGACGACACGGGTGAAGCCACGCGGCACCTGAAGCATCAGACGAAAGGCGAAACAGAATGAGCATGGAGCTTTCGGCCAAGTTCGGCCCCTCGAGCCGCCGGTTGCGGCTGGAGACACTGGTGCGATTGCGCTGGGTGGCCGTGGCCGGCCAGGCGCTGACCGTCATGGTGGTTGCGTTCTGGTTCGATTTCCCACTGCCACTGGCCACCTGCCTTGGCCTGGTCGGGGCGCTGGCCGCCGCCAATGCCCTTCTCTCTTTTGCATTCCCTTCAACCTATCGGCTGGAACCGGCGGCCGCATTTGCGGTTCTGGCACTCGATCTGTTCCAGATGGGCGCCCTGCTGTTCATCACCGGCGGCCTGAACAATCCCTTCGCACCGCTGATCTGCGTTCCGGTGATCATTTCGTTTGCATCGCAGCCCCGGCGACATTCGACGGCGCTGCTGATCACGGCCGTCGGGTTCATCACGCTGCTGGTCTTCACCCCTTATCCCCTGCCGTGGTTCGAAGGCCGGCATCTGGACGTGCACCCGCTGATGCAGGTCGGCATGTGGTGCTCGATCGTGTCGATGATGGCGTTTGCCGCCTTCTATGCCTACCGTGTCTCACAGGAGGCCACGCTGCTGGCAGACGCATTGACCGCGACGGAACTCATCCTCCAGCGCGAGCAGCATCTCCACCAGCTGGACGGCCTGGCGGCGGCGGCGGCCCACGAGCTTGGAACACCATTGGCCACGATCAGCGTGGTGGCCAAGGAAATGGAACGCGAACTGGGCGAGGACGATCGCTTCCGCGAAGATGTTCAACTGCTGCGCAGCCAGAGCGAGCGATGCCGTGACATTCTCAGGCGATTGACCAGCCTACCATCGGAGGGCGAGGCGCATATGCGGATGCTGCCGCTGTCCTCGATGATCGAGGAAGTTCTGGCACCGCATCGCGAATTCGGCATCAAGGTCGAGTTGATCGAGCTTTCCGACCGGGCGTCGGAACCGGTTGGGACCCGCAATGCGGCCATCCTGTATGGGCTTGGCAATCTGCTGGAGAATGCGATCGACTATGCGCGTTCCAAGGTCATCGTCAGGGTCAAACATACGTCTAGCGATGTCACGGTGACGATCGAGGATGACGGCGCGGGATTTTCCGCCGGGGTCTTGCAAAGAATTGGCGAGCCCTATGTTACAAGCAGGCAGGGTGACGCCCGTGCCGGCGGACTGGGACTCGGGCTTTTCATCGCCAAAACGCTGCTCGAGCGATCCGGCGCAAGCCTCCGGTTCGAAAATGGCGCATCCGAGCACCCCGGTGCCCGCGTCATAGTGTCATGGCCAAGGGAATTCATGGAGGCAAACACGCCCTTATGACTTTACCGACCCGCTTTTCGTGCCCATAAGCTCAGCCAGGACGAGAATACACCTCTCGGGATTATAGATCATGACAGATGTCGCACCATCCAGTGCCCAAACAAGCCAGTCCACCTCGCCAACCGGCGTCAATCTCGGCGCTGATCCATCCTTGCTGATTGTCGATGACGACGCGCCGTTCCTGCGCCGCCTTGCCCGGGCGATGGAGACGCGTGGCTTTGTCGTCGATCTTGCCTGCTCTGTTGCGGAAGGCATCGCCAAGGCCCGTTCGGCACCGCCGAGCTATGCTGTTGTCGATCTCAGGTTGGGTGACGGCAATGGCCTCGACGTGATTGAGGCCATTCGCGAACGAAGAACGGACACGCGGATCATCGTGCTGACCGGATACGGCAATATCGCGACGGCCGTGACCGCGGTCAAACTCGGCGCGCTCGACTATCTGTCGAAGCCCGCGGATGCTGACGATATCTATCTGGCGTTGACGCAAAGGCCTGGCGAAAAGGCCGAGGTTCCGGAAAACCCGATGTCGGCAGACAGGGTACGCTGGGAGCATATCCAGCGCGTCTACGAGAGTTGCGAGCGCAATGTGTCGGAAACAGCACGCCGCCTGAACATGCATCGCCGGACCCTGCAGCGCATCCTTGCCAAGCGCGCGCCGAAGTAGATCATTCGCGAGGGGTGCGGGCCGCCCACTCCGCCATCATCAAGCGCTGGGCCGCCGCACGGGAGAAATCCAGTGTGACGGCCTTTCGCGTTGCCGGTGCCAGACGATGCTCCGGTGCCTCACGCACCACATGGCCCGCATAGCCATCGGACAGCAGCAGTCCGCAATCCTCGGGGAAGATATCGAGGGGAACACCGGCGTGGGTCGCAAAGAACAGGCGGTCGCAATAGCGTCGATAGTCAGGCCATTTGCGATCAACGCGAAAATCCTCGATCGAGGACTTGATCTCGACGATCCAGAGCTCGCCGCGTTCGGACAGCGCGATCAGGTCGGCGCGGCGGCCATTGGCCAGGGCCAGCTCCGGCAAAACGGCGAAGCGCATGTCCGTCAACAGAAGCTGCACGCCGCGCCGAACCATTAACGCGCGGTCCGACTGACGCCCATCGATTAGCGGATTGTTAACGGCGATCGAAACAATGGTCATGGATATGTCCGTCCCAGCGGCCACAGATGTTGCATAAAAACCATGCGGCGTCATTTTGCAGTGCCGAAGACGCTCGGCTGAGATACTGCGCTTGCGTCGCCGAGATTAATCAAAAATAAACCATAATCAAAGATGGTCGAGACAACCATTTCCCCGCCCAAACCATGAGCTCCCCCATGCGCTTCCGCAATTTATTGACCATGCTCGGCCTCGTTGCATCCGTAGGCCTCGCCGGCTGCACCACCACATCCGACGGATCCAAGGAGGTTGCCGAAACCACCAAGGTTGAAATCTTCAGCGGTTCCTATGGCAAGGTTACCGATGCCGGTTTCGCGCTGCCAGCCATCCCGATCGAAAAGGTGAACAAGAAGTTTCATCGCCAGATCGTCGACTATTCGACCAGCGAAAAGCCGGGCACCGTCGTCGTCGATACGCGCGAGCGTTTCCTGTATTACGTGCTGCCGCGCGGCAAGGCTGTTCGCTACGGCATCGGCGTCGGCAAGCAGGGCTTTGCTTGGAAGGGCGAAGCCTATATCGCATGGAAGCAGGCATGGCCGACCTGGCATCCGCCAAAGGAAATGGCGGCACGCAAGCCGGACGTGGCCCAGTATGTCGAAAAGGGCATGGATCCGGGCCTGCGTAACCCGCTCGGCGCCCGTGCGATGTATCTCTTCAACGAGAAGGGCCAAGACACGTTGTTCCGTCTGCACGGTACACCGGAATGGGCCTCGATCGGTACCGCCGCGTCGTCCGGCTGTATCCGCCTGATGAACCAGGACGTGATCGATCTCTATAACCGCGTGACGCCGGGCAAGAGCGCCAAGGTCGTCGTCCAGCAGTAAACCTTCATTTTCTTCGGAATGATAAAAGCCGCCAGAGTGATCTGGCGGCTTTTTTGTTGGAATCTCAGCGCCGGGGGTTAATGGCCGGTCTGTGCCTTCAACTCGAGACGGCGACGGTGCAAGACTGGCTCGGTATAGCCGTTCGGCTGTTCACGCCCCTTCAGGACCAACTCGAGTGCGGCCTGGAAAGCGGTCGAGGCGTCGTAGTCGCTCGCCATCGGCGTGTAGGCGAGATCGCCGGCGTTTTGGCCATCGACAACGATGGCCATGCGCTTAAGCGTCTCGACCACCTGCGCCTCGGTGACGACACCGTGATGCAGCCAGTTTGCCATGTGCTGGGCGGAAATACGCAAGGTTGCGCGGTCTTCCATCAAGCCGATGTTGTTGATGTCCGGGACCTTCGAGCAGCCAACGCCCTGGTCAACCCAACGAACCACATAACCCAGAATGCCCTGGGCGTTGTTGTCGATTTCACGCTGGATTTCCTCAGGCGTCCAGTTCGGACGGGTTGCGACCGGTACCGACAGGATATCGGCGAGCTTGGCGCGGGGCCGCGTCTTCAGTTCCTTCTGCACCGTCGCCACATCGACACTATGATAGTGCGTCGCGTGCAGGGTGGCGGCCGTCGGCGACGGAACCCAGGCGGTGTTGGCGCCAGCCCTCGGATGGGCGATCTTCTGCTCGAGCATTGCAGCCATGAGGTCTGGCATGGCCCACATGCCCTTGCCGATCTGGGCGTGGCCGGACAGGCCGCATTCGAGACCGATATCAACATTCCAGTTCTCATAGGCCGAGATCCAGGCGGCCTGCTTCATGTCGCCCTTGCGAATCATCGGGCCGGCCTCCATCGACGTGTGGATTTCGTCGCCGGTACGATCCAGGAAGCCCGTATTGATGAAGACAACGCGGTCCCGGGCGGCGCGGATACACTCCTTGAGGTTGACCGTGGTGCGGCGCTCCTCGTCCATGATGCCCATCTTGATGGTGTTGGGTGCCATGCCGATCAAGTCTTCGACACGCGAGAAGATTTCGCAGGCGAAGGCAACTTCCTCGGGGCCGTGCATCTTCGGCTTGACGACATACATCGAACCCGTGCGGGAATTCTTCCGGCGACCCGAGGGGCCGATGTCGTGCATGGCGATCAATCCCGTCAGCGCCGCATCCAGGATGCCTTCGGGAACCTCGTTGCCATCGCGGTCGCGGATCGCGGGATTGGTCATCAGGTGGCCGACATTGCGGATCAGCATCAGCGAGCGACCGTGCAGACTTGCCGGCTGACCGTTGGGCGCCAGATACTCGACATCAGGATTGAGGGCACGGATGAAGGACTTTCCGCCCTTTGCCACTTCCTCGGTCAGATCGCCTTTCATCAGACCAAGCCAGTTGTCATAGACCACAACCTTGTCTTCTGCATCCACTGCGGCGACCGAATCCTCGCAGTCCATGATGGTGGTCAGTGCCGACTCTAGGCGAATGTCGTTGATCCTGGCCGCATCGCTCTGGCCGATCACGCCTGTGCCGTCGATCAAGATATCGACATGCAGACCATTCTTTCTCAGCAGGATTGCCGTCGGCGCATCCGGCGCGCCACGATAACCTGCAAACTGGGCCGGATCAGACAGCCCGGTCATGCCACCATCGCTCAGGCGGACGGACAGGGCTTCATTTTCAACCGCCAGGGCAGACACCGCAGCCCAGTTTCCGGCCGCAAGCGGCGCCGAGCGGTCGAGGAAATCACGCGCCCAGGCAATCACCTTGGCGCCGCGGGCCGGATTGTAGCCCTTGCCGTTCTCTGCGCCGTCCGTTTCGGGAATGGCGTCCGTCCCGTACAGCGCATCGTAAAGGGAACCCCAGCGGGCATTGGCGGCATTCAGCGCATAGCGGGCATTCATCACCGGCACGACAAGCTGCGGACCGGCGATCGTCGCAATTTCCGGATCGGTATTGCCGGTTGCGATCTGAAATGCCTCGCCTTCAGGCAACAGATAGCCAATCTCGCGCAGGAAGGCCTCATAGACCGCCATGTCGCTCGGCGCGCCGTTCTGGCTATACCAGGCGTCGATCTGTTCCTGCAGTTCGTCTCTGCGTGCCAGCAGTGCCCGGTTCTTCGGAGCCAGATCGTGCACAATCGCGGAAAGCCCGGCCAAAAAGCGGTCGGCATCTATGCCCGTGCCAGGTATGGCGCGAGCTGTGATGAACTCATGAAGTTTTTGATCAATCGACAGACCGTGGCTTTCAACGAATGTCATGGGCAATTCTCCTCGCAATGCGGCACGCGCTTGGCGCCTAACATCATCCGAATGCATTCATAGTCAATCATGCAATAATTAGAAATATTCTTTCCAAAATGGAAAGTATCAATGCCTTGCCATTCTCGGACGGCCGCTGGCCGTTGCGAAGATACGCGCTTCCACCAGCTTGCGGCGGCCTTCGATCTCCGGCGCATCGACCTCTTCCCGGCAGGTCACGATCGCATCGGCAGCACCACTTGCCTCTGCATGGTCCAACGCGATGGTCGATGCACGATGGCGGGCGGCGGAAAAGGCTTTTTCTTCATCGACGAAACGCTGACTATCGCCGGCGCCCGATACAATGAAAAGGCCCTCCTCCGGCGATGTGATGAAGACGGTCGTTGTGCTGCGAACCTGCCCGACAACGGCGCCGACGGCATTGGCAACATCGGCATCGGGCGGGACAGCGCATTCCGCCGACAGCATCTCGGCGATGGCCGGATAGTAGACCGAAGCCGATGCTCCAAGGCCGATCAGAGGTCGATCGAGCGACAAGGCAAAACGGGCAATGCCGGGCGCTCGGTTGAGGGCGCGATCGATCAGCACCGAGCGCACCGGATCGATATCCGAAATGCCGTCTTCGGCAAAACAGGAAGAGAGGATCACCTCGGCGGACTGGCGGGTCAGGCGATCGACTATGCTTTCCGCTAGCATCCAAGGGGAGGCCGCAATCGGCTGTCCGGCGCCATTTTTTTGCCGGACGGCAAGCTTCAGGCCCAGTTCAGCGGCTTCACGGCTCCATTGTCCCTGGCGGTCGAGAAGATGCATGGCATCCGATGGCGTCAGACCGACAAGATGGACCAGACCGCGTGAGACGAGACGATCCAGCGTGGCCTTCTGCTGGGTGAAGGAAATCAACTGATCGAGTGGCAGCGGCGTGGCGCTGATCCGCTCAAACAAAGCCGCCTCCTGTGGCTGCAGTCCGGCCGCCAAATGGTCAGGCACCCCTGTGCGGACGGCAAAACGGCCGTCGTGGCGACCCAGATGCGTGGCGCGGACCTGCCGGTCCAGAACATCGAGAATGGCGGCTCCGTGCAACGTTGCGGCCAGGCTCAGCGGCACAAGCCGGCGGGGACCGAGATCGATGCGTGCGGCCAAACCACGGTCATCAAAGCGAACCTCCGAATCGCCGCCCAGACCGAATGTGCGCATGGCAACTGCCTCGACCATGGTACGGAAATTGCCGACCACTGCGCCATCCTGATCGAGACGCGGGCGGCCGCCTTCCATGATCGCCACGTCCGTGGTGGTTCCGCCAATATCGGAGACAACGGCGTTGTCCAGGCCGGTCAGGTGCCGCGCGCCGACCAGACTTGCCGCCGGGCCGGACAGGATCGTCTCGATCGGGCGCAGCCTTGCTTCGGCAGCCGAAATCAAGGCGCCATCTCCTCGAACCACCATCAATGGCGCATCGATGCCGCGCTGCTTCAGATAGGTTTCCGCCGATCCAACCAGCCGGTCGATCATCGATACCAGGCGCGCGTTCAGCAATGTGGTCAAGGCGCGGCGCGGACCGCCCAGCTTGGACGACAATTCATGGCTGCAGGTGACGGGCAGGCCGCTCTGAGCGCGGATCAGATCACGCACCTTCAACTCATGGGCTGGGTTGCGCACGGCGAAATAGCCGGCGACGGCAAAGGACGAGACATTCGGCGACAGCCCCGGCAGGGCTGCCACCAAAGCTTCGATATCCAGAGGTGTCTCATTGCCATGCACGTCATGGCCCCCGGCGATGAACAGCACGGGGTCCGAACCCAATGCCTCGGCAAGGCCGTCACGCTTGAGATCCTCCGGCCCGAAACCGATCATCACCAAAGCCGAACGCCCGCCCTGCCCTTCAACCAGCGCATTGGTGGCAAGCGTCGTCGACAACGAGACAAGGCCGATGGCCTCTGGCGCTATTCCGGAAGTTTGCAGCACTTTCTCAAGAGCCCCGGCAATGCCGATCGACAGGTCGTGCCGCGTCGTCAGGGCCTTGGCCTTGGCGAGGATACCCGCGGTTTCGCTGTAGATCACCGCATCGGTATAGGTTCCGCCGGTATCGATGCCGAGCATAGTGTCTGAAGTCACGAAGGCCGCCTTGTCTTCCAGTCTTTGCTCACAGGGAGCCCAGACCGTTATGGCATAGTCGCTTCCGTTTGCACCAGCGGACCCGCGTCAGATGCAGGCTTGTTTCGCGCCTTCCGACGGGTAATCCGCATCGGTATTCCGCCTGCCGGCTGGGTCGTGAGCTTCTGCACCGGCCATGGATTTGTCTGCGGCGTGACATCGAAACGGAACCGTTGCATCAGCACGGCCAGGGCGATGACCGCCTCCTGCAATGCAAATGTGGCACCGATGCAAATACGAGGTCCGGCGCCGAAGGGAAGATACTGGAAACGGCCGATCTTTTCCCGCGTACCGGGCAAGAAACGCGACGGATCGAAGACGCGCGGCTTGTTCCAGTAAAGTTCGTGCCGATGCAGCGTCCACGGCATGACGAGCACCGTCGTGCCCTTGGCGATCTCGATCACCTCGCCATTGGCCGCCGTGTAGCTGTCGTCCGCGATCGCATCGCGATTGATCGACGGCGCCGGCGGATAAAGGCGCATTGCCTCCTCGAAGGCCGCGCGGACATGCGGCATCTGTTCCAGCCAGTCGACAGGGTCGGCACCGCTTTCAATCACCCTGTCGATCTCTTCCTCCATAGCGATGCGCACATCAGGACAGTGGGCGACGCAGTAGAACGTCCAGGCCAGCGCGCGCGCCGTCGTTTCATGGCCGGCACCGATGAAGGTCAGGATGTTGTCCTCGATTTCCTCCCCGGTCAGACCCTCCGGACCTTCAAGATCCAGCAGCAAGGTGAGAAAATCATTCGGCGCCGTGCTCCGGTCGGCGTTCATCAGGGCGCGGCGCTGGTCCATGGTGTTGCGGACAAGCTGTCGGAACTTGCGCAGAACCTTTTGGCCCCGGATCCGCGTGAAGCGCGGCACCCATTTGGGTGCCTTGAGCAGATCAAACGGGTCAACCCGGCCCATATTGTGCAGAAGATCCTCGACGTCCTTGGCGAAATCGCCTTGCTCAGACACGATGCCGCCGGAAAACAGCGTGGCCGACAGGATGTCATAGGTCAGTTCGGTCATGTCGACCGCGATGTCGCGCACCGTGCCTGCCGGTTCATCCGTCTCGTAGCGGGAGAGGAAATCCTCACTCTCTTGGCGCATCTGCAGCGCAAAACCACGCGCGTGGCGCGGTGTGAAGACGGGTGCCATGGCCTTGCGCGACCGTTTCCAGACGGGACCTTCCGCTGTCAGCAAGCCATCCCGGAGGATCGGGCGCAAGACCAGTTGGCGGACCTCGGACATTTCGTAATTTGAAGCATTGTCGACGAGCACATGGCGGATCAGGCCGGGATCATTGGCGATCAGTGTCGTCTGGCCGAAAAAGCGCGTCTCGATCCATGGCCAGGTGTAAGACGGCACGCCCCACAGTTCGAGCGGATTGCGCAGCACCGTCCGGATGATTTCAAGCCGACCTGGAGGCACCGTGCGCGGCAGCGGTGCCGGCGGTTCAAAATCCGCGACTGGAGACTGATCGTGCATGCCTGGACTCCACAAAGGGGCGCCATCGCCCGTATGGAACTAGAGCAGGTCCTCAAGTTCGTCCAGCCGATCGTTGACCAACCAGCCGTAATAGTTCTCTTCCGGCCAATTCGTCGCACCGCCGGCATTGCGCGCGCGCAGCGCGCGGGCACGCTGCAGCGAATTGCCGATATTGAACAGGGTCGCGGTCACGCCGGGATTCTGCGAGATGTCCACACCGGCAATGCTGCGGTAGTCATCAATCGATTTGCGGATCACTGCCGCCATGAAGGCGAGCGAGATGTCGGGATCCATGATCGCCTTGTAGACGCCGACCGCGTCCTTCTCGTCCAGCTTGGCATAGCCGGATTTCTGATGCACGAGATCCGACAGCATGAGCGCGGTCAGCGGATTGATCTGGCCCAGTCCGAAGGTCTGTCCGGCATAGAAAGGCTGGAAAAAGACAGCGCTGAACCGATTGTTGGGATAGGCGGTGCCGCCGACCGTCTTGCCGCGAAAACGATCTTGCCAGACATCCTCGCGGCAGGTCCACAGACGGTAGGAATCGTCCAGCGCGGCGCATTCGGCAAATTCCGGCCGCTGGACGAAATCGGAGACGTCTTCGCTCTTGTAGGCAAAGCGGAAGCTGTTGCCGGCATAGGATGCCGCCTTCACGTAGTAGCTTTGCAGGCTGTCATAGGCGTCGACGTTGTAAGTGTGTTCGCCGACAATCGCACCGACCATATGGATCGGCGAAATGCCATAGGCTGCCGCCGTCTTCTTGATCTTGCCGACCAGGGCGTCGTCGTCGCGCAGCAGATCGCGGACCTTTTCAAATTTCAGATCAAAGCTGGTCTTGCCGGCCTTGGTGCGGCGCACCGATGCGCCGGGAATCGGCGGCTGCTCGATATTGCGATTGCCTGCCGGTACCGCCTGCGCAGCGTTCGACACGGACGCCAGCGATCCCGCAAAAGCGACCGTGAGAAGAAAAGTCCGGATGAATGGTAGCACGCTTCGCCGTCCTCAGACTGAGCCGCAAATCAGATCCCCGTCACCACAATGGGCGGGCCGCAGATCCACTAATCCACTCCTTACATAAGCACGGCCTGCATTGTCGACCTTCGTCGCTCTCACTTTCCCGATACTGCGGGAGGGAAAGAGCGCCATAGGTGCACAAAGATCACAGGATATAGCGGCTGAGATCGGTATCGGCGGCGAGATCGCCGACATGTTTCTGCACATAGTCCGAATCGATCATCACCACAGCACCGCCACGATCCGGCGCGTTGAACGAAATATCGTCCAGCACGCGCTCCATGACCGTCTGCAGACGCCGCGCGCCGATGTTTTCGACCGTGGTGTTCAGTTTCACCGCGACATCGGCCAAAGCATCGATCGCATCCTCGGTAAAATCGAGGTTCAGCTCTTCGGTTGCCATCAGCGCCTTGTACTGCCGGATCAGGCTTGCCTCGGTTTCCGTAAGAATCCGGCGGAAGTCCTCCTTGGTCAGCGGCTTCAGCTCGACCCGGATCGGCAGACGGCCCTGCAGTTCCGGTAGAAGATCCGAGGGTTTCGAGACATGGAAGGCACCTGACGCAATGAAGAGGATATGATCGGTCTTCACCGGGCCGTATTTGGTCGAAACCGTGGTGCCCTCGACCAGCGGCAGCAAGTCGCGCTGCACACCTTCCCGCGATACCCCTGCACCCACGCCACCCTCGCGGGCAGCGATCTTGTCGATTTCATCCAGGAAGACGATGCCGTCATTCTCGACCGAGCGCACGGCCTCGCGCTGGATCACTTCATTGTCTATCAGCTTGTCGGACTCGTCGCGGATCAGGTCGGTGTAGGACGACTTGACCGTGGTGCGGACCTTCTTCGTCCGGTTACCCATCGCCTTGCCGAACATTTCCGAAATGTTGAGAATGCCGACATTGGCACCGGGCATTCCCGGTATTTCGAAACCGCCCGGCATCCCGGATCCAGCATCGGCCACTTCGATATCGATTTCCTTGTCGTCCAGTTCGCCGCTGCGCAGCTTCTTGCGGAAGCTGTCGCGGGTCGCCGGCGATGACGTCGAACCAACCAGCGCGTCCAAAACCCGTTCTTCAGCCAGAGCGTGCGCCTTGGCCTCAACCTCATGGCGCTTCTTGTCTCGGACCAGCGTGATGCCGATCTCGACGAGGTCGCGAATGATCTGTTCGACATCGCGACCGACATAGCCGACCTCAGTAAACTTGGTCGCCTCGACCTTGATGAATGGAGCGCCAGCGAGCTTCGCAAGGCGGCGGGAAATCTCGGTCTTGCCGACACCCGTCGGCCCGATCATCAGGATGTTCTTCGGCATAACTTCATCGCGCAGATCCTCCGAAAGCTGCTGCCGGCGCCAGCGGTTGCGCAAGGCGATCGCCACGGCGCGCTTGGCGTCGTGCTGGCCAATGATATGGCGATCGAGCTCGGAAACGATCTCGCGCGGAGAAAAATTGCTCATGTGGTTTTACTCCTGGCAGTCGCAGAGAATGCTCGACTGCTTGAACATGGTTTCATTGACCGGACAGGCGGGTTCAAGCGACGTCCAGGGTCTCGATAATGACGCTGTCATTGGTATAGACGCAGATTTCGCCGGCAATCTGCATGGCGCGGCGGGCGATCTCTTCAGCAGAGCGATCACTGTCCATCAAGGCCCGGGCCGCGGCATAGGCAAAGTTGCCACCCGAACCGATCGCCATCGTACCATGTTCCGGCTCCAGCACGTCTCCATTGCCGGTGATGGCAAGTGTGATCGTCTTGTCGGCGACCAGCATCATCGCCTCGAGGTTGCGCAGATATTTGTCGGTGCGCCAATCCTTGGCAAGCTCGACGGCAGCGCGCATCAGCTGGCCGGGATATTGCTCCAGCTTCTTTTCCAGACGGTCGAGAAGGGTAAAGGCATCGGCAGTCGCGCCAGCGAAGCCGGCGATGACTTCGCCATCCTTGCCGATGCGGCGGACCTTGCGGGCATTGCCCTTCATCACGGTCTGGCCAAGGCTCACCTGACCATCGCCGGCCATCACGACCTTGTCGCCCTTGCGAACAGTAATAATCGTTGTCATCAAACACCTATATGCCCGAACACCGGGCCTTGTTTGCTTCGGCCAGCGGCCGTTCGTCGGAACCTATGTAAGTCGCCTTTTGGCGATTGCAATCATAGCCGACAGTCCCCTGCCGGCGCCTTGCGGCAACGCAATGTAACTTCTGGATATTTGCCTCACCTGCTGATATGGAACGGCCATTATTCCCATGGAGCAGCCCGATGGCAGAGCGCAAAGGCGAGATTTCCCGCAAGACCAACGAGACCTCGGTGTCCGTTTCCGTCGATATCGACGGTACCGGCACCGGCAAGATCTCGACCGGCGTGGGCTTTTTCGACCATATGCTGGACCAGCTTTGCCGCCATTCGCTGATCGACATGCATATCGATGTGAAGGGCGACCTACATATCGACGATCATCACACCGTCGAGGACACCGGCATCGCGCTGGGCCAGGCGATCTCCAAGGCTCTGGGCGAGCGCAAGGGGATCACACGCTATTCGTCGATCGACCTTGCCATGGACGAGACCATGACCAAGGCGGCTATCGACGTCTCAGGCCGGCCCTTCCTGGTGTGGAACGTCAATTTCAGCGCACCGAAGATCGGCACGTTCGATACCGAGCTGGTGCGCGAATTCTTCCAGGCCCTGGCGCAGAATGCCGGCATCACGCTGCATGTGCTGAACCATTACGGCGCCAACAACCACCATATCGCCGAGACCTGCTTCAAGGCGGTGGCGCGGGCACTGCGCACGGCAACGGAAATCGATCCGCGCCAGGCGAACCGAATCCCGTCCACCAAGGGCACATTGTGACGGCAGAAGGCTTCCGCGCGGCGGACCTAACCTGCACCTTGCTCCGCTGTCGGCCACAGGCCGGAGCGTCGAGCGGAAAGGACATGACATGCGAGTAGCGATCATCGACTACGGATCGGGCAACCTGCGCTCGGCGACCAAGGCGTTCGAGCGCGCAGCGCGCGAGGCTGGTCTCGATGTGACGATCGAGCTGACCGACCAGGCTGACCGGGTGGCCACAGCCGACCGGATCGTGTTGCCGGGTGTTGGCGCCTATGCCGATTGCCGCCGGGGCCTTGATGCGGTTCCCGGCATGCATGACGCGATCGTCGATGTGGTCGAGCACAAGGGCCGCCCCTTCTTCGGCATCTGCGTCGGCATGCAGCTGATGTCGTCGCGCGGCCTGGAAAAGACGACGACGCCAGGCTTCGGCTGGATCGAAGGCGACGTCATCGAGATGACGCCTGCCGATCCCACGCTCAAGATCCCGCAGATCGGCTGGAACACGCTGACGCTCAACCGTCCGCATCCATTGTTTGACGGTATTGAAACAGGCCCGAACGGTTTGCATGCCTATTTCGTTCATTCCTATCATCTTGCGGCCAAACGCGCCCCGGACGTGATCGCGACCACCGACTATGGTGGCGCAATGACGGCCTTTGTCGGCCGGGACAACATGGTCGGCGCGCAATTCCATCCGGAAAAGAGCCAGACGCTTGGCCTCAAGCTGATCGCCAATTTTCTCACCTGGAAGCCCTGACCCTCATTTTCGGATTTCTACCATGATCCTTTTTCCCGCCATCGACCTGAAGGACGGCCAGTGCGTTCGCCTGAAACTCGGCGACATGGAGCAGGCCACCGTCTACAACCCGGATCCGGCTGCACAGGCGCGCGACTTCGAAACACAAGGGTTCGAATGGCTGCATGTGGTTGACCTCAACGGTGCCTTTGCCGGAGAAAGTGTCAATGGTGCCGCGGTCGACGCGATCCTGAAAACGACCAAAAACCCGGTGCAGCTCGGCGGCGGCATCCGCACCCTTGAGCATATCGAAAGCTGGCTGTCGCGCGGCCTGTCGCGCGTGATCTTGGGGACGATCGCGGTGCGCGACCCGGCTCTGGTGATTGAAGCCTGCAAGCGCTTCCCCGGCAAGGTTGCCGTCGGTATCGACGCCAAGGGCGGCAAGGTCGCCGTGGAAGGCTGGGCAGAAGCCTCCGAACTCGGCGTGATCGAGCTTGCGAAGCGCTTCGAAGGTGCGGGTGTCGCCGCGATCATCTATACCGATATCGACCGCGACGGCATCCTGACCGGGATCAACTGGGCCTCGACGCTGGAACTGGCCGAAGCCGTCGCCATACCGGTCATCGCATCGGGTGGTCTTGCTTCGATCGATGATGTTCATCGCATGCTGCAACCCGATGCGACAAAGCTCGAGGGTGCCATATCCGGTCGTGCCCTTTATGATGGGCGCATCAACCCTGCGGAAGCGCTCGCGCTGATCAAGGCCGCCAGAGGCTAAAAGGACAATTCCATGACGCTCAAGGCCCGCGTAATTCCCTGTCTCGACGTCAAGGACGGCCGTGTCGTCAAGGGCGTCAACTTCGTCGACCTGATCGATGCCGGCGATCCCGTGCTGGCCGCAAAAGCCTATGATGCGGCCGGTGCCGACGAGCTTTGCTTTCTCGACATCACAGCCTCGTCGGACAATCGCGACACGATCTTCGACGTTGTCGCACAAACGGCAGATCATTGCTTCATGCCGCTGACCGTCGGCGGCGGTGTGCGTGCGGTTGCCGATATCCGCAAGCTGCTGCTGTGCGGCGCAGACAAGGTTTCGATCAATTCGGCGGCGGTCAACAATCCCGATTTCGTCGCTGAAGCCGCCGACAAATTCGGCAACCAGTGCATCGTCGTGTCGATCGACGCCAAGAAGGTGTCCGGGGCGGGCGAAACCGATCGCTGGGAAATCTTCACCCATGGCGGCCGCCAGCCGACCGGCATCGACGCCGTCGAATTCGCCATCAAGATGGTCGAACGCGGCGCCGGCGAACTGCTGGTCACCTCGATGGACCGTGATGGTACCAAGAGCGGTTACGACATCGGCCTGACGCGCACGATCGCCGACAGTGTCCGGGTCCCGGTCATCGCATCCGGCGGCGTCGGTAATCTCGACGATCTGGTCGCCGGCATCCGCGATGGCCATGCAACGGCAGTGCTTGCCGCCTCCATCTTCCACTTCGGCACCTATTCGATCGCCGAGGCCAAGGCCTACATGGCCGAAGCCGGCATCGCGATGCGGCTCGACTGAGCGCAAGGAAGGCAGATCATGACCGATTTTTCCCTCTCCGATCTCGAGGCCATCGTGGCAAAACGCGCCAACGCGACCCCGGACGAGTCGTGGACGGCAAAACTCGTCGCGGGCGGGCAGGCCAAGGCAGCAAAGAAGCTTGGCGAGGAAGCCATCGAGGCTGTGATGGCAGCGGTCCAGAACGACCGGGAGAACCTCGTCTACGAAAGTGCCGACCTGCTCTATCACCTGATGGTCGTATTGAAAATTGCCGACATCCCGCTACAAGACGTGATGCAGGAGCTTGAGCGCAGAACCGCTCAAACAGGCCTGAACGAGAAGGCCAGTCGGCGGGATCCATGACAATATCTATGCGGGAATCCGAAGCGCCAGAAGTTCTCGACCATTTCCAGGCCAATGGTTATTCGCCTTACCTGTTCTTCGATTCGGAGGAATGGGCGCATTTTCGGGCCGATACGCCGCTGACGCTGACGGCCGATGAAGTGCATCGGTTGCGCTCGATCGATGACCCCATCGATCTCGACGAGGTCCGGCGGATCTACCTGTCGCTGTCGCGCCTACTTTCCTCACATGTCGAATCGTCGCAACTGCTGTTCGAGCAGCGCAATCGCTTTCTCAGCATGTCGGACGTGTTCAAGACGCCGTTCGTGATCGGCATTGCCGGGTCCGTTGCGGTCGGCAAATCGACGACGGCCCGTATCCTGAAGGAGCTTCTGGCCCGCTGGCCTTCGAGCCCGAAGGTGGATCTGGTGACGACGGATGGTTTTCTCTATCCGAACGCCCACCTGACCAAGAACAATATCCTCAATCGCAAGGGGTTCCCCGAGAGCTACGATATCGGCGCCCTGCTGCGTTTCCTGTCGGCGATCAAGGCGGGCCTGCCGAACGTCAAGGCACCGTGCTATTCGCACCTGACATACGACGTCCTGGCTGACGAACATGTGGTGATCGACCGGCCCGATATCCTGATTTTCGAAGGCATCAATGTGCTGCAGTCGCGCAATCTGCCGGCGGACGGCAAGATCGTGCCGATGGTGTCGGACTTCTTCGATTTCTCGATCTATATCGATGCCGATGAGAATGCGATCCATCGCTGGTATGTCGAGCGCTTCATGCGGCTCAGACAGACAGCGTTTCGCGATCCGAACTCCTATTTCCATCGCTATGCGACGATCAGCGAGCCAGAGGCAATGACCATTGCCGAAGGCTTGTGGAATAATATCAACCTGAAAAACCTGCGGGAAAACATCCTGCCGACCCGGCCGCGCGCCGACCTGATCCTGCGCAAGGGCAACAATCATCTTGTCGAGAAAGTCGCGCTGAGAAAACTGTAGGCGATGCATCGCCGGCTATGGATCAAGGGTTGACGCGGCGAAGGGTCAGATTGATGCGGCCGCCGTTCTTCAGCAGTGTCGAGCTTTCGGGATAGATCCGGTCGACGCCGTGAAAGCAGAGCCTGCCTGCTCCGCCCAAGACAAAGACATCGCCGCTTTCAAGCTTGAGCGAACTGGTTCGATCCTTGCGCTCCAATCCGCCGATGCGGAAGAGGCAACTGTTGCCGAGGGAAACGGAGACAACGGGAGCGTTGAAATCGGTCTCGTCCCGGTCCTGATGCAGGCCCATCTTGGCATCGTCGATGTAGAAGTTGACAAGGCAGGCTTGCGGATCCTTGTCATAGCCGGACACCTCGCGCCAGAGAGCGACAAGCATCGGTGGGATAGCGGGCCACGGCTTGCCGGTGACGGGATGGTCCGGCTGGTAGCGATAGCCGCGTTCCTTGTCGGTCACCCAACCGAGCGGCCCGCAATTGGTCATGCGTACCGACATCGGCTTGCCGGTGCCGGGCATGACGGGGATATAAAGCGGTGCTTGCGCCACCACATCACGCACCGCAGCCACAAGAGACTGCTGCTCAGTCCGGTCGAAATAGCCCGGAAAATGAAGAAGCCCCTGCGAGAGGGGCAGCTTTGTTTTCACGATCGTTGTCTTCGCTTACGTTGCCCTCAAGCGAGGTTAGTCGGCAAGCGGCGGGATGCGCAACACCTGGCCCGGATAGATCTTGTCCGGATGGCTCAGCATCGGTCGGTTGGCCTCGAAAATCAGCGTGTGCTTGGCGCCCTTGCCATAGGCGGATTCGGCGATCTTCCAGAGATTGTCGCCCTTCTTGACTGTATGGAAGACCGGTTCCTGTGCCGCGACGGGCGCTGCACTTTCTACCTCAGCGATCTTCAACTCGGTTGCTTCCACGGTGGAGATGCCCAGCGTATTGCCAACGGCCACAACAGCCTTCTCGAAGATCGACTGATCCTTGACCACGCCCTTCAGGACGATCTTGTCATTGACAACTTCGACGTCAACCTTGTCCGTGCCAAGGTCATGGGAGGCGAGTTCCTTCTTGACCGCCTCAACATCCGGCGCTTCGTCATCGCCGCCCAGTCCAAGCTTCTTACCGGCACTCTTGATGAAATTGAACAAGCCCATCGATAGCCCTCCTTGGTTGTTATGGTTCAGATGACCGCAGAGGCCTGCAAAAGACAAGTTATTTTCTAATTTAACGGCGCCTGAATTAGTCGCCACCCGGTCTTCCACGCATTTTTTTCACCTCCGAGCGTCCCGATTTTTCCTTCAGGCGCCGTTCGATCGAGCCCTTGGTCGGCTTGGTTTTTCGACGCGGCGGCGGCGGCGGCTCGGCGGCCTTTAGGATCAGTTCCTTCAGCCGCTCGCGCGCATCTTCGCGGTTGCGTTCCTGGCTGCGAAATCGATTGGCCTCGATCATCAGCACGCCTTCCTTCGACAGGCGCTTGCCGGCGAGCTTGGCTGCATTCTGCTTCACACGATCGTTGAGGGCCGGCGATCCAAGAATACTGAAGAAGAGCTGAACCGCCGTCGAAACCTTGTTGACGTTCTGGCCGCCCGGACCACCGGCCAGCACAAACTGCTCGGTCAGCTCCCAGCCGGCAATGGTGATGCGGTTGTTGATGTAAAGCGGATCGCTGGCCATGGCTCTTCACGTCGTGACTGTCGGACAGTTCATATCGGCAACAAACAGCGTCCTGGCAAGCGACAAGAAAAAAGCCCGGCGAAAACAGCGCCGGGCTTGATTGCATTTTTTGAAAGCCGATCTTACTCGGCTGCGATGCGCACGCCCGGTGCCGCGTCGCGGACCTTGCCATCGACATGGGCTTCGAACTTGGCGAAATTGTTGATGAACATGCCGACCAGCTTCTTGGCCTGTACATCGTAGGCTGCAGCGTCCGACCAGGTCGAGCGCGGATCAAGAATTTTTGTGTCGACGCCATCCACTGCAACCGGAACAGCAAAGCCGAAGTTCGGATCGGTCCGCATCTCGGCCTTCTTCAGTTCGCCCGTCAACGCAGCGGTCAGCAGCGCACGGGTCGCCTTGATCGGCATGCGATTGCCGGTGCCGTAAGCGCCACCGGTCCAGCCGGTATTGACCAGCCAGCAGTCGACCTCATGACGGGCGATTAGATCGCGCAACAGGTTGCCGTATTCGGTCGGATGACGCGGCATGAACGGCGCACCGAAGCAGGTCGAGAAAGTCGCTTCCGGCTCAGTCACACCCTTTTCCGTGCCGGCAACCTTGGCGGTGTAACCAGAGAGGAAGTGGTACATGGCCTGTTCCGGCGTGAGGCGCGCGATCGGCGGCAATACACCGAAGGCATCGGCCGTCAGCATGATAATCGTGTTCGGATGTGGCGCGGTACCGGTTTCCGACGCATTCGGAATGAAGTGCAGCGGATAGGCGCAGCGGGTGTTTTCCGTCAGTGAAACGTCGTTGAAATCCGGGACGCGGTTTTCATCGAGGATGACGTTTTCAAGGACCGTGCCGAAGCGCTTGGTTGTCGCATAGATTTCCGGTTCTGCCTCGGCGGAAAGACGGATGGTCTTGGCGTAGCAACCACCTTCGAAGTTGAAGATGCCGTTTTCGCCCCAGCCATGTTCGTCGTCGCCCACAAGCGTGCGGCTCGGATCGGCAGAAAGCGTCGTCTTGCCAGTGCCAGAGAGGCCAAAGAAGACGGCCGCATCGCCATCCGGCCCGACATTGGCCGAGCAATGCATGGGCATGACGCCCTTGGGTGGCAGAAGGTAGTTGAGAACGGTGAAGACGGACTTCTTCATCTCGCCAGCATAGGATGTGCCGCCGATCAGAACGATGCCATTGGTCAGGTCGCAGGCAATGACCGTCTCGCTGCGGCAGCCGTGACGGTCTGGATCCGCACGGAAACTCGGCAGGTCGATAATCGTCAGCTTGGGCACGAACGCAGCCAGATCCGAACGCTCGGGGCGGATCAGGAGGTTGCGGATGAACAGCGAATGCCAGGCGAATTCGGTGACGACACGGGTCGGCAGGGCGTTGTGCTTGTCGGCGCCGCCGATCAGGTCCTGGACAAAAAGGTCCTTGCCGGCAGCGTGGGCAAGCATGTCCTGGTGCAGGACAGCAAAATGCTCCGGCGACAGCGGCTTGTTGTTATCCCACCAGATCTGGTCATCGGTTTTGCCATCCCGCACGACAAACTTGTCCTTGGCGGAACGCCCGGTGTGCTGGCCGGTCAGGGCACGCAAAGCGCCATCGGCAGTGAGTTCGGCTTCGCCGCGGCGAATCGATTCCTCGTAGAGACGTGCCTCGCCCAGGTTGTAGCGAACGCTGGCGGCATCGCCGAGACCGATCGTCGCGACCCCAATTGCGGGGTTATTTACACCGAATTCCTCCATGGGCGCGCATCCTCTCAACGTGAGCCACAATACTAGTATGGGCGGAAATTAGCCGCCGAATTTTAGAAACGCAAGTACGCCTTTCGAAATACTATAATGATATCAATTATTTAATCGATTTAAATCGCTTTCCGCATTTTTAAATCGTTTAGTTCCCGTTCTATTCCGTCAAAAAAGACAACCCGCAGGCGCATCTCTGACGGATCCGGGCGCCTATCTGCTGGTCGCGTGAGATCGGCCCTTTATCTTTGCCACAATTTGTTCCACCTTTATCCCCATGAAGCACTGCCATGCCACCAGAGCTGGGCTGGGTGACACACCAGGAGCAGCGCTTACATGATGATGGAGACAAACAGCATGCAGACGATCGCGCTAGTCGATGACGACCGCAACATCCTCACGTCGGTCTCGATCGCGCTCGAGGCTGAAGGATATAAGGTCGAGACCTATACCGATGGCGCCTCCGCGCTTGACGGCCTGCTTGCACGGCCTCCGCAGCTTGCCATCTTCGATATCAAGATGCCGCGCATGGACGGCATGGAACTCTTGCGCCGACTGCGCCAGAAATCCGACATTCCCGTCATCTTCCTCACCTCCAAGGATGAGGAGATCGACGAGCTGTTCGGCCTGAAAATGGGCGCGGACGATTTCATCACCAAGCCTTTTTCGCAGCGGCTGCTGGTCGAGCGCGTCAAGGCAATCCTGCGTCGCGCCGCCAATCGCGAAAACCTGTCTGCCATCGGCGGCCCCGGCAAACCGACGGCAGAGCAACAGGCCCGAACGCTGGAGCGCGGCCAACTGGTGATGGACCAGGAGCGTCACACCTGCACCTGGAAGGGCGACCCCGTCACCTTGACGGTCACCGAATTCCTGATCCTGCAATCGCTCGCGCAGCGTCCGGGCGTGGTCAAAAGCCGAGACGCTTTGATGGACGCAGCCTATGATGAACAGGTCTATGTCGATGACCGGACGATCGACAGCCATATCAAACGGCTGCGCAAGAAGTTCAAAATGGTCGATACCGACTTCGACATGATTGAAACGCTCTACGGCGTGGGCTACCGCTTCCGCGAAGCAGCGTGAACAAACCTGTCCGTTGACCACGGTATTCTGCCGAGACATGGGGCTCGTGGACTAGCGGCACGCACGGCAGGCGAAGGGGTGGAGTTTGGCCAAGCAGGTAGATGAAGAGACCTTGGAGGAGCTGGAAGGCGCCTCGGAGTCACGCCGGCTCTTTACCCATCCCTTCACCCTCATCCGGCGAATCTTCGGCCATGCCCTTTTTTCCAGCCTGACGCGGCGGATTGTCTTCTTCAACCTGGCCGCCCTGATCGTCCTGGTCGGCGGGATCATGTATCTCAATCAGTTTCGCGAGGGGCTGATTGACGCGCGCGTCGAGAGCCTGCTGACGCAAGGCGAAATCATCGCTGGCGCAATCTCCGCATCGGCGTCGGTCGACACGAACTCGATCACCATCGATCCGGAGAAATTGCTGGAACTGCAGGCCGGCCAGAGTATTACGCCCGTTCCGAATGATGAAGATCTGGAATTTCCGATCAATCCGGAACGCGTAGCACCTGTGTTGCGCCGGCTGATCTCGCCAACGCGCACCCGCGCCCGTCTGTTCGATGCCGATGCCAATCTGCTGCTCGATAGCCGCCATCTCTATTCCCGCGGCCAGGTCCTGCGTTTTGACCTGCCGCCGGTCGACAACGACTCCTCCAGTCTGACCAACTGGGTCGCACGGGTGTTCAACACCGTTCTGCAGCCGGGCAATCTGCCGCTCTACAAGGAAGCACCCGGTGGAGACGGCTCGATCTATCCGGAAGTGATGAATGCGCTCACCGGCGTGCGCGGCGCCGTGGTCCGGGTGACGGATCAGGGCGAACTGATCGTCTCCGTCGCCGTGCCGGTCCAGCGTTTCCGCGCCGTGCTCGGCGTGCTTCTGCTGTCCACGCAGGCGGGCGACATCGACAAGATCGTGCATGCCGAGCGCCTGGCGATCATGCGCGTTTTCGGCGTGGCGACGCTGGTCAACATCGTCGTGTCGCTGCTTCTATCCTCGACCATCGCCAATCCGCTGCGCCGGCTGGCGGCAGCGGCCATCCGCGTCCGCCGCGGTGCAAGGGAGCGCGAGGAGATCCCGGATTTCTCCGCCCGTCAGGATGAAATCGGCAATCTGTCGATCGCCCTGCGCGAGATGACCACCGCACTCTATGACCGCATCGACGCGATCGAGAGCTTTGCAGCCGATGTCAGCCATGAGTTGAAAAATCCCCTCACGTCGCTGCGTTCCGCCGTCGAGACCCTGCCATTGGCGAAGTCCGATCAGTCGCGGCAGCGGCTGATGGATATCATCCAGCACGACGTGCGCCGCCTCGACCGTCTGATCAGCGACATTTCCGACGCCTCTCGCCTTGATGCCGAATTGGCGCGATCAGATGCCAAGCCGGTCGACATGGAAGTGCTGCTGTCGAGCCTGGTGGATATCTCGCGCGAAATCCGCAGCGGCAAGAAGGCCGTCGAGATCGATTACATCATCGACCAGAAACCCGGTTCGAAGGCACGGTTCCTGGTCAATGGCCATGACCTGCGACTGGGGCAGATCATCACCAACCTGATCGAGAACGCCCGTTCCTTCGTTCCGGAACAGGGTGGGCGGATCAGAGTTCGCCTGTCGCGCACACGCGGCCGATGCCTGGTGCAGATCGAAGACAATGGTCCGGGTATCCAGGCCGAGAATATCGACCGCATTTTCGAACGCTTCTACACCGACCGTCCCGAAGGTGAGAGCTTTGGCCAGAACTCCGGTCTCGGCTTGTCGATCAGCCGGCAGATCGCCGAAGCGCATGGGGGGACACTGCGGGCAGAGAACGTCGTCGATCCAGAGAGCAAGACGCTGCTTGGCGCTCGCTTTGTGTTGACCCTGCCAATCGATGCCGGCACATGACGGACGCGTTTGAAAACATCCACGCGACAGCCATCACCGTGGGCGGGACCGGCCTGATTTTTCTTGGTCCGTCTGGGGCCGGCAAATCATCGATGGCCTTTGACTGCCTGGCCGAGGCTCGCCTGAGCGGAACGTCGGCCGCACTGATCTCCGACGATCGGGTCATCATTTGGCGGAAGGACGATCAGATCATCGGACGAGGGCCGGAAAGCATCCGTGGCCTTCTGGAATTGCGCCACAGCGGTATCGTCAAAATAGCATGGATCGAACAGGCGCCGCTTCACTACGCTGTTCTGCCGATCAGAGCAGCAGAGGCCGATCGTCTGCCGCCGGCCGATGAGCAATTACAAGTAACATCCACAATTCATCTTCCCGTTATACGTGTTCCTCTCTCTGTCCGATTTCCACTTTCCCATATCTTCGCCCTTATTCAGAGCGTATGATTCTGCGCTTGCACTTCCCATTTTCATCGCCAAGATGGCCTCCTGCTGATAGACGGAGCCTCCGTGTTGCGTTATTTGGCCAATGTTTGCGCTAAGGGGCAGTAAAGAATGATCGGACTTGTGCTTGTCACACATGGCAAGCTGGCTGAAGAGTTCCACCACGCGGTGGAGCATGTCGTCGGCCCACAGAAATATATCGAGACCGTTTCGATCGGCCCTGACGATGATATGGACCAGCGTCGTCAGGACATTCTTGACGCGGTGCTACGTGCGGATGACGGACACGGCGTGATCATCCTGACCGACATGTTCGGGGGCACGCCCTCCAATCTTGCCATTTCCGTCATGAACAACGGCCGGATCGAGGTCATTGCCGGCGTCAATCTGCCGATGCTGATCAAGCTTGCCGGCGTTCGCGGTGACAACGACATGGACCGCTCGCTGATCGAGGCTTCCGAAGCCGGGCGCAAGTATATCAATGTCGCCAGCCGTGTGCTGAGCGGAAAGTAAGACATCATGACCGGTCCGATTGCTCGCGAAATGCTGATCGTCAACAAGCGCGGCCTCCATGCCCGCGCTTCGGCGAAATTCGTCCAGTTGGTCGGCGGCTTCGATGCGGCCGTCAGCGTCTCCAAGGATGGCACCACTGTCGGCGGCACGTCGATCATGGGACTGATGATGCTGGCTGCAAGTCCCGGGTGCTCAATCCATGTTAGCGCCACCGGCAATCAGGCGGTCGCAGTCATCGAGGCACTGGAAACGCTTGTGGCCGACAAGTTCGGCGAAGAGATTTAACGGATTGCACATAAAGACATAAAGACTTCTTTATGTCTAATTGCCAAGACCCCTGATCCCTGCTAAAGACGGAGCAAGGCCCGCAATGACCGTTGCGGGCGGCACCTTCGCATCGGTCCTGCAGTCGAATGCCGGAACCGGGCCACATTCAGCCGGAGAACACCATGAGCAAACACGACTACGTCATCGCGGATATCGGTCTTGCCGATTTCGGGCGCAAGGAACTCGACATCGCCGAAACCGAAATGCCGGGCCTGATGTCCTGCCGCAGCGAATTCGGCGACAGCAAGCCGCTCAAGGGTGCACGCATCACCGGCTCCCTGCACATGACGATCCAGACTGGCGTCTTGATCGAGACATTGATCGCCCTCGGCGCTGAAGTGCGTTGGGCATCGTGCAACATTTTCTCCACTCAGGATCACGCTGCCGCTGCTATCGCCGCTGCCGGCATTCCGGTCTTCGCCGTCAAGGGCGAATCGCTGACCGAGTACTGGGACTATACCGACAAGATCTTCCAGTGGACCGATGGTGGCTTCTCCAACATGATCCTCGATGATGGCGGCGACGCCACCATGTATATCCTGCTCGGTGCCCGCGCCGAAGCCGGCGAAGACGTTCTTTCCAATCCGCAGTCGGAAGAGGAAGAAATCCTGGTCGCGCAGATCAAAAAGCGGCTGGCCGCTTCTCCGGGTTGGTTCACCAAGCAGCGCGATGCCATCAAGGGCGTCACCGAAGAAACCACCACCGGCGTTCACCGTCTCTATGAACTGTCGAAGAAGGGTCTCCTGCCCTTCCCGGCAATCAACGTCAACGACAGCGTCACCAAGTCGAAGTTCGACAACAAATACGGCTGCAAGGAATCGCTGGTCGACGGCATCCGCCGCGGTACCGACGTGATGATGGCCGGCAAGGTCGCCGTCGTCTGCGGCTACGGCGACGTCGGCAAGGGCTCTGCGGCATCGCTGCGCGGCGCCGGCGCCCGCGTCAAGGTCACGGAAATCGATCCGATCTGCGCCCTGCAGGCAGCCATGGACGGCTTTGAAGTCGTCACGCTGGAAGACGTCGTCGCATCGGCTGACATCTTCATCACCACGACAGGCAACAAGGACGTCATCCGCATCGAGCATATGCGCGAGATGAAGGACATGGCGATCGTCGGCAATATCGGCCACTTCGACAACGAGATCCAGGTCGCCGCTCTGAAGAACCTCAAGTGGACCAACGTCAAGCCACAGGTCGACATGGTCGAGTTCCCGAAGGGCAACCGGATGATCCTCTTGTCGGAAGGCCGCCTGCTAAACCTCGGCAATGCCACGGGTCACCCGTCCTTCGTCATGAGCGCCTCGTTCACCAACCAGGTCTTGGCTCAGATCGAGCTCTACACCAAGCCCGGCGAATACAAGAACGACGTCTATGTCCTGCCCAAGCACCTCGATGAAAAGGTCGCCCGCCTGCATCTCGCCAAGCTCGGCGTCAAGCTGACAGAACTTTCTGGCGAGCAGGCTGCCTATATCGGCGTCACGCAGCAGGGTCCCTTCAAGTCTGAACACTATCGCTATTAATTATTCTCTGGATAATACCAGATGTGGTAGGCGCGGCATTGACAAATGCCGCGCCTTCTTTTTTGCCCGCCGGCCTTCCCGACACTTTCTATCGGCGGTATTGTTTAGACCTTGATTCGTGGGCCGCCCGACGGGCGTGGACGCGAAATCGGATGTCTTGTCGACGATGCGGCACATAATAAGACGGAGACAGACCGAGCATGTCGGTACAACAATGCGACCCGCTTGCGCGGGAGACAGCCATGACGGCGTCTAAATCTGGCCTCTGGCGGCAAACGACACAAAAACAGGGTCAATCCCTCGCATCGACCACGCGCAAGCGCGCGGTGGCTTCGTGGCGCAGCATCCTGGCAAGCGGTTCGGCGCTCGCCGGTCTGTTGCCGGCGCTTGCGTATGCCCAAAGCAATGACGACGCTGCGACACGCCTGCTTACCAGCGTCGATATGGCCGGCTACGCACTCGTTATCGGCGTCGTATCGGCGACCGTGTTTTCGGCTATCCAACTGATCCGCCACCGCAACCGCCTGGACAGCGAAAACCGCGACATGCGTTCGGCACTGTCAGACA
Organism: Rhizobium sp. CECT 9324; assembly: GCF_918741265.1. NCBI lineage: Bacteria > Pseudomonadati > Pseudomonadota > Alphaproteobacteria > Hyphomicrobiales > Rhizobiaceae > Rhizobium > Rhizobium sp. CECT 9324. The sequence goes on along the minus strand of NZ_CAKKMZ010000001.1, from coordinate 455,071 downwards.
ATCAGCAGAAGATCTCCGGCTATCATGCAGTGATCGCCGACAACAGTCGGCGGATCGTGATGTGGGACGGGCAGAACGGCAAGGCCGAATTTCTCGGCCAGCTACCGGCCGATACCGGTGCTCCACAATCGGACAACGAATTCCTGGCCCTGGGACGCTGGCTGAAGCCAAGTTCGGCGAGCGAACTCGAAAAGGCGATCGAAGAACTGCGCTCAAATGCAAAAACCTTCGACTTGGTAATCGAGACGCTCCGCGGCGAAGTCATCGAGGTTCAGGGCCGCCTGTCTGGTGGCAGGGCCTTTGCGCATTTTGTCGCTCTCAACAATCTGCGCGCAGAGCTGGCAGAACTGAAGATCGAGCGCAATCGGCTGCGCAGCTCCATCGCAACGTTTGAATCCCTGCTCGACTCGATCGAGCAGCCTGTCTGGCAGCGTGACGCCGACGGCCGCCTGACCTGGGTCAACCAAGCCTATTGCGAAGCCGTCGAAGCCAGCTCCCCCGACCAGGCAATCAAGGAAGGACGTGAAGTCCTCAGCAGCCTGACACGCGAGAAGATCAAGGCTAGCGCCACACCGGAATCACCTTATCACGACACCGTCTCGACAGCGGTTCGTGGTGCGCGGACTTTCTTCGACGTGGTGGATATTCGCGGACCCAGCGGTTCTTGCGGCATGGCGATCGATGTTTCCGGTGCCGAAGCGTTGCGCGAGGAACTGGCGCGAACATTGAAAAGCCATGCAGAAACTCTCGACCATCTCGCAACGCCCGTTGCGATCTTCGACGGCGAGCGCCGGCTACAGTTTTACAATCAGGCCTTTGTTGCGCTCTGGGCACTGGAACCGAAATTCCTCGAATCGAAACCCGACAATGCCGAAATTCTAGACCGTTTGCGCTCGGCCAACAAATTGCCGGAGCAGTTGAGCTGGAAGGCGTGGAAGGAAAATACGCTTTCCGTCTATCGATCGCTGGAGACCCAGACCGATCTCTGGCATTTGCCGAATGGTCAGACCCTGCGCGTCATCGTTTCAACGCATCCGCAAGGCGGCGCGACCTGGGTTTTCGAGAACCTGACCGAGCAGGTCGACCTCGAGACACGCTACAACACCCTGCTCCAGGTCCAGGGCGAAACCATCGATCACCTCTCTGAAGGTGTTGCCGTGTTCGGTCCGGATGGCCGGATCCAGCTGTCCAACCCCGCGTTCCGTGCGCTCTGGGGCGTGTCCGACGCCGAGACCGCTGTCGGCACACATATCCGCGCGATCGAGGCGACTTGCGCGCCCTCCTATGATCGGCCCGACGGCTGGAAAGCCTTTGGCAAGATCATCACCAGCTTCGAAGACGAACGCCCCTCCAGTCAGGGTACATTGGAGCTCTATTCCGGACTTGTGCTCGACTATGCGGTCACGCCACTTCCGAATGCCCAGACCATGCTGACCTTCGTCAACATGACCGACAGTGTTCGCGCCGAGCGGGCTCTGAAGGAGAAGAACGAAGCGCTACGCAAGGCAGACGAACTGAAGAACGATTTCGTTCAGCACGTCTCCTACGAGCTGCGTTCGCCCCTGACCAATATCATCGGCTTTACCGATCTGCTCAAGACACCGACGATCGGGCCGCTCAACGAGCGACAGGCCGAGTATGTCGACCATATCTCGACCTCGTCCTCCGTCCTTTTGACCATCGTCAACGACATTCTCGACCTGGCGACGGTCGATGCCGGCATCATGCAGCTCGACTATTCCGAGATCGATCTGAACGATCTTCTCGACGATGTCTCGATGCAGATGACCGATCGACTACAGGAAGGCGGCGTGACTTTGGAGATTGCTGCGGCCAGCCAGCTTGGCTACGTGATCGCGGACCGGCAGCGTCTCAAGCAGATCCTGATCAAGCTGCTGACAAACGCCGTGAATTTTGCCCCCGAGGGCTCGGTTGTCGCGATGAAATGCTGGCGCGAAGACACTGATTTCGTCTTCTCGGTGACCGACAAGGGCTGCGGCATGAGCGAAGAGATGCTGTCGACGGTGTTCGATCGTTTCTCGACCCATGGCAAGGGTGGAAAGCGCAGCGGACCGGGTCTCGGCCTGTCCATCGTGCAGAGCTTTGTCAATCTGCACAGCGGCAAGGTTTCGATCGACAGCGCTCCCGGCCTTGGCACGACCGTGCATTGCCGCATCCCATCCGCCAGCGTGCCGCAAGCCATCGCCGCCGCAGAATGAGCGAACGCCTGCCCCCGATCATCCTGGACCTGCCGGACGAAGCGGCAACGAAGCGGCTGGGCGAGGATCTGGCGCTGGTGGTGCAGGCGGGCGACTGCCTGGCCCTGCACGGGGATCTGGGCGCCGGAAAATCGACACTCAGTCGGGCGCTGCTTCGGGCCATGGCCGATGATCCCGAAATGGAAGTGCCAAGTCCGACCTTTACGCTGGTGCAGAGCTACGATCTTCGGCTACCGGTCGCGCATTTCGATCTCTACCGGCTGTCAGATCCGAGCGAACTCGACGAACTTGGCTTCGACGAAGCGATTGCGACCGGGATCTGCCTGGTGGAATGGCCGGGCAAGGCCGGCGGGGCCTTGCCGAAATCGACCGTCGATATCCACTTTGGCTTCACGGCCGAAGGCGGCCGTCACCTGACGATATCCGGACCGGAGGCGAAGCTTGCCAGGATCCGGCGGGTCTTGCAGATCCGCCATTTTCTCGACGAAAACGGCTACGGGAATGCCGGGCGCCGACATCTAATGGGCGACGCGTCGACACGGTCCTATGAATACATCTATCCGGTTGGTGAACACGCACGGCTCGTGCTGATGGACGCGCCAAAGCGCCCCAACGGGCCTGTCATTCGCGACGGCAAGCGTTATTCGCAGATCGCCCATATCGCGGAGGATGTCTATCCATTCGTCGCGATCGATCAGGCGCTGCGCGAGCGCGGCTTTTCGGCACCGGCCATTCTGGCCAGCGACTGCGAAGCCGGCTTATTGTTGCTCGAGGACCTCGGCAGCGAGGGTATTCTGGACGAGGCCGGCCGACCGATCGCGGACCGTTACCGCGCCAGCGTCGTCTGCCTTGCTGCCATCCATGGCACGTCTTTCGAACGGGACATCGCACTTGCCGATGGCCTGACCCATCAGATCCCGGATTTTGACCGCACCGCGATGAAGATGGAAGTCGAATTGCTGATCGACTGGCATCTGCCGTGGAAACGCAATGGTCTCGCCGTCAGCGACGACGAGCGTCGGCGTTATCTCGGCATCTGGGATGACCTGATCGATCAGCTTGCAGACAGCGAAACCTCGCTGGTGCTGCGCGATTTCCATTCACCGAACATCATCTGGCGAGGCAACAAGACCGGTCATGACCGGATCGGCATCATCGACTTCCAGGATGCGATGATCGGGCCATCGGCCTATGATCTCGCGTCGATCGTCCAGGATGCACGGGTGACGGTCGACCGGCCGCTGGCTAACCAGTTGATGGCGGACTATCTCGTGCTGCGACGGCTGTCGCTCTCTTTCGATGAAGCGCTTTTCCAGAAAAGCTGGGCGATCATGGCAGCCCAACGTGCCTGCAAGCTGTGTGGGTTGTGGGTTCGGTTGAAAGAGCGCGACGGAAAAGACGGCTATATGAAGCACATGCCACGCACGCTGCGGCATCTGGCGGTCGCTTTCGAACATCCAGCACTCGCCCCCTTGCGCGACTGGTGTATTGAAGCTGGAATCGAACTTCCCGAATCAGCGGCGTAGGCAAAATGAAAATCACCCAAGCGATGGTGCTCGCGGCCGGCCTCGGCACGCGGATGCGGCCGATCACCGACGCCACGCCGAAGCCGCTGGTCAAGATCAGCGGAAAGCCGATGATCGACTATGTTCTTGAAGCCCTTGTCGAGGCCGGTGCCGAGACCGTGGTTGTCAACGTGCATCATCATGCCGACCAGATGGAAGCCCATCTTGCGGCCTACGCGGGTGTAGAGATCAAGATTTCGGACGAGCGCGACCGCCTGATGGATTCGGGCGGTGGCCTGGCCAAGGGATTGAAACAGCTTGGCCCCTCGCCCGCTTTCGTGATGAACGCTGATCTGTTCTGGATCGGCGAGCCGAAGGACCAGGCCTCCAATCTGCGACTGTTGGCGGAAATGTTCGATCCGGAAACCATGGATATCGCCATGCTGTGCGCCGACCCCGAACGGACCACAGGTCATAATGGCAAGATTGACTTTTCGTTGGCTGCAGACGGAAGATTGGCCCGATACAAAGTCGGCGATGCAAATCCTGTCATCTACGCCGGCGCGCTGATCCTGATGCCCGATTTCCTCGCCGACGCGCCTTCCGAACCATTCAATCTCAATATCTATTTCGATCGGGCTATTGCGGCCGGACGTCTGCATGGCCTGAAGCTCGACGGCGAATGGTTGACCGTCGGCACGCCGGAGGCGATAGGCGAGGCGGAAGCGACCATCCAGCGCATCAGCAGAAGCACATAGCCATGGCGAGCGGCCGCACACCACGCGTCTTCACCATTCCGGCAGGCCTGCCTTTTCTGCGGATGCTGACACGCGCATTGATCGCAGGCGATCTTGTCGAAGAATATCGCTACGATCCGACCGACCCGCTGTCTCTCTCGAGGGTGACCATCCTTGTGCCGACCCGGCGCGCGGCGCGCGTCCTGCGTTCGGAATTCGTCGATCTGCTCGGTGGCCGCTCGGCGATCCTGCCGCAAATCAGGACCTTGGGTGAAACCGAGGACGACAGCGGTTTCTTCGACACCGACGCGCCCTCGGCACTCGATCTCGCGCCTCCGGTCAGCGGAACGGTAATGCTGCTCGAACTCGCCAGGCTGATCCTCGCCTGGCGAAACCAGTTGCCGGAGATCGTACGGTCTATCCACGCCGATACGCCGCTGGTCGCACCAGCAAGTCCGGCCGATGCCGTCTGGCTGGCGCGCGCGCTGACGGAACTGATCGAAGCGGCAGAGACCGAAGGCAGCGACTGGAAAGGCCTGTCCAACCTGAAGGCCGAAAACTTTGCCTCCTGGTGGCAGTTAACGCTGGAATTCATGAAGATCGCTACGGCATTCTGGCCGGCGCGGCTCGAGGAGCTGATGCGCTCTTCACCTGCCCGCCACCGCGATGCCGTCCTGCGCGCTGAGGCCGACCGAATGCGTCGCCAGGGATCGGAGGGACCGATCATCGTTGCCGGCTCGACGGGCTCCATACCGGCCGCGGCCGAACTGATCGCAGCGATTGCCGCGCTCGATCATGGCGTCGTCGTTCTGCCCGGGCTCGACACCAGCATGCCGGACGCGGACTGGGCCAAACTCGACGATCGTTCGGTTCTCGATGCACCGTCCAATCCGGCCGTGCGCGGCCATCCGCAATACGGTCTCGCCCATCTGATAAAACACATCGGTGTCGGCCGCGACGAGGTCCAAGTCCTGGCAGCACCCGATCCCGACTTGCGCGATCGGGCCGAAATCCTGTCGCGCGCCATGGCGCCGGCCGAGGCAACCGATGGCTGGAAGGCGTGGCGCGACGGTTTTGCCACGGATCGCCTCGTCGCTGCATTTCGCGATGTCGCGCTGATCGAAGCGGCCAATGAGCGCGAGGAGGCGACTGCCATCGCGATCGCGCTTCGACTGGGTCTGGAACAGCCCGGGTCCGACAGCGAAAGTCGCGTCGCCCTGATCACGCCGGATCGCGCATTGGCGCGACGCGTAATGGCAGAACTCGCCCGCTTCGGCATACAGGCTGACGATTCGGCCGGTACACCACTGACCGGTACGCAACAGGCCATGCTGACCCAGGTGCTGGTCGAGGCCTGCCTGAGGCCTGGCGACCCGGTGGCGATCGTCTCGCTGCTCAAACACCCGCTTGCGCGCTTCGGCTTCGATGCCGAGACCGCGCGTATGGCTGCGGATGCGCTCGAAACGGTCGCGCTGCGCGGTGGCATCAGGTCGCTGGACCTGGCTGAAATGGAGCCGCTGTTCGAGCAGGGATTGGCCGCCCATCTCAACGATCGACACGCGCCGCAATGGCGTCAATCGCTGTCCGATGAGGCCATCGACCTCGCGCGGGAGCTGGCGCGGCGCGTGACGGCTGCGGTGGAGCCTCTGGTTGGCGTGCTGGTCCGCACGCCGGATGGGCGCGTGCTGTCGAACAGGCTGGTACTTGGCGATTGGGCGGAACGCACCGGCCGGGTGATCGAGGCCGTCTGTGTCGATGAGCGCGGTGACCTTGCCGGCATCTGGGGCGAAGAAGCAGGCGATACGCTGGCCGAGCTTCTCACTCAGGTCATCGCGACCGAAGGGCGCATCGAGGCCGACGGCCCGCAATGGATCGATATCCTTGCGGCATTGATGGCCGGACAGGCCGTCAAGCCAAAGGCAATGCGCCATCCGCGGGTGTTCATCTTCGGCACACTGGAAGCGCGGCTGCAGACTGTCGACATGATGGTGATCGGCGGAATGAACGAGGGCAGCTGGCCAGGACAGACCACCAACAATCCCTTCCTGTCGCGTGTGATGAAAACCGAAGTGGGCCTTGAGCCCCCGGAGCGCCAGATCGGCCAGGTCGCGCATGATTTCGAAATGGCCTGTGGCACGCGGCAGCTGGTCTTTTCCCGATCACTGCGCCAGGGTTCCGCACCCACGGTCGCTTCACGCTGGCTGCAGCGCCTGCTGGCGCTGGGTGGATCCGATTTCGAGAAAGACCTGAAGCGCCGAGGCGAGCTCTATCGTCGTTATGTCGATCTGCTCGATCATGGCGACAACCAGGCGCCGGCGCAGAGACCGGCACCCAGACCGCGGGCAGACCTACAGCCACGTTCCTTCACCTTCAGCGAGGTCGGCCGCTTCCGGCGTGACCCCTATGCGATCTACGCGAAACGCATTCTCCGGCTCGATGCCGTCGATCCGTTCAACGAGGATCCGGGTGCAGCCGAGCGCGGCACGCTCTATCACGGGATCGTCGACCGCTTCATCAGGGAGGGACACGATCCGGCACGCAAGGATGCTCTTGATATTCTCTATCGGATCACCGACGAGGAATTCCTCAAGGAAGGCCTGCCCCTGCATATCGACATCGTCTGGCGGCAGCGGTTCTATGGCGTGGCGCAATCGTTTCTCAAATGGGAAAGAGAACGCCGACCGGAAATCCGCAAAACCCTGACAGAGGTGCGCGGCAATGTCGTGTTGAAACCGATCGACATCACCATCCGCGGGATCGCCGACCGCATCGACATCAAGGGCGGCGGCCATGCCGATATCATCGACTACAAGACCGGCCTCAATCCAAGCACTGCCCAGGCCCGCAGCCTGCTGGATCCGCAGCTGGCGCTGGAAGCCGCCGCACTGATGGAAGGCGCTTTCGGTCCAGCCGGACAGCTGAAGCCGGAGAACCTGATCTATGTGCGCCTGAGGCCTGGAGAGCGCTTCGGCGCGGACCAGGTCAACAACGAGTTGTCCGGCCGCGGCGACAATCGCAAATCGGCAGCCGAACTGGCCGTTCAGGCGGTCGAGGAACTCGGCAAATTCGTCCAGTCGCTGCAATCTGGTGATCGCGGATTTGTCTCGCGTCTGATCCCGGCGGAACAGACAAAATACGGCGGCGAATACGATCATCTGGCACGCGTCGCCGAATGGTCGACGGCCGACAGCGAAGAGGCGAGTTCCGATGACTGACGCCCCTCTCCCAACGGCAAGCCACGCCTCCAATCTGCCGACCAGCGATGATCCGGGCGCCTGGATCGACTGGACGACCGTGGAGCAATCGCGCGCCTCGCATCCCGGCCAGTCCGCCTGGGTTTCGGCCAATGCGGGCTCGGGCAAGACACATGTACTCACTCAGCGCGTCATTCGGCTGCTGCTGGCCGGTGCCCGCCCCTCCTCCATCCTGTGTCTCACCTATACAAAGGCCGCCGCCTCCGAAATGTCGAACCGTGTCTTCGATCGGCTTGCCGAATGGGCAACGCTCGATGATGCGGAGCTTTCCAAACGTGTGACTGCCATCGAGCAACGCGTTCCGGATCGCACGACGCTTGCAACCGCACGCCAGCTCTTTGCCAAGGCACTTGAGACGCCGGGCGGCCTGAAAATCCAGACAATCCATGCCTTTTGCGAGGCGTTGCTGCATCAGTTTCCGCTCGAAGCCAACGTTGCGGGTCATTTCAGCGTTCTTGATGATCGGGCAGCCGTCACCGTGCTTGCCGAAGCGCGGCGCTCGCTCCTGACCGCAACATCGACAGAAAACGACGCGGATCTGGCCGAGGCCTTCTCCCAGGTGCTGAGCATCGCGGATGAAAGTGGATTGGAATTGTTGATCGGCGATATCGTCGCCAATCGCCATGCCATCCGCCAGTTCCGCCGACAGGCTGCCCGCAAGGGCGGTCTCGACGCGGCATTGCGGCTTCGCTTCGGGATTGAGACCGATGAGACCGAGGCATCGCGCGCAGAGGCCTATTGGCCGCTTGCCGGCCTTGCTGGCTCGGTTTTTGCCCAATACATTCAGCTGGCGCTCGAAAAGGGTGGCGAAAAAGTTCGCGCCGTTGCCGAAGCACTTGAACATGCGCTTCGCGAGGATGATCCCCTGGAGCGGGCAAAGCTGCTCGACGGCGCCTTTCTGACGCAGGCGGAAGCGCCCAAGGCAGACAGCTCGCTGATTGCCGCTGCCATGAGCAAACTGGCGCCGGAGTTGCGCGACGCGGTGATCGCTGCCCGCGAACATGTGGTATCCGCCCGCGACCGGCTGCGGATCTTTCGCATGTACGAGGCGACGAAGGCAGCCCTGACACTCGCGGTCCGGTTGGACGAAGACTACGAAGAGCTGAAAAAGCGCCGGTCGCAGCTCGACTTCGAGGATCTGATCGCCCGTAGCGCGGAATTGCTGATGCGTGCCGATGTCGGCGCCTGGGTACATTACAAGCTCGACCAGGGCATCGACCATATCCTGGTGGACGAGGCCCAGGATACGAGCCCGGTTCAATGGTCGGTTATCCGGTCGCTTCGCGAGGACTTCTTTTCGGGTGCGAGCGCCCGACCCGGCGTGCGTACCTTCTTTGCCGTGGGCGACGAAAAACAGTCGATCTATTCGTTCCAGGGCGCCCGTCCGGAACAGTTTTCCGTCGAGGCAAAACAGACCCAACAGGCTGTCGACAATGGCGGACAAACCTTCAACACCATCCGCCTGCCGCTGTCCTTCCGCTCGACTTCCGCCGTCTTGTCGGCGGTCGACCAGGTGTTTTCGATCGACGCCAATCTGCGTGGCCTGAGTGCTGCCGGCGATGCCGTCGTGCATATGTCGAGCCGCAGCGGCCATCCGGGCGAGGTCGATCTCTGGGAGATGATTGCCGCAGAAAAACAGGAGAAGAACGAGGATTGGACCGCCCCCTTCGACTCCACGCCGGAAAGCGCGCCGTCGGCCATTCTTGCGCGACGCATTGCGCATGCGATCAGCGAATTGGTGGGCAAACAGACAATCATCGAAAAGGGTGCGGAGCGGTTGATCCAACCCGGCGATATCCTGGTCCTGGTGCGCAAGCGTGACAGTTTCGTCAATGCACTGACCCGATCGCTGAAGCGCCCCTACAGCATTCCGGTGGCCGGTGCCGACCGCCTGAAGCTGACCAGCCATATTGCCGTGCAGGACATGCTGGCACTCGGCCGGTTTCTGTTGCTGCCGGCTGACGATCTATCGCTTGCCGCCATCCTGAAAAGCCCGCTGTTCAATCATAGCGAAGAGCAGCTTCTCGACCTTGCGGCGGAGCGTCTGGAGAAGCAGAGCCTTTGGGCCCGACTGACGGATCTGGCGGCGCTGGACGGATCGCCATGGGCGGAAAGCACGCGGAAACTGGACCGTTTTCTCGAGCTTTCGCGCATACACTCGGTGCACGACTTCTATGCCAGGGTCTTGGGCCTCTATGGCGGGCGACGGGTCTATCTCGGACGACTCGGCACCGAGGTCAGCGACATTCTCGATGAATTCCTGACCTTCGCTTTGTCCTTCGAAACCGCCGGGCTGCCCGGTCTGCAGTCCTTCATTTCGACGCTGGAGATGGAAGCGCCGGTGGTGAAGCGCGAGCAGGACAAGGAGCGCAACGAAGTCCGGATCATGACCGTTCATGCCTCGAAAGGTCTCGAGGCGCCGGTGGTCTTTCTGGTCGATGGAGGATCGAAGGCTTTCAATTCGAACCATCTTGCCAAGCTCCGGCTGCTGGAGGCAAACGAGGATCAGCCTCCAGTGCCGATCTGGTTTCCGACGAAGGGGCTCGGCAACTCGCTGACGGATGCTGACACTCAGGTGCGCAAGAGCCAGACCGAGGAGGAATATCGCCGGCTTCTCTATGTTGCGATGACGCGGGCCGCCGACCGCCTGATTATCTGCGGTTATCGGGGTGTCCAGGATCCCGGCGATATCTGGCACAAGATGATTGCCGATGCGCTTGCCATTGACGAAAGCCGCTGCAGCAGCGCGCAATTTCGTGGTCCCGACGGCGATTGGTCCGGGCTGCAATGGCGCCTGCCGCTGTCACAGAAGATTTTTCCGCTCTCTGCGGAAACAGCGGCAGCCGAGACGGAAATGGATCTGCCGGTGGCGCTTTCGCGACCACTGCCGCCGCCCGTGCATCTGCCGCGTCCGCTGAGCCCATCGGGTGCAGGCAGTATCGTGATCGATGACACGGATGACATGCTCACCGCCTCAGCACTGTTTTCCGATGAAAAGAAGGCCGATCTCTCGCTGCAGCGCGGCCGATTGGTCCATCGCATGCTTCAGACGCTTCCCGCCATCCCGCCTTCGGAACGGTTGCAGGCGGCGCAGAGCTATGCCGATCGCGCGGCTCGCTTTTGGCCTCGGCACGACCGGGAGAGCTTGGTCGAGACTGTCATGTCCGTGCTCGACATGCCGAGCCTCGGGCCCCTGTTTTCAAGCGATAGCCAACCTGAAGTGTCCGTCATGGGTACTCTCGTGCTGAAAGGCGAACAGCGCGCCGTCTCCGGCCGCATCGACCGCATGACCGTGCTCGACGAGCGGGTTCTGCTGGTCGACTACAAGACCAATCGCAACCCGCCGCGCCATGTGATGGATGTGCCGCTCTCGCATCGCGCGCAGCTGGCGATCTACCGGGAGATCCTCAAGCCGCTTTACCCGACGAAGCCGATCGAATGCCTGTTGATCTACACCGAAACGGGGACAGTGCTGGACCTTCCGGAAGACGTGATGCGCGCCTCTCTTGCCGACCTCGAAACATCATGAGATACCGCATATTGAAATTACCGCGTCGCGGCATCACATATCTAGTCAATTCGATATCTATAAGGAGAGCCCGATGGCTACTGTAAAAGTCGATAAGTCCAATTTCCAGGCCGAGGTTCTCGATGCATCCGAGCCGGTTGTCGTTGATTTCTGGGCTGAATGGTGCGGCCCGTGCAAGATGATTGCGCCGAGCCTGGAGGAAATCTCCAACGAACTCGCCGGCAAGGTGAAGATCGTCAAGCTGAACATCGATGAAAACCCGGAACTGGCTGCCCAGTTCGGCGTTCGCTCGATCCCGACCCTTGCCGTCTTCAAGGGTGGCGAAGTTGCCGACATCAAGGTAGGTGCTGCACCGAAGACGGCCCTGTCGAGCTGGATCTCCAGCGCCGCGTGAGGCGAGGACCGATCTTGGACAACTCAAAAGCCCGGAATTTCCGGGCTTTTTTCATGTCGGAATGGTGCCGTTCTGGGCCAGAACATTGCCGGCAAGATAGAGCGATCCGCCAATCATGATGCGTGGCGGTGGTCCGCCCGCGGTTTTTTCGGCAATGGCATTGAGTGCCTCTTCCAGCGATCCTGCCGGCACAGCGGTCAACCCTGCATCCGCTGCCGATTGCGCCAATGCCACGGGGTCGAGACCGACGTCCGAACCCTCGATCGGCACCGTGTATACCGCATGGGCGATACCGGTGAATGCGCGGAAATAGCCGATCGGATCCTTGGTGTTGATCATGCCGACAACCAGATGCAGCGGACGCGCCTTGCGCTCTTCCATCGCAGCCATGGCTTCGGCGATCACTTCGCCGGCACCCGGATTGTGGCCACCGTCGAGCCAGATCTCGGCACCCGCCGGTGCACGATCGACCAGGTGCCCTTCGGTCAGTCGCTGTAGACGCCCGGGCCATTCGACAGACAGCATGGCCTTCTCGGCAATCACCTCGGTGACGGCAAAACCCGCCGCCTTCACCGCGCGAATGGCTGTGGCAGCATTGCCAAGCTGGTGGCGACCAGGAAGCCGCGGCAGCGGCAGGTCCATCAGGCCAAACTCATCCTGGTAGACCATACGGCCGAATTCCTCATAGGCGAGAAAATCCTGGCTGAAGACGGAAAGCGGACAGCCCAGTCGTTCGGCTGTGCCGATCAGCACGTCACGAGCACCATCGAATTCCTGGTGGCCAATGACCACCGGAATACCACGCTTCATGATCCCGGCCTTTTCGGCGGCAATCAGCTCGACCCGATCGCCGAGATAGGCCTGGTGATCGAGAGAAATCGGCTGGACGATCGAGGCTGCTGGCTTTTCGACGACATTGGTGGCATCGAAGCGGCCACCGAGACCGACTTCGATGACGGCAACGTCGGCGGGTTGCTCGGAAAACAGGATGAAGGTCACCGCGGTCAGGATTTCGAAGACGGTGATCGACTGGCCGCCATTGGCGTCGGCAACCCGCCGCAGTGCATCGGCAAACAGCGCGTCATCGACGATCTGTCCACGACCGCCCTTCACACCGATGCGATAGCGTTCGTGCCAGCGGACGAGGTGCGGCGATGTGTGGACATGGACCGACAGGCCCTGGGCTTCGAGCAATGCCCGGCAAAAGGCCGTCGCCGAGCCTTTACCGTTGGTGCCGGCCACATGAATGACCGGCGGCAAACGCCTTTCGGGATTGCCTAGAAGATCGAGCAGGCGGCGAATGCGGTCGAGGGAGAGATCGTAACCCTTGGGGTGCAGCCCCATGAGCTTTTCAATCTCGGCATCGGCCAGGCTCAAGGTAGGCACTGTCATCACGGTCGTTCCATTGCCATCGGCCAAATACGAAGTGTCAGGCCGATGCCTTTGTCGGGATTGCGATAGCGCCGTTCGAAACCTGATCATTGGCAGGACGCTTGGTCATGATCTTCAGTACGCGGGCCAGAAGGTCCGGAATTTCGTGGCGCTTGACGACCATGTCGACCATGCCGTGCTCCAACAGGTATTCAGAGGTCTGGAAACCTTCCGGCAGCTTTTCGCGGATGGTCTGCTCGATGACGCGCTTGCCGGCAAAGCAGATTTCGGCGCCCGGCTCGGCAATGTGCAGATCGCCGAGCATGGCGTAGGATGCGGTCACGCCGCCCGTGGTCGGATTGGTCAGGACGACGATGTAGGGCAGACCGGCTTCCTTCAGCATGTCCACGGCGACCGTCGTGCGCGGCAGCTGCATCAGCGACAGGATGCCTTCCTGCATGCGCGCGCCCCCGGAAGCGGGGAACATGACCAGCGGGCACTTTTCCTTGATGGCGCGTTCGAAGGCCTTGACGATCGCCTCGCCGGCCGCAATGCCGAGCGAACCGCCCATGAAATTGAACTCATGAACCACGGCGACAAGTTTCAGGCCGCGAACGGTGCCGACACCGGCCAGGATCGTATCCTCCTGCTCGGTCTTGAGGCGGCTGTCCTTCAGGCGGTCGGTATATTTCTTCGAATCGCGGAATTTCAGCGGGTCCTGCGCCACCTTTGGCTGCTGCAGGGCTTCATACTGGCCGTTGTCGAAAAGATCGATCAGGCGCGCCTTGGCCGGCATCTTCATGTGGTAGCCGGAGGCGGGAATTACCCATTTGTTCTCTTCGAGGTCCTTGTGGAAGACCATCTCGCCCGTCTCGGGGCACTTGATCCAGAGATTTTCCGGGACTTCCCGGCGGCCGAGCATGGAATTGATGCGCGGGCGCACGTAGTTGGTGATCCAGTTCACGCGGTATACTCCTGACTTTTACAGCCTTTATCGGAAAATTATTCGGCAGCAGCAAGGCGTGCACTGCGCACACCGCTGGCAAGGCCGCGAACCAGGGTGACAACGGCCTGAACCGTATCCGCCGTGGCTTTCCCGTCAGCTGTCAGATTGTTGGCGACCTGATTGACGATGGCAGTGCCGACGACAACGCCGTCTGCGCTGGTCCCGATCAGGCGGGCATGTTCTGCGGTCTTGACGCCGAAGCCGACGCAAATCGGTAGATCCGTGTGTGACTTGATGCGCTGAACGGCGCTGGCGACACGGGAAGGATCAAGCATCGAGGATCCTGTGATACCGTTCATCGACACGTAGTAGACAAAGCCGGACGTGTTCTGCAGCACGGTCGGCAAACGCTTGTCATCCGTTGTCGGCGTGGCCAGACGAATGAAATTGATGTCTCGGCGACGGGCGGGAATGCACAATTCGTCGTCCATTTCCGGCGGCAGATCGACAACGATCAGGCCGTCGATACCAACGTCGATCGCAACATCGAGAAAATGCTCGACGCCGAAGACATAGATCGGATTGTAGTAGCCCATCAACACGATCGGCGTTGTCTGGTCGGTCTTGCGGAACTCGCGTGCCAGTTCCAGCGTCTTCAGAAGCGTCTGACCTGACTTCAGCGCGCGCTGTCCGGCCATCTGGATCGCCGGGCCGTCGGCCATCGGATCGGAGAACGGCATGCCAAGCTCGATCACGTCGGCACCGGCTTCCGGCAGCGCCTTCATGATCGCGAGCGATGTATCATAGTCCGGATCGCCGGCCATGAAATAGGTCACCAGGGCGGGACGGCCTTCGGCCTTCAGGTCGGCGAAGCGTTTGTCCATACGTGCAGTCATGTTCAGAGCCCCATCCCGAGAATCTTGCCGACAGTGAAGATGTCCTTGTCGCCGCGACCGCAGAGATTCATGACAATGATCTGGTCCTTGTCCATCGTCGGCGCGCGTTTGATGACTTCGGCGAGCGCGTGGCTCGGCTCGAGCGCCGGAATGATGCCTTCGGTGCGCGTCAGCATCTGGAATGCGGCGAGCGCCTCGTCGTCCTTGATCGGAACATATTCGACGCGGCCCATGTCCTTCAGCCAGGAATGCTCGGGCCCAATGCCGGGATAGTCGAGGCCAGCCGAGATCGAGTGACCTTCCTTGATCTGGCCATCGCCATCCTGCAGCAGGTAGGTGCGGTTGCCATGCAGGACGCCCGGCGAACCAGCCGTCAGTGAGGCGCAATGCTCTTCGCCCTCGAGCCCCTTGCCACCGGCTTCGACGCCGACAATGCGGACACTTTCGTCGTCCAGGAACGGATGGAACAGGCCGATCGCGTTCGAACCACCACCGACGGCCGCGATCAGCATGTCGGGAAGACGGCCTTCGGCCGCCATCATCTGTTCGCGGGTCTCGCGGCCGATGACCGACTGGAAGTCGCGGACCATTTCCGGATAGGGATGCGGGCCGGCGGCCGTACCGATCATGTAGTATGTGTCATCGACATTGGTGACCCAGTCACGCAGCGCCTCGTTCATCGCATCTTTCAGCGTGCCGTGCCCGGCCGTCACCGGCTTTACTTCGGCACCGAGCAGCTTCATGCGGAAAACGTTCGGCGCCTGACGCTCGACATCGGTCGCGCCCATGTAAACGACGCAAGGAATGCCGAAACGGGCAGCAACCGTCGCCGACGCCACGCCGTGCTGGCCGGCGCCCGTCTCGGCAATGATGCGCGTCTTGCCCATGCGCTTAGCGAGCAGGATCTGGCCGAGGCAGTTGTTGATCTTGTGCGAGCCGGTATGGTTGAGCTCGTCGCGCTTGAAGTAGATCTTCGCGCCGCCAAGCTCTTCCGTCAGGCGTTCGGCAAAATACAGCGGGCTCGGCCGGCCGGTGTAGTGGGTGTTCAGATGCGCCAGTTCCGCCTGGAATTCGGGATCGGTCTTTGCCTTTTCCCACTCGGCCTGAAGGTCGAGGATCAGTGGCATCAGGGTTTCCGCCACAAAGCGGCCGCCGAAGATGCCGAAACGGCCGTCTTCGTCAGGGCCTTCCCGGAAGGAATTGGGTTTGGGTGTTTCGCTCACTTGACACTCCCTGATACCGGTGCGCGGCGCGAAGCCTCAGCGACCGCCGTAAAAAAATCGTCCATCATCTGCAGATCCTTGATCCCTGGAGCGCTTTCGACACCAGAGGAGATATCAATCCCCCGGGCGCCGGTTTCGCTGAGGGCGTCTGCTATGTTGTCTTTGTTGAGCCCACCGGAAAGCATGTAATTCACGCTTTCGTCAAGCGAGCGCAGCAAGCTCCAATCGAATGTCACGCCATTTCCACCTGGGAGATCCGAGCCGATGGGCGGTTTCGCATCGAACAGGAAACGGTCCGCTATGCCTATATAGGGCTCAATGCGCCTCAGATCATCGGGCTCACGGATCGAAAATGCCTTCATGATCGGCAAACCGGTCATCGCCTTGACCGTCAAAAGCCGCTCCGGGCTTTCATGTCCATGAAATTGCAGGATATCCGGACGCAGCAGCGCGATGATCTCATCCAGATCGTCGGCATCGGCATCCACCGTTACCGCTACGATCTTGGTACGGCCGCGAACGCGATCCGCCAGCATGCCGGCGATGTCGGGTTCGATGTTGCGGGGGCTCTTTGCGAAGAAAATGAAGCCGATATGGGTCGCCCCGCGCTCAACAGCGCGATCGACAGCCTCCGGCGTCTTCAATCCGCAGATCTTGATATCGGGTCTCATGGCAGCGAAGTCGCACGAAATCACAAAAGAGTCGAGCCAAATTGCGACCTATGCTGAACGGTGGAAGCCTGATCAGCCGAAGTCGATCGCATGAAGCGCGGAGCCATGGCGCTTCAACCACGCCTTGGATTCATCCATATGCGGGCAAAGCTGCTTGCAGAGCGACCAGAAGGCCGGACCGTGGTTCATTTCGCGCAGGTGAGCCACCTCATGGGCGGCGAGATAATCGATCACCGGCGGTGGCGCCATGACGATCCGCCAGGAAAAACTCAGTTTGCCATCCCAGGAGCACGATCCCCACCGACTGCGGGTATCCTTCAGGCTGAGGCTTCTGAAAGGCTTGCCGACAGACCGAGCGTGCTGCTCGGCCAACCGCTCGAGATCTCGCCGCGCTTCCTTCTTGAGGAAATCGGCAACCCGCCGCGGCAAATGATCTTCCAGCCCGCTGACACTGAGTATGTGTCCGATTTCGCTGTCGATCGATTGCGTCAATCCGCGCACCTGGCCGGTATGGACGATACGGTGTTTGATGCCGCGCAGCGTAATCTCGCCGCCATCTTCGATCGCGCTTCCACCGGTCTGGCGCGCCAGCCTTGTGCTGATCCAGCCCTGATGCCGATCGAGAAAATCCTGGATGTCGTGCTCCTTGAGACTATGGGGAATGGTCATCTTCAAGGCGCGGCCACCCGGTTCGATGCGCAGCGTGATCCGCGTTGCACGGGTGTTTTTGCGAATGGTCAACGGCAGCTCTCGACCATTGACGGCCAGGATCCTGTCCAGCGCCGGGCTGGGCTTGTGTATTGCAGCGGGCTTTTTGAACAGGGAGAACATCGTTGTCTTTTAGCCGATTCGGGCGGGAAAATGACGCATAAAAAGGCCGGCATCAAGGACGCCGGCCTCGTTTTGGTCGCGTATGCACGCCGTCAGTTGCCGGAATTGCCCATTGGTGCAATCCCCTGATCGGCAGATTTCACCTGTTGGCGATCACGCATGAAGCGATCGAATTCTTCCTGGTCCTTGGCGCGACGCAGTTCACGCCCATAAGCGTCGAACTCTGCGCGCATTTCGTCGAGCCTGCGACGCTCTTCATCAAGCCGATCGAGCTCCGCCTTGCGCCAATCGTCGAAGGCGACATTGCCGGTGGCCGAAGTCGAACCCTGATAGCGGCTCGAACGGCACCAGGCAAACGCGTCGTCCGCCTTGCGGTTGGCTTCACGCTTGAAAGTCTGGAACTTGTCGCCAAACATAATGTAGGCAAGCATGGCAAGGCCGAGCGGCCAGAACACCATGAATCCAAGGACCATCAGGACGACGGTCGCCGGAGTCCAATCCGGTCGAAGCAATGCTGACTGGTTCATCATCGATTACCCTCGTTTCATCGGGGGCAGGATGCCATCCGATGATTTCGATGTGGGAAACGCGCGGCATGCGTTCAAGTGAAAAACGGATCCAGATGGAGAACCATCTGAATCCGCTTATATAAATTCAACATTGTCGCTTTCGACTTAGCCGGCTTTTCCACCCTTGATGACACGCTTGACGGGCGTCGCCTTCACGCCCTTGGTGTGTTTCGTGGCAAACGCAATGATGCGCGGCGCGATTTCCTTGCGGAAGCGCGAACCGTTGAACACGCCGTAGTGACCGACATCCGGCTGCATGTAGTGCATACGCATCGCGTCCGGAATGCTGCTGCAGATCGTCTGCGCCGCCTGGGTCTGGCCGACGCCGGAGATATCGTCGTTCTCGCCCTCGACGGTCAGAAGCGCCACATTGCGGATCGCCTTGGTGTCGACCGGCTTGCCACGATGCAGCATTTCACCCTTGGGGAGCGAATGCTTGATGAAGACGGTGTCGACAGTCTGGAGATAGAACTCCGCGGTGAGATCCATCACAGCCAGATATTCGTCGTAGAAATCGCGATGCTTCTCGGCAGAGTCGCCGTCGTTCTTGACCAGATGGCCGTAGAACTCCTTGTGCGCGATCATATGGCGATCGAGGTTCATCGACATGAAACCCGAGAGCTGCAGGAAGCCGGGATAGACAGACCGCATGACACCGGGCTGCGGCCACGGAACCTGCATGATGACGTTGTCGCGGAACCATTCGATGGGCTTGTTCTGAGCAAGCTGGTTGACGGCCGTCGGATTGATGCGCGTGTCAATCGGTCCACCCATCAGCGTCATCGAAGCCGGTGCGCAAGTGTCGCCATTGGCTTCCATCACCGCCACAGCGGCCAGAACTGGCACCGAGGGCTGACAGACCGCGACCACATTGGTGTCTGGACCAAGGTGGTGGAGAATCTCGATCACGTAGTCGATGTAGTCATCGAGGTCGAAATCACCATCGGTCACCGGCACCATACGGGCATCGATCCAATCGGTGATATAGACATCGGCGCTCGGCAGCAGTGCCTCGACCGTACCGCGCAGCAACGTGGCATAGTGACCGGACATCGGCGCAACGATTAGAATGCGAGGACCCTTTTCGGTCCCGGCCGGAAGATGGCGCTTGAAATGGATGAGATCGCAGAATGGCTTGCGCCACGTCACTTCCTCTTCGACCGTGACGGCTTCTCCATTGACCGGTGTCGTCGGCAGCCCGAAGGCCGGTTTGCCGTATCGGCGCGTGACGCGCTCAAACACCTCGAAGCCGGCGGAAAAGCTTCGCCCGACGACGGTGTGAGACCATGGGTTAAGAGGATTTTTCCAGGCCAGGTTCATCGCATCCGCCGTCGCGCGAAATGGCGCCATGACAGCATGGTTGAGTTCATACAGCTGATAGAACATCGCTTGGCTCACCTTCCGGTCGTTTGGGCCATATAAGCCCAGGTCGATATGCTACACTAACAGAGTTTTTGCAGTGCAAAAGCCTTTTGATGCACAGCATCCAGCGTGATGCACGGGTGCATTACTCCCCCGTCAAACAGAAGATGGCTGAAAAGACTTAAAGTTCCAGGCGCATCCGCTGGTTAACCGTTTTCCTGGTCCACCGACGGGATTTGTGCAACAGCGAAGGAAGCACTGGCTCCGGTTCGGCAATTGCGCCATTCTTTGTCAGCAAGCCTCCCCATACCGCAAAGGATCCCCATGACCACCAGCAATAGCCGTCAGTCCGAGCACAACGTTGATTCGGTGTTTCTCGACCGTTGGTCTCCGCGCGCTTTCGACGGCAGTGTAATGCCGAAGGCCGACCTTCTGACCATTCTCGATGCCGCCCACTGGGCACCCTCTGCTTTCAACTATCAGCCATGGCGTTTCGTTTACGGCCTCAAGGGCACGCCGGAATTCGACAAGCTTCTCGGTATTCTCAACGAGTTCAACCAGGGCTGGGCGAAGACCGCGTCGGCACTGATCATCATATTTTCCGACACGCTGAGCCGCCCTGCGGATGGCTCGGCGCCGAAACCCTTCCGTAGCCACAGCTTCGATGCCGGCGCCTCCTGGGGACTCCTGTCGCTGCAGGCCGTCAAGTCCGGCTATTTCGCCCATGGCATGACAGGTCTCGATTTTGACAGGGCCCAGGCCGAGCTTGGCGCGCCGGAAGGCTTCCATGTCGAGGCCGCCGTTGCCATCGGAAAGCCCGGCGACAAATCGGTTTTGCCGGAAGGCCTGCGCGCCCGCGAAATGCCAAACGACCGCAAGCCTTTGAATGACGTCGTGTTCGAAGGCGGCTTTTAAGACAATCTGAACGCCCGGAGTTTCACGTGAATCACGTTAACTATGATTCACGTGAAATCTCTGGACAAAAAAATGGCCGCATTCGAGCGAATGCGGCCATCTTGATGTGTCTGATACCAACTCGGATCAGATGTCGAGATTGGCAACGTTCAGAGCGTTTTCCTGGATGAAGTCGCGCCGAGGCTCAACTTCGTCGCCCATCAGCCGCGCGAACAGGCTATCGGCATCGGTCGCATCGTTGACGCGGACCTGAAGCAGCGAGCGGACGTTCGGATCGAGCGTCGTTTCCCACAACTGCTCGGCGTTCATTTCACCGAGACCCTTGTAGCGCTGCATCGAAAGTCCCTTACGGCCGGCCGCGAAAATATGGTCGAGCAAGGCACGCGGTCCGGACATGTCGGTCTTTCCATCCTTGCGTGCCAGAACCGGCGGCTCGGAATAGATGTCATGCAGACGGGGCGTGAGCTGGTCGATATGGCGGGCATCGGCGGACCCGATCAGGGCGACATCGACAGCTGCCAATTCCTTCACGCCACGCACCATGCGCTCAAACCGCAGACCGCCCTCGTCGGTGACAAAGCCCTGCCAGCCGCGCTCGGTTTCTTCGGCGATCATGTCGAGACGGCGCGCGACTTCGGCAGCCGTCGCCTCGGCGCGGGCGCGGTTGTCCGTCAGTTCTGGATTGAGCGCACCGGCAATGGCCGCCTGCTCGATGACGTTGCGGTTGTAGCGCGAGTGCAGGCTATCGACCAGCGAACGTAGACGCAGCGCATCCTGGATGACGTCGCGCAGATCCTGACCGGCGCGAACCTCGCCATTGGCCAGTGTCAGCGTCGCTTCCTCGATGCCCATGGTGATCAGATACTCTTCGAGCGCCTTCTCATCCTTGAGATACTGGACGGACTTGCCGCGCGAGACTTTATAAAGCGGCGGCTGAGCAATGTAGAGGTGGCCGCGCTCGATCAATTCCGGCATCTGGCGGAAGAAGAAGGTGAGCAGCAGTGTTCTGATATGCGCACCGTCGACATCAGCATCGGTCATGATGATGATCTTGTGGTAGCGCAACTTGTCCGGGTTGAACTCGTCCTTGCCGATCGATGTGCCGAGTGCGGTGATCAGCGTGCCGATTTCCTGACTTCCCAGCATCTTGTCGAAACGGGCGCGCTCGACGTTGAGGATCTTGCCGCGCAGCGGCAGGATCGCCTGGTTTTCACGCGAACGGCCCTGCTTGGCCGAGCCACCCGCCGAGTCACCCTCGACGAGGAAAAGTTCGGACTTGGACGGATCACGTTCCGAGCAGTCGGCAAGCTTGCCGGGCAGAGAGGCAATATCGAGGGCGCCTTTGCGGCGAGTCAATTCACGCGCCTTGCGGGCGGCTTCGCGGGCGGCCGCAGCCTCGACGACCTTGCCGACGAGGATCTTGGCTTCGCTCGGATGTTCTTCGAACCAGGTGCTGAGCGCTTCATTGACCAGGCTTTCGACAACCGGTCGAACTTCCGACGACACGAGCTTGTCCTTGGTCTGCGAGGAGAACTTCGGATCCGGCACCTTGACCGAGAGAACGGCGGTCAGGCCTTCGCGGCAGTCTTCGCCCTGAAGGGTGACCTTCTCCCGCTTGGTGATCCCCGAGCTTTCACCGTAGGACGTGACCTGGCGGGTGAGCGCCGCACGGAAACCCGCCATGTGGGTGCCACCGTCGCGCTGCGGGATGTTGTTGGTGAAGCAGAGCACGTTCTCGTGGTAGCTGTCGTTCCACCACATGGCCACTTCGACCGTGATGCCGTCCTTTTCGCCACGGATGGCCACCGGCTTTTGAACCAGCGGCTTCTTCGCACGGTCGAGATAGACAACGAAGGCTTCAAGGCCGCCGTCATAGACCATTTCTTCCTGGCGGATATCTGAGCGACGCTTGTCGGTCAGCAGAATGCGCACACCGGAATTGAGGAACGCGAGTTCGCGCAGGCGATGCTCCAGCGTGCTGTAGTCGAATTCGATGTTGGTGAACGTGTCCGGGCTCGGCAGGAAGGTGACTTCCGTGCCGGAGCGGCCTTCGTAATCGCCGATGACACGCAGCGGCGCATCCGCCACGCCATGGGTAAAGCTGATCTCGTGGACCTTGCCGACGCGGCGGATCTTGAGGTTCAGCTTGACCGACAAGGCGTTGACGACCGAAACGCCGACGCCGTGCAGACCACCCGATACCTTGTAGGAATTCTGGTCGAACTTACCGCCGGCATGCAGCTGGGTCATGATGACCTCGGCAGCAGACACACCCTCGCCGGTGTGGATGTCGGTCGGAATGCCGCGACCATTGTCGGTGACCGTGACCGAACCATCGGCATTCAACGTGACCGTGACGATGTCGGCATGTCCCGCGAGCGCTTCGTCGATCGCGTTGTCGACCACTTCGTAGACCATGTGGTGAAGACCTGAACCATCGTCCGTATCACCGATATACATGCCTGGGCGCTTGCGAACTGCATCAAGCCCCTTAAGCACCTTGATCGAGTCGGCACCATATTCGGCCGGTCCATCATTTTCCGTGATCGGCAAGTCGGTCATTCAGCAATCTTTCCAGTCAATTCTCAAAGGGTCTGCCTGATTCGAATCAGCAGCTTCAAGCGGTTCGACTATAGGGGTTTTGGCAGCAGTTCCAAAGGCGGACGGCGTGTTTCCCGTGGATATCCGAGGGATTTACGCCTTTCACATCCGATTTTTGGCAGCATCAAGGACGGCCTGCAATTCCTGTAGCACATCCGGCGGCAACTGGCGAATCAGGCGTGCGAGTTCATTGGCAAAGGCTGTGTATTCAGGTTTCAAGCCGACCGTATCGAGAACCACACGCGGGTCGGACTGGCGGGCCGTGGCAAACAGCTCATCAGCCTCATCCCAGATAATGTTGAAGTAACCGGCAACACGCTGCAGGAAATCGAAATTCGGCAGCCCGCGTTTTCCATGTTCCAGCGCCGACAGATAGGCCGGCGAGACGCCGATCGCCGCTGCCATCTGCTTTTGCGACACGCCCTTGCGCTCGCGCAATTCGCGCAGTGCCGTGCCGAACGGGGTCATCGACGCTCCACTCCATGACGCGACAGGCGAACATACAGCGCGCCCTCCCCGCCATGCTGCCTCGCCGCGGGCTCATAGGACGAAATCAGAAAGCGGAATTCCGGCATGGAAAACCAGAGCGGCACAGCCCGCTTCAAGGCACCCTCGCTGCCGAGCGAGCTGCCTTTGCCGGTGATGACCAGAACATGACGCAATCCGCGTTCATGGGCTCGGTGGAGGAAATCGAACAGCATGCCATGCGCTTCGCTCTGGATCAGGCCGTGCAGATCGATGCGGGCCTCCAAAGCGAGATGGCCACGCGACAGCTTGCGCTTGACCGGGCGCTCCAGTGGGTGGTGGGTACCGGAAGGTTTGCGCGGACCCGCCGACTGGGTGTTTTCGACGCTTGCGGGCAGAGCAAGAGCGGCCTTGGCCGGCGCCTTGTCTTCCGCGTCTGCTTCGGCCTCGAATTGTCTCTCGAATTCCAGCAGGTCTTGCAGCCGTCCAGGCATCGCACGCGTGGAGCGGGCGACCTTGCCCCACAGAATACGATCCTCCGGATTGAGTTTTGACCCACCTGACACTCAGACAAACCTCTCTGCTGCCTGCTTCGGGATCAATATATAGAAGTCGGCCGCATTGCGCACGGCGCCGGCCAAATCGCCGGCCGCATCGCCCGACCCCGTAAATATGTCGCCGCGCGCAGCACCGACGATGGCCGATCCGGTATCCAGCGCCAGCATCAGACGCGCAAACGGCGCGCCACCGTCGAGATGGGTCAGGTTTTCCGCATGGATGAAAAACGGAAAGCCGAATGTATGGATCTGCCGATCCACCGCCAGCGAGCGACCGGCCACCAAGGGTACCTTGGCCGCAGCAATCGGACCCTTGCCGAGATCGTCAACCTCTGCTTCGCGGAAGAAAATATAGGAGCGGTTGTGCCAGAGGATCTCGTCAACGCGCTCGGGATTTTTCGCCAGCCAGCCACGGATCGACTGCATGGAGATCTGCGCCTCCGGAATTTCTCCAAGATCGATCAACAGCCTGCCGATGCCTGAAAATGCGTGCCCCGCCTTGCCGGCATAGGTGATGCGCTGGATCCGACCGTCCGGATAGCGCAGGCGGGCAGCGCCTTGGACATGAGCAAAGAAGACATCGACCTTGGACTTGGCCCAGGCGATCTCGAGGCCCTGCCCGTCGAGATATCCCTCGTCGATCTCCCGACGCTCGGGATAAAGCGAAATTGCGCCGCCGTTGCCGCGCGCGAAAGCATAGGACGCATCGATGAATGCCGGACGATTGGTCTCATCCAGATCGATCAGGTCCGCCGGGCGGTGGTAAAACGGAAACCGATAGTCCCCGTCGGGCCGGCTCGAGACTGCCACTTCGGGCTCATAGAATGCGGTCACCAGACCTGAGGATCCGTCAAGCGGTTCTATGTGGAATGGCTGGCAGCGTTCCTCGAAGAAGGTCCTCATCGAGGCCGGGTCTCGCGGGTTGAACTGTCTCGCATCATCGAGCAACGGCAAAAGGTCGCTGGCCTTCAAGCCAAGCGACCCCGTGCGATATGGTTTGACTTCGGTGATATGCGCCAGGCATGCCATCATCGCCGGCAGGACCGCCGAGGGATCGTCGGTTTCCCACCCCGGCAGATCCGCGAAGCGCACCGGCTTCAGTCGAAAGTCGACACGCCCTCCGGTCATTGCTCTGCTTCGGTCGCGATCAGCTTCCAGTTCGGATCACGCGAACGAATGTCGCGTGCGAATGTCCAGACATCGTTGACTTCGGACACAGTGTCCGCGTCGCCGTCGATCAGGGCGCCGGCCTTGTCATAGGTGGCCGTGATCAACTGGCTGGCGATGCGAACCGTCACCTGTTCCTCGCTTTCGCGCACCGAGGCCTGGGTGATTTCCGCCTTTTCAATACCGACGAAAGTGGACTTGATCACCTCGCCGCGGCTTTCGCGGTCGGCGATCGCGCTTTCGAATCCGTCCAGCACGTCGCGCGACAGCAGTGTCTTCAAAGTTTTCCGGTCGCCATCGGCATAGGCCATGACCACCATCTCATAGGCCATCTTGGCGCCGTTGAGGAATTCCTTCGGATCGAAGCTGGAATCGTGCCGGGTCAGTTCGCGCAACTGATCGTTCAACGGCGTGCCCGGCTTTGCGAAGGCATCAATTGCCGCAAAACGATCCTCGCCATTGCCCTCGTCGCGACGCGGCAGCGTTACGACCTTGCTGTCATCGGCCGGATCCTTCACCTGATCGCGCTGTGCGAGCGGATCGCGCGGTGGCTTTTCATGACCGGTCCGGCGTCCAAGAACGCTTCGCAGCTGGAAGAAAATCAGCACCGCCGCCACGAGAAAGAACAATGTTACAAAATCATTTGATCCCATGGATACCGCCGGCCTTGATTGAATTTACGTATTCGATCTCCCATATAGTCGTCAGCGCCGTATCATTCAAATGGCAATCTTTGCAAAGAGTTTGCGCCGGCTCTTGCGATCGCATCGACAATTGGCGTTCGGAGACCGTTATGCGCATTTCCCTGGCGCTCATCTTGCTTGCGCCACTCGTTGAGATCGCCAGCCTCATTCTTGTCGGTCAGGCCCTAGGAGTTATGGCAACCCTCGGTCTTGTTCTGCTTGCAGGCATCGCTGGTCTGTTTCTTCTTAGGATCCAGGGAGCGGGCATCTTGCGGCGTTTGCAGACGGAAGCCAGCAAGGGCGCTGATCCCGGCCGCGAGTTGGTTCATGCCGGCCTGCTCGTCATTGCCGCATTTCTGCTGCTCGTGCCCGGCTTTGTCGGCGACGTGATCGGTCTTCTGCTGTTCCTGCCCTTCGTGCGTGATTTCGCCTGGCGCCTGGCCAAGCCACGCATCATCGTCAAGCGCAGCGGCTTCACCGCATCGGACTTCACCTATCAGCCTGTGAAAGATACATCCGTCGTCGATCTCGACGAGGACGAATATCGCCGCGAGCCGAAAGCCGATTCTCCCTGGCGCGGGCCCCGGATCGGCGACCGCTAGAGAGGCTGTGACCCCTGTGCCAAGGGTTGTAAGCGCCAAGCCTTGATGTTAGATGGCCTTAACAAAACACGCTTCGAGGATAAGCCCTATGGCCGACGACACTCAGGGAACAAGCAGCCCTTCCCTCAACATTCTTGCCCAGTACATCAAGGATTTGTCCTTTGAGAACCCTGGCGCACCGCGTTCGCTTCAGGCGCGCGACAAGGCTCCGGCGATCAACATCAATGTCAACGTCAATGCCAATCCGCTGACGGAAACGGATTTTGACGTCGTGCTGGCGCTGACCGCTGAAGCCAAGGAAGGCGACAAGGTCGTCTTCGCGACCGAACTGGTTTATGGCGGCGTGTTCCGCATTACCGGCTTCCCGCAGGAGCATATGCTGCCGGTTCTCTTCATCGAGTGCCCACGCCTGCTGTTCCCGTTTGCCCGTCAGATCATTGCCGACGCGACCCGCAACGGTGGCTTCCCGCCGCTGATGATCGACCCGATCGATTTCGCGCAGATGTTTGCCCAGCGCGTGGCCGAAGAACAGTCGCGCGCCAAGGTTCAAGGCGCACCGAACTGATCCACGCATTTGATGGCAGTATTGGAAAAGGGCCTTTCGGGGCCCTTTTTTCATGCGCTGAATTTGGCCCAGATGGCGTCTGCCCCGAGACGCGCCACAAGTTTGGAATGTGCCTCGATTTCATTGGCCACCAGCCGCGCGGCCATCGGCCTCGGGCGCTCATAGGAAATCTCCACCACATCCTGGAGATCCGCGTTGCGGTTCTGCCGGTTTTCAACCGAGGTCAGTCCAAGAGCGGTCTGACGGCCACCCAGCATTTCAATATAGACTTCGGCGAGCAGTTCGGAGTCGAGCAGCGCTCCGTGCTTGCTGCGGTGCGAATTGTCAATTCCATAGCGACGGCAAAGCGCGTCTAGGGAATTCGGCCCCATCGGATTCTTGCGACGCGCCAGCGCCAGGGTATCGATGACCACATCCGTCTGGACAGCGGGCAAGCCAAGTCGCTCGAACTCCGCATTGATGAAGCCGATGTCGAAGTTTGCATTGTGAGCGACCCATTTAGCGCCGTCGAAGAATTCGCGCATCTCAGACACGATGTCGGCAAAGGGTGGCTTGTCCTTCAAGAAGTCATCCGTGATGCCATGCACGGCCAATGCGTCCGGATGCACCTTGCGGTCGCCCGGATTGATGTAGACATGGAAGCTTCGTCCGGTCGGGAAATGATTGAACAGCTCGATGCCGCCGATTTCGATAACTCGGTCCACTTTTGTTTCAAGACCAGTGGTTTCAGTATCGAATACGATCTCACGCATGATCAATGAATCTCCGGTCGGCGCTGGCTGAGCTGTTGCAGGATGGTTTTGACCTCCCTGCGCGCGCTGTCAATGCCATGCGAGGTATCGATGATAAAATCAGCCCGGTGCCGCTTTTCTGCGTCCGGCATCTGCCGCGCCAGTATGAGCGCGAACTTCTCCTCCGTCATGCCAGGGCGGGCCATGACCCGTTGCCGCTGGATCGCCGCATCACAGGTCACGACGACGATCACGTCGACACGGTCTTGTGCCCCAACTTCGAATAGCAATGGGATGTCCAGCAGGACAATCGCAGTGTGCTTCGCACGATGCATTTCGACGAACTGGCGCTCCCGGTCTCTGACAAGCGGATGAATTATCGCTTCAAGGATTCTAAAGTTAGCCGGATTCTTCGCCAGAGCCCGAGCCAGTATCTGCCTGTCTACAACGCCTGCGACAACAGCTTCGGGAAATTCCGCGGCCACGCCCGCCACAGCCGCGCCAGCATAAAGGTCGTGAACCACCTGATCCGCATCATTGACCGGGATTCCCTCGTCGGCAAAAAGCTTTGCCGTCGTCGATTTGCCCATGCCAATTGATCCCGTGAGGCCGATCACGATCATACGTGCGCTCCGATATCTGCAAGAATGAGTTCGCGCAGTTCCCGCGTGACAGTTGGCCGGCGACCAAACCACTTCTCGAAGCCTGGAACGGCCTGGTGCAACAGCATGCCAAGGCCGTCCACCGTCGCCAGTCCGACGTCTTCCGCCTGCAGCATGAACGGCGTCTTCAGCGGGACATAGACAATATCGGTGACCAGGGCGCCGGTTCGCATGCCGGCAAACGGAAGATGCGGAGCCGGATTCCCATCCATCCCCAGTGAACTTGTATTCACGAACAGGCCCGCCCCTTGCATCAGTTCTGGCAAGGCATCCAGGCCATGCGCCCGTAGCGGCCTGCCAAAACGATCCGCCAGTTCCTCGGCGCGATGAAGCGAACGATTGACGATATGGATTTCCGCAAGACCACGGTCCCGCAAGGCCTGAACGATCGCACGACTGGCCCCTCCTGCCCCGAGCACGACACAGACATCCACCTTGTCCCATCCCGGATGGCTGGCATCAAGGTTTGCGGTGAAGCCGAAACCATCGGTATTGGTCGCGTGCAGCGCGCCATCTTCCATCCACAGCGTATTGACCGCCCCCAGTTCCTCGCTCAGTTGATCCGGCCGATCGGCCAGATGAAACGCTGCTTCCTTGTGGGGGATGGTTATGTTGCCACCCCGATAATCGCCGCCCGCCTTTACCGACCGGATGAAATCGGCGAAGTCCTCCGGCGATACAGCAACCCTCTCGTAGTCACCCGGCAGGCCGAAGTGTTTCAGCCAGTGACGATGGATCAGCGGTGAGCGCGAATGTTTGATTGGATAGCCGGCGACAAACGCCCGCGGCGAAAATGTTTCACGTGAATCATGCATGGTTAACGCCCAGTGTACGCAGCGCCGTCAGCAGAGGTAGAATCGGCAATCCGAGAATGGTGAAATAGTCACCGTCAAACGCATCAAATAGCTGGATTCCCTCTCCCTCCAATTGATAGCAGCCGACACTGCCGAGGATGCACACAAGGTTTCGGTCGAGATATTCCTCGCGGAAATCATCGGTAAAATCACGCATTGTCATTCGCGCAATGCCGACATGAGACCAGAGGACCTCGCCATCCCGGACAAGGCATACACCACTGTTGAGATGATGGGTCTGTCCCCGGAGCGCATCCAACGTCGCGCGGGCGCCGGCGCGATCCGCAGCCTTGTGAAGTAGGCGGTCCCCCAGCGACATGGTTTGATCACAGCCGATGACCATGGCTCCCGGGTGCCGGGTGGAGACATCCCTCGCTTTGGCAATGGCAAGCTGTTCGGCAATGCCTTCCGGCGTTCTTTTGTCTGCCGGCAAGTCATTTTCTATCGCGCGTTCATCAACCCCCGCCGGTTCGGCGGTAAAGGCTAATCCCGCATTGTGAAGCAATTCCCGCCGGGCTTGGCTACCAGAGGCAAGTATCAGGTGTACGGTCATGGCGACTTCCAGAGCAATTGGCTAGATTCGCTTAACGCAGCTTCGGCCGGAGGGCAACGATGGCAGCGGCCGTTTCCTCGATCGACCGGCGGGTGACATCAATGATCGGCCAGTTGTTGCGCGCGCAGAGCGACCTGGCATATTTCAATTCTTCGGTGATCGAGGCGCGGTCGACATAATCACTGCGATCATATCCGGCGGTGGTTCCGAGAATCCGGTTTTCGCGCACCTGGGAAATACGATCGGATGTCGCGATCAGTCCGACAATCAGCGGACGTGTCGCCGAAAGCAGACTATCCGGCAGTGACACACCCGGGACAATCGGGATATTCGCCGTCTTGATGCCGCGGTTTGCGAGATAGATGCTGGTGGGCGTCTTCGAGGTCCGGCTGATGCCGATGATCACCACGTCCGCCTCGTCATAATCCTCCGGCGCCTGGCCGTCATCGTGGTCCATGGTGAAGTTGAGCGCCTCGATGCGGGCAAAATATTCGGCATTCAAGACATGCTGCGCGCCCACACGTCCACGCGAAGGCGCCCCGAGATAGGTCTGGAACGTCTCGATGATCGGGGCCAGGACGTTGACGCAGGGCAAGCCAAGTTCGCGACAACTCGTCTCTATCCAAGCGGCCAAATCCGAATCGACGATGGTGTAAAGAACGATGCCTGGTTCGCGGTCGATTGCCTCGATCAGCGCATTGATCTGTTTCTTGCTGCGGATCAGCGGATAAACGTGCTCGATCGCGTTGGAGCCGCGAAACTGTGCCGCCGCCGCGCGGCCTGCCGATATCAGCGTTTCGCCGGTGGAGTCAGAAATCAGGTGGAGATGGAAGAAGTTTTTCCGGTTCTCCACGATGTTCTCCGCCGCCTGTTGATAATCCGGGATAAACACAGCTAGCGGTCGAGGCAGCCGATAGGCAAGGGGAAAAGTGCCGATTTATCCACAGTTGGCTGCACCGATGCCTGCACAATTGGGGGGCTGTGGATTGTGTTAAGAAGTCGCACCTGCCAAGCGCATGCCGGACTTTATCCACAGAACGGGCAATTCCGCATCGTCCCCCATCCATCTGAATCCGTGGGTTAATTTGATGTTATCCCCAGAGACTGGCTGTTTCACCCTGGCGATAGCGCGAAGGTCGTGGAAGTTGGCAACGAAGCGGCACAACCGGTGGAGCGGCTTTAATCCTTGATCCCCACAGACTCTTAGAAATAGAAGAAGACTCTATATATCTTTTCTTTTTTGAAAGGGCCTTGGCCTTGAGCGCTCCGAACCGTAAAGTCCTTGAAGTCCTGAACGGAAAGACGGTCTCGCCCCCGCCAATCTGGCTCATGAGGCAGGCAGGACGATATCTTCCCGAATATCGTCAAACGCGGCAGAAGGCCGGCAGTTTCCTCGATCTCTGTTATTCGCCTGAATTTGCCACCGAGGTTACCCTTCAGCCGATCCGTCGTTATGCGTTTGATGCGGCCATCCTGTTTTCCGACATTCTCGTCATTCCCGATGCATTGAAGCGCAATGTCCGCTTCACCGAAGGGCATGGACCACAGATGGATCCCATCGATGTCGACGGCATCAATGGTTTGCGAGAGGACGGCATTCTCGATCACCTGAAGCCGGTCATGGAGACCGTCACACGACTGCGCCATGAACTGCCTGAGGAGACGACGCTGCTGGGTTTCTGTGGAGCGCCGTGGACGGTGGCGACCTACATGATCGCGGGACACGGAACCCCGGACCAGGCCCCCGCCCGGCTGTTCGCTTACCGCCATCCGGAGGCTTTCCTCCGGCTTCTCGATTTCCTGGCGGATGTTTCGGCCGACTATCTTGTCGCGCAGATAGATGCCGGGGCCGATGCCGTGCAGATCTTCGATTCCTGGGCCGGTGTGCTGGGCGAGGCTGAGTTCGAGAAATTCTGCATCGCACCGGTTGCGCGGATCATTCGTTCGGTGAAGTCGCGCCGTCCATCGGCCAAGATCATCGCTTTCGCCAAGGGTGCCGGCGTTCTCCTGAAGACCTATCGGCAGAAGATCGATGCGGATGCGATCGGTCTGGACTGGTCCGTACCTTTGAGCTTTGCCGTCGAGCTGCAGAAGGAAGGCCCGGTGCAGGGCAATCTCGACCCGATGCGGGTCGTCGCCGGCGGTGACGCTTTACGCGAAGGTATCGATGCCATTCTGCAGGCGCTGGGCAATGGACCGCTGATCTTCAATCTCGGGCACGGAATCACACCGCAGGCCAATCCGGATCATGTGAGCGACCTGGTCAATCAGGTGCGACGAAACGGGTGAGACGATGGAAAAGCAGACAGATCGCAATCCAGGTCGCCGAGCGGCTGGCAGAGCGGCCGGCGCATTGGTTTTCTTCGCGCTGATCGCTTCGTCCGTGATGATTTTCGGTGCCGACGAAGCCTATCTCTGGATTAAGGCTCTGCATGTCATCGCGGTGATCTCATGGATGGCGGGCCTGCTCTATCTGCCGCGCCTCTTCATCTACCACGGTGACTGTGAGCCGGATTCGGACCAGGCGCGGACATTTGCCGTGATGGAAAGCCGGCTGATGGGCGTGATCATGAACCCGGCGATGATCGTCAGCTGGGTTCTCGGCCTCTATCTTGCGTGGTCGGTCTATGGATTTCAGGGCGGTTGGCTGCATGCAAAGCTTGCGGCCGTGGTCCTGCTCTCAGGCGCGCATGGATATTTTGCCAAAGCTGTCCGCTCGTTCGGTCGGGGAAATTACGTTGGCAATGCCCGCCATTGGCGTCTGATGAACGAAGTTCCAACGCTCCTGATGATCGCCATCGTTGTGTTTGTCGTGGTCAAGCCATTCTGACCCAGACGGTGTTTCGCGGTTTATTTTTACAACTGTCTGGTTTTCGCTTGCGGTGAAATCGCTGACCCGCTATTTTCGCGGCACCTCATCTTTTGGCTTGCGTAACATTCAGTCATTTGCGGCACATCGCGATCGTACCGAATTCCATCAGCTCGCCGTTCCCCATAAAATAAAAACCTGACGTGGTCCCTCTTCATGGCTGAAATGAAGCTACAAGAACTCAAAAGCAAATCGCCTACCGATCTGCTGACTTTTGCCGAATCGCTCGAAGTCGAAAACGCAAGCACCATGCGCAAGCAGGAGCTGATGTTCGCGATCCTGAAAATGCTGGCGAGCCAGGACGTGGAAATCATCGGCGAAGGCGTCGTTGAAGTTCTCCAGGATGGTTTCGGCTTCCTACGCTCGGCAAACGCCAACTATCTGCCAGGCCCGGACGACATCTATATTTCACCGTCGCAGATCCGCCGATTCTCGCTGAAAACCGGCGATACCGTCGAAGGTCCGATCCGTGGACCCAAGGAGGGCGAACGTTATTTCGCACTGCTCAAGGTCAATACGATCAATTTCGAAGATCCTGAAAAGATCCGCCACAAGGTCCACTTTGACAACC
This sequence comes from Rhizobium sp. CECT 9324, assembly GCF_918741265.1. Taxonomy (NCBI): domain Bacteria; kingdom Pseudomonadati; phylum Pseudomonadota; class Alphaproteobacteria; order Hyphomicrobiales; family Rhizobiaceae; genus Rhizobium; species Rhizobium sp. CECT 9324. The sequence goes on along the minus strand of NZ_CAKKMZ010000001.1, from coordinate 421,769 downwards.
TGACGCCGCTCTATCCCAATGAGCGCTTCAAGATGGAACTCGATATTCCGACGACGAAGGATCTTTCGGCACGTGTCATCGATCTCGTGGCGCCACTCGGCAAGGGCCAGCGCGGCCTGATCGTCGCACCGCCTCGTACGGGTAAGACCGTTCTCCTGCAGAACATCGCCCATTCGATTACCGCCAATCATCCGGAATGTTATCTGATCGTTCTGCTGATCGACGAGCGGCCGGAAGAAGTGACCGACATGCAACGTTCGGTGAAGGGCGAAGTCGTGTCTTCGACCTTCGACGAACCGGCCGTACGCCACGTACAGGTCGCCGAAATGGTCATCGAGAAGGCGAAGCGCCTGGTCGAGCATGGCCGTGACGTCGTCATTCTGCTCGATTCGATCACCCGTCTCGGACGCGCCTATAACACCGTTGTCCCGTCTTCCGGTAAGGTTCTGACCGGTGGTGTGGATGCCAACGCCCTGCAGCGTCCGAAGCGTTTCTTCGGTGCGGCGCGTAATATCGAAGAAGGCGGGTCACTGACGATCATCGCGACCGCCCTGATCGATACCGGCAGCCGCATGGACGAAGTGATCTTTGAAGAGTTCAAGGGCACGGGTAACTCGGAAATCGTGCTGGATCGCAAGGTTGCCGACAAGCGCATCTTCCCGTCGATGGACATTCTCAAGTCCGGTACGCGTAAGGAAGACCTGCTCGTACCGCGCCAGGATCTGCAGAAGATCTTTGTCCTGCGCCGTATCCTGGCACCGATGGGAACAACCGATGCGATCGAGTTCCTGATCGACAAACTCAAGCAGACGAAGAACAACGGCGATTTCTTCGACTCGATGAACACTTGATCAAAGACCGGCCTTCGGGCCGGTTTTTCGTTCAGCCCCAGGCAGATCATCTGCATGACACCACCTCGCGACACGATATTTGCCTTAGCCTCCGGTAGTCTACCTGCTGGGGTTGCCGTGATTAGACTGAGCGGACCTGAGGCACTGTCTGTGGTCACCCGGATGGTCGGAGACCTGCCGCAACCCCGTACCGCCGCCTTGCGCACGATCCGGGGCATTGACGGGACGGTGCTGGATCGCGGGCTAGTCATCGCGTTTCCAGGACCGAATTCCTTTACCGGCGAGGACTGTGTCGAATTGCACCTGCATGGCGGCAAAGCGTTGGTGGCGGCCACACTCAGCTCATTAGCCGGATTCAATTCCTGTCGCCTCGCGGAAGCGGGAGAGTTTTCGCGGCGCGCTTTCGAGAATGGCAAGATGGATCTGGTCGAAGTCGAGGGTCTAGCCGACCTGTTGGCAGCCGACACAGAGATGCAACGGCGCCTCGCAATTGAACAAAGCAGCGGCCATCTGTCTGCGCTCTACGAAGGCTGGCGCGAACGCCTGATCTTCTGCCGCTCGATGATCGAGGCCGAACTCGATTTCAGCGATGAAGGTGATATACCCGGGGCAGTGTCCGATCGGGTCTGGCGGGAGGTCGAGGTGCTGATCGCCGAACTGAACCAGGCGCTGGCGCAGTTGAAGTCGGGTGAAATCATCCGTGACGGGTTCAAGGTTGTTATCGCCGGTCAACCGAATGCAGGCAAGTCCAGTCTGCTCAATGCGCTCGTCAACAGGGACGTTGCGATCGTCACCCACTTCGCCGGCACGACGCGTGACATACTGCATTGTGAGATCGACTTGTCTGGTTACAAGGTCCATCTTTACGATACAGCGGGATTGCGTGACACTGACGAGCCTGTAGAACGCGAGGGTATTCGCAGGGCCTTGCTATCCATCGAAGATGCCGATCTCGTGCTGCATCTTGTTGATTTGGCGACGGCCGCGGAACCGCCGGCCGTGATAAAAAACGCTCATGTTCTGACCGTTGGCACGAAGGCTGACCTTGCCGACATCGATTCGGCAACGATACAAACTCTGGATCTCGTCATTTCCACGTCAGACGGATCAGGTCTGAGCGAACTCCGGTCACGGATACTTACGGAACTTGATGCCCGGGTTGATGTCAACAGTCTTGCAATTCCCAGTCGATTGCGGCATGCACAGCTTCTGACAAGCGCATGCGGGCATCTCTTGGATGCGATGCACGGTATTGGTCTTCCCCTGGAGATCAGAGCAGAGTCGCTGAGGCTGGGGTCGGAAGATCTCGCACGCGTCACAGGTCGAATCGATACCGAAACACTTCTTGGCAAGATCTTCTCGGAATTTTGCGTCGGCAAGTGATTCACGTGAAACAAATACCAGTTTACGCGGACTTGATGCCATGGAAAACCAGAGGTTTGATGTAATTGTCGTCGGTGGAGGTCATGCCGGCACCGAAGCGGCTGCGGCGGCGGCCCGCATGGGCGCGCGCACGGCCTTGGTGACACACCGGCGGGATACCATTGGGGCGATGTCCTGCAATCCGGCTATCGGTGGCCTGGGTAAAGGCCATCTGGTTCGCGAAATAGATGCGCTGGACGGCATCATGGGACGCGCTGCCGACATCGGCGGCATCCAGTTTCGCATGCTCAATCGCAAGAAGGGACCCGCGGTTTGGGGTCCTCGAACGCAGGCGGACCGACGTTTATATCGGGAAGCTGTGCAGAGCTTGCTCAGCGCTACGCCCAATCTGACAATTATCGAAGGCGGCGTTGCACGCTTCGTTCGTAACGAATCCGAAATAAATGGCGTCGTTCTCGAAGACGGGCGCGAGATCATTGCCGCTGCCGTTGTGCTGACCAGCGGTACATTCCTTCGCGGCTTGATCCATATCGGCGATCAAAAGATACCGGCAGGGCGTGTCGGAGAGGCGCCGGCACTTGGATTGAGCGAGGATCTGCAAGATATCGGTCTCCGCCTCGGCCGCTTGAAGACGGGCACGCCAGCGCGTCTGGACGGCAGGACGATCAATTGGTCAGACTTGGAGATGCAGGAGGCGGATTCTGATCCCATCCCTTTCTCCTTTATGACGGATACGATCACCACGCCGCAAATTCGGTGTGGAATCACCCGAACGGTGGATGCCACGCATAAGATCATTCGCGACAACATCCATCGGTCTGCGATGTATTCGGGTCAGATCGCTGGTGTGGGCCCCCGCTACTGCCCGTCGATTGAGGACAAGATCAATCGTTTCGGCGACCGGGACGGCCACCAAATCTTCCTGGAACCGGAAGGCCTGGACGATCACACCATCTATCCCAATGGCATATCAACGTCATTGCCAGAAGATGTGCAGGAAGCCTTTATCCGCTCCATTCCCGGACTGGAATCCGTTTCGATTTTGCAGCCTGGCTATGCAATAGAATATGATTTCGTCGATCCGCAGCAATTGGAGCTCACCCTAGCGGTTAAAAGAGCCAGTGGTCTGTATCTCGCCGGCCAGATCAATGGCACAACGGGTTACGAAGAGGCTGGAGCACAAGGCCTTGTCGCCGGCATCAATGCTGCGCGGTATGCTGCTGGCCTGGAAGGTCAAAGCTTCAGCCGGACGGATTCCTATATCGGCGTCATGATTGACGACCTGACATCACGGGGCGTGGCAGAGCCGTATCGCATGTTTACCTCGCGGGCGGAATATCGATTGAGTCTTAGGGCCGATAATGCAGATATGCGCCTGACACCGCTAGGCCTGCAGCTTGGATGTGTTGGTTCCGCGCGCGCCGAGAAATTTTCACGCTACGAAAAGGCACGTCTCGACCTCAATCTTCTGCTGGCTGATTTAACCGCTTCTCCCAATGAGATGGCGGCCGCCGGAGTGCAGATTAACCAGGACGGACGTCGCAGAAGCGCCAGAGAAATTCTATCTTATCCAGATACACACTGGGCAGATATTTGCAGAGTTTGGCCAGAACTTGCTACAACTGACGAAAAGTTTGCAGAACTGGTCAGCATCGATGCGCTCTACAGCACTTATATCGCCCGTCAGGCGAACGATGTCGCGTCAGTCAGGGCGGAAGAGGAACGACGTATTCCGGACGGTTTCGATTACGACGAGCTCCCCGGCCTTTCGAATGAACTCAAGCAAAAACTTGCCCGGCATCGTCCCCAGAACATCGCTCAGGCCGCCCGGCTTGAAGGCATGACACCAGCGGCTGTTGCCCTGCTGATCGCGCATCTGCGGCGCGCGGACGATCTGAAACGCGCATCCTGATCGAAAGAGACTTTATGAAAATTCAAACGAAGCTTGATGTTTCACGTGAAACGCAGGAGCGCCTGCAGCGCTTCGCAGAGCTGTTTATGAAGTGGTCCGCCAAGATCAATCTCGTGGCTCCGTCCACCATCGATGCGCTGTGGACGCGCCACATCGCCGATTCATTACAGCTTCGAAACATTATAGCGGAACCCAAACATTGGATCGATCTAGGCAGTGGCGGTGGATTTCCGGGAATCGTCACCGCCGTGCTTCTTGCGGAACATGGACGCGGCTGGGTCGATCTGGTGGAGAGTAACAACAAGAAGTCCAGCTTTCTGCGGATGGCATTGTTGGAAACCGGTGGGCGCGGTGCAGTTCATCCGCTTCGGATCGAAGAAGCCGCAAATACGTTGCACCAGGCCGACGTCATTTCCGCGCGCGCGCTGGCCGATCTCGACCAGTTGCTGGTCTATGCCGAGCCCTGGGCAGACAGAAACCCCGACTTGCGCATGATTTTTCACAAAGGGCGGGATTACCAGGCGGAGATTGATAAAGCGCGTGGTCGCTTTGCATTTGATCTGGTAATACATCAGAGCGCTGTCGAGGCGGACTCCGTCATTTTGGAAATCGCCTCACTGAAGCGCAGGGGCTAACACTTCGGGTGCTGCATGGGTCTCGAGAAGAACCGTATCATTACTATCGCGAACCAGAAGGGTGGCGTTGGCAAGACGACGACAGCCATCAATCTGGCAACGGCGCTTGCCGCCATCGGTGAGCGTGTGCTGATTGTCGACCTCGATCCGCAGGGCAATGCCAGCACGGGCCTCGGTATCGACAGGCGCAATCGCCGCCTATCGTCCTATGACGTGCTGATCGGCACGGAGACCGTGTCCCAGGCCGCGCTTGAGACCGCCGTTCCCAATCTGTCAATCGTGCCGTCGACTATGGACCTTCTCGGTTTCGAGATGGAGATTTCCCAGCAGGCCGACCGGGTCTTCCGCCTGAAAAAGGCACTGAACAGTGACGATGCGCGCGCCTACAGTTACATCCTGCTCGATTGCCCGCCCTCCTTCAACTTGCTGACCATGAACGCGATGGCGGCGGCACATTCGGTTCTGGTGCCACTGCAGTGCGAATTCTTCGCGTTGGAAGGCTTGAGCCAGCTGCTGGACACGATCAATCAGGTGCGTCAGACGGTCAACCCCACCCTCGATATTCAGGGCATCGTTCTGACGATGTTCGATTCGCGCAACAATCTGGCGCAGCAGGTCGTCAACGACGTTCGTGAGCACCTGGGTGACAAGGTCTATACAACGCTGATTCCGCGCAATGTTCGCGTCTCCGAGGCGCCTTCCTACGGCAAGCCGGCCATCCTTTATGATCTGAAATGCGCCGGCAGCCAGGCCTATCTGCAGCTCGCGTCCGAGGTCATCCAGCGCGAACGGCATCGTAAAGCGGCCTAACTTTTCTATAAGGGTCTGAGTATATGAGTGAAGACGTTTCGAAACGGCGCCTGGGTCGCGGACTTGCAGCCCTGATCGGGGAAATGGACCAGCCACTGCCTGCCGGCGATGCTCGGACGAGCATCAATCCTGATCGCATGGTACCGATCGAATTCGTTTCGCGCAGTCCGAAAAACCCGAGGCGCTATTTCGACGAATCCGAGCTTCAGGATCTGGCCGGCTCCATCCGTCAGCATGGCATCGTCCAGCCCGTCGTGGTTCGCACCACAAGCAGCGATCGCTTTGAAATCATCGCCGGCGAACGCCGTTGGCGTGCGGCGCAGCTTGCTGGTCTTGTCGAGATCCCGGTCATTGTCCGCGACGTCGATGACCGCACTGCGCTTGAGCTCGCGATCGTCGAAAACGTTCAGCGGGCGGATCTGAATGCGCTCGAAGAAGCGCTCGGCTACGACCAGCTGATTGTCGAACACGGTTATACGCAGAATGATCTCGGCGAAATCATCGGCAAGAGCCGCAGCCATGTGGCAAATAGCTTGCGTCTGCTGAAACTGCCGGAAGCGGTGCGCGACATGCTGGCCGAGGGAAGCCTGTCAGCCGGCCATGCACGTGCGCTGGTCTCGACGCCGGATCCCTTTGCGCTTGCCAAGGTGATTGCATCGAAGGGCATGTCGGTTCGTGACGCCGAAAAGCTCGCCCAGAACCATATCAAGGCGCAGAATGCCCCTCCCCCGGTCGAAAACCGCGATACTAAGGATTCCGACACGATTGCACTTGAGCGTAGCCTGACAGACCGGCTCGGCCTCGCCGTGTCGATTAATCACAAGGGCGGTTCCGGACAGTTGAAGATCAGCTACAAGACACTTGATCAGCTGGAAGAGATTTGCCGGTTGCTGGAAGCCCGTTAAGCCTTGCGATTGCGTCGCGCTGATTGCAGCGTCGTCGCAAGCAGAGTTTGAATGGCGAGATTGTCCTCCAGCGCCGCTCTCTGTCGACTCTGGAAAATCGCTGCATTCAAACGACTTGCTTCGCGACCCAGGTCCTGACTGTTCCAGTTCCGTAACGTTTTCTCGATCACCGGCTTGCGTTTGAAATGAATGCCGCGCCCGAGTGTCTGCATGACCTGGGAGGGTTGCTGCTGGCGTTCCTCCATCTCGATACGCATAGCTTCAAGCTGTTGAAACTGCTTCATGCAGGATTGGAGTACGAGGAAGACAGCGGTCTTGGAGGCCACGACCTTCTGGATGGCGTGCAGAAAGCCATCCGGATCCCCGCTCAAGACGGCGTCAACCACCTCATCGGTCGATATGGCGCTGGCGTCGCCAACGATATCGAAGACGTGCTGCTCGTCAACGACGGGTTCGTTCAGGCAATAGAGCATCAGCTTGCGCACTTCGTTGCGTGAGGCGATGCGATCGCCGCCGATCGATTCGAGCAGAAGTTCACGCGCCGCCGGGGTGATCCTGAGATTGGCCGAGGATAACTCGCTGTCGATCAGTGCATTCAACGCCCTTGCATCGTCCTGGTAACAGGCAATGCAGGCGATCGAGCGCTCGCCCTCTGCCACCTTGCGCAGGCCAGAGCCCTTTTTCAGGTCGCCGGCTTCGATGATGACGTAGCTGCCTTCCGGCGGATGCGACCCGAGATATTGCAGCCCGTCCACCAATGATTTTTCGTTGGCGGCACCGCGGATCCAGATCAGCTTTTCGCCGCCGAACAGGCCGAATGCGTTGACCTCGTCGAGAAGTCTGCCGGGGTCCGATTGCAGATCCCCGACGTCAAGTCGTATCAAGGCAAAGCCATCCTGCAGGTCGACACCGGTCGTCTTGGCGATCTGGCTGGCGCGTTCGTTCACAAGCCCCCGGTCTGGCCCATAGATGACAAAGACCCGGTAGTGTCGGACGGATTTCTGCAGGAACCCGTCAAACTCGTGCGACTTGATCTCTGCCATGGCGCGGCTCAGCGGCCCAGCGCGATTGCAAGATCCGCATAGACCAGTTCGGCAAGTTCGCGGGCTGCGCGATCCTCGGCGTCGCGAACGGCGCGGATCTTGGCGAATTCCTGCTTCGGATAATCGAACAGCGCGACGCTTTCGCGGCGGCCGGCCTTCAACACCGTGTCGTCGGAGATTCGACGGATATTGTAGGTCGCGCTGACGACTGCCCGACCGGCATTCGGCGTGTCCGCCGCTTCGTCGAGCAGGATGCCCGCGACCGAACTCTGAACGTCAAGCTGGACCCTGTATTGCGGGGTCGCGCTCTCGCCGGATCCACCGCTTGTCAGAAAAATCAGCCGGTTGCGGGTTTCGAGCCCGACACGCCCGTTGGCGGGCGAATAGGCGATAGCGGCCAGCGCCTCGCGGGTCTGGCCATCATCATTGTTGTAAAGCGGCCGCGCCTGGCAACCTGCGAGAAGCAGCGCTGCGCCGATCAAGAGCGAACGACGAAGCACCGTGGAAGCTTGCTGATTAGAGAACAATATTCACAATCCTTAGGGGAACGACGATGATCTTCTTCGGAGCCTGACCGTTCAGGGCAGCCTGCACGGTCTCCAGGGCAAGCACCGCTTCGCTGACGGCATCTTGATCCGCGTCACGGCTGATTGTCAATTCGGCGCGCTTCTTGCCATTGATCTGGACAGGCATGGTCACGTCGTTCTCTGCGACCAGTGCTTCGTCGTATTGAGGCCATGCGGTCTCGGCGACAAGACCGCTGCGGCCGAGCACAGTCCAGCATTCTTCGGCCAGATGCGGCGTCATCGGCGCGATAAGCTGCACCAGGATTTCCGATGCGTTGCGCATCGCAGCGGTCAGACCGGCATCAGCGGTTCCGGTCGCTACCGTTGCCAATGGGGCCGCCAATGTGTTGACCAGTTCGTAGATGCGCGCGATCGCCTTATTGAAGGCCAGCTTGTCGAGATCGGATTGAACCGCCTTCAACGTCTTGTGCGCGGCTTGAGACACGGCCAGACCAGCGCCATCCTTAGCCGGATTCGCCGGCACGGATTTCAGATGGTCGGCGGCTTCGCCGATCAGGCGCCAGACGCGCTGGACGAAACGATGCGCGCCTTCAACGCCGGATTCCGACCAGATGACATCCCGATCCGGTGGCGAGTCCGACAGGACGAAGAAGCGGGCGGTGTCGGCACCATAGGACCCGATAATATCGTCCGGATCGACAACATTCTTTTTCGACTTCGACATTTTCTCGATCGAGCCGATCTTGGCCTCGACGCCATTGCTGAGCAGGAAGGCGCGGCGCAGCCCGTCGGTTTCTTCGATGCGCAGATCAACCGGCGCCACCCATTCGCGGGTCAGGCCTTCGCCGATACTGTAGGTTTCATGCACAACCATGCCCTGGGTAAACAGGCCCTTGAAGGGCTCCTTCACATCGACATGGCCGGTTTCGCGCATCGCGCGGGTGAAGAAACGCGAATACAGCAGATGCAGGATCGCATGTTCGATACCGCCAATATACTGGTCGACGGGCAGCCATTTGTTGGCAGCCTGCGGATCCGTCGGATTGTCCTCCCAAGGCGCCGTGAAGCGGGCGAAATACCAGCTCGAATCGACGAACGTATCCATGGTGTCGGTTTCACGACGCGCGTCCTTGCCGCAATGCGGGCAGGCCACGTGGCGCCAGGTTGGATGGCGATCGAGCGGATTGCCCGGCTTGTCGAAAGTCACGTCATCGGGCAGCTTAACCGGAAGGTCCTTCTTCGGCACCGGCACGACGCCGCAGTCATCACAGTGAATGACCGGGATCGGGCAACCCCAATAACGCTGGCGCGAGATACCCCAGTCGCGCAGGCGGAAATTGACCTTGCGCTCGCCCTGGGCGGCATTGCCGAGGGTCTGTTCGCTCAGGCGCCTGGCGACTTCTTCGAAAGCTTCTTGCGTGCCGAGCCCATCGAGGAAACGGGAGTTGATCATCACGCCATCATCGACATAGGCGGTGTCGCCGATCTCGAAGCCGGCGGCATCGCCATCGCGCGGCATGACCACCGGCACCACCGGCAGATCATATTTGCGGGCGAAATCCAGGTCACGCTGGTCGCCGGACGGGCAGCCGAAAATGGCGCCCGTGCCGTAGTCCATCAGGACGAAGTTGGCGACATAGACCGGCAGTTCCCAGCTCGGATCGAGCGGGTGCTTCACCCTGATGCCGGTGTCGATGCCCTTCTTTTCTGCCGTCTCAAGCGCTGCCAACGAGGTTCCCGCATGGCGGCATTCCTGGCAGAACGCTTCGACTTCAGGACTTCTTTCGCCGGCTTCCTTTGCCAGCGGGTGGTCGGCTGCGATCGCGAGGAAGGAAGCGCCGAACAGGGTGTCCGGACGTGTGGTATAGACAGTCACGTCCGATTGCGTGCTGCCGGACGCCACTTCCCAGCGCACCAGCATGCCTTCGGAGCGGCCAATCCAGTTCTTTTGCATCAGCCGGACCTTTTCCGGCCAATGATCGAGCGTGTCGAGCGCGTCGAGCAGATCCTGGCTGAAGTCGGTGATCTTGAAGAACCACTGGGTCAGTTCGCGCTGTTCGACCAACGCGCCGGAGCGCCAACCGCGTCCGTCGATGACCTGCTCGTTGGCGAGCACGGTCATATCTTCGGGATCCCAGTTGACCTTGGAATTCTTGCGATAGACGAGGCCCTTTTCCATGAAGTCGAGGAAGAGGTGCTGCTGGCGCTGATAGTATTCCACGTCGCAGGTGGCGAATTCACGCGACCAGTCGATCGACAAGCCCATGGATTTCAGCTGGCCACGCATCGTGGCGATGTTTTCGTAGGTCCAGGCCTTGGGGTGGACCTTGTTTTTCATCGCGGCATTTTCCGCCGGCATGCCGAACGCATCCCAGCCCATCGGATGAAGCACATTGTAGCCGCGGGCGCGCTTGTAGCGGGCCACGACGTCGCCCATGGCGTAGTTGCGCACATGGCCCATATGGATGCGTCCCGACGGATAGGGGAACATCTCAAGCACGTAATACTTCTCGCGCTCATCATTGTTGTCGGTCGTGAAGACATTGTCTTCTGACCATTTCGCCTGCCAGCGGGGCTCGGCGTCGCGCGGATTGTATCGTTCGGTGGCCATGGATCGCATTTCCGGGATATCAATAAAAAGGAGGGCTGACCTTCACCACGAAACCGTCCAAGCGTCAAGTTTTCGGGGCAGTTTGCGTGACGGTGGAGAAGCGACTTGCCATGCGAATTCAGGCGCTTTAACGACTTTGACTTGAGAAGCTCCTGATCCGTCTGTCGGGAACGAGACTGCAAGGAGTTGTCATGTCGGTTGAACACAGATTGAGCGAAGTCCGCAGCCGCATGGCCAAGGCCGCCGCCGAATGCAATCGTGAGCCGGAGTCCATTTCACTTGTTGCCGTGTCGAAAACATTCGCGGCGGAGGATATCCGTCCGGTCATCGCCGCCGGCCAGCGCATCTTCGGCGAAAACCGAGTGCAGGAGGCGCAAGGCAAATGGCCCGTGCTCCAGGCGGAAACCACGGGGCTGGAGCTGCATCTGATCGGCCCGCTGCAGTCCAACAAGGCGGCCGAAGCCGTTGCGCTGTTTGATGTGATCGAAACGGTCGATCGCGAAAAGATCGCGCGCGCCCTGGCCGAGGAAAGCAAGCGACAAAAGCGGCCTCTGCGCTACTATATTCAGGTCAATACCGGTCTCGAACCGCAGAAGGCCGGCATTGCACCGGACGATGTGAGCGCTTTTGTGCGGCTATGTCGTGACGACCTGGCTTTGACGGTGGAGGGACTGATGTGCATTCCGCCAGTCGATGAAAATCCCGGACCGCATTTTGCCCTGTTGGCCAAGCTGGCGGCTGAAAACGGTGTCGAACGGTTGTCGATGGGCATGTCGGGCGATTTCGAGACCGCGATCGGCTTCGGCGCGACAAGCGTCCGGGTCGGCTCTGCCATATTTGGCAGCCGATAAACATAGCGGTTTATTCCGCGACCGGATTTGCTCTCGAAATGCGGCGGCGAAATACCTATATGTCTGCGGCAGTTAGGAGATCCAATGGCCCGCATTGACCAGACCGAAGATTGGCGCGAGCGCCATGCCCCGACGATCAGCACCTTCGAGTCGCTGGCAATCGAGGCTTATGGCCATCTGCCACAGGAGTTTCGCGCACTGACCGGCGAACTGATCATCGAGATCAGCGACTTCCCCACGGATGAGATCTTCGAGGACATGGCGCTCGAGACGCCTTTTGATCTGCTCGGCCTGTTCGAGGGGCGCGGCATTTCCGAACGGTTTTCCATGGAAACCGGAGAAATGCCGAACCGGATCACGCTCTATCGTCGGCCGATCCTCGATTATTGGGCGGAAAATGACGAAACGCTTGGCGATATCATCACGCATGTCCTGATCCACGAGATCGGCCATCATTTCGGCCTGTCCGACGATGACATGGAACGCATCGAGGAAAGCGCCGAGGAAGCGGCCGCCGAACAACGCTGAAGTCTTGTCCCTCCTGCGAAGGCGGGCAGTCCATGCAGATGGTGCCCATTGCCCTGTTCGGCCGGTCCTGTCGGGTCGGCTGGCGTTTACTGTTCGCCGAGCTTCATCGTAGGATCATAATCCTTGCCGTGCACGGTCTTCACCACCGCCTGGCCGCAATGCATCTGGTTGGTCGTGGCATTGAAGGACAGGCTCGGCGCGCCGTGCAGCTCCCAGCCCTTGTTCAGCGCATCGGTCACCCGATGACAGAAGTTTGCGTCGTCGGGACCGGTGAGGAAACGATAGACTTTCACGTTGGATTTACCTTTCTGTCTTGAATAACTTTAAGCTTGGCGAGCAGGCATTCCGCTTCGTCCAGGTGCAGCCGTTCGACCATGCGGCCATCCAAATTGATCACATTGAGCCCCGCATTGTCCGGCCGGGCAAAGGCCGAAACCACCAGCCGGGCCTCATCAATCTCTGTCATACTCGGACCGAATGCCGCATTGGCCGCGTCGATCTGGGCCGGATGGATCAGCATCTTGCCGTCGAAACCCATGGCCCTGCCCTGATGGCATTCCGAGGTGAAGGCCTCGCGATCGTTGAAATCGTTCGAGACACTGTCGATCACGTCGAGACCATAGGCGCGTGCCGCCAGTACCGCCTGCATCAGCCATGGCACCAGATAGGTCCGTCCCGGTGTTGCCGGCACGCCGGTCGCCTTGCGCAGATCGTTCAGCCCGACGACGAAGGCATCAAGCCTGGAGCCCGCCGTGCGACCGGACGCGGCAATCGCTGCAGCATTGAGGATGCCGCGCGGCGTCTCGATCATCGCCCAGATCCTGAGACCTTCCGCCGCACCGCGCTCGCCGATCAGGTCGGCCACGCTCTGCACCGCGTCCGGATCCTCGACCTTGGGCAGCAGCACGGCCTCGGGCATGCAGGCAAAGACGGCGTCCATGTCATCCTGGAAAAATGCGCTGTCGGTGGGGTTGACCCGGATGATGCATTCACGATGGTCCAGATCGGTATTCGCCAGGAAATCCAGCAGATTGGTGCGCGCCTCGGTCTTCTTTTCCGGCGCGACGGAATCCTCCAGATCGAAGATCACGGCGTCACAATCCAGCGCTGCCACCTTGTCGAGTGCACGCCGATTGATCGCCGGCACGGTCAGCACCGAGCGGCGAAGCTTGAAGGGATGCCTGGAAGTCTGGTTCTCACGAAAGGATGTCATGCTGCTGACTTCTGGCAAGCTTTGCCCTCTCGCGCAAGATGACAAATCGGTGAAAAGCCCTTGCATTCATGGCGAAGAAGGACCACCTTTGTTGAGTGAAAGGAACTTAACATGCAGAATATCCGTTCCGCCGTCCTCGCAATCGCAGGTCTCGCCCTCATCGGGCTCGCCGCAGCCTTCGCTGTGTCGCTCACGCTCGTCATCGGCGCCTTCCTGACCGTGACCCTCGCTGCCCGCATGCTGATGCTGCGCACGAAGCAGGCCCCGGTTTATGCCAAGGCCCGGCGTCAGGAAGACATGCGCGTCTGGAACGATGGCAAAGGCACGATCATCGACCTCTGACCGGGTGATGTAGCTCTTCGGGAGCCATTGCGCGCGCAAACTGCGACGGTGAGATTTTGCGCGCCAAAAGCTGTGATCCCGAACTTCGGCTGCAGACTAAGATTCTCCTTCAAATTCGCCCGGTTTTGTTTTATTGCCGAGGCATCATCGCCGCTCTGCGGTGCCGCGCGCCGGATCCGGCGTGACGAAGGCGCCAAGGACCGTTGGATCACACGCCCAGATCGAAGGCAGAATTGATGGAAAAGTTCGTAAAGCTCACCGGCGTTGCCGCGCCGCTTCCGGTCGTCAACATCGACACGGACATGATCATCCCAAAGGATTATCTGAAGACCATCAAGCGCACCGGTCTCGGCGCCGGCCTGTTCGCCGAGGCGCGCTTCCACGAAGACGGTTCGGAAAACCCGGATTTCATCCTCAACAAGCCGGCCTATCGCAATGCCCAGATCCTGGTCGCCGGTGACAATTTCGGCTGCGGTTCGTCGCGCGAACATGCGCCCTGGGCCCTGCTCGATTTCGGCATCCGCTGCGTCATCTCGACCTCGTTCGCCGACATCTTCTACAACAACTGTTTCAAGAATGGCATCCTGCCGATCGTCGTCAGCCCGGAAAACCTGGAAAAGCTGCTCGACGACGCCGGCCGCGGCTCCAATGCCGTTTTGACCGTCGATCTCGAAAGCCAGGAAATCACCGGCCCGGACGGTGGCAAGATCACCTTCGAACTTGATGCCTTCAAGCGCCATTGCATGCTGAACGGCCTCGACGACATCGGCCTGACGCTGGAAAAGGCGTCGAGCATCAACGTCTTCGAAAAGTCATTGGCCGACTCGCGCCCCTGGGCCTGATCACGCGTCAGACTTGAGAAACTCGGCGGATCGACTTCGACCTCGACTTGGAATATTGACCGCCTGCAGCACACGCTGCGGGCGGTTTTTCTTTGTTCAGTGTCTGGCATCGTGGGTCGGAGAGCGCCGGAAACAGGTACTCCTCCCTAAGCGGACTTCAGTTTGACGAAACTCGAGGAGCGCCCGCCATTTCTCCATGCGGCGAGTAGCTTTTCGACGTTTGCTTCAGCCCCATCCTCAGACCGCAGTTCGACGTCGTATGTTTTTCCGACGTGTATTGTCTCGAAATCCCGTTTGGCACTGCCCACTGGCCTGTCACCTCGCGCGGTTTCGCGCTCAGTCAAAAGTTCGAGTGGGCAGTGTATTGCGGCGAAGAAAACATCGTGCATCGCCAAGAGATTGCCGATTGTTTCCAGCCATCCCTCGGTATCAAGAATGTGCTCAAGAATGAGATCGTTGCCGGCATCCGCGTAGGCCTTCAGTGATCCGTGAAACCCATCGAAGAAGGCTGCCCTGGCATCAGTCCAGCGAAAATCGCCGTTCTTGAAGCGCTCCGTTGGAAGTACGCCACCGTCACGAAGGTGGTCAATCGATATATGCCAGAACGGTTTTTCAATGCGTTTCTGTAGCGTTTTCGCGATCGTTGATTTGCCGCTGCTCGACGCTCCGTGAAGAAAAATGATTTGTGCCATTCAATAGCCTTCCGATTTGAGACCGCGCCTAAAGCAATTCCTCCTGCCAGGCCTTCAGCTTGGCAAGCGATGCGCCGATCCCGCCGCAGACCTCGATCAGTGGGTTCTGAAACCGCGCTAAAAGCCCGGCATGCACATCGGCAACGGCAAGCGCCGCCCCGCAGGCCGGCTCGACCAGGAT
Organism: Rhizobium sp. CECT 9324; assembly: GCF_918741265.1. Classification (NCBI taxonomy): domain Bacteria; kingdom Pseudomonadati; phylum Pseudomonadota; class Alphaproteobacteria; order Hyphomicrobiales; family Rhizobiaceae; genus Rhizobium; species Rhizobium sp. CECT 9324. Next base: position 406,443 of record NZ_CAKKMZ010000001.1, on the reverse strand, counting down.
GCGATAGGCATCGGCGAATTTCAGGCAGGCCGCCACGGCTTGCGCATCGCTGACCGTAACGCTCTCGATCGCATGGCTGTTCGGTAGCTCGAAGACGTGGCTCGCCACCTGGCGCGCGCCGAGCGAATTGGCGATCGAGGTGATTGCCGGCAGCGTCAGCCGTTCACCGGCTCTCACGCTTTCATGAAACGAGGCCGCACCCTCGGTTTCGACGGCGATCACCGGAACATGCGACAGCCCGTTGCGCTGCAAGCCCGCCACGATGCCCGCCATCAGCCCGCCGCCGCCGACACTGGCGATGACGCAATCGAATTCCGCCCCCTTCGCCACCACTTCGTCGATCAGCGTGCCATGGCCTTCCCAGAGCAGCGGATGGTCGAACGGGTGCACATAGGCCGCCTTGCGTGTCTCAGCCAGCGCGATCGCATGCGCATTGGCCTCGTCGAACACCGCGCCATGCACCAGCACCGATGCCCCCGTTGCCTCGATCAGAAGCTGTACCTCGACCGAGGTCGTTTCCGGCACCACGATCGTCACCGGCACGCCGAGCGCACGCCCGGCATAGGCCGCGGCAATGCCGGCATTGCCCCCCGAAGCGCAGAAGATCTCCCGCGCGCCGTTCTCCACCTCGTGCTGGCAAAGCCGGCCGACGCCGCGCAGCTTGAAACTGCCGGACGGCTGCAGCGCATCGAGCTTCAGCCAGAGCGGCAGGCCGCTTTCGCTGTAAGCTTTCGTCGTGCGAAAAAGCGGCGTGTCGAGATGCAAAGGAAGCGCGGACATGGGCGGCATGGAGGACATGGGGTCACCGGGATTGGACAGAGATGCGCTCTTGTGACCGGCAAACGCATGCCCGTCAACCAGGCAGGATGCGCAGAGCCCAGCCCGGCAAACCGTACCGTTTCGGCCCCTTGCTCGCTTGAAATGGCAAGGGTCGAGGTCTAAGAAACCGCAACTTGTTTTTCAGCGGAGGCTATCATGACTGAGCGCAATCTTCTTCTTCTGCCCGGCGACGGCATCGGTCCGGAGGCCATGGCCGAGGTCCGCAAGATCGTCGCCTATATGAATGCGGAAAAGGCTGCCGGCTTCGTCATCGAGGAAGGCCTGGTCGGCGGATCCGCCTATGATGCCTATGGCGCGGCAATCTCGGAGGAAGACATGGCCAAGGCGCTTGCCGCCGATGCCGTGCTGTTCGGCGCGGTCGGCGGCCCGAAATGGGATGACGTGCCATACGAGGTGCGCCCCGAAGCCGGCCTGCTGCGCCTGCGCAAGGATCTCGAACTCTTCGCCAATCTGCGCCCGGCGATCTGCTATCCGGCGCTCGCCAACGCCTCGTCGCTGAAGCCCGAGCTGGTCGAGGGTCTCGACATCCTGATCGTCCGCGAACTGACCGGCGGCGTCTATTTCGGTGAGCCGAAGACCATCACCGACCTGGGCAACGGCCAGAAGCGCGCCATCGACACCCAGGTCTACGACACCTACGAGATCGAGCGTATCTCCGCCGTCGCCTTCGAACTGGCTCGCACCCGCGGCAACCGCGTCTGCTCGATGGAAAAGCGCAATGTGATGAAGTCGGGCGTCTTGTGGAACCAGGTGGTCACCGCGACCCACAAGGAGAAGTTCGCCGACGTCAAGCTCGAGCACATGCTCGCCGATGCCGGCGGCATGCAGCTCGTGCGTGCGCCCAAGCAGTTCGACGTCATCGTCACCGACAACCTGTTCGGCGACATGCTGTCGGATGTCGCCGCCATGCTGACCGGCTCGCTCGGCATGCTGCCGTCGGCCTCGCTCGGCGCGCCCGATGCCAAGACCGGCAAGCGCAAGGCGCTCTATGAGCCGGTGCATGGTTCGGCCCCCGACATTGCCGGCCAGGGCATCGCCAACCCGATCGCCATGATCGCCTCGTTTGCCATGTGCCTGCGCTACTCGTTCAACATGGTCACGGAAGCCGATACGCTCGAAAAAGCCATCGCCAACGTTCTCGACAAGGGCATCCGCACCGGCGACATCATGGCCGAAGGTGCAACCAAGGTCGGCACCGTCGAAATGGGCGATGCGATCCTTGCCGAGTTCCAGGCTCTCTCGGCCTGATATTCCCTTTTCGCATCAGCGACCAACGGCGCGGAGCAATCCGCGCCGTTTTGCATTCGTGACATCGGGCGTTCCGCTTGTGGCCGGCCTTGGCCGCCGCATGCCGTTCTCCGCGAGCGCCCGGCAATAGTCACAACTGCGTGAGCCTGCGTCATGCCAGGGACGGGCACAAATCCGGACACATCTCTCCAACGTATATCAAGACAGACAAAGCCGAGAGGGTGGTGGTCGCAAACGACCGCGCCCGGAACCGCCTTGAAGGAAGCCGCGGCCCGACATGGCATGGAACAACGGCGTCATTTGTCCGTTGATGCTGAAATGCGCAAATGAGGCTCTTGCCAGCAAACGGTCCGCACCGACCATGGAGAGATTTCGATGAAAGCCATGTCCGCTGACAGACACATCATCAAATACGCGATGTCGCAGCCCTATCTCGAACGGCAGGAAGAGCTGGACCTGGCAATCCGCTGGAAGGACAACAATGATCAGGATGCGCGCAACCGCATCGCTCAGGCGCATATGCGCCTCGTCATTGCCATGGCCTCGAAATTCCGTGGCTTCGGCCTGCCGCTCAACGACATGATCCAGGAAGGCTATATCGGCCTTCTCGAAGCCGCAGCCCGCTTCGATCCCGGTCGCGAAGTGCGTTTCTCGACCTATGCCGGCTGGTGGATCCGCGCCTCGATGCAGGATTATATCCTGCGCAACTGGTCGATCGTGCGTGGCGGCACGAGCTCGTCGCAAAAGGCGCTGTTCTTCAACCTGCGCCGCCTGCGCGCCAAGCTCGCCCAGGGCGACAACCGGTTGAGCGACCAGGCCATCCACCAGGAAATCGCCTCCGCGCTCGGCGTAAGCCTAGCCGATGTCCAGTCGATGGATGCCCGCCTGACCGGCAATGACGCATCCCTCCAGACCCCCGTCGCCGGCCGCCACGGCGAAGGCGCGGAACAGCTCGAAATGCTGAAAAGCAACGAGACGCTGCCGGACGAGCAGGCCACCAGCATCATCGACGGCGAGCGCTGGATCGCTTGGCTGAAAAGCGCGCTGACCCAGCTCAACGAACGCGAAAGCCGGATCATCAAGGCCCGCCGCCTGACCGAAGACGGCGCAACGCTGGAAGAGCTCGGCGTCGAACTCGGCATTTCCAAGGAACGCGTCCGCCAGATCGAGACCCGCGCGCTGGAAAAGCTGAAATCGGCGCTCACCACCCGCGTCCCGGCAGCCAGCCGCTACGAGATGGCGTATTGAGGCTTATCAGGGCCGAATTCAACAGGGCCGGCGGAAACGCCGGCTTTGTTGCGAAAACACGTGATTAGGCCTTTCGCGGCGCGATTTGACATGCGCTGATGGTATCGCCGAACGACTGTCATCCCGAATGTCATCCGCAAAATACGCCGGGAAGGGTTGTTTGGCTCGGTCCGAATTCAGGTACGCTCAACCACCGGGATCGATCGGGACATGGGTTGCAGCGAAGAGAAAAAGGAATCCGGCCCAGTCGTTCAGAATATGGGCGCCTGCCGACACCCAAAGGTTCTTCGTGACGACATAGGCCAGGGTGAGAAGCACCCGAGTGAAGCCAATTCCGAGCAAAGATTGCGCCCAATGCCAGTCATAGGTCGGCAGATGCACGGCCCCGAAAATCAGACCGGAGACCAGCAATCCGACGCCAATGCCCCAGGATCGTGTAAGGCGTAAGTGCTTGACGCAGAACCAGAGCACGGCGAGGAAAGGCAGGATGCCCAGCAATTCTTCGCCGATCAGTTGGATGACGGTTGGAAGGAGCAGCGCGGCAACATCAAGCGTCGACATCGAGGCAAAGCTGGCGGAAACGGGATTGGCATGGAGCTCGAAAAATTGCTGGAGAAGCAGTCCCATGCCCAGTGATCCAGCCAGGCTGAGCATGGCAAAGAGGATCATCAATCCGGCGGAGCTTAATCTGATCGGACGGAACAAAGCCGTCCAGTATCGCCCGGTGACGAGGCGCAGCGCCAAGAGCGGTATACCCGCGAACAGCAGCGTCGGCACGAGGTAGACGGGAAAGCTGCGGAGCGGGATTGAGACCAGAGCCAGGAAGGCGAGTGCAACTGATGCCAAAAGAAACAGCCAGCCCAGGCCGCTGACTTCAACCGGGTGACCGTCATAGAACGGGAAATCCTGTTTCCTGGCGATCATGGTGCCAAGGCCTGACATCCGAGATAGAAATCTGATCGATCGGCGTATCCGCGCTCTGTCATCCTCATCCCCCTTTTCCCGTCATCGGGAGATCACTCGACATAAAGCGTCAGTGCATAATTTGCAGCCTCGCCCCGGCGGGCGGCATTGCGCATCAGGTAGACCTGGATCGCGTAGTTTCCGCTGGAGGGGATTGTGATGGTCGTTCCGTTGCCATCTATGGAACTGTTATACAGGGCCGCGTCTGCGCCGGGCGCCACCACATTGAAATAGAGGCTGGAATTGCTTGAATCGAGCTGCACGGTCAGTTTCTGGCCAGCCGTCACGCCGAGCGTGTATTCCACGCTCTGATACCCTTTGAGCTGCGCATTGATGGTCGAGCCTGAGGTACCGGCCGAGAAATGCACGGTCTCGCGCCGAACATCGTCAGCAATGGCAGGGCCCGCTGCCAACATGGCAAGGATGAGCATCAGATGGCGGATCGTTCTCATGGGCGACCTTTCCGAGTTGATAGTGGCGGATGAATTAAAGACTGAATTCGCCGTATTCGCAACGCCGACGGGATCCGCCTTTCCAGATTGGCCAAACTGACGATCGACCCCTGACATTGGTTTTCCTCCCTTGAGACGTCCATGACGATCATGGCGTGACGCTCTCTGGATGCCCTGTTATGTGTCTAAAACCACAGACAATAGCGGCAACAGGAGGTCGCCTTGGACTTTATGAAACTGCTCAAATCGCTGGAAGAACTGCTCTACGAGCTGGTGTCCTGGCTGTTGTTTTATCCGCTCACGATGTGGCGTTCCGTCGTCAACCCGCTGCGCATGATGCGCTACGCCGACAGCGAACTGGCCGACAGACCCGAGGACCAGTACGAAGATACGCTGAGCCCTCCCCTGTTTCTCCTGATCACACTTCTTTTGTCCCAAGGGCTTTCGGCCGCCTTTCCGACGTCATACGATCCAACGATCGTTGCAAAAGAACTGGGATCGGGGTCAAACTTGCTGATCGCCCGCGGCGTGGTGTTCGGGATCTACCCGCTGTGCATGGCCGTCGCCATGCTGCGCCAACAGTCCGTCAGGATCACCCGCAACTCTCTGCGCCCGCCCTTCTTCAGCCAGTGTTATGTCGCGGCACCTTTTGCATTCGTTGTCGGCCTGGCATTTGATTTCCTGTTCATGCCACACGCGCAGGGCATCACGATCGGTCTCGCTACGCTGGCATTCGCCACGCTGTGGTATGCGCAAGCGCAGGTGAGGTGGTTTATTCAGGATCGGCACATGGGAGCAGCAAAAGCGATCGGCGCCTTCTCGGTGGCATTCGTCTGCGCGACCGTCGTCGCGTTCGTTATAGCCATTTTCATCGGCCTCGAGGCCAAGAACCTGGCAAGCTGAGTTTAAGTCAGGCGGAAGAGGGCTCCTGGGTGGGGAGCGCCGTCGGCCAGATCTGCCGATTCGGCAACGCCTATCAGGCGATCATTCGGTAATCTCGAAGGCATTGGGCAAAACCCTCACTTACGGGCTCTGCCTGCGCCGCCCGCGCAATTGCGTTGGAACCTGTCGGGCGTCCTGAGTGCCGAAAGGGTCCATGCCCTTACTCGGAGATGATCTTCACCCGCATGCCCGGCGCCACTGTCGATGTCGGTCCAAGCGCGTTGATCAGCCGGAACAGTTCGAGCTTGCGGTCGGTGCCCATCATCCGGGCCGACAGCGTGCCGATATCGTCCTTTGCCCCGACGGTGACGACGCGAACCCTGAGCGGCTTCAGCGAGGCAGCCTCCTCCGGCGAAATCCGCCGGAAACTCGTGCGCAGCTGCTGCGCCGTCGGCTCCAGCGCCGCACTGCCCTTCGGTACGGCGGTCAGGAAGCGGAAGATCTGCGTGCCGATGCGGATCACGGTGATATCGAAATCCCAGCGATCGGCCGAGGCCCGCGCGGTCGCAGCTTCCAGCCCGTTGACCGTGGTCATCTGGATGGTTTCCGGCAAAAGCCCGGTGACCCAGCCGCTCGAAATATAGTTCGACAGCGTCATCTTCTGGCTGTCGGCGACGCCATCGAAACGGATCGCCACATCGCCCGGCCCGGTCGCCAGAACGGCTTCCACCTTGTTGTCGATCTGGAAGCCGGCCGGCACGTCGAAGCGGATGCCGAGTGTGCCATGCAGGAAGGTCTGGCCGCGCACATAGCCTTCCTGCGGGCTGTCGCCGTAGAGCAGGCCATTGATGCCGTTCAGATAATAGTCGCGGCCCGTCTCGCCATGCGTGCCTTCCGGACCAAACGCCCGGGCATGGCGCTTGGCGAGGTCCACGCGTTGCGGCGCGTTCGGATGGCTTGACAGGAAGTCGAGGCTCTGGTCGGCATCGGGATCGACCGAGGTAAACTGGCTGTAGCGCGCCATCGAATCCAGGAAGCGCGCCGCCGCATAGGGGTCGTATCCGGCCTCGCCCAGCGTGCGTACGCCGATCACGTCCGCCTGCAGTTCCTGCTGGCGCGAGAAGGCGGCGAGGCGCAGCTTGCCACGCGCCAAGGCCTGCTTGCCGGCAAGATCGCTCGACAGGACTTCGGCGACCACCCGGCTGGCGATCACTTCCGCCTCTTCGCGGCGCTGCCGCTCGATGCCGTGATTGGCTGTCACATGCGCCATTTCGTGGCTGAGCACGGCCGCCACTTCCGAGGCGTCATTGGCCAGTGCCAGCAACCCGCGCGTCACGTAGAGGTAACCGCCGGGCAGCGCGAACGCGTTGATCGCCGGCGAATTGAGGATGGTGATGCGGTAGGACTGGTTCGGATTTTCCGACACCGCCGTCAGCGCACCGGCAATGCGCGCGACAAGCCGTTCGGTCTTGGCGTCGGAATATTCGCCGCCATAACTTGCCACGATGCGCGGATGTTCGCGCGCGCCCATCTGCGCCCGCGGATCGTCCTTCTGCACTTCGTCGACGATCTGCGGATTGGTCGACGGTGCTACGCTCGGCACATAGGCCTGCTCGAACAGCGACTGGCAGGAAGACAGCAGGAGGCTGAGGCTGACTAGAGCAGCCATCGACGAGACAAACCTCGCGGACCCGCGCCGCCGAACGTTTTCGGCGGCCAACGCGCTGTTCCCGGTCAATAACTGCATCCTGCCCCTTTGCCTAAACCTTCGTGAACGCCTGTCGAGCCCGAGATCCCGGCCCATGGCCACGCAATCACGCAGCCAACCAAGGCGAGAATCGGTCTATCCCATCAAGCATCTGCCGCCATTTCACACAATGCGAAAAAACCGCATGCTGTATAAGATAGGCGCGACACATGAGATGACCAAGGCTTGTTGACGCCAAGCACCCATTCCCTTGGCGCATGACACCGGCGAACGACGAAATTAAGGCGAAGGTCGCTCGGCGTCATCAGGCCCCGGCATCGCGTCCGGGAGTAGGTGGGGCATCACGTCCGGCAAAGCGCCGCACGGCGTCGAGATCCTGGCGGGCGAAAAAATCCGCCGTCGCTGCCGCAACCAGCACGCGACCGTCCTCGAGGAAGACCACGTCGCGGGCCAATCGCTCGACATCGCGCGGATCATGGGTGACCAGCACGATCGTTGCCCCGGTTTCGCCGTGCAGATCGGCAAGCAGCTCGACCATCACCGCCCGCAGCCCCGGATCAAGTGCCGCAAACGGCTCGTCGAGCAGCATCACCGGTTTGCGCCTTACCAGCGCCCGGGCAAAGGCCGCCCGCTGCCGCTCGCCGCCCGACAGCGAACCCGGCAGCCGCTGCTCGAAGCCACCGAGCCCGACCCGCTCCAGCGCATGCGACACCGCCTGGCGGTCCGCTGCCGTCAGGCGCAGCGCCGGATGAATGCCGAGCCCGATATTGGTGTAGAGATCGAGATGGGCAAACAGATTGTTGTCCTGGAACACCAGCGACACCGGCCGCTCGGCGGGTGCAAGCTCGGTGACGTCGCGGTCGCCGATCAGCACGCGGCCGCTGTCCGGCCGCTCGAAACCGGAAATCAGGTTGAGCAGGGTCGACTTGCCCGAGCCCGAGGGCCCGACAACCGCCGTGATTGCCCCCGCCTCGAAGCGGCAGTCGAAGTGAAATGACGGCGCGCCGAGCGTCAGCCGCACCTGTTCCAGGCGGATCGCCGCCGCTTTTTCCGCCATCATCGGCGCATGTCCTTTCCTTGCGGCGCGCCGATCAGCGCCAGCACCAGGCAGATCGCCCCGAGAATGAGCGCAAGGCCATCGGCATCATGGCTGCGATAGCTGCCCATGCGCGCATAGATCAGCGACGGCAGCGTCGAGATATTTTCCGACCCGAACAGCGCCACCGCCCCGAGATCGCCGAGCGACAGCGCCATGGCAAAGGCGAGCGCCATGGTAAGCGGCCGCTTCAGCACCGGCCAGTCGACCAGGCGCAAGCGCGACAGCCCGGAAAGCCCGAGCGAGGCCGCAAGCCGGCTGGTGCGGGCCTGATGCTCGACAAAGGCCGGCTCCAGCACCCGCATGACAAACGGCAGCGCCATCAGCGCATTGATGCCGATGACGATCACCGGCGCAAATGTCGCGATATCGCCATGCGCGCGCAAGGCCAGGAACCAGCCGGTCGCCAGAACGCTGGTCGGCACCAGCAGCACCAGCGACGAACTTGCCGCGAGGGATGCCGAAAACAGCCGCGACCCGACGGCGAAGGGCCGCGCTGACGAAAGCGCGGCCCGTGCCGAAACCACGCCATAGGCGCAGGCGAGCGACAGCAGGCCGGCTGACGATGCGACGATCAGGCTGGTGCCCGCCGCCTGCAGGAACGCCGGCTCCCGCAACAGCTTGATCAGATCGGCATTCACCCCCGAGACGATCACCTGCGCCAGCGGCAGCACGAGAAACAGCCCCGCCAGCAGGAGCACGGCAGCATCCAGCAACCGGATCGGCAGCCCCATGCCGTCAAATCGGACAAACCGCCGGCCGCTGGTCTGGCCGGTATCGACCGCCGCCGGCAGCAGGCTCAGGGCAGAAAGGATCGCGCCGGTGACGACGATCTGCATCAGCGCCAATGACACCGCCCGTTCCGGATCGAAATCGAAGCGCAGCGCCTGATAGATCGCCACCTCGATCGTCGTTGCCGCCGGCCCGCCGCCAAACACCAGAACCAGGGTGAAGCTGGTAACACAGAGCATGAAGATCAGCCCGCTGGCACCCGGAATGACCCGCGCCAGCACCGGCCATTCGATGAAGCGGAAGATCGACAGCGGCGACAGGCCGAGGCTTGCCGCCGAGCGCCAGTATTCCGCCGGCACCCGCTCTAGCGCCGACAGCATCAGCCGGGTCGCCAGCGGCAGGTTGAAGAACACATGCGCGATCAGGATGCCGGAAAGTCCGTAGATCGACACCGGTTCGGCAAGGCCGACAAAGGCTAGGCCATCATTGATGATGCCCTGCCGCCCGAAGATACCGATCAGCCCGAGCGCCCCGATCAGCACCGGCAGGCCCATCGGCACGGCCATCAGCCGGATCAGCCAGCGGCGACCGGCAAACCCCGGCTGGCGCGCCAGCGCACTGGCAACCGGCAGGGCAAGCATGACCGACAGAGCCGTCGACAGGGCCGCCTGAAACAGCGTGAAGCGCAGCACCGAATGCACCACCGGATCGCCGATCACGCCAAGCGATGCGCCGTCCATCCGGCCGCGGAGCAGCGCAACCAGCGCCGTCCCGATGAAACCCGCGACCAGCGCCAGCACCAGAAGACCGCCGGCCAGAGCCGGCAGCCTTTCCGCGTTTGACAGGATGCGCGGGCGTGCCATGCCGCAAGGCTCAGTTCAGCGTCATCGCTGCCAGCCATTCGTCGATCCACGCCTTGCGGTTGGCAGCGACCTCGGCCGAATTCATCAGGAAGGTGGTCTTCGGCTGTACCAGCTTGCCAAAGGCGTCGGGCAGCGGCTCGGATGTGGCCGCCGCCGGCATCATCCAGTTGTTCGTCGGAATGGTATCCTGGAAGCCCGGTTCCAGCATGAAGGCGAGGAACTGCCGGGCCAGATCCTTGTCCGGCGCGTTCTTCAACAGGCCCGCGACCTCGATCTGGATGTAGTGGCCCTCGGAGAATTCCGCCGCCTGGTAGCGATCGGTCTCTTCCGCCACCATGTGATAGGCCGGCGAGGTCGTATAGGACAGCACCATCGGCGCCTCGCCCTTGGTGAACAGGCCGTAGGCCTCCGACCAGCCGGGTGTCACCGTCAATACGCGGCCCTTGAGCTTCGCCCAGGCTTCCGGCGCCTTGTCGCCATAGACCGACTTGACCCAGAGCAGCAGACCGAGCCCGGGCGTCGAGGTGCGTGGATCCTCGATGACGATCTTCTGGCTCGGGTCGCCCTCGACCAGTTCCTTCAGGCTCGTCGGCGGATTTTTTACCGTCTCACTGTCGTAGACCACGGCGAAATGGCCGTAGTCATAGGGCACGAAGACATCGTCGGAAAAGCCGCCCGGCACCTTGGCCTTGGCAAGATCGATGCCGGAGGCTTCAAAAAGGCCGGTCTGCTTGGCTTCCTCGGTCAGGCTGGTATCGAGCCCGAGAACCACATCAGCCTTCGAGCCTTCGCCTTCCAGCTTCAGCCGGGTCAGCAGGGCCACGCCATCGGCAACGCCGACGAAATTGACCGTGCAGCCGCAGCTCTTCTCGAAGGCTTCCTTAACCTTCGGACCCGGACCCCATTCGGAAATGAAGCTCTCATAGGTATAGACGGTCAGCACCTTGTCGGCGGCATGCGCCGGCAGCACCAGACCTGACCCGAGAAAGGCTGTTGCGAGAAGCGCTGCGGCAAGACCGGAACGCAAGGTGTCGACGAGATATGATGGCATGACGCCCTCCTCCTAAAAAACAATTGATCTCGGGATAGGGCGCTTTGCGATCGACGCGTCTAATCCCTCCGCCGGTGTTAACCGGATCAGGTTCCGCGGGTTGGCTGTCGCCTCTCAGCATTTCGTCCCGATGGAACGAAAGGCACCCCGTTAGAGCAGTCTTGAGATAGCGCGCCGCGCGGGTCGGCGCAAGATGGGCCTTGCGTATCGTGCACGGCAGGGCCGCGCCAAAGGGTAAGGGAAACGCAAGCCCTGCATGCTAGACCTTGTCTGCGATCGATGGGATGAGTGCGCATGGTAACCTTTCATACCGAACAGCAGAGCGCTGCCGAGGGCACGCTGCCGGCTGCCGAACTGAGCTTCAACCGCCAGCTTTCGATAGCCCTGGACAGTTTCTGGCAGTCGGCGGTGCGCAACCGCATTCTGGCGTTCGCCACCGCCCTGCTCGGCATCATTCTTCTCACCGCCTACGGCACGGTACTTCTCAACCAGTGGAATGCACCCTTCTACAACGCGCTGGAACGGCGCGATCTTTCAGCCTTCCTCAACGAATTGCGCAACTTCGCCTTCATCGCCGGCTTCCTGCTGCTGCTCAATGTCATCCAGACCTGGCTCAACCAGATGACGGCGCTCTATATGCGCGAGGGCCTGTCGCGCGATGTCGTCGACCAGTGGCTGACGGACAGGCGGGCCTTCCGCCTGTCGATGTCGAGCCCGCTCGGCGTCAATCCCGACCAGCGCCTGCATGAAGACGCGCGCAAACTCGCCGAAATGACCACCTCGCTGACCATTGGCCTGGTCCAGTCGACCATCCTTCTCGTCAGCTTCATCGGCGTGTTGTGGAACCTGTCGAGCAATTTCACCTTTCATGTCGGCACATACAGCTTTGCCATCCCCGGCTACATGGTCTGGGGCGCCATCCTCTATGCGCTCGCAGCCTCGCTGCTCAGCCAGCTTGTCGGCACCAAGCTCTCGCGGCTCAATGCCGATCGTTACGCCCGCGAGGCCGAGCTGCGATTTTCGCTGATGCGGGCGAACGAAAATCTCGAGGCGATCGCACTCGCCCGCGGCGAGGAAACCGAACGCCGCCATATCCACCAGACGCTCGACACGGTCATCGGCTCGATCCGCCATCTGGCCATGGCGCTGACCAATCTCACCTGGGTCACCGCCGGCTTCGGCTGGCTGGCGATCATCGTGCCGATCCTGATCGCCTCGCCCGCCTATTTCGCGGGCCCGATGAGCTTCGGCGGCCTGATGATGGCGGCCGCCGCCTTCACCCAGGTCTATTCGGCGCTGCGCTGGTATGTCGACAATTTCGGCGCCATCGCCGACTGGCGCGCCGCCCTGATGCGCGTCACCGTCTTTCGCGCCGCCCTGATGGATCTCGACCGGCAAGTCCCGACGGCTGGTCGCATCGCGGTGGCAAGCGGCAAGCCAGGGCAGGTCGATCTCGATGCGCTCGAGATCTGCGTTCGGGTCAACGGTGATGCCTGCGAAAGTGCCTTCCGCCTCAAGGAACGCCAGATCACCATCAAGGCCGGCGAACAAATCATGGTCAATGGCGATCAGGGTGTGAACCGCAAGCTTCTGTTCAATGCGCTGGCGGGCCTCTGGCCCTTCGGCGAAGGCAGCATCACGCTGCCGGCCAACGAGGAAATCCTCTTCGTGCCGCAGGTCGGCTACCTGCCGGAAGGCCGTCTGCGCAGCCTGCTCGCCTATCCGGCGCCCTCTGCCAGCTTCACCGATGCCGAACTGGGTGCCGCACTCACCCGCGTCGGCCTCGACGAACTGGTCCGGCGCCTCGATGACCGCGCCCGCTGGGACCGCGTGCTCGACAAGGACGAACAGATGGCGCTGGCCTTCGCCAATATTCTCCTGCGCAAGCCGCGCTGGGTGGTCTTCTATGACGTCCTCGAAGGCCTGGAACCCGCCACCGAAGAGCGGCTATGCCGCATCCTCGGCGAACTCGGTGACGCGACACTCCTCTATATCGGCCGCTCCGCCGCCTATCTCCGGGCCACCAATCCAAGGCTGCTGCATCTGGAACGCACCGGTCATGCTGCCGAAGCGCTGGTGGATTGATCAACGTCTGTCCGCCGTCCCGTATACTGGTTTTACAAGGCCGGCGCGCGGCCCCGCGCCGCCTGAGCGGAAGAAGTCGCCGCAAAGCGGACGGCAAGGGTGGGCAGTGACTTCCTTCTCCCCTCGAGGGAGAAGGTGCCCGAAGGGCGGATGAGGGGGCTCACCCGCCAAACCGCCAAAAAACCACCTCCCGCGGGGATGACTTTTTCAAATTCCCCAACGTTTTCAATAAAACTGCCCCCATTTCATCCCCCTGGTTTTGAGCTGTGCCATACTCCCCTCCGTTCCGCTTTCGGATACACCGGGGATTGCGAGCCCGGCGAAGCGGAACCGGCGCCGGAGGGCGCGGCTGTCGCTGGCCAGACCCTCCGGGCCGGATGCAACGGTCTCCCTCCGGTGGCGGGACGGTGGATGGTGAAAACCTCGGATGGTTTGAGCCAGCCTCGATCCCAACGGCCATCGGGCGTGCCTCAGGGGCACACAAACAAGGCGCCGGATCCGGTCAAACGGATCTGGTGACAAAGACGGCGGGAGCTGGGATCGCAAATGACCCGCTCCCCGGGCGAGGGTCAGGTCGGGATGTGCGCACATCCGCCGGAAACCTGAAACCTCCCGGGCACCCGGCCAGGACGTCTCAACGAGACGTTTCGGACCCGCGCCCGGTTGACGACGAGACGCCAAGTTTCGTCGGCCAAAGCCGCCTTGCCAGAGAGACGCATGCAACCGGCAAAAATCGCCGAACGGGGCGCCGGAAGGAGCCATATAAATTATTCAACAGGTTGCTTCTGGCGCCCTGTCCGAGACTGCCACCATCCCCGGAGGAGGAAAGTCCGACCGGTGTATTGGCATGGGATTTTTGAAGGTTCTGAGTGATGAAGAGGACGTTGAACCATGTGGATGGAAGTCGAAGCGTGGCCGTAGCAACAGTCTTGCCGGCAGCCGTCAGCGCCAGTTCGCCCCCCTCTGTCGGCTCCGCCGACATCTCCCCCACACGGGGGGAGATCACCGAGACCTCGGCGCAAGGGAGAGGATGGTGACCTTGGTGCAAGGGCGACAAAACACCGACAGTCAGAAATTCCTCGTCGCACCGGCCTCATTTGCACAAGCTATCCGGTTGGACGAGCGGCCAGCCACCTGCCGATCTCCCTCCTTGTGGGGGAGATGCCCGGCAGGGCAGAGGGGGGTATCCAGAGGCAGCCGGTATCGTCAGTGGGACAATCCCCGGATACATCCGCGCTCCAGGCCCGGCAGGCAAGTATCGCCCCCTACCCTTCCAGTTCCTCGCGCAGCATTTCCAGCTCGAGCCATTCCTCTTCCATGCGCGTCACACTGGCGCGCAGCTTTTCGGTCTCGGCGGCGAGCGTGTTGAAGGTCGCCGGATCCTTGGTGAACAGCTTGGGATCGGCCATCTTCGCCTCGTGGGCGGCGATCTGCTTCTGCGCCTTTTCCATCTCCTTCGGCAGGTTTTCCAGCGCGAACTTCTGCTTGAAGGACAATTTGCCCCGGCTCTTTACGCTGCCGCTCTCGGCCGGCTTGCCCGAGGCCTCCTGGGCTTTCGCCTTCTCGGCTTTCTCCGCCTTTTTGCGCTCGTCCTCGACGCCCTTGCGCTGCGCCAGCATGTCGGAATAACCACCGGCATATTCGATCCAGCGGCCATCCGGGTTTTCCGGATCGGCCGGCGCGATCGTCGAGGTCACGGTGCGGTCGAGGAAGTCGCGGTCATGGCTGACCAGGATGACGGTGCCCGAATAACCGGCGACGATTTCCTGCAACAGGTCGAGCGTCTCGATGTCAAGGTCATTGGTCGGCTCGTCGAGGATCAAGAGGTTGGACGGCTTGGCCATGATCCGCGCCAGCATCAGCCGCGCCCGCTCGCCGCCCGACAGGTTGCGGATCGGGGTGCGTGCCTGTTCCGGCTGGAACAGGAATTCCTTCATATAGCCGGTGACATGCTTCTGCTCGCCATTGACCAGCAGGTTCTCGCCGCGGCCGTCGGTCAGGTAGTTTGCCAGCGTATCGTCCGGATTGAGATCCTCGCGCTTCTGGTCGAGCACGGCGATCTCGAGATTGGTGCCAAGCTTGATCTTGCCCGAATCCGGCTTCATCTGGCCGGTCAGCATCTTCAGCAATGTCGTCTTGCCGGCGCCGTTCGGGCCGATCAGGCCGATGCAGTCGCCGCGATGCACGCGGATCGAAAACGGCGCGACAATGGTCCGGTCGCCGTAAGCCTTGGTGATCTTGTCGGCCTCGACCACCAGCTTGCCGCTTTCGCGACCCTCGGTGGCGCCGGCCTGGATCGTGCCCTGCGGTCCCTTGTGGCCGCGATAGTCGGCGCGCAGGCTCTGCAGATTGCCGAGGCGGCGCATGTTGCGCTTGCGCCGTGCCGTGACGCCGTAGCGCAGCCAGTGCTCCTCGCGCTCGATCTGCTTGCCGAGCTTGTGCTGCTCGATCTCTTCCTCTTCCAGCACCTTGTCGCGCCATTCCTCGAAAAAGGCAAAGCCGCGCGCCAGGCGCCGCGACAGGCCGCGGTCGAGCCAGACGGTAGCGGTCGAGATCTTTTCGAGAAACCGCCGGTCATGCGAAATCACCACCAGGGCGCTGCGGCTCTTGGAGAGTTCGCCTTCCAGCCATTCGATGGTCGGCAGATCGAGATGGTTGGTCGGCTCGTCCAGCATCAGGATGTCGGGCTCGGGTGCCATGACGCGTGCAAGCGCTGCACGCCGCGCCTCGCCGCCCGACAGGCTGGCCGGATCTTCCTGGCCGGTCAGGCCGAGATGCTCGAGCAGATAGGTCACACGATACGGATCGTCGCCCGGCCCAAGACCGGCTTCGGCATAGGCCTGGACCGTGGTGTAGCTGCCGAAATCGGGGGCCTGTTCAAGGTAGCGGATCGTCGAGGACGGATGGCGGAAGACCTCGCCCGACTGCGCCTCGACCAGGCCGGCGGCGATCTTCATCAGCGTCGACTTGCCCGAACCGTTGCGGCCGACCAGGCAGATCCGGTCGCCCGGTTCGATCTGCAGATTGGCGCCGTTGAGCAAGGGTGCTCCGCCGAAGGAGAGGAATATGTCGTCGAGTTTCAGAATGGGAGGCGCCAAGGCTCAGGCTCCGGTCATGTCATGAGGGCGGGCAAGGATCACCGCGTCACCGCTTGTCAGCGAAAACCGCACGGGACCGTCCGCGACGTTGGAAATGGTGCGCGACGATCCGAAGGCAAGATCGTAGTTGGCAAGCGGATAACGGGCATTCTCGATCGTCAGGCCGGCAAGATCGGTGAGACCGAGGACGGAAAACAGCGAGCCCCTGGGCAGGTCGATCACCAGCGGCTGACGCAGCAGCGGATAGGCCTCTTCGAGACCAGAGCTCATCACCACATCGACCCCGCGCTTGGCCAGCGCCACCGCCGAGAGAAGATGCATCAGCGCATGATCGGAGCGTTCGCCGCCGAGCGCACCGGCCAGGATCAACCGTGAGGCCCCACGCGCGAGCGCCTCATCGACGGCGATCTCGCCATCGGTCGAGGCCTTGCGCGCCGGATAGGGCATGCGCTGTACGTCGGGGAAATCCTCGACGGGCAGATCGTCAGAACTGTCGAAATCGCCGACCCAGAGCTCGGGCTTGAGGCCGAGCGCCAGCGCATGGCGCATGCCGCCATCGGCCGCAATCACACGGCTTTCAGCGACCGCGGCCTTCAGCCGGTCGGTCGGTTCGACAAGCCCGCCGAGAAGGATGGTGAAAATGCGCTGCATCATGGCTCTGCCCATAACCCATCTTGGGCCAAAAGCAAAAGCCGGATCGCACGATGTCGGATCACAGGATGCCGATCACAGCATGAAAGCGCGGCAACGCAGACCGTTGCCGCGGATCGTGCTGTTCGCTTAAAGGGCCGAAATGGCTCAGCGCTTCTTGGTGCCGGAGGTTTCGGCCGTCTTCATCTGGTTGGTGAAGCTCGAGACCGGCGCGGAAGAGGCGGGCTTGTCCTTGTCCTTCTTCGGCTTTCTTACTTCGCGGTTCGAACGCTGTTGACCTTTAGCCATGGACCTTGTTCCTTCTGTATATGGGCCGGCGCCTGTTTCGGCGTCTGGCTGCGGGTGGGGTCGATATCGTCTTCGGCGACGCAACGATCGAAATTCTCGGCTTCGAAGCGCACGCGGTATTGGCGTTTGCCGCCGGTCTCGGGCAGCGTCGCGGTGATCTTGCAGACGCCCGGCGTCCGCGCCACGCGGACAGGGCCATCCTTCAGGAAGATCATGTCGCCGATTTTAAATTTATGTCCACTCATCAGGGTCTCCTCCGCGCGCCGGTGCTGCGGGTGTAGCAAAGCCGCCCGGACGCGCTGTTCGCATACCGGGGGCAGTTTCTGTTTCAAAAAGCACGCAGATCCGCCCTTGCGGCGGCTGGTGGCGACGACCGCAGGACGGTGGTCGGCTTTGTTGTGATCAAGGAAGAATAATCTGACACATCCGGCGCCGGTGATCCCGTCCCTGTGGGGGGAGACGCGCCTCAACTGGACATGTGAAACTGAAGTCCCTTCAGACTGTCAGATTTCCGCATAAATACAAGCTTTATCTTGCATGACGGGACCACCGATCCCTTACGTCGACGGCCGGCTTGCGCTTGCATGAACCGGTCCGGCTCACTAGGTTTTGCACCAGATATGGCATGGAATGGCATGGGGCAGACAGACAATGCAGTTCACCGGGACCGCCGATTATGTGGCCGACAAGGATCTGATGATCGCGGTCAATGCCGCGATTGCGCTGGAGCGGCCGTTGTTGGTCAAGGGCGAGCCCGGCACCGGCAAGACCGAACTGGCGCGCCAGGTGGCGGCAGCCCTCGGTCTCGACATGATTGAATGGAACGTCAAGTCGACGACCAAGGCGCAGCAGGGTCTCTACGAATACGATGCCGTGTCGCGGCTGCGCGACAGCCAGCTCGGCGATCCACGCGTCAATGACGTCGGCAACTACATCCGCCGCGGCAAGCTCTGGCAGGCCTTCGCCTCAGACAAGAAATGCGTGCTGCTGATCGACGAGATCGACAAGGCGGATATCGAGTTTCCCAACGACCTGCTGCAGGAACTCGACCGCATGGAATTCCATGTCTACGAGACCGGCGAACTGGTCAAAGCCAGGGTCCGGCCGATCGTCATCATCACCTCGAACAACGAGAAGGAATTGCCGGACGCATTTCTGCGTCGCTGCTTCTTCCACTATATCCGCTTTCCCGAGGCAGACACGCTCGCCCGCATTGTCGAAGTGCATTATCCGGGCATCAAGCAGACACTGGTGCGCAATGCGCTGACCCAGTTCTACGAGATCCGCGAGACGCCCGGCCTGCGCAAGAAACCGTCGACCTCGGAGGCGCTCGACTGGATCCGGCTGCTGGTTTCGGAGGATATCGATCCGGCCGACCTGCGCGGCGATCCGAAACAGGCGCTGCCGAAACTGCATGGCGCGCTGTTGAAGAACGAGCAGGACGTGCATCTCTTCGAGCGGCTCGCTTTCCTGGCGCGGCGAGAGGGGCGCTAGCGCGCACCCACTTTCACGCGCTGCGTTGCCACATGTTTTTTCGTTGATTTGCAGGCATGACAGGCGTAAACAGCGCGGGTGTTTCGTGGTGATTTGGCCGGCCGGCTTGCAGCCACGTAAAATAAGTCGCTAAAGGGCCGAGGCAAGTTCCAAGACTTTCCGAGGACCGGTAGCGATATGCAAAGCTGCCGGTATTTTTGTTTTGGCGGTCAAGCACCGTCGCGACACGGAAAGTTGAGAGCAAGATGCCGATCAGGATTCCCGATACACTGCCCGCCTTTGAGACCCTCGTGCATGAGGGCGTGCGGGTGATGACCGAAACGGTGGCCGTCCGCCAGGACATCCGCCCGCTGCAGATCGGCCTGCTCAATCTCATGCCGAACAAGATCAAGACCGAGCTGCAATTTGCCCGCCTGATCGGCGCCTCGCCGCTGCAGGTCGAGCTGACCCTCGTGCGCGTCGGCGGCCACAAGGCGAAGAATACGTCCGAAGAGCATCTCCTGTCCTTTTACCAGACCTGGGACGAGGTGAAGGAGCGCAAGTTCGACGGCTTCATCGTCACCGGCGCGCCGGTCGAGACCATGCCCTATGAGGACGTGACCTACTGGGACGAGATGGCGCAGATCTTCGACTGGACCGAGACGCATGTGCATTCGTCGATGAATGTCTGCTGGGGCGCGATGGCGGCGATCCATCATTTTCACAAGGTTCTGAAGCACCCGCTGAAGGAAAAGGCGTTCGGCGTCTACCGCCATCGCAACCTCGCGCCATCCTCGGTGTTCCTGAACGGCTTTTCGGATGATTTCCAGGTTCCGGTGTCACGCTGGACGGAAGTCCGCCGTGCCGACATCGAGAGGGAAAAGAGCCTGAACATCCTGCTCGAATCCGACGAAATGGGCGTCTGCCTGGTGCAGGAAGATCGCGCCAAGCGTCTCTATATGTTCAACCACGTCGAATATGATTCCACCTCGCTGGCGGATGAATATTTCCGCGACGTCAATGCCGGCATCCCGATCAAGATGCCGCACAACTATTTCCCGCATAACGACGACACGCTGGCGCCGCTCAATCGCTGGCGCGGCCATGCGCATCTGTTATTCGGCAACTGGATCAACGAGATCTACCAGACGACACCCTATGATCTGGACGAGATCGGCAAGGATTTGTAGCCATGGCCAATGCAGACGCAGCACCGGTGGACATCCGACCGCTCACCGCAGCCGACGAGGCCGACTGGCGGCGTCTGTGGAAGGCTTATCTGGCCTTCTATGAGACCGAACTGCCGGAGGAGATCTACCAGGCGACCTTTGCCCGGCTGATCTCCGGCGATGCCGGCGAATATCGCGGGCTGCTGGCATGGGTCGGCGGCAGGCCCGTCGGCCTTGCCCATATCCTCTTTCATCGCTCCTGCTGGCATATCGACAACATCTGCTATCTGCAGGACCTCTATGCCGACCCGGACATTCGCGGCAAAGGCATCGGTCGGGCATTGATCGAGGCGGTCTATCGGGTTGCCGAAGGGGAAAATGCCAGGGAGGTCTACTGGATGACCCAGGAATTCAATGGGACAGCCCGCAAGCTTTATGACAGGATCGCCGACAAGACGCCCTTCATCATCTACCAGAAGAACCTCTGAACGCCGATGTTCCTGCCTTTCTTCCTGCGGCTCAGACAAGAGAAGGTCCCGGTCACGCTGCGGGAATATCTGTCGCTGCTGGAGGGCATGCAGGCAGGGCTGGTCGACTACGATATTGATGGTTTCTATTTTCTCGCCCGCACCACGCTGGTCAAGGACGAGCGTTTCATCGACCGTTTTGACCGGGTGTTCGGCGAAATCTTCGGCGGCCTTTTATCCGCGCCGGCAGGCGACGGCGTCGAGACGGTTGCCATCCCCGACGAATGGCTGCGCCGCCTTGCCGAAAAGCACCTCTCCGACGAGGACAAGAAACTGATCGAGGCGCTCGGCGGTTTCGATGCACTGATGGAGACGCTGAGACAGCGGCTTGCCGAGCAGAAGGAGCGCCACCAGGGCGGCTCGAAATGGATCGGCACGGCCGGCACCTCGCCCTTCGGTGCCTATGGCTACAATCCGGAAGGTGTTCGCATCGGCCAGGAAGAGAGCCGCCACCGCCGTGCGGTGAAGGTCTGGGACAATCGCGAATTCCGCAATCTCGACGACAGTGTCGAACTGGGAACCCGCAATATCAAGGTCGCCTTGCGCCGGCTGCGCCGTTTCGTCCGGCAGGGGGCGGCCGAGGAATTCGACCTGGCCGGCACGATCCGCGCCACCGCCGAACACGGCTATCTCGACGTGAAAACCCAGGCCGAGCGCAAGAATGCGGTCAAGCTCTTGATGTTCTTCGATATCGGCGGCTCGATGGACGATCATATCAAGGGCGTCGAGGAACTGTTTTCCGCCGCCCGGTCCGAGTTCCGCCACATGGACTATTTCTACTTCCACAACTGCCCCTATGAACGGGTGTGGAAGGACAATCGCCGCCGCCATGCCGATACGATCGCGACGGGCGATATCATCCGCACCTACGGCCCGGACTATCGGCTGATCTTTGTCGGGGATGCGTCGATGAGCCCCTATGAGATCACCCAGCCCGGTGGCTCGGTCGAACACTGGAACAGCGAAAGCGGCGCCGTCTGGCTTGAGCGGCTGACCGGACATTTCCGCCGGCACCTGTGGATCAATCCACTCACCGAGCCGCAATGGGACTATACGATGTCGGTCGGATTGATTCGCCGGTTGGTGGAGAACAGGATGTTTTCCCTGACGCTGGGCGGCCTGGAGGCGGCGGCCCGCGAACTGGCACGATAAAATAGAAGAGCAATCGGAATACCGGGAGAGACACATGGCAAGGCAGGCATTCGGACAGACGGCAAACGGCGAGACGGTGGACCAGGTGACGCTGACCGGCGGCGGCCTGACGGCCTCGATCATCACCTATGGTGCAGCGCTGCAGGATCTGCGCCTGGACGGCCATGACGCGCCGCTGGTGCTCGGTTTCGACACGCTCGACGGCTACCTCAACCACTCGCCCTATTTCGGCGCCACGCCCGGCCGCTGCGCCAATCGCATCGGCAACGGCCGCTTCACGCTCGATGGCACCGATTACCAGCTCGAGCTCAACGAACGCGGTGTCAGCCATCTGCATGGCGGCTCCGAAGGCATGGGCAAGCGCAACTGGAAGATCATCGGCCTGTCGCACAACAGCGTGACGCTGGAGATCAGCGACGCGGACGGCCGCGCCGGCTATCCTGGCACCACGCGGACCACGACGACCTATACGCTGAAGCCGGAAGGCACATTGTCGATCCTCTTCGAGACCACGACCGACACGCCGACCATCGCCAATGTCTGTCACCATTCCTATTTCAATCTCGACGGCCGTGACGACATTCTCGGCCATGACCTGATGATCGCTGCCGATCACTATACGCCGGTCGACGCAAATCTGATCCCGACCGGCGAGATCCGTGCGGTGGCCGGCACCGACTTCGATTTCCGCGAGATGCGACCGATCTGCCATGCCGTGGACGGCGCCCAGCTCGGCTATGACCACAATTTCTGTTTCTCGACCGAGCGCACGGAAAAGCGCAGCGTGGCGCTCGCCCGCAGCGTCAATTCCGGCGTTTCAGTGGAAGTCCGCACCACCGAACCTGGCGTGCAGTTCTATGCCGGCGGCATGGTCAACCCGGCTGTGCCGGGCCTTGAAGGCCGCCGCTACGGCGCATTTGCCGGTTTCTGCCTGGAAACCCAGACCTGGCCGGACGCGATCAACCACGAGGGCTTCCCCAATGCGGTCCTGCGTCCGGGCGAGGTGCTGCGCCAGGAAACGGATTACGTGTTTTCGAAGAGCTGACTATGCGCTTGAAGGGACAGGTTCGCGTGCGAGCCTGTCCTGACATTCACGATACGGGAAATCGGGATACAAAACGCAACACGCAATGGCGTGCCAATTTCATCAATGTCGTGATTGGGAGAAAATGGAGCGGGTGAAGCGATTCGAACGCTCGACCCCAACCTTGGCAAGGTTGTGCTCTACCCCTGAGCTACACCCGCTCATAACCTCGATCCTGGGGTAGTCAGTGGATCGTGGGCCGCCGTTTCTGCGGCGACGGGCGCTATATCGCTCAAACGATTTTCAATTGCAACAGGGAAATGAAAGTTTGCTGCGAAAAAAATGTAGCGTCGCTCAAAAAATCTCGCAAACCCCAGAAAATGCGGGCTTTTTTGCCGCGCGTTAGATTGTCAGTTGTCGGTGGCGGGCCTATCTCTGGCGGCGAAATCCGCTAGACCTGCCGCAATAGTCATCAACAGGAATGCCAAAATGACCGCTGATACCGATATCGCCCCGCCGCAGAATGCCGATGCCAGGACCGCGGAAGACCTGTTCCGCTTTCTCGATGAACTGAAGATCGAGCACAGGACGAAGAGCCATGCGCCGGTCTTCACCGTGGCCGAATCGGTGTCTCTTCGCGACGAGATTCCCGGCGGCCACACCAAGAACCTCTTCGTCAAGGACAAGAAGGACCAGTTCTTTCTATTGACCGTCGAGGAAAACGCCGTGGTCGACCTGAAGACCGTGCACACGATCATCGGTGCTGCCAGCAAGGTGTCGTTCGGCAAGCCGGAAAAGCTGATGGAATATCTCGGTGTGGCTCCGGGTTCTGTGACCGCGTTCGGCGCGATCAACGATACGGGCCACAACGTCACCTTCGTGCTCGATGCGGATCTGATGAAACACGACATCATCAACGGACATCCGCTGTCGAATGATGCGACAACGTCGATCGGCAGCCAGGATCTGCTGCGCTTCATCGAGGCAACCGGACATCAGCCGCTTGTCTTGAAAGTGACAGCCTGACATACGATCTTTAAGGCAGTTCAGCAGCCCTGATCAGGCGGGCGAATAACAGGCGGGAGATACGCACATGAGCGACTACGGCAATCCCTTTGGCGGTTACGGCAACCAGCAGATGACGGCCAAGGCGCAATTCGGCGACAGCCCAGCCGCCGCCCCCGCCCCCGTAGCGGCGCTGATCAAGGATACGACGACCGCAGGCTTCACCAAGGACGTGCTGGAAGAATCGCGCCAGCAGCCGGTTCTGGTCGATTTCTGGGCGCCCTGGTGCGGCCCATGCAAACAATTGACGCCCGTGATCGAAAAGGCCGTCAACGAGGCCGAGGGCCGCGTCAAGCTGGTCAAGCTCAACATCGACGACCATCCCGCCATACCGGGCCAGCTCGGCATCCAGTCGATCCCCGCCGTCGTCGCCTTTGTCGACGGTCGTCCGATCGACGGCTTCATGGGCGCGCTGCCGGAAAGCCAGGTGAAGCAGTTCATCGACAAGGTCGCAGGCCCCGCAGGCGCCGACCAGGCAGCCGAGATTGCCGCCGTTCTGGAGGAAGCCGCAGGCCTGGTGACCGCAGGCGATATCGACGGCGCGGCGCAGCTGTTTGCCGCCGTGCTCCAGGCCGATCCGGACAATGTCAAGGCGCTGGCCGGCATGGCCGAATGCATGATCGTCGCCAACCAGCATGTCCGCGCCCGCGAGCTTCTGACGCAATTGCCGGAAGAGCTGGCAAAGGCACCGGAAGTGCAGGCGCAATTGAAGCGTCTCGACCAGATCGACGAGGCGCGCAAGCTCGGCGACCCGGTGGCGCTCGAACACACGCTGTCGCTCGATCCCGACGATCATGACGCGCGCATGAAGCTTGCCAAGATCCGCAATGTCGAAGGCCGGCGCGAGGAAGCGGCCGAACATCTGCTGCTGATCATGCGGCGCGATCGCGCCTATGACGACGACGGTGGACGCCGCCAGCTGCTGCAGTTTTTCGAGGTCTGGGGACCGAAGGATCCGGCCACCATCATGGCGCGCCGCAAACTGTCCTCGATACTCTTTTCGTGAGGGAGCCGCGCGCGGCCTTGAGATTTGCCGCTCGCGATCCACATAGAGAAGCGTGAGTGAATGCCGGCTGTGACCGGACAGGATGTGCTTCGATGCAAGTGGGAAATGCCAGATATCTGACCGCGGGTGACCTGCCGGAGACGATCCCGGTTTTTCCGATCTCCGGCGTGCTGCTTTTGCCGGGCGGACAGTTGCCGCTGAATGTCTTTGAACCGCGCTATCTGGCGCTGTTCGACGCAGCACTTTCCGGCAATCGGCTGATCGGCATGATCCAGCCGGCGATGAGCGAACCGCAGACCAATATCCTCCCGGAACGCCCGGCCCTGTCGCAAGTCGGCTGCATCGGCCGCATCACATCGTTTACCGAGACCGGTGACGGTCGTTATGTGATTTCGCTGTCGGGCATCTGCCGGTTCCGGCTGCTTGAGGAAGTGGCAGGCTCCAAGCATTACCGGACATTCCACATCGCCCCTTTCATGACCGACCTCACCAGCAGCGAGGACGAGGGTCAGGTCGATCGCGTCGGCCTGCTTGCCGCCTTCCGCGCCTATCTCGAGGCCAACAAGCTGGAAGCGGACTGGGAAAGCGTCGAGCGCGCCAGCAATGTGACGCTGGTCAATTCGCTGTCGATGATGTCGCCTTTCGGTCCGGCGGAAAAGCAGGCGCTTCTCGAAGCCCCGGATCTGAAGACCCGTGCCGAAACGCTGATCGCCATTACCGAAATCGTGCTGGCGCGCACCTTCGGCGATGCCGACAGCATGCTGCAATAGGTGATGCATGGTCGACAACCGCATCAGCCTGATCGATCCGAAACTGCTCGAGCTGCTGGTCTGCCCGTTGACGCAGAACACGCTGAAATTCGATCGCGAACACAATGAACTGATCTCGGAAAAGGCACGGCTTGCCTATCCGATCCGGGACGGGATCCCGATCATGCTGGTATCGGAAGCCCGCAAGCTGGAAGACTGAGCGGTCGCTGACACCGTGCAGGGCGGTGCCGAGCGCTCGCTGCTGACACCGGCCGTACAGGAATTCCTTCAGATAGACTGGCCGGACAGCAGCCGCGGCGCCCCGCCGGCCGATGTGCCGGCCGCCTCGCGGATGAAATAACCCTTGAGGCTCGGCAGGCGATCGACGATCCCGAGGCCGAGATCCCG
This sequence comes from Rhizobium sp. CECT 9324, assembly GCF_918741265.1. Lineage (NCBI taxonomy): Bacteria > Pseudomonadati > Pseudomonadota > Alphaproteobacteria > Hyphomicrobiales > Rhizobiaceae > Rhizobium > Rhizobium sp. CECT 9324. Next base: position 380,665 of record NZ_CAKKMZ010000001.1, on the reverse strand, counting down.
CAAGACCCGGACCGGCGTGCTGTCGTTGGAAAACAGGCGGTTGAGCACATCTGTGGTCACGCCCATGCGGAAGGTGTCGAACCGCCGCCAGGTCTGGTAGCGCTCGAGCACGGTGAGCGAACCGATGTCGAGCCCGAGCCGGTCGGCCTCGACGACGGTTTCGGCGAGTGCCGCGACATCCTTGAAGCCGAGATTGAGACCCTGGCCGGAGATCGGATGAATGCCATGCGCCGCGTCACCCGCCAGCGCCAGCCGCGGCGCGACAAAGGCACGCGCCAGCGTCAGCCCGAGCGGGAAGGCGCGGCGATCCTCGGTCGCGCGGATCTGGCCGAGCTTGTGGCCGAAGCGCCGCTCCAGCTCGGCCTCGAAAACGAGGTCGTCCGAGGCGACCAGACGGTCTGCATCGGCGGTGCGCTCGGTCCAGACCAGCGAAGAGCGGTTGCCCTTGAGCGGCAGGATGGCAAATGGACCGGCCGGCAGGAAATGCTCTTCCGCCACGCCCTCGTGCGGGCGCTCATGCTCAACCGTGGTGACGATGCCGGACTGATTGTAATTCCAGGTAACGGTCTTGATCCCGGCCAGATCGCGCAGCTTGGAGCGCACGCCGTCGCAGGCGACGACGAGGCGGGCGGCAACCGTGGTACCATCCGAGAGCGTCAGTTCGGCCGACGGGCCGGTGTCGCGAAAACCAGTCGCGCGCAGACCATGGCGGATCACGATACCAGCCGTGGCGCAGGCATCGCGCAGGGCAGCCACCATGCTGACATTCGGGATCATGTGGGCAAAGGGCCGCCCGTCCTCGACGGCGCCGTCAAAGGTGAGAAACACCGGGCGCACCGGATCGGAGGTCTTCGAATCGGTGACGATCATCCGGTTGATCGGCTGGGCATCCGGCTGGATACGGTCCCAGAGACCAAACACTACGAGCATCTTGGTTGCAGCGGCGATGATGGCGGATGCGCGCGGATCCTTTGTCCAGGCAGTCTCCGGGGCCGCCTCGATCACCTCGACATTCAGATGCGGCGCAGCCTGCTTGATCGCAACCGCAACCGAAAGACCGACATAGCCGCCGCCGACAACCAGCACATCCAGCATGGCGAAATCCTTTGCTCTTGTAGACATTCTGCCACCTATATAGATCAGCCTTGAACGGGTGCCTATAAGCGGAGCAATGCATTATGTCGCAGCCACATGAACAGACGAAACCGATGCGGGACCTGATCGAACGCCTCGATCTGGAAAAGCTTGAGGAAAACCTGTTTCGCGGCAACAGCCCACAGAATGGCTGGCAACGCGTCTTCGGCGGGCTGGTGATAGCCCAGGCGCTGATGGCAGCGCAGCGCTGCGTCGACGAAGATCGCCTGGTGCATTCACTGCATGCCTATTTCATGCGGCCCGGCGATCCCTCGGTACCGATCGTCTATCAGGTCGAACGCATTCGCGACGGTGCGAGCTTCACCACCCGCCGGGTCGTGGCGATCCAGCACGGCAAGGCCATCTTCTCCATGTCCGCCTCCTTCCAGCTCGCGGAACCGGGTTTCGACCACCAGGCCGCCATTCCCGATGTGCCGCAGCCTGAGCAACTGATGGGCGAGATGGAATTTCGCGAGGCTTTTCTCGCCAGGGCTCCGGACACGGTGAAAAAATACTGGGGCCGGGAACGGCCGATCGAAATCCGTCCCGTGTCTATGGTGCATTACCTGTCGAAGGAAAAGCTCGACCCGCAGGCGCATATCTGGGTCCGCGCCGCCGGCTTCGTTCCCGAGGACAAGCACTATCAGGCAGCGATCCTTGCCTATCTCTCCGACATGACGCTGCTCGACACCTCGCTGTATGCGCATGGCACGTCGATCTTCGATCCGGAGCTTCAGGTGGCCAGCCTCGATCATGCGATGTGGTTCCACCGGCCCTGCAAGCTCGACGACTGGCTGCTCTATACCCAGGACAGCCCGAGTGCGGCCGGTGCGCGCGGCATGACCCGCGGCAGCATTTTCACCCGGGATGGCCGGCTCGTCGCGTCGGTCGCCCAGGAGGGGTTGATCCGCAAAAGAGCAAATGATTAAAACGCGGGCTATTTTGTTTTTTTGCACATATTTTATGCGCCCAGCGCCCGTTCATTTGCCTGTTTATTAGATCGCATCTTTATATCCTTTACATTTCAATAACTTATTTCCCATCTTCCAAACTGGCACATAGTTTGAATGGCAAGGGCTGGTCGCTCGGCGAATTGATCTAGCCAGCGTCAAGGAGAGTCGGCCCCGCGCCGAGGACAAGCAAAGGATGGGAAACCAGATGAAGATTGTGATGGCTATCATAAAGCCGTTCAAGCTGGACGAGGTGCGCGAAGCCCTCACCGCTGTGGGCATCCAGGGCCTGACCGTGACCGAGGTCAAGGGATACGGACGCCAAAAGGGACATACTGAAATCTACCGCGGCACCGAATATGCCGTCAGCTTTCTGCCGAAACTGAAGATCGAAATCGCAGTGTCCTCCGAGCTTGCGGACAAGGCAGTCGAAGCCATCGCATCGTCGGCCAAGACGGGTCAGATCGGCGACGGCAAGATCTTTGTCTATCCGATTGATCAGGCCGTGCGTATCCGCACCGGCGAAACCAATACCGAAGCTCTGTAAGAACGGCCGCTAGGGGAGTTTTTTCTGATGTCATTTGCCAAGTTGAATTCCACATTGCTGCGCATTGGCGCCGCGTCGGCAGCAATGCTGGCGCCGGTTGTCGCCTTCGCGCAGGAAGCAGCACCTGCTGCTGCCGAGGCGGTCGCTGCCGCACCGGTTCCGAACAAGGGCGACACCGCCTTCATGTTCGTCTGCACCATCCTCGTCCTGTTCATGCTGATCCCGGGCCTTGCCCTGTTCTACGGCGGTCTCGTGCGCGCCAAGAACATGCTCTCCGTTCTCATGCAGTGCACGGTTATCGGCTCTGCGATCATGATCGCATGGGTTCTCTACGGCTACTCCTTCGCCTTCGGCGGATCGACGAACCCGTATTTCGGCGGCTTCGCCAAGCTCTTCCTGGCCGGCGTCACGCCGGACAGCACGGCGGCAACCTTCTCGGACGCCGTCATTCCGGAATACATCTTCATCGTCTTCCAGATGACGTTCGCCGCCATCACCCCGGCCCTGATCGTCGGCGCCTTTGCCGAACGCATCAAGTTCTCGGCATCGGTTCTTTTCTGCCTGCTCTGGGTCACCTTCATCTACTTCCCGATCGCCCACATGGTCTGGGACGCAAACGGCCTGATCTTCGGCTGGGGCGCGCTTGACTTCGCCGGCGGTACCGTCGTGCACATCAATGCCGGTGTTGCCGGTCTGGTTGGCGCGATCATGGTCGGCAAGCGTACCGGCTACGGCAAGGACATGATGGCTCCGCATTCCATGACCCTCACCCTGGTTGGTGCGGCCATGCTCTGGTTCGGCTGGTTCGGCTTCAACGCCGGCTCGAACCTCGAAGCCACCGGCGGCGCCATGCTCGCCACGATCAACACCTTCGTTGCAACGGCTGCCGCTGTTGTGTCCTGGTCGATCGTCGAAACCTTCACCCGCGGCAAGGCATCCATGCTGGGCGCGGCTTCCGGCATGATCGCCGGTCTGGTCGTCATCACCCCGGCTGCCGGCATTGCCGGCCCGATGGGCGCGATCGTCATGGGCCTGATCGTCTCCCCGCTGTGCTACTTCTTCGTCTCCGTGATCAAGAACAAGTTCGGCTACGACGACACCGCTGACGTCTTCGGCGTCCATGGTATCGGCGGTCTGTTCGGCGCGCTGGCAACCGGCATCTTCGCCTCGTCCTCGCTCGGCGGCATCGGCTACGCAGACGGCGTGACCATGGGTGCGCAGTTCTTCACCCAGGTAAAGGCAGTGCTCGTCACCGTCGTATGGTGCGGTGTCGGTTCGGTCATCCTGTTCAAGATCACCGACGTCATCGTTGGCCTGCGCGTTCCGGTCGAAGCCGAGCGCGAAGGTCTCGACCTCGCCTCGCACGGCGAAGCTGCCTACCACAACTAAGAGACGGATCGCGCTCCGGCGCGGTCACCTCGCCAGCATCATGAACGCCCGGACCGCAAGGCCCGGGCGTTTTTTGTGCGCAAATCCTGTTTCGGCCTGCCTGTGGGCCGATCGGCCCACCATGGTTAATGCCACATTAACCCTCGGGCCTGTAGGGTATCGTAAAGCCATGCCGGTTCCCCAGCCGGCGCAAGGCGTAGCAGTGACCTCACGTGGACGGGCAGGCAATCACATGGACAGAGGAAATTCGGCAGCGCTTCCCGATCACCCGGCTCGCTTCGTGCTGACTGCTTTCGTAGTGCGTCAGATGCTCTCGCTGGCCGGTTTCGGCCTTTTCCTGCTGCTGGTTCTCGCGGTTGCATCGCTGGCCACCTGGAATGTCGCGGATCCGAGCCTGTCCTATGCGACCGACAATCAGCCAACCAACATCCTCGGTCTCTGGGGTGCGGTCTTTGCCGATCTGATGATGCAATTCTTCGGCCTTGCCAGTCTGCTGGCGCTGTTGCCAGTGCTCGCTTGGTCCTTCGCCTTGATCGGCGGACGCAGACTGACCCGCGTGCCGGCTCGCCTCGCCGCCTGGCTGGTGGGCGCACTGGTGGCCGCCGCCACCGTCGGCTGCTTTCCGCCGCCGCTGACATGGCCGCTGCCGAGCGGTACGGGTGGGGTTCTCGGCGACCTGATCCTGCGCTTCCCGGCTCTGTTCATCGGTGCCTATCCGACCGGTACATTCGCCTTGGTGATGGGGGCCATCCTTGCCGCGCCGACCGCGTGGCTGATGCTGTTTGCCGCCGGCATCATCGGGCGCAGCGAGCCGGAGATCCATGCGCCCCAGATCAAAGCCCCGGCGGACAAGAGCCGCAGCATGGCGCAATCGATCGAGGCCGATGACGAGGATGAGCCGGAAGGTCCGATTGCCCTGGCGCTCGGCGCGATTGCCCACAACTGGTACACGACGCGGGCGCGCATGCGCCGGCTGTTCGGCCTAAAGCCGGCCGAGCGCAGCCGCCGCGACTTCGACCAGCCCTACGACTTCAACGATGACGAATTCGGCACTTTGAACGAGCCGAGCCGGCCGAAGGCGCCCGCCTTGCATGCCCGCCAGGAACCGGTGCTCGATGGCGCGCCGCGCGCCACAACGCGATCCATCGTCTCGCCACCGCCGATGACCAGCGGCCATTTCGACGATGACGATGGCGCGTTCGACATGGATGACATGCCCCGTCCGGCCGGAATCCTGCCGGATGACGAGGACGACTGGAATTCTGCCCCCGCGGCCCCATCGCGCAATCTTGGCGCCGGTCGCAGTTCGCCGCGCGTCTCCGCGCCCGCCAGCCGCCCCAAGCCCGGCGCCCGGGTCGAGCGCGATGCGCAGGGCTCGCTGCTGCGCCCGGACGGTTTCCAGCTTCCTTCGGTGCATCTGCTGGCCGAACCGCGTGCGGTTGCCCGCGACGCGACGCTGTCGGCCGAGGCGCTGGAACACAATGCCCGCCTGCTCGAAGGCGTGCTCGACGACTTCGGCGTCAAGGGCGAGATCATCCATGTGCGTCCCGGCCCCGTCGTCACGCTCTACGAACTGGAGCCGGCACCGGGCATCAAGTCGTCGCGCGTCATCGGCCTTGCCGACGATATCGCCCGCTCGATGAGCGCGATCGCCGCCCGTGTCGCCGTCGTGCCCGGGCGCAACGCGATCGGCATCGAATTGCCCAACCAGACGCGCGAGACCGTCTATCTGCGCGAACTGATCGGCTCGAAGGACTTCGACGGCAACAAGGCCAAGCTCGCCATGGCGCTCGGCAAGACAATCGGCGGCGAACCTGTCATCGCCGACCTTGCCAAGATGCCGCATCTTTTGGTCGCCGGTACCACCGGATCGGGCAAGTCTGTCGCGATCAACACCATGATCCTGTCGCTGCTCTACCGCCTGTCGCCGGAAAAATGCCGGCTGATCATGATCGATCCGAAAATGCTCGAACTCTCAGTCTATGACGGCATCCCGCACCTGCTGTCTCCCGTCGTCACCGATCCGAAAAAGGCCGTCGTGGCCTTGAAATGGACCGTGCGCGAGATGGAAGAGCGCTACAAGAAGATGTCGAAGATCGGCGTGCGCAATATCGACGGCTTCAACAGCCGCGTCGAGCAGGCGCTGGAAAAGGGTGAGGTCTTGACCCGCACGGTCCAGACCGGCTTCGACCGCCAGACAGGCGAGGCGATCTACGAGACGGAAGAATTCGACCTGCAGCCGATCCCTTATATAGTCGTGATCATCGACGAGATGGCCGACCTGATGATGGTCGCCGGCAAGGACATCGAAGGCGCCGTGCAGCGTCTGGCACAGATGGCACGTGCGGCGGGCATCCATGTGATCATGGCGACGCAGCGCCCGTCTGTCGATGTCATCACCGGCACGATCAAGGCGAATTTCCCGACCCGCATCTCCTTCCAAGTGACGTCGAAGATCGACAGCCGCACCATTCTCGGCGAGCAGGGGGCCGAACAGCTGCTCGGCATGGGCGACATGCTCTACATGGCCGGCGGTGGCCGCATCCAGCGCGTGCACGGACCGTTCGTGTCCGACACCGAGGTCGAGGAAATCGTCGCCTATCTGAAGACCCAGGGCTCACCGCAATATCTGGAAGCGATTACCGTCGACGATGACGAAGGCGAGGACGGCGGTGGCCCGACCGGCACCTCAAACCTGTCGGAATCCGACGATCCCTATGACCAGGCGGTGGCCATCGTGCTGCGTGACGGCAAGGCGTCGACCTCCTATGTCCAGCGCCGCCTCGGCATCGGCTACAACCGTGCCGCCTCGCTGATCGAGCGCATGGAGAAGGAAGGCATCATCGGGCCGGCCAATCACGCCGGCAAGCGCGAGATCCTCGTGCCAACCGAATCCGACATCGAAAGGTGATGGAACAACTGCGACTGGGACGAGTTGCCGCACTGGACGCGCAGGCTTGCGTCATGAAGCCGCCGCCTTTTTCGGCAAGACATGCACGCATATGAAGGAGTACCGGATGAGTGAAGATAATGCAGAACGCGAGGCCTTCCTGCCTGCGTTGACCAGCCGTCGCCAGTTCGTCCTGGGCGCTGCAGCTTTCATGGCCTATGCCGCCCTGCCGCCTATGCCTGCGTTTGCCGCGACCGATGCCGCCCAGAAGATCGCCGACCATTTCTCCAGCGTGAAGAACATGATGGGCGAATTTGTCCAGTTCGGCCCGCGTGGCGAGCAGACCGGCGGCAAGTTTTTCATCCAGCGTCCCGGCAAGCTGCGCTTCAACTACGAGAAGCCGTCGCCGATGCGCGTGATCGCCGACGGCAAGAATGTCGTGATCGGCAATACCAAGCTGAAGACCTGGGATCTTTATCCGCTGTCGAAGACGCCGCTCAGCCTGCTTTTGGCCGAGCGCATCGACCTGGGCAACAAGATGGTCCGCGACGTCAAGGAAGAGGCTGACCTCACCACAATCGTGCTGGGCGACAAGACGCTGCTCGGCGATTCGACGATCACCCTGATGTTCGACCCGAAGACCTTCGAACTGCGCCAGTGGACGATCACCGACCTGCAGAAAAAAGACACGTCGGTGATGATTTTCAACGTCCAGACGGGTGTCGATTTCGACCAGACCGTCTTTGAAATTCCCTATGCGGACGTTCACAACCAGCAACGCTGATTGCAAGTCTCACTTGTGGAGAAAGGCGGCGGACAGAAATGTCCCGCCGCCTTTTCCTGTTCATTGCGGGTGAAACTTCCTAAGAACGGAAGACATCTGGGGAACAACCGCCATGACGCTTTCGATAACCACCTGGAACATCAATTCGGTGCGGCTGCGCCTGCCGATCGTCGAGGATTTCCTCAGGCAGACAAGCCCGGACATTCTCTGCCTCCAGGAGATCAAGTGCCAGAACGACCAGTTCCCCGCTGAGCAGATCGCCGCACTCGGCTACACGAACATCGTCCTGCATGGCCAGAAGGGCTATCACGGCGTTGCCATCTGCTCGCGCCTGCCGCTGACCGAGGATCACCGCCAGGACTATTGCGGCGTCGGCGACAGCCGCCACATCTCGGCTGTGTTCGAATGGGCCGGCCGCCGCATTCGCCTGCACAATTTCTACGTCCCCGCCGGCGGCGACGAGCCCAATCGCGAGATCAACCCGAAATTCGGCCACAAGCTCGACTTCATCGCCGAAATGAAGGCGCTGTCGGCCGATGGCGAGCCGGGCACGGCGTCGGTTTTGGTCGGCGACCTGAACATCGCACCGCTCGAGCACGACGTCTGGTCGCACAAACAGATGCTGAAGATCGTCAGCCACACGCCGGTCGAGACCGAAGGCCTGCTGGAGATCATGCGCCAGGGCAACTGGGTCGACCTGATGCGCCAGCATGTGCCGGACAGCGAGAAGCTCTACACCTGGTGGAGCTACCGCGCCAAGGACTGGGCCGCCGCCAACAAGGGTCGCCGCCTCGACCATATCTGGTCGTCGGCCGATCTGGCGCCGCTGCTCAGGCGCGTCGATATCCTGAAGGAAGCGCGCGGCTGGAACCAGCCGTCCGACCATGTGCCGGTCACAGCGACGTTCGATATCTGATAGCAGGCTATGTTTATTCGAAGCGGCCTGCCATGGCGGCCGTGCCGTCGACCAGTGCGCTGATGGACTGCTTGATGCGCGCCTCGACATGGCGGGCCATCGACGGGTATTCTTCCAACAGTCTGTGAAACATTGCCCGGGTGATGCGGATAACGTCGACGTCTTGGCTCGCAACGGCGGTGAACTTGCGCTCGACCATGGTGACCAGCGCAAGCTCGGACAGCATGAAACCCGGGCCGACCGTGGTCTCGAGCCGAGACTTGCCGCCACGGCCGATGACATGCAGTTCCAGCGTGCCGCTGACCACAACATAGGCGCATTCGGCCGGCGATTTTTCGCGAAACAGCACCTGGCCCGTCGCGATCTGCCGATGTTCGGCGCCGAAGGCGACCAGACGCAATTGATCCTTATCGAGGCCGGAAAACAGCGGCACCGCCGAAAGCAGATCGATATCGTCGCTCAGTGCCATCAAGCTCTCCCGTCGCAAGCCGCCAAGTCGTCGCAAAGTCCTGGCAAAGTCACCGCCAGTCTGGCAGCGGTGCTCAAGCCTTAGCGCAAAAGCGCAGGCGAGACGAGCCATGCGCACGCATCATCCCCGGCTGTCCGATGCCGGCTGCGGACAAGGGACAGGCCAGAGCCGGAATGAAGGCCGATAGCAAGACCGATATCTGGGCCGATTTCAGGGAATGATCTTGTAGCCGCCGTTCTCGGTGACCAGGATCTCGGCATTCGACGGATCCCGCTCGATCTTCTGGCGCAGCCGATAGACATGGGTTTCCAGCGTATGGGTGGTGACGCCGGAATTGTAGCCCCAGACTTCCTCCAGCAGCACGTCGCGCGTGACCACCTTCTGGCCGGCGCGGTAGAGATAGCGGATGATCGCCGATTCCTTTTCGGTCAGCCGGATCTTCTTGCCGTCGTCGGTGGTCAGCAGCTTCTGGCTGGGCTTGAACAGATAGGGACCGACGCCGAAGGTCGCGTCCTCGCTCTGCTCGAACTGGCGCAGCTGGGCGCGGATGCGGGCGAGCAGGACGGCAAAGCGGAATGGCTTGGTGACGTAATCATTGGCGCCGGCTTCCAGGCCGAGGATCGTGTCGGAATCGGTATCGTGGCCAGTCAGCATGATCACCGGCGACTTGAAGCCGCCCTTGCGCAACAGCTTGACCGCCTCGCGCCCATCCATATCCGGCAGGCCGACATCCATGATCAGCAGGTCGACCTGGCTGGTCTTTGCCGTCTGCATGGCGCGCGTGGCATTGTTTTCCTGCAGAAGCTGGAACTCTTCATAGTGCGAGAGCTGTTCGACGAGGATCTGCCTCAGATCCTCGTCGTCATCCACGAGCAGAATGGTCCGCGCCGTCATCCTTGATCCTTCCAGATTGGGTCGTATTTTCGAAGGCTTATGCTCTTATCTTCAGGCAATTATGGCTTTGCCGAAACATATGAAGTGCTATGAATACAACATTCTTCACGAACAAGGCAAAATCTCGTGAATGTGACAGCCGACAAGCCTAAAATTCCGGAAAAGACGCTGCGCCGCCTGCTTGTTCGTCGGGCGCCGACCGGCAAAAGCCAGGCGATCCTGCAGGCCGGGCCGTTGCGCCTGCGCGCCGCCATTGGCCGCTCGGCCACCACCAGCCGCAAGCGCGAGGGTGACGGTGCGACCCCCATTGCGACGATGAAACTCGTCTCCGGCTACCTGCGTGGTGACCGGGTGCGCGAGGCGAAGACTGCCTTGCCGATGCAGCGCGCCAGCGCGGCCATGCTCTGGTGCGACGCGTCCGGCCATGCCAGCTACAATCGCCCGGTCAAGGCGCCGTTCCGGCCGAGCCACGAACGGCTGATGCGCGATGACGAACTCTATGATCTCTGCATCGTGCTGGACTGGAACCTGTCGTCCCGAAAGCGCGGCCGCGGCTCGGCAATCTTCTTTCATATCGCCCCCCCCGGCTACCAGCCGACGGAAGGCTGTGTTGCCCTCCATCCGCGCGACATGCGCCGCCTTCTGCCTTTTCTGACGGCCAGAACCAGCCTTCAGGTTCTCTGACAGAACGATCAGGCTAATTGCATCTCGATCCCCTTTCATTGGCCAGCAGCCTTCCTAAGTAGGGAATGGGAAACAGGGGCCAGCCCATTTGAATAGTTATGTGCTGGCCCGATTCCGACAGCTGGACAAACCGTGCCGGCATCAATCATTTCCGAAGACCTCCGCCGTCTTCAATCGCCCGATACTTCATGGAGATTTCACCGATGACAGAGCAAACCCATATCACCCTGAACGATGGCAATCGCATCCCCCAGGTCGGTCTCGGCGTCTGGCAGACCCCGGACGACGAAGCTGCGCCCGCGGTCAAGGCGGCGCTGGATGCCGGTTATCGCCACGTCGACACGGCCGCCGTCTATGAAAACGAGGAAGGTGTTGGCAAGGGCATAAAGCAGTCGGGCGTCGCCCGTGGCGAAATCTTCCTGACAACCAAGCTGTGGAACGTCGACCAGGGCTACGATTCGACGCTCAAGGCATTTGACGCCAGCCTGAAGCGTCTCGGCACCGACTATGTCGATCTCTATCTCATCCACTGGCCATCGGCCCATCGTGGCCTGTTTGTCGATACCTGGAAGGCTTTTGCCAAGCTCAAGGAAGAAGGCCGGGCAAAATCGATCGGCGTCTCGAACTTCTATCCGGAACATCTGGAAAAGATCATCGGAGAAACCGGCGTCGTGCCTGTCATCAACCAGATCGAACTGCATCCGGACTTCCAGCAGAAGACGACGCGCGCCTTCCACGACAAGCACAAGATCACCACGCAGTCCTGGAGCCCGCTTGGTCAGGGCAAGCTGCTGAACAACCCGGTCATCGGCAAGATTGCCGAGCGTCTTGGCCGCACGCCGGCACAAGTGATCATCCGCTGGCATATCGACAACGGCCTGGTGGTCATTCCGAAGTCCGTCACGCCATCGCGTATCGTCGAAAACTTCAATGTCTTCGACTTCACGCTTTCGAGTGACGACCTGGCAGAGTTGAATGCGCTGGACGATGCGGGCGCCCGCATCGGCCCGGATCCGAAGACCGCAACCTTCTGATTCACGTGTAACGCTTGGTTAACCACGACAAGAAAGGCGGCCCGACAGCCGCCTTTTTCATTGCAGAGACGGTTACAGACTGACGCAGATCGCGCCGGCCGCCACGGTCAGGCAGGCGGCCACCCGGCGGATCGTCAGGGGTTCGCCGAGAAACGCTGCCCCGATCAGGACCGCGAAGACGACACTGGTTTCGCGCACCGCCGTCACCAGGCCGGCCGGCGCAAAGGAATAGGCGACGACGACGAGGCCATAGGCCATCATCGCGACAACGCCGCCGGCAAACGCCTTCCAGGTGACACTGGCGCGAAAATCGATCAGCAAACCACGACGCAGCACGGCATAGGTGACGCAGATCATCACGCCGAACAGGAACAGCACCCACATGGCATAGGCGACCGGCTGTTCGACCAGTTTCACGCCCTTGGAATCCACCGTTGAATAGCAGGCGATGATAAAGCCGGTGGCAAGCGCAAACAGCAGCGAGGATGTGGCTGCCCGCGTCTTGCCGAGCGACAGGCTCATGATGCCGGCGGCGACCAGAGCGACGCCAAGCGTCTGGTAGGGCCCGAGCACCTCATGGAAGAACAGGAAGCCGCCCAGTGTCACCAGCATCGGCACGGAGCCACGCACGATCGGATAGACCTGGCCCAATTCGCCCTGGCGGTAGGCCGCCACGAGAAACAGGCTGTAGCCGACCTGGAGGCTGGCCGAGAGCAGGATATAGGGCCATGCGGCAAGATCCGGCAGGGGGAAATAGAACAGGAACGGCAGCGCGATCACACTGCCGGCGAGGCTCATCACGGTGATCGACCAGAGACGATCGTTGCCGGTGCGCAGGAAAGCGTTCCAGCTCGCATGCAGGATGGCGGCAACCAGGGCAAGGCCGATGGCGATCGCGCTCATGCACGCACCGCGCCGGCGCTGGCGATCAAGGAATTCGGCTGGGGCATGGAATGGGCCATCAAGGAGGGTTGCATGACAATTTTGTGACGGCGCGACGATAGCGGCTTTGCCGGCCTTTGCAATTGCCACTTTTGCAATTGCCCGTCTTTACGATCGTCCGGTGACACAACCGCAAAAAGAAGCCGCCCGCGTTGCTGCGGACGGCATCTGAAGTCACACGTGCGGCTTTCGCCTTACTTCCAGTCGCGGATATCGACGAAGTGTCCGGCAACGGCCGCGGCGGCGGCCATGGCCGGCGACACAAGATGCGTGCGGCCCTTGAAGCCCTGGCGGCCTTCGAAATTGCGGTTCGAGGTCGAGGCGCAACGCTCGCCCGGCTTCAGCCGGTCGTCGTTCATCGCCAGGCACATCGAGCAGCCCGGCTCACGCCAGTCGAAACCGGCCGCCTTGAAGATCACGTCGAGGCCTTCGGCTTCCGCCTGTTCCTTGACCAGACCGGAACCCGGCACGATCATCGCAGACACGGTCGAGGCGACAGTGCGGCCTTCGACAACCTTGGCGACTTCGCGCAGGTCTTCGATGCGGCCATTGGTGCAGGAACCGATGAACACCCGGTCGATGGCGATATCGGTGATCTTGGTGTCCGGCTTCAGGCCCATATAGTCGAGCGCGCGCCATTTCGAGGTGCGCTTGTTCTCGTCTTCGATGAGATCCGGGTTCGGTACCACGCCCTGGATGGAAACGACGTCTTCCGGCGAGGAGCCCCAGGAGACGATCGGCGGCAGATCGGCGGCGTTCAGCACGACGACGCGGTCGTAATGGGCGCCTTCGTCGCTCTGCAGCGTCTTCCAGTATTCGATCGCCTGTTCCAGCTGTTCACCCTTCGGCGCGCGCGGCTTGCCCTTGATATATTCGAAGGTCTTTTCGTCCGGCGCGATCAGGCCGGCGCGGGCGCCGCCTTCGATCGTCATGTTGCAGACGGTCATACGGCCTTCCATCGACAGCGCACGGATGGCTTCGCCGGCAAATTCGATGACATGGCCGGTGCCGCCGGCCGTGCCGATTTCGCCGATGATGGCAAGGATGATGTCCTTGGCGGTCACATGCTCCGGCAGAACGCCATCGACACGCACCAGCATGTTCTTGGCCTTCTTCTGGATCAGCGTCTGGGTGGCCAGCACATGTTCGACTTCGGACGTGCCGATACCATGCGCCAAGGCTCCGAAAGCACCATGCGTCGAGGTGTGGCTATCGCCGCAGACGATGGTCATGCCCGGCAGGGTGAAGCCCTGTTCCGGACCGACGATGTGCACGATGCCCTGGCGCTTGTCGCTGGCCGAATAATATTCGACGCCGAACTCGGCGGCATTGGTGGCGAGCGCCTCGACCTGGATGCGGCTTTCCTCGTTCTTGATGCCAAGATGGCGATCCGGCGAGGTCGGTACGTTGTGGTCAACGACGGCCAGCGTCTTTTCCGGCGCACGGACCTTGCGGCCGGCCATGCGCAGACCTTCGAAGGCCTGCGGGCTCGTCACTTCGTGAACGAGGTGACGGTCGATGTAGAGAAGACAGGTTCCGTCGTCCTGCTGATCGACCATGTGGTCGTCCCAGATCTTGTCGTAAAGAGTACGCGGTGCGCTCATGGCTTTATATCCGTGTGAAGATGATAGATGGCAATCGGGCGTGTGGTCGCCAAACGGCAAACCGGCGTTACGGCGTCCTAGACTAGACGGCTGTTGAGCGCCCCGGAGACACGCGCGAAAAAGCGTGCCGGCAGACGCTTGTGGTCTTGCAGCACGAAAATGTCTGGCGCGAGGCATCCGAATTTCGATCCCATGCGCGGTTCTTTAGCAGTTTTTCGTGCGGTCGGCAATGTGGCAGTAACCGGCGGCGTTATCGTCCTGCACGCATCACGCAATGGTTTGGCGAGCCGGGCTGGCCGGCCCATTTTCCAGCTGTCATAAAGCATTCGCGCAAACATGCGTTGATCTGCCGTTCGAACCCGGAAGGAGCCTTTATGTCCGCGCCCACGCATGACGACGTCAACCGCATCAAGAACGAGATCATCGACAGCTTCGACGAGGAACTGGAACTGGAGATGGAAGAGGAGCGGCTGGACGAACTCGTCGCCGAGGGCCTGTCCGAGCCGACGATCGACCGCAGGGTCTATTTCCGCGAACTGTTCAAGCTGCAGCACGAACTCGTGCGGCTGCAGGACTGGGTGCATTACAAGAAACTCAAGGTCGTGCTGCTGTTCGAAGGTCGCGATTCGGCCGGCAAGGGCGGCGCAATCAAGCGCGTGACGCAGCGCCTCAATCCGCGCGTCTGCCGCGTCGTGGCGCTTCCCGCACCGACGGAACGTGAACGCAGCCAGTGGTATTTCCAGCGCTACGTCAATCATCTGCCGACGGCCGGCGAAATGGTCATGTTCGACCGCTCCTGGTATAACCGCGCCGGCGTCGAACGGGTGATGGGTTTCTGCAGCCAGGACGAACTGGAGGAATTTTTCCGCTCCGTGCCGGAATTCGAGCGCATGCTGGCCCGCTCCGGCATCATCCTGCTCAAATACTGGTTCTCGATCACCGACGAGGAACAGGAATTCCGCTTCCGCATGCGCATCAACGATCCGCTGAAGCAGTGGAAACTGTCACCGATGGACCTGCAGAGCCGTATTCATTGGGAGGAATATACCAAGGCCAAGGAAGAGATGCTGGAGCGCACCCACATTCCCGAGGCGCCGTGGTGGGTTGTCCAGGCGGTCGACAAGAAGAAGGCGCGGCTGAACATGATTACCCATCTGCTCGGCCAGATCCCCTATGAAAGCGTGCCGAAGGAACAGGTCGTCCTGCCGGACCGGGTGCGCAACAGCGACTACCTTCGCCATCCGGTGCCGCAGGAAATGTATGTGCCGGAAATCTATTGAGGCTGGATCGGCCGGAAGCGGAAAGAATGGTCTTCCGCTTCCGGCCGAAAAACTCAGGAGCGCTCGGCCCGCGCGCGCATGCGCTTCTCGAAGCCGCGCAGCATCAGTGACAGGCCGATCGTCAGTACCAGATAGACATAGGCGACGATCGAATAGGTCTCGAAAAAGCGGAACGACCCGGAGGCATAGACCTTGCCCATCTGGGTGATGTCGGCGACGCCGAGCACCGAGACCAGCGACGAATCCTTGACCATGGCGACGAAATCGTTGGACAGCGGCGGGAAGATCACCCGGATCGCCTGCGGGAAAACGACGAGGCGGAACCGCTGGCTGCGGCTGAGTCCAAGCGCCTTGGCCGCTTCGATCTGGCCCTTGTCGATCGACTGGATGCCGGCCCGGAAGATTTCGGCGATGAAGGCCGAATAGCCGATCATCAGGGCGATGATCGCCCGCCACATCAAAGAGACGTCGCGCACCACCATCGGCTCCAGATAGCCGGCGGCCGTCAGTGGCGAGACGATGAGGTTGTAGAGCGCGACAAAGCCCGGAGCGCCGACGAAGGCGACATAAAACAGCAGGACGAGGATCGGCACGCCGCGTACCACCTCGACATAGAAGCGGGCGATCTGGCGCAGCACCATGCTGTCGGCCATGCCGAGCAGCGCGATCATCAGCCCGAGCGTGGTCGCCAGCAGGAAACCGGTCAGCGTTACGAAGACCGTCACCCAGATGCCCTTGGCGACCGTGTTGAACACTTGTGTGTACAGATCGCTGAACACGATGACGAGGCCGACCAGGACGGCCAGCACGACAAAGGCGACCAACCACCAGGGTCGGTCGCCCTTCTGATTGCCTTGCGGCAGGGTCTGGAAGCTCATCAGCCAGCGGCCCTGACGCCGTTTATGGCCAGCGGGCTCATTCGCCCATCTTGTAGTCGAGGAACCACTTCTTGTTCAGCGCGTCGAACGTGCCGTCGGCCTTCAGCGCCGCAATCGCGGCGTTGATCGGCTGAACCAGGTCGGAGCCCTTCGGATAGATGAAGCCGAAGTCCTCGGCACCGAGCGCGCCACCAACGACCTTCAGGCCACCCTGGGACGCATCGACATAGCCCTTGGCCGCAACGCTGTCGGTCAGGACCAGATCGACGTCACCGGCCTTCAGTGCCTGCACCGTGGCGCCGAAGGTTTCGAACAGCTTGATGCGCGGGTTCTGCTCGTTGCCGTCGAGGATCTCGTAGACGGCGGTGTAGAATGGCGAGGTGCCGGGCTGCGCGCCGACCAGACCGTCGGTCAGGGCCGCGAAGCTCTTGGCATCGGTAAAGCGGGCCTCATCACCGCGCACCAGCATGAACTGCTCGGAACGCATGTAGGGATCGGAGAAATCGACCTTCTCCTTGCGGTCGTCCTTGATCGTGATGCCGGTCATGCCGAGATTGTACTGGTCGTCGGACACCGCCTGGATCATCGCGTCCCAGGAGGTGTTCTGGTATTCGACCTTGAAGTTCAGCCGCTTGGCGATCTCGTTCATCGCGTCATATTCCCAGCCGATCGCCTGGCCGGACTTCGGATCGACGAACTGCAGCGGCGGGTAGGCGTTTTCGGTGACGACGACGACCGTCTTGCCGCCGAGATCCGGCAGGGCGGCAGCAGACGCTGCGAGCGGTGCGAGCACGAGGGCGGACAGACCGGCAAGAACAGCGCGGCGAAACAACATGGAACTCTCCTGAATTGTGGCAAGGCAGAGTGTCACAGTTTGTTTGGCCAAGGCAAGTGCTGCCCGCCTTTCCAAGGGCATGGTTTCACGGCCCGTATTGAATGCCAGCGGCCGATTTGATCAGCCGCCGGCGTTGAAATCTCAGCTGACGGCCCGCTTCAGCGGTTTCACGTGACGGATCACCAGCAGGTCGAGCAGCAGCACGCCGACAAGCACGGCGCCGGACAGCGGAAACAGCAGCGACACGGCAAGCATCACGACCGCCCCGGTCTTCCACAACGGCCCGGGTTCGCTGACCACCGGCGCAACGAGACGGGCGGCACCCTTCGGGCGACGCTTCCACCACATGACGATACCGCTGACCGACAGGAAGATGATCGACAGACAGAAGATCGTCACCAGTGCCAGGTTCCACAGACCCATGTCCCCCTCATGGAAGGCGATGCCGACCGCCATGGCCTTGCCAGCCGTGCCATAGTCGGAAAAACCGACATTGGCGAGGATCTTGCCGGTATACTGGTCGACATGCACGGTACGATCCGACAGCGGATTGGAGCTGTCATTGCTCATCGTGTCGCGCGAGATTGTCCAGACGCCATTCGCATCGCCCGGAAAGGCAAGCTGGAACCGCTGGTCGAAGCCCAGCGCGCGGGCAAGCGAAACGATTGCGTCGAGATCGACCGGCCGGCCTTCCGGCGTGCCTGCGACACCAGCTGCCGAGCCGGAAACCGGCATCGGCGTCTGCTCCAGCGTCCATGGCACGTCCTTGACCCCGCCATGGTTCATCTTGGCATGGGTTTCGTCGGACAGCGGCACGTTGTCCCATTTTTCCGCCGGGAAGGTGCTCCAGGCCTGGGTCATTTTTTCGCCCCAGATACCGGCCCAGGTCAGGCCCGACAGGAGGAAGACCAGCAGGATCGCCGAGATGTAGAAGCCAACGGTCAGATGCAGCGACTTCCACAGCGCCCGTCCCTTCGCGGCAAAGTTGGGAACCAGAACGCTGGCAAAGCCCTGACCGCCCCGCGGCCACCAAAGATAGAGACCCGTGACGATCAGCACCACACCGAAGCCGGCGGCGATTTCGATCAGCCGGTCACCGACCGTGCCGAGCATGAGCGTGCCATGGATCGTGTTGGCCAGATCATAGAGGCCGTTGTGCCGCTCCCAGGTGCCCAGAACCTCTGCCGAGTAGGGGTCAACGGCGACCATGCTGGAAGCATCGCCCCGGTTGATGCGGAATACGGCTGAACCGTCTGCCGTTCGCGGCGCGATATACTGGACGATCTGGCCGTCGGGCGCCGTCATGAAGGCGGCCTCGGCCTGTCTGGATACGGAAGCGGTCTCGGCCTGAGGTGTGGCGCTATAGAGTTTTTCGCCATCACGGCCGACGAAGACCGCGGACCACAACATGATGAGGCCGGTCACGGCGAGCATCAGCAGGAAGGGCGCGACATAGAGGCCGGCATAGAAATGCCAGCGCCAGGCGGTGAAATAGAAGCGGCGCGAGGCACTCTGCTGTGCCTCCGCTGCGGGGGCAAGACCTTGAACACTCGACATGGGATCCTCTTAGATCGATGGAAGCGGGAGATGCCCGTCACCGGCTGCCACCCGCGCCAGCGACGCCGGTTCGAGCAGGGTGACGAGATCGGACGTCTGGAAGTCGATGAAACCGACGCGCTTCAACCGGGTGAAGCACCGGCTGACGGTCTCGATCGTCAGGCCAAGCCAGTCGGCGAGATCGGCGCGGGTCGGGTAGAGATGGAAGGTGACTGCGCCACGCTTGCGCTGGCGGGCGGGGCGACCGAATTGTCCGGCAAGATCGAGAATGGCAAAGGCAACCCGCTCGGACGCCGTCTTGCGACCGAGCAGCATGGTCAGTGCCTGTGACCGCGCCAGCATCTCGTGCAGCGCCATTTCCAGCAAAGGGCCGGCACAGTCGCCATAGGGTTCAAGCCTGGTCCAGCCGAGGGTTTCAGCCGAGCAGTGGTTGCGATCGCCAAGGCCGAGCCCGAACACGCGCCCGGGGCCGACAATATCGATAATCTGGCGGCGGCCATCCGACAGAGCCTGCGATGTCGCCACGCATCCCTCAATCACCCGGTAGAGTGGCGAGCGGGCAAAGCCTTCGAGAAAGATCGTGGTGCGCGGCGGCAGACGTGCGGCGCTGTGGCGATCGGCGCGCTGCGTGTCCTGGTGCGCGGTGCCCATGGGAGGCATGGAAACCATGGTGGACGAAGCGCGCGAATGGGGAAGTGGATCAAGCATGGGCAGGTCCGGTCTTTGGCCGGACATGCCATATGGGCATGTTTAGCGGCCAGATTTGACGTATCCGGACGCAGGCAGCAGGGCCGCCGACGTACCGGGCTCAGTTCAAACGACCGAAACGGGAGGGGCTCGGGGGCCGCCATTGGGAGGAAAAAGCTGCCGGTAAAATGCCTCGGCGCGAAGCGGCAGGGCAATATGGGTGGCGATCGGCAGGCGCGTGCCGACCAGGTCGGTCGGCGTCAGCGGTAGGATCTGCCCGGAGATTCGGCAGGCTTCGCAATCGGTGGAAGCCGTATGCGTCTTCGATTTGCCGTCATCGCCCTGCCCGGGCAGGCACAGGTCGGGCAGCGATCCGTCGGGAAGCGTCAGGGCGGCAATCTCAGCCGCACTCAGGACCGTGGCATGGGCGACAGGTGCGCGATGGGCAAAACCGACAGCGCACAGGGCGACGACGCACGCAATGCGCATCATCGTCATCCACGTCGCAATTGGTCCACGCTTCGTCATTCTATCCCCCGACAGGCAAAAAGGGATAACAGGCAGACCGGCTCATCACAAGTCGCGAAATCCGGCAATGGCTGCGCGCGGATGTCGCACCAGCTTAAAACAAAAAAAGGCGACCCGAAGGCCGCCTTTCCCAAATCCCGAAACGGGAAAGTCTTATTCTGCGGTGCCTTCGGCAGCCGTTGCTTCCGCAGCAGCGGCAGCTTCTGCAGCGGCCTTGGCTTCAGCGGCTTCGGCAGCTGCCTTTTCGGCGGCCAGAGCCTGTGCTGCTGCTACCTTTTCGGCTTCCAGACGTGCCTTTTCTTCAGCGATCGCGGCGCGCTCGGCGTCGTTCAGCTTGCGGGCGCGGACGCCGGTGTCTTCAATGATACGAGCCGACTTGCCGCGACGATCGCGCAGGTAGTAGAGCTTGGCGCGACGGACCTTACCACGGCGAACGACTTCGACGCTTTCGACCATCGGCGAGTAGACCGGGAATACGCGCTCGACGCCTTCGCCGTAAGAGATCTTGCGAACGGTGAAGCTCTCGTTGATGCCGCCGCCCGAACGCGCGATGCAAACGCCTTCGTAGGCCTGTACGCGGGTACGTGTGCCTTCCTTGACGGTGACGTTGACGCGAAGCGTATCGCCAGCCGAGAATTCCGGCAGCTTGCGCTTGGCTTCGATCTTGGCGGCCTGTTCGGCTTCCAGCTGCTGAATGATGTTCATGTCTAACCTCAATTTCTTCTGAAACGGCCAGAGCGCTCAACGTTCATCCATTGGCCGTGGCCTCCGGATCTTGCCTCGAAAGGCGGGAGCGAATACGCGGTTCTTTGTTTTGGCAGACGGGCTTGTTGCCCATATCCGAGCGGGCCATTACACCATGGGGCGCGGCTTGTCACCCCTCGGGCCCCAATTTTATCCGCCGGAAGCCCTTGAAATGCGGCTTGTCGGTCGATTTTACGATGCTATGACTGCGACCAGTCGCATCAAAGGGAGTTTGCCGAATGTCCGTCGCCTTGATCTGCCTATTGTTCGTCGCAGGCTTTTTGTCCGGCGCGGTCAATGCCATTGCCGGCGGCGGCACTTTCCTGACCTTCGGCGCGCTGACACTGGCGGGCCTGCCGCCAATCAGCGCCAATGCCACCTCGTCGGTAACACAGTTTCCCGGGTACATCACCTCGACATTGGCCTATCGCCGCGAATTCGCCGGCCTCTGGAAAAGTGCGCTGGCGCTGGGCATCGTGTCCGCCATTGGTGCATTCGGCGGTGCGCTCTTCCTGATATCGCTCTCCAACCCGTCGTTCCGCGCCATGGTTCCGTGGCTGCTGCTGGCCGCAACCGCGGTCTTTGCGGCCGGTCCGAAACTGCGACCGAAGACGGCGGGAGAAAGCCACCCGGCCAGCCCGCTGGGCCTCGTGCTTCAGGCCGCAACCTCGTTTTATGGCGGCTTTTTCGGCGCCGGCATGGGCATCATGATGCTGGCATCGCTGGGGCTCGCCAGCGGTGGCGACTATCATCGCCTCAATGCGCTGAAAAACTTCCTGTCGATCGTCATTGCCGCCGTGGCGATCGCCGTCTTCGTCGGTGCGGGTGCGCTGTCCTGGTTACATGCCGCGATCATGATCCCGGCTGTCGCGCTCGGCGGCTATGCCGGCGTCGCCATGGCAAAGAAGGTTCCGCAGCCGGTGATGCGCTGGCTGGTCGTGGCGGCCGGTGTCGGCCTTGCGATCTATTACTTCGTGACAGGTTGAGATTTTGACGCGGCCAGCAGGTCCGGGCGACGTTCCTTCGTCAGCTTGACCGCTTCCGCCTGACGCCATTTCTCGATCGCCGCATGATTGCCGGAGGTCAGGATCTCGGGAATATCGCGACCCTCGAAAACTTGCGGCCGGGTATAGTGCGGATGTTCGAGCAGTCCGCCTTCGAAGCTCTCATGCACGCCCGACAACTGGTTGCCCATGACGCCGGGCAGAATGCGCACCACGGCATCGAGCAAGGTGAGGGCTGCCGGCTCGCCGCCGGACAATATATAGTCGCCGATGGACACTTCCTCGAGTTGCCGCGCATCGATGACGCGCTGGTCGACGCCCTCGAAGCGACCGCAAACGATCACCACGCCTTCGCCGTCCGCAAGTTCACGCACGCGCTGCTGGGTGAGCGGCCGACCACGCGGGCTCATCAGCAGTCGCGGCCTTGCATCGTCGGCTATGGAATCAATCGCCCGCGCCAGCACATCCGGCTTGAGCACCATGCCGGCACCGCCACCAGACGGGGTGTCATCCACACTGCGATGTTTGTCCTCGGCAAAATCACGGATCTGAACCGCTTCCAGCGACCAGTCGCCGCGTTCCAACGCCCGTCCCGCAAGCGCCTGGCCGAGATGGCCCGGAAACATGTCCGGATAGAGGGTCAGGATAGAGGCCTTGAAGCTCATGGCAGGATCATTTGCTGCCATAGGGCGGGCGCGGCTTGCCGAGGCCGTAGGGCTTTTCCTCGCCGTCGTCCTTCAGGCCGGCGGCGATCGGATCGACCAGGATACGGTTGCCTTCAAGATCGATCTCAAGCACGGCGGCTTCCGAGAAAGGAATGAGCACCGGCCGTTTGCCGGGACCTTTCAGCTCCAGCAGATCGCCGGCGCCGAAATCATAAACGCCGGACACCGCACCATAATGATTGTTCTCGGCATCATAGACCTCGAGACCTTCGAGATCGGCATAGTAGAATTCGTCATCGTCCAGGTCCTCATTGGGCAGGCTGTCGCGGTCGACGAACAGTTCCAGCCCGTTCAGCGCCTCGGCGGCATTGCGGTCGTTGATACCGCGGAAGCGCACGATCGCGACCGTCTTGGCTTCACGGATATCGAGGATCTCGAACTTGCGTCCGTCGGCACTGTAAAGCGCACCGTATTCGCCAAGCGACAATTGCTCGGCAGTATAAGTTTTCACCCGGACCTCGCCGCGCAAGCCCTGGGCAGCGCCGATCACGGCCATCAAGACGGGGTTCTGCAGCACGGTCATGGGTCTTTGTTATCCTGAAGAGAGGCTGGTGTGCCTACCCTTTTAAGGGCAAGCGCAGATAAAGAAAACGCAAAAACGGGCGGTGAGAGACCCACCGCCCGCTTGATCAGGGGGAGACCCTGTTATTCAGCAGCAGCTTCGGCAGCGGCAGCAGCGGCGTCTTCAGCCTTCTGCTTGCGCTCGGCAACGCGCTCCAGGGCCTTCTTGCCCGGCTTTGCCTTTTCCGGGTTGCTGCGGGCGTCGCGGGTCACGAGACCGGCATCGGCGAGGAACTTGGCAACGCGGTCGGTCGGCTGTGCGCCCTTGACCAGCCATTCCTTGATGCGGTCGGCGTTCAGTTCAACGCGCTTGTCGTTGTCCTTGGCGAGCATCGGGTTCCACGAACCGACCTTCTCGAGGAAGCGGCCATCGCGCGGCGAGCGGGCGTCAGCGATAACGATCTGGTAGTAAGGGCGCTTCTTGGAACCACCGCGGGCGAGACGAATCTTCAGGGACATTGCATTACTCCTTGGTTTTCAGTCCGGACTGCGCACGGCTGGTCCGGTTTTTTGTTGAGGCCGCCGTCAGGCGGTCTTTTCAGTTACGCCACCATGTTCGGCGGCAATGGCTTCATGATGCCGGATGACTTCGGTGATGATGAAGTTCAGGAACTTCTCGGCGAAATCCGGATCCAGATTGGCATCCTGGGCCAGGCGGCGCAGGCGGGCGATCTGGTATTCCTCGCGCGCCGGGTCCGCCGGCGGCAAATCGTATTGGGCCTTGAGCACGCCCACGGCCTTGGTGCAGCGGAAACGTTCCGCCAGCATATGGACCAGCGCCGCGTCGATATTGTCGATCGACTGGCGATAGCCGGAAAGCTGCTGCTTGACGGTCTGATCAGTCATGCGCGTCCTTTCACTTCTTCTTCGGCAGGCCGGGCAGGCCGGGGAAACCGCCGCCGAGACCCGGCAGTTTCGGGCCGCCGAGACCCGGCAGGCCGCCACCACCCAGACCCGGAAGACCGGCCCCCGGCTTCAAGCCGGCAGCTTCGGCCTGCTTGGCCAGCGCTTCAAGCTGCTTCGGGTCGAGGCTGGACAGATCGGGCATGCCGCCCATTCCACCCCCAAGGCCACCCATGCCGCCACCAAGCCCCATCTTCGAAGCCAGACCGCCCATCATCTGCTTCATCATGCCGCCGCCCTTCTTGCCGCCCATCATTTTCATCATGTCGGCCATCTGGCGGTGCATTTTCAAAAGCTTGTTGATCTGCGCCGCATCCGTGCCGGAGCCGGCGGCGATGCGCTTCTTGCGGGAATGCTTGAGCAGGTCCGGATTGGCGCGCTCTGCCTTGGTCATCGAGGAGATGATCGCGAGCTGGCGCTTGAATAGCTTGTCGTCGAGGCCGGCGGACGCCATCTTGTCCTTCATGCCGGCCATGCCGGGCATCATGCCCATGATGCCGCCCATGCCGCCCATCTTCTGCATCTGGCCGATCTGGTCGGCGAGATCGTTGAGGTCGAACTTGCCCTTGGCCATGCGGGCCGCCATGGCGGCCGCCTTTTCGGCATCGATGTTCTCGGCAGCCTTCTCGACCAGCGAGACGATGTCGCCCATGCCGAGGATACGGTCGGCGATGCGGCGCGGATGGAACTCGTCGAGTTCCGACATCTTTTCGCCGACGCCGATCAGCTTGATCGGCTTGCCGGTGACGGCGCGCATCGAAAGCGCTGCACCGCCGCGGCCATCGCCATCCATGCGGGTCAGCACGAGACCGGTGATGCCGACGCGTTCGTCGAAATTGCGCGCCAGGTTGACGGCGTCCTGACCGGTCAGCGCATCGGCGACCAGCAGGATTTCATGCGGCTTCGAGCGGGCCTTGATCTCGGCCATCTCGATCATCAGCGGCTCGTCGATATGGGTACGACCGGCGGTGTCGAGGATGACCACGTCATGGCCGCCGAGCTTGGCGGCCTGCACAGCGCGCGCGGCGATATCGGTCGGCGACTGGCCGGCGATGACCGGCAGCGTGTCGATACCGGTCTGGGCGCCGAGCTGGCGCAACTGTTCCTGGGCCGCCGGACGACGCGTGTCGAGCGAGGCCATCAGGACCTTCTTCTTGTCACGCTCGGTCAGGCGCTTGGCGATCTTGCCGGTGGTGGTGGTCTTGCCCGAGCCCTGCAGGCCGACCATCATGATGACGACCGGGGCAGCCGCCATCAGGTCGACGCCGACACCCTCGGTGCCGAGCATCTCGACCAGCTCGTCATGGACGATCTTGACGACCATCTGGCCGGGCTTGATCGACTTCAGCACGGCGGCACCGACGGCCTTCTCGCGGACCCTTTCGACAAAGCCGCGGACGACTTCAAGGGCGACGTCGGCTTCCAGAAGTGCACGACGAACCTCGCGCAACGCTGCCGAGACATCCGCCTCGGACAATGCGCCACGGCCGGTCAGTCCATTCAGAATGGAACCAAGGCGGTCCTGGAGGTTTTCAAACATCGGCTCTTCCTTGCTCGGTTTCGGATCTTCGAAACCTCGGTATTCCCTTGGACGAAAACAAGACGCAAAGCCAAAAAGCACCCGAGGGCGCATCGCGCTGTCGGGTGTTGACCTCCGGGAACTCTTTATACCTTGCGGGTCCCGGTCGGCGGCTCGGAGTGCATGTCTCGTCGCAGATGGACGGGGGTAAACAGCAAAACGGCGGGAAAGTCAACAATGCCGGCAGTTGCACTGGAGCTACCCCATTGCGACCACAAGAATGCACCCCTCATAATTCATTACATCAGAATTTACGTTAATTTGAATGTTTTCCGTGATTTTCCTCTGCACGGACAGGGCTGAGGAGAGAAACCATGACCGAGACGACAATCAAACGACCCCTTTGGGTCAAAATCACGGCCTATGGCTTTGCTGCAGTCCTGTTTACCAGCGCCGCTATCGGCGGCACCGCTTGGTATCGCCAGTCGAACATGAACGAGGAAGCGCTGCGCAAGGAGATGCAGAGCGACCTGGCGCTGATCGAAAACGACATGAATGCCCAGAAGAAGACGGCATCGACCGTTGCGCTGGCACTGGCCGGCGAACCCGAAACGGCAGGCCTGATCGAAAGCAATGCACGCGAGGAGATCATCAAGCGGTATTCCGGCAGCCTGCCGGAAATCATCAGCTCCGGCGGCGTCCAGCTGATTACCTTCATCAATTCCAAGGGTGAAGCCGTTGCCCGCATCCACACGCCGGACAAGTTCGGCGATGACATGACGGGCCGGCGCAAGACCGTCGTAGGCGCCCTGTCGAGCGGCAAGCTGGTTGCCGGCACGGAACCCGGCCGCACCGCCGTCAGCATGTTCGCCTCGGCTCCCGTTCTTCGCGACGGCAAGGTGGTCGGCGCCGTCGATACCGGCACGAGCCTTGCCAATGCCTATTTCAAGCCGCTGGCGGAGCGCATCCAGGGTGAAATCGCCGTCCATGTGCTTGTCGAAGGCAAGCTCGTGCAGCAGGCCTCGACGCTCGGCGACAAGCCGCTTCTGTCGGACGCGCAGTTGCAGTCCGTGTTCGACGGCAAACCCGTGCAGGCCCAGATGACGGAAGGCGGACGCACCTACATCATCGAAGGCGTGCCGTTCAACAATTTCTCCGGCGACAAGATCGGCGTCATGTCGATTGCCTCCGATGTCACACCAATCGTCGAAGGCAGCCGCGCGGCTCTCTGGACGACCGCGATCGTGACCGTGCTGGTTGCACTCCTGTCGTCGCTCGGCTTCCTGTTCTTTGCCCGCTCGCTGGCATCGGTGATTGCCAACATCACCGGCACGATCTCGCGTCTGGCTTCGAACGACCTGTCGGCAACCGTCGACAATGGTAACCGTGCGGACGAAATCGGCGCCATGGCGCGAGCCGTTCAGGTCCTGAAGGACAATGCGATCAGGGCTGTGCAGCTCGAAAACGAGGCCGACAAGCAACGCGACCAGAGTGAAGGTGAACGCCGCCGCACGGCCCAGCTCGAGCACGACCGTGCTGAAGCGATGAGCAAGGCCACCGCGACGCTGGCCGATGGCCTGAAGCACCTGGCGGCCGGTGATCTGTCCTTCCAGATCGACAAGCAGCTCGACGCCGATTTTGAAACCCTGCGGACCGACTTCAATCTTGCCGTCTCGCAACTGCGCCAGACGCTTGCGGAAGTGGCCCAGGCCGGCGGTGCAATCGACAGCGGTTCACGCGAGATCAGCCAGAGCACCGACGACCTGTCGAAGCGCACCGAACAGCAGGCCGCTTCGCTCGAAGAGACGGCAGCGGCGCTCGACGAAATCACCGTCAATGTCAGCAATTCTTCCAAGCGCGCCGAAGAGGCCCGCACGGTTGCGATCCAGGCCAATGACAGTGCCCGTCAGTCCGGCGCCGTCGTCGCAAACGCGGTCGCCGCCATGGGCAAGATCGAGCAGTCGTCCGGCCAGATTTCCAACATCATCGGCGTCATCGACGATATTGCCTTCCAGACCAACCTTTTGGCGCTGAATGCCGGCGTCGAGGCAGCCCGTGCGGGTGAAGCCGGCAAGGGCTTTGCCGTCGTCGCTCAGGAAGTGCGCGAGCTTGCCCAGCGCTCGGCCAATGCGGCGAAGGAAATCAAGACACTGATCCGCAATTCCAGCGACGAAGTCAGCAGCGGCGTCAAGCTGGTCAGCGAGACCGGCGAAGTGCTGAAGACCATCGAAACCTATATTGTCACGATCAACCAGCACATGGATTCGATCGCCACGTCGGCGCGCGAACAGTCGGTTGGCCTGTCGGAAGTCAATATGGCGGTCAACCAGATGGACCAGGTTACCCAGCAGAACGCCGCCATGGTCGAAGAGGCCAATGCGGCCTGCGCGACGCTTGCCAGCGAAGCCAATCGCCTGCGTGACCTGATCAGCCAGTTCCAGCTCAGCGGCAATGCAGGATCACTGCGCTCCGTCGTTGCCGAAATGGCCGCACCGCGCCGCACCGCTGCTCCCGCCGCACCCATGTCCGCACCTGCTTCGCCGCGCCGTGCGCCGGTTCGGGTAGCGGCCGGTGGCGTTGCAGTCAGCGCAGACAACCAGGATTGGCAGGAATTCTGATCTGATCCAGACCGGTGCCGCGTCCATGCGGCACCGGTCTCTCATCTTCCCCCTTACCCCACCTTCCTCTTGCTCCAGCCTTGGCCAGAAGAGTTCAAGGCAATTTTCGCGTCGGCCGCTGGATACCCTCATCTGCCTCCCCCATATGCTTGCCACACCAAAGGCAACAGGACAGACGAATTGACCGCGCCAGACAGCAAGAACCCCTACTACAAGGGTCCCGTTTCCGATCATTTCGACGGCATACGATTTTTCAATCCCAATGGCGTCGAGCCGGGCAATTTCCGCGACCTTCTGAAATGGCAGTTCAATGGCGAGCGGGCCCGTTGGCCGAAGTCGGTCGTCAGCCCTTTCGCCGGAGCAAAACCGGTGGAGCGCATCACCGGTGACGGTCTGCGTGTAACCATGGTCGGGCACGCCGCGCTTCTGGTCCAGGTGGCCGGGCTCAACATCGTGACCGATCCACTGTGGTCCAATCGCGCCAGCCCGGTTTCCTTCGCCGGACCCAAGCGTGTGGTCGCGCCGGGCATCGCCTTTGCCGATCTGCCGCCGATCGATCTCGTGCTCGTGTCGCACAATCACTATGACCATCTCGATGTCGCGACATTGAAACGCCTGCACAAGGAGCATGCGCCACGAATCGTCACGCCGCTGGGCAATGATACGATCATCCGTCGCGCCATACCTGATGCCGAGATCGCGACGCTCGACTGGGGTGGTGAAGCGAGGATTTCCGCCGATGTCCGCATCGTCGCGGAGCCTAGCCATCACTGGTCGGCCCGCGGAACCGGCGACCGGCGCATGGCGCTCTGGGCCGCCTTCGTCATCGAGACACCGGCCGGCCGGATCTATCATGTCGGCGACACAGGCTTTCACGACGGCATCAACTACGCGAGCGCTGCCGAGAAATATCAAAGCTTCCGCCTCGCCATCCTGCCCTTCGGCGCCTATGAGCCGCGCTGGTTCATGAAGGGGCAGCACCAGAATCCGGACGAAGCCGTTCGTGGCATGCTGGCGTGCCGGGCATCCCATGTCGCCGGCCACCATTTCGGCACGTTCCAGCTGACCGACGAACCGATCGATCACCCGGTCACCCATCTACGCGCGGCACTCGACCAGCATGGAGTCGATCACGCGCTTTTCCGCCCACTGCTGCCGGGAGAGGTCTTCGACGTTCCGGCAGGGTGAGACGCTTCGCGCTGCAGCACTGGTAATTTCATCGCTTTTCCGCCATATAAACCCTCAACAGGGCAAGGAAGCATGGCAATGGACAATCGGGTCGACTTCGCGAAGATGAACGGGCTTGGCAACAAGATCCTGGTCGTCGACATGCGCGGCCGCACCGACCGCGTCACCCCGGCAGCAGCCATTGCGCTGGCCGCAGGTGCCGAGACCCATTTCGACCAGATCATGGCGGTTCATGATCCGAAGATCGATGGCACGGACGCCTATATCGACATTCTCAACTGTGATGGCACCAAGGCTCAGGCTTGCGGCAATGGCACGCGCTGCGTCGTGCAGGCGCTGGCCTCGGAAACCGGCCGCAAGACATTCACCTTCCAGACCGTTGCCGGCATTTTGAACGCCGCCGAACATGACGACGGAACCATTTCGGTCGACATGGGCAAGCCGGTGTTCGAATGGGACCGCATTCCGCTGTCGGAAGAGTTCTACGATACCAGCAAGATCGAGCTGCAGATCGGCCCGATCGACGCACCGATCCTGCATTCGCCCTCGGCCATGTCGATGGGCAATCCGCATGCGATCTTCTGGATCGACCGCGACCCGATGGACTTCGACCTGGAACGCTTCGGCCCACTGCTGGAAAACCATCCGATTTTCCCGGAAAAGGCCAATATCACCCTGGCCTACGTCACCTCGAAAACCACGATAACCACCCGCACCTGGGAGCGCGGCGCCGGCCTGACGCTCGCCTGCGGTTCGGCTGCCTGCGCCACCGCCGTCTCTGCGGCCCGCACCGGCCGTACCGAACGCAAGGTGACGATCACTGTGGCCTCGAGCCCGAACCGTGGATCGCTGATGATCGAATGGCGCGAAAGCGACAGCAAGGTCATCATGACCGGTCCTGCCGAATGGGAATGGTCGGGTTCTGTCGATCCTGTCAGCGGCGATTGGCAGCGGGATGCTGACAAAGCCGATACTGTCGCCGGGGCGTCGGCCTCGTGAGCGGCATCGACGTTATCACCTTCGGCTGTCGCCTCAACACCTACGAATCCGAAGTGATGAAGGCAGAGGCGGCCAAGGCAGGCCTGAACCATGCGATCCTGGTCAATACCTGCGCCGTCACCGGCGAAGCCGTAAAGCAGGCCCGCCAGGCCATCCGCCGCGCCCGCCGCGAAAACCCGGAAGCCCGCATCATCGTCACCGGCTGCGCCGCCCAGACGGATGCCGAAGGTTTCGCCGCCATGCCGGAAGTCGATGTCGTGCTCGGCAACGAGGAAAAGCTGAAGGCCGAGAGCTATCGCCGGCTGCCCGATTTCGGGGTTTCGGCCGAGGAAAAGCTGCGCGTCAACGACATCATGAGCGTCACCGAGACCGCGCCGCAGATGGTTGCCCATATCGACGGCCATGTGCGCGGCTTCCTGCAGGTGCAGAATGGCTGTGACCACCGCTGCACCTTCTGCATCATTCCCTATGGCCGCGGCAATTCCCGCTCGGTGCCGATGGGTGCCGTGGTCGAGCAGGCGCGCAAGCTGGTGGAAAACGGCTATCGCGAGGTGGTGCTGACCGGCGTCGATGCCACCAGCTACGGCGCCGACCTGCCCGGCCGACCAACGCTTGGTCAGCTGGCAAAGACGCTGCTGAAGCAGGTGCCGGAAATCCTCAGGCTGCGGCTGTCCTCGATCGACAGTATCGAGGTCGACAAGCATCTCTTCGACCTGATCGCCGACGAGCCGCGTTTCATGCCGCATCTGCATCTGTCGCTGCAGCACGGCGACGACCTGATCCTGAAGCGCATGAAGCGCCGGCATTCCAGTGCGGATGCGATCGCATTCGCCAGGAAGGTCCGTGACCTTCGCCCGGATTTCGCCTTTGGCGCTGACATGATCGCCGGATTTCCGACAGAAACGGAAGAGATGGCCGCCAATTCCGCACGGATGGCAGAGGAAATCGGCATCGCCCATCTGCATGTCTTTCCCTATAGCCCGCGGCCGGGCACGCCGGCGGCCCGTATGCCGCAGCATGACCGCGCCGTCGTCAAGGCCCGCGCGTCCACCTTGCGCGCCGTGGCCGAGCGCCTGCATGTAGCCCACCTCGATCGCCTGATCGGCACGCGACAAATGCTGCTGGTCGAACGCAACGAAATGGCCCATACGGAAGACTTCACCTTCGTTTCAGCGCCAGGCTTTACGCCGGGCATGCTGGTCGAGGTTTCGATCGGTGGCCATAATGGCCGCCATCTGACGATTGCATCGGCAACGGCCTCCAGCGCCGCGGCCTGAGAAGACGGATTAACAAGACCCATGGCCCTCGGTTTCTTCAAAAAAGTCTTCACCTTCGGCAAGGAAAAGCCGACTGAAACGGTGACGGAGACCGATGAAGACAAGGCGCTTGACGACAACACGCTTGAAGAGAGGGCGCTTGAAGACAGGGCGCTGCCCGCTGAGGTCGAAGCCGCGATCATAGCCGAAAGCGAGCCGCGCGACCGGGTAGAGGACCTGCCGCTCGCCGACGATCCGGTCCTAGCCGCGGACATCGATACCGCTGGCGGCCCGGCACCTGACCTCGACGCAGAACCAGCGCAGGCACAAGCGCCCGAACCGTCCGACGTCGATCTGGCCATGGTGCCGCTGGAGCTTTTGAAGGCCGAAGACGAAGCCGAGCAGCAGGCTGTCGAGCCGGTCCAGACCGAGACCCTGGCCTTCCACGAAAATCCGGTCCAGCCGGCTGATATCTCGCATAGTGACAATGTTGAAACATCGGCTCCGGTGGAAGCAGTTGTGCCGGTCGCTCTGCCGAAGGGATTTGCCACGGCCGACACCCTGCCGGTCGAGCCGGCGGACGAGGCGCCGACGGCAAAACTCACCTGGTTCCAGCGCCTGACAGCCGGCCTGTTTCGCACCTCCTCGCAACTGACCAGCCAGATCACTGCGCTGTTTACCAAGCGCAAGCTGGACGAAGAGACCCTGGAAGAGCTGGAGGACCTGCTGATCCAGGCCGATCTCGGTGTCGAGACCGCGTTGCGTGTTACCGACACACTGTCCTCCGAGCGCTATGGCAAGGATGTGACCGGCGAGGACGTGACCCGGATCATGGCCAGCGAGATCGTCAAGGTTCTGAAACCGGTCGCCAAACCGCTGGCGCTCGACCTCAATCACAAACCGCATGTCATTCTCGTCGTCGGCGTCAATGGCACCGGCAAGACCACCACGATCGGTAAGCTGGCCGCCAAGCTGTCGGGTTCCGGCTTGAAGGTCATGCTGGCGGCCGGCGACACCTTCCGTGCCGCAGCCATCGAGCAGCTGAAGATCTGGGCCGACCGCACCGGCTCGACTTTCGTCGGCACCAAGCTTGGCGCCGATGCCTCGGGCCTTGCCTATGACGCCTTCGAGCGCGCCAAGGCCGAAAAGGCCGATGTCCTGATCATCGACACGGCCGGCCGCCTGCAGAACAAGACGGAGCTGATGGCCGAGCTCGAAAAGATCGTTCGTGTGCTCGGCAAGCTCGATCCCGATGCGCCGCATACCGTGTTGCAGACGCTGGATGCCACGACCGGCCAGAACGCCATGAACCAGGTCGAGATTTTCCGCAATGTCGCCGGCGTCAACGGCTTGATCATGACCAAGCTCGACGGCACCGCCCGCGGCGGCATCCTTGTGGCGATTGCCGCCAAACACAAACTGCCGGTCTATTTCATCGGCGTCGGAGAAGGCGTCGACGACCTCGAGCCCTTCGAGGCCGAGGATTTCGCCAGCGCGATTGCAGGTATCGCCCGATGAACAATTTTCCGGACAAAACCACGAAAGACGACACCATGACCGTGCATTCCAGCGATGTCGAATCGACCCCGGCCGAAAAACATCACCCGATGCTGAAGATGGCGCTGGAACTCGGACCATTGCTCGTCTTCTTCTTCGGCAACCTGCGCGGCGAATGGCTGGCCAAGACCTTCCCGGTGCTGACCGCCGTCGGCGGCCCGTTGTTCATCGCGACCGCGCTGTTCATGGTGGCGACGATCATCTCGCTGATCGCCTCCAAGCTGATCTTCAAACACCTGCCGATCATGCCCTTCGTCTCCGGCATCGTCGTCACAATCTTCGGCACGCTGTCGATCTGGCTGCAGGACGAGACCTTCATCAAGATGAAGCCGACCATCGTCAATTCGCTGTTCGGGGTCGTGTTGCTCGGCGGCCTGCTGTTCGGCAAATCGCTGCTCGGCTATGTCTTCAACGCCGCCTTCCAACTCGACGCCGAGGGCTGGCGCAAGCTGACGCTGCGCTGGGGGATCTTCTTCCTCTTCCTGGCGGTGATCAACGAAGTGGTCTGGCGCAATTTCTCCAACGATGTCTGGGTGAATTTCAAGGTCTGGGGCACGATGCCGATCACCATCCTGTTCACGCTGGCGCAGATGCCGCTGATCATGAAGCACTCGCTGGAAGACGATAGCGCGGGCAGCAAGCCGGGCAGCAAGCAATGACCGCGCCGACGATGAGCGAAAGCGAAAACAGATCCAGCCTGAGCTTCTGGCTGATTGCCACGGCCGTCGTGCTGATCGTCCAGATCGCCGCGCAATATTTCATGGGCCGCCTGTGGATCTGCTCCTGCGGCTACATCAAGCTGTTCGAGCCGGGCGTCAACACGCCGGGCAATTCCCAGCACCTGTTCGACTGGTACACGCCGTCGCACATCATTCACGGCTTCCTGTTCTACCTGCTCGGCTGGGCCGTGCTGCGCAAGGCCTCGATCGGTGCGCGCCTGACACTGGCCGCCGTCATCGAGGCTGGCTGGGAAATCCTGGAAAACTCGCCGATCATCATCAACCGCTATCGGTCCGCAACCATGGCGGTCGGCTACGAGGGTGACAGTATCCTGAATTCGGCCATGGACATGGTCGCGATGTTCGCCGGCTTCTGGTTTGCCGCTCGCGCACCGATCTGGCTGACGGTGGTGATTGCCATCGGCTTCGAACTGGCCACGGGCTACATCATCCGGGACAACCTCACACTCAACGTGCTGATGCTGATCTGGCCGGTCGATGCGATCAAGGAATGGCAGGCGGCGCTCTGAGGGTGCTCAGGCGGCTTTGAAAGCGGGAATTTGCGCCAATTCCGCTTCGAGAGCGGAACTTTCCCGCTTCAGATCATAACCGGCCTGCAGGTTCAGCCAGAACTCCGGTGTGGTTTGAAAGAATTTGGCCAGCCGCAAGGCCGTATCCGCGCTGATGCCGACTTTCTCGCCGACGATACGTTCGATACGCGTCCGCGGGACGCGTAGCTGGCGGGCGAGGGAGTAGGGTGTCATGTTCAACGGCGCGAGATAGAGCTCTTTCAGAATTTCTCCCGGATGGATCGGCGGTGCCTTGCTGATACTCATCTTGTCGTCTCCTTGCAGCCTTCTGGCTCAATGGTAGTCGGTGATCTCGACGTTTTCAGGCCCGGCATCAGTCCATACGAAACAGATGTGCCATTGGATATTGATCCGGATTGAATACTGGTCTTCTCGATCGCCACTGAGTTTCTCCAGCCGATTTCCGGGCGGCGATCGCAAGTCTCTCAGATCCTTGGCTGCATCAAGCAAAGCCAGCAATTGTTGCGCCCGACGAACGAGATCGGCGGGGAACCCTTTACGGATGGATCCATCATCTATCGAACGGGTGCGCTTGTCCTTGAATGAACGGATCATGGTTCGACCTCCGCCAGCGTATCATCAAGAGATACGAAACGGATGTCAAGACTTAGTATCAAAGCATGATACGGGCTAGCTGCCTGCGGCCAGCGCCTTTTCGATCGCCGGCATCAACTGCGTCTCGATCGACTGCGGATCGAAGGGACCGACCTTCTTGTAGAGGATCGTGCCGTCGGGGCCGACAAGATAGCTCTCGGGGATTCCGTAGACCCCCCAGTCGATCGCCGCCTTGCCGTTCGGATCGATGCCGATCGCCTGGAACGGGTTGCCGAGTTCACCGAGGAACCGCAGCGCATTGTCAGTGCGGTCCTTGTAATTGATGCCGACGAGATTGATGCGGGGATCCCTGGACAGCTCCAGCAGCATCGGATGTTCCTCGCGGCAGGGCACGCACCAGGAGGCAAAGACATTAACCAGCGTCAGCTTGCCGGCCATGACGGCTGTGGTGAGGGCTGGTCGCTTGGATCCTTCGAGGGCGGGCAGCGCCAGGTCCGGCGCTTTGGTGCCGATCAGCGCCGAGGGAATGACGGAAATGTCGCGGCCGTTGACATCCTGCTCGTAGAGCATCTTCGCCGCAGTGCCGGCAATCACGGCAAAAAAAGCCAGTGGCAGCAGCGCGAAAACATAGCGACCGAACCCCTTGCGGGTCCTTACTGGTTCGGAGGGCTGCGTGTTCATGCCCCCTCACCCGGCTTGACGGCTGCAGAGCGACGGCGAATGCCGGAAGCCTCAAGGGCCTTCAATTCGCCCTGCCGTGCCCGGCCATCGAGCCAGACCCAGCCGATCAGCACGAGACAGATCAGCGCCGTCAGGAGATAGGAACCATAGACATAGAAGGCATGGCTCATGCGGCGTGCTCCCGGCTGGCCTGTCGGGCGGCCATGCGGCGCTGGGCGCTGACACGGCGCCGCCAGATCTCGTTGCGCATGGCGGCAAAATGCAGGGTGAAAAACAGCATGGTGAAGGCGACGGCCATGACCAGCAAAGGCCAGAGGAATTCCGGATCCACCGTCGGGCCATCCAGCCGGATGACGCTTGCCGGCTGATGCAGCGTGTTCCACCACTCGACCGAAAACTTGATGATCGGGATGTTGACGAAGCCGACCAGGATCAGCACCGAACTCAGACGCGCGGCCTTGGACGGATCGTCCATCGCGCGGTTGAGCGCAATCAGGCCGAGATACATCAGGAACAGCACAAAGACTGAAGTCAGGCGCGCATCCCAGACCCACCAGGTGCCCCACATCGGCTTGCCCCAGAGCGAGCCGGTTATCAGCGCGATCAATGTGAAGGCAGCGCCCAGCGGGGCGGCGGCCTTGTGGCTGACATCGGCCAGCGGATGGCGCCAGACCAGCGTGCCGATCGCCGACAGCGCCATCACCGAATAACACATCATCGACAGCCAGGCAGCCGGCACATGCACATACATGATGCGCACCGTGTCGCCCTGCTGGTAATCGCCCTCGGTGGTGAAACTCATGTAGAGACCGACGGCAAACAGCAGCAACGTGATGCTGGACAGCCACGGCAGCAACCGCGCCGTCAACGCGAGGAAACGTGTCGGATTGGCGAGGTCGCCGATTTTCGAGATGGCAAGGCTGGTATCGCTCATGAGACTGCTTCTAACCTGTCATCCCTGTTGCTGCAATTGATCCTGGTCAATCCGGGCGTGCTTAGTCTGCGGCATTGCGCAGCGCCAGCGCTGCCGCCAGCGGACCGATGACCGCAAAAAACAGCATGATCGCGACCAGAAACAGGAAGGGTGGCATAAATGGGGCCGGATCCTCGACGGCGGCATACGAAGCGCTGACACCGAAGATCAGCACCGGGATCGCCAGCGGCAGGACCAGGATCGAAACCAGCAGGCCGCCGCGCGGCAGTGCGACCGCGACCGCGGCGCCCGCCGCACCGATGAAGGTGATCGCCGGAGACCCGACCAGCAGCGTCAGCATCACAGCACCGATCGCGACCTCGCTCATGTTCATGAACAGGCCGAGCAGCGGCGATGCGATGACCAGTGGCAGGCCGGTCGCCACCCAATGGGCCAGGCATTTGACGAAGACGGTCAACACCAGCGGCGTTTCCTGCATCAGGAGCACGTCCAGCGCGCCGTCGTCGCGCTCGGCCTGGAACAGCCGGTCGAGCCCGAGCAGCGCCGACAGAAGGGCACCGATCCAGACGATCGCCGGGCCTATGCGGGCCAGAAGGTTGAGATCGGGTCCGACGCCGAAGGGGATGACGGCGACGACCGTCATGAAAAACAAGACGCCGATCAGCGCGCCACCACCGGCACGCACGGAAAGCTTCAGGTCACGCAGGAAAAGCGCGATCATTGCACGCCCTCCATCCCGGCATGGTCGAAACCGAGCATCTCCAGTTGCTGCGCGCCTTCCAGACCGAGCGGCTGATGCGTGGCGGCGAGCACAATGCCGCCGGATGCGCGATGCCGGCGCACCAGGCCTTCGAACATCGCATCGGCACGCGAATCAAGTGCGGCCGTCGGCTCATCGAGGATCCAGATCGGCCGGTAGGCGACAAGCAGTCGCGCCATGGCGAATCGCCGCTGCTGACCGGCCGAAAGATAGCCATAGGGCAGGTGCGTAATGTCTTCGAGACCGACAGCCTGGGCTGCATCTTCGACCGACATGCTCTCGCCGCCCCCGACATCACCGAGATATCGGCGCCAGAAACCGAGGTTTTCATCAACCGTCAGTTCCCGCTTCATGCCATTGCAATGACCGAGATAGTGGCTGAATTCACCCGCCGGACGAACCTCGCCATCCGCCGAAATCAGGCATTCCGCCTGGCCTGTCTCGGGTCGCAGAAGCCCTGCAACGACACGGAGAAGCGTCGATTTTCCCGACCCGTTACGGCCTGTCAGCACCAGCGCATCGCCTGGACCCAAGTCAAAGGAAATGTTTACGAAAATGAATTCCTCGCCGCGTCGCGCACTCAGGTTTTCTACCGTCAGGCGCATGGCCGACCCTTCATTAAGATTTTAATCATCGCGTTGCAAAAATTTGTCAAAATTCGCCATTGGTCGGTCTGGAACCTTTCTTAGAAACTATCTATAAGACCTGCAAGCACGCCAGCGGTCGGCGTGAACTTCATCCTTGTGCCGAACATGAACGTTGCGACAGCAATATTTCACGGGCGGACAGCGGAAATGGCCGTACCCGCATCCTGATGTGCATGAAGTGCATAGGCGTCCGCACGATTGTGTTGGCTATCAGTATCAGCGGGGTTTCTATCCGTGGCTAAATCTCTCGACAGTTTCAATTGCCGTTCGGTCTTGACCGTAAACGGCAAAGACTACGTCTATTACAGCATCCCGAAGGCCGAGGCGAACGGCCTCGCCGGCGTGTCGAAGCTGCCCTATTCCATGAAGGTCCTGCTGGAAAACCTCCTGCGCAATGAAGACGGTCGGTCCGTCTTCAAGAAGGACATCGAGGCAGTCGCCGCCTGGCTCGTCGACAAGGGCACGGCCGAAAGCGAAATCGCCTACCGTCCGGCCCGCGTGCTGATGCAGGACTTCACCGGCGTTCCGGCCGTCGTCGACCTGGCTGCCATGCGCGACGCCATGGTCAACCTCGGCGGCGACCCGGAAAAGATCAACCCGCTTGTGCCCGTCGACCTCGTGATCGATCACTCGGTCATCGTCGACGAATTCGGCACCCCGACCGCCTTTGCCCGCAATGTTGAGCTCGAATATGAGCGCAACGGCGAGCGCTACCGCTTCCTGAAATGGGGCCAGCAGGCGTTCAAGAACTTCCGCGTCGTTCCTCCGGGCACCGGCATCTGTCACCAGGTCAATCTGGAATACCTCGGCCAGACCGTCTGGACCAAGGATGAGGACGGCGAAACCACCGCCTATCCCGACACCTGCGTCGGTACGGACAGCCACACCACAATGATCAACGGTCTCGGCGTTCTCGGCTGGGGCGTTGGTGGCATCGAAGCCGAAGCCGCCATGCTCGGCCAGCCTGTCTCCATGCTGCTGCCTGAAGTCATCGGCTTCAAGCTGACCGGCAAGGTCAAGGAAGGCGTGACCGCAACCGACCTCGTGCTGACCGTCGTGCAGATGCTACGCAAGAAGGGCGTCGTCTCGAAGTTCGTCGAATTCTTCGGCCCCGGCCTCGATTCGATGTCCCTCGCCGACCGCGCCACCATCGGCAACATGGGCCCGGAATATGGCGCGACCTGCGGCTTCTTCCCGGTTGACGGCGAAACCATCAACTACCTGACCATGTCCGGCCGCACCAAGGACCGCATCGCGTTGGTGGAAGCCTATTCCAAGGTTCAGGGCATGTGGCGTGATGGCGACGGTTCTGAGCTGGTCTTCACCGACACACTCGAACTCGACCTCGGCGACGTCGTGCCGTCGATGGCCGGCCCGAAGCGTCCGGAAGGCCGCCTGCCGCTCGAAACCATCGCGCCGAACTTCGCGACGGCCCTGGAAACCGACTACAAGAAGCCGGGCCAGCTGACCAATCGCTACGCGGTCGAAGGCACCGACTACGATATCGGCCATGGCGACGTGGCGATTGCCGCCATCACCTCCTGCACCAACACCTCGAACCCGAGCGTGCTGATTGCGGCCGGCCTGCTGGCCCGCAACGCGGTCGCCAAGGGCCTGAAGACCAAGCCCTGGGTGAAGACCTCGCTGGCACCGGGATCCCAGGTCGTCGGCGAATACCTGGCGAAGTCCGGCCTGCAGGTTTCGCTCGATGCACTCGGCTTCAACCTGGTCGGCTTCGGCTGCACCACCTGCATCGGCAATTCCGGCCCGCTGCCGGCGCCGATCTCGAAGACGATCAACGACAAGGGCCTGATCACCGCGGGCGTCCTGTCGGGCAACCGCAACTTCGAAGGCCGCATCTCGCCGGACGTCCAGGCCAACTACCTGGCTTCGCCGCCGCTGGTCGTGGCTTACGCGCTTGCCGGTACCGTCCAGAAGGACCTGACCACGGAACCGCTCGGTGAAGACCAGAACGGCAACCCGGTCTATCTCAAGGACATCTGGCCGACCTCGCACGAGATCCAGGAATTCATCCTGAAATACGTCACCCGCGAACTTTACGAATCGAAGTATGCCGACGTGTTCAAGGGCGATGCCAACTGGCAAGCCGTTCAGGTTCCTGCCGGCCAGACCTATGCCTGGGACGACAAGTCGACTTATGTGCAGAACCCGCCTTACTTCGTTGGCATGGGCAAGACCGGCACCGGCCTGAAGAACATCAAGGGCGCCCGCGTTCTCGGTCTCTTCGGCGACAAGATCACCACCGACCATATTTCTCCGGCCGGCTCGATCAAGGCGGCTTCGCCTGCCGGTGCCTACCTCACCGAAAACGGTGTGGCCGTGGCCGACTTCAACCAGTACGGCACGCGCCGCGGCAATCATGAAGTGATGATGCGCGGCACGTTCGCCAATATCCGCATCCGCAACCACATGCTCGGCCCGAACGGCAAGGAAGGTGGCTACACCATCCACTATCCGTCCAAGGAAGAGATGTCGATCTACGACGCGGCCATGCAGTACAAGGCTGAAGGCACGCCGCTGGTCATCTTCGCCGGCGTCGAATACGGCAACGGTTCGTCGCGTGACTGGGCTGCCAAGGGTACCAACCTGCTCGGCGTTCGCGCCGTGATCGCCCAGTCTTTCGAGCGTATCCACCGCTCGAACCTGGTCGGCATGGGCATCGTGCCCTTCGTCTTCGAGGAAGGCACGACCTGGGCCAGCCTCAACCTCAAGGGTGACGAGATCGTCGAGATCGACGGCCTGGAAGGTGACATCAAGCCACGCGAGAAGAAGATCGCCAAGATCACCTATGGCGACGGCACGGTGAAGGAGCTTCCGATCCTCTGCCGCATCGATACGCTGGACGAAGTGACCTACATGAACAATGGCGGCATCCTGCAGACGGTTCTTCGCGACCTGGCTGCCTGATACCCGTTTTCTTCGTGAACGAAACGAAGCCGCTGGCGCCCTGCCAGCGGCTTTTTTTGGGACCGGTGCGCAGCAGAAAAACGATGACGCAAATTTCACCCCATCGTGACTTTGCTGTCGACGATGGAAGGGCTATCTCTGCACCACCATAAAGCAAGGCTATGTCACGAAACATGCGAATGGATACTGCATCGATGAACAGGAACCGCACGTTTGCCAGCATGGCAACGTATTGTGCGGTCTTGTTTTGCCTGGCAATTCCATACGCCGAGGCTGAAGAGGTCATCAAGCCGAAGGGTGTTGTCGAGCTGTTCACCTCGCAGGGCTGCCGCTCCTGTCCTCCCGCAGATCGGGCTTTCGAGCAGCTGGTGCGCCAGGGGGACGTCGTGGCGCTCGCCTATCATGTCGACTACTGGAACTATCTCGGCTGGGCCGACACGCTGGCCTCGTCCGAAAATACCGAGCGGCAATATGGCTATGCCAAATCCTTTGGCCGTAGCGGCGTCTATACGCCTCAGGCGGTGCTCAATGGCCGCGACCATCTGAAGGGCACCGACGCGGCCGAAATCAATCGCCGGATCGACAGCATGAACGGCAAGGGACAGGGCCTGATCGTGCCGATCGACGCGCGCCGCACCGGCGACGAGCTGACGATTTCGATCGGTGCCAGCACCGTCGCCGGCATTGGCAAGGCCGACGTCGTGGTCGTCTACTTCCGTGAAAACCAGACAGTGGAAGTGCTGAAAGGTGAAAATACCGGCCAGAAGCTGAACTACTGGCACAGCGTGACGGATGTACAGACCGTCGGCATGTGGGACGGCAAGCCGCTTGACATCGTGCTGCCGGCAAAGGTCATCGGCTCCGACAAGAGCAATGGCTGTGCCGTGCTGCTGCAGGCCGCAAGCCAGGATGGCCAGCCGTCGCGCATCATCGGCGCTACCGTGATGATCAAAAAGCACAAGATCTGAGAGACTTTGGGATCGGAAAACCTGGTGTGGTCCGGCCCGGAAGCATTGGGGGGCTGGGGGTAAGGGGTCAATGCGCCAGACCGGACCTTTTTGGCGCCAGGCGCCAACCAAGTTGATTGGTTATATTTCATCGCAAATCTGGGCGCTGTTTTGTTCAAAATGCGGCAGATACGAATTTCTCTGTCACTGGTGAAATCCCCGGTGACGGATGTCACCGCACCGGCACCTCGTGACTATTGCCGACAAAAAGGCCGCCAGCGTTTCCGCCGGCGGCCTTTTTCGTTGTCAGGTTGATGTGTGGCGCCGGGTTACCAGGTCTTCGTCAGCTTGAAGGTGATCGTGCGCCCTTCGCCATACCCGCAGGTCAGCGTGCCCTTGCAGCCGGCGACATATTCCTTGTCGAACAGGTTGTTGACGTTCAGCGATGCGCCCCAGCTGTCTTTCTGGTAACGCAGGGCGAGGTCGGCCAGCACGACATCCGGCACCTTCGACGTGTTCGGCATGTCAGCCCAGGACTCGCCCTGGTAACGCAGACCACCA
Organism: Rhizobium sp. CECT 9324; assembly: GCF_918741265.1. Classification (NCBI taxonomy): domain Bacteria; kingdom Pseudomonadati; phylum Pseudomonadota; class Alphaproteobacteria; order Hyphomicrobiales; family Rhizobiaceae; genus Rhizobium; species Rhizobium sp. CECT 9324. Next base: position 338,267 of record NZ_CAKKMZ010000001.1, on the reverse strand, counting down.
CCGATGCTCACCCCTTCGAAGACACCAGTCGGCACCGTGTAGTCCACCCAGGCGGATGCCAGCACTTCGGGCGTCAGGTAGGGCGTGCTGCCGAGCAGCGAGCCGTTCTGGTCTGCGGTGACTTCGAGCGACTGATAGGTGAAGGAGGCCAGAAACTTCCAGTCGTCGTTGAGATCGACCTTACCCTCGATCTCGACACCATCGGAGGTGACTTCGCCGACCTGGGTCGAGATGCCGAGGTTTGTGTCCGTCCAGTTCTGCTTGGTGATATGGAAGACGGAGGCTGTGATCATGCCCGGAAATGCCGTCGGCTCGTATTTGAAGCCGCCCTCAACCTGATAGCCCTCCTCCGGCTCCAGCGCATCGCCCAGCGTCGTACCGATCACCGGATTGAAGAAGGTGCCAGCGCTGGCGTAGGGCGTGAGGCCATTGGCAAACTGATAGGCGAGACCGGCACGACCGGAAAACGCTGCATCGTTGGACTTGTAATCCGCGGTGTAGAGGTGGTCATCGAGTTCGGTATCGATGATGTCATAGCGCCCATTCAGCGTCGCAATCCAGCCATCGCCGAAGCGGATCTGGTCCTGGGCGTAGAAGCCAAGCTGCTGAAGGGTCAGCGTCTGATTGAGATAGACGCTGTTGGTCGGCTGCGTGACACCGTGGACCGGATTGACAGCGGTGACCGGCGTTGCAAATGCGAAGGCCTGGACGCTCTCGAGCTGATAATGCTTGTAGTCGAGACCGACCATCAGCTGATGATCGAGCGCGCCCGTCTCGAATTCGCCGCTCAGGCGATTGTCGACAGCGAAGCTATCCACGGCAGTTTCGTGATCGAAACCATAGCGCTGCAGCTGGGCATCGGCAGTCACCGGCGCCTGGAAGCTGGAATAGGCATTGGCCGGGTCATAGTAGCCGTAGGTATAGGGTGAGTTCTCATCCCGCTTGACATGACCGTAGCGGGCATTCTGCGATACCGTCCAGCCATTGTCGAATTCGTGCTCGAACTCGTAGCCGATCATCTGTTGGCGGATCGTGCTGTAGTCCGTGCCCGGTTCACCGTAGTCAACGGTGGGGTCGATCTTGCCGAAGGATGCATCGACCACGGTGCCGATATACGGCAGGAATCCGTTGGTGCCATATTGCTGGTCGAGATAGGAATAATAGCCGTAGACGTTGAGCTTGGTTGCCTCGTCCGGGCTCCAGGTGATCTGCGGATTGATCACGCCGCGGAATTCATCTCCAGTCTCGGTGTTGCCGCCGTCGATCTTGCCGGTGAGGCGGGTAGAAACGCCCTGCTCCTCGAACACACGGTTGACGTCAAAATTGAAGAAGGCCGTGCCGTGGTTGTTGATGCCGGTTTCGGTATAGGCCAGGTCCTCGTCGAGGGGACGCTTGCTGATCATGTTGGCGATGCCACCCGGATTGGCGCCACCGTAGAGCACAGAGGCCGGCCCCTTGAGCACTTCGACCCGCTCCAGGAAGAACGGATCCATCTGGAATCCACCGAAGCCGTAGCTCCACAGGTTGAGACCATCGAGGAAGACACCGGTCTGTGTCGCGTCGAAACCGCGAATATAGATCCAGTCGGTATCGCCGTCCGCACCGAAGGGCTGCGCCGTTACGCCCGAGGTATAGCGAAGAACCTCGTCGACCTTATTGGTGACCCCGCGGTCCTCGATCTCCTCGCGACCGACGACCGACACGGATTGCGGGATTTCGCTGATCGGCGTTGCGGCCTTGGAACCGGTGCCGGTCTGGCGTGCGGCATAACCCTCGACCGGACCCGTGGCGGTCTGCTTTTTGCCTTCGACGACGATGGTGGAAAGCTGCGTGCTGGTGTCCTGGGCCTGTGCCAGGACCGGTGCCAAGACCGGCGCGCCGACCACAGCCAGGGCAACACCCGCATAGCACGCCCGCGTCAACGACCGGTAATTCCTCACTGAAACCATCTTACTTACACCCCATCTGGCTGGATCTGGCATCCGCCTCAATTCCGTCAAATAAGATGAGTTTCTATATCAGGTATTATTGTGCTGCTTGTCCGATCCTGCTGCGACTGGATCAATTCTGGACAAACTTTGTGGCAGTGCACCCAAGAGCAGCGTGCAAACAGAAGGCGCTCAGGCCGCATAAGCCTTGCGCCAGGCAGACGGCGACAGGCCTGTATGGCGGCGGAAGGTGCGGGCGAAATGCGCTGGATCGGAAAAGCCCGTCTCGGCTGCAACCATGGTCAACGACATGTCGCGCTTTATCAGCAAGGCCTTGACCCGATCCATCCGCGCCCGCAATTGCCATTGATGCGGCGGCACGCCGGTGCTTGCCTTGAAGGCATGGCTGAAATGCGATTGCGACAGGCCGGTGATCGCAGCAAGCTCTTCCAGGCGGATCGCCCGCAGGCAATTGTGCTCCATGAAAGCCGTGACCTTGCGCAATTGCCAGGGCGCCAGCCGCGATCGGCTGCGCAGGGTCGGCGGCGCGATTTTCAGCACGTCGATCAGAAGCGCAAGCGTCAGCCCGTCGCCGTAGAGATGGTGCAGCGGATCGGGCGAGGCGCATTCGGCCGCAATCAGATCGGCAAGCGACAGCAGTCGCTGATCCTGCACCATGAATTTCGGTTCCTCGAGCCGGTCGAGCGGCAGATCCTCGCCGAAACGGCGGGTCAGCCCGTCCACATCGAAATGCAGATCGAGATGCTGGAGAAACTGCATACCCGACATTTCCGTGCGCAGTTCCAGCCCGGCCGGGATGAAGGAGACCGAGCGGCGATAGCAGGCGTCCACGAGCGGTCCGCCGATTTCCGCCATGACAAAATTGCCCTCGGGCCGTCGCCGCGCCGCGAGCACCGCAAACAATCTTGGATGCGGCCCCATGTAGTAGCCACCGGCATCGACCGCGCAATCGACATCCCAGAGATCGACGACCATGCCATCCCAATAGCGGCGGTGGAAATTGCGCAGGACCGAAAATCCTTCGGTCCGGGTCTGCATCTGGGGGAGGAAACTCATCTGGCCAAACCATCTGCGCCCGAACAGGCGAGCGCATGTGAAAAACAATACTTGAAGACGTTTATCATATTTAGTAGTTCGAGCTCAACACCTGTCACGTCTCGAGGGAGAGCGGTCAATGAGCCGGCAAGCAGCAGACCAACCGGCCGCATTTTCAGCCCATGACATTGGCCTGACCATTGATGCGCGGCAGATCCTGAAACAGGTGTCGCTCGATTTCGGCAGTGGCGAAATCACCAGCCTGGTCGGCCACAACGGCTCCGGCAAGTCCTCGCTTCTCAAGATCCTTGCACGGCAGAACAAGGCGACTGCCGGAAGCTTGCTGTGCGCCGGACAGGAACTCGACGGCTTTTCCTCGCGGGATTTTGCCCGGAAGGTCGGTTATCTGCAGCAGGATCTCGGCGCCGGCAGCGGCATGACCGTGCGCGAACTCGTCGCCTGCGGCCGCTATCCCTGGCATGGCGCGCTCGGCCGCTTCAGCGACATCGACAGGCGCAAGGTTGAGGACGCTCTGGCCCTGACCCATATCGAGCCGCTGGCGGATCGTCCTATCGAGACGCTGTCGGGTGGAGAACGCCAGCGTGCCTGGATCGCGATGCTGATGGCGCAGGATACCGAATGCCTGCTGCTGGATGAGCCGACCTCGGCACTGGATATCGCCCACCAGATCGAGGTTCTGTCGCTCGTACGCCGGCTATCGGCCGATCGCGGCCTGAGCGTGGTGATCGTCTTGCATGACATCAACATGGCGGCGCGCTTCTCCGACCGCATTCATGCCCTGAAGAACGGCGAAGTGGTGGCCAGCGGCACGCCGGCCGACATCCTGCAAGCCGATACCTTGCGCCAGATCTATGGCATCGACATGGACGTGACCCCGCATCCGTCCCTCAATGTGCCGATCGCCTATGTCCGCTGATCCGATGCGCCTGAACACCGCCCTGCCCTTCGGTCGCCGTCAATTGCTCGCCGGCCTTGCCACCAGCCTGCTGGCACCGCACCTTGCCATCGGTGCCCGGGCTCCGCAACGGCTCATCAGCCTCGACTACGGCCTTGCCTCGACAGCCATGGCGCTCGGCGTGGTGCCCAAGGCCATCGCCGCCGGTGCCGACTGGGACAGATGGGTCATCGAGCCGCCCCTGCCGCCGGAGGTCGCCGATCTCGGCTCTCCCTGGGAGGTCAATTTCGAGATTATCTCGGCGCTGAAGCCGGACCTGATCCTGAACACACCCTATGGCGGCGCCCTGACGCCGAGGCTCGAGGAAATAGCGCCGGTCCTGCAGCTCGAAGTCTATACGGCCGACGGCGGCGATATTCTGCCGAAGGCGGTCGCTGCAACCCGCAAGCTCGGCGAGGCGCTGGGCCGCGGCGCCGAGGCAGAGCAGTTCATCCTTGAGGCCGACGCGTTTTTCGATGCCTGCCGTGAGCGGATCGCCAAGGTCGGGTCTCGGCCATTGGCAATGGTCTATTTCATGGACCCGCGCCATGTTCGCATCTACACGTCGCCCGGCCTCTACGCCAATGTGCTAACCCGCATCGGATTGACCAATGCCTGGAGCAAACCGGGAAATTTCTGGGGTTTCGAAACGATCCCGATCGAAAACCTGGCCGAGATCACCGATCCCGAGGCGCGCCTGGTTGCCTTCGATCCCCTGCTACCCGATGTCCTGCCGATCCTGGAGCGAAGCCCGCTGTGGCAGGCCTTGCCCTTCGCCCGGCCGGGGCACCTGACCGTGCTGCCCGGTTCACTGATGTTTGGCATGCTCAGTGACGCCATGCGATTTGCCCGGATCATGACGGACTATGCGGAGGCCAGCGCATGATCAGCCGCGCGACCATTTTACCTTCCCTGATCACGTTACTTCTGATCGGGATGGGCATGAGTCTTTCATGGCTGCAGATTGCGCCCACTCTGGATCTGGCCACGACCGCGCCCGACTATGCCATTCGCTGGATGGTTCTGATCAATTCCACCTTGCCACGCCTGGCGACGGCATTGCTGTGCGGCGCAGCACTCTCGCTATCGGGAGCGCTGTTCCAGCAGGTCCTGCGCAATCCGCTCGCCTCGCCGACCACGCTCGGCATATCGGCCGGAGCCAATCTGGCGCTGGTTCTGACCATGCTGTTTTTCCCGGCGCTGCTGGGTGTCGGGCGCGATCTGGCCGCTCTTGTCGGCAGCGGAGCGGCAGCCGGACTTGTCTTCCTCCTGGGCTCACGGCGGGGATTTTCACCTTTCTCGCTGGTCATGGCAGGCCTCGTCATCAGTCTCTGGTGCGGCGGCCTTGCCGCGATCCTGACGCTGCTCAATGAGCGCTACCTGGTCAGCCTCTATATCTGGGGCGCCGGGTCTCTCTCGCAGCAGAGCTGGGACACGCCGGTCTCGCTGGCGTTGAAGCTGACCGTCATCGGCATCCTGTCAGCGCTGATCATCCGGCCCCTCGCGCTGATCGAACTCGGCGAGGCCGGTGCAGCCTCCGTTGGCCTGAGACCTTCTCGCCTGCGCTTCATCGCCGTGACACTGGCGGTCATGCTGGCAGCCTTTGTCACCAGTGCCGTCGGCGTCATCGGCTTTATCGGCCTGGTGGCCCCGACACTGGCAAGGCTCGCCGGCGCCAGACGTCCGGCCAGTCTGCTCGGCTGGTCGACAGCGATCGGCGCGAGCCTGCTGTTTTTCGCCGACAGCGCCCTGATGAACCTCGCCGGCGCCTGGTCCGACATGCTGCCGACGGGGGCGGTCACCGCTGTCTTCGGTTCGCCTCTGCTGCTTGCCATGTTGCCACGCCTGAAGATCCGCAACCGGATCATCGAGCAGCCGCGCTTATCGGGTTCGGGCCTGCTGTCGGCGCGATGGGGGCTTTGGATCGCCGGCCTTGGCTGCCTGGCAATCCTGATCGGCGCCATGTTCATCGGCCGCGCCACCAATGGCGATTGGGCGGTTGTCTCCCCGGATCTCTGGCAGAGCATTCTGCCGCTGCGCTGGCCCCGCCTGGTCGCGGCCTTTGCCTCAGGGGCCATGCTGGCTGCCGCCGGCACCATCCTGCAGCGCCTCACCGGCAACGAGATGGCCAGTCCCGAAGTGCTCGGCATCAGCGCCGGCGCAACGCTCGGCATCACCATCGCCGTGTTCTTTGTTGCTGTTCCGAGCCTCACCGGTCAGCTCGGGTATGCCGCGATCGGCGCGCTGTCGGTTCTGGCCCTGATCTTCCTGCTCGCCGCGCGCTCGGGTCTGGCGCCGGAACGGGTGCTGCTGGCCGGCATTGCCCTGTCGGCGATGGCAGATGCCGTCGTCGGCATACTGGGTGCGACCGGCGATCCACGCACGGTCTTCCTGATGCGCTGGATGAGCGGCTCGACCTACAACGTCAACCAGCAGATCGCGTTCACGGTTCTATGCCTCGCCGTCTTGCTGGTCGCCGCGAGCCTGCTGCTCAGGCGCTGGCTCGACCTGCTGCCACTGGGACAGCGCCCGGCAGGCTCCCTCGGCGTGCCCACAAGCGCCGCAAGACTGGCGCTGCTGCTGCTGGCAGGCCTTCTCAGCGCCGCGGCCACGCTCAGCGTCGGCCCGCTCACCTTCGTTGGCCTGATGGCGCCGCATCTGGCGCGCGAATTCGGCGCACGGCGCGCCACGAGTCAGCTTGTGATAGGTACGATCACCGGCGGTGGCTTGATGGTCTTGGCGGATTGGATCGGCCGGACGCTGCTCTTTCCGTATGAGGTTCCAGCCGGCCTGGTGTCTGCCCTGATCGGAGCACCGTTCCTGATCATCCTGATGCGGCGCAAAGCTTAAGGGTTCCGGCATCACAATGCCCGGACGCTGGAGCGATATGGTGCTGTGTCAGGAAAGCTACAGCCCGCAGCGGCCCTCGGCCACCGGGCAGACATTGCCGCAGCCGCCAACACCGGGAACGGCATAACGCAGGCAGCAGATGCGGCGCTGGCTGATGACCGAGCCATCCGGGCCGGGTTCAAAACGAAGCGTGCGATAAAGCGGGTTGCGCCAGCCATCCGGCCATGCTGCGTCTTCGATAAGGGGTAGGGCCTCGATCTCCAGCGCCTTGCTGCCCAGCCGACCAATTTCCCGGATCATCCAGTCGAGATAGCCGGCAGCATTGGTCCACAGCACTTTCTTGCCAAGCCCGGAATGCGCGGCCACAGCGCTGATCCAGGGCTCGAGGTGGTTGCGAATGACCGGGCGCAACGCGTCGTGAATGCGGATCCCGTTGCCACTGCGACCGGAAACGGTGCCGCTGTCTGCCAGCAGGAAACCCTTCGGTGCGCCTGTCGCCGGATCGATCAGCACCGTCAGTTCATCCAGAGCCAATGGCAAGGTTCGACGCAACTCCAGCCATGCGATTGCAGCGCCCATGCCGAGTGCACTCAGGTAATAGAGCGACCACAAGGAGACCAGCGCCCGGCGGTCCGTACCTTCGGGAAACTGGGCAGCGTAGCGATCGATGACGGCATTGAACCGACCTGCATCGAGCAGATCGGCGCAAGCGATGCCTTGAGTATTGTCCGGCTGGACGAAATGGAAGTAGCCCGCGGCATAGGCATAGCGCTCACCGACCACCGCGCAGAGAAGACCGCCAAAATCCTTCGGCTCTGGCGCTGCAAGTTCGCCCTTGCCCGCAAGAGGTCCCTGAACGCCGATCACAGTAGGCGTGCCGTTGCGGAGATCATCTGCCGTTGATGGCAATGGCGGCCGGACATCTGTCGGCTCACCGCTCCTGGACAAGGCATGGCAGCAATATCTCCAGTCATTCGGCCGGCCCAATGGGACCGACTTGCGTCAAATCATTGGCGCAAGGTAAATACCGAACAAAAGAGTCAACTTTAAATCTGCAGACGGCGATGACTTTTATCCGACGGCGATCTCGGCGATCAGTCCGACAGGGCGTCGTAGGCCGCCACGGACTTGATCGCGCGCTCGGAAATCAGAGCCGCTGAATCGCCAGGCTTGTACAGGCTTGTTCCGAGACCGAAGGCACGCACGCCGACCTTCCAGTATTCGGCAAAATTGCTGTCAGACACGCCACCAACGGCACCGATCGGCAGGTTCGGCGGCAGGATCGCCTTGATACCGGCGATGCCTGACGGACCAAGCGCGCTGGCCGGGAAGAATTTCAGCGCTGCCGCACCGGATTTCGCCGCCAGCAGGGCTTCGGTGGCGGTGAAGACGCCAGGCATGGTCACCATGCCGTACTGTACGGCGCGACGGATGACATCAGGCTCGACATTCGGCGTCACCAGCAGATTGCCGCCGACATCCTTCAGCCGATCGACCTGCGCGACTTCAAGCACGGTGCCGGCGCCGATCAGGCAGTTTGCCGGCGCAAGCCGGCGCGCCTTTTCGATCGAGGTGAAGGCATCGGGCGAATTCAGCGGAACTTCGATCGCTTCAAATCCGGCGTCGACAAGCGCTTCAACGGCCGCTTCGATGGCATCCGGCGTGATCCCGCGCAGAATGGCAACGAGATTGCGGCGGAGGGCAGGCCAGGCGACGACGGGAGCGGTCATGAAACTATTCCTTGAATTCGTGATCGAAAAGAGAAAGGGCGGAAGCCAGCAGGCCACGGCGCACCAGAAGTCCGCCGTCGAGCATGACAGCCTCGCCGCCGGCCCGGGCAATGGCGCGCGCATAGAGACGCGTCAGCTTGCCGGTACCGATCAGATAGGCCTTGCCGTGGCGCTTGAGGTCATCGGCGATCGCGGCGATCTCCGAACCAATCAGCAGGCCTGAGAGGCGAGCAGCCGGGCCTGTGTTGCCACCTGCCGACAGAAGACCTTCGGCGCGGATGGAAAACAGCCGCGAGGTCAGGGCAAAACCGGGCAGGAGTGCCTGGTCGACAGCCTGGTCGAAGATATCGAGATTGGCTTCGGCATCGCCGTCTTCCGGAACCGAAAGCCGCAGGATCGATTGCCGGCTGATGAGATTGTAGAGTTCGCCCGTCATCACGGTGGTGAAGCGGCTGATCTGGCCATCTTCCACCAGGGCCCATTTGGAATGGGTGCCGGGCAGGCAGATCAGTGCATTGTCGAGACCCTGTTCCAGCGCACCGGCCAGCTGGGTTTCTTCGCCGCGCATCACATCGAAGGCGCCATCCTTGCGCTGGCAGACGCCGGGCAGGATATAGACCGGACGGCTGGCGCCGTCCGGAATGATGGCATGCTGGAACAGGCCGACGAGCGGGGCCGGCGTTTCGACATACGGTGCCTCACGCCATCCGGTGCGCGCACCGGCCATGCCGGCAACGACCACGGGCAGGTCGGGTGACGCGCCGAAGGCCGATAGATGGCTTTCGAGCACGGCCGGGTAGGCGGAGCGCTCCAGGCTCCCCATGCCTTCGGCCGATTGCCGTTCGGCCAGAACCTCGCCCTGGCTGTCGACCAGCCAGATGCGGAAGTTGCTTGTGCCCCAATCGACCAGTGCTGCGAATGCTCTACCAGCCATGGCGCGGTCTCAGCGCAGATCTTCAGGCAGCAGGGCTGCCGGAATGTTCTGGTAGCTCACCGGACGCAGGAAGCGGCGGATCGCCATGGTCCCGACCGAGGTTGCACCGAAATTAGTGGTAGCCGGGTAAGGACCGCCGTGAACCATGGCGTCGCAGACTTCGACGCCGGTCGGGAAGCCGTTGGCCAGAACGCGGCCCGACTTGCGCTCGAGGATCGGCAGCAGCGCCTGTGCGGTCGGCGTGTCGGCATCGTCCATGTGCAGCGTCGTGGTCAACTGGCCGACAAAGCTCTCGGCAATCTTGACCATCTCGGCCTTGTCCTTGACGGTGACGAGAATGCCGAGCGGACCGAAGACCTCTTCACCGAGCACATGATTGCCGAGCCAGTTCTCACCGGTGGTGGCAAACAGATACGGCTTTGCATTGCGTAGGTCGCAGGTCGAGGTCAGCACGGCCTGCACACCTTCGGTGCCGGCAATACGGTCCGCACCGGCGCGATAGGCATTGGCAATGCCATCGGTCAGCATGGTCTGCGCATTGGTGGCAGCCAGGGCGGTCTTGGCGGTTTCGAGGAAGGCGTCGGCCTCGGCGCTTTCTTCGATGATCGCAATGCCCGGATTGGTGCAGAACTGGCCAGCACCCATGGTGAGCGAACCGGCCCAGCCCTTGGCCAGTGCTTCGCCGCGTGCAGCAACGGCTGCCGGCAGCAGGAACATCGGATTGACCGAACCGAGTTCACCGAAGAACGGGATCGGTTCGGCGCGACGGACGCAGAGATCGAACAGCGCGCGACCGCCGCCGAGCGAGCCAGTGAAGCCGACGGCGCGGGTCAAAGGATGCAGGCAGATCGCCTCGCCGGTTTCGCGGTTGCCACCCTGGACGAGCGAGAACACGCCCGGATGAACGCCGCAACGCTTGATCGCCGCATCGATGGCCTGGCCGACGATTTCCGCCGTGCCGGGATGCGCTTCATGACCCTTGACGACAACCGGGCAACCGGCAGCCAGCGCCGATGCGGTATCGCCGCCGGCCGTCGAAAACGCCAGCGGGAAGTTGGACGCGCCGAATACGCCGACCGGACCGATCGGGCGCTGCATCAGGCGGATGTCGGGACGCGGCAGCGGCTGGCGATCCGGAAGTGCAGCATCAAAGCGGCGGTCGAGATAGTCACCCTTGCGGATATGCTCGGCAAACAGCTTCAACTGGCCGGTGGTGCGGCCGCGCTCGCCGATCAGGCGGGCTTCCGGCAGGCCGGTTTCCTGGCTGCCGATCTGTGTGATCGCATCGCCACGCGCATCGATTTCCTCGGCAATCGCCTCAAGGAACTTGGCGCGGTCTTCGCGGGAAGAATAACCGTAAGTGACGAATGCCTCTTCGGCCGCCTTCATGGCGCGATCAACCAGCGCGGCAGATCCGAGCGAATAGGTGCGGCTCTCGCCGGAGGCGGGATTGGAGGCAAAGGTTCCAGAGCCTTCAACCCATTCGCCGGCAATCAGGTGTTTTCCGGTCAGGTTCAGCGTCATTGGGTAATCCTTTCAATAGAAGTCGAAATTATTCGACGAAGGGCTCGACGATACGGCGTTCGCCTGTGAGGAAGGCGTCTGCGACGAGCCGGAGAGGTTGGAAATCCGCGTCGCTTTGGCGGGTGCGGATGAGGTCGGCAAATCGGTCATAGATGCGGGCGTATTCGCGGTCCGGAGCTTCGATCGCCTGCTTGCCGTCTATATAGAGTTCGGCGCCGCCTTTTGCGAGGCGCAAGGTGCCCTGATCCGTCTCGACGACGATATCCCAGGTCTGCGGGCCTTCCTGGCGCCAGTCGAATTCCGCGGTGATCGGAGCGCCGGCGGCACTTTTCATTACCAAGCTGGCGGCGATCGGCTGCTGGCGATTTTCGGGGAAGTGCAGCAAGGCTTTTTCCACAATGGTCTGGCCGGGGATGATCGCGGTCAGGATCGACAGGGCATTGATGCCCGGATCGAACACGCCGAAACCACCGGCTTCCCAGATCCACGCCTGGCCCGGATGCCAGCGGCGCACGTCTTCCTTCCAGGTGATCTCGATCTTGCTGATCGTTTTGCCCAGCAGCCATTCGCGGGCCGGTTCGACGCCATTGGCAAAACGCGAATGCCAGGTGGCAAACAGGGTGACGCCGGCAGCATGGGCCAGTTCGGCCAGCGCCTGCGCTTCACCGATCGTTGCCGCCGGCGGCTTTTCCAGCAGCACATCCAGACCTTCAGCGATGGCCTTCTTGGCCATGTCGAAGCGCACTTCCGGCGGGGTGCAGAGCGAGATTGCACGAACGTCGCCACGGGCCTCGAGAAACTTCTCGTAGCTCTCGAAATTTTCGGCGCTGTCGATCTTGCCGTTGCGGCTGATGGCCGCCTTGATGGTGAAATCACCGCCGTTTTCAACCGAGGGAATGTGCTGGTCGCGGGCGATCTTGCCAACGCCGGCCAGTGCCAGCGCTATCTTCTGAGAAGAGGTCATAGCCTGCTCATCCTGTAATGTTCAATGGAATGAAGCGCGCCGGTGAGGCGCGCTTCCAGGGTCAGATCAAGAGATCAATGCGAATCCTTGCCGACGGCAGAACCGCGACAACCCTTGAGGAAGTCGAAGTCGGCGCCGGTATCAGCACCTTCGACATGGTCGTGGAACATGCGGGCATAACCGCTGGCCGGCGGCTCGACCGACGGACGCCAGTCGGCCAGGCGGCGCTGCATTTCCTCTTCCGAAATGTCGAGGTGAACGCGACGTGCTTCGACATCGATCTCGATGAAGTCGCCGTTGCGAACGATCGCCAGCGGACCGCCGCGGGCAGCTTCCGGCGATGTGTGCAGGAGAACCGTGCCATAGGCCGTGCCGGACATGCGCGCATCCGAGATGCGCACCATGTCGGTGATGCCCTTGCGCAGGACCTTCGGCGGCAGGCCCATGTTGCCGACTTCGGCCATGCCCGGATAACCGCGCGGACCACAGTTCTTCAGAACCATGACGCAGGTTTCGTCGATATCGAGCGCCTCGTCGTTGATCTTCGCCTTGTAGTCGTCGATGTCTTCGAACACCACGGCACGACCGCGATGCTTCAACAGATGCTCGGAGGCTGCCGACGGCTTCAAAACGCAGCCCTTCGGCGCGAGATTGCCGCGCAGAACCGCGATGCCGCCCTGCTGAGTGAGAGCGTTTTCAACCGGCAGAATGACATCCTCATTCCAGTTGCGAACGTCCTTGACCTCGTCCCAGATCGTCGTGCCGGAAACCGTCAGCGCATCCTTGTGCAACTTGCCCGCTTCGCCGAGACGCTTGAGCACAACCGGCAGGCCACCGGCGTAGAAGAACTCTTCCATCAGGTACTTGCCCGACGGCATCAGGTTGACGATCGTCGGAATGTCGCGACCACAGCGATCCCAGTCGTCAAGCGTCAGGTCGATGCCGACCCGACCGGCCATGGCAAGAAGATGCACGACGGCATTGGTCGAGCCGCCGATCGCGCCATTGGTGCGAATGGCGTTTTCGAAGGCTTCCTTGGTCAGGATGTCGGAGGGCTTGAGGTCATCCTTGACCATCTGCACGATGCGACGGCCGGACAGTTGCGCCATGACGCGGCGACGGCTGTCGACAGCCGGGATCGCGGCATTGCCGGACAGAGCCATGCCGAGCGATTCGATCATCGAAGCCATGGTCGATGCGGTGCCCATGGTGTTGCAGGTACCCGTCGAGCGCGACATCGAGGCTTCGGCTTCGAGGAACTCCTCCTGGGTCATCTCGCCCGCCTTGACGGCTTCGGAGAACTTCCACAGATGCGTGCCGGAACCGACGCGCTCGCCGCGGAAATAGCCGTTCAGCATCGGGCCGCCGGTGACCATGATGGTCGGAATGTCGGTCGATGCGGCGCCCATCAAAAGCGATGGCGTGGTCTTGTCACAGCCGACGAGCAGCACGGCGCCGTCGATCGGCTGGCCACGCATGGCTTCCTCGACGGCGAGTGCCGCAAGGTTGCGGTACATCATTGCCGTCGGGCGGAAGGTGTTTTCCGAGGCCGAGAAGACCGGAACTTCGACCGGGAAACCGCCCGCTTCCCAAATGCCTGCCTTCACCTTCTCCGCGAGTTCGCGCAGATGGCCGTTGCACGGCGTGAGGTCGGACCAGGTGTTCATGATGCCGATCACCGGACGACCGTCGAACAGGTCGTGCGGGTAGCCCTGGTTCTTCATCCAGCCACGGTGATAAATGGTATCGCGGGACGTGCCGCCATACCAATGCTGTGACCTGAGTTGGCGCGGCCATGCCGCTGGCTTGAAATTGCTCATGACGTTTCTCTGTCTCTATCTGGGAGCCCGGCGCGGAACGCGCCAGCAAGGCTCAGAGCATCTGGATGGCAACCGTTTCCTTGGCGGCAACGACAAGCTTGTTGCGCAGCGGAAGGCCGAATTGCGGAGCGTCGATCTCGAATACATCGCCTTCCCGCGTGACGAAGCCGTCAGCGACGGAGAGCGTTGCCGTGCCGTACATATGCACATGCAGGTCGCCCGGCTGGCAGAACAGCGCATACTTGAAATGGTGATATTCCAGGTTCGCGATCGTGTGGGACATATTGGCTTCCCCAGAGAGGAAAGGCTTTTCCCACACAGTCTTGCCGTCGCGCAGGATGCGGGACATGCCTTCGACATGGTCGGGCAGGGCGCCGACCAGAAGCTCCGGGCTGAACGACGCAGGCCGCAGCTTGGAATGGGCAAGATAGAGGTAGTTGATCTTTTCCGTCACATGGTCGGAAAACTCGTTGGCGACGGAAAAGCCCAGCCGGTACGCGACGCCATCGTCGCCGATGATGTAGAAACCGGCCATTTCCGGTTCTTCGCCGCCATCCAGAGCAAACGACGGCGAAATTAGGTCATCGCCATGGGCGACCGCATTGAAGCCGTTGCCCTTGTAGAACCATTCCGGCTGAACGCCGTTTTCGCCGGGCGCGGGCTTGCCGCCCTCGATGCCCATGCGGAACATCTTCATCGAATCGCTCATGCCGACCGTGTCGGCATGCATGCTGTCGCGCGCCGAAGCGGATCCAGTGTGGGTGAGGCCGGTACCGGTGAGGTACATATGGGCCGCATCCGGATGGCGCACCGGACAATCCAGCTTGCCAGCCGCGGCGAGCGCGACGATGTCCACGGCATCGCCGAGGCCCTGACGCTCGATCAGCGCTGCGACGGATACCTTGGCGGCGATGGCGGCCTTGGCGAGTTCATAGGTGGACTGAAAGCCATGAACCAGGCGTGCAGCGTCACCCTGGCGGCAAATGACGCCGCCAGTCTTCAATTGCGAGAGAAACATAGCCTTATCCTCAGACTGCTTTGTTCTTGTTGTAGACGTCGAAATACACGGCTGCGAGAAGCACGAGGCCTTTGACCAGCTGCTGGTAGTCGATGCCGAGACCCATGATCGACATGCCGTTGTTCATCACACCCATGATCAAGGCGCCGATGACCGCGCCGGTGATCTTGCCGACACCGCCCGACGCCGATGCACCGCCGATAAAGCAGGCCGCGATGACGTCGAGTTCGAAGCCGACACCGGCCTTCGGCGTTGCCGAGTTCAGGCGGGCCGCGATGATCATGCCGGCAAGCGCTGCCAGCACGCCCATGTTGACGAAGGTGTAGAACGTCAGCCGTTCGGTGTTGATACCGGAGAGCTTGGCCGCCTTTTCATTGCCGCCGAGCGCGAAGATGCGACGGCCGACAGTCGAGCGGGTGGTGATGAAGGTATAGAGCGCGATCAGCACGGCCATGATGACCAGCACGTTCGGCAGACCCTTGTAGGTCGCCAGCTGGTAGCCGAGGAAAATCGCGACAATCGAGATGACGGCGATCTGCAGGAAGAAGAACACGAAAGGTTCGTTTTCCGAGCCATGCTGAGCGTTGATCTTGCGCGAACGGAAGCCGTTGTAGACCATCCAGGCAACGGCCAGCAGGATGACGACGAGGGCGGTCCAGTTCTTGATCACGTCGGTTGCCGGATCGCTTGCCAGGAACCACAGAACGTCCGGGATGAAGCCGGTCGAAAGGATCTGGAAGTCCTTCGGGAACGGGCCGATCGGGCGGTTCTGCAGGACCAGATAGGTAACGCCGCGGAAAACCAGCATGCCGGCCAGCGTGACGATGAAGGCGGGGATCTTCTGATAGGCGACCCAGTAGCCCTGGGCCGCTCCGATCATGCCGCCGAGAACCAGACACAACGGTATGACGATGGCGAAATGGATGCCCATCTTGACCAGCAGGATCGCCGAGAGCGCGCCGACAAGCGCCACGATCGAGCCGACCGACAGGTCGATATGACCCGCCACGATGATCAGCAGCATGCCCAGCGCCATGATGACGATGAACGAGTTCTGCAGGATCAGGTTGGTGATGTTGACCGGACGCAGAAGAACGCCGCCTGTGACCACCTGGAAGAACAGCATGATGACGACAAGCGCCAAGAGCAGGCCGTATTCACGGATGTTCTTGCGCAGATAGTCGCCAACGGAAACTTTGGGGGTTTCTGTGTTTGTGTCGATAGCCATTAGTGTTTCTCCCCAGAGCGCATGATGGCACGCATGATGGACTCCTGACTTGCCTCTTCCTTCGAAAGCTCGGCAACGATGCGTCCCTCGTTCATCACATAGATGCGGTCGCAGGTGCCGAGCAGCTCGGGCATTTCCGATGAGATCATCAGGATACCCTTACCTTCGGCGGCAAGCTGGTTGATGATGGTGTAGATTTCGAATTTCGCGCCAACGTCGATACCGCGGGTCGGTTCATCGAGGATCAGGACCTCGGGGTTGGTGAACAACCACTTCGACAGAACGACCTTCTGCTGATTGCCGCCCGACAGGTTGACGGCTTCCTGATAGATCGAATGCGACCGGATACGCAGCTTCTGGCGATAGTCGGACGCAACCTTGGCTTCCTGGCGTTCGTCGATGACGCCCGCGGACGACACGGCGTTGAGGTTGGCAAGCGTCGTGTTGTCCTTGATGTTGTTGTTCAACACCAGGCCAAGATGCTTGCGGTCTTCGGTGACGTAAGCGAGGCCGGCCTCGATCGCCTTCGGGATCGTGCTGACATCGACCGGCTTGCCATGCATCGAGACGTCGCCGGTGATCTTGTGGCCCCAGGCCTTGCCGAAAATGCTCATGGCCGTTTCGGTACGACCTGCACCCATCAGGCCCGCGATGCCGACGACTTCGCCGGCACGCACGGTGAAGTTGACGTCGTGCAGGAACTGGCGGTCGCGATGGTTCTGGTGGAAAACGTTCCAGTTCTTCACCTCAAGCAGCGTGTTGCCGATATTGGGCGTGCGCGGCGGGTAGCGATCTTCCATGTCGCGACCGACCATGCCCTTGATGATCCGGTCTTCACCGATATCCTGGGTATGACAGTCCAGCGTTTCGACAGTGCCACCGTCGCGCAGGATGGTGATCTGGTCGGCAACCTTGCGGATCTCGTTGAGCTTGTGCGAAATGATGATCGAGGTCATGCCCTGCTTGCGGAATTCCATCAGCAGGGTGAGCAGGGCGTCCGAATCGGTTTCATTGAGCGATGCGGTCGGCTCGTCGAGAATAAGAAGGCGCACCTTCTTCGACAGCGCCTTGGCGATTTCCACCAGCTGCTGCTTGCCGACGCCGATATCGGTGATGCGCGTGCTCGGCGAATCCTTCAGCCCGACCTTTTCCAGCAGCGTCTTGGTACGCGCGAAGGTCTCGGGCCATTTGATCACGCCATTGGTGGCGACTTCATTGCCGAGGAAGATGTTTTCGGCAATCGACAGGAGCGGCACGAGCGCCAGTTCCTGGTGGATGATGATGATTCCGAGATGCTCACTGTCGGAGATCGTGGAAAAGCGGCGGACCTCTCCATCAAAATGGATGTCGCCGTCGTAGGTTCCTGCGGGATAGACGCCGCTGAGCACCTTCATGAGCGTGGACTTGCCGGCGCCGTTTTCGCCGACCAGCGCGTGGATTTCTCCCTCGCGCACCTTGAAACTGACGTTGTTCAGCGCCTTGACGCCCGGAAACGTCTTGGTGATGCCACGCATCTCGAGAATGATGTTGTCCATGTGCAGATTCCAGCGCGTGCTCGATGACGATTACGTCAGGTCGGCGGCGCAAGCTCCCTCAATGCGAAAGAAAAAGGGTCCGCGACGTTGTCGCGGACCCGCATGTATCCGAACGATCAGTTGTCGATCTGCTCAGCAGTGTAGTAACCGGAGGTGACCATGACATCCTTGATGTTGGCCTTGTCAACGGCAACCGGCTTCAGCAGGTAGGACGGAACAACCTTGACGCCATTGTTGTAGGTTTTGGTGTCGTTCACTTCCGGCTCCTTGCCACCCATGATGGCATCAACCATCGAGACGGTGACCTTGGCCAGTTCGCGAGTGTCCTTGAAGACGGTCGAATACTGTTCGCCAGCGAGGATCGACTTGACCGAAGGCAGCTCGGCGTCCTGACCGGTGACAACCGGCATCGGCATGTCGCCAGAACCGTAGCCAACGCCCTTCAGAGCCGAGATGATGCCGATGGAGAGACCATCGTAAGGCGACAGAACGCCGTCAACCTTGGCATCGGTGTAGGTCGAGGACAGCAGGTTTTCCATGCGAGCCTGGGCGACGGTGCCGTCCCAACGCAGGGTACCGACCTGGTCCATGCCCATCTGGCCGGACTTCACGACGATCTTACCGGAGTCGATCAGCGGCTGCAGAACCGACATTGCGCCATCGTAGAAGAAGAAGGCGTTGTTGTCGTCCGGCGAACCGCCGAACAGCTCAACGTTCTTGGCTTCGGTTGCAGCGTCAAGCTTCAGGCCTTCGACGAGCGAAGTAGCCTGCAGAACGCCAACCTGGAAGTTGTCGAAGGTTGCGTAATAGTCGACATTGCCGGAGTCGCGGATCAGGCGGTCATAGGCGATAACCTTGACGCCAGCATCAGCGGCCTTCTGGAGAATGTCCGACAGCGTGGTGCCGTCGATGGCGCCGATGACGAGAACCTTGGCACCCTTGGTGACCATGTTTTCGATCTGAGCCAGCTGGTTCGGGATATCGTCGTCAGCAAACTGCAGGTCTGCCGTGTAGCCGGCTTCCTTGAACAGCTTTTCCATGGTCTCGCCGTCGGAAATCCAACGGGTCGAGGTCTTGGTAGGCATCGAAATGCCGACGGTGCCCTTGTCCTGTGCAAAAACAACAGGTGCAAAAGATGCGATGCCGATTGCGACAGACGCAATCAGAGTGCCTAATTTCTTCACGGTAAACCTCCCTGGTCATACAATGCGGGACCAAGTCCTCCTGGTCACGCCGAAATCGTGAACGGGCGACCACCGTAGCGGACCCCAGCTCCGCCGCGAGTCTTATCGTGTGCTACATATCGATCAAATGATTATTTTGACTTTCTGCATATCGTGGTTGATATGTAGTTTATGTCTGAAACACGTATTGATCGTTTGCAGCCCAAACATTTGAGCCTGATCCGCTCGATCACAGAGCTCGGCCAGCTCAGTCTGGCGGCGCAGGCACTTGCGCTGACGCAGCCTGCCGCATCGCGGATGTTGAGCGAAATCGAACGCGATGTCGGTTCTGCCATCTTCACCCGCACGCCAAAGGGCATGGAGCCAACGGCGGTCGGCAGCGCGCTCGCGCGCCGGGCCCAGAATGTGCTTGAAGAGATGCGCGAGGCGGCGCGTGAGATCGATGCCATCCAGCGCGGGCTGATTGGGAAGGTTCGGGTTGGTGCCGTGACCGGGGGTGCGGTTGGCTACGTTGTCCCGGCGATACAGATCCTCAAGGGAGAAGCAGAGACGGCGGATCTCTATGTCGACGTGGCCTCGAGCGGCGAACTGATCCGCGATCTTTTGTCCGGTCAGTACGACTTTGTCCTCGGGCGCATTCCCAGCGGCATCGATTCGCGGCAGTTCAATCTCGAGGGCGGCATGATGGAAGAGGTGGAGCTCGTGGTCCACCAAAGTCATCCGCTGGTCAATGTCGATCGTCTGGCAATTGCCGACATGGCGCATTTTCCCTGGGTCATGCAAGCGCCGGGCACGCCTTTGCGTCAGGCTGTCGAGGGTGTTTTTATCGAGCAAGGTGCCCCTATCCCGTCCAATATCGTCAATACGACCTCGCTTCTGGTCATGATCGCGATGCTGGCGGCGTCCAATGCAATCGCGCCGATGTCGCGCGAAGTCTCCGACCTGCTCTGTCGCCAGACGGCAGCCGCGGGCCTATGTTCGCTGAAGCTGGAAGTACCGATCGTGGTCATGCCCTATCACCTGATCACCGTGGCCGGTAAGCGCCTGTCGCCGATTGCGGCACGCCTGCGCGACCTGCTGCTCAGCGAATTCAGCGCTCGCGGGAAGATGCGTGGCCTATGACTGCGCATCGGCCATATTCCGCAAAGCCTGAAGAGCTTGCAATTTCGTCCATGTCAGGCACACTGTCATGCATCCGTCATGAATGAAAGCTTCGAGGAGCATTGATGACCGACCAGCCGGAAGGGCAGCGCCAGGAGACCGACGGCGCGGATCAAAGGCTCGCAAGCGTCGTGGATTTGGGGACGTATCGTCAAGCACTCGACCCTCTGCCCGTAACCTTCCACAGGCGCGAACTCGACGCCATCCTCTGGATCTATGGCCGTATGGTCGGCGAGGGTGATTGGCGCGACTACGCGATCGATCACCTGAGGGACAAGGCGGTCTTCTCGGTGTTCAAAAGGTCCGGGGAATATCCGCTCTATCGGATCGAGAAGAATCCCAAGCTCGCTGCCAAGCAGGGTGCATTTTCAGTGATCGGTGCCGATGGCCGCATTTTGAAGCGCGGCCATGAACTGAAGGCGGTTCTGAAAGTGTTCGACAAGGGTCTGAAATCGATCGATTGAGTTCCCGCTCACTTTGCCCAACCGAGCGGCCCGCCTAGAAAGGCTTCTCGAAGATCTTGCTATGGGATGATGCCGGGGTAAGCGTTGAGATCGGGAGCGGTGGTATTTCCATCGCCCAGCGAGCGTTGCATAAAAACGGTATCCAGCCAGTTGCCATGCTTGAAGCCCGTGGCGGTCAGACGGCCGACCTGTTCAAAGCCGCAACTCAGGTGCACGGCAATCGACGCGGTACTGGCGCCGCCAATGACGCCGACCATCTGGCGGAACCCCAGCGACGTACAGCGAAGGACCAGTTCATTGAGAAGGGCCTTGCCGATCCCCATGCCGCGCGCCTCCGGCGCGAGATAGATTGAATCCTCGACGAGCCAACGATAGGCGGGTCTGGTGCGGAAAGCCGATGCATAGGCATAGCCCAGCACGGTCGCATCTGGCGACACCGCCGCGATATAGGGATAGCCCTTGTCGATGATTGCCTGGAAGCGCTGGTTCATTTCGGCCGCGTCCGGGGCGGTGAGCTCATAGCTTGCGCCGCCGTGATTTACCGCTTCGCCATAGATGGTGGTAATCGCAGCAATATCGGCCAGGTTCGCATCCCGGATGTCGATATCCATGCACGAAGCTCCTTTAGTCTGGCTTCTTTTTCCATGGCATCAAACGCGTCGCAAGATCTCACTTGTCACAGTGACAGGACGCAGACCGCAAAATGGAAGGACCCGGCGAATGAAGCCGGGTCCCTCGTGATCGAAGCATCTGTCGATGCGGAGACGGTCACACCATCAGGCGTGGATATCGTTGTCCTTGGTTTCCTTCAGGAAGAACATGCCGATCACCAAGGTGATGCCGGCAATGACGATCGGGTACCAGAGACCGTAGTAGATATCGCCAGCGGCCGCGCTCATGGCAAAGGCCGTTGCCGGGAGAAGGCCGCCAAACCAGCCGTTGCCGATATGGTAGGGCAGCGACATGCCGGTGTAGCGAATGCGGGTTGGGAACATCTCGACGAGCATGGCAGCGATCGGGCCGTAGACCATGGTCACGTAGATCACCAGGACCGTCAGGATGGCGATAACCCGCGTCCAGTTCACAGCGGCCGGGTCGGCGACCATGGTGAATGCACCAGCGTTCGGAACCGTGAATACAGCCATTTCAGGAGCGGCGGCTGCCTCTTCGGCCGTCAGCAACTTCTGAGTGGCGAGATCGGCTGCCGGTAGCATGACCTTTTCGCCGCCGCGGATGGCCGTGGCATCAAGGGCAAGTTCCGGATTGGCAGCTACGAACGCATCAAGCTTGCTGTCCGGAACCTTGGCGGGTGCGCGAACCAGCGGATAACCGTTGGCCTGCAGAGCCAGGTTGACCGCTTTCTGCATGCCGGCTTCCAGGCCCTTTGCCTTGTCACCGGCGGCAATCGCGTCGAAACCTTCGATCGTCTTGTCGCCAATCTGGATGGTCGCGATCGAGCCGGCCGGGCCAGGAACCACGTCATAGGGAACGGAGTTGCGGGTCAGGAAGGCCGTTGCGATATCGCAGGACGTGGTGAACTTCGCCGTGCCGGTCGGGTTGAACTGGAACGTGCAGTTCGCCGGATCGGCCGTGACCGTGGCACGAATTGTATCCTGCGCCTGAGCCAGGGCAGGGTTGCCGGCCCAGGTGAGTGCCTTGAACAGCGGGAAATAGGTGAGCATGGCAAGTATGAGGCCGGCCATGATGATTGGCTTGCGGCCGATTTTGTCGGAGAGCCAGCCGAATACGACGAAGAACATCGTGCCGATGGCAAGCGAGATCGCGACCATGATGTTGGTCGCCTGCGCGTCGACCTTCAGAACGTTCTGCAGGAAGAACAGCGCGTAGAACTGACCCGTGTACCAGACGACGGCCTGGCCGGCGACGGCGCCGAACAGGGCGAGCAGTGCGACCTTGGCATTTTTCCACTGGCCGAAAGCCTCTGAAATCGGCGCCTTCGACTGGGTGCCTTCCGCCTTCATCTTCTGGAACGCAGGCGATTCATTCATCTGCATGCGGATCCAGACAGACACGCCAAGCAGAATCGCCGAAAGCAGGAACGGAATGCGCCAGCCCCAGGCAGCGAAGTCTTCCTTGCCGAGCAGCATCTGGATTCCGAGAATGATCATCAGCGACAGGAAGAGACCGAGCGTTGCCGTGGTCTGGATCCAGGATGTGTAGAAGCCGCGACGGCCATGCGGCGCGTGTTCGGCCACATAGGTTGCAGCACCGCCGTATTCACCGCCAAGAGCCAGGCCCTGCAGCATGCGCAGGATGATCAGGATGATCGGGGCAGCGATGCCGATCGAGGCAGAGCCGGGCAAGATACCGACCAGGAAGGTCGATGCGCCCATGATCAGGATGGTGACGAGGAAGGTGTATTTGCGGCCGACGAGGTCGCCAAGACGACCGAAGACCAGCGCGCCGAATGGACGCACAAGAAAGCCCGCTGCGAAGGCGAGCAAGGTGAAGATATTGCGTGTGGTTTCCGGGTACTGCGAGAAGAAGGTGGCGCCGATATAGAGCGCCAGAGAACCGTAAAGATAGAAATCATACCATTCAAAAACAGTGCCGAGCGACGAGGCGAAGATGACCTTTCGCTCCTCGGCAGTCATGCTACGAGACGCACCGGTCTCGATTGCAACATTTGCCATTGTAGTTCCTCCAACCAAAAAGGGCCCCCCTGCACCGCCGGCCCAAGTCTCCTCCGGGTCGAATTGTCGCGGTAACGGGTTGTTTACAGACTGGCAGAAATCGCGGCAGAACAAGAGAGATGCTTTGGGCTTATGACTTTAGTCTAAAGCGGGCCGCCAAGGTGTGGCCCGGTCCCGTGATCGCGGCGCATCTCCCGCCACCAAATGCCTTTTCGACGCTTAGGCAGGCTGGTTGGCTTGACTCCTTTGTAAAACCTTGTAATGCCTCGGCCAGAAGAGGATTCTGGATCATGCCTTCCGGGCTGCATTTCATTGCGGACTCCATCAGCCTACGGCTTCCGGCCGCAGGTGGCGCATCCTTGTCCCTTTCTTCCACGACAATGGCCAAAACGACGACGAAAACCGTCTGACGTCTCCGGCCACCGCTCTCTCCCCGGCACGGCCGGGGATAAGGAAGGTGCGCGATCGCCGCGAACTTTCCTTCTCACCAGTTCCGCGGAGAGATAGAAAGAGAGCATTTAAATGGGTTTCAAGATCGCAATCGTAGGCGCTACCGGCAATGTCGGACGCGAAATGCTGAACATTCTCTCCGAGCGCGGCTTTCCGGTTTCGGAAGTCGTGGCCTTGGCGTCGGCCCGGTCCCAGGGCACAGAAGTGTCGTTTGGCGACTCGACGTTGAAGGTCCAGAACCTTGAGAACTATGACTTCTCCGACACCGATATCTGCCTGATGTCGGCCGGCGGGACGATATCGCAGAAGTGGTCGCCGAAGATCGGCGCCAAGGGCTGCGTGGTGATCGACAACTCATCGGCATGGCGTTACGATTCCGAAGTGCCTCTCATCGTGCCGGAAGTGAACCCTGACGCGATCGTCGATTTCAAGAAGCGCAACATCATTGCCAACCCGAATTGCTCGACCGCCCAGCTGGTTGTCGCCCTGAAGCCGCTGCATGATTTTGCCAAGATCAAGCGCGTTGTCGTCTCGACCTACCAGTCGGTTTCCGGCGCCGGCAAGGAAGGTATGGACGAACTCTTCACTCAGACTCGCGCCGTCTTCGTGGCAGATACGATCGTCTCGAAGAAGTTCACCAAGCGTATAGCCTTCAACGTCATTCCGCATATCGATAGCTTCATGGAAGACGGCTACACGAAGGAAGAGTGGAAGGTTCTGGCAGAAACCAAGAAGATGCTCGATCCAAAGATCAAGGTGACCTGCACCGCCGTGCGCGTTCCGGTCTTCATCGGTCATTCGGAATCGGTCAACATCGAGTTCGAAAACGAAATCTCCGCCGACCAGGCACGGGATATCCTGCGCGAGGCGCCGGGTTGCCTTGTCATCGACAAGCATGAAGATGGCGGCTACATCACGCCTTACGAATGCGCCGGCGAGGACGCGACCTACATCTCCCGCATCCGCGAGGACGCGACCGTCGAGAACGGCCTGAACATCTGGGTTGTTTCCGACAACCTGCGCAAGGGCGCTGCCCTGAATGCGATCCAGATCGCCGAACTGCTGGTCAACCGCGGCCTGATCAAGCCGCGCAAGGAAGCCGCCTGATCCCAATCTCTGGCCGCCCGTCGGAATGCTCCGGCGGGCGGGCTGTCTTCATGCAAACGTGAAGGCTTTTTCAGGCCATGCTGCAGGGTAAACATGTTGCCGCGGGTGACAGGAAGACCTTTCGCTGGCATGGTGCACGCAAATCAATTCAGTAAATAACGAGGCTTTAATGCGACTGACCAAGTATCTGTCGGCAGCTCTTCTTACAGTGGCGGCCACTGTTTCGAGCGCTCATCTGGCAATGGCTGCTTCATGCGGCAATACATCGGCCGGATTTGACGAATGGAAGGGCGCATTCAAGGCACAGGCTGCGGCAGCGGGCATAGACCAGAGAACGCTCGATACCGCTTTTTCCGCCGTCAACTACAGCACGGGCACGATCCGCGCCGACCGCGGCCAGAAGAGCTTCAAGCTGAGCTTTGACCAGTTCATGCAGAAGCGCGGCGGCCAGACCATCATCAACCGCGGCAAAAGCATGAAAAAGAGCAATGCGGCGCTGTTTGCCAAGCTCGAGCAGCGCTACGGCGTCCCGGCTGGTCCGCTGATCGCGATCTGGGGCATGGAAACGGGCTTCGGTTCCTTCCTCGGCAAGGAGCACACGCTCTCGGCCGTGGCGACCCTTGCATTCGACTGCCGGCGCAGCGACTTCTTCACAGACCAACTCTATGCGGCGCTCGAACTGGTGCAGCGCGGGTCGCTGGATGTCAGCGCGCGGGGTGCCGCCCATGGCGAAATTGGCCAGACCCAGTTCCTGCCGCGCAATGTCGTGCGTTATGGCACTGACGGCGACGGTGACCGGCGCATCGACATGGTTCGCTCCAAGGCGGATGCCCTGGCATCGACCGCGAATTTCCTCAAAGGCCATGGTTGGCAGGCCGGCGCGGGCTATCAGCCCGGCGAGCCCAACTTCGCCGCGATCCAGGGCTGGAACGCCGCCACTGTCTATCAGCAGGCAATTGCCCATATCGGCGCCCGGATCGACGGGCAATAACATCCATACAAAAACCGGCGGTCGATCCAGACCGCCGGTTTTTTTCGAAACAGTTGCGAAAATATCTTGTCGCTTTGATGGGAACGTCTGTCAGCCAACTGGCACCGAATGCCCCCGAGAACGGCTCCCAGTCTCAAAGTCGCAGTAGCGAACGATTTAGCCGAGAATCGGGCCTTCGAGCCGCACAAAATCGCGGGTTTTCGGATCCATCACCCACAATTCGCCGTTGCTGATGTCGAACCAGCAGCCGTGAATGCGCAGTTTTCCGCTCTCTTCCATGCTTTTGACATAAGGGAAGGTACGCAGATTGGCGATGGAATTGCGGATCGAAATCCGCTCAAGCGCTGTCTGCCGCTCCGTCGGCGTCATGACCGAATTTCCCTGGATTTGCTCGGCCGCCGGCGCCACGAGGTTCATCCATTTGCCGATGAAATCACCGGGTGACAGGGGTTCGGCATTCGGATCGAGGGCTGCGCGGATGCCGCCACAGCGACCATGGCCCATCACGATGATGTCGCGAACCTGCAGGGCCTGGACGGCAAATTCCAGTGCAGCGGAGGTCGAGTGATACTGACCGTCCGGCTCGTAAGGCGGCACCATGTTGGCGACATTGCGAACGACGAAGAGTTCGCCCGGATCCGCATCGAAGATCATTTCCGGTGCAGCTCTGGAATCGCAACAGGCAACAACCAGCGTATGTGGCTTCTGCCCCTGTTCGGCGAGCACGCGGTAGCGTTCCCGCTGGTCGACATAGCGGCCACTCATGAAATTGTTGTAGCCGGTCAAAAGAGAAGGAGGAAAACTGCTCATAACCTACCGATTACAGCGCAAGACGGGCCAAGGCAACCACTCACCTTGCACTGCAGCGTAACGGTGCTGAAAAAAATCAGAGCGGTTTGCGCGGCCTCTGTGCCGGATGGAGCAGTCTGCGCATCTGCACCAGCGCCATCGGCGTCGACAGGCTGGCAGCGTCGCTGGCCAGCGCGAGCTCATCGGCGCCGCGCTTGGCGGTCCGCGCCAGGATCTCGAACACGCTTGCCGTTGCCAACTGCAAGGCTCTTTCCTCATCGCAGCCTTCCAACAACCGTGCCAGAAATACGGCGCCAAGCAGATCGCCAAGGCCATTGGGTGCGTTGTCGATCAACCGATGCTCGGCGAGCAGCGCATTGCGGCCGGTGAGCAGAAGATTGCCGGTGCCGCCGGTCATCATCGGCACCGCCGATGTCACCAACATGCGCGGCGGGCCGAGCGACAGTGCCGCCTCCATGATCGCGGTGTTGCTGTCGAGCGTGCTGCCGACCAACCATTGCAATTCGTAGCGATTGGGCGTTGCGACCGAGGCCAGCGGGATCAGGCGGTCGCGCACGGCCGCGGCCGTTTCTTCCGGAATGTAGAGACCGCCGAGATCGCCCATTACCGGGTCGCAGACATAGAGCAGATCGGGGTTTCTGGCTTTCGTCGCCTCGACAAGCCGGGCGACGGCGGCCGGTTGCGCCGGGCTGCCGAAATAGCCGGTGAGGATAGCCTTTACCTCACCCAGCCATGGTGCCCTGATCAAATCGTCTATTGCTTTTTCGAAGTCATCGTCGGCAAATCGCAGACGGGTTGAGGCACCATGGCCCGGATGCCAAGGCAGGACCACCGTCGGCAAAGCCCAGACCGGGTGCCCCAATGTCTCCAATGCGAATACCGCGGCACGATTGCCGACAGAGCCACGCACGACATGGCTGGAAATGACGATGACGGCGCTTGGTGAATTATCGGGCATGAGGCAATTCCGCATTAAAAATTGAGCTTAAAGCGCATTCTGATGTCAGTTTTATCAAAAAGTTGAAGAATTCCGGGTGGGGAATGCGTTTTTTGACAATTTCTCCTCCGAATTTGCATCATACATACTTCTGCAAAACAATTTCTCAATTATGCCGACAAAGCCGACCAAGAGGAGAGGGTACATGGCCAAGACGCGGACCACCAAGCGGGAACAGCAGCTGCGAGGTGCCGGCCAGATTGCCGAAGCGCTGGGCGATGCCTTTGTCACGCCGGCAACACTTTTCGGCCGTGCAAGCAATGACGATCTCGATCGTTATACCCCGGAAATGCTGGCCTTTTCTGCGGTTCGCGCGGCCTCCGATCTGGCCGCCTGGGACCGCAAGATGCCGTATGTCAGCGTCACCCCGATCGCAGAAGTCAGCCCGGACGGCATGCCTGTCAGCGTGCTGTCGATCGTCGACCACAACAAGCCGTTTCTCTACGATTCGGTGATGGCGGAAGTGACCAGCGTCTATCGCGATATCTACATGGCCGTTCACCCGATCCTCGCCATGGGGCCCAAGGGTGAGGTTTCCCTGGCCAATCCCGATACGGATCCGGAGACTGTCGTCAAAGTCAGCTATATCCAGCTGCATCTCGCGACGCTGACCGATGAACAGGTGAAGGGGTTGGTTCAGCGCCTGCAGCATGTCCTCAGTCAGGTGAAGATGGCGGCCACCGACTGGAAACCCATGCTGGGCCTGCTGGACAGCGCACTTTCGGAGTTGACGGACCTCGCACCCGGCCGGAAAAAAGCCGATCGCGACGAAGCTCTCGCCTTTCTGGTATGGCTGCGCGACGACAATTTCACCTTCCTTGGCATGCGGGAATATATCTATTCCGGCGAAGGCACCGATGCCACGGTCGAGCGCGGCAAGGGCAAGGGATTGGGCATTTTGTCCGACCCGGATGTCTTGGTCCTGCGCCAGGGCAAGAACCATGTCACCACCACCCCCGAAATCCTCGCCTTCCTGCAGGGGCCGGACTTCCTGATCGTCACCAAGGCAAATGTGAAATCGGTGGTGCACCGCCGCGCCTATATGGATTATGTCGGCATCAAGCGTTTCGGACCGGACGGCAAGGTCGTTGGCGAATTGCGGATCGTCGGTCTGTTCACGTCCACCGCCTATACGCGCTCGGCCAACCAGATCCCGCTGCTCCGCGCCAAGATCGAAAAGATCGTCGAACATTTCGACTTCGATCCGCAGAGCCATTCCGGCCGCATGTTGCAGAACACGCTGGAAAGCTATCCGCGCGATGACCTGTTCCAGATCGAACCCGAACTGCTGGCGAAATTCAGCGAGCAGATCAACGATCTCTCAGAGCGTCCGCGTGTGCGCGTCCTGCCGCGTATCGACCAGTTCGACCGTTTTGTCTCGCTGATCGTCTATGTCCCGCGCGAAGACTACAATTCCATGGTCCGCGAAAAGATCGGCATCTATTTTAAGACCGTCTATGACGGCCATGTCTCCGCCTACTACCCGGCCTTCCCCGAAGGTGGCGTGGCGCGTGTGCACATCATCATCGGCCGCTCTGAGGGCAAGACGCCGCGCATTCCACAGGCCAAGCTCGAGGATGCCGTCCGCGAGATCACCGCGCGCTGGAGCGACCGTTTCATCACGCTGGCCGGTGCCGACGCGCCGCAACTGGAGGTCAGCCAGGCTTTTCAGGAAGCCTTTGCCCCGGAAGAGGCGGTCGCCGATCTGAAACATATCGAGGCATGTCTCGCGGGCGCACCACTCTCCATCGCCTTCCATCAGGTCGCGGGTGCAGACGGCCCGCTGCTGTATCTGAAGATATTTCATTCCGGTCATCACCTTCCACTGTCGCGGCGCGTGCCGCTGCTGGAAAACCTCGGCTTCGGCGTCATCAGCGAGCGCACCTTCGACATCGGCATTGCCGGCACCAATCCGGAGGAAAAGCCCGACAAGCTGGTCGTCCTGCATGACATGGAACTTCAGGTTCTCGGTGGCGGCAATTTCGACATCCTCCGCCAGGGCGGGGAAATCGAGGAAGCCTTCATCGCAGCCTTTACCGGCACCGTCGACAATGATGCCTATAACCGCCTGGTCCTCAATGCCGGCCTGAATGCACGCGAGGCATCGGTGCTGCGCGCCTACGGCGCCTATCTGCGTCAGGCCGGGTTCGTCTTCTCGCAGGGCTACATTGCCGAAACGCTGAACAAATATGCCGCAATCGCAACCGATCTGGTTCGTCTTTTCCGCAACCGCCTCGATCCATCCTTGAACGAAAAAAGCCGCGCAAAGCGGTCGGCCGAGCTTCACCAGGCGCTGGAGACCAGCCTTGCGGCGGTCCCGAGCCTGGACGAGGATCGCATCCTGCGGCGCTACATCAACGCCATCGAGGCGACGCTCCGAACGAATTTCTTCCAGAAGGGCTATATCGACAGCGACCGGCCGATGCTGGCGTTCAAGTTTGACCCGCATCGGCTCGACGGACTGCCGGAACCGCGTCCGTTCCGGGAAATCTTCGTCTATGGCGTCGAGGTCGAAGGTGTTCACCTGCGCTTCGGCAAGGTTGCCCGCGGCGGCCTGCGCTGGTCGGACCGCGCCCAGGACTATCGCACCGAGGTGCTGGGCCTGGTCAAGGCCCAGCAGGTCAAGAATGCCGTGATCGTGCCGGTCGGTGCCAAGGGGGGCTTCTATCCCAAGCTTCTGCCGCAGCCTGGCAATCGCGAGGCCTGGCTTTCCGCTGGCACCGAAGCCTACAAGACCTATATCCGGACGCTGCTGTCGATCACCGACAACATTGTCGGCGGTGACATCGTGCCGCCGGCCGACACCCTGCGGCTGGATGAGGACGATCCCTATTTCGTCGTCGCAGCCGACAAGGGCACAGCGACATTTTCAGACACCGCAAACGGTCTGGCCCAGGCGGCAGGCTTCTGGCTCGACGATGCCTTTGCCTCAGGTGGTTCGGCTGGCTATGACCACAAGAAGATGGGCATCACCGCCCGCGGCGCCTGGGAAACGGTCAAGCGCCACTTCTGCGAGATCGATACGGACATCCAGACCACGCCCTTTACCGTGGCCGGCGTCGGCGACATGTCGGGCGACGTCTTCGGCAATGGCATGCTGCTCTCGGAAAAAATCCGCCTGATTGCCGCTTTCGATCATCGCGACATCTTCATCGATCCGGACCCGGACACGGCCCGTTCGTTTGCCGAGCGCAAGCGCATGTTCGCGCTGCCGCGCTCGAGCTGGCAGGATTATGATCGCAAGGCGCTCTCGCCTGGTGCGATGATCATCTCGCGGTCTGAGAAATCGGTAACGCTGACGCCGGAAGCGGCCGCAGCCATCGGGTTGGAAACCCGCACGGCATCGCCCTTTGATATCCTGACTGCAATCCTGAAGGCGCCTGTCGATCTCATGTGGTTCGGCGGTATCGGCACCTATATCAAGGCTGCCGGCGAGACCGATGCCGAGGTTGGCGACCGTGCCAATGACGCAATCCGTATCACCGCGACCGAAGTCCGCGCCAAGGTGATCGGCGAAGGTGCCAATCTCGGCGTGACTCAGAAGGGGCGCATCGCCTATGCACTGAACGGCGGTCGGGTGAATTCGGATGCGATCGACAATTCGGCTGGCGTCAACTCGTCCGACCTTGAGGTCAATATCAAGATCGCATTTGCACCGGCCATGGCCGAAAAGCGCCTTACCCGGGACAAGCGCAACAAGCTGCTGGTCGAGATGACCGACGAAGTCGCCGAACTGGTCTTGCGCAACAACTATCTGCAATCGCTTTCCATCTCGCTGGTGGAAGCAAAGAATGCCGGCAATCGCGAAGAGCTGAGCCGGCTCATGGATTATCTGGAAGGCCTCGGCAAGCTGAACCGCAAGGTCGAGACCCTGCCGGATGCGGCGTCTGTCGCCGAACGTTACGTCTCTGGAAAGACCCTGACGCGGCCGGAAATCGGGGTGCTGCTGTCTTATGCCAAGATCGTCCTGTTCGATCAGCTGATCCAGTCCGACCTGCCGGACGATCCGTATTGCCAGAGCGCCCTGTCGAACTATTTCCCGGCCGGCATGCGCAAGAGCTTTGCCGCCGATATCGCAGGTCATCGCCTTCGTCGCGAAATCATCGCAACGGTTCTGGCAAACCATGCGATCAACCGGGGCGGACCGGGCTTTGTCGTTGCCGTGGGTGATGCAACAGGTGCAGCACCCGATGCAGTCGTCAAAGCGGCTCTGGTCACGCGTGATGCCCTGAACCTTACGTCTCTTTGGGACAAGCTCGACAATCTGGACGCCAAACTCTCCGGCCAGACCCAGAATCGTCTCTACGGCATCGTCACCGAAGTCTATGTCGGTATCACACGCCTGTTGTTGGATACCGGGCTCGCAACCGGTCCAATCAGTGCTGCGGTGGCCCAGTTGAAAGCGGCGGTCAAATCGGCGGGAGCGGTCTTTTCCACATCCCTGCCGACGTTGCTGCGTCAGCATTTGGACGAGCAGGTCGCGGAGCTTATTTCGGCCGGCGCGCCGGAGGAGATTGCTCGCGAGGTCGTCAACCTTCAGACCATGCTGCTGCTTCCGGAAACCATGCAGATTGCCGACAGGACCAAGGCGAGCCTCGCCCGGGCGATGGATGGTTTCTTTGCCGTCTCGGAAGCATTCCGGATCGGACGCATCATCGGCAATGCCCGCAGGCTGCAGCCGACGGATCATTATGACAGCCTGGCGTTGACGAGAAGCATCGATCGCATCGGTGCGGCGCGGCGCGAGATCGTTTGTGCCGCTCTCACCGCGCACGACGATCAGAAGCAGCCGGTCGAGGCATGGCTTGCCAAGGACAAGCTGCGCATCGACCGGATCGGCAAGGAAATCGCGGCGCTGGTCGACAGCGGCGAGCCAAGCATCTCGAAAATGGCCGTGGCTGCCGGCCTGCTCGGTGATCTTGCACAAGATCCCGCAAGATGACAGTGTCCCGGCAACTCGCCGGGGATGACGCATGAACGGATCGGCCGTAACCGACACCAAGGAGACTGGACGCCTCAACCGAGGCGTCCTTAGCTGGATGTTCTTCGACTGGGCGGCACAGCCGTTTTTCACGGTCGTGACAACCTTCATCTTCGGCCCCTATTTCGTGGCCCGCATGACCAGTGACCCGGTGTCTGCCCAGGCGTCATGGAGCAATGCCGCGACCATCTCTGCCATTGTCATCGCAATCCTCTCGCCGATCCTCGGGTCGATCGCCGATGAATCGGGCGCACGAAAGCCCTGGATTGCCTTTTTTGCGGCGATCAAGATCGTTTGCCTCCTGGGTCTATGGCTTGCGGCGCCGGGGGCTCCCGTCGGCATGATCATGCTGTTGATGATCTTTGCCAGCATTGCCGCAGAATTCTCGATCGTCTTCAACGACTCGATGATGACCCGGCTTGTGAGCCAACGGGATGTCGGCCGCGTGTCGAATATCGCCTGGGGGCTCGGCTATCTCGGCGGTATGATCGTTCTGATCGCGATCGTTCTGCTGATTGCCGCAAACCCGACCACGGGGCTCACCCTGATAGGTATTCCCCCCTTGTTCGGGCTCGATGCTGCAGCCGGTGAAGATGCCCGCATTACCGGCCCGATCTCGGCCATCTGGTATCTTGTCTTCATCCTGCCGATGTTCCTCTTCACCCCGGATGCAGCCCGCGGAAAGCCGCTGCGCCAAGCCGTCGGCTCGGGCCTGAAGGAGATCCGCAAGACACTCTCCGAAGTCCGTCACCGGACCGCCATCCTGCGTTTTCTCGTGGCGCGGATGATCTACCAGGATGGGGTCAACGGACTGCTGATCCTTGGCGGCGTCTTCGCGGCTGCCATGTTCGGCTGGTCGACGATGGAAATGGGCGTTTACGGCATCATCCTGAATGTGGTTGCGATCTTCGGATGCCTGATTGCGGGCCGTATCGATCGGCTCATGGGGTCGAAGGTCGTGGTGCTGATCAGTCTTTGCATGCTGATCGCAGCAACGCTCGGCATCATTTCGACTGGACCGGACTTCACCCTCTTTGGACTTGTCAGCCTGCCGATTACCACCACGGAAGGTCTCTTCGCCACGCCGGCTGAAAAGGCCTATATTCTCTATGGATTGCTGATCGGCCTGTCCTTCGGACCTGTGCAGGCATCGTCGCGTTCGTATCTGGCTCGCAGTGTAAAGCCGCATGAAGCGGGCCGCTATTTTGGTATTTATGCCCTATCGGGACGGGCAACCAGCTTCATGGCAACCCTGTCCTTCTCGCTGCTCACCGCCTGGACGGGTTCGCCGCGGGTCGGAATGGCCAGCATGCTGGTCTTCCTGGTCGTTGGACTGGCGATTCTGTGGAAGACAGCCTATCCGGCCGGTGACGGCAACGGAGCCCAGCACACCTGAAGGTAAAGAAAAAGCCGGCATCGCTTCCGCTGCCGGCTTTTCAATCGCGGATCGTCGATGCTTAGTGGCGGAAGTGGCGCACGCCGGTGAAGACCATGGTCACACCGTGCTCGTCTGCCGCCGCAATCACTTCCTCGTCGCGCATCGAGCCGCCTGGCTGAATGACGGCCGTCGCACCGGCCGCAATCGCGGCCAGCAGACCATCGGCAAAGGGATAAAAGGCTTCAGAGGCGACGGCGGCACCCTTGGTCAGCGGCGTCGTCAGGCCAAGCGCCTTGGCGGCATCTTCCGCCTTTAGGGCCGCGATGCGGGCCGAGTCGACGCGGCTCATCTGACCGGCACCGATGCCGGCCGTCTGGCCGTTCTTGGCATAAATGACGGCATTGGACTTCACATGCTTGGCGATCTTGAAGGCGAATTTCATGTCTTCAAGCTCGGTTGCCGTCGGCGCACGCTTGGTGACCACCTTGAGGTCGAGATCCTCGACCAGAACATTGTCGCGGCTCTGCACCAGAAGGCCGCCGGAAACCGTCTTCGCCATCAGGCCGCGCGAACGTGGGTCGGGCAGCGCGCCGGTCGTCAGAAGCCGTAGATTGGGCTTTGCCGCGATGATCGCCTTGGCTTCATCCGTCACCGAGGGCGCGATGATGACTTCGGTGAACAGCTTGACGATTTCCTGCGCGGTCGCGGCATCCAGCGTCTGGTTGAGCGCGATGATGCCGCCGAAAGCCGATACGGAATCGCAGGCAAGCGCTCGGCTGTAGGCTTCGACCAGCGTCGCGCCGGTCGCCACGCCGCACGGGTTGGCATGTTTGATGATCGCGCAGGCCGGGCCGTTTTCCGGCGCGAACTCGGCAACGAGCTCGAATGCCGCATCGGTATCATTGATATTGTTGTAGGAGAGCTGCTTGCCCTGCAGAAGCGTCGCCGTGGCAACGCCCGGGCGGTTCTCGCCGGTTACATAGAACCCGGCGCTCTGGTGCGGGTTCTCGCCGTAGCGCATCTTTTCCTTCAGGGCGCCGCCAACCACACGGTAGGCCGGCATCTCGATTTCCAGGGCTTCGGCAAACCAGTTGGAGATCGCGGTATCATAGGCTGCAGTCCTGGCATAAGCCTTGGCCGCCAGACGCTGGCGAAGCGCGTACGTGGTCTGGCCGTCGTTCTGCGACAGGGCCTCGATCACGTCGCCATAGTCGGCAGCATCGGTCACCACCGTGACATAGGCATGGTTCTTCGCCGAAGCGCGGATCATGGCAGGTCCGCCGATATCGATATTCTCGACCGTTGTCGGATAGTCACCGCCGGCCGCGCGCACCTGTTCGAACGGATAGAGATTGATCACCGACAGATCGATTGACTCGATGCCATGCGCCTTCATCGCCTCGACATGCTCGGCGTCATCACGGATCGCCAGCAAACCGCCATGCACCAGCGGGTGCAGCGTCTTGACGCGGCCGTCCATGATTTCAGGAAAACCGGTGATCTCCGATACGTCCGTTACTGGCAGGCCGGCTGCCGCGAGCGCCTTGTGCGTGCCGCCTGTCGACAGCAGCCGAACGCCGCGCTGGTGCAGCGCCTGGGCGAATTCGACGATCCCTGTCTTGTCGGAAACCGAAAGCAAGGCGGTACGGACGCGGACGAGGTCCGGGGCGGGGATTTTCTTGGAAACGACGGCCATGGTTCAGCTCCGATCTGACGGGCGCCCGTCGAAAAGATCTGCATGACGAGCGCGATGCCGCCGCCTAGCACAGCTTGCCCGCAGAACCAACAGTCTATGCGTGATGTGCGAGAAACCAGCGTATTTCCGGGCCGTGAAACACAATTTCCAGCTGCTGCGAAGGCCGAACGCCGGAGACGTCGGCGAAGAAGATGTCCTCCGCTATCGCCACCTCGCCGACCGGAAGCGAAAACACCCAACTCTCGCCATCCGGCGCGATCAGGCGGACCTTGCGCTCGTCCAGGCGGTCGAGCGAGATTGCAGGATGAACATGGAACCGGGCTATGGCCGGTTCAGACGGGAGGCTTGGAGCAGGCAGACCGTCCGGCAGAAGAAAGCGGTCGCGGCCTGCGATCTTGGTGCCGGCCTCGTTGATCCGCACTTCGCGCTCATGCAGCAGGCCGAAGCGCTTCAGGTAGCCATCATGGCTTGCTGACAGGCGGTCGCTGCCGTCCGGTCCTGTCTGGCGGCTGATCTCGACCTTCGCAACCCCTGAAACCAGCAAGGGGCCAAGGAAGTCTGACGATGACATTCGGGCCGAAGATACATCGCCGATGGCAACGGTTGAATGGGCAGCCGACGTGCGCGCCAGCTGCCGCAGTTTTTCACCGGCAAAACGCGGCGATCCACTGTTGACGATAAAGCGGTTGCGGCCCGACGAAAGTTCCAGCGACAGACAGCCGGCATGGGCGGTTCGCGACAGCGAGCCCATAGGCGGATGACCGGTGTCCAGGAGCAGGACCGTATCGCCGCCGGAAAGGCGCTGGTAGGCGGCGTGGGGCAGTGCCTTGAAGGGTTGTCCCGCCGTTTCGTCATAGCGCAGCACCGACATCAGATCCGTCGCGAGCGTCGAACTCGCACCGTTGAACAGGGCAAGATCTCCATTGCTGTGACGGAAGAAGCGCACGGCGGGATACATCCGGTCGATCGCCGGGATCAGCCTCTGCGGCACGTCATGGCCGAGATTGATGTAGGTCTGGCGAAGCGGCAACAGGTCGAAGAGCAATTCGACAGCCGACTGCGGATTGCGCGAGATGTGGCTGCCATCGGGGAGGATCTGGCGCTCCAGCTCACGATTGAGCTGGCGGCCCGCGCGTCGGATGGCGGAGGTCCGGGCTTCCGTGGAAATCGACGCCATCGCCAGCGCGATACGCGCGCGCATCCGCGGCAGGCCCTCGGGCAAGTGGCTCGCTATGCGGTGCAGATAACCGATCTGGTAGCTGAGTGACGCCATGAAACGCCGGTAGAAGCCGGCATCGGCGTCCTGAAGCACCACGGGTGAGTGGGATAGCCAGGCTATGATGCGTTGTGCAATGACATCGGCATCCCAGGCGATACCCGTCACACGTGATCCGTGCAAGTTGATCCACTGGTCGACGACCCAGCGGGCGTTTTCGCAGGCCGCATGCGACTTGTCGGCGCGGATATGGCGCAACCATCCGAACCCGTGCAGGCGCACCGCGAATTGCTGAGATGGCAGTTCAAGGTCGAAGGGCGATTGCTGGCCAGCGTCAAGCACGCGGCCGGCAAGCGGATATCGCCCCTGGAAAATCTCTTCGGCGACGAATGGATCGATCGCGCGAAGATCGGTTGGCGCAACGACCAGACGCATTGAACGAAAGCCGGCACGACCCTTGACCACGGGTAGTGCCAGCGCGATGGCTAGCCTTGCTCGGCGCCAGCCCTCCGCGAGATACAGTGAGATCAGTCTTCGACGATCCGTAATTCGCATTCTTATTCCCGTTGCTGCGGCCGGTAACTCAATGGTTTCCATGGGAAATTCATTTAGTTTCTACGGCGCAAGCCATTCCTCAAATCGCTTCATGACAAATCAGCCGATCGCAAAGGAAAAGTTCATAGCGAGTCTGCCGACGGGCAAGTGGCGCCCGTCAGCGGGATTTTCAGGTTCTAACAGTGTTATTGAATATTTCGCTAAATTTTAGCAATTACGCAAGCGTAGAATCCATCGAGACCACCCTCTGCGTGCAACATCGCCGGGGTGGTGCGGAATTCACCGCGATCGGTGATTGCAGCGTCCAGACCTGGCCAATCCTCCTTGCCGATCGGAAGGAGTTTCAACTCCGGATGGTCGGCGAGAACCCGGTCGACGACTTGCTCCCCCTCTGACGGGTCGATCGAGCAATTCGAAAAGACAATGCGTCCGCCCGGGGCCAGCAAGGTGAGGGCATGTCGGAGCAGTTTTTCCTGCAGGGCTGCGAGCTTGGCGATGTCTTCGGCGTCCTTGCTCCAAAGAACATCGGGATGTCGGCGGGTGGTGCCGGTGGACGAACAGGGCGCATCGAGAAGGATGGCGTCAAAGACCGTGCTGCCATCGAGATCAAGCAGATTGCTGGTGACGAATTCAGCGGAAAGACGAAGCCGCTCAAGATTGGATTGAAGTCGCTTCAGACGGGAAGCGGACTGTTCGACCGCAGTCACGGCGGCGCCAGCCAGAACAAGCTGCGCGGTCTTGCCGCCGGGTGCGGCGCAAAGATCGGCAACGCGCTTGCCGCTCAGGTCGCCAAAGAGCTTGGCAGGAATGGCGGCCGCAGCATCCTGGACCCACCATTCGCCATCTTCGAAGCCTTCGAGCGAGGGAATGCTGCCCTTGAAAGGCGCCAAACGCACAGTACCGGACGGCAGGACCTGGCCACCGAGTTTGTCGGCCCAGCCCTGGGCATCGTTCTTGACCGTGAGATCGATCATTACCGGCTGCAACTGAGCCTCGGCAATCGCCAGGGCGTGATCCAGGCCATAGACCGCAATCAACCGCTTCAGGAACCATTCCGGAATGCAGGGAATGTCATTAACCCACTCCAGCAGTGCTTCCTTCTCGCGCCCGACGCGGCGCAGGATCGCGTTTACCAGCTTGGCAAAGCGGCGGCTGCGGGGATCACGATTGGCCTGCTCGACAGCCAGATCGACCGCCGAATGATCCGGAACATCGAGGTAGAGCATCTGCGCTGCGGCGACGACCAGCAGATGGTGCAGCGAGCGGGCGCCTTCCGGCAGCGGCGTATCGAGCAATTCGTGCAGGATCGCTTCAATGCGCGGCAGATGACGAAGTGCGCTGTGCAGGATCGCGCGAACCAGCCCGCGATCGGCTTCGTTCAAGGCCCGGAATGCCGGATTGCCATGTTCGGCATCGAGCATGCCGTCCAGTGGCGTCTTGCGTTCAATCACGGCCGCCAGCAGGCGAGATGCCGCGATACGTGCATCGAGGCCTGGTTTTGCCTCGGCCTGTTCCGCCGGACGGGATCCGCCATTGCCCTTGTTCAAGTGCTTCTGCGGTTTTCCCGGTGCTTTATCGTTCAAGACCATGGTCCTTTGGGCGGTTCGGAGTTGCCACGTCCCCATCCGGTGTTCGGAACGGAGCGCGCTTTGGGCCTTGCATTAGCAGCGGGACCGGTTGGCGTCGATACCCCCGGCTGAATGTCGGTCATCGCCAGAAGCGCCTCGATACGGTTGCGCGTGTCCGGATGGGTCGAAAACAGATTGTCCATACGCCGGCCGCTGAGCGGATTGATGATGAACATATGGGCCGTTGCCGGATTGCGCTCGGCATCCATGTTTTCGATATGGGCAGCATCGCCGGCAATTTTCTGCAGCGCCGAGGCAAGCCCGCGCGGATTGCCGCTGATCTCGGCGCCGCGCCGGTCGGCGGCGTATTCCCGTGTCCGGCTGATCGCCATCTGCACCACCATGGCGGCCAGTGGCGCGACGATCATTGCAACAATGACGCCGATGAAGCCGAGCGGATTGCTGCGCTCGTCGCGACTGCCGGAAAACAGGAAGGCGAAGTTCGAGAGCATGGAGATCGCGCCGGCCAGCGTCGCGGTGATCGTCATGGTCAGCGTATCGCGATTTTCGATATGCGCCAACTCATGAGCCATGACGCCCGCGACCTCCTGCGGGTTCAGGCGCTGCAGCAGGCCGGTCGAGGCGGCCACGGCTGCATTCTGCGGATTGCGGCCAGTGGCAAAGGCGTTCGGCTGCGGGCTGTCGAACACGTAGACACGCGGCATCGGCAGATTGGCATTGCGCGCCAGTTCCTTGACCATCAGGTAGAATTCCGGCGCCGTGCGTTCATCGACCTCCTGTGCCCGGTAGGAGGAGAGCACCATGCGATCGGAGTTCCAGTAGGAGAAAAAATTCATGCCCGCTGCAACGATGAACGCGATCATCATCCCGCCACGGCCACCGATCAGAAAGCCGACGCCCATGAAGAGCGCCGTCATGAAGGCCAGCAACATTGCCGTGCGCATGAAGTTCATGTCTTGCTCCTATGAGATATGCATGCGGCAACGGGCCTGTTGCCGATTTCATCCGTTGATTTAAAAAGCGGCAATGCCAATTTCAATGTTTGCGCATAAAAACCGCGAAATAGAGGTGTAGTTATGTCCGAAGATCAAGAACACGAAGACATGGCGCCGGAACCGGCGCGCGAACTGAGTCCGGCAGCCAAACGGGCACTCGCCGAAGCCGAGGAACGGCGCAAGCGGGAGAAGCCAGCCAAGCCTGCTGCGGAAATCGGCGGTCGGGGAGGATCTGATCCAGCGCGTTTCGGCGACTGGGAGATCAAGGGCCGCGCGATCGACTTTTGAGCTGTAAATATTCCTATTGCCGACACGGTGTTATCGGAATATATTCCTTTTATGTTCAGATATCACGCACCGATCGTCATGCTGCTGGCCTTGCTTCAGCCGGGAACAGGGGACGCTGGCCAATATATCGAAGGCCCGGTGATGGCCGAAGTGGTGCGCGTGATCGATGGTGATACCGTTCTGGTTGAAGCCATGCCCTGGCCGGATCACCGCATCAATACTTATGTCCGACTGCGTGGCATCGACACGCCGGAACTGAAATCCAGCTGTCCGGCTTTCCGCGAGGCGGCCCGTAAGGCACAAGACCAGCTGAAAAGCCTGATGTCGGATCAACAACAGGTCGAATTGACCGAAATCTCAGGCGACAAATATTTCGGGCGGGTCGTCGCTACCCTAGTTCTCGCCGATGGCCGACGCCCGGCCGAACTCCTGCTGGAGCAAGGGCTGGCGGAACCCTACAAGGGCAATGCAAAAACACGACACGACTGCCCGTCCGGGTAGCCTAAAACAATTTCTGGCTGCATAAAATACCTAGACAATCTGCGGCAGAAATGGCTTCTATGCCGCCGATGACCAGAACCAGCCGCCGAAAAAGTCCCAAACCCCTCAAAATGCTGCTTTCGCTGATCCCCCTGCTCGCCGTCATGGAAACGGCAGCGGCACAGGAAACCGGAAATCTGGTTCTCGTCGCGGGCCGCACCTGCAAGCAGGTATCCAGTTGTGAAGAGGCAGTTGAGCTCTGGTGCGGCGGCTATCGGCGCGCAGATGCCGACAGTGACGGAATTCCTTGCGAAAACGTCTGCCGTTCGGTCGACCAGGTCAACGAAATCCGCCAATCGATCGGCTGCTGAAAAGGGCCCTCGTTGGAGAGCCCTTTCCAAGATCGGATCAAGCGCTGCGGTTCTGCCGGTTGTCGATCAGGTCATCGACCACCGCCGGATCGGCCAGGGTCGAGGTGTCACCGAGCGCACCAAAATCATCCTCCGCGATCTTGCGCAGGATACGCCGCATGATCTTGCCGGAACGGGTCTTCGGCAGGCCCGGGGCAAACTGGATCTTGTCCGGCGTTGCGATCGGGCCGATCTCGGTGCGGACGTGTTTGACCAGATCCTGGCGCAACGCGTCCGTTCCGTCATGTCCTGCCATCAGGGTGACATAACAATAGATGCCCTGGCCCTTGATGCCATGCGGATAGCCGACGACGGCGGCTTCCGAGACAAGATGATGCGAGACCAGCGCCGATTCGACCTCCGCCGTTCCCAGGCGGTGACCCGAGACGTTGAGGACGTCATCGACACGTCCCGTGATCCAGTAGTAGCCGTCCTCATCACGCCGGCAGCCGTCACCGGTGAAATATTTGCCCTTGTAGGTGGAGAAATAGGTCTGCACGTAGCGATCGTGATCGCCATAGACGGAACGGGCCTGGCCAGGCCAGCTGTCGGTGATGCAGAGATTGCCGTCGGCCGCCCCCTCCAGCACATTCCCTTCATTGTCGACCAGTTCAGGCTTGACGCCGAAGAACGGCAGGGTGGCCGAACCGGGTTTCAGTGCGGTCGCGCCAGGCAGAGGCGTAATCATGATACCGCCCGTCTCGGTCTGCCACCAGGTATCGACAACCGGGCAGCGCTGATCGCCGACCACGTTGTAATACCATTCCCAGGCTTCCGGATTGATCGGCTCGCCGACAGAGCCGAGCAGCCGGAGGCTGGAGCGCGAGGAGCGTTTCACAAACTCGTCGCCGACGCCCATGAGTGAGCGGATGGCGGTCGGTGCCGTGTAGAAGATGTTGACCTTGTGCTTGTCGATCACTTCCCAGAAGCGTCCCTGATCGGGGAAATTCGGCACGCCTTCGAACATCAGCGTCGTCGCGCAATTGGCCAGCGGTCCATAGACGATATAGGAATGGCCCGTCACCCAGCCGACATCGGCCGTGCACCAATAGACATCGCCATCGTGATAATCGAAGACATATTCATGCGTCATCGAGGCATAGACCAGATAACCGCCGGTCGTGTGCATCACGCCCTTGGGTTTGCCCGTCGAGCCTGACGTGTAAAGGATGAACAGCGGATCTTCCGCCTTCATCTTTGCCGGCGGGCAATCGCCCTTCACCGTCACGATTTCCTGATGATACCAGACATCGCGGCCGGGAGCCCAGCCGATCTTGCCGCCGGTTCGGCGCACAACCAGAACCTTGTTGACGATCACATACTGCTTGGCAGCAATATCGATGGCGATGTCGGTATTTTCCTTGAGCGCCACCGGCTTGCCGCCACGCACGCCTTCATCGCAAGTGATGACAAAGGTCGATTCGCAGTCGACGATGCGCCCGGCCAGTGCTTCCGGCGAAAAGCCGCCAAAGACCACCGAATGGATGGCGCCGATGCGGGCACAGGCGAGCATCGCATACGTCGCCTCCGGGATCATCGGCATATAGATGGTGACGCGATCACCCTTCTTCACGCCGTGCTTCTTCAGCACGTTCGCCATGCGGCAGACATGATCATAGAGCTCGTTATAGGTGATCTTCTTGTCGATATACGGATTGTCACCTTCCCAGATGATCGCCACCCGTTCGCCATTGGTCTTCAGATGGCGATCGATGCAGTTGTAGGAGACGTTCGTCAGGCCGTCTTCGAACCACTTGACCGGGACCTTGCCCTTGAAAGACGTGTTCTTGACCTTGGTATAAGGCTTGAACCAGTCGATACGCTTGCCGTGCTTACCCCAGAATTTCTCGGGATCCTCGATGCTTTCCTCGTACCACTTGCGATACTTGTCTTCATCGATCAGGGCCTGGGCTTTCGCCGACTTGAGCACCGGAT
The DNA here is from genome assembly GCF_918741265.1 of Rhizobium sp. CECT 9324. Lineage (NCBI taxonomy): Bacteria > Pseudomonadati > Pseudomonadota > Alphaproteobacteria > Hyphomicrobiales > Rhizobiaceae > Rhizobium > Rhizobium sp. CECT 9324. The sequence continues at coordinate 295,384 of NZ_CAKKMZ010000001.1, read as the reverse complement.
AGGTCTTGGCTGACATTAACTCCTCCTCATTTAACGGCCAGGACTGTCGAACTTCGGACCGTCCTCCTCGGGCCTCTTGTACCCATTCTTATCAACTCAGAAGCGTCCAGCAATTAGACAAAGGTCATTCGTTACTTCGCGAATTGCAATTTCGTTACATAATCGGTATAAGGACGCCGAATTCCCGGAAATAGTGGTTTAAACCCACGGCTCGCGACAACCGGCGCGGACCTCAGAAGGATTGTATCCATGGCACAGACATTGCTTATGCCGAAGGCAACGGCCGTATGGCTCGTCGACAACACGGCGCTGTCATTCGACCAGATCGCCCAGTTCTGCAAACTGCACCCGCTTGAGGTCAAGGCGATTGCCGACGGCGAAGCGGCGCAGGGCATCAAGGGCCTGGACCCGATCGCGACAGGTCAGCTGTCGCGCGACGAGATCGCCCGGGCTGAAAAGGACGTGAACCACAAGCTGAAGATTTCCGAGCCGAAGGTTCGTGTTCCCGAATCCAAGCGTCGTGGTCCGCGCTACACGCCGGTCTCCAAGCGCCAGGATCGTCCGAACGCCATTCTCTGGCTGGTTCGCAACCATGCTGAACTGAAGGACGCACAGATCTCCCGTCTGGTCGGCACGACCAAATCGACCATCGAACAGATCCGCGAGCGCACCCACTGGAACTCGACCAACCTGACGCCGATGGACCCTGTCACGCTCGGGCTCTGCAGCCAGATCGATCTCGACCTCGAAGTTGAAAAGGCTTCTAAGGGCCGTCCGCTGCCGACCGCTGCCGAACTCGGCGCCACGCTGCAGGCCGCCACCGAGACCGAAAACCTCGACTTCGGCTATGGCCGCGACCGCGACGAAGAAAAGACGATCGACGCCAACGCCGTATTCGCCAAGCTGCAGTCGCTCAAGTCCGACCGCAACAAGGACGAGGACGACGATCAGTACTGATCGTCCCTCCGGTTCCACCAGACACCGAGCCCCGGTCGCACCATCAGCGCCCGGGGCTTTTCTTTGGCCAGATCAGGCAGCCACCTGGCCACAGGCTTTGAGCACGGCGGAAATCTCGTCCAAGACAATCGGATCATCGATGGTCGCCGGCATTTTCCAGGGAAGGCCGTCGGCGATCTTCTGCATCGTCCCGCGCAGGATCTTGCCTGACCGTGTCTTGGGCAGGCGATCGACCATCAGCACCGTCTTGAAAGCCGCGACTGGACCGATCTCATCGCGCACCAGTTGCACCACCTCTTTTGAAATGGCTGCATGATCCCGGTGCACATTCTTCTTCAACACGAGGAAGCCGCAGGGTATCTGCCCCTTGAGTTCGTCGGCAATGCCGATGACGGCGCATTCTGCCACATCCGGATGCATGGCGCAGACCTCTTCCATCGCCCCCGTAGAAAGACGATGTCCAGCGCAGTTGATGATGTCATCCGTGCGCGCCATGACGAAGACATAGCCGTCGTCGTCGATCACGCCGGCATCGGCTGTCTTGTAATAGCCGGGGAATTCTTCGAGGCAGGATGTCCTGAAGCGCTCGTCCGCGCCCCAGAAGGTCACCAAACAACCAGGAGGCAAAGGGAGTTTGGCAACGATGTTGCCTAGTGTTCCGTGGGCGACAGGATGACCGGCATCATCCAGAATCTCCAAGTCGTAACCAGGCATCGGTTTCGCCGGTGAACCATGTTTCACCGGCAAGAGCCCGAGACCGGCCGGATTGGCGGCAATGGCCCAGCCGGTCTCGGTTTGCCACCAGTGGTCGATGATCGGGATGTTCAAAATACGCTCGGCCCATTTCAGCGTCTCCGGATCCGCTCGCTCTTCCGCCAGGAAAAGAGCGCGCAGACCCGACAGATCGTACCGCGCAACATGTTCCCCTTCCGGGTCATCGCGCCGGATCGCCCGAAAGGCCGTCGGTGCTGTGAACAGCACCTTCACGTCATGGTCGCTGACCACACGCCAGAAAGTACCGGCATCCGGCGTGCCCACCGGTTTCCCCTCGAAGATGACCGTCGCATTGCCGGCGAGCAGCGGGCCGTAGACGATATAGGAATGGCCGACGACCCAGCCGATATCGGAGGCAGCCCAGAAAACCTCGCCCGGCTTCACGCCGTAGATATTGGCCATGGTCCAGTTGAGTGCCACCATGTGCCCGCCATTGTCGCGCACGACACCCTTCGGCTGGCCCGTGGTTCCGGACGTGTAGAGAATATAGAGCGGATCGGTCGCCAGAACGGGCGTGCAGTCTACGCTTGAACCATTGATCTTCTCGGCCTCGGCCGCCTGGGCAAGATCGACATCCCCATGCTCGTAGCGCAGGGGGGCGTGGTATTGGTCGCGCTGCAGGATAAAACAGTAGTCAGGTTTCACCTTGGCTATGTCGATGGCATGGTCGAGAAGCGGCTTGTACGGAACGATCCGCCCCGGCTCCAGGCCGCAACTCGCTCCGATAACGACCTTTGCGCCGCAGTCGTCAATACGGGTCGCCAGTTCATGCGCGGCAAATCCGCCAAAGACCACCGAATGGACCGCACCCAAGCGGGCGCAGGCAAGCATGGAAAACACCGCTTCCGGGATCATCGGCATGTAGATGATGACCCTGTCGCCTTTGCCGACCCCATGATTGCGCAGCACTGCGGCAATCGCGCTTACCTCGCTCAGCATCTGATCGTATGAGTAGCGTGCCGTCTGTCCGGTCATCGGACTGTCGTAAATCAGCGCGGTTTCGGACCCGTGGCCGGCCGCTATATGCCTGTCGATGCAGTTGTAGCAGGTATTGGTTTCACCGCCGACGAACCATCTTCCATACGGTCCTTGATCCGGATCGAAGGTTTTTTCCGGCGCCTTGAACCAATGCACCTGCGCGGCGGCCGTGCGCCAGAATTGTTCTGGATCTGCCTGCCAGAGGGCATAGGTTTCCTGATAGTTGCCCCGCATGTCGATCCTCCCGATGCCATGCATGCCTCTTGTCTTATTGGCAAGTGTAGGAAGCCGATGGGTCGGTGGAAACCCAGACGAAAGAGCTACGCCAAAGGTATTCGAATGAATCCGGTTGACTCTTGGGCGGAGCTCTGGAATTTATAGAACATAAAGTGAACATTATGCAGGAGAGACCGTCATGGGCGCAGGCCCTCAGGCGCAGGAGCAGCTTTTTGCCCTCAGACAGGCCGTCGCCCTGATCGAGGGAAAGGCGAGCCATGCCGCCCGCATGGCGGCCGAACCCGACCATGCCTATCTGTCAACACCGTCCGACCGGCCGATGGAGCCTGTTGCGGCAGCTTCTGAAAATGTCGAGTTCGCCAAGCTGATGGCCGAGATCGTGCGGGCGGGCGTGATGGTCGAGATCCGCAGCCAGCGCATGCAGGATGCGGGATCGGCCAGCGGGTTTGTGCTCGCTCTTGCCCGGTTGCTCAAGGGCCGCAATGGCGCGCCACGTCGTTCTCTTCTGATTGCCGATGCCTTTGGCGGGCGCGAGGCGGGCATGGTCTATGCACCCGGCCTTGTCGATTTTGGTCTTGAGCCTGGCGAGTTGGTGCATGCCATGCCGCGGCGCATGGAGGATGCGCTCTGGCTTGCCGATGCGGCGCTGACCTCACGTGCCTTTTCCGCCGTGCTTCTCGAAGTGCATGGCAACCCCAAGAAATTCGGGCTGACCGAAAGCCGCCGCCTCAGTCTGCGCTCACGCGATACAGGCGGTGCCCTTTTTCTCCTTCGTCAGGCCGGAGAGGAGGAGGCTTCCAGCGCTCCTCTGCGCCTGCTTGTCGAACCGGCGCCAGCGGTGGCGCGCAAACTCTCGGACGGCAGCCTGCTTGGCGGCAGCATTGGCCATCCCGTTTTTCGTGTCCTTGTCGAGAAGTCCCGATCGCCGGGGCTGTCTCAGTTCATTCTGGAGTGGAACATCCATGAGCGCCGCCTTTACCCTCTCTCTGCCGGATCCGTCGCATCCCCTGGACCGGCGTATCCTGGCGATCTTCTTTCCGAGACTGGCAACCGATCGGATCGCACGCCGTCGATGGGGACTGTCGTGGCGCTCGACCGGGCGTCCTGACCCTGCGCCGATCGTCTGTGCCGAGCGGATCTCGAATGCCATGCGCTTGACAGCGCTCGACGAGGCGGCCGAGGCGATTGGCCTGCGTGTCGGTCAGGGGCTGGCCGAGGCACGTGCGATTTGTCCGTCGCTCGATGTGATCGAGGCCGATGTGCAGGCCGACAGACATTTCCTCGATGCGCTGGCGGATTGGTGCGATCGTTACACGCCTCTGGTGGCCATCGATGGCGAGAACGGGCTGGTGCTCGACATCACCGGCTGTGCGCATCTCTTCGGTGGCGAGGCGAGGTTGCTGGACGACCTTCTCTCGCGCCTGACCGATTTCGGCCTCGATGTACGCGGATCGGTTGCGCCCACGCCAGGCCTCGCCTGGGCTGCGGCTCGTTTCTCCCGGGCGCAGATCATTGCGGCTGACGAGATGCCCGCAGTGCTTTCCCCCTTGCCAATGAAGGCATTGCGGCTTGCAGCCGAAACCTGTCTGACGCTCGCCAAGGTCGGCCTCAAGCACATCGGAGAGTTGATGACGGCGCCACGGGGGCCGATCATGCGGCGGTTCGGACCTGAGCCGCTGTTGCGTCTGGACCGGGCGCTGGGCCGTGAAGGCGAACCGATATCGCCGCGCCGGCCACTCGCCATGCTTTCGGTCGAGCGACGCCTGGCGGAGCCGATCAGCATGGAGGCACAGATTCTCGATCTTGCCGGTCGACTTGCTTGTGGCTTGAAGGCTGGCCTTCAAGCCCGGGGCGAAGGCGGTCGGCTGTTTGAACTTCTGCTTTTTCGCGTGGATGGACGGGTGTTCCGCATCGAGGTCGGCACATCGGGGCCCCTGAACGATGCGGTTCGGATCCGATCGTTGTTTTCGGAAAGGCTGCAGGTGCTGCGCGATGATCTGGATGCCGGCTTCGGTTTCGAGCTGGTCAGGCTCAATGTGTTGCGCAGCGAGAGCCTGTCGCCCAGTCAGCCGCTGTTCGATCAGGAGGCGGAAGCGGAAGGACGTTTCGGTCGCTTTATCGACCAGGTTTGCGCCCGGCAGGGGGCCCGCTGTCTGAGTGTACCGGTGGCGCTGGCCAGCCATTGGCCGGATCGGGCCGCGACATTGGCTCCGTTGGGCGATGGCCTGTCGCCAGGCCGACTACCCCATGCCTCGCCGCTCCGGGGCGAGCGGCCGATCCGGCTGTTTACCCGGCCGGAACCGGTGGAAGTGACAGCCGAGGTGCCGGATGGTCCGCCGGCGAGCTTTCGCTGGCGTCGGACACGGCACCGGGTGGCGCGTGCGGAGGGGCCCGAACGGCTGGCAGCGGAATGGTGGGTCGACGACGACAAGCATAAGCCACGCGATTATTTCCGTATCGAAGACAGCGCCGGCCACCGTTTCTGGCTGTTTCGCGAAGGGCTCTACGAGCGCGGTTCCGACATTCCGAGCTGGTACATGCAGGGGGTGTTTGCCTGATGGAGCAGGTCTATTTCGAGATTGGCGCGCGGAGCAATTTTTCCTTTCTCGAGGGTGCCGCGCATCCGGAAGACATGGTCTTGGCAGCGAAAGCGCTCGGCATTTCAGGTCTGGGGCTTGCCGATCGGAATACGGTCGCGGGCGTTGTACGCATGCATGCCGTGGCCAAGGCGCATGGCTATGCCTTTCGTCCCGGGGCTCGGCTGGTGTTTGCCGACGAGACGCCGGATCTGTTGGCCTATCCGATGAACCGGCGTGGCTGGGGCCAACTCTGCCGTCTGCTCAGCGTTGGAAACCTGCGATCCGAAAAAGGCAGTTGCAGGCTTCACGAGGCCGATCTTCTGGACTGGTCGGAGAATCTGCTGTTTGCCGCCATGCCACCGGACCTGACCGACCACGCGCAGGTTGACGGTTTTCGTGCTTGCCTCAAGCGTCTTTTACCGCATCTCGCCGATCGTCTCTATCTGGTGTTGGTGCCCCGTCACAATGGACGCGACCGGCAGAGCTTTGCCGAGCTGGCCGCTATCGGGCAGTCTCTGAGCCTGCCGCTGATTGCCAGCAATGACCCATTCTACGCGCTCGCCGAACACCAGCCGCTTGCCGATATTGTCACGGCCATTCGTGAGCATGTTACGGTCGCCGAGGCGGGATTTCGTCTTGCGGTGAATGCCGAGCGGCACCTGAAGACGCCTCTGGAGATGGCCCGTCTGCTCAGACTCCAGCCCAAGGCAATTGAGGCAACACAGAGGTTTTTTAGCCGGCTTCACTTTTCACTCGATGAGCTCAGCCATCAATATCCCGATGAGAGCATCGATGGGGAAGCCCCGGCTGATGTGTTGCGGCGATTGACCTATGAAGGTGCAGCAAGGCGTTTTCCCGACAGGGATATCCCCGCAAAAGTTCAGGGCCTGCTTGAATACGAATTGAAACTGATCGGCGATAAACGCTACGAACCCTATTTTCTGACCGTCCACCGGATCATCAATCATGCCCGAAGCGAAAGAATCCTGTGCCAGGGGCGCGGATCGGCGGCCAATTCCGCGGTCTGCTACTGCCTCGGGATCACGGAGGTAAATCCGGAAAAGACGACCCTGCTGTTCGACCGTTTCATCTCGACGGAGCGCGACGAGCCGCCGGATATCGACGTCGATTTCGAGCACAGCCGGCGCGAGGAGGTCATCCAGTTCATCTACAAGGCTTACGGACGTGAACATGCAGCACTGACGGCAGCGGTGATCAGCTACCGGGCTCGTTCGGCCGGTCGCGAAGTCGCCAAGGTCTTCGGCCTTTCGGATGATGTGCAATCGGCACTGGCCGGTTCGATCTGGGGCTGGTGGACAAAGAATTTCACCGAGGAACAGGCCAAGGCGGCCGGGCTCGATCTTGGCGATCCGACGACGCGGCGCGTGATGCATTATGCCGACCGCATTCAGGGCTTCCCGCGCCACCTGTCCCAGCATGTCGGTGGCTTCGTGATCACCCGCGACCGGCTCGACGAGGTGGTTCCGGTCATGAATACGGCCGACGGCCGTTATATGATCGAATGGGACAAGGACGATCTCGATACGCTGAAGATCCTGAAGATCGACGTGTTGGCGCTCGGCATGCTGACCTGTCTTTCCAAGGCATTGAAGCTGTTGGAGCAACACTACCGGCGCACGGAAACGCTTGCCTCGATCTTCAATGATGAGCAGCCGGCGGTGTATGACATGATCTGCCGGGCCGATACACTGGGCGTCTTCCAGATCGAAAGTCGTGCGCAGATGAGCATGCTGCCGCGGCTGCAGCCGCGCGTTTTCTACGATCTGGTGATCGAGGTGGCGATCGTCCGGCCCGGACCGATCCAGGGCAATATGGTGCATCCCTATCTGAAAAGCCGGCAGGAGTTTCGAAAATACGGCCGGCAACCGACCTATCCGAAGGCGGAGCTCGTGCCGGTGCTGGCCCGCACACTTGGCGTGCCGCTTTTTCAGGAGCAGGCGATGCAAATCGCGATCACGGCGGCCGGTTTCAAGCCAGCCGAAGCCGACCGATTGCGGCGAGCGATGGCAACATTCCGCCGGACCGGCCAAGTCAGCGATTTCAAGATACGCTTCGTCGAGGGCATGGTTGGACGCGGTTACGAGCGGACGTTTGCCGAGCGCTGTTTCAGTCAGATCGAAGGTTTCGGTGAGTACGGCTTTCCGGAAAGCCATGCCGCTTCATTCGCGCTACTGGTCTATATTTCCTGCTGGCTCAAGGCCTTTTATCCAGACGTGTTCTGTGCCGCCCTGCTCAACTCTCAGCCGATGGGGTTCTATGCGCCGGCGCAGTTGATCCGTGACGCGCGCGAGCATGGCGTCGAGATGCGACCCGTCGACATCAATCATTCCGATTGGGACACCGGGCTGGAAGAGGCCGAGTTCGAAACCGCGCGGATTTCGCCGCGCCATCGATCGATGGCGGGCGTCATCCTGACGGAAAAGGCGGTGCGGCTGGGTTTGCGGCAGGTCAAGGGCGTCTCGAAGACGGATATGGATCTGCTCGTGACGCGACGCGGATCAGGCTACGATTCGGTCCGCGATCTCTGGCTGCGCACGCGCCTCACGCGTTCGGTGATCGAAAAGCTGGCGGATGCGGATTGTTTCTCGTCGCTTGGACTTGCGCGACGCGATGCACTTTGGGCAGCTCAGGCGCTGGATGGCGAACAGGCGGTGGAAACGTTGCCGTTATTTGCAACAGTGCCGCAGGAGGGCATTCACATGGAGGCCGAGATGGCTTTGCCGCACATGCTGCCTGGCGAAGAGGTGCTCAGCGACTATCGCTCGCTCACCTTCTCGCTCAAGGCCCATCCGGTGTCCTTCCTGCGGGCGGACATGACACGAGCGGGGCTCCGTCGTGCCGTCGATCTGGAGACCCTGCGCAGTGGCGACAAGATCCTCATTGCCGGATTGGTGCTGGTGCGGCAGCGGCCAGGTTCGGCCAAAGGCGTTATCTTCATGACCATCGAAGATGAGACAGGTGTCGCCAATATCATTGTCTGGCCGAAGGTGTTCGAACAGTATCGGGCAATCGTCATGGGCGCGCGCTTCGTCTGTCTGCGCGGCAAGCTGCAAAAGGCGGATGGGGTTATTCATGTGGTCGCCGATCACCTGGTTGATGCAACGGTCCGGCTCGGTATCCTGCAACGCGATCTGAAGGATTTTACCACGCTTGCCCGCGCCGATGAGGTTCGACGGCCGGGTATCGATCATCGCCAGGGCAAGGAAGGCGCGACGGGTAGCAGCCGCGCGTCGCTCGCGGTGCAACGAAACCCGGCAGATGGACGCAAGGCGGACGGCGCTGCGATTGCAAGCGTCATGCCGAAAGGTCGCAATTTTCACTGAGCGACCGGATGTCGCGGTGCATCGGATTTTTCTTGACAAAGCGCATCCGGTTCAGCAGAAAGGCGACAGTAAGAGTCATGTTTGACGGTGCGCTTCATGCTGGTCTGCAGCTGCAATTACATCACCGACAAGGACATCAAGTCAGTCATCACTGAGTTGCTTGATGAAGATTGTTGGCAGTTGATCGTTCCCGCCAAGGTCTATCATGCCATGGGCAAGCGCGGTCGTTGCTGTGGTTGCTTCCCAAATGTGGTCGAGCTGATTATCCGCACGACCGAAGACTATCACGCTGCCCGCGAGACCGAGACGGCCGAGGTCGTTGATTTCATGGACCGTCTGAAGCGTTTCCATGAAGAGCAGCGTGCCGCGATCCAGGAACGTCGCTTGGCCTCCGTGGCGGCCCGTCGCGCTGGCTGATAGCTGCCTTTCATGGGATGCCTCGATTGGGCATGTGCCTATAAGTATCTCTCCCTCTTTTTTTTGACATGTCGGGCTCGCGTAAGTATCGGTGCTATTTCAGAGTGCTGGGCGTGCGTTCCTTCCACCGGCAATTATTGCTTGACGGATTGGTTCGCTTGCTTGCAGGCCAAACTACCTACCCAGCTTGAGTTGAAGGTGGCTTTGCATCCCGGGTAACTCACTTGGTTTCGCATGTCCGACAGTGATCTGGTTCCGTGGCGATGCTGCCGCGCGACATAAACCCCGTCCTTGAGCGCGCGTCCGACAACGGGGCTTGCCTGGCTGAGTTGTGTTTGGTTGCACTCAAGAATGGCAGGGAGCAAGCAGGAGGCCACGGGTGAGCGATGGTCCCTGAGGAGGCGCGAGATTGACATTGATCAATCGCTTTTCTCAAGCTCAGCGGATCCACACCAGGCCTAACGAATGACCCTCAGAGGCGGAGGGATCTCCTGCCAGAGGCATTCTGGACGTATGGGCAAAAGCGCGGAGCAGGATGTTCTTGAACCCACTTCGAGAGCACGAGATACGGCACCGCCGACGAAAGTCCGGCCGCGACAAACCGATCGTGGGCGAAACCATTGCGAAGGGAAACACTGCGCGCCTTACCTCGAGTGTGAAGGCGCAGGTGCAGTAGAACGAAAAGGCGGCTTTTAAAGGTGTCCGATGTGACGCGGTTCCTCATGGCACTTCTCATGGCAGCTCGCGGTACCGCAATCATGCTGCTGTCGCTGCTTGGATGCAGGTATGATGGAGTAAGCCTGTGGATGCTCGGGCTCCGCGCCCTTGCCCAAAGCTGGCGGTTGGTCGATGTCAGGGCTTGCATGGCGCGGAGGCCAACGTTGACCCACGGAGGTCGATGTTCAATCGCGGCGTTTCATCCCCTGTTTCAAGGCTGCGTGGCTGCATGGAAAGCGGTTGGGGTGACAGACAGGTTTCGCAGTGGGTTTTCACCACGAATGCAATGCAACCATATTAGAATACTTCTAAAAAACTGCTCGACAGAATTTCAAGCAGGGCGTAGAGTTCCGCCATTCCATTCACGTAGAGGACGAATTTCATGAAGGGTGATCCGAAGGTCATTGAACGGCTCAACGAGGCACTTTTCCTCGAGCTTGGCGCAGTCAATCAGTACTGGCTGCACTACCGCCTGCTTGAGGACTGGGGCTATACCAAGCTCGCCAAGAAGGAGCGGGCCGAGTCGATCGAAGAAATGCAGCATGCGGACAAGCTGGTTGCCCGCATCATCTTCCTGGAAGGTCATCCAAACCTGCAGCAGGTCGGCGCGTTGCGCATCGGCCAGAATGTCAGGGAAGTCCTCGAAGCCGATCTTGCCGGCGAATATGATGCACGCACCGCCTACAAGGCATCGCGCGATGTCTGTCACCAGGCTGGCGATTACGTCACAATGAAGCTGTTCGAAGAGCTGCTGATCGATGAAGAAGGCCATATCGACTTCCTCGAGACGCAGATCGAGTTGCTCACGAAGCTGGGCGAGGAAAAATACGGCCAGCTCAACGCCGACTCGGCCGACAACGCCGAATAATCCGTCGATTGCTTGCCTATTCAAGACCCCGGCGCCCTGTGCGCCGGGGTCTTTTTCATCTTGGGTACCGCAAGCGATCAAATCGGCCGCCCGGGCGCCAGATGGTGCCAAGGCCCGGAATCATCTGGGACCGCAGCGTTATGCATCGCATTCAATCTCAGACCAATGCGTCTGGCTGACAACGATTTCGCATGTCAGGCGTCGAGGCGAAAGCGTGCCCGATAGGCGGCCGGGCTTGTGGAAAGCCGGCAGCGAAAATGATGCCGCATCGTGGCAAGCGTGTTGAAGCCGGATATTCGGGCGATATCGTCCAGTGGCGCGGATCCGGGTTGCTGTAGCAATTCGATGCGGTCCATTGCGGCGCCGGCCAACTCCTCGAGAATGGCGAGATCCCTGGCGGTGAAGAGTCTCGGGTTGCGATCACTGGCGCATACTGTTCCGATGACATGTCCGTCTCTGGTCTTCAGCGGGACGCCGGCATAAAGGCGGATATGGCTGTCGCCTGTCACTGCCGGATGCTGTGCAAAACGCAGATGCTTGCGTCCTTAATGACCACCGGTTCCTGGTCATCGACCACATAGCGGCAGAAACTGTCTTCGCGCGGCACTTCATTGACGGACATGCCGGAACAGGCCTTGTACCACTGGCGATGGGCATCGATCAGGGTGACCAGACCGATGTCGATGGAAAACACCTGTTTGATCAGTCGGACAATGCGGTGGAAGCCTTCGTCTCTTGGGGTGTCGAGGAGGTCGAGCTGCTCCAACGCAGCCAGCCGCTCGAATTCCCGATTCTTCTTCTCTGCGGACGACTTCCCGAATGCTTTCGCAATCACCATTGCGCATCTCCTCAACAGGCTGAGATAGAAATGCCTGCCATAAATTGGTGAGCCGGAAATTGGTGACCAGGAAAGGCCTCAGGTCGTCAGGCGGCCAAATGTGAAAATTCCGCCACGACCTGATCATAGACCGCGCGCTTGAAGGGAACGATCAGGCCGGGCAGGTCCTGCATCGGTTTCCATTCCCAGGCATCGAATTCTGCCTGGTGGCCGCCGGGCGGCGGGTTGATGGCGATCTCGCTTTCGTCGCCTTCGAAGCGGAAGGCGAACCAGCGCTGGGTCTGGCCGCGGTATTTGCCGCGGAGGCCGATGCCGATCAGTTCAGGTGGCAGATCGTAGTTGATCCAGCGGCTTGCCTCGGCGAGCAGGGAAACCGACTTGATCCCGGTTTCCTCGTAGAGTTCCCGAATGGCGGCCGGCAGCGCATCCTCGCCGGCATCGATGCCGCCCTGGGGCATCTGCCAGAGCTGCGGCGAGCCGTCATATTCGGAATTGCCTTCAACCATGCGGCGGCCGGCCCAGACATGGCCCGCCTTGTTCAGCACCATGATGCCAACGCAGGGGCGGTAGGGAAGATCCTCGGCCTTGACCGGCTGTGCAGGTGCTTTGTTCATCATATCCTCAGGGCTTGTTGTCCGTGGCCAGGGCGGAGACGCCGACGATCTCGATGCCGCGGGCGACCGCCTCCTCGCGCCATTCGGCGACGGCGGAGATGGTCTCGTCGAAGGCAGAGCCGATACCGATCGCCTGGCCGTTGCGCTGGGCGATGCGTTCCAGTTCATCAAGCTTGGCGAGGATCGCCTTGCGATCCAGCTGGGCGTCGATCATCACGTCGCCGAAGGCATGGGGAATGCCGATCGCCTTGGCGAAGTCGCCCGACAGCGAGCGGGCGGTCGAGCCGTCGTCGAGGAACAGCAGGCCGCGATTGCCGATGTCGCGCATGATCGGGTCCATGGCTTTCTCGTCGGAGAGGAAACGCGCGCCCATATAGTTCATGATGCCGGTGTAGTTGGTGATCTGCGCCATCGCCTGATGCAGGTTGGCGAGATTGGTGACTTTACCCTTTTCGGCGACCAGCGTGCCGCGGCCGGGATCGTTGTTGGGGTAATCGAAGGGCTCCATCGGCACCTGGAGCACGACTTCATGGCCCTTGCGGCGCGCTTCCTGCATCCAGCGGGTGAGGCTGTTGCCGGTGGCGGCAAAGGCGAGCGTCACGTCGTCGGGCAGGTCGCGGATGGCCTTCTGGCTGCCGGTCTGGCTGAGCCCGATGCCGCCGATGACGATGGCGATGCGGTTGCCACGGGCGCCGGACCAGGGGCGGGCGTAGAATTCGACCGGTTTCAAGCCATCGGCGCCGATGATCGGCAGTCGTCCTTCAGGGCTGTCTTCGAGCAGGTCATCATTCGGCTGGCCGGCCAGGCGCGGGTCCTGGATGTGCGATCCGATGATCACCGGGCCTTCGCCGTCGCGCGGCTTGGGCGTGTATTTGGTCACGACGGAGCCGTCATCGGTCACGGTGCGCTGGACGTTGGCGCCATCCTGCGGCCGGCTCCGGCTGAGGCCCGAGCCCGCTTCGTCGAGGGCGGTTCTATCTTCAGCGACGGCAACGGGGGTCTCTTCGTCGGCGCCGGCGAGAATGATCGGCGGGGTGCCTTGAAGGGGAAGCGGCGAGAGTGCGGTCAGAGCGGAAAAGCCGACAAGCACCAGCACGGCGGCCGTCGAACCAAATGCCGAAAGGCGGAACCGTCGCTTGACGCGACTTCCGCCTTTTCGCTCCTGGCCGAGCGGTGCATGCAGATCCATGCGGAAATTCCAACGGCTACCGACGGGTCGAAACCCAGGCGCCTGCGCCCGTCGGGGCGCAGGCTATGGCTTGTTCGATTACTGCAGCGAGGCCTTCTGCGGATCGGCCGGGAAGGCCGGGTCCGTCTTGACGCCACGCAGCAGGTCGAGGGCATAGTTCAACTGGACGTCGTCCTTTGCTTCCGGCGGGACATAGGCGACCGAACCCGAACCTTCATCGTTCTCGTTCTGGCCCTTGATGTGACCCGGCAGTGCCGATTCACCTTCGGCACGGACCTTGCCCTGCAGTTCTTCCGGCAGCGGCTGTTCGACCTTGATGTCCGGCTCGATGCCGGTGCCCTGGATCGACTTGCCCGACGGCGTGTAATAGAGCGCCGTGGTCAGGCGCAGCGCACCCTTTTCGCCCATCGGAATGATGGTCTGGACGGAGCCCTTGCCGAAGGAACGCGTGCCGAGAACGGTGGCGCGCTTCAGGTCCTGCAGGGCGCCGGCGACGATTTCCGATGCCGATGCCGAACCGCCGTTGACGAGAACGACGAGCGGTTTGCCGTCGGTCAGGTCGCCTGCGCTGGCGTTGAAGCGACGGGTGTCTTCCGGATCGCGCGAACGGGTGGATACCACTTCGCCACGCTCGAGGAAGGCGTCCGAGACATAGATCGCCTGATCGAGCAGACCGCCCGGATTGAGACGCAGATCGAGAACGAAGCCCTTCAGCTTGTCGGCCGGAACGTCCTTCTTGATCTTCTCGATCGCCGCTTCCAGATCGTCATAGGTTTTTTCGGTGAACGAAATGACGCGCAGATAACCGACATCGCCTTCGACGCGCGACTTGACCGCGCGGATCGGGATAATTTCGCGCATCACGCTGAGTTCGATGGGCTTGTCGGCACCCTTGCGCAGGATGGTCAGCTTGATCGCGGTGTTGACCGCGCCGCGCATCTTTTCGACGGCTTCCTCAAGCTTGAGGCCGCGCACCGACTCGCCGTTGATCTCGGAGATGAAGTCGCCGGCGAGGATGCCAGCCTTGGAACCGGGTGTGTCATCGATCGGGGTGATGACCTTGACCAGTTCCTCTTCCATCGTCACCTCGATGCCGATGCCGCCGAATTCGCCGCGGGTCTGGGTCTGCATGTCCGCCGCGTCCTTGGCGTTCATGTAGACGGAATGCGGGTCCAGCGAGGTGAGCATGCCGTTGATCGCGCTCTCAACCAGCTTTTCCTCATCCGGCGGCGTGACATACTGGGCGCGGATGCGCTCGAACACGTCGCCGAAAATCGACAGTTCCTTGTAGGTGGAAGGGCCAGCCGCTTGCGCGGGGACACCAGCCGAGTAAATGACGCTCATCGCGGTTGCGCCCATCAGTGCGCCGACGAGTAGAAGAGAAGCTCTACGAATCATTCTGTGCCTTTCCAGAATCGCCTCCGACCCACCAGGGGCGGGAATCAACCGGTTTTCCGTCTTTCCGAAGTTCTATGTAAAGTGTCGGGCGGTCGGTTTCCAGCGCCAAAGCTGTGGCGCTTGCCACTCTTTTCTCACCCATCGTCGCGAGGGGTTCACCGGAAAGCACAAACTTGCCCTGACTGGTGCTGATCCGGTCCATTCCGGACAATACCATATGATAGCCGTCGCCCGTATTCAGAATGATCATCTGGCCGTAGCTTCGGAAATTTCCTGCAAACACCACCCATGCATCCGCCGGTGCGGTGACCAGGGCTCCCGGCGACGAGGCAATGACCATGCCCTGCGCCTGGTGGCCGGTTCCGTCCGGATCACCGAAATGCCGCAAGGTCTCGCCGGCGGCCGGCAATTCCAGTTTCTGCTGCAAATCCGAGAAGGGATATGCTGGCGCAATACGGTTTTTATCGGGCAATCCGGACTGCGCAAGCTCACGGGCGCGGGTGCGCTGTTCCTCGGTCATCTGGTCGCGCCTGGCCTCTTCGGCACGGGCCATTTCGGCCGCCTGGCGGGATGAAAGGATCTCGTTTTCCAGCGACTGGATGAGCGCTTCCATGGTGGAGGCGCGTTCGGCAAGTGCTTCTGATTGCTTGCGTTCTGCCTGCAGCTGCAGCGTATTGGTGCGGGCCAGCCGATCGTTTTCGGCAAGCAACAGATCCATGCGGCGCTCTTCTTCCTGGCGGCTGGAAATGGCCGCCACGAGCTGGTCCATTTCCGTCTTTCCGGCCTCTCGAAGGTCGATCAACTCTTTGAGATCGGCGGCGAGCTTGTCGGTCTGGTGGCGCATGCCAGGCACGACGGAGCCGAGCAGGATCGCGGTGCGCACGGAGGCCAGCGCGTCCTCGGGGCTGACGAGCAAAGCCGGCGGGGGATTGCGACCCATGCGCTGCAGGGCGGCCAGCACTTCGGCAAGAACGGCGCGGCGTTCACGGAAGGAGGCGCGGATGCCATCCTCCCTGATGCCGATATCAGCGAGCCGCTTTTCGCCACTGGTGATCTGTTTCTCGATGTCCTTGCGACGCGTGGCGGACTCGATCAGGGCGGTCTTGAGGCTCTCCGTTGTCTTGGCCAGCGCGTCGATACTTTTTTGCAGCTCGGCGGCCTTGTCATTGGATAGCCGCATGGTCTGCGAGATGTCCTGCAGTTCCCGGCCAATCTGGTCGCGCTTTGTCCGCAGTTCCACTTCGGCATTTGTCGGGGGGACTTCTGGTGTCGTCGTGGCGGGGACGCGTGCGCCGGTCTCGGCGGCTGGAGGTGTCGATCCGGTGATTGCCGGCTCCTGCGCCTGCACGCCAGACAGCGCGGTCGCGGTGATGAGCATGATGGCGAGGGGCAAAACACGCGACAACCACGTGGGCTGTCTGCGGCTGCGCGCATCGCTCATGCCAGTCAGGGCTGGCTGGGACATCTGGGTGGTTATCGATGGCAAATGCTGATCCCGGTTCGGCGGGAAAATACGCTGATTTGCCGCGCAGGCAAAGCGGCTTTGCGCCCATGCGGTCAAACGCGATGATAAGGATGTCCGGTGAGGATGGTGACGGCGCGATAGAGCTGCTCGGCCAGCAGGATACGGACCAATTGATGCGGCCATGTGAGGCGGCCGAGATTGAGCACCAGCCTTGCCCGGTCGCGCAATTCGGGATCGACGCCATCGGCGCCGCCGATGATGAAGACCATGTCGCGTTGGCCATTATCGGCGGCATCGCCAATGAATTTTGCGAATTCCGGGCTGTCAAACGCCTTGCCGCGCTCGTCGAGGACGACAATCAGCGCGCCGTCGGGGACCGTGCGGGAAAGCTCGGCGCCTTCCTCGCGTTTGCGGGTCTCGGCATTGCCGGCGCGGCTTTCGTTGAGCTCGACGGAGCGGGTGAATTCGAGCCCGCAGCTTGGTCCCGCCTTGGCAACGCGGTCCAGGTAACGGGACGCAAGTTCCTTCTCCGGTCCAGCCTTCAGCCGGCCCACGGCATAAATGCCAATTTTCATGACGGCGTTCCTCGTCCCTGGGTCACAAAACCATTTGCCCGGCATAGCGGGATGCTTGCCGCGTCACTCCGGCTTCGGGACCGCCTGAACGACGGCCGGCCGTTTCTAGTGCAGGCGACCTTCCTCGATATCCGGCGCGGACCACATTCTTTCGATGCTGTAGAACTCACGGATTTCGGGACGGAATACATGCACGATGATGTCTCCAGCGTCGATCAGGACCCAATCGCCCACTTCCAGACCTTCGACGCGGGCGGAGCCCAGGCCTTCGTCCTTCATGTCGGAGATGAGATGTTCGCTGATCGCCGTCACGTGCCGGTTCGAGCGTCCGGACACGACGACCATGTAGTCGCCCAGTGCGGATTTGCCGGCTATGTTGATCGAGACGATGTCTTCTGCTTTTGAGTCCTCAAGGCTCGCGAGGACCAGCTCAAGCGCGCGGGCTGCAGCATCGGCGCCACGTTCCGGGCTTTTCGGGATCGCGCTGTGCGCTCTTCCCTTGGTGTGCACTGTTGTCAGAGGTCTTCCTTTCCTTGGTATAACAGAACAGCACGTCTGTGATTCCCTGTTGCGGAAATCAGATTAAAAGGTGGCATCGATCCGTTAATCTTTCAAGACAGTCCATTGAAATGGAACAATCGACCGTTCAGTTCTCGGCGGCAGCGCGAAGGGCCGAGGAACTGAGCGTCGAGCGCGGGCCATGGATGAATGTCCAGGCGGGGGCAGGCTTGCGCCAGAGCACGCCGGCATCGTCCTCGTCGATGCGGGCGTAGTCGAAGGTGCGGGCCATTTTCGACGAAAGATAGGACAGCGTCGAGCCGGGCCGGTCGATCACGGCGATGGGGAAGGTGGTGGCGATCTTCTGCCAACGTTGCCAGTGATGGAAACCGGCGAGATTGTCGGCGCCCATGATCCAGACGAAATGCACATGTGGATTGCGGCTGCGGATGAAATCCAGCGTGCGCGCGGTGTAGCTGGTGCCGAGCGTCTGCTCGAAAGCGGTGACCTTGATGCGCGGATCGGCGGCCATTTTTTCGCAGAGCGAGAGGCGTTCGGCGAGCGGTGCGAGTTCGCGACGGCTCTTCAGCGGATTGCCGGGCGTGACCATCCACCACAGCTGGTCGAGGCCGAGACGGCGCAGGGCGATCTCGGCCACGAGCACATGGCCCTGATGCGGCGGATTGAACGAGCCGCCGAACAGGCCGACAACCATGCCCCGCTCGACATGCGGCATGACGCGGTGGTGGTGGGCGACATGTTCCACGATGTTCGGGACCGAGTTCAGGGTCGGACCTGGCCGGTGCCGCGCACGCGATATTTGAACGAAGTCAGCTGTTCGACGCCGACGGGGCCGCGCGCATGCATCTTGCCGGTGGCAATGCCGATCTCGCCGCCCATGCCGAATTCGCCGCCATCGGCAAACTGGGTCGAAGCATTGTGTAGAAGGATGGCGGAATCGATCTCGTTGAAGAAGCGCTCGACCACCCGTGGATCCCCGGCGATCACCGCCTCCGTATGATTGGACGAATAGCGTGCAATATGATCGATGGCGCCGGAAATGCCATCGACGATGGCAACCGAGATGATCGCATCGAGATACTCTGTGCGCCAGTCTTCCTCAGTTGCCATTTTCAGGCCGGGGAATGCGCGCAGGACCGTGGCCGAGGCGCGGATCTCGCAGCCGGATTTGGTCAAGGCTTCCAGCAGCGGCGTCAGATGGGTGGCGATCGCGCCGCTGTCAACGAGCAGCGTTTCGGCCGAGCCGCAGACGCCGGTGCGGCGCATCTTGGAATTGACGACGATCTTCCTCGCCATGTCGAGATCGGCCGAGGCATCGACATAGACGTGGCAGAGGCCTTCGAGATGGGCAAAGACCGGAACGCGGGCTTCCGACTGGACGCGGGCGACCAGGTTCTTGCCGCCGCGGGGCACGATGACATCGATCGAATTGTCGAGGCCGGACAGCATGGCGCCGACGGCGGCACGGTCGGTCGTCGGCACGAGCTGGATGGCATCGGCGGGCAGGCCGGCTGCGACAAGGCCCTTGACCAGGCAGGCATGAATGGCACGCGAGGAGTTGACCGAGTCCGAGCCGCCGCGCAGGATCACGGCATTGCCGGCCTTCAGGCACAGGGCACCCGCATCGGCCGTGACATTGGGGCGGCTTTCATAGATGACGCCAATGACGCCGAGCGGCGTGCGCACGCGTTCGATATGGAGGCCGTTGGGACGATCCCATTCGGCAATGATCGACCCGACCGGATCCGGCAGGTCGGCAATTTCGCGCAGGGACTGGGCAATTCCGGCGATGCGCGCGACGTTCAGCGTCAGACGATCGATGAAAGAGGGCGCGACACCGGTGTCTGCCGCGTTCTTCAGGTCGATGGCATTGGCGGCGAGAATGATCGCTTCTGCCGCGACAAGCGCATCGGCCATGGCGCGCAGCGCGGCATTCTTGGCGTCGGTCGATGTGTTGGCCAGTGGCCTGGCCGCGGCCCGGGCGCGCCGGCCAATGTCCAGCATCAGGGCTTCGACGGAATTCCCATTGGCTGCGGTCTCAAGCATGGGCTGTACCTTTCGTGGCGCTCCCGGCCAGCGTCTCTTCGACACGCTCCCTGCCGGCACTGTCCTGGCGATTGCCGGTTTCGGTCATGACGAGGTCGTCGCGGTGGATCATGGCGGCCCGGCCAGCATAGCCCAGAATCTGTTCAATCTCGTTCGACTTGCGGCCACAGATGCGGCGTGCTTCCTCTGCATCGTAGCCGGCAAGACCGCGGGCGATCTCGCGGCCCTCCGCGCCAATAATGGAAACGGTGTCACCGCGGTGGAATTGTCCCGCGACGGAGCGTACGCCGGCGGGAAGCAGGCTCTTGCCGGCCTGCAATGCACCTTGCGCACCTGCATCGACATGCAGCTCGCCTGCCGGCTGGAGCTGACCGGCAATCCAGGTCTTACGGGCGGTGACCGGCGACTTCGAGGCGGAGAACCAGGAATGGCGGGTGCCGTTTTCGATGCCTGCCAGCGGGTTCATGGTCTTGCCCGAGGCGATGATCATGGCGCAGCCGGCGCTGGTGGCGATCTTGCCGGCATCGATCTTGGTGCGCATGCCGCCGCGCGACAGTTCGGACGCCGCACCGCCGGCCATCGCCTCGATCTCCGGGGTGATGTCCTCGATGGTTTCGAGGAAACGCGCGTTCGGGTCGAGATGCGGCGGGGCGGTGTAGAGGCCGTCGATATCCGACAGCAGGATCAGCAGGTCGGCGCCGGCCATGGTGGCGACGCGGGCGGCCAGCCGGTCATTGTCGCCGTAGCGGATTTCGGTGGTGGCGACGGTGTCGTTCTCGTTGATGATCGGAATGGCACCGATCTTCAGCAACTGTTGGAGCGTGGCGCGGGCGTTGAGGTAACGCCGGCGTTCTTCCGTGTCGCCCAGGGTCAGAAGGATCTGACCTGCGACGATCGACGCGCGCGACAGGCTTTCCGACCAGTGGCGGGCGAGCGCAATCTGGCCGACGGCCGCTGCCGCCTGGCTTTCCTCAAGCTTCAGGGCACCTTTCGGCAGATCGAGCACCGTGCGGCCAAGGGCGATGGCGCCCGAGGACACGACCAGAACATCGGTACCGCGTGCCTTCAGGGCGGCGATATCGTCGCAAATGGCATCAAGCCAGGCCTTGTTCAGGCCGGACGCGCGATCGACCAGCAACGCCGAACCGATCTTGATCACGATCCGCTTGCAGCGAGAGAGCGAGCGAAGCTTGGTGGCCATTACGCGTCGCCTTCTCCGTCGAGGTCGTCCTCTGTCTCGGCATTGCTGTCGGTGCGGCTGTGCTTGCGGTTCTTTTCGCGGCGCTGGGGTTGCTCGCGGTTGCCGCCCGCCGAGACGATGACGTCGCGTAGCGCACGCAGCGCGTCGGTCATGCCCTTGCCGGTGATCGCCGAGAGCAGCAGCGGGGTCTGGCCGCTCGCCTTTTTCAGCTCGGCCATCTTCTTCTTCAGTTCTGTCTCGTCGAGCACGTCGATCTGGGACAGCGCGACGATCTCGGCCTTGTCTTCGAGCCCGCCGCCATAGGCTTCGAGCTCGTGCTTGACCGTCTTATAGGCCTTGCCGACTTCTTCTTCCTGGGCGGAGACGAGATGCAGGAGCACGCGGGTACGCTCGACATGGCCGAGGAAGCGGTCGCCAATGCCGATGCCCTCATGGGCGCCTTCGATCAGGCCGGGAATGTCAGCCAGAATGAATTCGCGCTCGTCGATCGTTGCAACACCGAGGTTCGGATGCAGCGTGGTGAAGGGATAATTGGCAATCTTCGGCCGGGCGCGGGTGACGGCGGCGAGGAAGGTCGACTTGCCGGCATTGGGCAGGCCGACAAGGCCGGCATCGGCGATCAGCTTCAGCCGCAGCCAGACGTTTTTCTCTTCACCTTCGAGGCCCGGATTGGCCCAGGTCGGCGCCTGATTGGTGGCCGACTTGAAATGGGCGTTGCCGAAGCCGCCATTGCCGCCGGCGGCGAGCCGGAAGCGCTGGCCTTCCTGGGTCAGGTCGATGATCAGGGTTTCGAAATCTTCCTCGAAGATCTGCGTGCCGACCGGCACTCTCAACGTGACATCGCCGCCATTTGCGCCGGTGCGGTTGCGACCCATGCCGTGGGTACCGGTCTGCGCCTTGAAATGCTGCTGGAAGCGGAAATCGATCAGGGTGTTCAGGCCATTGACGGCCTCGACCCAGACATCGCCGCCACGGCCGCCGTCACCGCCGTCCGGACCGCCGAATTCGATGAATTTTTCGCGCCGAAACGACACAGCGCCGGCGCCGCCGTCGCCTGAGCGAATGTAAACTTTTGCTTCGTCGAGAAATTTCATCTTGGTGCCGTTGATCTTCTGTCTGGTTTTGCGGATGGATGGGGCTATGGGGCATCGATATAGCCGGTTGAGGCGGAGGTCAAAGAGTATCGTGAAGTTCGTCAGCTACAACATCCAGTATGGCATTGGCCAGGATGGTCGTTTTGACCCGGAACGGATTGCACGCGCCGTCGAGGGGGCCGACGTGATCGCGCTGCAGGAAGTGACGCGCGGATTTGTGCGCAATGGCCATGCTGATCTTGTCGAAATCGTCACGTCGCTGTTTCCGACCTATTTCTCGTCCTTCGGCGCGGCCAGCGACGTGCTGGTCGACCATGCGATGGTCGAGGGCCGGCTCTGCGAGCGGCGTTTCCAGTTCGGCAATATGGTGCTGTCGCGCTATCCGCTTGTGGCTGCGCGCAATCTGCTGCTTCCCCGGACGCGCACCTTCGACAAGCTCAACCTGCAGCGTGGCGCGCTGGAGGCGGTGATCGATGCGCCGGACGGGGCGGTGCGCGTCTATTCGGTTCATCTCGACCATGTCTCTCCCGACGAGCGCATGGCCCAGATCGCCTATCTGAAGGAGCGGGCCAACGGCTTTGTCGACGAAGGCGGGGCGCTGACCGGCGCGATCGAATTTGCCGTGCCGGATCCGGCACTGCCGGCCGACTATCTGCTGATGGGCGATTTCAACATGGAGCCGGAGGGGCCGGAATATCTGAGCATGGTTGGCCGGGACGATGCCTTCTATGGCCGCGTGGCACGCGCCGACCGGCCGATCGACGCGGCCGCGCATCTGAAGGCGCGGACGGCGGACGGCTATAGCTGGATCAGTCCCGACGGAGTGGTGCGCAAACATCTCGACTACTGTTTCGTCAGCGGCGGCCTGGTTTCACGATTGAAGGCCGCCTTCGTGGATAATGAGACGACCGCCTCAGACCATTACCCGGTCTGGGTGGAGCTCGCCTGAGGCTTGTCCGGGCGGCGAACCGCCCGGATATCGGTGGACTAGCGGTCCCGATTGCGGCTTTGAAAACCGGACTGGGTTACCCGCATGTCGATCATCGGTGCCATGGCATTGCGCGACAGCGAATAGACATCACTGACTCCGACAATCGTGCAGCCGAGCTTTTCCAGCACCTTGAACGAGGCCGGATTGTCGGCAAAGGCACCGGCGGCGATCTCGGCCTGCGGCATGCGGCGGAAGACATGATCGAGCACGGCTTGCGTTGCCTCGCTCATCAGCCCCTTGCCCCAGTAGAAGCGGTTCAGCCAGTAGCCGAGATGCCAGAGGCCATGGCGCAGTTCGACCGACACCGTGCCGATATGCACGTCATCGGCCATGGTTATGGCAAAGAACCAGTCCGACTTCAGGCCGGATGTCACCGTGTTCAGCCAGTCGAGCGCATCCTGCCGGTCATAGGGGACCGGCACACGCGTCAGCATGCGGGCGACGGCAAAATCACCCAGCGAGGCGGCGATCGGATCGGCATCGCCGATCTTGTGCGGGCGCAGGACGAGGCGATCCGTCTCGATGACCGGGCAGGGGCCGGGCATCGGCATGTCGCTCCGCTCCGTCCGGGTGCGGGGCTTGCTCAACAGCGCGCTCACCGCATTTCCCCCCAGCTCTTCAGCGACAGCCAGGTCTTGCGATCGAGCCTGTACCATTCGACCGGCACCATGCCGCCCATGGCGAGGTTTCCGACCATGCCGGAGCCCTGGAACTGGAAGCCGCATTTCTGGATGACCCGGCGCGAGGCGATGTTGGTCACCCGGCATCGCGCATCGATGCGGGCAATGTCACGGGTGCGGAAGGCCATGTCGATCAGGGCATGGGCCGCTTCCGTGGCATAACCTCTATTCCAATAGGGTTCGCCCAGCCAGTATCCCATTTCCAGCGTGTCTTCATCCGCCGCATGCGGCTCCAGCGCGCAGCAACCGAGGAATTCGCCGTTTTCGGCTTTGGTGATGGCGTAGACGCACTTGCCAATCTCGCCAATATTCGTGCGTCGCACAAAATCGGCGGCGTCTTTTGCCGTATACGGGTGCGGCATGCGCGAGACCATGGTGGCGATCGCGGCATTGTTGGCGAGATAGGCAAGGGCGTCGATGTCTTCTACGTGCGGGCTGCGCAAAACGAGCCGTTGCGATAACAAGACGGGGCAATCGGTTCTCGACCGATCGGGCCTTGGCCGATCTTCGGGCGACCGCGATTGGTCGTCCCTTAACAGTAAGCTGTCCATGGTTCAGTCTCCTTCTGGTTGAAAAAAGGCATAAAAAAGAGGGGAGATGGCGCCCCATCTCCCCTTTTTTCTAGACTGAACCTGGTACGGCCAGCCGGGTCGATGAGACGCCGGCTGGTTTAAAACGCTACCGGCTTTTATTCTGCTGCTTCGGCCGCTTTCGGCATCACAGACACGTATACGCGGCCATTGGCCTTCGTACGGTAGGCGACATTGCCGGCGGTCAGAGCAAAAATGGTGTGGTCCTTGCCGAGGCCGACATTGGCGCCCGGATGCCACTGCGTGCCACGCTGGCGCAGGATGATGTTGCCTGGAATGACGACTTCGCCGCCGAACTTCTTCACGCCAAGGCGCTTGGAGTTGGAATCGCGACCGTTGCGCGATGAACCGCCAGCTTTTTTATGTGCCATGGGATTTCTCCTTTAAACCGTGTTTCTCGTTGACCGTTAGGCTGCCACGATGTCCGTGATACGGACGACCGTGTGATGCTGGCGATGACCGCGCGTGCGCTTGGAATTCTGGCGACGGCGCTTCTTGAACGCGATGACCTTCTTGCCACGGTTGTGTTCGACAACTTCTGCCTTGACGGACGCGCCAGCAACGAAGGGTGCGCCAAACGTGGCATCAGCACCTTCGCCGACAACGAGAACTTCGGTGAATTCGATGGTTGCACCAGCTTCGGCTTCCAGCTTTTCGATGGTCAGCACGTCGTTGGCGTTCACGCGGTACTGCTTACCGCCGGTCTTGATGACTGCGAACATTTTTTATCCTTTCATGTTCGTTCCGGCTCTGCCCTTGGGGCGGCCGTCTTTTTGTCAGTCGGATGGCAGGACGACGCATGCGCCTTTGTCCTGCCGGTGGGGCTCCGCCTGTGGCGAAGAACGAAAGACACAGTTACCCACGCCTTAAGTCACCGGTCGCATACGTGAGGCCCCTATCTCTGTCAAGATAAAAGCTTCTGAAGCCGTCACATTCGCTCTTGCATGGGGGGTGAACTCTCGCTAAGAGACAGCCCGCGCACAACTTGCGCCGACCAGCAAAGCGGAGAGGTGGCTGAGTGGTCGAAAGCACCGCACTCGAAATGCGGCATACGGGCAACCGTATCGTGGGTTCGAATCCCACCCTCTCCGCCATAGCTTGATCTAATGTGTTGATTTTACGTGATTTTCTTTGTGGCGATCTTCTTGGCCCATCATTCAGCCCATCACGCTGAATTGGATCTTCTCGCCGGAATTTTTTTCACGGCGGCGTGTTGCGCCATGAGAATATTCTGATACGCATAAAAGCTCATCCGGTGAACAAGTCACTGTGATGATTTTCGATTCGAAGTTTTGCGCAAGACGTGCTGGCTTCCCCAACACCGCGGAATGCGGGGAAAGGGGACGGTATGCGTAAATCTTCCGACGCGCACCCCCATGATTGCAAGCAATATGAGCGTGCCGATCTGGCCGCAGACACGATTAATGGTTATGCCGCCGCAAAGGGCTTGGCTGAGCCTAGCGCAAGCGAGGACGAGTACGCAGCCCAGATGGCGGGTCTGATCGCCCGACTTGTGGCGGACTTGCTACTTCCCAAGATCGGCGCCGCTCAAAAGCGGACATCTACCTCACCAGTTCTTGCGCCAGCCAAAGCAGAGCAACTTCTTACCGACAACGAGGTTGCCGCCCTCTTTAAGGTCAGCAAGCAGACCATTTGGCGCTGGATCAAAACGTCTGAGGGGTTTCCCAAGCCGTTGAAAGTCGAGAAAGGATCTACCCGCTGGCGTCTCAGCGAGGTCGTGGCATACGAAGCGCGTATGGCAGGTGAGCGATGAGAAAGCCCCGCCGCCGTAATCTCCACAGCGGGCGCCTCGCGAAGGTCAATCACTTCTACTCTCCCGACGAGGTGCAGGCCCTCTACGGAGTATGCCGCAACACGGTGGGCAATTGGCTGAGGTCTGGCTTATGTTGCTTCGAAAACGGCAGCCGCCGTCTGTTCCGAGGCGACCAATTGAATGATTTTCATCGCGCCCGGCGCGACCGTAGCAAATCACCATGCGGTCTATATGAGATCCACTGCGTCTCATGTGGGGGGAAACATTCCCTGCTGGAAGGGGGGCTTACCGTCCATCCAGGCCGCACCGGGTTGGTACGTCTGTCATTGGCTTGCTCGGAGGGACGTGGTCGCGCAAGCCGGTGGATGACGAATGAGCAATGGGCCGTGATCAAGGACGCCACAGAGCACAATCCCAATGGCACGATTCCAGACTAATGTAATGGTCACCTTCCCATTTGGATTGGGCAAATCAGACTAAATTGCCTTCGCCTGCAAAGGTGCCGGCCATCGATAGATTCTCGACGTCTTTCGATCGACCGCTGGCACCCCAACATCCCCGCAAACCGCTGTTTCCGGGGATGTTCGCAGAGGCAAAACCATGAGCAATGAATATATAAGAGAGTGAGACAGCATGCCTTCTCATCAGAATGCATTCGTTATCTACGACTATCAGACCAATCTTAAGCAAGCCCACGGCTTGAACGACAAGACGATTGATGCTGCTCTGCGGCACATACGTCAGTTCGAAGAGGCAACGGGCAATGTCGACTTCAGCCAGGTGAACCGCGATCAAATCATCGCATATAAGAATATCATGCGAGCCAAAGCCGAGGAGGAGGAGACGTTGTCCGCATCAACGGTCGTCCATAGCCTTGGCGCACTTAAAACGTTCTTCTTATGGCTCTCCAAGCAGCACAGCTTCGGCAAGATGCCACGCGATCTGCCGGACTACTTCACCCCCTCCAAACGCCTTGTAAAGATTGCCAAGGCGGCGACGGAAAAACATGTGCCGACTGCGGATGAGATCAGGACGTTGATTGCGGCGGCTCCGGTCAATACCGTTCTACAGCGGCGCGACCGCGCAATGATCGCCTTTCTCTATCTGACGGGCGTGCGTGATGGGGCGCTGGTCACGCTGCGTGTCAAGCACGTTAACACCTCGCGCAAGCTGGTCTTCCAGGATGCTAAGCAAGTCGCGACCAAAGCAAGCAAGACGATGCGGACGGCCTGGTTTCCGGTTGGCGAAGACATCGAGAAAATCGTCGTCGATTGGCTTGAGGAACTGCGAAGTCTTGGTGCACAGGATGATGATCCGCTCTTCCCCCGGGGCTCTAAAAAGCATTGGGGCGAGCTGAAGGATATGCGTTTCGATTTTCTTGCGTCCGCCACGCCTGTCCGGCATATGATGAAAGCCGCGGCCGAAACAGCGGAAGCACAATATTTCCGGCCTCATGCAATCCGTTCAACAATTGCCAGAATGATTGAACGGTGGGGTGCGACGGCCGAAGAGCGAAAGGCACTCAGCCAGAACCTCGGGCATCAGGACTACCGTACCACGTTGGTCTATTACGGTGCCCTGGACGAAGATCATCAGCACGCGCTCGTGGAATCTATCCGCAATCGAGGGGAAGTCGACCCACACCTCGATATCCTGCAACCATTCAGTAAAGCGCCCGATAATATCCGAACGGCGATGTTTGCGTTGCTTCAGCCCTATCGTTGAAGACCTAACGGCTCTTGCCGTCTGACCTTCGCGTTATCGAAATGCCCTTGCAAGCCTAGCAAGATTATGGAACTCGTGCGTATCGGTTCGCTAACTAGTCACGTAGCGACGAAGAGGAGCGGTGTCTGTCCTGGCGCTCCTGCCGATAGTCTCGGTGGCGCCGACGGAGGAACCAATCCGACAAGTAACAAACTGCCCTCGCTATGAAAATCATATCTAAGATGGTTCTCATGATGCTATCAAGCCGCGTATTACGCGCGGGTTGTCCAGTCTAGAACAACCCGCCTAAGATGAGAATACTGCGCGAAGCTCTGTTGCTTCGCTCTTCGGATTATGGAACCTATTTTGTCGGGTTGCTCACCAGTCATTGAGCTTTCAATGGAATGGTGCGTGAATTGGCATTCCTACCAGCTAAAACAGGGTCCTTACCGAAGGCGGCGGCCTAGGCTGCTCACTACCCCTTTCAGAGCGCAGCACCAAAGGCTAAGTGCCTAATTACCTCGACCGGCGATCGCTCCAGCGGCGCTGAGCGTTACTGCTTCTTACTTGGAGGTGATCATAATGCCGGTCTCGAAGCTCGAAATCGAAAAGCGTCAGGTAACCGTGATCCGGAAAGTCCCGGTCCTGAGAACCACATTCGAACCCCTTGAAGTATGCGACGTGGTTTTGAAGCACGTTAGGAGTACAGAGGTGGTACGGCTCGGGCTCAGCGAGAAGGCTCAGCCGGTTTCCAACGTGAAAATGCTGATAGACGAAACGACGAACGAGTTTCTCGGCTGCGAGGTTGAAATATTTTTCGAAGATGAAAGCTAGCCGGTCTCGTTTCGGGTCGCACTAGTTCGAAATGGTTGAGCGTGAGGAAATTTCCTACGCGAATGCAGATTCACGGTTTAAAGTTTTGGTCGCGTCGTGTCTGATTTGGGGCCGAGAGCGGACAGTCTGCTGCCAAGCACCGCCAGCGCATAGCGGCTGTTCGGAGCCAATCGATAGTTGCCAGACAGAGTGGTCGCCGTGACGCCAGACTAGCCATTCGCTCATGGGTCTTTCAAATCAGACGTTGCCGTCAGCGGCTCATTGCGCGCAAGCTACCTGGCTTCTACACTGGTTCCACGTTCAATCTCGCTACTCGGATACAGAACAACCGGCTCTTGTTTGCGGAGGCCTTCGAGAACCTGAGCTGCCAGCGCGTTTCGCTGGCCAATGGCCACCTTGCGAAGTGCGGCTCGGCCATCTTCAACGACGAAAACTCCCCAATCATCCCCGATCCGGAAAAAAGCGCCGAGAGGAAGCTGGGGAACAATCTCGTCGAACATGATGATATCGACATCCGCGCGGAATCCATGACCAAGGCTGCGCCAAAGCGCTGGTGAGGAGGCAATGTCGAGCACCACCGTCACACGTTGTTCCTCGATCCCAAGCGCCGACACCTTGGTTTCTGCGAGAGGCTCTATTCGTTTAACCCGCGCCTCAAGGTTGGCTCCACCCCAGTTGCGCACCACCGCACGCTGACCAACGCTCACTGTAACAGCATCCTCGGAGACGAGATCTACTGCGATCTCGATGTCTTCCGGATCACCAATTTCGAGCAGCGGCGTGCCAGCCTCGACGACACCCTCGCTGCGCCTGAGGACCTGAAGCACGAGACCATTAATGGGTGCCATCACGCTGATGCATTCACAGGCATTGCTCCGGCTCTTAATCTCTTGGCGCGTCAAAAGCTGCGTGCGTGTTCGACTGAGCTCGGATTCATGAACCTCAAGTGAAGCCCTCGCAGTGGCCAGGCTCGTCTCCGCAACACGAAAGGTCCTTTCCGCCTCATCAAGCGTGCGCTGTGAGATCGCCTGATGCTCGCTCTGCATCCGGGCCCGCGTGAGCTCGGTTTTGGCATAATCGAGGTTGACCCGGGCTGCTTCCACTTCGGCTGCCGCAAGCGCGCGCGCTGCCGTAGCCGCGTCAACTGCGGCGCGTTGCCCAGCCTCTGTCCGGACATCCAAAAATTCGGGAGGGGCAGGCTCGATCCTGGCGAGTTCCGTCTCGTTCGCTGCAACTCTATCCCCCGGGTCCATGGTCAGCCGCTGGAGGTAACCCCGAAGTGGGGCATGAAGAGTGTAAACATGGCGAACACGGGTTTCGCCTTCCTCGCTGATCGCAACCGTAAGAGGAGCTGTTTTCACATATGTGATATCTACAGGGACCGGTTTCGGCCAAAGTGAATAGGTCATGCCGCCGGCCAAAAGCACAAGCAGGCTTCCCCAAATGATAATCCTTCTGCCGATCACGCGCACGACACTACTCCCGTGTTTTAAGGACACTGATCAAGTCGAGGTGGTCAAGGCGCCCGCGTATGAAAGCCGCACAGGCGACGACTGTGACGGTGGCAATTAGTGATGCCTCCCCATAGGTTTGTGGCTCGACCACCAGAGGCACTCGGTAGAGCTCAGTCTGGAACGCTGACGACATGTACCAAGACAACAGGAAGCCGATGCCGCAGCCGAGGGGAATGGCAGCAATCGCCAAAAGCCCTATTTCGCCAAGCAAGATGTATGAGATCTCCCAGCGGCTAAATCCGAGAACCGCGAGCGTCGCAAGTTCACGCCCGCGCTCTGATAACGCGATCCGGATTGCATTATAGCTGACACCAAAGGAAAGGATGATGGAGAAGGTGACGAAGAAGCCGACGAAAATCAGGATCGTTTCGCCCATCGTCTTGAAGAAGGTGTCGAGTGCCGCCTGCCTGAATAGGATAGCTGTAATGCCAGGCAACGCCTTGAGCTTCATCAAGAGGCGGCCTTGCTCGGATGCGTCAAGCTTCACATGCAGTCCCGAGATGACTAAACCGTCATTCATCAAGCGATTGAGCGCATTGAGCTCCAGGTACACGGGCGTGCCAATATATGTCTGGAAGGTCTGCAACACCGGCAAGTCGAAAGTTGGTCTGTTTCCTTCCAAAACTTGTACCTGAACCATGTCGCCGACGCTGACATGGAGTAGTTCCGCCAGGATCGATGACATGACGAGCCCCTCGGCTCGAGGAGACAGGACCAGCCCGCGTTCGTCGTAAATCGGGCTGAGGCTCGCATGTTCAGGGATCCCACTTATCCCTTGTCGCTTCGTCCGATGCCCATGCGAAATCTCTGCCGCCACGCTGCGGAAGGGCTCAGTTGCAAGCACCGCCGGAAGGTGCATGAAATCGATTTCACTCTTGCGCGGCTCTATCTCGTTGAAGATGATCGTCGCATCCTGGTGTTGCGACCTCTCGAAGACCGTTCGAGCCAAAAGGTTCACGGCGTCCATCCATTGCAGCGCCAATACAAGCACAGCGACAGACATGGCGAGACCAAGCGTGGTGAGAAACGCCCTGACAGGCCAGCGCATGATCCGCCTGAGGATAATTCGCGTCGGCTCGTCCAGCATGTTCAAGCGCGCCGATGCGCGGCTGTAACTGGGTGGGCTGGGGGGAAGCATCGCAGCGGCCGGTGGGAGCCGAACAGCTCGCACCACCATAGCAGCCGAGCCGGCGAGCGCGGCGGCAAGGCTGACGGAAGCTGCAATTACAAAACCTTGTGGGCTTGGTCGGTAAAGGAGAAAGGGAAATCGATAGAAGTTGGCATAGAGGCTGGTATTCCAGTGCCCGAGCCAGGCGCCGAGCGCCCAGCCGAGGAGCACGCCGATTGAGGAGATGGCGAGCACCATTTTGGCATAATGCCAACCGATTGCCCAGTTGCTGTAACCGAAGGCCTTGAGCAGACCGATCTCCCGCCTCTCCGTCTGGATCAGCCTGCCCATCACCATATTGGTGAGAAATGCCGCCACTGCGAGAAAGATCGTCGGCAAGATGCGTGACATATTGATCTGCTGGCGGATCTCACTCTGCAGGAACCAGTTGGAAATCTGATCTTCGCGCGCATATCCACCTTGGCCTGCATAAGGCTCAAGAAGGATGTCCAGGCCGGCGATTACGGCCTTGGTGTCTGCACCACGCAATAGTGTCAGCGTCACGCTGTTGAAGGCCTGATCCATGTCGAAAGCTGCGGCGAGGCTGGTCCGGTCCATCCACAGAATTCCGAAACGACGGTCATCAGGCATCATGCCACCAGGGGCGATTGCATAGATAAACTCAGGGCTCAGGGCCGTCGCCACTACCCGAAGGATACGCCTCTGCGAGCCTAACACTGCTTCGAATGTATCGCCGACCACGAGCCCATGAGCCACGGCGAAGGGTTCGTTCAAGACCACAGCGTCTGTTTCGCCCTGCTCCGGCAGCCTCCCGGACCGGACGACAAGGACATTGTGCAACTGTGGACTGCTTGCAGGCAGTGAGATCACCTGGCCAATTGCAGGCTCGTTGAAGTTCGATATGGCGAGGATGGCGCCGCGGACGATCCGGCTTTCGGCAGCGGCGACACCCGGAATATCGGCAATGTTGCGAATAAGCCGCTCCGGTACGCGCTTCGCCTGAGCAAAAACCTCTGCGAACCGTGAGCGCTGGTAATAGGCATCCGTGGTTTCCTGGAGCGCTTGAATGGTGGTCAAAGCCATGACAAGCAGGGCAGCACCGGAAGCGACGACCAGCGAAACCGCCAAGACCTGCATCTTTAGACGCCACAGATCCCGGACAAGTTTGTAATCAAGGCTAGACATAATCACCACGTCACCTCGGCCAGGGCGCGCCGTGTCTGGTTGACATGCGTCTCGACAATTCTACCGTCGCCGAAGAAGAGCACACGGTCAGCGACATCGGCGATGCCGGCATTGTGGGTGATGATTGCGGTTGTCGTTCCGAGCTCGTTGTTGACCCGCAGAATAGCTTCCAGCACCAAAATTCCGGTCTTACTGTCGAGCGCACCCGTTGGCTCGTCGCACAAGAGCAAGGCGGGTCGCTTGGCGATGGCGCGTGCCACAGCCACGCGCTGTTGCTCGCCGCCCGAGAGCTGGGAGGGGAAATGATCTTGTCGCTCGCTCAGCCCCACGAGTGCCAGAGCCTCAGCGGGATGCATGGGATCACTGGCAATCTCCGTGACCAGAGCGACATTCTCCCGCGCTGTCAGGCTGGGGATGAGATTGTAGAACTGGAAAATAAAGCCCACGTGCTCACGCCGGTACGTCGTCAAAGCCCGGTCGGTCGCGTGTGTGAGATCATGATCGCGGAAACAGACTTCACCGCTTGTTGGTTGATCCAAACCACCCAAGATGTTGAGCAGGGTCGATTTCCCGCTGCCAGACGGGCCAAGAAAAACGACAAGCTCGCCCTCGTAGAGATCAAGGTCTACCTGATCAAGAGCTGTGACCTCGACCGCACCCATCTTGTAGATTTTCGTCAAGGCGCGACCCTTGAGGGCCGCAGGTTTCACATCGCCCATTAGCGCTGCCTTCCATGCCTGGTGGGAAGATTTCCACTGCACCTTCAGATCGATTGCAGAAGGATTAGCGTAACTGCTCTGTGAAGGAGTTGCGATAAATCAAAGCGCCACACCGCCTGGCTCGGTATCGAAAAAAGTGTCTCGTGTCGGGGATCGATTCAAAGGCGATTCTGCAAGGGCAAGCATTTGGGGGAAGCGTCTTACTGTCGGGAAGAGGCTCATGGCAGCGGGTTGCCGGAAAGGTTCGCATACGTCTGAGACACGAATTGTGTACGGTTAGACCTTCACACATTACTGGTGAGTTCGCAGCCACCTCCCCTTAGGACAGTGCTTATGCCTTCCGATCACTCCAAGACTGCAGAACCCCAGCTCCTGCGGCGTCTCGGTCTGCTTCACGCCGTCCTGTACGGTCTGGGTGTCACGATCGGCGCCGGCATTTACGTGCTGGTGGGTGTCGCGGCCGGTAGATCGGGAATGCATGCGCCGCTTGCCTTTGCACTGGCCGCGATCGTCATGGGCTTGAGTGCGGCTTCATTTGCCGAACTCGGGACACGCATGCCGGTGAGCGCCAGCGAAGCGGCCTATGTCGACCGGGCTTTTCACCGCCCTTGGCTCAGCCTTGCCACCGGCCTTCTGGTCATCATGACCGCAGTGATTTCCGCCTCGACGATCAGTTCAGGCAGTGCCGGATATCTGCAGACCTTCCTTCCCGTCGACAGGGGGTGGATCATCGCCGGGGTGGTCATCGCGATGGGGCTCGTCTCCTGCCTCGCAACCATTCACTCCGTCACCTTTGCGGGCCTCATGACGCTGGTCGAGGTCGCAGGGCTGGTGCTGATCGTCGGGGCTGGTGTCTGGAACGGAACGGGCTTGCTCACGCGCCTGCCCGAGATCTGGCCCGGCGGCGATTTTGTGGGATGGCTGGGCGTGGCAAGCACAACCATGATAGCGGTTTTTGCCTTTATCGGCTTCGAACACCTGGTCAACGTGGCCGAAGAGATGAAGGCGCCGCGCCGCACGCTGCCCGCTGCCCTGTTCCTCACTCTGGGCCTGACCGCGGTCATCTATGGACTGGTTGTCTGGGTATCGATCACAGCCGTACCGCCTTCAGAACTTGCCGCTTCCAGCGCGCCACTTGCGCTGGTCTTCGAGCGGTTGACGGGTTGGCCGCCATCCAGCTTGAGCGTGATCGCCATCGTCGCAACGCTCAATGGCGTCATCGTCCACATGATCATGATCGCTCGGGTCATCTATGGCCTGGCCCAACAGGGAAACCTTCCTCCAGTTCTGGGACGGGTGAGCGGGATGACAGGGACACCGCTTGTTGCTACCGGCATCGGGGTTACCCTCATCCTGTTCTTCTCGACCGCGCTCCCGCTGGAGGGGCTCGCCGAACTCACCTCGCAGGGCACACTGGTTCTTTTTGCAATCGTGAACCTGGCTCTGATCCGCATCAAGTGGCGGGAGGCTAGCCCGCCCTCTGACGTCTTCGTCTGTCCGAGATGGGTACCCTATGCTGGTCTTGCGGCCAGTCTCTTGCTCTTGGTGTTCGACAGTCTTCCCTTGTCTTGATGTCGATCAAGTCCCGCATGGGGCCTGATGATACCGTGCATCTCGTGAACCTCCAGGAGGATCAGATGAGGAGGACGTGGGATGCTTGAATACAGGATCTCGGCGCAGCGGCTCGATCCCAGCCAGAGCGTGGCGCGTAGCCAGAGTGCAGAGATCAGGCTTGCCACCGGACTGACCGGTCCGGTCGACGCCTTCAATCCGGCCGAACTGTTGCTGGCATCTGTTGCAGCCTGCATGATCAAGGGGATCGAGCGTGTCCTGCCCCTTCTCGATTTCTCTCTCGATGGCGTCGAAGTGATGCTTTACGCCGTCCGGCAGGATGATCCGCCGCGTATCGTCTCCATTGACTATGAACTCGTGGTCGATACCGAAGAGAGCGACCAGCGGCTCGAACTCTTGCACAAGAACGTCCGCAAATACGGCACGATCTCCAACACCGTGGCTCTCGCGACCCGCCTTGATGGCGTGATCCGGAGGGCCTCATGAGGAGCCTTCACAGCGAAACGCATCTCGTTTCCCGGATCGGATGGCTGCGAGCCGCCGTTCTCGGCGCCAATGACGGCATCGTATCGACCGCAAGCCTGATCGTCGGGGTGGCAGCCTCTGCGGCGGGAGTTCCGAGATCCTGATCGCCGGCATCGCCGGACTGGTGGCCGGAGCCATGTCCATGGCGGCGGGCGAATATGTTTCGGTGAGCTCCCAGGCCGACACCGAACAGGCCGATCTCACCCGCGAACGGCTGGAGCTTGAGAGCCAGCCCGATCTGGAGCGCGAAGAACTTGCACAGCTATATGTCAAGCGCGGTGTCGATATCGACCTGGCCAGAAGGCTGGCCGAGCAGTTGATGCAGAAGGGTGCGCTCGAAGCGCATGCCCGCGAAGAACTCGGCATTTCCGAGATCACCACCGCCCGACCGATCATGGCTGCCCTGACATCGGCGCTGACCTTTGCTATCGGCGCCATGATGCCGCTTGCCATGGTGTGGCTGGCGCCCGCCAACCAGCTCGTGTGGCTTGTCTCTGCAGCGTCACTGCTGTTTCTCGCGCTGCTTGGAGCCATAGGCGCCAAGGCTGGCGGGCAGACGTGCTGAAGGCCACAATCCGCGTCACCTTCTGGGGTGCCTTTGCCATGGCGCTGACCGCAGGGATTGGCGCGCTGGTCGGAACCGCCGTCTAGGTGGTGTACGACGCTCACAAGGGTATGCTTCGGTGTGGGTGCCACACCGCTAACAGGACCGGCATGCGCCGGTCGCGAGGGAGTGAGATCATGACCTATACACTCGACAAGACAATCAAAGGCATGCCATTTGACGCTGCGGTCGCAGCCACCAGGGAGGCCCTGTCGACCAAAGGATTCGGTGTGCTGACCGAAATCGATGTGCGCGCGACAATGAAGAAGAAGCTCGACGTCGATGTGGCTTACTATCTCATTCTCGGCGCATGCAATCCGAAAATGGCGCTCGAGGCGATGAAGATGGAACCCAGGGTCGGGGCCATGCTGCCCTGCAATGTGATCGTGCGATCGCTGGAGGACGGGACCATCATGGTCAGCGCCATCGATCCCGTCGCCTCGATGCAGGCGATCGACAACCCGGAACTCAAGACAGTCGCCGGACAGGTCCGGTCTCTCCTGCACGACGCCGTTTCCGCCATCTGAGGCGTCGGTTCCCCGGCTCTGCCGCAGGCTCACTGAACGGGTCAGCATTGTGCCCGGCCCACGACGGCGTCTCCGCTCGCACCGGCCTTAGGTCTCGAGGGCGCACCTGATCTTGCGGACGATGGCGCGGCGAGCCTTGTCGTCTGCAGCCATGCGAAGCTCGGCCTGGAGATCCTGGATCAGTCCTTGATAGTCGTTGTTCCAGTCGCGATGACCCGCCTGCGCAGGTTCGATGCGAGGCGGGGGCAGGAAGGTCGAGATGTCGACGGGGCCATCGGCGTCGAGCCGAAAGGCCGAGTCGATGTGGGGGATGAAGATCCGCTCCTCGCCAACAACAGCGGCAACCCGTGCCTTCATGGCAGCCAGTGCCTGATCTTCACCATGCACCAGGAAAGCTGCGTGGCGGATCGGCTTTCGGGCTGAGAGCCAGTCCGCCAGCTCGCCACCATCAGCATGTCCGCTGTAGACATCGATCGAACGGATCCTCGCCCTCACGGCGATCTCGTCGCCCTGGATCTTCACGGTCGCCGCACCGTCCTGGAGTATGCGTCCGAGCGTTCCCGCAGCCTGGAAGCCGACGAGAAGCACCGTCCCCTCCTCCCGCCACAGCCAGTTTTTCAGCCTGTGGCGGATGCGTCCTGCCTCGCACATGCCACTCGCTGCGATCACGATATGAAAGCCCTTCACGAAGTCCAGCGCCTTGGATTGCTCGACGCTTTCGGTGAAGCGTACGAAGTGCGAGCGGATCGCGCGCTCTAGAAGGTCGCCATTTTCCAATTCGCTGGCATGGGCCTTGAATATCTCGGTCGCCCTTGTTGCCAGCGGGGAGTCGATGATGACGGGGCATTCGGGGATCTTCCCTTTCTCCATCAGGAAGGCGAGATCGGCCAGAAGTTCCTGGGTTCTCTCGACGGCGAAGGAGGGAATGATCAGAGCCCCGTCCTGATGCCGCGCGGCGGCGTTCACCTCATCCTGCAAGATCCGTCTGCGCATCTCGTCGGTCGTGTCGATCCGGTCCCGGTCGCCATAGGTGCTCTCGCACACCACGTAGTCCCAGCCTTGAGGCGCTTCCGGATCAGCCTGGAGCAGTTTAAAGGCCGGCCCGAGATCACCGGAAAAGAGAAGCCGGACTGGCGCCTCGCTGCTGATCTCGATCTCCACAGAGGCCGATCCAAGCAGATGACCGGCATTCCAGAAGCGGATGCGAATGCTGTCACCCAGATCCTGCCACTGACGCAACGGCAACGGTCTGAACTGGGTGAGCGTCGCCTCCGCATCCTCGGCGGTATAGATCGGCTCGACGACCTCACGGGCGCGCCGCCGGTTCCGGCGGTTTAGCTGCTCGACTTCGAATTCCTGTATATGGGCCGAATCCGGCAGCATCACGCTGCACAGATCAATCGTACCACGCGTTGCGTAAATCGGTCCGGCATAACCATGCTTCACGAGCTTCGGCAGAAGGCCCGAATGATCGATATGGGCATGGGTCAGGATCACAGCGTCAATCTGGCGGGGATCGAACGGGAAAGCCCTGTAGTTCAATTGCTTCTCGCTCTTGGAGCCTTGGAACATCCCGCAATCCACAAGGATGTGCCGACCATGGGTCTCGAGACTGAAGCATGATCCTGTTACCGTGCCTGCGGCGCCATGGAAACTGAGTTTTGGGGCTGAACGCATTGTGTTGTCCTCCTCAGGCAGCACACTAGGCCTAAACGGACGTTGGTCGCTTGACTGGCATCAAGCCATGTCGCGATCATTCCGAAATCTGCGTCCAAGACTATTCAAACGGCCGGATGCGAGGCGCTGAACGCCGCCGTCAGGCGTATTCCAGGAGCAGCAAGCGAACTGGCAGCTTTCAGGTTCACGCCTTGGTGCATTTAGTGACCGTTCAGAGGGCGCGTTGCAGATTGGCAGCTTTCGCCTCACTCAGTGATCACTGATCTCCGTTATCCGACCCTCACGTGTCGTCGGGCCTTCTCAAGGATCTCAACGGCGGGGTCATGATCGAATGATCGTCGGCGCCATCGTCGCCTTGCCGGGTGACCAGATCCTTTAGTTCAAGGGCACTGAGAATAGGGACTACCCGACCTTGCCACCCGCATCCCAAACATACTGGTCGCTCCCAAAGTCGGCCGACATCGTTGTCGTACTCTCCGACCTCCGGATGTAGATGGGAGGAGCCGCACTTGGGGCAGGCAAGTGGGACGCCACGTATTTCGTGGAGAATGATGGAGCTGATATTTCCGACAGCAAAATCCATCATCGAGAGCGCCAGTTCGGCGTCTCGCCAAGTCGATGATTTCGAGTGCGCAAGCCAGTTTGCAAAGGTCCAGGCTGACTCTGCTGCACCTTTCAGTAGGCCGCGCCGTTCCTTGTTTGTGTCGCCTGGATAAAGGTCGTTGATGATGATCTCGATCCAGCCTCTGAAATTTTCTCGTTTCGGAGGATCCCCGGTCCATCGCGCAGTGTCCTGCGCAGTACCGATGAAGTCCAGCATCACTTCTCGAGATCTCACTCCTATGGTCTGAAAATCAGAGAGCCGCATCGCGCTGGAAAGCGAGTCATGAGCGTCACGGAGTTTCGCGAACGTTGTTCCGAAAGGGAGCAGCCGCATTGCTTCAGGAGCTTGATCTTGAGGTCTTTCCTTCGGTGTCCGGATCTGCAATCCCATATGGAAGGTGAAGCAGAGATCCATGTTTGGAAACTGCTCTTGGGAATAGAGGTTAAGCGGATTTGTTATCACCCACCACCGGTCCTTGTTGGTATGGATGTCCCAAACGGCGTGTGGCGTACCAAGTATTGCCTCGACGTAAACCTTCTGCATGAAGGTGATATCAAGCTCGGGAGCTTGCCATTGGAAGTACCCGCGAACGTCTTCCTCTTCTTCTTTCGTTACTCTTAACATCATTTACCTCCACACGAGCTCGCGACCTCCGAAGTTGCCGCCGCGGGGAAACGCCTCCAACAAAGACCATGCGCATTGCTCTGGTTGAAGACAATCCCTGCCAGCGCAAAGACTTGGATAAGTCAGATACCCAGACGACATATGTCACTTGTGCGACACGCTTCCGCAATGTCCGCTTTCGGATTTCGCGCAGGGTCCTAGTTATGCACTACTTCGTAGTCTTCTCCGGCCATCACCTTCTTGAACAGGTTCACAGCCTCGTGGGACCATTTCCGAGCCATGCTGGAAGCCTTGGTGCCAGTCTTGATCCGGCAATGATAGCGATTGTCAGTCGACCTGAGGTCGACTCCCTTTTCCGCTTTGATCCTATGGATCAACTTGTTCAACGGCGCCCAGTGCGGAAGATCAAGCCGGGCTGCGAGCTGCGTGATGGTAAGCGGGTGAGACTGGTTGGGATTGTCGACGACGGTAATGCCGAGCAACGTCGGCAGAAAGTCCTTCTCGTCAGCGACCTTCTCAAGCGTCTCGTAGTTGACCTCGACCGCGCCGGAGGGAATATCGTGGCGGATCAGTTTCATAGTCCTCGCCGCAAGCGCGCGCACGAGCTTAGGATTGATTGATTTCAGCGCCGACTGGCTCTTCAGCGCTTCGAACACCCAATTGAAGTCGTTGGTGTGGATCGCACGGATACGAAACTCCTTTCCATCGACGGCAAAAACCGCCTGGTCCGGAGGATGCTTTTCGATATGGTCGGCCCTCCAGACGACCTGGTAGACGTTCGGAATAAGCCCGTCCTCATCCGCGACCAACTCGCCGATATCCCTCAGGATTGACTTAACATTTGGATCGCCCAGCCCGTAACCCAGGATGAAGACCGGGTGCTCCGCGAAGTACGTCAGGAGCTTTGCCGACACATACTTCTTCTTTTCCGTCCATTCCTCATAGTCGGCCTTCGTCAGTACAATCGATTTGGGATTGGTGACGTCACCATGGATGTGAAAGATCTCGCCAAAGCTATTGGTATTATACCGGAGGATGGTCTGGCCACTGATCGGTTCGTATCCATCGAAAACCTGCTCGAGGAACATGTCGTAGTTCGTCGTGATGATAGCGTGAGGCTTGATGTCCGCGAATGCTGCAATCTCTTTCGCCAAGTGGTCGTCTGTGATTTCCGAAAGCGTCGGGGTGCCAGAGGCGATATGCTCGCAGACAAGATGCTTCAGGAAGACGTCCTTGCTCACTTTCGACGAGAAGTATTCCGCCGGGAACTGATCCCTCGCGTCCTTCCATGCCCATTCGAAGGTAAGTTCCGAAAGCACGGTCCCCACCTCGACCATGTCGTCATCGTACTTTTGCCGATTGTATTCATAGGCATCGACGCCGGCCGGAAGCTTTCCGAACATGGCTTTCAAGAGTTCCGCCCAGTTGGGCGCGCCGAAGTATCTCCGGGATATTCCGCTTCCTACGAATAGGATTGGCTGGCATTCGAATTCCAGCAGCAGGTCTCTGATGGCCGCGTCCGCCTTCAGTTGATAGGATGCTTCCTGTTCCACGAATCTTTCTCCACCACCTACTACGATACCGCATGTGGAGCGACCGCAAGTCAATCTCACGTTGAGTAGATAAGCACCTGACTCACAGCCTTTTTCGGAATCAATTCCGCATCATCCCGTCCTTACTTAAACGCCGTCAGCAGTTTACTTCAGTAGGAATCGGGAAGCTCCACTGTCCGTATACAGCGGCCACCCGAAGAGGATTCGAGCCTCCCGTTCGGGATCCCTCAGTGTCATGTCTGGCTGAGAAACTGAAGTGTTCGAGCTGTGGACAACGCGGTGCGGCAAGGGGCGCCTTGATCGATTGGGAAAATCTACTCCGCGACTATATCTGACGTAGGAAGCCATAGTAAATTGGCCCCAGCCTATGGCGCCCGCACTTAGTGCGTCCTAGGGATCACCACTCGAATAGCAGACTGGCTGCTTCCAGGAGTGACTGCGCGTGGTATGAACGACCGATTCGATGGCGCAAAGCGGAAATGATTTCCGCAAGGGGGCCGGGAGGGGAAAGGCCGGTTTTGGCGTGCGGACATATGAAGTGGTCATTCGTTTTGAGGTCTCACGCGGCTAGAAGGCACCTTTCGGACTCTCAGTTTGTTCAGTTAGTCCCAAAACCGGCCATTCGTTCAACCCGCCGGCGCAGTGACCGCATGGGCCACAACATGCCAATCCTGTTCGAATTGCAAGCGGATATCGCCCTCCGTTCCACATGCACCGACCACGGGGTGAATCGCGCCCAGATAATCCAAAACCTTATCGCGGCTCGGCTGGCTGGTGAAAAGAAGCCGGACATCGTCTTCTTCGCGCAATGCCGTCATCAGGAAGTCGTGAAACACATTTGACGGGCGGGTCTTATCGTGGGTAGCGTGCGACAGGAGCATATAGGAGCGCGTTTGCTGTTCGGGATAGCCGGCAGCGGCGAGAACTCGGTAGAAATGCGCATTATTTCCGCCGTGATGCGCAATCTGAACGACATGCAGCGGCTTCATGGCTTTTAGCAGATCTGGGAAGTATTCGCCGTGAGGCGGGCGGAAGTCAACGCAGCCGGCGTCGCCCGAGATAAGGATCCCCTGGTCAAAATGATTAAAGCAGCCAATATAGCTGAGCTGATTGCTCGGCGTGATCGAGCGGATTTCGCCCGCGAAGGCAAGCGCAATCCGAGTGGCCTCGAGCACCGGCAGCTTGATGCGATGCTTGTTAACGAGGGTCCTAGACGGCCCTAGCAATGTGAAGGTCAGGCCCTGGCTGTCGGGGCGGGCCAGAATGAAGCGGCGAAGTTCCGGCGTCCAGCGATAACGTTTGGGAAGACCATCCTCGATGATTTCGGAGCGTACCGGGATCTTGCGCTTGGCCAGTGCAAGCAAGACGTCATGCAGCGACTTCGCGTTGATCGCGTCCTTTGCTGCTGATTTTCGCAAGTTGGCGAGCGACAGCATGCGCGGTTGGATCGATGAGGCTTCACGGGTTCTCAGTTCTTCTGCGAGACCTTTAATCCCGTGCCGATAGTAATGGCTGCGAAAACTATAATAGCGGAAACGCGATTGCATCGCCTCGTCGACCATGGCTGAAACCACGGCGTGAGGTTCGATCTCCTGCTCTGAACCATGATCAATCGCGCACGAGTCTTTCTCATCTGCCCTAAGCTGCGCTCGGAAGAATGCCAAGTCGTAGGGGTCTCTGTCGAAGAGGTTGGCGTCGTTTTCAAGCCGTACTGCGTAATCTTGATCATCCGGCCGCGCTTTGAACTGAAACTCTGGGTCGATTTCGCTCTCGACTTCCGCGATGGTCTCGATGTCGGTGCGCTTGGCGGCAAGATAAGCGTCAAGAACGTCACCGCGATTCTCGCCGGCCAATTGCATGGTCAGCAAATCCGATGCCGCAAGCGGCTGGTCTGCGGGACGGATCTGGGTGTCGTTGACAATCGGCGGCATCCACGCCTCACCGATGGAAATCGCAGGGTCTGCGATTATGGGCACCAGCCCGCTTAAGTGATCCTCGTCATAATGGGTGCCGATGATCAGATCTATACGGGCGTCAACATCCAAGAGAGGCTTCACTTTGTCGAGAACGTGCGTCGCCGCATAGCCGCTCGCCTTCACGCCAGCATCGGCCAGCACACGGACTGTGTCGCCGTCTTGCTCGAACTGGAGGAGCATGGCAGCGCCGAGTTGGACCTCAAACATATCAACTTGAATCGTTGCCATGGCGTCAGAGCCTGCCCAGTTTTTCCCTCAGCTTCATTCTTCGTCATTTCTGGAATTTAAGGAAGGCAATTTCTATTGAGTTGGCAAACAGCACAATATCGCAGGTACAGTCAGGCGCGAATAGATATACCAAGTCAATATGACGCCTAGCCAACTTACGATTATGATCGCTAGCAGAACCCAGCGGTGTGTCCGCACGCGTTTCTTCAGCTTGGCGTAAGATAGAAGAAATGTGTCCGCGATGCTCGCATAGTCTTTGGCTAGCTTGCCCTCCTGGCTAACGAGATCATCTTCGATGCTCCGAAGCGTCATCAACTGATTGTAGATCGCCACGGTGAGAAGCATGACGAAGAGGGTCGCGCCGATAGAGATCGCAAGGTTCGCCCAGAACTCGATCCCGCAAGCGGCGGCCGCCTTGAATTGTGTGGCTACGATGACCGTGGCTACCGGGACCCCCATGACCTGGTTCTGAATATCATGAAAGGTCTTGTGGATTTTGCCAGTGTAGTCACTAATGGCCTCTTCGGTCTTTCCCCGGATTTTCTCGTAGGAGAACTCCGACGCGAAGAGCTTGTAACCATCCTGGGTCCTGGCGACCAGATCGCGAAGATGCGTCAATAGAAATCTGAACCGCGTTGGCTCCGGTTGGGATTTGCACATGTCTATGACGGTGGACGACAGGATCGCAAGCTTCTGGTCCTGATGGATCTTCGCGAAGACGAACGTCTCAAGTTCTTCGACCAGCGCCGGGACGACGGGCGCGAGATCCGCGGTCTCATAGATGATCGGGATGCGGAGTCGTCCCGTCCCCAAGAAGGTGGCTTCGGCTTGATGGGGATCGACGAAGGCGGCTGCCTCGGACAAGGCCTTCACCAGCCGCACCGCGAACTGGTAACGACGGACACCCTCGGGTACTGCCGCGTCGTTGTAGGCGAAGCGTTCTTCGATTAAGTAGTACCTTTGCGGTGCGGCGATCCGGTAGGCGGGAGCGGCTATGATTCCGTCAACGTCTCTCGCGAGCACTCCGAGACCGAGCCGCGGCGCAT
The DNA here is from genome assembly GCF_918741265.1 of Rhizobium sp. CECT 9324. Lineage (NCBI taxonomy): Bacteria > Pseudomonadati > Pseudomonadota > Alphaproteobacteria > Hyphomicrobiales > Rhizobiaceae > Rhizobium > Rhizobium sp. CECT 9324. Next base: position 251,518 of record NZ_CAKKMZ010000001.1, on the reverse strand, counting down.
CAATTTCGATCTCAATCTCGTTTTCGAGAATCAACTTTCCCGGATCATCCACAATCCGAATGCCGGAGTCGCTGAAGGCGTCCTCGTCCTCGCTGATGAACTTCAATGTCTCGAGAACGGCGTGATCGCCTATGCGAATTCTTCCGCCAGTTCTCGTGGCGTTGAAAGCCGTACCCCGGTATATCGGAATGAGCTGATCGAATGTTATCTTCGGCATGCTATTCCCGTTCGCGTTCAAGTTCCTCTACTAGATCGTCGGGCAGTTCCTTGAATGTAATCGTCCTCTTTTCGGGGTCGTAGACGATCTTTCCGCTGGCGAGAGCTGCGCGATCAAACTCGACACTCCACAAGGAGGTCCTGGCCCTGAAGCGGACAAGTGCCCTCAGCGAGCGTCGGTTAGGCACGAAACCATCACCTAGCGCCACATCGGGATCACCCAGTGCCCTTGCAAGATCCTCCGGTTTATCCGGATAAAGCTCATTTGCAAATGCCTCAAAATCGAGTGGCGCGGCTTCGCGCACGTGCCGCTCGCAGATCTCGTAGGCACGCTGAAGGAACTCGTGCTTATCCTTGACGGCACCCTTCGCGGGGTCCGCGAATTTCTCAAGAACCTGGATGAGTGTCCTGGTATCCTGAAGGTCCTGAACCGTAGTGTCGCAGCCGAGGAACTCCTTGAAATACTCCGCGACATCACCCTTACCTTTCAGGAAACCGATGTAGCGATCGGCCTCACCAAGCCACGCCGTGATATTGACGCGCCCTGCAAACCGGAAGCCATCGAGATCAAGATGCTTCACGTCCGCGATGTCGAAATCCTGGGTCAGCAGAGCGCCGAGCTTGTCGTTGATGATCGCTACCATTAGGTAGATGCTGGCGTCCCGCTCGATGTGCGCGAAAAGGACATGGCCGCCGGTCGCGCCCGCCTTTTTACGAGCCTGCACAGTAAGGGTCGCCATGAGCTTCGTGGTTAATGCTGCGAAGTCTTGGAATCCACCTTTTTGGAACTCGCCGATATATGTCTGTGCAGGGTAATTGTCGGCGTCTTCCGAGAACCGACCGTGCGCCTTCGATGCCTTGCTGGCATACAGCGTATAGAGTTCGTTCACGACGCGCTCCACTGTCTTCGAAACGTTCAACTGAGCTTTACCGAGAACTGTCTCGAAGTCGCCCGGTCCTTTGCGTTTCAAGTCATGGACTGCAACCTGAATTACTTTGTCGACCATCGAATCTCCCTCGAGTTTACTAGTTCCGTTTGATCACAAGCACGCTAAAATTCAAGTCCTAGCTGTACTATTCAGGGGGCACAACAAAGAGGTGAGGTCTCCTTCCGCAATCACGAGTTCTTGCTGAACGCTCGTCAACGGTCGTCTTATTATAGCATTCACTTGGAGAGCGCGGGGGGGGTACTTGCGTAACAAGGCTTCTGGATGGGAGCGTTCGATATCCGATGCGTTAAGGTCGCGACACTGGACGTCCCATAGTGAATTCCGCTGGCAGAAAACACTTAGCGCATAGAAGACGACCGTCTTTGAAATGTCGTTTCCCGAGACTGCGCGGTCAATGATCGGCTCTGGGCGAAGTCTGCCACAGCGGTCAACCAGTCAAATGGCCGCTTTCGAAGAAAGCACTCCTACTGCCGCTAGCCAGCTTTCACCCCAAACTGGACATCAGCCCACATAAGCGACTGGCAGTCTTGGGGAGTTCTCGCGGCCGAGCTAACGGCAGGAATGAAGGCGCTAAGCGGAAATAATTTCCGCACGGGGGGCGGTAGCGGAATGGCAGGTCTCAGGCGTGTTAAACGGGCTAGCGGATGCTTGCGCCACGCGTTGACGGCATCAGGAAGCGCATCTGTTCCAGTCATTTGATGTTAGTAATCGAGCAAGTTGAAAAGATGACATTCGTTGAAACAACTCTTTGTATTATGATCTAAGTGAAATCGATGAACGCTGAGCGAAGCAGCCGATTTCTGTCCATTTATGATTGCAGTCGACGATGGCTGATACAGGAGCGCCTATGGCTGACCCTTCGATCTATTCTTTGAACACAAATGGCCGGGTGTCATGGCCGGCCTGGTAACTGACCCCGCGCGGCAGGCGAATGACACGTTTCGGGGCTATATCTATCAAATTCTGCGCAGCATGCTGGTCTGGTTGGAGCTTGGTGATGACGAGCAACTCTTTCTCGAAGGCGCCGAAGACCTTGACCGGATCGATCCTGCGGGCGCTTTAACCGAGCAAGTCAAAGATACGCGCGGCTCTGGCAACATCACCTTCCGCACGGCCTCGGTTGTCGAGGCTATCAACAATTTCTGGTCACATCGGACCCGCAATCCGGGAGTGAACATCCGGTTTCGATATGTGACTACATCGGGCATTGGTGTCGAGCAAGGTGCGCCCTTTGGCGCCGGACGTGGAGGGCTCGACCTCTGGAATGCGCTCCGTATCTCTGGCTCCGGGGATGAGAATGATGGCCAGATAAAGTTGATCGCCGACTTTCTCCTCGGCGAAGGAAATTTGTCGAACGCGGTTAAACAGCGATTTGCCGACGCCAGCCCCGCCACGCTGCTCAAGGAGATCATCAGACCGATCGAGTGGCTGGCTGGACAACAGGATGGCGATGCACTGGTGCGCCAGATCAAGGATCACCTCGTCATTCACGGCGCGGAATCGTCAGTACCGCCGGCTGATGCGGAGCTAGCCTTTAACTCCCTCTACGCTGCCGCGTTTGATGCGGCGAAACAGAAGGACGGTGTTCCACTCACCCGCGCACAGTTTCTGCGTATCTTCGCGAGCGCGACCCGCATCCATGTGCCCAAGCAGGATTTACTTGCGTTGATCCACGCTGCGATGGCACCGGGCGGCGCCGACATCGCGGTGCAAGCGCGGCCGCTTATCCTCGAAGGACCGCCGCCCCCTCTCCAGCTTTATTTCCGTCGAAAGACGCTTGAGCAGTCCCTTGAGGTTGCCCTATCCGCCGGAACGGTCTTGCTCCACGGATCGACCGGCTCGGGCAAGACGCTCCACGCCGCAAGCACTTTCGCAGAGCGCGATCCCCTCTGGCTGAACTTGCGCGACCTTACCACTGCGGAGGTAAAGACGCGCCTTTTCGCTGCAACCGAACTGCTGCGTGCCGAAGGCGTGGCTAGGATATTGGTGGTCGATGATCTCGACACGCTGTCGGACCCAAGGTCGATCGAGAGCGTGCTCAGAACCCTTCGACACTGTCAAAGCGCGCTCGGAGGACAGCTCATTGTCACGGCGGACCGTCCTCTCCCTGAGCGGCTGGCGCAGGCGGTCCAGTTGGAACCAATGCGGGAATTCCAGATGCAGCCCTTCGGCTCGGGTGAAATCGAGGCTTTCCTCCGCGAGGCCGGCTGTCCGGACGATCGCGCTGTGCTCTGGTCGAAGTTGCTTGAGCTATCGACACTCGGTCACCCGCAACTCCTAAGCGCGCGCGTGCGCACATTGCGAGCAAAGACGTTTCCGAAACCAGAAGCGTCCGACCTACTCGGTACTGCAGACGATGTCGATCGCATCAGATTCGAGGCGCGGAGACTGATCGCGGAACTTCCCGACGGAGCGCGGGAGCTGCTTTTGCGGGTGAGCTTGGTGACCGGCCGCGTAACACGCCAGCGCCTCATGGCCGTCGGCGGTCTGCAAGAGGCGATCCCCGAGCCCGGCGCCGCGATCGACATAATCGCTGGACCTTGGCTCGAAATGACCGATGAGCGAGAGTTTCGCGTGTCGCCTCTGGTGCGAGGCGCGGCCGAACAACTCCGCGGTCAGGACTGGACGAAGGCGATGCACGGGCAGCTTGCTTGGACCTATCTTCGTGACCGCACAGTGAGTCCTTGGGATATCTCCGCGATTCTGATGCATTGCTATCTCGCGGGCGCGGCAGGGCCGCTCGTGTATGTCTTGCAAGGAATTTTCTCGGCGAGCGACGAGACCTGGACCGCGGTGGGCGAGGCGTGCGGCTTCTACACAACGCTTGGTCTCGACGCGGGCAATCCGCTGCCGTTCAAGAAGCCGATTGATGTCTTTCCGTTTCGCATTCTCCAATATCGTATCGCTGCCGAGACCAACGCAGACACCGCAATGCTTGTTGCCATGAAGATTGAGGAGGAATTCGCCTCGGCTCCGGACGACGATCTGCGCCTCTTCTTCCGGTTCCTCTATCTCAGCCAATTCCTATCTATCGTGAAAGTTCGCTATCCGATCGCATTCGTCGTTGCCCGCGCACTCGAATTCAACGATGTGGCGAAAGCGCTTGAGGTCAGCCAGCCTGATCGCATGGCCCAAGCAGGCTTGGCGGCAGACGAGGATCTTCCCTCTGCTGGCTATTCGCAATTAGCGTCGTTACGCCTGTACAGTTACATCGAGAATATCGACGAATTCGCCTCGCTCTTCGAAGCCTTGAACGCTCGCACACCAGACGATTCGCGCGAGTTGCTCGATCCCATTGGCCTACCGGACGAGATGTCGTCTCTTCTCGTTGAACGGTTGTGGCTCGCCCAGCACAATATGAAGGACGATCGATGGGGACAGTTCAGGGACAAGCTGCGCATCGCTTTTGATTTCTGCGTGCAGGTTGGCGCGAATAACATGGCGCGTGCAATCGCGCCGGTCCTTCTGCGCACCATCAATGAAGATTTGGGTGATGCATTTGGCGCGGTGGCGATAGCGGGACATATCGGACCTGCGGTGGGAGATGACCCAATCTATCTCTGCGCGCTGGCGAAGGTCACGAGCGATGCCGGACACTATTCCAAAGCCAAAGAGATTTGGCGTGACGCTCTGCCGCGCTGGCCGAAGGCCGACGACGATATCGGATGCGCCTTTGCTCATCGAACGGCGGCGATTGCCTCGGGACGCCATGGCGATTGGCTGGACGCGGCAAGTTACTTCGACACCGCAAAGCGTCTGGCTGAAAACGGAAATCGGCCGACGTTCACGATTGGCCTCACCGTCGACGCCGCTTTCGCTCGATTCATGGCCGGGCATCGCGGCGAAGCGGTAACAGCATTCGGGACTATTTTGGCGGTGCTCGAACCCTTGCAAGCCGACTATGACCGAGAGCCCTTACTCTCACTGCAACGGCGAGCGGGGGGCGTCCTTTCTGCGACGGTCGCCTGGAGCGCTGGCGAACGGACGGATGATGAGCTGTGCAAGCTTGTCGGGCTCTGTAGCAATCTCGACCCGTTCGAAACAGAGGCACCGGTTGCGCCGCCCCTCGATACGCTGCGGCTTGACCTCATTCGATTGGAGTTGGCCTGCGGTGCCTCGCTTGATGTCGCTCTGAGGGAGGCGCCGAAATTGCGCGCTAGCCCGATCATGTCATTTCGCGCGGTCAGCGCGCCTCTGCTCTTCACGCTCGCCCAGCGCACACTTGACTTCCGTGATGTTGTTGCCGATGGCCTGAGGCAGCTTGACGCCTTGGCAATGATCGCCGAGCAGAATGCGGCAAGCGATCGTAACGTCATGTGCGAGGATGATGGGAAGCCGAGGAACTGGCCTCCGGGTGCTGATGAGCTGCTCATCGGCAGTATGATCGTGGCGGTGTTCGGCCTGGCCGCAGCCAACGAACTGGATCGCCTGCCGCTTGCGCGATGGCGGGCAGACGGCGTAGCGCATCCGCAAGGTGGCCGGGCCTTGCGACTGGTCGACCATCTCGAGGGTATGTTCTTCACAGGGGCGATCGAGCCATGGGAAACCGTACTCAAATGTCCATCGAGCGACTGGTCGCATCACGCGGCGTCTGCCCTGGCGGCGACCTTGCTGGAGAGACTCGCACCGGACGCGTTGCTCGCTGCGCAAGCGCTCTGGGTTCACTACCTCAATCGGGCGAATCTCGCGCCGCTTGTCGTCCACTATCTGGAATATTTGATTACCCGGCAGTGGCGGGTGGTCGTGACGATGGCTGCCTTGTTTGGATTAGCAGCGCCATCGCTTTCGCCGCTGATCGCGGCCCTCGACGAACCCGGTGAGGGTTGGCCTAAAGTTCGGACGGTACTCCAAGGCGCGCTCTTAGCTGTCCCGTTGGCTGTCGATGATGCTGCGAGAATGACGATCGAGGGGATGGAGCTCTGACGGCACCCATCTTAGCCATGCTCGGTCCTCTCAGGGGGCGAACAAAGCCCCAGCCCGCGAACGAGTGGCAGCTTACGGGATCGCACCCCATTCGGCTTAACAACTGAAATGAAGGCGCAAAGTGGAAATCATTTCCGCAATGGGGGCCGCTCCTCTCTCAGTATCCCAGACTGGACCAAATGATCCATTGCAGAGAGCAGACGCTTTGCAGGCGCGCCTCTACCGGAAAGATACTCGCGCGAGAGCGAGTTTTGTAGCGTGAGGAGCACAATTGATCTCGGTTTCGCACAAATTGTCGGTTTTCGCTCAATGCTCGTCAAAAATACACGGAAACCAGAATGTCTGAAAATACACTGAAATTACAATGATTTATGAAATCGGAATGAGTGGAAGTGCACAGTGAACGCGTGCAGAATCCAACAAGGACCGCAGCGGATGGATCGCAGCGGAAGTCCGATGGAGCTAACATGAAAAACGATACATTCATCACCCGCCTGACGGCTGTCGCAACCTTAATTCTTATCGCCATCAAGATCTGGATCGCGGTGATGGGCGGAGAGGCTAGCGATAAGCTATACACCCACAGGATGGGCAACCACTGCTTGTGCAAGTGGTGTATGTCGTTGCTGAAGGCCCGCATGATGTTTCCGACCCACCTCACGTTGGGAGGTGGTAGGAGATGGGGGTGAGGTCACGGAAGGAAGTTCTTAACGCGGTCGATGCCCTTCCAGCCCAACGCAATGTCTTTCCCAAGTGGTCATCATCGACCTTCGCTGCTCTAGCAAGTCGGTTCTATGATAAGCAGCCTCGACCGCGCTTCTCACCGTATGTGCGAGCGCTCTCTCTGCCACATCTTTTGGGAAGCCATTTTCAGACGCCCAGTCCCGGAAGCTCGACCGGAAGCCGTGAGCGGTTGCCATTCGACCTGCCACGTCGCTGGTCACCTTTTGATCGCGCAAAAACTTAGTCAGTGTCATGTCACTCGCTGGCGTGTTCTTTCTTGAAGGGAAAACCAAGCCCTCACCAGTTGCGGACTGGTGCAACTGGTGTTCGAGTATCTCGATGCCGCGAGGAGTTAACGGCACTCTGTGGATGACCTTCGCCTTCATGCGCGACGCAGGAACAATCCAGACCGCGCTGCTAAAATCGATCTCCTCCCAGCGCATCTGACGAACCTCGCCTGATCGGCTTGCAGTCAAAATCAGAAGCTCAAGCATTCGCTTCGTCTGAGTGGCTGCCCCAGAGTGAAGTACATCGCGAAATAGGTCGGGAAGGTCGCGCCATGGCATTGCTGGTTGATGTTCGACGCGCTCTCTTTTTCCAGGCTGCTTGGGTAGCAACTTGTCAACTACTCGAACGGGGCTTGCTAGAATGAAGCCGTTAGCGGCGCACCACTCCATGACAGCGTCGCAGCGCTGTTTTATCCGGGATGCTGTTTCAGGCTTCTCGAGCCAGATTGGTTTCAAGCAGGCGGCAAAATCAGCGGGGCCCAGTTCGCTAACTGGTCGATTGCCGAGCTTGGGAAAGACAGAAGCTACCAGAGTATTTATCCATTGATCTGAATGCTTGGCGTTCCGGAATCCCACTGAGAGATCGGCGTGCACCGCTCGGGCAGCTTCCTCAAATGTTGGTATGCGGGCCCTCAAGCTTGCATCGTCTGCGGCGGCGCGTCGCTCCTCAAGAGGGTCAATTCCATCCTCGATCTTCGTGCGTGCCTCGAATGCTCGAGTTCGAGCATCTCGGATCGGCACCGTGGGGTAGCTGCCTAGTCCCATGTCTCTTCGCTTGGAGGTTTTGGGTGACACAAACCGTAAGATCCATTTTCCGGTGCCGGGGGTCTGAGCCGGGAAAAGGTATAGCCCCTTGATCGTACCATCGAGCACGGGCTTGTCAGTCGGCTTTAGCTTCCTGGCTTTCGCGTCGCTGAGCATTTCGAACTCCTTAATCTCTCCTTAAGGGTCAGCTCTAGCCCATCATTTAGCCCATCACAAGAGTTAAGACTGGACGCGAAAGGACGCGATTAGATGCGACTAAATCTAACAGTGACTAAGAAGATTACCAAATAAAATCATGACTTTAATCCGTTACATGTAATAACATATAGTCTCGTAGCTGGCGGACACCCTCTCCGCCATTATCTGTTGTTGTCTTGTCGTCGCATAAGCCGCCGGGAAGGTCTGTAATTGCGGCCGTGCCGGGGCCTCACAGTCCTCATGTTTGTGCAAACCAACTAAGAAATGATCCTGGGGCGTTTCCCGTGGGAGTGGCATGCTAGGGCAGTTCATTCCGCATGCGCATACGCGAGACCGTTGGTCACCTCCGATGCTGCCGCCCGGTTGGGCGACAGCGCGTTGCCGGTTGGGATGGCCGACCTCAATCGTCGTCGTCGGACGAGTTCGACGACGAATTTGACGAGGAGTTGGAGCTTGAATTGCTGGACGAGTTCGAGCTGCTGTTCGAGCTGGAATTGTTCGAGGAGTTCGAGTTCGAATTGCGGCTGGAATTGCTCGATGAGTTGGAGGAACTGTTCGAGTTGCGGTTTGCTGACGAGCCGCCGCGGTCGTCATTGCCGCGGTCGTCGTTGCTGCGGGCGCGGCTATATTGTTGGCTCTTTGCCGATTTCTTCAGGAAGCGGGTCAGCGGATCGTCGTCCGCGATTGCCGGCGCGATGGTGGCCGCCGTGCCAAGTGTCAGCACGGAGGCCATGATGGCGATGAACTTTTTCATGATGGTTCTCCTTGTTATCAGCAGCGCATCGGCTGCAGGGGAGAAACGTCGCGGGTTCAAATTTATTCCCAATAAATAATTATTTATCAGATGGTTATCGTTTCTGTTTATGAACAAGCGAAAGCGCCCGGCGGCGTTTGTCCACTAGGTGCCGGGGCAGATCCCATCCGTGTTCAGCGTTGGGCGCGGGCGAATTTCCGATACCAGCCATCGGCCGCGAGCGTCTTGCGCAGGATCGTCGTGCGCGTATTTTTTTCCGCCTCGGTCTCGCTGCGGATCACGCCAGCGATATCGGTCGTCTCGCGGCGGAAGGGAATGACCTGGACGATCGGTGTTGCGCGTTCGAGCACATGCACGCCGTCCTTGCCGGTGGCGAAGAAGGGAAAGTGGATCTCCGAGCGATAGGTGTCGGTATCGACCACGCCGGCGACCACGTCAAACACGCCGTTTTGCCGGTTGAGCGGCGGCACGAACAGACAGCTCCAGCCCGGTGGCGTGACGATCGTCCAGTAGTTGTGGAATTTGCAGGGCGGCATCGGGTCGCGCGGATTGCCGGCTAGCTGGTGCGTCGCATGATTGGACACCAGCGTGCGGTCGAAATCCCAGCCGCAGTTGACCGTCTTGCCGCCATCGGCGATCTCCATGCGCACCGTGGCGGGCAGACCGATGACCCAGCCGGTCGCCATTGCGTCGATGAAAGGCATGCAACGCTTGACGGTCAGGCCGCTGTCATTGGGGCCGACCCGGTCTGGCGTTATGGCCGGTAACTTGCGGAACCAGTCGGGCAGGGCGGTCTTGGCGCGGACCGGTGCCGGAATGACGCCCTCGTCCTCCTTGCGGCAGAGGAAGGTGATCGTCGGTGTCGGGCGTTTCAGCAGCGATAACATCGTCGCGGTCTCCACGGGTTTGATTGCCATGGATAACGGCCGATCGACGGTGTTATTCCCGCCGACCGGAAATTATTCGAGTTCGGACAGTGCTGTTTGCTCGTCCTCGGCCGATAGCGGCGCGCCCGCGCCCATGGCGGCCAGGAATGTATCGAGGGTTTCCTGTGCCGACGCCGGCATGTAGCCGTCGGTGGCCGGATTGCTGAGTGCCAGCCGGGTCACCCAGCCGCTCGCCCCATGGCAGGCAATCTCGGTTCTCTGGAGTGCGATCGTGGTCACCTCATACTCGCGGCACAAATGGCCCTGCTGATCGCGAAAGCTGGCGACCAGATGCAGGGTCTCGCCGGTTTCGGCAAGGGCTATGTCGGCACCGGAAGCTTCGGTCTGCAGCGCTGCGATGCGTGGCGAGGTGGTGTCGGCCTCGTCGTGCCGATTGGCCTGCCCGGCGAGGAAGCCGCCGAGTCCGGCGGCAATGACGGCAATGGAAGCGGCGAGCGGCATGGCCCAGCGGCGCGGGGCTGGGCTCGCCGATCCGGGCCTTGACCGGAAAGCGATCACCGATGCCTCAGCCGGCGCCTGGTCGATGGCCGCTGCCGCGGCCTGCGCCACCGAGGCCGTGAGAGCCGTCGGTACCGGCTCATCGATCAGCGGCTTGAACGCAGCAGACACAAGCAATCGGCTGTCGATGAAGGCTGCCATGCGTTCGGCCAGGCTGTCATCCAAGGCAAGCGCTGCCTCGATGTCCGCGGCGCGTTCATCATCGAGCTCGCCATCCGCAAAGGCCATCAGCGTTTCGTCGTCGAATTCCCGTGTCATCAGTTTACCCGTCCTTCTCGGGGGAGGAACGTTTGGCTCCGGTGGTTATTCCCGTGAGTTCGGCAAGAGCTTTTCGTGCGCGCGCGAGCCGGCTCATCACCGTGCCGATCGGGATTGCCAACACGACTGCGGCGTCGCGGTAGCTGAACTCCTCCACGCAAACGAGAATCAGGACTTCGCGCTGTTCCTCGGGCAGGGTCTGGACAGCCGCCCACACCTGTTTCAGCGCGATGCTTGCCTCTGCTGATGCTTCGCCGAAGGCCGAGGGCAGATGCAGCGCGTCATCGATCTCGACCGCCGTGCCACTGGTCTTGCCGCGGCGGACCTGGTCGATCCACAGATTGCGCAGGATGCGGAAGACCCAGGCGTCGAAACGGGTATCGGGGTCGAAACTTGCCGCTGCCGCCAATGCCCGCTCGCAGGTCGCCTGGACCAGATCATCGGCCAGTTCGCGTGAGCGGCAGAGCGATATGGCGAAGCGCCGGAGGTTGGGAAGAAAGCTGATCAGGCGTTGTCCAACGGTCTCGGCGGGGTTTGTCATCGAAAATCCACGGAACCAAGGGAATAAGCTGGCGGGATGTGCGTTTGCCCCTATATCCCCTCAAGCGCACGGACGGGGCGGGGAGCGCACATTCCTCGAGGGAGAATTGGACAATGCTGCCGACGATTGCAAGCTGTATTCGGCTTTTCCTTGTCGCCGTCCTGGCGTTGCCGTTTTCGGCATTGTCAGTTTCTGTGACACCGGGATTTCCGCTTGTATCGTCCGCGCACGCTGATGACGATGACGGTGGCGACGATGGGGGGGATGATGATGGCGACGATGGTGGCGACGACGACGATGGCGGAAGCCGTGCCGGTGGCGGTAGTGGTGGGCGGGGTGAAACCAGCCGGCAACGTGTCGGTGGTTCCGGTTTTCGATTTCCCTTTTTCCAGCAGCGTCGCCAGCCGCAGGCGAGAACAGCGCGGCCGGTCGTCATTCCTGACCGCGTGCCCGATGAGCTTGTTGCGAGCGGCCTTGACGACGCGGCTTTGCGTTTGCTTGGGGCCGATGGCTTCCAGCTCGTTGAGCGCCGGCCAATCGGGCTTATCGGCGATAAGATGATCCGCCTCAGGGTTCCGCGCGGGATCGGCATGGATGATGCGCGTCGAATGGTGGCCGAACACGCGCCGGCTGCCGTGGTCGATTTCAATCACTATTATCGGCCGGAACAGGCCAATGCAGGCCCCTGCAGTGAACGTGGCTGCGCGCTGGTCCGCAACCTTGTCGGCTGGCCAGAGCCGGGGACAACGACCGGTGATCGATGTTCGGTGAGCGTCGGTGTCGGCCTCGTCGATACGGGCATCAATCCCGATCATGCAGCGCTCTTGGGCGGCAAGATCGAGGTGCTGCGACTGTCGGATGCGGCGTTGCCGGCGTCCGGCCAGCAACACGGAACAGCGGTTGCCGCACTTCTCGTCGGTGCCGACGATAGCCGGACCCCAGGTCTTTTGCCGGCAAGCAAGTTAATCGCAATCGACGCCTTCCGCCGCATCGGTGGGAATGCAGATGTCGCAACGGCTTTTGACCTCGTCCGGGCTCTCGATGAACTGGCGCGCCGTCAGGTGCGCGTGGTCAACTTGAGCCTTGCAGGTCCCGACAATGTATTTTTGAAACGCAGCGTCGAGGCGATGATCGCCGGGCACAACACCATTCTTGTCGCAGCCGTCGGCAATGCCGGCCCGAAGGCGAGCCCGCTTTATCCGGCAGCTTATGCCGATGTGCTCGCGGTCACCGCCGTTGACAAGAACCTCAAGGTCTACCGCAGGGCCAATCGCGGCACCCATGTCGATATCGCAGCACCCGGTGTCAATGTGTGGACGGCTGCATCCGTCAGCGGTGCTCGCACCAAGAGCGGAACGTCGTTCGCCGCTCCCTTTGTCAGTGCGGCCGCGGCGCTTATCCTGTCCGACGAACCGGACCTGACCGTGGCCGAGGTTGCTGAACGCCTGACGGCGAAGGCGCGAGATATCGGAGAGCCCGGCAAGGACGGGATATTCGGCTGGGGCCTTCTGGACGCCCGCAGCCTCTGTATGGAAGCATCGGGGCGGTGACATGCGTCTCGGTCGCACAGGTGCCTGGCGCGGCCTGCTAAAGCCTGAGCAGGCTTGCGGTTTCTGCAAAGTCTTGTGGGAAATCAAGCGGGCCAATGTCCTGCATGTTGGTCTGACTTTGGGTGTTGTCCGAGCGCCCTGTCCTATCCCTGCCATTGGTCTCCCAAGAATTCTGCCGCGCATCGGTCGTCGCATCGAGGGCTTGACGCGTTCCACGCAATTTGCACTATTGATCAGATGTCAGACCAATTATTGTGGAAACCGCAACGCGGATGATGAAGCCACGGGACGATCGAGCCGCACTGTCGCCTTTGCCTCCTGTCGACCGGGTGCAGCAGGTCACGGCGGCTCTTGCCGACTATATCAAGGGTTCCAACCTTGTGCCCGGCGACCGTTTGCCGGCGGAGCGCGAACTGATGCTGGCGCTCGCCGTCGGTCGTTCGACCATCCGCGAGGTGATCCGGCATTTCCAGGCGCTCGGCGTGGTCGAGGCGCGCAAGGGCAGCGGCACCTATCTGCTCAAGCCGATTTCGGGAACCACCATCCATATGCCGCTGTCGCTGGACACGACGCATCTGCGCGACGTGCTTTTGAAGACGCTCGAGGTTCGCCGCGGCATCGAGGCTGAGGCCGGCATGGTTGCCGCGCGCAAACGCACCGCCGAGGACCTGAAGGATATCGAGCTGAAGCTCAACGAGATGGAACGGGTGCATCTGTCCAAGGGCACATCCGGGCCTGAGGACCTGCAATTCCACCTCGCCATCTATGACGCGACCCACAATCCGCTGTTTCGCCAGCTGCTGGAACAGATGCGCGACGCCTTCGAGCGCTTTTGGGAAAAACCATTCGACCGGCCGGACTTTGCCCGCCGGTCCTTCCCGTTTCACCGCACCCTGTTCAACGCGATCGCCGACCAGGATCCCGAGGCCGCGCGCGCCGAGACACTGAAAATCCTCGACATCGTCGAGCAAGACATCAAGGAAATGTCCCAATGAGCAACGGCTTTGATCCGTTCGAGAATGCCTCCCTCATCGTCGCCCATGACGAGGGCAATGCCTATGATGCGGTCGTCCCGCCGATCGTGCAGACCTCGCTTTTCACCTTCACCGACTATGACGACATGGTTTCGTCCTATCGCGGCGAGAAGGTCCGGCCGATCTATACCCGCGGTCTCAATCCCACCGTGCGCATGTTCGAGGAGATGCTGGCCAAACTCGAAGGTGCGGAAGACGCGATCGGCTTTGCCAGCGGCATGTCGGCGATCTCCTCGACCGTGCTGTCCTTCGTCGAGCCCGGTGACCGGATCGTCGCGGTCAAGCATCTCTATCCCGATGCCTTCCGGCTGTTCGGCACACTGCTGAAGCGGATGAAGGTCGAGGTCACCTATGTCGACGGGCGCGACGAGGAAGAGGTGGCCAGGGCGCTGCCGGGCGCCAAGCTCTTCTACATGGAAAGTCCGACCAGCTGGGTGATGCAGACCCATGATGTCAGGGGATTGGCGGCTTTGGCTAGACGACATGGTGTGATCACCGCGATCGACAACAGCTGGGCGAGCCCGATCTTCCAGCAACCGATCGCGCTGGGTGTCGATCTGGTCATTCATTCGGCCTCGAAATATCTCGGCGGCCATAGCGACGTGGTCGCGGGTGTCGTTGCCGGTTCGAAGGACCTGATCGGCCGGATCCGGGCGGAGGCCTATCCCTATCTCGGCGGCAAGCTGTCGCCGTTCGATGCCTGGCTTTTGATCCGCGGCCTGCGCACCCTGCCGATCCGCATGCGGGCGCATGAGACCTCGACGATAGCGATTGCCCAGCGGCTGCAGGGCCATGATGCGGTGGAAACCGTTTGCTATCCGGGGCTCGCCAACCAGCTGCCGCCCGGCCTGTCCGGCACGTCCGGCCTGTTTTCCTTCATCTTCAAGGACGGCGTCAATGTCCGCACCTTTGCCGACCATCTCAGGCTGTTCAAGCTGGGTGTGAGCTGGGGCGGCCATGAAAGCCTGATCGTGCCGGGCGAAGTCGTCCTGTCACAAAAAGCGCAACCCAATTCCGCGGAAGCCTTCGGCATCAGCCCGCGGTCGGTACGGCTCCATGTCGGCCTGGAGGGAACGGAGGCCCTCTGGAGCGATCTCGATGCGGCGATCACTGCCGCTTCGTCTGGCTGACACCACGACAAGCAACATCAAAACAGAGGGGAATAAACAATGAAAAAACTGATTACGGCGACATTGTTCGCCACCATGATGGCGGGAACCGCCATGGCCGACACGACGCTGAAGCTGGTCGAAGTGATCACCAGCCCGGAGCGCACCGAAACGCTGAAATCGATCGTCGGCAAATTCGAAGCCGCCAATCCCGGCACCAAGGTCGAGATCATCTCTCTGCCCTGGGGCGAAGCCTTCCAGAAATTCGCCACCATGGTTTCGGCCGGCGAAATTCCCGACGTCATGGAAATGCCGGACACATGGCTGTCGCTCTATGCCAACAATGGCATGCTGGAAAGCCTTGAGCCCTATCTGAAGGACTGGGAACACACGGCCGGCATGACGGACCGCGCGCTGGAACTTGGCCGCGACGTCAAGGACACCGCTTATATGCTGCCTTACGGCTTCTATCTGCGTGCCATGTTCTACAACAAGAAGATCTTCGCGGAGGCCGGTATCGACGGCCCGCCGAAGACGATGGACGAATTCGTCGCGGCATCCGAGAAGATCTCCAAACTGCCCGGCAAGTACGGCTACTGCCTGCGCGGCGGCCCGGGTGGCCTGAACGGCTGGATGATGTTTGCCGCCACGATGGCCGGCAACAACGAATTCTTCAATGCCGATGGCACTTCGAAGTTCAGCGAGCCGGACTGGGTCAAGGGCATCGAATGGGTCGTCGACCTCTACAAGAAGGGCTATGCTCCGAAGGACAGCGTCAACTGGGGCTTCAACGAGATCGTCGCTGGCTTCTATACCGGGACATGCGCGATGCTCGACCAGGATCCGGATGCGCTGATCGCCATCAGCGAGCGCATGGATGCCGCCGACTACGCGGTGGTGCCGATGCCCAAGGGTCCGGCCGGCAAGTCGTTCCCGACCATCGGATATGCCGGCTGGTCGATGATGTCGGCGAGCGCCAACAAGGATCTGTCGTGGAAGCTGATCGCGACGCTTGAAGGTCCGGAAGGCAATATCGAGTGGAACAAGCGGATCGGCGCCCTTCCAGCGCTGAAGGCGGCAGAGAAGGATCCCTTCTATGCCGGCGAACAGTTCAAGGGCTGGTTCGACGAACTGGCTGACAAGGATGCCGTTCCGACCGTCATGCCGACATACCTGGAAGAATTTGCCTTCTTCAAGGATTCGCTAGCGATCAAGACCACGCAGGAAGCCCTGCTCGGCGACATCACGCCGGAAGAACTGGCCAAGCAGTGGGCCGAATACCTGACGGCTGCCCAGCAGAAGTTCCTGGCGAGCAAATAATCCTCGCCAATGACGACCGGCAGGCGGCGGCCTCGAACCCGCCGCCTGCCGGCTCATTCCCGACTGGAAACACGGCCCGCCGATCGGCCCGCCGCGAAACGGATACTTGACGATGGCTTCACTTGCAGCCCGCGGCAGCGGCTCACCAAGAGACCAGCGACCGCTGAAGAAGCGCCTGGCGGACGCATCCGCGCCCTATCTCTACAGTGCACCGGCGCTGATCCTGATCGTGACCGTGATGCTGGTGCCGCTGGTTCTGGGCATTTCCTATGCCTTCCGCGATATCCAGCTGCTCAAGCCGTTTTCCGGCGGCTTCATCGGCCTTGATCATTTCGTGGCACTGGCCAAGGACGACAATTTTTACCGAGCGCTGAGAAACACTCTCTGGTGGACCGGTTGGTCCGTCGTGCTGCAGTTTGCCTTTGGTCTGACGCTCGCACTGCTGCTCGACAAGCCCTTTTATGGCCGCGGTATCGTCCAGGCTCTGGTCTTTCTTCCGTGGGCCGTGCCGAGCTTCCTCGCCGGCCTCAACTGGGCCTGGCTGTTCAATCCGCTGGTTGGCCCTCTGCCGCATTGGCTCTTTGCGCTCGGGTTGATGAGCGAACCGGCCAATATTCTCTCTGACCCACAATTGTCGATGTGGGGGCCGATCATCGCCAATGTCTGGTGGGGCATTCCGTTTTTCGCCATCACGCTGCTGGCAGCGCTGCAGGCGATCCCGCGGGATCTCTACGAGGCAGCCAGCATCGATGGCGCCGGTCCCGTCCAGCGTTTCCTGTCGATCACCCTGCCGTTTCTTGCGCCGACCATTGCGATCACGGTTCTCCTGCGCACGGTGTGGATCTCCAATTTCGCCGACCTGATCATCGTCATGACCAATGGCGGGCCGGCCGATCGCAGCCAGATCGTCGCCAGCTATATCTTCACCCAGGCGTTCAAGCGCCTGGACTTCGGCTACGCCTCGGCCATCGCATTGGTGCTGCTGGTTTTGCTGATCACCTATTCCATGCTGATCGTCGTGTTGCGGCAGTGGCTGTTGAGCAAGGATTGAGACCATGACCGGCAAACGCGTAATTTCCATCCTCGCCCATCGCCTCGCCATCCTTGTCTATGTGGTGTTCGCGCTTTTCCCGCTCTACTGGCTGCTCAAGGTCTCGGTGACGCCCAACAAGCTGCTCTATTCCGAGGGCATTCGCCTGTGGCCGTCGCGAACCACGTTCGAGCATTTCGAATTTGTCCTGCGCCACAGCGACTTTCCGATCTTCTTCAAGAACAGCCTGATCGTTTCGGGGTCGACGGCGATCATCGTCACGGTGCTTGCCTCGCTTGCCGGCTATGCGATGTCGCGGTTCACCTTTCGCGGCAAATACTGGATCGTGACGCTGATGCTGCTGACCCAGATGTTTCCGCTGGTGATGCTTGTCGCGCCGATCTTCAAGATGCTGTCGCCGCTCGGCCTGACCAACAGCCTGACCGGCCTGGTCATCGTCTACACGGCGTTCAACGTGCCGTTTGCCACGTTCCTGATGCAGTCGTTCTTCGACGGCATTCCAAAGGATCTCGAGGAGGCGGCGATGATCGACGGCGCGACGCAGTTCGTGGCGTTTCGCGAAATCATTCTGCCGCTGACGTTGCCCGGCATCGCCGCCACGCTCGGCTTCGTGTTCACTGCCGCCTGGAGCGAGCTGCTGTTCTCGCTAATGCTGATTTCCGGCAATGCCGCGGCCACATTCCCGGTTGGCCTGTTGTCCTTCGTGTCGAAATTCTCGGTCGACTTCGGACAGATGATGGCGGCGGGCGTCATGGCGCTCATTCCCGCCTGCCTGTTCTTCCTGTTGATCCAACGTTATCTCGTGCAGGGCCTGACGGCCGGTGCCGTGAAAGGCTGATCCCATGGCATCCATCGATATTGCCGACGTCCGCAAGTCCTACGGCATCCATCCGGTGCTGCATGGCATCGACCTGAAGATCAAGGATGGCGAATTCGTCGTTCTGGTCGGACCGTCCGGCTGCGGCAAGTCCACGCTATTGCGGATGATTGCCGGTCTTGAAGGCGTCACCGACGGCGAAATCCGCATCGACGGCAAGCGGGTCAACGATCTCGCCCCGAAGGACCGCGACATCGCCATGGTGTTCCAGTCCTATGCGCTCTACCCGCATATGAGTGTCGCCCGCAACATGAGCTACAGCCTGCGCCTGCGGAAGATCGCCAAGGAGAAGATCGCCGCCGTGGTTGCCAATGCCGCCGGCAAGCTTGGGCTCGATCCGCTGATGGAGCGGCGGCCCAAGGCACTGTCTGGCGGCCAGCGTCAGCGCGTTGCCATGGGGCGCGCGATCGTGCGCGAGCCGAAGGCCTTCCTGTTCGACGAACCGCTGTCCAATCTCGACGCCCGCCTGCGCGAGCAGATGCGCGCCGAGATCAAGAAGCTGCACAAGGACCTGGGTGCCACCTCGATCTACGTCACGCATGACCAGATCGAGGCGATGACGCTGGCCGACCGTATCGTCGCCATGCATGGCGGCGTGATCCAGCAGGTCGGCAGCCCGCTCGAGCTTTACGACAGTCCGGCCAATCTCTTCGTTGCCGGTTTCATCGGATCGCCGGGCATGAACTTTTTCGAGGGGCGTTACACGACCAGTGGCGATGCCGCGGCGTTTACTCTCGATGGCGGCGTTGTCCTACCGCTCGGCGCCAAGGCGAACCTGCCGGACGGCAGCGCTGCGACGCTCGGCATCCGGCCGGAGCATGTCATCCTCGGCGCAGAGGGTGCCGATGTGTTCAAGGCGACCGTTGATCTCGTCGAGCCGACGGGCTTCGGCATCATCGTGCATCTCAAGCTTGGCCCGGTCGCCTTCAAGGCGTTTACGCTGGACCGGCGTTTCCTCGGCATGCAGGGCGAAGTTTCGGTCGGAATGCCGGTGGCCAACCTGCATTTCTTCAACGAGGCCGGCGACAAGGTGTAGCCGTGGAAGGCTTGCTTCAGGCGGGTTTTTCCGTGCTGTAGAAGTCGCGGTACCACTCGACAAATCGGCGCACGCCTTCGTCGACGGAGATGGCGGGTGTATATCCGAGCTCCCTAGTGAGGTCGCTGACATCGGCATAGGTGTCGAGCGCGTCGCCGGGCTGGCGCGGCAGCATTTCCCGGATTGCCGCCTGTCCCAAAGCCTCTTCAAGGGCTTCGATATAGGCCATCAGCTTCACCGGTGCGCTGTTGCCGATATTGTAGAGGCGGAAGGGCGCCAGGCTGGAGGCCGGATCCTGCCGGCTTCCGTCCCATTCCGGGTTCGGCTGCGCGATCGCGTCGCTGGCGCGGATCACACCTTCGACGATATCGTCGATATAGGTGAAGTCGCGGGTGTGATTGCCGTTGTTGAAGACGGTGATCGGTCGACCTTCGATGATATTCTTGGTGAACTTGAACAGCGCCATGTCCGGACGGCCCCATGGGCCGTAGACGGTGAAGAAGCGCAGGCCGGTGGTCGGCATGGCAAACAGATGCGAATAGCTGTGCGCCATCAGTTCGTTGGCACGCTTGGTTGCGGCATAGAACTGCAGCGGATGGTCGGCCATGTCATGTTCGCTGAACGGCATCTTTGTATTGGCACCATAGACGCTCGACGTGGATGCATAGGTCAGATGGGCAACGCGGGCATATCGGCAGGCCTCAAGGATGTTGGTGAAGCCGATCAGATTGCTTTCGACATAGGAATGCGGGTTTTCCAGGCTGTAGCGAATGCCGGCCTGGGCGGCGAGATGGATGACCCGGTCGAACGTGTGATCGGCAAAGCAGGTTTCGACGGCGGCGCGATCGGCAAGATTGGCGCGGACGAAGCTATAGCGACCGCCCTGCCTGCCCGCCGCTTCCTCAAGCAGGGCCAGACGCGCTTCCTTCAAGGCGGGATCGTAATAGTCGTTGACAACATCGAAGCCGACGACCTCGTCACCGCGTTCGATCAGTCGCCTGGCGACATGATACCCGATGAAACCGGCATTGCCGGTGACGAGGACTTTCATTGCGCCTGCTCCACGGCGCGCGGTCGCGGCAAGACGGTGGCACGGCCGATGCTCAGATAGGTCCAGCCGTCGTCCCGGAGCC
The DNA here is from genome assembly GCF_918741265.1 of Rhizobium sp. CECT 9324. Classification (NCBI taxonomy): domain Bacteria; kingdom Pseudomonadati; phylum Pseudomonadota; class Alphaproteobacteria; order Hyphomicrobiales; family Rhizobiaceae; genus Rhizobium; species Rhizobium sp. CECT 9324. The sequence goes on along the minus strand of NZ_CAKKMZ010000001.1, from coordinate 231,348 downwards.
TTTCGGGGGCAAACAGGTTGCGGCCGTCGAAGATGGTCTTCGTCGTCATGCGCAGCGCCATTTCGCCGAAATCGGGCGCGCGGAACTGCTGCCATTCGGTGCAGACGGCCAGTGCATCGGCACCATCGAGCGCCGAATATTTGTCACCGACCAATGTCAGGTCCGCATGTGTGCCATAGATCCGGGCCGCTTCGTCGCCGGCTACCGGATCGAAGGCCCTGACCTTGGCACCAGCAGACCAGAGCGCTTCCATCAATATGCGGCTGGAGGCTTCGCGCATGTCGTCGGTATTGGGCTTGAACGACAGGCCCCAGATGGCAATCGTCTTGCCGGCCAGATTGCGCTCCCCGCCGAAATGGTCGGCGATCTTGTCGAAAAGCCGGTGCTTCTGGCGGTTGTTGACGGCTTCGACCGCCTCGATCAGATGGGCATCGTAGCCGACCTCGCGTGCCGTGCGGGCGAGCGCCTGCACATCCTTGGGAAAGCAGCTGCCGCCGTAACCGATGCCGGGATAGATGAAATGATAGCCGATGCGCGGATCAGCGCCGATGCCGCGGCGAACATGCTCGATATCGGCGCCCAGCTTCTCGGCCAGGTTGGCGATCTCGTTGATGAAGGAAATCTTCGTCGCCAGCATGGCGTTGGCGGCATATTTGGTCAGTTCAGAAGAGCGCCGGTCCATGTAGATCGTGCGCTCGTGATTGCGGTTGAACGGCTCGTAGAGCTCGGCCATCATGGCGCGCGCGCGTGCCGAGTCTGTGCCTACAATAATGCGATCGGGCTTCAGGAAGTCCGAGACCGCAGCGCCTTCTTTCAGAAACTCCGGATTGGATACGACTTCGAAGGTGGGCGCATTGCTGCGCGCACCCAGCACGGACTTCAGGCGCTCGGCAACCTTGTCGCAGGTGCCGACGGGCACTGTCGACTTGACCACGACGAGCTTGAAGCCGGTCATGGCCTTGCCGATGGTTTCGGCGACAGCCAGGACATATTGCAGATCGGCGGCCCCGGTCTCATCCGGAGGCGTGCCGACCGCCACGAACTGCATATCGGCATGCGACACGGCCTTTGCGGCGTCGGTGGTGAAGACAAGCGTGCCGTCCTTGATATTGCGCTCGACGATCGCCTGCAGGCCGGGCTCGTAGATCGGGATCTCGCCCTTGTTCAGCCGGTCGATCTTGCCCTGGTCGATGTCCATGCACATGACGTTGTGGCCGACATCGGCGAGGCACGCGCCCGTGACCAAACCGACATAGCCTGTTCCAAAGATCGTAACGTTCACTGATGGGTTCCTTGCCTTGGCTCAAAGCGCTCAATCAAAGCGTGATGCGAATGCCTGCCGGTCGTAGGCCATGTGCCGCGGGATGGCAAGATTTGAGCTGTGTTGCAGAAAATGCGTCGTGGTAGCGCAGCTCGAAGACATCCTTATGAAATCCTTATGTCAGACGCCTGGATTCCCTATCGAGATTTAATGCGTGTTGGCGCGATGGTGCAGCCTGAACTCAACAACAGGAGTCCATCGTGACTGATCTTTTGTTCATTGTGCTCGGCCTCGGCAGTTTCGCTGCTCTCGCCGTCTATGCACGTCTTCTCGGCCGATTGTGAGGTTTACCATGTTCGAACCCCTGCTTGGCCTCGCCGCCGCAATTTTCATCTCGGTCTATCTCGTCGTGACGCTTATCCGTCCCGAGCGCTTCTAGACCTCACATCCGGAGCACATCATGTCTTCCAACGGTTGGCTGCAAATCGGCCTGCTGCTCATCCTCGCGCTCGTCACCATCAAGCCGCTTGGCCTTTACCTGGCCCGCGTCTTCGAGGGTGAACGGACGTTTTTGTCCCCCTTGCTGTCGCCCATCGAGCGCGGCATTCTTTGGACTTCGGGCGTCGATCCGCGGCGTGAGCAGGGGTGGCTGGCCTACACGCTCGCCATGCTTGCCTTCAACGCCATGGGCTTTCTGGCGCTTTATGCGATTCTGCGTCTTCAGGCCCATCTGCCCTATAACCAGCAGGGCTTTGCCGGCATGACGCCGGATCTCGCCTTCAACACGGCAATCAGCTTCGTTACCAATACCAACTGGCAGTCCTATGCCGGTGAGACGACCGTCAGCAACTTCTCGCAGATGGCTGGCCTTGCCGTACAGAATTTCCTGTCGGCTGCGACCGGTATCGCGATTGCGCTGGCTGTTACGCGTGCCTTTGCGCGCTCGGCGGCCAATACGCTTGGCAATTTCTGGGTCGATATGACGCGTGCAGCGCTCTACGTGCTGCTGCCTCTGTCGATCGTGCTCGCCCTCATCTTCATCTGGCTCGGCCTGCCGCAGACGATGGATGCATCGGTGACGGCGACCACGCTGGAAGGTGCACAGCAGGCCCTCGGTCTTGGCCCTGTCGCCAGCCAGGAGGCGATCAAGCAGTTGGGCACCAATGGTGGCGGCTTCTTCAACGTCAACGCGGCCCATCCGTTCGAAAACCCGTCGGCGATCAGCAACTATTTCAATATCCTTGCCATGCTGTCGATTTCGACTGCTCTCATCTATGCCTTCGGCAAGATGGTCGGCGATGTTCGCCAGGGTTGGGCACTGATTGCCAGTGTCGCCATCCTGCTGGTTGCCGGTATTGCTGCGGTATATGTGGCGGAAACCTATGGCAATCCGATCCAGCTTGCGCTCGGACTGGACCCAACCTTCGGCAATATGGAAGGCAAGGAAGTGCGTTTCGGCCAGGCTATGAGTGCCGCCTATGTGGCGATCACCACCGGCATTTCGAACGGCGGCGTCAATGCCATGCATGGGTCGCTGACGGCGCTGGGTGGCCTGGTGCCGATGTTCCTGATCCAGCTTGGCGAGATCCTGCCCGGCGGCGTCGGTTCCGGTCTGTACGGCCTCTTGGTCTTCTGTGTGCTCACCGTCTTCGTCGCCGGCCTGATGGTTGGCCGCACGCCGGAATTCCTCGGCAAGAAGATCGAGGGCCGCGAGATGAAATACGCGATGCTGGCTGTTCTCGTCCTGCCCTTTGCCATCCTCGGCTTTTCGGCTGTCGCAGCGGTTCTGCCTATGGCGCTCGCTTCACTCGGCAATGCCGGTCCGCATGGCCTGTCCGAGATCCTCTATGCCTATACGTCTGCTGCCGGCAATAACGGGTCTGCTTTCGGCGGCCTGTCGGCGAACACACCCTGGTACAACACGACGCTCGGCATCGCCATGGCGCTTGGCCGTTTCGCTTATGCCGTTCCGGTTCTCGCAATTGCCGGTTCTTTGGTCGGCAAGACCCGCGGCACGCCGTCGGCCGGTACCTTCCCAACCCATACACCACTGTTCGTCGGTCTGCTCGTCGCGATCATCCTGATCCTCGGCGGCCTGCAATATTTCCCGGCGCTCGCGCTTGGTCCCATTGCCGAGCATGTCAGCATGCTCGCCGGCAAAACCTATTGAAAGAGGCTGTCATCATGACACCGTCCCATTCCACGTCCCAATCCAAATCGGGCCAGAGACTGTTCGAGCCCTCGATCATCAAGGGTGCGCTCAAGGATGCCGTGCTCAAGCTCGATCCGCGCCAGATGATCCGCAATCCGGTGATGTTCGTCACCGAAATCGTGGCATCCGTCGTGACGATCCTGTTCCTGCGGGATCTCTTATCCGGCGCGCCGTCTGCCTTTTCCGGCCAGATTGCCGCCTGGCTGTGGTTCACAGTGCTGTTTGCCACATTTGCCGAAGCCGTTGCCGAAGGGCGCGGCAAGGCGCAGGCCGACAGCCTGCGCCGGACCAAGAGCGAGCTTTCCGCCCGCAAGGTCACCGGCAACGGTCGCGACATCATTACCATCCCAGCCACATCGCTGAAGATTGGCGATGTGGTGGTGGTTGCCGCCGGGGAACTCATTCCGGGCGATGGCGAAGTGATCGAAGGCGTGGCCTCGGTCAATGAAAGCGCGATCACGGGCGAATCCGCGCCGGTCATCCGTGAAGCCGGTGGCGATCGTTCGGCGGTGACCGGCGGCACACAGGTCCTGTCCGACGAGATCCGCATCCGGATCACCGTGGCACCGGGATCGTCCTTCGTCGATCGCATGATTGCGCTGATCGAAGGTGCCGAGCGGCAGAAGACTCCGAACGAGATCGCCCTGTCGATCCTGTTGTCGGGCCTGACGCTGATCTTCGTGATCGCCGTCGTGACGCTGTTCGGGCTCGCCAGCTATTCCGGCGTTCTGCTCTCGGTCACTGTGCTCGCGGCACTTCTGGTGACGCTCATTCCGACGACGATCGGTGGCCTGCTGTCGGCGATCGGTATTGCCGGCATGGATCGGCTGGTGCGGTTCAACGTCATCGCGACCTCCGGCCGTGCCGTCGAGGCCGCAGGCGACGTGGATACACTGCTGCTCGACAAGACCGGTACGATCACCTTCGGCAACCGCATGGCAAGCGACTTCCTTGCCGTTCCGGGCATTTCGCCGGAGGAGCTAGCCAAGGCGGCACTGCTCGCCAGCCAGTCCGACGAGACGCCGGAGGGGCGCTCGATCGTGGCGCTCGCCACCGGCGAATATGGCCAGGTCCAGCCGAAAACAGCGCCGGATGCCGTTATTCCCTTTACCGCCGAGACGCGGCTTTCAGGTGTCGACATCGGCGGCCAGCGTCTGCGCAAGGGGGCCGTCGATTCGGTGCTGAAATTTGCCGGCCTTGATGAGGCGTCCGCGCCGAAGGCCTTCAACGATGCCGTCGCCCGTATCGCACAATCCGGTGGTACGCCGCTCGCCGTTGCCGACGGCAATCATCTGCTGGGCGTCATCCACCTGAAGGATGTGATCAAGCCGGGCATCAAGGAGCGCTTTGCGGCGCTGCGTGCCATGGGTATCCGCACAGTGATGGTGACGGGCGACAATCCGGTGACCGCAGCGGCAATCGCCTCCGAGGCCGGGGTGGACGATTTCCTCGCTCAGGCAACGCCGGAAGACAAGCTTGCCTATATCCGCAGAGCCCAGGAAGGCGGACGGCTGATCGCCATGTGCGGTGACGGCACGAACGATGCTCCGGCACTGGCCCAAGCGGATGTCGGGGTCGCCATGCAGACAGGCACTCAGGCGGCGCGGGAGGCGGCCAACATGGTCGATCTCGACTCCAGCCCGACCAAGCTGATCGAAATCGTCGAGATCGGCAAACAATTGCTGATGACGCGCGGTTCGCTGACGACCTTCTCGATCGCCAATGACGTGGCCAAATATTTCGCCATCATCCCCGCGCTGTTCATCTCGGCCTATCCGGGGCTGGCGGCGCTCAACATCATGGGGCTTGCCTCGCCGCAATCGGCGATCTTGTCGGCGGTCATCTTCAACGCGTTGATCATCGTCGCGCTGATCCCCTTGGCGTTGAAGGGTGTTGCCTATCGTCCGGTTGGGGCCGCAGCCCTGCTGCGCCGCAACCTCTTCGTCTACGGGCTTGGCGGCCTTGTCCTGCCCTTCATCGGCATCAAGGTCATCGATATCGCCATCACCACACTGCAATGGGTGTAACCATGTTGTCTTATCTTCGTCCGGCGATCTCGATGGTCGTCATCTTCACCGGCCTTTGCGGTCTTGCCTATCCTCTGGCCCTGACAGGTGCAGCTCAGGCTGTCATGCCGGCGCAGGCCAATGGCAGCCTCGTCCGCCAGGGCGATGTCGTCGTCGGCTCGGCACTGATCGGGCAGGCATTCTCCAGCGATCGCTATTTCTGGCCGCGGCCGTCGGCGACGGGCGGTTCCGCCTACAACGGGTTGGCGTCCAGCGGCACCAATCTTGCGCCCACCTCGCAGAAACTCAGCGACCAGACTGCGGCTGCGGTTGCGGCGTGGCGGGATGCTGGCGGCACGGGCGATGTTCCTGCCGATGCCGTGACGTCTTCCGGGTCCGGTCTCGATCCCGACATTTCGCCAGAGAACGCCCTGAGCCAGGTCGAACGCATTGCCAAGGCGCGCGACATGCAGACAGGCGACGTTGCATCTCTCGTCAACGCCCAGGTGCAGCCGCGTCTTTTCGGCGTGATCGGCGAACCGCGGATCAACGTGCTGCAACTGAACATGGCTCTCGATTCAGTTGGGGCGCCAAGATAAGGTTTTCGGATGCCCGACGAATCGAGAGACAGCCATAGCCGACCCGATCCCGATGCGCTTCTCGGGCTGGCCAACCGGGCCGGCCGCGGTAAGCTGACCATCTTTCTCGGGGCTGCTCCGGGTGTCGGAAAAACCTTTGCCATGTTGTCGCGCGCCCGTATTCGCAAGAATGCGGGCGCCGATGTCGTGATCGGTCTTGTCGAAACCCATGGAAGGGCCGAGACCGAGGCACTGATCGAAAGCCTGGAGTTTCTGCCGCGCCGGCATGTCGACTACAAAGGCCGCGTCGTCGACGAGTTCGACATCGATGCGGCGCTTGTGCGACGTCCCGCCATTCTGATTGTCGACGAACTGGCGCACACGAATGCGCCGGAAAGCCGTCACCCGAAGCGTTATCAGGATATCGAGGAACTGATCGCAGCCGGCATCGATGTCTGGACGGCGCTCAATATCCAGCATCTGGAAAGCCTGTCGGAAATCGTCACCCAGATCACCGGGGTGCAGGTGCGCGAGACCGTGCCCGATCGTGTGCTGAAGCAGGCTGACGAGGTGATCCTGATTGATCTTGCGCCCGAGGAACTGATCAACCGGCTGAAGGAGGGCAAGGTCTATCTGCCGGAGAATGCGCGGCGTGCCGCCGACAGTTTCTTTCGCCTCGGCAACCTGACAGCGCTCCGCGAATTGGCGCTCAGGCGCACGGCTGACCGGGTCGACGACCAGATGGTCGATTTCCTCAAGCAGAACGCCATCGAGGGGCCCTGGCGGACAGGCGAACGGCTCCTGGTCTGTGTCGGTCCCGACATGCTGTCGGACAAGGTCGTGCGCACCGCCAGCAATCTGGCGTCCGGGATGAATGCGCACTGGATCGTCGTCTCACTGGAACAGTCTGACGTCGTGGATGACGATCCATCCCGGCAGATGCGGATCGATGAACTTTTTCGCCTGGCAGAGCGGCTGGGTGCAGAGACGAAGCGCGTGCAGGGGCGCGATTTCGTCCAGGAGATCCTTCGTATCGCCAAACGCGAGCATGTCACCCAGATCGTGATCGGGGCGCCGCAGCGGTCGCTGTGGCAGCGGCTGCTGAAAAAGTCACTCACCGATGCGCTGCTGGAGGAGTTGTCCGGCATCGGCATTCATCTGATTACCTCGGAAACGCCGGTGAAGATGGATCGGCTTGCTCAGCTGCAACGACGCCTGGCAAGCAATCGTCTGGCGATCAGACCGAAGGACGTGCTGACCGCACTGGCGACCACGGCGGTGGCGACACTTGGCGGTCGCGCCATGGTCGAGATCGTGTCGCTGCCGAATGTTTCCATGCTGTTCCTTCTCGCCGTGCTGGTCTCCGCGTTGCGGGGCGGATATTTCGCCGCCCTGCTCGCGTCGATGCTCTCGGCGATCGCCTATAATTTCTTCTTCATCTCGCCTGTCGGCACGCTGACAATCGCGGCGCCCCATGAGGTCTTCGCCTTTGCCATTTTCGTTGCTGCCGCTTTGATTGCCGGCGGTATTGCTTCGCGCATACGCGAGCAGGGAAAGGTTGCCGCCCGCCGCGCTGCACAAACGCAGATCCTCTACGATGTCTCATCGAAACTTGCGGGCACGGTTGATCAGGACGCGATCGTCTGGACGGCCGTTAGCCAGCTCAATGGCACCATCCAGCGGCCGGTTGCGTTGCTGTCTCCCCTCGAGGGCACGCTGTCGCTGCGTTCCTGTTGGCCACCCGATACGGAACTCGGCGTGGCGGAGATGGCCGCGGCACGTTTTGCCTATGAGAAAGGCGAGACGACGGGTGCCGGCACGGGCACGCTGCCGAATTCGAAGTTGCAGTTCCGCCCTCTGCGCGGTCCAGCCGGCACGCTCGCCGTTTGCGGTTATGGCACGGAAGGCCATGCTCTTGACCCGACCGAGGAGCGAGCACTCGGCGCCATCCTGGACCAGGTCACGATCGCATTCGACCGGGCAACGCTGACGACACGGAGCGTCGAGGACAAGGCGAGGCTGGAGCGCGAACGTTTCCAGTCGACGCTTTTGTCTTCAATTTCCCATGATCTGCGAACGCCGTTGGCGACGATCACCGGTGCCGTCACCAGCCTCAAGGAGTTTGGCGAGCGCATGCCGGCAGAAAGCCGTCGTGACCTGCTGACGTCAATCGAGGAGGAGGGCGACAGGCTGTCACGCTTCGTCGGCAACCTTCTCGACATGACCCGTATCGAGGCGGGTGCCGTGGAGCCTGCGCGCGACTGGGTCGACCTCAGCGACATTGTTCTGGATAGTGTCGCACGTGTTCGCAGAATCGCGCCTGACCTGGAGATCTCCACCAGTATCGCCAGCGATCTGCCCCTGATCCGCGCCGACAGCATTCTGCTCGGCCAGGTGCTGTTCAATCTGCTCGACAACGCGTTCAAACATGGCGGCGGCGAGCCCGTGATGCTGTATGCCAAGAGGGATGCCGGTTCGGTGTTGCTGTCGATCACCGATCTTGGCAAGGGCATTCCGGAGAGAGACATCGACCGGATCTTCGAGAAATTCTATCGTCGCGGCAAGAAAGCGGATGGGCGCAAGCCGGGTACCGGTCTGGGCCTTGCGATCGCAAAAGGTTTCGTCGAAGCCATGGGCGGCTCGATCATGGTCGAAAGTCCGGCCGTAAAGAGACGGGGCACGCGGTTCACGTTGCGATTTCCGCTCGAAGAAACTGCCAAGGAAAGGCCGGAGGTATGAGAGGCCAGCGCATCGTCGTCGTCGATGATGAACCACAGATCCTGCGTTTTCTGCGACCTGCGTTGATGGCTGCAGGCTATGACGTGGTTGAGGCGGAGACAGGCAAGCAGGCGCTGGCGCTGGTGGCGACTGCGGCTCCGGATCTGCTTATCCTCGATCTTGGCTTGCCTGACATGGATGGCAAGGAGGTGATTGCGCAGTTGCGCAGCTGGAGCAAGATCCCGATCATTGTCCTGTCGGCGAGGGACCGGGAGACGGAAAAGATTGCAGCGCTCGATCTCGGCGCCGATGACTATCTCGAAAAGCCTTTCGGAATCGGTGAGCTGACGGCGCGTATCCGGGTGGCCCTGCGCCATAAAACCCATACGGATCCGGCGCCATCGACCATCCGCAGCGGCGATCTGACAATCGACATGGAACACCGGTTGGTGAGCAAGGGCGAGCGGTCGGTCAAGCTGACCCCGAAGGAATACGATCTCCTGTCGCTGCTCGCTTCACATGCCGGTCGCGTGCTGACGCATGGGGCGTTGTTGAAGCAGGTCTGGGGACCTGCGCATGAGCACGACCTGCAATATCTGCGGGTATTCATTCGTCAGATCCGCGCCAAGATCGAGACAAACGAGGCGGAACCGGCGATTATCCTGACGGAGCCGGGAGTCGGCTATCGATTCGTCACCCTCTGAGATTTGATGCCCCTGAACGCGCAGCGCATATTGGGTATGCTGTCACGATGCGCCCCAGCTTTCCTTGATATACGCTTCGAAGAAATCGGAAAAAGTCGCCACCCGAAGCGGTAGCTGCTCATACGGCGGATAGTAGAGGGTCAGCCAGATCTCCGGCGTCGACCAGCCTTGCAGCACCTCAACCAGCCGACGTTCCCGCAGATCCTCCTCGACGATAAAGCGTGGCAGGAGAGCAATGCCTTCTCCGGCCACGGCGAGCTGACCGAGAAAGTCGCCATTGTTAACCGCGAACCGGCCTCGGGCCTCGATATTGCGGGTTGAGCCGGCCCGGCTGAGCTCCCAGACCTCGGTCATCGACTGGTCTTGATAGCTGAGGCATTCAAGCTGGACCAGGTCCTCCGGCACTTGAGGACTGCCATGGGTTTCGAGGAATTTTGGTGCGGCGACAAGAAGGCGCGGCACCGGGCGGATCTTGCGCCAGATCGTCGACTTGTCGCTCGGTGGACCCGAAATACGGATCGCCAGATCATAGTCTTCCTCGACAATATCGACAAAGCGGTCAGAGAGATCGATCGCGACATGGGTCTGCGGGTGAATTATGCCGAACTGGCCAAGAACAGCGGGCAGCACCTTCATGCCAAGCGACATCGGAGCCGAGACTTTCAGTGATCCGGCTGTCACCTTCTGCAGGTCCTTGGTTTCTTCCGTGGCCCTTGCGAGACCTTCGGCCAGAGGCGCGACGCGGGCCGCGTAGGCAGCGCCTGCCGATGTCAGCGACACCTTGCGTGTGGTGCGCAGCAGAAGCTGGACCCCGAGCCGGTCTTCAAGTGCCGCAACCGTACGGGTAATGGATGCCGGTGTGGTGTTCAGCCGTCGTGCGGCTGCGCTGAAGTTGCGTTCTGCTGCGACGGTCAGAAATGTGCGGATGGCTTCCAACTCGCCCACGGCGTCACCTTTACGCAAAGTGCAATAGTCTGTGCCGCATTATGCCTATTCAACGAAATTTATCCATCCCCCATATTCGCTTCAACACTGAACACGAACCGTTTGGACGGGAAGGATCAAAATCATGATTACCCAGATCAAAGGACTGCATCACGTCACCTCGATGGCCGCCGATGCCCAGACCAACAATGACTTCTTCACTAAGACGCTCGGCCTTCGCCGCGTCAAGAAGACGGTCAACTTCGATTCACCGGATGTCTATCATCTCTATTACGGCGATGAAGTCGGCAATGCCGGATCGGTGATGACCTATTTCCCCTTCGCCAACATGGGTGCCGGCAAGCGCGGCACCGGCGAAGTGGCCGATACGGTCTTCTCCGTTCCGAAGGGCACGCTGCCTTTCTGGCAGGAGCGCCTGAGCAGCCAGGGTGTGACTGAACTGGCTCCCTATACCCTGTTCGGCGAAAATCGCCTGCGCTTTGCCGGTCCGGATGGCGATGGTTTCTCGCTGGCGGAAGTCGACGGCGACCAGCGCATTCCGTTTGACCGCGGCCCGGTGGCCTCCTCCGAGGGCATCCACGGCTTTCGTGGCGTGACCATGCGGCTGCGTGACGAAGGTGCGACCGGTGAGCTGCTGAAGTTCATGGGGTACCAGCAGATCGACAAGCAGGGTGAGATGGTGCGTTACGCCATTCCCGGCGGCAACGGTGCCGATTACGTCGATCTGGAAGTGCTGCCGGGTGCAAAACATGCACAGTCAGGCGCGGGTTCGGTTCACCACGTCGCCTTTGCCGTGGATGATCGCGCAGCCCAGCTCGAAGTGCGCAAGGCGCTGCTCGATACGGGTTATCAGGTCACGCCGGTGATCGACCGCGACTACTTCTGGGCGATCTATTTCCGCACGCCCGGTGGCGTGCTGTTCGAAATCGCCACGAACGAGCCCGGCTTCAATCGTGACGAGGATACTGCGCATCTCGGCGAGGCGCTGAAGCTGCCGACCCGCTATACCCAGTATCGCTCGCAGATCGAGGCGCATCTGCAGCCGATCAAGGATTGATCTGCTTTGCCGGCCCGATCAGGGCCGGCACCACACGCCCGACATTTCTCCAGCTAGAGGATCTTCCATGTCCATCGATAGCTATCAACATCTTCATCAGGCGCCCGAGGGCGATGCCCCGGTTGTCTTTACCTTTCACGGCACTGGTGGCGATGAGCACCAGTTTCCGGGGTTGATCGCCCGCATCCAGCCCAAGGCCGGCATCATCTCGCCACGCGGCGATGTTTCCGAATATGGCGCCAATCGCTTCTTTCGTCGCACGGGGGAGGGCGTCTATGACATGCCCGATCTGGCCAAGCGAACGGATGCGATGATCGCCTTTGTCGCGGCATACAAGGAACGGTATCCGGGTCGGCCATTCCAGGCGCTTGGGTATTCCAACGGTGCCAATATCCTGGCTTCGGTGATGTTCAAGGCGCCCGATCTGTTCGATCGGACCGTGCTGATGCATCCGCTGATCCCGTGGACGCCGGCTGCGCAGCCGGGTCTTGCCGGCCGCCATGTCCTGATCACGGCGGGTCAGCGGGATCCGATCTGCCCGCTGCCGCTGACGGAAGCGCTTGCAGCTTATCTTGAAGGTCAGGGCGCGATCGTCCAGACCGTGCTGCATCCGGGCGGACACGAGATCTCGCAGGGCGAGATCGAGGCCATCAGCACGTTCCTTCGGGCGTGACACGAGAAGGCGGTCCCGGTTTTTCCGGTGCCGCATTTTTGCAGGTGGTTTTGTCTGTTCTAGCCGTTGCCGATGCGGATGATTGCCTTGATCAGCCCGGTCTTCTCGCTCGCCCAACGCGGCAGGTCCTCCGCGACCTTATCGAGCGTCGTGCGATGCGTGATCAACTGGTCGATCGGCACAAGACCCTTGCTGATTGAATCCCGGACATGATCGAAATCGATCCTGGTCGCGTTGCGGCTGCCGATCAGGGTCATTTCACGCTTGTGGAATTCCGGGTCGGAGAAACTGATCTCTTCCTTCACAACGCTGACGAAGACCAGGCTGCCGCCATGGGCGACGTAGGCGAAGGCTTTTTCCATCGAACCGCGATAGCCGGTGGCGTCATAGACGACATCGAAGCCGTCGCCACCCGTCTTTTCGGCAACGGCGGCGCTGGCGCTATCGCCGGCGAGAATGCCCGAGGCAAAGCCAAGCCGATCGGCGGCCATGGACAGGCGTTCGGGGCTGGTGTCGAGCAAGGTCACCTCCTGACCGGCGATGCGGGCAAAGATTGCCGTGCCAAGGCCAATCGGGCCAGCACCGATCACCAGTGCACGGATCGCCTCTGGGCCTGGGGCCGGCATCGCCGCGCGGCGCACGGCATGGGCGCCGATGGCGAGAAACTCCACCGTTGCGGCCGCCTCAAGGGAGAGGTTGCCGGCCGGATACAGATTGCCCGCAGGCACGACGATTTCTTCGCACATGGCGCCATCGGAATGCACGCCGAGCACACTGATGGCCGTGCAGCAATTCGGCTTTGCCTTGCGGCAGGCGATGCAGGTGCCGCAGGCGATGTACGGATTGACGATGACGGTCGTGCCCGGCGCCAGATCGACACCCTTGCCGACTTCAACGACGGTCGCCGAGATTTCGTGCCCCATCACACGGGGATAGGCAAGGAAAGGATGCTTGCCCTCGTAGATGTGGTAGTCGGTGCCGCAGATGCCGACATGGCTGACCGCAAGGCGGGCAAAACCCGGAGCTGGCGTCTGCGGCGATGGCCGATCAACGATTTCGAGGCGACCCGGTTCAAGGCAGAGCGCGGCTTTCATGGCATGTCCTTCCGGCAGACCCGGGATGTTGGTCAGAAACGAGAGCGGGAAACCCGCTCCCGGGCGTGTGGCGATCAGCGACTGCCGCGGCGCCGCAACTGGTCGAAATAGACGATCAGGATGATCAGGGCACCGGTGATGATGCGCTGCCAGAACGAGTTGACGTTCAGCAGGTTAGCGCCGTTGTTGATCGTCGCCAGAATGAAGGCACCGAGCAGCGGACCCTGGACGGAACCAACCGCACCGAACAGGCTGGTGCCACCGATGACCGATGAGGCGATGGCCTGCAGTTCCCAGCCTTCGGCCTGGGTGGCATTGCCGATGCCGATGCGGGACGCGAGCAGGATGCCGACGAAGGCAGCACAGGTGGAAGACAGGATATAGGCGAGATAGATCGTCCGGTTGACGTTGACGCCGGACAGCCGGGCCGCCTCCCGATTGGAGCCGACGGCGAACAGATAGCGACCCCAGCGGCTGAGATGCAGGAAGATATAGGCCGGAATGGCGACCACGATCACCATCCAGAACAGGCTTGGCACGCCGAGGAAATCGGCGCGGGCGAAATTGGTGAAAGCGTCGTTCGAGATCGAGATGGTCGAGCCATTGGTGATCAGCAGGCCGATGCCGCGCAGCGAGGTCAGTGTCGCCAGCGTGATGATGAATGGCGGCAGGCCCATGCGCACGATGCCGAAAGCATGGAACATGCCGATTGCGACGCCGACGAGGAGTGTGATGCCCATGGCGATCCAGAGCGGTACGCCTGCGGCGAGCAGCCAGGCGAGAATGACACTGGCGAAACCGACCACTGCACCGACCGACAGGTCGATGCCGGCGGTGATGATGACGAAGGTCTGGCCCACGGCGAGGATGGCCGTCATCGCACCCTGGCGCAACAGGTTGCTGATGTTGTTGGGTGTCCAGAAGCTGTTGGTCGAAAAGGCCAGCAGCAACCAGAGGAACAGCAGGAGGCCGAGCAGGGTCAGACTGAAAAGGATGCTCATGCCCCTTTTTGGCGCGACCTTCGTGTCAGTGGTGTCCAGGCTCATTGTCGTTCTCCCTGTCGTCTTTTTTGGTATCGTTCGTCTGGCAATGCCGGATGGAAAGCGGTTTTACACGCCGATCGCTTCGGTCAGCACGTCCTCATGCGAGGCGGCCCGGTAATCATGGCTGGCGACCAGCCTGCCCTGTCTGAAGACATGCAGGCGGTCGGCGAGTTCGTAGACTTCCGGCAGGTAGGAGGAGATCAGGATGATGCCCGCCCCCTGTTTCAGCAGTTCACCAAACAGCCGGTAGATTTCCGCCTTGGTGCCGACATCGACGCCGACGGTCGGCTCGTCGAAGATGAACAGGCGGGCGCCGTGGCTGAGCCATTTGCCGATGACGATCTTCTGCTGGTTGCCGCCGGACATGGCGGACGCGAGCACCGCACGGGTCGGCGTCTTGATCTTCAGGTCGTTGATCTGCTTGTCGGCATTGGTGGTCTCGAGCTTGCGACTGATGGTCAGGCCGCGGCTCAGGCGCTTGAAGACCGGCAGGTTGATGTTCAGGCCGATCGGCAGGTTGAGGCAGAGCCCCTGGTCACGGCGGCTTTCCGGGGCAAGCGCGATACCGAGATCCATGGCCTTGCGCTCGTTGTCGATCGTGACCTTGCTGCCGTCCCAGTAGACTTCCCCGCCCGAGCAGGGCTGACGACCATAGAGGCCAAGCGCAAATTCGCTGCGTCCGGCGCCGATCAGGCCGTAGAGGCCAACGATTTCGCCGGCGCGAACCTTGATCGATACATCGTTGAAGCCTGGGCCGCTGAGGTTCTTCGTTTCCAGGATGGTCGCGCCGATCGGCAGTTTTTCCTTGTGGTAGATCTGCTCGATCGAGCGGTTGATCATCAGGGAAATCAGTTCGGCGTCATTGGTCTCGGTGATCAGGCGGGTGCCGACATGGGTACCGTCGCGCAGGACCGAGACGCGGTCCGCCAGCTCGAAGACCTCTTCCATGCGATGGCTGATATAAACGATGGTGACGCCTTCGGATTGCAGGCGGCGGATCAGGCGGAAGAGCTGGGCCGATTCCTGGCGGGTCAGATAGGCTGTCGGCTCATCGAAGATGAGGAAACGGATGCCGCGCATGGCGGCGCGGGCGGTGGCGACCAGCTGCTGCTGGCCGATGGTGAGATTGGCGAGCGTTTCGCCGGCGGGCAGATTGAAGCCGAGATCGTCCAGGACATTCTGGGCCGCCGTGGTCATGGCGCCCTTGCGCATGATGCCGCCGGACGACATCTCGTCGCCGAGGAACATATTGGCGGCGACGGACAAATGCGGGCAGAGCACGACTTCCTGATGCACGGCATTGATGCCGCGCTGGATCGCCTCGTTGGGGTCGGCAAGCGGCACGGGTTTGCCGCACCAGCGGATCTCGCCGGATGTGCGCGGAATGACGCCGGTCAGAAGCTTGATCAGGGTGGATTTTCCAGCGCCGTTTTCGCCGACGATGGCGTGGATCTCGCCGGCCAGGAAGGCGATGGTCGCCGGTTTCAGGGCTTCGACGGCGCCATATTTCTTCTGCAGGCCGACAAGCTCGAGGATCGGTGTTCCCGGTGTAATCCGGTCCGTCTCCAGAAGCTCCGGCGTGTCGTCGTGCCTGTGGCTGAGATCGTGCAGTCCCGTCATCGTTTCCTCCCGCGATCGCGGTTGTCTCAAGGGCAGGCAGGCTTTCTCCCAAAGCCTTGCCGTCCCTGCATGAAAGTCACGCGCGACTAGAGCCGCGCGTGACGGACTTTTGGATCAGTTGACCTTGGGGTTCAAAAGGGCGTCGATCTTCGGCTCGGCCATGTTGGCCTTGGTCACCAGATTGGCGCCGGTGTCGACGAAGGTTTCGACCTTCTCGCCCTTGGAGACGGCAAGCGCCGTCTTCACGCCATCGTAACCCATGCGGTAAGGATCCTGCACGACGAGGCCGGCGAGCACGCCTTCCTTGAGGAAACCGACCGTCTTTTCGTCGCTGTCGAAGCCGATGACCTTGATCTTGTCGCCGAGCTTGTTTTCGGCAATCGCCTGGCCAACGCCCTGCGCCATGATCAGGTTGGAGGCAAAGACGCCGACGAGGTTCGGGTTGGCGGTGATCAGGTCGGTCATCATGTTGAGACCGGTGGTCGCCTGGCCATCGGCATATTTGTCGGCGACGACCGTCAGGCCCGGATACTTGGCCTTGATCTGTTCCATGAATCCATCATGGCGCTGATCGAGCGAGCCGACGCCCGGCAGGCTGGTGATGACGGCGATTTCGCCCTCTTCCTTGCCGGTGACTTCCTTGATGGCCGCGGCAAGGCCATCGGCGGCAATGCGGCCGCCCTGGACGTTGTCGGTGGTCAAGAAGGAGGTGAAGGCCTTGGAGTCGGCGCTGGAGTCGATGCCGATGATCGGAACGGACTTGGCAGCTTCATCGATTGGCTTGCCGAGCGCCTTGAATTCGGTCGGCGAAATGACGACCGCGGCTGGCTTGCCGGCGACGGCGTTTTCAAGAATGCTGATCTGGCCGTTGATGTCGGATTCCGACTGCGCGCCGAGCTCCGGAACGGTGACGCCGAGATCCTTGCCAGCGGCGCGGGCGCCGGCCAGCACGATCTGCCAGTAGAAGGATGTGGTGTCCTTGACGATGATCGGGATGGTAACGTCCTGTGCGAAGGACGCGGCCGGCATTGCCGATACCATCATTGCAGCACCGGCGACCCCGATCAGGGCGCGGCGCGTCATGCTCTTCAGAATAGACATGTGGTTCTCCTCTCAATTTGCGTCCTGTTCCTCCAGTGAGACCCTCCCGCAGAACGCGACCGAGACGATCTTTTATCGATAAAAAACATTTTACCGAGGCACGCTACTCCAGCATTCTGGAGAAATCAAGCAGGCAGAAAACGCATGCTCCCATTGCGTCAAATGCCTTGTTTTGCGGGCGTTCGGACAGAAATTCCCGCGCAAGCCTGCGGCTAAACCCGGTGGATTTCCTCCGGATAGACGACGCCCTTTTTCAGGATGATATTGCCATAGATTCTAAGTTCCGTCGTGGCGACGATGAAGGCCGCATTGGCGGCACGCTCATAAAAGGCGAAGCGCTCGAGCGACGTCAGCTTGAAGTCGCCGCTGAGGCGCTGGACCATGTCGCCGAACTCCTGGCAGATTTCCGGCACGGTGACCGGATCGCCGACGATCTGCATGGTCCAGGCGGCCTCATCGACGAACTGGTCGAGTGGCATATGCGCGAGGATGGCTTCAAGGACCGCCACAGCGCCGAGGCCGTCGGCCCGCACGACAGGCGGCCCGATCGTGCTGGCGGGGAAATTGCCATCGGCGATGACGATTTCGTCGCCATGGCCCATGGTGGCGATGGCATGAAGCAGGTCAGGCCCGAGCAGGGGATGAATACCTTTCAGCATCCGCAGGTCTCCTATTCGCGGACCGGTTCATCGCCGAGCGGCGGAGCAACCAGAGTGTAGGGGTCGAAGGGCGCGAAGGCGGACGCAGGCAATTCTTCTGCAGTCAGCGCCATGTTGCGGGCCAGGCTCTCCGGTTTCGCCGTTCCGATGATGACCGAAGCAACGGCCGGGTGGTGCAACGGGAATTGAAGCGCATATTCAGCAAGCGGCTTGCCTGCGGATTTCGCCACCGCCTCCATGGCGCGAACCTTTGTCAGGATCTCTTCGGTTGCCGGCGTGTAGTCGAAATGGGCACCGGGGACCGCACCTGTCGCCAGGATGCCGGAATTGAAGACACCGCCCGCAGTGATCGAGGTGCCGCGTTTCTCACAGAGCGGCAGCAGTTCCTCGACGGCGGAGCGATCGAGCAGCGAATAGCGGCCGGCCATAAGGATGACATCGATATCGATGTCGGCCATCATGTCCAAGCAGGCCGGCACTTCGTTGACACCAAGGCCGAATGCCTTGATGGCACCGGAGGATTTGAGCGCGTCGAGCGCCTTGTAGCCACCGTCGCGCAGTTGCTTCACATAACGGTCGTTGATCTCGCGGCCATGCGTATAGACGCCGATGTCGTGGACATAGAGCATGTCGATGCGGTTGAGGCCGAGCCGCGCATAGCTGAAATCGACCGACCGCATGATGCCATCATAGCTGTAGTCATAGACCAGCTTGAACGGCAGGGCATCGACGAAGCCGACATTGGGGATTTGGTCGCGCGGAACCGGCGCGAGAAGCCGGCCAACCTTGGTCGAGAGCACATAGCTGTCCTCCGGCTTGTCGCGCAGGAAATCGCCGACATAACGTTCGGCCTGGCCGAAGCCGTAATGGGGCGCGGTGTCGAAATAGCGGACGCCGTGATCCCAGGCGGCCTGGAGCGTCGCCAATCCAGCCTCCCGCGGGCAGGCGCGATAGAGGCCGCCGAGCGGAGCCGTGCCGAAACTGTATTCGGTGACTTCCAGGGAGGTTTTGCCGATGCGTCTCGTTTTCATGCTGTTCGTTCCGTCTGGTTCATGTCGCTCAGAGCGTGGCACCGAGGTGCCAGGGCACGAATTCGTTGTCGCCGTAGCCGAACAGTTCGCTCTTGGTCTTCTGGCCGGACGCGGTCTCGATGATCAGGTCGAAGATCTCGTGCCCGAGACCAGACACGGAGGCGTCGCCGGTGGCGATGACGCCGCAGTCGATATCCATGTCCTCTTCCATCGCGCGGTAAAGCGCGGTGTTGCTGGTCAGCTTGATCGACGGTACGGGCCGTGAGCCGAAACAGCTGCCGCGGCCGGTGGTAAAGGCGATGACATTGGCGCCGCCGGCAACCTGGCCGGTGGCGGAGACCGGATCGTAGCCGGGCGTATCCATGAAGACGAGGCCGTGTTCGGTGACGCGTTCGGCGTAGTTATAGACGGCGGTCAGCGGCGAGCGGCCGCCCTTGGCCACGGCCCCGAGCGATTTTTCGAGAATGGTGGTCAGGCCGCCCTTCTTGTTGCCGGGCGAGGGGTTGTTGTCGAGCGAGGCGCCGTGCTGGGCGACATAGGCCTCCCACCAGGAAATCAGTCCGTCGAGCTTGACGGCCACATCCTCGGTCACCGCGCGGCTGCGCAGCAGGTGCTCGGCGCCGTAGATTTCAGAGGTTTCCGACAGGATCGCCGTGCCACCGGCACCGGCGAGAAGATCAACCGCAACGCCAAGCGCCGGGTTGGCAGTGATGCCGGACAGACCGTCCGAGCCGCCGCATTGCAGGCCGACGATGATTTCGCTGACCGAGATCGGTTCGCGGCGGGCAGTGCCGATTTCGGCGGCGATCTCGCGCAGGATGCCCAGCGCATTTTCCACCGCGCGGCGCGAACCACCGGCATCCTGGATGTTGAAATGGCGTTTTCCGGCGCCTGCGCCGCTCTGGCCATAAAGCGTAAGCTGATTGACCTCACAGCCGAGCCCGACCATCAGAACGCCGCCGAAATTCACATGTCGTGTGTAGCCGGCTAATGTTCTGTGAAGCGTGCGCATGCCGTCACCGGTGGAGCTCATTCCGCAGCCCTGGTCGTGGACGATCGGCACGAAGCCGTCGATGCCTTCATAGTGGGGCAGGATGGTGCGATTGGCCGCTTCGGCAATGGCCCGACAGACCGTGGTGGAACAGTTGACGCTGGCGATGATGCCGACGAAATTGCGGGTCGCCGCGCGGCCATCGGCGCGGCGGTAACCCATGAAGGTGCGCGCCTTGTCGGCCGGGGTTGCGGCCTCGGGCTGGGCAAGGCCGGTGACCGACAGGCGGTCCTCATCGAAGGCGAGATTGTGGGAGTGCACATGATCGCCGGCGGCGATATCGCTGGTCGCGCGGCCGATGGCTTGGGCGTATTTCACCACCGGCTCACCTTTGCGAATGGCGCGGACGGCGACCTTGTGGCCGGGGTCGATCTTCATGCCCGCCGCGGCGCCGCCAGGAAGCGCTTCGCCGGCTTCGATGGCGATTGTCGTGACGGCGACATTGTCGTCTGCAGACAGCAGAATACAGGCAGTCTTGCTCACCCGGTCTTTCTCCCTATAGCCCAACCTCAAGGTCGGATCCTTGCTTTTGTCTTTTATCTACAATAGACAGATTGGCGTCAATGGTAATGATGCTGCTATTGAAGAAAACCGCGAAAACGGGACTTTCCGAGGTAGAGAATTGATAAAAAAGAACTGAATTTCCAAGCTTTTCAGCTTGGTGGTTCTCTTTGCGGCCAATCGAGGATAGAGCGGGGCAGAAGCGCCGGATCCTGGATTCGGCGATGGACTTCATCCAGACATGGCGGACAGATGGCCAAGCAAAATACCGTCTTCAAGGACGCTTACAACCGCACACTGAAGCTGATCGAGGAGACCGACAGCCTGCCGTCTGAACCTGAGCTTTGCGGAAGCCTGGGGGTCAGTCGCACAACGGTGCGCGCCGTCCTGACGCGGCTCGGCGACGTTGGCCTGATCATGTGGGACAAGCGGGCCAAAACGGTACTGCGGCGGCCCAGCAAAGCGGACTTTTTTCCCTCAGAGGAGACGGATTCACTTTCGGAGATCATCGAGCGGAGTTTCATGCGGCGCATTCTTGCAGGTGGTGCGCAGCCAGGCATGCAGATCAACGAGCTGGAACTGGCGCGCGAGATCGGCACCGGTACGACAAGCGTACGGGAGTTCCTGATTCGATTCAGCCGGTTCGGGCTAATCGAAAAGCGGCCGAACAGCCATTGGGTGCTCAAGGGTTTTACCCGCGAATTTGCGCTCGAGTTGACCGAAGTGCGCGAAATGTTCGAGCTGCGATCCGCTGCAAGGTTTGCCGATCTGGCGCAGGATCATCCCGCCTGGGCCGAATTGAAAGAGGTCGAGGCGCAGCATCATGCGCTGTTGGCGGATATCGACAGGCGCTATCCTGAGTTTTCCGAACTCGATGAGCGCTTCCACCTGCTGGTGCAAAAGGCATCCAGCAATCGCTTCATCATCGATTTCTACGACATTATCTCGATCGTCTTCCACTATCACTACCAGTGGAACAAGACCAATGCGCGGGCCCGCAATGCCCGGGCGCTGGAGGAGCACCTCGATTATATCGGCGCGCTGTTTTCCCGCGATGGAAGGAAGATCGAGGAGGCATGCCGACGACACCTGAAGTCGGCCCGGGAGACGCTTTTGCAATCAATTCAGGACAGCGAATGAAGGGTGCCTTCTGCATTGGCTCTTGCCAGACCGCTGCCCGGCACTCTAACCACCATTGTCTGTTCAATACCGATGGCCGCATGCCGGGCAAGATGTCGGCGAACGCTTGTTGAAATGGAGTTCACCGACGATGGAACGCGTTGCCCTTAATCCTGACCTGTCTTTGAGCAGGATCGTCTATGGCATGTGGCGGCTTGGAGAGGATCAGGATACATCAATCGCTCATGTGCAGGCCAAGGTCGAGAGCTGTCTAGCGCAAGGCATAACGACAATCGATCACGCCGATATCTATGGCGGCTACACTGTCGAGGCAATCTTTGGCGCGGCACTGAAGGCTGCGCCGCAGCTGCGCGAACAGATCGAGATCGTGACCAAATGCGGTATCGTTGCCCCGGCTGGGCGGCATGCGAGCGCCAGGGTGAAGCATTACGATACGACCACTGCGCACATCAACGCTTCGGTCGAGGCCTCGCTGCGCGACATGGCGACCGACTATATCGACCTTCTGCTGATCCACCGGCCGGACCCTCTGCTCGACCCGGACGAAACCGGTTCGGCGCTGGATGCGCTGGTGGCGTCCGGCAAGGTTCGCGCCGTCGGGGTCTCCAATTTCCGGCCGTGGGACTATGCGCTGCTACAGTCCTCAATGGAATCAACGTTGGTGACCAACCAGATCGAGATGGGCCTGATGGCGCCCCAGGCGTTTACCAATGGCGATCTTGCCTATCTACAGGAGCGCATGATCGCGCCGATGGCCTGGTCGCCGCTCGGCGGCGGCTCGCTGTTCAATGGATCCAAACCAGAATTGCTTGCGGTGATCAAGCGCATCGCCGGCGAACACGGTGTCGATGAAACGGCCGTCGCAATTGCCTGGCTGCTGCGTCATCCAGCGAAGATCATGCCGGTCATGGGGACGAATGCCATGGCGCGGATCGCCAAGATCAGCGATGCGGCGAAGGTGGAGCTGGATCGACAGAGCTGGTTTGAGCTCTATACGCTGGCGATTGGCCATGAAGTTCCCTGACGCGCTGTCGTGACGTCATCCCACGACCGATCGTCTCACGTCGGCGCACCGCCCTTGGATCGCATACGCTTGCGGAAGGCCGTCGGTTTCTCACGGAAGCGATCGCTGAATGCTTCGTAGAAGCGCGAAACCGAGCCGAAGCCGGATTCGAAGGAGACGTCGGTGATCGACAGGTCGGTTGCGATCAGCAGTGACTGGGCCGTATCGAGGCGATGGCGGACGATCGCCTGGTTGATCGTCAAACCGACGGCGCGTTTGAAGACGGACATCGCATAGTTGGGGTGAAGGCCGGCATCGCGGCCGACGTCTTCGGCCGAGATTTCATCCAGCGCGTGCTCGGCAATGTAGCGCAGCATACGCTCGACGTTTTCCACCCGCTCGCTGTCGCTATGGCCGAGGCTGGCAATTGCCGAGCCTTCCTCGCGCAGGTCGCGCCATCCGTCGCGCTCGATGCGAAGGACGCGGGCGGTCAGTTCGTTGCGGACGATTTCGCTGAGGCCCTCGTCGCCGGACAGAAGCTCCTCGCGCCAACGCTGGAAGATGTCGCGGTCATAGGGGCGCAGTTCGGTCGCCTCGATCATCGCGCCGCGAAACACCGCGTCGCGAAAGCGGGTCAGGTTGGCGAGGCCGAGGAAGAAGGACATGGGCACATAAAGGCAGATGAAGCGGGTTCCCTCCGCGCGATCGATCACCTGGTGCGGGATCATGCCCCAGAACAGGCAGAGGCGGCCTTTGCCGACGGTCAATTCGCGGCCGTCGAACCAGTAGGTCATATGTCCGTCCAGCACGAAGTTGAGTTCGATCTGGCTGTGCATATGCGGTCCCGCCATGCGCTGGACGAGGAGGGCTTCACCGGCGCAAAAGCGATGATCGCCGAAGATCACCAGCGGATGACGCGGGTCATGGTCGGGATGGACCGGGACAGATTCGTCCTGAACAACAGGCTGCAGAGGCGTCATGCTTAGGATCCCGGAGAAGTTACGCAGAAAGTCGGTAGATTATTACGGCTTTGCGCCTGATGATCAAGGTGAGCTGACATGCATGTCCGGTGGGATCCGGATCGCACCAGCTCTGCGATATGCGATGCATACCGGTCATAGGGAGGAAAACATGACCCTTTTCAAGAGCCTGAGCGGGCTCGCGCTCTCCGTAGTGCTGTTCTCGACTGCCGCATTTGCCGGCGAAATCACCATCAATTCCGACCATTCCGATCCGGTGCCGAAAAAGGCGATGGAAGAGCTGATTGCCGACTTCCAGAAGGCCAATCCGGATGTGACGGTCAAGTGGAACAATTTCGACCACGAAGGCTACAAGTCTGCGATCCGCAACTTCCTGACGGCTGACGCGCCGGACGTGGTTGCGTGGTATGCCGGCAACCGCATGGAGCCCTTCGTCAAGGCTGGCCTGTTCGAGGACGTCACCGATGTCTGGACGGCCAATGGCCTCGACGAGCAGCTTAAGTCGTCGGCGCCGTCGATGACGATCGACGGCAAGAAATGGGGCATGCCCTATACCTATTACCAGTGGGGCATCTACTACCGTAAGGACATCTTCGCCGAGCAGGGCATCACCCCGCCGAAGACCTGGGCCGAGCTGCTGGCCGCTTCGGAAAAACTGAAGGCTGCCGGCATCACGCCATTCACCATCGGCACCAAGGCCCTGTGGCCGACCGGCGGCTGGTTCGATTATCTGAACCTGCGCGTCAACGGCTACGAGTTCCACATGGAGCTGACGGCTGGCAAGGTTCCCTACACCGATCCGCGCGTAAAGGCCGTGTTCGAAAAGTGGGGCGAGCTGGTGAAGGCGGACTACTTCATCGCCAACCATGCCGCGATCGACTGGCAGGACGCCGTGCCGCAACTGGTGCAGGGCAAGGCTGCCATGTATCTGATGGGCAATTTCGCCGTCGCCACCTTCAAGGAAGGCGGCCTGAAGGAAGAGCAGATCGGCTTCCTGCAGTTCCCGGAAATCACCCCCGGCATTCCGGTGGCTGAAGAGGCTCCGACCGATACGTTCCACATCCCATCGGGTGCGAAGAACAAGGAAGACGCCAGGAAATTTCTGGCCTATCTCGCGTCTCCGGCCGCTCAGACCAAGATGAATGCGACGCTCGGCCAGCTGCCGGTGAACAATACCGCCGAAAAGCCGAAGGACGTGTTCCTCGACGCCGGTTTCACCATGCTGTCCAATGCCCATGCGCTGGCACAGTTCTATGACCGTGATGCGCAGGCCGAAATGGCCAAGGCCGGCATGGAAGGCTTCCAGGAATTCATGGTCAAGCCCGACAATCTCGACCGCATTCTCGAGCGGCTCGAAAAGGTTCGCGCTCGCGTCTACAAATAAGGACCAAGGTCCTCCCGCGCCGGGTGCCGTCGACCTCGTTGTCTTCGGCATCCGGTTGCCATTCCCTTCCCGTTTCCAAAGGTGCCGCCGTGAGCAACGCCGTCTCCCCCTCATCCAGCTTCTGGAAGAAAAACCAGCAGAAGCTCGCGCCCTGGCTGTTTCTTGCGCCGGGCATGCTGATGTTCGTGATCTATGTCCTGGTGCCGATCTTCCAGTCCATCTGGATCAGCTTCCACGACTGGGACGGGCTGGGCGAACAGGTCTGGATCGGGTTTGACAACTATGTCGAACTGCTCGACGACGACACGTTCTATGTCGCCCTGAAGAACAACCTGATCTGGCTGGTACTCTATCTGCTGTCGATCCCGGCGGGTCTTGCGGCCGCCCTGTTCCTCAACCAGACGGTCACCGGCATCCGGCTCTACAAGTCGCTGTTTTTCTTTCCCTTCGTGATCAGCCAGGTCGTGGTCGGCCTGATGTTTACCTGGTTCTATGCGCCGGATTTCGGCCTGTTTTCCAAGCTGACGGAATGGCTGACGGGCGAGCAGATCGCCGTGCTGGCCGACGAGCGTTTCGTCACCTACGGCATCATCGTTGCCGGTCTCTGGCCACAGACGGCCTATTGCATGATCCTCTACCTGACCGGTCTCAACAACATCAATCCCGAGCAGGTGGAAGCTGCCCGCATGGACGGCGCCAAGGGCGTCAAGCTGTTGTGGAACATCATCCTGCCGCAGCTCGGACCGGCAACCTTCATCGCCATGGTGGTGACCGTGATCGGCTCGCTGCGTTCCTTCGACCTTGTCTCGGTGATGACTGCCGGCGGTCCCTACGGTTCCAGCCAGGTGCTGTCCTACTTCATGTACGAGCAGGCGCTGTCGGAATACGGTTTCCGCATGGGTTATGGTGCGGCAATTGCCGTCGTCCTGTTCCTGATCATGATGGTCTTCATCTCGCTGTTCATCGTGCGCATGCTGCGCCAGGAAAGGAACGCCTGATGTTCCCGGCACCCATCGAAAAAGCCTCGCGCTTCGTCCAGACCGGCTACAAGATCCTGCTGCCGGTGGCGCTGTTTCTCTGGCTGCTGCCGCTGATCGGAGTGGCGATCACCTCGGTGCGCCCGGCGGGCGATCTGGCGGCCGGCAATTATTTCGGCATTCCGTCCTCCTTCGCCGGGGTGGAGAACTATACCGCCGTGTTCCGCGATTCGCCGATCGGCTGGTACATCCTGAATTCGTTCAAGGTGACGATCCCGACGGTGATCGGGGCAGTTGCGCTGTCGTGCCTGACCGGCTTTGCGCTCGCGGTTTACCGCTTCAAGAGCAATCTCGTGCTGTTCTTCCTGTTCGTCGCCGGCAATTTCATTCCGTTCCAGATCCTGATGGTGCCGGTGCGCGACATGACGCTGAGGGCTGGCCTTTACGATACGACAATGGGCCTGGTGCTGTTCCATGTCGCTTTCCAGACCGGCTTCTGCACGCTGTTCATGCGCAATTTTATCAAGGGCCTGCCATTCGCACTGATCGAATCCGCCCGCGTCGAGGGCGTCTCGGAATGGCGGATCTTCCGCCATATCGTGCTGCCGCTGATGCGTCCGGCCATTGCGGCGCTCTCCGTGCTGGTCTTCACCTTCGTGTGGAACGACTACTTCTGGGCCACAGTGCTGGTCCAAGGCCAGCATGCGATGCCGGTGACGGCGGGTCTCTATTCGCTGAACGGCCAATGGGTCGCCGCCTGGCACCTGGTTTCCGCCGGCTCGATCGTCGCGGCGCTGCCGCCGGTCGCCATGTTTTTCCTGATGCAACGGCATTTCATTGCCGGCCTGACACTTGGAGCCACCAAGGGATGAGTGAAATCGTAACCGTCGATTCAGGTCAGCTTTCGCTCAGCCTGCGCCTGCCTGATCTCGGCATGCCGGAAATCCTGTCCTTCGGCACAGTCCCGGTCGAGGTCGATCCGCTGTTCGACATCGAACGCTCCAGCCGCGTGAACGGCATGGATATCGCCGTGCCGACATCGGTCCTGCTGCCAACCGGCGGCATGGGCTTCTTCGGCTGGCCGGCAATTTCAGGTCATCGGGCAGGGCGCGATTTCGTCGCGCAGTTCGGCGGCTGGTCGGTCGAGCGTGACGGCAACCGCACCGTTTTGAACGGTGCCGACACGGTGGCAAAGCTCGGCATCAACATTGCGCTCTCCGCCCATGCGTCCGGCCTGATCTCGATGGCGACGGAACTGACCAATCTGGGCGATGGCGATTACCAGCTCGATCGCTGCATGGCCGCGACCTTCCTGGCGCCCGCCGGCGACCTGCAGGTGATGAGCTTTACCGGCATCTGGGGCCGCGAGTTCCAGACGCGCCGCGAATTGCTCGGCAATGGCACCTGGATCCAGGAAAGCCGGCGCGGCCGGACCTCGCATGACCGTTTTCCGATGCTGTTCATCGAGAGCGAAACGCAGGTCTTTGGCGTGACGCTCGGCTGGAGCGGCAATCACCAGATGGTCATCGACCGCACCGACGACGGCCAGCGGCTGGTGCATCTGGGTGAATTGTTCGAGCCGGGTGAGATCGTTTTGCAACCGGGCGAGAGCTACAAGAGCCCGATTGCCTATGCGGGTACCGACAGCCAAGACTTCCACGCCTTCGTTCGTGACGAGCTGACCCAATGGCCAGGCGGCAGGATGAGCCCGCGTCCGGTGACGCTGAACACCTGGGAAGGCAATTATTTCGACCACCAGATGGGGTCGCTCAAAGCTCAGGCGACGGCGGCCGCCGAGCTTGGCATCGAGCGTTTCGTGCTCGATGACGGCTGGTTCGGCAAGCGCGACAACGACACGACCAGTCTCGGCGACTGGGACATCGATGCGCGCAAATACCCTGATGGCTTGAAGCCGCTGGTCGATCACGTGACGGGCCTCGGGATGCAGTTCGGCATCTGGTTTGAGCCGGAAATGGTCAATCCGGTGTCCGAACTCTACAAGGCGCATCCGGACTGGGCACTGCAGATCGAGGGGCGACCGCTGCTCGAATCGCGCACCCAACTGGTGCTCGACCTGACGCGGCCGGAGGTGTCCGACTACCTGTTCGCCAAGATCGATGCGGTGCTGGCCCATCATGCCGTGTCCTATGTGAAATGGGACATGAACCGCGACCTGACCCATGCGGGTGGGCGTGATGGCAAGGCGAAGATCGCCGCCCAGACGCGCGCCGTCTATGCGCTGATGGACCGGGTCCGTGCGGCGCATCCGGGTGTTGAAATCGAAAGCTGTGCGTCCGGTGGCGGCCGCATCGACTATGGCGCGCTGGCGCGCACCCACCGCGTCTGGACCTCGGATTGCACCGATGCGCTGGAGCGGCTGGAAATCCAGCGCGGCGCCTCGGTCTTCGTGCCGCCGGAAATTCTCGGAAGCCATATCTCGGCCTCGCCGAACCACCAGACAGGGCGGCGCCATACGCTGTCCTTCCGGGCCCTGGTGGCGATCGCCTATCATCTCGGCGTCGAGCTTAATCCGCTGGAACTGACCGAAGACGAACGGTCGGAGCTCAAGGTCTATATCGAGGCCTACAAGCGGCTGCGCGGTCTGTTGCATGCGCCGGGCGCCGCGTTCCGGCTGGAGCCGATCGATGGGCGCTATGTCTGGGGGGCGGCCAGCGCCGAGAAGATCGTCGTAATCGTTGCGCAGGGGCCGCAGATGGTCGGCGAGCAGCCGGCACCGCTCAAGCTGCCCGACAGCGTCACGGAACTCGGCGGCACATGGCGGATCGCCAATGCGCTTCCGGCCGCACCGCAATTCATCCGTATCTCCGAGGGGCAGAAAAAACTGCTGGCCGGCGAGATCAGCTTCCAGTTGTCGAGCACCGGCCTTGCCGGCCTGCCGCTGCCGATGCTGATGCCGGAAAGCGCGCTGCTCCTCGAACTCATTCCTTCAAAGGGAGGCAAGACCCATGGCTGATGTGCGCCTGCGCGACGTCAAGAAACAGTTCGGCGCACTCAGCGTCATCAAGGGCGTCGATCTCGACGTCAAGGATGGCGAGTTCTGCGTCTTTGTCGGCCCGTCCGGCTGCGGCAAGTCCACGCTGCTCCGGATGATCGCCGGTCTCGAGGACATCACCTCTGGCGCGCTGTCGATCGGCGGCCAAGATATGACCAAGGTCGGTCCGTCCGAGCGTGGCGTGGCCATGGTGTTCCAGTCCTATGCGCTCTATCCGCATATGACGGTGGCCGAAAACATCGGCTTTGGCCTGCGCATGACCGGTCACTCGAAAGAGATGATCACTGATCGGACGGCGGTTGCGGCCAAGATGCTGCAGCTCGAGCCATTGCTAGAGCGCAAGCCCGGCCAGCTTTCCGGAGGCCAGCGCCAGCGCGTGGCGATCGGCCGTGCGATCGTGCGCAATCCGGAGGTCTTCCTGTTCGACGAGCCGCTGTCCAATCTCGATGCGGCGCTGCGCGTGCAGATGCGCGGCGAGTTGTCGAAGCTGCATCAGGACCTGAAGTCGACGATGATCTATGTCACCCATGACCAGGTCGAGGCGATGACCATGGCCGACAAGATCGTCGTGCTGTCGGCCGGCAAGATCGAGCAGGTCGGCTCGCCGCTCGAGCTCTACCATCGGCCGAACAATCTCTTCGTTGCCGGTTTCATCGGCTCGCCGAAGATGAATTTTCTGAAAGTGAATGTCAGTCAGGCCGAAGGCGGCACTCTCAGCGTCGCGCTTCCGGGTGGTGTGTCCCTTACGATGGCCGGCGAGGGAAAGCCGGCGCTTGGCGAGATGACCTTCGGTATTCGTCCCGAACATATCGATGCGACGGGCAAGGGCGATGTTGTGCTCGAAAGCACTGTCAACCTTGCCGAATATCTCGGCTCCGAGACGCTGTTCTTCGTCACGCTCGCCGATGGTTCGGAACTGTCGCTCAAGGCCGATGGCCTTGCGCGTGAAAAGCCGGGCGACAGGCTGAGGATCGGGATCAATGCCAAGGCCTGCCATCTGTTCAACAAGGATGGCCTTGCCGTCATCAACGGAGATCTGACGCGATAATGCTGGGCGTATGTTACTATCCGGAGCACTGGGACGAAACGCGCTGGGCCGAGGACGCCCGCCGCATGGTCGAACTCGGCATCTCCTTCGTTCGGATCGGCGAGTTCGCCTGGTCGCGGCTGGAGCCCGCGCGCGACACATTCGATTTCGGCTGGCTCGACCGGTCGATGGATATCCTGACCAAGGCCGGCCTGAAGATCGTGCTCGGCACACCGACGGCGACGCCACCGAAATGGCTGGTCGACGAACATCCCGATATCCTGCCCTATGACGAAGACGGCAAGGTGCGCGGCTTCGGTTCGCGCCGGCACTATACGTTTTCGTCCGAGACCTGGTGGCGCGAAAGCGCGCGCATCGTCGAGATCGTGGCCGCGCGCTACGGCAATCACCCGGGGCTGGTCGGCTGGCAGACGGACAATGAATATGGCTGTCATGACACGACGGTGTCCTGGGGGGCTGAAGACCTGAAGAGTTTCAAGCGCTGGCTCAGGCTGCGCTACCAGTCGACCGACCAGCTCAACGAGGCCTGGGGCTCGGTGTTCTGGTCGATGGAATTGAACAGCTTCGACGAGGTCATGCTGCCGAACCTGACGGTGACGGAGCCCAATCCGGCCACAAGGCTCGACTTCTGGCGCTTCCAGTCGGACCAGGTCGGGGCCTATGACAAAATGCAGTGCGAGATCATCCGCAAGCATTCACCTGAACGCTGGATCACCCATAACTTCATGGGCTTCGTTTCGGATTTCGACCACTTCAAGGTCGGCGACAATCTCGATCTGGCGTCCTGGGACAGCTATCCTATCGGTTTCGTCGAGAAGTTTCCGTTCTCGGAAGACGAGCGCAATCGCTGGGCGGAAACCTCGCATCCGGATATTGCACCCTATCACCACGATCTCTACCGCGCTGTCGGCAAGGGCCGTTTCTGGGTGATGGAGCAGCAGCCGGGCCCAGTGAACTGGGCGCCGTGGAACCCGGTGCCGAAGCCCGGCATGGTGCGGCTGTGGACCTTTGAAGCGCTGGCGCATGGGGCCGACGTCGTCAGCTATTTCCGCTGGCGCCAGGCACCGTTCGCGCAGGAGCAGATGCATGCCGGTCTCAACCTCGCCGGTCTCGACGAGCTGTCGCCGGGCGGGATCGAGGTGCTTCAGGTGGCCGAAGAGTTGAAGTCGCTCGGGCCTCTGCCGGTGACGGGCAAGGCTTCCGTTGCGCTGGTCTTCGACTACCAGAGCTACTGGACGACGATGATCCAGCCGCAGGGCAAGGACTTCCGCTACGAGGAACTGTGCTTCCGCTGGTACGAGGGCCTGCGCCGTCTCGGTCTCGACATTGATTTCGTCCGTCCGGGCGCGTCGCTGGAAGGCTACGCGCTGGTTGTCGTGCCCTGCATGACCGAGGTCGATACGGCGACCCAGTCGGCGCTGGAAGAGGCGACCGGCCATGTGCTGATCGGCGCGCGCACGGGTTCACGCGATCGCAATTTCGTCATTCCGGAAAACCTGCCGCCGGGTCCGCTCGGCGCGCGAACCGGCAATCGCGTCATCCAGGTCTCGACGCTGCGGCCGGGACTTTCGGATGCCGTTTCGGGCGCTGTTTCAGGTGCCGGCATCCGCTGGCGGGAATATCTGGAGACGTCAGCCACGGTTCTCGCCCGCTTTGCCAATGGCGATCCGGCGCTGACCGAGAAGGACCGTATGCTCTATCTCGCCTGCTGGGCCGACGAGACCTTGCTGGGAAGCGTTCTGACGCTTGCCGCGGAAAAGGCCGGCCTTCAGACGATGCCGGTGCCGGATCACATCCGCATTCGTCGTCGCGGCGACCTGACCTTTGCCTTCAACTATGGCACCGAGGACTGGGCGGTTCCCGCCGGCGCAAAACTTGCGCTCGGCGAGGCCGTTCTCAAGCCACAGGCGGTTGTCGCCTGGCGCTAGTTGCAGGCGTCAAAAGCGGTTCAGATCGAAGATCATGGGAGGGGCGCCACGGGTGCCCCTCGTTGATTTTGGCCCTTGCCTTCGCGGCGGGTCATGGCAAGTTGCGCGCCATGACAAAAGTGATCCTCATCGTTCTCGATGGCTTGCGCTATGACGCAGCCCGTAGCTGTCTCGGATATATGGAAGGCCTGGTGCAGGCGGGCATGGCGGAGGTGCGCAGGCTGACCTGCGAGTTGCCAGCGATGTCGCGGCCACTCTATGAGACGCTGTTGACCGGGCGGCGTCCGGTGGAGCATGGCATTGTCAGCAATGGCGTGGTGCGGCGTTCTGAGGGCGACAATCTCTTTGCCCGCTGTCGGGCTTCAGGCAAGGTCACGGCCGCTGCGGCCTATCACTGGGTGTCGGAGCTTTATGTCTCCTGCCCGTTCGATCGGCATCGCGACCGTATCCTGGTGAATGGCGGCGGTGATATCACGCATGGCGTCTTCTATTGGGACGACCACTATCCCGACAGTCATCTGTTTGCCGATGCCGATTGGCTGATCTCCAGCCACAGTCCCGATTTCCTGCTGCTGCATCCGATGAATGTCGATGATGCCGGTCACCGCCATGGCGGGGACAGTGTCGGTTATCGCAATGCCGCGCGTGTTCAGGGCGACCTGCTGGCGCGGCATCTGCCCGGTTGGCTGGCGCTTGGTTATAAGGTGATCGTCACGGCCGACCACGGCATGGGCTATGACGGCAATCATGCCGGACCTACACCTGAGGAGACGCATGTGCCGTTTTATGCGCTCGGCTTTCGCCTGGGCGAGGACGCCGCATTGCCACAAACGGAGATTGCCGGTCTGATCTGCCGGTTGATGGACGTGGATGCGGGACATATGCCGGGCTATCAGGGGCCGCTTGAAATTCTGGCCTAAGACCCGTGCTGCGTGATCCGAAACCGCTTCCGCTACCGTAGTTGTCCGCAGATTGGGTCGACCAGGAGCGGACGATGACAGACTTTCCCGGCATGACGTCACTTGGCTCTGGCTACAGGGCGCTGGTACTCGGGGCGAGTGGCGGCATCGGGTCTGCCTTTGTCGAGGTGCTGCGTTCCGATCCCCGTTGCGGCGAGGTCTCCGGCCTGTCGCGAAGTGTCGATGGGTTCGACATCACCGATGAGGACAGTGTTGCTGCCGCTGCAACGCATCTGTCTGATTCCGGGGCTCGTTTCGACCTCATCCTGTGTGCAACAGGGGCTTTGACAATCGATGATGTCGGGCCGGAAAAGGCGATCAAGGCCATCCGGCCGGAGGCCATGGCAGCGCAGTTCGCGGTCAACGCGATCGGTCCGGCGCTGGTTTTGAAACATTTCGCGCCACTGCTTGCCAGCGATCGCCGAAGCCTGTTTGCGGCGCTTTCCGCCCGTGTCGGCTCAATCGGCGACAACAGGCTGGGTGGCTGGATTTCCTATCGCGCGGCCAAGGCGGCACTGAACCAGATCGTGCGGACGTCCGCGATCGAGATCGCCCGGACAAGGCCGAACGCCGTTGTCGTCACTCTGCATCCCGGCTCGGTGGATACGGGATTGTCTTCGGCTTTTGCCAAAGGCCATGACCGCCTGGCGCCAACGGACAGTGCGGCACGGATGTTGTCCGTACTTGACAGCCTGGAGCCCGCCCAGAGCGGTGGTTTCCATGCCTATGACGGCCAGCCGATCGAATGGTAGGCCGGGCCATTCGGGATTGGGTGGCATTGTGGCTACCAGCTCATATTGCCGGAGAGGTCTCTTCAATCAGCAGGCCGCTGGTGCGCAGCAATGAGGTGAAGCGGCCACCAAGGGCGCTTAACTGGTCGTAATTGCCCAGCTCGATGACCTTTCCGTGGTCAAGGAAGACCACGAGGTCGGCTTCGCGGATGGTCGAGAGACGGTGGGCGATGATGAATGTCGTGCGGTGCTTGCGCAGCCGGTCGATCGCCTGTTTCACCCGTGCTTCCGTTTCGACGTCGAGCGCGCTGGTCGCCTCGTCAAGCACCAGGATCGGGGCGTTTTTCAGGATGGCGCGGGCGATCGCGATGCGCTGGCGTTCGCCGCCCGACAGGCGGTTGCCACGCTCGCCGACGACCGTATCGTAGCCGATCATGCGACTTTCGATGAAATCGGTGGCCGCGGCCGCCTCAGCCGCCTTGATGATGTCTTCTTCGCTGGCATCCTCGCGGCCAAGGCGGATGTTTTCTTTGATCGAGCGGTTGAGCAGGCCTGCATCCTGGAAAACGGTGGCGATGGCGTGGCGCAGCGATTTACGGGTGATCCGGGCAATGTCGTGGCCATCGATCAGGATCTGTCCCGATTGCGGCTGGTGGACGCGCTGAAGCAGATTGATCAGCGTCGTTTTTCCAGCGCCGGTCGGGCCGACAATGGCGACCGTCTGGCCTGCCTGGACGGTGAACGATACGTCGCGCACGCCCTGGGTGGTGGAGGCAAAGTCGAAGGAGACGTTGCGAAACTCCACGTCACCGCGGACATTGTTCAGCTCCGTCGATCCGACCGATTCCTCCCGGTCCTGAACGGCATCTTCCAGTTGGTAGAAGTCCTCGAGCTTAGAGCGCGCCTCGAAAATCTGATTGGCGAAGGTGATCATCTGGTCGAGACGGGCAATCAACAGGCCGGCAAAACCTGTAAAGGCGATGACATCGCCGACCTTGAGCTGGCCGCTCTGCACGAACATCGTGCCGATCACCAGGATGATCAGCATGGAGAGCGTCGAGGCGATCCGGTTCAACGCGCCGGCAATCGCCCACCAGTCAAGGACGGGATACTGGGCTGCGAGAAGTTTCGTCGTGTATTCCTTGAGCGCCCGGGTTTCGGCTTCGATGCGGTTGTAGCTGTGCAGCACTGAAACGTTGCTGATCGAGTCGCTGACATGGGAAAAGACGGTGTGATAGTGGCTCTCGACAGAGGCCTGGCCTTCTTTGGTGCGGTTCATCACGGTCTTGCCGATGATGACGTAAAGAACTGCAAGCACGATCAGGACCGAGGTCAGGCGAACATCCATGGAAAAGGCGGTCGGGATCAGCAGCGTCAGAGCAACGGCGGTTGCAAGATGCGTCCGCATGAATTCAAGCCATAGGCCGAACAGGGTTTCGCCGGCGCGCAACAGCGTGTGCAGCGCGTTGGAGGTGCCCCGCTGCTGGTGCCAGCTTAGCGGCATTGAGATGATCTTGCCGAAGGATTCGGTCAGGAGATCCGCACGGCGGCCATGCGCCAGGCGATCTGCTTGTCGGGCCACGAGGACATAGGCGACTGTGTTGAATACGCCGAAGCAGCCCCAGGCGATCAATATCGATGTCGCGTCGCTCTTTTCCGATATCGCATCAATGATCCGACCGAACAGAATTGGCTCGATGATGGTTATGGCGGCAAGAACGACATTGGCGAGCACCACAAAGGAGACACGCAGCCGATAAGTCGCAAGATATTTCAGGGCCTTGAAATATACCTGTATCAGGGACAACCGCTTATACCTCCAGATGCGCATTCAGTGGTGATCTGCTTGAAACGGGTTTCGCCTCGTCTGACAAGAGCAAAGCCCAGGATTCCTGCGCCGCGATCCTGCAGTCTTGTATTATTCAACTGAGGCCGGGCGGGGGCAGAATCTGCACGAACCATTATCATGCGTTCGCTACGAAATTTCGTGGTCGATTTTTAATACCCTCCTAACGCAATATGATAATATTTGTTCATATTGCGTTGGTTCATTCAGAATGACGAGCCTCGTGGCTTTTTCGTGATTTTATAAGCACACAGTTATTCAGGGGGTCTGGGTGAATATTAACCAGCTATTGCATTTTTTGGTCGTTGCGGACGAATGTCGGTCAGCAACGGAGATCGTGGCAGAGCTGGAAAAACTCGTTGCCGCTTACGGGTTTGACTACTACGGGCTGGTTCGCCAACCGAAGCCGGACGAAAATCCGCTGGAGCTGGTGTTGTGTGGGCGTTGGCCGGAAGGCTGGCCGCAGATGTATATTGCCAAGAAATATGTGCTGATCGACCCGACCATTCGATATCTATCGCAAGCCCAGTCCGGCTTTCGCTGGCGCGATACAGCGCATGCGTTTCGCGCCGACCCGCATCGCAAGCGCATGGAGCGCATGCTGATGGACGGCATGCGCTTCGGATTGCTGGATGGTTATATATTTCCCGTCCATGGCCGCACGGGATTGCTGGGCAACATGACGGTGGGTGGCAAGCCGATCGATCTGTCACCTATCGAAATCAGCCTGTTCGACGCCGTGGCAAAAAAGGCGTTCTGGCGGATGCTTGAACTGACCCGCGAAGGTGATGTCAGTTCGGCGAAGGCGATCGATACCAGGATGACCCGACGCGAGATGGAAGTCTTGAGTTATCTGGCCGATGGCCTGACCTCGATCGAGATCAGCAAGATCCTGAAAATATCCAATCACACTGTCGATTGGTACATGAACGGCATTCAGGACAAGTTGAATGCCAAGAACCGCCAGCATGTAGTGGCGCTTGCCTTCCGGCTCGGGCTGGTAACCTGAGCATGGCGGCAATTTTCAGATAGCCGCTCAAGGTAAATTGAACTTCCTAAAACAACGCGCTATGAATTTTCTTCGCAGGTGCACAATGCCCTGGCATATCGTTTTGGGGAGACCGAATTGCCAATATCCAAGATCCTTGTCGCCAACCGTTCCGAAATTGCAATTCGCGTGTTTCGCGCCGCAAACGAACTGGGCATAAAAACGGTTGCGATCTGGGCGGAGGAGGACAAACTGGCTCTCCATCGCTTCAAGGCGGACGAGAGTTACCAGGTTGGCCGGGGGCCGCATCTGGCGCGTGATCTTGGACCGATCGAAAGCTATCTCTCCATCGAGGAAGTGATCCGCGTCGCCAAGCTGTCGGGTGCCGATGCCATCCATCCAGGCTATGGGCTGCTGTCGGAAAGTCCTGAATTTGTAGACGCCTGTAACGATGCAGGTATCATTTTCATCGGGCCCCGCGCCGATACGATGCGCCGGCTCGGCAACAAGGTCGCGGCACGCAATCTCGCCATCGAAATCGGCGTTCCCGTCGTACCTGCGACGGAACCGCTGCCGGACGACATGGCGGTCGTTGCCAAAATGGCCGAGGAGATCGGCTATCCGGTGATGCTGAAAGCCTCCTGGGGCGGCGGCGGACGCGGCATGCGCGCCATTCGCGATCCGAAGGATCTCGCCAAGGAAGTGACCGAGGCCAAGCGCGAAGCGATGGCCGCCTTCGGCAAGGACGAAGTCTACCTCGAAAAGCTGGTCGAGCGTGCGCGCCACGTCGAAAGCCAGGTTCTCGGCGACACGCACGGCAATGTCGTGCATCTGTTCGAGCGCGACTGCTCCGTCCAGCGTCGCAACCAGAAAGTCGTCGAGCGTGCGCCAGCACCTTACCTGAGCGAAGCGCAGCGGCAGGAACTGGCGAGCTATTCGACGAAGATTGCCAAGGCGACGAACTATGTCGGCGCCGGCACAGTCGAGTATCTGATGGATATGGACACCGGCAAGTTCTACTTCATCGAGGTCAATCCGCGTATCCAGGTCGAGCATACCGTGACCGAGGTCGTGACCGGCATCGATATCGTCAAGGCGCAGATCCACATTCTCGACGGTTACGCGATCGGCACGCCGGAATCGGGCGTGCCCAAGCAGGAAGACATCAAGCTCAACGGCCACGCGCTGCAGTGCCGCATCACCACGGAAGACCCGGAGCAGAACTTCATCCCCGACTACGGCCGTATCACCGCCTATCGTGGCGCGACCGGCTTCGGAATCCGTCTTGACGGCGGCACCGCCTATTCCGGTGCGGTGATCACCCGGTTCTATGATCCGCTTCTGGAAAAGGTCACGGCCTGGTCGCCGAGCCCGGAAGAGACGATCGCCCGCATGCACCGCGCGCTGCGCGAATTCCGGATCCGCGGAGTGGCTACCAACCTGACCTTCCTCGAGGCGATCATCACGCACGAGAAGTTCAGGGACAATACCTACACGACGCGTTTCATCGACACGACGCCGGAACTGTTCCAACAGGTCAAGCGTCAGGACCGTGCGACCAAGCTCTTGACCTATCTCGCCGACGTGACCGTGAACGGCCATCCGGAAGCCAAGGGTCGGCCGAAGCCGTCGAAGGAAATCGCCGAGCCGGTGGTGCCGTTTACACCGGGCGATATCCGGCCAGGCACGAAGCAGAAGCTGGACGAGCTCGGCCCGAAGAAGTTCGGCGAATGGGTGCGGGCGCAGAACCGTGTGCTGGTCACCGACACGACGATGCGTGATGGCCACCAGTCGCTGCTGGCGACGCGCATGCGCACCTATGACATTGCCCGGATCGCCGGGACCTATGCCCGCGCATTGCCGAACCTGTTTTCGCTGGAATGCTGGGGTGGCGCGACCTTCGACGTTTCCATGCGCTTCCTGACGGAAGATCCGTGGGAGCGGCTGGCGAAGGTCCGCGAAGATGCACCGAACCTGTTGCTGCAGATGCTGCTGCGCGGTGCCAATGGCGTCGGCTACAAGAACTACCCGGACAACGTGGTCAAATACTTCGTCCGACAGGCGGCCAAGGGCGGCATCGACGTGTTCCGCGTGTTTGACTGCCTGAACTGGGTGGAAAACATGCGCGTCTCGATGGATGCGGTCGCCGAAGAAAACAAGATCTGCGAAGCGGCGATCTGCTACACGGGCGACATCCTGAATTCGGCGCGCCCGAAATACGATCTGAAATATTACACCGACCTTGCCGCCGAACTCGACAAGGCGGGTGCGCATATCATTGCGGTCAAGGACATGGCCGGCCTGTTGAAGCCAGCAGCGGCGCGCGTGCTGTTCAAGGCGCTGCGCGAGGCAACGGATCTGCCGATCCACTTCCACACGCATGATACGTCCGGCATTGCCGCGGCAACCGTGCTGGCTGCCGTTGAATCGGGTGTCGATGTCGTCGATGCGGCGATGGACGCCTTATCGGGCAATACCTCGCAGCCTTGCCTTGGCTCGATCGTCGAGGCCTTGCGCGGCACCGAACGCGATCCGGATCTCGATCCGGAATGGATCCGCCGCATCTCCTTCTACTGGGAAGCGGTGCGCCACCAGTATGCGGCCTTCGAAAGCGACCTCAAGGGGCCGGCTTCCGAAGTCTATCTGCATGAAATGCCCGGTGGCCAGTTCACCAATCTGAAGGAGCAGGCACGCTCGCTGGGTCTCGAGACCCGCTGGCACGAGGTGGCGCAGACCTATGCCGATGCCAACCAGATGTTCGGCGATATCGTCAAGGTGACGCCGTCGTCGAAGGTCGTCGGCGACATGGCGCTGATGATGGTCAGCCAGGACCTGACGGTGGCCGACGTGGTCAATCCGGCCAAGGACGTGTCCTTCCCGGATTCAGTCGTCTCGATGCTGAAGGGCGATCTTGGCCAGCCTCCGGGCGGCTGGCCGGAAGGGCTGCAGAAGAAGGCGCTGAAGGGCGAAAAGCCGTACACGGTTCGTCCGGGCTCGCTGCTGGAAGACGCTGATCTCGATGCCGAACGCAAGGCGATCGAGGCGAAGCTCGAACGTGAGGTCAGCGACTTCGAGTTCGCTTCCTACCTGATGTATCCGAAGGTCTTCACCGACTATGCACTGGCGGCTGATACCTATGGCCCGGTCAGCGTGTTGCCGACGCCTGCCTATTTTTATGGTCTCGGTTCGGGCGAGGAACTGTTCGCCGATATCGAGAAGGGCAAGACCCTGGTTGTCCTCAATCAGGCGCAGGCTGAGATCGACGAGAAGGGCATGGTCAAGGTGTTCTTCGAGATCAACGGCCAGCCGCGTCCGATCAAGGTGCCGGATCGCAACCGGGGTGCTTCAAGCACCATTCGCCGCAAGGCGGAGGCCGGAAATGCCGCCCATCTCGGCGCGCCGATGCCGGGTGTTATCTCGACCGTTGCCGTGACGGCCGGCCAGACCGTAAAATCCGGCGATGTGCTGGTCTCGATCGAGGCGATGAAGATGGAAACCGCGCTGCATGCGGAAAAGGATGGCACAATTGCTGAAGTTCTGGTGCGCACCGGCGACCAGATCGATGCCAAGGATCTGCTGATCGTCTACGGCGCCTGACACTCCGTTTGGGATTGCAGAATAGAAGAAG
Source organism: Rhizobium sp. CECT 9324 (assembly GCF_918741265.1). Classification (NCBI taxonomy): domain Bacteria; kingdom Pseudomonadati; phylum Pseudomonadota; class Alphaproteobacteria; order Hyphomicrobiales; family Rhizobiaceae; genus Rhizobium; species Rhizobium sp. CECT 9324. Next base: position 191,469 of record NZ_CAKKMZ010000001.1, on the reverse strand, counting down.
CCCCGCCGAGCGATCGGCGGGGCTTCTGTCGTTCCGTCTTAAGGCTTCAGGCGAAGATCACTTCGCCTTGCCGAGCTTGACGCCCTTTTCCGGGCTTGCAACCTTCTTGCCATCGACTGTGATCGCGTAGGCGCCCTTGTCTGCGCGCGTGACGGCGATCGCCACGGCGCGGCCATCGAGGGTCACATTGGCTTCGAAACCGTTCCAGTGGTCAGGCAGGGCCGGCTTGACGAAGAGCTGGCTGCCCTTGCGGCTGATGCCGAGCAGTCCTTCGACGGCAAAGCGATAGAGCCAGCCTGCAGAGCCTGTGTACCACGTCCAGCCGCCGCGGCCGACATAGGCCTCGCCACCGTAGATGTCGGCAGCGACGGCATAGGGCTCGACGCGGTAACGTTCGGCTGCCTCGGCATCGAGCGCGTGGTTGATCGGGTTGAGCAGGCCGAAGACGCGCCAGGCGTCGCTGGTGCGGCCGGCTTTGGCCAGCGCCAGACCCAGCCAGATGGCGGCATGGGTATACTGGCCACCGTTTTCGCGCACACCCGGCGGATAGGCCTTGATGTAGCCCGGATCGACCGGTGCCTTGTCGAAAGGCGGGGTGAACAGGCGCACAATGCCGCCTTCGTCATCGATCAGCTTGGATACGGCCGCATCAAGCGCCTTTTCGACATGGTCCGGCTGGCCCAAACCGGAGAGAACGCTCCAGGACTGCGCGATCGAATCGATGCGGCATTCCAGCGATGCGTCCGAGCCGAGCGGCGTGCCGTCGTCGAAATAGCCACGACGATAGTATTCGCCGTCCCAGCCCGCCGTTTCGAGCGCTGCGGTCAGGGTTTCGATATGGGCGGTCCAGCGTTCGCTGCGGGCGGTATCCTTGCGCGCTTCGGCATAAGGCAGGAAGGCCTTGAGCGTGGCGGCGAGGAACCAGCCGAGCCAGATGCTTTCGCCCTGGCCCTTGGCGCCAACGCGGTTCATGCCGTCGTTCCAGTCGCCGCCGAGGATCAGCGGCAGGTTATGTTCGCCGGTGCGGGTAATCGCGAGATCCAGCGCACGGGCGGCATGTTCGTAGAGGTCGGCCTGTTCTTCCGAGCGGGTCGGCTGGAAGAAGGCATCGTGCTGCGACATGCGCAGTTCCGGTCCTTCGATGAAGGCGATCTTTTCGTCCAGAATGGCTTTGTCGCCGGTGGTGGAGACATACTGGTCGATGGCGTAGGCCAGCCAGACGACGTCGTCGGAGATATGCGTGCGCACGCCAGCCTCGGTTTGCGGCAGCCACCAATGCTGCACGTCGCCTTCGATGAACTGGCGGGCGGCGGCATTGAGGATCTGCTTGCGGGCCAGCGATGGCTGCTGGAGCAGGAAGGCCAGCGTGTCCTGCAACTGGTCACGGAAGCCGAAGGCGCCGCTTGCCTGGTAGAAGCCGGCGCGGGCGAAGATGCGGCATGCCAGCGCCTGATAGGGCAGCCAGCGATTGACGAGATGATCGAACGCCTTGTCGCCGGTCGAGACCTGCAACTGGCCGGTAAAGCCGTTCCAGAACGCGCGGTTGGCTTCCAGCACGCTGTCGAAATCGACGCCGCGCATGGTCGTGACCAATGCTGTTGCCTTTTCGGCCGTGTCGGTTTCCCCGAGTAGGAAGGTCAGGTCACGCTGCTGGCCTGCGCCGATCTCGATGTCGAAGGCAAGTGCCGCGCACGGATCGCTTTCGGTGTCGATGGAACCGGACAATTTGGCAGTCCGGGCTAAGGCCTGCGGTAGCTTGATCGTGCCATGACGGCCGATGAACTCGCGACGGCTGGACGTGTGCCCGACCGGCGCCGAGGGACCGGCGAGGAAGGCAAAACGACCTGGATAGTTGATGTCGAAGGGGTTTGTCGCCAGAAGCGCGCCGGTCTCCTCGTCATAGGTTGAGAGCACGAAGGGAGCGGTCTTCTGGCCGTTGTTGCCGAGGATCCATTCTGCGTAGCCGTAGACGCGGAATATCCGCGATTCCGTGCCGGTGTTGCGTAGGACAAGTCGAGACAGCTTCACCGGACGCTCGCGATCGACCGTCTGGGTCAACTCGATGTCGAGATCGCCGTGCTGGCTTGCGAATATGGAATAGCCCTGGCCATGCCGTGTCTCGAAGCGCGCGTCATTGTCCTGGTTCAGGGCACTGACAGGCGCATAGGTACGGCCACTTTCCAGGTCGGCGACATAGAAGGCTTCGCCCGGGCGGTTGGTGACGGGATCATTGGTCCACGGGGTTAGCTGGTAATCGCGGGAGTTCTGGCTCCAGGTGAAGCCGGCACCTTCCGCCGCTACGTGGAAGCCGAACTGCTCGTTGGTGATGACATTGATCCACGGCTGCGGCGTCGCAGAGCCCGCCGCCAGGCGGACGACATATTCGCTGCCGTCTCTGGAGAAGCCGCCGAAGCCGTTCCAGAAATCGAGATCGTTGCCGTCCGGGGCCTTTGCCGTTGCTTCAATCGCTGCCGGCAGGGCAGGGATGATGCCGGGCCATTCCGGTTCGGCGCCATCGGGCACACGCGGCGTGGCAAACAGGGACACGGCGCGATTGACCTGATCGACGATCTTGCCGTTTCGGGCATGCAGAACGACCCGTGCAGCGCCGAGAAGGGCCTGGGTTGCGGTCTCGTCGTTGAGATCGTTGCGCACAGTGAAGACATGCTGACGACCTGCGCCGTCCGGCAGACGGTGGCGCAGGTTTTCCGCCAGCTGATCCAGCGCATGCTGCATATCCTGCGCATAGGACGTGGCGCGTTCGTTGACGATCGCCAAGTCGATCACCAGCCCGCGGCGACGCAGGTATTCCAGCGCACTCAGGGCTTCCCGGGCGATCTCGATGTCCATGTCATCGTTGATGCGCAGCGCAAAGATCGGGAAGTCGCCCGAGATCGCCATCGGCCAGAGCGCCGACTGCGAACGCAGGCCGGTGCGTACCGTTTCCGGATCGGCTCTCAGATGCGTATCGGGATAGACCAGGTAGCGGCCGAGATGCTGGAAGGCTGCGGCCTGCTGCGAGGTGATGCCGATATGGCGCAACTCGACCTGTACGCGGGTCCAGGCATGGATCAGTTCATGGCTGAAGGCATCCGGGTGGCGGTAGCGGTCGATCGCCTTGTCGATTTCCTCACGATTCGGGGCCGCGATCGTCCAAAAGATTACCGAGACCTTCTTGCCGGCGGGGACACGAACGACGCGGCGCAGGCTGAGGATCGGATCGAGCGTGTAGCCATCGGTACCCGACAGCGTGGCACCCGGATCGAAGGCTGCGGCTTCGGCGAGGCTGCGGCCCCGGCCGAGGAAGGCGCGGCGATCGGTTTCGAATTCCGTCGGGCGGCCCGGTCCGGCATTGTCGACGATCAGGTGGGCGACGCAGATATCCGGATCGTCCGGGCTGCGCTTGTTGCGCTCGGCGCGAATGACGTCGCCGCGCTTGCCGATCTCGGTCTTGACGAACATGCGCGAAAACAGCGGATGGGCATTGTCGGCATCGTCATAACCGAGCACGGGCTCAAGATAGGACGTGACTTCGATGAAGCGGTCTTCCGTCCCGGTGTTGAGGATCGTCAGGCGACGGCCTTCGGCGTCATGCTCGGTTGCGACGATGCATTCGACCGTGGTCGAGATCTCGCCGACCGTCTTGAAGAATTCGGCCTTGTCGTCGCCGAAGATGACCTTGGACTTCTCGTCTTCGGCGCGACGTGGCGTTGCTGTGGCAGACCACCACTGGCTGCTGGTCGTGTCACGCAGGAAGATGAAGGTGCCCCAGCGATCCTCGGTCGGATCGGCCTTCCAGCGGGAAACGGACTGGCCGTTCCAGCGCGAGAAACCGGTCCCTGTTGCCGTCAGCATGACCGAGTAGTGGCCGTTGGACAGGAAGGCGACTTCGCGGTCCTTGGAGGCCGGATCGTTGATGGTGCGGATTTCGGCGCGCAACAGATCGGCCTGGCCCTTGCCGGGGGTCTGCGGTTCGTATTTGGCGCTCATCACCGGAATTTCACGCGGGGCCTTTTCCTGAAGCAGCAGTTCGGCCGCCTCGATCACCGGATCGGCATGGAAGAGGGTACGCAGGCGGCCGTTGAAGGCGACGTTGGCGACAGCGGCGATCGACATGCCATGGTGGTGGGCATAGTAGTTGTAGACCACCGCGCATTTCTTGCCGTCGGGCAGGCGGGTCGGGGTGAAATCGACCGCATCGTGATAGCCGTAGGCGCCCAATGCGCCAAGCTTGCGCAGGCGTTCGAGGTTTTCGAGCGAGGCTTCCGGATAATACTGGCTGGCCAGGATCGAGGCATAAGGCGCGATGACGGCATTCTGGCCGAGGCCACGTTTGAGGCCGAGCGTCGGCACGCCGAAATTGGTGTACTGATAGGTCAGTTCGTGGTCGCGGGCGTTGAAGGCCGCTTCCGAGATACCCCAGGGGATGTTCAGGCGGCGGCCGTGGTTCATCTGCTCGATGACAACCAGATTGTTGGTCTGGTTGAGGATGCCACCCTGGCGCTCCTGCATGACGAGCGGCGGCATCAGATATTCGAACATCGAGCCGGACCAGGAAATCAGCGCCGCACGGGCGCCGATCGGCACGACCTGACGGCCGAGGCGGTACCAGTGTTCGGTCGGCAGGTCACCCTTGGCGATGGCAAACAGGCTGGTCAGGCGGCATTCGGAGGCGAGCAGATCATAGCAGGCTTCGTCGAGTTCACGACCATCGACGCGGTAGCCGATCGACAGCAGGCGGCGCTCGGGGCGGAACAGGAAGGTGAAGTCCATCGAAAACGCGATGCCACGGGCGCGTTCGCAGAGCTGCGACAGGCGCTGGCGGATCGGATCGATGTTCGACAGGTCAAAGGCCGTGTCGGAGATATGCGCCTCGCAGACGGAGACCAGCGATTCCGTCCAGCGGATCACTTCGACGCTCTGGTCGGAGCGGACCTCGTGATGCAGGTTTGCCGCCAGCTTCTGAATATCGCGGGCAAGCACGGCCAGATTGATGGTGCGGATCGAGGCGAACTCGTGCTCGCGCTTGACCGCGGCAAGCGCGGTGTTGAAGCCGACAATGCGTTCTTCCAGGCGACGGCGGAGCGGGCGAACGGTCTTGCGGTCGTCCGGCAACTGGGCGAGGACTTCCAAGAGGATGCCGCCGACATCGCCGATGCCGTCGAGATTGCCCTGCAGATGGGCAGAGGGTGCTTCGGCCCATTCACGGCAGGCCGACGAAATTGCGATCAGGTGACCGGCAAGGTTGCCGCTGTCGACCGCCGAGATGTAGCGAGGGCCAAGCGTCTGCAGCGTGTCGGTATGGTACCAGTTGAACAGGTGTCCGCGATATTTATCCATCCGCTCGATGGTGGCGATCGTCTGCTCCAGGCGCTCGATCGTTTGTTCGAAGCTTAGCCAGCCGAAATGGCGGGCCGACACGACGGAGAGAAGATAGACACCGATATTGGTCGGCGAAGTGCGATGGGCAACGACCGGCTCCGGCGTTTCCTGGAAGTTGTCCGGCGGCAGGTAGTTGTCGCCGGCGGTGACGAAGGTTTCGAAGTAACGCCAGGTGCGGCGGGCAATCTTGCGCAGTTCGATTGCGACGTGTTCGGGAACTTCCAGGCTGTCTTCAGTCTCTGCCGACTGGCTGACATACCAGGCAAGCAGAGGCGAGAGCACCCAGAGACATGCGAAGGGCAGGCCGATCAGGTAGCCATAGCCACCGGGCAGCGCCGCGACGCCGACCGACAGGACGGCGAGGATCGGCGCATGACGCATCGAGCCGTAGTAGGAGCCGATGGAGCCCTGGGCGGCCGACTGCACGCTTGAGGCGGTGCGCCATTCCAGGAGCAGCTTGCGGCTGACGGTCAGACGATAGAGGGACCGGGCAATGGCGTCGGCCATCATGCAGGCCTGGTCGGCGATGAAGACGATGCGCAGCGCGACCTGGGCATTGATCGAGCGGATTTCCGACCAGAGGGTCTGGAAATGGGCAGCCGGAACGATGTCGGTCTGGCGCGGCACGATGCCGGAGAGCAGCGAGAGTGTCGGCGCGACGAACAGGCTGAAGATCAGAACGAGCTGCCAGATGGTGGCGCCGACGGGATCCATCGTCGCCCAGCCGAGAACCGAGGCCATGAACCAGGCGATCGGTGTCAGCGAACGACGCAGGTTGTCGATCATCTTCCAGCGGGCAAGGGCGGTGATGCCGCGGGCCGGATCGCCGATATAAGAGAGAAGCTGCCAGTCGCCGCGGGCCCAGCGATGCTGGCGGGAGATTTCGACCTCGTAGCGTGTCGGGAAATCCTCGACCAGTTCGACGTCGGTGACCAGGGCGCAACGCGCCATCGAACCTTCGAGCAGGTCGTGGCTGAGCACGGTGTTTTCGTCGATACGGCCCTTGAGCGCGCGCTCGAAGGCGTCGACATGATAGAGGCCCTTGCCGGTGAACGAGCCTTCGCCGGTGATGTCCTGATAGACGTCGGAAACGGTGAAGACATAAGGGTCCACACCGCGGTTCATCGAGAAGATCCGCTGGAAGACCGAGGCATCCTTGCCGGTGGTCAGCGACGGTGTGACGCGCGGTTGCAGCACGCCATAGCCGCTGATTACGCGGCCGGATTTTTCGTCATGCACCGGACGGTTGATCGGATGGTGCATCTTGCCGACGAGCTTGGTGACGGCGTCGCGCATCAGGCGCGTGTCGGCATCGAGCGTCATCACGTATTGGACGTTTTCCGGCACCATGTTGGCACCTGGCAGGTACGAGGTGTCACGGTCGCCACGCAGAAGCAGGTTCAGTTCGTGCAATTTGCCGCGCTTGCGCTCCCAGCCCATCCAGGCGCCTTCGGCCGGATTATAGAGGCGACGGCGATGCAGCAGGTAAAATCGGGTCTTGCCGTCGGTTGCGTAGCGGGCGCTGAGCTGCGCCACTTCGCGCTTGGCGTAGTCCAGGACTTCAAGATCGGCGATCGTTTCTTCGACATGGCTGTCCTTCCAGTCGCTGAGCAGCGCGAAATAGATCTCGCCATGCGGATTGGTCAGATAGTGGACTTCGAGATTGCGGATCAGTTCATCGACATCATCGCGCTTGGAGATCAGGCAGGGCACGACGACCAGGGTGCGTGCCTCTGCTGGAATCCCATCCTTGAATTCGTAGCCGGTCAGTCGTGTCGGTTTGACAAAGAAGGTCACCAGCGTGTTGAACAGGCCGGTCGCGCCTTCGGAAACGGGCAGCGAAACCATGGCAAGCAAAAGCAAGATGAGGGGCGTCGACAGGCCGGCGAGCACCAGAAAATGCCCGATGACCCAAAGCGCTGCAATCGTCAGGCCGAGGACCGGAATGGTAATCGACAGCCAATTCAGTTGTTTGATGCTGTCGGCGATGATGCGTGACAACGGGCGGCTGTAGCCGATCGTCTCTTCGAGTTCCAGCCGCCGTGCGCCGACGAAATAGCTTCCAACGTCAAGTACATCGCCGGAAGACCGGACATTTTCGGTTGCCAGATCGATCGCGGTCTGGGCGATTTCGATCTCGGAGCGGTCGGAACGCCGGGCAAGTTTTTCGATCGTATTGCGATAGGCGTTGCGCGAACCGAAATCGAGCTCGCGATAATCTGTGTGCTGGCCGAGAACCTTGTCGACATGGCAGACTTCCTCGACCCAGACAGACCATTCCTTGTCGTCGATCTCGCGCAGGCCGCGGACGATATTGCCCATGGTGACATTGCCGGAGGACAGACGGTTGTGCTCGGCGTCCATCGCCTCCTGCGCGGTGCGGCCGGCGGCTTCCAAACGGGCTTCAAGCCAGGTCACGGCAAAGCTGGTATTCTGCGAGCCGTTGCGCAGGCGGTAGAGGAACTGGGTGGCAAAGGTATTGTCGTCGGCCAGCGGTTCGATCTGGCGCAGATATTCCGCAGCCGTGACCGGATCGTTCAGGCGCACGATCTCGTCGGCGACTTCGTTGGCCTTGCGGCGCATCCGGCGCGAACGATCGACGCGAGTGGCGATGCGGCGCAGGTTCTCGACGAGAACGAAGCGCACGATCGACGGCAGCGCCCAGAGCTCCCCGATCTCGAGCGTCTGATGCAGCTGGAAGCCTTCGACCAATGCGGTCATGCTTTCCTGCGAGACGGTCGAATGGGTATGGGCGACATAGAGCCATGCCATCGCCATCGTCCGCGGAATTTCGCGGTTGCCGATCTCCATCGTCGGCAGTTGCCGATAGAACTTCTTCGGGAAGTCCCGGCGGACTTCCTGGATCGCTTCTTCGATGACGTAGTGGTTGTCGAGCAGCCATTCTGCTGCCGGCGTGATCGTAGCGCCTGCCTCGACATCGGCCGCCGTCGCGCGGTAGACGCGCAGGATTTCCCGCTCGTTTTCCTTGTGGCGGGCAAAAAAGTCAAAATCATTCAGGCTGGGCAACTCATCGGCGCCGTCGCGCGCGAGGGCCGCCGCACTTTCGTGCAACTCCTCGATCGTGAAATAGGCAGCTCTGATCGAGTCGTTATGGTCGATCTGTTTGGTTTCGAGGTCGCGCGACGGGACATGCAGCGTCATGGGATGAATTGGATCTCGGGTTGTCTGTTAAAGAATGCTGTCAGGGCTTGCCTTAACCGCTGGTCTTCCTGGGGCGTTGGCTTTGCACAATTTCTGGCGTGTATTCAACAATTGAAGCAGAAAAAGGCTGCAATGCGACGTGGAGCCGGCAAGGAAACTGGTCTGGGCGGATATGCTTTCGGGCCTTGGCTGGGAGAATTGGCTTTTTATGCCTTATTTCAAGGCAGTAGCCAAGGGGTGCGGCGACAGACAATGATCTGCGCCGCCGCAGGCTTTTTTATAAGTCACGCTGCCCAAATCGTTGGATACAGCGATTCAGGCGGCTTCGGCGGCGAGCATGTTGGCGATCTGGATCATGCGGTCTGCGGCCTCCGCCAGCATGTCATCGGACACGGTCAGGGATACCCGGATCAGGTCACGTGCCGCCTCTCCGAAGGAGGAGCCGGGCATAACCGCCACATGCTGTTCCTCCAGCAGTCTCGCTGCAAATTCATACCCTGTCAGCCCGGTCGCTCCGACATCCACGACAATGAACATCCCACCTTCCGGCATGATCGGCTTGAGGGTGCTGATTGACTTCAGGCGGGTCGCAATCAGGCGGGCGCGGCGCTCGTAGTTGGTCCGCATGATGCCGGATGTTTCAATCGGTTGCGTCAGCGCCATCGCGGTCATGTCGGCGATAAAGGGCTGCATGCCGAAGAGCATGGTTTCCGAGACCGGCAGCAGGCGATCGCAAAAGTCACTCGGACCGACGGCCCAGCCGCTGCGAAAGCCCGGCGCTGCATGTGATTTCGAGATCGAGGACACGACGACGGTACGCTCGGCGAGAGCCGGATTGTCGAAGGGAGATGCGAAGGTCTTGCTGAGGTTCTGGCCAAAGGCCAGTTCCTCATAGACCTCGTCGCAGACGATCCAGAGATCGTGGCGGCGGCAGACCTCGCCGATGGCGCTGATTTCGTCAGACGTCAGGACCGCCCCGGTCGGATTGTGCGGCGTGTTCATGAGGAGAACACGACTGCGCGACGTGATTGCCGCCTCCAGATCCCGGGCATTCAGGTGAAAGCCGTTCTCCATCTTCAGCTTTACCGGTGAAAGCCTGGCGCCACTCGATGCGATCAGGCCCTCATAGGTGGCATAATAGGGATCGCCGACCAGGACTTCATCGCCGGCATCGAGTAGGCCCATGAGAACCACGAACAATGCGGATTGAGTGCCCGGAAAACATAGTACATTCCGCTCGGTGATGTTGTCGCGGCGCTTGCGATACTTTTCAACGAGCGCAGACACCACCGACGCTTCACCACGTCCATTGGAATAGCGGGTGCGGCCGGCATGGAGCGCGCGGGTGCATTCTGCCAGCAGGGTCGGATCGGGCGGGAGATCGGGTTCGCCGATGGTGAGCTGGATGACCGGAATACCTTCGGCAGCCTTTTTGCGGGCTTCGATGTGAATGGCCCATTTGCCGGAACCAAGGCCGGCCAGTCGTTCGGTGATGGAGGCGTAACGCATGGGAATTGTCCGATGTCAGGCCGATGCCGGCGTGTTTTTCAAGGATAGGCCGCCGAGCAGCGCCTCGACCGCGTCGAGGGCAATCTGCTGCAGGCTCTGGTCGTCAAACAGATCGCTGGCCAGCGAGGCCTCCAGCCACAGGCCGTCGATCAAACCGTTGATGGCGATGGCCAGCCTGCGGCATTCGTCCGGTCCCGGTCGACGAGCATGCTCTTCCAGCACGGTCGAGATCAGGTTTTCCAGAATGCCCAGCAAGGTCAGATAGTTTTCCCGGTGAATGCGGGCGAACTCATCGTCGGAACGAACCCGGCTGATGAAGGCGGCCCAGAGCGATAGCGCCTTCGCGTCAGCAATCGGCGGACTGACATTGGCGATGATGAAACGCCGCAAGCGGCCGTGCGGATCGTTGTCCACCTGGTCGATCGCCATCATGGCCGTCTGCGTCATGCTTGACAGAACCTCGCGATAGGCAGCCTGCAGCATCTGGTCCTTGCCGGCGAAATAGTGGCGGATCAGGCCGCCCGTAACACCGGCGCGGGCTGCGATGTCCCGCACTGTTGCGCCTTCAAGGCCATGTTCGGAAATACTGTCCAGCGTCGCCGCGATGAGATCGTTGCGGCGTTCGGTTTCCCCAGCCCGGTGGAAGCTGCGTCTTGTCATGCGGCCCTTCCGGATGCCCGGCGTGTCTGAGGCCAGCGGCGTTTCAACGAGAACAAAGCAATCTGCCAATGTTCTAATTATACGCACGGACAACAAGCGGACAAGTGCGAAAAATCCATTTGCGGGCTGGCTGGCGTGTCAAGCACGCATCAACCGCCGCTCGCCGACGATGATGATGATACCGGCACTGGCAATCAGCAGGGCGCCGACAATCACGTTGTTGCCCGGAATGTCGCCCCAGATGGCGTAGCCGAGAACGAAGGCCCAGATCAGGGCGGTATATTCGAACGGTGCAATGACCGAGATCGGTGCGCGGCGCATGCCTTCGAAGAAGGCGAGTTGCCCAATACCGCCCATGACGCCGACGGAGAGCAGCAATATCGCTGCCGAACTGTCCGGCGACACCCAGGAACTGACGGCCATGGGAGCGGTCAGGACGAGGAAGAAGAAATTGGTGACGGTCATTTGGACGATCGTTCGGGCGCCCATGGCGGTGCGACGCAAGAGCACCGTGCCGAATGCCCAGAGACAGGCGGCGAGCAGCGCCAGATAGACTGGCCACTCGATCGTCATGCCGGTTGGGTCGGTTGCGATGACCACGCCGACAAAGCCGATGCCGACGGCCAACCAGCGGGACAAAGTGACATGTTCGCCGAGCATCGGGATCGACAACAGTATCGCGACGACGGGAGCCGCGAAATAGAGCGTTGTGATGTCGGCAAGCGGCAGGAACCTGGCGGCATTGAAGTAGCAGAGCCAGGCGGCCAGAAGGATGAAGCTGCGGATGAGCAGCGGCTTGATCACCGGCGAGGCAACGGTTTCGCGCAAGTGATCCTTGCCGCCCATGGCGAAACAACCGATCAAAATGGTCAGGCTGCGGCAGAAAAGGATCTGCCAGACGGTCGTCGTTTCGACCAGCAGCTTGATCATGCCGTCGTGTACCGAAAATAGGAAATAGGCGAGGCTGGTCAGCAGAATGCCGGCGCCGATGGCGGTCTTCACGATGGTGGCCTTTCAGGGACGGACACCGTTGCGCAGGAATGGCATGGTGCGGGTGCCATCTCATGGTTTGTCCGACGGGTGTCAATTGCGAATTTTGACGATAGTGACGATCATGTTCGGTCGAAACAAAATGTGAAATTTTAAACCGCTTTGGAGATTGCCGTTTAAATCGATTAAATTAAATTGCCTGCCGATTGCAGAGGAGTGCATTACAATGACGATTGGCAATATCGCCGTGTCGGCGCAAGGGCCGGCACCGCTGGTCACACGCGAGAGAGCGGCGGTATCGCTGCTGTTTTTCCTGAACGGAATGGTGATTGGTGCCTGGGTCCCGAAAATCCCACTGTTTGCCAATGCGCTGTCTTTGTCCGAGTCCGCCCTTGGCATGATGATTTTCGCCTTCGGCATCGGATCGCTGGTGCTGATGCCGATTGCCGGCATGCAGATCGCTCGTCTGGGGTCGAGCGGCGTGGTCAAGGTAACGACGTTGCTGTTCATTCCGACCATCGTGCTGGTCACGCTCGCGGACACTATTTGGACCGGGGCCATTGCCGTCTTCCTGTTCGGGGGGCTCACGGGCGCAATGGACGTGGCGATGAATGCCAACGCGGTCGAGGTCGAGCGCAAGATGCGTCGCTCGATCATGTCGTCCTGCCATGCCTTCTGGAGTCTCGGTGGACTTGTCGGCTCGGCAACCGGCGGTATTCTGATCGCGGCCATCGGTGCGACCGGGCATGTTGTGCTATTGGCCGCCGTCTGCCTGGCGCTGTTCCTGGTGGCTTGGCCGATGATCCTGCCGGATGCGCCGCATCCGAGTGAAAAGGCGGCAGGCGGGAAGCTTCCGCTGACGCCGCTGCCTTGGCTGATCGGCTTGATGGCACTGTTTTCGATGGTCCCGGAAGGAACGGTGCTGGACTGGAGCGCACTGTATCTGCGCAACGAACTCGGTGCATCGACGGCCTTCTCGGGCTTTGCATTCGCGGCCTTTTCGCTGACCATGGCGATCCTGCGTTTTGCCGGCGATTTCGTTCGCGATCGCTTCGGCGCGGTCAAGACCATGCGCTTCTGCGCTATCGCCGCCTTTGTCGGGCTGATCCTGGCTGGCCAGGCGCCGAATGTCACCGTGGCGCTGATCGGCTTTGCGATTGCCGGGATCGGTATTTCCAATCTGGTACCGATCGCGTTTTCGGCCGGCGGAAACGTGCCTGGCCTTGCGCCGGGTATCGGCCTCTCCGTCGTGACGACGATGGGCTATTCGGGCATTCTGTTCGCTCCATCGCTGATCGGCTTCATTGCCGAGCACACATCGTTATCGAACGTCTACACGGCGATCTCGGCGCTGCTGCTGGTGGTGCTGGCGCTGTCCGGTCTTGCTCGCCATGCAGACCGGGTGTCGGGCCATTAGGCAAAGTTTACCGAATACGACAAAGGCAGGCGCCGGTGGCGCTTGCCGGTCAGGGCGAAGATCGCATTGGCCAGTGCCGGCATGACCGGGGGCGTTCCGGGTTCGCCGGCGCCGCCCATGTGCCCGGAATTCTCCAGCAATTCGACGGAAATGACCGGGCACTGGTTGATCCGCAGGGCGTCGTAGTCGTGAAAATTCGATTGCTGCACCATGCCGTCGGCAAAGGTGATTTCCTGGCTGATGGCGGCCGATAGGCCATAGACGATTCCCGACATCATCTGCGCCTTGAAATTCAGTGGGTCGAGCACGATGCCTGGGTCGGCGGCGCAGAACACCTTGGTCACTTCGATCGCACCGTTCCTATCGGTGACTTCGACGACCTCGGCAACCCAGGTGCCGAACGATAGCGCGAAGGCCATGCCGCGGGCGTGGCCCCGGGGAAGCGGCGTTGCCCAGGCGGACATGTCCGCGACCTTGTCGATGACGCCCAGCGCTGCCGGATGGGCAGCCAGCAACTCCCGGCGCAAGGCGAGCGGATCTTGGCCACCGGCATGGGCAATCTCGTCGATGAAGCTCTCGTGCATGAAGGTGTTGAACGAATAGCCGACCGACCGCCAGAAGCCGACCGGGACGGCGAGATCGACCTTGCGGCCATCGATGCGGTAGTTCTCGATCGCATAAGGCTGGTTGTAGGCGCCATCGAGCAGGGAATTGTCCGGCCCGCCAACGGGAAGGTTCGGAAAATAGCGACCCAGCGCGCTGGTGATGACAGAAGGCGAGGCGACGGAGCCGATGACGGCCTTCGGCTTGCCAGCCTGGTCGAGCACCGCCTTGTATCGCGACTTCGCCATTGGCCGGTAGGGACCATGGGTCATGTCCTCCTCGCGGCTCCATGTGACCTTGACCGGGCGACCCTTCACGCGCTGGGCGATGCGAATGGCGTAGTCGGCATAATCCGGTTCGATGCGACGGCCGAAACCGCCGCCGAGAAAGGTGGTGTGCACCTTGATCCTGTCATGCTCGAAGCCGGTGATGCGCGCGGCGATGTACTGGATAATCGTCGGTCCCTGGTTGGGGGCCCAGACCTCGACGCCGGTGTCCGTGACACGTGCCGTCGCGTTCATCGGCTCCATCGTTGCATGCGAGAGAAAGGGTACGTCATATTCGGCTTCGATGCGCTTTTCCTGCGCGGCATCGGCGAAAGCCGCATCCGGGTGGCCAAGGGTGCGAAGCGAGAAGCTGTCCGTGCCGTCGAGAGCCGCCGTATGAAGTGCCTCCATCTCACCGGTCGAGGGCGGTATCGGGCCTCTTTCCCAGTCGACATTGATGGCTTCGGCGGCCTTGAAGGCGCGCCAGGTATTGTCCGCAATGACGGCGACACCCTGTCCATAGGGGCTGTCGATGGCGATCACCTGCTTGACCCCCGGCATGGCGCGCGCCGGATCGCCATTGAAGCTCCTGATCCGGCCGCCGGGGCTGGGGTTCATGCGCACGGTCGCATAGAGCATGTCCGGCAGATCGACATCGACGCCGAAGATGGGGGCGCCGGTCACCTTGGCGCGCATGTCCTTACGCGGCTGCGGCTTGCCGAGAATGGTCCAGTCCCTGCGGGGTTTGAGCTGGACTTCGACCTTGCCGGAGAGCGGTGCGGCCTCGAACGCGAGTTCGCCATAAGTGGCGCTGCGGCCGCTGGCGGGATCGGTCACGACGCCTGCATTTGTATCAAGGTTTTCGGCTTCAACATTCCAGCGTGCGGCCGCGGCGGCCTTCAGCGCTTCACGCGCAGTTGCGCCGGCATGGCGCAGTTTGTCGAAGTGATCGATCATCGAGCTCGATCCGCCGGTAAACTGGATGGAGACCAGTTTCGCCACAACGCCGAGCGCACCGCGCAGGCTTTCTGCGACGATCCCGTCGTCAAATTGCGGCAGCGGTGCGCCTTCGCGCATCGCGGCGGCGTTGTAATAGGCGGCCGATGCCTGACCGTGCTCGATATTGACCTGATCCAGGGTCACATCCAGTTCTTCGGCCAGCAGGGCGGCGAGCGTCGTGTAGCTGCCCTGGCCCATTTCGGCGCGCGGCGCGATGATGGTGATGCGGTTGTCGGTTGCGATCTTGAGGAAAGGATTGAAGGTGGCTTCCCCCTCGCCGAGCTCATTTTCGAGCGGGTTCTCAGCCGGCGTTGCATAGCGATAGTAACCGAAGGCGACACCGCCGGTCAGGGCGACGGCACCGAATAGGAAAGAGCGTCGCGCGATGGTGCCGAGTTTCGACATGCTATGCCCCCGCCAATTCGCCGGCCGCGCGATGGATGGCGGCGCGGATGCGCGGATAGGTGCCGCAGCGACAGAGATTGCCGGCCATGGCTGCGTCGATGTCGTCGTCCGTCGGTCTGGAATTGGCTTGGAGCAGGGCCACCGCATTCATGATCTGGCCGGCCTGGCAGTAACCGCATTGCGCCACTTGCTCATCCATCCATGCCTGCTGGACAGGATGGAGGCCTGCGTCGTCGGCCAGCCCCTCGATGGTGCGTACAGGGGCAATCACGTCGCCGACAAGCGTCTGGCAGGCCCGAACAGCTTCGCCACCGATGATCACGGTGCAGGCGCCGCAAAGGCCTGCGCCGCAGCCGAATTTCGGACCCTTGATGTTGAGGATATCCCTGAGTGCCCAGAGCAACGGCATGTCGGGTTCGACCTCAATCGCGTGGGATAGGCCATTGACGATGATGTTCACGAAAGCCTCCGGCTGGACTATAACGATGCTTCAACGAGGATATTTGACATAATGACAAAAAATGTCAAAACGTCAATCATGGATGATTCAAAGACTGACCAGCGCCGGGCGACCATCTTGCGGGAGGCGTTCAATGCCTTTACGCATTATGGTTTCAAGCGCACGACGATGGACGATATTGCCCGCGCTGCCGGCATATCCCGGCCCGTGCTCTATCTGGTCTACCGCAACAAGGCGGATATCTTCCGGGCTTGCATGCTGTCGATGATGGACGAGATGCGCGCGCGCGTCGCGGCCTGTTTTTCGGCAGATACCGATATCGTGCGCAAGGTCGAGCACGCACTGGACGAAGGCATCCTCAGGCCGCACCGCGAGATTTCCGCCACCACGCACGGCGCGGAAATCTTCGACACCAGCCACGAATTCGCAGCCGACCTGTTTCTTGCCTGGATGCAGACGATGGAAGAGGAGATCGCCAGGGGTCTGGAGGCGGAGGCTCAAGCCGGGCGCATCACATTCGCGTCAGCGCTCGGGCCTGCCACGGTTGCCTCCTTGATGCTTGACGCGGTCGAGGGCATGAAGAGCCGCAATTCCGACATGGATCTGGTGGCAAAGAAAATCCGAGATCTGGTTGCCTTGATGATCGAACCTTTGATCCGTTAGGCTTTTGCAAGTCGCGATGGCAGACTGTCGCATCCGGTTGACAATTTCGGGGCTTTGGGCCACCTCCATGTCACATTGAAGACTTTCAGAGACGATGCTCATGTCCACAGCAGACGCATATGATCCTAAACCGCGCCGCGCTTCTGTCGCCGTCGATGTCGGTGGCGTGATTATCGGGGGCGGCGCACCGGTCGTGGTGCAGTCGATGACCAATACCGATACGGCTGATGTGGATTCGACCGTTGCCCAGGTCGCAGCCCTCTACAAGGCGGGTTCGGAAGTCGTGCGTATCACGGTTGATCGCGACGAGAGTGCGGCGGCCGTGCCGAAGATCCGCGAGCGGCTGCTCCGGCTCGGCATGGATGTACCGCTGATCGGCGACTTCCATTATATCGGCCATCGCCTGCTTGCCGATCACCCGGCCTGTGCCGAAGCGCTGGCGAAATACCGCATCAATCCTGGCAATGTCGGCTTCAAGGACAAGAAGGATAAGCAGTTCGGCGATATCGTCGAAATGGCGATCCGCTACGACAAGCCGGTGCGCATCGGCGTCAACTGGGGCTCGCTCGACCAGGAACTGCTGACGAGCCTGATGGACAAGAACCAGGCGGAAGGATTTCCGCTGTCTGCCCGTCAGGTGACACGCGAAGCCATCGTGCAGTCCGCACTGATTTCCGCCGAGCTTGCCGAGGATATCGGCCTGCCGCGCAACCGTATCATCCTGTCGGCCAAGGTCAGTCAGGTGCAGGACCTGATCGCCGTCTATTCGATGATCGCCGACCGGTCGGACCATGCGCTGCATCTCGGCTTGACCGAAGCGGGCATGGGCACCAAGGGCATCGTCGCCTCGTCGGCGGCCATGGGATACGTCCTGCAGCATGGTATCGGCGATACGATCCGCGTTTCCCTGACGCCGGAGCCGAATGGCGACCGCACGCGCGAAGTGCAGGTGGCGCAGGAATTGCTGCAAGTCATGGGTTTCCGGCAGTTCGTGCCGGTGGTGGCCGCCTGTCCGGGTTGCGGCCGAACGACGTCGACGGTTTTCCAGGAACTCGCCCAGAAGATCCAGGATGACCTGCGCAAGAACATGCCGGTCTGGCGCGACAAATATCCGGGCGTCGAAGGCCTGAACGTTGCGGTCATGGGCTGCATCGTCAACGGTCCGGGGGAAAGCAAACACGCCGATATCGGCATTTCGCTTCCCGGAACGGGCGAAAATCCCGCGGCGCCGATCTTTATTGACGGGCAAAAGGCGATGACCTTGCGCGGTCCCAATATCTCCAGCGACTTCGAGGCACTGGTGGCGGACTATATCGAGAAGCGCTACGGTCAAAAGACGGCGGCGGAGTAACGGCTGGACTGCAACTTTATCTTGCCGCAATTTCACTGTTCAGGGATTATCAGCCTGTTCTTGGAGGGACATCCAGCATGATCAAGAAGATTGCCATCGTCGCGCTGTCTGCGACTTTCCTCAGTGCCTGCACGACGACTGACCCCTATACGGGCCAGCAGAAGGTTTCCAATACAGCAGGCGGTGCCGCGCTCGGTGCCGCTGTCGGGGCGCTCGGTGGCCTTGCCGTGGGCGGCTCGCCCGTCGGTCGCCGCAATGCGGCGCTGATCGGTGCCGGTGTTGGCGCGCTGGCCGGTGGTGCCATCGGTAACTACATGGATACCCAGGAATCCGAACTGCGTGCGCAGTTGCAGGGCACCGGCGTTTCGGTCACGCGTGCCGGCGACCGCATCATCCTCAACATGCCGTCGAACATCACCTTCGCAAGCGACCAGGATCAGGTGATCCCGGCCTTCTATGCGACGCTCGATTCGGTCGCGATCGTGCTGAACAAATTCGGCCGGACCCTCATCGACGTCAACGGTCATACCGACTCGACGGGCAGCCTGCAGCATAACCAGGCCCTGTCGGAACGCCGAGCCGCGTCGGTCGCCAATTATCTCGGCAGCCGTG
This sequence comes from Rhizobium sp. CECT 9324, assembly GCF_918741265.1. Lineage (NCBI taxonomy): Bacteria > Pseudomonadati > Pseudomonadota > Alphaproteobacteria > Hyphomicrobiales > Rhizobiaceae > Rhizobium > Rhizobium sp. CECT 9324. The sequence continues at coordinate 172,990 of NZ_CAKKMZ010000001.1, read as the reverse complement.
GCGTCGACCAGCGTCGCATGTCGACCTTGGGCTTCGGTCCGTCGCAGCCGGTGGCATCGAATGCGACGCCGGACGGCCGCGCACTCAACCGCCGCGTCGAAGTGCAGATCGCTCCGATCACCCAGTAAGTCCGGGTTCGGAACCGTTCGAAGGGCGCCGCCGCAAGCGGCGCCTTTTTTCGTTGGTCAGCGGGTCAGAAGAAGCTTAGTGCCGGCTGCGGCAAAAAGCACGCCGAGCGTGCCGTCGATGGCGCGGCGGGCGCTCTTGTAGATCTTCAAGGCCCGCGGCGTGGAAAAGAGCAGTGCGTAGCCCATGAAGACGCAGAAACCCGTCACCAGGCAGCCGCCGACGATCAAGGCGACGGCGGCTGCTGAGGCATTTGGCGGCAGGCCGAGCGAGATGATAGCCAGCCAGCCAAAGATCGCCTTGGGGTTGGTCAGGTGGACGGCATAGCCGAGGAGAAAATTGCGCTTCAGGCTCTGGCGGCTGCCTGCGGTCCATTGGGCGGGATCCGCAGCGGTTGTTGCCGAGCGGAAAGCCCGCCATGCCAGATAGAGCATGTAAAGCCCGCCGAGGATGCGCAGGATGACCAGCGACTGGGCATAGTGGGTCAGCAGGGCGGCGAGGCCGAGCGAGGCTGCGGTCGCCCATGTCGCCGAGCCGGCAAAGATGCCGGCCGCCGTGGCAATGCCCCGGCTACGGCCTTGGCCGATGGAGGCCGATGCGATCGCCATGGTCGCAGGCCCTGGACTGATGACGGCGACCAGATAGACGAGATAGGTCGAGAAGATCTGGGGCAGGTGTTGCAGGATATCGTTCATCCGAAGCGCTCTGGTATCGTGGCGGGAATTTTTACGATAGCCGGAACCGCAGCACTTCACACGTCAGATGATTTGATCGATCGCGGTCAAAAACTGATGGCATTCCTGATCGGTGCCGATGGTGATGCGCAGATAGTCGGCGATCCGCGGCTTGTTGAAATGGCGCACAAGGATCGCGCGTTCGCGCAAGGCCCTCGCCAGATCGATGCCCTGATGGGCCGGATGGCGGGCGAAAAGGAAATTGGTTTTCGACGGAAGCACCTCGAAGCCGCGCTTTTCGAGCTCTGTGGCAAGCTGATCGCGGTTGGCGACGATCGTGTTGCGGGTCTGATCAAACCAGTCCTTGTCCTCGATGGCGACCGTCGCCGCTGCCTGGGCGATGGCATCAAGGGGGTAGGAATTGAAGCTGTCCTTCATGCGCTCCAGCGCCTCGATCAGCGGGCGCTGGCCGATGGCGAAGCCGACGCGCAGGCCGGCAAGCGAGCGCGACTTGGAGAAGGTCTGCACGACCAGAAGATTGTCGTACTGCTTGACGAGCGTGGCAGCGCTCTCGGCGCCGAAATCGACATAAGCCTCGTCGATCACCACTACCTGGTCACGATGGCTCTCCACGAGGCGCACGATGTCTGCCAGTGGCAAGGCAATACCGGTCGGGGCGTTGGGATTGGCCAGAATGATCGCGCCGCAGGGGCGGTCGAAATCCTCTATGCGGACCGCGAGGCCGTCGATGAGCGGCACTTCCTCGACGGTAATGTCGAAGAGGCGGGCATAGGTCTTGTAGAAACTGTAGGTGATGTCGGGATAGAGCAGCGGCCGATCATGCTTGAGAAGGGCGGCGAAGGTGAAGGCCAGCACTTCGTCGGACCCGTTGCCAACGAAGACCTGATCGGTCTCGACGCCGTTGCAAGCGGCGATCGACTGGCGCAGCTTCAGCGAATTAGGATCGGGGTAAAGTCGCAGGTTGTCGCCGGCCGTAGCCCGGATCGCCTCGATCACCCGTGGCGAGGGACCGAACGGGTTCTCATTGGTGTTGAGCTTGATGAGGCCGGCAATTTTCGGCTGCTCGCCGGCCACATAGGGCTCGAGGTCATGAACGGCGCTTGACCAGAAACGGCTCATCTCAATTCTTTCTCTGTGCAATGAAGCGGGCGGCCTCGGCCAGGCGATCGGCGGCGCTGCCATAGGGGCTCAGGATCTCGTGGGCTTCGCTGACAAGGCGTGCCAGTTCCACTTCAGCCCAATCCCTGCCCTTGAGGGCAACCAGGGTACCCTTGCCCTTGGCGGCGTCCTTGCCGGCTGCCTTGCCGAGGGTGGCGGCATCAGACGTCAGGTCCAGCAGGTCGTCGGCCAGTTGGAAGGCACGGCCGATGACTTCGCCGAAGCGGCGAATACGGGCGCGGTCCTCGCCGGACGTACCGGCGATGATGGCGCCCGCCTCGCAGGCAAAGCGCAGCAGGGCGCCGGTCTTCATCGACTGCAGCAGGATGATGCCGGCTTCGTCCGGCGGGGCCTTCTCGGCGGCGAGATCCAGCGCCTGGCCGCCGGCCATGCCGCCGATGCCGGCTGCACGGGAAAGCTCCAGCACCAGCGCGATCTTGGCGCTGTCCGGCAGGTCCGTCTCGGGGGCCGCAATGATATCGAAGGCATAGGTCAAAAGGCCATCGCCGGCGAGGATCGCGGTGGCATAGTCATAGGCGATATGCACGGTCGGCTTGCCACGACGAAGATCGTCGTCGTCCATGGCCGGAAGATCGTCATGCACGAGGGAATAGCTGTGCAGGCATTCCAGCGCACAGCCGACGCGCAACGCCGTTTTTTCGTCGCCGCCGAACAGACGGGTGCTTTCGATCACAAGATAGGGCCTAAGCCGCTTGCCGCCGTTGAGCGCGCCATAATGCATGGCCTCGATCAACCGGCCGGGACGAGCGATCTCGCTGTCTCTCGGTCGGGCATCGAGAAGTTCCGACAACGTCGCCTCGACCTGTTCGGCCAAGGCGAGGAGGCTTGTTTCGAAGGGAGTGTCCGGGCGGGTCATAGGGGCTATTTGGCATGCGGCCATGTGGCTGGCAACGGGAATCTGCGGGATGAACGCTGCTCCGGTCTGTCGCCGGACTGGTCATTCGTCAACAGGATGGCTATGACAGGCGAGACCCTGAACAACTGGACCGATCTTCGTTGACATTGGAAGCCGAGACCGTGGAGGACGAGAGCCATGCAGCAACCGAGGCAGCAACCGAGGATGAGGGGCGGCGCATACCGCGTTTGATCCGCCGACTGTTGATCGCACTGTTGGTGTTTCTGGTGGCGCCTTACGTCCTGATCCTGATCTACCGGATCGATGTCGTCAGACCGGTTTCAACCCTGATGCTGGCGGATCTGGTGACCCTGCAGGGTTATGATCGCCGCTGGGTTGATTTCGAGGATATTTCGCCCAATCTGGTCCGGGCCGTGATGATGTCGGAGGACGGCCAGTTCTGTGCCCACGGCGGCGTGGACTGGAAACAGATGCGCGGTGTCGTCGACGATGCGCTGGCCGGTGAGGCGACCCGTGGAGCGAGCACCATCCCGATGCAGACATCGAAGAACCTGTTTCTCTGGAACAGCCGGTCCTTTGTGCGCAAGGTGCTGGAAATCCCGCTGGCGATGGTCTCGGATTTCATCTGGCCCAAGCAGCGGATGATGGAAATCTATCTGAATATCGCCGAATGGGGCCCCGGAATCTACGGGATCGAGGCGGCAGCCCAGCATCACTTCAAAACCTCGGCGGCCAAGCTCAGCCCGCGCCAGTCGTCGCTGCTTGCGGTGGCTCTGCCCAACCCGGTGGATCGGGTGGCAAGCAAGCCCGGCAATGGCATGAAGCGGCTCGCGTCCCTGATCGACCGCCGCGCCAAGCGCTCGGGCGCATATATCACCTGCCTTTATGATTGAGTTTCATAAGTTTCATTGGTCCTGAGGCGCGATGGCTCCTAGTTTCGGTTCCAATGCAAACCGGATGCGCGCCATGTCTGACCTGATCCTCTATATCGCCAACAAAAATTATTCGTCCTGGTCGTTCCGGCCGTGGATCGCTATGACCGCCGCCGGAGTGCCGTTCCGGGAAGAGCTGGTCCGGTTCGGGGAGGGTGCTACCAATCCGAAGTTTCGAGAGATCTCGCCCACGGGCCGGGTGCCGGTGCTGCACCATGGCGAACTGAGGATCTGGGAATCGCTGGCGATCATCGAATATGTGGCGGAGCTCTCTCCGCAAGCCGGGCTCTGGCCTTCCGATGCCGGGCATCGGGCGATGGCGCGCTCGATCTCGATGGAAATGCTGTCCGGCTTCCGGGCGCTCAGGGGCGCCTGCCCGATGAATATGCGACGGCCGGTGCGGGCCATCGACCTGCCCGAGGGCGTGGAAGCCGATGTGCGGCGGATCGAGCAGATCTGGCGCGAGATGCGCGCCCTGTCGGGCGGTCCCTTCCTGTTCGGGGCGTTCAGCGCGGCCGACGCGATGTTTGCGCCGGTGGTCAATCGCTTCGTGGCGTATGATCTGGTGCGTGAAGCTGATACGCTCGACTATATGGCGGCGATGCGTTCGCATCCGGCCTGGCTCGCCTGGGAACAGGCGGCCCTTGCCGAAAGCTGGATCGTTCCCGAAGACGAAGCCTGAGCCGGTTTATCGCTAGATTCGAAAAAAGTGTCTCGGGGACTGGTCAAAGGCCTGGATGGCATGTATAAGCCCGCCAAATTCCGAGATCGAGACAGGTGCTGTTCGGCCTCATCTGGGCCGCTGAACCTGTTTTGTCCGTCACGTGGAGTAAGTGAAATGGCTGTACCTAAAAGAAAAACAAGCCCGTCCAAGCGCGGTATGCGCCGCTCTGCAGACGGTCTCAAGGCCCCGACCTATGTCGAGGACAAGAACTCTGGCGAACTGCGCCGTCCGCACCATATCGATCTGAAGACCGGTATGTATCGCGGCCGCCAGGTCCTGACGCCGAAGGAAAGCGCATAATCTTCGGATTTGCGTAAAGCATTTTGCAAAGGCCGGCCTCGCGCCGGCCTTTGCTTTTTGTCGAACGTACCGCTAAATCGTGCGGCAGATCCGCTCGACATCCGGACCCGATAGCCGGTAGGGATCCTGCGCCAATACGAGGGATCCGCCATATGTTTGCCGCCGTGCCTTTGATGCTTGTTCCGCTCGCCTTCTACAATCTGGTCATGATTGGCTTCTGGGGCGGAGGGATTACAGCTTTCTCCGACACCGTGATGTCCGTCGCTATGCTGTCTGGAGCGCTCTGGACGCTGAGCCTCGGCGATGTCCTTGTTCTCGTCGCTCTGGTCGTGCTGTTCATCGAAGTGTTGAAGGCGACGCGCAGCGGCAACGGTTCGTTGCTTAATCACATGCTGTCGATGCTGGTGTTCATCGTCTTCCTGGTTGAGTTCCTGCTGGTGCGGAATGCTGCAACCCCGATTTTCTTCATGCTGATGATCATTGCCTTCATCGACGTCGTGGCGGGTTTTGCCATATCCAATCGTGCTGCCGGGCGGGATGTGTCGATCGGTCTGTGACCATCCGACATGCCGCTGCGCTTGCAGAAAAAAGGCCGCGAGATGATCGCGGCCGTATAGGTCAGAGACTGTCGAGCTTGGTCTGCAGGGTTCGAAGCTGCTCCTTGAGTTCATCAATGTCCTTGGCTTCTGCCTTGCGCGTTTCCTTCGTCGGCTGCTGACCGGCAACGAAGGGCGAGAACATCTGCATCGCCTGCTGGAACATTTCGGTATTGCGCTTGACCTGCTCCTCCAGCAGTTGAATCGGCATCTGCAGGTTCTTCGACATCGGATGATCGCCGAAAGCGCGGGTCATCTGCTCGCGCATCTGAGTCTGCTGCTCTGTAAATGCCGTCATCGAATGTTCGAGAAAGCTTGGAACGACCATCTGCATTTGATCGCCGTAGTAGCTGATCAACTGGCGGAGGAAGGAGATGGGCAGAAGCGTATTGCCGGTTTTGGACTCCTGCTCGAAAATGATCTGGGTGAGGACAGAATGGGTGATGTCGTCTCCGGACTTGGCGTCCTGCACGACGAAATCCTCGCCCTTCTTGACCATCTTGGCCAAGTCTTCGAGCGTCACATAGGTGCTTGTACCGGTATTGTAGAGGCGTCGATTGGCGTATTTCTTGATCACGATATCGCCATCGGCTTTGGCCATGTCTGTCTCCTAACCCGTCGTTTTTCGTTAATTTTTGCTCTTCCCGCCGAGAATGTAAGCGCAAATCAAGGCTGGTGACAATCTCTTTGTGCAATGCACGAAGCGCATTTGACGAAAGTCAGCAAGTTGCAACCAAAGAACGAAAGCGCCGCTCCGATCCTGTTTGACACCGGATGAAACCTTTGTCAGGTTCTTGCGAAAGATCGATAAACTGGAGGAGACGTCCCATGAGCAGCCCATCCATCGTGATCGCCAGTGCGGCCAGAACAGCGGTCGGTTCCTTCAACGGTGCTTTTGCCACCGTTTCGGCCCATGACCTGGGTGCGGTCGCCATCAAGGGTGTGCTGGAGCGCGCCGGTGTCGAGGCGGCTGAAGTCGATGAGGTCATTCTCGGCCAGATCCTGACTGCCGGCCAGGGCCAGAATCCCGCACGCCAGGCGGCCATGAAGGCCGGTATTCCGCAGGAAGCAACCGCCTGGGGTCTGAACCAGCTTTGTGGCTCCGGCCTTCGTGCTGTCGCGCTCGGCATGCAGCAGATTGCAACCGGCGATGCCAAGATCATCATCGCCGGCGGCCAGGAATCGATGTCGATGGCGCCGCATTGTGCGCATCTGCGCGGCGGCACCAAGATGGGCGACATGAAGATGATCGACACCATGATCAAGGATGGTCTGACCGACGCCTTCTACGGCTATCACATGGGAACGACCGCCGAGAACGTGGCGCGCCAGTGGCAGCTTTCCCGCGACGAGCAGGATGCGTTTGCCGTTGCGTCGCAGAACAAGGCCGAGGCGGCTCAGGTTGCCGGTCGGTTCAAGGATGAAATCGTGCCGGTTGTGGTTCCGGGCCGCAAAGGCGACGTGACTGTCGATGCCGACGAATATATCCGTCTTGGGGCGACGTTGGAAAGCATGACCAAGCTTAAGCCCGCATTTGACAAGGAAGGCACTGTGACGGCCGGTAATGCGTCGGGTATCAATGACGGTGCGGCTGCCGCCCTGCTGATGACCGAGGCAGAGGCCGTGCGGCGTGGCATCACGCCGCTTGCCCGGATCGCGTCCTGGGCCACGGCGGGCGTTGATCCGCGCATCATGGGTACAGGCCCGATCCCGGCTTCCCGCAAGGCGCTGGAGCGCGCTGGCTGGAAGGTAACGGATCTTGATCTCGTCGAAGCCAACGAGGCGTTTGCGGCCCAGGCCTGCGCCGTGAACAAGGATCTCGGATGGGATACCTCGATCGTCAACGTTAATGGTGGTGCGATCGCGATCGGCCATCCGGTTGGCGCTTCAGGCGCGCGTATCCTCAATACCCTGCTGTTCGAGATGAAGCGTCGTGGCGCAAAGAAAGGTCTCGCGACCCTTTGCATTGGCGGTGGCATGGGTGTCGCCATGTGTCTCGAAGCGCTCTGACGCCTGGCGAGCGAAGGCATGATTTGCGAGAGCATGGCCTCCCGCATCCTCATCGGAAAATGAGTTTGTCCCGGTTGACGCCGGGACCTCTGATCTGCGTGCAACGTGACGGGAACCACGCTGCCAAATATTGCCAGAAAATCCAGAACAACATGGGGAGGAAGACATGAGCAGAGTTGCATTGGTCACCGGTGGGACGCGCGGTATCGGCGCGGCGATTTCCATCGCCCTCAAGGCCGCGGGCTACAAGGTCGCGGCAAACTATGCCGGCAACGACGAGAAGGCCAAGGCCTTTGAGGCGGAAACGGGCATACCGGTGTTCAAGTGGGACGTCTCAATCTACCAGTCCTGTGTGGACGGGATCGCCTCCGTCGAGGCTTCCCTTGGAGCAGTCGAGGTGCTGGTCAACAATGCCGGCATTACGCGCGACGCGATGTTCCACAAGATGACGCCGGATCAATGGAACGAGGTGATGAATACCAATCTCACCGGTCTGTTCAACATGACGCATCCCGTCTGGACCGGCATGCGCGAGCGCAACTTCGGTCGGATCATCAATATCTCATCGATCAATGGCCAAAAAGGCCAGATGGGCCAGGTGAACTATTCGGCTGCCAAGGCGGGTGATCTCGGCTTCACCAAAGCTCTGGCGCAGGAAGGTGCGGCCAAGGGCATCACCGTCAACGCGGTCTGCCCAGGCTATATTGGGACGGAAATGGTGCGTGCCATCCCGGAAAAGGTTCTGAACGAGCGCATCATCCCGCAAATTCCCGTGGGGCGGCTCGGCGAACCTGAAGAAATCGCGCGCTGCGTGGTTTTTCTTGCGTCAGATGACGCCGGTTTCATTACCGGTTCGACGCTTTCGGCCAATGGGGGACAATTCTTCGTTTGACGAGGGTTGGACTGCCTCTGATTAACGTTTGGCATCCAATCGCAGCGCCCAAACGCTTAATATCCACGGATTTCTATGGTTAAGTAACTGTTATTCCACAATATATAGCGGTGAACAAAGCAGGAAGCCGGTTGCGTCCGCGATTCGTCGCCGATTCGTTCCGGCTTTGATCAAAAGGTTAACTGCGACAAAGAAAAGGCCGCCAAACTCGAGGTTTGGCGGCCTTTTCAGTGGTTAAATTATTAGCGGCAACGCGCTTCGTATGTGCGGCCATAACGGTCGCGATAGACGCAGTAGCCAGCACGCTCCTGGGAGTTGCCGATCAGCGCGCCGGCGACACCGCCGACGGCCGCACCAACGGCTGCACCGCGAACGTTACCTGTGGCCACGCCGCCAATGACGGCACCGGATGCCGCGCCGATGGATGCGCCCCGTTCGGTTGCGGTGCACGATGCGAGGGGAGCAATCAGTGCAAGTGCAAGGATGATCTTTTTCATTGTTCCTGTCCTTTCGACGACGAGGTGTTAGATTCGGCCCATCAGCATCAAGATGATGAGGATGAGAAGTACCAGTCCCAAGCCGCCGGACGGGCCGTAACCCCAGCTGCGACTATGACCCCAGTTCGGCAGAGCGCCGATCAGCAGAAGAATAAGAATAACGATGAGAATGGTGCTCATTGGGGGCCTCTCCTAAGCCTATGGAAAAATTTGTGTTCTGTGCTGCATGAACGCCACCGACTTTGATTTGTTCCATCGACGTGGCGAGAGTTTTGAGCAATTCGTCGAGATGGGTTGGCATCGCAGGGCCGATCATCCGAAGCAGGGACGGCGTGACGCACCTCGTGTGGTGAGCCTGGATGAAGCTTTCCACGATTCGATCCGTCTGCATCTGGTGCTCGACCATCGGAAGATGTCCGCATTGCTGCAGGATGACTGTCTGAGCCTGGGGTAACAGCCTGGAGACATGCAGTTGATGCGCCGGTGGAACGACTACGTCATTCGCACCGACGAGATTGAGGACCGGCATGCGCAATTGCTCCAAATCCGGCAAAAGAGTCGTCCCGGACATGAAATTTATGCATGCCGCGATATCTTCGGAACGGCCACGCAACAGGTTTTCACGGACCTCTTCCATTGCCGCTCGCGATCGTTCGTCCTCCCAGGGGCACGCCTTGTCATAAACGCATTCAATCGATCCCCAGCGAAACTGCTCGCTGGTCGAGATCCAGCGATGAAAGAATTGGCGAAACAAATAGGGTCCGACATGTGGGATGCGCAGCAACCGTGCAGCCAGTCGTTCCTGTCCCTCGAACCGTCCGCAAGCGAAGGCTCCGATCATGATCACCGAGCGCACAAGTTCGGGATGGGCGAGGGCGAGCAGCAGGGCGACGAACCCGCCGGTGGAGTGACCTATCAGCGTTACCGGTCGGCCGTCGAAATCACGGCGGATCGCAGCAGCCAGCGCATCGGTGACCATCAAGCTGGTAATACGTTCGCCCGGCCCATCCAGTATCCAGGGATGATGCCCGGGAAGAGGGTAGGCTGCAGTCCAGCCCTGCCGGGTAATCGTCGGCGCATAAGCATGCCAAAATGCTGGGGCCATGACCATGCCGTGCAACAACACGAAGTCCTGTCCGTCGCTTTTCCGACTAATCCATTCAGCAGGTGGGTGCTTATGTGCCATCTCAGTGATACCTCGGCTACCACAACGCGGTGATCAAAGCCGAGGTTCCATGCACGGAACAGTTCAAATCCAGACGATCGAATGGCTATATTCTGGTTTTTGGCGATTCAGCATATGGTGGTCAAGAACGAGCTTGGTCCGAGATGTAGCCGTGAACAAATCCGGAATTCGCCGGAGTCTGTGATTCGTCTCTGATTCGTTCGCATACTGTTCCGTCGGCTAATTCGCGCGCAAAAAGATGATTCTGATCAAGGGCTTGCGGCCTTTTTCCCGGCTTGGGCGACAAGCAGCTTGCCTTTGGTGCACTTCATCGCCATTTGTTGCCCAGGGTCGCCCCCCCCCTTTGGTACGGCGGCCCTGTGAACTGGAGCGGTCTTTGAATACCCAACCCATGATCCTGAGTGGCCGCAGCGTGACAGCCGTGCTGGGGCCAACGAATACGGGCAAGACCCATTTCGCCATCGAGCGCATGGTTGCGCATGGATCCGGGATCATCGGACTGCCGTTACGACTGCTTGCCCGCGAGGTTTATACTCGTGTCGTTGAGCGCGTTGGCGTGCAAAATGTCGCGTTGGTGACCGGCGAGGAAAAGATCTCGCCGCCGAATGCGCGCTTCTCGGTTTGCACTGTCGAGGCGATGCCGCGCGAGACCAAAGCGTCTTTTGTGGCGATCGACGAAATTCAGCTCGCCGGTGATCTCGAGCGCGGGCATATCTTTACCGATCGGCTGTTGCATTTGCGCGGACGGGACGAGACGCTGCTGCTTGGTTCGGCAACGATGAAATCGATCCTTATTCAGCTTCTGCCCGGCATTACCATCGTCGAGCGGCCGCGCCTGTCGCAGCTTTTTTATGCCGGACAGAAGAAGATCACCCGGTTGCCACAGCGCACGGCGATCGTCGCCTTCTCGGCCGATGAGGTTTATGCAATTGCCGAATTGATCCGCCGTCAACGGGGCGGTGCTGCCGTCGTACTCGGTGCACTGAGCCCGCGCACCCGCAACGCCCAGGTTGGGCTCTACCAGGAAGGTGATGTCGAATATCTCGTTGCAACCGACGCCATCGGCATGGGCCTCAACCTTGATGTCGACCATGTGGCATTCGCCCAGGATCGAAAATTCGACGGCTTCCAGTTTCGCAATCTGAATGCTGGCGAGCTTGGGCAGATCGCAGGCCGCGCCGGTCGGCACCTGAAGGATGGAACCTTTGGGGTGACCGGGCGGGTCGATCCCTTCGACGACGAGTTGGTCGAACGGTTGGAGGCGCATCAGTTCGACCCGGTCAAGGTCCTGCAATGGCGAACTGCGCATTTCGATTATTCTTCGGTAGCGGCGTTGCGGCGCAGCCTGGATGACGCGCCGAAGATTGCAGGATTGACAAGGGCCTTGCCGGCCATCGATCAGCAGGCGCTCGAATATCTGGCACGATATCCAGAAGTGATCGATCTTGCCAATCGGCCCGACCGGGTCGAGAAATTGTGGGAGGCCTGCGCGCTGCCCGATTATCGGCGCATTACGCCCGCACAGCATGCTGACTTGATTCAGAGCCTGTTTTTCGATCTGGTTCGTCAGGGTGCGGTAAACGAAGATTTTCTCGCCGAGCAGGTCCGCAGAGCCGATCGGACGGACGGGGAAATCGATACACTATCCGCGCGAATCGCGCAGATCAGAACTTGGACTTATGTGTCGAACCGGCCGGGTTGGCTTGCCGATCCGACACACTGGCAAGAAAAGACGCGGGAAATCGAAGACCGATTGTCCGATGCGCTACATGAACGGTTGACGAAACGCTTTGTTGATCGCAGGACATCTGTGCTCATGAAGCGCTTGAGAGAGAATGCAATGTTGGAAGCTGAAATCAGTGTGAACGGTGATGTCTTTGTAGAAGGACATGCCATGGGACAACTCTCCGGTTTCCGGTTCACGCCGATTTCCGGTGCCGAAGGTCCGGATGCCAAGGCAATACAGGCGGCGGCCCATCGGGCCATGGCGCTGGAATTCGAAGCGCGTGCTGCGCGGCTTCATGCCTCCGGCAACAATGATCTGGCGATCGGATCGGATGGACTGGTACGTTGGGTCGGTGATCCGGTGGCGAAGCTGTCCGGAAGCGATCATATCCTGCACCCGCGGGTGATCCTGCTGGCTGACGAACAGTTGACCGGCAATGCACGCGATCACGTTGCCGCCCGTATCGAACGTTTCGTCAATCATCATATCTCGACGATCCTGAAGCCGCTCGACGATCTGTCGCGTGCAGAGGATCTTCAGGGCCTGGCCAAGGGGCTTGCCTTCCAGCTGGTTGAAAATCTGGGTGTGCTGTTCCGTCGTGACGTGTCCGACGACGTCAAGTCGCTCGATCAGGACGGCCGCGCTTCGATGCGCCGCTACGGCGTGCGTTTCGGCGCCTATCACATCTTCATGCCGGCTTTGCTCAAGCCTGCCCCGGCCGAGTTGATCTCGCTGCTCTGGGCGTTGAAGCACGATGGTCTCGACAAGGCGGGCTACGGTGACCTGATCCCAGTGTTGGCCGCCGGCCGTACGTCGGTTGTCACCGACCCTACTTTCGAGCGGATGTTCTACAAGCTCGCCGGTTTCCGGTTTCTCGGCAAGCGTGCCGTGCGCATCGACATCCTTGAGCGTCTGGCCGACCTGATCCGTCCGCTGCTGCAGTGGAAGCCCGGTTCGCCGGCGCGTCCGGACGGCGCCTATGATGGTCGCCGCTTCACCACGACAACAGCCATGCTGTCGATTCTGGGTGCGACGCCGGATGATATGGAAGAGATCCTGAAGGGTCTCGGATATCGCGCCGACAGCGTATCGGCCGAAGACGCAGCCGTTTTCCTTGCCGCCCAGACCTCTGGTGGCCCAGTCGCGTCTGAAGCTGCCAGCGAAAAGAATGAAGACGATAGCGTTGACGACGCCGATCACACTGCTGCGGAAGCACCGACTGCGGAAACATCGGCTGTCGAGACACCTGCAGTCCAGGAAATCGCCAGCGAAACACCCGCTGGCGAGACGTCCGCTACCGAAGCACCAGTAGAGACGATTGAGGCTATCAACGGCGAGCCTGCGATTGTGGATGCCGATGTGGCGCCTGCCGAGCCCAAGCCAGTCCTGCTCTGGCGTCCGGGTGGTCGCAGCGACAATCAGCGCGGTGCTAGACCGGCTGGAGATCGTCGCCCGCAAGGCCAGCGCACGGCACCAGCCGGCGAAGGCAAGACCGAAGGCCGTCGCGACGATCGGCGCCGCGATGGTGGCCGTACCGAACAGGGTGCGGGCGCAAAGTCGCGTGACAACACCAATCGCGGCAACGCCAGCAACACGGGCAAGGGCGATCGCCAGGAGCGCGGTGATCGTCAGGATCGCAAGGATCGCGGCCCGCGTCCGGAGCGCGATAACAACAAGTCGCAACCGGCTCGTTTCGAGGCAAAGCCGCCCCGTAAGGAGAAGCCGCTGGATCCGGATTCGCCGTTTGCCAAACTCGCTGCCCTTAAGGAACAGATGAAGAAGTAAGATGGACGAGGAACAGTCACACACCGGTTCGCGTCAGCGCATCGACAAGTGGCTGTTCTTCGCCCGTGTGACAAAATCACGCAGCCTTGCTCAGGCGCGTGTGGCGAGCGGGCATGTGCGCGTCAATGGCCAGCCCGTGCGGCAACCCAGCTATCAGATCAAGCCTGGTGATCGGCTGGAGATCAATGTGGGAGAGCGGCAGCTGATCCTGGTGGTGCGTTTGCCAGGCGAAAGGCGTGGTCCCTACGAGGAGGCCCGTCACCTCTATGAGGACGTTTCGCCGCCGCCGAAGAAAAGAGACGCCTTCTCACCGATGGAACAGGCCGTGCGCGCACCCGGCGCCGGCCGGCCGACCAAAAGAGACCGTCGGGCGATCGAAGATTTGCGCTCCGGGCCGGACTGGGGCGATGATTAGAAAATTTGTGGCCGTTGCGGCTAAATAGCGAATTGATAATCCTTGCCTTGAGCTTGAGAACACAGTAGCTCACAACGCTGTCCAATAGACCTTACCGATGGGGACACAGGTGTTACGTCTGGGCAAATGGCCCGGAATGCAACAATGCAGTCGTTTCCCACCCGTGCCTAACGCCATTCTGGAGTGCCGCATGACCTATATCGTCACAGACAATTGCATTCGCTGCAAATACACCGATTGTGTCGAGGTCTGCCCGGTCGATTGTTTCTATGAAGGCGAGAACTTCCTCGTCATCCATCCGGATGAATGCATCGACTGTGGTGTTTGCGAACCGGAATGTCCGGCTGAGGCTATAAAGCCGGATACGGAGCCGGGTCTCGATAAGTGGCTCAAGATCAATACGGATTATGCGAAGATCTGGCCGAATATCACGGTCAAGAAAGAGCCGATGCCTGAAGCCAAAGAAATGGATGGCGTCGCCGGTAAATTCGAGAAATACTTCTCTGAGGAACCGGGTTCCGGTGATTGAGCTTTCGGCCGGAGTTGCCTATTTGGCAAATTGCCCGTTGCACAGTTTTTTGGCTTATTGGCGTCCCATCAGGCGCCAAGTTCGCCATGATTGTGACGGTCGACAGTAAAATATTGATTTCCTCGTCTTTTTGTGATAGCCTCTTAAAACTGTTCCACTTTGCGGCATAGTTGTGCCCAGAAACATCACGAAAGCAACTTCACCATCGACCGCGGTCTCCGTGACATAAACGACATTTGCGTGTCGTGTCTCTGTCGCGACGAGGGGGATGTTTGTTTTGTGACGTATTGGATCAGGATGGAATAACCTGGCGGTTTCTTCCATCTCATCCGGGCCTGACCGACCCGGCGCCGGCATTATGCCGGGAGCAAAACAGGGAGTTTTTGAATCGAATGACGACCCAGCAGAAAAAATCCTCGGCACGCCACGGTTTCAAGACCGGCGAGTCGATTGTCTACCCGGCACATGGCGTCGGTACCATCACCGCTATCGAAGAGCAAGAAGTGGCCGGCATGAAGCTTGAGCTTTTTGTTATCGATTTCGAAAAGGACAAGATGCGCTTGAAGGTTCCGGTTGCCAAGGCCGTGAGCATCGGTATGCGCAAGCTGTCCGAAACCGACTTTGTCGAGCGCGCTCTCAAGGTTGTACAGGGCAAGGCTCGCGTCAAGCGCACCATGTGGTCGCGTCGGGCTCAGGAATATGATGCCAAGATCAATTCCGGCGACCTGATCTCGATTGCAGAGGTCGTCCGCGACCTCTACCGCGCCGAGAACCAGCCGGAGCAGTCTTACTCCGAGCGTCAGCTGTATGAAGCTGCTCTCGACCGCATGGCGCGGGAAATCGCCGCCGTGAACAAGATGTCCGAAACCGAGGCCGTGCGTCTGGTCGAGGTCAATCTTGCCAAGGGCCCGAAGCGTGGCAAGACCATTGAAGAAGAAGACACCCAGGAAGAAGAAGCGGCATAAGCCGATCCTCTCATGGGTCACCTCTAAAAAGCCTCCGGTGCGAACCGGAGGCTTTTTTGTGTCTGCCGTTTGCAGAGACTGGCGGATCAGGCAATAAAAAACCCCCGCCGAAGCAGGGGTTTCCATGACTATAGGCAGAGCCGAAGTCGGTACTGGTCAGTTGCGGTTTCCGAGGAAGCGCAGCATGAACAGGAACAGATTGATGAAGTCGAGATAGAGGCGCAACGCGCCCATGATGGCGTTGCGGCCAGCCGTCTCCTGGCTATCGGATTCAGCATAGGCAGCCTTGATCGCCTGCGTATCATAGGCGGTCAAGCCGGCGAAGATCAGCACGCCGATCACCGAGATGGCGAAGTCGAGCGCCGAAGAGGCCATGAAGATGTTCACGACCGATGCGATGATCAAGCCGAACAGACCCATCATCAGGAACGAGCCCATGGCCGAGAGGTCACGCTTGGTGGTGTAGCCATACAGCGACAGGGCACCGAAGGACGCGGCCGTGACGAAGAAGGTCTGGACGATGCTGGCGCCGGTGTAGATCAGGAAGATCGACGACAGCGACAGGCCCATCAGGGCGGCATAGACCCAGAAGGTCATCTGCGCAGAAGCGACGCTCATTTTGTGGATGCGGAAGCTCAGGAAAAACACCATGGCGACGGGTGCCAGGATCACGACCCAACGCAGCGGCGAACCGTAGATCGCCTGGGCGAATGCCGGGCTGGACACGGCCATCTGGAAGGTTGCGTAAGCGGCAATACCGGTGATGGCAAGGCCCAGCGCCATGAGGTTGTAAACCTTGAGCATGTAGGCGCGCAGACCTTCGTCGATCATCGTCGCCGACTGGGTCTGGCCCGCACGGCTCTGATAGTTGCGAAGTTCAGACATTGGTTTCCTCTTTCAAGCTCCGATGGATGACGGTGCGGACTAAATGTCCGGGCGCCGCTGCGGAGCTCAGCATGCGTAACAACAATATGAGGTGTTCCCGGGTCTTGGACAAGAGCCGAAAGCTTAAATCGCGGTAATCCGCCCGACCGTGCGTCAAGTGTGTCAGAAGTTTTGTTTCTGACCTAAAGTTCACGCAGAACGGGAGCTGCTTTCTGTCCGAGAAT
Organism: Rhizobium sp. CECT 9324; assembly: GCF_918741265.1. Lineage (NCBI taxonomy): Bacteria > Pseudomonadati > Pseudomonadota > Alphaproteobacteria > Hyphomicrobiales > Rhizobiaceae > Rhizobium > Rhizobium sp. CECT 9324. Next base: position 156,468 of record NZ_CAKKMZ010000001.1, on the reverse strand, counting down.
GCGCCAGGTGCCTGCCAGACCTATGCCGATGGTGACCACAAGAGCAATGAGGATTGTCATCACAGCGACATCGGGCAGGAAGTTGGATGGAAGCTTCATGATCTGGCTCAATACATACCAAGCGATGCCACCGCCGGCGATGAGGGCGAACAGGGCGGTTGCTGCGCCAAGCAGCATATATTCGTAGGTGAATGCGCGGATCAGCATGGCGCGCGTGGCTCCCAGCGTCTTCAGGATGACCGCATCATGCGTTCGCGCGCGGTTGCCGGCGGCAAGAGCGCCTGACAGCACGAGCACCGATGCAATCAGGGCGAGGGCCGCTGCAGACCGGATCGCCGTGGCAAGTTGCCCAACCAGGCGGTCTACCACCTCCAGAGCATCCTTGACCCTCACGGTGGTGATCGTCGGGAAGGCCTGCGTGACGGAACGCAGGATCGTGGCTTCCTCGGCGGCCGTCGCCTCGCCGTCGATCAGGGTTGCCAGCCAGGCATGCGGCGCACCGGCGAACGTGTTGGGGGAGAAGACCATGACAAAGTTCATCGACAGGCTTTCCCACTGAACCTTGCGGAAATTGGCGATCCTCGCGGTGATGCTGCGGCCGAGCACATTGACGGTCACGGTGTCGCCGATCTTCAGACCGAGCTCCCGGCCTTCCTGTTCGGAGAAGGAGACGAGCGGCTCGCCGGCGTAGCCGTCCTGCCACCACGTGCCTTCCGTCACGCTGCTGTTTTCCGGTACGTTGCGGGCATAGGTGAGGCCACGATCGCCGCGCAACACCCAGCGGCCTTCCGGCGGCACGTTGATCTTGGCGACATCCGTGCCGTTCAGTGCCAGGATACGGCCGCGCAGCATCGGCACTTCGACCAGCTTGCCCTCGGGGGCCTCGCGCTGGACGAGGCTCCGGAAGCTGTCTAGTTCACTTCCTTGAATGTCGACAAAGAAGAAGTTCGGTGCACGGTCCGGCAGATTGCCGGTCAGTTCACGGCGCAGGTTGCCGTCGATGAGCGCCAGCGCCACCAAAAGGCTCAGGCCCAGTCCCAACGACAGCGTTACGGCCGGCGTCAGGGCGCCCGGCCGATGGATGTTGCCGACGGCGAGACGCAGCGCTGCCGAATGGATCCGCGGGCTGCGGCGCGCGGCCAGCGCAATCAGATAGGCAACCACGCGCAAGAGGACAAATCCTGCAGCCATGGCAATGAGGAAAACCGTCGCAATGCGCTTTTCTTCCGAGGAATAGATCGCAAGGGCTGCGAGCGCTGCCAGCGCCAGAGCGGTCGCAAGAATATAAGGCCAGGATGGCAGGCCACGGGTTTCGAAGCCCTGTTCGCGGAACAGGGCCGTTGCCGGAACCCTGCGTGCGTGGCCGAGCGGCAGGATGGCAAAGGCGAGCGTTACCAGGATGCCGAAGAGGGCAGCAAGCAGCAGCGCGCGCGGATAGAGCGTCGCTTCCGTCGAGATCGGCAGGATGCCGGCCAGATAGCTGGCCGTGATCGGTGGGGCAATGGCGCCAAGGGCCAGCCCGATCAGGATGCCGACCGAGGCGACCAGCGTGATCTGGATCAGATAGACCATGACGACCACGGATGCCGGAGCGCCAACGCATTTTAGCGTGGCGATGACGGTCCGTTTGGAGTCGAGGAAGGCCCGCACGGCATTGGCGACGCCGACGCCACCGACCACCAGGGCCGTGAGGCCGACCAATGTCAGGAACTGTGAGAAGCGCTCGATGTTTTCCGTCAGCGCCGGTGCTGCACGATCGCTGCTGCGGATCGACCAGCCGGCATTGGGAAGTTCCGTCTGGGCGCGTTGCCGTATCATTGCCGGATCGGGCGCAGGGTCGCTGAAGCGAACCTTGTAGGCTTGTTCGACGAGGCTGCCGGTCTCTGTCAGGCCGCTTGCCAGCAGCGCGGTGCGGCTGGTCAGGAAGCGCGGTGCAAAGCCGAAGCCATCCGAAATGGAATCCGGCTCATTGACGATCACGCCGTTGATCCGGAAGCGGGCGTTGCCAACCAGGATCTCATCGCCGACAGCCATGTTCATCCGGTCGAGCAGCAACTGTGCAACGACTGCGCCGTAAGTGCCGTCGCGTTGCGCAAGGAGCTCTGACAAGGGTTGGTCGGGTTCGGCCGTGAAACGGCCATAGAGCGGATAGGCGTCGTCAACAGCCTTGAGTTCGACCAGCGACTGATCCGCACCGTCCGGCAGGCGCGCCATCGAGCGCAGCGCCGTCGTCAGCGAAACGGTGCCCAGTCCCTGCAGGAAGCGCAGTTCTTCGGCGCTGGCCTCCCGGTTGTTGAGTTCGAAACGCATGTCGCCGGCGAGCAGCGTGCGGCCTTCCGAGGAAATCGCATCGGTGATGGCGGTCGAGACGGAATTGACGGCGGCGATGGCGCCGGTTCCCAGCGCGATGCAGGCGAGGAAAATGTAGAAGCCCTTGAGGCCGCCGCGCAATTCGCGAAGCGCGATGCGGAAGGCGATCTTCACCCGTGATGCAAAACCGCTCATGCGGGCACCGCGGTCGGGCGGCTGGTTTCAGCGGCGCTGTCGCCGGCAATCTTGCCGGATGCAACGCGGACCTGGCGCGAGCAACGGGCTGCCAGCGCGTTGTCGTGGGTCACCAGCACCAGCGTCATGGCCCGCTCGGCCTGCTTGGAAAACAGCAGATCAGCAATCTGGCGACCGGTTTCGGTGTCGAGATTGCCTGTCGGCTCGTCGGCAATCAGAACGGCGGGGGACGGCGCCAGGGCGCGGGCAATGGCGACGCGCTGCTGCTCGCCGCCGGACAATTGTCCGGGATAGTGGTTCAGGCGCTCACCCAGGCCGACAGCCTCCAGTTCCTTGCGGGCGATGTCGAAGGCATTGCGAACATTGGCGAGTTCCAGCGGAACTGCAACATTCTCGATCGCCGTCATATTGGCAATCAGGTGGAAGGACTGGAAGACAATGCCGATATTCTTGCCGCGAAAATCGGCCAGCGCATCTTCGCCAAGCGCGTGCAGCGCCGTGTCGCGGACATGAATTTCGCCGCTGTCCAATCGTTCCAGACCGGCCAGAACCATCAGCAGCGTCGATTTGCCTGAGCCGGAGGGACCAATGATGCCCACAGCTTCGCCTTCGGCTATGGTGAGATCAATATCTTTCAGGACGTGGACGGAGGCAGCAGCATTGCCCAGAGTGAGATCGGCGCTTTTGAGTTCGATGATGGTTTTTCTCACGCGCGGCCGTCCTATATCTATGGGAAATCAAATTCGTTGCCGCAGGATGCGACCTGACGGCAATCTAGGAAAGCCATGATGAGATTTAAAGCCGTAGCCCTTCATTTCACCGTGATCCTGATGGCAACGCTGGGTGCCGCCCGGCTCGCTGCCGCCGAGCCAGTGCAACTGGTCGGCTTCGGCGACAGCTTGATGGCCGGCTATCAATTGCCGCAGGAAGATGCGCTGCCGGCCCAGTTGCAGCGCGCGCTGGTGGCAAAAGGCCATGATGTCGTCATCACCAATGCCGGTTTTTCAGGCGACACCACGTCTGGCGGCCTGTCGCGCGTGGACTGGTCGGTTCCCGACGGGACCGATGGCGTGATCCTTGAGCTTGGGGCAAATGACGCCTTGCGCGGAATCCCGCCGGATCAGTCGGAAAAAAATCTCGACCAGATCATCAGCCGCCTGAAGGCGCGTGGAATCCCCATTCTTCTCGTCGGCGTGCTCGCACCGCCGAATATGGGCGCGCAATACGGTGAAACATTCAATGCTATCTATCCTCGTCTCGCTGCGAAACACGCGCTGCCGCTCTATCCGTTCATCCTCGATGGTGTGATTACCGAGCGCAGTCTTTTGTTGGAGGATGGCATGCATCCCAACACCAAAGGGCTGGCCGTGATGGCGCAGCGGATGCTGCCGCTGGCTGAAGAGCTGGTGAAAAGCGTTGAGGGTAAGTCTAAATAAGCGCTTGCGCCTGATGGCATTGCGTGATTCGCTGTGAGCATCTGCAAAAGATTCGGGGAGCTCGCGATGCCGAGATTATTCACTGCCCTCGAAATTCCCCGCAATGCGGCGATGAGCCTTTCATTGTTGCGGGGTGGTCTGCCCGGCGCCCGGTGGATTGATGTGGAGAACTATCACATCACCTTGCGCTTCATCGGGGATGTGGACGGACGCACGGCTGATGAAATCGTCGATCGTCTCGACCGGATTGACCGACCGGAATTCTCTCTCTCGCTGAATGGTATCGGTTCCTTCGGTTCGAAGAAACCGCATTCGATCTGGGCCGGCGTTACGCCGGTACCGGAGATGTATGCGCTGCAGGGCGAGATAGAACGGATTTGCCAGCGGATAGGGCTTCCTCCGGACCCGCGAAAGTTCACCCCGCATGTGACCCTGGCACGCCTCAAGCAGTCTCGTCTCGAGGATGTGGTGCATTACTTGAGCGGTCGCGGCGATTTCCATACCGTTCCCTTCATTGCGCCGCGCTTCGTATTGCTGTCGTCGAGGGAATCGGTGGGGGGTGGGCCTTATCTGACCGAGGAAGTCTTTCCGCTTCACGAAAACCGTTCGGTGGCGAATTTTGCGACCAAGGCTTTGCAGCCAGAAAAGAGCATGGTGTAGACAGCGTCGAATTCGGCCTGTCCACCATAGTAGGGATCCGGGATATCGACATCGGTTGACGTCGCATAACGGCTGAACAGATGCAGCCGGTCCTGATATTCACGGGGCGCCAGCGCCTGCAGGCGCCCAAGGTTGCTGCTGTCCATGGCGAGAATCAAATCGAACGCGGCGAAATCCTGCTGCTTGACCTGCCTTGCCCTCTGCGTCGAAATATCTATGCCATATTGGCGGGCTGTCTCGATGGAGCGGCGGTACGGCGGATCGCCTGCATGCCAGCCGCCGATACCGGCAGAGGCGATCTGGCCTGCATAGGTCTCGGCTGAGACGAGGTGCCGGTAGATACCTTCGGCCAGCGGCGAACGGCAGATATTGCCGAGACAGACAAAAAGGATCGAGGGTGTGTTCATCGGCACATTCCATTGGGAGGTGAAGAGATGAAATATGAGAAACTGGACGATGCGGCAATCGCTGCCCGCCTTGGTGAACTCAAGGGATGGTCGATCGGGCGCGCGGGTGCCGCGATCGAGAAGCACTATGTCTTTCGCGATTTTCGCCAGGCGTTCGGCTTCATGGCCGAAGCGGCCCTTGCTGCCGAAAAGCTCGACCATCACCCCGAATGGTCCAATGTCTACAAGCGGGTCGATGTGGCGCTGACCACGCATTCCGCCGGAGGCCTGACGGAACTGGATTTCAAGCTGGCCGTTCTCATGGATATGGCGGCCGCGCAGGAAGATTGAAACTGCCGCAGTCCATCCACATATCTTTTCAGGGTCCAAACGAAGGAATCGATGGACGATGGATGACGTGAAAATCGGCGAAATTCTGTTGCCGGGCGACGAAGAAACGCAGGAGCGGCAGGAGGCGAAGGTTCGCAGTCGCTTCTGGCCGACCTTGAAAAAAGCCGCTCGCCAGATCCCGTTCTCGCGGGATGTCGTTGCTGCGTTCTATTGCGCAACGGACAGGGAGACGCCGTTCCGTGCGCGCGGCATTTTGCTGGCTGCGCTGGGTTATTTCGTCCTGCCGCTCGATGCCGTTCCGGATGTGTTTGCCTTTATCGGTTTTACCGACGACGTCGCTGTGCTGACGGCCGCATTTGCGCTGATCAACAGGCATATCAAGGAGCGGCACTATGACGCTGCGGACGAAATATTGGCGGAAAAAGCCGAAGGTCCCGGCAAGAACGCCTAAGCGCTACCAAGATCGCTGACGAAAAATCAGATCAGCCTAACTCTTGCCTGATTTGCTCTTTCTACATCGCTGTCGGGAGCCAATGTCCATATCGGGTGATTTTTGCCGGATTTCGGGCGCCAAATTCAGTTCGACGACGCGGTTTGTGACAAGAAGGCGTCCTTCGTTCACGTTTTGGTAAGGTAAATTAAGTCAAACTGAACACAGGTTTTGACGAAGAGCGTCCGGTTTTGTGACTGGGCGATGGATGGAAACAACCGGCAGGAAGACATGTTTGTAAGAAGTAGCGTAGCCGCACTGGCACTGATCCTGGCAAGCAGCGGGCTCGCCGTCGCGCAATCGCCGACGCGTATCGAGCAGTTCAAGGCCTGGGGTGCTTATTCCTATAAATCCAACGGTGGCACTGTTTGCTACGTTCTGTCGGTCCCGACGACCAAAGAACCGGCCAGTGTCAATCATGGCGATATCTTCTTCGTCGTGTCGCAGCGCCCCGGCCAGAACATATCGTACGAGCCGCAGGCGATGATGGGTTATGCGATGAAGGGCGATTCGAAAGTCAATGTGACGATCGATGACAAGAACTTCGTCCTATTCGTCAAGGACACCTCGGCTTGGGTCGAGAATGCGGCCGAGGAACCGGCACTGGTTGCTGCGATGAAGACCGGCAAGTCGATGACGGTCAAGGCGACGTCGGCACGCGGTACGGGCACGAACTACAGCTATTCGCTGTCGGGCATTTCGGCGGCTCTGAAGAAGATCGAAGGCTGCAAGTAAACATCCTTTTGTCTCATCGTTAGCATGGGGTCGGCGTTGCCGGCCCCTTTCGCCGTTAAGGCTTTCGTGTCGACCGCAGCGCTGCGGGGTGACGGCGGCCGAAAAAGCTGATATTGCCCCGCATCAAAGTCGAATGCGCGACCATGTTCCGCATTGCAAAGTCCAGCATTCATGCATCGCCGAACATTGATCGCCGCCCGCCGGTGACGGTCCTGATATCGGCAAGAGGTTTGAACCATGTCCGCCACCGACACCCTTTCCGAGCGTCCTCGCACCGTTGCGCCAGCCCAGCGCCCTGGCGCCATGGCCGAGAAACCGAGCCTGATCGGCATGGACCGCGACACATTGGGGGCGGCGCTTCGCGAAAAGGGCGTGCCGGAAAAGCAGATCAAGATGCGCGTCGCGCAGATCTGGAACTGGGTCTATGTGCGCGGTGTCTCCGACTTCGACGCCATGGTCAATGTGTCCAAGGACATGCGCGAAATGCTGAAGACGCATTTCACCATTGCCCGGCCGGAGATTGTCGAAGAGCAGATTTCGAACGACGGCACCCGCAAATGGCTGCTGCGTTTTCCGCCACGCGGAGCCGGTCGGCCGGTCGAGATCGAGGCAGTCTACATTCCAGAAGAGGGACGAGGCACGCTCTGTATTTCCAGCCAGGTCGGCTGCACGCTGACCTGTACCTTCTGCCACACCGGGACGCAGAAGCTTGTGCGCAACCTGACTGCCGAGGAAATCCTGTCGCAGTTGCTTTTGGCGCGCGACCGGCTCGGCGACTTCCCGGATCGCGACGTGCCACAAGGCGGCATGGTGCCGTCGAGCGATCGCAAGGTGACCAATGTCGTGATGATGGGCATGGGCGAGCCGCTCTACAATTTTGAGGAAGTGAAGAAGGCGCTGCTGATCGCATCCGATGGCGATGGGCTGTCGCTGTCGAAGCGTCGCATCACGCTCTCCACCTCGGGCGTCGTGCCGGAAATCTACAAGACCGGCGAAGAGATCGGCGTCATGCTGGCGATTTCCCTGCATGCGGTGCGCGACGACCTGCGCGACCTGCTGGTGCCGATCAACAAGAAGTATCCGCTGAAGGACCTGATCGAGGCCTGTCGCAACTATCCGGGTCTGTCGAACGCCCGTCGCATCACCTTCGAGTATGTGATGCTGAAGGACGTCAACGACAGCCTGGAAGATGCCAAGGGGCTGATCAAGCTGTTGAAGGGCGTGCCTTCCAAGATCAACCTGATCCCGTTCAATCCGTGGCCGGGCACCAATTACCAGTGTTCGGACTGGGAGCAGATCGAAAAGTTTGCCGATTTCATCAATGCAGCCGGCTATGCCTCACCGATCCGCACGCCGCGTGGCCGCGACATTCTGGCTGCCTGCGGCCAGTTGAAGTCGGAATCGGAGCGTATGCGCAAGACCGAGCGGCTCGCTTTCGAGGCGATGATGATCGCCAATCACGGCACCGACGACGAGGATTAAAAAGCGGGCTTCGGCCCGCTTTTGCGTTGCAGCCTTTTTCGTTTCAGACTGTCACTTGGCTTGGGTCATCAGGATCTTGGCGGCGAAGATCGAGAAGACGCCGGCAAAGGTGTAGTCGATGCCGCGCAGGATCTTGCGATTGGCCTGCAGCCAGCCGGAGAGGAAATCCGCACCGAAGATGATCGCTATGCCGATCGGCAGCGACAGGATGATCGACCAAAGGCCGAGGAAGACCAGTTTGCCGGTGACATGCGGATCGTCGGCGGTAACGAATTGCGGCAGGAAGGTCATGAAGAAGATGATGACCTTGGGGTTGAGCAGATTGACCCACAGGCCGTTGACGAAGGCGTTCAGCCGCGAGGCTTCGCTGTCGCCATCGGCCTTGACGACGAAGTTCGAGCCATGGCGAATGGCTTGGATCGCCAGCCACAAGAGATAGGCAGCCCCGCCGGTCTTCAGCATCATGAAGGCGGTTGGCGACGCGACGATCAACGCGGAGATGCCGAAGGCGACCAGGATCGTGTGAATGGAGATACCGAAGCTGGTGCCGGCCAGAACCATCAGGCCGATCGAGCGGCCGTCGCGCAGGGACCGGCTGATCCACAGTGTCATGTCGGGTCCGGGCGTCAGCGCCAGGAGCAGAATGGCGAGGCTGAAGGCGAGGAATGTCGGCAGGCTGGGAACGAAATCCATGAATGACACCAAAAATCAAAAAGCCCGATAAGGCCGGATTGTCCATCCTTATCGAGCTTCGTGATGCTTGCCAATCCGGCGCCTACTTTGCGAGATACGCCTTGAAGGCCTCGGCATAGTCTGGATGCCAGCGCGACAGCGGTGGCCTGTTTTCGATGATGTCGCCGGCAGCCCAGGCAATGCGCTTTTCGTCCGTTGCCCGATCGACGTCGTTGTCCGGGCAAAGGATGTAGAAATCGCCTCGGCCTATGCTTTCCAGCATGAAATTGACCGTCTGTTCAGACGTCCAGGCAGCAGCCGGCTTTTCTGCCCGGCCATTGGCGGTGAGCCCGGTATAGACAAAGCCCGGGATCAGCAGATGGGCTGTGACGTTGCAATTCGGCGTGTTGCGCAATTCGTGCTGCAAGGCTTCGGTGAAGGCCTTCACCCCTGCCTTGGCAACATTGTAGGCCGGATCGCCCGGCGGCGTGGTGATGCCCTGTTTCGAGCCGGTGTTGATGATGATGGCCGGATCCTTGTGGTTGATCATGCCCGGACCGAAGACCCGCGTGCCATGCACAACGCCCATCAGATTAACAGCAAAGACATTGTCCCAATTGGCCTGCGGGCCAAACAGGCTGCTGCCCGGCTGGATACCGGCATTGTTCATCAGCAGGTGAACGCGACCGAAGCGCTGAACAATGGCACGCTCCAGGGCTTCCAGATCCTCGCGCTTGCTGACGTCGGTTTCGATGGCAACAACGTCACTTTCCGGGTTTTCCGAAAGTGCTGCGACCTCCTGGGCTGCCTCAGCCAGATTGTCCCCGCCGAGATCGGCCAGCACGACGCACATGCCCTTGGACGCGAAGGACTTGGCGGCGGCCAAGCCGATGCCAGAGGCAGCACCGGTCACGACCGCAACCTTGCCCTTGGCTATCACGGATAGGATGTCTGCCATGTTTTGCTCCTTTGGTCTGTCATTGTGCCGTGACGGCATATGGTATGATTTTCCTGCAAGTCAAACCGTAGCGCTTCATCGCATAGATAAGGTGACAGAGCCAAATTGCACCCACCGGATGCGGAGCTGTGAGGTGCATGCTTGCTCCTGCGATCATTTTCCAGTCTCCAAGAAAGTCGCGGAAGCGACCTCCAGCGGCGCGCTTGCCCTTGCACCGCGCCGGAATCCGGCTAAAAGTGCCGCCAAACCAGGGGCCCAGGTTGGTCGGGCTCGCCTTCATCAACGGACTTTATCATCATGGCACTCCCGAAAGACGTCAAAAAGGTCGTTCTCGCTTATTCCGGCGGCCTCGATACCTCGATCATCCTGAAGTGGCTGCAGACCGAACTCGGTGCTGAAGTCGTCACCTTCACTGCCGACCTTGGCCAGGGCGAAGAGCTCGAGCCGGCGCGCAAGAAGGCCGAGATGATGGGCATCAAGGAAATCTTCATCGAAGATGTCCGCGAAGAGTTCGTCCGCGATTTCGTCTTTCCGATGTTTCGTGCCAATGCCGTCTATGAAGGCGTCTATCTGCTCGGCACGTCGATTGCCCGTCCGCTGATCTCCAAGCACCTGATCGAGATCGCCAGGAAGACCGGTGCCGATGCCATTGCGCATGGCGCGACCGGCAAGGGCAATGACCAGGTTCGTTTCGAACTGTCGGCCTATGCACTGAACCCGGACATCAAGATCATCGCACCGTGGCGCGACTGGGCCTTCAAGAGCCGTACGGACCTACTGGCGTTTGCCGAACAGAACCAGATCCCTGTTGCCAAGGACAAGAAGGGCGAGGCACCGTTCTCCGTCGACGCCAACCTTCTGCATTCGTCGTCCGAAGGCAAGGTTCTGGAAGATCCGTCCGTCGAGGCGCCGGAATACGTGCATATGCGGACGATTTCGCCGGAAGCTGCGCCCGACAAGGCGACGACCATCAAGGTCGGCTTTGAAAAGGGTGATGCCGTTTCGATCAATGGCGTGCGCATGAGCCCGGCGACGTTGCTGGCGGCCCTCAACGATTACGGCCGCGACAATGGTATCGGTCGTCTGGACCTGGTCGAAAACCGCTTTGTCGGCATGAAATCGCGCGGCGTCTACGAGACGCCCGGTGGCACGATCCTCCTGTCGGCGCACCGCGCGATCGAATCGATCACCCTCGATCGTGGTGCCGCCCATCTCAAGGACGAGATCATGCCGCGTTACGCCGAGCTGATCTATTACGGCTTCTGGTACTCTCCGGAACGCGAAATGCTGCAGGCGCTGATCGACAAGAGCCAGGAGCATGTCGAGGGCGAAGTGACGCTGAAGCTCTACAAGGGCAATGTTATGGTCATCGGCCGCGAATCGCCCAAGTCGCTCTATTCCGACCAACTGGTCACGTTCGAGGACGACCAGGGCGCTTATGACCAGAAGGATGCGGCCGGCTTCATCAAGTTGAACGCCCTTCGCCTGCGCACGCTCGCCAAGCGCAATCTCGGCAAATGACCAGGTTTGGCTTTTAGCCGGCCTGAAGACGCTTGATTTGCCCGAACCCGCCGTCCCCGGACGGCGGGTATTTTCATGCCTGCGTTTTGCTGCCGCGCAGGAAGGTGAGGTAGGCGAGGTAGGCCAGCAGTGCGCCGATCTCCATGACTGGAATGATTGTTCCGAAGGCGGTCAGCGGATCGGTCAGCAGCGAGGCGGCGACCCCACCGGCAAAACCCGATGCCATCTGGACGAAGCCGATCAGCGCAGCTGCTGACCCGGCAATCTCGGGATGCGGCTCCAGGCCGGCCGTGGTGATGTAAGGGATGATAAAGGCGATGCCGAAGGAGCAGAGTGCCACCGGTCCCATGATCGAGAGGAAACTCGGCTCCAGCATGCGTACCGACAGGGCGATGATCATTCCGCCAGTGGCTGCCATCGCAAGGCCAAGCCGCAAGGCGCGGGTTTCGCCGAGCCGTGGGGCGAGCAAACGCAAAGCCACCGAACCGGCGAAGAAGAAACCGGACTGCATCAACATGCCGACGCCAAACTGAGCCGGGGACAATCCGACACGATCGATCAATATGAAGGGCAGCATGGTCGATTGTGCGTAAAGGGCGCCGACGCAGCCGCCGAGGACCAGCGACGGGAAAAGCACGCGTGGATCCGCGATCAATGTGCGATAGGCGCTCAGGATGCGGCGTGGCCTTATCCTGGCGCGATCCGGGACGGTGGTTTCGCTCATGCCCAGGATTACAACGGCTACACTCAGGAGACCGAAGCCAACCATCAGGTAGAAGACCGCCTGCCAGCCGGCCAGGGATAGCGCGATACCGCCCAGCGTCGGGCCGGCTGCCGGTCCGACAGCCAGCATGATGCCGATCATGTTGAGGATGCGGGCCGCCTCGCTGCCGGTGAACTGGTCGCGGACGATGGCACGAGAGACGGTGACGCCGACCGATGCGCCGATGCCTTGGATCAGGCGGCCGGCCAGCAACAGGTCCACTGTCGAGGCAAGTGCCGCGACGATGCTGCCAGCGAGGTAGATCAGCAGGAAGGCGAGCGTTGCCTTGCGGCGGCCAAAGGCATCCGAGACGGGGCCTGCGACCAGTTGCGCCACGGCGAAACCGGCGAAATAGAGTGACAGGCTGAGCTTGATCGCCGAACTGGTCGTATCGAAGGCCGCGACCAGTTGCGGCATGGCCGGCGTGTAGATCGCCATGGAGATCGGCCCGATCGCCGTCAGCAGCGCGCCGATCAGCGAGGTTCGCCTCTCGCTCATGCGAGCCTGTGTCATGTGATCTGCTTTCGCAAGTGATGGAATTCGGCGCCGCGGGTGTCGCTGGCCGGACCATGTCCGGTAAACCAGACTTTGCTGGGGCCGGACATAATCCGGACCAGCCATAATTCGCGAATTTCACGAAGGCGAGAATATTTTGTGTTTTTAGCGCGCCTGGATCCGCTTAGCTTGTGCGGCCGAAGAAATCGAGGATTTTTGCATAAGAGTCGGCGTTGTCGAGATTGCCGATCATTTCTGCCAATGCATGCTGGGTACGATAGTATTCGGCATAGTCGAATTCAGTATTGTCGGTGAGATTGGAAAGGTCGGCAACGTTGCCATGGCGATCCACGGCTTGCAGCGGCAGCTCGGTGGACAGTTCTCGATAGGTATCCTCGTCGATTTCGGCGCGGTCAAAGCTCTCGGTGGCAATCTCCCGCAGCCGCCGCGGGGTCATGCTGGCAAAAACAGAAAGTGCTTCCTCGAATGTCTCGCGTTCTCGCGAGACGAGAGGCTTCACCGACAGCTCGCTCAGCTTGACCTCTTGCTGGAGGTTGCTTTCCTTGATCTTCAGTGAAGGGCCGCCAATCGGCCGTATCGGAAACACTTCCATGGCACACACCATCCTTTCATAGGATAGTTCGATCTATCTCCCTGTTCTAATTTTCGTCAATGTTGATGGAACAAAGTTGTGGGGCATATTCATTTTTGTTCACTGCTTTTTGCGTGCTTGTCATCGGTTCGTCGCGATAGCATATCGGATGAAGGCGCTTCGCGGTTTGGAAGCGCAACGAAGGAGACGCTTATGACTTGTTCCCCCGCCTATAATCCTGCCGTTGTCGAATGGACGGGGCCGCATGGCCTGCCGAAATTCGAGGAGATTGCCGATGGCGATTTCGCACCGGCCTTCGACGTGGCGCTGGCGGAACATGACGCTGAGATCGAAGCGGTTGCGGGCAATCCGGCGGCGCCGAGTTTTATCAACACGATCGTCGAGCTTGAACTGGCGGGCGACACTCTGTCCCGGGTGTCGGCGCTGTTTTGGAACCGGGCAGGGGCGCATACCAATCCGGCCATCCAGGCGCTGGAGCGTGAGATAGCGCCGAAGATGTCGCGTCACTATTCAAGGATCGGCATGAATGCGGCTCTGTTTCAGCGGATCGATACGCTGTGGAACCAGCGCGATACCCTGGGGCTGACGCTCGAGGAAGCGCGTGTCTTGGAGCGGCACTGGAAGGGGTTTGTCAAATCGGGTGCAAAGCTCCCCAAGGTGGAGCAGGAGCGCCTGGCTGCGATCAATGAGCGACTGGCGAGCCTCGGGGCGCAATTCGGCCAGAACGTGCTTGCAGATGAGAGTTCATGGACCCTGCCGCTGGCCGGCGAGGATGACCTTGCGGGAATTCCGGGTTTTCTGCGCGATGCCATGGCCTCGGCTGCGGCTGCCCATGTGGGCGGACACGCCTATGTGGTGACACTGTCGCGATCGATCATCGAACCGTTTCTGACTTTCTCCGAGCGCCGCGATTTGCGCGAGGCAGCGTTCAAGGCCTGGACGGCGCGCGGCATCAATGGCGGCGCCACCGACAATCGCGACATCGTCAAGGAAACACTGGCACTTCGTGCCGAAAAGGCCGCGCTTCTGGGATACAAGGATTATGCCAGCCTCAAGCTCGACAATACCATGGCCAAAACGCCGGACGCGGTGAATGGGCTGTTGATGAAGGTGTGGGAGAAGGCCGTCAAGCAAGCCGAGGGCGAGGAACGGGAACTGGCCGCGCTGATCGCCGAGGAAGGTCGTAACCATGCGGTGGCGCCTTGGGACTGGCGCCATTATGCGGAAAAGCTGCGCGCTCGCAAATTCGATTTCTCCGAAGCCGAGTTGAAGCCCTATCTGCAACTTGAAAAGATCATCGAGGCTTGCTTCGATGTCGCCGGTCGCATCTTTGGCATCAAGGCCGTGCCGATGCCGGATGTTGTCGGATATCATCCCGACGTCCGTGTCTTCGAGATCCGCGACAGTTCCGATCGGCTGGTTGCGCTGTTCCTCGGAGATTACTTCGCCCGCCCCTCGAAGCGTTCGGGTGCATGGATGAGCTCGTTCCAGTCGCAACACCGGCTGACCTTGAAGAACGGGCATGTCGGTGAGATCCCGATCATCTACAATGTCTGCAATTTTGCCAAGCCGGAGCCGGGGCGGCCGGCGCTGCTGTCGCTCGATGATGCGCGCACGCTGTTTCACGAATTCGGCCATGCTGCCCATGGCATGCTGTCGAACGTGACCTATCCGTCGGTATCGGGCACCAGCGTTTCGCGTGATTTCGTCGAATTGCCGTCGCAACTCTACGAACACTGGCTGACCGTACCGGACGTGCTGAAGACCTATGCCGTGCATGTGGAAACCGGCGAGTCGATGCCGCAAGCCCTGCTTGACAAGGTTCTGGCGGCCCGCACATTCAACTCCGGCTTCAATACGGTGGAATTCACGTCTTCGGCGCTGGTCGACATGGCGTTCCATACGCAAGGTGCCGTCGAGGATCCGATCGCCGTGCAGACGGCGGTGCTTGCGAAAATCGGCATGCCGGCGTCCATGGTGATGCGTCACGCCACACCGCATTTCCAGCATGTTTTTTCCGGCGACGGCTATTCGGCCGGCTACTATTCCTACATGTGGTCGGAAGTTCTGGACGCGGACGCGTTTTCGGCATTTGAGGAAACCGGCAATGCGTTCGATCCGGAAACGGCCCGAAAGCTCAAGGAAAACATCTACTCGGTGGGTGGCTCCGTCGATCCGGAAGAGGCTTACATGGCCTTTCGCGGACGGATGCCGACGCCCGAGGCGATGCTAAAGAAAAAGGGGCTTGCGGCTTAGTCTGCCTGCAAGAAAAGGCCGATTTTCTGCGCCGCCGGTAACCATTGATTCGGTGCCGGCGGTTTCCCCTCTTTCGCAATTGCAAAAAAAAGGTTATGAGCGCCCCAAAGTAACAGGCGCGCCACCGGCACTACTCCGGCACTTGCTCCAAAGCCATCAGAGATCCTTATCATGAAAATGCGCAACATCGCGATTATCGCGCACGTCGACCATGGAAAAACAACGCTCGTCGACGAGCTCCTGAAGCAGTCCGGTTCGTTCCGCGAAAACCAGCGCACGGTTGAGCGCATGATGGACTCGAACGACCTCGAAAAAGAGCGTGGCATCACCATCCTCGCCAAGGCGACCTCGATCGAGTGGAAGGGCACGCGCATCAACATCGTCGACACCCCCGGCCACGCCGACTTCGGCGGCGAAGTCGAGCGTATCCTGTCGATGGTGGATGGTGCGATTGTTCTCGTCGACTCGTCTGAAGGCCCAATGCCGCAGACCAAGTTCGTCGTTTCAAAGGCTCTGAAGGTCGGCCTGCGCCCGATCGTTGCGATCAACAAGATCGACCGCCCGGACGGCCGCCACGAAGAAGTCATCAACGAAGTCTTCGACCTGTTTGCCAATCTCGACGCTACCGACGAGCAGCTCGACTTCCCGATCCTCTACGGTTCGGGTCGCGATGGCTGGATGAACGTCAACCCGGAAGGTCCGAAGGACCAGGGCCTGGCGCCCCTGCTTGACCTGGTTCTCGAACACGTTCCCGAGCCGAATGTTGGCGAAGGCCCGTTCCGCATGATCGGCACACTGCTGGAAGCCAACCCCTTCCTTGGCCGCATCATCACAGGCCGTATCGCTTCCGGCTCGATCAAGCCGAACCAGTCGGTCAAGGTTCTCGCCCAGGACGGCAAGACGGTTGAAACCGGCCGTATCTCGAAGATCCTCGCGTTCCGCGGCATCGAGCGTCAGCCGATCGAAGAAGCCCATGCCGGCGACATCGTTGCTATCGCAGGTCTATCCAAGGGCACGGTTGCCGACACCTTCTGTGATCCGTCGGTCACCGAAGCAATGACCGCCCAGCCGATCGATCCGCCGACCGTTACCATGTCCTTCCTCGTCAATGACAGCCCGCTGGCCGGTACGGAAGGTGACAAGGTCACGAGCCGTGTCATCCGCGACCGCCTGTTCAAGGAAGCCGAAGGCAATGTTGCGCTGAAGATCGAAGAGTCGGACGGCAAGGATTCGTTCTTCGTGTCCGGCCGTGGCGAATTGCAGCTCGCTGTCCTGATCGAAACCATGCGTCGTGAAGGCTTCGAGCTTGCCGTGTCGCGTCCGCGTGTCGTCATGCACAAGGATGAAGACGGCAATGTGATGGAGCCGATCGAAGAAGTCGTCATCGACGTTGATGAAGAACATTCCGGTATCGTTGTTCAGAAGATGTCCGAGCGTAAAGCCGAATTGGCCGAGCTCCGCCCCTCCGGTGGTAGCCGCGTGCGCCTGAAGTTCTTCGCGCCGACCCGCGGCCTGATCGGCTATCAGTCGGAACTTCTGACCGACACCCGCGGCACCGCGATCATGAACCGTCTGTTCCATGATTATCAGGCGTACAAGGGCGAGATCGGCGGTCGTACGAACGGCGTTCTGCTGTCGAACCAGTCTGGCGAAGCTGTGGCCTACGCCATGTTCAACCTGGAAGATCGTGGTCCGATGATCATTGAGCCGGGCGAAAAGGTTTATGCCGGCATGATCATCGGCATCCACTCGCGCGACAACGACCTTGAAGTCAACGTGTTGAAGGGCAAGCAGCTCACCAACATTCGTTCGGCCGGCAAGGACGAAGCTGTGCGTCTCACTCCGCCGATCCGCATGACGCTCGATCGCGCCTTGTCCTGGATCCAGGATGACGAGTTGATGGAAGTGACACCGAAAAACATTCGTCTGCGCAAGACCTATCTGGATGCCAACGACCGCAAGCGTTTCGGCAAGGCAAAGATCGCCTGATCGTCCAAATCAGTTTGATCGTTTCGAACCCCGGCAGAAATGCCGGGGTTTTTGTTTGTGCATGGGGGGCATAGGTGCTTGCGGGTTGGGTTAAAAAAGCGTTAAATTTTCGTGTGTGGTCCAGATGATGGGATCGGAAATCGACTGACGGATGAGCCGTCGAGCGGTTTCAGCGAGGACGAGAGTGACGTTATGAAGACGTTGTCGATTGATATGCGCCTTGCCGATCCCCGCGACGGTGCGGCGATTGCGGAAGCTCATCGCAGCGCGTGGCTGCACGCCTATTCCGGCATCATTCCCCATCGTGCGCTCACCCGGATGATCGAGCGCCGCGGCGAAGCCTGGTGGCGCAAGGCGACACGCGGACCCGCCACGATCCTGGTGGTCGAGGTGGCTGGCGTTGTAGCCGGTTATGCCTCCCTTGGCCTCAATCGCGCCCGTGCCCTGCCGCATGAGGGCGAGATCTATGAAATCTACCTGCGCCCGGAGTATCAGGGTATTGGACTTGGCTATGCGCTGTTCAACGAGGCGCGCCGGCTGCTGAAATCGCTTGGCTGCGACGGCATGGTCGTCTGGTGCCTGGAAGATAGCGACATCGCTGCCGGCTTCTTCCGCTCAAACGGGGGAATCGATACTGTCGAAGGCATGGAAGATTTCGACGACGTGCATCTGAAGAAGCTGGGTTTCGTCTGGAACTGAGCCTGACTTTTTCCTAGGCATCACAGCGAAAGCTTTCGTCGACGCGACCGTATCAGCCGCCACTATTGGTGCTATTCCTCCCACCCGTGCAGTCCTGTGATCGCGATCGGGATTGCTGCTGCTCTTTACCATTCCCAAGCTTCGCCCAAAGCCGTGTTGCAATGCGCCATCTTTCGCTTTAGGAAACGCGGGATTTCAACACTCCCACGGGGTCCAAAATGCGCATCGATGCAATTGCCATTGGCAAGAATCCGCCTGACGACATCAACGTCATCGTTGAAGTTCCGGTTGGCGGTCAACCGATCAAGTATGAAATGGACAAGGAAGCCGGCACGCTGGTGGTCGACCGCTTCCTCTACACCCCGATGACCTATCCGGGTAACTACGGTTTCGTGCCGCATACGCTCTGCCTCGACGGCGATCCGCTTGACGTGCTGATCTGCAACACACGCCCGCTGGTGCCGGGCTGCGTGATCAATGTTCGTCCGATCGGTGTCATGCTGATGGAAGACGATGGCGGCATGGATGAAAAGATCCTCGCCGTTCCGGTTCCCAAGCTGACCCGCCGTTACGACAAGATCACCAACTATACCGACCTGCCGGAAATTACGCTCAAGCAGATCCAGCACTTCTTCGAGCACTACAAGGATCTCGAGCCGGGCAAGTGGGTCAAGATCGGCGGCTGGCGCGACGTGGATGTCGCCAAGCAGTTGATCCTCGAATCGATTCAGCGCGCCAACGAAGAAAAGAAATAAGCTCTAGCGAGCCAGAAGGGCTTCAAGCCTCTCCGCCAAATCCTCCGGGTCGCCATCGATCCGGAGGATTTTTTGTCTGGAGGTGTCGCCGGATATAACCGCGATCGCGGACTTGGGGCAGCGGAGCGTCTTGGAGACCAGCGCAATCAGGGCCTTGTTGGCCTTTCCCTTCTCGGGCACGGCCGTAACCCTGGCCTTCAGATGAACCTGTCCGTCGGCTGCCGTCTCTGCGCCATCAAGCAAGTAGCGCCCGCCATTCGGCGTCAGCCGTATGGCGAGCAGCAGATGGTCGGCACCAAGACGGTAGGGCGTGTTCACGCCACCAGCGGGTAGATCGTGTTCCACAGCAGCGAACGGGCGAAGAAGATCAGCACAAGAACGACGATCGGCGAAATGTCGATGCCGCCGAGATCGGGCATGAAACGACGGATCGGGCGCAGGACCGGCTCGGTGACATTGTAGAAGAACGACCCGAGCGACGCGACGAAGCGGTTGCTCGAATTGATGACATTGAAGGCGTAGAGCCACGAGAAGATCGCGCTGCCGATCAGAATCCAGGTGAAGATGCTGAGTACGAGATCGATGGTTTGAAATAGCGCAAGCATTCAAGTCTCCATTTCTTGGTTGACAGAGATGTAGACATTGGCGACTTAACGGACAAGTGGATGGGGCGCCCGCATTCGAAATCATGTTTAACGGGCTCGTTTGTCCCGCTGTTTCTGAAAGTTGTGCCATGACCCCTTCTTCCGCCGGCGACCGCTTTGCTGCGTTCCGGCACAAGTCCTATGCGCGGTTCTTCTTTGCCCGTTTTCTGGGTGCCTTTGCCACCCAGATCCTCAGCGTTTCGGTAGGCTGGCAAATGTACGACCAGACCGGCAGCGCCTTCTATCTCGGCCTGATAGGGCTGGTGCAGTTTCTCCCCGCCCTGCTGCTGATCCTCGTCACGGGTTCCGTTGCCGACCGCTACAATCGCCGGGCGATCGTTGCTGCCTGCATGGTGCTGAGTTCGCTTTGTGCTGCGGCCATGCTGGGTCTGACGCTCACGGACGCGTTCGAACCGACGATCGTCTTCGCCATTCTCGTGATCTTCGGCATCGAACGGGCGTTTGCTGCGCCCGCGGTCCAGTCCCTCGCCCCCAATCTGGTACCGCCTGCGGATCTTGCCAATGCGGTGGCCTGGAATTCGTCGTCCTGGCAGACCGCGTCGATCATCGGTCCTGTTGCGGGCGGATTGCTGTATGGCGCAAGTCCGGTGCTCGCCTATTCGATGTCGCTGGCGTTTTTTCTCGGGGCTGCCGTTCTGGTCTTCCTGGTTGAGCGGCCTGCCCAGCGCATGTCGAGCAAGGCGGTCACAAAGGACACGCTATTGGCCGGCTTCCGCTTCATCTTCGGTGAGAAGATCGTGCTCGGGGCAATCTCGCTTGATCTGTTTGCCGTACTTCTCGGCGGCGCGGTCGCGCTCATGCCGGTCTTTGCACGCGATATCCTGACGCTCGGGCCATGGGGCCTTGGGCTGTTGCGCGCGGCGCCGGGCATCGGCGCGATTGTCGTTGCCATTGCGCTGGCAAGCTATCCGGTTCGCCACAATGCCGGTGTGTTCATGTTCGTTGGCGTGGCCCTGTTCGGTGTCGGCACGATCATGTTCGGCCTGTCGCAGACCGCCTGGGTGTCTATCCTTGCGCTGATGCTGATGGGGGCTGCCGACATGGCGTCGGTGTATGTGCGCGAAACGCTGATCGCGCTCTGGACGCCGGATGAGGTGCGTGGCCGCGTCAATGCAGTCAACATGGTGTTTGTCGGGGCGTCGAACGAGCTTGGCGAGTTTCGCGCCGGCACGATGGCGCATTTCATCGGTCCGGTCGCAGCCGTGGTCGTCGGTGGCGTCGGCACACTGGCCGTCGCCGGGCTGTGGGCGTTCGGCTTTCCGCAACTGCGCAAGATCGACAGTCTGCAAGCGCCGGAGCCTCAGGCGGGCAAATGAGACTTCTCGAATATCAGGTCGAGAAAGTTCGATAGCCAGGCCTTGAGCGGCGCGTCGAAGATCATGCGTCCGTCAAGGTGGTCACGGCCCTGTTGTGCGTTGGGCAGGACGAAACGGTGTGCGCCATGCACGACCCAGCGATGCATCATGGCGCGGGTCAGTTCGGCGTGGAACTGCACGCCCCAGGCGTTCGTGCCGTAGCGAAACGCCTGGTTCGGATAAACGTCGCCTTCTGCCAGAAGTTTGGCGCCCTGCGGCAGGCTGAAACCTTCGCGATGGAAATGATAGACCATCTGCGGCCAGTGCATCAGCAGGCGGCCATGCTCCGTCGGGCGGATCTGATACCAGCCTATTTCCGTGCGCTGCTCGCGATCGGCTTCGACCTTGCCACCGAGATGGCGAACCAGCATCTGCGCACCGAGACAAATGCCAAGATAAGGCTTGTTTTCCTTGAGCGGGATATCGAGCCAATCGATCTCGCGCTTGACGAAATCGTCGGGATCATTGGCGCTCATCGGTCCGCCAAAAACCACCGCACCCGCATGATTGACCAGCGTCGACGGTAAGGCTTCCCCGAGTACGGGTCGTCGAATGTCGAGTGGATAGCCTTTTTCCTCCAGCATCTGGCCGACACGGCCTGGGCTCGACCGCTCCTGGTGCAGGACGATCAGGATAGGCTGTTTTACCCTGCTGCGTGTCGGGTCATGGAGCATCGTCGCTTGCTCCCAGTCCCGCGCGGGCTTCGGCCTCCTGGCGCTGGATCACCCGTCCACGCGATGAGACGCCGAGCAGGTCGGCAACGCGCCAGAGGGCGTGATCCTCCATCTCGCTACGGCTTCCGTCGGCATAGACGATGTCCCAGAGGATGCCGATCAATTGTTCACGGGCCGGTTCGTCCAGGTGGCGCTTCAGATCGGTGGTGAAGCGATAGTAATCGACAGCTTCACTTTCCGCTTCCTGGCCGGCGGCAATCAGGGCTTCAAGCTTGGCCTCATCGAGATCGTATTGCTCCTGCAGGATCGCGCGCAGTTTTTTCCTTTCTGCATCGCGGACCACGCCGTCGGCTTCCATCACCTGAAAACAGAGGGCAGCGACAGCAATGCGAGGATCATCAGGCGCGAAAACCGCCGGGGGGCGGTCTTGCGTGATCGATTGAAAAAAGGATTGCAGACGTTCGAGCATGGAAATCCTATCAGAAAAGTTTGAGCCGGGTCTTTGCTTCCGTGCCTGCGTTGTGCGGATCTTTGACACCGGGGTCATCGGGTGGACGACCGAAGAACGGCTCCGCTATGACGTCCGGTTTGACCTTTTGTTCCGTAAGCGCTGCGGGAACAGGTGTGGCCAATGTGTCGTTTGCCACAGCCTTCGATTTTTCTTCGACGACAATGAATTGCTCGCCGTCGACGACCCTTGGTGCCGGTGCCGGATCTCTTACTGCGATCGGCGGCAGCGTTCCCAATGCCCTTTCGGCGCCTGAGACATAACCCTCCTCGACAGGCCCCTCAAGCTGATCGAAGGGTACCTTCCATTCGAAGGCGTCCAGGCGGCCGGTGACTGGCGAGACCGGCATCCAGCGTTCGGAGACGTGGCCGTCCGCCACCCATGCGGGATCGCGTGCCGCCTTGACCGCCTGGCCCATCCAATGGCGTATCCTGCCCTGGTCGCCAGTCTCGGCCTCCTCGATATCGGCGAGCAGCAGGTAGACGCGCTCGCGTGATTCGATCCGGGCGGCCGCCTCTGCCTTGGCGCGTGCCTTGCCGAACTCCTGCGCATCAAGCGCGGCCTCGGCAACGGCCAGCAGGGATTCGATATTGTTCGGCTTCAAGGATTCAAGCTTTTCAGCTTTTTTGAGACGATCGACAGCACTGTCGCCGCTTCTGGCCCTCACATAGGCCTGGGCGATTTCAGGATGTGGCGATAGTTTCCAGACCTGCTCCAGGGTACTGGCCGCCTTGCGCAGATTGTCTTCCCGCAGATAGGCCTTGGCTGCGATGATGGCCGCCGGGACGAGGTCCTTGGCAAGCTTCAGCGCCTTCAGGGCATGATCGCGGGCGGCCGCCGGCTCACCCTCGAACTGGTCCTCAGCCTTGGCGGTCAACAGCACTGCCTTCAAACGGTCAGCCTCGTGGCGGTCCAGAACATGGGCGACCCTCTGCTGGTCGAGCAGACGGATGGCATCGTCCCAGTGACCGGCGCGGCAGCGATATTCCAGCGTCGCCTTGGCGGCCCATGGCAAATAGGGAGCCTTTTCGGCGGCTGTTTCTGCATATTGCCGGGCAGCCTCATGGGCGCCCAGGCGGCTTGCCTCGACATAGAGACCGCGCAGGCCGAGTTCCTTGGTTTCGGGATCCTCCGACATCTGCTGGAAAATCCGCCGTGCCTCGTCGTGGCGGCCTTCGATGATGGCCGCCTGGGCATCCAACACCAGGATCAGCGGCTCCTGGTCGGCGCGCAGAAGACCGCGGGCGCGGGCACTCATCTTGCGGGCAAGGATGGCATTGCCAGAGCCGGCGGCAATCAGGCCGGTCGACAGGGCTTGATAGCCACGGTCACGGGTGCGGGCGCGGAAGTAGCGGCGGACGGAATGCGGCGATGTCCAGAGCGTGCGAAACAGCCACCAGAAGGCCATCACGATAGCCACGATGCCGATCACGATCGTGGCGGCAACCATCAGGCTCATCTCGATCAACTGGCCTTCCCAGATGATCGACAGGGATCCGGGCCGATCGGCCAGCCAGGAGAAGCCGAAGCCGAGAACGAGAATGGTGATGAAAAAGAACAGGATTTTTACAACTGTCGCCATGATCTCAGCCTCCCGTCCCGCCGGTTGTCCCGGCAGATGTCCCGCCAACGGTCCGGGTCAGAGCTTCACCGATTGTGGCTTCGACCTCGACCCTGCGGTTCAAGGTTTCGGCAAAGTCGGACGAGGCGACCTTGCCGGCTTCCGGCAGCGTTTGCCATTCGAGGGAAGCGCCCTTCAGGTCGCCGTTCTGAAGCTTGTTCTCGATGCGGGCAACGATGGCTTCGGGCGTTTCACCCTCGATATTGCCAACGGGGCGAACCTTGATCACCGACAAGGCGCCGGACAGCAGACGGTCGGCAATGCCCTGGTTCGGATCAGGCTGATGGATGGCGGCAAGGATCGTATCGGCCGTTTCGGCAAATCCGTTGGCGATGTCGGCGCGCGACGGAATGCCGGTCGCAGCCATGGGCGAAAGCGATTGCACGGCGGGAT
Source organism: Rhizobium sp. CECT 9324 (assembly GCF_918741265.1). Taxonomy (NCBI): domain Bacteria; kingdom Pseudomonadati; phylum Pseudomonadota; class Alphaproteobacteria; order Hyphomicrobiales; family Rhizobiaceae; genus Rhizobium; species Rhizobium sp. CECT 9324. Next base: position 132,486 of record NZ_CAKKMZ010000001.1, on the reverse strand, counting down.
CATCCGGTGCGACGCTTCTCAGCGCGTCCAGTTCGGACATGAAGGGACCGCCGCGATCGATGGCAGTCTTCAAGCCGGCCAGCGCGATGGCGCGGGCCATTTCCACGTCGTTGCGTGGCTCTTCGATCTTCTTTTCCGCCTCGGCCAGACGCGCCTCGCTCTGGTTCAGTGCCTCGGCATTGCTGGCGACGTCGCTACGCAAGGCGGCGATGGCATCCCTGGAGAGGGTAATCTGGGCATTGAGTTCGTTGAGCGCTGCCGCATCGATTGGCGGCGTGGCCGAGCTGGCGGCTTGAGCGGAGGCTTCCAGTGCCGCAACGCGGTCGGCCAGTTCTTGGTTGGCCAGTCCGCTGTCGGCTGCCGGGGCGGACTGTGCCGCTGCAAGGCGCGCCACTTCGGCCTTCAGGGCCTGGAGTTCAGTGTTGTCGGCCGGTGCTGCAGTGCTTGGTTGCTCTGGGCCAATTCCCGGGACGATGCCCGCATATTGCATGCTGCCGGCGAGTGCCAGGGCAACCAGGCCACCAAAGATACCGGAGGCAATCAGCGTCGATGTGGCCGGTGACTGGCGGGTCTGTTCACGGGATGAGGCAGCGGGTTGTGCAACCGTCTCCTCATCGGACGGATATGGCATCGGTTCTGGCTCTAGTATTCGCAATGGCTCTGCTTCCGGCTCGGGGGCCGGTGGTGGCTCGGCCTGGATGCCGATCGGTTCAGCATCGTCGACAGGCGTTACGGGGACATCGACAGAGGTCCGCTCGTCATCTGAAACCGTGTCAGAGGCGGCGACTGCGTCTGCAGCGGTGGTTGGCGCGCCGGTTTCCTCTGCGGACAGGTCAATCGTGACCGGATCGTCCGAGGACTTCGATCGGCGGGGTGGCTTTCCGGAAACCATGGCAACCTCTTCATTTCCCAGCATCGACATAAACGTAGTCAGTCAGTCTCTGGAAGGAAAGGGTGAAGATGGATTTAGCGGCTGCGACCTTCAGATGAGATCGAGAAGAAGATCCTCACGCGGCTCCAGGGGCCAGGCGGCCATGGGACGAAGATCGGCGGGCAAGGTCTCGGCAATCTTCTCGCTCAGGCACAAAAGGCGCAGGGCCTTGATCCGTCCGGTGTCTTTAGCCACGGGGGGCAGGGAGAGAAAATGCCGGGCGGTTTCAGCCGAATAAAGCAGGACAACATCCGGCAACGGATCGAGGGCGGCTTTGAGCCTCTCTGCGTGGTGATCGACCGGCAGCATCCGGTAGCATTCCGCGACGGCGAGGTTCACATTGGCGGAAATTAGCTTTTCTTCCAAAGAAGATGATCGCGGCGTGCCTGCCAGGTACAAAATCTGCCCGTCTGGTTCGGTTTTATCGTCGGCCAGAAGGCAATCGGCCAAGGCCTCACCATCGCCACCGCCGATGGTGACACGGGTAAAGCCGAGATTGCCGGCAGCCTCGGCTGTCGTCGTACCGACGGCGAACAGGCGCAGTGCCAGCAGGGGCGACAGATCCAAGCTGGCGCCGGCCAGGACACGCATCGCCTCGGCACTGGTGACGATGAGGGAGCTGGGGAGATGCGATACATCCGCCAAGGCCTGGCGAAGTGCCTCGGGCTGGTGATGGGCCCGCATCAGCGGCAGGAGCACCGGCTGGTGGCCGCGTTGCAGGAGCTGGGCTGCGGTGCTCTCCGCTGACGGCTCGGGTCGCGTCACCAGAACGCGCATGGATTCAACTCCAACTGGAGAAGAAGCTGCTGCCGGCTTTGAAGCGGATTGCTTCGCCGGCCTCTCGGCCAAGCTTCGTGGCGTCCGAGACATGGCCTTCTGCGGTGATGTCGAAGGACTGGCTGCCGTCCGGTGTCAGGATCGTTCCCGAAAAACGAAGCTCATCGCCATCGATGGTGGCCAGGCCGCCGATCGGCGTGCGGCAGGAGCCGTCAAGCGCGCTCAGGAAGGCCCGCTCGCAAGTGACTGCATCGGATGTCGGGCGATCGTTGATGGCGTCAAGCAGTCCGTTGATGCGAGTGTCGCCGATCCGGCTCTCGATGCAGATCGCGCCCTGGGCAGGTGCCGGCGGAAAGTCGGTAGGGTCGAGCAGCTGCGTCGGGATATCCGGCTTGCCGAGGCGCTTGAGGCCGGCCAAGGCGAGCAGTGTCGCATCTACTTCGCCGTCCGCAAGCTTGCGCAGCCGTGTGTCGACGAGACCGCGGAATGTGATGACCTTGACGTCGGGCCGGAGGCGGCGGATCAGGGCCTGGCGGCGCAGCGACGAAGAGCCGACGGTTGCACCCTGCGGGAGTTCCTGGAGGGTGGGGGCCGTGCGGCCGACAACGGCATCGCGCACGTCCTCGCGTGGCAGAAAGGCGGAAAGATACAGGCCATCGGGCAATTTCGTCGGCATGTCCTTGGAGGAATGGACGGCAAGATCGAGTTCGCCCGAGCTCAGCTGCTGCTCCAGTTCCTCGGTGAAGAGGCCCTTGCCGCCGATCTCCGACAGGGAACGGTCGGTGATCCGGTCCCCTTTTGTCGAGAGGACGACGATCTCGAACATTTCCTCCGGCAGATTGTGGGCCTGCATCAGGCGATTGCGTGTCTCGTAGGCCTGGGCAAGCGCCAGCGGACTTCCGCGTGTGCCGATGCGGAAAGGTTTTGTTTGCATCCGATCAGATCCGTTGTTACCGACAGTCCTCGTAGACCGGTTTCCCGGCCACCGCAATCAATGAACAGGGTCCATGACGTCGCAACTCCGTATTCTCGGTCTCGAAACCAGCTGTGACGAAACGGCTGCCGCAGTGGTCACGCGCCTTCCCGACGGGACCGCCGTTACGGAGGCCGACGTTGTCCTCAGCCAGCTGGACGAGCACAGCGCCTATGGCGGCGTCGTGCCGGAAATCGCAGCGCGGGCGCATGTCGAGGCGCTCGATACGCTGATCGAAGAGGCGCTGACCCGCGCTGGCATCACGCTTGCCGATGTCGATGCGATCGCGGCGACTTCCGGTCCGGGCCTGATCGGCGGCCTGCTGGTCGGACTGATGACCGGCAAGGCGATGGCGCGCGCCTCTGGCAAGCCGCTCTATGCCATCAACCATCTGGAAGGCCATGCGCTGACGGCGCGGCTGACCGATGGTGTGGCTTTCCCCTATCTCATGCTGCTGGTCTCCGGGGGGCATACGCAGCTCGTGCTGGTCAAGGGCGTCGGCAACTATGAGCGCTGGGGCACGACGATCGACGATGCACTGGGCGAGGCATTCGATAAGACCGCCAAGCTCCTCGGCCTGCCTTATCCGGGTGGACCGGCCGTCGAGCGTGCGGCCGCCACCGGCAATGCCAAGCGGTTCGCCTTTCCTAGACCGCTGGTCGGCGAAGCCCGGCTCGACTTTTCGTTTTCGGGTCTGAAGACCGCCGTGCGGCAGGCGGCCGAAGGCATTGCGCCTGTCAGCGACCAGGATATTGCCGATATCTGCGCCTCGTTCCAGCGCGCAATCTCGCGCACGCTGATGGACCGTATCGGCCGAGGGCTGCAGCGTTTCCACGAAACCTATCCCGATGCGGTCGAACCGGCGCTGGTCGTGGCCGGTGGGGTTGCCGCCAACCAAGAAGTGCGCCGCACCCTGGATGAATTGTGCGCCCAGCACCGATTCCGCTTCGTCGCCCCTCCGCATCACCTGTGTACCGACAATGCCGTGATGATCGCCTGGGCGGGCCTTGAGCGCATGGCGCTCGGGATGCCCCCCGACGATCTGAATGTCGCGCCGCGTTCGCGCTGGCCGCTGGATGCCGGCGCCCAGGCCTTGCTTGCCTATGGCAAACGCGGAGCCAAGGCATGAGCGGGCATGACCGGATTGCGGTTATCGGTGCCGGCGCTTTCGGCACGGCGCTCGCGGCGGTCATGGCGCAAGAGGGCCGGGCGGATGTCGTGCTTGTCGGCCGCGACGCTTCGCTGATGGCGGATCTGGCGGCGTCCGGCGTCCATGAGGCGGCCTTGCCAGGCATCCGGCTGCCGGCAGCCCTGCGCTATTCGTCGCAGCCGGAGGGTATCGCGGACGCCGACATCGTGCTGTTTTCCATGCCGTCGCAGGCGCAGGTCGATGCGGCACATGCCTATGGTCCTCACCTCGGCCGGGATGTGCCCGTCGTGATCTGCGCCAAGGGTATCGAAAAGCAGACCGCCCGACTTCTGACCGACGTCCTGGAAGAGGCCCTTCCCGATCATCCGATTGCGGTGCTGTCCGGTCCCGGCTTTGCCGCCGATATCGCCAAGGGACTGCCCACCGCAATGGCGCTCGCGGCCGCCGATCTTGCCATCGCCGAACGGCTGGCAAAGGCGATCTCCGGCAAGACATTCCGGCTCTATGCCTCGGACGACCGGGTCGGCGTGCAGCTTGGCGGTGCTTTGAAAAACGTGCTGGCGATCGCCTGTGGTGTGGTCGAAGGCATGGGCTTGGGCGATTCGGCCCGGGCCGCGCTGATCGCGCGTGGGCTTGCGGAAATGTCGCGCCTGGTCGAGGCGATGGGCGGGCGCGGCGATACGGTGCGCGGCCTGTCCGGCCTGGGAGACCTCGTGCTGACGGCGACAAGTCACCAGTCGCGCAACCTGCGCTTCGGCATCGGCCTCGGCCGTGGCGAGGATATGGCGGCGGGGAATGGTCCGCTGGTCGAAGGCGCCTTTGCCGCGACCGTTGCCGCCCGTCTGGCCGAAGGCCTGAATGTCTCGATGCCGATCACCCAGGCGGTGGCGGCGATCATCGATGGACGTCTTGATATTCCAACCGTGATCACGCAGTTGATGTCACGTCCGATCACCACCGAATAAACCCATCGCGAAGGAGCGTTTCATGCTGTTTGCCGTCATTTGCGCCGACAAGCCCGGTCATCTCAACCTCAGAATGGAAACGCGTCCGCCGCATGTGGAATGGCTGAACGGTCTGAACGCTGCCGGCACGCTCAAGATCGGCGGCCCGTTCCTCGACAACGATGGCAAGCCCTGCGGCTCTATGCTGCTGATCGCGGCCGACAGCTTGGAGGACGCCAAGGCTCTCGCAGCCCAGGATCCCTATGCCAAGGCCGGCCTGTTCGAGAGCGTCGAGATCAAGCCCTATAACTGGGTCTTCAACAACCCGGAGGCGTAAGCCCATGGCATTCTGGCTCTACAAGTCCGAGCCGTTCAAGTGGTCCTGGCAGATGCAGAAAGATGCGGGTGCTGCCGGTACCGAATGGACCGGCGTGCGCAACTATCTGGCGCGCAACAACATGCGGGCGATGAAGATCGGCGACAAGGGCTTCTTCTATCATTCGAACGAAGGGCTCGAAGTCGTCGGTATCGTCGAGGTCTGTGCCCTGTCGCATCCGGATTCCACCGCCGAAGGCGATGCCCGCTGGGACTGCGTCGACATCCGGGCTGTCTGCGACATGCCGAAGCCCGTCTCGCTGAAAGACGTGAAGGCAAGTTCGGCGCTGGAAAAGATGGCGCTGGTCACATCCATGCGGCTTTCGGTTCAGCCGGTGACGGAAGAGGAATATTTCGAGGTCTGCCGCATGGGCGGGCTGGAAAACCCGCCGGTCTGAGCCTTTGAAAACAGATCCCGAGCGTTTCATCCTCGACAATACAAGTCTGCTTGCGCCGCCGCATGTGCCGGAAATCCGGCTGCATCTGGCGAGCGAGGTTCACGACCTGTGGCTGAAGACCGAGGCTGATCTTGAGGCGATCGGCCTGCCGCCGCCGTTCTGGGCGTTTGCCTGGGCCGGCGGGCAAGGGCTCGCGCGCTATATTCTGGATCATCCCGAAACCGTGCGCGGCAAGCGGGTTCTCGATTTCGCCAGCGGCTCCGGCCTTGTGGCGATTGCTGCGGCGATGGCAGGGGCTTCCGATGTGGTCGCCGCAGATATCGATCCGTGGGCGAAAAATGCCGTGCGGCTGAATGCCGCGGTCAATGGCGTGACGCTCGATTTCACCAATGACGACCTGATCGGCATGTCGGTGGATGCGGATGTCGTTCTGGCCGGCGACGTGTTTTACGACGGGGATTTTGCCGCCGCGCTGAAGGCTTGGTTCGGTCGGCTGGCCGCCTCCGGCACGATGGTCCTTGTCGGCGATCCGGGCCGGAGTTACCGGCCGACCGAGCATCTGGAGGAGCTTGCCACCTATCAGGTGCCGGTCACGCGGGTGCTGGAAGACAGCGAAGTGAAGAAAACCACCGTTTGGCGGTTTGTCTGAGGTGATTTGATCCGGGTCGGCAGGTTCAGGGACGAATCACGCAGACGCCGGCTTCAAACGAGCAGGCGGCATCCGGCGCATCCTCTGAAATCTCGATGATCCGCGCCTTGGGCGCCTTGTAGGACACGACGGCAGGCCTGGCTGCGCCATCGCGATAGAAATAGATTCCACTGCCCTTGATGCGGACAGCCGCGATGCTTCCGGCAAAGGTGCCGACACCCGGTACCACCGAAGGAAGCCCGTTGCCGCCGATCACGGCCTGAGACCGGTTGTGATGAGACCGGTTATGATGACCGTGTTGGCGATAGTCTCCGGCCATGGATGCCGTGGAGATTGCGATCGTTGCGATGGCAGCCGCACCCGTCAGCGTGAACCGATAGACCGTCATGGGGCGCGCTCCTTTGCAGCCTGGTTAACGTAACGTTAACGCACAATGCCGCATACAGTTGCTAAAGTCATCCGCCGACGTCGTTTTTTCGTAAGGGGGATATTGGTGTGCTGACTAGGCTAAAGTTCTATCGACCCGAATCGATTAAATTGAAAACGTCAAGCGAATGTGCTTGTCGTCCGGGGTGACGAGGATTAAAGCCGTGATGCAGTGCACCCGATCTGGGCTGCAAATTCTGTAATTGGATCTCCGAGAATTCGGACCGCATCGAAACGCCGCGAGGTTTAGATGGCGAATGTGACGAAAAGCCGGCCTCTGTCGCCGCATCTGCAAATTTACAAGCCAATCCCGACCATGATGGCGTCGATCCTACACCGTATCACCGGTGCGGCGCTGTATTTCGGTACCGTGCTTGTCGCCTGGTGGCTGATCGCCACGGCGTCGGGTGGTGTCTATTACGATTGGGTCCAGTGGGCGATGAACTCGATCATCGGCAAGCTGATCCTGGTCGGCTACACTTGGGCGCTGATGTATCACATGCTCAGTGGCCTTCGCCATTTCATGTGGGATCTCGGCTATGGCTTCGAGAAGCATTTTACCACCAAGCTGGTGAAGGTCTCCTTCGTCGTGTCGCTCTGTCTGACCGCGCTGATCTGGGTCATCGCCTACATCGTGCGCTAAGGAGATAAATTCATGGATATGCGTACACCTCTCGGCAAGGTTCGCGGTCTTGGATCCGCCAAGGATGGCACCGAGCATTTCTGGCGCCAACGCGTCACGGCCGTCGCCAATGTTCCGCTCCTGATCATCTTCGTGGTCTTCCTCGTCATGTATGGCGGCGCGCCGTATGCGGAAGTGACGGCTGCCCTGTCGAACCCGCTGGTTGCCGTGGTCATGGGCCTGGTGGTCATCTCCGGCATCATTCACATGAAGCTCGGCATGCAGGTCATCGTCGAAGACTACGTGCACGCGGAAATTCCGAAGCTCGTGCTTTTGATGCTCAACACATTCTTCGCTGTCTTGATGGGCGCTCTCTGTCTTTTCGCCATCTTGAAGATCGCATTCGTAGGATAATTCAAAATGGCATCCACTCATAACACTGCGCCGAACGGCAAGGCCTATACCTACGTTGACCATTCCTACGACGTCGTTGTTGTCGGCGCCGGCGGCGCCGGCCTGCGCGCGACGCTCGGAATGGCGGAACAGGGCTTCAAGACCGCCTGCATCACCAAGGTCTTCCCGACCCGTTCGCATACGGTTGCGGCACAGGGCGGTATCGCCGCTTCGCTCAACAACATGACGCCGGACTCGTGGCAGTGGCATCTCTACGACACCGTCAAGGGCTCCGACTGGCTCGGCGACGTCGACGCCATGCAGTATCTCGCCATGGAAGCACCAAAGGCTGTCTATGAGCTCGAGCACTACGGCGTGCCATTCTCACGCAACGAGGAAGGCAAGATCTACCAGCGCCCGTTCGGCGGCCACATGCAGAACTACGGCGAAGGCCCGCCGGTACAGCGCACCTGTGCCGCCGCCGACCGGACCGGTCATGCCATCCTGCACACGCTCTATGGCCAGTCGCTCAAGCACAATGCCGAGTTCTTCATCGAATATTTCGCCCTCGACCTGATCATGTCCGAGGACGGCAGCAAATGCACTGGCGTCGTCGCCTGGAACCTCGACGATGGCACCATCCATCGCTTCTCGGCGAAGATGGTTGTGCTGGCGACCGGCGGTTATGGCCGCGCCTATTTCTCCGCCACGTCCGCCCATACCTGCACCGGCGACGGCGGCGGCATGGTTGCGCGCGCTGGCCTGCCCCTGCAGGATATGGAATTCGTGCAGTTCCATCCGACCGGCATCTATGGTGCGGGCTGCCTGATCACCGAAGGGGCACGCGGCGAAGGCGGTTACCTGGTGAATTCCGAGGGTGAACGCTTCATGGAGCGTTACGCACCGTCGGCCAAGGACCTTGCCTCGCGCGATGTCGTCTCGCGCTGCATGACGCTGGAAATCCGCGAGGGTCGCGGCGTCGGCAAGAACAAGGACCACATCTACCTGCATCTCGACCATCTGGATCCGGCAGTTCTGAACGAGCGCCTGCCGGGTATTTCTGAATCGGCGAAGATCTTTGCCGGCGTCGACGTGACCCGCGAGCCGATCCCGGTTCTGCCGACCGTGCACTACAACATGGGTGGCATCCCGACCAATTACTGGGGTGAAGTGCTGAATGCCGACAGCGACAATCCGGAACGGGTCCTGCCCGGCCTGATGGCGGTCGGCGAAGCCGGTTGCGCTTCGGTTCACGGCGCCAACCGTCTCGGCTCCAATTCGCTGATCGACCTGGTCGTCTTCGGTCGTGCTGCTGCCATCCGCGCGGCAGAGGTCATCGACCGTGCAGCGCCGATCCCGGCGCTGAACACTGCCGCCTGCGACAAGATCATGGATCGCTTCGACAGCATCCGCAATGCCAGCGGCTCGACACCGACGGCCGTCTTGCGTGACAAGATGCAGCGCGCCATGCAGGAAGACGCGGCCGTGTTCCGCACACAGGAAGCGCTGGAAAGCGGCTGCCGCCGCATTTCGGCGATCTGGAAGGAATTGCCCGACATCAAGGTGACCGACCGTTCGATGATCTGGAATTCCGATCTGGTCGAAACGCTCGAACTGCACAACCTCATGGCAAACGCGATCACCACGGTCTATGGCGCCGAGGCCCGCAAGGAAAGCCGTGGCAGCCACGCCCGCGAAGATTATGTCGACGGTCCTTTCTCCGGCCGCGACGACGTCAACTGGCGCAAGCATACGCTGGCCTGGGTCAACGAGGCTGGCGACGTGAAACTCGACTACCGCCCGGTTCACACTGAACTCATTGCCGAAGGCATCGATCCTTACAAGATCGCGCCGAAGGCACGTGTGTACTGATCTGAAGAGGAACTGGACATGGTTGAACTCGCTCTCCCCAAGAACTCCCAGATGACCGAAGGCAAGGTCTGGCCGAAGCCGACCAATGCCAAGAATGTGCGCGAATACCGCGTCTATCGCTGGAACCCTGATGATGGTCAGAACCCGCGCATTGACACGTTCTATATCGATATTGACGATTGCGGTCCGATGGTTCTCGATGGACTTTTGTACATCAAGAACAATATTGACCCGACGCTGACGCTGCGCCGCTCCTGCCGCGAAGGCATCTGCGGTTCGTGCGCGATGAACATCGATGGTACGAACACGCTCGCCTGCACCAAGGGCATGGACGAGATCAATGGCACGGTGAAGGTCTATCCGCTGCCGCATATGCCGGTCGTCAAGGATCTCATCCCGGACCTAACCAATTTCTATGCGCAGCATCGTTCGATCGAGCCTTGGCTCAAGACCGTTTCTCCGGCGCCAGCCAAGGAATGGAAGCAGAGCCATGAGGATCGCCAGAAGCTGGACGGTCTCTACGAATGCATCCTCTGCGCCTGCTGCTCGGCCTCCTGTCCGAGCTATTGGTGGAATGGCGACCGTTACCTCGGTCCCGCTGTTCTGCTGCAGGCCTATCGCTGGCTGATCGACTCCAGAGACGAGGCAACCGGCGAACGTCTCGACAATCTCGAGGATCCCTTCCGCCTCTATCGCTGCCACACGATCATGAACTGCGCGCAGGCTTGCCCGAAGGGTCTCAACCCTGCCAAGGCGATTGCCGAGATCAAGAAGATGATGGTCGAGCGCCGCGTCTGATCGGTCTGGTCGATTGTTACGGCATTACAACAGGCCGCCCGGTTTCGACTTGGGCGGCCTTATTTTGTCCGCATATCAACGGCCTATCGTCTAATTGCCATATGGAACTTGATTAACCATATGCGCGTAACATATTTCTAACCTAGATATACGGCAGATTGCGGCAAGTGTCGCTTGAGCGGGAGTGTGATGATGAAATTGAACCACGCGGTCACGGGAATGGCCATTGTACTGGCGCTCGCAGGTTGTCAGCGGACGTCCTACAACAGCTCGGCCGCTGCCAACAGCGCTCTGCCGCCGCTGCAGGCTTCTCCCGTTCCCTCGGTTCAGTCCGGTCAGTTGCCGCCTCCAGGTGCCGCCGATCCGTCACAGTTTCCCACCGCGCCGACCAATACGGCTGCCGTGACGCCGGGCGTTGGTACGGCCGCCCCTCCGGCCACCGCTCTGGATGTGACGAAGGAATCGATGGTTGGCAATTGGCGTGTCCAGAATGCCGGTGCGAGCTGTGACATGTTCCTGACGCTGACCAATCTTGGCAGTGGGTCACGTGGTGGTACCCGTGGCTGCGCAGGCGAACTCACGGCGATGGGTTCGTGGGAGGTTTCCGGCCGACAGGTTCTCCTGAAGGACCGCAACGGCAATACCATCGGTAGTCTCTACAAGACCGCTGATGCCCGCTTCGATGGGTCGACCAATTCCGGCCAGCCCGTCAGCCTTAGCCGCTAATCCCTCCCTTATCCCTGCGGCAGCCGGATGAGGCTGTCGCCCAGGCAGAGCCTTATCCATGCAGCCTATTCCCGATTATGCTCTCAGCGTCGTAGAACAGCTGCGGGCAATGACCGACGCTGGCACGCTGAAGGCAGATCCGGCGCAACTGGCTGTGGCTGGCAAGCTTGATCGGATCCTCAGCGAGCTGAAAAGCCGCCGCCCGGCCGCCAAGAAAAGTGCGCTGGGTTGGATTTTTGCGCAGAAACGCAAGGCGGAACAGCCGATCAGGGGGCTCTACGTGCACGGCAGCGTTGGTCGCGGCAAGACCATGCTGATGGACCTGTTTTTCAATCTGGCCCCCGTCGAGAAGAAGCGGCGGGCGCATTTCCATGAATTCATGGCCGATGTGCATGGGCGTATCCACGCCCATCGGCAGAAATTGAAGGCCGGCGAAACGAAGCAGGCCGATCCGGTGCCGCCAGTGGCGGCTGCCTTGCGAGAAGAGGCCGAACTGCTGTGCTTCGATGAATTCACCGTGACCGACATCGCCGATGCGATGATCCTGGCGCGGCTGTTCACCGAACTGTTCGCGCGCGGCTGCACACTGGTGGCGACCTCCAATGTCGAGCCCAACAATCTCTATCGCGACGGTCTGAACCGGGGTCTCTTTCTACCGTTTGTCGATCTCCTGAAACGCTATGTCGAAGTGGCAACGCTCGATTCGCCAACGGACTACCGGATGGAGAAGATGGAGAGCTTGCCGGTTTATGTCGCACCACTGTCGCCGGACGCGCGCCGTCAGCTCGAACTTGCCTGGCGCCATGTCACGGACGGCGCGCCGGAAGTCCCGGTGTCGATCGAGATGAAGGGCAGGCAGGTCGATATCCCCCGCGCGGTCGGTCGTGTGGCCCGTTTCACGTTCGACGATCTGTGCGGCAAGCCGCTCGGAGCATCGGACTATCTGGCGATTGCCCAGCGGTTCGACGTGGTCTTCGTCGAAGACGTGCCGCATCTCGGGCCGGAAAAGCGCAACGAGACGAAACGGTTCATCATCCTGATCGATGCCCTCTATGACGCGAGCGTCCGGCTGTTCGTTTCCGCCGCTGCGATGCCAGAGGGGCTGCTGACCGAGAAAAAGGGCACGGAAGGCTTCGAGTTCGACCGGACTATTTCCAGACTATTTGAGATGCGCAGCGCAGACTATCTCGAGCTTCATCAGGCAAATCGTCACGATCCTGACACGCGATTGTCGCAATAACTTACGTTTACGTAAGAATTTGATGATCTAACCGATTGAAATTTCTACACCGAAAATTATCGATTGCGATTCTATGTGGTTAGGTCTATTCGGTCTGTCCACAAGGATGGACTAACACACGTCACGACCTTGGTTATGGATCTAAAAGGAAGCTCTTCAATGGCGCGCAATAAGATCGCTCTTATCGGTTCTGGAATGATTGGTGGAACGCTGGCGCATCTCGCCGGTCTGAAAGAACTGGGCGACATCGTCCTGTTCGACATTGCTGACGGCATCCCGCAGGGCAAGGGTCTCGACATTGCCCAGTCTTCGCCGGTCGAAGGCTTCAATGCGAAGATGACTGGCGCAAGCGACTATTCCGCCATCGAAGGCGCAGACGTCTGCATCGTCACCGCCGGTGTTGCCCGCAAGCCGGGCATGAGCCGCGATGACCTGCTCGGCATCAACCTCAAGGTCATGGAACAGGTCGGCGCCGGCATCAAGAAATATGCCCCGAACGCCTTTGTCATCTGCATCACCAACCCGCTCGACGCGATGGTCTGGGCGCTGCAGAAGTTCTCCGGCCTGCCGGCCAACAAGGTCGTCGGCATGGCTGGCGTTCTCGACAGCTCGCGCTTCCGCCTCTTCCTCTCGGAAGAATTCAACGTGTCCGTCCAGGACGTCACCGCATTCGTTCTCGGCGGTCACGGCGACACCATGGTGCCGCTCGCTCGCTATTCGACTGTCGGCGGCATTCCGCTCACCGATCTGATCAAGATGGGTTGGGTCACCAAGGAGCGTCTCGAAGAAATCATCCAGCGCACCCGTGACGGTGGCGCCGAAATCGTCGGCCTGCTGAAGACCGGTTCCGCTTATTACGCGCCTGCCGCTTCGGCCATCGAAATGGCTGAGTCCTACCTGAAGGACAAGAAGCGCGTTCTGCCTTGCGCCGCCTACCTTTCCGGCCAGTACGGCGTGAAGGACATGTATGTCGGCGTTCCCGTCGTCATCGGTGCGGGTGGCGTCGAGCGCATCATCGAAATCGACCTGAACAAGGCTGAAGAAGAAGCCTTCCAGAAGTCGGTCGGCGCGGTTGCCGGTCTCTGCGAGGCCTGCATCAATATCGCCCCGGCTCTCAAGTAATTGCCATTCCGCCCAAGACAGGGACACGACAATGAATATTCATGAATACCAGGCCAAGGCTCTTCTGAAGAGCTTTGGTGCACCGGTCGCCGAAGGTGTGGCGATCTTTTCTGCCGAAGAAGCCGAAGCCGCCGCAAAGCAGCTTCCAGGCCCGCTCTACGTGGTCAAGAGCCAGATCCATGCTGGCGGCCGAGGCAAGGGTAAGTTCAAGGAACTCGGCCCTGACGCCAAGGGCGGCGTTCGCCTGGCTTTCTCGATCGATGAAGCCAAGAGCCACGCCAAGGAAATGTTCGGCAATACGCTGGTGACCGCCCAGACCGGCGACGCCGGCAAGCAGGTCAACCGCCTCTACATCGAAGATGGCGCCGACATCGCCCGCGAACTTTACTGCTCGCTGCTCGTTGATCGCTCGGTTGGCCAGGTCGCTTTCGTCGTTTCGACCGAAGGCGGCATGGACATCGAGGCTGTTGCCCATGACACACCGGAAAAGATCCACACGATCGCCATCAACCCGGAAACCGGCGTGACGGATGCCGACATCGCCGCCATCTCGAAGGCGCTCGAGCTTTCGGGTGCGGCTGCCGAAGATGCCAAGTCGCTGTTCCCGATCCTCTACAAGGCCTTCGTCGAGAAGGACATGGCGCTGCTCGAAGTGAACCCGCTGATCGTCATGAAGAATGACCATCTGCGCGTGCTCGACGCCAAGATGTCCTTCGACGGCAATGCGCTGTTCCGCCACGACGACGTCAAGGCGCTGCGCGACGAGACCGAAGAAGACGCCAAGGAAATCGAAGCCTCCAAGTGGGACCTCGCTTACGTAGCACTCGACGGCAATATCGGCTGCATGGTCAATGGTGCCGGTCTCGCCATGGCGACGATGGACATCATCAAGCTGTACGGCAAGGAGCCTGCCAACTTCTGCGACGTCGGCGGTGGTGCGGGCAAGGAGAAGGTCGCGGCTGCGTTCAAGATCATCACGGCTGATCCGAAGGTCGAGGGCATCCTCGTCAATATCTTCGGTGGCATCATGAAGTGCGACGTCATCGCCGAGGGCGTTGTCGCAGCTGTTCAGGAAGTCGGCCTCAAGGTTCCGCTCGTCGTTCGCCTTGAGGGCACCAATGTCGAGCTCGGCAAGAAGATCCTCAACGAATCTGGTCTTGCGATCACCGCTGCTGACGACTTGGACGATGCTGCCAAGAAGATCGTCGCTGCGATCAACGCCTAATTTAAGGACCGGAAACAATGTCTATTCTCGTCAATAAAGACACCAAGGTCCTGGTTCAGGGCCTGACCGGCAAGACCGGTACCTTCCACACCGAACAGGCGCTTGCCTATTACGGCACGCAGATGGTCGGCGGTATCCACCCGAAGAAGGGTGGCGAAACCTGGACCGGTTCGAAGGGCGAAAGCCTGCCGATCTTCGCCTCCGTCGCAGAAGCCAAGGAACGCACAGGCGCCGACGCGTCGGTGATCTACGTTCCGCCGGCAGGTGCTGCGGACGCGATCATCGAGGCGATCGAAGCCGAGATCCCGTTCATCACCTGCATCACCGAAGGCATCCCGGTCATGGACATGGTTCGCGTCAAGGCGCGCCTCGACCGTTCCAAGTCGCGCCTGCTCGGCCCGAACTGCCCGGGCATCATGACGCCGGAAGAATGCAAGATCGGCATCATGCCGGGCTCGATCTTCCGCAAGGGTTCGGTCGGTATCGTTTCGCGCTCCGGCACGCTGACCTATGAAGCCGTGTTCCAGACGTCGAACGAAGGCCTCGGCCAGACCACGGCTGTCGGCATCGGTGGCGACCCGGTCAAGGGCACCGAGTTCATCGACGTGCTTGAAATGTTCCTGGCTGACCCGGCCACCACCTCGATCATCATGATCGGCGAAATCGGCGGTTCGGCTGAAGAAGATGCGGCGCAGTTCCTCATCGACGAAGCCAAGAAGGGCCGCAAGAAGCCGATGGCAGGCTTCATCGCCGGTCGGACTGCTCCGAAGGGCCGCACCATGGGCCACGCCGGTGCTGTGGTTTCCGGCGGCAAGGGCGACGCAGAATCGAAGATCTCGGCCATGGAAGCGGCTGGCATCAAGGTTTCGCCGTCCCCGGCACGCCTCGGCAAGACGCTGGTCGAAGTCCTCAAGGGCTGACCCTATATAAAGCAAGTGCCAGGCAAGGAGATTGTTTCATCATCTCTTTGCCTGGTTTCAGCATTTAAATCGAAGGCCCCGCTCGGACGCGGGAAAGCGGCAGACCGGATCCGGTCATCATCTCAATTCGGGAGGCGAGCCAGGGCGCTCGCGAAACACCATGAGTAGGCAAGAAGCCAACGAGCAGTTCCTGATCACGTCCTTCCTCGACGGATCGAACGCAGCCTATATCGAACAGCTTTACGCGCGCTATCAGGAAGATCCGTCGTCGCTATCGGGCGAATGGCAGTCTTTCTTCAAGGCGCTTGCAGACAACCCGGCCGATGTGAAAAAAGCCGCATCCGGTGCGTCGTGGCAGCGGAAAAACTGGCCGATCGCGGCCAATGGCGAGCTTGTCTCGGCGCTTGACGGCAATTGGGGCACGATCGAGAAGGTCGTCGAGACCAAGGTGAAGGCCAAGGCGGAAGCTGCCGGCCAGCCGATCTCCGAAACCGAAGTGCTCCAGGCGACCCGCGACAGCGTGCGTGCCATCATGATGATCCGCGCCTATCGCATGCGCGGCCACTTGCACGCCAATCTCGACCCGCTCGGCCTTGCCGCGCCGGTCGATGACTATAACGAACTGTCGCCGGCTGCCTACGGGTTCACCGAGGCCGATTACAGCCGCAAGATCTTCATCGACAATGTGCTTGGTCTCGAATACGCGACCATTCCGCAGATGCTCGATATCCTTAAGCGCACCTATTGCTCGACGCTCGGCGTCGAATTCATGCATATCTCCGATCCAGAAGAAAAGGCCTGGATCCAGGAGCGTATCGAAGGTCCCGGCAAGGGCGTCGAATTCACGCCGGAAGGCAAGAAGGCGATCCTGCAGAAGCTAATCGAGGCGGAAGGCTTCGAGCAGTTCATCGATGTCAAATACAAGGGCACCAAGCGTTTCGGTCTCGATGGCGGTGAATCGCTCATCCCGGCGCTCGAACAGATCATCAAGCGTGGCGGCCAGGAAGGTCTCGAGCAGGTCGTGCTCGGAATGGCCCATCGCGGCCGTCTGAACGTGCTGACAAACGTTATGGCAAAGCCGCATCGTGCGGTGTTCCACGAGTTTAAGGGCGGCTCGTTCAAGCCTGACGAAGTCGAAGGTTCGGGCGACGTGAAGTACCATCTGGGTGCTTCGTCGGACCGTGAATTCGACGGCAACAAGGTTCACCTGTCGCTGACGGCAAACCCGTCGCATCTGGAAATCGTCAACCCGGTCGTCATGGGCAAGGCGCGCGCCAAGCAGGACCAGCTCGCCAAGACCTGGGACGGCGATGTCATTCCGCTGAAGGAACGCTCGAAGGTTCTGCCCCTGCTGCTGCATGGTGATGCGGCGTTTGCCGGCCAGGGCGTCGTTGCCGAAATCCTCGGCCTGTCCGGTCTGCGTGGTCACCGCGTGGCTGGCACGATGCATGTCATCATCAACAACCAGATCGGCTTCACCACCAATCCGGCCTTCTCGCGTTCGTCGCCTTATCCGTCCGATGTTGCCAAGATGATCGAGGCACCGATCTTCCACGTCAACGGCGACGATCCGGAAGCGGTTACCTACGCCGCGAAGATCGCCACCGAATACCGGATGAAGTTCCACAAGCCTGTCGTCATCGACATGTTCTGCTACCGTCGCTTCGGCCACAACGAGGGCGACGAGCCTTCGTTCACGCAGCCGAAGATGTACAAGGTCATTCGTGCCCACAAGACGGTCGCGCAGATCTATGCGGAGCGTCTGATCGCGGAAAACCTGATCTCGGACGGCGAATTCGAGAAGATGAAGGCCGACTGGCGCGCCAATCTCGAGACCGAGTTCGAAGCCGGGCAGAGCTACAAGCCGAACAAGGCCGACTGGCTTGACGGCCAGTGGTCGGGTCTGCGTTCGGCTGACAACGCTGACGAGCAGCGTCGCGGCAAGACCGCCGTGCCGATGAAGTCGCTGAAGGATATCGGCCGCAAGCTGTCGACCGTTCCGGATGGTTTCAAGGCGCATCGCACGATCCAGCGTTTCATGGAAAACCGTTCGCAGATGGTCGAAACCGGTGAAGGCATCGACTGGGCGATGGCCGAGGCACTTGCCTTCGGTTCGTTGGTCGTCGACGGCCACAAGATCCGCCTGTCCGGCCAGGATTGCGAACGCGGGACGTTCAGTCAGCGTCATTCGGTTCTCTACGATCAGGAAACCGAAGACCGCTACATCCCGCTGGCCCATCTCGCGCCGAACCAAGCCAAGTATGAGGTCATCAACTCGATGCTGTCCGAAGAGGCCGTTCTCGGCTTCGAATACGGCTACTCGCTGGCCCGTCCGAATGCGCTGACGCTCTGGGAAGCCCAGTTCGGCGACTTCGCCAATGGTGCGCAGGTCGTGTTCGACCAGTTCATCTCGTCGGGTGAACGCAAGTGGCTGCGCATGTCCGGCCTCGTCTGCCTTCTGCCGCATGGCTATGAAGGTCAGGGTCCGGAGCATTCGTCGGCCCGCCTCGAGCGCTGGCTGCAGATGTGTGCCGAAGACAATATGCAGGTTGCCTATTGCACGACGCCGGCCAACTATTTCCACATCCTGCGCCGGCAGATGAAGCGTGACTTCCGCAAGCCGCTGATCCTGATGACGCCGAAGTCGTTGCTGCGCCACAAGCGCGCCACGTCGAGCCTTGCCGAAATGGCGGGCGAATCGTCCTTCCACCGCCTGCTGTGGGACGATGCGGAAGTGGTCAAGGATGGCCCGATCAAGCTGCAGAAGGATGCCAAGATCCGCCGCGTCGTGATCTGCTCCGGCAAGGTCTACTATGACCTGCTGGAAGAGCGTGAGAAGCGCGGCATCGACGACATCTACCTGCTGCGCATCGAACAGCTCTATCCGTTCCCGGCCAAGGCCCTGATCAACGAGCTGTCGCGCTTCCGCAATGCCGAGATGGTCTGGTGCCAGGAAGAGCCGAAGAACATGGGCGCATGGTCGTTCATCGACCCGTACCTCGAATGGGTTCTTGCCCATATCGACGCCAAGTATCAGCGCGTTCGCTACACCGGTCGTCCGGCTGCAGCCTCGCCAGCAACGGGCCTGATGTCGAAGCATCTTGCCCAGCTCGAAGCCTTCCTGGAGGACGCACTGGGCGGTTAAGCCGCCCAGTCACCACCCCGTCGACCGAAACGTTCTCTGATTAACGGAATTGAGATCATGGCCACTGAAATCCGCGTACCCACCCTCGGCGAATCCGTCAGCGAAGCCACCATCGGCACCTGGTTCAAGAAGGTCGGCGATGTCGTCAAGGCTGACGAACCGCTCGTCGAACTGGAAACCGACAAGGTCACGGTCGAAGTGCCGTCGCCGGTCTCGGGTGTGCTGACCGAAATCGTCGCCCAGAATGGCGAAACCGTCGGCCTCGGCGCCCTGCTCGGCCAGATCGCCGAAGGCGCTGCCGGCAGCGTGTCTGCCGCTCCGGCTGCTGCTGCACCTGCGCCTGCTGCTCCGGCACCAGCGGCACCAGCTCCGGCCGCCGCCGCAATGCCCGCGGCCCCTGCTGCTGCCAAGGTTGCTGCCGACAACAATATCTCGACCGCCGATGTCGACGGCTCCGGCAAGCGTGGCCAGGTTCTCAAGGGTGATGTGCTCGCTGCGATCGCAAAGGGTACAACTACACCGGCGGCCCCGGTTGCCGCTGCTGCTCCGCGTCCCGCATCGGGCGCCAACGATGTCGTGCGCGAAGAGCGTGTCAAGATGACCCGCCTGCGCCAGACCATCGCCAAGCGCCTGAAGGATGCCCAGAACACGGCAGCCATGCTGACCACCTATAACGAGGTGGACATGTCGGCCGTGATGAGCCTGCGCACCAAGTACAAGGACATCTTCGAGAAGAAGCATGGCGTGAAGCTCGGCTTCATGGGCTTCTTCACCAAGGCGATCACGCATGCGCTGAAGGAATTGCCGGCGGTCAACGCCGAGATCGACGGCACCGACATCATCTACAAGAACTACTGCCATGTCGGCATGGCCGTCGGCACCGACAAGGGCCTGGTCGTTCCGGTCATCCGCGACGCCGACCAGATGACGGTCGCCGAAGTCGAGAAGGAACTGGGACGTCTTGCCAAGGCTGCCCGTGACGGTTCGCTGTCGATGGC
Source organism: Rhizobium sp. CECT 9324 (assembly GCF_918741265.1). NCBI lineage: Bacteria > Pseudomonadati > Pseudomonadota > Alphaproteobacteria > Hyphomicrobiales > Rhizobiaceae > Rhizobium > Rhizobium sp. CECT 9324. Next base: position 112,802 of record NZ_CAKKMZ010000001.1, on the reverse strand, counting down.
CGACATGCAGGGCGGTACCTTCACCATCACCAACGGTGGCGTCTACGGCTCGCTTATGTCCTCGCCGATCCTGAACGCGCCGCAGTCGGGTATCCTCGGCATGCACAAGATCCAGGATCGCCCGGTTGCCATCGGCGGTCAGGTTGTCATCCGTCCGATGATGTATCTGGCGCTGTCTTACGACCACCGTATCGTCGACGGCAAGGAAGCCGTGACCTTCCTCGTCCGCGTCAAGGAAAGCCTGGAAGATCCGGAACGTCTGGTTCTCGATCTCTAAGGAGCAGCCGTGATGGATCCGCTTGCCGTGTCGGCGTCTCCGCTCCTGCCCTTGATCGGCGGGAGCGTGGTCCTTCTGGTCCTGCATGTTCTGATGCAGTCCATGATTGCCACGACGGAGCTTGGCTCGGCCTGGAACGCGGGTCCACGCGACGAAGAGAAAAGGCCGGCGGGCAAATTCGCCGGCCGGGCGGAACGGGCATCTGCCAATTTCCGCGAGACCTATCCCGGCTTTCTGGCCCTTGCCTTCGGCCTGCTGTTTGCCGGCAAGGCTGCGGGAATGGGGCTTGCCGGAGCTTGCATCTGGATGGCGTGCCGGATTGTCTATATCCCGCTTTATCTGGGCGGCATTCCCTATGTGCGTTCTCTGGTCTGGTTGGGTTCAATGGCAGGCATGGGACTGATGTTCCTTGCCCTTGTCTACTAGGACGGCGGACGATGTTGGGTTTGCGCATAGTTTCCGGTACAGCCATTTCGATCCTGCTGGCCCAGCCGTTGATGGCGGCAGACTGCCCGATCGAGCGCGCATCCTACATGGAAGCCGAAACCAAGGCGCAACTGCGCTTCCGCGCGGCAAGCGGCGAAAATACGCCGGTCAGCAATGGGTTCACCCTGGTCATCAAGGGCGCTGCAAAGCCGTTGGATGGCCACGTGATCTACGATGCCGAGATCGAAAGACCGGTGGCGATGATCATGAACAATTGTCCCGAAGGGGATGTGACGGGCGCTGATCTTGCCGCCTGCACCATCTGGAAAGGCATCATCTATGGCGTCGACAAGGTAACTGGGCACGTCGATCTCCTGCCGCCGGAAGGCACCAGCGCTCCAGACAGTTTGCTATTTCCCGGTTTCGGCCCCGCATATGCGCAATCCGAGTTCGGCAAGATGCTCGAAACCGCGCCTTGGGATGTCTTCGAATACAAGGGTTGCGGCTCATGAGCGAGCGTCCGGTTCTCCTCGTCACCGGCAGTAGCCGTGGTATCGGCGCGGCCGTCGTTCGCAAGGCGGCCGAAGCCGGATGGGACGTTTTGATCAACTATGTTTCCAATCAGGCAGTGGCGGATGAACTGGCCGCCGAGGTGCGCCTGCGGGGCGTGCGCGCCGAGATCGTGCAGGGTGATACCGGCACGGAAGAGGGCATCGCTGCCATCTTTGCGGCCGTCGACCAGCAATTCGGCAGGCTCGATGGCCTGGTCAACAATGCCGGCGTGGTCGATCAGACGGCGCGGGTCGAAGACTATAGCCGCCAACGGCTGGACCGGATGTTTGCCATCAATGTGATCGGCAAGATCCGCTGTGCTTCCGAGGCGGTGAAGCGCATGTCGACGTCCCATGGCGGTCGCGGTGGGCCGATCGTCAATATTTCGTCCATGGCTGCCGTTCTTGGCAGTCCGGGCCAGTATGTCGACTATGCCGCCTCGAAAGGCGCCGTCGATACGTTCACCATCGGGCTTGCGCGCGAAGTCGCCGGCGAGGGCATCCGGGTAAATGCGATCCGGCCCGGCGTGATCGACACCGATATCCACGCCTCCGGCGGTCTGCCGGATCGTGCGGCGGCCATGGCGCCCAGCATACCGATGCAGCGGCCCGGCACGGCAGACGAAATTGCCGACGCCGTTCTCTATCTCATCTCCAGCCAGGCATCCTATGTGACTGGCGCCATCTTGAATGTCAGCGGCGGACGATAGTCGCCGAAAACGAAGGAAGCATCCCATGTCTTACGATGTTGTCATTATCGGCTCCGGCCCTGGCGGTTATGTCTGCGCGGTCAAGGCTGCACAGCTCGGTCTCAAGGTCGCGGTTGTTGAAAAGCGCGCCACCTATGGCGGTACCTGCCTGAATGTCGGCTGCATCCCGTCCAAGGCGCTGCTGCACGCGTCTGAAGTCTTCCACCATGCAGGCCATGGCATGGCCGAGCTCGGTGTTGAAGTCGGTGCGCCGACGCTCAACCTTGAGAAGATGATGGCGCACAAGGATGCGACCGTGAAGTCGAATGTCGATGGCGTTTCCTTCCTGTTCAAGAAGAACAAGATCGATGGCTTTATCGGCACCGGCAAGATCGTGTCTGCAGGCAAGGTGTCTGTCACCGCTGACGACGGCAAGGTGCAGGAAATCGAGGCGAAGAACATCGTCATCGCCACCGGCTCCGACGTTGCCGGCATCCCCGGCGTTCCGGTCGAGATCGACGAGAAGGTCATCATTTCCTCGACCGGCGGCATCGCGCTGGACAAGGTGCCGGCCCACATGATCGTGGTCGGCGGCGGTGTTATCGGCCTCGAACTCGGCTCCGTCTGGATGCGCCTCGGCGCTAAGGTCACGGTCGTCGAATATCTCGACAAGCTCCTGGGCGGCATGGACGGCGACGTGTCGAAGCAGTTCCAGCGCATGATGGCGAAGCAAGGCATGGACATCCGCACCGATGCCAAGGTCACCGGCGTCGAGAAGACCGCGTCGGGCGCCAAGGTCACCTATGAACCGGTCAAGGGCGGAGACGCGCAGTCGCTTGAAGCCGACGTGGTGCTGATCGCGACCGGTCGCAAGCCCTACACGGCTGGCCTTGGTCTCGAAGAGGTGGGCGTGGCGCTCGACAACCGCGGTCGCGTCGAAATCGACGGCCACTTCAAGACCAATGTTGCCGGCATCTTTGCGATCGGCGACGTGGTCAAGGGCCCGATGCTGGCGCACAAGGCCGAGGACGAAGGTGTGGCGCTTGCCGAGATCCTCGCCGGCCAGCACGGTCATGTGAACTACGACGTCATTCCGGGCGTCGTCTATACCCAGCCGGAAGTCGCTTCCGTCGGCAAGACCGAGGAAGAGCTGAAGGCTGCGGGCATTGCCTACAAGGTCGGCAAGTTCCCGTTCACGGCAAACGGTCGCGCCCGTGCGATGGTCGCAACGGACGGCTTCGTCAAGATCCTTGCCGACAAGGATACCGATCGCGTGCTCGGTGGCCATATCATCGGCTTCGGCGCCGGCGAGATGATCCACGAGATTGCCGTGCTGATGGAATTCGGCGGATCTTCGGAAGATCTCGGCCGGACCTGCCATGCGCATCCGACGATGTCGGAAGCGGTGAAGGAAGCCGCACTCGCGACCTTCTTCAAGCCGATCCACATGTAATCGGCCGCTCCTCTAAAGAGGAGTAAAACTGGAAATTATTATATTTACGTAATCTTCTAAGCCGCGGCTTGTGCTTCAAGTCGCGGCTTTTATCATCTGGAGGCAATATTCCGCAAATGCTTGATAAAGGGCAAGAATATGACCTCTCCAGTCTCAATTTACTCCATTCCGCAACGCGTGCTTCACTGGCTGATGGCAGCCTTGATCATTTTCAATTTGCTGGTCGCGGAAGCGATGGAAGAGACGGTGGAGGCGTTCGAGGACGGCAAAGTGCCGTCTGTCGATGATCTTGCCGGCGCCAATCTGCACGCCTATGTCGGCATTGCTATACTCTGTCTCGCGGTGATCCGGCTGATGCTGCGGGTCGTGCAGGGTGCACCGGATGCGCCGGCCGATGAGCCGCCGATGTTCAAGCTGGCCGCCAAGGTGGCGCATTGGAGCTTCTACGCGCTGTTCATCGCAATCCCGTTCAGCGGCATCGGCAAGTATTATTTCGGCAATGACACGGCCGGCTTCCTGCATGGCGGGCCGCTCAAGTCGCTGATGTGGCTATTGATCGCAGTGCATATCCTGGCGGTGCTGGTACACCAGTTCTACTGGAAGACGTCGCTCGCCCAACGCATGACCAAGGGTTGACGAGCAGCAGGCAGATTGGAGCCACTCATGGCATTGGCAAAAGCCGAGATCGTCACCTTGCCGCATCCGGCTTTGCCGGCGGCTGACTGGGCGGATTGTTATGTCGTGAGCGTCAAGGGGGCGGATATGCGGGCGATCGATGCCGCCCGGCGCGTGCTTGGTTCTGCCCCGGGATGGGTCCGGTCGTTGCTTGCCCTGCGCAACAGATTGGTTGGCCTGGTCGGGCTCAAGTCTGCCGAGCTTAAAGTCGGCACGGCGGGATCCGTCGGCGCGTTTCCGATCGTCAGCGAGAGCAACGGGCAGGTGGTGCTCGGCTTCGACGACAAACATCTCGATTTCCGCATCGTGGTTGATGTGCGGCCGGATGGCGGGCAGGGCAGCCTCGTGGCGGTCACGACCGTTGTCGCCCGACATAATGCGGGTGGTCGGGCCTATATTGCGCTCATCACACCGTTCCACAAGGCGATCGTTCGATCGCTGTTGAACCGGCTTGAGGCGAAATCCTGATCAGCCGCCGACAACCGTCAGCGTGTATCCGTCCTTGCGCAGCAGTTCGATGAGGCCTTCTGCGCCGGGCAGGTGCAGGGCACCGACGGCGATAAAGGCATTGCCCTTTCCCAGATGCGGCAGGCTGCCTTTCGCCATCACGACATTGCGGTCCTGGACAATGCGGCGCTCGAAGGCGGCGTAGGCGCTGTCGTCCTTGTCGGACCCACTGGGCGTGACCGCTTCCAGCATCGGCATGGTTATGCCGATCTCGCCGGAAAGATAGATTTCCGTCATGGTTTCGATGACGTCTTCCATCTTGTCGCCGAGCGCCATGGTCTCGATCAGCGCCTTGAAATGGAAGTCAACCGGCAGGTCCGCCATGGCCTGCAACTGCTCGACAAGGGTTTCCAGTCCGGCGACCGGCTTGCCGGCCTTGATCGCATCCTCGGCAATCTGCTTGTCGAGGAAAGACGCGCCGGCCGCCTTGCGGGAAATCTCGCAGGCGGGCAGGGCAACGAAGCTGGCCAGGATCCACGGTTTCATCCGCGCGACCGTGGCGAGCGACAGGCCACGCTGCTTCAGGCCCTGGTCCAGCTCGGTCACCTGCTCGGCGGTCAGGTGGTCCTTGACGGTCTTGCCATCGGTAAACATGGTCAGCTCGGGATGCATGAGAAGGGCGGCACCGGCCTTTTTCTCGTCGAGGATTTCGTCCGATTCGATAACGATGATGTCGGCTTTTGCCGCAGCCTCGCGGGCACCTTCTGGCATGGTCAGGACCCGCGGGTCAGTGACATGCATGGTGCCGAGCAGCCAAGAGGGCTGCACGCCTTCCTTCTCGATCTTCCAGAAGATGCCCTTGCCATTGGGGGTCTTGGCCGCCTCGGCACGGACCTTGTCCAGTGCAGCCGGATCGTCGCGCTGCATGGCGACAAGCAGGTTCTCGCCGGTGCATTTGACGTCATCGGCTTTCGCCGGCGAGAGGCTGAACAGCACCAGCATCAGCGACAGGAGAAAAGCCAGCGGCAGGGCGCCTGCCAGCCAAAGCGCTGCCTCAGTCAGGGACAGGCGAGACAAATAAGGGCGAAGATTTTGCAGCAATGGCGCGTTCATGGCGGATCCCGTTTGATCGCGGCAGACTAGGCCGGTTGCTCCTCACGATCTGTTAAGGATCGTGGTTAATACCCGTTCAGGCGCGCGGATGGGCGCGGTCGTAGATGTCGAGCAGGCGGGCCGAATCGACGCCGGTATAGATCTGCGTTGTCGACAGGCTGGCATGGCCGAGCAGTTCCTGGATCGTGCGCAGATCGCCGCCGCTGCCGAGCAGATGGGTGGCGAAGGAATGACGCAGCGCGTGCGGCGTGGCGGAATCGGGCAGGCCGAGTGCCGAGCGCAGGCGCTGCATCTCGCGCTGGATGATCGCCGGCTGCAGCTTTGCGCCACGGGCGCCGCGGAAGATCGGCTCATTGTCCGGCAGATGGTAGGGGCAGAGTTTCGCATAGGTCTCGACCGCATTGGCCACGACCGGCAGCAGCGGCACAAGCCGTGTCTTGCCGCCCTTGCCGGTGACGCGAAGGCTTGTGGCCTTGGCTTGGAACGCAGTCGGCGTCAGGTCGAGGGCTTCGGCAATGCGCAGGCCGCAGCCATAGAGCAGGGAAAAGACAGCTGCGTCGCGCGCGGCGATCCATGGCTCCTCGGTCATCTGCGTGTTGCGATCGACGACGTGCAGCGCCTGGCTGCCGGTCAGCGGTTTCGGCAGCGATTTCGGCTGCTTGGGCGAGCGGATCGCGCTGGCGCCGGCTGCGTTGACGAGATCCTTGCGCTCGAGATAGCGGAGGAAGGATCGAAGGCCGGCGAGGTGGCGGCCGAGCGATCGCGCGCCGTCCCCGTGCTTGCGGCGGGATGCCAGGAAACCGCGCAGGTCTGCGGGCCGAAGGTTGGCGATGTCGCTGATCGTCACGGTGCCGCCGACATAGCCCGACATGAAGATGAGAAATTGTCGCGTGTCACGTTCATAGGCTTCCAGCGTATTGCCGGCCAGCCGTCTTTCCGAGCCCAGGCTTTCCAGCCAGGCAGCCCGTTCGCCAAGGAGTTTTTCGTCTGCAGGGATCAAAGCGGACCTTTCAGCGTTTCCACCGATTGATGGCGCAGGTGTGATGATGTGTGACGATGCCGCCAGCGGGTTAGGATAAGACTAACGAGGCGAAATTGTCATGCTCGGATCACACTCGGCTGCGATAGAAGCTGTATCCAACAGGCGAGGTAGATAATGTCGCGTCGTGATCCCGTGGCGACCTTCGGTCAAATCGCAGATACCGTATCGCTGTTTTCCCATGGTCGTCCTGGCCATGTCGTCGATACGCTGATTGCCGAACGCGGCCAGAAAATCGTCACGCATCCGCTGTGGCCGGTGATGCGACCGTTCATCTACAGTATTCTGCGTTATGACAAGGCGATCGAGTTCGCCAATGACATTGCCAATATGCCTGGCTTCCAGGCGTTCGAATACCTGAGCGCCGTGCTTGACCTGACGATCAGGGTCAACGATCCGGAACGCATTCCGGCCAAGGGCGGTTTCATTCTGGTCAGCAACCATCCGACCGGCATTGCCGACGGCGTGGCGGTGTTCGATCTCCTCAAGGATCGCCGTCCGGACATGATGTTCTACGCCAATCGTGATGCCGTTCGCGTCAATCCGCGCTTTGTCGAGATGATCATACCCGTCGAATGGCGCGAGGAGCACAAGTCCAAGCTCAAGGCGCGCGAAACGCTGAAACTGACCAACCACGCCGTCGAACAGCAGAAGGCGACCATCCTGTTTCCCTCCGGCCGCATTGCCTATTGGGCGAATGGCCGGCTGAACGAGCGGCCATGGAAGTCATCCGCGGTGGGGCTTGCCCGCAAATACGATCTGCCGATCCTGCCGGTGCATATGAAGGCCCGCAATTCCGGCCTGTTCTACTGGCTTGCGAAATGGTCGACGGAGCTGCGCGACATGACGGTGTTCCATGAATTGCTGAACAAGAAGGGCGATCTGTTCGACTTTACCATCGGCAATCTCATTGCACCGGACCAGCTGGAAGGCTATCCGGTGGATGTGACCAGGGCGCTGGAGCGCCACACCGTGCATACACTCACCAATGATGAAAATGCGTGCTTCGGCCGCCATTTCTAAGCCGCATGCCATAGGTTAAGGTGGCCGCATGCAGCTCAGGTCCATGTCAGCCAGCAATTACCGATCCCTGCGCAAGATCCGCATGGATCTCGCGGGCGTCAATCTGTTCATCGGTGCCAACGGCGTCGGCAAATCCAATCTCTATCGTTCGCTGCAGCTGGTGCAGGCGGCCGTTCGCGGACGGCTTGCCCACGAGATTGCAGCCGAAGGCGGCATGGCGTCGGCACTGTGGTCCGGGCCGAGACGGCTTGAAAAGAATTTCCGCATCAAGTTCGATGTTGAGATCCTGGACCAGGAGCGTGCCGCCACTTTCTATTATGGTGTGGAAGCTGGCCTTCGGCCGCCTGAGGGGGCCGCCGGTTTCGCCTTCGAGCCGCAGGTGAAGGCCGAGAGTTTTGCCATCGAAACCGGTTCGCGGCCGGTGACGATGATGAAGCGGGATGGGCCGGGGATCATGGTTCGCGACGAACGCGGGCGGATGGGGGCATATCCCGAGCAGGCGATGACATCGGAGACGGCAATCGCGCTGCTCGGCGATGCCGGGCATTATCCCGAGGTCGGAACCTTTCGCCGCATGGTCGATGGCTGGCGCTTCTTCCACGGCTTTCGCACCGATCGCGATTCGCCACTGCGCCGACCGTGCCTTGCGGTTACAGCGCCGATGCTGGATGAGGACGGGGGTAACCTTGCAGCGGTGCTGGCAACGCTGGTCCACACACGTCAGGACACGGTCGAGCTTGATGCTGCGATCGCATCCGCCTTCGGCGGCGCGCGATTGCGGGTGCCGGAACCCGGCGAACATGCCGAGTTTGGTGTGATCTTTCCGGATTTCCCGCAGCGGATCTTCCGTCCGCGCGAACTGTCGGACGGCCAGATCCGCTTTCTGGGACTGGCAACGGCGTTGATGTCCTACCGTCTGCCACCGCTGATCGCCTTGAACGAGCCGGAATCGAGCCTGCATCCCGATATGCTGGACCCTTTGGCCGACATGATCGCAGAGGCCTCTCGGTACAGCCAGATCTGGATCGTCACGCATTCCGAACACCTGGCGGCCGCTGTCTTCGCCCGCTGTGGGGCTCGGCCGAAACGAGTTATCCGCCAGGATGGCGCCACCTGGATTGACGGCATGCGGTTGACCGGCGTGACCGATGAAGAGGACGAGTAGTCTTCAGGGTTCACTTTTGTTCTGTCTCGGGGCATGGTCCGCGCCCATGAACGAAGATTCGTCCAACCTCTTTGGCAAGCTTTTCGATGCACCGGTCCGGCGCGTCGTGCCGGTGCTTGTGCCGATGCCGGCACCGACGGCCTATAGCTATGCCGTGCCCGACGGTGTCACCGTTGCGCCGGGCGCGATCGTGCAGGTGCCGCTCGGGCCTCGCCAGGTGATCGGTGTCGTCTGGGACGGGGAGGACGTGTCGAGCGTCGATCCAAAGAAGCTGCGCGAGATCACCAAGGTTTTCGACAGTCCGCCGTTCGATCAGGATATGCGGACCTTTCTCGACTGGGTGGCCAGCTACACGCTTTCCCCGCCGGGCTATGTCGCGCGCATGGCGCTCCGCGCACCGGCAGCGCTTGATCCGGACCCGATGATTGAAGGCCTGCGGTTCAGCGGCTACCAGCCGGAACGCATGACGCCGGCGCGCCGCAAGGTGCTGGAGCTTGCCGGTGATGGCCTGTCCTGGACCAAAAGTGGTCTGGCGCATGCCTGCGGCGTGTCGAGCAGCGTCGTCGATGGTCTCGTCACCCAGGGCGTGTTCGAACAGGTCTTCCTGCCGCCGCCGCCGCTTGTTGCCCTGCCTGATCCGGACTATGCCGAACATCGACTGGCCGGTCCGCAGAAGGAGGCAGCCGACGAGATCCTGCAAGGTCTGAAAGCGGGCGGCTTTTCCGTGGCCCTGATCGATGGCGTGACCGGGTCAGGCAAGACGGAGGTCTATTTCGAGGCGATTGCCGAGACGCTGCGCCAGGGCAAGCAGGTGCTGATCCTTTTGCCGGAAATCGCGCTGACCGCCAATTTCCTCGATCGGTTCCATGATCGCTTCGGTGCAAAGCCCGGCGAATGGCATTCGGATCTCGCGACCCGCACGCGCGAAAAGGTCTGGCGACAGGCGGCGACCGGCGAGATCCGCGTGGTTGCCGGTGCTCGCTCGGCGCTTTTCCTGCCGTTCGAAAATCTCGGCCTGATCATTGTCGACGAAGAGCATGACCCGGCCTTCAAGCAGGAAGACCGCGTCTTCTACAACGCGCGCGATATGGCGGTCGTGCGCGCTCGAATCGCCGGCTTTCCGGTCGTTCTGGTCTCGGCAACGCCTTCGGTAGAAAGCCAGGTCAATTGTATCGCCGGTCGCTACAAGCGCATCCACCTGCCGACGCGCTTTGCCGATGCGGCCATGCCTGACCTGCATCTGATCGATATGCGTCGTCATCCGCCGGAACGCGGCGGGTTCCTGTCGCCGCTGCTGCTGCGATCCGTTGGCAAGGCCGTCGAGCGCGGCGAGCAGGCGCTGCTTTTCCTCAATCGGCGCGGTTATGCGCCGCTGACACTGTGCCGTGTCTGCGGTCACCGGTTCCAGTGCCCGCAATGTTCAAGCTGGCTGGTCGAGCACCGCTTCCGCGGCCAGATCCAGTGTCATCAATGCGGCTATCATGAGCCGACGCCGAATGCCTGCCCGGAATGCGGCACGCTCGACCATCTGGTTGCGTGTGGCCCGGGTGTGGAGCGAATCGCCGAAGAGGTGGAGAAACATTTTCCGGATGCGCGCACGCTGGTGCTGTCTTCGGACCTCGGCGGGGTCAAGCGCCTGCGCCTGGAACTGGAGGCGATCGCCAATGGCGAGGCCGATATCGTCATCGGCACGCAGCTTGTGGCCAAGGGGCACAATTTTCCGCTGATGACACTGGTCGGCATCATTGATGCGGATATCGGCCTGTCGAACGGCGATCCGCGCGCGGCCGAGCGAACCTTCCAGCTGTTGTCACAGGTCACCGGTCGTGCGGGCCGCACAGGCCGCAAGAGCCTCGGCCTGCTGCAGACGTTCCAGCCGCAGCATCCGGTGATGCAGGCGCTGGTCTCCGGCGATGCGACGGCATTCTATGACCGTGAAATCACCGAGCGTGAGCGTGCGCAATTGCCGCCTTACGGACGGCTGGTGTCGATCATCGTATCCGCAGACAGTCGGGCGGAGGCCGAAGGGCACGCACGGGCGCTCCGACAATCGGCGCTCCATGAGCCGGGTATCGCCATTCTGGGGCCGGCCGAGGCGCCACTGGCGCTGATCCGTGGCCGGCATCGGTTCCGCCTGCTCATCCATGGCAAGCGCAGCAGCGACATGCAGTCGTTTGTCAAATCCATGCTGGCGCGTGGGCCGAAGGAACGGAAATCGGTCCAGGTCCAGGTGGATGTCGATCCGCAGAGTTTTCTCTAGCCATATTCAGGGTCGCTGGTGCCGAAGAAATATTGGCGAATGTAATACCGGAACCGGAGCGATTGTGGCATAAGCCGCGGCGAACATCTTCCAGGCAGGACGCGACTATGGAATTCTATTTTCCGACCGAACTCGGTGAGCAATTGGCCTTTCTGTCAGCAGCAGCTACGTCGTTGATCGGCTGTTTCATTCTGTTTGCCCCGGGTGTCACACTCAACATCATCGGCCTTTTGCGCCGAGATGAACGTTCCGAGGGACTGGGGGCAGCGCGCTCGGTGGGCGGCCTGCTGATCGGGTTCTCGGCCACTGCGATCCTGCTGGCTCAGCCGATCGTCTATCTGGCGTTCGGTTCGGCACTGGGTCTGGCTGTCTTCGGTCGCGTGCTGTCCATTATGTCCGACGGAAGAAGCAACTGGCGCAACGCTCTATTTCTGGTTGTGGAAGCCGTTCTTGCTGCTCTTCCGCTCGCCTATGTCTTCGGTCTGATTTGACCGGCGGAAACGCTCGCCCGGGCATGGCGGCTGTCAATTCGACGCAGATTCGGACAAATTTCGGCGCGGGGCCTTGCTCTAAAGGAGTAAACCGTTAATACGCGTGTTGCGAGTCTAGACCTGCTATGCTAGACGAACCGCGAAATTCGGAAAACGCAAGTGCAACACACTTGTGTTTTTGGGGAAAACAAAACGATATCAGGATCTTATGATACCCGCTTCTGGGTGATGGGAATCCTGGGTCAAGATCAGGGAAATTTTTGCCCGTGGCAGACACATCCCAAGTGATTTCTGGCGTAGCAGAGCGTTACGCATCGTCGCTTTTCGAGCTCGCGCTCGAAGCTGGCGCTGTGGATGCCGTTGCAGCCGATCTCAACCGTTTCCAGGCTATGATCGACGAAAGCGCCGATCTGAAGCGTCTGGTATTGTCGCCCGTGTTTACGGCCGAAGATCAGGGCAAGGCGATCACCGCTATTGCCCAGAAGGCTGAACTCGGTGCGCTGGTACTGAATTTTCTGAAGGTCGTTGCTGGCAATCGCCGCCTGTTTGCCGTGTCCGGCATGGTGGCTGCCTATCGCCAGATCGCTGCCCAGCACAAGGGCGAGATCACGGCGGACGTGACCTCCGCGCATGCCTTGACGGGCGAGCAGGAAAAAGAACTGAAGGCGGCGCTGAAGAGCGTTACCGGCAAGGAAGTTTCGATCAACGCTACGGTCGATGCTTCCCTTCTCGGCGGGCTGATCGTCAAGGTCGGATCCCGCCAGATCGATACGTCTCTTCGCACCAAACTTTCCACCCTTAAGCTTGCACTGAAAGAGGTTGGCTGATGGATATCCGCGCCGCGGAAATTTCCGCAATTCTTAAAGATCAAATCAAAAATTTCGGCAAAGAGGCAGAAGTCTCCGAAGTCGGCCAGGTGCTTTCCGTCGGTGACGGTATTGCCCGCGTGTACGGTCTGGACAATGTCCAGGCCGGCGAAATGGTCGAATTCCCGGGCGGCATCCGTGGTATGGCGCTGAACCTTGAAGCCGACAATGTCGGTGTGGTTATCTTCGGCTCCGACCGGAGCATCAAGGAAGGCGACACCGTCAAGCGGACCGGCGCCATCGTTGATGTCCCTGTTGGTCCGGAACTGCTCGGCCGCGTCGTCGACGCGCTCGGCAACCCGATCGACGGCAAGGGCCCGATCAACGCAACGCGTCGTTCGCGCGTTGACGTCAAGGCTCCGGGCATCATCCCGCGCAAGTCGGTTCATGAGCCGATGTCGACCGGCCTCAAGGCTATCGACGCCCTGATCCCGGTTGGCCGCGGCCAGCGCGAGTTGGTCATCGGCGACCGTCAGACCGGCAAGACCGCGATCATTCTGGACTCGATCCTGAACCAGAAGGCCATTCACGACAACGGTCCGGAAGCTGAAAAGCTTTACTGCGTCTACGTCGCCATCGGCCAGAAGCGTTCGACCGTTGCCCAGTTCGTCAAGGTTCTCGAAGAACGTGGCGCCCTGCAGTACTCGATCATCATTGCCGCGACCGCTTCCGATCCGGCTCCTATGCAGTACCTGGCACCGTTCGCCGGTTGCGCCATGGGCGAATATTTCCGCGACAACGGCATGCATGCCCTGATCGCTTATGATGACCTGTCCAAGCAGGCTGTCGCTTACCGTCAGATGTCGCTTCTGCTGCGTCGTCCGCCGGGCCGCGAAGCTTATCCGGGCGACGTCTTCTATCTGCATTCGCGCCTGCTCGAGCGCGCCGCCAAGATGGGCGACGCTGCCGGTGCCGGCTCGCTGACCGCTCTGCCGGTCATCGAAACGCAGGGCAACGACGTTTCGGCCTTCATTCCGACCAACGTGATCTCGATCACCGACGGCCAGATCTTCCTTGAAACCGACCTGTTCTACCAGGGCATTCGTCCGGCCGTTAACGTCGGTTTGTCGGTTTCGCGCGTCGGTTCGGCCGCTCAGGTCAAGGCGATGAAGCAGGTTGCCGGCTCGATCAAGGGCGAACTCGCCCAGTATCGTGAAATGGCTGCCTTCGCCCAGTTCGGCTCCGACCTTGATGCTTCGACGCAGCGCCTGCTGAACCGTGGTGCACGCCTGACCGAACTCCTGAAGCAGCCGCAGTTCTCGCCGCTGAAGACGGAAGAGCAGGTTGCCGTGATCTTCGCCGGTGTGAATGGCTATCTCGACAAGGTCGCCGTCAACCAAGTCGGCAAGTTCGAACAGGGCCTGCTCTCCTATCTGCGTTCGGAAGGCAAGGCTATCCTTGACGCCATCCGCACCGAGAAGGCGATCAGCGACGACACCAAGGGCAAGCTCAAGGCGGCTCTCGATACGTTCGCCAAGAACTTCGCCTGATCAGGGCTCAAGCCAAGGACGGATAACGGATGCCTTCACTTAAGGATCTGAAAAACCGGATCGCCTCCGTCAAGGCGACGCAGAAAATCACCAAGGCGATGAAAATGGTCGCCGCGGCGAAACTGCGTCGTGCGCAGGAGGCGGCCGAGGCTGCTCGGCCGTATTCGCAGCGCATGGGTATCGTTCTTGCCAATATCGCCCAGGCGGTCGGCACGGACGATAGCGTGCCGCGTCTGATGGCTGGCACCGGCAAGGACGATGTGCATCTGCTCGTCGTCTGCACTGCCGAGCGTGGCCTTTGCGGCGGTTTCAATTCGCAGATTTCCCGTTTCGCCCGTGACCATGCGCACAAGCTTCTGGCCGCCGGCAAGACGGTCAAGATCTTCTGCGTCGGCAAGAAGGGCTTCGACAGCCTTCGCCGCGAATTCGGTTCGATCATTGTTGAGCGTACGGATCTGCGCGAAGTCAAGCGTATCGGTTTTGCCGATGCGGATGCCATCGGTCGCAAGATCATCGGCATGTTCGAGCGCGGCGAGTTCGACGTCTGCACGCTGTTCTATTCCGAATTCAAGTCGGTCATCAGCCAGATCCCGACTGCGATGCAGCTCATTCCGGCTGCCGCACCTGACGTTGATGCACAGGATGGTGCTTCGGCGTTGTATGAATACGAGCCGGATGCGGCTGCGATCCTCGCGGATCTCATCCCGCGCAATATCTCGGTTCAGGTCTTCCGGGCCCTGCTCGAAAATGTCGCTGGTGAAATGGGCGCCAAGATGAGCGCCATGGACAATGCGACACGCAACGCCGGTGAAATGATCAACAAGCTGACGCTGAGCTACAACCGCCAGCGCCAGGCTCAGATCACCACCGAGCTCATCGAAATCATTGCGGGCGCGGAAGCGCTCTGAGGTTAAGGAAAGAGGGTAAGAATTATGGCTAAGGCAGCTACCCCCAAATCTACCGCAGCTGGCAAGGTGACGCAGGTCATCGGCGCTGTCGTCGACGTATCGTTCGAAGGTGAACTGCCCTCGATCCTGAACGCGCTCGAAACCACCAATGGCGGCAACCGCCTGGTTCTGGAAGTGGCGCAGCACCTCGGTGAAAACCAGGTCCGCACGATCGCCATGGACTCGACCGAAGGTTTGGTTCGCGGTCAGCCGGTTTCCGATACCGGTGCTCCGATCACCGTTCCGGTTGGTCCGGAAACGCTCGGCCGCATCATGAACGTCATCGGCGAGCCGGTCGACGAAGCTGGTCCGCTGGTTACGTCCGGCAAGCGCGCCATCCACCAGGAAGCACCGTCCTATGTCGAGCAGTCGACCGACGCGCAGATCCTGGTCACCGGCATCAAGGTCGTCGACCTTCTGGCGCCTTACGCCAAGGGCGGCAAGATCGGCCTGTTCGGCGGCGCCGGCGTTGGCAAGACCGTTCTGATCATGGAACTGATCAACAACGTCGCCAAGGCGCACGGTGGCTACTCGGTATTTGCCGGTGTTGGCGAGCGCACCCGCGAAGGCAACGACCTCTATCACGAAATGATCGAGTCGGGCGTGAACAAGCTCGGCGGTGGCGAAGGCTCGAAGGCAGCCCTCGTTTACGGTCAGATGAACGAGCCTCCGGGCGCCCGTGCTCGCGTTGCTCTCACCGGTCTGACGATCGCTGAGGACTTCCGCGACAAAGGCCAGGACGTTCTGTTCTTCGTCGACAACATCTTCCGCTTCACCCAGGCAGGTTCCGAAGTGTCGGCTCTGCTCGGCCGTATCCCGTCGGCCGTTGGTTACCAGCCGACGCTGGCCACCGACATGGGTCAGATGCAGGAACGCATCACCACCACTACCAAGGGCTCGATCACCTCGGTTCAGGCCATCTACGTTCCCGCCGACGACTTGACCGACCCGGCGCCGGCCACCTCGTTCGCCCACCTGGACGCAACGACGGTTCTGTCGCGCTCGATCGCCGAAAAGGGGATCTACCCGGCTGTTGACCCGCTCGACTCCACCTCGCGCATGCTCGACCCGATGATCGTCGGCGAAGAGCACTACGAAGTCGCTCGTAAGGTTCAGTCGACCCTGCAGCGCTACAAGGCTCTCCAGGATATCATCGCCATCCTCGGCATGGACGAACTGTCGGAAGAAGACCGTCTGGCCGTTGCCCGCGCTCGTAAGATCGAACGCTTCCTGTCGCAGCCGTTCTTCGTCGCCGAAGTCTTCACCGGTTCGCCGGGCAAGCTGGTGGCACTCGAAGACACGATCAAGGGCTTCAAGGGCCTGGTCAACGGCGACTACGACCACCTTCCGGAAGCCGCCTTCTATATGGTCGGTTCGATGGAAGAAGCCATCGAAAAGGCAAAGAAGCTGGCTGCCGAAGCCGCTTAAGTTAGGATCGGCGGCACGCGGGGTCATCCTGCGTGCCGCGCCTCTTTCCATTAGAGAAGTGAACGACCATGGCCGACAATTTCAGTTTTGAACTCGTTTCGCCCGAGCGCCTCTTGTTGTCCGAAATGGTCAGCGAAGTGGTGATCCCGGCTACCGAAGGCGAAATGACCGTCATGGCCAATCATGCGCCGACCATGACCACGATCAAGCCGGGTGTTGTCTCGGTGAAGCTCGCTTCGGGCCAGGTCACCAAATACGTGGTTTTCGGCGGTTTCGCCGACGTTCTCCCGACCGGCTGCACTTTGCTTGCCGAATCCGCTGTGCCCCTCTCGGAGGTAACGCCGGACACGCTGAGCAAGCGCATCGATGAGGCCCGCAAGGAGCTGGAGTCGGTTGACCATCACGAACATCGCAGCCGCCTCGAGCATTATCTCGGCGAGTTGACCAACCTGAATGGTATTCTGGTCGCCGCCTGAAAGGCTGAGGCCGAGGGCGAATCGAGGCCCTCCAGACCGGTTGCGAAAAAATGAAATCCGGAAAGCCGAGCGTCGCGAGACACTCGGCTTTTTCTTTGGTCGCTTTGTCGATGCTACCGCGCGTCCTCGAGGATCATCGCGGCCCCCTTCTCCGCGACCATCATCGTCGGCGCATTGATGTTGCCGGCGGTGACGTTCGGAAAGATCGATGCATCGACGATCCTGAGACCGGGCACGCCATGGACCCGCAGGCGCGTGTCGACCACGGACGTTTGGGCGTCCGGCCCCATCGCGCAACTGCCGCAGAGATGGTAGATCGACCCGCTGTTTTGACGGAAATAGCCGAGTAGTTGTTCATCGCTGTTGACCGTCGAAGACGGAGACACTTCCTCCTCGATCAGCGAGGCGAGCGCGGGCGCGGCTGCTATGCGTCTCACCAGGTGGCTACCCTGAATGACGTCGGCAATATCCCTGTCGGTGGAGAGATAGTTCGGCCGGATCAGTGGCGCCGCGTCCGGCGCATTCGATCCGATGGTGATCGTGCCCCGGCTGGTGGGCCTGCAGGAATTGAAGGCGATGAGGAAGCCGGGATAGGGCTCAGGCGCCAGCCCCGCCCGCGGATTGACGGGGATGCGGTAGGACAGCGGATTGAAATAGAGTTGGATATTCGGCCGGGTCTCATCGGCGTCGCCGCGAAAGAAGCCGCCCGCCTGGTTGACGCTCATTGCGAAAGGTCCGCGGCGCGTCAGGAGATACTGCAGCCCGAGCGCTGCCTGGCCAAACAGGCTGGCAAAGGTGCCGTTCAATGTCGGACGGTTGGCGCGATAGTAGAAGCTGGCGCAGAGATGGTCCTGAAGGTTTCGACCGACTGCCGGCAGATGCCGACGTGTCGTGATGCCATGGGAAAAGAGCAACGCTCCGTCGCCAAGACCCGAGAGCTGCATCAGCTTTGGCGTATCAACGGCGCCAGCGGCGAGGATTACTTCGCGCCTCGCGCTGAACGTCCGCAGGGTACCGTGTTGCCGGACTTCGACTGCCTCCACCCGTCCGTCGGCCGAGAGGATCAGCCGTTGGGCAAAGGCATGCCGCTCGATTGCGAGATTGTGCCGCTTCAAGGCAGGCCGCAGATACTCGGCGCTGGAATGCGATCTCTGGCCGTTGCGCGTATTGATGTCATAGACGCCCGCACCCTCGATATCGCGGCCGTTGAAGTCGGGATTGGCGGGCAGGCCGAGTTCCTGACAGGCCTCCAGAAACGCGTCGCTGACAGCATGCGTGCTGCCGCGCATCGGCGTCACATGGATCAGGCCCCTGTCGCCATGATAGTCGGAGGGGCCGTTGCGATGGGTCTCCAGCGCCTTGAAATAGGGGAGCACGTCGTCCGCTGACCAACCGGGATTGCCGGCGGCTGCCCAGTCGTCGAAATCGGCTGGGGCACCGCGGACATAGACCATGGCGTTGATCGAACCGGAGCCGCCCTGGACCTTGCCGCGTGGCACGTAGATCCGGCGGTCGGCCAGTGCGGCCTCCGGTTCGGTCGAATACATCCAGTTGACCTTGGGATTGTAGTAGCTCTTGGCGTAGCCCACCGGGATCTTGAACCAGAAGCTGTCATCCTTGCCGCCGGCCTCGATGAGAAGAACGCTGTAGCGTCCGCTCTCGCTCAGGCGGCTGGCCAGAATGCAGCCGGCCGAGCCGGCGCCGACAATGACAAAATCGTAGATCATGACGGATGTTCAGCCTTTTGCCGGCGCGAAGGCTTTGACGTCGGCGTGCTCTGCCGCCATCTGCAGGTGCAGGCGATCGCCGGTGTAGGGCGAATGCCGTTTGACCACGGCGAGATCAAGTTCGATGCCCAAGCCTGGCTCGCGCGACGGGATCAGGTATCCGTCGTCAAAGGCCAGCTTCGTCTTCAGGACCTCGCCATGGAAGCCGCCAAAATCGATGATGGCTTCGTGGATGAGGAAGTTCGGCGTTGCCGCCGAGAGCTGGATGCTGGCAGCGGCGCCCACCGGTCCATTGTAGAGATGCGGCGCGATCTGGGCATAGAAGGTCTCGGCCATGCCGGCGATCTTTTTGGCCTCCAGCAGGCCGCCGACGCGGGCGACGTTCATCTGCAGAATGGAGGCGGCACCCTCAAGCAGCACGCGCTGGAATTCGTATTTGGTCGTCAGCCGCTCACCGGTCGAGACCGGGATCGAGGTGGCGCGGGCGACTTCCGCCATGGCGGCTTCCTGGCCCGGCGGTACCGGTTCCTCGAACCACATCGGATCGTATTTTTCCAGCCGCTTTGCCAATCGGATTGCTGAGGACGGTACCATCTGGCCGTGGGTGCCGAAGAGGATATCGGCACGGCTGCCGACAGCTTGCCGGATCCGGGCGCAGAACTCTTCGCAGCGGTCCATGACCCCCAGTGACAATTGATGGCCGGAATAGTTGGTGTAGGGACCGGCGGGATCGAACTTCAGCGCGGTAAAGCCCATCTCGACCATGCGCACGGCTTCGTCAGCCGCCAGGTCGATGTCATTGTAGTCGTAGTCGCCGGCCGCATTCTTCGGGTAGAGATAGGTATAGGCGCGCAGCTTTTCGTGCACGGTGCCGCCGAGCAGATCGGCGACCGGCCGGCCAGCCGCCTTGCCGATGATGTCCCAGCAGGCGATTTCCAGGCCGGACACTATGCCCATCATCGTTGGGTCGGGACGCTGGGTGAAGCCGCTCGAATAGGCAGCGCGCCAGAATCGCTCGATCTGGTGCGGATCATGGCCTTCCAGATAACGCTGGAAGACATCGTCGATCAGCGGTACCAGGGCGGTGGGATGGAAGGACGTCGCGTAGATCTCGCCGATGCCCCTGATGCCGCAGGCCGTCTCCAGTTCGACGAAGATCCAGTACATGCCACCGACATGCGGTGGCGGGACGGCGACGACGTAAGTGTTCAACGACGCGATCTTCATGGATGTTTCCTGGATTTTGGGTGTTGGCATTGTGCGGTGGTTGAGGGTCTGTGCTTGTGGGTCTCGCCTAATGTTTCAGGATCACGAGGCGGGTCTGGGTGAATTCCAGCATGCCGTGCTTGCCATCGTCGCCGCCGAGGCCCGATCGTTTCCATCCGGCGTGGTAGCCCTGATAGGGATCGGCCGGGAAGCGGTTGATGTAGAGTTCGCCGGCCTCGATCTCGTTCGCGGCCTTCATCACCTTGCGATAGTTTTCGGAAAACAGCACCGAGGCGAGGCCGAACTGGTGGTCGCTGGCCATGGCAAGGGCGTCGTCGAATTCGTCGTATGGGATGACGGCGAGAACTGGGCCAAAGACTTCTTCGCGGACGATTTCCATGTCGTGGCGGCAGTGCGAGAGCAAAGTCGGCGGATAGAAATAGCCCTCGCCGGCGGGCACGAAGCCGCCCGTCTCGATGATCGCGCCGTCCGCTCTTGCCCGTTCGACCATGTGATGGACGCGCAGGCGTGCAGCCGCATTGGCCAGCGGCCCCATCGCATCCGGGCTTTTGCCGCGATCGCCATACCGGCGGTCATGGAATGCGATGCGCAATCTGACAAGCAGATCCTCGTGCACCGATTGATGCACATAGAGACGTTCGACGGAGGTGCAAACCTGGCCGCAATGGGCAGTCTTGGCTGCCAGCACCATGCGGGTCACCGCATCCAGATCGGCATCGGGCTCGACGATCACCGGTGTCTTGCCGCCGAGTTCCAATGAAGGCTTTGCGATGTTGGTCTTGCAGTATTTCAACACGGTCTGGCCGGCGACGACGCTGCCGGTCAGCGTGATCATACCCACCTGCGGCCGTGTGCACATCACTTCGGCTACGTCGTGGCTCATGGTCATGATGTTGACGAGGCCGGTCGGCAAATCGGCTTCGAGCAGAGCCTCGGCAAAAACGAAGGCGGAGGTCGGCGTAGTGTTGCTCGGGCGCACGACCACCGCATTGCCGGTGATCAGGGCCGGGGCAATCTTGCGCACGAGCGTGTAGATCGGAAAATTGAACGGGATGAGACAGGCGACCACGCCGATCGGCGCACGTTTCAGCATCAGCGTCTCGTCCGGCGTGTCGCTCTCGATCACTTCGCCTTCGACACGGCGAGCCCATTCGGCATGATAGCGCATCAACTCGACACCGTAGATGGCTTCGGCGGTCGCATCTGCGAGGCTTTTGCCGCTTTCGCGGGCAAGCGCCTCGCCGATCTTGCCGGCATTGCGCTCGATTGCGTCCGCCAGCCGGCGCATGACATTGCCGCGCTCGATCGCGGGCAGTCTGCCCCAGCTTTTCTGCGCCGCTGCTGCATGATTGACCGCTGAGATGACATCCGCTTCCGTAGCGGCGGGAACCGACGCAAAAACGTCGCCGTCTGTAGGGTTGCGAACTTCGATTACGGGGCGGCTTTCCAGCTCGACGAAACGGCCGCCAATGAAATTGCGATACTCGGTCATGGCCATCTCCTGCAGCGATACTGTCGCCAAGTAGGGGCCGCAGATGCCGGCTTCGCAAGCGAGTTATTGTCGGGCTAATCATTCCAAAATGGAATGTTTCAATCCGTGCCCAGCTCTGTCGTCAGCCATTGGCGAAACGCCGAGGCATTGGCGCTCTCCGGTTGTTCGGCGCGGGTGACCAGCCAATAGGATTCATGACCCTCGACCTCGACATCCATGACCTGAGTCAATTGGCCGGAACGGATGAGGGACTGCACCATGAAACGGTCTGCGACGGCAACGCCAAGCCCGTTGCATGCTGCCTCAACGGCCATATCCAGCAGGTCGAATTCCAGTCCGCCGCGGGTGCTGGTATGACTGAGATCGGCGGCATCCAGCCAGCGCTGCCATGTCAGGTAGCGCTGGTCGGCGGAAGCGAGAACATGCAGAAATGTCAGGTCGGACAGATCGGTCGGCTGGCCGTCCGGCTTTGCGCGCAACAAATGCGGTGCACAGACGGCGATATGGCGCTCGGTCATCAGCAGTTGCGATTTCAGCATCGGCCATTCACCGTCGCCGAAGCGGATGGCGCAATCGAGAATGCTGCGTTCTGCGAGGCTATCTTGCAGTTCGGTGGTGATGCTGATCTCGATGTCGGGCATGAACGCCCGCAGGCTAGCCAGTCTCGGCATCAGCCAGCGCTTGGCAAAGGTCGGCGGCACATTGATGCGCAACCTGCGCTGGTTGCTCTTTTCCATGATGCCGCGCACGGCAAGTTCGACATTGTGAAAGGCCTGCTGCAGGGTCGCCAGAAGCTCGACGCCGGACGGCGTCAGCTCGAGGTGGTGATGCTTGCGAATCACCAGGGTTTCGCCGAGCTGCTCTTCGAGATTGCGGACCTGGCGGCTGACGGCGCTCTGGGTGAGGTTCAACCGGTCGGCCGCGCGGGTGAAGCTGCGGGTCTGCCCGACCACTTCGAACACTTTCATGGCCGAAAGCGCCGGCAATTTTCGCATGATCGTTCCTGTCTTCCTGCCGTCGCAAAGGTTTGTTCCGAATCATATAAGCAGAGACGGAGCGCGCCCGTCACCCAGTTTCGGCGTTTTTCATCCCTGATTGTCGAATGCAATTGAATGCAACGGGGCAGCCGTTGAGATAGTCTGCGGGTCGTCGTTCGCAACAACAGGGAGGTTGGCGCATGAAAGTCGGAATCGTGGGTGCCGGCATGGTCGGCAGTTCGGCGGGTTATGCCCTGGCGCTGATGGGCATTGCCAGCGAGATCGTCCTGATCGACCAGAATAGTGCCTTAGCGCTTGCCCAGGCGGAGGATATCTCGCATGCGGTTCCCTTCATGTCGTCGACGACGGTGAATGCCGGCGGCTACAAGGATCTGGAGGGGGCGGGCGTCGTCATTCTCGCCGCCGGTGTCAGCCAGAAGCCTGGCGAGACGCGCCTGGAACTGCTGGAGCGCAACGCCGCCGTGTTTCGCGCGGTGTTGAGCGAGGTGCTGCCGGTTGTACCCGAGGCGATCCTGTTGATCGCGTCCAATCCCGTCGACATCATGACCCAGATCACCACGCGCATTTCCGGTCTTCAACCTCAGCGCGTCATCGGGTCCGGCACGATCCTCGACACGGCACGTTTTCGCAGCCTGATCGGTCGGCATCTCGGCATTTCGCCGCAATCTGTCCACGCCTATGTGCTGGGCGAACACGGCGACAGCGAAGTTCTGGCCTGGTCGAGTGCACGGGCTGGATCGGTTTCGCTTCATTCGTTTGCCGAGCAGGTCGATCACCCTCTGACGGAGGAGATTCGGGCTTCGATAGACGATGGCGTGCGCAATGCCGCCTACAAGATCATCAACGGCAAAGGATCGACCTATTACGGCATCGGCGCGGGACTGGCCCGGATCGTCAAGGCGATTGCGCAGGATCACCGCGATGTGCTGTCGGTGTCGATCGTGACACCGGAGGTGGCCGGTGTTCGCGACGTGGCGCTCTCCATTCCGCGGGTGATCGGCGCCGCCGGCGTGATGACGGATCTGTTTCCGGATCTCGACGAGCAGGAGCACGCTGCCTTGAACCGAAGCGCGTCGCTCCTGAAGGGGCTGGCGGATTCTGTTCGGTTATAATCAGCCGGTGTTTGCCGCATGGCGGCTGGCGAGGTATCCGTTCGGGCATGAACTGCGTCCATGGAAAGCCCATAAGGTCTGGCAATGATCGACAAGCTTGAATTCTTTATAGCGTTGGCCCGTGAGAAGCATTTCGGCCGGGCCGCCGAGGAATGCGGCGTGACGCAGCCGACATTGTCAGCGGCCATCCGTCAGCTTGAGGATCAGCTTGGCGTGATGCTGGTCCAGCGCGGTTCACGGTACCAGGGCCTGACGCCGGAGGGACAGCGGGTCCTCGAATGGGCGCGCCGGATCGTCGGCGACACGCGGACCTTGCGCGAGGAAATGCGTGCCGCGCGGCATGGTCTTGCCGGGCATATCCGGCTTGCGGTCATTCCGACGGCCCTGGCGATGGTCCAGCGATTGACGGAGCCCTTTCAGCAGCGGCATCCGAATGTGACGTTTTCCGTCCTGTCGCGCACATCGCTGCAGGTTTTGAGCCTGCTCGAAAATCTCGAGATCGATGCCGGCATCACGTATCTGGACAATGAACCGTTGGGCCGGGTAACGAGCGTGCCGCTCTACAGCGAGCGTTATCATCTGATCGCCGCTGTCGGAACGCCGCTTGCGGATCGAGATTCGGTGACCTGGAGCGAAGTGGCCGAGCTCCGCCTCTGTCTGCTGACCGCCGACATGCAGAACCGCCGGATCATCAACCAGCATATGGCCGAGGCGGGGGTAACACCCAGGCCGACGCTCGAATCCAATTCGATGATCGTGCTGTTCTCCCACATCCGCACCGGGAAATGGGCGTCGATCATGCCGCGGAACGTCGCCGAATCCTTCGGGTTCACCGAGGCGATCCGGATGATACCGATCACCGATCCGGATGCGCAGCACCTGGTCGGGCTTGTCGCGACGCATCGCGAACCGCATACGCCACTGGTGTCCGGCCTTCTGCACGAGGCCCGTCTGCTGGTTGCGGCCCAGGCCTTCGATAGATTTTTTCTATCGACCGACGAAACAGCTGCATTGACCTGAGCCCGGCAACACGGTCATCCTGAACATCAGATAACGTTGGCGATTTCTGTCAGCGCTGTATTTCACCGAAAATGCGAGGCGGCAGCCCCGGTGCACTAAGATCTGGATGGCTTGTCGGTTTGGGAGGACTGGCACATGAATATTCGGGCGATTGCCGAAGATGAGGCAATCCGTATCTCGTCGATCATTGAGGATCTGAAGCATCTGGAAGGTCCGATGCTGCCGATCCTGCACGAGATTCAGGCCGTTTTCGGCTTCGTTCCCGAGAGTGCCAAGCCGCTCATCGCCAAGGCGCTCAATCTGTCGCGCGCCGAGGTGCATGGCGTGGTCACCTTCTATCACGATTTTCGCGATCATCCGTCCGGTCGACATGTGCTGAAACTCTGTCGCGCCGAGGCTTGCCAGTCGATGGGTGGCGAGCCTCTTGCAGAAAAGCTGCTGTCCCGGCTGGGCATCGACTGGCATGGGACCACGGCCGATGGGGCGATTACCGTCGAGCCGGTTTTCTGTCTCGGCCTCTGTGCCCAGGCACCGGCAGCCATGCTGGACGATGAACTTTATGCAAGGCTGGACGAGCACTGTCTGACCGACATCGTTGCGGAGGCACGCCGATGAGCGTTACCATTTTTGTCCCCCGTGATTCAGCCGCTCTTGCCGTCGGCGCCAACCGCGTTGCTGCGGCCATCGAGCGGGAAGCCGCTGCCCGTGGTCTCGACGTTGCGATCGTTCGCAACGGTTCGCGCGGCATGCTCTGGCTTGAAGTCCTGGTCGAGGTTCGCACGGAAGCCGGCCGTATCGCTTACGGCCCGGTCGCGCCAGCGGATGTTCCGGGCCTGTTTGATGCCGGGTTTCTCAACGGTGGCGTGCATCCGCTCTGTCATGGTGAAACGAAGGAAATTCCGTTCCTCAAGGGTCAAACACGGCTTACCTTCTCCCGGTGTGGTGTGACGGATCCGTTGTCGCTGGACGACTATCGCCATTATCAGGGCCTGAAGGGCCTGGAAAAGGCGATTGCGCTTTCACCGGCCGATATTGTCAGCCAGGTGACCAATAGCGGTCTCCGTGGTCGCGGCGGAGCGGGTTTCCCAACCGGCATCAAATGGAAGACGGTGGCTGACGCCAAGGCGGAGCAGAAATACATCGTTTGCAACGCCGACGAAGGCGATAGCGGTACGTTTGCCGACCGGATGATCATGGAGGGTGATCCCTTCGTGCTGATCGAAGGCATGGTCATTGCCGGCATCGCCACCGGCGCGACCAAGGGCTATGTCTATACCCGGTCGGAATATCCGCACGCGATCACGATAATGAACGAGGCGATCACGATTGCCCGCAATGCCGGCATTCTTGGCGCTTCCGTGTTGGGTTCGACTTACGCTTTCGACATGGAAGTGCGCGAAGGGGCGGGCGCCTATGTCTGCGGCGAGGAAACCTCGCTGCTCAACAGTCTGGAAGGCAAGCGCGGCATCGTGCGCGCCAAGCCGCCGCTGCCAGCCTTGCAGGGCCTGTTCGGCAAGCCGACCGTGGTCAACAACGTCATGTCGCTCGCTTCCATTCCTGTCATCATGGACCAGGGGGCGCAGTTCTACCGCGATTTCGGCGTTGGTCGGTCGCATGGCACGATCCCGATCCAGATTGCCGGCAATATCAAACATGGCGGCCTGTACGAGACGGCGTTCGGCCTGACGCTCGGCCAGTTGATCGATGATATCGGCGGCGGCACGGTGTCTGGCCGGCCGGTCAAGGCGGTGCAGGTCGGCGGGCCGCTCGGCGCCTATTTCCCGCGAGAATTGTTCGATACGGTTTTCGACTATGAGGCATTCGCTGCGCGCGACGGACTGATTGGCCATGCCGGGATCGTTGTCTTCGACGATACCGCCGACATGCTGAAACAGGCCCGTTTTGCGATGGAATTCTGCGCCATCGAAAGCTGCGGCAAGTGCACGCCCTGTCGCATCGGTTCGACGCGTGGTGTCGAGACGGCCGACAGGATTGCGAAGGGCATAGAACCGGAAAAGAACCGGGAACTGCTGACCGATCTCTGCAACACGATGAAATTCGGCTCCCTCTGCGCGCTGGGCGGCTTCACGCCATATCCGGTGCTGAGTGCGATGAAGCATTTCCCAGCCGACTTTGCGCCGGCACCGTTGGTGGAGGCGGCAGAATGAGCGAGCCGAACACAGTCAAGGGTCCCGCATCCTACTTCCCGTCGATCGAAAAGACCTATGGGCAGCCGATCGACCACTGGATTGCGCTGATACGTGGTCAGTCCGGTCTAACGCATATGCAGATCGTCAATTGGCTGAAGCAGACGCATGGCCTGGGGCATGGTCATGCCAACGCTCTCGTGGCGCATACGCTGGCCGAGACCAAACAAGCTGGAGGGAACTGACTATGGGCAATCTTTCCAATGATTTCAAAGGAGCCTTCTGATGGGTCTCGTTCCGGAAATTGACTATGGCACGCCGGCATCGCGTGCCAGCGAGACCGTCACGCTGACCATCGACGGTCGCGAGATCACCGTTCCCGCCGGGACCTCGATCATGCGCGCCTCGATGGAAGCCGGCATCCAGGTGCCGAAGCTCTGCGCGACCGACATGGTCGATGCCTTCGGGTCCTGCCGGCTCTGTCTGGTCGAGGTCGAGGGCCGCAACGGCACGCCCGCATCCTGCACGACCCCGGTTGCCGCCGGCCTTGTCGTCCATACTCAGACGGAGCGGCTGAAGCAGATCCGCAAGGGTGTGATGGAGCTTTATATCTCCGACCACCCGCTCGACTGTCTGACCTGCGCTGCCAATGGCGATTGCGAGCTGCAAGACATGGCCGGCGCCGTCGGCCTGCGTGATGTGCGCTACGGCTATGAAGGTGACAATCATGTCAAGGCGCGAACCGGTGCCGGTGGTAGTGAGGTCAATGCCCGCTACATGCCGAAGGACGAGAGCAATCCGTATTTCACGTATGATCCAGCCAAGTGCATCGTCTGTTCGCGCTGCGTGCGCGCCTGCGAGGAAGTGCAGGGTACGTTTGCGCTGACCATCGAGGGACGTGGTTTCGGCAGCCGTGTGTCACCTGGCGCGCATGAAGACTTCCTATCGTCCGAATGCGTTTCCTGCGGTGCCTGCGTTCAGGCCTGTCCCACCGCCACGCTGACCGAGAAGTCGGTCATCGCCATCGGCCAGCCGGAGCATTCCGTCGTCACCACCTGCGCCTATTGCGGC
The DNA here is from genome assembly GCF_918741265.1 of Rhizobium sp. CECT 9324. Lineage (NCBI taxonomy): Bacteria > Pseudomonadati > Pseudomonadota > Alphaproteobacteria > Hyphomicrobiales > Rhizobiaceae > Rhizobium > Rhizobium sp. CECT 9324. The sequence continues at coordinate 85,192 of NZ_CAKKMZ010000001.1, read as the reverse complement.
GTCGGCTGTTCGTTCAAGGCGGAAATGCGTGGCGAAGAGCTGGTGCGCATGGTGCCGTGGAAAGACGGCAAGGCCAATCGCGGCCATTCCTGCGTCAAGGGACGGTTTGCCTATGGTTACGCAAGCCACAAGGACCGTATCCTCAATCCGATGGTGCGCGAAAACATCTCCGACCCCTGGCGCGAAGTGACCTGGGAAGAGGCCTTTGCCCATATCGCGGCGGAGTTCAAGCGCATCCAGTATCAGTACGGTCGCGAGGCGATCGGCGGCATCACCTCGTCGCGCTGCACCAATGAAGAAACCTATCTGGTGCAGAAGCTGATCCGCGCCGGCTTCGGCAACAACAATGTCGACACCTGCGCCCGTGTCTGTCATTCGCCGACAGGCTATGGCCTCGGCCAGGCCTTCGGTACGTCGGCGGGCACGCAAGATTTCGACAGCGTCGAACATTCCGACGTGGTCGTGGTCATTGGCGCCAATCCGACGGATGGCCATCCGGTGTTCGGCTCGCGGCTGAAGAAGCGGCTGCGCCAGGGGGCAAAGCTGATCGTGATCGATCCGCGTCGTACCGATATCGTCCGCAGCCCGCATATCGAAGCGGCGTTCCACCTGCCGCTGAAGCCTGGCACCAATGTTGCCGTCATGACCGCCATGGCGCATGTCATCGTGACCGAGGGTCTGTTCGCCGAGGCTTTCATTCGCGAACGGTGTGACTGGTCGGAATTCGAAGACTGGGCGTCCTTCGTCGCCGAGCCGCAGCACAGCCCGGAGGCGACGGAAGCCTTCACCGGCGTTCCGGCTGCGGACCTGCGCGGTGCGGCTCGTCTTTATGCGACCGGTGGCAATGGCGCGATCTACTACGGTCTCGGCGTCACCGAACACAGCCAGGGCTCGACCACCGTCATGGCAATTGCCAACCTCTCGATGGTGACCGGCAATATCGGTCGTCCGGGTGTCGGCGTGAACCCGTTGCGCGGCCAGAACAATGTCCAGGGGTCCTGCGACATGGGCTCCTTCCCGCATGAGTTCCCCGGCTACCGTCACGTGTCGGACGATGCGACGCGCGACACGTTCGAGAAGCTTTGGGGCGTGACGCTGAGCAACGAGCCTGGCCTTCGCATTCCCAACATGCTCGATGCGGCCGTCGATGGCACCTTCAAGGGCATCTACATCCAGGGCGAGGATATTCTCCAGTCCGATCCGGATACCAAACACGTCTCGGCTGGTCTCGCCGCGATGGAATGTGTGGTCGTGCATGACCTCTTCCTCAATGAGACGGCGAACTACGCGCATGTCTTCCTGCCGGGTTCGACCTTCCTCGAAAAGGATGGCACCTTCACCAATGCCGAGCGCCGCATCAACCGCGTGCGCAAGGTAATGAGCCCGAAGAACGGCTACAGCGACTGGGAAGTGACGCAGAAGCTTGCCCAGGCGATGGGGCTCAACTGGGCCTACAGCCATCCGTCCGAAATCATGGACGAGATCGCCGCGACCACACCGAGCTTTGCCAAGGTCTCCTATGACTATCTCGAGAAGATGGGATCGGTGCAGTGGCCCTGCAACGAAGCGCATCCGGAAGGCTCGCCGATCATGCATACCGATGGTTTCGTGCGCGGCAGGGGTAAGTTCATCCGCACCGAATATGTCGCGACCGACGAACGCACCGGGCCGCGCTTCCCGCTGCTTCTGACCACCGGTCGGATCCTGTCCCAGTACAATGTCGGTGCGCAGACGCGGCGGACGGAAAACACGGTCTGGCACGATGAGGACCGGCTGGAAGTGCATCCGCATGATGCCGAACAGCGCGGCATCAAGGATGGCGACTGGATCAAGCTGACCAGCCGTTCGGGGGACACGACACTGCGTGCTTTGCTGACCGATCGCGTCTCGCCGGGCGTGGTCTACACCACCTTCCACCATCCCGACACGCAGGCCAATGTCATCACCACGGACTTCTCCGACTGGGCGACAAATTGCCCGGAATACAAGGTGACCGCCGTCCAGGTTTCGCCGTCGAACGGGCCGACCGAGTGGCAGGAGGACTATGACGAACTATCGCGTCGCTCTCGCCGTATCGTCGGTAAGCTTGAGGCTGCGGAGTAACGCATGGAAGCGTCTTCGGCTCCCGCGACTGGACGATGTGGCCGCTCGGATGAAAGCATCGGCGGGACGGGGCTGACAGCGTGACTGTGCGAAACGTGACCCTTGCCGTCCGCGAAATCCGCAGCCGCCAAGGCCTGATGACGGAAGCAAGCCGCCTTGTACCGGAAGAGGTGCCGATTGCCTTTTCCTATGGCGGCAGCACCCATGCGGTGATGATGGCAACGCCGGCGGACCTTGAGGATTTTGCCGTGGGGTTCTCGCTCGCCGAAGGCATCATCCGAGACGTACGCGAGATCGTCGAGATCGAGTCCGTCGAAGCTGGTGACGGCATTGATGTGCAAATCGTGTTGGCGGACCAGAACGCCGAGGCCTTGACCTCGCGACGCAGGCGCATGGCTGGTCCGGTCGGATGCGGGCTGTGCGGCATCGAGTCGATCGAACAGGCGACCCGTGACGTGCCGGCGATTGCAGGCAATGGCTTCGTTCTCCGGCCCGCGCAGATCGCCGAGGCGATGCGGGCTCTGGGCGAGGGGCAAAGGCTCAATCGGGAGACGCGTGCGGTGCATGCCGCCGGCTTCTATGTGCCGGGTCAGGGGGTCGTCGCGATCCGCGAGGATGTCGGCCGGCACAATGCGCTCGACAAGCTCACGGGTGCTGTCCTCATCGGCGGCTGGCTGCCGGCTGAAGGGGCGGTTGTGGTGACCAGCCGGCTCTCTGTCGAGATGGTTCAGAAGACGGCGGCACTTGGCAGTTCCATGCTGATCGCAATTTCAGCGCCAACGGCCCTGGCCATTCGTACTGCGGAAAAGGCGGGTATGACCTTGATCGGCATTGCCCGTGATGACGATTTCGAAATTTTTACCGGATCTGAAAAAGTGATCCAGGGAGTATTCCACGATGTCTCATAGCGGCACTGACGAAAAGCTCGTGCGGATGGCCAACCAAATCGCCACCTTCTTTCTGTCGCAACCGGCGGAGGTCCGGGTGGATGGCGTCGCCCTGCATATCAACAAATTCTGGGAGGTGCGCATGCGCCGGCGGTTCTTTGAAATGATCGACGCCCATGAAGAGGGGTTTCTGCCGCTCGTCGTGGAAGCTGCCGCGAAGATCCATCGTCCGGCCCCTGCTGTTGCGCACACTCCGGTGCAGATGCAGCCGTCCTGAGCCCTGCTGATGGCAGGCGTCAGGACGCTTGGCCAGACAAACTGAAACGCAAAAAGCGGCCATCGGCCGCTTTTCGTCATCTTGAACCGCAGAAGGCCTGCAATTAAGCGGCCAGATCTTCCAGGTCGCTGCCCTTGAACATCTTGGCGAGGTTCAGGAAGCAGATCATGCCGTTTTCATTGGCAATAATGCCTTCGGAGAATGTCTTGTCGAAGGATGCGGAGATTTCTGGCACCGGCTGAACCTGGCTGGACGGAATGGTCAAGATGTCCGAAACGCGGTCGACCAGCATGCCTATGACCATGTTGTGCACTTCTGCAACGACGATGGCCGAGCGCTCGTTGGCAACCGTCGACTTCATGCCCAGCTTGTAGGCAAGATCGATGATCGGGATCACCGAACCGCGCAGGTTCATCACGCCAATCACATCGGCCGGCGCATGTGGGATCGGCGTCGACGGAGCCCAGCCGCGAATTTCGCGGATCGTGGTCGTCTTGACGCAGAATTCCTGATCATGAAGCCGGAAAGCGATGATCTCGAGGGTTTCCCCGCTGAAACTTGTCGAACTGATCGTGGTTGCCATTAGAAATCTTCCCAACCTTCGTGTGCCTTAGCCGATGCACCTACGCCTGCGGCGCGAGCGACCTGAGCCATGAGTTTACGTGCCGGCGATGCAACAGGAGGGGCATCAGGACGCGCTTGGTGTATAATATGCGAAGAGTGTTGCCCAATTCTAAACTGCGCGACAAGACTGCGTAGTGTTGCCGCCTCACGGGCCAGACTGTGGCTGGCTGCGGTCGATTCTTCGACCATGGCGGCATTCTGCTGGGTGTTCTGGTCGAGCGCATTGACCGCACGGTTGATTTCCAGGAGCCCCGTCGACTGTTCCTTCGACGCCTCGACAATGGCGATGACATTGACGTTGATGTCCTGAACCTCGGATACGATCTGCTCGAGCGCCTTGCCTGTCTCGCCGACCAGATCGACGCCGTTCTTCACCTGGCCGGACGAGGTGGTAATCAGAGCCTTGATTTCTTTTGCCGCATTGGCCGAGCGCTGGGCGAGTTCGCGCACTTCCTGGGCGACGACGGCAAAACCCTTGCCTGCCTCGCCAGCACGCGCCGCTTCCACGCCGGCATTCAGGGCCAGAAGATTGGTCTGGAAGGCAATATCGTCGATGACCCCGATGATGTTCGAGATCTCGCGCGAGGAGTTTTCGATCTGGTCCATCGCGCCGATCGCCTTCTTGACGACGTCGCCGGATTTCTCCGCCGCGGCCTTGGTCCGGCCGACCATCTGTCCCGCCTCGATCGCGCGTTTGGAGCTGTTCGCGACGGTCTGGGTGATCTGCTCCAGCGCTGTTGCTGTCTCCTCGATCGCGGCCGCCTGCTGTTCTGTGCGCTTCGACAGATTGTCGGATGCCGTGCGGATCTCGGACGATCCGGACGCGATGGCTTCGGTATTGCCGTTGACCGTGCGGATCGCCTGATGCAGCTTTTCGATCGGCGCGTTGAAATCGACGCGGATCTTCTCGAGCGCCGGCATGAAGGGATTTTCGATGCGTGCCGTGAGGTCGCCATTGGCAAGAGCCGTCAGCCCATGGGCGAGTTCATCGACGGCACGGACGCGTTCGGTCACATCGGTTGCGAATTTCACGACTTTGAAGACGCGGCCATTGGCATCGAAGATCGGGTTGTAGGAGGCCTGGATCCAGACGACCTTGCCACCCTTGCCGATACGCTTGAATTCCTCGGCGATATACTGGCCGGATGCCAGTGTCTGCCAGAACCGGCGATAGTCATCGGTGCGCGTGTAGTCCGGCTCGCAGAATATTGCATGATGCTTGCCGACGATCTCGCTCAGGCTGTAGCCGAGCGTTCTCAGGAAGTTTTCGTTGGCGGTCAGGATGTCGCCGGTGGGGGTGAATTCGATTGTTGCCTGTACGCGGGAAATTGCTTCCAGTTTGCCGCCGTCTTCTGCAGACTTCTGTTTGCTGGCGGTGATGTCAGTGGCAAACTTGACGATCTTGTAGGGCTTGCCACCGCGCATGATCGGGTTGTACGAGGCCTGGATCCAGACATCCGAGCCGTCCTTGGCGATGCGCTTGTATTCGCGGCTTTCGAACTTGCCACGACCAAGGCTCGCCCAGAACTCGCGGTAGTCCGGGCTCGCCACATACGCTGGCTCGCAGAACATGCGGTGATGTTTACCCTTGATCTCAGTCAGGCTGTAACCCAGCGTGCGACAGAAGTTCTCATTGGCTGTGAGGATTGTGCCGTCGGGATTGAATTCAATCATTGCCTGGGAACGGCCCAGCGCAGCGAGGATGGATCTAGCATCCCCAGTATTCGTCATCAAAAATGCCATTTTCCCACTCCGGGTAGACCGCTGTTTAAATAAAATCGGCGGTTTCCTATCGAAACACCGCCGATTTCCAGGGGCCAATTATGGCTTTCAAGTCTTAAGAGACGTTCAAAGTTTGTTGTGCACAGCAAATGCCCTTTGATCATATGTCTGTCAAATTTGATGCTTTTTATGGCTGTATAGCCTGCTGCCATTACGGAACAACGTAAAAGCGATCATATTAGCTTACTTCGAAATTACTATTCCTGTTTTATCCGGCCCGTGTCGGACGATCCAGAATGCGCTTGCCGAACAGGCTCGCCGCGAGATCGACCATGACCCGGGCACTGCGTCCGCGGTCGTCCAGAAACGGATTCAGTTCCACCAGATCAAGGGAGGACACCAGATCGCTGTCGTGGAGAAGCTCCATGATCAGGTGGGCTTCGCGAAACGTCGCCCCGCCGGGCACGGTCGTACCAACGCCGGGCGCGATGCCGGGATCGAGAAAATCGACATCAAGGCTGACATGCAGCAGCGCATCCGCCTGACGAACGTCCTCCAGGATGCGCTTCAGGATGCCGGCCATGCCTTCCTCGTCGATCGCGCGCATGTCGAAGACATTGACCGCGTTTTCCGCAATCAGCCGACGCTCCTCGTCATCCACGGACCGTATGCCGACCTGGTAGACATGGCTTGGCTCGACCATCGGGCGGTTCGGATCGAGGATCGGGGCAAATTCGGCCTTGCCGCAAAAGAAGGCCACCGGCATGCCGTGCATGTTGCCGGATGGCGAGGTCGTCGGCAAATTGAAGTCGGAATGGGCATCGAGCCAGAGGACAAAGAGCGGGCGCCCAAGGTCGTGGGCGTGTCGCGCCATGCCGGAGACGCTGCCCATCGACAGGCTGTGGTCGCCACCGAGCAGCACCGGCACCGACCTCTTGGCCGCGGCCTCATAGGTTGCGGTCTCGATGGCGCGGGTAAAGGCGCCGACGATCGGCAGATGTTTCGCCGTGTCCATGTCCGGCAGATCGGACGCGGGCGTCGGGCGAAGGTCGCCGGCGTCAGTGACTACATAGCCGAGATCGACCAGGGTCGGCGCGATGCCGGCAATGCGAAGGGCCGCCGGTCCCATGGCGCAACCGCCGCGACCCGATCCTTCTTCGAGCGGAACACCGATCAGGGTAACATTTTTGGTTTGCGTGGCCATGGGTGATCCTTGCGAATGATTGAAACCCGATGATGCGCCATGTCTGTGTTGGCAAAAAGCTGGAACATCGTCATAAAGCACTATAGTTTGCGCATATCGCAACCATATGATGACGAAGTGTAACGATGGATGATCTCGACCGCGATATTCTGAGCGCCCTTCGGCAAAATGCCCGCATTCCAGTCGCTTCGCTGGCGGCAATGACCGGTGCATCGCGTGCGACAATCTCGGCCCGGATCGATCGCCTTGTCGCCAATGGTACGATCGCTGCCTTCACCATCCTGACCGGGCGGGAAATCCAGCCGACCGGGGTGCGGGCCATCATCATGATCGAAGTCGTCGGCAAGTTTGCCGATCGGGTGGCACAGCAACTGCGCGGTATTCCGCAGGTCAAGTCGCTGCACAGCACCAATGGCCGCTGGGACTTCATCGCCGAACTTGAAGATCGCGATCTCGCCGGCTTCGACGAGACCCTGCGCCGCATCCGTCTCGTCGAGGGGATCAACAGCACCGAATCGAGCATATTGTTGAAGACCAGCAAGGTCGGCTGAGCGATCAATATTCCTTTTCGTAGTAGATGCCGCCGCCGGCACCCGAGCCGCCCGCTTCGCCCTTCAATTTCACGCCGCGGCCGATATCGAGATTGATCACCGCCTTGCCACCGCCACTGCCGCTTTGCTGCAGTTCGATATAGGTGCGGTCGTTCAGGTATTTGCCGGCACTGATGCTGGTCTGGCCGGTCGAATCGGTCGAGATGTCGAGATCGTCGACGCCGAGCGTCGAGCGCAGCGCCTGAAACAGCGAGGTCGAACTGCCGCCTGCGAGCTGAGCGGCTGCATCGGCCAGTTGCGCGATCTGCAGCGCCGAAAGCCGTGACATCGACTGACCAAAGATCAGCTGGGCGAGGATTTCGTCCTGCGGCAGGGTTGGCGACGAACTGAAGGTGACCTCCGGATCGCTGGCAAATCCGTAGAGCTTGATCGTGACGGTCGAACTGCCCGAGGTGGTGGTGGCTTCCAGGTCGATGATCGGCACGAGGTCGCCGCCGAAGGTGATCTCGGCCTGGGTAATGTCCAGGCGTTTCGTCAGGATCTGCATGCGTCCGCGGCGCAGCTCGAAACCACCGGAGACATTGGGTGCGGAGGCAGAGCCGGTCAGCGTCAGAGTTCCACCCAGCTCGGCGTCAATGCCGCGGCCGCGCACGAAGGTCTGGGAGGGGGAGGATATGCGCAGATCGAGCAGGATCGAGGAGCTGGAGCTTCTTCCTGTGGCCGGCGTGATGGTGCGTAATTGCTGGGTGACTGCCTTCGGGGCATTGCGATGCTGGATGTCGAGTTGTGAAAGGCTCGTCGGACGACGCTCCGACAAGGTAATCGAGGTACGCGACAGATCGACCGTGCCGGCCAGAGTCGGGCCGGCGAGGAGCGGACCGCGCAGCGTCAGTCGTGCATCGGCGGTAGCCGTCACCGTATTGCCATCGACATAGACGGCTTGGTCGACATTGATGGCAAGGTCGGCCGGCATGCCCTGGCCGAGTATGTCGATCGAACCGTTGGCCGAGACGCGACCGCCCGAGGCAAAGTTGCCGGTCAGGCTGGCGATCTGGGCGCGGTTGTCACGCAGGTTGATGGTCGCAGCGATCTGTTCGATCGCAAGGTTGCGCCGCACGTCGACGATCCGGGCGCCGCTGGCAGTGATCGAACCGGCAATAGCGGGTGCCGATGCGGTTCCCTGGATTGTCACGTTCACATTCGCATTGCCTTGCGCCACCAGTCCCTGTCGACCAAGGATCGTGTTGGCGGCCGCCAGCGGCAGGCTGCCCTCAAAGCGCATGTCGAGCCCCATGCCGGAAACATTGAGCTTGCCGCCGCCGCTGAGGCCGATGCCGCCGCCGCCGGAAAGCCGGGTGTCGAGCGAAAGCGTCTGGTTCTGGAAGCGGCCATTGGCAGCGATGTCCAGCGGAACCAGTCCGGCTGCCCGTGTCTGGGCCAGCTCCGCATTGCGCCAGTCGAGCTGGTAGGTGACATCGGGCGCCGATGACGTGCCTTTCGCTTCGACCAGTCCGGAAATGGTGCCGGCGGGGGAAAGAGCCGGGGCAAAGGCTGCGGCAAGAGACGCTGGGAGGGATGCAATATCGGCCCTGATATCCAGCGTCGCGCCAGCACTGCCGGTGACCGTCACAGTGCCGGTCCCGGCGTTGATCACGGTCTTGCGGATCTGCACTGTGCCATCAACCACGGCAAGCTTGGTCGGCGCCGCCAATGCCAGTGCTATACCGCGGGGTCTGGCGGAGAAGCGATCCAGCGCGATTGCCAGCCCCTGCGACTGCTGTTCGATGCTGCCGGCCGCTTCGAGCGGTGCCGCATCATATTGCGCCTTGGCATTAAAATCCGTGCGGCTTCCGGCTCGGGAAAATGTGACTTCAGGGGTGCCGAGGCGGTTGGCTCCGCTGGCAACTACGGCTGCCCTCACGGAGCCCTCGACCGAAAGTGCCGCCAGATCGCCGATAGCCAGCTGAATGTTGGGGCTTTCGATGCGCAGATTGTCGCGGCTCAGCGCCTTGCCCGATGCGTCGATCTTGGCTGCAATGCGATCGTTCGCAGAAGTAATTGCAATCTTGCCCGCGAGGTCGCCGCTTACGTTTTGGCCACCCAGAGCCGCAAGCAGCGAAAGCTGCGGAAAATCGAAGGTCAGGTCACCCGTCGGCTGGAACGCCGCATCCAGCGCCAGGGCACCCGAGAGGCGGTTGGTGCCGACATTGAGCGTCAGAGCCGGGATTTTGGTTTCACCATTCTCCGAAACCACGTCGGCAGATCCATCGACCGCTTGGCCATCGATCTGTCCGGTCAGCCGCACTTGTCCGCGCGGCGTTTGTCGATCGGCGAGCCCTTCGATTTGCAGCGAAAGGTCGCGCAACTCGTATCCTGCCGCTTTTCCCTGCTCGACAACGATATTCACATTGCCTTCGATTGCATCCGGCGGGCCTGAGGCCGAAATGTCGAATGCGGCGCCACCGCTGATCCGCGGCTGGAAGGCTGCGATATCGTTCAATCGACCGATGAGGTCGGCCGCAACGATGCCATCGGGCGCAAGCGAGACGGCGCCCTCAGCCGAGCCGAGGTCGGTCTGCAGTTGAAGATCGCGCAGGCTGACAGCCTTTGGTGCTGCAAAATCGATCCGGGTCGAAATCGCCACCGGTTTTGTGAGTTTTTCGGCCAGCGCCGGTGGCAGGAGGTCGGGCAGCACGAAGGCCTTCAGCGCACCGGCAAAGGTCTGTGCCGAGAGCACATAGCGACCGGTCAATTCCCCACCGATGCCGGCGCTCTCAAGCGTCAGCCTGTCGGTTGCGATGGCATCCTGTTCGATCGTCAGAGGGGCGGCAATCTTCAGGGGCGCGCGAACATAGTTTTCAAGCTGGGGGTCGGTGAACGCGGCTGCCCGCACGGCAAGCTGCAGATCGACAGGCCCCTGGCGATTGGCGATATCGAAACCCGCACTTTCGGCTGTCAGGTCGATGCCTGACAGGGTGCCCTGCGGGGCCGACAGGGTGGACAGGTCGACGGCTGCCTTCAGGGCTGCTGCCTCAGCATTGCCGCTCAGCGTCAGATTGGCGCTCCGCACGGCCACGCCATAGATTGCCTTGTCCTGCTGCCACTGCAGCCTGACCGGCTCGGCAACCGCCTGCGCCAAAAGGGTGAGATCATTCACTCCCTTGGGATCGTAACGGCCCGATGCCGAGACCCGCGCAGCCTGCGTGGAAAGTTCCCCCTTGCTGATCTCAATCCCGCCATCGGGCGCGATGCGGGCCGCAAGATCGATGGCCGTTTCGCCGGCAAACAGGTCGCGCAATTGCGGCGGCATCAGGCTGGCAAAGTTGCCGCCGCCGATGAGCGTGACATTGCGCGTTTCGTCGGCTGCAAGCTGATGCGTTGCATCGACGGAAATGGTCTGCTTGCCATCCAGGGCGGCGGTGATCTTGCCGGCCCAGTTGCTGATGGCTCCATCGCCATCGACCCTCAGATCCAGCGCCGACTGATCCGGCAATTGCAGCATGTTTCCGGCAACGCCGCCCTTCGGTTCGGCATAGTCCAGCTTCAGGCGCAGCCGGTCGTCGTTCGGCGCGAAGAGCACATCGGCGACCAGATTTGCCGAGGGGTCGCCGAGCAAGGTGGCCGATAGCTGGCTGGTGATGTCGCTGCCGATGATCTGGGCCGCACCTTTTGCCGCGATTTCGACGTCACGGCGCGCCAATGCCGCACCCACCTTGATCGACGGCAGGTCTACGGCCGCGATGTCGATCGCGACGGGTAGCGAGAAAGGTTCGTCCGACACGGGTTCGGGTATAGCGCTCGGCTCCGGCGCACGGTCGATCTCAATCGAGCGGGCCGCCAGCCTTTCAGCGGTGAAACGCCGTGACAGAAGATCGAGAGGGGTCCAGTCAAGCGCCAGGTCGTCGATGGTCGTGTAGGTGCCTTTCGCATCGGCGACCGTGATCCGCTCGATGGTCAGGGTCTCGCTGAGCAAGGCGCTGGGCGCGGTGATGGTGATCTGCTGATTGTCTTTCGAGATCAGGGCCGCGATCTGGTTTGCGAGGAACTGGCTGCCGCTGGCCGACAGGCCGCCGACCACGACGACGAGGATTGTCAGCGTCACAAGGGTCGCGACAAGCCCGGCGAAAAGCCGGATCGTCCATCTGAGGATGCGTTTCAGCCAGATCATTGTCTTATGGTCCTTGTTCTGCCGAATTTGCGCAGATCAGAAGCTCTGACCGATGCCGGCATAAATGCCATAACTGCTGCCGTCGTCATATCGTTGCAACGGAACAGCAACATCGAGCCTGAGCGGCCCGAAAGGTGTCATGTAGCGCAGTCCAACGCCTGCGCCCATGCGAATATCGGAGAAATCCGGCACATTGTCGGCCGAAACGGTGCCCACATCAAGAAAGGGCACGATGCCGATCGTTTCGGTCACCTGCATCCGGACCTCGAAGGAGCCGGTGGCATAGGATCGGCCGCCCGTTGCGTCGCCTGCATCATTGTAGGGTGAGATCGCCTGGTAGGCATAGCCGCGCACCGAACCGCCGCCGCCGACAAAGAAGCGTCGGGTGGCCGGAATCGCCGCCAGATCACCGCCGCCAAACAGGCTGCCGGCAGAGAGTTTGCCGGCCAGGACGATGCGGTCTTCAGCGCCGAGGCCAAGGTAGCCGGAAGCCGAGCCCTCGACCGAGGCGAAGACAGTGCTGCCGTTGATCTCGTAGCTCGGGGTCGTCGATAGGGACGCCAGATAGCCCTCGGTCGGATTGAGCTTGTTGTCACGGCTGTCGCGGGTATAGCCGAGCGGAACGCCGAAGGTCAGGTATTCGTTCTCGCCGAAGGCATCCTCGATGCTGTCATAGGTCAGCGATACGCCGCCGGTGACCGTGTCGATATCGCTCAGTTCATAGGCCAGCGCGACTTTTCCGGCGATCGTTGCGGCATCATAGTGCTCGCTGTCCAGCGCGCTAGCCTTGATGCTCGCCTCTAGCGTTGCCGAGGGGAAAAACGCGCCGGGCTTGATGAAGGTCAGGCCCGCCTCATAGTCGAGATCGGACAGGTTGGTGACATCGCTGGCTTCGCCAAGGCCGCGCACAGCGCCTTCCAGCCGCAATGATTCGGCGTTGCCGAACAGGTTGCGATGGCCCCAGTAACCCTCCAGCCCGCCACCGTCGATCGACGAATAGCTGGCGCCAAAGCCGAAATAGCGGTGTTTGCCTTCCGAGACGGTGATGCCCAGCGGCCAGGAGCCGTCGGCTGCAAGCGCTTCCGGCTCGTCGATGGTCACGGACGAGAATACCCCAAGCGTGCGCAGGCGTTCGCCAGCCTTGCGCAATTGTTCAGGCGAATACGGCTGGCCCGGCCGAAGTCGTGAATAGCGCTCGATGAATTCGGCATTGACCTGGCGTGCGCCCTTGACGGTCACATCGCCGAGCGGGGCGATCGGACCGGCCTCGACGGCGATCGTCACATCGACGGTATTGGTGTCATGGTCGGCGACGACCTCGCGCCTTGTGAGTTCAGCCAGCGGCCGGCCTTCCGCCTTCAAGGTGTCGGCGATCTGCGCTGCAGCTTTGAGAATTGTCAGCGAGCCTGCGGCACCGCCGGGTGCGAGTTCGAATTCCGCCGGATCGAGACGCGCGGCGTCCCCCGCCAGGGTGACCTCGCCCAGCGTGAAGACGGGACCCGTCTCCACGGTGATCGCGACCGGGATTGGTCTCGACCTATCGAAAGTCGGATTTGGCGGCAGGCTGTCGATGTTGCGTCCGTCGACCAAGACGGTGACCACCGCGCCATAACGGGCGTTCTCGTAGAGGGTTGCCAGCAGGCGATCGCGATCGTCTTTCGCCTTGATCACCAGTCCGAGATCGCCGGAGACAGGTTCGTCCTCGCCTGCGAGCAGAAGCGAGGTTCGTCGCAGGGATTTGGAAAGAGCCCTGTCGGCGTCGCCGGTCGTCAGTGCAATGGAGTAGTTGACCGGGTCGATCACATCGTTGGGTTTGTCGTCTTCGCCAAACAGACGAATCCCGAAAAGCTCGAAGGCTGCTGCTTTTGAAGCAAAAACAGGCCCGAGCAACAAGGGGCTCACGGTCAACAGAGCCATACCGAGCCGGAACGCGACACTCATTTTCGGCAACACAAATCCACTCGGCATACGCACATTTTCGCTTATCGCGACCTGGCTGGTCCACCCCCACCAAGGGGCAACTTAGGAGAAAATGCTAAAAAAGGCATACTCTTTTCTTAAAATTCTATAAAAAAGGGACGCGCTCATCGCGCGTCCCCGTCATGTGGGTCAGTAGCCGCGCGGGCAGTTGTCGATGTAGCGGCGGCCGTAACGGTCGCGGTAGTAGCACTGGCCCGGCTGGTCCGAAACGTTGCCGATGATGGCGCCGGATACGCCGCCGATGGCGGCACCGACTGCTGCACCACGCACGTCGCCGGTGATCGCGCCGCCGATGATCGCGCCGCCGACAGCGCCGATGCCGGCGCCCTTTTCGGTCTGGGTGCAGCCAGCGACCGACAGGCCGACCAGTACAAGCATGAGAGCTTTTTTCATTTTGTTTTCTCCACTGTTACGCATCCGGTCCAGCCGGTTTTGATCGAGAACATCCATCCGCATTCAGGCTTTTCTAATATGGCGGCGGCAAGCGGCAGAATAGCGGTCAATTCGCGAAAGTCCATGCGCCACGCCTACCGGCGCCTGGGCAAATTTCAGTCTATTAGGCAAATAAGCGGCACGCCTGAGAAACAAGGCTTCAATGCTGCGTTGCGGCATATATTTATTTCAATTCGGCTCATCCGGACTGTTGATCGGGCTTAAGAAAAGACACACGATGCCTTTGTGTCAGGGAGAGACACGAGGAGGAACAACATGGCAAAAGTGACGCTGACGGTGAATGGCCGGACGGTGAGTGGCGAATGCGAGGACCGCACGCTGCTTGTGCATTTTATTCGCGAGACACTGGGATTGACCGGCACGCATGTCGGTTGCGACACGACACAATGCGGAACCTGCGTTGTGCATATGGACGGCAAGTCGATCAAGAGCTGTTCGATCCTGGCCGTACAGGCCGCCGGATCGAGCATCACGACGATCGAGGGCGTGGCGGTCAATGGCGAGATGCATCCGGTCCAGGCGGCCTTCAAGGAACATCACGGCCTGCAATGTGGCTTCTGCACGCCAGGCATGGTGATGACCGCGATCGACATCATCGGTCGTCACAACGGAACGCTCGACGAGGCCACCGTGCGCCATGAGCTCGAGGGCAATATCTGTCGGTGCACGGGCTACCACAACATCGTGAAGGCGGTCCTGTCTGCCAATGCGGAGATGCACGCAGGCCGTCAGGCCGCCGAGTGACGAAAAGGCGGTAGCCTTCGGGAATGGTATAGGCGCTTGTCGCCTCGACACGACCCCTGCCTGCCGCCACTGCCTGACTGCCTTTATCCTGATCTCTGGAGGAGATGAAAATGGGTGTTGAAGGAATTGGCGCGCGTGTGGCGCGCAAGGAAGACAAGCGCTTCCTGACCGGCAAGGGCCGGTATACGGACGACATGGTCGTGCCCGGAATGAAATATGCCTACTTTGTCCGTTCGCCTTATGCGCATGCCCGCATCACGGGCATCGATGCCTCGGCCGCAAAAGCCATGCCGGGCGTGATCGATGTGCTCGACGGAAAGCAGCTGCTGGCGGATGGCATCGGCAATCTGATCTGCGGCTGGATGATCCATTCGAAAGACGGCTCGCCGATGAAAATGGGCGGCTGGCGGCCTTTGGCGCATGATACCGTGCGCTATGTCGGCGATGCCGTTGCAATCGTCGTTGCCGACAGTTTCGGCGAGGCGCGGGATGCGGCCGAAGTCGTGTCCGTGTCCTACGACGAGCTTCCGGTGGTCACCATCGCCGTCGATGCCCTCAAGCCCGGTGCGCCCGAACTGCATCCCGAAGCACCCGGCAACCTGATCTTCGACTGGGAGATCGGCGACAGTGCGGCCGCCGATGCGGCGATCGCACAGGCGGCGCATGTCACCGAGATCGAGATCTTCAACAACCGGCTGTCACCCAATCCGATGGAACCGCGCGCGACGCTCGGCATCTATGACGGTTCGGAAGACCACTACACCTGCTACACGACATCGCAGAACCCGCATGTGGCGCGTCTGGTGATGAGCGCTTTCTACAATGTCGCGCCGGAAAACAAGCTGCGGGTGATCGCGCCCGACGTCGGCGGCGGCTTCGGCTCGAAGATCTACATTTATCCGGAAGAGATCGTCTGTCTCTGGGCATCGAAGAAGACCGGGGTTCCGGTCAAGTGGACATCGGATCGCACCGAAGCCTTCCTCACAGATGCGCATGGCCGCGACCATGTCTCCAAGGTCAAGATGGCCTTCGACAAGGATCACAAGATCATCGGCCTGAAAGTCGACACAGTTGCCAATCTCGGCGCCTATATGTCGCTGTTTTCGTCCGCCGTGCCGACCTATCTCTATGCGACGCTGCTGTCCGGCCAGTATGATATTGCCGCGATCCACTGCAATGTGCGCACCGTTTATACCAATACGGTTCCGGTCGATGCCTATCGCGGTGCCGGGCGACCGGAAGCGACCTATCTTCTGGAGCGGACCGTCGAGACGGCGGCGCGTGAGCTCGGCATTTCGCCGGTCGAATTGCGCCGGAAGAACTTCATCCGCTCCTTCCCGCATCAGACACCGGTGATCATGAACTATGACGCCGGCGACTACGATGCGTCGCTGGAGGCGGCCTTGCAGGCATCCGACTGGAACGGCTTTTCCGCCCGCAAGGCAGAGGCTGCCCGACGCGGCATGCTGCGTGGCATCGGCATGAGCTGCTATATCGAGGCCTGCGGCATTGCGCCATCGGCCGCGGTCGGTTCTCTGGGTGCTGGCGTCGGTCTGTGGGAATCGGCCGAGGTCCGGGTCAATGCGGTTGGCACCGTCGAAGTGCTGACCGGTTCGCACAGCCATGGCCAGGGTCACGAGACAACCTTCGCCCAGCTTGTCTCGGAACGCCTCGGTGTACCGCTCGACAATATCTCCATCGTGCATGGCGATACCGACAAGGTGCAGATGGGCATGGGAACCTATGGCTCGCGCTCCGGTGCCGTCGGCATGTCGGCGATCGTCAAGGCGCTCGACAAGGTCGAGGCCAAGGCAAAAAAGATCGCGGCGCATCTGATGGAGGCGGACGAAAGCGATATCGTCATCGGCAATGGCGAGATGAAGGTCGCCGGCACCGACAAGAGCGTGCCCTGGTTCCAGGTGACGCTGGCCGCCTATACCGGGCACAACCTGCCGTCGGGCATGGAGCCGGGCCTGAAGGAAGGCGCGTTTTACGACCCGTCCAACTTCACCTTCCCGGCCGGCTGCTACATTGCCGAGGTGGAAGTCGATCCGGAAACCGGCAAGACCGAGATCGTCCAGTTCGTCGCTGCCGACGACTTCGGCAATATCATCAACCCGATGATCGTCGAAGGGCAGGTGCATGGCGGCATTGCGCAAGGCATCGGCCAGGCGCTGCTGGAAGGCGTGCATTACGATCCGGCGAACGGCCAGCTTCTGACCGCCAGCTACATGGATTATGCCATGCCACGCGCCGACGACCTGCCGTCGTTCAGCGTCTCGCACCAGAACACGCCATGTCCGGGCAATCCGCTCGGCATCAAGGGTTGCGGGGAGGCCGGTGCCATCGGTTCGCCGCCGGCGCTGATCAATGCGATCACCGATGCGATCGGCAACAACATGCTCAACATGCCGGCAACGCCACTCGCCGTCTGGTCCGCGCTCCAGGCGCGCCAGATCCGGCAAGCGGCCGAATAAGGGAGGAATAACCATGCATCTCTATTCCACCAGCTATCACCGCGCCTCTTCGCTTGAGGACGCCGGCAAGCTGCTTTCCGGTGCCGCGGACGGCAAATTTATCGCCGGAGGGCAGACCCTGATCGCCACCTTGAAGCAACGCCTGGCGCAGCCGTCTGATCTGGTCGACCTGCGCCATATCGCAGCCTTGAAGGGTATCACCGTCGATGGTCGCACGGTGACGATCGGTGCCGGCGTGACCCATGCGGAGGTCGCCGCCTCGGCCTCGATCCGCTCTGTCTGCCCTGCCGTTTCGCATCTCGCATCGCTGATCGGCGATCCGCATGTGCGCCACATGGGCACGATCGGCGGTTCGATTGCCAATGACGACCCGGCTGCCGATTATCCGGCGGCCGTGCTCGGGCTCGGCGCCACGGTTGTCACCAACCGGCGCGAGATCGCGGCCGACGATTTCTTCGTCAGCCTGTTCGAGACCGCGCTCCGCGACGACGAGATCGTCACCGCCGTGCGCTTCCAGGCGCCGGAAAAAGCCGGCTATGCGAAGTTCGCCAACCCGGCTTCACGGTTTGCCATGACCGGCGTGTTCGTCACGAAAGGCGAAGGCGGTGTACGCGTTGCGGTCACCGGTGCCGGTTCGTCGGGGGTCTTTCGCCATGCCGGTCTTGAGCAGGCGCTTACGGCCGATTGGTCGCCGCAGGCCGTGTCCGGTGTGCAGATTGATTCGGCCGACCTGATGTCGGACCTGCATTGCACCGCGGAATACCGGGCCAATCTCGTTCGTGTCATGGCAAAACGCGCCGTTCAGGCCGCGTAATTGCCGGTCTCGGGGCAAAAAACTGGAAAAGGGCGGCCGAAGCCGTCCTTTTCTGTTGCAGCTTGACGCAGATCAAGTTTCGCTGAGGGTGATCCTTTAGGATTTATATGCGATAAGACTAAAACTCGCGCCATTTGTCGCAGTTTAGAATGAATTTACAAAACGGGGTTGACCGCAACGCCGGAGACTTTCAAAAGAGAGTCAAAAAGCTGGAGTTTAGGCATGGATTTCGAGGCGTTTTTCAAGAACGAGCTTGAAGGGCTTCACGAGGAAGGGCGCTACCGTGTCTTTGCTGATCTAGAACGTCAGCAGGGCAATTTTCCGCGCGCCACCCGCTACACCGAAAAAGGCACCCAGGACGTTACCGTCTGGTGTTCGAACGATTATCTCGGCATGGGCCAGAATCCCAAGGTGATCGAGGCCATGAAGGGCGCGATCGATCACTGTGGCGCGGGTGCTGGAGGCACCCGGAATATCTCTGGCACCAATCACTACCACGTTCTGCTCGAGCGCGAGCTTGCCGACCTGCACGGCAAGGAATCGGCGCTGATCTTTACCTCCGGCTATGTCTCGAACTGGGCGGCGCTCGGTACGCTCGGCGCCAAGATCCCCGGCCTGATCATTTTCTCGGATGCGCTCAATCACGCATCGATGATCGAAGGCATCCGCCATGCAAAGTGCGAACGCGTCATCTGGAAGCACAACGACGTCAAGGATCTGGAAGCCAAGCTCGCTGCCGCCGATCCGCGCGCGCCGAAGATGATCGCATTTGAATCCGTCTATTCGATGGATGGCGACATCGCCCCGATCAAGGAAATCTGCGATCTCGCCGACAAGTATGGCGCGATGACCTATCTCGACGAAGTGCATGCGGTCGGCATGTACGGCGCTCATGGCGGCGGCATTGCCGAACGCGAAGGCCTGATGCACCGCCTGACGGTCATCGAAGGCACGCTCGGCAAGGCCTTCGGCGTGATGGGCGGCTACATTGCCGCGTCCAGTGCCCTGTGCGATTTCGTCCGTTCGTTTGCCTCGGGTTTCATCTTCACCACCGCCCTGCCGCCATCGCTGGCAGCCGGTGCGGTTGCCTCGATCCGTCACCTGAAGACCAGCCAGATCGAGCGCTTCGCCCATCAGGAGCGCGTGCGCCGGCTGCGCAACATGCTGGATGCCGCCGGCATTCCGCACCTGCACAATCCAAGCCATATCGTGCCGGTCATCGTCGGCGATGCCGCCAAGTGCAAGTGGATCTCCGATCTGCTGCTCGACAATTGCGGCATCTATGTCCAGCCGATCAACTATCCGACCGTGCCGAAGAAGACCGAGCGCCTGCGCATCACGCCGACGCCTCTGCATTCGGACGAGGATCTCGAACATCTGGTGCATTCGCTGCACCAGCTCTGGTCGCGCTGCGCACTCGCCCGCGCGGTCGCTTGATCGCAGCGTAGGGAAAACATGATTTTTCAACGGGCCGCGGAAATGCGGCCCGTTTTGCATTTTCGAAACGCCTTGCTACGGGTTTATGGCAGTACATTTTCCGCCCGTCACCGACGGAGTGTTATCGCCGCTTTGGTCTTCATCTATGTATCCGAGAGTATATACTTCGACGTACCGCAATTTATCGAAGCTCAATATCAATCCGTACCCCAGTCCTCCACACGTCATTTGGCTCGCAAATGAGCCATCCGGGAGCTTCAATCTTTCGCAGCGATGAGTGGGGTACTGTTGACCTACCTTCTTGATCTCGTAGGATTTTTTGTCCGAACTTGTAACGACAAATTGGGGCCCGCCAGTTTTAAACACGACGCCCTTCCAAGTGCCCTCCACAAATTTCAGGCCACCTGCTGCTTCTTCAACACAAAGAAGTGTGTCGGCGAGCGCGTTGTTTCCCAAAATCAAATAAAGTGCCGATGCAATCAATAGCTTCACAATAGCCTCCAAAATCCACTGCTAGGCTGACCTCAATGTATTCAATTTCACTCGTCAAATCAAAGTTTCGGAGACTGTCGCTGTCCGTAGGAAATCTTGAAGATGCCTCATTGTTGCTTAATTCACGGTTGCGTTAATTTTTAAAGCGAGCGTCGCGCAATTACATCTGCCGCCTGCCTGCGCGCCTCGCGGTCGGCGGCAAACACATCTGCGATGGTCGATGCCTGACTGACACCCACCATGTCATCCATCACCCGTTCGACGATATCGGCCATGGCGAGGAAGCCGATGCGTTCCTCGACGAAGGCGTCGAAGGCGGTTTCTTCTGCAGCGTTGAGGATCGCGCCCTGGAGGCCGCCGCGCTCCAGCGCGGTGCGGGCAAGGCGGATCGCCGGAAAACGGGTTTCGTCCGGTGCCTCGAAATCGAGGCGGGCGATCTTGGCGAAATCCAGCCGGTCGACGTTGAGGCTGCAGCGTTTCGGATAGGTCAGCGCATAGCCGATCGCCGTGCGCATGTCCGGCACGCCGAGCTGGGCGATCACCGAGCCATCGGCATATCCGACCATCGAATGCACGATCGACTGCGGATGCACGATGACCTCAATCTGGTCGGGGCGCACATCGAAGAGATATTTCGCCTCGATCATTTCCAGCGCCTTGTTGAACATCGAGGCGCTGCCGACGGAGATCTTCAGGCCCATCGACCAGTTCGGATGGCTGCGGGCGGTCTGGACGGTGACATTGGCCATCTGCTCGCGTGTGTGTGTGCGGAAGGGGCCGCCGGATGCCGTCAGCACGACGCGTTCCAGCACATGGCGCTGGTCGTTGTCGAGGCATTGGAAAATCGCCGAATGTTCGCTGTCGACGGGGATCAGCCGGCCGCCAGCCTGACGCACGGCGTCGATGAACAGCGCGCCGGCCGAAACCAGGCATTCCTTGTTGGCAAGGGCGATATCGGCGCCGCGGGCGGCTGCGCGCAGCGTCGGGGCAAGGCCGGCCGTGCCGACAATCGCGGCCATGACCCAACCGGCATCCATGTCTGCTGCTTCATCCAGGCCCGCGCTTCCGGCCGCCACATCGACGCCAGACCCGGCAAGCGCCGATTTCAGCGCGATATACTGGCTTTCGTCGGCTGTCACCGCCAGCTTTGCCCCGGTGCGGCGGGCCTGTTCCGCCAGGAGTTCGATATTGCCGTTACCGGTAACGGCCATGATCTCATAGCGTTCGCGACCACCCAATTGCTCGATCACGTCGAGTGTATTGACGCCGATCGAACCGGTGGAACCGAGAACGGTGATGCGGCGATGCCGGTCGCTGTCGATCATGCTGCTTATGTCCGAATTGCTTCATTCAGAGATGGCTCTACAAGGGAACGCAGGGACCAGCAAGGCCCGGGCCGTCCAACGGTCGCGTGATCCAGGGCTGGCACCGAGACAGGATGCGACAATGCTGCGTTTGCGCGAAATGGCACCCGCCCTTCTGGCTGGCTTTGCCCTTCTGGGGCTGGCCGGCGGTGGCCTGCTTTATCTGCTTGGCCGACCGGATCTTGCGTCGACCGCCTGGTTCGTCAGCGGGCTGGTCGTGCTGATCGCGCTATTGACCGAGATCGCCCGCTCGGTGCTTGCCGGCCGGGTCGGTGTCGATGCGATTGCTGCGCTGTCGATCGGCGTGGCCCTCATTCTGGGCGAAACGCTGGCCGGCGCGATCGTTGCCGTGATGTATGCCGGCGGGCAGCAGCTGGAGAGTTTCGCCGAGGGGCGGGCGCGGCGCGACATGACGGCGCTTCTGGGCCGCGTTGCCCGCACCGCCATGGTCTATCGCGGCGCAGAGCTGGTCTCCGCCCCGATCGAGACCCTCAAGCCCGGCGACCGCGCATTGATGCGCGTCGGCGAAGTCATTCCCGTCGATGGCCGCGTTCTTGCCGAGGTGGTCGAACTCGATCTCTCTGCGCTGACCGGCGAGCCGATGCCGGTGCGGTTTGTGCAAGGCGCCGAAGTGCCGAGCGGCGCGACTGTCGTCGGTGCAGCCTTCGACCTTCTGGTCTTGCGGGAATCTGCCGCGAGTACCTATGCCGGCATCGTCAGGCTGGTGGAAAATGCGCAGAAAAGCCGGGCGCCGATGGTCCGGCTGGCGGATCGTTACGCCCTGGCTTTCCTGGCTTTCACCCTTGCCCTGGCAGGTCTGGCCTACGGGTTCAGCCAGGATGCGACCCGGGTTCTTGCCGTGCTGGTGGTGGCAACGCCCTGTCCATTGATTCTCGCCGTTCCCGTCGCTGTGATATCCGGCATGTCACGGGCCGCCGCCCATGGCGTGCTGATCAAGAGCGGCGGCGGACTGGAAGCGCTGGCAGCGGTCAAGGTCGTGGTGCTGGACAAGACCGGCACCCTGACGGCCGGTCGGCCCGAGGTCAGCGAGATCCGCTGCTGTCCGGGCTTTGTCGCCGATGACATCCTGCGGCTTGCGGCCTCGCTCGACCAGGCGTCTGGCCATGTCACGGCCGAAGCGCTGGTGCGGGCCGCGGTCGCGCGCGGCCTGCATCTCGACCTGCCCGAAGACATTCACGAGACCGCCGGGTTCGGTATCGAAGGTCTTGTCACCGGCCACCGCGTGACGGTTGGCGGCGGGGGATTTGTCGCCTCGCGGCTGGCGCCGGGCGAACTGCTGCCGCGCCAGATCGTGCCGGCTGAAACGGCCGTGGTCGCGGTTGCCATCGACGGCCGCGGTGCCGGCCATATCCTGCTCTCCGATCAGGTACGGGCGGATGCCGGCCTGACGGTCGATGCCTTCCGTAAGTTCGGCATCACGCGGCTGGTCATGGCGTCGGGCGATCGCAGCGATATCGTCACGGCCGCCGCCGCCCGGCTCGGTCTCGATGGCGCCCATGGTGACCTGTCACCCGAGCGCAAGGTGGCGGTGATCGAAGCCGAGCGGCAGCATGGATCGGTGATGATGGTCGGCGACGGCGTCAACGACGCGCCGGCACTGGCGGTTGCCGATGTCGGCGTGGCGATCGGCGCACGCGGCGCGGCGGCCTCGTCCGAGACTGCCGATGTGGTGTTGCTGGTGGATGACCTGTCCCGCCTGCCGGTGGCGGTGGCGATCGCCAGACGCGCCCGGTTCATCGCCGTGCAGAGTGCCGTGGCTGGGCTCGTCCTGTCCGGCGGTGCAATGATCGCGGCGGCTTTCGGCTATCTCGCGCCGGTACAGGGTGCGCTGCTCCAGGAAGTCATCGATGTCGCCGTCATCCTCAATGCGCTACGGGCGCTCAGCAGCGCCCGCTGATTTTCCCTTTCCACTGGCGCCAAATCGGTGAGCAGCGGGTCGGGTGCTGCCTGTCGCTTTTGCACGCCTTTGTCGCGAAAGCCGCTGTGTTCCAGGAACTTTCGGCGTCGAGAGCCGTTCGAGTCTTGTCATTTCAAACTGAGGAGAAACTCCAATGGCAGACAAGACCCTCGACGATCTGTTTTACGAAACACTCAAGGACATCTACTACGCCGAACGCAAGATCCTGAAGACGCTGCCGAAGATGGCGCGCGCCGCTCAGAGCGAGAAGCTGAAGGCGGCCTTCCTGCAGCACAAGGACGAGACCGAAGGGCATATCGAGCGCCTACAGGACGTGTTCGAGATCATCGGCAAGCGTCCGCGCGCCAAGACCTGTGCCGCTATCGACGGCATCGTCGAAGAAGGCGAAGAGATCATGGACGAGTTCAAGGGCTCGCCGGCGCATGATGCCGGTCTGCTTGCCGCAGCCCAGGCTGTCGAGCATTACGAGATCAGCCGCTATGGCACGCTTCGCGCCTGGGCGCAGCAGCTTGGTCTCACCGAAGCCGTGAAGCTTCTGGATGCAACGCTTGCCGAAGAATCCAAGACCGATGAGACGCTGACCAAGCTGGCGCAAACCGCGGTCAATTCGGCCGCGCAGAAGAAAGCGGCATAATTTTCAGAATGAGACCTGCAAGGCCGGTAACCCTGTTGCCGGCCTTGTGCATTGTGTCTTCTCAAAACGCCTGATCGAAAACCTGCACCGAATTGCGGTTTCAGATCATCTGCATTGTGAATGGCTGGAGGTGTCGTGCGGACTGGGCAATGGGCGCGCCTTGATCGACGAGGGCGCAGTCCTCTCGGGTCGACATGGAAGGACCCGGCATTTCATACAGGCATGAAACGGCGACGCTGCTTCACTGGCTGGCGGCGGTTTCGCCAAGTTCCCGCTTCAACTGTTCGCGGGCGCGGTTGAGGCGGCTCTTGATCGTGCCGACTGCACACCCGCAGATCACGGCTGCATCTTCGTAACGCTCGCCCAGCATCACGATCAGAACCAGAATCTCGCGATGGTGGGCGGGGAGCCGCTCCAGCGCGCGGCGCACTTCGTCAGCCTGCACAACCCAGTCCTGACTGGCCTCGGTGACCAGCGTTGCCGTCAGTGCCTCAGGCAGCCCGACACTCTCACGGCTGCTCTTCTTGATCCGCGTGCAAAAGGTGTTGCGCATGATGGTGAACAACCAGGATTTCAGCCGGGTGCCGGGCTCGAACTTGTCGAGATTGGCCAGGGCCCTCATCAGTGTTTCCTGCACCAGGTCGTCGGCTTCCTCGGGCTTCTGGCAAAAGGTGCGCGCGAAGGCACGCAGTGCCGGAATGAGGTCCACGACATCGGACTGTGCAGCAAGCTCGGCTCTACGGATCGACAAGTTCACCACCCTCCACGGTAACAATCAGCGCAATGGATTGGAAACGCATCGCCATACGCATAGTTCCCAATGCGATGCGGCAAGCCCTACGCCCGGTTGCGCATTGTATTCCAGGGATGTCCTGAGGCATTCCAAGCGGTTCTCCCCCACGCGGGGCACGTTGCTGGCCAAGCGGGACGGCGTTACTGGAATACGTCCGTCGCCGAAGCGCGGTCCTCGCCGAAGCCTCCCGACAAAGTGTAGGTTGAATTGTGCCTTCCGGCCCCGGCTTCAGCGAAGCTGGGGAACAACTGCCACCGGCAAGTGTTCTTTCGACAGGTATTCAGCGTGCCATGGCACAGTCGGAAGAGCACTGAAAAGGACGGAGCGATGACCCAGCATCTCGAAAACGCCGATGGGCAGGGACAGATCTTGATAGGCGGGCGGCTTTCACCGGTGGCCTACCAGGTATCCGTCGAGCGGGTCGACGCGCGCTACCAGGCCACCGTCACGATGCATGCGCCGCGCGACTGGCTGCTCAAGCAAGGTTTCAAGTCGCGTGCGACCCTGGTTCTCGCCAGCGGCGAACAAACAGACGTCAGCCATGACGAGCCTGTCGAGGTTGGTGACAATGTCAGCGTCATCCTGAGCGGTGCGCCGCAGTCGTTCAGTGACGATGCGGCACTTCTGGCGCAGTTTCCCGAACTGAAGCCCGGTGATGCATAGCAGCACCCGGCCGGTTTGACCGGAACGGTGCCTATCGACGATCAACGCACTCAAATCCTGTTTCGCAAACGCGTCGTTTGTCCGATAGTGCGAAAGAGTGACCACATGAAGCATTATGAAGATCGGGGGACCGAATGGAAAAAACAGCGGGAGCGTCCGGCAAGGGCCGTCGCCATCGGGCGGGCGGTCTTGTCCGGGAAAAGCTCGATCTCCTGATGGAAGAACATACACGCGAACACGTGCCGACAAATCTGATCAAGCTGGCCCTGGAGTTGCAGGCAGCGATCGAGGAAAAGACCGCGGGCGAAAAAGAAACCTGATCGGTTGTTTTGCGAGACTCTTTCGCCCAACTCTGGTAAATAAGTATAGCCTTGTGTATCTGCTTGGGAGGAGAGCGGATGTCCAATTTTCTATGGCTGTTGGGACTGGTGCTCGGCCCCGTTCTCGTCGGCGCCGTGATCGCCTACGGGATGATGCAGATGCGTGATCACGCCAATAACCGCTATCGCCGGGATGCATTGACCGGGGAAATCTATGGCAAGGATGATAGGTAGTCGGGCTCGCGCCCACATCGCGCCCGTATCGCGAACGTCGCATTCGCTTGGGTTGCGGCGTCTGCCTATGTGAAACTGCCGTCCATGGGGTCGTAGCGCTTTCCTTTGGCAAGGGAGGCGAATTCAACCAGCTCGTCTACATCCTGCACGCCGCTTTCCACCAGATAGATCAGCAAAGCGGTGGCATTGTCGGCCTGTTTCGTATCGAGGATCAAGTTTTCCTGGCGACTGATCCGTCTTACCGCACGTTCGACGATGTCGGCTTTTTCACGAGCCAATGAGCCGAGGGATACAGATGCCATGTTGGCTTCCTCCCGTTCAAGGCTGACGCATTTGGAATACAAAACGTCGGCGTAGCACAAGTTGCCATCATGACTGTTTCCAGTCCGAATACAACCCTTCAACGTTTACCCGCAAAAATTGGTCAAATGGTGATCCCGACGCGATTCGAACGCGTGACCCTCAGATTAGGAATCTGATGCTCTATCCTGCTGAGCTACGGGACCACTTCCTTCTCCATACAAAAGCAAAGCCGGCAAGCCAAGTGATTTTGCTTGCCACCTCCGTGCTGGCAACGCCTGAGCGCGATTATTCGGTCAGTCGGCGTTCGGCCAGGCGGACCCAATAGGAAATACCAAGGCCTATGACGTCGTCGTTGAAGTCATAGGCAGGATTGTGAAGGCCGGCGGTTTTGCCATTGCCGATCATGATGTAGGCGCCGGGTCTTGCCTGCAGCATGAAGGCGAAGTCTTCGCCCGCCATCGAGGCGTCAACATCGGTATCGACATTGTGAACGCCGGCGATGTCGATGGCGGCCTGTGCGGCATAGTTCGTTTCGGCTGGATGGTTGACCGTCACCGGGCAGGCGCGTTCATATTCGAATTCGGCCTTTGCGCCGTTTGCCGCGGCAATGCCATGGGCCAGTTCGGCGATCCGCTTTTCGGCAAGGTCGCGCACGGCCTCGTCCAGCGAACGCACCGTGCCGGTCAGATAGGCTTCTTCCGGGATGATGTTGTGGGTCGTTCCAGCGTGGAACTGGGTAACCGACACCACCACGGAGCGCAGCGGATTGGCATTGCGGGCGGCAATCGTCTGCAGCGCGCCGACGATCTGCGCGCCGACGACGATGGGATCGATGGTGTTGTGCGGTTCGGCAGCGTGGCCGCCGCGGCCACCGATCTTGATGGCAAATTTGTCGGGTGCGGCCATGATGCCGCCCTTGCGGATGGCAAAGCTGCCGGCTGCCATGCCCGGCATGTTGTGCATGCCGTAGACTTCCGCGATGCCGAAACGCTCCATCAGGCCGTCTTCGACCATGGCCAGCGCGCCGCGTCCGCCTTCTTCGGCCGGCTGGAAGATGACCACGACATTGCCATGGAAGGTGCGGGTTTCGGCCAGGTACTTTGCCGCACCCAGAAGCATGGCGGTGTGGCCGTCATGGCCGCAGGCATGCATCCGGCCCTCTGTCGTCGATGCCCAGGGCTTGCCGGTGATCTCGGTCAGCGGCAGCGCGTCCATGTCGGCGCGCAGGCCGATGGCACGATCGCCTTGGCCGCGTCCCTTGATGACGCCGACAACGCCGGTGCGACCAATGCCTGTCACCACCTCGTCGACACCGAATTCCTTGAGCTTCTGTTCGACGAAGCTCGCCGTATTTTCAACGTCATAGAGGATTTCGGGATTTGCGTGCAGATGGCGGCGCCATTCGGTGGCCTCCGACTGGAGTTCGGCGGCGCGGTTCAGAATTGGCATATTGCTGTCCTGGTCGATGCATTGCGGATCACGTGATTGTCGGCGCGGAATGTGCGCCTCCTGATTGACGTATTCAATAGGCTTTGCCATTGCTTGCGTTGCTACGGCAAACAGATGCCGAATGCGAGATATCCCCAATGTGAGAGGATTGCAGTCGTGTCCACGAAGTTTTCAAGCATATTGTCTACGGCAGGAGCGCTGCGCCGGGTCGCGGTCGTCGCCTGTTTGTCGGCGGTTGCCGTGCCGAATTTCGCCGTGGCCAATCCGATGATTGTCGTCGATGTCAAAAGCGGCCGCGTGATCGAGCATCAGGAAGCCTTCCGCAAATGGTATCCGGCCTCGCTGACCAAGCTGATGACGGCCTATACCGCCTTCAAGGCGATCCGGGCCGGCGAACTGTCGCTGCAGAGCATCGTGACGATGAGCGCGCATGCGGCGGCGGAACCTGCCAGCAAGACCTATTTCAAGCCGGGATCGAAACTGACGCTCGACAGTGCGTTCAAGCTGCTGATCGTCAAGTCGGCCAATGACATCGCGGTTGCGATCGCTGAAACGGTGAGCGGCAGCGAGGAACGTTTCGTCGCGCGGATGAATGCCGATGCCAAGGCGCTCGGCATGACCTCGTCGCGCTTCGTCAATCCGAACGGCCTGCCGGGCAAGGGGCAGTATACGACGGCGCGCGACCTCGCCTTGCTCGCGGCCGCGATCCGCCGCGATTTTCCGGAATATGCCAGCTATTTCGCGCTGGAAGGGGTGACGACGGGCAAGAAGAACTACGCGGCCTATAATCTGCTGGTCGGCCGGTTCGCCGGTGCCGACGGCATGAAGACCGGTTATATCTGCGCCTCCGGCTTCAACCAGGTATCATCCGCCACCCGCAATGGCCGCACGGTGATTTCGGTCGTGCTGGGTGCCGACAGCCTTGGCGCGCGCGCCGACCAGTCGGCCGAGCTGCTGCAGAAGGGGCTGACGACCTCGACGGCGGGCGGGCGCCTGGAGAACCTTCAGCCCTATGGCGAAGGTCTCGACCAGGTGGTGGATATTAGCAGCGAGATCTGCAATCCCAAGGCCCGCCAGGTTCGCAGCGAAGGGCGCGACGAAGTCGGGCGGATGAAGCTCATGTCGCCCTATATCCATGAAATGGATCACGAGCCGAGCTTCAGCTATGCAGGGCTGATCTCCGGCGGAGAACCGGCGGGCAAGCCGAAGACGGGGGCACAGGTGAGCGAAATCGCCAATGTGCCGATCCCGCGGCCGCGGCCGACCTTCTGATCCGGCGATCGTTCGGACCCTTTGATGGAAAGTGAATGATATGAGCATCGAACGTATACCCGTATCGATCCTGACCGGGTTTCTCGGTGCGGGCAAGTCGACGCTGCTCAACCGGATACTCAAGGATCCGGCGATGAAGGATGCAGCCGTCATCATCAATGAATTCGGCGAAGTCGGCATCGACCATCTGCTGGTCGAGTCCTCCAGCGATGCGGTCGTCGAACTGTCCGATGGCTGCCTGTGCTGCACGGTGCGCGGCGAGCTTGTCGATACGCTGGCCGAACTGGTCGACGGCATGCAGACCGGCAAGATCAAGCCGTTGTCGCGCATCGTCATCGAGACTACCGGCCTTGCCGATCCGGCACCTGTCATGCAGTCGGTGATGGGCCATCCGGCGATCTCGCAGCATTTCGATCTGGACGGCGTGATTACCGTCGTCGATGCGGTCAACGGATTGTCGACCATCGACGGGTTTACTGAAGCCTACAAGCAGATCGCGGTCGCCGACCGGCTGATCCTGACCAAGACCACGCTGCCGGAAGCCGGCGACACGAAGGCGCTGGTTGCGCGGCTCAGGGCGCTCAATCCGCGGGCGCCGATCACCAATGGCGATGCCGACGAGGCCGGCAGCGCCGCCATCCTGGTCAACGGCCTCTATGATCCGGCCAGCAAGATCGCCGATGTCGATCGCTGGCTGAAGGACGAGGTGGCGCATGACCACCATGATCACGGGCACGAGCATGGGCATCACAGTCACCACGACGATGATCAACACGATCACGGACACCAGCACGGTCATGACCACCATCATGACGTGAACCGGCATGGCACATCCATTCGCTCCTATTCGATCATCCATGAGCAGCCGATCGATCCGATGGCGCTCAACATGTTCATCGATCTGCTGCGCTCCTGCCATGGCGAGAAGATTCTGCGGATGAAGGCGATCGTCGCCCTGACCGACCAGCCAGACCGGCCGCTCGTCCTGCATGGCGTGCAGTCGATCTTCCATATGCCGGTGCGCCTGCCGGCCTGGCCGGAAGGGTCCGACCGCAAGACGCGGCTGGTGCTGATCACCAAGGATCTGTCGGAAGATTATGTGCGCGAACTGTTCGGCGCCTTTACCGGCAGCATCGGGGTCGACCGGCCGGATCGTGCGGCGATGGTCGACAATCCCCTCGCCGTGCCGGGTTACCGCCTCTAGGCAATGCCTGTGCCGCCCTTGCGGATCCGGAACCGATGACCGCTCTCGAGCGGTCGGGTCTCGAGCAGCGCATGGCCGTCTTCGCGGCAGAAATGGGCAATATCGATCACGGCCAGCGGATCGGTGGTCTCGATCACCAGCAGCGCACCCGGCGGCAAATCGTCAAGCCGGCGGCGTGTCTTGAGGACCGGCAAGGGGCATTTCAGCCCCTTTAGGTCGTAGACGACCGGATCGGTCATTCCGTCGACCAGATCTTCCAGAACGGCTTTTTCTTCTGCGGGGCTTCCGCGACGGTCGTTTCGACCACCTGCGGGTTGGGCTGAGGTACCGGCACGACCGTCTGGCCAGTTTGGGCCGTTGCTGTTGCCGCAAGCGGCGCAGCGTGTGTCGGTGCTGCGGTCTCCGTTGCCGCTATTGCCGGAGCCGGGACAGTGGTCGGAGCCGGCGTGATAGCTGCAGTTGCTGTCGTTGCCGGCGCTGCGACGGGTGCTGCCGTTGCCGTTGCAACGGGCGCCTCCGCGGTTGCGGCGCCTGCGGGCTTCTTCGCCGTCAGTTGGTTGATCGCGGCGCCAGCCGATGTCGCGGTCGCGATCTTTGCCGGATCGGTGTTGTCGATGTCGATCAGCTTGCCGGCCTTCAGCGCTGAGCCTGTCGGGGCAAAGGCGAGGTCGTGCGAGCGCGACTTGCGCAGATCGACGACCAGGGCCTTGCGTTCGGCTTCGCTCGGATCGTACCAGATCTTCCCGTCAAATTTCTTCATCGCCTTGGCATAGTCACGGTCATAGGCGCTGTTGTACTGCGCCAGGGACATTTGCAGGGCCGGCGGTGTCGACATCGGCGGGCAGGCGGCTTGCGGGTTGAAAGCCTGGCCACCTGCCGTCAACTGGTTGAAGACGTAGCCCTTGTTGCAGACGCCCACTTCCGGCGGGCGCTTGGTCACCTCGAAATTGTCGTAGCCGACCTTCAGCATCTTCCAGAAGTCATAGTGCTGGCTGTGGCGGTGGCGTGCCATGTTTTCCGCCGTCATGCGGAACGGGAATGCCTGCAACTGAATGTTCTGCTGGCCGCCCTTGAAGGCGTCGCGGGCAAAAGCATAGATTTCCAGAATCTGCGCGTCGGTCATCGAATAGCAGCCCGATGACGAGCAGGCGCCATGGATCATCAGGTTGGAGCCGTTGCGGCCGTTCGCCTGGTCGAACCGGTTGGGGAAACCGGTATTGATCGCGAGGAAATATTTCGAATTCGGGTTCAGGTGATACGGCGACAGCGGATAGAAACCTTCCGGTGCCTGCCGGTCGCCTTCCTTGACCTTGGGACCCAGTCGTCCCGACCAGGCACAGATGTCATACTGGACCACCTTGTCGAATCGATTGTTGGTCTTGGCCTTCCAGACCTCCAGCACGCCTTCTTCCTTGAAGATGCGCAGCATGATCGGCGCATTGCGATCCATGCCCTTCTGCCGGATCTCGGCGAGCAGGCGCGCTGGCAGTGGCTGTTCTATCTTGTTGGAGACCTTGGGAGAATCATACGTCGCGCTTTCCAGCGTGTCGTTGCAGCCGGCAAGCGCTGCAGTGAAGATCAGTACAAGGGCTGTCGATTTCCAACGCATTCGCAAAAGCTCTTTTCAAGAACAGATCAAGCGACCCGAGCAAGCCAGGCCTCTTTTAGTTTATGACTGCTTTCTTCACAAATTATAAACCACGGAGCAATTCATCCCGTGGGCATTTTGCTGCGATACTGTTGCAAAGCGGCAGAGTGATGGCCGGATCCGGCCGTCGCCCTAGAGATTGCGACCGATATCGAGGAATTTCTGGCGACGGTCGTTGCGCAGTTTTTCGCCCGGCAGCGGCGTCAGGTCGGCCAGTGCCGCTGCGATCACATCGCCGGTCGCCTTGATGACCACGTCCGGCGCACGGTGAGCGCCGCCGACCGGTTCCTGGATGATGCCGTCGATAATGCCGAAGCCCTTCAGGTCTTCCGCCGTGATCTTCATGTTGGTCGCCGCTTCCTTGGCGCGGGTCGAATCGCGCCAGAGGATCGAGGCTGCCCCTTCCGGCGAGATGACCGAGTAGATCGCATGCTCGAGCATGTAGACCCGGTTGCCGGTGGCAATCGCGATCGCGCCACCGGAGCCGCCTTCGCCGATGACCACCGATACCATCGGCACCTTGAGGCCGAGGCACATTTCGGTCGAACGGGCGATGGCTTCCGCCTGGCCGCGTTCCTCGGCGCCGACGCCAGGATAGGCGCCTGCGGTATCGATCAGGGTAATCACCGGCAGGCCGAAGCGATCGGCCATTTCAAGGACCCTGATCGCCTTGCGGTAGCCTTCGGGGCGTGGGCTGCCGAAATTGTGCTTGAGGCGCGACTTCGTGTCGTTGCCCTTTTCCTGTCCGATCACCGCAACCGGCTGGCCGCGGAAGCGGGCGAGGCCAGCCTGGATGGCGGCGTCCTCGGCAAACTTGCGGTCACCGGCAAGCGGCGTGAAGTCGGTGAGCAATAGGCCGGCATAATCGACGAAATGCGGACGGGACGGGTGACGTGCAACCTGCGTCTTCTGCCAGGCGTTCAGCTTGGAATAGATGTCGGCCATCGCCTCTTCGACGCGGCCTTCGAGCCGGCTGATTTCTTCCGAAGTGTCGATGCTCTCGTCCTCCTCCGCGATCTTCTTCAGTTCGCGGATCTTGGCTTCGAGGTCGGAGATTGGCTTTTCGAAGTCGAGATAATTATGCATGGAGTGCGTTCCGATCGTTTTGTCCCTTGCCTTCCGGCTGACAGGAACCGGTATTGCCGGTCCTAATCGTGGTTTTTCGCCTGTTTTGCAAGGGGGTGATGCGTTTGGACCAGTTGCTGCAGCCTCTCGTCCAGTACATGTGTATAGATTTGTGTCGTTGAAATGTCGCTATGGCCGAGCAATTCCTGCACGACGCGCAGGTCGGCACCATTGCCGAGAAGATGGCTGGCAAAGGCATGGCGCAGCACATGCGGCGACACACTTGCCGCCGGCAGGCCCGAGCGAATGGCAAGATCCTTCAGGTCGCGGGCAAAGACCTGGCGGGGCAGATGGCCCTCCTTGCTGGTGGATGGGAAAAGGAAGGGGCTGTCGGCATGGCCGGGCGTTGCCGCCCGCGTTTCGCTGTAGCGGGCCAGCGCCTCGATGGCTGTGCGCGACAGCGGCACCAGGCGCTCCTTGTTGCCCTTGCCCTTGACGACGAGAAACCGTCCCTCCTGCGCCAGCACCTTGGCCGGCAGCGACACCAGTTCGCTGACGCGCATGCCGGTCGCATAGAGCAGTTCCAGAAGCACCAGCAGCCTGAGCCGTGCAGCTTGGTCCGTGCCGGGCTGAGCCGCTTCCTGTTCGGCCAGCGCCAGCATGGTGCCGACATCCTCCACCGTCAGTGTTTTCGGCAGCGGGCGCGCCTTTTTCGGCGCATCGAGGATGGCCGTCGGATCATCGGCTCTCAGGCCTTCGGCATACAGAAACTTGTAGAACTGGCGCATCGCCGAAAGCCTGCGGGCTTGCGATGTTGCCTGAAAACCGCGTTTGGCGAGATCCGACAGATAGGCAGTCAGGTCGGCGCGGTCAGCGCTGCCGAGTGTTGCCTTGCGACTTGTCAGGAAGGACTGCAGGTCGTCGAGGTCGCGCTCATAGGACGAGAGTGTATTGGCCGCCGCGCCGCGTTCGGCGCTCATCATTTCGAGGAAAGCCTCGACCCGTGCCTGGCTCAGATCCGCCACAGAATTGGGTGTCCTTGCTGTTGTCTAGCGTTACTGTTCGACCGGGTTCACGCGTTCGGACGAGATCTTGATCGTTACATCCCGTTCCCTGGGCTCGACGAACACCGTGAGCGACCACATGATGGCATAGATGATGCCGGCGATCGTTGCGCAGATGAAGAGAAAGCGAAACAATGTCGGCATGTAGGGTCCTTGGCCTTCGAAGCGCTGAACATAGGGAATAGGCATTGTGACTTGCAAGGGTGCTGTGATCCTTGTGTCGATTTGCGTCAACGGCTTGACGCTTGCCCCGCATTTGTCAATACCGTGATGAAACAGTTGCGAACGGGCCGATGACCGATACGATCCTCAATCTTGCCTCCAGTCTGGGCGCGCGCGCCAGGGCAGCGCTCGGTAGACGCAACCTGGTTTTCGTCGGCCTGATGGGTGCCGGCAAGTCGGCGGTCGGCCGGATGGTCGCCAACCAGCTTGGCTTGCCGTTCGTCGATACCGATGTCGAAATCGAACGCGTGTCGCGCATGTCGATCAGCGAATTGTTCGCCGCCTATGGCGAGGATGAGTTTCGGGCATTGGAAACGCGGGTGATCAAGCGCTTGCTGCGCTCGGGGCCGCGCGTGGTGTCGACCGGCGGAGGAGCCTTCATCAACGAGAAGACGCGCAAGCAGATCGAGCGTGGCGGTATCTCGCTGTGGCTGAAGGCCGATCTCGATGTCCTTTGGGAGCGTGTCAACAAACGCGACCATCGGCCGTTGCTGAAGACGGAAAACCCCAAGCAGACCCTCAAGGATCTGATGGACAAGCGCTATCCGATCTACGAACTGGCGGATCTGACGATCCAGTCACGAGATGTGCGCAAGGAAGTGATTGCCAACGAAGTGCTGATGGCGATCCTCGAACAGAGTGGCATCGAAAAGACTGGTGCAGAACACAGCGGCAAAGGTGACACAGCATGAGCAAGGTGGAGAATTCGGAACGTTTGGTGCATGTGCCGCTTGGCGAGCGCGCCTATGATATCCTGATCGGGCCCGGCCTGCTTGCACGTGCCGGCGGCGAGATTTCCAGCCGGATCAAGGGCAGACGGGCGGCCATCGTCACGGACGAGAATGTCGGCGCCCAATATCTCGACGGCCTGATGGACAGCTTGCAGACGGACGGCATCGAGGCGGTTTCGGTGACCTTGCCCGCCGGCGAAAAGACCAAGAGTTTTTCCAGCCTGACCCAGGTCTGCGACGTGCTGCTCGAGGCGCGCATCGAGCGCAATGATGCGGTGATTGCGCTCGGCGGCGGGGTGATCGGCGATCTGACCGGCTTTGCCGCCGGCATCGTGCGCCGCGGCGTGCGCTTCGTGCAGATCCCGACCTCGCTTCTGTCGCAGGTCGACAGTTCCGTCGGTGGCAAGACCGGCATCAATGCAAGACAGGGCAAGAACCTGATCGGCATCTTCAACCAGCCGGATCTGGTTCTGGCCGATACCGATGTGCTCAATACGCTGTCGGAGCGCGAATTCCGCGCCGGTTACGCGGAAGTGGCGAAATACGGCCTGATCGACAAGCCGGATTTCTTCGAATGGCTGGAGACGAACTGGCGCGACGTCTTTGCCGGCGGGCCTGCCCGGATCGAGGCAATCGCCGTGAGCTGTCAGGCCAAGGCCGATGTCGTGGTAGCCGACGAACGCGAAAACGGTCGCCGGGCGCTGCTCAATCTCGGCCATACCTTCGGCCACGCGCTCGAAGCGGCGACGCACTATGACAGCAAACGCCTGGTGCATGGCGAAGGCGTGTCGATCGGCATGGTGCTGGCGCACCAATTTTCCGCCCGGATGAACCTTGCCAGCCCGGATCTTGCAAGCCGCGTCGAAGCGCATCTGCGCGCGGTCGGTCTGCCCACCCGGATGGACGAGATCCCCGGCGAACTGCCGCCGACGGACGTCCTGATGGATGCGATCGCGCAGGACAAGAAGGTGAAGGGCGGCAAGCTGACCTTCATCCTGACGCGCGGCCTTGGCGAAGCCTTCGTCGCCGATGACGTGCCGTCGTCCGAGGTCGTACGATTTATCGACGAGATGCGCCCGTCATGACCGAGGCCATCCTTTCCAACCTGTCGGATTATTGGCTGACGCTCGTGGCCATTTTCCTGCTGATCTGTGCGTCGGCTTTTTTCTCCGGATCGGAAACCGCGCTGACGGCAACGTCGCGTGCCCGCATGCACAGCCTCGAGGTCAATGGCGATGTGCGCGCCGGCCTGGTCAATTCGCTGATCGAGCGCCGTGACCGGCTGATCGGGGCGCTCTTGATCGGCAACAACCTGGTCAACATCCTCGCCTCCTCGCTCACCACCAGCCTCTTCCTCGGTCTTTTCGGCGATTCCGGCGTGGCGATTGCCACCGTTCTGATGACGGTTTTGCTTGTCATCTTTTCCGAGGTTTTGCCGAAGAGCTGGGCTATTTCGACGCCCGAGCGGTTCGCACTTTTCGTCGCGCCGGCAGTGCGACCCTTTGTCGCCGTGGTCGGCCCGTTGTCGAGCGTGGTCAACTGGATCGTGCGCAAGCTGCTCGGCATTTTCGGCGTATCAATCTCCGGTGAGGCCTCGATGTTGTCCGGCCACGAGGAGCTGCGTGGTGCGGTGGCGCTGCTGCATCGTGACGGCGCCGTGGTCAAGGCCGACCGCGACCGCCTCGGTGGCGTTCTTGACCTCGGCGAGCTGGAAGTTTCCGACATCATGATCCACCGCACGGCCATGCGCGCGGTCAATGCGGATGACACGCCGGAAAATGCGATCCGCAACATTCTCGAAAGCCCCTATACCCGCATGCCGGTCTGGCGCGGTGCGACAGACAACATCATCGGCGTCATTCATGCCAAGGACCTCATCCGGGCGCTGGCCGAGCCGAATGTCGAGCCAAAGGACCTCGACATCGTCAAGATTGCCCAGAAGCCCTGGTTCGTGCCGGACACGACCAATCTCAAGGATCAGCTCAACGCCTTCCTGCGGCGCAAGACGCATTTTGCCGTGGTGGTCGACGAGTATGGCGAAGTCCAGGGCGTCGTGACGCTGGAAGATATTCTCGAAGAGATCGTCGGCGACATTTCGGACGAACATGACCTGGAAATCCAGGGCGTTCGGCAGGAATCCGACGGATCGATGGTGGTTGATGGCGCCGTGCCTATCCGCGATCTCAATCGCGCCCTCGACTGGGATCTGCCGGACGAAGAGGCAACGACAATTGCCGGCCTTGTCATCCACGAATCAAAATCGATTCCCGAAGAACGGCAGGCCTTCACCTTTTACGGCAAGCGCTTCATCGTGATGAAACGGGAAAAGAACCGCATCACCAAATTGCGCATTCGGCCGATCGAACCCGTCAAGACAGAGGCTTGACAAGACAGCGGTGTGGCAAGACCGAGGCCTGAACGGCTGCCGGCTCTACCAGCGCGTCGGTTCGCCCGGTGCAGCCGGCTCGATCGCCAGCGCATGCAGGCCGGCATCCAGCTCCGGCTTCAGCAATTCGGTCACGGCGCGGTGGCGTGCAAGCCTGCTCAGGCCGTTGAATTTTTCAGACACGATGCGCACCCGCATATGGGTTTCGCCGGTGCCGGTAATGTCGGGCTGATGGCCGGCGTGATGAGCGCTCTCATCGATCACATCCAGCCGCTCCGGGGCAAAGCCCTGACGCAGTGTTTCCTCGATGCGGTTGCGCACGGACATGTGATGTTCCCTGTGATCTGCTGGCGTGGTCTGGCTTGCGGCAAAAGCCCCACAAAGCGCGCAACATTCCGATTTGTCAATTCTTGTCGCGCCACTGTCTAGGCACCATAATTACCGCATGAAACTCGACTCGAAATATTTCGATCGGATCCGGACCAGACGCAGACGCACTGCGGAGCCGGAGCCATCCAATCCAGTTTGCCAGTGGGACGGCTGTGAAAAGCCGGGTGCCCATCGCGCGCCCGTGGGCCGTCATGCCGAGGGCCAGTTCTTCATGTTCTGCTTCGAGCACGTGAAGGACTACAACAAGGGCTACAACTATTTTTCCGGCCTGTCGGACACAGAGATCGCGCGCTACCAGAAGGAAGCAATCACCGGACACCGGCCGACCTGGACCGTGGGTGTCAACAAGGCGGCCAAGTCCAGCCCGCTGCATTCGACGGCGCGCTCCGGTTCGGCTGCGTCACAGGCGCGCATGAAGGACCCTTTCGGCTTCGTGCAGCAGGGCAAGCCCGGCGGTTCGCGCTTTCAGCCGCAGTTGCGCAAGCTCAAGACGATGGAGGCCAAGGCGCTGGATACGCTTGGCCTTTCGGCCAGTTCGACGGCGACCGAGATCAAGACCCGCTACAAGGAGCTTGTAAAAAAACACCATCCCGATGCAAATGGCGGAGACAGGGGTTCGGAAGAGCGTTTTCGCGCTGTTATTCAAGCCTACCAATTGTTAAAGCAGGCGGGTTTCTGTTAATCCGAGAAGCAGCAGCGACGATATGCGGCCAGTCGGCAGCGCCTGGCATGGAGAAACGATGAGCAAAATTGATCTTGATATTTCCAATCTCCCCGACACGACCGTGTCGGTGCGCGAGGTTTTTGGAATAGACAGCGATATCCGCGTCCCAGCCTACAGCAAGGGCGACCCTTACGTGCCGGATTTCGATCCGGACTATCTGTTCGATCGCGACACGACGCTCGCCATCCTCGCCGGTTTTGCCCATAACCGCCGCGTCATGGTGTCGGGCTTCCACGGCACGGGCAAGTCGACCCATATCGAGCAGGTCGCCGCCCGTCTCAACTGGCCCTGCGTGCGCGTCAACCTCGACAGCCATGTCAGCCGTATCGATCTCGTCGGCAAGGACGCCATCGTCCTGAAGGACGGCAAGCAGATCACCGAATTCAAGGACGGCATCCTGCCCTGGGCCTACCAGCACAATGTCGCGCTCGTCTTCGACGAATACGATGCCGGTCGCCCGGACGTGATGTTCGTCATCCAGCGCGTGCTGGAAAGTTCCGGCCGCCTGACCCTGCTCGACCAGAGCCGCGTCATTCGCCCGCACCCGGCCTTCCGCCTGTTTGCCACGGCCAATACCGTCGGCCTCGGCGATACCACCGGCCTCTATCACGGCACGCAGCAGATCAACCAGGCGCAGATGGACCGCTGGTCGATCGTCACCACGCTGAACTACCTGCCGCACGACAACGAGGTCGGAATCGTCGCCGCCAAGGTCAAGAGCTTCGGTGCAACGACTGAGGGCCGTGACACGGTTTCGCGCATGGTCCGGCTTGCCGATCTGACCCGCGCCGCCTTCATCAACGGCGACCTGTCGACCGTGATGAGCCCGCGTACCGTCATCACCTGGGCCGAAAACGCCGAGATCTTCGGCGATGTCGCCTTTGCCTTCCGCGTCACCTTCCTTAACAAGTGCGACGAGCTGGAGCGGACGCTGGTCGCCGAACAGTATCAGCGCGCCTTCGGCGTCGAGCTGAAGGAAAGTGCAGCCAACATCGTGCTTGGCGCGTAAGGGAACGGATCAGCATGGCAGGGCGCGGCGACAACAGCAGGGCCAAGACGGGCGCAGGCGTGGACACGGAGCCTTTGCGCCGTGCGATCACCGGCTGCGTCCGCTCGATTGCGGGCGATCCGCAGGTCGAGGTGGCCTTTGCCAATGAACGACCCGGCCTTGCCGGCGAGCGCGTGCGCCTGCCGGAACTGTCGAAACGTCCGACCGCCCATGAACTCGCCGTGACCCGTGGTCTCGGCGATTCGATGGCGTTGCGCATTGCCTGCCACGACCAGAAGATCCATGCGAGCATGGCGCCGCAGGGTGCCGACGCCCGGATGATCTTCGATGCCGTCGAGCAGGCGCGCGTCGAGGCGATCGGCTCGCTGCGCATGCCGGGCGTTGCCTCCAACATCCAGTCGATGAACACCGAGAAATATGCGAAAGCCAATTTCTCCACGATCAGCCGCCAGGAAGATGCGCCGATCCAGGAAGCCGTTGCCATGCTGGTGCGCGAAAAGCTCACCGGCCAGAAGCCGCCGGAGTCGGCCGGCAAGGTGCTTGATCTCTGGCGCTCGTTCATCGAGGACAAGGCCGGCGCCGATCTCGACAATCTGCCGAATGCGATCAACGACCAGCAGAATTTTGCCCGGGTGATCCGCCATATGCTGTCGGCCATGGAAATGGCCGAGGATGTCGGTGATGATCAGGAGCAGGGCGAGGACGACGAGTCGACCGACGAGGACCAGCCGCGCAGCGGTGACGAGGACCAGGAAAGCACCGAGGAAGAGGCGGGTTCCGAATCTGCGCCGGCTGATGAGAGCGAAGCCTCTCAGGAGCAGATGGACGACGGCGAAATGGACGGCGCGGAGATTTCCGACGACGACATGGCCGACGAGGGCGAGGACGATAGCGAGACGCCCGGCGAGATGCGCCGGCCATCGACGCCGTTTGACGATTTCAACGAGAAGGTCGACTACAAGATCTTCACCGAGGAATTCGACGAGGAGATCACTGCCGAAGAGCTGTGCGACGAAGCCGAGCTCGATCGTCTGCGCGCTTTTCTCGACAAGCAGCTGGCGCATCTGCAGGGTGCTGTCGGTCGCCTTGCCAACCGGCTGCAGCGCCGCCTGATGGCGCAGCAGAACCGCTCCTGGGAATTCGACCTGGAAGAGGGTTATCTCGATCCGGCCCGCCTTGTGCGTCTGGTCATCGATCCGATGCAGCCGCTTTCCTTCAAGAAGGAAAAGGACACCCAGTTCCGCGATACGGTCGTGACGCTGGTGATCGATAATTCCGGCTCGATGCGCGGCCGTCCGATCACGGTTGCCGCCACCTGCGCCGACATCCTTGCCCGCACGCTGGAGCGCTGCGGCGTCAAGGTCGAGATCCTCGGCTTCACCACCAAGGCGTGGAAGGGCGGGCAGTCCAGGGAGAAATGGCTGGCCAGCGGCAAGCCGCCGACACCCGGCCGTCTCAACGACCTGCGCCATATCATCTACAAGTCGGCCGACGCCCCCTGGCGCCGCGCACGGCGCAATCTCGGCCTGATGATGCGCGAGGGCCTGCTCAAGGAAAACATCGACGGCGAGGCGCTGATGTGGGCGCATAACAGGCTGATGGCGCGGCGCGAACAGCGCAAGATCATGATGATGATCTCCGACGGCGCGCCGGTCGACGATTCGACGCTTTCGGTCAATCCGGGCAACTATCTCGAGCGCCATCTGCGTGCGGTCATCGAGCAGATCGAGACGCGCTCGCCGGTCGAACTGCTGGCGATCGGCATCGGCCACGATGTGACACGCTACTATCGCCGCGCCGTGACCATCGTCGATGCCGATGAATTGGCGGGTGCGATGACCGAGCAGTTGGCCTCGCTGTTCGAAGACAATGCCTCTGGCTCGGGTGGCGGACGCCGCCGTCGTGCCTAGGCCTCCTCCGGCGCGCTCCACTTCCGTCGGTCTTGGCGCACTTTCCTTGGCGCTGCTTTTGGCCTCCTGCACGCCATCGGCGCTGAAGCCGGGCGAGGCGCTGCCGATCAGCATCGAGTCCCGCGTCATCGCCACATTGGGCGGATCGCCGCGCCTTGCCGAGGGGGTCCAGTTTATCGGCGGGCTGGAGCTTTCGTCCGATGAGCCGCTGTTCGGCGCCTTTTCCTCCATTCGTTTTCTGGACGATGCCCGCTTTGTCGGCGTGTTCGACACTGGATACTGGGTCGAGGGCCGGATAGAGCGTGGCCCCGACGGCATGCTGTCGGGCGTCAGCGATGCCAGGCTTGCCGCCATGCTCGATCGGGATGGCCGCGAGAGCGCCAGCAAATACCAGGTCGATGCCGAGAGCCTTGCGATTGTCGATGGTGCGGCTCTGGTCGGCTTCGAGCAGCGCCATCGGGTCGTTGCCTATACCCCGCTTGCCTCATTGGCGACGGCGCGCCCGTCACCGGCTTTGCCGCTGCCCTTTGCGGTCTCGCGCCTGCGCGGCAATGGCGGCATAGAGGCGCTGGTGGTCTCGCCGGCCGATGGCCCGCTCGCGGGTGCGGTTGTGGCGATCTCGGAAAAGAGCGTCGATGAAGACGGCAACAACTTTGCCGGCATCCTTGATGGACCGCTTGCCGGAGAATTTCGTGTGCGCCCGCATGACGGCTTCGAGATCACCGATGGTGTCTTCCTGCCGTCCGGCGAGCTTGTGCTGCTGGAGCGGCGCTTCTCGATTGCCAGCGGGGTTGCCATGCGGCTGCGCCGCATCGATGGCGCCTCTATCCGGCCCGGCGCGATCGTCGATGGCCAGGTCATCTTCGAGGCCGACAACGCATCCGAGATCGACAATATGGAGGGGATCGACGCCGTCGTGGCGGATGATGGTTCCACGCACCTGATCGCCGTCTCGGACGACAATCATTCGATCCTGCAGCGCACGGTGATGCTGGAGTTCCGCCTGGAGCCCTGAGCGGGGTCCAGGCGGTCTTGATCCGGTTATTGCCGGATCAGGCGGTCGTGCGTGACGGCATCGGCCTGACAACGCTCATCAGCGCACCGTAGGGCAGCAGCATGACGATGCCGACCAGCATCTTCACGGCGAAGTCGCCGAGTGCCCAGGAGATCCAGCGCGGGGCTTCCGTGGCGAGCACGCCGAAGATCGGTGCCGAGGCGATGGCAAAATCGTCATTCGGGCCGATGAAGCTGAAGATCGGCGCGAAGGACAGGGAGAAGAAGATCACCGTGTCGAGAACCGAGCCGACCAGCGAACCCATCAGCGGGGCCTTCCACCAGGACAGCTGACGCAGGCGGTTGAACACCGAGATGTCGAGAAGCTGGCCGACGAGGAAGGCGGAGCCGGAGGCAATCGCGATCCGCGGGCTAGCGAGTGCGATCGACAGGGCGACGCCGACGATAAAGCCGACAAACACGACCTTCCGCGCGGTGCCCGGGCCAAACTGACGGTTGGTCAGGTCGGTGATCAGGAAGGAGATCGGATAGGTGAATGCGCCAAACGTCAGAAGGTCGGCGAGATTGATGCCTGCCAGCGTGCCGCCCAGAGGGAACTGCACGAGGAAGTTGGAGGCGACGACGATTGCCGTCATGAGCAGGCTGTAGAGAACGAAATAGCGCGTCTTCAGCATTTTTTTATCCTGGGTGATGCCACCAGTTGGAGGGACAATAATTTTTCTGGTCGTCGATGAAGCCGATGGCATCCGCCGGATTCATCTCAAACGAAAAGGCTTGTCCGGATGTCCGGCCAAGCCTTTTAAGCCTGCGTCAGCGCTTGAAATTAAGCGGCTTCGGCGGTCTTCTTGACGATCTGGCGACGCAGCAGACGAGCGCGCATGCTCAGGTCGGTTTCAGAAGCCTTGATCAGGAATGCATCGAGACCACCGCGATGCTCGACCGTGCGCAGTGCTGCAGCCGAAACGCGCAGACGGTAACGCTGGTTGAGAGCATCCGAAATCAACGTGACATCGCACAGGTTCGGCAGGAACTTGCGCTTGGTCTTGTTGTTCGCGTGGCTAACATTGTTGCCCGACTGGACGCCCTTGCCGGTCAATTCGCAACTGCGGGACATGGTACACCTATTTTTTTCTAGGCTATCGCATCGCTTCCGGCCAAATGCCGGGCAGGCAATCCAACAGCGCTTGATTGGAAAGTTGCGGTTCTATAGTCAGGCTGAACCCGCGCGTCAAGCCAAACCTTGGATTTTCCGGGCGCGCAACCGTCATTGCGTTATTTTATCGCCATAGTCCACGGTAAGATGCCGAAATCGGGATGCCGGATTTTCGGCCCCATTCGCTGAGGGTCGTTCATTGCGTACAGCCAGTCTGGTTATCGGTCTAGTCCTGTCCTCCCTCGGCGCTGCCGATGCCGCGGAGGTGCGCTACAATACAGAATACAGCGTTTCCCTCGGTGTCCTGCCGATCGCGCGGCTGTCTTTCGAGACGGCTGTCAATGATGGACGCTACACGATCGGCGGACGTTTCCGCTCCTCTGGCATTGTCGACCTCGTTAAGGAAATCTCGGCCACAAGCAGCGTTTCGGGCCAGGTCGATGGCCAGCGTTTCCAGCCCGAGCGCTACCAGCTTGAATACAAGGATGGTCGCAAGACCAGCACCTATGACGTGAAGTATCGCGGCGGCAGCGTGGTGGAAACCTTGGTTGAACCGAAGCCGAAGCCTCGGCCGGACACCTGGGTTCCGATTGCCGACGGCGATCTGAAAGCCGTACTCGATCCGATCGGTGCCTTTCTCATTCCCGGAGACGCCGATGTCTGTTCGCAGACGCTGCCGGTCTATGACGGCGAGAGCCGGATGGATCTGGTCCTGTCGCCGAAGCGGACCGAAGGTTACTCCGCCGGCAAGCTGAAGGGTGAGGCGGTGGTCTGCGGGGTCAAGTATGTGCCGAAATCCGGCTATCGCAAAGGCCGCAAGGATATCGAATACCTGCGCTCGGTCGAGGGCATGGAGATCTGGTTTGCCAAGACCGCAACCCTCAAGCTATATGCTCCGGTCTATGCGCGCGTGCCGACACGCTATGGGACGATTTACGTTTCAGCGCAGAAATTCGACGGCTAGCAGACGCGGGTTTTCATCCCAGCCTGCGGGCTGCATGGGCCGGCATGGGGGATGAATGAAGACCAAGGCGACGCTGATCGGCTTTACCGCAATCTTGATGTGGTCCTTCCTGGCGCTGATGACGGCCGCCTCCGGCACGATGCCGCCGTTCCAGCTGTCGGCGATCACCTTTGCCATCGGCAGCCTGCCGGGACTTCTGATCTTTGCGGCAAGGCCTGAACGGCTGAAGGCGCTGCGCCAGCCGGCAAAGGTCTGGCTGATCGGCGTCGGCGGGCTGTTCGGCTATCATTTTCTCTATTTCACAGCCCTTCGGAATGCACCGGCGGTCGAGGCCGGTCTGATCGCGTATCTGTGGCCGCTGCTGATCGTCGT
The DNA here is from genome assembly GCF_918741265.1 of Rhizobium sp. CECT 9324. NCBI lineage: Bacteria > Pseudomonadati > Pseudomonadota > Alphaproteobacteria > Hyphomicrobiales > Rhizobiaceae > Rhizobium > Rhizobium sp. CECT 9324. The sequence goes on along the minus strand of NZ_CAKKMZ010000001.1, from coordinate 40,432 downwards.
CGGCTCGGCGCTTTTGCCGGGCGAACGGCTCGGCTGGCATCACATCGTCGGCGCGCTGGCCGGCCTTGCCGGCACAATCCTGATCGTCGCCAAGAATGGCGTCGCCTTCGATCCGGCCTATACGCTGGGTTACTTCGCCGCCTTCCTCTGCGCTTTTACCTGGGCCGGCTATTCGCTGCTCAGCCGGCGTTTCGAGGCGGTGTCCACCGATGTCGTCACCGGTTTCTGCCTCGCCACCTCGCTACTGTCGCTCGCCTGCCATCTCGGGCTGGAGACCACCGTCTGGCCGGTCGACTGGATGCAATGGGCAGCGGTCGTTGGCCTCGGTCTGTTGCCGGTCGGTGCCGCCTTCTATGTCTGGGACTACGGCGTCAAGAACGGTGATATCCAGATCCTCGGCGCCTCGAGCTATGCCGCGCCGCTTCTCTCGACGCTGATCCTGATCTTTTTTGGCTTTGGCGAGGTTAGCGTCAGAATTGGCCTGGCCTGCGTGCTGATCACCGGTGGCGCGATGCTGGCGGCGCGCGATATGGTGTTCAAACGAAGCAAGGTTCAGTCCTAGACGGAGACAGCATGGCCACGCCAGCGACCGGTGTTCTGATGCTCTCGGTCGCGCTGGGCCTCGGCTATTTCTGGGTTCTGCCGCGACCGAAGACCACGTGGCGGGCGGTGTGGAAAACACTGCCGATCCTGCTGCTCGCTGCCTATGGCCTGCTTGTCGGTGCGCCCGTTCTGCTGATTATCGCCCTGCTGCTCGGTGCTGTCGGTGATGCCTTCCTCGCCTTTGACGGTGCCCGCGCCTTTGTCGGCGGGCTCGTCGCCTTTCTCCTGTCGCATCTCGTCTATGCCGCCGTCATGGCGCCGCTCGGTATACCCGGTCTCGTGTTTGCCGAAGGTTGGCGCCCGGTTGCGGGCCTGCTGCTGCTTTTCCATACCCTGATCGTCGTCGGTCTGATCCGGCGTGAGGCCGGTCGGCTTTTGCCGGCAATCCTCGCCTATGTGGCGGTTTTTCTTTTGGTGGGCTGGACGGCGCTCAGGATCGCCAATCCCTGGGTAGTCGTGGGCACGGCCACTTTCATCGTGTCGGACACCGTGCTTGCGCTGCGCCGGTTTCGCTGGGGGCCGGATCACCGGTTCGATAGCCCGGCCGCCTATGCCGTCTGGGCGACCTATTATGCGGCGCAACTGATCCTGACCGTCACGCTGTCGGCTGCCTGATCGTTTAGTCGCCCTTACCCGGCGCCCAGCCGGGTGGCGCCATCTCGAAGGCGGAAAAGTCGAAACCGGGTGCCACGGTGCAGCCGATCAGCGTATAAGCGCCGAGGCTTTCGGCCGCCTGCCATTCATTGGCGGCAATGATCGCCTGCGGCCGTTCGCCCTCGAGGAGATCGGTGCCGAGAATGACCGTTTCGACCGTCTGTCCGTCGCTCGACCTGCTGAGCGCCAGCGGCGCGCCGGCATAATAATGCCAGACCTCGGCGGCATCCCTGACCCTGTGCCAATGCGAGCGCTCGCCGGCTTCAAGCAGGTAGTAGATCGCGGTGGAATGGCCGCGGGTGCCGCCGTTGGCATCCTTGAAGGTTTGCACATACCAGCCGCCCTCGGGATGGCGCTCCATGCCGAGGGTTTCGATGATATCGGCTGCCGTCATCAGAAATTGTCCTTGCGCTTGCGGATCTCGGCAAAGACATCCTCATTGCTTTCGGTCGGCATGCCCAGCGTCCGGCGGATGTCCGGTTCGTTGGCGCGCAGGAAGGGGTTGGTTTCCTTCTCCAACGCAATCGTCGTCGGTACGGTGAAATCGCCGCGCGCCCGCATGATCTCGATATCCTGGGCGCGCGATTTCAGGCGGCTGTTGTCGGGATCGATGGTCAGAGCAAACCGTGCGTTCGACAGGGTATATTCATGGCCGAAATAGACGATCGTTTCGTCGGGCAATTCGGCCAGCTTCTGCAGCGAATGCCACATGTCTATCGCCGAGCGCTCGAACAGGCGGCCGCATCCGAGCGCAAACAGCGTGTCGGCAGAAAACAGCAGCTTGTCTTCCGGCAGGTGATAGCAGACATGGCCCGCCGTATGGCCAGGGGTCTCGATCACGCGGACCAGATGTTTGCCGAAGGTGAACTCGTCGCCGTCACCGACGGTCCGGTCAATGCCGGGGATGGCCACGGCCTCGTTTAGCGGGCCGATGATCTCGCAATTGAACCGCTCCTTCAGGGCCAGATTGGCTTCCACATGGTCGCCGTGATGGTGCGTCGTGAAAATATGGGTGATCGTCCAATCGCGGCGCTTGGCGGCTGCCAGGATCGGTTCGAGTTCGGGCGCGTCGATGCAAGCCGTGAGGCCTGAATCCGGGCAATGCAGCAGCACGCCGAAATTGTCGCTGCGGCAGAGAAACACATCGATTTCAAGGGATTTCATTGTCCAGCCATCCGTTCCCACGTTGTTGGCGCGAATGTAGCTGGTAAACTCTTGAAGTCCAATCGCTGGCTGCTAACAATGGTGTCATGCATGTCGATATCGTTGACCTTCGCCAATTCTACTACACCATGCTCGGGCGCGTGGCTGAACAGTCGATTGCTCTGGCGCTTTCTTCGCTCTGGGCCCGGCTGCCGCAGGAGCGGCTGGTGGGGCTCGGCTATTGCACGCCGTTTCTCGATCGCTTCCGCGCCGACACCGAGCGTACCTTCGCCTTCATGCCGGCAGGGCAGGGGGCGGTGAACTGGCCGGTTGGCGAACCCTCGGCCACGGCACTGGTCTTCGAGGAAGAACTGCCGCTGCCGGATTCCTCCGTTGACCGCGTATTGATGGTGCATTCGCTGGAATTTGCCGAAAACCCGCGCGAGACACTGAAGGAAATCTGGCGGGTTCTGGCGCCCGGCGGTCGGCTGGTCATCGTGGTGCCCAATCGCCGCGGTGTCTGGGCGCGCATGGAGCATACGCCGTTCGGATCCGGCCGGCCCTATTCGCGCGGGCAGCTGACGGCCTTGTTGCGCGAGACCAATTTCACCCCCGGTGCCAGCGCCGAAGCGCTGTTTTTCCCGCCGTCAAAGATCCGTGCGGTGCTGCGCCTGCGCCGCGGCTTCGAAAAGCTCGGCGGCATGTTGTGGCCGGCATTTTCCGGGGTGATCGTCGTCGAGGCACAGAAACGGCTGTATCAGGGGCTGCCGGTGGCGTCGCGCGCGTCGCGACGGGTCTTTGCGCCGGTGCTTGCGCCGCATGGCGTGCCGACCACCAGAGCCGCCGCTGACCACCCTTGATGGCGCGGGCGAGCCTCGACAAAAGCCTTTATCCATTTTATGCCATGAGCTTATCCAGGGGTGCCGTTGCCGCACCGTTTCACGACAGAGAGACAGTCGCATGCGTGTCGCCATGACAAAGCCGATGCCACGGCCGGGCATCCTCGATATCGCCGCCTATGTGCCCGGCAAGGAACATGCGCCGGGTGTCGCCCGCGTCTTCAAGCTGTCGTCGAACGAAACACCGTTCGGGCCGAGCCCGAAGGCGATCGAGGCCTTTGCGTCGGCGGCCGTTCAGCTGGAAAAATACCCGGATGGCCAGGCCAATGCCTTGCGCGCGGCGATTGCCGATGTGCATGGGCTGAACACGGCCAATATCCTCTGCGGCAATGGTTCGGACGAGCTGCTCGGCCTGCTCTGCCACGTCTATCTCGGCCCCAGCGACGAGGGCATCGTCACCGAACACGGTTTCCTCGTCTACAAGATCCAGATCATGGCAGCAGGCGCCACGCCGGTCACGGTCAAGGAGAGCGAATGCCGGGTTGATGTCGATGCGATCCTTGCAGCGGTCACCGACAAGACGAAGATTGTCTTTCTCGCCAATCCCGGCAACCCGACCGGGACTTATGTGCCGCTCAGCGAGGTGCGCCGTCTGCATGCCGCCCTGCCGCCGCATGTCATCCTGGTTCTCGACGCCGCCTATGCCGAATACGTCCGTCGCAACGATTACGAGGCCGGCATCGAACTTGTGTCCAGCAACCGAAATGTCGTGATGACGCGCACCTTCTCCAAGGTCTACGGGCTTGCGGCGCTTCGTATCGGCTGGACCTATGCGCCGGCCGAGATCATCGATGCGCTCGACCGGGTGCGCGGCCCGTTCAACATCAACACGCCAGCGATCGCCGCCGGTGCCGCGGCGATCCGTGACCAGGCCTTCACCGCAAGGTCGGTCGCGCATAATCTCAACTGGCTGGCCCGGGTGTCGGAGGCGCTGACCAACCTTGGCCTGACGGTTACACCGTCGGTTGCCAATTTTGTCCTGATCCATTTTCCGGATATTGATGGCAAACGCGCCACCGATGCGGATGACTTCCTGACCAGCCGTGGCTTCATCCTGCGTGCGGTGCGCGCCTATGGCTTTGCCAATGCACTTCGCATGACGATCGGTAGCGAAGAGGCCAATACCGGCGTAGTTGCCGCCCTCACAGAATTCATGGAACGCACGTGATGTCTGAAATCCTGTTTAATCGCATTGCCCTGATCGGTATCGGCCTCATCGGTTCGTCGATCGCACGCGACATCCAGAAACTGGGGCTGGCGCGGGAGGTGGTGATCTCGACGCGCAGTGCCGAAACCCTGAAGCGGGCGGAAGAGCTCGATCTCGGAACATCGTATACGACATCGGCGTCAGAGGCGGTCCGGGATGCAGACTTGGTCATCGTTTCGGTCCCGGTCGGCGCATCGGAAGCGGTGGCCATACAGATCGCGTCCAGCCTGAAGCCTGGCGCCATCGTCACCGATGTCGGCTCGACCAAGGCTTCGGTGATCGCGCAGATGGCGCCGCATATGCCCGAAGGCGTGCATTTCATTCCCGGCCATCCGCTGGCGGGTACGGAAAAGTCAGGCCCGGATGCCGGTTTTGCCGGCCTGTTCAAGGGCCGCTGGTGCATTTTCACGCCGCTGCCGGATACCGATGCTGATGCACTGGCACGCCTTGGCGGCTTCTGGCAGGCGCTCGGGTCGCGGGTTGACGAGATGGATCCGCACCATCATGACAAGGTGCTGGCGATCGTCTCGCACCTGCCGCATATCATCGCCTACAACATCGTCGGCACGGCGGATGATCTGGAAGCGGTGACCGAATCCGAAGTGATCAAGTATTCGGCCTCGGGTTTCCGCGATTTCACCCGTCTTGCCGCCTCCGATCCGACCATGTGGCGCGATGTGTGCCTGCACAACAAGGATGCGATCCTCGAAATGCTGGCGCGCTTTTCCGAGGATCTTGCCTATCTGCAGCGGGCAATCCGCTGGGGCGAGGGCGACAAGCTGATCGAGCTGTTCACCCGTACCCGCGCCGTGCGCCGCTCGATCATCGAGGCCGGCCAGGATGTCGACGTGCCGGATTTCGGCCGCCATACGCTCGACAAGTAGCGTTTTAGCCCTTGCCGTCCAAGCCCTGCCGCTGTGCTCCTCAGAGCGGCGGGATGGTGCCGAGCGGGATGAAACCGAGCGAGGCAACGCCGTCGCGGATGGTGATCTCGGCCGAGCCCTTGTCCTGGCCGAAGGAGACCACGGCCAGAACCTTGGCCACGTCGTCGAACGTCTCCCTCATCTGTGGATAGGCGATGCCGAGCGCGTCGTTCCAGGCCCTTATCCCCTCGATTTCCGCACGGACCTCACCGGAAATCAGGCCGTCCTCGCCGACCGAGAACGGGCCGCTGAGGGTCAGCACACGGCCTTCGCCGAGATCGGTGACAAGCCGGCGGATTTCGCCCTTGGTGCCGTAGAGCCTCTGGTTGTGCGCATTGGCCGGCTGCAGCAGGCCACCACGGTCGGCGAAGGTCACGTCGATGCTGGCCGAGGCGGGCGGCAGGCCGACCGGATTGCCGCCGATCGCGATGACCGCGTCGCGCAGCAGGGCGGCATAATCCAGGTTGCCCTCGCGTTCGCGCAGGTGGCTTTCGGCATGCGGTGCGCTCAATTCGAGCTTGAGCGGGCTGACCGTCGAGACAAGCTGCGCCTTCAGGTCGCGGATCTCCAGCGAACTGCGCTGCAGGCCGGAGAGTGTTGCGTTGAAGCTCGACCGCAGGTCGTCCCATTCGATCGTCGAGTTGAAGCCGAGCGCCGAGCGGATTTCGGCCGGCCCATCCAGCTCCCAGACGACATGGCCGGGCGCATAGATCTGGGCCGCGGCCCGCACGGCGCCGAAGGAGGCCGAGATGCCCTGGTAGTTGTCGTCGAGCGACAGGCGATCACAATTCAGCCGGAAGCGGAACGGATAACCGCCGATCCGCGGCTGCTCGCAATTGGCGGTGATGGCTGCCGGATTGCCGCCCTCGAAGAAGGCAACGATCTGCCGGCGCAGATATTCGGCGGCAAAATACCAGGCGACGCTATAGACAGCGATGAACAGGACGATAAAAACGCCCAGACGAAACACCTTGCGGCTTGTGGCGCTTGCGGGCGCTGTGGACGGCGTTGCCATGGGGTGCTCCTGATTGACGATCAAATCCTGAGTGAATGGATTGGCCTGCGATATGGACGAATTTTGGGTCTTTGGCTACGGATCCTTGATGTGGAACCCGGGCTTTGAATTCGAGGAGCGGGTTCAGGCCCGCCTGACCGGCTATCGGCGGTCGCTCTGCGTGCGCTCCTGGGTGCATCGGGGAACCGAAGCGCGACCCGGCCTGGTGCTGGGCCTCGATCGTGGCGGCTCGTGCCGCGGCATCGCTTTTCGCGTCGATCCCGCGCAATGGCCGGAGACGCTCGCCTATCTGCGCGAGCGTGAGCTGGTCACCAATGTCTATCTCGAGCGCAGTGTCCGTCTCAGGTTCGATGACGGACGCCAGGTGACGGGGTTGACCTATGTTGTCGACCGGGCGCATCCGCAATATGGCGGCGCGGTCACGGTCGAGGAGGCGGCGCAAATCGTTGCCAGCGCGGTTGGCCAGTCGGGCCCGAACCCGACCTATGTGGCCAATACGGCTGCCCATCTGCGCGAAATGGGCATCCGCGATCACTGGCTGGAGGGTGTCGTGGCCGCGATCGAGGCGATCGGCCTGCCGGGCTGACAGGCAGCCCGGCTGTTGTTCTTACGCTGATCTTGCCTGCAGTTCCGCCAGACGCTTTACCGCCGTCGGTGGCAGCGGCACATCCGGGTTGTCACGCGCGGTCTCGATCAGCAACTCGTCGCTCGCTGCCTCGAGGCGTGCCATCAGCGTGTCGAAAAACACGTCCGGATCGAGACCCGGCTCGATGGCCGGCAGGATGCGCACCTTGAAATGGCCCGGATAGCGCTGGAACTTGCGGCGTGGCCAGAACAGGCCGGGATGCATGGCGATCGGCACGACCGGAACCCCGAGATCGCGGTAGAGGCGGGCGATGCCGTATTTGTATTCGGGCGTGGCGCCCGGCGGCCGGCGGGTGCCTTCCGGATAGATGATCAATTGGCGGCCGTTGCGCATCTCCGTCTTGGTGCGCTCGATCACGTCCGCCATGACCTTGCCCTTGGCGCCGCGGTTGACCGGGATCATACGCTGCTTGGCGACATACCAGCCGAAGACCGGGATCCACATCAGTTCGCGCTTGAGAATATAGACCGGGTCGTCGAGCCAGGGCAGCAGGGCAAACGTATCCCAGAAGGACTGGTGCTTGGGGGCGAGGATATAACCGCCCTTGGGAATGTTCTCGAGCCCCTCGATGGTGAAGGTCGTGCCGACGATCATCTTCATCAGCCAGTGCGAGGAACTTGCCCAGCCCTTCGGCACCCAGAACGCCGTCTTGCGAGGGGCGAGAAAATAGAAAGGTGACAACAGGATCATGCGAAGGATCATGTTGATGTAGAAGGCCGTGTTGAACAGGATGGAACGCAGGGTGATCATCGGGACATTTCCGTGGACAGGCGAAAACGTGCCTATCGCAAAACACCGCCAAGCAAAAGCCGGTTTACCGGGAATCGCTCAGGGCTTGATCGCCGGATCCGCGATTTCTCCCGAGGAACGCAAGCCGGGACCGACGCTCCAGCCGACAATGCCTCGGGCATAGGCGATGACGCTCTTGGCATATTCGGCCAGCATGGTCCGCATCGCATCCGGCTCACGGTACCAGGCGCGGGTCTTCAGGTCGGCATTGACGACCGGATAGCCGATGAACTGCGTCACCGTGTCGGAGCGGCGCAATTCCATCAGGCTGCGGGCCATGTGGTAATTGCTGGTGACAACAAGGACGGATTTGTAGCCGCGGTCGCGGATCCAGGTGGCTGTTTCGTTGGCGTTGCCGATCGTGTCGATGGCGGCATAGCCGATATCGATGCAGCAATCGAAGAGTTCGGGAGAACTGCGCGTGGCGCGGCGGATCTGGCCGGCGGTCGTCGACGGGTTGACGCCCGAAATCAGCAGGCGTCCGCCATAGCCGCGTTTCAGAAGGTCGATGGCCTGGTCGATGCGTTGATAGCCACCGGTCAGAACGACGATCGCGTCCGCCTTGACGTTTTCCGGTGGACGCAGATTGGCGACGTCGTCGGCGAAATGCAGGAAGCCAGCGACCAGGAGTGCCACACACAGAAGAATGAGCAGGCCGGTATAACGCAGGAAACGACGCAGCAGACCACGGCGCGCAAACAGGCTGCGGCCCGACATGTCGGGCTGGCCCCCTTGAGACGGTTGGTTTCGGGTCATCCGGTCCATGCTCATTGTCCGTGAATAGCGCGGATTTTCCACACGGAACAGGCGGCTTTAAGGCAAGTCAACAAGCTTAGTTGACGATTAATCGTCCATAAGTCCATCGGTGCGCGCCGGATCCGACCGAATGAGGTCGATCTCGTAGATGGTGCGCATCACGGTCAGGCGTGCCGTGATCGTGGTCAGCAGCGCAATCACGATCATTGTGGCGAATATCCCGAGATAACCGGTCCAGCCGATGGTGAAGGTGCCGAACAGAGCCGTTGCCTGATCGCTTTCCGGCGTGGCCATCGACCGGGTCTGCCAGAAGTTGGCAGCCGCAAACAGGCCGGCTGCCAGCAAACCGCCGGCGGCAGCACCCTTCAGGCTGATCTTGAGGAAGTGCTTCTGGAATTCCTGGGCGACGAAGCTGCTTTCCGCGCCGACAAAATGCAGCACCTCGATGATATGGCGATTGCCCGACAGCGCGCCGCGCGTGGCAAAGACCACCGTCAGCACCATGGCGGTAAATACCAGGATCAGCACGCCGGAACCGATCAGCACGGTGGTGCGCGCCATCTGCACCAGCCGGTCGACCCAGGTGCGATGGTCATCGAGAAACGCCTGCGGCACTTCGACCTTCAGCAGGTCGCGCATCGAGGCAAAGTCGGGTGGATTGCTTTCGTCGATGGTGATGACAATCAGGCGCGGAACCGGCAGGTCCTCGAGATTGAGGCCGGTGCCGAGCCAGGGCTCAAGAAGGCGTGCCGTCGCATCGTCATCCATGATCCGGCCATCGCGCGTGCCGACAAAGGTCAGCGCAAGATCGCGCGCCTTGACCAGGGCCGCCCCCATATCGAGCCCGTCCTCCGGCTTGATCTGGATGGTGACCTCGCGGGAAATCTGGCTCTGCCAGCCGGCAGCCGTTGCCCGAACCATCGACACGGCTCCGAGCGTCAGGCAGGCGAGGAATGCCATGATGGCAATGACCACCATCAGCGCATTGCCTTGAATGTTGGAGGGCGGCAGGATCGGTCCGGTCGGCCTGACCGTCATTTCGACCCGGCGTTTCTGCTTGCCATCCGGCTGCTGCGGGTTGTTGGTGCCTGTCTCACTCATAGATATCGAGCCGCCCGTCGGTGAGGATCATGCGGCGCGCATCGACCTGGTCCATCAGCGCCAGGTCGTGGGTGGCGATGACGACGGCCGTGCCCAGCCGGTTTAGTTCGAGAAACAGGCTGAGCAGGCGGCGGGCCATCGGCGGGTCGACATTGCCGGTCGGTTCGTCGGCGAGCAGGATTTCCGGCCTGTCGATCAGGGCGCGGGCGATGGCGACGCGCTGTTTTTCGCCGCCCGACAGCACGGCCGGCAGTACGTTGATGCGCTCGCCCAGGCCGACCCATTTCAACAGTTCGATGACGTCGCGCCGGTAGCTGCCCTCCTCCTTGCCACGCACGCGCAGCGGCAGGGCGACATTTTCATAGGTGGTCAGATGGTCGAGCAGGCGAAAGTCTTGGAAGACGATGCCGACGCGGCGGCGCAGCATCGGCAGTTCGCTCCTGGGGATGCGGGTGATGTCGCGGCCGAAGCTCTGGATGATGCCGCGTGTCGGCTGCAGCGACATGAACAGCAGGCGCAGCAATGTCGTCTTGCCCGCACCGGACGGGCCGGTGAGGAACTGAAAGGAGCTCTTGGGAATGTCGAAGGTCAGGTCGCGGAGGATCTCCGGTCCCATTCCATACCGAAGGCCGACATTTTCAAAGTGGATCAACGGCTGGGCCAGTCTGACGTGTCCGAGGTCTGGGGCTCGTAAACGAGGATCGTCAACGGCCGGTAAACATGCCCGCAAAACGGCAGCCTGATGGCCGACATTTTCGAAGCATTAACCATTTGAATTTACGTCTGGAGTGGATTCGTTTCAACTGCCGAGTTTCGGGTATCCGGAATTGGCTGTGCGAAAGGTACGGCTGAGATGAACGCCTTCCGTTTCCAAAAGCAGGCAGCGGCCCCGGACCATGATCTGCTGCCGCCAGACCGGGCGCGCCGCCGCATCGAGCGCCAGCATTTCCAGACGGCCAATGATGTCGTCGATGCGCATTTCGTCGTGGTGCGCGATCCGCCGCAGAGAGCCAAATTCCAGGCGGCATCAGCGGCGAGCGTTCCTGCTGCCCCGGATTTCCTCGCCGGCCTGAAGACGGCGCTGCGCAGCGTCGAGCACCATCTGCAGCGGTTGTCCGATGTCAGCTTCGCCCTTCTGGTCGCCGGCTGCTTCGCTGCCATCTTCGGCATGGCGGGACAGCTCTATTTGGGCTCCGGCTCGACTGATACCGTGCGCAACCCGCTCGACATCACCCATGTCAGCCTGACGCCGCAATACAGGAACGGCATGCAGGTCCTGCTGCTGAACGCGATTGTCGAGAATCGTTCCGGAGAAAGCGTCAGCCTGCCGAAACTCAGGGCCGATCTCTTGATCGGCGGGCAGATCATTGCCAGCACCTATATCGATGCGCCGGTCACCGATCTCGATGGCGGCCATAGCCGCGGCGTGGCCGCCCGACTCCAGCATCCTGGTGGAAAAACGCCGGAACTCAGGCTTTCCTTCGAGGATCCGGGTGTCTCGCCTTCCTGACTGTGCTAAGGGCTTGCCTTTCCGGCAGTCTCAGGCTGCCGGGCTGAAGGCCGAAACCGGCCGATCATCAAGGAGAAGTCCATGCCCGTCGTCCGCGGCAAGAATATCGAACCCCTGTTCACCGCCGCGCAGATCGCCGAGCGCAATCACGAGCTTGCCGCCGAGATCATGAAGGGTCCCTGTGACGATCTTCTGGTGATTTCGGTGCTCAAGGGCTCGTTCATCTTCGCCGCCGATCTCATTCGTGCGTTGCATGATGTCGGACTTGCGCCGGAAGTCGAATTCATCACCCTGTCCAGCTATGGCACAGGCACGGTGTCGCAGGGTGTCAGGATCATCAAGGACATCGACAGCGATGTGAAGGGCCGCAATGTGCTGCTCATCGACGATATTCTCGAGTCCGGCCGCACGCTGCTGTTCGCCAAGGAACTGATGTACGAGCGCGGCGCTGCACATGTCACCATTGCCGTGCTGCTCGACAAGAAAGTGAAACGGAAAGAAGTGTTTGAGGCTGATTTCGTCGGCTTCGAATGCCCCGACTATTTCGTCGTCGGCTACGGCATGGATGTCGCCTACGCCTTCCGCGAACTGCCGTTCGTCGGCGTGGTGACCGGCGACGCATAGCACGTATCGTTTCACGACATCTGGCCGTCTGTCACTGACAGCTTGTTAACTATGGCGCGGGACCGGGTGTCCCGCGTTTACCTCTCGACAAGGAAACTCTGTTGATTTGCCCTGACAGGCATGAAAACGGATCGCGGGAGTTGAATGCAATCATGGCGAGAATCTTGATCACCGAAGACGAAGATTCGCTGCGCACCTTCGTCGCCCGCGCCCTGCGTCTCGACGGCCACGAAACCAGCGAGGCCGCCGATGGTGAAGAGGGCCTTGCGCTGCTCTGCGAGGCGCCTTTCGACCTGTTGCTGTCGGATATCCGCATGCCGGTCATGGACGGCATCGAGCTTGCCCACCGGGCCTCGTCGCATTTCCCCGACCTGAAGATCCTTTTGATGACCGGCTATGCCGAACAGCGCGAGCGCGCCGACGACCTCGCCTCGAAGATCATCGACGTTGTGCCGAAGCCCTTCGCGCTGACCGATATCCGTGCTGCCGTGGCCAGCGCTCTGGCCGGCTGACTTGCCGCTGGGGCAACCGACCCGGTTCAGCCCACAGAACTGCTTCAATCTGCAATGCCCGACGTTGACGTCGTCTACTGGATTTCCAGCAGGCGCTCGAGATAACGCCGTTCCAGCTCGGGGCTGGAGTTCTGGCCGAGCTTTTCGCGGATGGCCTCGAGAATTTCGCGAGCGCGCTGCACGTCGATCTCGTCCGGCACCCTGACCCGTTCGCCGAAATCCGGGCCTGACGTTGCGCGCGGCCGGCCGAGCGGATCACGGCCGTTCTGGTTGCCCTGACCCATCTGCTGGCCTTCGCCCTGCTGGCCCTGCATGGCCTGCATCTGGCCCATCATGTCGCGTGCACCCTGGCGCAGCGCTTCCAGTGCGCGGCCCTGGCCTTCCACGGCACGGTCACCCTGGCTCTTGCCAAGTGCTTCGCCGGCGCCCTTCATTTCTCCCTGCGCCTGGCCGAAACCTTCGCCGGGATCAAGGCCGAGGCCTTTCAGCCCCTCCTGCAACTCGCCGAGCTGCTTGCCGAGGCCTTCCTGCTGCTGGCGCAGGTTCTTCAGCGCCTCGCGAAGCTGTTCGGCCGTCATCTGATCGGTGCCCTGCTGACCTTGTTCACCCTGCTCGCCTTGCCCCTGCGGATCCTGCTGCGGTTCGCCGTTTTCGCCCTCTTCGCCTTCGCCCGGGTCGCCGCGCTGCATGCGGTCGCGTAGCGCCTGGTCGAGCTTGAAGGTCTCGTCCATCAGCTGCTGTTGCTGCTGCATGATCTCGCCGAGCTTGTCGATTTGCTTGCGCGCCTCGCTGTTCTGCTGCTCGCCGCCGCGCTGCGGGCGTCCGGCCTGCATGTTGTTCATCATCCGGCTCAGTTCGTTGAGCAGCTGGCGCGCCTCGTCCTTGTTGCCAGAACGGGCGAGGTTTTCCAGCTGGTCGAGCAGGTTGTCGAGATCCTGCTGGCGCACGGTATTCTGGGCGCTCTGCTGTTCGCCGTTCTGGTTTTGCATGCGCTCGGCCATCGCGGTCATGAATTCCTGCATGGCGGCGCGAAGCTCGTCCATCAGCTTCTTGATTTCCTCGTCCGGGGCATCACGATCCAGCGCGTCCGCGAGGTTCTTCTGCGCGTCGCGCAGCCGCTTTTCTGCCAGCGACAGGTCGCCATCCTCGATGCCGAGCGCGATCTCCCAGAGATAATCCGCCGTCTCCTGCAGTGCCTCGGTGCCCTTGGCCTGCTGCATGCGGGCGCGGGCCGATTCGATCAGCAGGAAATGGGTGAGATTGGGGATGGTTTCGTCGGCGCGAAGGGTGATCGCTTCGTTCAGCGCAATGGCCCGCGGCATGGCGCGGGTGTCGAGCGAAAAGACCTGTCGCTGTTCGGCCACGGCGGCTGCCAGCTTCTCCGAGAAGTTTCGCGACGGCAGGACCATCTCCACCGGCGGACTGCGGCCGACCTGGCCCGCGCCATCGGTGGCGACCAGCGTGATCGATACCTTGGCGCCGGCCAGCGGATGCTCAGTGATATTGCGGCTCGAAACACCCTTGGTGTCGCGGGCATTGTTGCGCGGCAGGTCAAGCTTGTAGTCCGGCTGCGGATAAAGCGGCGTTGCGCCGGGCTTGGTTTCGAGCGGCACGATCTCCGCATGGGCCTTCTGCAGGCCGTAGTCGTCCTTGGCGGTGAAGGCGATTTCCAGGGCGCCGTTGATCGCGCGGCGCGGCGTGCCGTCGAAGGCGATCTCGGGTGCCTTGTCTGGTGTCACCTGAATGGTCCACTGGCGCTGGCCAACGCGCAGCTGGCCGGCGTCGGCCAGCTCCAGTTCGTGGGTGCGGGCGGCCAGCGGGGTCGCAGGTACCGGAGGCTGGTCGCCGGACGCCGGCGAACCGGAGGCTGGCGAACCGGTCGCTGTGGCAGTTGCAGCCTCTTCCTTGGCTGCCACCTCGATCACTTCGCCGTCGTCCGCCTTGCGATAATAGACCTTTTCGTCGGCCACCCCGCCGCTGATGCGCACGGTGATCTTCGAATGCTGCGGCACACTGACGCCGTTGTCGTCCTGGGTTCCGAGACCCGACAGGAAGACGGGCGCCTGGCCGGTATAGGCCGGCGGGGTGATCCAGGCATCGATGCGCATATCCGGCGTCTGGCTCTCGGCCACATGCTGACGGAAGGCATCGGCAATCGTGCCGGCGCCGTTCGAGCCGGAATAGGCAAGTGCCGTCACGAACAGCAAAGCCGGGATCGCCCGGAGGGCATAACGGTCGAAACGGGCGATGTCGGGCTGCGGCAGTCCGGTGTCGAGGGCGGCGATGCGCTCGGCCATGCGGCGCTGGTGTTCCTGCCAGAGCGCACGGGCAAACGGTGTCTCGAAGGCGGGCTCGTCGTCCTGCACCGCAACCGGCTGGTGCGGCAGGCCGTTGCGATCCTCCAGCAGCCGGTCGGCTTCCTGCGTGGTCGGCAGTTTCAGCCGCAGGAAGGGCAGGAGCGACGCGACAAGCGCGAAGATCAGGACAAAGACCAGCGGCAGGCGCAGATATTCAGGCAGTTCGCGATAGACGCCGAGCCAGGCAAGCGAAACGAAGACGGCGGCAATGCCGGCAACCGGGAGAAACAGCGGCAGGAGGCGTTCGGCAAACAGCACCAGCCGTGCCAGCAGGCGCTTGAAACCAACCCGGCGCGCAAGAGCAGGATCTGTCTTGAACGCGCCTTTCCGTTGGCCGGCCGGGCGGGATTGCGGCATCCGTCAGGTCTCCGAGTGCACAGGCCGCCGCATGACGACCTCAGGCCTCAAAGATAGCAGGCTTTGTGGCGAAGACGAGGGCGAGGCGGGAAAGCCGGTGGTTTTTCCCGCCATATCGCTGAAATGTGAACGCCGAGCCATTCGGTTCCGCTGGAAACCGAGAGGCCCGGTCAGTCGAGCCAGTCGGGAACGGAATCGAGTCCGATCAGCTCTTCATAGCTCGGGCGAGGGCGAATCACATGGAATTCGCTGCCCTTGACCAGCACTTCGGGGATCAGCCGGCGGGTGTTGTAGGTGCCGGCCTGCACTGCGCCATAGGCCCCGGCCGAGCCGACCGAGATCAAGTCGCCGGGCTTCGGCATCGACATTTCTCGGTCGAGCGCCAGATAGTCGCCGGTTTCGCAGACCGGACCGACGACGTCGGCGCGAATGCGCGGCGCGCTGGCAGCCGACAGGATCACCGGGCGGATCTCGTGATAGGCCTCGTAAAGCGTCGGGCGGATCAGGTCGTTCATCGCCGCATCGACGATGACGAATGTCTTGTTGCCGCCATCCTTCACATAGATCACCTCGGTGACCAGAATGCCGGCATTGCCGACAAGCAGGCGGCCGGGTTCGGTGACGATCTTGCAGTTGAGGCTGGCCAACTGGTCCTTGACGATCCGCGCATAGGCGTCCGGTTCGGGCGGCGGGTTGTTGTCGTCCTTATAGGGAATGCCAAGGCCGCCGCCGACATCGACATGGTCGATCGCATGGCCATCGGTGCGCAGGGTCTCGACCAGTTCGCGCAGCAGGCGGAAGGCTTCCTCGAATGGCTGCAGCTCGGTGATCTGGCTGCCGATATGCATATCGATGCCGCTGACCTGGATGCCTTCGAGGGTGGCCGCGCGGGCATAGACGGCACGGGCGCGCTCGTAGGAAATGCCGAACTTGTTTTCCTTCTTGCCGGTCGAGATCTTGGCATGGGTCTTGGCATCGACATCGGGATTGATGCGGAAGGAGACATGCGCCTTCTTGCCGGCCTTGATGGCGCGCTGGTTGAGGATTTCCAGCTCGGGTTCGCTCTCGACGTTGAAGCAGTAGATGCCAACCTCAAGCCCGAGATCCATCTCGCTCGGCGTCTTGCCGACGCCGGAAAACATGATGCGCGATGCCGGAATGCCGGCGGCGAGCGCACGGCGCAATTCGCCTTCCGAGACTACGTCAACGCCGGCGCCAAGGCGACCCAGCGTCTTCAGCACGGCCTGGTTTGAATTGGCCTTCATCGCATAGCAGACCATCGCGTCGACACCGTCGAAGGCTTTGGAAAAGACCTTGTAGTGGCGCTCGAGCGTGGCGGTCGAATAGCAGTAGAAAGGCGTGCCGACGGCGCGGGCGATCTCGGGGATGGCCACGTCCTCGGCATAGAGGACGCCGTCGCGATAGTCGAAATGGTTCACCGGAAAAAACCTGTCAAAGGAGCGGATCGAGGAGGAAAGGCGAGTCGGGCGTCGCCTGCGGCTTGGAATCGCGCTTGTTCTGCTGGTCGACAGGCGTGCTCGGCGGATCGAGGTCGCCCTTGCGGCCGCAGCCGGAAAGCGCAAGCGTTGCAGCCAGAAGCAGAGATACGGCGATCGTCGGGCGGTTAAGCGTTTTCACCATGATCCAATCCATCGAATTATGTTGTCCAAAGGCTCTAGCGAAAAACAGGGCGCTTGTGCACCCTGATTCTCGTGATGAATACCTGACGCCTGCGTGATCGGTCGCCCGACCTGGTGCTTGATCAGTTTCTGGCACGCCACCAGGCGATCTGCTTCCTGACTTCCGAAGGGGCCGTGCCGCCGAAGCTCTTGCGGCTGGCAACCGAGGCTTCGACCGTCAGCACGTTGAAGACATCGGCGGTGATTGCCGCGTGAATGCCCTGCAGGTCTTCGAGCGACAGTTCGGCCAGATCGCAGCTCTTGCTTTCGGCCAGCGCCACGGCGCGGCCTGTCACATGGTGGGCGTCGCGGAAGGGAAGGCCGGCTTCCCGCACCAGCCAGTCGGCGAGATCGGTCGCTGTGGAATAACCGGAGCCGGCTGCTGCCTTCATGCGGTCGGTCCGGATCGTCATGTCGGTCACCATGCCGGTCATGGCGGCGATCGCCAGTTCCAGGCTCTCGGCCGCGTCGAAAACCTGCTCCTTGTCTTCCTGCATGTCCTTGGAATAGGCGAGCGGCAGGCCCTTCATGATGGTGAGCAGCGCGATCAGCGAGCCGTTGATGCGGCCGGTCTTGGCGCGCACCAGTTCGGCCGCATCCGGGTTCTTCTTCTGCGGCATGATCGACGAGCCGGTCGAGAAGGCATCCGACAGCCGGATGAAGCCGAATTGCGGCGTCGACCAGATGACGATTTCCTCGGCAAGCCGCGACAGGTGCACGGCGGCGATCGAGGCGATCGAGAGGAATTCGAGCGCAAAGTCGCGATCTGAAACGGTGTCGATCGAGTTGCGGGTCGGCTCGCGGAAGCCGAGCGCCTTGGCGGTCATATGGCGGTCGATCGGATAACCGGTGCCGGCAAGGGCAGCAGCCCCGATCGGGCTTTCGTCGAGGTGTTCGATCGCATGGCGCACGCGCTGACGATCACGGCCGAACATCTCGACATAGGCCATGCAGTGATGACCGAAGGTCACCGGCTGGGCGGTCTGCAGATGGGTAAAGCCGGGCATGACGGTGTCGGCATGTTCTTCGGCGCGGTCGAGGAAGGCGGCGATCAGGCCGGTGAGGGCCTGTTCCGTCCGCTGTAGCTCTTCCTTGACCCAGAGGCGGAAGTCGAGCGCCACCTGGTCGTTGCGCGAGCGGGCGGTGTGCAGGCGGCCGGCGGCCGGGCCGATCAGGTCGGCGAGGCGCGCCTCGATGTTCATGTGGATGTCTTCGAGCTTGCGCGAGAAGACGAACTGGCCGGCCTCGATCTCTGACAGGATCGTGTTCAGGCCGTGAAGGATCTTGTCTTTATCTTCGGCCGAGATGATGCCTTGCTGCGCCAGCATGGTCGCATGCGCTATAGAGCCGCGGATGTCCTGGGCGTAAAGCTTCTTGTCGAAACCGATCGAGGCATTTATCTCCTCCATGATGGCTGCCGGGCCGGAGGCGAAGCGACCGCCCCACATCTGGTTGGAGGATTTGGTGTCCTTATTGTCCTCGGCCATGAAATGCCTATCCTGGAGAATGACATGACTGAAAAAAGACCGTCCGGCCTCTTCCCCGCCAAGCTGGTTGCGATTGCGGCGATTGCCGGCGTAATCGCCGGCGCGGCAGCGGTATACGTGAAGCAGACGGTGTCTGGCAATGGCGCGACGATAGCGGCTGCCGGCCAATGCGAGGGCTCTGTCGCCCGCGCCAGCGCCTTGACCCCCTACATGACCGGCGATGTCGCGGCCATGGTGCCGGTCGAACAGCCCAAACCGATCGAGGGCCTGACATTCGCCGATGCCTCCGGCAAGTCGATGACGACGGCCGATTTTGCCGGCAAGACGGTGCTTCTCAATCTCTGGGCCACCTGGTGCGTGCCCTGTCGCGAGGAGATGCCGGCGCTCAACAATCTGCAGAAGGCGGCCGGCGGCGAGACGTTCCAGGTCCTGGCGATCAATATCGACACGGGCGACGTGGAAAAGCCGAAGACCTTTCTCGAGGAAACCGGTGTCGATGCGCTCGGCCTTTACAGCGATGCCTCGATGGGCGTGTTCAACAGCCTGAAAAAGCAGGGCCTCGCCTTCGGTCTGCCGGCGACCCTTCTGATCGATGGCAAGGGTTGTCTGCTCGGCGCGATGAACGGCCCGGCCGCCTGGGACAGCCCGGACGCCAAGGCGCTTGTCGGGGCCGCCAGCACGGCGATCGGGATCTGATCGGTCCCTGTGCTCAGACGGCGTAGATGCGCGGGCGGCTGATTTCGATCACGCCGACATCATCCTTGCGATAGGGGAATTCGGGCGTGGTGTCGAATTCCACCGGCTGGCCGCCGAGGGTCTGGGCCAGCACGCGCCGTGAACCGGGCCGGTCGAGAACGCGCAGGATACGGGCGGCGATGCCTTGGCCGCCTTCGGCATGCCAGGTCGCGTCCGATGGGCGAAACAGGACCTCGGCCGGACCATCCTTGACCTCCGGCGCGTCATAGGCCACTGCCTCAACATCCGCCTTGCCGTCGAGGGCCGTGGCACTCAGGGTGTTGGCGTCGCCGAGAAAGCGCATGACGAAGGCATTTGCCGGGGTGCGGCAGACCTCTTCCGGCGTTCCCTGCTGGACGATCTGGCCCTTTTCCAGGATGACGACGCGGTCGGCGAGGTCGAGCGCCTCTTCCTGGTCATGGGTGACAAACAGCGTGGTGATGCCCAGCTCGTCGTGAATTTTGCGCAGCCAGCGGCGCAGGTCGCGGCGCACATTGGCATCCAGTGCGCCGAAGGGTTCATCGAGCAGCAGAACCTTGGGATCGACGGCCAGCGCCCGGGCGAGCGCCACGCGCTGGCGTTGGCCGCCGGAGATCTGGGCCGGGAAGCGATTGCCGAGACCGGTCAGCTGGACGAGCGCCAGCAGTTCCTCGACGCGAGTGTCGATGGCCGCCGTGTTGCGCTTGACCTTGGAAACCTTCATGCCAAAGGCGATGTTTTCAGCGACTGTCATATGCGGGAAGAGCGCATAGTGCTGGAAGACGAAACCGACGCCGCGGTCGCGCACCGGGATATTCGTCGCATCCTCGTCGCCGAAGAAGATCTGGCCGCCATCGGCGTGTTCGAGACCCGCCACCATGCGCAGAATAGTGGTCTTGCCGGAGCCCGAGGGGCCGAGAAGTGCGACCAGTTCGCCGCTCTCGATATCCAGCGAAACGCCATGCACGGCGCGAAAGGTGTCGAAGGTCTTGACGACGGTGTCGAGGCGGATTTTCACGATTTGACCTCCGGAAGAACAGCTGTGCCGGCAAGCGTGGCCGGGCGAGCGCGACGGCCTGCCCCCTGGCGCTCCAGCAGGACCTTGGCAAACAGGGTGACGATGGCAAGCGTTGCCAGAATGGTGGCGGCGGCAAAGGCGCCGATGGCGTTGTAGTCGTGGTAGAGCAGCTCGATATGCAGCGGCAGCGTGTTGGTCTGGCCGCGGATATTGCCCGAGACGACCGAGACGGCGCCGAATTCGCCCATGACGCGGGAATTGCACAGCACCACGCCGTAGAGCAGGGCCCATTTGATGTTCGGCAAGGTCACCGAGAAGAAGGTGCGCAGGCCGCTCGCGCCGAGCGAGGTTGCCGCTTCTTCGAGATCGCGGCCCTGGGCCTGCATCAGCGGAATGAGTTCGCGGGCGACAAACGGGGCCGTGACGAACATCGAGGCGAGGACGATGCCGGGCAGGGCGAACATGATCTTGATCTCGGCGCTGTCCAGCGCCGGGCCGAACAGGCCCTGCAGGCCGTAGACGAAAAGATAAGAGACGCCGGCAACGATCGGCGAGACCGAGAACGGGATCTCGATGAGGATGGTCAGCAGGCGCTTGCCGAAAAAGTCGTGTTTGGTGATCGCCCAGGCGGCGGCCACGCCAAAGACCGTGTTGATTGGCACGGCGATCAGCGCCGTCAGGACCGTCAGCATGATCGCGTGGCGCGTGTCCGGGTCGGCGATCGTCTTGGCAAAGAAGGGCAGACCCTTCGAAAAGGCTTCGATGCCGATCACCAGCAATGGCGCGACGATGACAAGCGCCACCAGGATGAGAATGACGGTCAGCAGGATGGCCTTGAACAGCGGCGCATCTCCGACCCGGGGCGGCCGTTGGCCGGTGACTTTGCTCATGACGTCAGCCCTTCACCGTGTAACGCAGCGCGCGCGCCTGCAGGATATTGGTGATCGCCAGCATCAGGAAGGCGGCGATCAGCATGACGGAGGCAATCGCGGCCGATGCCGGATAGTCGTATTCCTCGAGCCTGATGAAGGCGAGAAGGGCGGTGATCTCCGTCTCGTAGGGCTGGTTGCCGGCGATGAAGATGATCGCGCCGAATTCACCCAGGCTGCGGGCAAAGGCAAGCGACGTCCCGGCCAGCAATGCCGGCGCCAGCAATGGCAGCATCACCCAACGGAAGATCGACCAGTCGCTGCTGCCGAGCGTCTGTCCTGCCTCTTCGAGCGCCGGATCCAGTTCCTCCAGCACCGGCTGAACCGTGCGGACGATGAAGGGCAGGCTGGTGAAGGCCATGGCAATCATGATGCCGAACGGCGTATAGGCGACCTTGATGCCGATCTGGCCAAGCGCTGATCCAAACCAGCCATTGGCGGCAAACAGCGTGGTCAGCGCGATACCGGCAACCGCCGTCGGCAGGGCAAAGGGCAGGTCGACCAGGGCATCGATGATGCGGCGGCCGGGAAAGCGGTAGCGCACCAGGATCCAGGCAAGGCCGAGGCCGAAGAACAGGTTGAAGACGGTTGCCGCCAGGGCGCTGCCGATGGTGACGACATAACTCGCCACCGCACGCTCGGACGAGACGATGCGCCAGTAGTCAGCCGGGCCGAGGCTGGCCGCCTTGAAGATCAGGGCCGCCAGCGGCAGCAGGATGATGATCGCCGTATAGACCAGCGTGATCCCGAGGGACACTTTCAGGCCCGGCAAGACGCGCCGTTTCAAGGGCGGATCCTTTCCAGAAAACAGGGAAAACCGGCGGGGTTTCCGCCGGTTGATCGAGGTGGTGCGATGGCGGTCTTATCGGCTGCCATAGATCCTGTCGAGGATCGTGCCTTCGGCAAAATGCTCGGCAGACACCTTGCTCCAGCCGCCGAAGACGTCTTCGACCGTCACCAGGCGGATGTCGGGGAACTGGTCCTTGAATTTGGCGGCAACCGCCTCATCATGCACCCGGTGGCCGAATTCGGCGGCAATCGTCTGGCCTTCCGGCGTGTAGAGGAAGTCGAGATAGGATTTGGCAAGCTCGGCGGATCCCTTCTTCTCGGCGACCTTGTCGACGATGGCGACCGGGAATTCGGCGAGAAGGCTGACCGAGGGCACGACCTGGGTGAACTTGTCGGTGCCATACTGCTTGGCGATCGCCTTGGTCTCGGCTTCGAAGGTGATGATCACGTCGCCGATCTCGCGCTCGACAAAGGTGGTGGTGGCGGCGCGGCCACCGGTGTCGAAGACCGGAACATTGTCGAAGATCTTGGTGACGAATTCCTCGACCTTGGCCTCGTCGCCGGCGAACTTTTCCTTCGCATAGGCGGTGGCTGCCAGATAGGTATAGCGGGCATTGCCCGAGGTCTTCGGGTTGGGGAAGACCACCTTGACGTCGTCACGGGCGAGATCGTCCCAGTCCTTGATGCCCTTCGGATTGCCGGCCCGCACGAGGAAGGACGGGAAGGAATAGAAGGGCGAGGCATTGTTGGGGAATTCGCTCTTCCAGTTCTCGGAGACGAAGCCCTGCTTTACCAGGAAGTCGATGTCGGTCACCTGGTTGAAGGTCACAACGTCGGCTTCGAGCCCTTCGGCGATGGCGCGTGCCTGCTTGGAGGTGCCGCCATGCGACTGGTCGATGGTGACGCCGGGATGGCTCTTGATGAAGGCCTCGTTCTCGGCAGCAAAAACCTCGCGGGCGACGTCATAGGATGCATTGAGCAGGGTGTCGGCTGCCTGGGCCGGACCGGTTGCGGACAAAGAGGCGGCGAGCGCAGACAGCGCGGCCCCGATCAAAAACAGACGCTTCATCGTGTATTCGCTCCAAAAGCATTCACTATCGAGCCCGCAACCTACGGGCTTCGATCGCTGCTTCCGAGGCATGGCCGCCTAATCATCATGGCAGACGGCAAAAATCTTTGCGCCACAATCGTTTGCGCGCAAAATTCGACGCCTTTGCACTAACGGGTCGGAACCGGTACTTCGCCGCGATAGTCGTAGAAACCACGGCCGGACTTGCGTCCCAGCCAGCCGGCCTCGACATATTTCACCAGCAGCGGGCAGGGGCGGTATTTCGAATCCGCCAGGCCGTCATGCAGCACCTGCATGATCGAGAGACACGTATCGAGGCCAATGAAGTCGGCGAGCTGCAGCGGGCCCATCGGATGGTTGGCGCCGAGTTTCATCGCCGTGTCGATCGCCTCGACCGAGCCGACGCCTTCATAGAGCGTATAGATCGCCTCGTTGATCATCGGCAGCAGGATGCGGTTGACGATGAAGGCGGGGAAGTCTTCGGCGACCGTGATCGTCTTGTCGAGCGAGCGGACGAAGGTCTTGGCCGTCTCGAAGGTGTTTTCGCCGGTGGCGATGCCGCGCACCAGTTCGACCAGCTTCATCACCGGGACCGGGTTCATGAAGTGGATGCCCATGAAACGTTCCGGCCGGTCGGTCGCCGAAGCAAGCCGGGTGATCGACAGGGAAGAGGTATTGGTGGCGAGCAGTGCCTCGGGCTTCAGCACCGGGCAGAGCTGGGCGAAGATCTTGCGCTTGACGGTTTCGTCTTCGGTGGCGGCCTCGATGACGAGGTCGGTGGCGGCCATGTCGTTGATGTCGCTCGAGCCCGAGATCAGGGCAAGTGCGGCCTTGCGTTCGTCTTCGGTCAGCTTGCCGTTGGCGACCTGGCGGGCGAGATTGCCGTGGATGGTGGCAAGGCCGGCCTCGATGCGCTCCTTGGCGAGATCGTAGATTTGGACCTTGTAGCCGGCGATGGCCGAAACCTGGGCGATGCCGCAGCCCATCTGGCCTGCACCCACCACGCCTACATTGGTGATCGTCGTCGTCATCCCGCTCTCCTACCCATCGACTTTGTTATTCATCGCGAAAATACCGGACAAAAATGCCGAGCCCGCTTTCGCGAGCCCGGCAATTGATAGACCCATGCCGGGTGTTTTTCCAGCCCTTTCGCGGGTGCGAAGGGCACCGGATCACAGCGCCTTTTCAAGCTCCGGTAGGGCTTCGAAGAGATCGGCGACGAGGCCGTAGTCGGCAACCTGGAAGATCGGCGCTTCCTCGTCCTTGTTGATCGCAACGATGACCTTCGAGTCCTTCATGCCGGCGAGATGCTGGATGGCGCCCGAGATGCCGCAGGCGATGTAGAGCTGCGGGGCGACGACCTTGCCGGTCTGGCCGACCTGCCAGTCGTTCGGCGCGTAGCCGGCATCGACGGCGGCGCGCGAGGCACCGACGGCAGCACCGAGCTTGTCGGCGACCGGCAGGATGACCTGCTGGAACTTTTCCGACGAACCGAGGGCACGGCCACCCGAGATGATGATCTTGGCCGAGGTCAGTTCCGGACGGTCCGAAGACGACAATGCGTCCGAGACATGGGTCGAGAGGCCTGGATTGGCCGTGGCTGCGATCGTCTCGACGGCGGCCGAACCGCCTTCGGCTGCGGCGGCAAACGAGGCGGTGCGCACCGTGATGACTTTCTTCGCGTCGCTCGACTGCACGGTCTGGATGGCGTTGCCGGCGTAGATCGGACGCTTGAAGGTGTCGGCGGATACCACTTCGATGATTTCCGAGACCTGCATCACGTCGAGCAGGGCAGCGACGCGCGGCAGAACGTTCTTGCCGATCGATGTCGCGGGCGCGATGATCGTGTCATAGCTGCCGGCGAGCGAAACGATCAGGGCCGCCAGCGGCTCTGCGAGGTTGTTGGCAAGGCTTGCGTCGTCGGCAAGCAGGACCTTGGTGACGCCCGAGAGCTTTGCGGCGGCGTCGGCGGCTGCCTTGGCGCCGGCGCCTGCGACCAGCACATGCACGTCGGAGCCGATCTTGGCGGCGGCCGTCAGTGTCTTGGCGGTCTGGTCGGACAGCGTTGCATTGTCATGTTCTGCCAGAAGAAGAATGGCCATTTTCGTAATCTCCTATGCGTTCCGCTTACAGCACGCCGGCTTCGTTCTTGAGCTTGTCGACCAGTTCGGCGACGCTCTTGACCTTGACGCCGGCCTTGCGGCCCGACGGTTCCTCGGTCTTCAGCACCTTCAGGCGGGCCGTCGTGTCGACGCCGAAATCGGCAGGCGTCTTCTTGTCGAGCGGCTTCTTCTTTGCCTTCATGATGTTCGGCAGCGAGGCGTAACGCGGCTCGTTCAAACGCAGGTCGGTGGTGACGATCGCCGGCAAATTGACATCGATGGTCTGCAAGCCGCCATCGACTTCGCGGGTGACGGTTGCCTTGTCGGCGCCGAGATCGAGCTTCGAGGCAAAGGTCGCCTGGCTCCAGCCGAGCAGGGCTGCGAGCATCTGGCCGGTCTGGTTCGAATCGTCGTCGATGGCCTGCTTGCCGGTGATCACCAGGCCAGGCTGTTCGGCTTCGACGACACCTTTGAGGATCTTGGCGACGGCGAGCGGCTCGACGGCATCGTCGGTCTCGACGAGGATGGCGCGGTCGGCACCCATGGCCAGCGCCGTGCGCAGCGTTTCTTCCGCCTTGGCGGGGCCGATCGAGACGACAACCACTTCCTCAGCCTTGCCGGCTTCCTTCAGGCGCAGTGCTTCCTCGACGGAGATTTCGTCGAAGGGATTCATCGACATCTTGACGTTGGCCAGCTCGACGCCGGTGCCATCCGGCTTCACCCGGATCTTCACGTTGTAGTCAACAACCCGCTTTACGGTCACTAGGATTTTCATGGGTTCCTTCCTTCACTGCTTTCCGCCGGAAAATGCGCTTGAAAGCGGTCCGCCGTTTGTCGATTGGCGACATCGATACGCATTTTTTGTCCAAACACAACGCCTGACGCCGAATGCAGGGGCGTTTGATGACAGCAATAATTGACGTTGACGTTCACGTCAATAAGCGGGGCGGCGCGGACAGCTTATCGTCCCCAATGGGTGACCCGGGGCGTGGTCCGGCTTGTCGGCTGCGCTGCCGCCGGAACGACGACTTCGGCGACAGGGGTTTCACGGTGCTCGACGGCGCGCGGCGTGACGATGGTGCGGTCAAACAGCGGCACGCCCGGACGGCGCAGCACAAGCACCAGCAGGGCGCCGGCGATGATGCCGCCGACATGCGCGCCGAAGGAGACATTGCTGTCAGCGTTGAACAGCAGCAGGGCAAATTGCTGGCCGATCCACAGCGCCAGCGGGATGAAAGCGGGCAATGGCAGCGGGAAACGCATCAGCACCAGAACCCAGACGCGCACCTTGGGATGCAGCATCAGATAGGCTGCCACCACGCCGGACACGGCACCCGATGCGCCGATCAATGGCGCCTGCGAGGTGGGCGCCAGCAGTCCATGCACCAGCGCGCCGGCTGCGGCGCAAACGAGATAGAAGAACAGGAAGCGCCAATGCCCGAGCGCGTCCTCGACATTGTCGCCGAACACCCAGAGGAACAGCATGTTCGAGCCGAAATGCAGCCAGCTGGCATGCAGGAAGGCGTAGGTCACATAGGTCGTGTCCTCCGGCACCAGCACCAGCGACGGATCGAGATCGGCAAAATCGAAGACGACCGCGGCAATGAAGCCGAGGCCATAGATGCACATTTCCAAGAGCTTTTCCGGCATCAGCAGCGTCAGCACATGGATCACCACATTGGCCGCGATCAGCCCCAGCGTCACATATTGTCGTTTGATGTGCTTGAGCGCGTTGCGGTCATGCAGTGGAATAAACATCGTGCCTCGTCGCGCCTGGCTTTTCGGTTGCTGCCAGCCTAGCCGAAGCGTGGTGCAAACGACAGAGGCCTCCTGTGTGGGGTGCCACAAACCGGCAGCAACCGATCACCCTGCTCCGGCCTTGCGGTTCCACGCTATTCGTCAAGGCGAGGACCTCGTCCATGACATGGCTCCTGTCTTGCGATCCAGACGCACCGGTTCACGCAACACCGATAGTGGCTCGTTCTCCGTCGCCGCATCGCGAGGAGGAAAGGCCCGAACGGACGGGGCCTGCCGTATCGCCTGCGAATGAAGAGAACTTGCGCATGGATCCTCGGGTCAAGCCCGAGGATGACGGAGGGGAGGTGTCGGTGTTGGTGACTTCAGTCGTCGCCTTGAATATTCGCGTTCTTGGGTCATCCTCGTCCTCGGGTTAATCCCGAAGACTGCCCCGCGCTCTGTCATCCTCCTCGTCCTCGGGTTTAACCCGAGGATGACCCGAGGATCCAGACACAAGGGGTTGCAGCAGAACGCTGCCCATCTCCTTCAAACCGCCCTAAAATCCACTTCCGCGGGGATGACTTTTTCAAATCTCCCAACGTTTTCAACAAAACGCACCCCATTTCATCCCCCTCGTTTTTCCATGTGCCATACTCCCCTCCGTTCCGCTTTCGGATACACCGGGGATTGCGAGCCCGGCGAAGCGGAACCGGCGCCGGAGGGCGCGGCTGTCGCTGGCCAGATCCTCCGGGCCGGATGCAACGGTCTCCCTCCGGTGGCGGGACGGTGGATGGCGAACACCTCGGATGGTTTGAGCCAGCCCCGATCCCAACGGCCATCGGGCGTGCCTCAGGGGCACACAAACAAGGCGCCGGACCCGGTCAAACGGGTCTGGTGACAAAGACGGCGGGAGCTGGGATCGTAAATGACCCGCTCCCCGGGCGAGGGTCAGGTCGGGATGTGCGCACATCCGCCGGAAACCTGAAACCTCCCGGGCACCCGGCCAGGACGTCTCAACGAGACGTTTCGGACCCGCGCCCGGTTGACGACGAGACGCCAAGTTTCGTCGGCCAAAGCCGCCTTGCCAGAGAGACGCATGCAACCGGCAAAAATCGCCGAACGGGGCGCCGGAAGGAGCCATATAAATTATTCAACAGGTTGCTTCTGGCGCCCTGTCCGAGACTGCCACCATCCCCGGAGGAGGAAAGTCCGACCGGTGTATTGGCATGGGATTTTTGAAGGTTCTGAGTGATGAAGAGGACGTTGAACCATGTGGATGGAAGTCGAAGCGTGGCCGTAGCAACAGTCTTGCCGGCAGCCGTCAGCGCCAGTTCGCCCCCCTCTGTCGGCTCCGCCGACATCTCCCCCACACGGGGGGAGATCACCGAGACCTCGGCGCAAGGGAGAGGATGGTGACCTTGGTGCAAGGGCGACAAAACACCGACAGTCAGAAATTCCTCGTCGCACCGGCCTCATTTGCACAAGCTATCCGGTTGGACGAGCGGCCAGCCACCTGCCGATCTCCCTCCTTGTGGGGGAGATGCCCGGCAGGGCAGAGGGGGGTGTCGCCGGGTTGGATGGGTCTTGCCGAAGGGGCAAACGATCCAGAGAATCATCTGCCGCGACGAACGAACGGCAGGGCAGAAGGGGGATTGCGAGGCAGAGTTCATCGTCCGTGGGACAACTGACCGTCGAATACACCCCTCTACCGGTTCTTCCCCGGCACCCACAACACATCCGCCTTGCCGTCGTCATTGGCGTGGCGGGCGGCGACGAAGAGGAAGTCGGAGAGCCGGTTGATGTATTTCAGCGCTGGCGCGTCGACCAGTTCGCCCTCGATATGCGACAGGTCGACCATGATGCGCTCGGCCCGGCGGGCGATGGTGCGGGCGAGATGCAGGTGGGCGGCGGCCGGCGTTCCTCCGGGCAGGATGAAGGATTTCAGCGGGTCGAGGCGGGCATTGATCGTGTCGATCTCCTGCTCGATGCGATCGACCTGCCCCTGGATGATGCGCAGCGGCTCGTAACTCAGCGCCTCGCCTGTGTCGGGGGCGGCGAGATCTGCACCGAGATCGAACAGGTCGTTCTGGATGCGCATCAGCATCGCGTCGAGGTCGGCGAGACCGGCCGTGTAGAGGCGGGCGATGCCGATCGCCGAATTGGTCTCGTCGATCGTGCCGTAGGCATCGACGCGCAGGTCGTGTTTCAGGCGGCGTGGACCCGATACCAGGGCCGTGGTGCCGTCGTCGCCGGTGCGGGTATAGATCTTGTTGAGCTTGACCATCGGCTTCAGCGCCCGCCGCCGGTCAGCCACAGCGTCAGCATGATCAGCGCGATCGCGACGGCCTGCAGCACGATGCGCGCCTGCATCAGCTTGTTCGAGGTATTGCCGCTGCCGCCCTTGAGCATGGTGAACAGCCCGCGAATGAGAACGAGCACGACCAGGCCCATGACGATCAGGGTAAGCGTAGTAAGGAAGGCTGACATGGCGTGTTTATGCCCTTGTTGGTGCTGGTCAGTCCAGCGATCGCATCAATCTGTAGAAGAGGTCTGCCGGCAGCAGGCGCTTGAGCAGTGCACCCTGTTTTGCCGGCTTGGTCACGAGGTAATGTGGGCGCGCCCGCGACGCGGTCAAGGCATGAACCAGGACTTTGTAGACGGCGTCCGGGCCGAGCTTGTGGCGGTTGACCGGGCCGGTGCCGTCGAGCCGCGCCAGTTGTTTGCTGTAGTCTGCGGCGTGGGGCGAGTTCACAAGATCGATATTCTCGCGGATTTTTGCCAGCGCATTGGCGGTGAAGCGGCTTTCGATCGGCCCGGGTTCGATCAGGCTGACCTGGATGCCGCTGCCTTCGAGCTCCATGCGCAGGGTCAGGCTCAGCCCCTCCAGCGCGTATTTCGACGCGGTATAGGCGCCGCGCCAGCGATAGGGCAGGAGGCCGAGGATCGACGAGCATTGGACGATGCGGCCGTGGCCCTGAGCGCGCATGAAAGGGATGACACGCCGCGTCAATTCGTGCCAGCCAAAGACATTGGTCTCGAACTGGCGGCGCAAAACCTCGGTCGTCAGGTCCTCGACGGCGCCCGGCTGGCCATAGGCGCCGTTGTTGAACAGCGCGTCGATGCGACCGTTCGTGCGCTCGGCGACGATCTCGACCAGCCTTGCGATGCTGTCGGCGTCGGTATAGTCCATAACGACTGCTTCGATGCCTCTTGCTTCGAGTGCTTGCATCTGGTCCGGGTTGCGGACCGTGGCGAAAACCCGCCAGCCATCGCGTTTGAGGGCTTCGGCGCAATAGGCGCCGATGCCGGACGAACAACCGGTGACGATGATGCTGGGCAAACGAGACCTCGTTGTTCCTGTACAAACGGGAACGGGTTTCCCATATTCGTCGGCGCGTGACAATCGGCGCGCCGCAACCAAGGAGACGGGATGCCGGCTTTTTTCCGCATGCTCTACAAGGTCAGCTACGATGCCCTCTACCACTTCACCGAGGACGACGGCTGGGCCATGGCGAGCCATGTCTCGCTGTCGGCGCTGCTTGCGGTCTTTCCCTTCCTGATTTTCGGCACGGCACTGGCAAGCTTTCTCGGCGCAGACATGTTTGCCGAAACGGCCGTGCACATCATTTTCGACACCTGGCCCGAGACCATCGCCAAGCCGCTGTCGGATCAGGTGGTCGAGGTGCTGACCATTCCGCGTGGCGGCCTGTTGACGGTGTCGGTGCTGGCCGCGGCCTATTTCGCCTCCAATGGGGTCGAGGCGCTGCGGGTGTCGCTCAACCGTGCCTACCGCGTGCCCGAGACGCGACCGTGGTACATCACGCGCCTGGTCTCCTTCGGTTTCGTGCTCGGTGCGGTCGTGGTGCTGGCCGCCATCAGCGCGCTCCTGGTCGCCGTGCCCGTGGCGCTCGCCTTTGCCGAGACCTGGTTTCCGCTGTTGAAGGAATTCCTGCTGACGGTCGCCAACTGGCGCGTCTATGGCACGATCGGGCTCCTGGTGATCGGCCTTATGGTCTTTCACCTCGGCCTTCCGGCCGGACACCGGCATATCCTCGACGTGTTGCCCGGTGTGCTTCTGACCCTGGTCCTGTGGCTGATCGGGGCTCTGGTCTTTGCTTCCTATCTCGCCAGTTTTGCCAATTATGCCGCGACCTATGCCGGTCTTGCCTCGGTGATGATCGTGCTGGTGTTCCTCTACATGGTCGGGGCGATCTTCATCATCGGTGCCGAATTCAATGCCGCGCTGATGAAGTTTCGCGTCATGCCGTCGCGGCGCCGCAAGCCGCCGGTGCGTTCAGAGGCAGACCAGCCGGCGGATATCGGCTGAGGACCTGCCCTGCTGCCGAAGTGCTGCCAGTGCGGTATCGCCCTGGCTTTTCGACAGTTTTCGCCCATCCGGGCCGAGCACCAGCCGATGATGATAGTATGTCGGCGCCGGCAGGTCGAGCAGCAGCTGCAGCAGCCGATGCACCGAGGTTGCGTGAAACAGGTCCAGCCCGCGCACGACATGGGTAATGCCCTGCGCGGCGTCGTCGAGGGTCACCGAAAGGTGATAGCTCGACGGCGCATCGGAGCGCCACAGCACGACGTCGCCCCAGGCGGCCGGATCGGCGGCGATCAGACCTTTTTCGCCATCGCCCGTCTCCTCCCAGGCAAGTGGCGCCACACATGCCTGTCGGGCTTCGACCAGAGCCCTGTCCATATCGAGCCGCCAGGCATAACGGTCGGCGGTGGCGATCTTCTGCCGACGGATCGATGGATCGAGATGCCGTTCGTCCGTCGGATAAAGCGGCGCTCCGTCGGGGTCGCGGGGCCAGATTTCGCCACGGTCCTCGACTGCTGCAACCTTCGCCTTGACCTCGCCTCGGGTCAAAAAGGCGGGATAGACGAGGCCGCGTGCAATCAGGTTGTCGAGAGCTGCGCGGTAGAAGGCGAAATGCTCCGACTGGCGCCGGACCGGTTGTTGCCAGTCGATGCCGAGCCACCGAAGATCCTCAAGGATCGATCGTTCGAATTCGGGGGTACAGCGCAGAACGTCGATGTCTTCCAGGCGCAGCAGCAGGCGGCCGTGCATCGCCTTGGCCATATCGGCATTGGTCAGGGCGGATAGAGCGTGGCCGAGATGCAGCCGGCCGTTGGGGCTCGGGGCAAAACGCAGGATAGGCTCTTGGCGGACAATCGGGATCATGGTCCTACTTGGCACGAAACGGGTTGCGCCGAAAAGTTGCTCCGGCAAAAGATCGCGTGAGGTGAGGCCGCTGCGAATCGGCAGAAGATACAGGATGGGAAATCTCTGGTGATCATCCGGAACGATGCGGATCTCAAATTCGGGCTTGAGGCGCTGCTGGCGGTCGACCCCAGCCTTCGGACGATTGCCGAGGGCTGCGGCCAATTGCCGCTTAGGCTGTCGTCCGCCGATTTTGCCGGGCTGGCGTCGATCATCGTCTCGCAGGTGGTGTCGCGGGCCAGCGCCGATGCGATCTGGCGGCGGATGACATCGGTGCTCGGCGAGCGGCCGACTGCCGCCGGCTATCTCGCACTGGATGCGGCCGTCATCGGCGGGTTCGGGCTGTCGCGCGGCAAGGCGGAGACGCTGCGGACCGTGGCGAGCGCCGAGGCCGAGGGCCGGCTCGCGCTGGCCGAGATTGCCGGATTGGAGGCAACTGAGGCCATGCGGGCGCTGACGCAGCTGAAGGGCATCGGCCCGTGGACAGCGGAGGTCTATCTGATGTTCTGCGGCGGCCATGCCGATATTTTTCCGGCCGGCGACGTGGCGCTCCGGATCGCCGTCGGCCATGTGCTGCTGGACGGACGGCGACCGGAGATCGCCGAGGTCCGGGCAATTGCCGAGGTGTGGTCGCCGTGGCGATCGGTCGCCGCGCGGCTGTTCTGGGCGCATTATGCCGGCCTCACCGGCCGGGTCGCGGTGCCCGCCTGAGCGCAACATCGGGCATGGAAATTATTTGGGCTTCACAATGCTGTAACAACAGACCTAATATAGAAATGCAGATGCCGAATCGATCAGGAGAACGCCTTGACGATCGCAGTTTCGCCCCAGGCCCTGCCGGCGCTCGTCCTGAACGCCGACTACCGGCCACTGAGTTATTATCCCTTGTCGCTGTGGTCCTGGCAGGACGCGATCAAGGCGGTCTTTCTCGACCGTGTGAACATTATCGCCGAATATGATCAATCGGTCTGCTCACCGAGCTTTTCGATGCGGCTGCCGAGTGTCGTCAGCCTCAAGACCTATGTGCAGCCGACACGCAATCCGGCCTTTACCCGCTTCAACGTCTTCCTGCGCGACAGGTTCGAATGCCAGTATTGCGGCTCGGAAGACGACCTGACCTTCGACCATGTCATTCCGCGCGCCCATGGCGGCGAGACGACCTGGGAAAACGTCGTGGCGGCCTGTTCGCCCTGCAATCTGCGCAAGGGCTCGAAACTGCCGAGACAGGCGAGCATGTTCCCGCATCAAAAACCCTACCGACCGACGGTGCAGGACCTGCACAACAATGGCAGGCGCTTTCCGCCGAACTACCTGCATGACAGTTGGGTCGACTATCTCTACTGGGATTCGGAACTGCAGCCGTAAGCGTTCAGTGACGCTTTCAAGGCCGCAGTCAACGGCGCGTGCGGGCTGTCAACCGCGCTTGCGCACGGTGGCCCAGATGGCGATTGCGGCAAGCCCAGCACTGGTCAGCACATTCCAGCCGGCAAAGGACAGGCCGAGCACCCGAAGCGTGGCTTCGGTGCAGGATGGCGCCTTGGTGCTGTTGAGCGCTTCGAGCACATTGGTCGGTGTCGCGCCACCGGTCGCGCCGATGCTGCAGCTCGCCGGGCCGTCCCAGAACTTCCACTCGACGCCGGAATGGTAGATGCCAAGCCCCATGCCGACGAGCATCAGCACGGCGATGACGAGGAAAAGACCGCGAACGACCGCGGGCGGCAGGCGCAGCGCCGCGGCGATGATTGCCGCCAGTCCGACGCCGATGCCGATATAGTAGGGATTGCGCTGCATCAGGCAGAGGGCGCAGGGCACATAGCCGCCAAGGTGTTCGAAGCCGAGCGCCGATCCGACAATGACCGCCATGCCCAATGTGAGAAGGCAAGCTGCGGCGAGGTCGGAATTTGCAAGCGTGGCGGGAAGGCGCATCGGATTTCCTTCGAATGACGGGTTTGACCGGTGGATGCTGTTGCGCATTGCGGTCAGGGCATGGCGTTTGCTGCGCCGGGCATCGGGCAGGAGGGTCTGTGTTGCCAAGGCGGCGCGGCATGTGCCGTTTCCGATTTCAGCAGGCCGTTTCTAGTCAAGCGACCGAGGACTGTAAATGGCCAGCCCCATGGCCGCGTCATCCTGCAACGGAACTTTCATGTGATCGCCGCGCATGGCAAAAAGGTGGTTGACCAGCTCGGCTTCCTTCGTATAGTCCGGCGCTGTCCACCCGGCGTTTGACGCTTTGTGCCCCATTGGCGGAACTGGTAGACGCGCTCGACTCAAAAGCAACTCCCCATACTACGATCTTGCACACAATGTGCCGAATATGGTAAGGACCTCAGTCATGCGCTTCTGCATCGTCACTACGCATCTACAGACCCTGGTCGCTCGCATCCGCCGAGTTGTGCCACCGAATGCCACAGCCTGGAGACCCTACGCTTCGACCGGAAGCAACCTCTCTCAGGACGAAAAGTGGAGGAGCCTCAAGCTCCGTAAGCGGCGCATGAAGGTGGACTCTGAGGGACGTTGGTGGCTGATAGAGGAGCGCCAGTGCATGTACACGGGAGCCATCTTCCGGAGAACTAGAAGGATCACGGAATGAAAGACCACCACTGCCGAATCAAAACAGTGACCCTACGTCCTGGACGAGAGGTATTCCCTGCCGCCCAGAAGACCGTACGAGTTACTCCAGGGGACTACTTCCGGAAGGTATCCGCTCTGGTCTGGGAGCGTACCGACCTCTCTACCTACGTCAGAACTTCACGCTGACACTACGCATCTACATGGAGTCGAAATGATCAAAGCAGCAGCATTCACAATCTTCATCGTATCCCCGCTCGGGCACGTAGAGCCTCTCACACAGAGACCCGACCAGTATAACCGCTTTACCACGGAGGAGGCGTGTCAGGAGGCCAAAGTTCTGGTGAAGGACGCCCTGAAGCAGGAGCAGATGAACCTCCATCTTGCCTGCCTACCTTCGTCGTTCCAGAGGGACTGACCTCTCTTTAATTGCACACTACGACATTACAGCACGAGGAATATCCATGAACCAGCACGTCGAAATCGCGGCACACCTCCACACTCGCTGGGAGGATCAAGTGGCACTCGAAGAGGAGATGCTGACTGAGGGGAAGAAACGCGCCCAGCAAAGGATCGACAAGGCCAAGGAGAAGCAGGACATGACACGCCTGCGTCCGTACCGGAGTCTGGTCACCGAGTGGGTCACGCCAGTGGCAGACGGCCTGAAGGATTGGATCACGAAGGCAGGGACTAAGCGCGGCGTGAAGCCCATCGCACTACCACGTCTTCAGGAGCTTGACCCCGAAGTCGCCGCCCTGGTCGCGCTCCGAGCGATCCTCCGCATGATGGCCATTGAGCAGCGGCACGTCCTGGCCATCGCCGTAGAGATCGGCACATGGTGCGAACATGAGGCCCGCTGCAAGAAGTGGAAGGAGGAGGAGCCGGAGGACTGGAAGAAGACCGCCGCACACTATGCCGAGCGAGGCTCCAACGCGGCACACCAGCGCCGTTCCCGTATCTCCCTATTCAACAAGTACATCTGGGAGAAGATCGGATGGATCGAGTGGACCGAGACCGACCGTCAACGGGTAGGGCTGGAACTCATCAACATCGTCATCACGAAGACCCGCCGCTTCTACATCGCACAGGACCCGTCCTGGGTACCTAAGAAGGGAAAGAGCTACGGCTACATGAAGCGTCCTTACATCCTGGAGGCAGACGAGGGTCTACTCACATGGATTAAGACGGCGATGGACGGAGAGCTTGTCTTCGCACCGACCTACATGCCAACCCTCATTCCGCCCTTGTCGTGGACCGGCCCGCGTGACGGCGGATACTACACACCATTCGTGAAGCCACCCTTCATGATCCGCTTCAAGGCGAACCACCAGGACCAGCGTCAGAACGCCCTGGAGGAGTACGAGGCGCTGGACATGCCGGAGGTCTACAAGGCCCTCAACCGTGTGCAGTCCACACCGTGGAAGATCAACCAGCGGGTACTCGACGTAGCCAAGTACTTCTGGGACCGCGACCTCGCGCTTGCCGGTATCCCACATCAGGAGGAGGAAAACGTAGAGGAACGTCCAGCCCACCTCACAGACGAGGATAAGGGGACGGAGGAGTACATCGCCTGGGCACGTCGAGCCTCCGCCGCAAGGGCCAGGAATGCACAGCGGATCTCCGTCGCGATGTCCTTCGAGAGAACCCTCAATATGGCCGTCCGCTTCAGCAAGGAGCCTGAGTTCTTCTTCCCGCACATGCTGGACTTCCGGGGACGCATGTACCCGATCCCGTCCGATCTCTCTCCTCAAGGGGCAGACTTCCACCGAGGCGTCCTGACGTTCTCCCGTGGGAAGCCAATTGACGGTGACGATGCACAGTGGCTCGCCATTCACCTCGCTAACACCTTCGGGGTGGACAAGGTGGCATATGATGACCGCGTGGCATGGACGACCGAGAGGAACGACATGTGGAGGTCCATCGCGGCTGACCCGACCGGCGACCGGAGGTGGATCGGAGATGATGACGACGACAACTGGCAGCGCCTTGCGGCAATCCTAGAGTGGGCGAGGTGGCTCGAAGAGGGGGAAGGTATGGTTTCCTCCCTCCCAATCCGCGTGGACGGAACCTGTAACGGTATCCAGCATCTCAGCGCCATGGTCCTGGACGAGAAGGGTGCCGCCTCGGTTAACCTGATCCCTGGCGACAAGCCGAATGACATCTACCAGGACGTGGCCGACAAGGTGACCGAGGAGCTATTCCACCGGATGCCGGATCGCTTCGCCGGTCTCTGGCTGGAGTTGTTCGATGGGAGGGCAAAGCGCGATGTTACCAAGCGCCCCGTGATGATCCTGCCGTACGGTGGGACCAAGAACGCATACTTCCGGTACACCCTGGAGTGGCTCAAGAAGAATGACCCCGATGGGATCATCAAGGGGCTAGATCGGGAGGACAGGAATGCCGCGATCACATACCTGACAGACATCCTTTGGGTCTCCGTATCGGGTACCGTGACTAAGGCCGTCGAGGTCATGACGTGGCTCAAGGACTGCGCCAAGGTGGCATCCAAGAAGGGCCTTCCTCTCTGGTGGAGGACACCGGCTGGCTTCTACGTGCGCCAGTTCTACGCGAAGATGCAGGATGATCAGATCAAAACCAACCTTGATGGGCAGACTATAAAGTTGTCCACCCGAACAGAGACTAAGGAGCTTGACACAGCAAGTCAGGCCCGAGGGATCGCTCCGAACTTCGTCCACTCAATGGATGCCGCCGCCTTGATGCTCTGCGTCAACATCGCCGCTGATCGTGGGGTGGAAAGCTTCACGTCAATCCACGATGCCTACGGGACCGTTTGCGCGGACATGTGGCACCTCGAAGCATCGATCCGACAGGCCTTCATATGGACCTACTCCGAGCCCGTCCTGGAGAACTTCCTGGACGCCTGCCGCCAAGTCGCTGGCCCTCGCGCCGAGTTTCCCCCGCTGCCCTCCTTCGGCAACCTAAACCTAGAGGACGTCGCCTCTTCGCTCTATTTTTTCGCCTGACACTACGACATTACAAACAATAGGACTGTACTTGAAAATCCCATATCGCCAGCTTCCTTCACGACAACACAACGTCCAACACTACGACATTGTTCCGTGATGGGGCTGGCCTTTTCAAGCGAGCACGAGGAATGACCAACTCACTGTCTAACCGCCTGGACCGCGACAAACTCTTGATGATCCCCAGGGACAGGGTGGCGAGCGTTGCTCACGCCCTTCTCAGCGGAGCCAACCATGAGCCCCCCGCCGAACTGACAGCAGGGATCGCCGTCCTCTTCTACGCAATCGCGGAGCGCAATGGCACCGACCCGGAGGAACTCTACCACCTGGGCCGGAAGCTGATCACCGATCCCTCCGCCTATCACGACAAGTCCAACGCCCAGATGGAATCCCTCCGCGACTTCTTCGGTCTGAGGGTCCGCAACGAGCCCGTCATCTAAGGAGACACCGAGACACATGGCAAAGTATCACATCTCGCCGGTAGGCCCACTGATCCACCCCTGGCTCAACAAGCCTGACACCAAGTTCAATTCCGATGGTCTCTTCCACACCGACCAGCGCCTCTCTGGTGACGCCGCCGAGAAGCTGGCAGCGAAGATCGAAGCCGCTTGCGTCGCCGCACTCCAGGAGCACACCCAGGAG
The DNA here is from genome assembly GCF_918741265.1 of Rhizobium sp. CECT 9324. Lineage (NCBI taxonomy): Bacteria > Pseudomonadati > Pseudomonadota > Alphaproteobacteria > Hyphomicrobiales > Rhizobiaceae > Rhizobium > Rhizobium sp. CECT 9324. The sequence continues at coordinate 2,391 of NZ_CAKKMZ010000001.1, read as the reverse complement.
ATGAAGCCGGGTGAGGCCAAGAAGTGGAAGCTCTACGTTCCCTTTGAGCGGATCGAAGATGACGAGACCGGCGAGCCGACCGGAGACGTTGTGTTCTCCTACAAGCAGAACGCCAAGATCCCCTCGAAGAAGGAGACCTCCGGCTTCAAGGACGTCAAGATCGAACTCCGTGACTCCAAGGACAACGTCATCGACGTGTCTGTCTGGAATGGCTCCGAGGGCCGCGTGATGTTCTCGATGCGCCCCATCGTCATGGTCTCCTCCAAGGAGGTCGGGGTACGCCTGGACTTCGCCAAGGTACAGATCACCAAGCTGGCCAGTGGGTCCGGTGGTGGCGGTCGCGGCTTCGGTGAGGTCGAGGACGGCTTCGTGGCAGACGGTGAAGACCAGGGCTTCGGCCAGTCCGCCGACGAGGAACAGGGTGGTGACTACTGATGGGGAAACCTCGTCACCCGTTCAAGCGGGGTCAGACCATCCGCTGCATCCGCGCCCCTGAAGTAGGCATCCCGATCACCGAGGGGGAGAACTACACCGTCAAGCGGGCCTTCATCGGAGACCCAGACGGATGCGAGCGGACTGAGATCCCAGGGATGGAGAACACTCCTGGTGTCGAACTCGTGGAGCTTCCGGAGAACTACTTCACCGCAGATCGTTTCGAGGAGGCGCACTGATGGAGACTCTCCTCGTCTGCATCATTCTCGGTGTCATCGTGGCGGGTATCATTGAGGACCGCTACGGGTGGGACATGGAGACCTAGATGGGAGTCTCCAAAGGTAACTGGCGACAGGCACGGAAGGTGAATGCCCCCAAGACATCCCAGGAGGTCGGACTTCGGTTCGGCTTCCGGTCGGGACTTGAGGAAATGAACGCGAAGTTCCTGGAAGACCAGGGGGTGAAGGTCAGTTTTGAGTCGTTCAAGATACCATACACGGTACCCGAGACGCGGCGGAACTACACCCCAGACTTCCCACTGCCAAACGGCATCATCGTTGAGACCAAGGGCAAGCTGGAACCTAAAGACCGGGCCAAGCATATCCTCATCAAGCTTCAACATCCGGATCTCGACATCCGGTTCGTCTTTCAGCGGCCCTTCGACAAGATCATCAAGGGCTCCAAGACGACCTACGCAATGTGGGCTGAAAAGCATGGCTTCAAGTGGGCCAGCCGGATCATCCCCAAGGCCTGGATCGAGGAGCGGGGACCGAAGCGCAAGCCTGAGGATATTTTGGGTCTTGTGAAATAATTCCTATCGACAGAGGGGCAGAGGCACGTTAGGAGAATGTTCCTAGTTTGTTCTACCCAGAGGAGATTGAGTAATGCTTCCTACACCAACCCCACCGACCCTCAAAGATCGCCTGAACGCAACCCAAATGTCGCCCCTGGGTGGCGGGACCGATAGACAGGCCATCGAGTACGCGATGGGCCACCTGGAGGACTTCGAAGCGTTGAACTTCCTCAAGGACTGGCTCAAGGGGAAGGTCTGGCCCGAGTTCAAAGCGTGGGCAAATGGAGAGACAGATTGACCGTACCAATCAAGTACAAGACGCGGGAGAAGACCAAGAGGGTCATCCTGCACGACAGCCACACCAGACCAGATGTGTGCTGCACCGAGGACGTTCCGAGATGGTCCGTCCTGGCCCATGAGGGTGGCCTAAAGATGGGCATCCTTTCCATCGGCTACCAGTTCATCATTGAGCGGGACGGCAGCGTCACAGAGTGCCGCCCGCGTGACCTCGTAGGCTCCCACACCCCCGGCCACAACATGGACTCCATAGGGGTCTGCCTTGTAGGTGGCCGCGAAGAGGACGGCGGGGAAGGGGTGGACAACTTCACCCAGGAGCAGCGCCGAGCGTTCCTCCGACTGTTCAACGAACTGGTGCAACACTACGGCCCATTGGACCTGAAGGCGCACTCTGAGGTCCAGAGGTTCCGTCACCGCGACCATCCTCCGTGCCCACCCATCGACATGGATCTCCTCCGGGAGGACGTGGCTCTCTTCGCCCAGGGTATCGACTTGGGCTGACACTACGACATTACAGGAAGACAGCAAGTGACCCAGAACTTTCTCTCGGACGCCACGATCTACAACCTCTCTCCCCAACAGCGGCTCATCTACGACTACCTGATGACTGGCCGTGCGCTGACACGTCAGGTCGCGATCAACACGCTCAACGTCCAGGAGGTGACCACACGCATCTCCGAACTGAAGCGCCTCGGGCTGGAGATCAAGTCCCAGTTCAAGAAGGACTTCGGCGGTACCCGCTACAAAGCCTACTGGGTGGAGACCGAGAAGTGACAGCAGACGCAATCGTTGTGGTGACGATCTACCTGACCATCGTCCACATCCTAGCCTTCAAAGGCCTCCTCCACTTCATTACGGGGGACTGATGA